>CAVTIE010000005.1:0-210500 GCA_963734735.1 uncultured Gammaproteobacteria bacterium | reverse complement strand
AGCCGCGCGAGTCGTCGCAGGAATCCGGCGATGGCCGGCACATCCCAGTGCGCGTCCACGTTGGAAATGAAACCCTGCACATAGACGAGGTCGACCGGTCCGTCGCCGAAGACCTGGTACGCGATATGGACATCGTCCACTGTCGTTGCATAGCGCGTCTCCGGGATGTCCATTTCAGCTCACCACCGGGCCAAACCAACTCCGCCGCAGTCGACCTGTCAAGCCGCCGTCCGAACTAAGTGACGCGTGGGCGTCCTTCACTGACTGCGAGGTGCGCGCCTGATCGTGTGACTTCATGAAGGCGCATAGTGGCGTCCCAGACGTCAACGAATGAGCTGGTGAGCGGAGCCGGACAGAGTCGCAAAAGGTTGGGAGGCCGCACATCGGTGATGAGTCCGGCTTCGAGGGCGGCCCGGCTGATGCGGTACGCATCCTCGTGCGCAAGCCCGACGTGACCGCCTCTTCCGCTTGCGTCTCGGGGGGAAGCAACCTCAAAGCCCAAAGGCGCAAGCCATTCGTCCGCGAGACCGATGAGGAGCTCACTCAACGCCACGGACTTAGACCGCAGGCTCTCGGTACCAGCCTCCTGGAGGAGCTTGACACCCTCTTCCACGGCAACAATTCCAGGGATGCTCGGAGAGCCGGATAGAAAACGGCGAATCCCGCTAGCCGGCTGGTACGGCGCATCCATGGCAAACATGTCTTCGGTGCTCCACCATCCTCGAATGGGACTGGTGAGGCGATCCTGCAAGTCGCGCCTCACGTACAGAAACCCCGGCGCGCCAGGTCCAGCGTTGAGGTACTTGTACGTACATCCCACAGCCAGATCTATACCGAGCTCGTCGAGCCGAAGCGGAATGGAGCCAGCGGCATGCGATAGATCCCAGAGGACCAGCGCGCCCGCCTGGTGTGCGAGGTGCGTGAGCTTCTGGACATCTGCGATAGCGGCGGTCCGATAGTCCACGTACGAGAACGAGACGAGCGCGACGTCGTCGGCCAAGTAGGTATGGAGGCTGTCTGGTGTCACGCCCATTACGGGGTCGGTGGCGACCGTACGCAACTGCCCTTTACGTCGCTGCGCAACCCCCTCCAGGACGTATCGATCCGTGGGAAAATTGCCGGTGTCCGTAACGATGACTTTCCGGCCGGGCATGGCGTCGAGCACGGCAGTCGCGAGCTTGTAAAGATTCGCGGTAATGGTGTCGCAGACAACGACCTGTCCAGGAGCTGCTCCGATCAACTCACCGAGCCTGTCCCCCACGGCGGTTGGCCAGTCGACCCAGTGATCCCAACCGCGGACCAGTTCCTTGCCCCACTCTTCATCAACGAAGGTGCGGAGTCGATCGCGGGTACTTTCCGGCAACATACCCAGACTGTTGCCGTCGAGGTAGAGGATGTCCGCGTCAGGTTGAACGAAGCGCGCCTGGAAGTGCTTCAGCTCGTCCACTGAGTCAAGGGCGAGCGCGTCGTCTCGAGAAGTCACGAGGCCATTATCGGTGAAGGAATGCCCTCGAGAGTAGCGCCACAGCGATCAAGGCCATTCGCCGTCTCCAGGCGTTTGGTCCCATGGGCCATCAACAACGCAGTCATCACTGAGGTAGGCGTCGGGCATGCGCGGATAAACCTCCCGCGAGTAGCGCTCCGCGAGTTGGCTGCCCTGTTCTTCAGTTGCACCCAGCCAGGTCGCAACTTCCGCGAGCCGCTGTACCGATCAGCACTCAGTTCGCGCTTCATCCATCTCGCCAGCAAGATGATGCGCCTCATGACTCAACACGTTCACGGCAATGATCTGCTGGAATGTGGGGTAGCGCTTGTCGCCGTGTACGTAGTCGCGCAAGCTATTGCAGGCGTCGCGCTCGAGCCGACCGACATCCGCGGGGCTCCCTGACGCATCGAACTCCACGTAACCGAGTTCACTGGTGACATCCACCAAAGCACCGGTAAGTCGTTGACACTCCATGGTCACCGGTCGCCCTGCGATGTGCGAAGCGACCTGAGAAAACCGGGCCACGTCTTGCCGGAACCGGTACTCGGTGACACCCAAGACCAGCCCGGGTACCAGGAGTATTGGGATCGCCACGAAATGTCGATGGCCCATGACGTGATGGATCGTCAACGCCACTGCGCCAACGACCAACACCAGCGATACCCAAGGCCGCACAACCTGGAAGATCGGCATGCGCTGTGCCGGCCTTCAGCAGCGCTTTGACTCAGATGCCGCTGGTGGCCGGGTCGTCCGATAGTCGCTGGGCAAAGTAGACCGGGATGATGGACAGCAAGATCACCAAGGCTGCCACCACGTTCACCACCGGCGCCTGGTTGGGACGGGCCAGGTTGTTGAAAATCCAGATGGGCAACGTCTGCAGGTCTCCTCCGGTGACCAACTGCGTCACGATGATCTCGTCAAAGGACAGGCCAAAGGCGAGCAGGCCACCGGCCAGCAGCGCAGAACTCATCTGCGGGAATGTGACCAGTCGAAACGTCTGGAAAGTGCTCGCCCCTAGATCCATCGACGCCTCCTCAAAGTTCACCGAGGAACGTCGAAGTCGAGCGGTGACGTTGTTAAACACAATCACGATGCAGAAGGTTGCGTGCCCAATCACGACCGTCGCGAGACCCAGTCCAATGCGGAAGTCGTCGGTGACAAGTACGTTCACAAAGGCGTTCTGCAAGGCAACACCTGTGACGATCCCCGGTAGTGCAATCGGCAGGACAAAGAGCAACGAGATGCTCTCGCGACCAAACCATTTATGGCGCGAGACAGCAAAGGAAATCATCGTTCCGAGGAAGAGTGCGATCAAGGTTGCGAGGGTGGCTACCCGCAGCGACTCGAAGAACGCTGACCGGGCACCCGAGTTCTCGAGTGTCTCGGTCCACCAATGCAACGTGATATCACGCGGTGGCCACGTGAAGACCTTACTAACGTTGAATGAGCTGATGAGCACAATCAGTAGAGGAACGTAGATGAAAGCAAGCACCATGCCCAGGAAGATGCGCAGCCCGAGGCGCGACCACGTCGACAGCAGCATCAGGGCATCAGAGCTCCCTTAGTGCGCCGGTACGACGCACTAACAGCATGTAGATGACGATGACGATTACTGAGAAGAGAGCCAAGGCCGCCCCGAGCGGCGTGTTCCCGCCGCCGGCGATGTTGGTGTAGATGGCATTACCGAGAAGTTGCAAGTCGCCGCCGACCAGTTGCACCGCGATGTAGTCGCCGAGCGACAGAGAGAATGTAAATATCGACCCAGCCGCTATGCCCGGCAAAATGATGGGCAACACCACTGACCTAAAGGTGCGACCGGCCTTGGCACCGAGGTCTCCAGACGCGTCCAGCAAAGAGTTTGGTAGACGATCGAGTGAGGCGTACACCGGTAAAATCATGAACGGCAACCACAGGTACGTGAGGACAATGACAATCGCCCAATAGCCGTACCCGGGTCCGCTCATCCCTATCGGCTGGAGCAGCCAGGTGATGACACCCCCTTCCTCGGAGAGCAGTCCACGCCAGGCGTATGCCTTGACCAGGTAGGACGCCCACAGGGGTACCAAGAACAGCACGATGAGCAACCGTCGTGTTCTGAGCGAAGCGACTTTTGCGGCATAGAAGGCAACGGGTACACCCAAAAAGATGCAGAAGACAGTGACCAGTACCGCAATGCCAATCGTGCGCAATGCCAGATCTCGGTAAACAGGGCTCGTGAAAACGTCCTTGACTGTGTCGAGCGAAAACTCCTTGATGAGCTGGCTGGTGAAAGAGTCCTGCTGCCAGAACGCCGCAAGAAAGAGCAGGAACAACGCGACGAGATAGATCGCGAAAAACCACACGAGAGGTGCGGACAGCAACGCACCGAGTCTCAACTTGGGATGGCGATAGAGGAATGCCGAAACGCGGCTGCGGGACCTCGGCCTCCCCGCTGTGGCTGTGTCCACCGACGCCGCCATGGCCCTTCTTCCCTCGTCCTGCTCCTTCGCTAGGCACACCGCCCGTGCGCCTCGCGGTGTTGCGGACGAGGCGATTTCGCCTCGTCCGCAACACCGTCCCGTGAACTACGGGTGCGACGTAGTGCTAACTCCGAACCTCAGTCCAGGCTGCCGTCCAGTCGGCATAAGTCGTGCACTTGACGTCTGTGCGGCCATCGGCGCAATCCTCGGTCGGGGTTTGCCAGTACCAGACGTCTTCCCAGTACTCCGGGTCTCCCGCGTGGAAGATGTCGCAGTGATCCTCATTGGCTCGTGAGCTCACACGACTTCTCGTTTCCGGGGGCTTCGCCGAACCACTCTGCAATCTCGGCGTTTGTTTGGGCCGACGTCGCCCAGTCTGCCCACATGTACGCGCAGTTCATGTTCGGAGAGTCGTGCGCCACCATCCAGGTGTCGGACCATCCCGTCGAACCCTCACTCGGAAGGATCGCCTCGACTGGTGCGCCCTCGGCTTGTGCGAAGTTTGTGATGACCTGCCATGTCGTTCCGAGCACAGTGTCACCCTGCACAAACGAGCCGAGCGTCTTCGAATAGTCACTCCAGTACTCACCAATGAGCTCCTTCTGTTGAATCAGCAGATTCTTGGCTGCTTCCAACTGGGTCTCATCAAGCGCGTAAGGATTCTCAATTCCTAGGTCCGGCTGCGTCGCCTTCAGGTAGACGGCCGCATCCGCGATAAAGATGGCGTTGTCGTAGGCGGTGACTCGACCGGCATACTCACTGTCGGCCGCCCATGTCTCTGCCCAGGACGTAGGAGCAGGCTTGACCTCTTCGGTGTTGTACATCAGGAGGTTTGCCCCACGACCATGAGGAATTCCGTAGTGGACACCCTCAACGGTGTTCCACGGCTTGTCCTTGAGATCCTCAAAGATCTCGTCATAGCTTGGCGTGAGCTCCACATTGAAGGGATCAACCAGGCCCGCATAGATCAAGCGGCGAGATGCATCCCCCGAAGCAGATACAACATCGAACTCGCCGCTGTTCATCTTCGTGAACGACTCATCGGACGTATTGAACGTCGTGAGATCCACTTCGCATCCGGTCTCTTCCTCGAAGGGCGTAACCCAGTCGGCTTTCTTGCTGACGCTTCCGTCTTCTACCTAACTTGGCCACGCCAAGATTCGTACTTGTCCCTCACCGTCACCCAACTCCGCGAGCATTGGGTTATCGGGAACGGTCTGCGCACCACTGTCACTTCCCCCATCGTCGTCGTCACTGCCGCAAGCGGCTAGCACGAGAGATACGGAAGCGACGAGCGCGCCCATCGCGAGCAGACGCTTTCTGTGCACCGGCTCCTCCTTGTTCGTATGTTTCACCGAGAAGGCTGCTTCTCGGAGCTATCCAACCCTTGTTTCGTGTTCGCGTCGCCATATCAACTTCACATGTCGGCCACGCATCTCCTGAACCTCCATTGAGGAGGTTTGTAGGTTCTGTTGGAGGGCCACCAGGTGGCCGCCCACTTCCAGGCCGACGACGAATCGCGTACTCGCGCCTGCGTACACCACTTCGTTGATGACACCGGCCACGCCGTGCTCACCGTGTGACGCATCCGACACTGCATCGGCGATGCGGATCTTCTCTGGTCGCACACTAAAGACTCCATCGAGACCCAACACCTGACGCGCGGCTTCCCCCTGAAGCAGATTGGATGTTCCAACGAAGCCAGCAACAAATGGGGTTGCCGGCCTCTCATAGATCTCCGATGGCGTGCCGACTTGTTCGATGCGTCCGGCGTTGAAGACTGCGATGCGATCAGACATCGTCAGCGCCTCTTCCTGGTCGTGTGTGACGAAGACGAAGGTAATTCCGACTTGGCGCTGCAGCTGCTTCAGCTCTACCTGCATCTGCTCCCGAAGCTTGAGATCTAGTGCGCCTAGAGGTTCATCGAGCAGCAAGACGGAAGGTCGATTTACCAAGGCGCGGGCTAACGCCACCCGTTGACGCTGACCACCCGACATTTGGGCTGGCTTGCGTTCCTCAAAGCCTGCCAGCTGGACTGCCCCCAGTGCCTCAAGTGCGCGCTGGCGTCGCTCCCCTTTCGGAGTTCCTTTAACGCGCATGCCGTACTCAACATTCTTTGCGACGTTCATGTGAGGAAACAGCGCGTAGTCCTGAAACACGGTGTTCACGTCACGGTCGAAGGGTGGCAATGCCGAGACGTCCTGCCCAGAAAGCGTGATGGTTCCTTCGGTAGGCAACTCAAAACCGGCAATGAGGCGCAGCACAGTCGTCTTGCCTGAGCCAGAAGGACCCAAGAGCGTGATGAACTCGCCGTCATAAATGTCTAGGTCTATGCCGTCGACCGCGGCGACCTCGCCAAAGTGCTTAACCAGCGACCGCAGTGAGGCTGCCACTTCGACAGTGGGAGATTCGACCGTCTGTGTCATTGGCACCAATCTCCCTAGAACGCCCCACCCACACATGAGGCGTTCGGAATCTACGACCCTGACCAGGACTTATCTATGGCGACTCCTGACCACCAGGGAATCGTTATCAGGCCGACACCTAGGAGAATCCATTTCCTCCCCAAGGGGCGATCTGCGCTCAGTCAGGTCAGGAGCGGGAGCAGTCCCTGCAGGTCGGCGCGCTGACCGCTGGCGAGGACATGCCCGCCACGAACCGCCTGCCCCCAAGAGGTACGACCGGCCGCGACTTGCAAGAAGGTGCTTGGGCTCATCTCCACCACCGCAGCCGGCGTGCCCCGCGTGTGCCTTGGTCCGGAGATGCACTGGACCGCGGCGTAGGGCGGAATACGCACCTCGACACTGTGGCCGGGAGCGCGCGCATCGAGGACATTAGCCAGGGCCCGCACTGCCAACTGCTCGCAGCCTCGCACCGTTGCAGGTCCACCTTCCGGCAGCGAACGCCTGAGGTCATCGCTGTGCACCGCTAGTTCGATGCATCGAGAGGCAAGGAAGTCCGACCAGCGAATCGGGCCTCGTCGCGCACTCACCACGGGATCGGCAGACCTCGACGAGCGAAGGCATACATCGGCCTCGGCGGCCGCCACTGAGATGGCTTCCATCACCGCTGCTGGAGTATCGCCTACCTCACGTGTCCGGACATCGATGTGATCGGCAACCTGTGCGTACCGCATCAGGTAGTCACTCAAAGCAAGAGCCGGCTCCGTGGCCGCCGCCTTAGAAGCTGACACGATCGAGTCTGCCACCAGGGCAAAGTGACCAATGAGGTTTAGAACGCGCCAATGACGAACGACACTTTGCTTTTGCCATGCAGGTTCGGGAATCTGCTTCCACCATTGCGTAAGGACTTCCCACTGCGCCTGATACGCATCCGTCGCCCGTTCCGGACTGGTCAAGCGTTTCATCACCGGCACACCAAGAGTCTCAAGACCTCTTAGTCAAAAAGCGAGGGGAACGTTGCTTCGCTGGCCGTTCCAAGTTCGCTCAGACTGATCGTGAACAGTCCTTGGAACTCCAGTGCTGCCTCGACCTGTTGCGCGTCCACCACACCGATTCGCTCGGCGGGGACGTGACGCGCCTGGCACATGTCTTGGAAACGGACTTCCTCAGCACGAGGCACCACCACCACTGCCCGCCCCGAGGACTCGCTAAACAACGCAACAAAAGAATCGACCGACTCTGGCAAGACCACGCGCGCACCCGTGCGTGACTTGAGAGCCATCTCCACCAATGTCTGCGCCAACCCGCCCGATGAGACGTCGTGCGCCGCAGTCACTAGCCCGTCGCGCGAGGCCGCGACCAGAATCTCTGCCACCTTGCGCTCGCGATGAAGGTCGACTTTGGGTGGGCTTCCGCCTAGGTGCTGATGAATCACGTGCGCCCACTCCGAGCCGGAAAACTCATCTGCAGTTTCGCCAATGAGCCACATCGCTTCACCATCAGCGCCATACGTCATGCCAGTACGTCGGTCGACGTCTTCAATGACACCCAACACACCGATCACGGGTGTCGGCAGGATGGCACCGTCACCGGTTTGGTTGTAGAAGCTGACGTTGCCACCGGTGACCGGCACACCCAGCTCCTGGCAAGCGTCAGCAAGGCCACGAACCGTTTCGGCGAACTGCCACATCACCCCGGGATCCTCAGGTGAGCCGAAGTTGAGGCAGTTGGTGACGGCGAGGGGTTTAGCCCCGGTCGTGGCGACGTTTCGGTAAGCCTCCGCCAGCGCGAGCTGGGCTCCCGCGTACGGATCGAGTTGGCACCATCGACCGTTGCCGTCGGTACTGACGGCAACGCCCCGTCCATCCTCGGCGATGCGAACCACCCCAGAGTCTTCCGGCTGTGCGAGGACCGTGTTGCCTAGGACGTACCTGTCGTACTGATCGGTAACCCAGGCCTTTGACGCGAGGTTGGGTGCGGCCACCATGCGAAGCAAGGTCGCTCGAAGCTCATCCGGACCGTGAGGGCGTTTGAGTCGCGCTGCACTCGGCTCATTGGCCTGCATCCTGTCGACATAGGAAGGACGCTCGTACGGACGCTCGTACACCGGGCCTTCGTGCGCGACTGTCTTTGGCGGTACATCAACAATCTGCTCGCCGTGCCAGTCAATAGTGAGACGGCCGGAGTCAGTGACCTCCCCGATGACGACCGCTTCAACATCCCACTTCCTGCAAACCGCCATGAACCCGTCGAGCTTGTCTGGCGCAACTACCGCACACATGCGCTCCTGCGACTCGCTCATCAGGATTTCTTCGGGGACCAGAGTGGCATCTCGAAGGGGAACGCGATCGAGCCAGACGTGCATACCACCTTCGCCATTAGACGCCATCTCAGACGTTGCGCACGAAATGCCGGCTCCACCGAGGTCTTGAATCCCGACCACCAACCGTTGCGCGAACAGTTCCTGACAAGCCTCAATGAGTACCTTCTCTGCGAACGGGTCGCCCACCTGCACGCTCGGTCTCTTGCTCGGTCCGCCTTCATCAAACGTCTCCGAGGCAAGAACAGAGACGCCGCCGATACCGTCACCACCGGTCTTCGCGCCAAACAGCACCACGTGGTTTCCCACCCCGTTGGCAGCAGAGTTCTGGATGAGTTCCTGCGGTACTACGCCAACACACAGTGCATTCACGAGAGGGTTGCCGAGGTACGAGTTGTCGAAAATGACCTCGCCACCAACATTCGGCAGCCCCAGGCAGTTGCCGTACCCGCCGATTCCGGCCACCACCCCGGTAGCACGCGCTGGGTATCGGGAGCATCGGCAGCACCGAACCGCAAGGGATCCATCACAGCAACAGGACGCGCGCCCATCGAAAGAATGTCGCGCACAATGCCACCGATGCCTGTCGCAGCACCCTGGTACGGCTCCACATAGGACGGATGATTGTGAGACTCAATCTTGAAGGTAACGGCGAGTCCGCCACCGACATCAACCACTCCAGCGTTCTCACCAATACCCACAAGCAGGATGTCGCGAGCAGACTCCGGCACCTTCTCGCCGAACTGGCGAAGGTGAACCTTGCTCGACTTGTACGAGCAGTGCTCACTCCACATCACGGAGTACATCGCCAGCTCGCTGCTCGTCGGCCTGCGACCGAGAATGCTACGAATGTTCGCGTACTCGTCGTCCTTTAGCCCCAGCTCAGCGAATGGCTGTAGCACATCGGGGGTGGTTTCGGCGTCTTTGGTGGTATCAAGATGCGGAGCGCTCATGCGTTCACGGGCTTTCGCACCAGAGACAGAAAGAAACCCAACCCGTCGGTACTTGGGCCAGTAAGCGCCTCCACCGCGTGTTCTGGATGAGGCATCAGGCCCACGACATTTCCTGCTTCGTTCGCAATGCCGGCGATGTCGCGGTAGGAACCGTTGGGGTTGTCATCCAAGTAGCGAGCGACGACGCGGCCCTCAGCTTCCAAAGAGTCGAGCGTTCGCTCGTCGGCCACGAACCCCCCCTCGCCGTTCTTCAGGGGGATAACAATCTCCTGGTTGCGTTCGTACTCGGAGGTCCATGCGGTATGCGCGTTCTCGACGCGCAGCCGTTGGTCGCGGCAGACGAACTCTGCGTACGTCGTTGCGTATCAAGGCGCCCGGAAGCAGATGCGACTCGCAGAGGATTTGGAAGCCGTTACAGATGCCCAGTACGGGCAGGCCCTGTTTTGCAGCGTCAATCACCGACGTCATCACCGGTGAGAACCTGGCGATTGCGCCACAACGCAGATAGTCGCCGTAGGAGAATCCTCCTGGGAGGACGACGCCATCGACGTCCGGCAGATTTCGCTCGCCGTGCCAAAGCGAGACCGCCTCAGCGCCAGCCCGGGAAACAGCCCGTAGCGCGTCGCCGTCATCGAGGCTTCCAGGAAAGGTCACGACCGCTATGCGGGCCGACATCACGCGTCCTCGTGGCGAACGCGGTAGTCCTCAATCACCGTGTTGGCTAGCAGTGTCTCGGCTAGCTCCTCGACCCGGGCGGAATCCACGGGATCGTCGAACTCGATCTCGAAGCGCTTTCCCTGACGGACGCTGCTGGTAATGCCCGCTAACCCCAGTCGGGTCAGCGCCCCTTGGCACAGCCTGGCCCTGGGGGTCGAGGATCTCCTGCTTCAGCATGACGTCGACGACGACGCGAGCCACGGGCTGCTCCCAACGATGCGGTGCGAATCGAACGGGTGATGGGTAGGGACGCAGTCTCAGTCTACCGGGCGAGTCGGTCGGGGCCGGGACCCATCCGAGCGGCCCTCAGCAACGAATGAGGAGGTGGCAGTCGTGCCGAAGCCCTGCGATGCGAGCACGGCTGCTTTGGCCACGTGATTCGACGATGAGACCAGGAGCGGGTCGTGAATGGCGCACTCAAAACGCTCTCGGGGCAGACTCGCAGCCGTGCCCAACTTGCCGCCGGACTCTGTAGACCGGTCCTCTAGCCCGCCCGGGGTCCCTGCTGCCTCCTCGGAGGTCAAGCTCATCAACGATCTTATGGTGAGTGTCGCTCGTGGCGACCACGACGCGTTTGCGTCGCTCTACGACAGAACATGTAGCAAGGTGTTCGGGCTGGTGCGACGCGTGGTACGAGACAGTTCCCAGGCGGAGGAAGTCACACAAGAGGTCTACCTGCAAGCTTGGCGTCAGTCAACGCGCTTTGACAGCGGATCTGGGACCGCCCTTTCTTGGTTGCTGACGCTCGCGCACCGGCGCGCGGTCGATCGCGTTCGCGCAGCGCAGGCCAGCACCAACCGTGAGCAGCGTGCGGCCGAGCGGGACGTCCGTCGTCCACACGACGAAGTCTCCGAGGCTGTTGAACAACGAATGGAAGCAGAACAAGTGCGTCGTTGCCTGGAGGGCTTGACATCGCTGCAGCGTGAATCGGTACAGCTCGCCTACTACCAGGGCTTTTCCTATGCCGAGGTGGGCAGCACCCTCGGCGTACCACTCGGGACGGTTAAAACGCGAATGCGACGACGGACTGATTCGCCTGCGCGATTGCTTGGGGGTGTCGGTATGACTGACCGAACGAGTGGTCGAGGCCTCGGCGGCGACGAAACGGTGGGCGACTTGCACTCTCTGAGCGGCCCTTACGCACTGAATGCCCTCCCCGAACTCGAACGGCGTCAGTTTGAGCGTCACCTCAAAGACTGCGACACCTGCGCCTCCGATGTGAATGACTTCTTGATGACAACGGCACGCTTGTCAGACACTCTCCGGCCGAGCCGGCGCCGGGCCATCTGCGCGAATCGGTGCTGGCCCAGGCACGGCAGACGCCACAAGAGCCTCCGCAGCAAGTCTCGGAGCGTGCGGACGCCCCTCGGGGTAGGGCGGCCGTGCGTTGGCTCTCAGTCGCGGCCGCTTCGCTGCTGGTTGCTGCAGCAGGTCTCGGCGTCGTCGCCTACAACACCGCGCAAGACGTGGATCAGCTGACGGCGGACGCTGCGTCCGTGGCGGCTGTTTTGAACGCCGACGACGCGGAGGCCGTCAAGGGAGCGATCGTTGGCGGTGGAACTGGTTCTCTCGTTGTCTCTCGCGAGCGTGGTGAAGCTGTCGTCATCGCTACCGACCTCGTCTTCCCCGCCCGCCGGCTCGGTGTATCAGCTGTGGGCGATTAACGACGCTGGTGCTCGGTCACGTGGTCTCTTGGAAAGCGGCAGCAACGATGCGGCCGGGCAGGTGATCGACTGGCCGTCCGATGCCAGTACGTTCGGTATGACTGTGGAGCCTGCCGGTGGTTCCGAGCAGCCAACGTCCGATCCCATTCTGGTGCTGGATGTACCGGTCTGAGCGTGCTAGTGACTTGCCTGCCACGAATCCCAAGCACTGCGAACCATGTCGGAGAGGTCGTACTTCGATGTCCAACCGAGGTCGTCTGCCAGGCGTTTTGATGAGGTCACGATCTGAGCCGGGTCGCCTGGTCGACGCTCGGCGGCGTCCCACTCCAACGTGGGGATGACCTCCTTCATCGCTTCCATGATCTGCAGCACCGATGTGCCGGAGCCGGTGCCGATGTTGTACACCCGAGCGATGTCGCGACCGCTCTCGAGTGCTTGCGCCACGACGACGTGCGCGTCCGCAACATCTTGTACGTGGATGTAGTCGCGGACGCAGGTGCCGTCAGGCGTGGGGTAGTCGGTGCCGTTGACTTTTGGCCGCCGCCCTTCGGTGAGCGCACCAAAGACGGCAGGGAACAGGTTGTAGGGGCTGACGTCGTACACAGCCGCGTCGCCAGATCCCACTACGTTGAAGTAGCGCAATGAGCAACGGTTAACCGGCGCGATGCGTGCCGCATCTTCGATAAGCCACTCACCAATCAGCTTGGTTTCGCCATAAGGCGACTCGGGCTGCTTGGGAGGTGTCTTCGTCGACGATGTCGACCTCCGGCGTGCCAAAAATTGCGGCACTCGACGAGAAGACGAAGTTCGGAGTGCCGGCGCGAACCATTGCGGAGATCAGCCGACGTGTGCCCTCGACGTTCGTCTCATAGAAGTCGAGCGGGCGATCGACCGAGAGACCGATATCCCGTCGCCGTTTCGCCGGCGCGGGTCGGCGCCGCTGCCCGAGGTCTCCGAGCTGCAGGCCGTGCGGCACTACACGCGCCTGTCGCAGCTCAACTTTGGCATCGACACGCACTTCTATCCGCTCGGCTCCTGCACGATGAAGTACAACCCCCGGGCCTGCAATTCGCTGGCGATGCTGCCGGGATTCCTGGGCCGGCATCCGCTCGCGCAGGCCTCGACGGGCCAGGGCGTGCTGGCCTGCCTCTTCGAGCTGCAGGAGATGCTGCGTCACGTCACCGGCATGGCCGGCGTGTCGCTGACGCCGATGGCCGGCGCCCAGGGCGAGTTCGCCGGGGTCGCGATGATCCGCGCATATCATCGCGCGCGCGGCGACGCCGCCCGGACCGAGATCATCGTGCCCGATGCGGCGCACGGCACGAACCCGGCGACCGCGACCATGTGCGGCATGAAGGTGCGCGAAATACCGTCGCTGCCGGACGGCGACGTCGACGTCGCCGCGCTCGAGAAGGCGCTGTCGCCCGCGACCGCGGGCATCATGCTGACGAACCCGAGCACGCTCGGCGTGTTCGAGCGGCGCATCGTCGAGATCGCGCGCAAGGTGCACGCGGCGGGCGGGCTCCTCTACTACGACGGCGCGAACCTGAACGCGATCCTCGGCAAGGTCCGCCCGGGCGACATGGGCTTCGACGTGATCCACATGAACCTGCACAAGACCTTCTCGACACCGCATGGCGGTGGCGGGCCGGGCTCGGGCGCGGTCGGCGTCGGGAAGCGGCTGCTGCCTTACCTGCCGGTACCCGTCGTCGGCCGTGAAGGCGATCGCTATCGCTGGCTGGACGAGCGCGACCGGCCGGAGACGATCGGCCGTCTCTCGGCATTCATGGGAAACACCGGCGTGCTGCTGCGCGCCTGGGTGTACATGCGGATCCTCGGCGCCGCGGGAATGCGCCGCGTCGCCGAGTTCTCGACGCTGAATGCGAATTACCTGATGGCCCGGCTGACGGAGGCCGGATTCGACGCGGCCTTCCCCGGCCGGCGGGCGAGCCACGAGTTCATCATCACGCTGAAGCGCCAGGCCCGCGAGCAGGGCGTCACCGCGATGGATTTCGCGAAGCGATTGCTCGACCATGGCTACCATGCGCCGACGACCTATTTCCCGCTGCTGGTTCCCGAGTGCCTGCTGATCGAGCCGACCGAGTCCGAGACGCGCGAGGAGCTCGACGGCTTCGTCGAGGCGCTGGTCGCGATCCGCAAGGAAGCGGAGAGCGATGCCGCCACCGTCAAGTCCGCGCCGCACACGATGCCGGTGCGCCGGCTCGACGACGTGCGCGCCGCGCGCCAGCTCGACATCGCCTGGAAGCCGGCCGGCGCGTGACCTTCCGTCCCGACAAGCAGACCGGCCCGGCGCGCCTGGCGCGCGCATTCGGCAGCACCTGGCGCGGATTCGCGGCGGCCTGGCGCGACGAGGAGGCGTTCCGGCAGGAGTGCCTGCTCGCCGCGATCGTGGTGCCGCTCGGCCTGTGGCTCGGCGAAAACGGCGTCGAGCGCGCCCTGCTGGTCGGCCCGGTCTTCTTCGTGCTCGCGATCGAGCTCGTCAACAGCGCGGTGGAAGCGACCGTCGACCGCATCGGCGTCGAGCGTCATCCCCTGTCGGGCATCGCCAAGGAGCTCGGCTCCGCGGCCGTGTTCGTCGCATTCGTCCTGCTCGCAGCCAACTGGCTCCTGGTGCTGACATGGCGGCATTGATCTGCGGCTCGCTCGCCTACGACACCGTGATGGTGTATCCGGGCCGTTTTCGCGATCACATCCTGCCCGACAAGATCCACCTGCTGAACGTGTCCTTCGTCGTGCCGACGCTGCGGCGGAATTTCGGCGGCTGCGCCGGCAACATCGCATTCAACCTGAAACTGCTGGAGTGCGACGGGCACGCGATGGGCGCCGTCGGCCACGACTTCGGGCCGTACCGGGATTGGATGGGCGCCAACGGGATGTCGCTGCGCTACGTGAAGGCGATCGACGAGGAGTACACGGCGCAGGCCTACATCACGACCGACCTCGACGCCAACCAGATCACCGCCTTCCACCCGGGCGCGATGAACCATTCCTGGCGGCTCGACGTGCCGCGGGACGGCGGCATCACGATCGGCGTGCTCGCGCCGGACGGGCGCGAAGGCATGATCGCCCATGCCGCGCAGTTCGCGGGCGCGGGCATTCCCTTCATCTTCGATCCCGGCCAGGCGATGACGCTGTTCGGCGGCGAGGAGCTCGGGAGCTTCATCGAGCAGGCGACCTGGGTTACCGTCAACGACTACGAAGGCCAGCTCCTCCAGGAGCGGACGGGCCTCTCGACCGGGGAACTTGCGGCCCGCGTCGCGGCCTATGTAGTGACGCAGGGCGCGCAGGGCTCGGTGATTCACGTGGGCGGCCGCCGCGTCGAAATACCCCCGGTCAGGGCAGCGGCGGTCGTCGATCCGACCGGCTGCGGCGATGCCTATCGCGCCGGGCTCCTTTACGGGCTGATGCGCGGCATCGACTGGGAAACCACGGGCCGGATCGCGTCGCTCGCGGGCGCGATCAAGATTGCGACGGTCGGCACGCAGCAGCACCGCTTCACGATGGAAGAATTCAGAGAGCGTTTTCATGAGACATTCGACTACCGGCTGGATTGAGCGCATTCCCACGACGGCTGGCATTGGCCGCCGTCGTCGCGCTCCTCGCCCTCGCATCCGCCGAGGCACAGGAGAAGCCGCAGCCCCAGCCGCAGGCCCAGCCCCAGCCGGCGCAACCGCAACCCGAGGTGCCGATACCCCAGGCCCCGCAGCCCGATGGCGCGTTGCCTCCGGAGGCGGTGCTGCAGCCGCAGCTGCCCATCATGCCGCTGCCGCAGCCGATCGAGCTCGAGGAATCCTCGCGCTGGACCCGCACGCTCGAGCGCATCTCGACCGGCGTCGTCGCGATCCAGATCGACGCGGCCCGCGCCTTCGACACCGAATGGAACACCTCCGCGCAGGCGACCGGCTTCGTCGTCGACGCGGAACGCGGCCTGATCCTGACGAACCGCCACGTCGTCACGCCGGGTCCCGTCACGGCGCTCGCGACCTTCCTGAACCGCGAGGAAGTCGAGCTCGAGCCGGTGTACCGCGATCCCGTGCACGACTTCGGCTTCTACCGCTACGACCCGAAGAAGCTCCGCTACATGGAGCCGGCCGAGCTGCCGCTCTATCCCGCGGGCGCGCAGATCGGCGTCGAGATCCGCGTCGTCGGCAACGATGCCGGCGAGCAGCTCTCCATCCTCGCGGGAACGCTGGCGCGGCTCGACCGCCAGGCGCCCGAGTACGGCGTCGGCCGCTACAACGACTTCAACACCTTCTACTACCAGGCCGCATCGGGCACCTCCGGGGGCTCGTCCGGCTCGCCGGTCATCGACATCCGCGGACGTGTCCTCGCGCTGAACGCAGGCGGATCGACGGGCGCGGCCTCGAGCTTCTACCTTCCGCTGCCGCGCATCGCGCGGGCCCTGGAGGCGCTGCAGGCGAATCGCCCGGTCACCCGCGGCACGCTGCAGACGGTCTTCCGCTACACGCCGTACGACGAATTGCGGCGCCTCGGCCTGCCGCCGGCGGTCGAGACCGCGGCGCGCAAGAATGCCCCGACGCGAACCGGCATGCTCGTCGTCACGGAAGTGCAGCCCGGCGCAGCCGCCCACGGCCAGCTCACCGTCGGTGACGTCCTGGTTGCGGCCGACGGAAAGCCGATTTCCGATTTCGAGGCGCTGGACGCGCTGCTCGACGACCGCGTCGGCGGCGAGGTCGAGCTGTCCGTCGTCCGGGGCGGCGGGACGCGCAAGATCGTGCTGCCGGTGCAGGACCTGCACGCGATCACGCCCGACGAATACCTCGAGATCGGCGACGGCGTGCTCCATACCCTGTCGTGGCAGATGGCGCGCCACATGAACGTGCCGATCGAGGGGGTCTTCCTCGCCAATCCCGGCTACATGTTCGGCTCGGCCGGCATCCCGCGCGGAGCGGTGCTGACCGAACTCGACGGCAAGCCGCTCAAGGGCATCGACGACGTGCTCGCCGTGTTCGTCAGGCTCGGCCACGGCCAGCGCGCGACGGTGCGCTATTTCACGACGGAAGACACGCGCACCATGCAGTACACGACGATCCGCGTGGACCGCGCCTGGTTTCCGGCGCGCCACTGCGTGCGCGACGATGCCGCCGGCCTCTGGCCCTGTGAGGCGATCGCCGCCGGCCCGGATGCGCCACCGCAGGCCTCCGGCAAGACGCGCTTCGCGAAGACGGGCGACAAGCTCGTCGACGAGTTCGCGCCATCGCTCGTGCTCGTCGAGTTCACCATGCCGTACTCGGTTTCCGGCGTCACGGAACGGAACTACCACGGCACGGGCATCGTGCTCGACGCCGAGCGCGGGCTCGTCGCGGTCGACCGCAACACCGTGCCGGTCGCGCTCGGCGACGTGCGGCTGACGTTTGCCGGCACGATCGAGGTCGACGCGACGGTCGAGTACGTCCATCCGCTGCACAACCTCGCGGTCGTGCGCTACGACCCGAGGCACCTCGGCGACACGCCGGTCCAGGCCATTCGCTTTGCGGAGAAAATGCCGGCGACCGGAGAGCAGGTGCACGTCGTGGGGCTGCAGGGCGACAACCGCGTCGTCTCCCAGCAGGCGACGGTCTCCTCGATCGGCCCGGTCGCGTTCCCGCTCTCGCGGACGCTGCAGTTCCGCGACGCCAACCTCGAGATCGTGCGGCTCGTGAACGGGCCGGCGGATTTCGACGGCGTCATCGTCGACCGGCGCGGCGCCGTGGTGGCGCTGTGGTCGAGCTTCGCCTACGAGGAGGGACGCGAGCTCGTGCAGCAGAACATGGGCGTGCCGGCCTTCCTCGTGCAGGAAATGCTGGAGTACGTGCGCGACGGCCGCACCCTCTACTCGGCGGAGGCCGAGTTCGGCCTGCTCTCGCTCGCCGAGGCGAGGCGCCTCGGCCTGCCCGAGGACTGGATCGACCGCGTCACGGCCCACAATCCGCGCCGCCGCACGGTGCTGACCGTCGACCGCCTGGTGGCCGGCACGCCGGCCGCCGGGCTGCTCGAGCCCGGCGACCTGCTGCTCGCGGTCGACGGCAAGGTCGTCAACACGTTTGCGGACATCAGCGCGGCCGTGCGCGCACCGGAGGTCACGCTGACGCTGTGGCGCGGCGGACGCCGAGCTGACCGTTCCGCTCAAGACCGTCGTGCTTTCCGGCCGCGACGTCGATCGCGTGCTGATCTGGGCGGGCGCGACGCTCCAGGAGCCGCACCGCGCCATGGCCGTGCAGCGCGGCATCGAGCCCGAGGGCGTGTTCATCGCCTTCTTCATGTACGGCTCACCGGCCTCGCGCTACAAGCTCTGGGCGGGCCGGCGCATCACGGAAGTCGACGGCATTCCGGTCCCCGACCTCGATGGCTTCATCCGCGCGGTTTCCGGGCGGCCGGACGGCGCCTCGGTGCGCCTGAAGACCGTGAGCTGGAACGATTCGGTCGAGATCATCACGGTCCGGCTGGACCAGCACTACTGGCCGGCCTACGAGCTTCGGCGCACCGAGTCGGGATGGCAGCGCACGCCGCTCGCCTGATCCGATGCTGCCGGAACCCGCGCGGATCGAGGAGGCCGTCGGCCTGCTGAACGCGGGCGAGCTCGTCGCGTTCCCGACCGAGACGGTCTACGGGCTCGGCGCGGACGCCGCGAATCCCGCGGCGGTGGCGCGCATCTTCGCGGCGAAGGGCCGTCCGCGCAGCCATCCCGTCATCGTGCACGTCAGCAGCTTCGCGGCCGCACGCGAGTGGGCGGGCGACGTCCCTGACGCGGCCGCGCGCCTCGCCGAGGCATTCTGGCCGGGGCCGCTGACGATCGTGCTGCCGCGGTCGCAGCGCGTGCCCGACGTCATCACGGGCGGGCAGTCGAGCGTCGCGCTTCGCGCGCCCGCGCATCCCGTGGCGCGCGCCCTGCTCGCGGCCTTTGGCCGCGGCATCGCCGCGCCCTCCGCGAACCGCTACGGCCGCATCAGCCCGACGCGCGCGGCCGACGTGCGCGAGGAGCTCGGCGACCGCGTCGCGCTCGTGCTCGATGGCGGCGATTGCGAGGTCGGCCTCGAATCGACGATCGTCGCCTGCCTCGGCGGGCGCGTGACGCTGCTGCGTCCCGGCGCGGTGTCGCGATCGCAGGTGGCCGACGTCGTCGGGACGGTTGAGGATCCGGGCCAGGACGCGCCCCGCGCGCCCGGGGCGCGAGCATTCGCACTACGCGCCGGGAACGCCGCTCGCGATCGTCGAGGCCGGGGGCCTCGAGCGCGCGCTCGGCGATGCGATCGCGACGGGCGCCCGCGTCGCGGTGCTCGCGCGCGGCGACGCGCCGGCCGGTTCCGAAGGGCTGGTGTGGCGCCGGATGCCGGAAGGACCCGTGGCTTATGCGCGCGCGCTGTACCGGGCGCTGCGCGCGCTCGACGCCGCGCGCGCGGAGCGGATCCTGGTGGAAGCCGTGCCGGCGGACGAAGCCTGGGCGGCGGTGGCCGACCGGCTCGCGCGCGCGGCCGGCAGCGGCCCGGGCTGAATCCCGCTCAGCGCACCCGGACCTTCTCGGTCAGCAGCGCGTTGATGTCCGTGAGGCCCTTCGCGTCCAGCGTGCCGGCCGCGAGCTGCAGCCGCAGCACGTTCAGCAGGTAGTCGTAGCGGCTGCGGGCGTAGTTGGTCTGCGCCTCGAACAGCCGGCGGCGCGCCTCGAGCACGTCGACCGAGGTTCGCGTGCCGACCTCGTTGCCGGCTTCCGTCGCCTCGAGCGCGGTCTCGGCGGATTCGACGGCCTGGTTCAGCGACTGCACGCGCGCGACTTCCGAGTTGACGCCGAGATAGGCGTCGCGCGTCTCGCGCTCGGTTTCGCGGCCCGTCCGCTCGAGCCGCTCGCGCGCCGCCGTGTGGCGGTACTGCGCCTGGCGCACGCGCGAGGACGTCGCGCCGCTGGTGAAGATCGGCACGTTGAGCTGCAGGCCGTAGGTCGTGTCCTCGGAATCCGAGTCCTGCGGGAACGTCTCGCCCTCCTCATTCGTGAACGAGCCGTCCGCGTCGAACTCCCCGCGCGTCACGTAGAAGTCGAGCTCCGGAAAGTGGAAGCCGCGCTCGATGCTGATCTCGTGGCGGGTGACTTCGGCGGCGAGCCGGCTCGAGACCAGCCGCGCATTCTGGTCCATCGCGAGCTTGACCCAGTCTTCCGGGTTCGCGGGATTCGGGGCGGCGAGCGGCATGTCCGCGCCCGGCCTCTCCAGCTCGTCGTAGGTGTCGCCCGTCAGCTCGCGCAGGCGCTCGCCGGCGGTTGCGAGGTTGCGCTTGCCCTGGATCAGGCCGGCCGTGGCCTCGTCGAACGCGGCCTTGGCTTCCTGCACGTCCGTCACCGCGATCAGGCCGACCTCGAACCGCTTTTCCGACTGTTCGAGCTGGCGCGCGATCGCGTCGTGCGCGGCCGCGAGCGCCTCGAGCGTGTCCTGCGCGGCGAGCACGTTGAAGTAGGCCTCCGCCGTGCGCAGGATCAGGTCCTGTTGCGCGGCGAGGTAGTCGGCCTCGGCCTGCGCGCCTTCCGTGTTCGCGCGCCGCAGCGCCGCCCAGTTCTGCCAGCGGAAGACATTCTGGCGCAGCGTGACCTGCCAGTTCGTGCGCGTGCCTTCCGTGTTGCTGAGCGCCGTGCCGACGGTGACGTTGCCGAGGATGTCCTCCTGCAGGAAGGTCTGCGAGCCATCGCTGGAGTCGTCGTTGTAGGTGGCGTCGGCACCAAGCTGCGGAAGGAGGGCGGCGACGGCCTGCGGCTTCGACTCGCGGGCGGCGAGCCGGTTTGCATCGGCCTCGCGGATCAGGGGATCGCTCGTCAGCGCGCGCTCATAGACCTCCTTGAGGTCGGTGGCCGCCGCGTCATAGCTGGCGATGCTCGCGGCCGCGAGGATGGCGTGGACCAGGAATCGGGTGTTCATGCGCAGGAATTCCTTCACCAGGTGAAAGCGGATAGGACAACTACTGTATTACTAGTGTATATCACCAACTGACCCATCACAAGAGGCTCCATTTATGCCTCGGGAGTGGTTGCTGGCAACCGAGCACGCGCCAAAGCGAGTGAAAAGTGGGCCAGGACGAGTCATTCAGCCCAAGTCTAGAACCGGAAGCGGGAAACCGGCTTCGGCTGAAGCAGCGGCTCGATGCAGGTCTCGAAGATCACTTCGGAATGCCAGGATTCCTCGGCCGTGCGCGTGACGAGGCAAGCCTGCATGGCGGGCGCCGCGCCGGTCACCAGGAAAAGCCGCCCGCCGACCGTGAGCGCGCGCTCGAAGCGCCGTTCGGGCGCCGGCAGCGAGCCGGTCACCGCGATCACCTCGTATCGCGCGTCGTATTCGCGCGCGAGCGCATCGCCCGTCTCGACCGTGACGCGGGAGACGCCGGTCGACTCGATCGCGCGCTCGGCACTCCGGGCCAGATCCGCGTGGATTTCGACGCTGTCCACCGCGCCGGTCAGGTGAGCGAGGCAGGCGGCGAAGAAGCCGCTGCCGGTGCCGACCTCGAGCGCGCGCTCGCCGCGCACGGGCGCGAGCGCCTGCAATATCCTGCCTTCGAGCGCGGGCTTCAGCATGAATTGCCCGTGGCCGAGCGGTATCGGCGCGTCGGCGAATGCGACGGCGCGATAGGCTTCCGGCACGAACTGCTCGCGCGCGCACCGCGGCGAGCGTCTCGAGCACGCGCGAATCGAGCACGTCCCAGGTCCGGACCTGCTGGTCGATCATCTGCCGGCGGGCGGCTTCGGTTGCGGCGTCCATCACCATTATGGTGAATCGCCGCGGGCGTCAGTACAAGCGTGAGATATGCTGCCGAAGGCCGCGCAATGAAACAAAATTGACGGTCCCGCGGGCCGCGGAATTGAAGGGGATAACAGGCCTGATGACGGTCCCGATGTTCGCTGCCGTCGCGTTGGCGATGCTGGCCCTTGCGCTCGGAATCGTGGCTTTCCTGCAGTGGCGCAAGCTCCAGCGGCCCCAGGGCGGCGGCGATTCCCTGCGCGGCATGCTGGCCGCCCTGCGCGAGCCCGCCCTGTTGCACGGCGAGCGCATCGAGATGGTCAACCCGGCCTTTGCATCGCTGGTCGGCATCCCGGCGGAGCAGCTCGTCGGCCGCAGCCTCGCCGACCTCGTGTCCGGCGACTACACCGAGCTCGCGAACCTCGCGGTCGCGCGCGCGCTGGGCGGCGGCGACGCGCGCTCGCTCACGGAAGTCGAGCTCGCCGATTCCCACGGCCAGGTCACGCGCCTCGAGATTTCCGGCTCGACGGTCGAATCCGAAGGCCGCAAGCTCGTGCTGTTCACCGCCGAGGAGATGCTGCCGCACCGCGAGGACGGCGCGGGCGAGGCCGCCCCGGCGCGCTCGCAGCTCGCGCTCGATTCGCTGGGCGAGGGAATCCTGACCACCGACGCGCACGGGCTGATCGACTACCTGAATGCATCGGCCGAGTCGCTGACCGGCATGCGCCGCGAAGACGCGGTCGGCCAGGCCTTCGGCGCCATGCTCGGATTCGTCGACGAGCACGATCGCCGGCCGCTGCCGGATCCGGTGCAGCAATGCCTCGGGTCGGGCAGCCGCGTGAACCTCGGCCGGCGCTCGCTCCTGATCGGCGCGCGCCACCGGCAACGAGCTCGGCGTCGAGGCGACGGCCTCGCCGATCCGCGGTCCCGGGGGCGAGATCGCCGGCGTCGCCGTGATGCTGCACGACGTCAGCGAGCTGCGCGGGCTCACGCAGCAGATGTCCTACCAGGCGAGCCACGATGCGCTCACCGGCCTCGTGAACCGGCGCGAGTTCGAGCGCCGGCTCGGCGAGGCGCTCGAGGTCTCGCGCGCGGGACGGCAGGGCCACGTGATGTGCTACCTCGACCTCGACCGCTTCAAGGCGGTCAACGACACGAGCGGGCATCTTGCGGGCGACAACATGCTGCGCGAGGTCGCGGCGCTGATCCGCGAGGCCGTGCGCGATTCCGACACGGTGTCACGCCTCGGCGGCGACGAATTCGGCGTGCTGCTGGTCGGCTGCCCGCTCGACAAGGCGCGCCAGATCGCGGACGACATTTCGCGCGCGATCGCCGAGTACCGCTTCGTCTGGAAAGACCGCATTTTCAGCGTCGGCGTCAGCATCGGCCTGGTCGAGCTCACCAGCGAGAGCAATTCCCTCGAGGAAATCCTGAGCGCGGCGGATTCCGCCTGCTACGTCGCGAAGAAGCAGAGCGACACCCACGTGCACGTCTATTCCTCGCACGACGAGGCCGTCGCGCGCCATCGCGGCGAGATCCACTGGCTGCAGCGACTCCAGGCGGCGCTGCGGGACGGCTACTTCGAGCTGTACGTGCAGCCGATCGAGCCGACGCGCCCGGGCGCGCAGGGCGGGGGCCCGGCCATGGAGGTGTTCGTGCGCCTGCACGACGAGGGCCAGGCCGTCCTGCCCGCGGAATTCTTCCCGGCGGCGGAGCGCTATCGCCTGATGTCGATGATCGACCGCTGGGTCCTCACCTCGGCGCTCGCGGCGGTTTCCGCCGGCGCAATCCGGCTGCCGCCGGGGCGGAGCCTCTCGATCAACATCTCCGGCCAGACGCTCGCCGACCCGACATTCCTCGAGTTCGTCGTGGACGAGCTCGACCGCAGCGGCGTGCAGCCGGCCCAGATCTGCTTCGAGGTTGCGGAGACCTCGGTCATCGGCAACCTCGAGCAGGCGCGCCGCTTCATCGACGTGCTGCACGGCATGGGCTGCCGTTTCGCGCTCGACGATTTCGGCACCGACCTCGGCGGCTTCGCCAACCTCAAGCAGCTGCCGATGGACTTCCTGAAGATCGACGGCTCGTTCATGCGCGACCTCGGCCGCGACACCGTCAACCAGGCGATGGTGAGCGCGGTCGTCGGCATGGCGCGCACGCTGAACTTCCGCCTCGTCGCCGAGCAGATCGAGGACGTCGCGGCGCTCGAGGCCGCGCGCGCGATGGGAATCGACTTCGTCCAGGGCCACGCCATCGGCCGGCCGCGCCCGCTCGCGCCGGCGGCCTGAGGCGCCCTCAGCGGCTGATTGCGGGCGGCTCCGCGAAGCGGCGCACCCCGAGCTCCTCGTACAGGCGGGCAGGCGCATAGCCGGTGCCGTCCTTGATCACGTAGCTGACGCGGCGGATGTCCGAGATGTCCTTCGTCGGGTCGCCGTCGACCAGGATCAGGTCGGCGCGCTTGCCGCGCTCGATCGTGCCGCGATCTCCGAGGACACCGGCATGACGCGCGCCGGCCTCGGTCGCGATGCGGATCGCCTCGCCGGGCGTCATGCCGGCCTGGACGTACAGCTCCAGCTCGCGGTGCAGCATGAAGCCCGCGGTGCTGTCCGTGCCGGCCACGATCGGCACGCCGGCCGCGTGCAGGCGTCCCAGGAACTCCATCATGCGCTTCCAGGACGAGCGATAGACCTCGAGCTTCCCGCCGCTCACGTCCATGGAATTGACGCGCAGGTTCCGCTGCGAGGCGAACGGCAGGTGATCCGCGATCATGGCGACCGAGGGGTCGATGTCGCCCTGCTGCTGGTTGTACATGGCCTCGAACGTCGCCATGGTCGGGTCGAAGACGGTGCCGCGCTCGAGGAGGAGGGCGATGAAATCGCGCACTTCCTTCGAGTCGAGGTCGATCGAGCGCGCCCGCTCGCCGACCAGGATGAAGCGCGCGAGCGTGCGCGAGTCGGTGTCCGGGTCGGAGACGAAATTCAGCATCATCTGGTTGATGTGCTGCAGCTCGTCGTAGCCGTCGCGGACCACGCGCTCGGAGCGGGAGAAAGCCGGCACGTGGCCGCTCACGCGCAGGCCCCGCGAATGGGCGTGCGCCGCGACCGGCTGGGCCCATTCGGGCTTCATGGAGTTGTAGAGCTTGACCTGGCGGAAGCCGCGCTGCGCATACCAGTCGATCGCGGCCTCGGCCTCCTCGACGCTCTTGACCACGATGCCGCCGCGCGACGAGAAGGGGCTCTCGCCCTCGATGTAGCCGGCCGGCTCGATGTGCGGCCCGATCGTGTCGCCCTGCCGGATGTCGGCGATGAGTCGCGCCAGGTGCGCATTGTCGTTGCCCATGTCGCGCGAGGTCGTGACGCCGCCGGCGATCTGCAGGATGCAGTTCCAGGCCTCCTCGTGCGTATGCATGTCGAAGAGCCCGGGCAGCAGGGCGCGGCCGGCGCCGTCGATGACCGTCGCCGCGCCACGCGCAGTCGATCCGGCCGGCAGGATCGACGTGATCCGGCCGTCGTGGACGTAGACGTCCGACGCCTCGCCAAGAGTCGCGCTCTTCGAGTCGAACACGCGGACATTTCGGATGAGGACGGGTCCCGGCAGCGGCTCCACGTATTTCTTCGCGATGTCGCGGAGGTAGCTGCCCTCGGCCTCCTTCTGCAGGCGCTCGAGTTCCGGGGCCTGGCCCTCGAAGCCCGAAAGGACCAAGTGGCTGTAGCCCGCATTGATGCTGGCGAAGAGCCGCATGCCGGCATCCGCGTCGAGCCAGACGTAGTCCGGCTGCAGGCCGTTCCCGAAGAGCGCGTACAGGACGACGGAGCGCTCGCCGATGCGCGCTTCCGCGAGCCGGGTGCTCCGCAATTCGCCGCCCGGGAGCGCGGCGAGCCGGCCGCCGGGCGCCTTCTGCGTCGCGCGCACGATGATCGCCGCCGTTTCCGGGCTGCCGTTGAACGGCAGGTAGATCGCGGGACCGTCGAGCCTGCTCGATCCGCTGTCGGCCGTGGAGCGCCAGCTCGCTTTCTTGCCCGCGAGCTTGAATTCCTCGTCGAGGACGGCGCCGAAGGTGGACTTGCCGGTCTGGCGGAACAGCTTGAACGTGCCATCCGGCGCGAGCGCGATCTCCTCTTCGATGTCCGGCCCTCGGCCGTTGTCGCGATAGGAGAAGCTGACGCGCAGGCGGCCGTCGTCGCCGGTCACCGCCTTCAGCGCGCCGCTCTTCTTGCCGGCGAACAGCATGCTGTAGTCGGCGGTCGTGTCGGCCGCCGCGGCGAATGCGAGGAAGAAGGCGAGTAGAAAGGCGGGCTTTCTCATTGGGGTTCCATCCCGGTGAGCTGCCAGTGGATCATCGAGACCGGTATCAGCCCGGCGCCGTTGACCTCGTCGAAAAACTGCCGGATCGAGAAGTCCTTGCCGAGCTGATGGGCCCGCACGCGGATCAGGTCATCGAGCAGGTGCTTGCCCGTCACGTAGCTCGTGCCGTAGCCGGGCTGGCGCAGGTAGAGCTGCTGCTCGAAGCCGAGCAGGTCGAGGTCGGGCCGCATCCAGCCGCGCGGCGTCCATTCGACCTGGAAGGCTTTCGCCTGCTGCAGGTCGAACAGGTTGGCCTGTGCGTAGAGCGAGGCGAGGCCGCGCGCCGCGCGCTGGGCGAGCATGATCCAGACGATCTCCCGCGTGCGCGGCGAGTCGTCGAAGAGCCCGGCATTCAGCATCAGCTCTTCCATCGCGGTGGCCATGCCCTCGGCGCGCGTGTCCCAGATGTTGAACAGGAGCGGCCCGCGGCGGATCGGGCTCGCATGGGGCTCGTCGCGCATCCGCGCGAGGTCCCACCAGTGATAGAAATGCGTGTAGAGCGTGAGCGGCTCGTAGTGCGTCGCGATCGCGAAGAAGTTGCGGGTCTCGATCGGCACGTAGGCGCCGATCTTTGCCCGGAGCGCCGGATCCATGTTCGCGCGCATGGGATAGAGGTTCCGCTTCTCGAGGAAGGCGAGGTAGCGAGTCACCGCGTCGTTGGCGCGGCGCTCGAATTCCTCCGGCGTCTGGATCATCGGCAGTTCCGGCAGCCCGCGGTTGCGCTCCTCCTCGAGCTTGAGCGAGGCGTGGGCGCGCGCAAGCTCGCGCTTCAGCAGGACGACTTCCTCCTCCCAGGTCATCGGGACGAGATGGACGTTGCGGAGGTTCCAGCTGTAGTTCTCGCGGCCGACCCCGGAAGGGCCGTTCTTCGACGGCGCCTGCGCATCCAGCCAGGCGACGAATTTCACGGTCGCCTCGCGCGCGGAGGCGATGGCCTTCTTCAGGCCCCCGCCGCTGCCGGCGGTTTTCTTTGCCAGCTTGTCGAGCGAATCGACCTGCTGGCGCATCGTGCCCGCGCCCGTGACCCAGAGGTCGCGCGCATTGCCGGTGAGGTTGCCCTCGGCCTGGGCGAGCAGCGGCGGCACGATCGCGAGCTCGGCCGCGAGCTTCTTCTCCGCCTCGCGGGACAGCGGAAATTCATAGGTCCACAGCTCGACGATGCCGTGGTGCTCGGAGCCCTCGTGCGCCGGCGTGTCGCTCTGCTCGTTCCAGATGCTCATGTAGTAAGCCGGGTCCCGCGCCCAGGGCTGGAGCACGCGGGCATTGAAATCGAAGCCGTTCATCTCGGCGCGCACGAGCGCGTGGTCCACGCGCGCCTCGACGGGCCAGGCCGAGCTGTCGATCGCGTCGAGCCGGCTTCGCCAGGCCGCCAGTTCCTGCAGCCGCCGCGAGGTCGTCGCCGCCGTGTAATCCGGCGCCCCGTCCCGCAGTGGCGGGCGCTCGAATGCGCGCCACTCCTGGAAGAGCTGGACGAGCGCGTCGTAGCCGGCGGGGCTGGCGCTGTCGGCCGGCCGGGCGGGGGCGGCGATCGCGACGGACGCTGCCAGGGCGAGCAGCAGGCGGTGGACGAGCGGGGGAGTATTCATGGACGGGCCTTGCGTGAGAGGCCCGGGATTCTAGCAGGGCGGATTGAAATTCCGCCGGATTCGGAGTATCCAGTGCCCTTCGCAAAGCACAGCCCGGAGAACGGCATGAACCGGAATCTCATGCTGGCGATCGTCGTCATCCTCGTGGCGGCCGCCGGCTACTTTCTGTACAACCGCACGAAGTCCGAGGCGCCGGCCCTGGACATCGCACCCGTCGGCGCGAACCTGATCGAGGGCCTTGGCAACTACAGCATGCCCGTCACCGTGAAGAGCCCGGACGTGCAGCGCTGGTTCGACCAGGGCCTCGCGATGACCTATGGCTTCAACCACGACGCGGCCGAGCGCTCATTCCTGAAGGCGGCCGAGCTCGATCCGGACTGCGCGATGTGCTGGTGGGGCGCCTCGCTCGTGCTCGGCCCGCACGTCAATGCGGCCATGGACCCGGCGAACAATCCCAAGGCCTGGGACCGGCTGCAACGCGCGCAGGCGGCGGCGGGTGATGCGAGCGAGAAAGAGCAGGCCTTCATCAAGGCCTTGTCCGCCCGCTACGCCGCGGAGCCGCCCGAGGATCGCCGCCCGCTCGACGAAGCCTATGCCGCGGCCATGGCGGAGCTCGCGGCGAAATATCCGGACGACTTCGATGCCGTCACGCTGCACGCCGAGTCCATGATGGACCTGCAGCCCTGGGACTATTACGACGCCAGCGGCCAGCCGAAGGGCCACACGGCCGAGGTCGTCTCGCAGCTCGAGTCCGTGATGCAGCGCAATCCCGAGCACGCGGGTGCGCTCCATCTGTATGTGCACGCGGTCGAGGCGTCGCCCGACCCGTCGCGCGGCGTCGCCGCCGCCGACAAGCTACGCGAACTGCTGCCCGGCTCGGGACACCTGGTGCACATGCCGGCGCACATCTATGCGCGCGTCGGCCGCTGGCACGATGCGGTCGTAGCCAATGAGAAAGCGATCGCCGCCGATGACAGCTACCTCGCGATCTGCAAGCCGGGGCCCGGCGCCTATCCGCTCGGCTACGTGCCGCACAACCATCATTTCCTGTGGTTCGCGGCCACGATGGAAGGCGCGAGCGAAATCGCGCGCGCCGCGGCCGCCCATACCGGCGAGCGCACCAGCGACCCGAAGCTGATGCGCACCCCGGGCTTCGAGGCGATGCAGAACTTCTCGCTGACGCCGCTCTACGCCGCGGTGCGCTTCGGGCGCTGGGACGAGGTCATCGCGACGCCGAAGCCTGCCGACGACCTGCCTTACATGCAGGCGATGTGGAACTATGCCCAGGCCATGGCGGCCGTGCGCCAGGGCCGCATCGAGGATGCGAAGAAGTTCCACGAGGCCCTCGTGCCGGCGACGACGAATCCCGCCATCGAAAAGATGCTGGCCTGGGACCGCTACTCGCTGATCGGCGGCGTGCAGGTCGCCGAGCGCTTCGTCGCGGCGGAGATCGCGCGCGCGGCGAAGGACTATGACGCGGCGATTGCGGCCCTCAACACCGCCGTCACCATCGAGGACACGCTGCCCTACGACGAGCCGCCGGCCTGGAACTGGCCGTCGCGCCTGGCGCTGGGCGCCGTGCTGCTGGAGGCGAAGAAGCCCGCGGAAGCGGAGAAGGCCTTCCGCGACGAGCTGGCGCGGAATCCCGAGAACGGCTGGTCGCTGCACGGCCTCGCGCTCGCGCTCAAGGCGCAGGGCAAGAAAGCCGAAGCGCAGGAAGTCGCCGACCGCTTCGCGAAGGCCTGGGCCAACGCCGACGTCGACCTCGGTAAGATCTAGGAAATGAAGGGGACGCACCCCTTCATATTGCAATGGAGACCCGCGCTTCGAATATGAAGGGGTGCGTCCCCTTCATTTCAGCGCTGCGAGATCCGCGGCGAGCGCCCGCTCGTCGTGGGGCGGCAGGAAATAGCCGGCGACGCGGACCTTCGGGTCGATCAGCACGAGCGCCGCCGAGTGGTCCACGGTGTATTCGCCGCCGACGCCGGGATTGCGCACCTGCGCGAGCCCGAGCGCCTTCGTGAAGCGCTCGATTTCCGCGCCTGACCCCGTTGCACCGAGCAGACTTGCACCGAAATGCGCCAGGTAGGACGCGATGCGTTCGGCCGTGTCGCGTTCCGGGTCCACGCTCACGAAGACGAATTGCAGGCGCTCATCCGGTACCCGGGCACGGACCGACGCGAGAAGCGCGAGCGTCGTCGGGCAGATGTCCGGGCAGTTCGTGAAGCCGGTGAACACCAGGCTCCAGTGGCCTTCGAGCCTGTCGGGCCCAAAGGGCTCGCCGTGAGCGTCCACGAGGGAGAATTCGCCGATCGGCCGCGGATCGGCGAGCGCCGTGCCGGCGCGGAGCGCAACCGGCGCATTCGCCCGCTCGTGGAGCGCGAAGCCGACTCCCGCGGCGATCGCGATCGCGGCGAGTATCGCGACGTACTTCAGGCCCGTGAGCCGCCGTTCCAGTTCAGCAGGTTCAGGAACTCCCGCCGCGTCTTCGGCCCGCGCGTCAGGTAATGCGGCTCCGGCCGCTCGCGATAGGCGAGCCGCTCGCCCGCGACCGTGTCGCGCCGCGCGCGCAGCTTCATTTCATCGGCCGAGATGCCGTAAGGCCGCATCGCGTTCAGGCCGAAGATCTTCGCGCGCAAGGCCGGCGTGATCTCCGGATAGCCGTACTTCCCGCGGAACTCCGGCGCGATCTGGAAGGCGCGGAACGCCTGGATCTGGTCCTGCGGCGAGCCGTACCAGATCGAGTCCGTGCCCCAGAGCACGTTCTCCGGCCCGCAGTGCTTCAGGAGCTTCCCGACGCCGTGCGCCGCCTGCTGCGGGTCGCGCATCAGGAACCGCCAGGTGCTTCCGAGCTCCGCGTAGACGTTCGAGCCGGGCTTGATCCCGTTTTCCTCGAGCGAGCGGATCAGGGTGTCGATGCCGTCGCCGTTCGCATTCTGGCCATAGGCCTTTTCCTCGACCTCGGAGACGAAGCCCGAGTGGTAGACGAGGAAGCTGACGTCCGGGAATCGCTTCGCGACCGGCCCGATGTCGCGGCACTGGCTGTGCTCGTAGGACTTCGGGCCGAAGGGCAGGCCCTTGTGCACGCAGATGACCTTCACGCCGAGCTTCCGCGCTTCCTCGATGAACCGGATCCCGACCTCGTCGTCGAGGAAGAAGCCCGCGCCGTCCGGCCCCCACTGCGTGTAGGTCTTCCAGGCGCAGATGTCGAACTGGTCGCGCAGCCGCGGCATGTCCTCGACGTCGCCCGGCTGGTTCGGGTTCACGCGCCCGTGGATCATCAGGCGATGGTTGCCTTCCATGCGGTCGACGATGCGCCGCACGGCGTCGGCCGACTCGATCTCGAGCGGCGAGGCATCGCGCCGCGCCGGCACGAAGGACAGCACCATCATGTCGGTGTCGCTGTCGAGGAAGACGTCCTTCACGAATTCCTCGGAGGTCAGGCAGGCGAGGTGGCTGCGCGGCGTCTTTCCATCCGCGAGCGCGCAGCCGGCCTTGGGCGACCACTTGAAGGCGGCCTCGGGCGCGACTTTCAGCCAGGCTTCCGTGGGGTCAACGTAGTGGCCTTGCACGTCGAAGATGAACTCGCCGGTTTCCAGCGTCGCAGCCGCGGCCTGCGGCTCGACCGCTGCTTCCATCGGAAGGTCGAAGAATCCGCCGACGCGGCCCGCCGCGGCATTCGCGGTGTTGAAGGCGAGCAGCGTGCTCGCCGCGCCGCAGGCGGAAACCAGGAAGTCGCGGCGGCCGATCGCAAGGCGCTTCGCGTTGAGGCTCGCGGCTTCCTGCGCGAGCCGGTTCGCATGGCGGTTCGCGGGCGACAGCGGAACCGGCATGAACTCGCCATTGCTGGTCGAATCCAGCTTGATCGGCAGCCGCTGTCCTTCCGGGTCGACGAGATGGCGTGGCGTTTTCATCAGAGTCCTCCGAGGTCTCCATGCACCGGCTTGCCTTCGAACAGCGTCACGAGGACCTTCGTGCCCCCGATCTCGGACGCCGGGATTTCAAAGAGGTTCCGGTCGAGCACTGCAAGGTCAGCGCTCTTGCCGACTTCGATCGAACCCGTGTCTTTCTCCATGCGATTCACGTAGGCCGCATTGATGGTGAAGGCATCGATCGCCTGCGACAGTGTGATCGCTTCCTCGGGCAGGAAAGGTTCCGTCTCCTCGCCGGGGGGCCCGCAGATGCGCCTCATGGCAGTTCCCATCTGCCAGAAGGGATTCGCGCTCGATACCGACCAGTCGCTGCCGAAAGCGATGGTCGCGCCGCTCTTCTCGAGGCTGTTGATCGCGTACATGTGCGACGACCGTTCAGGTCCGATGAACGGAATCGTGAGCTCGGTGATGTACTCGTCCGCGCAGGCCCAGAGCGGCTGGTAATTCGCGACGACGCCGAGCGCCTTGAAGCGCGGCACATCGGCCTCGTCGATCAGCTGGATGTGCGAGATGTGGTGGCGATGGCCGAGGTCGCCGTTGGCCGTGCGGGCCGCCTCGATGGCGTCGAGCGCCTGCCGGATGGCCCCGTCGCCGATCGCATGGAAATGGACCTGGAAGCCTTCGGCATCGAGTCGCGTCACGACTTCCTTGAGTTTTTCAGGGTCCACCATCGGGATGCCGCGGACATCCTTCTTGCCGGGCAGCAGGTAGGGCTCGAGCATCACCGCCGTGTAATTCTCCATCACGCCGTCCTGCATGATCTTGACGGTGCCGGCGTCGATATGACCCTTCGTGTATTCGCTGCGCAGGCGCTTCATTTCCTCGATCTGCTCGAGCCCCTCGTCTCGCTTCCACCAGAGCGAGGCGACGACGTGCAGCGAGAGTTCGCCGGCGTCATCCAGCCGCCGATACGTTCCAAGACCGTCCACTGTTTCGTTGACGCTCGCGTCCTGCACCGCGGTGATGCCGAGGCTGTTCAGGTACTTGATCGAGTACCGCAGGCCCGCGTCGAGTTTCGCATCGCTGTCGGGCGGGATCTTCTCCTCGACCAGCACATCGGCCCCTTCCTGGAGGCTTCCGATGGCTTTCCCCGTCTTCGGGTCCCGGTCGATTCGCCCGTCCGGCGGGTCCGGCGTCCTGTTCGTGATGCCCGCGATCTCGAGCGCCTTGCTGTTGACCCAGATCGTGTGGCCATCGCGGCTGTCGAGCTTCACCGGGCGATCCGGCACGACGGCATCGATCAGTTCCTTGCGCGCAAGCGCCCCCGGTCCGAACGCCGACATCAGCCATCCGCCGCCGGTGATCCAGGGCTCGTCAGGATTGGCAGCCGCGCACTCCTTGATCTTGGCGACGTACTGCTCGACCGTGTCCAGTCCATTGAGGTCGCAGGCATTGGCCTCGATGCCGCCCGTTATCGGATGCACATGCGAGTCCTGGAATCCCGGCACGACCATTCGGCCCTTCAGGTCGACGACCTTCGTCGCCTCGCCGATGTGCGCCTGGGCGCCCTCGGTCGTGCCGACGAAAATGATTCGTCCGTCCTTGATCGCGACCGTCTCCGCCCAGCTCCGGTCCTTGTCCACGGTGTAGATCTTCCCGCCCGTCAGCGCGAGGTCGGCGGCGGCAGCCTCATCCACCTTGCGGCCACAGCCGCTGAGCGCGATCGCGGCCAGGCAGGCGGACATCGTGAGGCAGGTCGTCGGGTTCATGCGTTTCGTCACTGAAAATCCCTCGGTATCGTTCGGGTCCATGTCTTTTCGCGCAGCAACTTTCCGTTTTCGGTCAGCCGGCGGCGGTAACTGTAAAGGAAATTCTCGCGGTCGCTGCGGAAAGAAAGCTCGGCATCCCAGGCCAGCGACCGCCCGGGCAGCTCGACCTCCATCCGGTGGGTGCCGAGCACCTGCGCGTCGGCCGGCGCGTCGTCCTTGATCTCATAGCGGATGGTTTCGAGGCTCTTCTCCGTGCCCCAGGGATATTGCGTGCCGGACCCGTTCGTCGCCTTCGCGACCACGGTGCCGGTCTGCGGGTTGCGGTCCACCGAGGAGATCTCACCGTAACCCGACGTGGTTCCGCCGTCGATCGACTCGACGCCGGCGTACGCGGGATCCCTGGCCGGCGGCAGGAATGCTGGCACCGGCCGTTTCTCGTACGGCACGACCGGCAACGTCAGGCGTGACGCGCCGAGCTTCAGCTCCGTCGTCATCGCCTCCGGGGTCGGCCAGAGCATCGGCCACTGCGCATTGTTCACGGCGAGCCGGATGCGATGGCCCTTGGGGAAAACCCAGGAGGCGAAATGCATCTCGACGTCCAGCTCGAAGGGCTCGCCGGGCACGATCGCTTTCGGGTCGCGCGCCGATTCGCGATGCGCGCCATTCATGCCGGCGCCCGCCACCTGCGTCACCGTGCCGTCGGGCGCGACGTCCGAGAGCCGCGCGAACCAGTTCGCGCGCGTCGCGTTCGCGGCGACCGTCAGCATCGCCTGCGGAAAGCCGAGGATCTCGAGATCGTATTCGAGCGGCGCGCTGTCGTAGACGAGGCTGAAGGCATCCGTGCCGCGCTGGTCGTGCGCCACGTCGCCCCACCACATGACCGGCCCGCCGGCTTCGTAGCCGACGGAAGGAATGTAGCGGAGCTGGTGCGTCGCCGCCGCCGGCGCTTTCGCGGCCAGCGTGTGATCGGGCTGCGGAAACAGCACGCGATCGCGGATGCGCGCGATCGGCCAGCCGTCCTCGTAGCGCCAGCTTCCCGGCGCGTTTTCGAGATGCGGTCCCGGCGGATGCCAGTTCCGCACGAAAACCGCGAAGCGCGGCTCGTCGAGGATGCCGGTTTCCTTGCCCTTGAGGAATTGGTCGAACCAGCGCACGGCTTCGTGCCGCCACTCCATGCCTGGGCCGGGATAGGGCTCGTTGGGCCAGGTGTGGTGCCAGGCGCCCATGATCGCCTTCACCGGCGCGTTCTTCACGTTCTCCAGCATGCGCGGGATGCTGTCGCGGTAGCCGTCGTACCAGCCGCCGATGTGGAAAGTCGGAATGCGGATCGTGTCGTAGCGGTCGCGCACGGACGCGCGATCCCAGAACGGCCCGTCGCGCTGCTGGTTCTTGTACGTCAGCATCCAGGGCTCGGTGTCGAAGCGATTCCGGAAATTCTCGTCGTCGATCACGTAGTCCGGCGCGCCCGGCCGGGTGTTGTCGAGATCCATGCTCATCTCCCAGGAGTCGAGATGCATGATCCCGTCCATGTAGTGCACGTCATCCTGGTAGAGATCCTCGGTCGCATCGATCGCGACGATCGCCTTGAGCGCGGGCACGCCGCGTGCCGCCATCTGGATGGAATTGAACCCGCCCCAGGAGATGCCGAACATGCCGACGTTGCCGTTCGACCAGGGCTGCTTCGACAGCCAGTCGATGACGGTCTCGCCGTCCTTCTGCTCGATCTCGGAATACTCGTGCGGGATCAGCCGGCCCTCGCTGTTCCCGGTGCCGCGGATGTCGACCGCGGCGACGACGTAGCCGCGCTCCACGAAATACGAGTAGAGCGGCCAGTTGCGGCTCCGCGCCTCGTGCTTGCGATAGGGCAGGTACTCGAGCAGCACCGGATATTTCTCGCCGGCCTTGGCGCCGGTGGGCTCGTAGAGATCCGCCGAGAGGCGAACGCCATCCGGCATCGCGATCCAGTCCGTGCGGATCTCCATCCCCGTGGTCGGGAATGAAAAAATTAGCAAAAACAATGAGCTACACGTGACTAAACCGTGATTCAGTAAACTAAACATTCGTTGAGTCAAACCGGCCCGGCGGGATAGAATGTGTGGCATTCGGCGAGGAGGCTAGCATGGCCGCCAATCTCGAACCCAGCAGCGACGTCCGCCCGACCGGGTCCAAGCTCGACCTGATCCAGGCGACTGTAGCCGCGATCTCGACGCACGGCCTGGCGGAGCTGACCTCCGCCAAGATCGCGGGCGCCGCCGGGCACACCGCCGCCTCGATCAACTTCCACTTCGGCAGCAAGGAAGCGCTCCTGCTCGCGACGCTCCGCGAAGTGTCGGAGGAATTCGCCGGCGCGATGGCGACGGTGCGGGAGGAGGCGGGCGACGACGACCTGCGCGCGCTCCTCGGCATCATCGACGCGAGCCTCGGCCGCGGGCTTTCCGACTCGCACAAGATCGCCGTCTGGTACGCCTTCCTGGCCGAGTCCAAGGCGCGCGGCGACTACCAGCGCATCTGCGGGGAGCGCGATGCGAGCTGGAGCCGGATGGTCATAGACCTCTGCAAGCGACTCATCTCCGCGCGCGGCAACGGAATGTGGCCGGACGCCGAAGCGGTGGCGCAGGGACTCATGGGACTCGTCGACCAGCAGTGGCAGGGGATCCTTTTCGAGGGCGACGACTTCGACCGCGAGGCCGCGCGCCGCCAGTGCCGCGCCTATCTCTGCAGCGTCTTTCCCTGGCTCGCGCCGCGCATCGAGGCGGCGGCGCCCGTCCGCGTGCGTGCGCCTGAGCCCGAAGTCGCCGCCGATCCCGGCGATTCGCCTGACGCTGCCCGCCTGGGCCTACTCGAGCGAGGAATTCCACGAGCTGGAGAAGGAACACTCTGTTCCTGTCGTCCTGGCAGATCGTCGGTCATACGAGCGAACTGAAAGAAACCGGCGACTACCTGACTTTCGAGTTCTTCGGCCGCCGCGGCTTCGTCGTGAAGGGGGCGGACGGGGAGATACGCGCCTTCCACAACGTCTGCGCCCACCGCGCGCACGCGGTCGTCTCCGGCGAGCGCGGCCGCTGCGCCAAGTTCCTGACCTGCATGTACCACGGCTGGACCTATCACCTCGACGGCCGCAACCGCAGCATCAGCGCGCCCGACACCTTCCCGAAGTTCGACCGCTCGAAGTACGGCCTGAAGCCGATCGAGCTCGAAATCTTCATGGGCATGGTCTTCATCCGCTTCCGGGGCGGCGAACCCTCGGTCGCCGAGCGCATGGCGCCGCACGTCGCGGAGCTTTCGCACTACAAGATGGACCAGATGGTGCCGCTCGACACGATGTGGACCCACGAGGTCGCGATCGACTGGAAGAACGTCATCGAGAACTATGTCGAGGACTACCACTTCCCGATCGGCCACCCGGGACTCTCCGCGCTGATGGAGGCGCAGTACGACCGCGAGTCCTTCCCCGGCGGCACGATGCGCCTCTCGCACCGCATGCGCGAAAAGCCGCTGCGAGTCCTGGAGCGCGCAGGGCTATGCGAAATTCCTGCCGGTGATCGAGCACCTGCCGGAAGACATGCGCCGGCGCTGGACCTACTTCGGCCTCTACCCGAACGTGTTCTTCGACATCTATCCCGGAGTGGCTCGACTTCTTCCACGTCCTGCCGCTCGGCGCCGGCCGCACGCTCATCCGCGCGCGTTCCTACGGCTTCGTGGACGACCGCCGCGAGATGAAGGCGGCGCGTTTCCTCTGCGCGCGGCTCAATGCGCGCGTGCAGTCGGAAGACGAGGTGCTGACGTCCTCGGTGCAGCGCGGGCTCGAGTCCGGCGCCTACTCGCAGGGCATCCTGTCGGAGAAGGAGATCGTACTCGCCGGGTTCCAGGACTGGATCCGCGAGCGGCTTCCGGTTGCGCGGCTGATCGAGCGGCCGGCCAAGGGAACGATGGCGGAGAACAATGCGGCGCTCGCCGGCTAGCCGGCATCCCCGTCACGCTGGCGGCGATTGACCGCCCGGCGGCGCGCGGCTTGTCAAGTCGCGCCCGGCCTGTATGCTACCAGCCGCTTCCAGGCTGGATAAGCGGCCAAGCCGCCCCCAGCGGGCCGCCGGAGAGTCGAACCGCCGATGAAACTCCTGTCAAGTCTTCGGCGCAGGCTACATCGTCAACTTGACCCGCAAGCCTGGAGCCAGGAGGGCTTGTCGCCCCTGAACTGGGCGATCCTTCTCCTGATTCTCCTGTCGATCGCATTCGGCCTGTTCGTCACGGAGCCGACGGTCGCCGATGCTCTGGGTGGGCACGCAATCATCATCGACCGGGTGATCCTCGGAGTCTTTGCGCTGGAGTATGTCGCCCGGCTTGCGACCGCGGGGCTGAACCCCAATTTCCGTGGCTTTCGCGGCCTGCTTCGCTACGCCTCGCGGCCCGCGTCGATTGCCGATCTGCTCGTGATCTTGCCGATCTTCCTGGTCGCTCCGCCGACATGGATCATGATATTTCGCCTGCTTCGCATCCTGCGGCTGATCAGGCTGGCGACTTTGCCCCACATTCATCAGGCGATATCCGAGTTCACCGGCGCGCTCGCCGCGAAGCGCTTCGAATTGACGCTGACCCTGTGCCTCGGTCTCGTCCTGATTCTGTTTTCCTCAACGGCGCTCTTTCTGCTGGAAGGTCATGTCCAGCCGGAGATATTCGGCTCCGTGCCACGCGCCCTGTGGTGGAGCGTCGTCACGTTCACGACGGTCGGCTACGGTGACGCCGTGCCGATTACACTATGGGGCCGGTTCTTTACCGGGCTGTTCGCGATTTCCGGTGTCGGTTTGGTTGCGATGCTGACGGGTGTTATCGCGTCGGCGTTGGGCGACGCCGCCGAGCGTCACACGCGCCACAAGAGGAAGGGCGAGGAATCCGGCGGCAGATGACAGTCGCGGCCGCGCAGCTCAAACGGCTCGCAGGTACCACTCGTAATCCCGGTCGCTGATCTCGGAGTGGAAGCGCTCTTCTTCCTCGCGCCGGCACGTCCCGTACAGCTTGTGGTACTTCTCTCCGAGGTACTTCGGCAGGATCCTGCCGGCATCGAACGCGTCGAGCGCCGTTGACCAGCGCACGGGCAATTCGATTCTCTCGTCGATGATCGATTCCTGGGCCACCATCGGACCCGGCTCGACTCTGTTCGTGAAACCGTGGTGGATGCCGGCAAGGATCGCCGCCAGCACGAGGTACGGATTGCCGTCCGAGCCGCCGGGACGGTGCTCGACGCGCGTGTCTTCGACGCCGGACATCGGGATGCGCAGTGCAACACCGCGGTGATTGCGCCCCCAGTTTGGCGCGAGCGGAACGAAGACGCCGGGGCGATAGCGCCGGTAGGAATTCGCAGTCGGGGCGAAGATAGCCATGGACTCCGGCATCGCCGCGGCGAGCCCGCCGATCGCGTGACGGAGCGTGTCTGCGAACGGCCCATCCTTGCTCGTGCCGGCGAAAATATTCTTCCCGGCCGAATCCACGAGACTGATGTGCACGTGCAGGCTGCAGCCGGCCCACTCGGCGAAGGGCTTCGCCATGAAGCTCGCGGCCATGCCGTGCTTGCGAGCGACGGCCTTGACGGCGCGCTTCAGCAGCACGCCATGGTCTGCCGCGAGCTCGGCATTCGCGACGTGATGCAGGTTGATCTCGAACTGCCCGGGCGAGAACTCCTTGAGCGTCGCGCCAGCGGGAATGTTCTGCGCCTCGCAGGTCTTGAAGAGGTCCGCGAGGAAGGGATCCGCGTCCTCGACGTCTTCCATGCTGCCGTACTGCGGGCCGCTCTGGACCTGCCGCGTGCCGGGGATCAGGCCGACCCGGGGCGTCGGGCGTTCGGTATTGGGTTCGAGCAGGTAGAACTCGAGTTCGGTCGCGCAGACCGCCGTGAGTCCCATGTCCTGCAAGGGCTTCATCGCATGCCGCAGCACCTGGCGGGGATCCGCGAAGAAGGGACCGCCCTTCGAGTCGTTCATCGCGAGCAGCACCTGCGCCGTTGGCACATGCGCCCAGGGCACGGGGGCGAGGGAGCCGGGAACCGCGGTCGAGATCGCGTCGGGATCGCCGTCGCGGCCGCCGTTGTCGATGCGGTCGAAGGTGAGTCCCTTGGCGTCGAGCAGCACGGTCGCGCCGCAGAAATTGAGGCCGTCGCCGAAGGGCTTCGCGAACTCGCCGCGGCCGACGCGCTTGCCGCGGAGGATGCCGAGCATGTCGGGCTGGAGGAGCTCAAGCTGTTGCGTGTCCGGGTATTTCTCCAGGAATTTCTGGAGCTCCTCCGGTACGCGTTTCGTCGCCTTGCTCATGCACCCCTCCCGGCCCGCCAGGCAATGGCCGCCCTGGCGCCGTCCCGTTTCAGTATTTCGTTGAACTCGCGCGACTCCGCGGTCTCGGACGTCTCGACCGTGACGTCGATGTCGAGCGAGTTGAGCATCGCCTGGCGCATACCGCCGATGTCGAGGCTGCGGTTGATCGCCTTCTTCGTCATGCGGACCGCGAACGCGTCGTTGGCCGCGATGCGCTCGCCGAGCGCGAGTGCCTCGTCGAGGAGCTTCGCCGCCGGTACGACGCGGTTGACGAGGCCCATCGCCTGGACTTCCGCGGCGCTCACGTGGTCCTCGCCGGTGAGCAGCAGGTACTTGGCCTGCTTTGCGCCGATCAGCCACGGCAGCAGCATCGCGACGATGCCGCTGCCGAACTTCACTTCGGGCAGGCCGAAGCGGCAGTCGTCGGATGAAATCGTCAGGTCGCAGGCGAGTGCGAGCTCCATGCCGCTGCCGAGGCAGTAGCCGTGCACCGCGGCAATGGTCGGCTTCGGGGAATCCCAGAAGCGCACGATGATGGCGAAGTCCCGTTCGAGCGCGCGGCGGACGGCGGCAGGCTCGGGTTTACCCTCGCCGAGTCCCATGTCGAGGTCGAAGCCGGCGGAGAATGCGCGCCCGGCGCCGGCGAGCACGATGGCGCGCACCGCGTCGTCGCGCTCGGCCGCGTCGAGCGCGGCGCCGAGCTCGTCCATCATCGGGACGTTCACGGCATTGAGCTTGTCAGGCCGGTTGAGCGTCAGGAGCGCGATCGCGCCCCGGCGCTCCGAGCGGACGAGCGGTTCCCCCACGATCAGCCTTCCTTCAGCCGGAACCACGCGGACTTCGTCTGCATGTAGCTCTTGAAGCTGTCGAGGCACTTGTCGCGCGAATTCCCGGACTGCTTGTAGCCGCCGAAGGGCTGGGTCATGTCGCCCTCGTCGAAGCAGTTGATCCAGACGATGCCGGCCTCGATGCCGCGCACGAGTCGGAAGGCCGTGTCGAGGTCGCGCGTCCACACGCCGGCCGCGAGGCCGTAGATGGTGTCGTTTGCGATCCTGATGGCCTCTTCCGCGCCGTTGAACTCGATGATCGAGGCCACCGGCCCGAAGATTTCCTGCTTCGCGATCGACATGTCGTTCTTCACGCCGGTGAAGAGCGTCGGGTTGACGTAGGCGCCGTTCTTCAGCTTCGCCGGCGTGTCGCCGCCGAACTCCAGCTTTGCGCCTTCCTTGCGGCCCTTCTCGATCATGCCGAGCACGCGCTTCTGGTCTTCGTGCGTGACGAGGGGGCCCATGTTGGTGTTCGGATTGAGCGGGTCGCCCGGCTTGAAGGCGTCCTGGCCGAGCTCGATGAAGCGATCGACGAATTTCTTTCGGATCGAGCGGTCGACGAGGAGGCGCGAGCCCGCATTGCAGACCTCGCCCATGTTCGTGTAGATGCCGCGGTAGGCCGCGGTCACGGCGCGGTCCATGTCCTCGATGTCGGCCATGAAGACCTGCGGCGTCTTGCCGCCGCATTCGAGCGCGACCACCTTCATGTTCGACTTCCCGGCAGCCTGCAGGATCAGCTTGCCGACCGCGGTCGAGCCGGTGAACGTGATCTTCCGCACGTCGTCGTGCATCGCGAGCGCGTTGCCGGCGATCTCGCCGAAGCCGTTCACGACGTTGAAGACGCCGGGAGGCCCGCCGGCCTCGACGAAGAGCTCCGCGAGCTTGAGGCAGCTGAGCGGCGCCTGTTCCGCGGGCTTCAGGACGACGGTGTTGCCGGCTGCGAGCGCGGGCGCGATCTTCCAGGTAGCCATCAGGAGCGGGTAGTTCCAGGGCGAGATCGCGCCGACGACGCCGTAGGGCTCGCGCAGCACCATGTGGATCACGCCGGACTCCGTGCTCGTCACCGCGCCGTCCACCTTGTCGATGCACTCGGCCATGAAGCGGATCGTCTCGACGACGGCTGGCAGGTCGACGCCCACGACGTCCGCGATCGGCTTGCCCATGTCGAGCGTCTCGAGCACGGCCAGCGCCTCGGCGTTCTCGTCGATGAGCGCGGCGAAGCGGTTCATGACTTCCATGCGCGCGCGCGGCGCCATCTTCGACCAGGCGCCGGACTTGAAGGCCTTGCGGGCCGACTGCACGGCGCGGTCGATGTCCTCCGCCGTGCCGGCGGCGACTTCCGCGATCGGCTCGCCGTTCGCCGGGTTGACGCTCGTGAAGCGGCCGCCTTTCTTCGCGTCGACGAACTTGCCGTCGATGAAGAGCCGGGTCTCGGGCTTTTTCTGCGCCCGGGTCGCGACCGCCTTCCAGCGGGCGTGGTCATGCTTGCTGACAGCCTGGATGCTCATTGCGCTTGCCTCAGTCGTTCGGGTATTCGATTGTGCGCCGGTCGCGGCACGACGAGTGCGTCGACGATGACGCAGCCGTCGGCGTGAACGATCACGGGGTTCAGGTCCATTTCCTGGAGTCCGTCACCGAGCAGGGCGACCAGGGACGAAAACTGGGCCGCCGCCTGGGCGAAGCGGTCGATGGCGAGCGGCCGCCGATGGCGGCGGCTGGCGAGGAGTGCGGAGGCGCGCAGGCCCTGGATGAGCCGCGCGGCCTCGGCGGCGTCGAATGGCGGCACCGCGTGCACGACGTCGGCCACGGCCTCGACGTGCACGCCGCCCATGCCCAACAGAACGATCGGGCCGAACTGCTCGTCGTGGATCATGCCGAGCAGCATCTCGACGCCCTGGGCGGCGACCATGGGCGCGACCAGCACCCGCGGGTCGATGCGCTTCGCGAGGTCGCGGTAGGCGACCGACAGCGCGGCGCGGTCCCGAAGGTCGAGGCAGACGCCCTGTCGCTCGGACTTGTGGTCGAGCCCGCGCTTAGCGGTCTTCAGCACGACGGGATAGCCGCATTCCTGGGCCGCGGCGAGGGCCGCGCTTTCGCTCTCCGCGATACGGCTCGCGTTCGCCGGCAGGCCGAAATCGCGGAGCAGGGTCATCGCCTCGTGCTCGTCCAGTCCGCGGTCTTCCGCCAGCCGTGTCCGCCACCGGCCGAGCATCGCCTCAGGAAGTTTCGGCGGCGTGCCGCGCATGCGCGCCTGCCCATCGCGATGATCGAGGAGATGTCTCACGCCGCGCAGGAAGGGCGTGAGCCCGTCGAGCACCGGGAAGCCTTCGCGCGTCGCCTCGACGATCAGGGGATCGGCGCCCGTGCCCTGGCGGTTGGCGACGAGGAAGGCGGGCTTGCCGGAAGCCTTGTGGCCGGCGCGCAGGTAGTCGACGTAGCCGCCGAAGATGCCGCCGCCCGCAGCGCGGTCGTGCACGACGGCGCCGAGCGCAGCTTCCGGATCGCTCATCAGCGTGGCGAAGCATTTCTGCATGGTCGTGTCGAAGTCGGGGCCGCCGGTGCTCCAGGCGTCGAGCGGATTGACCGCGGGCAGGCCCGGGTCGAGGAGCGACTCGAGCTTCGCGGTGGAGACCGCCGAGAGCTGCGTCAGCGGCACGCCCTCGTCGTGGGCGAGGTCGATCAGGAGCTGTCGCTCGCCGCCGGAATCGTGGATTGACACGAGCCCGCCCGCGCCGACCGGGTGCGGCTGAGCGAACAGGATGAGGGTGGTCGCGAGCTCGTCCATGTCGCGGACGCGATGCACGCCGTAGCGCGCAAAGACCGCGTCGTAGGCGCCGTCCTGGCCCGCGATCGCGCCCGAGTGCGACACCGTGAGCCGCGCGGAAAGCTCCGTGCGGCCGACCTTCAGCGCGACGACCGGGATCCCGCGCTCACGCGCCTTCGCAAACCCGCGAACGAGACTCTCGGGATTGCGCGCCGTTTCCATGAAGAGGCCGACCGCGCGCGTCGAGGGCATCTCGAGGGCATAGTCGAGGTACTCGTCCATCGAGACCGCGAGCTCCTGGCCGGTCGAGACGACGAGGTTGAAGTCGATGCGCTCCTCGCTGTCCACGATGCCGCACATGCCCGAGCCCGAATGGCTGATGAAGGCGACGTTGCCGCCGCGCCGGTGCATGCGCGTGCGGAATCCGCAGCCCCAGATGCCTTCGAGGAAGTTGTAGAAGCCCATGCCATTCGCGCCGCAGACGACGAGGCCGGACTTGCGGATCTTCGCGAGCACGCGGTCGCGAAGCGGCGGGTCGGTGTCGCCCGCGATGACCAGCGACGACATCAGCGTCGCGGCGCGCGCGCCGTGGGCGATCACCTCGTCGAGCGCGGCCTCGACGCGGGTGTCGGCGATCGCGAAGATCACGTGCTCGACGGGTTGCGGCAAGACCGCGAGCGAAGTGAAGCAGGGCACGCCGAGGACGGACTCGCGGCCCGGGTTGACCGCGTAGAGGTTTCCCTCGAATCCGCCCTTCAGCAGGTTCTCGATCGTGTGCCGGCCGACCGTGCCCTCGCGCTCGGTGGCGCCGAGCACGGCGACCGATCGCGGACGGAGCAGGGGATCGAGCCGATGAGCCATGCCGGCCCCGCGCGAGCGGTCAGAAATCCGCGGCGGGCGTCGCGCGCTTGCGCGGCGGGTCCCAGAACGCGCCCTCGACGACGCGGCAGCGCGCCATCACGCGCGACCACTTGAGCTCGCGCTGGTAGTAGATCTCGGCCCAGAGCTCGTCGCCCGGCCGGCCCCAGGGCATGTGCATGGAGGCATAGGCGATGTTCGCCTTCGCCGACGGCGACCATTCCGCCGAGGTCACGGTGCCGACGACGTTCTTGTCCTTGTCGTAGATGTAGGCGGAGCGCGCCGGCTTGTTGCCCTCGACGTCGAGCTTCACGAAGCGGAATCGCGAGCCGTTCTTTTTCTCCGCGAGCAGCGCGCGGCGGCCGTTGAAGACCGGCTTGTTGAAGTCGACGAGCCAGGCGAGGTCGAGCTCGAAAGGCGAGCGCGAGCGGTCCTGCATGATCGCCTGGTCGGCCGGGTGGAAGTCGACCTGGGCCTGGATGAAGCCCGCCTCGATGCGCGCGACCTCGAGCGCATGCGTGCCCATCGGCCGGATGCCGTGGATGTTGCCCTTGTCGAAGAGCGCGTCCCAGAGGTCGAGCGCGCGCGGCGGGTCGATCCAGAGCTCGTAGCCGAGGTCGCCGGTGAAGCCGGTCCGCGAGACCATCAGCTCGCCCCCGGCGAAGGGGAAGTAGCGGATGTCGAAGGGCTTCATCGTCTCCGCGCCCGCGCAGCCGATCGCCTTCAGCACGGCACAGCTCGTCGGGCCCTGCAAAGCCACCGCGGCGACGTCATGCGTGTCCTCGACGATCGTCACGTCGAATCCGAAAGCCGATCGCGTCAGCCAGTCGAGCTGGCGCTCCTGCGAGCAGAGGCGATAGACGCCCTCGCGCAGGTGGAAGATCGTGCCGTCGTCGATGACCTGGCCGTTGTCGTCGCACCAGACGCAGTAGCCGACCCGGCCGGCCTTCAGCTTCGCGACGTCGCGCGTGACGAGCCGGTTCAGGAAGGCGAGCGCGTCCGGGCCGGTGATCAGGTGCTTGGTCATCGGCGTCAGGTCGAACACCGCGCAGGCGTTCCGGATCGCCGCGTATTCGAGTGCCTCGTCGAAGTAGGCGTCGGCCGTCGTGTAGTCCTTCCAGCGGTGCCACTCGTTCAGCGTGTTGAGCGCCGACCGTGCGCGGGTGGAAGGGCGTCTCCCACACGGCCCTGCGGAAGTGCTCCTTCCGGTTCATGTCTTCCTTGGTGCTCATGCGGGGCGCTCCGTGGCGAGGACCGCGTTCGCGGCATTGCGGCCGGCCGAGCCCATCACGCCGCCGCCCGGGTGACAGCCCGCGCCGCAGAGGAAGAGGCCGGCGACCGGCATCGCGTACTGCGCCGCGCCCGGAACCGGCCGCATCATCATGAACTGGTCGAGCGCGAGCTCGCCGTGGTGCCAGTGGCCGCCGGTGAGGCGGTACTCGCGCTCGAGGTCGGCGGGCAGGAGCAGCTCCGTGCCGACGACCTGGCGGCGCAGGCCCGGCGCATGGCGCTCGAGCAGGCCGAGCGTGCGCTCGAGGAGCTCGCGCCGCGGGCCATCGCCGCTCGCGCGCGCGTCGTGGGGCGCGTACAGCACGATGGCCGAGAGCACGTGCTTGCCGGCGGGCGCGAGCGACTTGTCGTGCACCGACGGGATCGTGATTTCGAGCGCGGGATCGGGCGAGCACTGGCCGTACTTCGCGTGGTCGAAGGCGTGCTCGAGGTAGACGAGGTCCGGCGCGATCACGAGGCGCTCGCCCGCGAGCTCGGAAGGCAGCCGCGCGAAGGCGGGCAGGGCGTCGAGGGCGAGGTGCAGCTTGGCCGCCATGCCCTTGTTGCGGAAATGCCGGATCCGGTGAACGAAGCCGGTTTCGAGGTGGCGCGCGCCCAGCAGTCCGAGCAGCGTACGCGCCGGGTCGGCATTCGAGACGACGGTGCCAGCGGGGATCTTCTCGCCGCCCTCGAGCTCGACACCGGCGACGCGATCGCCCTCGAGCGTGATGCGCGCGACGGGGCTCGCGGTGCGGATCGTGGCGCCGGCCGCGCGCGCAGCCGCAGCCATCGCCTCGCTGATGGCGCCCATGCCGCCCGCGGGTATCGAGAGACCGTCGTTGCCCGCGGCCTGTCCCGAGAGGCGATGCAGCAGCGCCAGCACGGAATTGTTCGAGCGCGGGCCGAGGTTAGTTCCGAGCACCGCGTCGAGGGCGAGCGCGCCCTTCAGCAGGCCCGACTCGAAGATCTCCTCGAGCACGTCGTAGATGTTGATGCCGGCGATGCGCAGGAACTCGCGCATGTCCTCGCGGCCGAGCAGGCGGATGTCGAGGCCGAGCTTCGCGGCGCCCATCAGGTCGGAGCGGCCGCCGCCGCCGAGACGCGGCGGCAGGCGGTTGTGCTGCTTCGCGAGCACGCGCGCGAACTTCAGCATCCGCGCGTGGTAGGTGGCGAGGCCCTTGCGGTCGCTCTCGGAGAGCGTCCCCGATTCGAGCTTGCCGCCGTTCAATACCAGGTGATCGCCCGCCTGCGCGAGCGCGACCGTTTTCAGCGCGGAGTGCGACCACTTGAGGCCGTGCGAGGCGAGCTTGAGGTCGTTCGCGATGGCGGTATCGAGGAGGTAGGAGAGGTGCGCGCATCCCGATACGCGGAAGCCCTTTGTGAATTCTCGTGTGACGGAGGCGCCCCCCACCTGCGGCGCGGCCTCGAGCACGACGACTTCGCGGCCGGCGCGGGCGAGGTACGCGGCGCAGACGAGGCCGTTGTGGCCGCCGCCGACGATGACGATGCGATCGCGGTCAGTCATCGCGCCAGCCCTCCGGCACGATGTTCGGCCGGCCGAGGTCCATCAGGATCTCGCGCGCGGCATTCGCGCCCGGCGCCGCCATCACGCCGCCGCCCGGATGCGTGCCCGAGCCGCACATGTAGAAGCCGCGCACCGGGCCGCGGTACTGCGCGTAACCCGGGAAGGGGCGGTTGAACAGGAGCTGGTCCATCGTCAGCTCGCCCTGGAAGATGTTGCCCTCGGTCAGGCCGACCTCGGCCTCGAGCTCGCGCGGCGTGCGGCACTCGACGTGCCTCACGAGGCTCTTGAAATTGGGACTGTAGCGGCCGATCTGGTCGAGCACCGTGTTCTTGAATCCCTCGCGGTCCGCGTCGGTCCACTCGCGGCCGTGGATGAACGGCGGCACGTACTGCACGAACACCGACATGAAATGCTTGCCCGGCGGCGCCATCGTGGGGTCCGTCATCGACGGGATCAGCATGTCGAGGTAGGGCTCCTTCGACCAGGTGCCGTTCTTCCAGTCGTCGTAGGCACGTTCCATTTTCTCGAGTGAATCCAGGAAATGGATGTCGCCGTAGGCGAGCGGGTTGTCCTTGCCGAGCGCCGGGAACTCCGGCAGGCCGTCGAGCGCGATGTTGAGCTTTCCGGACGATCCGCGGATCTTCCAGTTCTTCGCCTTCTCGATGATGGCGGCCGGCAGGTCCTTGGGATCGAAGATCTTGGTGTAGGTGCGGCGCGGGTCGAGGTTCGAGACCACGATGTCGGCGTGGTACTCCGTGCCGTTCTCCGTCGCGACGCCCGCGACGCGCCCGCCCTTGACGATGACCTGCGCGACCGGCGCGTCCGTCACGATCTCGCCGCCGAAGGACTTGAACGAGTTCGCAATCGCCTTCGACACCGCGCCCATGCCGCCGCGCGCGAAGCCCCAGGCGCCGATCGAGCCGTCCACGTCGCCCATGTAGTGGTGCAGCAGCACGTAGGCCGTGCCCGGCGAGTAGACGCCCATGGCCGAGCCGATGATGCCGCTGCCTGAGAGGTGGCACTTGATGGTGTCCGACTCGAAGTACTCGTTCAGGAAGTCGGCGATGCTCATCGAGTAGAAGCGCAGCGTGTCGTAGATGAACTGCTCGCCGAACTTGTTGAGCTCGCGGCCGAGGAAGATCATCTCCTTGAGGTCGCGCGGCTTCAGCGAGGTCGGGTCGGGCGGGGTGCGCAGCAGCAGCGGCCGGATGAACTTGCACTGGCGCATCACGTCGGTCGAGTAGCGGTGGTAAGCATCCGCGTCGCGCGGGTTGTGGCGCGCGAACTCCCGACGCTGCACCTGCTCGTCGGTGTAATTGCCGAGGATGTCGCCGTTCGAGGTGATCGTCACGCCGCCGCCGTAGGGCACGACCTGCAGGCCGTGGCGCGCGAGCTCGAGGTCGCGGAAGAGCTCCGGGCGCAGCAGGCTGCACACGTAGGAGCAGTTCGAGTACATCCAGCCCTTCTCGATCTCGCGGCTGACGGCCGCGCCGCCGATCCAGGGCATGCGCTCGACCACGAGCACCTTGAGCCCGGATCGCGCCAGGTATGCGGCGTTGGTCAGGCCGTTATGGCCCGCGCCGATGACGATCGCGTCGTATTTCATTGCGTGCCGTGGACCTGCACCGTGCCGCGCGCGCTTCGCACCACGCGGTCCACGGCCGTTTCAAAGCGCTCGAGCGTCTCCCCCAGGCACCGGTCGTCGTGCGCCTCGCAGATGAACCAGGGCTCGCGCGAATCCGGCTCGCAGAGCACGCCGAGGTCATGGAGATGGGGCGCCAGTGCTTCGTAGAAAGTGTAATCGCTGGAGGCCCAGTCCCGGTAGTCGCGCGGCGGCTTTTCGCTGAAGAAGAGGCCGCTCATCGAGGGGTGGCCGCTGAAGGAATGCTTGATGCCGCGCTGGGTCAGGACCTGGCTCATGCCGGCCCGGAGCTTCGTCCCGTAATCCGCGATGTTCGCGAGGGCGGGCGTCTCGGCCAGGATCTCGAGCGTCTTTTCCGCGGCGGCCAGCGCGACCGAGTGGCAGGTGAAGGTGCCGCCGTGGACCACGCCGTTGCCGAACTTGCGCATGATGTCCTCGCGGCCGCAGCAGACGGAGATCGGGTAGCCGTTGCCCATGGCCTTGGCGAAGGTGCAGAGGTCGGCCTTGACGCCGAAGAGCTCCTGCACGCCGCCGCGCGCGACGCGAAAGCCGGTCTTCACCTCGTCGATGATGAGGAGGATGCCGTACTTGTCGCAGAGCGCCCGCGCGTCGCGCAGGAACTCGCGCGTCGCCGAGATCGAGCAGCAGTTGCCCATGATCGGCTCGATCAGGAAGGCCGCGATCTGGTTGCCATAGGCCTTGAAGACGCTCTCGAGGCGATCGGCGTCGTTCATCGGCACGGCGTGGATCAGGGCGCGCAGCACGTGCGGGATGCCGGCGCCGTAGGGGACGAGCTGCGGGTCGCCATGGCCCGGGTGCCATTCCTCGATGGACGTGGTCCAGAGCGCGGCATCGAAGACGCCGTGGTAGCCGCCCTCGATGACGACGTAGGAATCCTTGCCGGTAAAGGCGCGCGCGACGCGCAGCGCCGCCATCACGGCCTCGGTGCCGGAGTTCGAGAAGCGCACGAGCTCCGCCGCCGGGACCATGCTGGCGATCCGCTCGGCGACCGCGCACTCGCGCTCGGTGGAGAGGGCGAATACGCCGCCCACCTCGATGCCGGCGCGGGCGGCCGCGTCCACGCGATCGTCGGCGTAGCCGAGGATGCAGGGGCCGTAGGCGAGCCGGTAGTCGATGTATTCGTTCCCGTCGATGTCGGTCAGGCGGGCGCCCTTGGCCGACTTGACGTAGATGGTCTTGTCCTCGCCCCAGAAGCGGAAATTGGAGGAGACCCCGAGCGGGAGCCGGCGGATCGCCTTCCGGAACTGGGCGTTGGACTTCGCGAGGCTTCGGGTCATGGGGGCAGGCCTCCTGCCGGTCCGGAAAGGGTCGATCGGGATGGGCCATTTTCCTCCAAAACGGGCCCGGCCGTCCATTTGACTGAATATCCGTTCATTCATTGGTTTGGCCCGCGCAAGCGGCTAAGATGGTGCCCCCATGCGTGCCGTCCCGAAGCGCCGCACGGCGCCCCCGGAAGAGCGCCGCGAGCAGCTCATCCAGGCCACGATCCGCTCGGTCGCCGACCGCGGCCTCGCGGACACGACGATTGCGACCGTCGCCCAGGAAGCCGAGCTCAGCCAGGGCATCGTGAACCTCCATTTCAGCGGCAAGGAGGGCCTCCTGACGGAGACCCTGCGCTTTCTCGCGGACGAGTACCGCAGCGCCTGCCGCGAGGCGGCTGCCGCCGCCGAGGAGTCCCCGGTCGACGGGCTGCTCGCCATGGTCGAGGTCGACTTCCGGCGCACGATCTGCGCCCGGGATAAGCTCGCCGTCTGGTTCGCCTTCTGGGGGGAGCGCAAGTTCCGGCCGACCTATCGCCGGATCTGCGCCGACAGGGACAGGTCCTACGACGACATGGTGCGCGTGATGTGCGCAAGGCTTTGCGAGGCAGGCGCTTATCCGGGGGTGGATCCCGACCTGGTCGCCGACGGGCTTTCGGCGCTGACCGACGGCCTCTGGCTCGACCTGCTCGTGCGGCCGGAGTCCATGAGCCGCGAGCGCGCGAAGCGGATCACCCTGTCGTACCTGGCGGACGCATTCCCGCGGCACTTCGAGCAGCCCGAAGCGGTCTCACGAGGCTGACCATGCAGATCGCCCTCGACGACACCGCCCGGGACTGGCGCGACCGCGCCGCGAAGTTCGCCACCGAAGAGCTGATTCCCTGGGAAGTCGAGGCGGAGCTGCACGAAGGGCGCTTGCCGCCCGAAGTGGAGAAACGCCACAAGGCACTCGCGATCGAGCTCGGCTTCAGCGGAATGGACGTGCCGAAGTCACGCGGCGGCCGCGAAGCCCGGATCGTCGACCAGGTCGCGGTCTGGGAGCAGCTCGGCCGCGTCACCAACGCGCTCTGCTGGTGTTTCTCCGAAGCGCAGAGCTGGATGTTCGAGGCCTGCACAGAGAAGCAGCTGGAGCGCTTCATCCTGCCGCTCATGAGCGGCGACCGGAAGGAGTGCTACGCGATCACGGAGAGCGGGTCCGGGTCGGACGTGGAAATCGAGACGACCGCGCGGCGCGGCGCCGGCGGCTACCGGATCAGCGGCGAGAAGTGGTACGTGACGAGCGCGAACCACGCGGACTATTTCATCCTCCAGGCGCGCCTCGCGGACGGGCCGCACGCGGGCTCCGACTCGCTGTTCTTCATCGACAAGGACACGCCCGGGATCGAGGTCTTGCGCACGCCGCTCTTCAGCCACACCTTCAGCGCCCACCACCCGACCTACCGGTTCACCGATGTCGCGGTTCCCGAGGACCAGCGCCTCGGGCCCGAGGGCGACGGCATGCGCTTCTCGCACGCCTGGTTCCGGCGCGAGCGGCTCATGATCGCCGCGCGCTGCTGCGGCGCGTCCGCGCGCCTGATCGAGGAGGCGACCGCATTCGCCGCCACGCGCATGGTCGGCGGCGAGCCGCTCGCCGAGAAGCAGATGGTCCAGGCCATGCTCGCCGACAGCGTCACCGAGCTCTGGGCGGCGCGGCTCATCACCTTCGAGGCCGCGGCGGCCCACGACCGCGGCGACGACCTGCGCTCGCTGCACGCGCGCTGCTCGATCGCGAAGCTGCACGCGTCGGAGGCGGCAAACCGCATCGCCGACCGCGCGCTGCAGATCTTCGGCGGCCGCGGCTACATGCGCGAGAACGCCGCCGAGCGGTTCTTCAGGGAGCTGCGCGTGGACCGGATCTGGGAAGGGTCGAGCGAGATCCAGCGCCTCATCATCGCCCGCGCGCTCCTGAAGCGCGGACTCGAGGGGATGTAAGCCGTGGGGCCACGGCTGCTGGCGATCCTGCTCGCGGCGCTCCTGGCGACGGGCGCGGCCGCCGCTGCCGAGGAGAAGGTGCTCAACGTCTTCACCTGGCCCGACTACATCGCGCCCGACACGATCGCGAACTTCGAGCGCGAATACGGCATCAAGGTCAATTACGACGTGTACGACTCGACCGAGATGGCCGAGGCCCGCATGCTCGCGGGGCGCACGGGCTATGACGTCGTGGCGCACGCCGAGCGCTACTCGGCGCGGCTGATCCCGATCGGCATCTACCAGCCGCTCGACATGTCGAAGCTTCCGAACTGGAAGAACCTCGATCCCTGGGTACTCGAGACGCTCGACTCCGCCGACCCGGGCAATCGCTACGGCGTGCCCTACCTCTGGGGCACGACCGGCATCACCTACAACGTCGACATGATCAGGAAGCGCATGCCCGATGCGCCGATCCACAGCGGTGACATGATCTTCAAGCCGGAGATCGCCCGGCGCTTTGCGGACTGCGGCATCACCTTTGTCGACGAGCCGACCGACGTGATCCCGATGGCGCTGCTCTACCTCGGCCGCGACCCCAACAGCCTCGAGCCCGGCGACCTGGCCGACGTCGAGCGCCTGCTGAAGAGCGTCCGGCCCTTCATCCGGTATTTCAGCTCGTCGAAGATGCTGATCGACCTGCCGAACGAGGAAGTCTGCATCGCCATGAGCTGGTCCGGCGACTACGCGCAGGCCATGCTGCGCGCGAAGCAGGCGGGCAAGCCCGTCAACCTCGCCTACAGCACGCAGCGCGAGGGCGCGCTCGCCTGGTTCGACCTCTGGTTCATCCCGGCCGACGCGCCGCATCCGGGCAACGCGCACCTGTTCCTGAACTACCTGCTACGCCCCGACGTCGCCGCCGCGATCAGCATGGAGACGCGCTACGCGACGCCGAACCTGGCGGCGATACCGCTCCTGCCGCCATCCGTGCGCAACGACCCGGCGGTCTTTCCGCCCGACTCCGTGCGCGAGAAGCTCTTCAAGGGGGTCATCCACGACCCGATCGTCGAGCGCAAGCGCTCGCGCCTGTGGTCGCGCGTGAAGACCGGCCTATGAGCGAGGCGAAGCCCACGGCGCTGGTGCAGGTCCGCGAAGTGACGAAGCGCTTCGACGGCGTGACGGCGGTCGACAGCGTGTCGCTCGACATCCTGCGCGGCGAGCTGTTTGCGATCCTCGGCGGGTCCGGCTGCGGCAAGACGACGCTGCTGCGCATGCTCGCCGGCTTCGAGCACCCGACCTCGGGCCGCATCCTGATCGACGGCGTGGACATGACCGAGGTCCCGCCCTACGAGCGGCCGGTCAACCTGATGTTCCAGTCCTACGCGCTCTTCCCGCACATGACCGTCGAGCAGAACATCGCCTACGGCCTGAAGAAGGAGCGCGTGCCCGAGCCGCAGATCCGCGAGCGCGTCGCGGAGATGCTGACGCTCGTGAAGCTCGGGCCGCTCGCGAAGCGCAAGCCCGACAAGCTCTCGGGCGGGGAGAAGCAGCGCGTCGCGCTCGCGCGGGCGCTGGTGAAGCGCCCGAAGCTCCTGCTGCTCGACGAGCCGCTCGCGGCCCTCGACAAGAAGCTGCGCGAGCACACCCAGTTCGAGCTCGCGAACCTGCAATACCAGCTCGGCACGACCTTCGTCGTCGTGACGCACGACCAGGACGAGGCGATGACGCTCGCGAGCCGCATCGCGGTCATGGCGGAGGGCCGGATCGCGCAGGTCGGCACGCCGGCCGAAGTCTACGAGTATCCGGCGAACCGCTACGTCGCGGGATTCGTCGGCAACATCAACCTGATCGAGGGGCGCGTCACGGGCGCGGCGAACGGGCGCCTGACCCTCCGGTCGGAGCCGCTTGACGCGGAGCTTTCGGTCGCCTGCGACGAGCCGGTGGCGGTGAATGCGGAAGCCTGCATCGCCGTGCGGCCGGAAAAGATCACGATCAGCCGGCAGCCGCCCGACGGCGCGGACCGCAACGTCGTGAAGGGCATCGTGCGCGACCTCGGCTACTTCGGGGACCAGTCGCTGTACCGCGTGCGCACGAAGACTGGCGCCGTCGTGCAGGTGAGCGCGCAGAACCTGCGGCGCTCCGCGAAGCTCGTCGTGGAGTGGGACGACGAGGTGTTCCTGTCCTGGGACGTCGGCAGCACGATCCTGCTGCGATCATGAGCGACGATAGCAACGGGAATGGCGGGCATTCGTTGCGGTGGCTGCGCCGGGCGGTCGCGGTGCCGTATTTCTGGCTGCTGCTCTTCTTCCTCGCGCCCTTCCTGATCATCCTGAAGATCAGCGTGGCGGAACCCATCGTCGCGCAGCCGCCGTTCACGCCGCTCATCGAATGGGGCGCCGCGGGCTTCGAGGGCATCCGCGCCACGTTCTCGAACTTCGCCTTCCTGTTCCAGGACGGCTACTACGGGATCATCTACGCCTCGTCCCTGAAGATGGCGGCGATCGGCACGCTGTTCTGCCTGCTGCTCGGCTACCCGATGGCGTACTACATCGCGCGGCAGCCGCCGCGCCGCCGCCAGCTCCTGCTGCTCGCGGTCATCCTGCCGTTCTGGATCTCGTTCCTGCTGCGGGTCTACGCCTGGATCGGGCTCCTCAACAACCGCGGGCTCATCAACGAGTTCCTGATCGGCATCGGCCTGATCGACCGGCCGATCGCCATGCTCTACAACGACTTCGCCGTCTACCTCGGCATCGTGTATTCCTACCTGCCGTTCATGATCCTGCCGCTGTACGCCAACCTCGAGCGGCTCGACCTCGACCTGCTCGACGCCGCCGCGGACCTCGGCGCGCGGCGCTGGCAGGCGTTCGTGGACGTGACGCTGCCGCTTTCCATGCCCGGGATCATCGGCGGCTGCCTGCTGGTCTTCATTCCCGCGGTCGGCGAGTTCACGATTCCGGCGCTGCTCGGCGGCGCGGACACGCTGATGATCGGCCGCGTGCTCTGGGACGAGTTCTTCATCAACCGCGACTGGCCGGTCGCGTCCGCGGTCTCCGTCGTGCTGCTGCTCGTGCTGATCGTGCCGATCATGTGGTTCCAGCGGCTGCAGACCCGCGAGCAGGAGGCCGGGCGATGAGGGGGCGCTCGCTGCCGCTGGCGTCGGTCGTCGTCTTCGGCTACGCGCTCCTGTACGTGCCGATCATCTCGGTCGTCGTCTACTCGTTCAACGACTCGCGGCTCGTGACACTGTGGGGCGGGTTTTCGCTGCGCTGGTATGCGAGCCTGCTGCACGACGAGAAGCTGCTGAGCGCGGCGCTGCTCAGCCTGCAGATCGCTTTCGTCAGCGCGACCTTCGCGACGGCCCTCGGGGCGATCGTCGCGCTCGCCCTGCACCGGATTGCCGGCCTGCGCGGCCGGCTGCTGCTCTCCGGGATGGTGACCGCGCCGCTCGTCATGCCGGAGATCATCACGGGACTCTCGCTCCTGTTCCTGTTCATCTCGATGGCGAACCTGATCGGCTGGCCGATGAACCGCGGCGCCACGACCATCACCATCGCCCACATCACATTCTCGATGGCCTACGTCGTAGTGGTCGTGCGCTCGCGCCTCGCGGCCATGGACGACACGCTGGAGGAGGCCGCCATGGACCTCGGTGGCCGGCCGGTCGCGGTCTTCTTCGACATCACGGTCCCGATGCTCCTGCCCGCGCTCGTCTCCGGCTGGCTGCTCGCGTTCACGCTCTCGCTCGACGACCTCGTGATCTCGAGCTTCGTGTCTGGCCCCGGCGCGACAACCCTGCCGATGCTGATATTCGCCAAGGTCCGCCTCGGGCGTGACCCCGGACATCAATGCCATCACGACCATCATCATCGCCATGGTGGCGGTCGCGGTCGCGACGGCCTCGATCGTCTCCAACCGTCGGGCCATGGCCTCCGTGCGCCAGACCCTCGCAGCGGAGTAAGATTTCGGCCATGGACATGAAAAAAGCCCTGGACGGCTGGCAACGCGGGCATGCCCTGCCGAGGGCGGTGTATCACGAGCCCGAAATCTACGAAGCGGAGCTCCGTCGCATCTTCCTGAAATCCTGGCAGTACGTGGGTCACGTGAGCCAGATTCCGGAGCGGGGAGACTACTTCCTGTTCGAGATCGCCGACGAATCGGTGATCCTCGTGCGGGACGGGCAGGGCGGCGTGAATGCGCTCCTGAACGTCTGCCGCCACCGCGGCTCGCGCCTCTGCGACGCGCTCGCAGGCCACGAGTCGCGCTTCACCTGCAAGTACCATGGCTGGACCTACGGCCTCGACGGGTCGCTGAAGGCGCTCGGCTTCGCGCCGGAGGGCATCGACAAGTCGCGGCTCGGGCTGAAGCGCCTGCAATGCCGGGTGATGCAGGGGCTCATCTTCATCAACTTCGACCCGGACGCGGTCGCGTTCGACCCCATCGAGCGTGACCTCGGGCCCCTGCTGGCACCCTGGGACCTCGCCAACGCGAAAATCGCGCACCGGCAGAACTACCCGATCGCGGCTGACTGGAAACTCACGGTGGAGAACTACTGCGAGTGCTATCACTGCCTGCCGGCGCATCCCGAGTACTCGGTCGCGCACAGCCGCGCCATACCGCGCAAGGACTGCGCGGTGCAGCTCGAGGAAGTCCTGTCGCGCGCGGAGTCGGTCGGCCTGTCCCGTGGCGAGACGCGTCATTCCTGGCTTGACGCCGAAGTCCTCGGCACGGATCGCGACTTCGAGCGCTATCCGCTGATGCGCGGCCACGTGACGGGGAGCCGCGACGGCAAGCCGGTCGCGCCGCTCATGGGCACGATCACAGGCTACGACGGCGGCACGACCGACCTGCACATCGGGCCGATGACCTTCGGCCTCATGTACTGCGACCACGTGGTGCTGTACCGCTTCACGCCGCGCGGCATGCGCATGACCGACTGCGAGGTCACCTGGCTGGTCAACGGCTCGGCGGTCGAGGGCAAGGACTACGACCTCAAGGCGCTGACCTGGCTCTGGGACGTCACGACCATCGCGGACAAGACGATCATCGAGCGCAACCAGAAGGGCGTCGAGTCGCGTTACTACGAGCCCGGTCCCTTGTCGCCGATGGAGGATTTCACGCACCGCTTCCTCGAGTGGTACGTTGCGACGATGCGCGGTCCCGCGGACGCCACGCATCGCAAGGCCGGCTGAAGGAGTACTTTCATGAAGAATTCGACCCTGGCGACGGCGGTTTCGACGGTGCTCGCGATGGCCGCGGGAACCGCATCGGCGCAGGAATCCACCGCCCTCGACGAAGTCATCGTGACCGCCACGCGGCGCGCGGAAAAGCTCCAGGACGTCTCGGAATCGATCAGCGCCTTCGATACCACCGCAATCGCGATGCGCGGCCTCCAGCAGATGGACGACATCGCCAAGTACGTCCCGGGCATGTCGCTCGCCCAGCGCGAGCCCGGCGGCACGACCCTCGTCTTCCGCGGCGTCGCGAGTTCCGGCATCGCATTCGGCGGGGTGTCGTCGTCGGCCCTCTATCTCGACGAACAGCCGATCACGCAGCCCGGGCGCAGCCCCGATCCCCGCCTGATCGACATCGAACGCGTCGAGGCGCTGCGCGGCCCGCAGGGCACGCTCTACGGCGCCAGTTCGCAGTCCGGGACGCTCCGCGTCATCACGGTGAAGCCGGATCCCGAATGCTTTCGAGGCCTGGGTCGATTCCCAGGTGTCCGACACCTCGGGCGGGGACATCGGCTACGACGTGAGCGCCATGGTCAACATCCCGCTCGCTTCCGACCGCCTGGCGCTCCGCCTCGTCGGGTTCGTCGCAGAAGAAGCCGGCTTCATCGACAACGTGCTCTCGGACAGCCAGGCAGGCAGCTTCGACAATTCGAATGTCGTCGACGAGGACGTCAACAGCATCGAGACGACCGGCGCGCGTGCGGCGCTTCGCTGGGACATCACGGAAAGCATCGACGCGACGCTCAGCGCCATCTACCAGGATGTCACCGCCGACGGCCACGGCGACGTGACGGTCGGGATCGGCGACCTGAAGCAGGTGCGTTTCGAGGAGGAGAACCTCGAGGACACCTGGTACCAGCTCGGCCTCACGATGAACGCCTCGCTGCCCGTCGGGGACCTCGTGGTGTCGGCGTCTTATTTCGACCGCGACTTCCACTACGAGGCGGATGCCACCGACTACGAGTTCAACTTCAATTGCCCGGCCTACGACCTCGAGTACAACCCAAACCCGCCGTTGCCGTTCTGCCAGCCCAACTTTACCCAATACGACTTCGGCGGCGACCCGCGCGGGTTCGCGACCAACGACGAGTTGATCGAGATCACGACCTTCGAGGCCCGCCTGCAGTCGTCGAACGACGCGGAGAGCCGCTGGTCCTGGCTCGGTGGCGTCTTCTATAGCAAGGAAGTGGAAGACACGGAGTTCAACAGCTACGCGCGCGGTTACGAGACCTCGCCGGCGTTCGAATACTTCGCCGCTCTTGAAGCCAACTACGACGGCATGCTCGAGGCGACCGAAAACTGGTTCCACGGCGAGTACGACACGGAGCTCGAGCAGAAAGCCGTGTTCGGCGAGATCGGCTTCGACGTGAGCGAGAACTTCACGATCACGGCCGGCGGCCGCTGGTTCGAGTATGACCGCGAATTCGCGCTGCACCAGGAATCGCCCCGCGGATCCAGCGCCTTCAACCTGACGGACGCGCTCACGCAGACGGACGAGAGCGGATCGGTCTTCAAGCTGAACCTCTCGTATCGCCTCGCCGACGACCGGCTGGTCTATGCCACCTACTCGGAGGGCTTCCGCGTCGGCGGCAGCAATCCGGTCCGGCCCAACTCGATTCTCCCGGATGTTTTCAGCTCGGACGAGCTGAAGAACTACGAGCTCGGCGCCAAGACCGAGTGGCTGGACAACCGCCTGCGGTTCAACATCGCCGCGTATTACATGGAATGGGACGATTTCGCGGTCCAGATCGAGGATCCGCAGCCGGGCGTCTTCCAGCTCGGTTACGTCAACCTGCCGACGGCCGAAATCAAGGGCATCGAGTCCGAGTTCTCGTTCGCGATCGACGAGGCCTGGCAGATCGACGCGACGCTCGGCTATAACGACGCGGAAGTCGCCGATGCCACGGTGCTGACGCTCACGGACGACAATGGCGTGGACTTCTTCTACGAGGTGACGGCCGGCGCGCGCCTGCCGCTGACGCCGGACTGGAGCGCGACCATTGGCGTCGAATACCGCGTCCGGGGGCAGTTGTTCAATGCCCAGCCGTTCGCGCGAGTCGACCTGGCCTATGTCGGGGAATCCGTCAACAACCTCGAGGGCATCGAGTCCGTGGTCGCCGCGGGCGGCGTACAGGTCCAGGAGGCCTACCAGACCGGCGACTTCCGCGTCGGGCTCGAGGGCGAGCACTGGACGACCTCGATATTCGTCGACAACTTCTGGGACGAGCGGGCCGACCTCTTCCTCAGCAACCGCTGGGCCGTGCAGAGGCAGTCGATCAACCGGCCGCGGACGATCGGGTTGCAGTTCCGCTACCAGTTCTAGCCCCGATGGACATCGGCGTCCCGATCCGCAGTTTCGGCAAGGTGGACATGGCGGCGCTCGGCGACGCCATCCTCGCGCAGGACGAGGTGGCCTGGAACGAGAACGTCCAGCGCCAGCACGACTACGAGGTCCACGAGCAGACGCGCTCGATCGTGCTCCTGTTCGCGGACTGCGCCGAGTGGCCCGCGATCGAGGTCAGCAAGCAGCCGGGCTGGGACCGGCTCGCGCCGGTCGCCGTGCCGGTCATGCACGAGATCATCCGCAAGTGGTATCCGCCGGGCGGCACGATCATCCGCGCGATGGCGGCGAAGCTGCTCGCCGGCGGGCGCATCATCCCGCACCGCGACTCGCATCCGTCCTTCGGGGCGGGCCATCGAATCCACGTGCCGATCATCACGAATCCGCGCGTGCGGTTCATGATCGACGGGCGGCCGTTCCAGCTCGAGGTCGGCGAGGCCTACGAGATCAACAACCAGAAGGTCCACAGCGTCATGAACAAGGGCGACGCGGACCGGATCAACTTCATCTTCGACTACCTGCCGCCCGGCGCGATCCCGGCGCGCGCGGCCTCGTAGCGCCGGTAGCGGTCGCGGATCGGGGCGATCACGTCGACCAGCTCGCCGATCCCGCCCTCGTAGTTCCGCCAGTGGCCGATCGAGCGGTCGTAGATCGGCTGCCGCACCTGCTCCGAGCTCGGCGTGCGCACGGGCCGCTCGCTCTCGTAGAAGCGCAGGCAGGCGTCCTCCCAGGGCAGGCCGCAGAATTCGAGCAGGCGCCGCACCTGGGATTCGAAATCGGTGACGACCTCCTCGTACTGCACGGTCAGCACGCGGCCCGGCATCACCCCGGCCCAGTGGTCCATCATCCGCTGGTACTGCAGGTAGTACTCGCCGATCTCGGTCAGGTCGTAGGTGAAGTTCTGTCCCTTGGCGAAGAGCTGGCGGTAGCAGGAGAGGCAGGCGTCGAGCGGATGCCGGCGCGCGTCGATGATCTTCGCATTCGGCAGGATCAGCGAGATGAGCCCTGCGTTCGGGAAGTTGTTCGGCATCTTGTCGATGAAGCGGGCCGCGCCGGTTCGCCGATGCATGCGTGCGAGCGCGAGGTATTCCTCCGCGAGCGCCCGAAGGTTTTCGCCTGCAAGGTCCGCGCATCGCCTCGGGGTAATTGACGCCGGCGGCGCGATTGCGATTGAGCCCGGTCGCGACGCGGCCGATATAGGGCAGCTCGCTCGTGCCCTCGACCTGGCTGTGGCTGGCGAGGATCTGCTCCAGCAGCGTCGAACCGGAGCGTGGAAGTCCCAGGATGAAGATCGGCGAGGCATCGGGATGGCCGGCGCCGGCCCGTGAGGCGAGGAATTCCGGCGTGTACACGCCGACCAGGCGGTCGTTCATGACCTCGGTCTGGACCGGGTCGTAATGGACCTCGGCGCGCTGCATGTCGTTGCCGCGCCGGTAGAAATCCCAGGCGCGCCCGAAATCGCCGCGGTCCTCCCAGGCCTTGCCGAGGGCAAACAGGAAATTCACCTCGGACTGCGTGTTCACGCCCTCGGCCGCAACCCGTTTTTCCATCTCGCCGACCATCGCGTCATCGAAGCGGTAGGTCTTGAGATTGGCCAGGCTCCAGTAGGTCTCGCCGAAATCGGGCGCGTGGCGGACGCATTCTTCATAGGACTCGACGGCCGAGCCGTAGTCCCCGACGGCCTTCAGTACATGGCCAAGGCCGAGCAGTGCAGCGATGTGGGCGGGCCGCAGCTTCAGGCATTCCCGGTACGAATCGATGGCCTCGTGCGTGAACGAGGCGCGGGCCAGCGTCGAGGCACGCAGGTAGTGGGCCTGCGGCAGCGTGGGGTCGAGCGCGATCGCGCGGTCGAAGCTTTCCAGCGCCTCGCCGAAGCGGTCCTGGTCCTTGCGTAGCCGCCCGAGGTCGAGAATCGCCTGGAGGTAGTCCGGGGCGATCTCGAGTGCCTGCTCGAGCAGCTGCTCGGCGTCATCGGGACGGTCCGCCTTGAGCGCGACCAGGGCGAGCAGGCGCAGTGCGTCGACGTTGCGCGGATTCTTTCGAAGGACCTGTTTGTAAAGACGCTCGGCTTCCTGGAAGCGGCCTTCCTTCTGGTGCTCCGCTGCGTGAGCCATCAGGCGCCGCTCGGGCGAGAGCTCGAAGGACTTCTCGAATGCGGCATCCGCTTCCACCCCGCGGCCGAGGAGGGCGAGCACCTTGCCGAGCGTGAACCAGGCGCGCTCGAGCGACGGGTCGAGCCGGGTCGCGGACTCGAGGACCGGCAGCGCATCGGCCGGCCGGTTGGCCTGCGCCAGCAGGAATCCCAGGTCCTCGTGGGGCTTCGCGAATGTCGGCGCGGCGGCGATGACTTCCCGCAGGAGTTTCTCCGCTTCGGCGCGGCGATCCATCTTGACGAGGAGGGCGCCGAGCAGGGCCCGCATGTTCACGTCGCGCGGAAAGCGGTCGAGCGCGGCGCGGCAGCGCGCCTCGGCTGCCCCGAGCTCGCCGGCGTTGATCAGGCCGATGGCCTGGTCGAATACCGGCTTGGGCGCGAGGGGGGAATTCATTCGAGGCGGGAGGCGAGCCGGCGCAGCAGCGCTGCGTGCGCATCGACGCGCTGCCCGAGCGTCAATGCCGCCGCCGGCGTCTCGAAGACGAGCACCGTCCGGGCGGCGGGCCCCGGAATTTCCGTACCGCCGGCGATCACGCGACTCGCGCTCATCAATTCGTCGACCGAGCTGTCGACGACCGGGCCGACAATGCCGCTGGCGATCGGTTCGTCGAATCGCGTCTTGCCGCCCATGCGGATCGGCACGCCCTTTTCCCGGAGCACATCGACCGCCTCGATCGCGAGCGGGTCCTTTGCGCCTTGCGTGCCCTGCGAATAGACATAGCCCTCGTCGATCAGGTTGTCCTCGTGGAGGTCGATGCTGACGAGCGCCGGATAGTCATTCTGGAGCCGAAGGATGTAGGCGGTGATCGCCTCCGCCTCGGGGCTCGAGGCGGCGGCCGCCCGCGGCCGCGCCGGCTGCTTCGCATCGGGCAGCAGGTGGGACGAATCGCCGACGCTTTGCCCGTCGACGCTCTCCGAGTAGACGGCGACATTCAGGTAGCGCCAGTTGCGCGCGTAGCCCTGCGGATTCAGGAGCGGCAACAGGACGACCGGCCGCTTCGCGCCGAGGCGGGCGATGTCGTCGATCGCCGCCGCGACGGCATTCGGCCCGGCCGGTTCCTCGCCATGGATGCCGGCCAGGATCCAGACGGCAGGTCCCGCGGCCGGCGAGCGCAGGGCGATGATCGGCAGGGCGCGCTCCGTGCCCGCGGGCTGCGACTGCGCGACCAGCTCGGCCGTCCATCCGCGATCCTGGAGCCCGAAATAGGCGCGATAGAGCGCTTCGATCGGCAGGCGGCCATCCGCGTGCGTGGCGACACCGGTGGGCAGGGCGATCCCCAGCAGGACTGCCGTGGCGAGAGCAGCAAGCGAGTGCATGCCGGAATGGTGGCACCGACGGCAGGAACTGTCACCGTCCTGCCGACGCAATAGCACGGGTTGCCGCATCGCCATTGAATCCCGCGAGCGGGGTCGCCTAGCGTGGTGCCGGTCGCCAGAGGAGTGCCCCCATGCTGCGTACAACCGTCGCCCTCATCCTGCTCGCGGCCGCCGCCGCGCATGCCGCCGACAATCCGGAAACCATGGCCGAGCGCTCGCAAACGAAGGCGCGTGAGGTGCTCGACCGCGCGGTCGCAGCCAATGGCGGCGCCGAGGCGCTCCGCGATGTCGAGGTCGTGCGGCTGCGCCTGACCGGCGAGACCTATCCCCGGCTGCAGATGACGACGCCGGCGCCGCCCTTCGAGGGCGGCCAATTCGACGAAACCCTCCTGGTCGATCTCGAGAACAACCGCCTGCGCCTCGAACAGAAGGCCAGCGGCTTCGGCTTTGACGGCGACAACACGGTCGCGATCGTCGACGGCCAGGGCAACGCCTACGACAACCGGGCGAAGACGGTTACGCCAATACCCGCCGAACAGGCGACCCAGCAGCAATTCATCCAGTACCACCGGCGACTGCCCAATCTCCTGCTGCGCCAGGCGCTCGACCGCACCAATTCGCTGCGCTACCTCGGCGAGGACCAGTTCGAGGGACGGCCTCACCATGTCGTGACCTTCGTGATGCCCGACACCCAGCAGGTCGCTCTCTACGTCGATGCTGCGACGGGACTCATCTCCAAGTACGAGCTGATCTTCGTCGATTCACTGACCGGCGAAGAGGCATCCGAGATCATCTTCAGCGACTACCAGAAAGTCGGTAACTACCAGGTCCCGCGACGCTGGAGAAACCGGCTGGCAGGCGAAGTGTCCGCCGATTATGCGACGACGGTAGAGATCAATCCGGCAATCACGGACGATTCCTTCCGCGTCGCCGCGGCCGGCTACACCCAGGTCAAGCCCGTGCCGACCAACCTCGACGAGAAGGTCGACAAGCTCGCCGACGGCGTCTATGTCATCCAGAATGTCGCGGGCCAGAACCAGAACACGCTCGCCGTCGGCCTGGGTGATTACGTGGCGGCGATCGAGGCGCCCGGCTCGAGCGACGGCGCCGATGCCGTGATCCGCAAGATCAAGGAGCTGTTCCCCGGCAAGCCGATCCGCTACGTCGCAATGACGCATCACCATGGCGACCACATCGGCGGAATGCGGAGCTTCATCGCGGAGGGCGCGACCGTGATCACGACCGCCGCCAACCGGCCGGTCATCGAGAATATGGCCGCGGCGAAGCAGAACGACCGCCTTGCGCGCGAGCCGCACAAACCCGAGTTCCTGCTGCTGGAGAACGGAAAGCGGGTGATCGAGGGCGGCGGGCGCCGTGTCGAGCTGATTGACATCGGGCCGAATCCGCACGCGCGCGAGATGGTCATTGCCTGGCTGCCGGCCGAGCGCGTCGTGTTCCAGGGCGACCTCTTCTTCGTGCCGAACAACGACGCGCCCTTCGGGCCGGCCCAGCCGTCCACGGTGTCCTTCGCGAAGAAGCTGAAGGAACTCGGCCTCTCGCCGACACGCATTGCGGCCGTGCACGGAGACACCGCGACCGCGGAGCAGTTCGGGGGAGCGACCGGCTCGTCGAACTGACCGGATGCGGCGCGGTTTCCGCGCCGTCCTCGAATGTCATACAGTCCGGTGCAGACAGCACCGGACGGGGCATGGTCACACCGCGAATCGTCAGGGAAATCGGCGCCGCCATCGGGCTCGGCCATCCCGCCGACTCGTTCACGACGAAGCAGCGCTCCACCCTGGCGCCGATCGTGCTCGGCGGCTGCGGGCGCTCCGGCACGACGCTGCTGCGGATGATGCTCGACTCGCACCGCCGGATCTGCTGCGGGCCGGAGTCGAGCGTGTTTCGCCGGCGCGCGCTCGACCCGGAGGCACTTGCGGACCGATTCGGATTCCCCGGGAGCGAGGTGCTCGCGATCTACGACCGCGCCCGCTCGCGCCCGGAGTTCATCGAGGGCTTTGCCGCGCTGTGCATGCAGAAGGCCGGCAAGTCGCGCTGGGCCGAGAAGACGCCCCGCAACATCGGCCGCATCGGCGAGATCTTCCGCTGCTTTCCCGAGGCGCGCTTCGTGCACGTGCTGCGCGACGGCCGCGACGTCGCCTGTTCGCTGCGCACGCACCCGCGCCACCGGGTCGAGGATGGCAAGCTCGTGCCGCTCGATACGTGGAAGCCGATCGCCGGCTGCGCAAGGCGGTGGCGCGAGGACATCGAGGGCTCGCGGCGGTACTGGGCCGACCCGCGGTTCATGACCGTTCGCTACGAGGACCTCGTGCTGCACGCGCGGCCCACGCTCGAGAAGCTGATGGCCTTCCTCGGCGAATCCTGGGACGAGGCGATGCTGGCGCACGGCGACGCCGCCTCGCCGTTTCGCGATGCGACCCGGTTTGCCCAGAATCCCGAGGCGCTCGGCGCCGTCAGCACGGCCTCGCTCAGCCGCTGGCAGCGCGACCTCGATTCGAAGGACCGGGAAACCTTCAAGCGGATCGCCGGCGATTTGCTGATCGAGCTCGGCTATGCGAGCGACAGGGGCTGGTAGCGCTAAGGAGCGCGGTGAATCTCTCCGCCCTTCATCACGAAGCGAACGTCCTCGACGACCTTGATGTCCGCGAGCGGGTCGCCGACGACGGCGACGATGTCGGCGAGTAGCCCTTCGCGAAGTCGGCCCCGGTCCTCGACGCGAAGCAGGGCGGCGGCATTGATGGTCCCCGCGCGGAGCGCGTCGGCGGCACTCATGCCGTGCGCGACGTATGAGGTGAATTCCCTGCCGCTGATGCCGTGCGGGCCGGCACCGGCGTCGGTGCCGAGCGCGACTTTCACGCCCGCCTTGAATGCCGCGCGCATGCTGTCGCCGACGCGCGCCTTGACGTATTCGTTCTTGGCGTGCATCGCCGGCGGCAGCTCGTAAGGCTCGAACCACTGGAACAGCGTCGGCACCAGCCAGGTGCCGTTCTTCTTGAGCGTCTCGATGGCCTCGGGCGTCAGAAGCGAACCGTGCTCGATCGAATCGACGCCGGTATTGGAGGCGGCGATGATGCCCTCGGGGCCATGCGCGTGGGCCGCGACCGGGATGCCGTGCATGCGGGCCTCCGCGACGACCGCGCGCAATTCGTCGGCGGTGTACTGCTGCGCGCCGACCGGGCCCTCGAAACTCATCACGCCCGCGGTCGCGCAGATCTTGATCGCCTGCGCGCCGTGCTTGATCTGGTAGCGGACGGCCCTGGCGACTTGGTCGGCGCCGTCGGCGACGCCGTGCTCCGGTCCCATCTCGAACAGGCCCGGTGCGTAGCCGGTGGCATCGCAATGGCCGCCGGTCGCGCCGATGGCGTGGCCGGCGGGCACGATGCGCGGGCCGGGAACGTCGCCGCGCTCGATCGCGCGCATGAGCGAGACGTCCGAAAATCCGTAGGAGCCGAGGTTCCGGACGGTCGTGAAACCGCTGTCGAGCGTCATGCGCGCGTGGCGAACGCCCAGCAGGGCGTAGTCAATCTCGGTCCACTTGACGCCGCGCGTTTCCCAGCCCTCGCCGAGGTCGTATCCGAGGTGCACGTGCATGTCGATGAAGCCGGGCAGGAGGGTCAGGCCCGGCAGCTCGACGATTCGTGCACCGGCCGGCAGGGTCGCCGGATTCACGGCCGCAATGCGGTCTCCTTCAACCACGACGACACCGGGTGCCTGGCGCCTGCCGGCGTCGACATCGACGTAGGCATCCGCTTTCAGCACCAGCGTCTCGGCGTTGGCATGGGCCGCCGCCAGCGCGGCCAGGACGAAAACCCGAATCATTTCGAGACTATGCGCTACGGACGGTTTTCGGGGAAACCCGGAGCGGTTCAGGCAGTGCTTGCATCCTTGGCCGAGTCAGGTTAATCAATAGCCTGCGAGCGGGGGGTGATTCCGGTTACCGGCACCTGAATAGAACAACAACCGAAGACAGGCGGACCTACGGCTGTGGACAACGAAGTGCTGGATCGGCGTGGGCCACAGGGCCTGCAATTCGAGGCGATGCCTCGGCAAGTACTGGCCCCGGGAGATGCGTTTGCCCCGATGCCCCGCCCCGCGCGGGTTGCCGGCCCGTTGGACTTGCGGGAGGCGCAGGGCAAGCACGTCGCCGTGATCATGCCCCGTTGCCGCCATGACAATGTCAGGATTTCCCACAAGCTCGCCTGGTCGCTTCGTCAACGCGGCTACCGCGTGACCTTGCTCGCGGCCGACGCGCCCGAGCCGTCCTACCTGGGCATGCACGTCGTGAAGTCGCGCGCGCCGTTCGGCTCCCTCCTGCGGTCCCTGCTCAACCTGCCGTCGCAGTTGCGACAGGCACTCGGCCTGCGGGCCGACCTCTACCTCGCCTACAACCCGGACGCGCTCCTCGTCGGAATCGCGCTCGCCTTGCTCGGCCGGCGCGTCGTGTACGACACGGCGGAGGATTTTTCGCTGCGGCCGTTCATTCACCCGAGCGTCCCGCGCAGGCTGGCCCCGCTCGTCGCCCGGATGCTCGAAGCCGGGGAGCGGCTGCTCGGGCGCTGGGCCATCGCGACCAGCGTGACGCAGACCCCGATGCAGGCCAGGCGGGGCGGCGGGCTCCTGCTCGAGAATGCGCCACTGACCGAGGGACCGATCGTCGATGCGGCCGATCGCCTGGCCCCGTCGATACGCCGGCCGGATGCCGATCTCTGCCTGATCTATGCCGGCCTCGTCAGCCCGCAACGCGGGCTCTTCCAGATGCTGGACCTGCTCGTCCGTCTGAATCTGCGGCTCCGCACGCGGCTGATTCTCATCGGCAGTTTTTCGCCTGCGGAGTTCCTGGACGAAGCCCGGCGTCACCCGGGCTGGCGTCACGTCGACTATCACGGTCTCGTGCCGCATCACGAGTCCCTGGCCTGGATACGCTGCGCGGACCTCGGCCTCGCATTGCTCGATCCGGTCGCCGATCATCCGACTTCGAGCATCACCAAGCTCTACGAATACATGCAGTGCGGCACGCCCTTCGTGGCGAGCGACTTTGCGGCATGGCGGGCCAGCATCAACAACGTCGACGCCGGCCTGTTCGTCGATCCGGACGATGTCGATGCGATGGCAGCGCGTATCCTCGACCTGGTCGCGGACCCGCGCCGCCTGGACGACAAGCGGCGCATGGGCGAGCGCTACATCGCCGAGCACTTCAATTGGCATCGGGTATCGCGCCCGTTCGTGGCGCTCATCGACGGCGCCCTCGCAACTGGCCGGTCCTGATCCCATGCGCCTGGCGCACGCGCAATCGACCGATGCGCTTTCGATGCGCCCGCCGCAGCTCGACCCGCTCGAGTTCGCGATCCTTTCCGCCGTCGCTTACCGGGACCAGTTCGGCTATCCGGTAACGCGGGCGGAGATCCATCGCTACCTGCACTGGATTTCCTGCGACGAAGCCGACGTCTCGAAAGCGCTGGCTGGCGAAGCGCTCGCTTCGCGGCAGCTCGTCACGGACGGGTCCTGTTACGCGCTGGCGGGTCGCGAATCGCTGTTCAGGTTGCGGGAGGAGCGGGCCCGGCTGGCGGTGCCACTCTGGGCCCGGGCGCGCCGGCTTGCCTCCCTGCTGGCCGCAGTGCCCCAGGTTCGCATGGTTGCGGTGACCGGCTCGCTCGCCTGTTCGAATTCCGCGGACGACGCGGACATCGACATCATGCTCGTTACGGAAGCCGGTGCGCTGTGGCGGACGCGCGCGGTGGCCAAGCTGCTGCAGGTCATTGACCACAAGCTCGGCGGCGGCCTGTGCGCCAATTACCTGGTCTCCGAGAACGCACTCGAATTGCCGGTCCAGGGCCTTTATGTCGCGCAGGAGCTGGCGCAGATGGTGCCGCTCTACGGAGTGGACGTCTACCGGGAGCTGCGCGCGCACAATCGCTGGACCGAGCGCTATCTTCCGAACGCCGCCGGCCCTCCGCCGGTCGAGCACGTGGCCGCGTGCCGGGGCCCGCGCCCGTTGCGCACGATGCTCACGCCGTTTTTCCGCAATCCGCTCGCCAACGCACTCGAGCACTGGGAAGGCGAGCGCAAGATCGCCCGTTACAACCACGGTGCTTCGCGCGACTCGACGGGGCATCGCCTGTACGTGCGCGAGGAAATCGAGGCGACCTACGAGTCGCGCCTGCGTCGGTGCTGCCACCAGCCGGCGCCGATGAAAGTCCTCGTCGGCCAGGCTTATCACCTGGCGTTCGACCCGAAGCTGTGGAAGGCCATGCAGCCGTACCCGCCGCTCGGGAGCCTCATCGGCGCCGCCGTTGCGCGCAAGGACGGCCACGACGTGGCGTTCTTCGACGCCATGCTATCGACCCATGCGAATGACTGGCCGCTCGCACTCGACCGGCACCGGCCGGACGTCGTCGTGCTCTTCGAGGACAACTTCAACTACCTGACGAAGATGTGCCTGCTGGCGATGCGCCGAGCCGCGCTCGACATGATTCGCGGCGCGCGGGCGGCCGGCGCGCGGGTCGTGGTCTCGAGTTCGGACGCGAGCGACCATCCCGAGGTCTACCTGCGGGCGGGAGCCGAATTCGTCCTGGTCGGCGAGGGCGAGGCCGGCTTGTCGGAGCTGCTCGGTCGGCTCGCCCGTCACGACGAAGCACGGGACGATATCGCGGGACTCGCCTGGCTCGAGCCGGACGGCCGGCTCATGAGGACGCCGAAACGGCCGGTCGCGAGGCGGCTCGACGAGCTGCCGCCGCCGGCCTGGGACCTCGTGGACCTCGAGCAGTACCGGCGCATCTGGACGCTGCGCCACGGCTATTTCTCGGTCAACATCCAGTCCACGCGCGGCTGCCCGTACCACTGCAACTGGTGCGCAAAGCCGATCTGGGGCCAGCGCTACAACGCGCGCAGCCCCGAGGCCGTCGTCAACGAGATCGAGGGCCTCGCGCGACTCGCGGCGCCGGACCACTACTGGGTCATGGACGACATCTTCGGCCTGAAGCCCGGCTGGATCGCGCGGTTTGCCGGCCTGCTTTCGGAACGCGGGCTCGCGATCCGGTTCAAATGCCTGTCGCGTCCCGACATCCTGCTGCGGCCGGGCGAAATCGACGCGCTGGCGCAGGCGGGCTGCGATGTCGTCTGGATGGGGGCGGAGTCGGGCAGCCAGAAGATCCTCGACGCCATGGAGAAAGGCACGACCGTCGCGGAAATCATCGACGCGAGCACGGAGCTCCGTCGCCAGGGAATCAAGGTCGGCTGGTTCATCCAGTTCGGCTATCCCGGGGAAACCTGGCGCGACATCGGCGAGACGATGGCCCTGATCCGCCGCGTGCTGCCGGACCAGCTCGGCATTTCCGTCTCCTACCCGCTGCCCGGGACCCGTTTCCACGAGCGGGTCCGGCACCAGCTCGGCGACAAGCAGAACTGGGAAGACTCGAACGACCTGGCGATGATGTTTCGCGGGCCCTACACCACCGCGTTCTACCGTTGGCTGCACCGGACCGTGCATCTCGACCTGCATTTCAGCCGGCTTCGGTCCGAGCTCGCGAGCGGCGCAATGCTGTCCTTGCCCTGGCAACGCCTGTTGCGTCGCAGCGTTTCGATCACGGCCCATGCGGTGATGACGCCGTTGGCCTGGGCCTGGCTCGCGGTCCTCGCCTGCCTTCCCCATCGCGGCACGGCGCCGCTCCCGGCGACGCTCAACCGGCCGGCCGCGGCGACGCCTTCGCCGCAGGCCGAAGACTGAGCATGAACCTGCTCCTGACCCACGGGTACTTCCTCGCCGAGGATCCGGCCGAGCGCGCGATCATGCGGCCTTATCCGCCGCTCGGCCTGCTCTACATCACGAGCCACCTCAAGTCGCGCGGCTTGCCGGTCCAGGTCTTCGACTCGACATTCCGGTCGCGCGCGGAGTTCGAGCGGGAGATCGAGGCGCAAAGGCCCGCGATCGTCGGCATCTACGTCACGCTGATGACCCGGCGCAACGTGCTGTGGATGATCCAGAAGGTCAAGGCGACCGGCGCGACCGTCGTGCTCGGTGGTCCGGAGCCGGTCAACTATGCGGAGGAATACCTTTCGCGCGGCGCCGACTTCATCGTCGCCGGCGAGGGCGAAGAGACGCTGGCGGCGCTCGTCGCCGCCCGGCGGCAGGGCGATGCCGCGCGTTACGAGGAGATCGACGGCCTGGTGTTCCGCAACGCCGCGGGGGAGATCGTCAGGACGCGCCCCCGCGCGCAATTGCCCGAGCTCGACGACCAGCCGTTCCCGGATCGCGAGGCGATCGACCTGGAAAAATACCTCGCCGCCTGGCAGACCCACCACGGTGTCCGCTCCGTTTCGGTGATCACGGCGCGCGGCTGCCCCTATACCTGCCGCTGGTGCTCGCACTCGGTGTACGGTTTCTCGCACCGGCGCCGTTCGCCGGAAAACGTGGCGGATGAGCTCGAAATGCTCGTTTCGCGCTACCAGCCTGATCAGATCTGGTACGCGGACGACGTGTTCACGATCAACAAGCGCTGGCTCACGCGCTATGCCGAGGAGCTCGAGAAGCGGAAGATCCGCCTGCCATTCGAGACGATCACGCGCGAGGACCGGCTCGACGAGAAAGTCATCGACACGCTCGCGGCCATGGGCTGCTACCGGATCTGGATCGGCGCGGAGAGCGGGTCGCAGCGCATCCTGGACGCCATGGACCGGCGGACCGACGCGAAGCGGATGCGTTCGATGATCCAGTTACTGCGCAGCCGTGGCATACGGGCAGGCACCTTCATCATGCTGGGCTACGACGGCGAAGACTGGGAAGACCTCGATGCGACCGCCCGGCACCTGCGCGAGTCCTTGCCCGACGACCTGCTGACGACCATCGCCTATCCGATCAAGGGCACACCTTATTACCAGGACGTGGCCTCGAAGGTGGTTCCACTGCGGCCCTGGGACCAGGGCTCCGATCGTGACCTCACGGTGAAGGGACGGTTTACCGCGGATTTCTACGGGCATGCGCAGCACTGGCTGGCCGGGGAACTGGCGTTTGCGGCGGAGTGGCAGCGGTCCGGGCGCAACTACCTGCGCCTCGCGCGGACGCTGGCCCACGCCAAAACGCATCGCATCGCCATGCACCTGAAGCGGCACGAGCGGCAGGGCGGCTGATCCGATGCCACAGGCCGTGACGACACCCTTCGACTGGCAGGCGCGCGACTACGACGCGAAGTTCTCGAATCGCCTGCCGGCGCAATGGCTACGCGCCATGATTCGCAGCCGCATCGAGCCGCTGGCAGGCGCGGGCGACACGGTGCTCGAGATCGGCTGCGGCACCGGCCTCGATGCCGCCTGGCTCGCCGAGCGCGGATGCCACGTGCTGGCCACCGACGCGTCGCAGGCGATGCTCGGTGTCGCGCGGGCGCGAGCCTTGCCGGATGAGGTGGCCGCGCGCATCCGCTGGTCGCATTTCGATGCCGCGAGTCCGGGCAAGCTCGCCGAAGTCACGGGAACCGCCCCACTCCCGAGACTCGTGTTCTCGAATTTCGCCGCACTCAACTGCGTGCGCGACCTCGCGCCGCTGTTCGCGGCGCTGCGCCCGGTTCTCGGCCCGGACGCGCGGGTCGCATTCGTCCTGATGGGTCGATTCTGCCTGTGGGAAAGCGCTTACTTCGCGTCACACGGTCGCTGGCGGCAGATGCGGCGGCGGTGGAGCGGGGTGAGCCGCTATGGCGCGGCAGGCCATGCCATCGACGTCTGGTATCACTCGCCGGATGACGTCATCCGGGCGGCGTCGGGCTACGAGAAGGAAGGACTGTACGGGATCGGCGCCTTGTTGCCGTCGTCAGAGGCGTTTGCGGTCTGCGAGCGCTGGCCGCGCGTGTTCAGCCGCCTTGCCGCGGCCGACGACCGGTGGGGCCAATGGCTCCATCGCCTGTCGGACCACTACCTGCTCATCCTGAAACCGGCCCCGGTGAAGCCGTGATCGTCCTCTACAATCCGCAGAGCTCGCCGTCGAAGAAGCCCGTGCTGCCGATGTCGGTGCTCGCAGTGGGCGCGCTGCTCGAGGATCGCGAGGACTTTGCGATCGTGGATGGCAACCTCGTCGACGACGGCCTCGAGGCGTTGACTCAGGCCATCCAGTCGCGCGGCGCGGACATCCTCGGCATGACCGTGATGCCGGGTCCGCAGCTTGCCGACGCGCTGCCGATCTGTCGTTCCCTGCGCCAGCGATTCCCGGAGCTTCGCATCGTCTGGGGCGGCTACTTCGCGACCATGCATCCCGAGCCGGTGCTGAAGTCGGGCGTCGTCGACTATGCCGTGCAGGGGCACAGCGAACACAGCTTTCCGGGACTCGTCGAGGCGATCCGGACGGGCGCATCACCCGAGGGCCTGCCCGGCGTCGCGTGGCTCGATCGCGGGAGCGACAGGGTTGCCGGCAACCCGATCGGCAAGCTCCCCGACCTCAATGCGCTGCCGGATTTTCCGTACGGGCGCGTGGAGATGTCCCGGTACCTGCGCCCGACATTCATGGGCAGCCGCACCATTTCCCACCATGCGAGCTATGGCTGCCCGTTCCGCTGCAATTTCTGCGCGGTCGTGAACATGGTGGACGGCGGCTACAGCGCGCAGTCGCCCGAGCGGATAGAGCAGGTCGTGCGCCGGCTCGTCACGGAATACGGTGCAAACGCCGTCGAGTTCCACGACAACAATTTCTTCGTCGGGGAGGCGCGCGTCGCCGAGTTCTGCCGCCGGATCGCGCCGCTCGGGATCGGCTGGTGGGGCTATGGCCGCATCGACACGCTGGCGAAATTCAAGGACAGCACCTTCGAGCTCATGCGTGCGAGCGGGCTGCGCATGGTGTTCATGGGCGCTGAGACTGGATCGGACGCGACGCTGGCCCGCATGAACAAAGGCGGTCGCCAGACGACGAACCAGACGCTCGAGATTGCGGCGCGCATGCGCCGCTTCGGGATCGTGCCTGAAATGTCTTTCATCCTCGGCAACCCGCCGGATCCCGAGGGAGACATTGCGGGCACGATCCGCTTCATACGGCGGTTGAAGCAGGCGAATCCCGACACCGAGGTGATCCTCTATTTCTATTCGCCGGTGCCGTTGTCGGGCGACATGTACACCGCGGCGGTCGACACCGGCTTCGCCTTTCCCACGGACCTGGATCAATGGGCGAGGGCGGACTGGGTCGACTTTGCCCAGCATCGCAGTGCCGAGCTGCCCTGGCTCACGCCGGCCATCAAGCGTCACATGAAGGATTTCCAGCGCGTGCTGCACGCCGCGTACCCGACGCGGACCGACCCCAGCCTCGTGGGAGTGCGGCGCGGTGCGCTGCGAACGCTGGGGCTGTGGCGCTATGCGCTCGAGTTCTACCGCTGGCCGGTGGAACTCCAGCTGTTCCAGCGCGTGTTCCCCTACCAGCGGCCCGAGGTCACCGGGTTTTGAAGTCCCGCTTCGTCCGGACCTGGCAGTCGTTCAGGATGTTTCCCGAACGGCAGCTGCTGAAGCGCCGCATTTCGCGCCCGGTGGTCGAGGAAGTTTGCGGGCACGCGATCGTCGTCGTACCTGAGGTCTTCAACCCGGTCGCGTTTCGCAGCGGAGCCTGCCTCGCCGGGTTCCTGCACGATTCGGGCGAGGTCGCACCGCGCGACCCGGGAAATTCCCGCGCACTCGACCTCGGCACCGGCTCCGGAATCCAGGCCATCGTGCTCGCCGCCCGCGGTTACCGCGTCACCGCGGTGGACCTGAACGGCGAGGCCGTCCGCTGCGCCCGCGCCAATGCGGTCCTGAACGGGCTCGAAAGCCGGATCGAGGTGACTGAAGGCGACCTGTTTGCGCCGGTCGAGGACAGGCGGTTCGACCTCGTGGTGTTCAATCCGCCGTTCTTTTACGGCCAGCCAAACGGCAAGCTCGACTTGAGCTGGCGCAGCACCGACGTTCTGCCGAGGTTCGCGCAGGGCCTGGCCGGACGCTTGAATGCCGGCGGACGCGCGATCGTCATCTGGAGTTCGCACGAGCCCGAGACTTCGCTGCTGGGGCCGCTCGCCGATGCCGGGCTCGCAGTGCGCGTGCTCGATCACCGGCGGGTACCCATCGAGTCGATGACGATCTACGGAATCTCCGCGCGCGCCTGAGTAACCTTGTCCAGCTCATCGGCGATCGAATTGCCGAGCAGCGTGTAGCCTTCCTCGGTGTAATGGCCCCGAGCCTCATTCCCGATGCGAAACGCAAACATGCTGAGCGGATCGTCGAGCCGGGTGAGCACGGCCTCGAAGTCGAGGACTGGAATGGAACGCTCCTCGAATACCTCGAGTACCCGGGCCTTGCAGTTGATGCCGTGGTATCGACAGGTCTCGTTCCGGGTCGCGCCCGCCACCGCTGCCGGGCCCGGCAGGTACACGACGACGAGCCGCGCGCCGTCGGCGGTGACGGCGTCGTGCAGGACGGCTGTGACGTCACGAAAGCGGGCCACCAGCTCGAGCTGGCTGGTCCTGAAGGTGGATATCAGCGTCCAGGTGTTGGCGAAAGTTGCCACGCGGGCGAGCGGCAATTTTGGCCGATATTTCGGCACCTCGAGCCGGTCCAGGAACTTCACGATCTCTTCGTTTCGCTGTGCGAGATTCTGCGTGAAGTCGGGCCGGAGGTACTCGTTGAGGAGAAATCGGGATTCGCCTGGCAGACCCCCGAGATCGTTCGTTTCGAGGTAGAACCAGACGACCACGTCCGGCGCGAAGCGCCGGCCGTACTCGCGATAGGAGGCGAGTTCCGAGAGCGGCGCATTGCCGGCGCAACCGAGGTTCAGCACGTCATAGCCTCGGCGACGCAGCGCTGCCGCGGCATTCGCTTCCGGGCGCACGGCCACGCCCTGCGCGAAGCTGTCGCCCAGGATGACGACCGCGGCGCGGCCGCTCCGTCGATCGTAGACGTCGTCCGGATTGTTGAATCCGTAGCGATCGGCGAGATAAATCGCCTCGTACCCGAGTTCGTTGCCGAGCAGCGTGCGTCGATTCGGCCAACCCGCCAGCGGCAGAATGCTCTTGTCCGGCGCATGCATTCCAAATGACGGGCACCGGATACCGGGCAAGTCGGGACCACCTGCCAGTCGCGCAACCGCCGGATGCTCCCCGACACGGGACTCTTTCTTGCCTGTTTGCGCGGTGAATACGGCAAGCCAGGCGGACTCCTCCCGCCAGCGGCGCACTTCGAGCACCGTTTCGAAAGCCAGGAGCGCGATGCCACTCGCCGCCGCGATGACGAACAGGGCAATCCGCAACCTGGCGCGGGCCATCAATGCAAGAATGCAGAATGCCGCCAGCAGGTAGCAGACCCCGGCTGCCAGTCGGAACGGCTTCAGCCCCAGTCGATAGACGAAATAGACCGTGATGGCGTAGGCAATGCCCGCGAAAAAGAAGAGGCGGGCGAAACGATCGAGTCTTTCCTGGAATGGTCGTTGTGCGCGCATCGTCATGCCTCAGCGAACCTCCGCTTGGTACAGCGACTCGAACGCCTGCGTCATGGCTTCGAGACTGTAGTGGGCGCGCACGATCGGCAGCAAGCGGTCTTCGACCGTTCGCCAACCGGCCTGATCCTCCGCTGCGGACAACAAGACGCGGGCCAATGCTTCGGTGTCCGCTGGATCCGCAAGCAGATGCGGGGGGCACATGTCCGGCATCAATCCCACGGGCGACCCGACGGTCATCCTCCCGCAGGCGGCTGCCTCGAGGATCGTCATGCCAAAAGTTTCGAACAGCGAAGCCAGTACGCAGAAATCGGCCCCCCGATACCATGCGGGCAATTCGTGGTGCTCGACATGGCCATGAAAGGTCACCTGGTCCCCAAGCCCCAGGTCCGCGACATGCCGGCGCAGCTCGTTCTCGAGCGCGCCTTTGCCCACCAGGTGAAGGTGGAATTGCGGGCGTTGCCTCGCCACGCGGGCCACCGCCTCGAGCAGGTATCGATGGCCCTTGACCGCGACCAGGGAACCGACGAAGAGTGCCGACGGCTTCCCGGCGAGCGTGCGCGGCGGCACGTGCTCGTGAAACAGGTCGATGTCGGTACCGAGCGGCACGACGACGGGATCAAGCCGCGACGGCCCGGCCAGGATCCGCCGCCGGAGGTAGGCGGAGTTCACGTTGACGATCGTGGTCAATCGCGCGGCCAGGCGAGAGACATTGCCGGCGATCAGGCGTCGGCTCTTGCCATAGCCCGCGCGCGGCTCGTGAATGAGCTCACCGCCCATCACGGTCAGGATGCTGCGGATCCCGAGTCTCCGGCCGGCGAGGGCGGCGACGAGTCCGCCGCTGTCGGCCCAGAAGCCGTGCACGACGTCGAACGGCCGCTCGCGGTGGTCATGCCCGATTGCCTCCAGTGTCCGGACCATTCTCGCCAATCCCGCGAAACGGCCGGATGCGGCCGCCGCCAAAGCTCCTGACCGGGACGCCCTTGACCGTGTAGTCACCCGAACGATGTGGGTACGAGATCGTGTACACGCGGACGTCGTGGAGCCGGGACAGGCTTCGCGCGAGGTTCTGCATCATCGGGATGCACCAGTCCGCATCGTCCGCGCTGAATCCGGGTGTCACGAGCGCAATCCTCATCGGCCGCGGCGCCATCACGCCCGTCCCAGGAGGCCGGCAAACGTCGCATCGTAGAGCCGGGCCAGCGCGGGGTAGCTCAGCTTCTCCTGGAAGTGTCCGCGAACCCGTTCGCCGAGATTGTGACGATCCCGCTCATCGATGCCTGCCATGGCCTGCGCCATGGCGGCGGAGTCGCCGGGTGGAAAGAGGAGTGCGAAGCGGCCCTCGTCGGTCAGGGCGCGGAAGGACGGTATGTCCGTCACGACCGGAACGGCGCCGCAGGACATCGCCTCGACCAGCGAATTGCCGCCATATTCACGGAGGCTCGATTGCACGAAGAAATCCGCGGCGCTGAACAGCACCGCCATGCGCTCGTGCGGCCATTCTCCCAGCAGCCGGACGCGATCGCGCAATGCGGGTCGGGACTCGATGTATGCCGAGACTTCCTGCAGCAGCTCGCCGGTCCTGAAAGCCATCAGCAATCGCGCGCCGGCCTGGCGCTCGACCAGCGACTCGAAGGCGCGCAGTGCGGTGAGCGGATCCTTGACCGGGTGAAGGCGGGCCGACCAGACCAGCAACGGCCCGGTATCGACTCCAAGCTCGGAGCGTGCCTTGTCACGATCGACGGGGGTCAAGGGACTCGAGACTTCCGGGGCAACTACGATCCGGGTACCCGGATCAAGAAGCTTGTGGCGTTGCCATTCGCTCGCGTAATGCGACGCAGGAAAAAAGATCGCCGCGAGCTTCGCGAGCGCCCTGCGCTGACGGATTCTGCCGATCGGGCCACGGCGCGGCGCGCCGCCGTGAAACGACGCGCTCACTTTCACGCCGGCCTCCGCGGACGCACGCGCGATCGCGGCCAGCGGCCGCAGCAGGGTCAGGCCGAAGACGTGCGCGACCTCGGGACGCAACAGCGCGAGCTGCCTCACGATTTCGGCGATCTGCCGACTTTGCGTGTCGCGCGGCGCCGCGGCACCCGTCATCACGACGTCGACGTCGCCCTGGCGCAGCCTGGCGGCTGTGTGGAACGCCTGGATGATCGTAACGGCATGTCCGCGTGCCGCGAGCGCGGCCGCGAGCCGGGGCACGTGCCAGTAGCCTTGCAGGATGCTTTCGGGAGTTTCGTACGCAGGCTCCGCGAGGACACTGACGAGTGCAATGCGAATCGATGGCTCCCTGGCACGGACGCTCGGGCATGTACACTACCGCAAGCCGTCGAGTGACCGGTAGCCAGGGCGCAATGTCCCGAATCAAAGTCGTTCTGTACAACCCGCGGGCCGTCTTTTACACGATGCCGCTCGGACTGCTCGCGGTCGGCTCCGCGCTGGATCCCTCGCGTTTCGACGTGCGGATCGTCGACGGGCGGCTCGAGCCGGATCCCGTCGCCCGCGTCCTGGCGGAATGCGAAGGCGCCTTGTGCCTAGGCGTCAGCGTGCTGACCGGGGCGCCGATCGGCGACGCCCTGCAGGTGCTGCGTGCGGTCCGCGCCGCCCATCCGCGCCTGACGACGATCTGCGGCGGATGGCACCCGTCCCTGTTTCCGGTGGAAATGCTCGAAGAGCCCACGATCGACATCACGGTCCAGGGGCAGGGCGAGGCGACGTTTGCCGAGCTGGTCGGGAAGCTTGCGGATGGCAAGCCCTTTGCGGACGTCCTCGGCATCAGTTACCGGGATGCCAGCGGCGTCCATCGCAACGCGCCGCGGCCATTGCTCGAGATGGACAGCCTGCCGTCCCCGGACTACGGGCTGATCGACGTCGAGCGCTATTTCGCGCTGAAAGGGACGCGGCAGCTCGACTACATCGCCTCGGTCGGCTGCCCGTTCCGATGCGCATTCTGCGCCGATCCCTTCGTCTATCACCGCGGCTGGAAGGGCGTCAGCGCGATCCGGATGGGCGAACAGGTCGAGCGGCTCTGGCGCCGCTACCGTTTCACTGACCTCAATTTCCAGGACGAGACGTTCTTCACCTATCGCAAGCGCGTCATGGAGATGGCGACACAGTTCATCCAGCGCGGCCTCGAATTCACCTGGGCCGCTACCCTGCGCGCCGACCAGGCGGTCCGCCTGGGCGACGAGGCGCTGGAGCTGTGCGTCCGTTCGGGCCTGCGCCGGGTGCTGATCGGCGTCGAAAGCGGCTCGCCGGAGACACTGCTGCGAATCCAGAAGGACACGACCGTCGAGCAGATCCTGGCGGCCGCGGAAATGTGCCGGCGCTTCGGCCTCGCCGCGATCTATTCGTTCATCGTCGGCTTTCCCGGCGAGACGGCGACCGCGATGCGCCAGACGCTCGACCTCGTGAAGCGGCTGCGCGGCATGAGCCCGAAATTCGACACGCCGATTTTCTACTACAAGCCCTACCCGGGATCGCGGCTCGCGGACGCGATCGCGGCCGACGTGCCGAAGACGCTCGAGGAATGGGCGAAGTTCGACTACGTGCAGGGCGAACTCGGCCCATGGGTCACCGAGGGAGCGTTCGCCGAGATCGAGCGGTTCAAATTCTACAATCGCCACGTCTGGGTCGGCGACAGCGTGTGGAAGCGGCCGCTGCAGCTCGCGTCGCGGCTGCGCTGCCGCTATCACTGGTTCTCTCTGCCGGTCGAGAAGGCGCTGGTTCAGCGCTTCAGGCCGGAACAGGATCTCTCCTAGCGTTGCGGCCGGTCGTCTCCATCGTCATGCCGACCTTCAATCGCCTCGAGCTGCTTCGTTCGACGGTCCAATCGGTGCTGGGCCAGTCGATCCGTGACTGGGAATTGATCGTGGCAGACGATGGATCCGGGCAGGAAGTTCTCGACTTCCTGGATGGGCTGGCGATAGACGAGCGCGTGCGCGTGCTGCGACTCCCGCACTCCGGGAACCCGGGACGCGCGCGCAATGTCGCGATCAATAGCGCCCGCGCGCCGTATGTCGCTTTCCTGGATTCGGACGACCTGTGGGAATCCCCCAAGCTCGAGCTCCAGCTCGCACTGATGGGCGCCGAACCGGAATGCGGGTGGAGCTACGGCGCATTCACGATCGTCGATGCCGAAGGCACGCCATTCCCCTCGGAGCACACTCGGACCTGGACCGCTTACCGCGGGCACATATTCACCGAGGTTGTGCGTGCGAAAGCCGCCATTCGCACGCCTGCCGTCATCGCGAGCACTGCGCTGGTGCGTGACGTCGGGGGATTCGACGAGGCCATCGATTGCAGCGAAGACTACGACTTGTGGATGCGGCTCGCGCAGCGGAGCCCGGCGTGCGCACTCGACGAGTCGCTGGTCCGGGTTCGACGCAACCCGCGTCACCGCACGATGGACGTCTCCCATCCCTACAAGGCGCGCGACTACTCGCTGCACAAGCTCTCGAGGCAGGCCACCGGGACGCAGCGGGCCCTGCTCGAGGAGGAGCGCAGCCGCAATGCCATGGCGCTGTCCGCGGCAATCGCCGCGCGGGGCGATCGTTGGGGAGCCGTCGCGGCCATTGGCCGGAGCCTGCCCTTCAGCTGGAAGTATCCGCACTGGTGGTACGGCGGCGCGAGGGTGGTCGCGCGCGCCTGCCTCGGTCGCTAGGCCTTGCGCGCCGACACGACCGCGAACGTCGCGGGCTCCCGCTGACCGCGGAGCCTTGCGAGCAGCGGTCGCACAGCCCAGCGCCAGCCGTACCATGGTCGTTGAAACCGCCAGCGCAGGCCGAATCGCTTCGCCATGCGATCGAAATCTTCGAAGACCAGGAATCCGATGCTCGCCACGTGATCGGAGCGGTCGCCGAAGCGCTGCTCGAAGTCGCGGTGCTGCTCGATGACCATCGTCCGTCCGCTCGCGGCATCGCGATAGATGGGCGAGTCCACCACCACCAGGAGGCCGCCCGGCTTCAGCACGCGCAGCACTTCCTGCAATGTCCGCTCGAGATCGGTGCAATAGTGCAGGCTCGCGTTGAAGATCGCGGCGTCGGCGCAATCCGGCGGCAGGGGAAGGCTGTCGAACTCGGCCTCGAGGCAGGGGAAGCGGATGTCGTAATTCCGGTTCGCACCCAGCCCGTCCTGCATGTCCAGGTTGACGTCGACCGCGCAGGGCCGCAGGCCCTGCATCGCGAGGCGGTGGCTCAGCCAGCCGGAACCGGCACCGAGGTCGAGGACACGTGCGCCGGCCGGCAACTCGCGGGCGAGGAACGACGAGAGCAGGCGGAAACTCCGCCGGCGAATGCGCCATTGTCCGGCGACCGGGTGATCCGCCGGGCATTCCGGCAACGCTGCATAGTGCGCGCGGCTCGGCAGGCCGCGGCCTTCGGCGAGCCGGATTCGGGAATAGCTCGCGAGAAATGGCGCCAGCTCGGCACGGCGCCGGTCGGAGAGCAGGCGCCGGACACCATCGATCGACTCGAAGGTCGCTGTGCATCCGGGACAACGGCCGTGGTCGTCGAGCGCGGCCGTGCGGCAGGCGGGGCATTGGACCCGCCAATCGTCCCGATCCGCGGCTATTGGCAAGTCGTCATTCCGGAAATCCATTCACGGACCAGGTCGAGCCCCGCTTGGTTGACTACAAGGCTGCCGAGCGGCGGCATTCCCGCCACGTCGCGGCGACCGTCCCGCGCCAGCAGGATCGAACGCTCGGGATGCCCCGGCGCGATCAGTCGCGCATCCGCGATGCCGAGGTCGCCGCGAACCGGTAGCGCGTCGCAGGCATTCGTCTCGGCGAGCGGGGTCGAATAGCGCAGGTCCATGGTACTCGGCGTCGGGCCACCGGGGCGGTGGCATCCCGAACAATTCGCATGCAGCAGGCTGCGGGCGCGCTCCGCGATCGAGGCATCCGTCCCGAGCGGGTCGGGGTAGGCCGGCAGGGAGCCGGCGTCGCTGCCAAGCGGGGGCTGCAGGACACCGATGGCATCGAGTGTCGTCAGCTGGTTGGCAGTCCGGCCCGTCTGCGCATAGCTGTAGTCGCCGTTGAGCTGGGCGCTTTCGGGACCGAGCGTGCGACCCGCGGCCTCGGAATGGCAGCGGAGGCAGTCGTTCTCATTCGGATACACCCAGTCCTGGTCCCCGAAGCGCCGTCGCTTGCCGCCGACCACGCGCGTGGCATCCGTGCCTTCGTCGTTCCACTCGTAGGTGTAACCGGCCCAGGCCCCGTCCGGATGCCGCATGAAGAGCCGTGTCTCCACGGGCATTCCATTCAAAGAGAATTTCTTGACCATCACGGTGCCCGGTGGAAACAGCCAGTCGCCGTCCGCGTCCACGTCGATGCTCCGGCCGTTCGGCAGCCCGATCCAGCGTTCCTTCGTCGCGCCGTCCGACCACAGCATCGTGTTGATGCGAAATGGGATCAACCCGCTAGCAGCCCTCGAAGGATCGGCGGGATCGACGCAGCCGGTTTCACTCAGGCGCGCCGGAATTACCGTGGACTCTCCGGTGGCGATGGCCTCCAGGCGATACAGGCCTCCGGCGTGGTCCACGACGTAGATGTCGCCGTCGATGCCTTCCGCGAACGCACTGATCGCGAGGGTCGAGTCGAGCATCTCGCGGGGAGGACGATGGGCATCCGGGTCGTGCAGGAAGATCCGGCCCGATGCGTAGTCGCCAAAGACATGACGGCCCACGAGTGCGCCGGTTCTACTGCCACGATAGGTGACTCCGCCGGTCACGGAAGCCCCGAGGTCGCGACCATACGTCGCCTGGGGGAAGGCAAGAGAATCGGCCCCGTTCACCCACGGGCAATCGGCGCCGGGATCGACGCAATGCATGCCCTCGCGAATGTTCCAGCCGTAGTTCCCGCCATTCTGGATCCGGTTGATCTCTTCCTCGTGATCCTGTCCAGCATCGCCCGCCCACAGCGTGCCGGTCCCGGAGTCGAAACTGAAGCGGCGCGGATTGCGAAGCCCGAAAGCAAAGATTTCCGGGCAGCTCGCGGCGCCCGCGCCCGAAGGGCAGCGCGCGTTTCCCGCAAAGCGGTTGTCGGCCGGTATCGCGTAACCGGTGCCCGAGCTCACGTCGAGGCGGAGTATCTTGCCCAGCAGGCTGCGCGTGTCCTGCGCATTGTCCGTCGGGCCGGCCGCCGAGCTGCCGTCTCCGACCGCCATGTACAGCATGCCGTCCCGGCCAAACGCCACGTGACCCCCGAAGTGATCGGCAGAACCGTGGTTGACGGTCAGCAGGATGCGTTCGCTCGCAGGGTCCAGGGTCGCGCCGTCGTCCGGGCTCTCATACATCGCGAGCACCGATTCCACCGGGCCGGCTCCGCGCGTGTAGTGCACGAAGACACGCCCATTGACCGCAAATTCCGGATCGAACGCGAGGCCGAGCAGCCCCGATTCCCCGCCCGAATGGATGCGCGGGCTGATGTCGAGAACCAGGCTGTCGGCCGAGACCGCGTCGTTGTTGTCGAAAGCGCGCACCGTGCCGGATTGCTCGACGACGAACCAGCGGGAATCGTCGGCGGGCGCCTGCAGTGCGAGCACCGGCTGCTGGAATGAAAGCGCGGGAAACACGCGAACCACGCGCGCCGAGATGCTCGCCGGAATGGGTCGTTCCGTCGCGATGCAGGTCGTGTTGTCAGGGCGCGAGTCGAGCCCCGACAGGGGGTCCGGCGGCGGGCCGGAATCGTGCTCGCGATCGGACGAGCCGCAGGCGGCAAGCGCGAGCAGCACGACCAGACGGACGGCAATCCCCCCGCAGCGCATTCTTATTCTGGGCTCCCCTCGCCACGATTATATTCGGGCGCTGCGTGCTAAGGTAGAGAGGATGCGGCAAGCGACGCGTATCTCATTGCCGAGCGATCGTTCTTTCGGCCTCACCTTCGCAGTCATCCTTGCGCTCGCCGGCCTCTGGCTGTCGTGGAAGGCGAGCCCCTATGCGCCGGCGGCCTTCGTCGCCGCTGCACTGTTCCTGGTTCCCGCGCTGCTCTCTCCGGGAATCCTGCATCCGCTGAATGTCGCCTGGGGCCGGGTCGGTCAATTGCTCAACCGGATAGTGAGTCCGGTCGTGATGGGCGTCATCTTCTTCGGGCTGGTGACGCCACTGGCCATCGTGATGCGCTGGTCAGGGCGCGATGTCCTGCGGCGCAGGTTCGATGACGCGAGCGAGAGCTATTGGCAGGCGCGCGACCCTCCGGGCCCGGACGGATCGGGCTTTCCGCGGCAGTTCTGAAGGACCGGGACGTGAGCTTCCTCGCTGAACTGTGGGCTTTCCTGCGAATCCGCAAGAAGCTCTGGCTGCTGCCCCTCGTGCTCGTGATGCTCCTGCTCGGCGGGCTCCTGATCCTCGCGCAGGGGTCGGCGGTCGCGCCGTTCATCTACACGATCTTCTGATGAAGATCCTCGGGCTCTCCGCCTACTACCACGACGCGGCCGCGGCACTGATCGATGACGGAGAAATAGTCGCCGCCGCCCAGGAGGAGCGCTTCACGCGGGTGAAGCACGATGCCGGATTCCCGGCGCATGCGGCCCGCTTCTGCCTCGAGTTCGCGGGCCTCGCGCCCGGCGACCTGGACCACGTCGCTTTCTACGACAAGCCGTTCCTCAAGTTCGAGCGGCTGCTCGAGACCTATCTTGCCTTCGCGCCGCGCGGCTTCGCCTCCTTCCGGCAAGCGCTGCCGGTGTGGATCACGGAAAAGCTCTTCCAGAAGAAGCTCCTCGCAACGGAGCTTGGCAAGGCCCTCGGTCCCTCGGTGGACTGGGCCGGCAAGCTGCTCTTCTCCGAGCATCACCTGAGCCACGCCGCGAGCGCGTTCTATCCGTCGCCCTTCGAGCGCGCCGCGGTGCTGACCATGGACGGCGTCGGCGAATGGAGCACGACGTCCCTCGCGCATGGGGACGGAAGCGGGCTCGAGGTCCTGCAGGAGATCCATTTCCCGCATTCGCTCGGCCTGCTGTACTCCGCGTTCACGTACTACACCGGCTTCAAGGTCAATTCGGGCGAATACAAGGTGATGGGGCTCGCGCCCTATGGCGAGCCGCGCTACGCGGGCGCGATCAAGGAGCAGCTGATCGACATCAAGGCCGACGGCTCGTTTCGCCTGAACCTCGACTACTTCGACTACTGCACGGGGCTGCGGATGACGAACCGTCGCTTCGACGCGCTGTTCGGCGGGCCGCCGCGGAAGCCCGAAGACCGCCTCAGTCAGCGCGACATGGACCTGGCCGCGAGCGTGCAGGCGATCACCGAGGAAGTCGTGTTGAAGCTCGCCGCCGGCGCCCGGAGGCGGACCGGCGAGAACGACCTCTGCCTGGCCGGCGGCGTCGCGCTCAATTGCGTGGCCAACGGCAAGCTGCTGCGCAGCGGAATTTTCGATCGGATCTGGATCCAGCCCGCGGCCGGCGACGCGGGCGGTTCCATCGGCGCGGCGCTCGGCGCCCATCACCTTTACCTGGGACAGCCGAGGCACACGCCGGCGGGGCGACGCGACGGAATGCGCGGCGCGTTTCTCGGCCCGGAATACGACGACGCCTCGATCAAGGAGCGGCTGGCTGCTGCCGGGGCGGTATTCGAGACGCTGGAGGAGGGCGAGATCATCGAGCGCACGGCAGGCGCACTGGCGGACGGGCTCACGGTCGGCTGGCACCAGGGCCGCATGGAATTCGGGCCGCGGGCGCTGGGCGCGCGGTCGATACTGGGCGACGCGCGCTCGCCCTCGATGCAGCGGCTCCTGAACCTCAAGGTGAAGTTCCGCGAATCGTTCCGGCCGTTTGCCCCGTCGGTGTTGCGGGAGAAGACCGGCGAATGGTTCGACCTCGACACGGACAGCCCCTACATGCTCCTGGTCGCCGACGTCCGGACTGAGCGCCGGATCGCGATGACCGACGAACAGCGCGCCCTGTTCGGCATCGACCGACTCAACGTAGCGCGCTCGACCATCCCGGCGGTCACTCACGTGGACTATTCGGCGCGGCTGCAGACCGTGCACCGCGACACCAACCCGCGCTATCACGCATTGATCACGCGGTTCCAGGAAATGACGGGATGCCCGGTCGTAGTCAACACCAGCTTCAACGTGCGCGGCGAGCCGCTCGTCTGCACGCCGGAGGACAGCTTCCGCTGTTTCATGGGCACGGAGATCGAGGTGCTGGTCGTCGGCAATGCCTACCTGGAAAAAAGCCGCCAGCCCGCGAATCTCAGGCAGCGCTACGAGGACCGCTTCGAGCTGGATTGATCCCCAGGGCTTCCGAGCATGCGCGGAACGCCGCGACCTCGCGCCCGGATTCATCGCGCGCGGCACTTGGATTGGGGACTGCTTCAGCCGACTGGATCCTGCCGGAACGGATCCTGTCCGCAGGGTCGCCGCGACGACCGGTGAACTCCTGAAGGCCGTATTCCGCCTGGAGCGGCGATTCCAGGCCGAGGAAGGATTCGAGACGGCGAAGGGTCGGCCCGGTGTCGGTGACGAGCTCGCCGTAAGTCAATGCCACCCGGCGATCAGTTCCAATGGCTGCCGCATAGCGCGCCAGCGACTCCAGCCGTGACGAGTAGTAGTCCTCCGCCCTGGCCTCGCTCCACGGTTCGTAGAATTTCCGCGTGAGTTCCAGGATGCTCCGGATCGCGGGTGCCGGTTCACGGATCAGGAAGACGCAGCGCACCCGCCGGTCGGCCAGCAATGCCGGAACGGGCGTCAGGTGGTCGTGATTCACCTGGTCCACGGCGTAGCGGACGTGCCTCAGGCCTGCGCGCTGATGCATCCGCGATGCGATCTCCAGCTTGTCCAGGTCCGTCGCGCTTCGATAGGGGACATTGCGCTCGCCGCATCCGATCAGGTCGCGGTGGCCCAGCAGCACGTGCATGAGGAGCGTGGACCCGGAACGCATGTGGCCCATGATCAGGACCGTGTTCGTGGGACGCGCGCCCAGCGTGCGGAGAACCGCACGGGTGAGCAGGAAAGCGGAGTGGCGGGGTCCGGGAATTCGCACGCTGGGCTTCCGGTGGGCGGCTAGACCAGGTCGGTGACTCGGAAGAGACGCCAGCTGCCCGGCACGCCCTTGAGCGTCTCGACGCCGCGATCCTCGAAGCCGATGCCGGCACCGGCCACGAGATCCGTCACCGTGCCCGAGACGAGCACCTCGCCGGACCGCGAAAATGAGAGGACCCGGGAGGCGATGTGCACGGCGAGGCCGCCGATCTCCCCCGGACGACGCTCGATCTCGCCGGTGTGCAGGCCCGCGCGGATCGCGAGTCCCAGCGAACCGACTTCGTTGCGGATGCGGACCGCGCAGTGCACGGCGCGCGCCGGCCCGTCGAAGGTCGCGAGGAAGCCGTCGCCGGTTCGCTCGATTTCGCGTCCCCTGAAGGCGCCAAGGCAGCGGCGAACGATCGCGTCGTGGGCCGCGCGCAGCTCTAGCCAGCGCGCATCGCCGATCTGCGCGGCGCGGCCGGTCGAGTCCACGATGTCGGTGAAGAGCACGGTCGCAAGCTCGCGCTCGGCGGGCGCCGGCGCGCGCGCGCCGGTGAGGAACGCCTGCGCCTCGTCCAGGACGGGGCCGCATTGCGGCGTGTGAAACGGAAAGCAGTCCGCGCCGGGCAGCTCGACGAGTCGGGAGCCCGGGATGCATTCGGCGAGATAGCGGCCGAACTCCACGCGGTAATGCCGGTTGTCCGTGCGATGAATCACGAGCGTCGGGGCGGAGATCGCATGCAGGGCCGAGCGCACGTCGAGATTGAGGACCCAGCGGTACATGCGCGTCGCCGCGCCGGGTGGCATGGCGAGGCGCTGCATGCGGGTGAACCGCGCCCGCATGTGGGGGTCGTCGCTGATGCTCGGCGCGGTGAGGGCAAGCATCTGGGGATCCTGGCCCCAGTGCTGCTCGTAGAGCGAGAGCAGTTTTCCGAATGTGGAATCGGGCATCCCGATGGGGTAGTCCGCCGCGCGCCGCCAGCGCGCAAAGCTGTTCACCAGGACGAGCGCGGATACGCGGTCCGGATAGGTTGCCGCGAGCAGCATCGCCATCGGGCCGCCCTCGGTGTCCCCGATGACGGCCGTGTGGCGGGATCCCGCCGCGTCGAGGGCGAGCAGCGCGTCGTCCATCCACTCTTCGAGCGTCGGGAGCGCGGCGAGCGGCACCGGGTCCGAAACGCCGGTTCCGCGCTTGTCGAAGCAGATCACGCGCCCGAATTTCGACAGCCGCTCGAAGTACAGCGCGCAGGACGGATCGTCCCACATGGCGTCGATGTTCGTGGCCCAGCTCGACACGAACAGGATGTCGCGCGGCGCCTCGCCGAACGCCTGCCAGGCGACATGGTCGCCATTCGACTTCGCGTACCGGGTATCCGGGCGCATGTTTCTGCATATCGGTTGCGGCGCGACGCCCGGATTCATAGCATCCGGGCTCGGTACGACGGTGTCAACGCGGCTCGAGGGATTCCGATGCCGGAAAGCAGGCTCTGGTGGGAACGCGCGGACCTCGGCTATCGCGAGGGCCGCCTGCACTTCGGCGGCGTGGACCTCGAGTCGCTGGCCTCGGCGGAGGGCACGCCGACCTACGCGTATCGCGCGGCGCGCGTCCGCGACAACCTGGAGCGGCTGCACGCGGCGCTCGATTCGCAGCGCGTGGATCACGACGCGTACTATGCAATCAAGGCGAACCGTTACCGCCCGCTGGTGAACCACCTCCGGCGGCTGGGTCGCTGCGGCATCGACGCGTGCTCCCCCGCCGAACTCCAGTACGCGCTCGACCTCGGCTTTGCCGAGTCCGATATCTCGTATACGGGCAACTCGGTGTCCGAGCGCGACCTCGACTGCCTGGAGCGTCATGGGCGCGTCCACGTCAACTGCGATTCGCTGAGCACGATCCGCCGGCTCGGCAGGCGCTGCCCCGGGCGCCGGATCGGATTGCGCGTCAATCCGGAGCTGGGGGCGGGATACAACGAGAAGCTGAGATACGCCGGCTCGCGGGCGACGAAGTTCGGCATCTATCGCGACCGCTTCGAGGAAGCCGTCGCGCTGGCCCATGACCTCGGCATGACGGTCGAAGTGCTGCACTTCCACCTCGGCAGCGGCTACCTGGGCGACGCGCTCGACGTGCTCGACCAGGTGCTGGGGCGCGTCGGCGAGCTGCTCGACGCCCATCCGGAAATCAGGACGCTGAACGTCGGAGGCGGACTCGGGGTCCGTTTGACCGAGGCCGATGTCGCGGTGGACCTCGACCGCTGGGCCGGCATCGTGGCGCGGCACGCCCTGCCGCGCGGCCTGCGCGTGCAGGTGGAACCCGGCGACTACCTCGTGAAGGACGCCGGCCTGATGCTGGTGCGCGTCAACACGGTGGAAGACAAGGCGGGCACGCGGTTTGCCGGCGTGGATGCGGGCCTCGGCATCCTCAACCTGGCGCCGTACTACCGCACGCCCTGCATCGTCGCGCCGCTCCGGCGCGCGGCGCATGCGCCGCTGGAACGCGTGAGCATCGCCGGCAACATCAACGAGGCGATCGACCTCCTGGCCGAGGACGTCGAGCTCCCTGCGCTCGCCGAGGGCGACCTGCTGGCGCTGCTGAACGTGGGCGGATACGGCTCGTCCGCCGCATCCAATCACTGCATGCGGGGCGAATTCCGCGAAGTGCTCGTGCCGGAGGCCTGAATCCTCAGAATGCGGCGCGGTCGCGCAGCATGAGTATCAGGGTCCGGAGCAGGATCCGGACATCGAGTCCGAGCGACCAGTTCTTGACGTACTCGAGGTCGAAGTCCACGCGCTGGCGCATCATCTCGAGCGTCGCGGTCTCGCCGCGGAACCCGTTGACTTGCGCGAGGCCCGTGATGCCGGGCCGGACCTTGTGCCGCAGCATGTAGCCGCTGACGAGCTTGCGGTAGTGCTCGTTATGGGCGACGGCATGCGGGCGCGGGCCGACGAGGCTCATCGTGCCCTCCATGACGTTCAGGAGCTGCGGCAGCTCGTCGAGCGAGGTGCGGCGCAGGAACCGCCCGACCGGGGTGACGCGCGGGTCGTTGCGCGTCGCCTGGGTGACGCTGTCGTCCTCGCAGACCGTCATCGTGCGGAACTTGAAGACGACGAACTCGCGGCCGTCCAGCCCGCAGCGCCTCTGCCGGAAGAGGATCGGGCCCGGAGACGAGCGCTGCACCAGGTCCGCGACGGCAATCATCACCGGTGCCATGAGCAGGAGCGCGACGGCGGCGAGCACGACGTCGCTCGCGCGCTTCAGCACGCCCGCCATGCCGCAGAACGGAGTTTCACGGACCGCCACCAGCGGCATTCCCCCGACCTCGCCGAAGCGCGCCTGCATGAGGTCGAACGAAAAGAAGTCCGGCACGAAGTAGATCGACGAAGTCGTATCGCGCAGGCCCTCGAGCAGGGACCGCATCCGCGGCTGCTGGGACATCGGCAGGCAGACGTAGATGACATGGACCTGGTTCGCGCGCGCATAGTCGGGCAGGTCGCAGATGCGCCCGAGCAGGCGACCACGGCACTCGCGTGGCAGGCGCTCGACCCGGCGATCGTCGAAAAATCCGTCGACGCTGCCGTGCAGCGGCTCCTCCGCCAGCCGCGAAGCCAGCTCACGGCCCAGGCGATTCGCGCCGACGATGACCTGCCGGCGCCGGATGCCGCCATGCCGCAGGACCCAGCCTGCGAGCCTCCGGGTCGTTGCATGCGCCGTCGTCAATGCGACCGGCGTCGCGACGAACCAGGTCAGCAGGATCTCGCGCGAAACCGGGCTCGCGCCCTTCGCGAGCACGCGGGCCAGCAGGAGCACAGCGACGACGCAGCCCCATTCGATCGTCATGTGGCGGAGGTCGCGCCACCAGATCTCGAGGCTGTCCACGTGCTCGAGGCGGGGACGCCTCAGGACCTTCAGGCTCACGACGTAGGCCACGGTCGCGAGGACCCAGAACTGGCCGGTCAGGCGCTCGCCAAAGCCCAGGACCGCGAGCAACAGCACCGTGACCACCACCGCGGAGTTCAGGTGCTCCTCGATCAGCGCAATCGAGGGAGACTCGCCCGCGCCCGGCCGCACCCACAGCCGGCCGCGCGCGGCGGCATGGCGCCGGGTGACGGCGGCCGGACTCGATGAGCGACGAGCTGCGTGGATTGCGGACATCCGTTTCCTCGAAACGCCGGCGCTCCGCGCCGAGCGGGCCATTCCAGCGAATGCGGTCACAAAAATAGAACGGGAGTCCGCTCCGCACGCGGACTATTGACATAAGGACGCAGGAAATTTTTTTGCGGCTACCGCAGCGTCAGGATGCGGCAGCTCATTCCCTGTCGACGTTGACCCGCGTGCCCTTGACCGTGGATTCGACGAGCTCGATGGCAAAGTCGGGTCCCTTGCGGTTCTTGACCAACACGTCTTCTTCGTCGTCGATTTCGACCTTATAGAGCTTCGGGTCGAGCGCGGCCTTGAACGCGTCGCGGATGTCGCGCGCGCAACCGTCTTCTCCGCGGCCATCCTCGAGCGACACGCGGATGTCGGTGGCCGCACCGCCAAGGGGCGTCAGCCGGAAATGCATGACCCCGTCGTTGTTGGCGCCTTCGCTGACTTCGAGGCGCCACTTGTTGGAGTAGCGAAGCTCCGATGCGGGCGCCGTGGCCTGGGGCGCGGCAGTCTCCTGCGCCAGCGCGACGGCGAGCGGCAGGCCGGATCCGTCAGCGAGGAGTAGGGCCAGGAAGGCTTTCAGGACCGGCATGGGCTGCTCCCGTATCAGGAAATTTCGCCTTCATGATATCGCAGCCTGCCGGGACTGCGACTTCACTCACATTGCGGGCGACACGAAGGATTCGTGGTCGTACACGTTCCTAGAATGGGCTGCCCATGTCCCTACCACCGAGTGCCGTCGATCAGCCGCAGGCTTCCCGTGACCGCCGGGTCCCGTCGGAGCGCCGCCTGTCGATATTCGGCGCGCTGTGGCACAGCAGCCTCGCGAAGCGCCGCCACGGGCCGCGACGCGGCACCGACCGGCACCCCGTGATGACCGACTGGTTCCAGCCGCAGTGGCTGGCGACGGCCATGATCATCCTCATCCTGTCCTGCGTGGACGCGCTCTTGACCATCACGCTCGTCTCGCGGGGCGCGGTCGAGCTGAACCCGCTCATGGAGCCGCTGGTCCGGGGCTCGGGCCGCGGATTCGCGCTCTGGAAGCTGGGGCTCACCTCGATGGGCGTGGTCGTGCTGACCATGGCGGCCCGCCTGCGGATCTTCGGCCGCTTCGCGGTGGGAAACCTGCTGTACCTGGTCCTGATCGGATACCTGGCGCTCGTCGGCTACGAGCTGTTCCTGCTGCGCTCGCTGCCTGGGCACTGAGCCCTTACAGCAGCGGCACCAGCAGCAACGCCACGATGTTGATGATCTTGATCAGCGGGTTGATCGCGGGCCCCGCGGTGTCCTTGTAGGGATCGCCCACGGTGTCGCCGGTCACGGCCGCCTTGTGCGTGTCCGAGCCCTTGCCGCCGAAGTTGCCTTCCTCGATGTACTTCTTGGCGTTGTCCCAGGCACCGCCGCCGGTGCACATCGAGATCGCGACGAACAGGCCCGTCACGATCGTGCCGATCAGCACGCCGCCGAGCGCGCGGATGCCGGCGCCGGGGCCGAGCAGGAAGTTCATGCCGAAGCCGACCACGACCGGGATCAGGATGGGCAGCAGCGAAGGCACGATCATTTCGCGGATCGCCGCGCGCGTCAGCATGTCGACGGCCCGCGAATAGTCGGGCTTCGCCGTGCCTTCCATGATGCCCTTGATCTCCTTGAACTGCCGCCGCACCTCGATGACGACCGAGCCGGCCGCGCGGCCGACGGCTTCCATCGCCATCGCGCCGAAGAGGTAAGGCACCAGGCCGCCGATGAAGAGGCCGATGATGACGGCCGGATCGGACAGGCTGAAGAGCTCGAGCTTGCCGGCGACATCGAGGTTGTGCGTGTAGTCGGCGAAGAGCACGAGCGCCGCGAGCCCGGCCGAGCCGATCGCGTAGCCCTTGGTCACGGCCTTGGTGGTGTTGCCGACCGCGTCGAGCGCGTCGGTGATCTTGCGCACTTCCTTCGGCAGGCCGCTCATCTCGGCGATGCCGCCGCCGTTGTCCGTGATCGGGCCATAGGCGTCGAGCGCCACGATCATGCCGGTCATCGAGAGCATGGCGGTCGCCGCGATCGCGATGCCGTACAGGCCCTGGAGCGAGTAGGCGCCCCAGATCGCGGCGCAGATCGCGAGTACCGGCAGCGCGGTCGACCGCATCGACACCGCAAGGCCCGCGATGACGTTGGTTCCATGGCCGGTCCGCGAGGCCTCGGCGACGTAGCGCACCGGCTTGTACTCGGTCGCCGTGTAGTACTCGGTGATGACGATCATCGCCGCCGTCAGGCCGAGGCCGATCAGCGCGCAGTAGAAGAGGGGCATCGCCGCGTCGCCGAGCATCATCCGGGTGATCGGGTAGTAGGCGATCGCCGCGATGACGCCGGAGACGATCACGCCGCGATAGAGCGCGCCCATGATCTTGCCGCCCTCGGAAACCTTGACGAAGAACGTGCCGACGATCGAGGCGACGATCGACACCGCGCCGAGCACGAGCGGGTAGAGCACCGCGGCCTGGCCGAGGTCCTTCATCATCAGGCCCGCGAGCAGCATCGTCGCGACGACCGTGACCGCATAGGTCTCGAAGAGGTCCGCGGCCATGCCCGCGCAGTCGCCGACGTTGTCGCCGACGTTGTCCGCGATGACGGCGGGATTGCGCGGGTCGTCCTCGGGGATTCCGGCCTCGACCTTGCCGACGAGGTCCGCGCCGACGTCGGCGCCCTTGGTGAAGATTCCGCCGCCGAGCCGCGCGAAGATCGAGATCAGCGAGCCGCCGAAGGCGAGCCCGACGAGCGCGTGGAGCGAGTGGTCGCCGTCGCCGGTCAGCCGCAGCATGATCCCGTAATACGCGGCGACGCCCAGCAGGCCGAGGCCGACGACGAGCATTCCCGTGATCGCGCCGCCGCGGAACGCGACCTGCAGCGCCGGATTGAGCCCGACGCTCGCCGCATGGGCCGTGCGCACGTTCGCGCGCACCGAGACGTTCATCCCGATGTAGCCGGCGAGGCCCGAGAGGAACGCGCCGAGCGCGAAGCCGATGGCCGTGTACCAGTCGAGCGCGAAGCCGAGCACGACGAAGAGGACGACGCCGACGATCGCGATGGCCGTGTACTGGCGGTTCAGGTAGGCCTTGGCGCCGGCCTGGATCGCGGCCGCGATCTCCTGCATCCGCGGGCTCCCCGCGGGCTGCGCGAGGATCCAGCGCGACATGAAGATCCCGTAAACGATGGCGATCACACCGGCCAGCATCGCAAGCCGGAGCGCGACTTCAGTTGACATCAATCGTACTCCCTGGAAAGCAAAATCATATCACGAAGGTCGTCGACAGCTTCCGGCGCACGCGCGCGCCTTTCAGCGTCGCGTAGTCCGGAATGCCGTTGCGGTACGGCGGATACGCCTCGCCGGCGATCAGCGGCTGAAGGTAGCGGCGGCCGGCCGCGGTGATGCCGAAGCCGTCGGCGGTGATGAAGTTCCGCGGCACCATCTTTTCGCGATTCGCGACCGCATCGATGCCGACGGAGCCGATGTCCCAGCGATAGGGCCTCGAGGACTTGCGGCGGATGACGGGCATGACGGCGTTTTTACCGGCGAGCGCAAGCTCGACCGCCGCGCGGCCGACGGCGTAGGCCTGCTCGACGTCCACGCGCGACGCGACGTGGCGCGCTGAACGCTGCAGGTAGTCGGCGAGCGCCCAGTGGTACTTGTAGCCGTGCGCCTGCTTGACCATTGCGGCGAGCGTCGGCGCGACGCCGCCGAGCTGCACGTGGCCGAATGCATCGCGCGTGCCCATGTCCGAAAGGAACTTGTCCTCGGCGTCGCGCGTGCCCTCGGAGGCGACGACGACGCAGTAGCCCCGGCTTTCGACCGTTTCCTTCACGCGCGCGAGGAAGCGCTCACGATCGAACGCGATCTCCGGGAACAGGATGATGTGCGGCGGGTCGCCCGCCTTGCGCGCGGCGAGGCCGCCCGCGGCAGCGATCCATCCGGCGTGGCGCCCCATCACCTCGAGGATGAAGACGCGCGTCGACGTGCGCGCCATCGATGCGACGTCGAGCGAGGCCTCGAGCGTCGACACCGCGACGTACTTCGCGACCGAGCCGAAGCCGGGGCAGCAGTCGGTCACCGGCAGGTCGTTGTCCACCGTCTTCGGGATTCCGATGCAGGCGACCGGGTAACCCGCCTGCGCGCCGAGCTGGGAGAGCTTCAGCGCCGTGTCCATCGAATCGTTGCCGCCGTTGTAGAAGAAGTATCCGATGTCGTGCGCGCGGAACACCTCGATCAGGCGCTCGTATTTCGCGCGATCGCGCTCGAGGTCCTTCAGCTTGTAGCGCGCCGAGCCGAATGCGCCCGAGGGCGTGTGCCTGAGTGCGCGGATCGTCGCTGCGCTCTCGCGCCCGGTGTCGATGAGGTCCTCGGTGAGCGCACCGACGATTCCGTCGCGGCCGGCATAGAGGTTTCCGATGCGGTTCCGGTGCCTGCGGCAGGCTTCGATGACGCCGCAGGCGGTCGCGTTGATGACGGCCGTGACGCCGCCCGACTGGGCATAGAGCGCGTTGCGCGGCCTGGACCGCGAGGTCCTGCGTTTCGCCATCATGCAACCCGTTTGGCGGGCGCCGAGACGCCCCGTGGGGGGCGAAGCATAGCCGATTCGCCCCGGTTTGACGCGATTCCGGGGCGCGGGCAGGATGGGCGCCCCTCGACGGGCCGGCAGCCCGCGGAGTTTGACGGAATGAGGCTGGTATTGCTCGGCGCGCCCGGTTCGGGCAAGGGGACGCAGGCGCAGAGGATGCAGGCTCGCCTCGGCATTCCGCAGGTGTCGACCGGCGACCTGCTGCGCGAGGCGGTCGCGGCGCAGAGCGAGCTCGGCCGCGCGGCGAAAGCCGTGATGGATGCCGGGCAGCTCGTCGACGACGGCATCATGCTCGGCATCATCCGCGAACGGCTCGGGCGCGCCGATGCCGCGCGCGGATTCATTCTCGACGGATTTCCGCGGACGGTAGTCCAGGCGGATGGCCTGGCGGCACTGCTCCGCGAGCTCGCGCAGGGCATCGATGCGGTCGTGCTGTTCGAGATCGACACGGAAGTCCTCCAGAAAAGGCTCGCGGGCCGCAGGAGCTGCCGTCGCTGCGGCCGCGTCTTCCATGTCGAGACCAATCCGCCTCGCGCGGGTGACCGCTGCACCGATGGCGGGCCGCACGACCTGTTCCAGCGGCCGGACGACAACGACGAGACCGTCCGCGAGCGGCTCCGGGTCTATCGCGAGCGGACGCAGCCGCTGATCGATTACTACGAATCGAAAGGGATGCTGCGGCGCATCGATGCGGACGGCGGCCTCGAAGAAGTGGATGCGCGGTTGAAGGAAGCGATCAGCTGAAAGGCAGTGGCCGCGTCGGGAGGGGACAGTCACCTTTGGACGAAGACGTCCAAAGGTGACTGTCCCCTACAGTGCTGCCAGCAAGGGTTCGCCGACGATTTCGCGGCGCCAGCCGGTCATCACGGGCACCTCGAGCGCGCCGCGCGCGAGGGCCGCGAGCTCGCGTCGCGTGGCGAGCACCTCCGGCTGGATTCCGAGCTCGACCGCGATCGCGGCGAGCCGGTTCTGGAGCTGTTTCTGGCGGCGAAGCTGGTCGGGTCCCGGCCGGCCGGATTCCCCGGGCGCGCGGCCGGCAGCCGCATCGGCCGCTGCCATCGCGGCGAGCAGGTCATCGGCGGCACGCGACGCGGTTCCGCGCGGCACCGCGGCGACGCGCGAAAGCTCTTCCCTGTTCCGCGGCCGCGCCGCGGCGAGCTCGTAGATCGCCGCGTCGGGCAGGATCCAGCCGCGCGGGAGGTCACGATCCATCGCGCGGCGTTCCCGCCAGGCCGCCAGTGCGCGTGCGATGACGAACGCCGCGTCGTCGAGGCGCTCCAGCCCTTTCAGCCGGCGCCAGGCATCCGCCGGTTCGATGCGATACAGGGCAATGTCGCGGAGCGAGGCGGATTCCTCTTCGATCCACGCGCGGCGGCCGGCCGCCGCGAGCCGCGTTTCGAGCGCATGCGCGAGGGGCGGCAGGTAGCGGACGTCGTCAGCCGCGTAGGCGAGCTGCTCCGCCGACAACGGGCGCCGGGACCAGTCCGTCCGCGCGTGGCCCTTTGCGAGTTCGACGCCCAGCAGCTCGCGCACGAGGTCGGCATAGCCGATCTGCGCGGGGAACCCGAGCAGCGCTGCCGCTTGCTGCGTGTCGAACACGGGTGCGAGTGGCGTGCCGGTCAGGGGAAGGAGCGCCTCGATGTCCTGGCGCGCCGCGTGCAGGATCTTGCGGCGTCCCGGATCGGCGAACGGCCCGATGAGCGGGCCGCCGTCGGCGATCGCGAGCGCATCGACCAGGGTGACCTCGCCCGCCACGGCCACCTGGATCAGGCACAGTTTCGGAAAGTAGGTGCGCTCGCGGACGAACTCGGTGTCGAGGGCGATGGGCTCGTCCGCCGGCCACGACGCAATGCAGGCGGCAAGCGCCAAGGGGTCGCTAACTGGAGTTTCACCGGCGGTCGTCACCACCTTATTATGCGTATGCCGCCGCCGCGGCCCAAGGCATCATGACCCGACTGCCGCGCTCGCTCGCCCAGATCGCCCTCCTGCGCAAGGCCCCGGACGTCTTGCCGTCTTCGCTTGCGCTCACCCTGCTGCTGGCACTCGGCTATGCCGCTTCGAACGCGGCGCTCGCCTGGGTGGACAGCGCGGACCGCATACTCGCGCGCAGCGCCGTCGACCTCGGCCTTGCCTTGGCGTTCTTCGGGCTCCTGCTCGCCCTGACGCGCCGCAGCCACCGCTATGCGCAGACGCTCTGCGCCGTGTTCGGCACCTACCTGCTGCTCGCACCCGCGATCGGCCTGCTGCTCGCGATGGGCGGCCCCGCGAAGACGAACTACGCGGCATGGCTCCTGGTCAATGCCGGCTCGACCGTCATCACGATCTGGTACCTGTTGATCGTCGGCCACATCCTCAAGAATGCGCTCGACACGGGCCTCGTCACCGGGTTCGCCATTGCCGTCACCTGGGCGATCGCGAGCGTGGCGATCACCCGCGGCCTGTTCCCGGTCGTGAGCTGATGCACCTTCACATCATCGGCATCTGCGGCACCTTCATGGGCGGCATCGCCGCGCTCGCGCGCGCCGCGGGCCATCGCGTGACGGGCTCCGACGCGAACGTCTATCCGCCGATGAGCACGCAGCTCGAGGCCCTCGGGATCGCGCTGATCGACGGCTATGACCCGGCGCAGCTCGACCTGAAGCCGGACGTCGTGGTCGTCGGCAATGTCATGAGCCGCGGAAACCCGCTGATCGAGCGGCTGCTCGAGAGCGGCCTGCCATTCACGTCGGGACCGCAGTGGCTCGCGGAAAACGTGCTGCGCGGCCGCCTGGTTGCGGCGGTCGCCGGCACGCACGGCAAGACGACGACTTCGAGCATGCTCGCCTGGATCCTGCAGGAAGCCGGGCTCGAACCCGGTTTCCTGATCGGCGGCCTGCCGGCGAATTTCGGCACGTCCGCGCGCCCGGGGGCGGGCGGCGCATTCGTGATCGAGGCCGATGAATACGACACCGCCTTCTTCGACAAGCGGGCGAAGTTCGTGCACTACCACCCGCGCCACCTGCTGCTCACGAACCTCGAGTTCGACCACGCTGACATCTACCCCGACCTGGCCTCGATCAGGCGCCAGTTCCATCACCTCGTGCGCACGGTGCCCGGGTCGGGCCGCATCACCTGGAATTCGGGCGACGCGGCGCTGCGCGAAACGCTGGCCATGGGCGCCTGGACGCCGCTCGTGGAGTTTGCGCGCGAGGCCGCGGCGGAATGGCGCTCGCGGCTCGTCTCTGCCGACGGCGCCGAGTTCGAGGTCCTGCATCGCGGCTCGCCGGCCGGGATCGTGCGCTGGCCCCTGATCGGGATGCACAACGTCGAGAACGGGCTGGCCGCGGTCGCCTGCGCGGCGGGCATCGGAGTCGCGCCCGCGCGCTCCGCGGAAGCGCTCGGCCGGTTCGCGGGCGTGCGCCGCCGCCTGGAGTTCCGCGGCGAAGTCCGCGGCATCCGCATCTACGACGACTTCGCCCACCACCCGACGGCGGTCGCGATGACGATCGACGGCGTCCGGCGGCAGCCGGACCGCGGGCGCATCATCGCCGTGCTCGAGCCGCGGTCGAATACGATGCGGCTCGGCGTCCATCGCGAGGAGCTTGCGGAATCGCTCGCCGGCGCGGACCGCGTGTGGCTCTACCAGCCGGCCGGCCTTGACTGGAACCTCGACGGCGTCGCGCAGAGCCTCGGCACGAAGGCGGTCGTCAAGAGCGAATTGCCTGGGCTGATCGATTCAATCGTCCCGGAACTGCAGGCCGGCGACCGCGTGCTGATCATGAGCAATGGCGGATTCGGCGGCCTGCATGATCGGCTGCTCGCGGCCCTGCGGGCGCAGCCCGCGTGAACGCCGAAGTCAGGGAGCTGCCGCTCTTTCCGCTCAACACCGTGCTGTTTCCGGGCGGTCCGCTGCCGCTGCGGATTTTCGAGCCGCGTTACCTCGACATGGTGAGCCGGTGCATGCGCGAGCAATCCGGCTTCGCGGTCGTCCTCCTCGGCGAGGGCGAGGAGGCGGTGTCGGCGACGAGCTTCGCGGCGACCGGCACCGAGGCACGAATCGTCGATTTCGACCGGCTGGAGGGCAACGTGCTCGGGATCAGCTGCATCGGCCGGGAGCGCGTGCGCGTCGTCGAGGCCTGGCGCGAGGCGGACGGCCTCAATCGTGGCCGCGTGCTTGAAATCGCCGCGGACCCGATCGTGCCGATTCCGCCGGACCTCGCCTGGCTGATGGAGGTCGTCATGGAGGTGATGCCCGAGGCCGGCGACACGTATCGGCACGTGGAGCGGCGCGAGGATGCCGCGTGGATCGCGAATCGGCTGGCGGAATTGCTGCCGCTCTCGCTCGCCGACCGGCAAACTCTGCTCGAGCTCGCCGATCCGCTCGAAAGGCTGTCGGTGCTCGAGCCGGCAGTGACCCGCAGCCGCAGCTAGCGCGGGCCGTTGACGAGCCGGCGCAGCCAGCCGGCGTTCCAGCCGACCACGAGGAGGATTGCGGCCCATCCCGCGACCAGCCATCCGGTGTAGCCGTCGTAGCCGCCGACGAGCATCGACCAGCCAGACTCCCGGTCGACATGCGTGACGGCGGTCGTGGTCTTGATCACCCACACCCAGCCCATGTGAAGCCCGATGCCGGCGGCAATCGCGCCCGTGCGGCGGCGCACGAGCGCGAGCAGCAGCCCGACCAGCACGAGCGTGACGAAGGAATCGGCGATCGCGAACGGATGGGCGAAATTGGCGAGCGCGCCGCCGAGCAGGCGGATTCCGCTGTCCCAGCCGACTTCGTCCGCGGGGATGCGCGAGCGCGCCAGGAAATGGACCGATGCGTAAACGAGGGCCGTGCTCCAGGCGGCAAGGGCAAAGCCGGATTCCCGCAAGACCGCCTGGTACATGAGCCCGCGGAAGAAAGTTTCCTCCACGAGGGCGACCGCGAGCCCGGCGAGCGCGCCGGATGCAAGGGCCGAGAGAAGAATCGTCGAATCGAGGCCGGGTCGCAGGCCGAGAATTCCGAGGGAACCCATCGCAAGCGACATCGGGAGCATGGTCGCGATGCCGATCGCGAGGCCGGCCGCGAACTGCCGCAGGAAAGTCGGGCGAGGCAGGCCATAGCCCCAGGCCTCGCGTCCGCGCAGCGCGAGCCGGCCAAGCACGAGCATCAGCCCCGCGAGCAGGAGCAGCTGCCAGAAGCGGCTGATGATGCGGTGGAACGGCAGCTCCGGCGCCAGGGCATGCGCCGCGAGCCACACCGGCCAGGCAACGGCGGCCGCGAGCAGCAGCGTGCCAAAGATGGCCGCGAGAAACCACGCAAGCGCGCGCATCAGCTGTCCTTCGCGACGGCCGCGAAGGCTCGTGCGGCCGCATCGATCGTCGCCGCAATCTCGGCGTCGCCATGCGCGGCCGAGACGAAGCCCGCCTCGAACGGCGAGGGCGCGAGGTAGACCCCGGCATCGAGCATCCCGTGGAAGAAACGGCGGAAGCGGGCACTGTCGCAGGCCATGACCTGCCCGTAGTTCGCGACCCGGGCCTCCGTCGTGAAGAAGATCCCGAACATGCCGCAGACGTGATTGGTCGCGAGCGGGACGCGGGCGTCCTTCGCCGCGCCGGCGAGCCCCTCGACCAGGCGAGTGGTCGCCGCCGCGAGCCTCGCGTGGAATCCAGGCCGTGCGACCGCCTCGAGCGTCGCAAGGCCCGCCGCCATCGCGACCGGATTTCCAGACAGCGTGCCAGCCTGGTAGACCGGCCCGAGCGGCGCGAGCCGCTCCATGATGTCCCGCCGACCGCCGAAAGCGCCGACCGGCATGCCGCCGCCCACGATCTTGCCGAGCGTCGTGAGGTCCGGCGTCACGCCGTAGACCGATTGCGCGCCGCCTGCGGCGACGCGAAACCCGGTCATGACCTCGTCGAAGATCAGGACTGACGAATGCCGGGTGCAGAGCTCGCGCAAGCGCGGCAGGAAGCCCTCCGCTGGCGGCACGCAGCCCATGTTGCCGGCCACCGGCTCGACGATCACGCAGGCGATCTCGTCGCCGGACGCCGCAAACAGCTTCTCGAGCGCGGGGATGTCGTTGAAGGGCAGCGTTGCCGTGTGGGCGGCGACGGCCGCCGGTACGCCGGCGGAATCGGGCACGCCGAGCGTCAGCGCGCCGGAGCCGGCCTTCACCAGCAGCCCGTCCGAATGCCCGTGATAGCAGCCCTCGAACTTGACGATCCGGTCGCGGCCGGTGAATCCGCGCGCGAGCCGTATCGCGCTCATGGTCGCCTCGGTGCCGGAGCTCACCATGCGCAGCAGCTCGATCGACGGCATCATCTCCGCGACCTTGCGCGCGAGTTCGGTCTCGATGACCGTGGGAGCGCCGAATGAAAGCCCGTCCGCCGCGCGGCGCGTCACCGCCGCAATCACCTCCGCGTCGGCGTGGCCGAGGATCATCGGCCCCCAGGAGCCGACGTAGTCGATGAATCGCCGGCCGTCTTCGGTCTCGATGCACGCGCCGCGCGCGCGCCGGACGAAGAGCGGCTCGCCGCCGACGCCACGGAAGGCGCGGACCGGCGAATTCACGCCGCCGGCGATGTAGCGGGAAGCTTCCTCGAACAGCGACTTGCCCGGCGGGTCCCTCACAGCTTCTCGACCGTGAAGCCGCGCTCCTCGAGGAGCGCAGGCAGGCCGCGTTCGCCCACGAGGTGCATCGCCCCTACGACGAGGAGCACGTCGTCATCGCCCGCGAGCATGTCGCTCACCTGGTCCGCCCAGCGCTCGTTGCGCTCGAAGAGGAGCACCTCGCCGAGCTCGGGATAGTCCCCGAAATCCTCGTCGAGGCGTTTTTCGAGGCCGGACTCGTCGCCGTCGCGCCAGGCGGCGAGCAGCGGTTCGATGACGCCCTCGACGTCGGACGCTTCCTCGATGGACTGCAGCAGCATTTCCGCCTGCAGTTCCGCCGGCAGCCCGTCGAGGAGTCCGAGCTGGCCGTCGAGCGTCTCGAGGCCGCAGCCGGCCTTGCCTGCCTTCTTCGCCGCCGCGTGGATGATCTGCTCGACGCCATGTTCGGCATCGAAGCCCTGCGCCTGGAGGGCCATCAACGAAACCGTGAGCGAGGCGAACCAGGGCTCGAAGGCCTCGAATGGCGCGATGTCGACGCCCGCCGCCTCCGCGCTCTCGCGGACACGCCCGGCATCGTTCCCGAGCAGGTCGAAGAGGCCCTGGCCGTCCGGATCGATCGCGCGGGCGAGGGTGAGCGAGGCCTTTTCAGCGTCGCTCTCGGCGTCCGGATCCAGTTCGAGGCAGACCCGCCCGGCGTCGTCGAGCGCCTCGGCGAGCGCGCCGCCGATCCTGAATCCGCCTTCCGGCAGGAGGTGCACCGATCCGAACAGGTAGACCCGGCTTTCGCCGCCGTCCACGCGCCACACGGCCGGTTCGGCGCGTGCGGCGCCCGCGGCCAGCGAAGCGAGGAGTGCAAGGCCGAGGAATTCGCGCCATCGTGCCCTATTCATCGGCATTGACCCATTCGATTCCCGTCTCGATTCCGCCGTCGTCGCCGAGCAGGAGCCAGCGATACGCCGGAGGCCGCGAGTCCACCTCGAACTCCTCGGCGTTCTGCGCGAACTGCATGCAGGTCGACGGCGTGCCCATCAGCCGGATGTGCCCGTGCATGCCCTCGAACGGCTGGTGGGTGTGCCCCCAGGCGAGGCCGCGCACGCCGGGATGGCGCGCGAGGACCGCAAAGAACGCGGCCGCATTGTCGAGCATCAACTCATCGAGCCAGCGGCTGCCGTGCGGCACCGGCTGGTGGTGCAGGCAGATGAGCGCATGCGCCCCCGCATTCGCGGCGAGCGCCTGCTCGAGCTGCACGAGTGTCCCGTCGGACAGGTGGCCGTGGTGCATTCCGGCCACCGTGCTGTCGAGCATGACGATGAGCCAGCCGCCGCGGCGTACCGCGAATTCATGTACGAAGGGCGGGCCCGCGAGCTCGCGAAGGACAGCGGCGGATTCGTCGTGGTTGCCCGGGAGGCAGTGGACCGGCGCCGACGACGAGCCGAATTGCGCGCGCAGCGCCGAGTAGCCGGCGGCCTCGTCGTGCACGAGGTCGCCCGTCAGGAGCACGGCATCCGGCCGTGGGTGCCGGCGGCGGGCGTGCTCGACGCAGCGCGCGAGCGTCGCCTCGGTCGCGACGCCACGAATGAGCGTGCCCGGTGCGCCTGGCAGGTGCGGGTCAGTGAACTGCAGCAGTCGCACCGGGCGCCGTTCAGTAGCGGTAGTGGTCGGGCTTGAAAGGTCCGTCGGCCGGCAGCCCGAGGTAGCGCTCCTGCTCGGGCGTCATCTTCGTGAGCTTTGCCCCGATGCGTGCGAGATGGAGCCTGGCGACCTTTTCGTCGAGCGCCTTCGGCAGCACGTACACGCGGTTTTCGTAGCGCTCGCCATGCGCGTAGAGCTCGATCTGCGCGAGCACCTGGTTGGTGAAGGAATTCGACATGACGAACGACGGGTGGCCGGTTCCGCAGCCGAGGTTCACGAGCCGTCCCTCGGCCAGGATGATGATGCGCTTGCCGTCGGGGAAGATCACGTGGTCGACCTGCGGCTTGATGTTCTCCCAGCGGTATTGCCTGAGCGACGCGATGTCAATTTCGCTGTCGAAGTGGCCGATGTTGCAGACGATCGCCTGGTGCTTCATGCGCCGCATGTGGTCGTGGCTGATCACGTTCACGTTGCCGGTCGCGGACACGAAGAGGTCGGCCGAGGCGCAGGCCTCGTCCATCGTGACGACCCGGTAGCCTTCCATCGCCGCCTGCAGCGCGCAGATCGGGTCGATCTCGGTGACCCAGACCGTCGCTCCGAGGCCGCGCAGCGACTGGGCGCAGCCCTTGCCGACGTCGCCATAGCCGGCGACGAGCGCGATCTTGCCGGCGATCATCACGTCCGTGGCGCGCTTGATGCCGTCGACGAGCGATTCGCGGCAGCCGTACAGGTTGTCGAACTTCGACTTCGTCACCGAGTCGTTCACGTTGATCGCCGGGAAGGGCAGGCGGCCTTCGTCGGCCATCCGGTACAGGCGCTTGACGCCCGTGGTCGTTTCCTCGGTGACGCCCCTGATCGCCGCGAGCCGCGCGGAATACCAGCCCGGCTGCGAGTCGAGCCGCTTCCTGATCGAGGCGAACAGCGCCGTTTCCTCCTCGTTCGAAGGCCGAGCGATCACCGACGCGTCGCGCTCGGCCTGCGAGCCGAGGATCAGGAGCAGCGTCGCGTCGCCGCCGTCGTCGAGGATCATGTTGGCGTGGTTGCCGGCGGGCCAGTCGAAGATCCGGTGCGCGAAATCCCAGTACTCCTCGAGCGTCTCGCCCTTGTGCGCGAAGACCGGCACGCCGGTCGCGGCGATCGCGGCGGCGGCATGATCCTGCGTCGAGAAGATGTTGCAGGACGCCCAGCGCAGCTCGGCGCCGAGCGCCGCGAGCGACTCGATCAGGACGGCGGTCTGGATCGTCATGTGCAGCGAGCCGGCGATGCGCGCGCCGGCGAGCGGCTTCGAGCGCCCGAATTCCTCGCGCACCGACATGAGGCCGGGCATCTCGGTCTCGGCGATCGCGATCTCGCGGCGGCCCCAGTCGGCCTGCGAGATGTCGGCGACGTGATAGTCCTTGGGCTTCCGGTTGATTACGGCATTCATGGTCATCTCTCTCCTGTGCGAGCGAGAGCGCCGTTGCCTGTCGCGAACTTCGAGCCTGGCAGGCTGCCGCCTGTTGCAACGCTCCTCGAAGAACGCGGGGACTGTCCCCTTTTTCCGAAGGAAAAGGCGGACTGTCCCCTCCTGACTCCTAAAGTCCTGCAGCCTTCCTCAGAGCCTCCGCGCGGTCGGTCCGCTCCCAGCTGAAGGCCGTGAAGGTCGATTGTCGGCGGGCACCGCCGGCCTTCGAATCCTCCTGCCAATCGTAGTCCATCTCGACCGGTTCGCGCCCGAAATGCCCGTAGGAGGCGGTCGCGCGGTACATCGGGTGGATCAGGTCGAGCATCTTCATGATGCCAAAGGGGCGCAGGTCAAAGTGGGCCGCGACCAGTTTTTCGAGACGCGCGTCGCTCAATCGGCCGGTGCCGAAGGTCCGCACCGACACCGAGGTCGGCTTCGCGACGCCGATCGCGTAGGACAGCTGGATCTCGCAGCGGCTCGCGAGGCCCGCGGCGACAAGGTTCTTGGCGACATATCGCGCCGCGTAGGCGGCCGAGCGATCCACCTTCGACGGGTCCTTGCCGGAGAACGCGCCGCCGCCATGCCGGGCAAAGCCGCCATAGCTGTCGACGATGATCTTGCGACCTGTCAGGCCGCAGTCGCCGACCGGGCCGCCGATCACGAACCGGCCCGTGGGATTGATGTGGTACTTCGTGCGCTTGCCGAGCCAGCGCGCCGGCAGCACGGGCTTGATGATTTCCTCCATCACCGATTCATGCAGGTCTTTCTGGCGCACTTCGGGCGCATGCTGCGTCGAGAGCACGACCGCCTCGATGCCGACCGGCTTGTCGTCCTCGTAGGCAAAGGTGAGCTGGCTCTTCGCGTCCGGACGGAGCCAGGGCAGCTTCGGGCTGCGCCCCTTGCGGACCTTCGCCTGCCGTTGGACCAGCGCATGCGCGTAGTGAATCGGCGCCGGCATCAGGGCCGGCGTCTCGTCGGATGCGTAGCCGAACATCAGTCCCTGGTCGCCGGCGCCCTGGTCCTCGGGGTCACGGCGGTCGACGCCCTGGGCGATGTCGCCCGATTGCTTGCCGATGACGTTGAGGACCCCGCAGGTGTTGCCGTCAAACCCGACCTGCGACGACGTATAGCCGATGTCGCAGATGACGCCGCGTACGAGCGCCTCGAGGTCGATCCAGGCATTGGTGGTGATCTCGCCCGCGACCACGGCGACCCCGGTCTTGACGAGCGTCTCGCAGGCAACGCGCGACTTCGGGTCGCGCGCGATCAGCGCGTCGAGCACGGCGTCCGAAATCTGGTCCGCGACCTTGTCGGGGTGGCCCTCGGAAACCGATTCGGAAGTGAACAGGTAATTACCGGACATCGAAAAATTATACGGCATCGGAGACAATGGCGGTTTGCCGTCGGAGCCTCGAATGCCCAGCCGCCGCGAGCTAGCCAATGCCATCCGGGCCCTCAGCATGGACGCGGTACAACGCGCCAATTCGGGGCACCCGGGCATGCCCATGGGCATGGCCGACATTGCCGAGGTCCTGTGGCGCGACTTCCTGAAGCATAGTCCCGGCAATCCGCGCTGGGCCGATCGCGATCGGTTCGTGCTGTCGAACGGTCATGGCTCGATGCTCCTCTATTCCGTGCTGCACCTGACGGGCTACCCGCTGGCGCTTGACGAGCTGCGCAATTTCCGGCAGCTCGGGGCCCGCACGGCCGGGCATCCCGAGCGCGAGATCGAGATCGGCATCGAAACGACGACGGGCCCGCTCGGCCAGGGACTCGCGAACGCCGTAGGCATGGCCCTCGCCGAGACGAAACTCGCCGCCGCCTTCAACCGTCCGGGCCACGAGATCGTCGACCACCACACCTGGGTTTTCCTCGGCGACGGTTGCCTGATGGAGGGCATCTCGCACGAGGCCTGCTCGCTCGCCGGCACCTGGGGCCTCGGCAAGCTGATCGCCTTCTATGACGACAACGGCATCTCGATCGACGGCGAGGTCGCCGGATGGTTCACCGACGACACGCCGAAGCGCTTCGAGGCCTATGGCTGGCAGGTGATCCGCGCGGTGGATGGCCACGACCCGGAGGCCGTCGCGCGCGCGATCCGCAAGGCGAAGCGCGAGAAGGGAAAGCCCACGCTGATCTGCTGCAAGACCATCATCGGCTTCGGCGCCCCGAACAAGCAGGGCAAGGAAGAGTGCCACGGCGCGGCGCTGGGCGCCGACGAAGTCGCCCTCGCGCGCAAGACTCTCGGCTGGCCGCACGAGCCGTTCGCCGTCCCCGAGGACATCCGCGCGGCCTGGGACGCGCGGGCCGCCGGCAAGCGCGCGGAGGGCCGCTGGCGCCGGCGCTTCAAGGCTTATGAGCAGGCGCAACCGGAGCTGGCCGCGGAATTCAGGCGGCGCACCGAGTCCGCGCTACCCGCGGGCCTCGACGGCTGGATCGGCGAGGGCGCGGCGGCCGCGCAGGCGGCCGCGAAACCGGTCGCGACGCGCCAGAGCTCGCAGGCCGTGCTGGACGCGCTCGCGGCGCGCCTGCCGGAACTGCTCGGCGGGTCCGCCGACCTCACGGGCTCGAACAACACGCGGATCAAGGGCGCGGCGCCGTTTTCGCGCGCGGAACCCGGCGGCGCCTACCTGCATTACGGTGTCCGCGAATTCGGCATGGGCGCGATCATGAACGGCATCGCGCTGCACGGCGGCTACATCCCGTTCGGCGGAACCTTCCTCGTCTTCTCCGACTACGCACGCAGCAGCCTGCGCATGGCGTCGATCGTCGAGGCGGGAAGCATCTTCGTCCTGACGCACGATTCCATCGGGCTCGGCGAGGACGGACCGACGCACCAGCCGGTCGAGCACCTGGCTTCGCTCCGCATCATCCCGCGCCTGGAAGTCTGGCGGCCCTGCGACACGGCCGAGACCTGGGTGGCCTGGGGCGCCGCGATCCGCCGCCGCCACGCGCCGACCGTGCTCGCGCTCACGCGGCAGTCGCTGCCGCAACAGGCCCGCGACGCCGCACAACTCGCGGCGATCGGCCGCGGCGGCTACGTGCTCCTCGACAGCCAGGGGCCGCCGGAGTGCATCCTCATCGCGACCGGATCGGAAGTGTCGATCGCGGTGGAAGCCGCGCGGGAACTGGCGCAACGCGGCCGCCGCATCCGCGTCGTCTCGATGCCCTGCACCAGCGTATTCGACGCGCAGGACGACGCCTGGCGCGCCGTCGGTGCTGCCGCCCGACGTCCCGAGGCGCATCGCGATCGAGGCCGGCGTGCCGGACGGCTGGTGGCGCTATGTCGGGCCCCGCGGCCGCGTGATCGGCATGACGTCGCTTCGGCGCCTCCGCGCCGGGCAAGGACGTCTTTCGTCACTTCGGTTTCACAAGCTCCGCCGTCGTCGACGCGGCGGAGGCGCTCGTCAACACGGGAGAGAATTGACCATGGCGATCAAGGTAGGCATCAACGGGTACGGCCGCATCGGGCGGAACATCCTGCGCGCGCTCTATGAATCGAAGCGCACGGGGGACATCAGCATCGTCGCGATCAACGACCTCGGCGACGCGAACACGAATGCGCACCTGACGCGCCACGACACGGCCCACGGGCCGTTCCCGGGGAAGGTCGCGGTCGACGGCAACCACATGGTCGTCAATGGCGACCGGATCCGCGTGATCGCGGAGCGCGACCCGTCGAAGCTCCCCTGGGGCGAGCTCGGCGCGGAAATCGTGCTCGAATGCACGGGCCTCTTCGCCAACAAGGAGAAAGCGTCGAAGCACCTGGCGGGCGGGGCAAAAAAGGTCGTCGTCTCCGCGCCGGCGGACGGCGTCGACGCGACGATCGTCTACGGCGTCAACCACGACACGCTCCGCAATTCGATGACCGTGATCTCGAACGCTTCCTGCACGACGAACTGCCTCGCGCCGCTCGTAAAGCCGCTCCACGACGGCCTCGGCGTCGTCGCCGGCATCATGACGACGGTGCACGCCTACACGAACGACCAGGTGCTCACGGACGTCTACCACTCGGACCTGCGGCGCGCGCGCTCGGCGACGATGTCGATGATCCCGACGAAGACCGGCGCGGCGGCCTCGGTAGGCCTCGTGCTGCCGGAATTGAAGGGCAAGCTGGACGGATTCTCGGTCCGCGTGCCGACGATCAATGTCTCGTTCGTCGACCTCACGTTCACCGCGAAGCGGGCGACGACGGCCGAGGAAGTCAACGGGATCCTGAGCGCCGCCGCGAATGGACCGCTGAAGGGCATCCTCGATTACACGGAAGAGCCGCTGGTGTCCGTCGACTTCAACCACAACAAGGCCTCCGGGACGGTCGATGCTCAGCTGACGAAGGTGCTGGGCGGGAACCTCGTCAAGGTCTGCGCCTGGTACGACAACGAGTGGGGATTCTCGAACCGCATGCTCGACACGACGCTCGCCTGGTCGCGCGCGGGCTGAAGCCGCCGATGCAGGCGGTCCGGATGGCGGATGTCGAGCTCGCGGGCCGGCGCGTGCTGATCCGCGAGGACTTCAACGTGCCGGTCGCCGACGGGCGGGTCACGAGCGACGCGCGGCTGCGCGCCGCGCTGCCGACGCTGCGGCAGGCGCTCGACGCGCGCGCGCGGGTGCTGGTGATGTCGCACCTCGGCCGGCCGAAGGAAGGCGAGCGCGATCCCGCGCTGTCGCTCGCGCCGGTCGCGAAGGCGCTGTCGGGCCTCCTCGAACGGCCGGTGCGCTTCGTCGAGGACTGGATCGGGGGCGTCGCCGCCGAGCCGGGAGAAATCCTGCTGCTGGAGAACGTCCGCTTCCTGAAGGGCGAGAAAAAGGATGACGAGGCCCTCGCGAGGCGGATGGCCGCGCTCTGCGACGTGTTCGTGATGGACGCGTTCGGCACGGCGCACCGCGCCGAGGCGAGCACTCATGGCGTCGCGCTACACGCGCCCGTCGCCTGCGCCGGGCCGCTGCTGGCGGGCGAGCTCGACGCGCTCGAACGGGCCCTGCACGACCCGGCACGGCCGCTCGTCGCCGTGGTCGGCGGATCGAAGGTCTCCACGAAGCTGTCGGTGCTCGAGAACCTCATCGCAAAGGTGGACCACCTCGTCGTCGGCGGAGGCATCGCCAACACCTTCCTCGCGGCGACGGGCCAGCCGGTCGGCAAGTCGCTCCACGAGCCCGACATGGTCGACGTTGCCCGGCGACTGCTCGACGAGGCCCGCAAGCGGGGCGTCGGCATCCCGGTGCCGACCGACGTGGTCGTCGCGCGCGAGTTTGCCGCGACGGCGCGGGCGCAGGTGCGCGCGGCTTCGGCCGTCGGCGCCGACGAAATGATCCTCGACATCGGGCCGGATTCCGCGAAGGCGATTGCCGCCATCGTCTCGAAGGCCGGCACGGTGATCTGGAATGGCCCGCTCGGCGTGTTCGAATTCGACCAGTTCGGCGAGGGCACGCGCAGCCTCGCCGCCGCGATCGCGAAAAGCCGGGCTTTTTCGATCGCGGGCGGCGGCGACACCCTCGCGGCGATCGAAAAGTACGGCATCGGGAGCGAAATCTCCTATATTTCGACCGGCGGCGGGGCCTTCCTCGAGTTCGTCGAGGGGCGTACCCTGCCCGCGGTCGCGGCCCTCGAGCGGCGCGCGGCGGAAATCGCGCCGCGCTGACGGGAGCTCAATGCCAAGACGGACCAAGATCGTGGCGACCCTCGGGCCGGCGACCGATACCGAGCCCGCGCTACGCGACCTGATCGAGGCGGGCACCGACCTGGTCCGCGTCAATTTCTCCCATGGCGGCTTCGACGATCATGCGCGGCGCATCCGGGAAGCACGCGCCGCGGCGGCAGGCGCGGGCCGGGTCGTGGGCATACTCGGCGACCTGCGCGGTCCCAAGGTGCGCATCGAGCGGTTCGCGACGGGTCGCGCATCGCTGGTCGAGGGCGAGGCATTTACGCTCGATCCGGCCTTCGATCCGGCGAACGGCACCGACCGGATCGTCGGCGTCGCCTACGAGTCGCTGCCGCGCGACGTGCGGGCCGGCGACACGCTGTTGCTGAACGACGGCCTGATCTCGCTCGAGGTCACCGGCGTCGAGGGCACGCGGGTGAACACGCGCGTGCTGTCGGGCGGCGAGCTGGGCGACATGAAGGGCCTGAACAAGCTGGGCGGCGGGCTTTCGGCCGGCGCCCTGACGGCGAAGGACCGCGATGATATCCGGATGGCCGCGGAGCTCGGCGTCGATTACCTCGCCGTCTCCTTCGTGCGTGACCGCGCGGACATCGTCGAGGCCTGGGACCTGCTGCGGGCCGCAAAGGGCGAGGGCCGGATCGTGGCCAAGATCGAGCGGCGCGAGGCCATCGAGAATCTCGAGTCCATCATCGATTCCACGGCCGCGGTCATGGTCGCGCGCGGCGACCTCGGCGTGGAAGTCGGCTACGCCGAGCTGATTGGGCTGCAGAAGCACATCATCGCGCTCGCCCGCGCGAGGAGCCGGCTTGTCATCACCGCGACGCAGATGATGGAGTCGATGATCCACGCGCCCGTGCCCACGCGCGCCGAAGTCTCCGACGTCGCGAACGCCGTCATGGACGATACGGACGCGGTGATGCTGTCCGCGGAAACGGCGGTCGGCCGCCATCCCGGCCGCGTCGTGCGCGCCATGTCGCAGGTCATCGAGGGTGCGGAAAAATGGCAGCTCTCCAACCGGCCCGAGCTGCCGGGCGCCAACAAGGACTTCAACCGGACGGACGAGGCGATCGCGGCGGCCGTCATGTACACCGCCAATCACCTCGACGTGCGCGCGATCGTCGCCCTCACGGAATCGGGCTCGACCGCGCTCTGGATGTCCCGCATGCGCTCCGACATCCCGATCTATGCGTTCACGCGCCACGCGGCGACGCAACGCCGGGTGACGCTCTATCGCGGGGTCTATCCCGTCGACTTCGACGTCACGCACCCGCGCCCGGAGAAGATGTACGCGGCGATCTTCGACCGCATGATCGCCGACGGACTCGCCTCGGAGGGCGACCTCCTCATCGTGACAAAGGGCGAGTTCTCCGGCGTGTCGGGCGGCACCAACTCGATGAAGATCGTCAAGGTCCAGCGCTCATCCGCGGCATAAGCGCTGAAGAATATCGCGAGGGGGACGTTCACCTTTGTTGCCGCCTACCCATCCGCCAGTACCATGACTATCAACAAAGGTGAGCGTCCCCTCCTGAGGAGGATCCTCCTCTGGACCGCCGGCATCGTCGTCACGCTTTTCCTCCTTGCGGTCGCCGCGGCCTGGTTCACGCTGCGCGCGAGCCTGCCGGCGATCGACGGCAAGGCGCCGCTCGCAGGCCTCGGAGCCCCCGCGACCATCGAGCGCGATGCGTCGGGCGTGGCGGTGATCCGCGGCGCATCGAGGATCGATGTCGCGCGCGCGACGGGTTATGCGCACGCGCAGGACCGCCTGTTCCAGATGGACCTGCTGCGCCGCACCGGGGCCGGCGAACTCGCGGCCTTGTTCGGCGCAGGCGCGCTCGAGATCGACCGCCGCATCCGGCTGCACCAGTTCAGGCGAAGGGCACAGGTGGCGCTCGCCGCCCTCGAGCCGGGCGAGCGGGCGCTGCTCGAGGCGTACGCGAGCGGCGTTAACGCGGGATTCGACGCGCTGGACGCGCGGCCCTACGAATACCTTCTGATCAGCCAGGCGCCCGAGCCCTGGCGTGCGGAAGATTGCCTCCTCGTGGTCCACGCGATGTGGCTCGACCTCCAGGGCCTCGTGGCTGCCCGCGACGAACTGCGCCGCGAACGGCTCGCGGCGGTGCTGCCCGAAGCGGCATACCGCTTTCTCGTCGAGCCGGAGCCCGCGGAGGACGCCGCGCTCGACGGCAGCCGGCTGCCGCAGATGCCGATCCCGACCGCGGAGGAATTCGACCTGCGCAGGCTCGATCGCGGGCTCTTCGAGCGCCTCGACGACGAGCGTGTCAAGCGCATGCAATTGGGGCTCGGACCGGACCAGCGCCAGTTCATGCTCGGCAGCAACAACTGGGCCGTCGCCAGTTCGCGTTCGCGCGGCGGCGCGTTGCTTGCGAACGACATGCACCTCGGGCTCAACGTGCCGAACATCTGGTATCGCGCGCGCCTCGTCGTCGAGGCGGAGGGCCTGGACGTCTCGGGCGTGAGCCTGCCCGGCGTCCCGCTGATCGTTGCCGGCAGCAATCGCCATGTCGCCTGGGGATTCACCAACAGCTACGGCGATTTCCAGGACGTCATCCGCCTCGAAAGCGGCCCGGACGCGGACAGCTACCTGACGCCCGCCGGGCCGCGCCGGTTCGAACTGGAGAACGAGACCTTGTCGGTCGCGGGTGGCGAGCCCGAGACGCTCGTCGTCCGCACGACCATCTGGGGACCGGTCATCGGCTACGAAGTCGACGCCGATGGAGGTGAAATCGCGGTGGCCTGGACCGCGCATCGCCCGGGCGCGACCGACATGGAACTGCTTCGGCTCGAACGGGCCGTCGATCTCGACACGGCTGCGGCGATCATCGGCGGCGCCGGCATGCCCGGTCAGAACGTGATGATCGCGGACGAGCACGGCCGCATTGGCTGGGTGCTGTCGGGCCGGCTGCCGCGTCGCCAGGGTATCGATCCCAGGCGCCCGTCAGCCTGGCACAAGGAAGGCGCGGGTTGGGACGGCTGGATCCCGCGCGCCGAATCGCCGCGCCTGCTCGACCCGCCGCAGGGGTACGCCTGGAGCGCCAACGCGCGGGTGGTGGGCAATGCGGCGTATGCACTGATCGGGAACGGTGACTACGCATCCGCAGCGCGCGCGCGCCAGATCCGTGACCGCCTCGCGGCGCTCGAGCGAGCCGGCGTCCCCGACATGCTCGCCATCCAGCTCGACGATCGCGCGGACTACGTGGCCCGCTGGCAACCGGTGTTTCAGCAGGCGCTTGCCCGCGCGGGCGAGGCCGAGGCGGAGCGGCTGGTCGCGGGCTGGAGCGGGCGCGCGGCGATCGACGACGCCGGCTATCGATTGCTGAGCGAGTTCGAACAAGTTGTCACGACCCGCGCATTCGCGACGATCGCGGCCGAGGCGATCGCGCGCTGGCCCGATTTTCGCTGGCAGGTGCCCGAGCCATTCGGCGAAGTGGCCCTGCGGCTCGTGCAGGAGCGGCCGGCCAACCTGCTCGACCCGCGATTCACGGACTGGAACGCCTGGCTCGCCGATGTCGCGGCCGACACGGTGCGCGACATGCCCGCGCAATGCGCCGATCTCGCCGGCTGCACCTGGGGCAAGGTCAACACCCTCGCGATGCGACACCCGATCAGCGAGGCCTTGCCGTTTGCCTCGCGCTTCCTCGACATGCCTGCCGAGCCCCTGCCCGGCGACTGGTCGACTCCCCGTGCGCAGGGAACGGATTTCGGAGCCTCCGAGCGATTCGCCGTTTCCCCGGGACGGGAGGCCGACGGCTACCTCCAGATGCCGGGCGGGCAGAGCGGCCATCCGCTGTCGCCGTTCTACCGCGCAGGGCACGAGGCCTGGGTGCGCGGCGAGCCGACGCCGTTCCTCCCGGGTCCCGCACGCCATACCCTGAACCTCGTTCCCGGCCCGCCCTGATCACCATTCGCCCGAAGGGAGAATCCTGCATGCGCACCGCCGCCCTCCTGGTCATTGCCCTGGTCGCGCTCGCGATCCCACCCGCGCGGGCGGAAACGATCGTGATCGAGGCGGACCGCTACCTCGACGTCGCTGCCGGCAAGCTGGTCTCACCCGCCGTGATCGTCGTGGAAGGCGACCGGATCGCCGCGGTCAATCCCGCGGCGCGGCCGGCGGGTGCCCGGACTATCAGGCTCGCGGGCCACACGCTGCTGCCGGGATTGATGGACGCGCACGTCCACCTCAACTACATCATCGGCGAGGGCTGGGAAACGGAGCCCGTGCGCTTCACGGCCGGCGACTTCGCGCTGCGCGCGCTGCCGCACGCGTCGAAGACCCTGCTCGCCGGATTCACGACGGTGCGCGACCTCGGCACCGGACTCGGCTTTTCCGACGTCGCGCTGATGCACGCGATCGACAAGGGCTGGGCGATCGGCCCGCGCGTCATTCCGGCGGGACACGCGCTTTCGGTCACGGGCGGCCACTGCGACCAGACCACGGGCCTCGGGCCCGGGATCGTGCCGCAGGACTACGTGTCGGGGACTGCCGACGGCGTCGACGAAGTGCTGAAGGCGGTGCGCTACCAGGTGAAGCACGGCGCCCGGGTCATCAAGATCTGCGCGACCGCGGGCGTGCTGTCCTTCGAAGGCCCGGCTGGCGCGCAGCAGTACTCGATCGAGGAACTGCGCGCGGCGGCGGAGGAGGCGCACCGGCACGGCCTCAGGATCGCGGCGCATGCCCACGGCACCGAGGGCATCATCGCCTCGAGCGAGGCGGGCATCGACAGCATCGAGCACAACTCGATGATGACGGACGAGGCGGCGGCGATCATCCGCAAGAACGGGAGCTTCGTCGTCCCCAACATGCACCTCATCGACACGCTGAAGACCACGGAGCTGCCGCCGGCGCTCGCGGCAAAGCAGGCCTACCTGGGGCCGCTCGCCGTCGAGAGCTTCAAGCGCGCGCTGAGGAACGGGCTCAAGGTCGCCTTCGGCACGGATGCTGGCGTCTTCCCGCACGGCGACAACGCGAAGGAGCTGACCGCACGCGTCAGCCTCGGCGATACGCCGCTGCACGCCATCCGCAGCGCGACGATCGTGAACGCGGAGCTCTTCGGTACGCCGGACCGCGGCAAGGTCGAGCAGGGGCTGCTCGCCGACCTGATCGCGGTCGCGGGCGATCCGCTCGAGAACATCGCCTTGCTCGAGGACGTCCGGTTCGTGATGAAAGGCGGCGTGGTGTACAAGCAGCCGGAGTGAGCCCCGGCGCGCGCTATTGAAGCGCGCGCATCGCCCCGTCAAGGCCCGCGAGCGTCAGGGGGAACATCCGGTTCTCGAAGAGCTCGCGCGTGATCGCGATCGAGGGCGTGAAATCCCAGCGATCCCGCGGTTCGGGGTTCAGCCAGGCGTGGCGCGGGTAGCTCGCAAGCAGGCGCTTCATCCACGCGGCGCCGGGCTCCTCGTTCCAGTGCTCGATGCTGCCGCCCGGCTGCAGGATCTCGTACGGGCTCATCGTCGCATCGCCCACGATCACCAGCTTGTAGTCGTGGCCATAGGTGCGCATGAGCGTGGGCAGCGGTGTCCGCTCGCCGTAACGTCGACGGTTGTCCTTCCACACGGATTCGTAGACGAAGTTGTGGAAATAGAAGTATTCGAGGTGCTTGAACTCGCCGCGAGCCGCCGAGAAGAGCTCCTCGCAGATCCGGACGTGATCATCCATCGAGCCGCCGATATCGAGGAACAGCAGCACCTTCACCGCGTTGTGGCGCTCCGGGACCATCCGGATGTCCAGGAGTCCCGCCTGCCTCGCGGTCGAGTCGATCGTGCCATCGAGGTCGAGCTCCTCCGCGGCCCCCTGGCGCGCGAATCGCCGCAGGCGGCGCAGCGCGAGCTTGACGTTCCGCGTCCCGAGCTCGACCGAGTCGTCGAGGTTCGCGTACTCGCGCCGTTCCCAGACCTTGACGGCGCGGCGGCTGCCCGCGCCATCACCGCCGATGCGCACGCCTTCTGGGTTGTAGCCGTGCGCACCGAAGGGCGACGTGCCGCCCGTGCCGATCCACTTGCTGCCGCCCTGGTGGCGCGCCCGCTGCTCCTCGAGCCGCTTGCGAAGCGTGTCCATCAGCGCGTCCCAGCCGCCGAGCGACTGGATTCGCGCCTTTTCGTCCTCGCTCAACTGCAGCTCGAGGCTCTTGCGGAGCCAGTGCGACGGCAGGTCCGCCGCGAGCAGCGCGGCGAGCGCCTGCTCCGCACCCCGGAAATGCGCGGCGAATACCCGGTCGAAGCGGTCGAAGTGGCGTTCGTCCTTCACGAGAATGGTGCGTGCCACGAAATAGAACTGGTCGATGGGGGAGAGGTCTTCGGAGGGGACAGTCCCCTTTGCGGGAAGACCCGCAAAGGTGACAGTCCCCTCCCGAAGTGCCTCCAGCAACGCGAGGAACTCCGTCACGCTCACCGGCACGCCGCCAGCGCGCAGCATCTCGAAGAAGCGGATCAGCATGGGCTGCCCATGCGGGCGTAGCTCAGCCCGGGCGGCCTGCGCGCCGGTTCAGGAACACGAGCTGCTCGAAGAGGTGGACGTCCTGCTCGTTCTTCAGGAGCGCGCCGTACATCGGCGGTATCGTCGCCTTCGCGTCGTCGGAGCGCAGCGCCTCCGGCGGGATGTCCTCGGCGAGCAGCAGCTTGAGCCAGTCGAGCAGCTCCGAGGTCGAGGGTTTCTTCTTCAGGCCCGGCACGTCGCGCAGCCGGTAGAAGGCGGAGAGCGCCTCGGCCAGCAGCGATTTCTTGATGCCCGGGAAGTGGACCGCGACGATGCGCTCCATCGTCTCGACGTCGGGAAAGCGGATGTAGTGGAAGAAGCAGCGGCGCAGGAAGGCGTCCGGCAGCTCCTTTTCGTTATTGCTGGTGATAAATACGATCGGGCGCTGCCGTGCCTTGACGAGCGTGCGCGTCTCGTAGACGTAGAACTCCATGCGGTCGAGCTCGCGCAGCAGGTCGTTCGGAAACTCGATATCGGCCTTGTCGATCTCGTCGATCAGGAGGACCGCGCGGCGCTCGCTGTCGAACGCGCGCCAGAGCATGCCGGGAACGATGTAGTTCGCGATGTCCTTGACCCGCTCGTCGCCGAGCTGCGAATCGCGCAGGCGCGAGACCGCGTCGTACTCGTAGAGCCCCTGCTGCGACTTGCTGGACGACTTGATGTGCCACTCGAAGAGCGGCGCATCGAGCGCCTGCGCCACTTCCTGGGCGAGCTGGGTCTTGCCGGTGCCGGGCTCGCCCTTGACGAGTAGCGGCCGGCCGAGCGTGATCGAGCCGTTGACGGCGAGCGCGAGCTCGCCGGTGGCGACGTAGGTGTCGGAGCCCGAGAAGCGGAGGGGGCGGACCCCTTCATCCTCCATGGTGATTACCGGCCATCGGGTACGCGCGCATGAAGGGGTCCGTCCCCTCCGGCTAGCTCTTCGGCGCCGCTTTGGCCGCAAGCTGCTTGAGGTCGGCGAGCACGATCTCGGAATGACCCTTCGGGTCCACCTTCATGTAGTGTTTCGCGATGCGGCCCTGGGGGTCGATGATGAAGGTGTCGCGCCGCGCGAGCTCCGCGATGCCGACGTACTTCGTCAGCGTGCCGTAGGCGGCCGCGGTTTTCTTCTCGGAATCCGCGAGGATCGGGAAGGGGAGGCTGTGCTCCTCGGAGAAGGCCTTGTGCGAGGCGACGTCGTCGACGCTGACGCCGAGGATCACCGCGCCGAGCTCGCGGTAGGCGAAAATGTTGTCGCGGAACTCGCAGGCCTGGGTCGTGCAGCCGGGCGTGTTGTCCTTCGGGTAGAAGTAGAGGACGACCCACTTGCCCGCGTAGTCGGAGAGCGAATGCCACTTGCCGGTCTGGTCCTGGAGCTTGAATGCCGGCGCGGCGCTGCCCTCGGCGGGCGGCTCGGCGGCGAACGACAGGGTGCCCAGGAAAAATGTCGCAGCGAGAGCGGCGGCGCCGTGCATGAAACGCGTCATTTCGAATCCTCCGGTGTGCTTGCATCCCATACTATCGTGGCCTGCCGTCAGATGACCACGACGCCCCGCGGGGGTTCCCCTGCATGACCCTGCCGGCTCCCGCCGCGCATGCAGGCCGCACGCGAATTGCGCTCGTGCTGCCCGGCGGCGGCGCCCGGTCCGCCTACCAGGTCGGCGTATTGCGGGCCATCGCGGGCTGGTGCAAGACGGGTGCCCCCATCCCTTTCGCGGTGCTCTGCGGAACCTCGGCGGGCGCGATCAACGTCGCCGTGCTCGCCGCCGGGGCCGGTGACGTGCGACAGGCCACCGAGGCCTTAAACCGTGTCTGGGGCGGGTTCCGGATCAAGCAGGTGTTCCGCGCCGGGGCAATCGACATGCTGCGCTCGGGCCTGCATCTCTTCCTTGCACTGCTGAGCGGCGGCTGGCTCCTTCCGATGCCGCGCGCAATCCTAAACAACGCGCCCCTCCGGGAGCTGCTGGCGAAGAACGTGGATTTTGCCGGGCTGCGGCGCGCCCTCGCGGCCGGCACGCCGGATGCCGTCGCGATCACCGCGACCTCGTTGACCGGCGGCGAGTCGGTCACCTTCGTCGAGACCTCGCGCGCCTTCTACCCCTGGGACCGCGCTGCGCGCCGCGGCGTCGCCGTGCAGCTCGGGGTCGATCACCTGATGGCGAGCGCGGCGATTCCGCTTCTCTTTCCCCCGGTCGCAATGGACGGCGCGCATTTCAGCGACGGCGCGATCCGGCAGATGACGCCGCTCGCGCCGGCGATCCACCTCGGCGCGGACCGGATCCTCATCGTTGGCGTGCGTCGCCCGGGGCGCACCGGCCTGCCGGCCGGCCCGCCGCCGAACATGGCCGAGCAGTTCGGCTTCATGCTCGATTCCCTGTTTGCCGAGGGTCTGCAGGCCGACCTCGAGCGGCTCAACCGGGTCAATGCACTGCTCGGACACCTGCGCCCGGGACCGGCGCCGCTCGGCATGCGCCAGGTCGAGACCCTGCTGCTGCAGCCGGAGCAGGACCCGAGCAGGCTCGCGATCACGCACCGGACGGCGATGCCCGGCACGGTGCGAGCGCTGCTTCGGGTGCTCGGCGCGCGGGGCGCGCGCGGCGGCCGGCTGCTCTCATACCTGCTCTTCGAGTCGCCCTATACGCGCGCCCTGATTGAGGCCGGCGAGCAGGATGCCAATGCGCGCCGCGCGGAAATCTCGGCCTTCCTGGGCCTCGACCGCGAGTTCGGCGCGCACGTCGACTGATCGTCAGGTCAGGAAGATCGAGCCGAGGCCGAGCAGGGCGGCGAAGCCGACGACATCGGTCACGGTCGTCAGGATCACGCCGCCGGCGAGCGCGGGATCGATGCGCAGGCGCTTGAGCGTCAACGGGATCAGGACGCCGGCCATCGCCGCGAAGATCAGGTTGATCACGATCGCGACGAAGATGACACCCGCGACGTCCCAGGTGCCAAACCAGGCCCAGGTGGCGACGGCGATGACCGCGGCCCAGGCGAGGCCATTCAGGGCGCCGACACCGAGCTCCTTGAAGAAGAGCCAGCGCGCGTTCGATGCCTGGACCTGGCCGACGGCAATCGCGCGGATGATGAGCGTGACGGTCTGCGTGCCGGCGATCCCGCCCATGCTCGCCACGACGGGCATGAGCACCGCCAGCGCGACCACCTTCTCGATCGTCGCCTCGAAGAGGCCGACGACCCAGGACGCGAAGAGCGCCGTCACGAGGTTGATGCCGAGCCAGAGCGCGCGGCGGCGCGCGGACTTGCGCACGCCCGCGAACACGTCCTCCTCGTCCTCGAGGCCGGCCGCGGCGAGCGAGGCATGCTCGGCCTGCTCGCGCACGACGTCGACGACGTCGTCGACCGTGATTCGCCCGAGCAGCCGCCCGTCGGCCGAGACGACGGCGGTGGAGAGGAGGTCGCGCGACTCGAAGAGCGCGGCGACCTCGCCGGCGGGCATTTCCGGCGGAATCGGCGCTGCTTCCGGATCCATCTGCGCGCTGACGGCCGACGCCGGATCGGCCGTCAGCAGGCGCGTGACCGGCAGCGCGCCGAGGTAGCGGTCGTTACGGTCCACGACGAACAGGCGGTCGGTCGGCTCCGGCAATTCGCCGCGCATGCGCAGGTAGCGCAACACCGCCTCGAGCGGCACGTCGGGGCGGACCGTGACCGTGTCCGTGTTCATGAGGCCGCTTGCGGTGTCCTCGGGGAACTCGAGCACGCGGGTGACGCGGTCGCGGTCCTGCTGGTCCATCGAGCGCAGGACCTGGCGCATGACCGCCTCGGGCAGGTCGGCCAGGAGGTCGGCGAGGTCGTCGGTCGCGAGTCCTTCGGTCGCCGCAACGAGCTCGTCCGGCTGCATGCCTGCGAGCAGCTCGCTGCGGACTTCCTCGGAAAGCTCCACCAGGACGTCGCCCTGGGTGCCGGACTCGACGAGCTCCCAGGCGAGCAGTCGCGGTCGCGGCGGCAGCGACTCGAGCAGGAGGGCGATCTCGGCCGGGTGCAGCGCGGCGACCATCCGGTCGGCGCCGCGCAGGTGTCCCGCGAGCGCCTCCTGGATCGCGGCGAATCGCGCGCCGCGGTCGGTTCGCGCGGTCGCGGTTTCGATCACTGTGGCAGCGCGTTATGGCGCACGAGAAGCTGGGGGTACTTCGGCCGGAAATGCGCGGCGAGCCGCTCGACCAGGTAGACCGAGCGGTGCTGGCCACCGGTGCAGCCGACCGCGACCGTGAGATATCCGCGATTCGTCTCCTCGTACTCGGGCAGGCGGCTCTCGAGGAAACGGACCAGGTCCGCGACCATGCGCTCGACCCGCGGACTCGACTCGAGGAATTCGATGACGCGGCCGTCCTTTCCGGTCAGCGTCTTCAGCGCGGGCTCCCAATAGGGATTCGGGAGCGTCCGGGCATCGAAGACGAAATCCGCGTCGCCCGGCGTCCCGTGCTTGAAGCCGAAGGATTCGAACAGGATGGAGAGCCGGCCGGGAGCCTGCGGCTCGACGCGCTGGGCAACCAGGTCGCGCAGCGCATGCACGCTCATCCGCGAGGTATCGATGACGAGGTCCGCGCTGTCGATCAAGGGGTGCAAGAGGCGCCGTTCCTCGGCGATCGCATCGGCGAGGCTGCGCCCCGCGCCGGCGAGCGGATGGCGCCGGCGCGTTTCGGCATAGCGGCGCAGGAGCACTTCGTCCTCGGCGTGGAGATAGAGGATCTCGCAGCGCAGCCCCGCGCGGCCGAGGTCCGCCACCAGCGCCGGGATCGTCGCCAGGTCGTCGGGACGGTTCCGCGCATCGAGGCCCACGGCCAGGCGGCGGTAGATCGGCTCCTCGCTCCGCAGCGAATGGGAGACGAGCGCCTGGACGAGTCCCGCCGGTATGTTGTCGATGCAGTACCAGCCGAGGTCCTCCAGCATGTTGAGCGCGACGCTCTTGCCGGAACCGGACAGGCCGCTGACGACGACGAGGCGTGTCATCGGGACGGGCTCAGCCGGTCCGGCCCCGCGCGACATCGGCCGCGTGATGATCGGCCTGCTTTTCCTTGTGCTTGCGCAGGCGCCGGTCCAGCTTGTCCGCGAGCGCATCGATCGCGGCGTACATGTCGCCGTCCTTCGCGTCCGCGTGGATCACGGCGCCGCTGACGCCCAGCGTCGCCTCCGCCTTGTGCTCGAGTTTCTCGACCGTGAGCACGCAGTGCACGTCGATCACCTGCTCGAAGTGCCGCACGACGCGGTCCAGCTTCTTCCGGACATAGTCCCGCAGCGGCGGAGTGACCTCGATGTGGTGGCCCGTGAGCGTCAACTGCATGGTCCGTTCCTCCTCTTTCGTATCCTTGGCGATCAGCGGGCCGCGACCTGGCGCCGCGCGCTCGAGGGCGCAATGCCGAGGGCTTCCCGGTACTTGGCGACCGTCCGCCGGGCCACCTGGATGCCGTCCGCGGCGAGCATCTCGGCGATCTGCTGGTCGGACAGCGGGTGATCGGCCTGCTCCTGGGCGATCAACTTGCGGATCCTCGCACGGATCGCCGTGGAGGAGACGCCCGCGCCGTCCTCGCCGGGCACCTGGCTGGAGAAGAAGTACCTGAACTCGAACACGCCCCGGGGCGTGTGCAGGTACTTGCCGGTCGTCACGCGGGAAATCGTCGACTCGTGCATCTCGACGGCTTCCGCGACGTCCTTCAGGATCATCGGCTGCATGGATTCCTCGCCTCGGTCGAGGAAGGCCTGCTGCCGCTCGACGATCGTGCGCGCGACGCGGAGCATGGTGTCATTGCGGATCTCGAGGCTGCGGAGGAGCCAGCGCGCTTCCTGGAGCTGGGTGCGGAGCACCGCGTGGTCGGGCGCGCGCGTGATCATGCCCGCGTAGCCTTCGTTCAGCCGGATGCGCGGCAGCGCCAACGGGTTCAGCTCGACGATCCAGCCTTGCGGGGTCCGGCGCGCGTAGACGTCCGGCACGACGTACTCGGTGCGCAGCGCCTGGAAGTTGGCGCCGGGCCGCGGATGGCAGCTGCGCACGAGCGCGAGTGCCACGTCGAGGTCGGGCCCGCTGCAGTGCATCTCGCGCTGCAGCGCGGGGAACTGGTGGCCGGCGACCAGCTCCAGGTGGCGGTGGGCAAGGGTGCGGGCGGCCTCGAGGCCCGGCGTCGCCGGATCGAGCTGGGCGAGCTGGAGCTCGATGCACTCGGCGACGGACCGCGCGCCGACGCCTGCCGGATCGAACTGCTGCACGACGGCGAGCACGCGCTCGACCGCGGCGGCGTCGGCCGCCACGTCCGCCGCGACCGCATCGGCGATGGCCTGCACGGTTTCCGTCAGGTAACCGTCGTCGTTGATGGCGTCGACGATCGCGCGCCCGATGGCGAGCGCATCGGCGGGAAGGTGGGCGAGTTCCAGCTGCCAGAGGAGGTGGTCCCGCAGCGTCCTTCCCGACTCGTCGGCGAGGTCGCTGTCGCCTTCGCCCGATCCGGACCACGGCGTTTCTGATTCCGCCGCGCTCGGCTCGGTCCATTCGTCGCCGATCTCGACGACCGGTCCCTCGTCGCCGGCGTCGTCAGTATCGGCCGTCTGCTGCCCCGGCAGGGCGTCGAGCGACCAGGTCGATTCGAAGTCTTCGTCGGGCTCGAGGAGCACGTTGCTTTCGAGCGCCTGCTGCACCTGCGCCTGGAGTTCGATCGTCGGCAACTGGAGCAGGCGGATGGCCTGCTGCAGCTGGGGCGTCATCGTCAGCTGCTGGCCGATCCGAAGCTGCAGGCTGGGTTTCATCATGGAATGGAGGGGACGCACCCCTTCAACGGAAAGTGTGGGCAGTCAGCCATGAATGCGCCTGTTGAAGGGGTGCGTCCCCTCCATTGCCGGTCAGAGCCTGAAATCCTGCCCCAAGTAAACCTTGCGCACGTCGGGATTTGCAAGGATCTCGTCCGCGGTTCCGGAGGCGAGGACCGTGCCCTGGTTGACGATGTAGGCCCGGCCGCATATCCCGAGCGTTTCCCGGACGTTATGGTCGGTGATCAGGACGCCGATGCCGCGTTCGGCGAGGTGCCTCGCGATGCGCTGGATGTCGTGGACCGACAGGGGATCGACGCCCGCGAACGGCTCGTCCAGCAGGATGAAGGCCGGGTTGGCCGCGAGCGCGCGCGCGATCTCGACGCGCCGGCGCTCGCCGCCCGAGAGGCTCATGCCGATGTGGTCCCGCAGGTGCGCGACGTGCAGCTCCTCGAGCAGTGCCTCGAGCGCCTCGTCGCGGGACGCGCCGTCCAGGTCGCTGCGCGTCTCGAGGATCGCCATGACATTGTCGACCACGGACAGGCGGCGGAATATGGAGGGCTCCTGCGGGAGGTAGCCGACGCCCCGGCGCGCGCGCGCGTGCATCGGCAGCGCGGTGATGTCCTCGCCGTCGAGCTCGATGCGCCCGCCGTCGCAGGGAACGAGTCCCACGATCATGTAGAACGCCGTGGTCTTGCCCGCGCCGTTCGGGCCGAGCAACCCGACCACCTCGCCGCTCGAGATCGACAGCGACAGCGAGGAGACGACCTTGCGCTTGCGATAGCTCTTTTCCAGCCCGGTCGCGGACAGCTCGCTCATGGCTGAGGCTTCGGTGCTTCCGGCGGCTTGTCCTCCGGCTGGATCGTGATCACCACAGGCTCCTGCGACACGACGCGCTGGTTCTTCGTACTGTAGGCGAGCGTCGCTCCCGTGATCTCCGTGCGGCCGTCAAAGAGCCACGCGTCGCCGGTGAGCTCGACCGTGCCGCGGTTCAGGTCGTAATCGATGAGGTTCGCCCGGCCCTCCGCATGTTCCTCCCCGCGCTTCTGCTCGAAGGTCGCGGGCGCCCCCGTCACGGCCGCACTTGCAATCAGGCCGCCCGAGAACCTCACGCGCGCCGTGTCGCTGGCCAGGGAGCCCTCGGGCATCTTGATGCGGACGCTGCCGCTGAACTCCCACTGGCTTTCCTCGAAATCGAGGCCGCTCGCCACCGCGCGATCGGCGGTGATGCGGATGTCGCCCTGCGTGATCGTGATGCCGTCGAAGACCAGCTTGCCGTTCTGGTAGTCGAAATCGGACGAGCGGGCCTCGACCTGGATCGGCAGCTGGCTGCGTTCCTGCGCCCCGGCCGGCGCAGCGAGGGCGCCGGCAGCGCAGGCAAGCGCGGCGGCGACGTCAAGGCGTGAAATGGCCATCGACTTCCGCTTCCAGCCGCAGCGTGCCCGCCTTCAGGTCGGCGCGCATGCCGAGCGCGTGCATGCGGTGCGTCCCGAACGCGAGCGCAACGGGACTCTTCGTCTGCGCGGTCTCGCTCACCGTGTCGAGCGTCATCCGCGCCGTTTCCAGCTCCGCGACGCGCGCGTCCGATTCCGGCGAGCCGCGCAGGCGCACGTCGCCCTCGAACTCGACGACGCGCCCTCCCGGCGGCACGCGCGCCTCGCTCGCGGTCAGGTGCCAGCGCTTGCCGGTCGGCGCGTGGTAGTCCACGGCGACATCGGCGAGCCGGACGATCCCGGTCGCCGGGTCCTCGGTGGCGGAGATCGACTGCAGGCCGATGCGGAGCATGCCGTCGGCGCCGAATTCCTCGAGGTCGACGCCGGTCAGGAAATAGCCGGGTCGCCGGACGTCCGCGGTCTTCGCGCCGGGATCGCGATCGAGGAGGCGCCACTGCACGAGCACGGCGATCAGCGCGAAGAGCGCGGCAAGCAGCAGCAGGCGGGCGGTCACCGGGGCGCGCCCCGCGCCGCCAGCAGCCAGTCGCAGAATTCCCGCACGGCGCCGTGGCCGCCGCCCGCGCGGGTGACGTGGCCGGCCGCGGCGAGCACGTCCGGATGGGCGTCGGCGACCGCGGCCGCGAGGCCGACGGCTGCCATCAGGCCGAGGTCGGGCGTGTCGTCGACGAGGCAGGCGACGCGGCGCGCATCGATCGCGTTTCGCTTCACGAGCTCGGCCAGCGCCCGCGCCTTGTCGCCGACGCCCTGCGCAACGTCGCTGACGCCGAGCTCGCGCATGCGCGCGGTGACGGCGGCGGAGCGCCGGCCGGAGATCACGGCGACGCCGATGCCGGCCGCGATGAGCATCTTGATGCCGTGCCCGTCGCGCACGTTGAAGGACTTCAGGCTCTCGCCATCCGCGCCGTACCAGAGGCGCCCATCGGTGAGCACGCCGTCGACGTCCAGCACGACGAGCTGCACGTCGGCCGCCGGGGTCACATCACCCCCGCGCGCAGCAGGTCATGCACGTTCAGCGCGCCGACGAGCGCGCCCTTGTCGTCGAGGACGAGCAGCCCGTTGATCGAGTGCTTTTCCATCATCAGGACGGCTTCGGCCGCGAGCTCGTTGGGGCCGATCGAGCGGCAGCCGCGCGTCATCACGTCGGCCATCGAGCTCTTGTGGATGTCGACGCGCCGGTCGAGCGCGCGCCTGAGGTCGCCGTCGGTGAAGATCCCGACCACGTGCCGGTCGCGGTCCACCACGGCCGTCAGTCCGAGGCGCTTGCGCGACATCTCGAGCAGCCCCTCCGGCAGCGGCGTCTCGGGATGCACGGCGGGCAGCTCGTCGCCGCGGCGCATGACGTCGGAGACGCGAAGGAGGAGGCGCCGGCCGAGCGCGCCGCCCGGGTGCGAGCGAGCGAAGTCCTCCTCGGTGAATCCGCGGTGCTTCAGGATCGCGACGGCGAGCGCATCGCCCATCGCGAGGGTCGCCGTCGTGCTGGCCGTCGGGGCGAGGTTCAGCGGGCAGGCCTCGGCCGGCACGCTGATGTCGAGATGGGCCTCGGCCTCGCGTGCGAGCGTCGACAGCGCATTGCCGGTCATGGCGATGAGCGGCGCTCCCATGCGCTTGAAGAGCGGCAGGATCGTGAGCAGCTCCGCGGTCTCGCCGGAATACGAGATCGCGAGCACGACGTCGCCCTTCGCGACCATGCCGAGGTCGCCGTGGCTCGCCTCGGCGGGATGGAGGAAGAAGGAGGGCGTGCCGGTGCTCGCGAGCGTCGCGGCGATCTTGCCGCCCACGTGGCCGGACTTGCCCATGCCGGAAACGACCACGCGGCCGGCGCAGGCGAGCAGCATCTGGCAGGCCATCGCGAACTCGTCGCCGAGCCGGTCGACGAGGGCGGCGACCGCGCGGGCCTCGATCCGGAGCGCTTCGCGCCCCATCTCGACCAGGCGCTTGCTGTCGGCGGCGTCATTCATTGTTTTGGCGCGGCAGTTCGGTGCAGTCCGGCATCATACACTGGCCTTTCCCTTAGAATGCCGCGATGACACCGGCACAGATCGAACGGCAGATCGAGTCCGCGCTGCCCGGGGCGACGGTTCGCGTGGAGTCCGGCGACGACGTTCATTTCACCGCGCTCGTGATCGCGTCGCAGTTCGCGGGACTGCGGACGCTGCAGAGGCACCAGCTCGTCTACGGCGCGCTCGGCGCCGCCATGGGCCGCGAGATCCACGCGCTGTCGCTCGAGACGCCGACGCCCGACGAGTGGGCGCGGCGGAATCCAGGCTGAGGCAGCGGCCCTGGACAAGTTGCAGATCTGCGGCGGCCGGCGTCTCGACGGGGAGGTCCGCGCCTCCGGCGCCAAGAACGCCGCGCTGCCGATACTCGCCGCCGGCATCCTGGCCGATGCGCCGGTGACGATTTCCAACGTCCCGAAGCTTCACGACGTCACGACCATGATCCGGCTCCTGCAGCGGATGGGCGTCGCCGTGACCGCCGGCGACGGGACGCGCGTCGAGGTCGACGCCCGCGGCCTCGGCGAGCCGCTCGCGCCCTACGACCTCGTCAAGACCATGCGCGCCTCGATCCTCGTGCTCGGCCCGCTGCTCGCGCGCCACGGCGAGGCGCGCGTGTCCCTGCCGGGGGGCTGCGCGATCGGCGCGCGCCCGGTCAACCTGCACGTCGCGGGGCTCGAGGCCATGGGCGCCGAGGTCTCGATCGAGGGCGGCTACATCCATGCGAAGGCGGGCCGCCTGCGGGGCGCGCGCATCGTGCTCGACACCGTGACGGTCACCGGCACCGAGAACCTGATGATGGCCGCGACGCTCGCGCGCGGCCGCACCGTCATCGAGAACGCGGCGCGCGAGCCCGAAGTCTCGGACCTGGCGGGATTCCTGGCGGAGATGGGCGCGAACATCACCGGCGCGGGCACCGACACGATCGTGATCGAAGGACGCGAGCGCCTCGGGGCCTGCGAGTATGCGGTGCTGCCGGACCGCATCGAGACGGGCACATTTCTCGTCGCCGGCGCGATCACGGGCGGCCGCGTGCGCGTGACCGAGGCGCGCGCCGACCACCTCGATGCGGTCCTCGCGAAGCTGCGCGAGGCGGGCGCGGTCGTGACGGTCGGCGCCGGCTGGATCGAGGTCGACATGCAGGGGCGCCGCCCGGCTGCGGTGGACATCCGCACCGCGCCGCACCCCGGGTTCCCGACCGACATGCAGGCCCAGTTCGCTGCGCTCGACGCCGTCGCCGACGGCGTCTCGACGATCGTGGAGACGATCTTCGAGAACCGGTACATGCACATGCTCGAGCTTCGCCGCCTCGGCGCCAACATCCGGATCGAGGCGCATACCGCCGTGATCCATGGCGTTCCGCGGCTTTCCGGCGCGCCGGTCATGGCGACGGACCTCAGGGCCTCGGCGAGCCTCGTGCTGGCGGGCCTGGTGGCGGAGGGGACGACCGACGTGCAGCGCATCTACCACATCGACCGCGGCTACGAGCACATCGAGGAAAAAATGCGCTGTCTCGGCGCCGACATCCGGCGGCTGCCGGGCCCCATGACCTGAGGGCCGCGGAACTCAGGAGGATCGGGTCGCGCCGGCTTCCTGCGGCCTTTCCACGACTTCGATCCGCACGTTGTGCTCGAGTCCCTCGCCGTCCGCGGGACCGCGGCGCCAGAGCCTGAGCCGCACGCCCTGGCCCGGCTTCAGCATCGCAATCTTCGCCAGCAGGTCCTCGGCGCCGCGCAGCGGCGACCCATTGACCTGCGTGATGACGTCGCCGCGCGCGACGCCCTGGGCCTCGGCCGGGCTGCCGCGGTACACGTCGCGGACCAGCACCGAGCCGTCGGGCACGCCAGTCTGCGCGATTTCGGCGGCGGCGAGGTTGCGAGGCACGACGCCGATCCAGCCGCGCACGACCTTGCCGTCGCGCAGGATCGCGTCGACGACGCCGCGCACGAGGTCGACCGGGATGGCGAAGCCGATTCCCTCGATCCCGGCCTGGCGGCCCGCGATCACGCTGTTGAGGCCGATCAGCTTGCCCGTCGCGTCAATGAGCGCGCCGCCCGAGTTGCCGAAGTTGATCGCCGCATCGGTCTGGATGAAGTGCTCGAACGTCGAAACGCCGAGCTGCGCGCGGCCGGTCGCGCTGATGATTCCCTGGGTCACCGTATGGCCGAGCCCGACCGGATTGCCGATCGCGAGCACCGGGTCGCCGACCCTCAGCCGGTCCGAGCGGCCGAGCGGCATGATGGGCAGCGTGCCGAGATCGATCTTGAGCACCGCGAGATCCGTGTCGGGGTCCACGCCGACGAGCGTGGCGGGAGCGGCATTGCCGTTGCGGAGCTGGACGCGAATCCCCGTCGCGCCGCGCGATCACGTGATAGTTCGTGACGATGTGCCCGCGGACGTCATAGATGATCCCGGAACCCAGGCTGCGCTCGACGCGCTCCCGATACTCGGGCCAGGCCTCGCTGAAGAGCTGGCCGAACTGCGGCGGCACGCCCGCGACCCGCGGCACGACGACGCGGCGCTCGGTGTAGATGTTGACGACCGCCGGCGCCGCGGCCTCGACGGCATCCGCATAGCTGACGAACTGCGGCGCGGCGGCGGCGGCCTGCGGCCGGGCCGAGACCTCGGGCGCGCGTGGCGGCGCCTCGACCGCCGCGGGAGGCGATGCCGAGGGCGCGGCTGCTTCCCGCGCCGGGCGCAGCAACACGAACGCGAGCGCTGCCGCGACTCCGAGCGCGACCCAGGGCGAGATGAAGCGCAGCCAGCCCGGAATGCCCGACATGCCGTGTATAATGCGTCAATCCCTGCAACGAACGAAAACAGATCGATGAGCGAAACAATCGACAGGGGACGGCGGCAGCTCCTGACCGCGGCAACCACACTGACGGGGGCCGTCGGCGTCGCCTTCGCCGCCGTGCCGTTCCTCGCATCCTGGAAACCGAGCGCGCGCGCCAAGGCGCTGGGCGCGCCCGTCGAGATCGACATCAGCAAGCTCGAGCCCGGCGCGATGCTCAAGATCGAATGGCGCGGCAAGCCCGTCATGATCGTCCGGCGCACGCCCGAAATGGTCGCGAGCCTCGGCGCGCATGACGACGTGCTCGCCGATCCGGGCTCCGAGCAGTCGCGCCAGCCGGACTATGCGAGGAATCCCGCGCGCGCGATCAATCCCGAGTACCTGGTCGTGCTCGGCGTCTGCACGCACCTCGGCTGCCTGCCGCAGAACCGGCTGAATGCCGGCGCGAGCGCCGACGGCGTGCTCAGCGCGGACTGGCCCGGCGGGTTTTTCTGCCCCTGCCATGGCTCGAAGTTCGACCTTTCCGGGCGCGTGTTCCGCGGTGTCCCCGCGCCGACCAACCTCGAGATCCCGCCCTACAGCTTCGCGGACAGCGGCCATCTCGTGATCGGCCTCGACCAGGGGAGCGCGGCCTGATGGAGCCGCGCGAGGCCCCGGCCGCAGGCGGCAGGATGGCGGCATTCGGCGCGTGGATCGACGCGCGGTTTCCGATGTCGCCCTGTGGAAGGAGCACATGTCCGAGTACATGGCTCCGAAGAACTTCAACTTCTGGTACTACTTCGGCTCGATCGCGCTCTTCCTGCTGGCGCTGATGATCGTGACCGGCATCTTCCTGACGATGAGCTACAAGCCATCGGCGACCGAGGCCTTCGGCTCGGTCGAGTACATCATGCGCGACGTCGAATGGGGCTGGCTGATCCGCTACCTGCACTCGACCGGCGCATCGGCGTTCTTCATCGTCGTCTACCTGCACATGTTCCGCGCGCTGCTCTACGGCTCGCACCGCAGGCCGCGCGAGCTGCTCTGGATCTTCGGCGTGCTGATCTACCTGGCGCTGATGGCCCAGGCCTTCTTCGGCTACCTGCTGCCCTGGGGCAACATGTCCTACTGGGGCGCGCAGGTGATCGTGTCGCTGTTCGGCACGTTCCCGCTGATCGGCGACTGGCTCATCGAGTGGATCCGCGGCGACTACTTCATCTCGGACATCACCCTGAACCGGTTCTTCGCGCTGCACGTGGTCGCGCTGCCGCTGGTGCTCATCTTCCTGGTCGTCGCGCACCTCCTCGCATTGCACGAGGTGGGCTCGAACAACCCGGACGGAATCGAGATCAAGAAGACAAAGGGCCCGGACGGCCGGCCGCTCGACGGCGTCGCGATGCACCCGTACTACACGGTCAAGGACCTCTTCGGCCTCAGCGTCTTCCTCGTGCTGTTCTCGGCAGTCGTGTTCTTCGCGCCCGAGATGGGCGGCCTCTTCCTCGAGGCGCCGAACTTCGAGCCGGCGAACCCGCTCCTGACGCCGGAACACATCGCGCCGGTCTGGTACTTCACGCCTTATTACGCGATCCTCCGCGCCGTGCCGGCATTCCTCGGGCACGCAGGTCTGGGGCGTGCTGGCGCTGTTTGCCGCGATCCTGCTGCTGTTCTTCGTGCCCTGGCTCGACCGGTCGCCGGTGAAGTCGATCCGCTACCGCGGGCCCGATCTACAAGGTCGCGCTGATGGTCTTCGCCGCGAACTTCATCATGCTCGGCTACTGCGGGCTGAAGCCGGCCGTGCAGCCGTTCAAGACGATGTCCGTCATCGGGACGATCATCTACTTCGCATTCTTCCTGGCGATGCCCTGGTATTCGCGCATCGACCGCCACAAGCCCGAGCCGTCGCGGGTGACGGGTTGAGGCGGATCCGCGCACTCGTCGTCCTGCTCGTGGCGCTGCCGGCGTCGGCGCTCGCCTCGACGGAGGGCTTTCCGCTCCAGCACGCGAACACCGACGTCGCGAGCCTCGCGTCGCTGCAGCGCGGCGCCCGCAATTTCGTCAACTACTGCCTCGGCTGCCACTCGCTCGAAGTACATGCGCTACAGCCAGGTGGCTCAGGACCTCGCGCTCACCGAGGACGAGTTGCGCGCGAACCTGATGTTCACCGGCACGCGCGTCTATGACGCGATGGAATCGGCGATGCCGGCGGACAAGGCGAGGCAGTGGTTCGGCAATGCGCCGCCCGACCTGTCGCTGATCGTGCGCAGCCGCGGCGTCGACTACGTCTACACCTTCCTGAGGTCCTTCTACGACGATCCGTCCCGCCCGACCGGCGCGAACAACGCGCTGCTTCCGCAGACGGCGATGCCGAACGTGCTCGCGGGACGCCAGGGGTCGCAGCGGCCCCGCTTCGAGACCCGGAAGGACAAGTCCGGTGCCGAGAGCCAGCACCTGGTCGCGCTCGAGCCGGTATCGCCAGGCACGATGCCCGCCGCGGCCTTCGACAGCTTCGTGCGCGACACCGTGGCCTTCCTCGAATACGTGTCGGAGCCGGCCAAGGCCCAGCGCGAGTCGCTCGGCGTCTGGGTCATCCTGTTCCTGCTGATGTTCACGGCGTTCACGTGGTTCCTCTACAAGGAATACTGGAAGGACGTCCACTAGGGCCATGGCGGCGGCACACGTATCGCGAAGGCCCTTCCTCGTGCGCGCAATGCACGAGTGGATGACGGCGAACAACCAGACCCCGCACCTCGTCGTCGACGCGAGCGCCGACACCACCGAAGTGCCGCGGGCCTACGTGCGCGACGGCCGGATCACGCTGAACGTCAGCTGGCAGGCGACGCAGGCCCTGAAGCTCGGCAACGACTGGATCGAGTTCTCCGCGCGCTTCGGCGGCGTCTCCCAGCACGTCCGCGTCCCCGTCACCGCCGTGCTCGGCATCTACGCGCGCGAAACCGGCCAGGGCATGCTCTTTCAGGACGAGGGCGAAGCGCCGCCGCCGGTCTCAGGGCCCGGCGACACCGGCAGCCGTCCGAAACTTCGCGTCATCAAGTAGCCGCGACTTTCTCGCGCCGCGAGCGAGATGGCGGGGTACTCGCTCGCGAACTCGCGAACTTACGAGTTCGCGAGCGAGTAACCCCGCCGGATCCCGCTCGCGGCGCGACGAATGACTCAGAGACTGAATGCGCCGCGGATCAGTCGGCAGTCGAAGTTTTCAAGCGGACCAGACACCTCGACGACGTCGAATCGTGCCGGAAGCTTGGCCAGCGGCGGATTTGTGGCGAGCAGGGCGCGGGCGGCTCGAATGATCCGGCTGCGCTTGCCGGCGGTGATGCTGGCGGCGCCGCCGCCGAACCGGTCGCTGGCGCGGTAACGCACCTCGACGATCGCGAGTGCATTGCCGTCCATCGCGACGAGGTCGAGCTCGCCGCCTTTGGCGCGGAAATTCGCGGTGAGGATCCGGTAGCCCTGCCGCTCGAGCAGCCGCGCCGCCGCGGCCTCGGCCGCGCGGCCAAGTGCGAGATGCGGCGCGGTGCTCACGGTGTCGGCGGCAGCGAGAGGGTGGCCGGCTGCGGCCAGGGCGCGGGCCGTCCGCCGACGACCTGCGCCCACTCGAGCTCGCGGCGCACGCGGCCCTGCGCATCGATCTCCAGCCGCCCGGACAGGCCCGGCAGCGGCGCCGGGCTGCCGGCGCGCGGGCGCTGCAGTTCGCCGACCAAGCGGTAGGCGTCATAGCCGAATGCGTGCAGGCGCCCGAGCTGGCCGTTGCGCCCGGGCCAGACGCGCTCCGCCAGGTCTCGCGCGCCTGACGACGCGCCCTGGGGATCGAGGATCCAGGGCATGTCGGGAAATATCACGCCGTCCAGGTCCACGTTGCCGGTGCCGGCGGGATCGAAGATGTCGGAGGTGGCGTACATCGGCAGCCCGCTCGCGTAGTTGAACCGGAGCTGCGTGCGGATCAGCCGGCCGTACACGGGCTGGGCGGCGACGAAGATGAACTGCGCGTCGGCCCGCGGCGTGCTGCCGCGCTGTCCCGTCGTCTGGAGCAGCCGCCGCAACAGCTCGTTGAAGTCCGCCGTGGATGGCAGGTACTCCGCCTTGTCGACGACGAGGCCGCCCAGGGCCGCGAACTCCTCGGCGAAAGCGGCGTGCACGCGCCGGCCCCAGTCGGACTGCGGGACGAGCGTCACGCCGCTCATGCGGCCGTCGGCAATGATGCGCCGCGCGGCGAGGCGGGCCTCGTCTTCGGGCGACAGCGCGTACTGGTAGAAGCGCTCGGGCGTCTCGACGCCCTCCGGCAGGAAATTGAGCGCGAGCGTCGTCGCGCGGCCATCGGCCACGGTCGCGAGCGCGGCGACTTCCTCGCGCGTGAGCGGCCCGACGACGAAGTCGCTGCCGTCCGCGAGCGCCTGGAGATACGAGGACGGCGCATCCCGGAGCGCGACATCGTAGATGCGGAGCTTTGGCCGCGCGGTGCCGCCGTCGTCGTAGTACGCGCGCGACGAAGCCGTCGCGGACGGCGATGCCGGCCGATGCCGCCCGCCCGGACAGCGGCAGGAGCAGGGCGACCTGTCGCGGCTGGTCGCTAGTCGCCACGGCGCGCTCGCCGACGCCTTTCCACAGCGACGGGTCTGCGGGATGCGCGGGATAGCGTTCGCGCCAGGACTGGATGCGCCGTTGCGTGCCGAGGGCGCCTGCCTGCGCGTCCGCGAGGATCCGCCCGAGCTCGAGCCAGCCGGCGAGGACCGGATCGGCGCCGGGAGGCGCCTTCGCGTCGGCGCCGCGCAGCAGCGACGAGCGGATTCCCTCGACGATCATCTGCTGGTTGGCCTGACGCTCCGCAGCGGTGGTGAGCAGGCGGTCGCGCGCGATCAGGCTCGACACGCCGTTCGCGACCTGCAGGCTGCCGAACTGGACCCGCGCGCGGGTCGCGAGCAGTCGCCGCGTCGTCACCGGACACGCCGCTCAGCAACTCGGCGGCCCGCGCGGTGTCGCCGCGAGCGAGCGCGATCTCCACGTCGAGCCGCAGGCGCTCGCGCGTGTCGGCGGCCGACAGCGGCGGCGCCAGTTGCGACAGGGCGGTCTCGGCCGCGCCGGCATTGGAGCCGAGGAGCCATTCGCCCGCGGCCGCCAGCCAGTAAGTGTTGCGGTCGCCGCCGGTGGCAACGCGCGCGGCCGCCTCGTAGTGACGAGCCGCCGCGACGTGGTCGCCCTCGCGCGAGACGCGCGCGGCCCGTTCCGCGGATGCGTCGGCGCCGCCCAGCGACGGAAGCCCGGACACCTGGCACGCCGAGACGAAGGCCGCCAGCAGCAGCGCGGCAACGGAGTTCCCGGCGATCCGGACATTCGCTTGCATCGGCAGCTGTCCTTGGAGAGGATCAACCCGCCGCCCGTCGCGGCCGGGGAGGGACATCTTATAGCGGCTCAAGCGGGCGTGCTCTACGTCGTCGCGACGCCGATCGGCAACATGGGCGACATTTCTGCCCGTGCGCGCGAGATTCTCGCGGGTGTCGGCGCGGTGGCGGCCGAGGACACGCGTCACAGCGGGCATCCTGCTGCGCGAGCTCGGGCTCGAGCGCCCGCTCGTGTCCCTGCACGAGCACAACGAGCGGGCGCGCTCGGTCGAGCTGGTCGCGCGGCTGCGCGCGGGCGAAAGCATCGCGCTCGTCTCGGATGCCGGCACGCCGCTCGTCAGCGATCCCGGCTACCAGTTCGTCCGCGCGGCGATCGAAGCGGGCATCGTCGTGACTCCGGTGCCGGGCGCCTGCGCGGCAATCGCCGCGCTTTCCGCGGCCGGCCTGCCGAGCGACCGTTTCTGCTTCGAGGGATTCCTGCCCGCGCGCGCGGCTGCGCGGCGGCGCCGGCTCGCGGAGCTCGCCGCGGAGGCGCGCACGATCGTGCTGTACGAGGCGCCGCACCGCCTCGCCGATTGCCTCGAGGACCTCGCCGCCGCCTGCGGAGAATCGCGTCGCGCCTGCATCGCGCGCGAGCTGACCAAGCGATTCGAGACCTTCTATCGCGGATCGCTCGCCGAGCTCGCGCTCCGCGCGAAGAACGACCCCGACATGCGGCGCGGCGAGTCGGTCGTGGTCGTCGAAGGCGCGGCGGAACCCGAGCCCGGCGCGGCCCGCCTCGACGAAACGCTCGCCGTGCTGCTGAAGCACCTTCCGCCGTCCGCTGCCGCGGCCGCGGCGGCGGCGCTGACCGGCGTCCGCCGGAGCGACGCCTACGCGCGCGCCCTGCGGCTCACCGCCGCCAGGCCGACCGATTCCGCTTGAGGCATGGCGCCCGACGCACTATGTTGTGCGCGGGAGTCGGCCAGGCAATCGCTGCGTTCGCAAGGACGTGGAGGAAAGTCCGGGCTCCGCATGGCACGGCGCCAGGTAACGCCTGGGGGGCGCGAGCCCACGGAAAGTGCAACAGAAAAGATACCGCCCAAGCGCGCGCAAGCGTGACGGCAAGGTTGAAATGGTGCGGTAAGAGCGCACCGCGTCGACGGTAACGGCGACGGCAAGGCAAACCCCGCCGGGAGCAAGGCCAAATAGGGAAACACGCGGCGAAAGCCGCAGCGCGCGGCCCGCGCGCGTTTCCGGGTAGGTCGCTCGAGGTGCGCGGCGACGCGCATCCCAGAGGAATGATTGCCCTCGACAGAACCCGGCTTATCGGCCGACTCCCATCTCCTGATCGGAAAAACAGTGGTTTCGTGATAAGTCGCTGTAGGTGCGACGTGTAAGTCGCTGATTTTCGTATCAGAGACCGGCACAAGAATGGGCATTCGCCTTTGTCGCTAAGTGACTGACGCGTCACGAAATTTCTAGGGCGAAACCGTTGACCCCCCGGTGATCGCTGCCTATAGTGGCGACGAGTGGGAGAAAGTGGGGGGGAATGGGACAACGTCCCGTTTTAGCACGTGTTTCGCGGCGCAACCAAAGTCACCCTCGATGCGAAGGGCCGGATGGTCATTCCCACCCGGTATCGCGAGCGCCTGCAGGAACGCGGCGAGTCGCGCGTCGTCGTCACGATCGACGGCGCGCGCTGCCTGCTGATCTATCCGCAGCCCGACTGGGAAGAAATTGAACGGAAGCTCCTGAGGTTGCCGAGCCTGAACGAACACACGCGCCGGTTGATGGGATTGCTCGTCGGTCATGCGACCGAAATCGAACTCGACGGTCACGGCCGCCTGCTGCTTCCGCCAACGCTGCGCGGATTCGCGAACCTCGAGCGCAACGCGATGCTGATCGGGCAGGGCAACCGCTTCGAGCTCTGGGACGAGCAGCGTTGGGATGAGCGCCGCGAGCGGTGGCTGAACGGCGAGGAATCGCCCGCGTCGCTACCGGCGGAACTGGGATCACTTTCGCTGTGATTGGCGCGCCGAACGGCGTGCCCGATGAAGAGCCGCGCGGCGGGGTACACGCGCCGGTGCTCAGGAATGCGGCGATCGACTCGCTCGCGATCCGGGCCGACGGCTACTACGTGGACGCGACGTTCGGTCGCGGTGGTCATGCCGGGGAAATCCTCGGCCGGCTCGGGGAAGAGGGAAAGCTGCTTGCAATCGATCGCGATCCGGAGGCCTGTGCGGCCGCGTCCCTGCTTTTTTCCGGTGACTCCCGCGCCACGATCGTGCGCGCGCGCTTCTCGGACCTTGCGCAGCACGTCGCTCCCGGCAGCGCGCAGGGAATCCTCTTCGACCTCGGCGTCTCCTCGCCGCAGCTCGACGAGGCGCGGCGCGGATTCAGCTTCCTGCGCGACGGTCCGCTCGACATGCGGATGGATCCCGAGGCCGGCGAATCCGCGGAGGCATTCCTCGCGCGCGCAGATGAGCGCGAGATTTCGACCGTGATCGCGAGGCTCGGCGAGGAGCGCCACGCCAGCGCATCGCGCGCTCGATCGTCGAGGCGCGCAAGTCCGCGCCGGTCACGACGACCGGCCGGCTCGCGGGAATCGTCGCGGCCGCCGTGCCTGGCCGCGAGCCCGGGCCGCCACCCGGCGACGCGCACATTCCAGGCGCTGCGCATCCACGTCAACGACGAGCTCGGCGAAATCGAGCGTGCGCTGCCGCTGGCGGTCGCGGCGCTCGCGCCCGAGGGCCGGCTCGTCGTGATCAGCTTCCATTCGCTCGAGGACCGCATCGTCAAGCGTTTCATGCGGTCGGCGTCGCGCGAGGACGCGGCCTGGGCCGGCATGCCGGTCGTCCCGGCCGCGGCCCGGCCGCGGCTGCGCCTCGTCGGGCGCGCGACCTTCGCCGACGAGTCCGAGGTGGCCCGCAATCCGCGCGCGCGCAGCGCCGTGATGCGCGTCGCCGAGAGGATCGCGTCATGAACCGGCGCTGGCTGCAGGTCGGCCTGCCGGTGCTCTGGCTCGCGGTGCTCGCGTCGGCGATCGGCGTCGTGCGCGCACGGCACGAGTCGCGGACGCTGTTCGTCGAGCTCGAGCGGCTCTCGGCGGAGCGCGACGAGCTCAACATCGAGTGGGGCCAGTGGCAGCTCGAGCAGAGCGCCTGGTCCAACCACGGATTCGTCGAGCGCGTCGCCACCGAAAAGCGCCTGCATGGTGATCCCGAAGCCGGACGAAGTGCGGATCGTCGCGCCATGAGGCGCCGGGACGGCGAGATCGAGTTCGACGCGCCGCAGTTCCGGCTGCGCGCGCGCTTCATGACCGGACTGCTCGTGGCCTCGGCGCTCGTCCTGGTCGGGCGGTCGGTCCAGCTGCAGGTGCTCGACCAGCAGTTCATCGCGCGGCAGGCCGACATGCGCCATGCGCGCAACGCCAAGATGATCGCGCACCGCGGCGCCGTGCTCGACCGGTTCGGCGAGCCGCTGGCGGCCAGCTCGCCGGTCGACACCGTCTGGGTCAATCCGCCCGAGTTCGCCGCAGGCGGGCGAGGGCATCGCGCGCCTCGCGCGCGCGCTCGGCCAGAACCGCCAGTGGCTCGAGCAGCGCGTCACCAGCAACCTCGACCGCGAATTCCTCTACGTCGCGCGCCACGTCGATCCCGCGAAGCCGCGAAGATCAAGGAGCTCGGGATACCGGGCGTGTACCTGCTGCGCGAGTACCGGCGCTACTACCCGAACGGCGAGATCACCGGCCACGTGCTCGGGTTCACGAACCTCGACGAGGACGGGCAGGAAGGGCTCGAGCTCGCCTACAACCGGTCGCTCGCCGGGCATCGACGGCGAGAAGCGCGTGATCCAGGACGGGCACGGGCGCATCGTCCAGAACGTCGAGATCAACCGCACGCCGGTGCCGGGCGAGGACCTGCGCACCAGCATCGACCTCCGGATCCAGTACCTCGCCTATCGCGAGCTCAAGTCCGCGATCCGCACGCACCGCGCGCGCGCCGGCACCGTGATCGTGCTCGACGTGCAGACCGGCGAAGTGCTCGCGATGGTCAACCAGCCGTCGTTCAATCCGAACGACCGCACGCAGTACGAAGTCGCGCGCTACCGCAATCGCGCGGCGACCGACATATTCGAGCCGGGCTCGAGCATCAAGCCGTTCGTGGTCGCGGCAGGGCTCGCTTCCGGGCGCTACCACACCGACTCGACGATCGACGCGACGCCGTTCAAGGTCGGCCATCAAGACCGATCCGCGACAAGCACGACCTCGGCACCATCGACCTCGGCGACGTCCTCGCGCGCTCGAGCAACGTCGCGATGGCGAAGATCGCGCTGTCGCTGGAGCCCGAGCAGATGCACGGGACGCTGCGCGCGCTCGGATTCGGCGAAGTCACGGCGAGCGGATTTCCCGGGGAGTCGGCGGGACTCCTCTCGGGCTCGGCCAACTGGCGGCCGATCGGCATTGCGACGATGGCCTACGGCTACGGCCTCTCGGTGACCCCGCTGCAGCTCGCGCAGGCCTACGCCACCATCGGTGCGTTCGGCGTGCATCGGCCGATCACGTTCCGCCGCCAGGACGAGCCGGTTGCGGGCGAGCGCGTGCTGCCGCAGAAAGTCGCCCGCGACCTGATCGGCCTGCTGGAAGGGGCGGTGATGCCGGCCGGCACCGGCGTCAAGGCGGCCGTGCCCGGCTATCGCGTCGCGGGCAAGACCGGCACCGCGTGGAAGGCGACGGCAGGTGGCTATTCCACCGACCGGTATCTCTCGGTGTTCGCGGGCGTGGTGCCCGCGACGCAGCCGCGTCTCGCCGTGGTCGTCATGGTCGACGAGCCGCGCGGCGCCCTCTACTACGGCGGCGACGTGGCGGCGCCGGTATTTTCGGCCGTGACCTCCGGGGCGCTCCGGCTGATGTCCGTCGCGCCCGACGACCTCGCGCGCGTCTCGCCCGTGATGTTTGCGGAAGGCGAGCAATGAGCGACTCCGTGCGCCTCGACGAGCTGCTCTCCGGGATCGCGCCCGCGCCGCCGGTGGCGGTGGCCGGGCTCGCGCTCGATTCGCGCGCCGTGGATTCGGGCGACGCATTCGTCGCACTCAGGGGCGGCAGCCGCCATGGGCTCGACCACGTCGCGCAGGCGGCAGCCCGCGGCGCGCGCGCGATACTGTGGGATCCCGCGGAAGGCCGGTCGCCGGAAGCCGTCGAGGGCGGCATCGCCTGCGTCGCTGTCCGCGAGCTCCGCGACCGGCTCGGCGGCATCGCCGACCGGTTCTATGGCGCGCCGTCGTCACGGCTGGCCGTCGCCGGCGTCACCGGCACGAACGGCAAGACGACCTGCGCCTGGCTGCTGGCCGGCGCGGTCGGGCGGCTTGCGCGCCGGGGCGCCTACCTCGGCACGCTCGGCGCCGGATTCCCGCCGCGCGTCGAAGGCGGGTCGCTCACGACTCCCGACGTCATCACGCTGCACCGCCAGCTGCGGGCGCTGGCCGACGCCGGGGCGACGCACGTCGCGATGGAGGTTTCCTCGCACGCGCTCGACCAGCGCCGGGTGGACGGCGTGCGCATGCGGGTCGCCGCGTTCTGCAACCTGAGCCGCGACCACCTCGACTACCACGGCAGCATGGAGCGCTACGCCGCTGCCAAGGCGCGCCTGTTCCGGCTGCCGGGGCTCGAGCACGCGGTGATCAACGTCGGCGATGCGGTCGGCGCCCGGTTCGCCGCGGCGCTCGCCGGTGGCGTCCAGCTGACGGCGGTCGCGGTCGGCGGGGAGGCACCCGCCGCCGCGCATTTCATCCACGTTGCCCGCGTGCATGCCAGCGCGCGCGGGGTCGAGCTCGAGGTCCGCGGGCACTTCGGCGAGCGGCGGCTGCGATCGCGGCTGATCGGCAGCTTCAACGCCGAGAACCTCGCGATCACGCTCGGCATGCTGCTGGCCTGGCAGTTCGACGTGGACGAGGCGTTCGACGCGCTCGGCGCCTGCACGGCGCCCCCGGGCCGCATGGAGGCTCACCGGCTCGCGAACGGCGCGCTCGCGGTCGTCGACTACGCGCATACGCCGGACGCGCTCGCCAAGGCGCTCGGGGCGCTGCGCGCGCACTCGCGCGGCCGGGTGCTCGTCGTGTTCGGCTGTGGCGGAGAGCGCGACCCCGGCAAGCGCGCCCTGATGGGCGAGGCAGCCGAGCGGCTGGCCGACCGCGTGATCGTCACCGACGACAATCCGCGTGGCGAGGACGGGGACCAGATCGTCGCGATGATCCTGTCGGGGTTGCGGGAGCCCGCGCGCGCGCGCGTGGAGCGCGATCGCGCGCTCGCGATCGGCGTCGCGATCGGCGAGGCCGGGCCGGACGACGCCGTGCTGATCGCGGGCAAGGGCCACGAGGACTACCAGATCGTCGGCGGCGAGCGGCGGTCATTCAGCGACCGCGAATGCGTCCGGCTGCACGCGGGCAGCGCCCAGTGAAGGGGCGGCTCGCGGACATCGTCGCGGCGGCGGGCGGGCGCATCTCCGGCGAGGACGTGGAATTCTCCGGCGTCTCGATCGACTCGCGCACGATCGAGCGCGGCCAGCTCTTCGTCGCGCTGCGGGGCGAGCGCTTCGACGGGCATGCATTCGTTTCCGCGGCGATGGAGCGGGGCGCCGCGGCCGCGCTCGTCGAGGCAGCCGTCGAATCGCGACTGCCCCAGGTGGTCGTCGGCGATTCGCAGGCGGCGCTCGCCGCTCTCGGCCATGCGACGCGCCGGAAGAGCCAGGCGCTGGTGCTGGGCGTCGGCGGCAGCAACGGCAAGACGACGACGAAGGAGCTGCTGGCCGCCATCCTCGGCGAGCGCCGGCCCGACGCTCGCGACGCGCGGCAACCTGAACAACCACATCGGCGTGCCGCTGACGCTGCTCCGGCTCGAGCCGGCGCACCGCTACGCCGTCGTCGAGATGGGCGCCAATCACCCGGGCGAGATCGCCGCCCTTGCCGCGCTCGCGGAGCCGGAAATCGCGCTCGTGACCAATGCCGGCGACGAGCACCTCGAGGGCTTCGGCGACATCGAGGGCGTCGCGCGCGCGGAGGGCGAGATGTACGCGGCGCTGCCGCGGTCCGGCATCGCCGTGATCAACGCGGACGACCCGTACTGCGAGACTGTGGCGCGCGATGTCCACCGGCTCGCACGTCGTGCGCTTCGGCATCGAGTCGCCGGCCGAGGCGCGGGCGACCGCGATACAGGGCCGCATCGAGGGCGGCGCCTTCGTCACGCATTTCACCCTCGTGCTCGCGGGCGGCGAGGCGCGCGTGCGCCTCGCGCTGGCGGGCCGCCACAACGTCCTGAACGCGCTCGGCGCCGCCGCCGCGGCGCATGCCGCGGGCGTCGGCCTGCCGGCGATCGTCGCCGGGCTCGAGCGCGCGAAGCCGGTCGCGGGGCGGCTGCAGCTGAAGCCGGGCCCGCGCGGCTCCTGGCTCATCGACGATTCCTACAACGCCAACCCGAGCTCGGTGCGTGCCGGAATCGACGTGCTGTGCGCGCTGCCGGGCGAGCACTGGCTCGTGCTCGGGGAGATGGCCGAGCTCGGCGGGGAAACCGTCGCGAGCCACGCGGGCGTCGGCGACTACGCGCGCCGCGCGGGCATCACGCGCCTGTTCGCCCTCGGCGAGGCCGCGCGCCACGCCGTCGCCGCATTCGGCGCGCGCGGCACGTGGTTCGAGGATGCCGCGGGCCTCGGCGACGCGCTCGCCGGGAGCCTCGACACCGGCGTGACCGCGCTGATCAAGGGCTCGCGCATCAACCGCCTCGAGCGCGTCGTCGAACGCCTTCGCGAGCCGCTGGCCGCGGCCGGCAACGGTAACTGAGGGAGCGACATGCTGCTGGACCTGTTCGAATGGCTCTCGGGTTTCTACGGCGGATTCCGCGTCTTCGGGTACCTGACGCTACGCGCCATATTCGCGGCGCTGACCGCGCTCACGATCGCGCTGTTCGTCGGGCCCTCGATGATCCGGATGCTAGCCGCGCGCCAGATCGGCCAGGTCGTGCGCGACGACGGCCCCGGCTCGCACCTCGGAAAGATGGGCACGCCCACGATGGGCGGCGCCCTGATCCTCATCGCCGTCGCGGCCGGCACGCTCCTGTGGGCCGACCTGACGAACCGGTTCGTCTGGATCGTGCTCACGGTGACGCTCGCCTTCGGCATGATCGGCTTCTACGACGACTACCTGAAGCTCGTCGTGCGCGATCCGCGCGGGCTTGCCGCCCGCTGGAAGTACCTGTGGCAGTCGCTCGCGGGCATCGCGGCCGCGCTCGCGCTGTGGCAGACCGCGGAGAGCCCGGCCGAGACTTCGCTCTACGTGCCCTTCTTCAAGAATGTCGCGCTGCCGATGGGCGCCGCCGCCTTCGTCGCTGTTCACGTATTTCGTGATCGTCGGCTCGAGCAACGCGGTCAACCTGACCGACGGCCTCGACGGGCTCGCGATCATGCCCTGCGTCATGGTCGCGGGCGGGCTCGGCGTCTTCGCCTACGTGACGGGCCGCGTCGACTTCGCCGCCTACCTGCAGATTCCCTACGTGCCCGGCGCCGGCGAGATGCTGATCTTCCTCGCGACGATCGTCGGCGCGGGCCTCGGTTTCCTGTGGTTCAACACCTATCCCGCCCAGGTCTTCATGGGCGACATCGGCGCGCTGGCGCTCGGTGCCGCGCTCGGCGTCGTGGCGGTGATCGTGCGCCAGGAAATCGTGCTCGCGATCATGGGCGGCATCTTCGTGCTCGAGACGGTCTCGGTGATCCTCCAGGTCGCCTCCTTCCGCCTGCGCGGCAAGCGCATCTTCCGCATGGCGCCGATCCACCATCACTACGAGCTGAAGGGCTGGGCCGAGCCCAAGGTGATCGTCCGCTTCTGGATCATTTCCTTCATGCTGGTCCTCATCGGGCTCGCGACCTTGAAGCTCCGCTGATGCAGCAGGCCGTCACCCGACCGCATAGCGTGATCGTGGGCCTCGGCCGCACCGGCGTGTCGGCAGCCCGGCACCTCGCCGCGCGCGGCCATCGGCTCGTCGTGACCGACTCGCGCGAGCAGCCGCCGGGACTCGCGGAACTGCGCCGCCTCGTGCCCGACGCGGTCACTTCGCTCGGCGGTTTCGACACCGCGGTGCTCGAGGGCGCGGAACAGGTCGTGGTGTCGCCGGGCGTGTCGCTCGCCGAGCCGCTGCTGCGCAAGGCTGCGGCAAGAGGCCTCGACCTCGTCGGCGACATCGAGCTGTTCGCGCGCGAGGCGGGCGGGCGGGTCGTCGGCATCACGGGCACCAACGGCAAGAGCACGGTCACGACGCTCGTCGGCGAGTTCGCGAGGGCAGCCGGGATCGAGGCGCGGGTCGGCGGCAACCTCGGCGAGCCCGCGCTCGACCTGCTCGCCGGCCCGCCGGCCGCGATGTACGTGCTCGAGCTGTCCTCCTACCAGCTCGAGACCACGTACTCGCTGCAGCTCGAGGCGGCCGCCGTGCTGAACGTCACGCCCGATCACCTCGACCGCTACCGGGATTTCGCGGAATACGCGGCCGCGAAGGCGCGCATCCTCGAGCGGTCGGCGACGGCGATCGTGAATCTCGACGACGAGATCGTCGTGCGCATGCCGCGGCCGGGTCAGCGCACGGTCGGGTTCAGCCTGCGTCGCGGCGATGCCGATTTCAGGCTGCTCGAAAGGGCGGGCGAAGACTGGCTGGCCGAGGGCAGCGAGCCGCTCCTGCCGCTCGCCGCGCTGCGGCTGCCGGGGCGACACAACGCGGCCAACGCGCTCGCCGCGCTCGCGGTCGGCAGCGTCTGCGGCTTCCCGCGCGAGGCGATGACGGGCGTGCTCCGGAATTTCCAGGGCCTGCCGCACCGCGCCGAGCGGGTGCGCGACTGGCGCGGCATCGCGTGGATCGACGATTCGAAGGGCACGAACGTCGGCGCGACGGTCGCGGCGATCGAGGGCCTCGATGGCCCGCTCGTCCTGATCGCGGGCGGCGAGGGCAAGGGCCAGGACTTCGCGCCGCTCGGCGCGGCCTGCAAGGGCAAGGTGAGGCAGGCCGTGCTGATCGGCCGCGACGCACCGCTGATCGCTGCCGCGCTCGCGGGGAACTGCGCGGTGACGATCGGCGGGCTCCATGGAAGCCGCGGTGGCCGGCGCAGCCTCCCTGGCGCGTCCCGGGGACACGGTCCTGCTGTCGCCCGCCTGCGCGAGCTTCGACATGTTCCGCGACTACGCGCACCGTGGCGAGGCATTCGCCGCCGCCGTGCGGGGGCTGCCGCAATGACCGCCGGCGTGCTGCAGTACTCGCGCTCGGCCGGGCGCCAGCAGCGGCTCGCGATCGACGGCGTGATCGCTCACGGCCGTGTTCGGGCTGCTGCTCGCGGGCCTCGTGATGGTGACGTCCGCGTCGATGAACATCGCCGAGCGCCTGACCGGCGACCCATACTTCCACTTCGAGCGCCAGTTCTTCTCGGTGCTGCTCGGCTGCACCTTCGGCGCGGCGATGCTGTTCGTGCCCATCTCGCTGTGGCGAAGGGCCGCGCCGGTGCTGCTGATCGTGAGCTTCGCGCTGCTGCTGCTGGTGCTGATCCCGGGTATCGGCCACGACGTCAATGGCAGCCGGCGGTGGATCCGCATCGGGCTCCTGAATTTCCAGCCCTCGGAAGTCGCGCGCTGGCTGCTGCTGACCTACATCGCGGTCTTCGCGGTGCGTCACCAGACCGAATTGCGCAGCTCCGCCCAGGGCTTCTTCAAGCCGCTCGCCGTGCTCGTCGCGGCCGCGGTGCTGCTGCTGGCCGAGCCGGACTTCGGCGCCGCCGTCGTGCTCTGCGTCACCGGAACGGCGGTGCTCTTCGTCGCGGGCGCGCGCCTGCGGGACTTCCTGATCGTCTGCGGCGTGGGCCTCGCGGGTGCCGCGGTCCTCGCGCTCACGAGCGGCTACCGCCTGAAGCGCGTCCTGGCCTTCCTCGACCCCTGGAAGGATCCCTTCAACAGCGGCTTCCAGCTCACGCAGTCGCTGATCGCGATCGGGCGCGGCGAGTGGCTGGGCGTCGGCCTTGGCTCGAGCATCCAGAAACTCTTCTACCTGCCCGAAGCGCACACCGACTTCGTCTTCGCCGTGCTCGCGGAGGAGTTCGGGCTCCTCGGCGTCACGGTCATCGTCGCCGCGTTCCTCACGATCGTGTTGCGGAGCATTCGGCTCTCGCGCGTGGCGGCCGATGCCGGCATGCCGCTGCATGCCTGCATCGCCGCGGGCTTCGGCGTGTGGATCGGGCTCCAGGCCTTCATCAACATCGGCGTCAGCATGGGGCTCCTGCCCACGAAAGGGCTCACGCTGCCCCTGCTGTCGTACGGGCGTTCGAGCATGCTCGTGACGCTCGCATGGATCGGGATGATGCTGCGGGTCCATCACGAAGTCGTCGCCTCGGGCAAGAGCGCGCTGCCTTCCGAAGGGCGTGCGCCGTGAGCCGGCCGGTCGTGATCATGGCGGGCGGCACCGGCGGGCACGTGTTCCCCGCGCTCGCGATCGCCGACCAGCTGCGCGCGCGCCGCGAGATCGTCTGGCTCGGCACCGAGCGCGGCATCGAGGCGCGGGTCGTGCCGGCCGCGGGCTACCCGGTCGAATGGATCGAGGTCGAGGGCCTGCGCGGCAAGGGCCTCGGACGCTGGCTCAGGGCGCCGCTCATCCTCGCGCGCGCCGTGCGCCAGGCACGCGCCATCCTTCGCCGGCGTCGCCCCGGCGTCGTCCTCGGCTGCGGCGGATTCGCCTCCGGTCCCGGCGGCATCGCCGCCTGGCTCACCGGCGCGCCGCTCGTGATCCACGAGCAGAACGCGGTCGCGGGCCTCACCAACCGCTGGCTCGCCTGCGTCGCGACGCGCATCGCCGAAGGATTTCCCGGCAGCTTTCCGGCCGGCAGCCGCGCGAAATACGTGGGCAACCCGGTGCGCCCGGAGATCGCGGCGCTGCCGCCGCCGCGGCAGCGCTTCGAATCGCGCAGCGGTCCGATCCGGCTGCTCGTGTTCGGCGGCAGCCAGGGCGCGTCGGCGCTCAACCGCCTGCTTCCCGCGGCAATCGCGCTCCTGCCCGAATCGCGCCGTCCCTGGGTTCTGCACCAGAGCGGCGAGCGCGAGCGCGACGCGACCGAGGCGACTTACCGGGCCGCGGGCGTGCAGGCGGAGGTGCGCGCCTTCATCGACGACATGGCGGAGGCCTACGCGAATGCGGACCTCGTGGTGTCGCGCGCGGGGGCCTCGACGGTCGCGGAGCTGGCCGCGGCCGGCGTCGGCTCGATCCTCGTGCCCTTTCCGGCGGCCGTGGACGACCACCAGACCCGGAACGCGTCCTGGCTCGGCCGCGTGAGCGCGGCGCAAGTCGTTTCGGAAACGGGCCTGACCGCGCCCGAGCTCGCCAACCGGCTGGCGACGCTCTTCGGGAATGGCAATGGAAACGGCAATGGCAACGGGAACGGCCGCGCGCGCCTGCTGGCGATGGCCGAGGCGGCCCGCGCGCTCGCCGTGACCAACGCCGCCGAGCGCGTCGCCGAGCTCTGCCTCCTGGCCGAAGGAGGGCGCGCATGAGCGATCGCATGCGTCGCGTCGGGCTGATTCACCTGGTCGGCATCGGCGGCGTCCGGCATGGGCGGCATCGCCGAGGTCCTCGTCAACCTCGGCTACGCGGTGCAGGGCTCGGACCTGCGCGCGAATGCCGTCACCCAGCGCCTGCAGGCGATGGGCGTGCGGATCTTCATCGGGCACGCCGCTTCGCAGGTTGCGGGCGCGAGCGTCGTCGTCGATCTCGTCGGCGGTCACGCCGTCGAACCCGGAACTCGAGGCGGCGCTGGACGTCGCGTATCCCCGTCATCCGGCGCGCCGAGATGCTCGGGCGAGCTGATGCGCTTCCGGCAGGGCATCGCCGTCGCCGGCACGCACGGCAAGACCACGACCACGAGCCTCGTGGCATCCGTGCTCGCCGAGGGCGGGCTCGATCCGACCTTCGTCATCGGCGGGCAGCTGAAGAGCGCCGGCAGCAATGCAAAGCTCGGCACCAGCCGCTACCTCGTCGCCGAGGCGGACGAGAGCGATGCCTCGTTCCTGCACCTGCAGCCGGTCATCGCGATCGTCACGAACATCGACAACGACCACCTCGGCACGCACGGCGGCGACTTCGAGAAGCTGAAGCAGAGCTTCGTCGAGTTCCTGCACAACCTGCCGTTCTACGGGCTCGCGGTCCTCTGCAGCGACGACGAGGTGGTCCGCGAGGTCCTGCCGCTGGTCGGCCGGCCGACCGTGCGCTACGGGCTCGGCGCCGACGCCGACCTGCGCGCGGTCGCGCTCGAACGCGACGGCCGGCGAGACGCGCTTCCAGGCGATCCGCGAGGGCAGGCCGCCGCTCGCCGTGACGCTCAACCTGCCGGGACTGCACAACGTGCGGAACGCCCTCGCGGCCATCGCGGTCGCGACCGAGCTCGAAGTCGAGGACGCGGCGATCCAGCGTGCCCTGGCCGGATTCCAGGGCATCGGCGCGGCGGCTCGAGCTGGTCGGCGAAGTGGCGACCCGCGCCGGGCGCGTCACGCTCGTGGACGACTACGGCCATCACCCGACCGAGATCGAGGCGACGCTCGACGCCGTGCGCCAGGCCTGGCCCGGCCGTCGCCTCGTGCTCGCATTCCAGCCGCACCGCTATACGCGCACCCGCGACCTCATCGACGACTTCGGGCGCGCGCTCTCGGGTGCGGACGCGCTGCTCGTGACCGAGGTCTATGCCGCGGGCGAGGAGCCGATCGCGAATGCCGACGGCCGCGCCATCTGCCGCGCCGTGCGCGGCCGCGGCCGCCTCGAGCCGGTGTTCGTCGAGGACGTGCGCGAGCTGCCGGCGGCGCATCGCCGGCGTCATCGCCGACCGCGACGTCGTGCTGACGATGGGAGCGGGCAGCATCGGCGCGGTCGCGCACGAGCTGCCCTCGAAGCTCGGCGTGACGAGCGCGAGGGCGGGACGATGAGCGCGATCGCCCTCGCCGCGGAGTTCGAGGATCGCGTGCTGCGCAACGAGCCGATGTCGCGGCACACGTCCTGGCGCGTCGGCGGCCCGGCCGACCTCTGGTTCTCGCCACGCGACGTCGAAGACCTTTCGTCCTTCCTGCGCGCGCTGCCGGGCGAAGTGCCGGTCACCTGGGTCGGGCTCGGCAGCAACCTGCTCGTGCGCGACGGCGGCATTCGCGGCGCCGTGATCTCGGTCCACGGCATCCTGAATGCGCTCGAGCGCGTCGGCGACGACCGCGTGCGCGCGGAGGCCGGGGTGGCCTGTGCGAGGCTCGGGCGCCAGTGCGCGAAGTGGCAGCTCGGTCCGGCCGATTTCTTCGCCGGCATACCGGGCACGGTCGGCGGCGCGCTCGCGATGAATGCCGGGGCCTGGGGCGGCGAGACCTGGCCGCGGGTGGTCGAGGTCGAGACCATCGATCGCGCGGGCGCGCGGCACCGGCGCGACGCCAGCGGAGTATCGCTTTGCCTATCGCAGCGTGACGCCTCCCGTGCCGGGCGAATGGTTCCTGGCCGCGACCTTCCGCTTCGAGGCCCGGCCCGACGCGAACACGGACTCGATCCGCCGGCTCCTCGAAAAGCGGCATGCGAGCCAGCCGATCGGCGCCTGGAGCTGCGGTTCGGTGTTCACCAATCCGCCCGGCGGACACGCGGCGGAGCTGATCGAGCGCGCGGGGCTCAAGGGACATCGCATCGGCGGCGCGGCGGTTTCCGACAAGCACGCGAACTTCATCATCAACGAGGGCGAGGCGACGGCGGCCGATCTCGAGGCGCTCGTGCGCCACGTGCAGGCGACGGTCGAGCACGTCCACGGCGTGCGGCTGGTGCCCGAAGTGCGCGTGATCGGGGAGGGCGCATGAGCCGGCTGCGCGCGAGCGGCAACGCTTTCCGCCGCGTCACGGACGCGGCCGAGTTCGGCCAGGTCGCGGTGCTGATGGGCGGCGCCTCGGCCGAGCGCGAGATTTCGCTGCTGACGGGAAACGCCGTGCTCGAGGCGCTCGTTTCGCGCGGCGTGAATGCGGCCGCCTTCGATCCGCAATCGCGGCCGCTGACCGAACTCGTGACAGGCGGCTTCGAGCGGGTCTGGATCGCATTGCACGGCCCGGGCGGCGAGGACGGCGCGGTGCAGGGCGCGCTCGAGTGGCTCGGCCTGCCGTATACGGGGAGCGGCGTGCTGGGTTCCGCCATCGGCATGGACAAGCTCCGCACCAAGCGGCTCGCCCAGGCGGCGGGTGTCGCGACGCCGCGATGGATCGAGCTCGACCGGCGCCGCCGACTGCGAGCGCGCGGTCGCGGAACTCGGGCTGCCGCTCGCGGTGAAGCCCGCGACGCAGGGCTCGAGCGTCGGCATGAGCCGGGTCGCGAATGCCGCCGACATTGCCGGCGGCCTGGCGCGCCGCATCGAACCTCGATCCGGTCGTGATCGCCGAGAGCTGGATCACGGGCCGCGAATTCACCGTCGGCAATCCTCCAGGGCACGGCGCTGCCGGTGATCCGCGATCGAGACGCCGCGGACGTTCTACGACTACCAGGCGAAGTACTTCGCGGACGACACGCGCTACCTGATTCCCTGCGGGCTCGCCGCACCTGCGGAAACCGCCCTGCAGCAGGCGGCGCTCACGACATTTGCGGTGACGGGTGCGACGGGATGGGGCCGCGTCGATTTCGTGATGGGCGAGGACGGCGTGCCGCTCCTGCTCGAGATCAACACGGTGCCCGGCATGACGAGCCACAGCCTGGTGCCGATGGCGGCCGCAGGCCGTCGGCATCGAGTTTCCGGAGCTGGCGTGGCGGATCCTCGAAACCAGCTTCGCGCGCGAGAGGAGCTGAGCCATGGGCACTCATGCGTCGTCGCAATCGGAGGAAGCAGGGCAGCCGCCGCATCGAGCTGCCGAAGCTCGAGTGGCAGCCGCGCCGGCCGGGTCGTGGGAGCGCTCGCGGCAATCGCCGCGCTCGCGCTCCTGCTCGCGCTCGGGCTCGACCAGCCGGTGCGCAGCATCGTCATCGACGGCCCGTTCCAGCGCGTGGCGGCGGTCGAAGTGGAGCAGGCCGCGCGCGGCTCGCTCTCGGGCGGGTTCATCAGCGCGGATCTCGACCGGCTCCGCGACTCGGTCGAGGCCCTTGCCTGGGTCGACCGCGCGCGCGTCCAGCGGATGTGGCCCGACCGCGTCCGCGTCGAGATCGTCGAGCAGCAGGCCGCGGCGCGCTGGGGCGAGGACGGGCTGCTGAATACGCGCGGCGAGCTGTTCGCGAGCGGCGTGAGGCACGTGCCGCCGGAACTGCCGCGCCTCGACGGGCCGCCGGGCACCGAACGGCAGGTCGCGCAGCGCTATCTCGCGATCCAGGACCGCCTCGTCGAGCAGGGCCTTCGCGTCGCGGCGCTTCGGCTCGATGCGCGCGGCGCCTGGGAGCTCGACCTCTCGAACGGCGTCACGGTGAGGCTCGGCCGCCGCCAGGTCGACGAGCGCATGGACCGCTTCGTCGAGATCGGCGCGCAGGTCATCGACGGCCGCGCGGCCGACATCCGTTACGTCGACATGCGCTACTCGAACGGCTTTTCGATCGGCTGGCGGAAGAACCGCAAGCCGCCGCGCACGGCACCCGCCGCAATGGCCAGCCAGTTGAAGGGAGACCCGGGCATCGATGGCTAAACGCTCCGACCGCAACCTGATCGTGGGCTCGACATCGGCACGTCGAAAGTCGTGTCGCTCGTCGGCGAAATGCACGCCGATGGCAGCCTCGAAGTCATCGGCCTCGGCTCGCATCCGTCGCGCGGCCTGAAGAAAGGCGTGGTCGTCAACATCGACTCGACCGTGCAGTCGATCCAGCGCGCGGTCGAGGAGGCGGAACTGATGGCCGGGGTCGAGATCCGGTCGGTGTTCACCGGCATCGCCGGCAGCCACGTCCGCAGCCTCAATTCGCACGGCATCGTCGCGATCAAGGACAAGGAGGTCGTCAGCGGAGACGTCGCGCGCGTGATGGACGCGGCGCAGGCGGTGCCGATCCCGGCCGACCAGAAGATCCTGCACGTGCTGCCGCAGGAATTCATCATCGACGGCCAGGAGGGCATCCGCGAGCCCGTCGGGATGTCGGGCGTGCGGCTCGAGGCGCGCGTGCACATCGTCACCGGCGCCGAGAGCGCCGCGCAGAACATCGTCAAGTGCGTGCAGCGCTGCGGGCTCGAGGTCGAGGACATCGTCCTCGAGCAGCTCGCCTCGTCGTTCGCCGTGCTGACCGACGACGAGAAGGAGCTCGGCGTCTGCCTCGTGGACGTCGGCGGCGGCACCACCGACATCGCGGTCTTCTCCGGCGGCGCGATCCGGCACACGGCCGTGATACCGGTCGCGGGCGACCAGGTCACCAACGACATCGCCGTCTCGATGCGCACGCCGACGCCGTACGCGGAGGAAATCAAGATCCGCTACGCCTGCGCGCTGTCGCAGCTCGCGAATCCCGACGAGACCATCGAGGTGCCCTCGGTCGGCGACCGGCCCTCGCGCCGGCTCGCGCGCCAGACGCTCGCGGAGATCGTCGAGCCGCGCTACGAGGAGCTCTTCATGCTGATCCGCGACGAGCTGCGCCGCTCCGGCTTCGAGGAGTCGGTCGCGGCCGGCGTCGTGCTGACCGGCGGCAGCGCAAAGATGGAAGGCGCGGTCGAGCTCGCCGAGGAAATCTTCCACATGCCCGTCCGCCTCGGCAGCCCGCACGGCGTGACCGGGCTCGGCGACGTGGTGCGCAACCCGATCCACGCGACCGGCGTGGGTCTCCTGCTTTACGGCCGGGCCAATGCCGGCCAGCCGGCGCCGAAGCTCATCGGCGACGGGGTGAAGACCGTGACGGAGCGGATGAAATCGTGGTTCCAGGGATATTTCTGACGTAGCGGAGGAGAGGACATGTTTGAACTGATGGATTCATACAGCCAGACGGCTGTGATCAAGGTGATCGGCGTGGGCGGCGGCGGCGGCAATGCCGTGTCCCACATGGCCAAGAGCGGCATCGAGGGCGTCGAGTTCATCTGCGTGAACACCGACGCACAGGCGCTCAAGCACTCGCAGGTGAAGTCGTCGTTGCAGATCGGCTGCAACATCACGAAGGGCCTCGGAGCGGGCGCGAACCCGGAAGTCGGCCGCCAGGCCGCGATGGAGGACCGTGACCGCATCATCGAGCTGATCGAGGGCTGCGACATGCTGTTCATCACCGCCGGCATGGGCGGCGGAACGGGCACGGGCGCGGCGCCGGTGGTCGCTCAGGTCGCGCGCGAGCTCGGCATCCTGACGGTCGCGGTCGTCACCCGGCCGTTCACGATGGAAGGCAACAAGCGCGCGGTCGATCGCGGAGTCGGGCATGACCGAGCTGTCGCGGCACGTGGACTCGCTGATCACGATACCGAACCAGAAGCTGCTGCAGGTGCTCGGCGGGCAGACGACGCTGCTCGAGGCGTTCAAGCGCGCGAACGAAGTGCTGCAGGGCGCGGTGCAGGGCATCGCCGAGCTGATCACGCGTCCGGGCCTCATCAACGTGGACTTCGCCGACGTCCGCACCGTGATGTCGGAGACCGGCCTCGCGATGATGGGCTCCGGCATCGGGACCGGCGAGCACCGCGCGCGCGTTGCCGCCGAGATGGCGGTCTCGTCGCCGCTGCTCGAGGACATCAACCTCGCGGGAGCGCATGGCATCCTCGTCAACGTCACGGCGGGTCTCGACCTGTCGATCGGCGAGTTCGAGGAAGTCGGCAACACCGTCAAGCAGTTCGCGGCCGAGGACGCGACCGTCGTGGTCGGAACGGTCATCGAGCCCGAGATGCAAGGCGAGCTGCGCGTGACGGTCGTGGCGACCGGCCTCAATCGCACCAAGTCGAAGATTGCGATGCCGGCACCTGCCCAGCCGCAGGCTCCGCTGGTCCCGCGTCGCGGCGGGGACGTGAAGCTGGTGGCGCAACGGCATCGCGCGCCGACGGCGGACTACAGCCACCTCGATCGCCCGGCGATCCAGCGTGAGCGGCAGCGCGCGGTCGGCGACGGTCTGCGCGCCGACTTCGGCTCGGAGGACGTGCTCGACATCCCGGCATTCCTCCGCCGCCAGGCCGACTGAGCGCGGTGGCTCGCGACAGCGCCGGGAGCGGCGGTCTCCGGGCCGTGCGCCTGCGCCTGCGCGCGCGGCGCCGCGCGGCGGGCCGCCGTGCCGAACGCCAGCGCGAGCGCGCCCCGCCGGGGACGGCCCCTTGAATCGGGGAAACCGGCCGCCAGCCTTCCTCCGCTGGCCGGCGGCCGGCCACCCCGACGGCGCCGAATGGCGGCTCCCGATGTGTTAACTTGCCGCGAGGCAGTTTCTTCATGGCCCAGCAACGCACGCTGAGGGAATCGATCCGGGCGACCGGCATCGGCCTGCACACCGGCCGCAAGGTGCTCATGGTGTTGCGGCCGGCGCCGACGAACACCGGCATCGTGTTCCGCCGTACCGACCTCGACCCGCCCGTGGACGTGCCCGCGCGCGCGACGAATGTCACCGAGACGACGCTCGGGACCACGCTGACCGCGGAAGGCGTCGGCGTCTCGACGGTCGAGCACCTGCTGTCCGCGCTCGCGGGGCTCGGCATCGACAATGCCTTCATTGAGCTGACGGCGGGGGAAGTCCCGATCATGGACGGGAGCGCCGGCCCGTTCGTGTTCCTGATCCAGTCGGCCGGCATCGAGGTGCAGAACTCGCCGAAGCGCTTCGTGCGCGTGCGCCGGCGTGTCGAAGTGCAGGACGGGGACAAGTGGGCGCGCTTCGACCCGCACGAGGGGTTCCGCGTCAACTTCGAGATCGAGTTCGACCACCCGGTCTTTCACCGCCATTCGCAGCGCGCGACGATGGATTTCTCGACGACGACCTTCCTGCGCGAGGTGAGCCGCGCGCGCACATTCGGGTTCATGCGCGACATGGAGCAGCTGCGCGGGCGCAATCTGGCCCTCGGCGGGACGCTCGACAATGCGATCGTCCTCGACGACTACCGCATCCTCAACGAGGACGGGCTGCGCTTCGAGGACGAATTCGTGCGCCACAAGATCCTGGACGCGATCGGCGACCTGTACCTGCTCGGCCATTCGCTGATCGGCGAGTTCACCGGCTTCAAATCGGGCCACGGGCTCAACAACCGCCTGCTGAGGGCGATGCTGGCCGATGCCGAGGCCTGGGAAGAAGTGACGTTCCGCGACGAAAGCGCCGCGCCGATTTCCTATTCCGCCGCGAGCGCTCCGGCCTGAACATCGAAGGGGACGCACCCCTTCATTTCGCAGAGGGGTCGCGCCTCCACGAACATGAAGGGGTGCGTCCCCTTCGATGTTCGCGCCCGCCTAGCGCTCCGCGCGTACCTTGACCTTGACCTCGTCGATCGCCGTGCCGAGCTCGGCCGCGAGCGCGCGCGCGGCCTCGGGCGCCGCATAGCGGACCCGCGTTCCCCACGCCGCGGAGCGCACGAAGATCGTCAGCTTCGCGCCGCGTAGGACCGCACCCCAGACTTCCGCGGCGAGTTCCGACGGCAATACGCGCCGAAGTGACATAAGCGTCCGGTCGGCCTCCGCGGTACCCTCGCGAAGCCGCCGCAGCATTCCCTGACCTTGTCCGAGCAAGTGACTGACGGCGGTCGGTTTTTTCATGTGCTGACGTCGGATTGCGACGGCAAGGCGTGACGAAAGTACTTGAGTATCAAGGAGTTTTTTGGCATCGTGCGCCGCTTGTACAAGGCCCGAATAGGCCCCACCCGCATTATGACCTTTCGCCGCCTGCTCGCGTACACCGCTGCCGGATTCACGACCCTCGCGCTCATCGCCGCCGCATGGATTGCCGGCGGCCGCTGGGGCGCGATGAGCCCGCTCGGCGAGTTCACGCTCGCGCGCTGGGACGCGGATCTCGTGGAACAGCAGGAGCAGCTCGCGCGCATCCAGCAGGATGCCGACGCGCAGGTCGCCACGCTAGCGACCCGCGTGGGGCGCATGCAGGCCCAGCTGATCCGGCTCGATGCGCTCGGCAAGCAGCTCACCGAGGTCGCGAAGCTGAAGCGCGGAGAATTCGACTTCGACCAGCCGCCGGCCCTCGGAGGCCCCGAGACCGAGGCCGGCGAGGGCCCGGTCGTTCCGGCGCTCGATGCGATGCTCGACTCGATGGACGCGCAGATCGACGACCGCCGCCGCCAGTTGACCGCGCTCCAGAACCTGATCCTGACGCGCGAGCTCGCGCGCCAGATCGTTCCGGGCGGCCGGCCGGTCGAGTCCGGGTACATTTCGTCGCTTTACGGGCAGCGCACCGATCCGTTCGACGGCAACCAGGCGAGTCACCACGGGCTCGATTTCGCCGGCGCGCCGGGCACGCAGGTGCTCGCGGTCGCCGACGGGATCGTGAGCCACGCCGGTCCCGACGGGGGCTATGGGCGCCTGATCGAGGTGACCCACGGCGACGGCTATGTCACGCGCTACGCGCACAATGCCAAGCTCCTCGTGAAGCCCGGCCAGACCGTCAAGCGCGGCGAGCCGATCGCGCTGATGGGATCCACCGGGCGCTCGACCGGCACGCACGTGCACTTCGAGGTGCTGCGCGACGGCCGTCCGATGAATCCGCTGTCCTTCGTCCGCCGCTGAGCCGCCCGCCGAACGAAAAATCCCGGCCCGTGTCGTAGTAAACTACCGCTTTTTCAGCAGGTTGCCGTTGCGTATTGCCGCGGCGGCCCCATGTCCCCGTCCGAGGATCCAATCGCTTGTTGAACATCTTTACGCGGATATTCGGCAGCCGTAACCAGCGGCTGCTGCGCCAGTACGCGGAGCGCGTCAGGCGGGCGAACGAATTCGCCGCCTCGCTCTCGGCCGAGAGCGCGGAAGGGCTCGTCGCCCGGACCGAAAAGCTGCGCGCGCGCCTCGCCGCGGGCGAGACGCTCGACGACATCCTGCCGGAGGCATTCGCCACCGCGCGCGAGGCGGCGGCCCGCACGGTCGGCATGCGCCCGTTCGACGTGCAGCTGATCGGCGGCATGGTGCTGCACGAAGGCAAGATTTCCGAGATGCGGACCGGCGAGGGCAAGACCCTGGTCGCGACCCTGCCGGTCTACCTGAACGCGCTGGCGGGCAAGGGCGTGCACGTCGTGACCGTCAACGAATACCTCGCGCAGCGCGACGCGGAATGGATGGGCCCGATCTACCGGGCGCTCGGCCTCACGGTCGGCGTCATCTCGAGCGGCCAGCCCCAGGCCGAAAAGCGCGCGGCCTACGCCTGCGACGTGACCTACGGCACGAACAACGAGTACGGCTTCGATTACCTGCGCGACAACCTGGCCGCCCGGCTGGAGGACCGCGTGCAGCGCGGGCAGCCTTACGCGATCGTGGACGAGGTGGACTCGATCCTGATCGACGAGGCACGCACGCCGCTCATCATCTCCGGGCCGGCCGAGGAGAGCACCGAGCTCTACGTCAAGATCAACGAGCTGGTCCCGCGCTTCACGCGCCAGGCGACGGAAGAAGGAGAGGGCGACTACTACCCGGACGAGAAGTCCCGGCAGGTACACCTCTCCGAGGCCGGTTTCGAGAAGGCCGAGGAGCTCATGCAGGAGTCCGGGCTGCTGCGCGAGGGCGAGAGCCTCTACGACCCGGCGAGCATCCGGCTGATGCACCACCTGAATGCGGCGCTGCGCGCGCATGCGCTCTACCACAAGGACGTCGAGTACATCGTCCGCGGCGCGGACGTCATCATCGTCGACGAGTTCACGGGCCGCACGATGCCGGGCCGGCGCTGGTCCGACGGGCTGCACCAGGCAGTCGAGGCCAAGGAAGGCGTGCGCATCCGCGAGGAAAACCAGACGATCGCCTCGATCACCTTCCAGAACTACTTCAGGCTCTACGGCAAGCTCGCCGGCATGACGGGCACCGCCGACACGGAGGCCTTCGAGTTCCAGCAGATCTACGGCCTCGAGGTCGTCGTCGTCCCGACGCACATGCCGATGGTGCGCAAGGACATGTCGGACCTCGTCTACCTGAACCAGAAGGACAAGTTCGACGCCATCATCGAGGACATCCGCGACTGCGTGAAGCGCGGCCAGCCGGTCCTCGTCGGGACGACTTCCATCGAGACCTCGGAGAACCTGTCCGGCCACCTGAAGAAGTCCGGCATCGCGCACGCCGTGCTGAACGCCAAGCAGCACGAGCGCGAGGCGATGATCATTGCCCAGGCCGGCCGGCCCGGCACCGTCACGATCGCGACCAACATGGCCGGCCGCGGCACGGACATCGTGCTCGGCGGCAATGTCCCGCGCCAGGTCGACCAGCTCCGCAAGGACGGCGTGATGAGCGAGGAACAGCTCGCCGGCCGCGCGCGCGAGCTCGAGAACGAGTGGCAGCAGCTGCACGAGCAGGTGATCGGGGCCGGCGGGTTGCACATCATCGGCACCGAGCGCCACGAGTCGCGGCGCATCGACAACCAGCTGCGCGGCCGCTCGGGACGCCAGGGCGACCCGGGATCGAGCCGCTTCTACCTCTCGCTCGAAGACAACCTGATGCGCATCTTCGGCGACCCGGAGCGCACCAAGTCGCTGCTGAAGACGGTCGGCATGCGCGAGGGCGAGGCGATCGAGAGCGGCATGCTGACGCGTCAGATCGAGCGCGCGCAGCGCAAGGTGGAGTCGCACAACTTCGACGCGCGCAAGAATCTGCTCGAGTACGACGACGTCGCAAACGACCAGCGCAAGGTGATCTACCGCCAGCGCACCGAGATCATGTCCACCGACGACATCGCGGGCGTGATCAGGGACGTTCGCAGGGAAGTCGTCGGCGCGATCGTCGCGCAATACATCCCGCCGGACAGCGTCGAGGAACAATGGGACGTCGAGGGACTCGAGCAGGCCGGTGCGCGCGACTTCGGCGTGCAGACCGGCCTCGCCGCCTGGCTCGCCGAGGACCCTTCGCGCCATGGCGAGGCGGCCTCGGAGAGGCTGCTCGAGGCGATCGAGGCGGCCTACGACGAAAAGGTGCGCCAGGTCGGCGAACCCGTCATGCGGCACCTCGAACGCGCGGTGATGCTGCAGCAGCTCGACATGCACTGGCGCGAGCACCTCGCGGGAATGGACTACCTCCGGCAGGGGATCTATCTTCGCGCCTACGCGCAGAAGAACCCCAAGCAGGAATACAAGCGGGAGGCCTTTGCCCTGTTCACGGCCATGCTCGACAGGATCCGGAGCGACACGGTCACGCTGTTGCAGCGCCTGCAAGTGCGCACGGAGGAGGAGATCGAGCGCGAGGAAGCCGAGCGCCAGCGGCGCCTGCAAAGCCGCATGCAGCTCCAGCACGCGCCTCCGCCCGAGCTTGCGGCTGCGGTACCGCCGCTGGCCGCCAGCGCGGAGCGCAGCGAGCCGGCTGCTGACGAGCCGGCCGCGGAGCCATTCGTCCGCGGCGAACGCAAGGTCGGCCGCAATGAACCCTGTCCCTGCGGCTCGGGCCGGAAGTTCAAGCACTGCCATGGCGCGCTGCAGCGCGCCGGCGGCTAGCGGCCCGCGCGACCGGCGCAGGCAGACCACGGATGGCGGGTCCTGCTGAAATCCATGTGATCGCCGGGGCAATCCTCGACCCGGGGGGCCGGGTCCTGATCGCCCAGCGTCCGCGCGGCAAGCACATGGCGGGGCGCTGGGAATTTCCCGGCGGCAAGCTCGGTGCGGGCGAGGACCGGCTCGCGGGGCTCAAGCGCGAGCTCGCCGAGGAACTCGGCGTCGCCGTCCGGGAAGCGCGGCCCCTCATCCGGTTTCGTCATGCATACCCGGACCGTAGCGTGCTGCTCGACGTCTGGCAGGTCATCGCCTACGACGGCGAACCCCAGGCGCTCGATGCGCAGGCGCTCGCCTGGGCTCGGCCCGACGACCTTCCGAAGCACGACCTGCTCGAGGCCGACCGGCCGATCGTCACGGCGCTGCGGCTGCCGCGGCTGGCGCGCGTCATCAGCCGCCCGGCGGAGCTGGCGACGCTCAAGGGCAGTGCGGCGCAGATGCTGCTCTGGACGGCGCCCGAGGGCAGCGAGGACGCGCTCGAAGCGGAAGCCGTGGCCGAGGCGCGCGCCGCCGGGCACCGGGTCTTCGTCATGGGTTCCGACAACGACGCCGTGCGTGTCGCGGCCATCGCCGGCTGCGACGGCGTCGTGCTGCGATGGCTCGGCCAGAGCCTGCACGTGGATCGCAGCGGCGCCTTTCTCGTCGGCGTGCACTGCGAGGATGCGGAGGGTGCGATGCAGGCGGTGGCCGAAGGCGCCCACTTCCTCGTGCTGGCGCCGGAGGACGGGCCGCTTTCGGAGCGGCTGCTCGAACGGCTCTGCGAGATGGTCGGGCGCCCCCTGTTCGCGGGCTGGTACCCGGATGCGAGGCGCCTCGAACGTCTGCACCAGGCGGGCGCCCACGGCTGCGCCGTTCGCCGCTGAAGGGAAAATTAAAGGGGACAGTCACCTTTAAAGGTGACTGTCCCCTTTTGCAGTTCCAATCAGAGATGCCGGTCGAAGAAATCGAGGATCGTCTTCAGGCCGTGGACTCCGGTGTCCGGAAACGTCAGCGCGCCGTGCCGGCTGCCCGGGTAGGGCACGAGCTCGAATGGCTGCCCGCTCTCGACCAGCGCCGGAATCAGGAGCGTCGTATTCGTGAACAGCACGTTGTCGTCGGCCATGCCGTGCATGAGCAGCAGGCGGTCGCGTAGCGCAGGCGCATAGGTCAGCACGTTCGACAGGCGATAGCCCTCCGGATTCTCCTGCGGCTTGCCGAGGTAGCGCTCCGTGTAGTGCGTGTCGTAGAGCCGTAAATCCGTGACCGGGGCGCCGGCGACGCCCGCGGCGAACGTGCCCGGCGACTGCGACAGCAGCATCAAGGTCATGTAGCCGCCGTAGCTCCAGCCGAAGACGCCGATGCGGGCCGGGTCCACGAAGGCCTGCGACTTGAGCCAGGCGATTCCCTCCAGTTGGTCCTCGACCTCGACACCACCGAGGCGGCGATAGAGCGCCTCCGTGAATTTCCGCCCGCGGCCGCCCGAGCCGCGGTTGTCGAGCGCAAAGACCACGTAGCCGCGCTGCGTGAACAGCTGCGGCGTCTCGCTGCCGCGCCGCTCGCCCCAGAAACGGCCGACGGTCTGCGCCGTGGGCCCGCCATAGACGAGGAGCACGGCGGGATAGCGCTTGCCGGGCTCGAAGCCGGCCGGCTTGTAGAGCTGCCAGTAGAGCGGTGTGCCGTCGGACGCCGGCAGCGAGCCGTACTCCGGATTCACGTGCCGGTCGAGGAAGGGCGCGTAGGGATGACTGGCGTCCAGCCGGTTCTCGACGAGCCAGGCAAGCCGCTTGCCGCCCGCCTCGTGGAGCGAAACCTGCGGCGGCTGCATGGGGTCGCTGTATCCGAGCAGGAAGCGCCGCGTATCACGCGTCATCGTTACCGAGTGCCAGCCCTCCTGCGTCGTCAGCGCAACGGGTTCGCGACCGGGCCCGGCATCGAGGTCGGTGACATAGAGGTGGCGCTCGAGCGGCGTCTTGCGGTTCGCCATGAAATAGACACGGCCGCGCCGCTCGTCGATTCCGCGCACGGCCGGGGCTCCGCCGCCCGTGACGTCCCAGTCGCCGCCGGTGACGGGGCCCTTGAGGATGCCGCCGTAGTCGTAGAGGTACAGGTGATTGTGGCCGCTGCGCTCGGAGCTCCAGAGGATCTCCTGCCGCTCCGGCAGGAAATACAGGTCGTCGTGCAGGTCCACCCAGGTGTCGCTGCGTTCCGAGAAGAGCTGGCGCGATTCGCCGCCGGTGACCGGAAAGGAAAGCACGTCGAGGCGCTTCTGGTCGCGCGCCTGCCTTTGCACCAGCAGGCGGTTGCCCTCCGGGTACCAGGCGACGCGCGCGAGATAGAAGTCCTTGTCGCCGAGCCCGGCCCAGCTCACGCGGCCGCTGGCGAGCTCGAGGATCGCGAGTCGCACGTCCGCATTCGCGCCGCCGGTCGCCGGGTAGCGTTGCCGGTGCACCCGGATGCCATCGGCGCCAATCTCGAAGCGCTCGACTTCGGCGATCGGCGACTCGTCCACGCGCGCGTAGGCGATGTGCTTCTCGTCCGGCGACCACCAGTAGCCCGTGCTGCGGTTCATCTCCTCCTGCGCGATGAATTCCGCCATGCCGTGGCTGATGAGCCCGCCGCCGCCCGTCGTGAGCCGGCGTTCGGCGCCGGTCGCGACCTCGACCAGGTAGAGGTCCTGGTCGCGGATGAAACTGACATAGCGGCCGCGCGGCGAAAATTGCGGGTCCGTCTCGTAGGCCTCGGTGCGGGTCAGCCGCCGCACCGCTTCCGCGGGCGGCCGCGAGAGGTCGTAGTGGAACAGGTCGCCGTCGAGCGGAAAAAGGATGGACTTCGAGTCGGGTGCCCAGTGGTAGTCGACGATGCCGCGCAGCGCGGCGATCCGCTGGCGCTCGCGGCGCGCCTCCTCCTCGGCGGACAGCGCTTTTTCCGAAGGGACCATGGCGCGCGAGTCCACCAGCAGGCGATGGCTTTCGCGCGCGATGTCATAGACCCAGAGGTCGTAGACGGCCGGTGCGTCATCCCGGCCGCGCAGGTACGTAACCAGGTTTCCGTCCGGCGAGAACTGCCGCTGTCGCAGCGAGGGGCCCTGCAGGTCGGGCGCGCTGAACAGCCTCTCGACCGGCAGGTTGCCGGCTGCGGCCACGGCGAACCAGAGGGCCGCTGCCAGTCCCGTCACGAATGAACGCATCGTCGCTCCGCCCTGTCTCAGCCTGCGAGGTTGGAATGGCGCGGTTTGCTAGACTGCGCGCCTGATTATTCCCGGGAGTGTAAGCACGGTGTATCGGCATGTCATATCCGGTCTCGCAACGGCCATGCTCGTCGTGGTCCCAGTCATGAGCCGCGCGGACGACACCGCGGCGCCCGCCGCGGTCCTGCGCTATCCGCCTGCCGCCCGCGGGGCGGTCGTGGAAACGCACCACGGCGCCGAAATCGCCGATCCCTACCGCTGGATGGAGACGCCATCGCCCGAAGTGGCGGCCTGGGTCGCGGCGGAAAACGCGGTATCGCAGCCTTACCTCAGCTCGATCCCGGCGCGCGAGCCGATCCGCAAGCGGCTGACGGAGCTCTGGAACTACGAGCAATACGGCTATAACTGGCTCGACGACAAGTCGCGCATGCCGGTGAAGCGCGGTGGCCGGTATTTCTATGTCGAGAAGAGCGGGAGCCAGAACCAGGGCGTGCTGTACTGGGCGGCCTCGCTCGACGCCGTGCCGCAGGTGCTCGTCGATCCGAACACGCTCTCGAGCGACGCGACCGCTTCGCTCGCCGACTATTCGATCAGCCCCGACGGGCGCTTCGTCGCCTATGCGGTATCCGACGGCGGCACCGACTGGGACAGCTGGCGCGTGCGCGAGGTGGACACCGGCCGCGACCTGCCCGACCTTGTCGGCGATACCAAGTTCACCGGCGCCTCGTGGCTGCCCGATGCGAGCGCGTTCTACTACTCGCGCTATCCGAAGGGCGCGGACGGGAAGGGCGATGACCAGAAGCCGGTGAGCGTCTACCGGCATCGGCTCGGCACCGCGCAGGCCGAGGACGAGCACGTCTATTCGATCACCGACAACCCGCGCCACAACCCCTACGCCACGGTGTCCGATGACGGCCGCTGGCTCGTCCTGAACATTTCCTACGGATTCGACAAGAACGCCATCCACGTGCGCGACCTGTCGAAACCGGATGCGCCGGTCGTGCGGCTGTTCGACGAGTGGGACGGGATCTACGAATTCCTCGGCGCCATGGACGGCCGTCTCTACTTCAAGACCACGAAGGGCGCGCCGCGCGGCCGCGTGATCGCGGTCGACCCGGCGTCTCCCGCGCCGGTCGAAGTCGTGCCGGAGGCGAAGGCGACGCTGTACCAGGCGAGCCTGGTCGGCGGGCACGTGATCGCGAGCTACCTCGAGGACGCGCGTTCGCACCTCGTCGTCCACTCAAAGGACGGCAAGCGCCTGCGCGACATCCGCCTGCCCGGCAGCGGGACGGCGATCGGCTTCCGGGATGCGCCGGACGAGAGCGAGACCTTCTTTGCATACACGGACTACCTGACGCCGCTCGCGATCTACCGCTACGACGTGGCGAAGGACGAGTTGAGCCAGTTCCGCAAGCCGACGGTTTCGTTCGACAGCAGCCCCTACCTGACCGAGCAGGTTTTCTACCCGAGCAAGGACGGCACGCGCGTGCCGATGTCCATCACGCGCCGCCGCGACGTGAAGCGTGACGGCAGCAATCCGACGCTGCTCTATGGCTACGGCGGCTTCGACGTCTCATTGACGCCGTCCTACAGCGCGGCCGTCGCGGCCTGGCTCGAGCAGGGCGGCATCTATGCCGTCGCGAACTTGCGGGGCGGCGGCGAGTACGGGGCCGACTGGCACGATGCCGGGACGAAGGCGAAGAAGCAGAACGTGTTCGACGATTTCATCGCGGCTGCGGAATGGCTGGTCGCGGAGGGATACACGACGCCCGCAAAGCTCGCGATCCACGGCCGCAGCAATGGCGGGCTCCTGGTCGGCGCCGTGATGGCGCAGCGACCCGAGCTCTTCGGCGCGGCGCTGCCCGGCGTCGGCGTCATGGACATGCTCCGCTATCACACGGCGAGCGCGAACGCCTACGCGTGGTCGAGCGATTACGGCACGGTCGAGGATGCCGGGCAGTTCCGCGCGCTCGCGGCGTATTCACCGGTCCACAACCTGAAGGCCGGCCGGTGCTATCCACCGACGCTCGTCACGACCGCCGATCACGACGACCGCGTCGTGCCCTGGCACAGCTACAAGTTCACCGCGGCGCTGCAGCACGCGCAGGCCTGCGCGAACCCGGTCATCGTCAGCATCGAGACCCGCGCCGGCCACGGCGCCGGCAAGCCCACCTGGATGCAGGTCGAGGACTGGGCCAACCAGTGGGCATTCCTGGTGAAGCACCTGGATATGCCGGGCGGGAAGTAGCCGATTTCCAAAGGGGACAGTCACCTTTTCCCGAAGGACAAGGTGACGTCCCCTTTTAGTGTTTCGGGCTCTCGGCGTCCGGGATCTCCGCCGGCTCGCCCGGGATGGCGTTCCGCTCTTCCAGCCAGCCGCCGAGGTCGATCACCTTGCAGCGTTCGCTGCAGAAGGGCCGGTAGGGATTGGCATCCCATTCGTGGCGGCGGCCGCAACGCGGACAGGTGACCTCCCGCGGCATGGAACTCAGTAGCAGGTCGCGAGCACGAAGGGGACGTCCTCGCTCGCCTGCACCGGCCGGCTGTGCACGTTGTTCCAGCGCAGGAAGCGCAGCGAGCAGCGGTGGTGGCTGCCGCTCACCTCTGGGAATAGCTTCAATGCGCCCGGCAGCGTGATGCGCAGCAGCTGCACCGGCCGGTCGCGCTCGAACACGATCTGGAAATTGCCGCCGGCCGCCGTCTCTTCCGTCGGCCGGGCATTCTCGCGCGTGATCCAGAGGAGCTCGGACACCGACTCGCAGAGCGGACGGATGGTCGCAAGCCAGGCGGCGAGGTCGCTCTCGCGCGTGTCCGCGTCGAGGTTGAGCCAGTGATAGAAGTCCGGCAGGTCGAACTCGCAGGTGCCGCCGGGAATCGCGCTGCGGTGCTTGATTGCATTCAGAAACTCGGACTCGCGCAGCTTCTGCAGGAAGTTTGCGCCCGCGGCATTCAGCTCCTCGCGGCGTCGCAAGAGCGCGGACAGCACGTTCCGGAGCCGGGCGGCATCGACGCCGGGCCGGTTCTGGTAGTCGCGAAGCACGGTCATCTGCCGCTCGAGCTCCTTCAGGACGTCGCCGCGCGCATCCCCGCGCGAGGTGATCGCGAGGACCTCCAGCAGCCCGCTGACGGCGGAGCGGCTCGACCAGGCATTCGGCAGGCCGGCGTGATAGGAGAGCTGTTGCCACAGGAACTCGAGGCGCATGAACGCGCGCATCCGCTCGTTGAGCGGCTGCTCATACACGATGGGCCCCGAATCGGGCGCCGGTTCCGACGCTGCCTCGAACATCGGCCTATTTTGAGGCACGGCTTCCATGGGCGTAAACCTTGCCGGCTGTGACGTCCGGCACGCTGTCGCGACTATGCATCAGTGAATGGCGGCCAGTTCGCGGTATTTGCGGTCGAGCGCGGCCACCGGGGCCTCGAGGGCGGCCTCCGGGCCGTCGTTCCCGATGACGTCGTCGGCCGCCGCAAGCCGCTCCTCGCGCGATGCCTGGGCCTCCAGCATGCGCAGGGCGCCGGCCCGGGTCTCGCCGTCACGCTCCATCAGCCGGCGGACCTGCGTTTCCGGGGCGCAATCGACGGCCAGCACCCGGTCGACGAGGTCCTCGCGCCGGCCCTCGACGAGCAGCGGAATCACGAAGACCTGGTAGGGCCCCGGCGCGTCGCGCGCCTGGCGCTCGAGTTCGGCGAGGATCGCCGGATGAAGCATCGACTCGATGGACTTGCGCGTCGCCGCGTCCCGGAACATTCGCCGGCGCAGGCCCGCGCGGTCGAGCCTTCCGTCGCCGTCGAGGATCTCGCTCCCCAGGGCGTCGACGAGGGCCTCGAGGGCGCTCGCGCCCGGTTCCACGACCTCGCGCGCGATGCGATCGGTGTCGATCACGGTCACGCCGCGGGCCGCGAACAGCGCCGCGACCGTCGACTTGCCGCTCGCGATGCCACCCGTGAGGCCGACGCGGAACATCGCGCGGCTCAACCGAGGCCCGCGAAGGCGAGATAGCGATCGACGATCCGCGGGCCCCAGAGAAGCGCGATCCACGCGGCGCCCGCGAGGTAGGGGCCGAACGGAATCGGCACACTCCGGCCGTGGCGCCTCGCGACGATGAGCGCGACGCCCACCGCGCTGCCGACGACGGCCGCGAGCAGCAGGACGAGGGGCAGCATCTGCCAGCCGAGCCAGGCCCCGATTGCGGCGAAGAGCTTGAAGTCGCCGTAGCCCATGCCTTCCTTGCCCGTGATCAGCCGGAAGAGCTGAAACACCAGCCAGAGGAACAGGTAGCCCGCGACCGCCCCGATCACGGCATCGCGGAGCGCAACGGGCGGTGCGGCGTCGCCGGCGCCGAGCGCGACGCTCGCGACGAGCGCGATCCACAGGAGCGGAATCGTCAGGATGTCCGGCAGGAGTTGCCGGTCGATGTCGATGCCGGTCAGCGCAACCAGGTAGGCCGTGAATACGAATCCGAGCGCGGCCGCGGGGCCGAATCCGAAACGCCAGGCGACCGCGGCAAATGCCAGCGCGGTCGCGAGCTCGACGAGCGGATAACGCGCCGAGATCGGCGCGCGGCAGGCGGCGCAACGCCCGCGGAGCGCGAGCCAGCTGAGGACCGGGATATTGTGGATGGCGCGTATCGGGGCCTTGCAGGCCGGGCAGCGCGAGCGTGGCCTGACGAGGTTGTAGTCCTCGGCATCCGCGGGCGCGGGCCGCCCTTCGAGGTCCGCGGCCTGGGCGCGCCATTGCCGCTCGAGGACGAGCGGCAGGCGATGGATCACGACATTCAGGAAGCTGCCGATGGCGAGCCCGAACAGGAAGGCCGCTGCCGCGAATACGGCAGGGTTCGCCGCCAGGAGCGCCACGGGCGAGGGCTCGGTCAGATCACCGCGCCCAGCTTGAAGATCGGCAGGTACATCGCGATGACGAGGCTGCCCACCAGCACGCCGAGGATCGCCATGATGAGCGGCTCGAGCAGGGATGACAGGCCGTCAACCGCGCTGTCCACTTCGAGTTCGTAGAAGTCCGCGACCTTCGCGGCCATCGCGTCGAGCGAACCGGATTCCTCGCCGACGGCGATCATCTGGATGACCATGTTCGGGAAGAGGCCGGTGTTCTCCATCGCGCGCTGCAGGCGCTGGCCGGTCGCGACCTCGTCGCGCATGCGAAGCACCGCCTGCTCGTACACGATGTTGCCGGTCGCGCCCGCGACCGATTCCATGGCCTCGACCAGCGGCACGCCTGCCGAGAACATCGTCGAGAGCGTGCGCGCGTAGCGCGCGATGGCCGCCTTCGTCAGGATCGGCCCGATGATCGGTATCTTGAGCATCATCCTGTCGATGAGGTGCCGGAGTGCTTGCGAGCGCTTCTTCATGTGCAGGAAGAACATGACGCCGCCGACGAACAACATGCCCATCCACCAGCCCTGCTCCTGGACGAACTTCGAGAGGTCGATGACCGCGCGCGTGAACGCGGGCAGGTCCGCGCCGAAGCCCTTGAACAGCGCCTCGAACTGCGGGATCACGAAGAGGAGCAGGATCAGCGTGACGATCACGGCGACCGCAAGCACCGCGGCCGGATAGAAGAGCGCCTTCTTGATCTTCTTCTTGAGGGCCTCGGTCTTTTCCTTGTAGGTCGCGACCTTGTCGAGCAGCGACTCGAGCGCGCCCGCCTGCTCGCCGGCCTCGACGAGGTTGATGTAGAGGTCGTCGAAGTACAGCGGGTGCTTTGCGAGCGACTCGTGCAAGGAGCTGCCGCCCTCGATGTTCGTCTTGATGTCGAGGATCAGCTTCTGCATCGCGGGCTTTTCGTGCCCGACGCCCACGATCTCGAATGCCTGGACGAGCGGGATACCCGCGGCCAGCATGGTCGCGAGCTGGCGGCTGAACACCGCGATGTCCATCGGGCTCGGCTTGCCGCCCGTGCTGAACAGGCTCGTCTGCTTGCGGATCTTGGTCGGGACGATGTTCTGGCGGCGAAGATCCGCGCGCGCGTCCTGCTCGCTGACCGCAAGGATGCGGCCGCGGATCTTGTTGCCCTTGCGGTCCTTGCCTTCCCAGCTGAACGGGGTGTCCCTGGCGGCGGCGACGGCGCTCGGCGGCATGGTGGTGGTCGTCCTCTACCTTGACTCTGGAATGGTAACGCCCGGCCTGATCATTCAACTGTGACGCGGTTGACTTCTTCGAGGCTGGTCAGGCCGTCCCGGACCTTTTTGAGGCCTGCGGTACGCAGGTCCCAGACCCCCTGCTTGCGGGCCTCATCCCGGATATGGGGGGCACTGCCGCCCTCCAGGATGATCCGGCCAATGGACTCCGTGACAGGCAGCACTTCGTAGATGCCGACCCGGCCCTTGTAGCCATCGGTGCACTGCGAGCAGCCGACCGGCTTGTAGACCTTGAAACCCGTGACCGAGACCTGCTCCTCGGTGAAGCCCTCCCGCAGCAGCGCGTCGTGCGGCAGGTCGAGCGGCACCTTGCAGCTGCCGCACAGCCGCCGCGCGAGCCGCTGGGCGATGATGAGGCTCACCGAAGTCGCGATGGCATAGGGCTTCACGCCCATGTCCACCATGCGGGTCAGCGTCTGCGGCGCGTCGTTCGTGTGCAGCGTCGAGAGCACGAGGTGGCCCGTCTGCGCGGCCTTGATGGCGATCTCCGCCGTCTCGAGGTCGCGAACCTCGCCGACCATGATCACGTCCGGATCCTGGCGCAGGAAGGCGCGCAGCGCCGAGGCAAAGGTGAGGCCGACCTTCGGATTCACGTTCACCTGGTTCACGCCCGGCAGCACGATTTCGGCGGGGTCCTCCGCCGTCGAGATGTTGGTGTCCTCGACGTTCAGGATCGAAAGTCCCGTGTAGAGCGACACCGTCTTGCCGCTGCCGGTCGGTCCGGTCACGAGGATCATGCCCTGCGGCCGCGCCAGCGTCTTGAGATAGAGCTCCTTCTGGAAACCCTCGTAGCCGAGCGCATCGATGCCCATCATGGCCGTGCTCGCATCGAGGATGCGGAGCACGATCTTTTCGCCGAACAGGGTCGGGCAGCTCGAAACGCGGAAGTCGATCGAGCGGTTCTTCGACAGCCGCATCTTGATGCGACCGTCCTGAGGCACCCGGCGCTCCGCGATGTCGAGCCGCGACATCACCTTGAGGCGCGCGGCGAGCTTGGTTGCGAGCTGGACCGGCGGCTGCGCGATTTCGCGCAGCACGCCGTCGATGCGCAGGCGAATGCGGTAATACTTCTCGTAGGGCTCGAAATGGATGTCCGATGCGCTCTTGCGGATCGCATCGAGCATGATCTTGTTGACGAAGCGGACGATCGGCGCGTCCTCGACGTCGTCGCGCGCGGAGTCCGATTCCATCGATTCATCGGCGTGCGAGGTGTCGAGGTTGTCGAGGTCGAAGTCTTCGTCACCGCCGCCGAGCGTGGGCATCTGCGTGTCGACCTGCTCGATCGCCTTCTGCACGGCGCGCTGGAGCTTGTCGTCCTCGACGACCACAGCCTCGATCGCAAGGCCGGTCTGGAACTTGATCTCGTCAACCGCGTGCAGGATGGTCGGGTCGGACACGGCGATGTGCAGCCGCTTGCCGCGCTTGACGAGCGGCAGCAACCGGTGCTTTGCGAGGAGCTTGTCGCTGACGAGGCGGACGATGTCGATGTCGATCGCGATGGCGTCGAGGTCCAGGATCGGCATGCCGAATTCCTGGGCCGCGGCGATCGCGATGTCGCGGGCGGCCGCCATGTCGTGGGACACGAGCCAGCTCACGAGGTGGGTCTTGCGCTCCCGGGCGCTCGCGATGGCGTCGAGCATCGCGGCTTCCTCGACCAGGCCGTCGAGCACGAGCCGCTGCGGCAGGCCGGTCAATACGGCCCGCACGGAACCTGCGGCGGCGGCGTTATCGTTCAATGACAGGCTCCAGACACGGACTTACCTTACCCCTGAGGCTCCCGGCGAAACCGGGATCTTGTAGCCTAACCCAGCGTGCCAGCAATTGTTAAATTAGCGGGAATGCTCCCATAGTGGGGCCGACAAGCCCTTGACGGGCTTCACATTCGGGGCAGTTGGGGCGCGGCGGCCCAGCTCGCCCGGATAGCGAGCCTGGAGGGCGTCCCAGAGGCGCCTGGCTTCGGGATCCCGGGCGGGGTCCGGGGGACCCTCCAGGACGCGCGGTAACGGGTCGTGCCGGTCCGTGTACAGGTAGCGCAGGTTGCGGCCATCGGGGTCAGGAATCGCAGCCAGCAGGGAGTCCGGCGAAATTGCAGCCCTTTGCTTGCAGGAGAGCAGGATCTGCAGCTTGTCCCGGCGCAGCCGCATCCAGCCGGTCTCCGGGTCCAGCTCATAGTAGACGGCGGCCTCGTCGATGATGCCGGAAGCCTCATACCGGCCGGCGAGGGTTGACGCCGTATTGAAATCAGTCTCGGTAAAACGCACGCGTGCGGCGAGTTCCGGCCCGCGCTGCGGATTTTCCAGATAGGGTAATAGCGATAATCCGTCGACATTCCCGGGCGCCTGACCAGTCGCAATTTCCTCGAGCGTCGGCCGCACGTCTTCGAGCGTCACGGGCCAATCATGGCGGACCGGGGGACCTGGCAGGCGCGCGCGGCCATAGGCGCGCATCGCGAAAACGACGGTGTACTGGTGGGGGCTCATCACGCTCGTGCCATGTCCCCACAATGAATCCCAGATCTCGCGGCTGCTGCCGGTCTTGCGCAGCATCGAATCGGAATCTGCGCCAAGCGCTTCGCCGTGATCGGACAGCACGACCACGATGGCATTCTCGAGCACACCTTTCCCTGCCAGGACGTCGAGCACTTGCTGGAACTGACGGTCGACAGCCTCGTTGGCGAGCCTGTAGGCAGGACGATACTGCTGGGGCGTGGTCGGCCGCGCGATGCCCGCCCAGTTGAAGGGCCAGTGCGAAAGCGTGAGGTGGACGGTCAGGAAAGTCGGGCCGTTCGATCGAGATTTCCCGATCGAGGCGATTGACGAAATCCTGGGGTTCATAAGTTGCATGCGCCGCGCGATTCGCGTGGTTCGCTGGAAACAGCCATCTACCGGCCGCGCTGGTTGCCACGAGATTCACGAGCGGCATGTCGCCCGCATAGCCCAGCAGGAAATCGCCCGCGCCAATGGGCGGAGTGACGAGCTGGTCGAACCCGAATGATTCGTCGATATTTGCGAATCGCACTTCGTCGGTGGCGTAGATCGTTCGATAACCGCGGGCCCGCAAGGCGTCCGGCAAGGTGACCCCGTCCTCGACCATGGCGCGTGGCATCAGGTTGTACCGGGCGTGGGTGGTGACGGGGTGCCGTCCGGTCAGGATCGACACCCAGGAACCGTAAGTGCGGGCGAGGGGCGTGATTGCATCGCTGAATCGATGCGCTGCCGAAAGAAATTCGTCGACGTGCGGGGTAACCGGCACGCCGCTGCCTGATTCGGTGACGTCGGCTCGCAGCGAATCGATGCCGATGATGACGATATGGGGCGAGGTCGCTGCAGGTTCGACCGCCGAGGGCCCGGCTTTCGCAAGCGGAAGCATCGCCGCCGCGAAAAGGCCGGCCGCCACGACACCACCGATGCCGAGCGCCGGGCCTGGAGCGACCACCCGGAAGTGGCGCGCGGACCGAATCGCGAGGACGAGCAGTAATACGCCAGTCGAGGCCAGGAGCACGTCGGCGACCTGGAAGCCCAGGTACCTGGTGAGGAACCAGGAATCCGGGCTCGCGAATCTCGAACTGGGATGCCGGACGACATTGGCGGCGAAAGTGAGGCCGGCAAGCCAGAAGAACCAGCCGGTTATCAGCCAGCTGCGGCGCGCGGGTGGGGGACCGTCGCAAGCGCTTTCCGTGAGGCGGGCGAGGGCAAACGCGGCAAGGCCAAGCAACACATGTACGAGTAACAAGGCCAGCGCCGAAATGGATCAGCTGCCACTGCAGCACCGGCCCGATGGATTGCTCGACGCTTAATGAGGCGGTGATGCGATCATTCGGCAGGATATATTCGATTTCGCGCCAGACCCACCACATGCAGGCTGCGAGCCAGGCGAGCGCGAGTGCCTGGCTCCATGCCAGTCCTGACCAGTTGCGTCGATTGAATGGGTGCATTGGATAGGCGGACAAAAAGCAAGGCCCCTGCGTGCAGGGGCCTTGCCGGTCCGGTCAACTTTCCCGGTCCAACTTCAACTCGACGATCAGGAGCTGCCGCCGAAGCCGCTGCGGCATGAGGCCGGCATGTGCTTGTCGCTCAGGTCGGTCGAGCCGGCGTCCGAGTCCGTACCGCCGCCCACCTGGCCACCCGAATTGACGTAGGTGCCGGTCGGCTGGACGGAGTCGCCGCACTGCCACACGACGTCGCCGTTCTCGTTGACCAACGGCTGGATCGACAGGATGCTTCCGTTGATCTTCTCGTTGACGTCCTTGCCGTACACGATCACGATCGTGCCGTTTGAGACGTCGAGCGAGTTGACGTAGCGACCCGACTTGTCGGTCAGGATCGCCGAGCCGAGGCCCGCTTCCTGGAGATCCAACGGCCAGTCACCCGTCTGCGCCATGTACTCAGCGACGCCCGCCTTGATGTCCGACGCGAGCGACAAGCCTTCAGAGACCTGCGCACGAATCGTGTAGTCCTGGTACGCGGGGATCGCGATCGCGGCCAGGATGCCGATGATGGCCACCACGATCATCAGTTCGATGAGCGTGAAGCCCTTCTGGATAGACTTCATTTCAATAAACTCCTTTGCGAACCGAGGGCGGCGCTCATGCGCCGATGCACTGTAGTTACAGCAAGGATCATGCCAAGCCGGGAAGGCGTCGTAAGTGACTGATCTCTCAAAATTTTATCGGCACTTGTCAGAAGATCGTCGGGGTTCGACGACGGTGGACCCGACCGGGAGCGTCACAAACTGACGCGGTACGTCACTCGATGCCGAGTTTCTTGATGCGGTAGCGCAGCGCCCGGAAGCTGATGCCGAGGGCGCGGGCGGCCGCCGTCTTGTTGTAGCGGGCCTCCTCGAGCGCCTTGCGTATCGAGGCCCGTTCCATGTCTTCGAGTGTCTGCGGGAGGGTGCCGGGCCGATGGGGCGGCACGGTTTCCTCGAAGGTCGGCGGGCCGCGCAATTCGATGTCCGCGGGCTCGATCGTGCCGCCGTCGCAGAGCGTCAACGCGCGCTCGATGACGTTTTCGAGCTCGCGGACATTGCCCGGAAAGTCATGGGTCGCGAGCAGTTCCATCGCCTGGTCCGAGATCGACGGCGGTGCCATGTTGAGTCGTGCCGCGAAACGCTGGGTGACCGCAGCCGCCAGTTCCGGAACGTCCGCCAGGCGTTCGCGCAGCGCAGGCACCCGCATCTCGATCACGTTGATGCGGTAGTAGAGGTCCTCGCGAAACCGCCCGGCGGCAACGAGCTCGCCGAGGTCGCGATGCGTCGCCGAGAGGATCCGGACGTCGACCGGCTGCTCGCGCTGGTCGCCGACGGGCCGTGCGGTTTTTTCCTGGATAAGGCGCAGGAGCTTCACCTGCAGCACGAACGGCAGGTCCGCCACCTCGTCGAGGAAGAGCGTGCCGCCCTCGGCGGCCTGCACCAGGCCGAGCTTGTCGGCAACCGCGCCCGTGAAGCTGCCGCGGCGATGGCCGAAGAGCTCGCTCTCCATGAGTTCCGCGGGGATCGCGCCGCAGCTCACCGGCACGAAGGGCGCATCCTTGCGCGGGCCGCTCTCGTGGATCAGCCGGGCCACGAGCTCCTTGCCGGTGCCCGATTCGCCGGTGATGTGCACCGGCGCCTGGCTGCGGGCGACGCGGCTGATCATCGTGCGCAGCTTCTGCATGGGCTCGGAATCCCCCAGCAGCCGCCGCCCGCCGTCAGCGCCGCGCCGGTTGTCCGAGAGCTTGAGCGCCTGGTTGACTAGCTTGCGGAGGTCCGAGATGTCGACAGGCTTCCTTACGAAGTCGAAGGCGCCGAGCTTGAGCGCAAGCACCGCCGCCTCGACGTGGCCATGCGCCGTGATCACGGCGACCGGCAGCTCCGGTGTCTCGGTCTGGATCCATTCGATGAGTTCGGTGCCGTCGCCATCCGGGAGGCGAAGGTCTGTCAGGCACAGTGCGTAGGAATTACGGCCCTGCAACTCGCGCCGCGCCGACGCGAGGTCGTGCACCGCGTTCGAATCCACGCCCATGCGTGCGAGCGTCAGCGACAGCAGTTCGCAGAGGTCCGGCTCATCGTCGACGATCAGCGCGAGCGGATTGGCCATGGCCGGTCAGGTCTGTTCCCAGCGCTGCGGGTCGGCGAACACGATGCGGAAGACGCTGCCGCCGCCGGTGCGCGGCTCGAACACGAGCAGCGCGCGGTTGCATTGCGCGAGCTCGCGCGCAATGAAGAGTCCGAGGCCGGTGCCGCTCGCGCGCGAGGTGAAGAACGGCTCGAAAATGCGGTCGCTGATGGTCGAATCGATACCCGGTCCGCGGTCCAGGACCTCCAGGAAGGGGCGGTTGCTGCCGGCGAGCCGGCCGATGCGCACCTCGATCCGGTCGTCCTCCCCGCGCACCGAATAGCGGAATGCGTTCTCGCAGAGGTTCCACAGGATCTGATGCAAGTGCGAGGGATCGACTCGCACCTCGAGGTCGGGCTCGGGCAACTCGGCGACGAGCTGGCCCGGCGAGTGGCCGCCCGTGTTGATGAACTCCTGCACGAAATCCGTCAGCCATTCGCCGAGCGGCATTCGCTCCGGGCGCGTGGTCTCGCGCCGCGCGAGCTGCTGGACATTGCCGATGATGGTGCTGACCCGTTCGGTGTTGGCCGGATGATCTCGCTCATGCGGCGGTTCGACTCCGAGAGTTGTGAATCCTCGCCGAGGAGCTGCGCTGCCTGGCTGATCGCGCCGACGGGATTCCGGATCTCGTGCGCAATCGAGGCGGAAAGCCGCCCGAGCGCGGCGAGGCGCGTCTGGTGGATGCGGTCATCGAGCGCCGTCAGGTCTTCCAGGAACACGAGCACCGGCGGCGGATGTCCCTGGCCGAGCGGAGCGAAATGCGGCCGGACTTCGCGCAAGCCGTCGACGGCGAGCAGGTTGCCGCCGGCGGAATCGGTCTCGGGCTGGCTCTGCCGCCACATCGTGAGGAGATAAAGGAGCCTGGGCGAGACCTCGCCGAGCAGCGCATTCGCGGTCGCTTCGCTGCCGAGGATCTGGCGCGCCGATTCATTGATCAGCCGGATGCGGTCCTGCTCGTCGACGACCACGAGGCTCTCGCGCAGCCGCTCGACGATGTACTGGGACAGCTCCGCGAGATTCGCGAGGTCGAGCTCGCGCTGGCGGACCATGGCCTCGCTCTCGCGCAGGCGCCCCGCGAGCGGCGCGACGGCGAGTGCCGCGACGAATATCACGCCGCCGAGCAGCCCCGCCTGCGTCAGGTCCGAGGAATCCGACACGCCCGTGAACCACAGCATGATCTGCTGGCCGAGCACGAAGAGCGCCGCGATCGCGGCGATGGTCGTCGCGATGCGCTGCGGCAGGAGCAGGCTCACGGCCGCGACCGGCAGGATGAGCAGCAGTCCCGCGCCGCTCGCCGCGCCTGCGCTCGTGAGCAGCAGCGCCGTGACCGCGATGACGTCGAACGCCACGTGGATGAATGCCTGGGCGTGCAGCGAAGGCCAGCGCGTCTTCAGGAGGCCGATGCAGATGACGCCCGTCGCGAACCAGGCGGCGAGCGTATAGAAATAGAGTGTCGGATGCGCGGCGCCGAGTAGCTGCGGGCGCGTCGCGACGAGGCCGAGCACGACCAGGACCGAGGGAATGCCGAGACGGTAGAGATTGAGCAGGCCGAGTACGCGCCAGGCAAGCTCCGGGTCGCCCGTTGTTTTCTCGATTTCCGCCGGTTTTTTCACGGCGGCACTTTATCACGCGACCCGGCGACCCACCCGCGGCGCGGCCCGCGTTTGCGACGCGGTTCAAGGCAGCCGTTACAATGCTGTGATGAATCTTCACGAATACCAGTCGAAGCGCGTCTTCGCGGACTACGGCATCCCCGTGCCCGCGGGAAAAGTCGCGGCGAGCGAAGACGAGGCGGTTGCCGCGGCGCGCGAACTCGCCGGGGTCGCTCTGGGTCGTGAAGGCGCAGGTGCACGCCGGCGGGCGCGGCAAGGCGGGTGGCGTCAAGCTCTGCCGTTCCGCCGCGGAAGTCGGGAAGGCGGCGGCCGCGATGCTCGGCACGCGCCTCGTGACCATCCAGACCGGCGCCGAGGGCCTGCCGGTCGACCTCGTCTACGTGGAGTCCGGCAGCGCGATCGACCGCGAGTTCTACCTCAGCCTGCTGCTCGACCGCGAGCGCGAGCCGGCTCGCCTTCGTCGCCTCGGCCGCGGGCGGCATGAACATCGAGGAAGTCGCGGCCAAGGAGCCGCACCGCATCCTGCGCGTCGGCATCGATCCGGCGGCGGGCCTGCAGGGTTTCCAGTGCCGCCGCATCGCCTTCGGGCTCGGCCTCGCGGGCACCCAGGTCGCCGAACTCGAGCGCATCATGCGTGCGCTCTATCGCCTCTACCTCGAGCGCGACCTCGCGCTGATCGAGGTCAATCCGCTGATCCTGACCAAGGACGGAAAGCTCGTCGCGCTCGACGCCAAGATCAATGTCGAGGCCAACGCGCTCTTCCGCCAGCCGGAACTGGTCGCGCTGCGCGACCCGTCGCAGGAAGACCCGATGGAGCGCGAGGCCGCCGGCCACGAGCTCAACTACGTCTCGCTCGACGGCAACATCGCCTGCATGGTGAACGGCGCGGGCCTTGCCATGGCGACCATGGACCTGATCAAGCTCCACGGCGGCGCGCCCGCGAATTTCCTCGACGTCGGCGGGACCGCGACCGCCGAGCGCGTGACTGCCGCCTTCCGTCTCATCCTCTCGAACGAGCGCGTGCGCGCGGTGCTCGTCAACATTTTCGGCGGCATCGTGCGCTGCGACGTCATCGCCGAAGGCATCGTCCAGGCGGTGCGGCAGGTCGGCGTGTCGGTGCCGGTGATCGTCCGCCTCGAGGGCACGAACGCCGACAAGGCGCGCAAGATCCTCGCGGCGAGCGGGCTTGCGATCACGGCGGCGCGGGACCTCACGGATGCGGCGACGAAAGCCGTCCGGCTCGCGCGCCGCGGGAGCGGCACGTGAGCATCCTCGTCGATCGCTCGAGCCGCGTGCTCTGCCAGGGCTTCACGGGCAAGCAGGGGACTTTCCACTCCGAGCAGGCGATCGCCTATGGGACGAACGTCGTCGGGGGCGTGACACCGGGCCGCGGCGGCAGCCGCCACCTCGACCGGCCGGTGTTCGACACGGTGCACGACGCGGTCGCGAAGACGCGGGCCGACGTCAGCATGATCTACGTGCCGGCGCCCTACGCGGCGGACGCCATCCTCGAGGCCGCGGACGCGGGCATCGGGCTGATCGTCTGCATCACCGAGGGCATCCCGGTCAACGACATGGTGCGGGTCAAGGCGGCGCTCGCGGGCGGGAAGTCGCGCCTGGTGGGCCCGAACTGCCCCGGCGTCATCACGCCGGGCGAGTGCAAGGTCGGCATCATGCCGGGATTCATCCACAAGCCGGGACGCGTCGGCATCATTTCACGCTCCGGCACGCTGACCTACGAAGCCGTGTTCCAGACCACGAACCTCGGCCTCGGGCAGTCGAGCTGCGTCGGCATCGGCGGCGACCCGGTGCGCGGGATGAATTTCATCGACGTGCTCGCGCTCTTCGAGAAGGACGCGAAGACCGCGGGCATCATCCTGGTCGGCGAGATCGGCGGCAGCGACGAGGAGAACGCGGCCGACTACATCCGCCGCCGCGTCACGAAACCCGTGGTCGCCTACATCGCGGGCGTCACCGCGCCGCCCGGCAAGCGCATGGGCCACGCCGGTGCCGTGATCGCGGGCGGGAAGGGCACGGCCGCGGACAAGTATGAGGCGCTCGAGGCGGCGGGCGTCGCGACCGTGCGATCGCCCGCCGACCTCGGCACGGCGATGAAGAAGGCGCTCGCCGCCGGCCGACGTCGCAAGAAGAAGCGCTGACGCGCCCGATCATGAGCGCCGGGCTTCGCATTGCACTCGCCCAGATCAACCCGACCGTCGGCGACGTGGCGGGCAATGCGGATCGCATTGCCGCACGCATCGCGGAGGCGCGGAAGGCCGGCGCCGGGCTGCTCGTCACGCCGGAGCTCGCGCTTTCGGGCTACCCGCCGGAGGACCTGCTGTTCCATCGCGGCTTCCGCCGCCGCATCGAGGAGGGACTCGCGCGCATTGCCGACGCGGCGCGCGGCATCGACCTGCTGGTCGGCTACCCGGAATACGCGGCCGGCGACATCCACAACGGCGCGGCCTGGCTGCGCGACGGCGCCTGCATCGCGCGCTACCGCAAGCAGAAACTCCCGAACTACCAGGTGTTCGACGAGGAACGGTACTTCTCGGCGGGAAGCGAGGCGACGATCGTCGAGATCGGCGGCATCCGCGTCGCGCCGCTGATCTGCGAGGACGTCTGGCACACCGGGCCCGCGGCGTCGGCCTGCACGGCGGGCGCCGACATCGTCATCTCCCTCAATGCCTCGCCGTTCCAGCAGGGCAAGCAGGTGGAGCGCGAGGCCAACCTGGCGCTGCGCGCGCGCGCAAGCGGGATCCCGTTCGCCTACCTGAACCTGGTCGGCGGGCAGGACGAGCTCGTGTTCGACGGCTGCTCGTTTGCGGTGGATGCGACGGGCCGCGTCGTGCATCGCGCACCGGCCTTCGAGGAGTCCCTGTCTTGCATGGACCTCAGCCTCGAAGAGGGCGGACTGCGGATCGACCCCGACACGATGGCGGAATTGCCGGCCGGCGAGGAAAGCGTCTGGCGCGCGATCGTCATGGGCGTGCGCGACTATGTCGGCAAGAACGGTTTCCCGGGCGTCGTGATCGGCCTGTCGGGCGGCGTCGATTCGGCGCTCGTGCTCGCGATCGCCTGCGATGCGCTCGGGGCCGACCGCGTGCGCGCGGTGATGATGCCATCGCGATTCACCTCGCGCATGTCGCTCGAAGACGCGGAAGCCATGGCGAAGGCTGCCGGCGTGCGCTACTCCGTGATCTCCATCGAGGGGATGTACGAATCGACGATTGCCGCGCTCAGGGAGGAGTTCGCCGGAAAGCCCGTGGACTCCGCCGAGGAGAACATCCAGGCGCGCTGCCGCGGGCTGCTCCTGATGGGAATCTCGAACAAGACCGGCCGCATGGTGCTGACGACCGGCAACAAGAGCGAGATGTCGGTCGGCTATGCGACGCTCTACGGCGACATGGCGGGCGGATACGCGCCAATCAAGGATTGCAGCAAGACGCTCGTGTACCGGCTCGCGCGCTGGCGCAACCGGCGGCCATCGGGGCCCTTGATCCCGCAGCGGATCATCGACCGTCCGCCGACGGCGGAACTGCGCGACAATCAGCTCGACTCGGACAGCCTGCCGCCCTACGACGTGCTCGACCCGATCCTCGAGGCCTTCATCGAGGACGATCGTTCCGTGGACGAGATCGTCGAGCTCGGATTCGAGCGCGCGACGGTGACCCGCGTGCTCGAGCTCGTCAAGCGGAACGAATACAAGCGGCGGCAGGCGCCGCCGGGCGTACGCGTCAGCGGGCGCGCGTTCGGACGCGACTGGCGCTATCCGATCACTTCAGGTTACCGGCCCGGAGAATCCTGAAGGGGACGCTCACCTTCGGCGAGACGAGGGCGGTGCGTCAGGAGGGGACAGTCCCCTTTGCGGGAAGACCCGCAAAGGTGACAGTCCCCATTACCAGAACGGCCACCAGTCGCGGCGGGCGGGTCGTTCCGGTCGAGTCGCCGGGGTAATTGAGCGCGAAGACTTCCTGCGAGCGTTCCGCCAGGTCGTCCATGCCGAGCCCCTTGTAGGCCGCGATCATGATCTCGAGCGCCTGTCGCACCGCGGGCGCGCCGTCGTAGCTCTCGATCGTGTAGCGGGCGCGCGCGATCGCCGCCACGTAGGCCTGGCGATTCAGGTAGTGATTCGCGACGTAGACTTCGTAATCGGCAAGCCGGTTGCGAAGGAAGATCATGCGCTGACGGGCGTCGTGCGCGTACTCGCTGTCCGGATGGTTCTTGATCAGCGTGTCGAAGGCCTCGAATGCGCGGCGCACGTCCTGCGGCGGCCGCTCGTTCAGGTCGGCGCTGAACCAGCGTTCGAGGATATTCGGCGAGCGCTCGAAATAGATGAGACCCCTGAGGTACATCGCGTAGTCGACGCGCGGGTGGGTCGGGTTCTCGCGGATGAACTGGTCGGCGGCATCGATCGCCGATTCCGTTTCGTGGCTGCGGTAGTAGGCGTAGATGATGTCGAGCCGCGCCTGGCGCGCCTGTTCGCTGAACGGGTATCGTGCCTCGAGCGACTCGTAGTAGCGCACCGCGCCGCGGTAGTCGCCGCCCAGGAGCAGCGAGTGCGCCTTGTCGTAGATGCGTTCCGGCTGTAATTCTTCCGCGGCGCGATCCTTGTAGCCGCAGGCGGTGACTGCGCACAGGCCGCACGCGATCAGGAGGATGCGCGCCATCATTCTGTCTGGCTGCAAAGGACTGGACCCCGGCTGTTGATCCGACGCAGTATAACTAACAAAGACCCGTTACGACCCTCATGAGTTCCCCCCGACACCAACGCGAACTGCGGTTGCCGCTGCAGGCTGCAGGCCGCCGGCTCGACCAGGCCCTGGCGGATGCGCTGCCGGAATATTCGCGCTCGCGGATCAAGCGCTGGATCGACGCAGGCCAGCTTCAGGTCGATGGCCGCATCCCCCGGCCGCGCGACATCGTCGCCGGCGGCGAACGCATCGTGCTCGACGCGCCGGACGAGGACGCCGTCCCGGCGGCCGCCGAGGACATCGCGCTCGCGATCGCCTGGGAAGATCCGGACATCATCGTCGTCGACAAGCCCGCGGGCCTCGTCGTGCATCCCGGCGCCGGCAACCCCGATCACACGCTGCAGAACGCGCTGCTGGCCTACGACCCGACGCTGTCGAAACTGCCTCGCGCGGGCATCGTGCACCGGCTCGACAAGGACACGACCGGTCTGCTGGTGGTCGCGCGCAACGAGGCAACGCGGCTCACGCTCGCCGAGGCGCTTGCGGAGCGCGGGATCCACCGCGAGTACCAGGCCGTCTGTGTCGGTGTCATGACCGCCGGCGGCAAGGTCGACGCGCCGATCGACCGGCACCCGGTGGACCGATTGCGCATGGCGGTGCGCGCGGGCGGGCGCGAGGCGATCACGCACTATCGCGTGATCGAGCGGTTCCGCCGCCACACCTGGGTGCGCGTGATGCTGGAAACGGGCCGGACGCACCAGATCCGGCTGCACCTGTCGCATGCCGGCTATCCGCTGGTGGGCGACCAGGTCTACGGCCGGCGGCTCGCGATTCCCAAGGGCGCTACGCCCGGGCTCGCCGCGGCGCTCCGCGATTTCCGGCGCCAGGCCTTGCACGCCGCCAGGCTCAGCTTCCAGCATCCGCGCGACGGTCGCGAGGTCGAGGTCGAGTCGAAACTACCCGCGGATTTCCGCGCACTCGTGGCGGCACTCAAGCGCGACCGCACGGCCGCCGGGGACTGATGGCCGCTCCGCAGTTCCTGCAGGCGGACTGGCCGGCGCCGGCGTGCGTCCATGCCGTCATGACGACCCGTATCGGCGGCGTGAGCGCGGGACCGTATTCAAGCTTCAACCTTGCCAGCCATGTCGGCGATGACGACGCCGCGGTGCGCGAAAATCGCAGGCTCCTGCGAACCACGTTGAAATTGCCTTCCGAGCCGGCCTGGCTCGAACAAGTACACGGCATCCGCGTCGCGACCCTGCCGGCACCGCCGCGCGAACCCGCCGATGCCTGCGTTTCATTCGTGGCGGGCGCAGTCTGCGCGGTCCTCGTCGCGGACTGCCTGCCTGTTTTCCTCGCGAGCCGCGACGGCGATCGCGTCGGGCTCGCGCACGCGGGATGGCGCGGCCTCGCGGCCGGCGTTATCGAGGCGACCGTGGCGGCGCTCGACTGCGATCCAGAAAAGCTCATCGCCTGGCTCGGGCCTTCGATCGGGCCCACGGCATTTGAAGTCGGCGTCGAAGTCCGCGACGCATTCACGATCCGCGATGCGGGTGCGGCTTCGGAATTCCGGCCGGGGCGCGAAGGGCGCTTCAGCGCCGACCTGCCGGCGCTCGCGCGCCGCCGCCTCGCCGCCTGTGGCGTTTCCTCCGTGCGGGGCGGGGAGCTTTGCACTTACGCGGATCGCGAGCGCTTCTATTCGTACCGCCGCGACGGCGCCACCGGCCGCATGGCCGCGCTCGCCTGGCTGGCGTGAGGTAGGCTGTCACCCATGTCGGCGCTCGTACCGATCCTGCTGTTGACGGCCGCCTGCGGTGCGCTTTCGGCGCTCATCGCGGGCGGCTTCATGCTGCTTGCGCCGGCCCGCCGCAATGCGCTTACTGCCGCACCTCGTGAGCTTCGCGACCGGCGCCCTGCTTGGCGCCGCGCTCCTCGCGCTCCTGCCGCACGCGATCGAATCCGGGGCCGGCACGCACGGCATCGGCATCGCACTCGCGGGCGGCATCATCGCCTTCTTCGTGCTCGAGAAGATGGTGCTCTGGCGCCATTGCCACGTGGATCACTGCGAAGCGCACGGGCCGCAGGATCACCACCGTGACCGCGCCTCGGCAACGCTGATCCTCTGGGGCGATGCATTCCACAACATCCTCGATGGCGTATTGATCGCCGCGGCCTTCCTGACGAACCCGCACCTCGGCGTCGTGACGACGGTCGCCGTGTTTGCCCACGAGATCCCCCAGGAAGTCGGCGACCTCGCGGTCCTCCTGAACGGCGGGATGAGCCGGGCCCGCGCGCTCGCGCTCAACGTCGCGGTGAGCCTCGCCTCGGTCGCCGGCGCGGTGATCGCCTGGTACCTGCTGGCGGAGGCGCTGCAGTTCCTGCCGTACGCCCTGGCGGTCGCCGCCGCGAGCTTTCTCTACGTTGCCGTCGCCGACCTCATCCCGGGTCTTCACCGCCGCGTTGACGCCCGCACCTCGTTCCAGCAGGTCGCACTCATCGCGCTCGGCGTGCTGGTGACCGGCCTGACGCACGAATTCGCGCACTGACGAACTGCCGGTCGCTGTCGCACGTCCGGCGGCGCCCGGGAACACTCCTCGCTCGCTCACCAGATCGGACATTCGCTCGCTCGGAGATTCCCGGGCGCCTTGTCCGCGCGACAGCGGCTGCAGCGCGTCGGCGCACGGACAAGCCCGCCGGGACACACGAGTGAGCGAATGTCCGTTCTTCTGAGCGAACGAGTGGAGTCCCGGCGGGCGCAGTCCGTGCGCCAGCACGCCAGAGTCAGCTGTTGAGGCGGAAAGCCTCGCGAAGGCCGATGAGAACGAGTTCCGGGATGTGCGCGTCGAAGAGGTTCTCCTCCTCGAACAGGCGCGCGAAACCGCCGGTCCCGATCAGCACGGTCGGCCGATCGGAGAAATACTGCGCCCTGACCTCGGCACACAGGTGCTTCAGGATGGCGATGTTCCCGTGGTAGAGCCCGGCCTGGATGCTCTCGACCGTCGTGCGGCCGAGCAGCTCCGGGGGCTTGCGGATCTCCACCTTGGGCAGGCGCGCAGTCCTCGCGTCGAGGCTCTCCATGGCGAGCCGGAGCCCGGGCAGGATCACGCCGCCGAGGTAGTCGCGCTCCTGGGTCAGGGCATCGATCGTGGTCGCCGTCCCGAAGTCCACGATGATCGCGTTCTTGCCGGGATAGAGCTTCGCCGCCGCGATCGCGCCCGCGATCCGGTCGCTGCCGACCTCGAGCGGGTTGCGGTAGCGGATATTGAGGCCGGTGCGCACGCCGGGCTCGAGGATGAACGGCCGCACGCCGAAGTACTTGACGCTGGCGTTGCGCACCGAGTGCACCATGTCCGGCACGACCGAGCAGATCGCGACCGCCGTGATGCTGCCCGGGTCGATGTCGTTCTCGCGCAGCACGTTCCGGCAGAAGAGGCCGATCTCGTCGGAAGTGTTTTCCGCGCGCGTCGCGTGGCGGAACTGCAGGCAGAGGCGCTCGTCGTCGAACACGCCGCCGAAGATCTGGCTGTTGCCGATGTCGAGCGCAAGGATCATCTCGAGCTCCCCCGGAGCCTTTCCTCCAGCAGTGCCGCGATCGCCGTGGCGAGCTTCGCGCGGCCGACGTAGCGGCGCACGCGGCTGCTTCCGCTCTCGTGCACGAAGAAGAGGTGCTCCTCGCCCTCGGCGAGCGTCGAGACGTCGTTCTGCACCACGTAATGGGCGCGGCTGCGCTTCAGCAGGTCGCGCGCGGCGCGCGCCTGGGCATTCGGGTCCGGCTCGTGGGTCAGCTTGAATCCTACGAGGATGAGGCCCGTGTTGCCGGCATAGCCGAGGATCCGGTCGATGATCTTCTGCGTCGGCTTGAGCTGCACGGCCAGGTCCTGGCCGGACTCGATCTTCGCGTCGGGAGTCGCATCGGCCACGGCGAAGTCGCCGACGGCCGCGGCGTGCACGACGGCGCCATAGGCGCTGTCCTTCACCAGCCGGCGCAGCGCCACGTCGAGCGAGGCGTGATCCGTGAATGTCTCGCGGCGCGACACGCCGGTCGCGAGCGTCGAGTCGACACCGGCAAGCTGGGTCACCTCGATGCCGCGGGCTTTCAGCGCCTCGCAGATCGCGGCGCCCGTGCGGCCGCTGCTGACATTGGAGATGAACCGCACGCTGTCGATCGGCTCGCGCGTAGCACCCGAAGTCACGATGACTTTCATCGCGGCGCCCCGATGGCCTTCATGAGCTCGGCCTCGATCGCCTCGACTTCGAGCAGGCGGCCCTCGCCGTGCTCGCCGCAGGCGAGCCGGCCGTCGCCGACGGGCAGAAGCCTCGCGCCGAATGCGGCGAGCCGCTCCCGCGATGCCCGGGTCGCCGGGTGCTCCCACATCGCCGCGTTCATCGCGGGAGCGATCAGCCAGGGCTTGCTCGCGATCTCCCAGGCGAGAAACAGCGCGCCGACCGGGTCGTCCGCCAGGCCGGCCGCGAGGCGATTCATCGAATTGGCGGTCGCCGGGCAAACGAGGGCGACGTCGGCCCAGCGCGCGTGGTTGATGTGGTCCATCGCGCGGCCGGCCGCATAGAGATCGGTGAATGGCACGCGCCCCGTCAGCCCTTCGAGCGTCGCCGTGCCGACAAAGCGGAGCGCCCCGGCACTCGCGACGGTCTGCACCGCGAAGCCGCGCTTGGCCAGCCTCGAAATGAGCTCGCAGGCCTTGAAGCAGGCGATCGAGCCCGTCAGCAGGAAGAGAATGCGGCGTCCGTTCGCGTCAGACATTGTCGATGAGCCTCACCGCGCCGAGGCGCACGGCGGCCAGGCGGCGGCCGTCGTGGTCGGCGACGTACTCGACCTCGAAGCCCTCGCGGGCAAGCGCCTTCGACGCGTCGGCCGCGGGGCGGCGTCCGGCGACGCTCTCGGCGAGCACGCGGTGCAGGGCAGGCGCGAGCCTTCGTTGATCGGGCGTGAGCAGGCGGTTGCGCGAGCTCATGGCGAGGCCGTCGGGCTCGCGCACGAGCGGACAGCGCACGATCTTCGTGTCGAGAAAAAACGCCTGCGCGAGGCCTTCGACGAGTTGCAGCTGCTGGAAGTCCTTCTCGCCGAAGTAGGCGCGCTGCGGGCGGACGAGCAGGAGGAGCTTCATGACGACCGTGAGCACGCCGTCGAAATGCCCGGGCCGGCCGGCACCGCAGAACTTCCGGCTGAGCTCGTTCTCGATCACCCGATAGCGGTAGCCGTCCGGATACAGCTCCTGCGGCCGCGGCAGGAACACGAGGTCGCAACCGGCGGCGCGCAGCAGTTCGAGGTCCTGCTCGACCGGCCTCGGATAGCGCTCGAGGTCGCCGGGGTCATCGAACTGCGCGGGATTCACGAAGATGCTGGCCCAGGCCTGCGCGTTTTCCGCGCGCGCGCGCCGGACGATCGACAGGTGCGCTTCGTGCAGGGCGCCCATGGTCGGCACGAAGCCGGTATCGCCCGCGGCGCGTGCGCGCCGCGCGGCGGCGAGGTCCGCGACGGTCTCGACGATCTTCATGCGTCGTAACTCTCCGCGGCCGCCGGGAAATCGCCCTGCTTGACGTCGCGATCGAAGCGATCGACGGCGTCGCGCACCAGGGACAGGCCGTCGAGGTAGGTGCGCAGGAATTTCGGGCGGAAGCCGGCATTCAGGCCGAGCAGGTCCTGCAGCACCAGCACCTGCCCGTCGCAGTGCGGCCCGGCGCCGACGCCGATGGTCGGGATGCGAAGCGCCTTCGTGATCGTGGCCGCGAGCGGCGCCGGCACGCACTCGAGCACGAGGCTGAAGCAGCCGAGTTCCTCGCAGCGCCGCGCATCCGCCAGGATCCGCGCCGCGGCATCGTCAGTCCGGCCTTGCACCCGGAAACCCGCGAGCGCGTGCATGGACTGCGGCGTGAGCCCGAGGTGGCCCATGACGGGAATGCCCGAGCCGGTGAGGGCCGTGATGACGTCCTCATGGCCGGTGACGCCCTCGATCTTCACGGCCTGCGCGCCCGCGCGCATCAGCGCCCCGGCGGCATCGAGGGCCGCGGGCACCCCCTTGCGGAAGGAGAGGAAGGGCATGTCGCCGATCAGGAAGAGCGTCGGCGCGCCGCGCCGGACGGCGGCCGTGTGCGCCGCCATCATCTCCACGGTCGCGGCGAGCGTGTCTGGAAACCCGTGCATGACCATGGCGGCGCTGTCGCCGACGAGCAGGCAATCGACGGCGGTCGCCTCGAGGGCGCGCGCGAAGGCCGTGTCGTAGCAGGTCGTCATCGAAATCCTGCGCCCCGCGGACTTGGCCGCGGCGAACTCCAGCACGGACTTCATGGGCGTTCCCTCCCGGCGGTCGCGATGAGCGCCTTGTAGACAGTGGCGAGCGCGCTGTTGCCGAGGGCGTCGAGGTGCGACTGGACCGTTTCGGTGTCGCCGCGCGCGACCGGCCCCGTCAAGGCGCCGTCAGTCGAGGCGAGCACGTTCTCGACGATGCGGCGCGGATAGTTCGCGAGGGCGGCACGCGGCGCGCCGAAGCGCGCCTCCATGGCGGCGAAGAACTCGCGCCAGAGCACGGCCGTCATTCCGCCCGCGAGCGCGCAGAGCGCGTGGTAGTACGCCTTGTCTTCCGGCCGGAGCTCGAAGCAGGGATTGGGGAGTCCCGGAAACAGCGAGCGGAAGTATCCGGCCGGATCCGGCCGGTCGGCATCCACGAACACGGGGATGTCGCGGTAGAACGCCGGCTCGTAGAGCGTGGTCGCAAAGCTCATGAGCGGATGGGCCCCGAAGGTGCCCTCGAAGCTGCGGCCGCCGCAGAAGTGGACGAACACCCTGTCGTCCAGGCCCTCGGCGCGCAGCGTCGCGAAGACCGGCGCGATCGCATCGTCCGACACCGCGAGCAGGATGACGGGGCAGGGCGCGAGGACCTCCGCCGCGGACTTGCCGGCCGTGCCGTTCGCGCGCGCGAGGCGGCGCGACCACAGCGTCCAGGGGAGGCCGAGGCTCGTGAAGTAATGGCGCCAGTGCCGCGAAAGGCGGCCGTCGCCCACGAATCCGTAGGGCGCTTGCCCGGCGGCCGGGCGGTTGGCGGGTACCTGTCCCATGGATCAAGTCCCAAAGTCGTCAGTAGAAACCGGTCACTGTCGCGGCCGCCCGAAGGCGGTCCGCGCCGGCCCACTCTAAACAATTTCGGCCGGCGCGCAAAAAGCGGTTAAATTCACGGTGTTACGGGTTGATTCGGCCGCGATCCGGCCCCATGGACTGCCGCATGCGCATGGATCGACTGACAACAAAATTCCAGCTGGCGCTCGCCGACGCGCAGTCGCTCGCCGTCGGCCGCGATCACCAATTCATCGAACCCGCGCACCTGATGCTCGCGCTCCTCAACCAGGAGGGCGGCAGCGCGCGTCCGCTGCTCGACCGCGCGGGCGCGAACGTCAACCTGCTCCGTTCCCAACTCCTTGCGCAGCTGAATCGCATTGCGACCGTGGAAGGCGCGGGCGGCGAAGTGCACCCGTCGAACGACCTGCTGAAACTCCTGAACGTCACCGACAAGCTCGCCCAGAAGCGCGGCGACCAGTACATCTCCAGCGAGCTGTTCGTGCTCGCCGCCTGCGAGGACCGCGGCACGCTCGGGACGATCCTGAAGGACACCGGCGTCGTGAAGGGCGCGGTGGACAAGGCGATCGCGGACCTGCGCGGCGGCGAAAAAGTGGATGACCCGAACGCCGAGGAGCAGCGCGGCGCCCTGCAGAAATACACGATCGACCTGACCGAGCGTGCCGAGCAGGGCAAGCTCGACCCGGTCATCGGCCGCGACGACGAGATCCGGCGCACGATCCAGGTGCTGCAGCGCCGCACCAAGAACAACCCCGTGCTGATCGGCGAGCCGGGCGTCGGCAAGACCGCGATCGTCGAGGGCCTCGCGCAGCGGATCATCAATGGCGAGGTGCCCGAGGGCCTCAAGAACAAGCGGATCCTCGCGCTCGACATGGGCTCCCTGATTGCCGGCACGAAATTCCGCGGCGAATTCGAGGAGCGGCTGAAAGGCGTCCTCAACGACCTCGCGAAGCAGGAAGGCAGGGTCATCCTGTTCATCGACGAGCTGCACACGGTGGTCGGCGCGGGCAAGGCCGAGGGGTCGATGGACGCCGGCAACATGCTGAAGCCCGCCCTCGCGCGCGGCGAGCTGCACTGCGTCGGCGCAACGACTCTCGACGAGTACCGCAAGCACATCGAGAAGGACGCGGCGCTGGAGCGCCGCTTCCAGACGGTATTCGTGGACGAGCCCTCGGTCGAGGACACGATTGCGATCCTGCGCGGCCTGAAGGAGCGCTACGCGGTGCACCACAAGGTGGAGATCACCGACCCGGCCATCGTCGCGGCGGCGACACTCTCGCATCGCTACATTACGAATCGCCAGCTTCCCGACAAGGCCATCGACCTCATCGACGAGGCGGCCTCGCGCATCCGCATGGAGATCGACTCCAAGCCCGAGGAGATGGACCGGCTCGAGCGACGCATCATCCAGCTCAAGATGGAGCGGGAGGCGCTGCGCAAGGAAAAGGACGAGGCCTCGAAGAAGCGCCTCGGGCAGCTCGAGGAATCGCTGGCGGCGCTCGAAAAGGAGTTTGCGGACCTCGAGGAAGTGTGGAAGGCCGAGAAGGCCGCCGTGCAGGGCGCGGCGCACATCAAGGAGGAGATCGAACGGACCAAGCTCGAGATCGAGGCCGCCAAGCGCGCCGGTGACTATGCGCGCGCCTCCGAGTTGCTCCACGGCAAGTCGCCCGAGCTCGAAAAGCGCCTGAAGGCCGCGCAGCAGGCGGAGGCCAAGGTGCCGACGCTGGTGCGCAACAAGGTGACGGACGAGGAGATCGCCGAGGTCGTCTCCAAGTGGACCGGCATTCCCGTCTCCAAGATGCTCGAGGGCGAGCGCGAAAAGCTCCTCAGGATGGAGCAGGAAATCGGCAAGCGCGTCGTCGGCCAGACCGAGGCCGTCCGCACGGTCTCGGACGCGATCCGCCGCTCGCGCGCGGGACTTGCCGACCCGAACCGGCCGAATGGCTCCTTCCTGTTCCTCGGGCCGACGGGCGTCGGCAAGACCGAGCTCACCAAGGCGCTCGCCGAGTTCCTGTTCGACACCGAGGACGCGCTGGTACGGATCGACATGTCCGAGTTCATGGAAAAGCACTCGGTCGCGCGGCTGATCGGCGCGCCGCCGGGCTATGTCGGCTACGAGGAAGGCGGCTACCTGACCGAGGCCGTGCGCCGCCGCCCGTATTCCGTGATCCTGCTCGACGAGATCGAGAAGGCGCATCCCGACGTCTTCAACGTGCTGCTGCAGGTGCTGGACGACGGCCGGCTGACCGACGGCCAGGGCCGCACCGTCGACTTCCGCAACACCGTCGTCATCATGACCTCGAACCTCGGCTCGCAGGTGATCCAGGAGCTGGCGGGCGAGGAGAACTACGACAAGATGAAGGGAGCGGTGCTGGAGATCGTCGGCCAGCAATTCCGGCCGGAATTCATCAACCGGATCGACGACATCGTCGTTTTCCACCCGCTCGTGCGCGAGCACATCCGGCGCATCGTCGAGATCCAGACGGGGTACCTGCGCCGCCGGCTGGCCGAGCGCGACATCCGGATCGAGCTCGACACGAAGGCGCTCGACCAGCTCGGCGAGGCGGGCTTCGACCCCGTGTACGGCGCGAGGCCGCTGAAGCGCGCCATCCAGCAGCAGCTCGAAAACCCCCTCGCGCAGAAGATCCTCGCGGGCGAATTCGCCCCCGGGGACACGATCAAGGTCGCGGCAAAGGGTGGCGCGCTGGTTATGCGAAAATAGGGCATGCCCTTTTACGAATACCAGTGCGCCGCCTGCGGCCACCACCACGAGGAATTGCAGAAGATCAGCGACCGGCCGCTGCGCAAGTGCCCGGCCTGCGGACGCGCGTCGCTCCGCCGCCTGGTTTCCGCGCCGGTTTTTCGGCTGAAGGGCGGCGGCTGGTACGAGACCGACTTCAAGGGCGACAAGGATTCGCAGCGGAATCTCGCGGGCGAGAAAGAGCCGCCTGCGGAGAAGCCAAAGGAAGAAAAGGCGGAAGCCAAGCCGGCGGAGACGAAACCTGCCGCCGAGGCGCCCGCGAAACCCGCGGCCGGCGACAAGAAACCGAAGCCCGCGGCCGCGAAACCGGCCGCCGCGCGCCGCCGCCGTCGCCCGGCGCGGCGCTGACGCCCGGTTGCCACGGGCGTTGCCCCGCACGTAACATCGCCCGCTTTGTCCATGCGCACACACTATTGCGGGGAAATCGGCGAATCGCTGGCGGGCCGCACCGTCGAGGCGGCCGGCTGGGTGCATCGTCGCCGCGATCATGGCGGCGTGATCTTCGTCGACCTGCGTGATCGCTCCGGCCTGCTCCAGGTCGTGTTCGATCCGGATACGCCCGTGGCCTTCAAGGCCGCGGAGCACCTCGGCCGCGAGTTCTGCATCCAGGTGCAGGGCAAGGTGCGGCCGCGGCCGGCGGGTACCGTCAATCCCAACCTCGCGTCGGGCCAGATCGAACTGCTGGCCTCGAAGCTCGTCGTGCTGAATCCTTCGGTGACGCCGCCCTTCGCCCTCGACGAGGAAGTCGGCGAGGAGCTCCGGCTCAAGCACCGCTACATCGACCTTCGCCGCGACGTGATGCAGGAGCGGCTGCGCCGCCGCCATGCGATCACGCGCGCAATGCGCGAGTACCTCGATGGCCACGAGTTCGTCGACATCGAGACGCCGATGCTCACCAAGGCGACGCCCGAGGGCGCGCGCGACTATCTCGTGCCGTCCCGCACGCACCCGGGCAAGTTCTTTGCGCTGCCGCAGTCGCCGCAGATCTTCAAGCAGCTCCTGATGATGGGCGGCTTCGATCGCTACTACCAGATCGTCCGCTGCTTCCGTGACGAGGACCTCCGCGCCGACCGGCAGCCCGAGTTCACCCAGCTCGACATCGAGACCTCGTTCCTCGCGCAGGACCAGGTGATGGCGCTGATGGAGGGCCTGATCCGTCATGTCTTCTCGCGGGTGCTGAAAGTCCACCTGCCGGATCCGTTCCCGCGCCTCAAGTACGCGGACGCATTGCGCCGCTTTGGCTCCGACAAGCCGGACCTGCGCGTGCCGCTCGAGTTCGTGGACGTCGCGGACCTCGTGCGCGATTGCGAGTTCAAGGTATTCGCGGCGCCTGCCGCCGACCCGGACGGCCGGGTTGCCGCGCTGCGCGTGCCGCGGGGCGGGGAGCTGACGCGCAAGCAGATCGACGACTACACGGCCTTCGTCGGCCGCCATGGGGCCCGGGGCCTCGCCTATATAAAGGTGAATGATGCCGCCAAGGGGCGGGAGGGGCTGCAATCGCCGATCCTCAAGTTCCTGTCGGACGCCGCGGTCCTGGGGATACTGAAACGCACGCAGGCGGAGACCGGCGACCTCGTCTTCTTCGGCGCCGACAAGGCCAAGGTCGTGAACGATGCGCTCGGTGCGCTTCGGCTCCAGCTCGGGCGCGACCTCGGGCTGGTGGAGGAGGGCTGGCAGCCGCTCTGGGTCGTGGACTTCCCGATGTTCGAGTTTGATCCGGAAGCGAAACGCTGGATGGCCATGCACCATCCCTTCACCTCGCCCGCGGATCCGGATCCCGCCGCGCTCGCCGGCGACCCGAAGAACGCGCTCGCCCGTGCCTACGACATGGTGCTGAACGGCTCGGAAATCGGCGGCGGCTCGATCCGCATCCATCGCGAGGACATGCAGAGCGCGGTATTCGACCTGCTCGGCATCTCGCGCGAGCAGGCGTCGCTCAAGTTCGGCTTCCTGCTCGAGGCGCTGCGCTATGGCGCGCCGCCGCACGGCGGCATCGCGTTCGGGCTCGACCGGCTGGCGATGCTGATGTCGGGCGCCGACAGCATTCGCGAAGTGATCGCCTTCCCGAAGACCCAGTCGGCCTGGGATCCGCTGACCGATGCGCCCTCCGAGGCCGACGACGCGCAGCTCGCGGAGCTGCACATCCGCGTCAAGAAGCCGCCGGCACCCGCGGGCTGAACACTGGCCGCCCGGCGCATCCCCGTCCTCGTCGTCCACGGACTGTGGCTGAATGGCCTCGAGACCCTGCTGCTTCGCGAGCGGCTCTCGGCCGCCGGGTTCGCACCAGCGAGTTTCCGCTATCCGTCGACACACGCGTCGCTCGAAGAAGTCGTCGATGCGCTGGCCGCACGCCTGCGCACTTTCGACGGCACCGTGCACGTGCTGGCGCACAGCCTTGGCGGCCTGGTCACCCTGGAGACACTCGCGAAGGAGCGCGACCTGCCGCCCGGCCGCGCCGTGCTGCTGGGCTCGCCGGTGCAGGGCTCGCGCGCGGCGCGGGCGTTCGCGTCCTGGCCGCTCGGCCCGCAGATCCTCGGCAGCCTCGCGGTCAGGCAGTTGACGCGCGCGCCCGGCCGGCGCTGGGAGCTGCCGCGCGAAATCGGGGTGATTGCGGGTGCCCGTTCAGCGGGCCTCGGCCGGTTGCTTGCCAATCTTCCGCAGCCGAACGACGGTACGGTGAGCCTCGACGAGACTCACCTGCCGGGCGCTGCGGCGGAGCTCGTGCTCGACGTCAGCCACATCGGCATGCTCGTGAGCCAGCCCGTCGCGCGCGAAGCCGGGCGGTTCCTTGCGCGCGGCGCATTCGGAAGCGAAGGCAGGAAGCCGCATGACTAGTCCGGCATTGCGCTGGCCGTGGTTCGCATTGGCGTTCGCGCTCTATCCCGTGCTGCACATCGCCGCGGCGAATCCGGGGCAAGTCGATGCGTCGGCGCTGGTCCTCGCAGTCGTCGCGACGCTCGCCGCAGGCTCGGCGATGCTTCTCTGCCTGCGTCCACTGCTCGGGAATTGGCTGCGTGCGGGTTTCGGCGTGACCTGGTTCGTCATCTTGTTCTTCGCCTATGGCCCCTTGAACGCCTGGATCGACGGACTGGGCGGCGACCCCGACCAGCAATTGGTCAAGGACACGCCCTGGAACGGCGAGAGCCTGCAGCTCATCCATTCGTTGCTGTGGCTCCTGCTGCTCGGCGTCGGCTGGCATTTACTGAAGCTGCTCCGCGAGACCAGCGTGCGGCTGCCGATGGCAGTGAACCTGATGTCGGGCCTGCTTCTGGCGTTCGCCCTGTTTCAATGGCTCACGAGTGCCGATTTGCGCGCCAGCAAGCCTGTCGCAGCGGCGAGCACGGTAACCGTTCCGACGGATCGGCCGGATATCTATTTCATCGTTCTCGACGGCTATTCGCGAGCCGACGTTCTCGACGAGTACTACGGCTTCGACAACAACCCGTTCATGAAGGACCTGGAGCGCCGCGGATTTCAGGTTGCTGACAAGAGCAATTCAAACTACGCCTGGACCCTGCTGTCGCTGGCCTCGACCCTGAACATGGACTTCGTCCCCGTCCTGATGGGCGAGTTGTTCGATCCTCACGGGCTCGATCGGGAGCATGTGTATCGCCTCTTGCGTGACAATCGCGCCGCCGCTTTCCTGCGTGCTCGCGGCTACCGTTACATTCACTTGCAATCGACCTGGGGCGGCACGGGTCATAATCCCTATGCCGACGCGTTCCTTCCCTGCGGCGGCGGCCTGTTTCGTGACGACTTCCTGCTCGCGATCTCGGAGACGAGCTGGCTCAGGGCCCTCGGCTCGAGCGCCACGATGGATCTCGCCAGCTGCCATCTCCGGAATTTCGAGTCACTCAATACACTGGCACGCGAGCCGGGACCGAAATTCGTCTTTGCGCACTTCTTGCTGCCGCATCATCCGTACTTGTTCGACCGCAAGGGCACTGTCCTCAGGAACGCAAACCTTTCGAATCAATTCGAATTCCAGAAACAGCTATGGGAAGACCGGTCCGCTTATGTCGAGCAAATGAAATTTGTGAATGCCAGAATCGGAGATGTACTCGATCGCCTGATTACCGATTCAGCACAACCGCCGATCGTTCTCCTGCAGTCCGATCACGGGCCGAGTCTCAGCCGCGGGCTGAGGGGGAATGAGCGCTTTCGCATCCGGCTCGCGAATCTCAATGCCGTATTGCTACCGGGCGCCCCAGCGGACCTGATGCCGGAGGACCCGAGTGCGGTGAACCTGTTCCGGATCGTATTCAATCGTTACTTCGACGCCGGACTGCCACTGCTTCCAGATCGCTATTTCGTGTCGCCTTTCCTGCAACCATTCGATTTCACCGAAGTTGACAGAAACGGCATCCGGCTTGAGGCTACGGCGAACTGAGCCGACAATATGTGACGTGGTCGGCGGGTGGGCGCCGGCCGCGACTGGTGAACTGCACCGCATGAAATACCTGATTGCACCGATTGCCGCCGCCCTGACACTCGCGCTCGGGGCCGTGGCGCCGGCCGCCGCCTACATCGACCCGGGCACGGGCTCGATGCTGCTCCAGATGTTCGCGGCCGGCGTCGCGGGCGCGATCTTCTATTTCCGGGAGCTTCGCATCAAGGTCATGTCGTACTTTTCGCGACACGAGACTTCCGACGAGGCGGAGCAGCCCGACCCGCCATCCGGCGATCCGCCGCGTTGATCCCGGCCGTCGCGAGCCCCCGTTCCTTCCGCGATCCCGACGCCACCCTCGTCGAGCACGAGGGACGGCTGATTCGCGCCGTGCGCGGGCATGCGCTTGCCGATTTCCGCCGGATGCTCGAGGACCCGGTCATCCGCCAGTGGATGGACCAGGGACGGCTCGTCCGCACGCGACTGCTGCCGCGCACGGAAACCCCGCCACAGCTCTCGGCGTTCGACGGCGAATGCTTCGAGCACGAACGGATCGCCTTCGTCAGCCAGCCGTCGGAATGGGCGCCGGAGATGCTGGCGGCCGCGGGCACCCTGACCCTCGAGCTCGCGCGCGCCTTGCTGCCACGCGGCTGGCAGCTCAAGGACGCGACGCCCGCGAATGTCCTCTTTCGCAACTGCGAGCCCGTGTTCGTGGACCTGCCGTCGATCGTGGCGCGGAGCTCCGGCGATTGCCTCTGGATCGCGCGCCACCAGTTCGAGACCACATTCCTCCTGCCGCTCGTTGCCTCGGTCGAAGCCGGCCTGCCGCTCGCGTGGACTCTGGTGAATCCGGTGGCGGGCCTGTCCCATGAAGCGCTCGCCGGCATTCTCGGCGCGCGCCGCTGGCTCAAGCCGCGGCTGTGGCGGAGCGTCGCGCTGCCGGCCGCGCTAGCCGCAAAAGCAGCGGCCGGTGGCGGGGCGCCGCGCGCGATGAAGGCATCGAGCGACGAGCAGGCGCGCTTCATCCTGGAGCGCTCGCTCATCGGGCTCGAAAAGCAGGTTGCGCGATGCGTGGACAGGCTCGCAGTCCGCAGCTCGCACTGGCATCGCTACACGTCCACGCGCCGCCACTACGGCAGCGCGGACCTCGAGGCGAAACGCAGCTTCGTGACCGAGGCGATCGCGGGCACCCGGCCGCGCCGGACGCTCGACATTGGCGCCAACACGGGCGAGTTCAGCGAAATCGCCTCGCGCCAGGGCGAGGTCGTCGCGCTCGACATCGACGAGCGCTCGGTTGCGGCGATCTGGCGGGAGGCGCGGGAGCACAAGCGGCCGATCCTGCCGCTGGTCGGCAATTTCGGGCGGCCCACGCCGGCGCTGGGCTGGCGGAACCGCGAGCAGGAATCGCTGCTGTCCCGGGCGGCCGGGACATTCGACCTCGTGCTGATGCTCGCGGTCGCGCATCACCTGCGGGTGACGGAGGGCGTTCCGATCGCGGAGCAGTTTGACGCGGTCGCGGCGATCACGCGCCGGCACCTGCTGGTCGAATACGTGCCGGTCACCGATCCGATGTTCGGCGCGCTCGCGCGGGGACGCGAGTCGCTCTATGCCGACTGCCTGCGGCCCGCATTCGAGGCAACCCTGCTCGAGCGATTCCAGATCGAGCGCAAGCACGAGCTGTCGAACGGCCGCGTGCTCTACCTCGCTCGACGCCGGCTGGCCTGAAGTCATTTCGAAGGGGACGCTCACCTTCAAGAGCAGGCGCAGGCCCGTTGAAGGTGAGCGTCCCCTTCGAAAGTAACTACTTCTTGTGCTGTCGCTCCAGCTTGTCCAGATAGGAGCGCGCGGTCTGGATGACCTCGCGCGGGACGCCGGCCTTCTGCGCCACCTGCAAACCGTAGCTCTTGCTCGCCGGCCCTGGCTTCACGGCGTGCTGGAAAACGATCCCATCGTCATGCTCGGTCGCGTCAAGGTGCACGTTCGCGACTCCGGGCAGTTCGTCAGCGAGCTCGGTCAGCTCGAAATAGTGCGTCGCGAACAGGGTGAAGGCGCGTAACGAGCTTGCGATATGACTCGCGCAGGCAAACGCGAGCGACAGGCCGTCGTAGGTGCTCGTGCCGCGGCCGATCTCGTCCATCAGCACGAGGCTGCGGTCCGTCGCGGCGTTCAGGATCACGGCGGCTTCCGTCATTTCGACCATGAAGGTCGAGCGGCCGCCTGCCAGGTCGTCCGAGGCGCCGATGCGCGTGAAGATCCGGTCGAAGGGGCCGATGACCGCACGCGTCGCCGGGACGAAACTTCCGATCGAGGCGAGCACGAGGATGAGTGCCGCCTGGCGCATGTACGTGGACTTGCCCCCCATGTTGGGCCCGGTGATGACGAGCATGCGCCGGTCTTCCGTGAGCTCGAGGTCGTTCGGCACGAAGGGATCGTCCAGCACGCGCTCGACCACGGGATGACGGCCGCCCTCGATTCGAAGGCCCGGCTCGTCGCTGAGTTCCGGCTCGACGTATCGCAGGCTCACGGCGCGCTCCGCGAGATTCGCGAGCACGTCGACCTGCGCGAGGGCAGCGGCCGTGCGCTTCAGCACGGCGAGTTCGACGATCACGCGGTCGAGCAACCCTTCCCAGAGCACGCGCTCGCGCGCGAGTGCGCGGTCGCGGCTGCCGAGCACGCGGTCCTCGAACTCCTTGAGCTCGGGCGTGATGTAGCGCTCGGCGTTCTTGACGGTCTGCCGCCGGTGGTACTCCGGCGGCGCGCGGCCCGAGAGGCTCCGCGGCAGCTCGATGTAGTAGCCCTGCACCCGGTTGTAGCCGACCTTCAGCTGCGAAAGGCCGGTCCGCCGCCGCTCGCGCTCCTCGAGTTCGATCAGGTGCGTGTCTGCGCCGGTCGCGATCGAGCGCAGTTCATCGAGTTCGGCGTCGAAGCCGGCGGCAATCACGCCGCCCTCGCGCAAGAGCGGCGGCGGCGACTCGACGAGCGCGCGAGAGAGCAGGTCGTGCAATTCCGGTTGCGGCGCGAGGTCCGACGCGGCGGCACCGAGCAGCGGTGCGGCAAGGCCCTCGAGCATCGCGTGGAGCCGCGGCAGGAGCGCGAGTCCCTCCCGAAGCGCCGCCAGGTCCCGGGGTCGCGCGGAGCGGATCGCGACGCGCGCGAGCACGCGCTCGACGTCGCTCACGCCGCGAAGCGCCTCGTGCAAGCGCTCGTGCCGGTCGGATGAAATGAGCTCCGCAATCGCGCGGTAGCGCGCGCGCAGCGCCGCCGGGTCGCGGAGCGGCCGGCGGATCCAGCGCCGCAGCTCGCGCGCGCCCATGGCCGTCGCGGTGCGGTCGATCACGCCGGCGAGCGTGTGCTCTTCGCGCCCGGCGAGGCTGGTGTCGAGCTCGAGGTTGCGCCGCGTCGCGGCATCCATCACGAGCGTGTCATCGCGCGATTCGCGCGTGAGCGCCGTCAGGTGCGGGAGCGCGCACTTCTGGGTGTCGCGGGCGTACTGGAGCAGGGCACCCGCCGCGCCGATCGCGGGGCCGAGGTCCTCGCAGCCGAATCCGGCGAGGTCCTGCGTGCCGAACTGGGCCGTCAGTGCGCGCTCGGCGGACTCGCGCAGGAAATGCCAGGGCGGGCGCTCGACGATGCGCGCGCTCGTCGGTGACTGAAACCCCCTCGGCCAGGAGCAACTCCGCGGGCCGCAGGCGCTCGAGTTCCGCGGCGAGCGACTCGCGGCCCTCGCCCTCGAGCACGTTGAACCGGCCGGAACCGAGGTCGAGCCAGGCGAGGCCGTAGCGCTCGCCATCGGCGCTCACGGCGGCAAAGAGGTTGTCCCGTTTCGCGTCGAGGAGGGCGTCATCGGTGATGGTCCCCGGCGTCACGATCCGGACGACTTCGCGCATGACGGGGCCCTTGGCCTTGCCCACCTCGCCGGTCTGCTCGCAGATGGCGACCGGTTCGCCCTGGCGGACCAGGCGCGCGAGGTAGCTGTCGAGCTTGTCGACGGGCACGCCCGCCATCGGGATTGCCGCGCCGCCCGACTCGCCGCGCTGGGTCAGCGCGATGTCGAGCAGCCGCGATCCCCGGCGCGCATCGTCGTAGAAAAGCTCGTAGAAATCGCCCATGCGGTAGAAGAGGAGGACGTCCGGGTTCTCCGCCTTCAGGCGCAGGTATTGCTGCATCATCGGCGTATGGGCTTCGAGGCCCGCGAACAAGGGAGCGGTCGCGGGCCGGCTCTCGGGATTCCTCATTTGAGGCATTATGACGGCCCGGACGAAGGACGACACATGAGCATCGGATACCAGCTCGACCAGGGCGTCGTGACGCTGACCATCGACCGCCCGGCCAAGAAAAACTCCATCACCGCCGAGATGTACGACGCGTTCGTCGCGGGCCTGAAGCAGGCCTCGGCCGACCCCGCCGTCCGCGCCGTGCTCGTGACCGGCGCCGGCGATACCTTCACCGCCGGCAACGACCTCAAGGGCTTTTCGGACCCACGATTCATCCAGCCGGATTCGCCGGTGCTCGGCTTCATGCAGGCGCTCGCCGCCTTCGACAAGCCGGTGGTCGCAGCGGTCAACGGCCTCGCGGTCGGCATCGGCGTGACGATGCTCCTGCACTGCGATCTCGTGTATGTCGCCGACAACGCGAGTTTCTCGATGCCGTTCACGGGGCTCGGCCTCGTGCCGGAATTCGCCTCGACGCTCCTGTTCCCGCTGATTGCCGGACGCGCGCGCGCGAATGAAAAACTGTTGCTCGGCCGCCCGTTTCCGGCGGCGGAAGCGGTGGTGATGGGCCTTGCGAATGCCGTCCTGCCGGCATCCGAACTCGCGGCGCATGCGCGAAAGGTCGCTCAGTCATTCAATGCGCTGCCGCCGGGCTCGGTCCGCGACACGAAGCGGCTGTTGCGGCAGGCCCAGGCAGCCCTGGTCCAGGAAGCGATCCTGCGCGAGGCGTCCTACTTCGGGCCGAGGCTGGCAGGCGCGGAAGCCCGCGAGGCGATTGCCGCGATCATCGAAAAGCGCGCGCCCGACTTCTCGAAGTTCAGCTAGAGCGATGCCCGCACCCGGCGACATAGCGCTCGCGAGACTCGCGCTCCGGGTTGGGCGGCGTTTGCGCAGGGCGGAACTCTCGATCGCGACCGCGGAATCCTGCACCGGGGGTCTACTCGCGAAGTGCCTGACGGACATTGCGGGCAGCTCCGACTACTTTGAGCGCGGCTGGATCACCTACTCGAATGCAGCGAAACGGAGTCGAGCTTGGGGTGGGAACGCGCCTGGTCGAGCGGCACGGCGCAGTGAGCGAAGCGGTCGCGCTCGCAATGGCCGCGGGAGCGCTTCGCCGTTCGGCTGCCCGAGTCTCGATTGCCATCACCGGGGTCGCCGGCCCGGCGGGCGGCACGCCCGAAAAGCCCGTCGGTACGGTGTGGATCGCCTGGGGCCTGCGGCGCCGGCGCCGGATCGAAGGCTTTGCGCTGCGCTTTCGATTCGCGGGTGGCCGGGATTCCATCCGAAGGCGCGCGGTCGCTGCGGCCCTCCTGGGCCTGCCGGCGTCGTGAGCGAGCAGGAACCGCGCGGCCCGCACAAGCTCCGGCTGTTCTTTGCGCTCTGGCCGAGCGCTGCCGAGCGCAATGCGCTGGCCATTGCGACCGGCGCGGCGGTCGCCCAGGTGGACGGGCAAGCCGTCCCCGCGGCCAATCTCCACGTGACCCTGGCCTTCCTGGGTTCGGTCCCGGCGGAAACCTTTGCGCAGCTCGTGGTGGTTGGCGGGCAAGGAAATTGGCCCAGGGTGGAGCTCGATTTCGACCGCCTCGAATATTGGCAAAAGCCGAAGGTGCTGGTCGCGATGCCGGTGGCCACCCCGGATGCCGGCATCGAAGTCGTCGATCGGCTCTGGCAAGGCAGCGAGCCATTGGGGATCGTGCGCGAAGCAAGGCCCTGGCGGCCCCACCTGACCCTCGTGCGCCGGGTGCGGCATCCGCCTTCCGAGGAACTGCGGATTTCGGCGGGGCCGCCGCCCCGCGGCAGCCCACGCTGGGGCCTCGCGCTCGTCGAGTCCACGACCCACGCCTCCGGCCCGCGCTACAAGCCGCTTGCCGAGTGGCCGCTAGGCACCTGAAGGGGACGCACCCCTTCATATTCGCAAAGGGGCGCGCCCTCCCACGAATATGAAGGGGTGCGTCCCCTTCAGGTGCCTAGGTCGCGGCCTGAGCCAGCACCCCGCGCAGACTGTCTCCCATGAAGGACACGGCACCGGACAATTTCACTGTAGTCGAAGCTTTTTCCGGGGGCGCTGCGGGTCCATTGTGGAATAATCGGAACAAGTTTGGAGGAACGACCAGCATGGAAGACAGCAATCGCAAGAAGGCGCTCGTGGCAGCGCTCAGCCAGATCGAAAAGCAGTTCGGCAAGGGTTCGGTGATGCGCCTGGGCGAGCACCCGGCCAACAACGACATGGAAGTGGTGTCGACCGGATCGCTCGGACTCGACGTCGCCCTCGGCATCGGCGGCGTGCCGCGCGGCCGCGTCGTCGAGGTCTACGGGCCGGAAGCCTCCGGCAAGACGACGCTCGCGCTCTCGATCATTTCCCAGGCGCAGAAGCTCGGGGGCGTTGCCGCCTTCGTGGACGCCGAACACGCGCTCGACCCCGTTTACGCCGAAAAGCTCGGCGTCAACGTCAAGGAATTGCTGATCTCCCAGCCGGATACCGGCGAGCAGGCGCTCGAGATCACCGACATGCTGGTTCGCTCCGGCGCGGTGGACATCGTCGTCATCGACTCGGTCGCGGCACTCACGCCGAAGGCGGAAATCGAGGGCGAGATGGGCGAGATGCAGGTGGGCCTGCAGGCCCGGCTGATGTCACAGGCGCTGCGCAAGCTCACCGGCAACATCAAGCGCTCGAATACGATCGTGCTCTTCATCAACCAGATCCGCATGAAGATCGGGGTGATGTTCGGCAATCCCGAGACGACGACGGGCGGCAATGCGCTCAAGTTCTACGCTTCGCTCCGTCTCGACATCCGCCGCATCGGCGCGCTCAAGAATGGCGAAGAGGTCGTCGGCAACCAGACGCGCGTCAAGGTGGTCAAGAACAAGGTCTCCCCGCCGTTCCGCGAAGCGGAGTTCGAGATCCTCTACGGCAAGGGCATCTCGCGCGAAGGCGAGCTGATCGACATGGGTGCCATGCATGGGCTCGTCGAGAAGTCCGGCTCCTGGTACGCCTATGAGGGCGAGCGCATCGGCCAGGGCAAGGACAATGCGCGCAGCTACCTCATCGAGCATCCGGAAATCGCCACGAAGATCGAAACGGCGCTTCGCAACCGGCTCCTGCCGGTACGCCGCCCGGTAGCGGTCGAGAGTGAGGCGGCGGAAGCCTGACCCGGCTGCGCTCGCCGCCCCGGACGATCCGCAGGCGGCCCGGCTAGCGGCCCTCAAACTGCTCAATCGGCGCGACTACGGCGCTGGCGAACTCCGCCAGCGCCTGGTCGCGCGCGGCATCGATCCGGCATCCGCCGCCGCCGCGGTTGAAATGCTCGTCTCCGAAAAGCTCGTGGATGACGCCCGCTACGCGGAGCATTTCGTCGCGTATCATGCGAATCGCGGCCGAGGACCCATCGGAATCGCGTACAAATTGCGCGAGGCGGGCGTGTCTCCGGATCGAATCGCTGCTGCGATCGATCCCGATTCGGCAGACTGGCAGACGCGCTGCGCCGAGGTCCGGCGCAAACGCTTCGGCACCAAGCTGCCGACGACCTGGATCCAGCGCGGCCGGCAGGCGCGATTCCTGAGCCAGCGCGGGTTCAGCGCGGAGCAGATCCGCGCCGCGGTCGGCCAGTTTCCCGGCGAGGACTGATGGCGGCGAAGAAGAAATCGACGATGTCGAGCAGCGAACTCCGGAGCGCCTTCCTGGAGTTCTTCCGCGCGCGCGGCCACGCGGTCGTGCCCTCGAGCCCGCTCGTCCCGGGCAACGACCCGACGCTGCTCTTCACCAACGCCGGCATGGTGCAGTTCAAGGACGTGTTCCTCGGCAAGGACCAGCGCAGCTACAACCGCGCCGTCAGCTCGCAGCGTTGCGTGCGCGCGGGCGGCAAGCACAACGACCTCGAGAACGTCGGCTATACCGCGCGCCACCACACCTTCTTCGAGATGCTCGGCAACTTCAGCTTCGGCGACTACTTCAAGCAGGACGCCATCGATTTCGCCTGGGAGTTCGTGACCGGCACGCTTGGCATACCACCGGAAAAACTGTGGGTCACGGTTTACAAGGACGACGAGGAAGCCGCGGATCTCTGGTTGAGACGGAAAAAAGTCGATCCGAAGCGCTTCACGCGCATGGGCGAGGCCTCGAACTTCTGGGCGATGGGCGACACCGGTCCCTGCGGGCCATGCTCCGAGATCTTCTACGACCACGGTGCCGGTATTCCGGGCGGACCGCCCGGCTCGAAGGACGAGGAGGGAGACCGCTACGTCGAGATCTGGAACCTCGTCTTCATGCAATTCGAGCGCAGCGCCGACGGAAAGATGACGTCGCTGCCCAAGCCCTCGGTCGACACCGGCATGGGACTCGAGCGTACGGCCGCGGTCATGCAGGGCGTGAAGTCGAACTACGACATCGACCTGTTCAGGAGCCTGATCGCCGCCGCAGCCGAGGCCACCGGCCAGAAAAAACTGGCGAGTCCGTCCCTGCGCGTGATCGCCGACCACATCCGCGCCTGCGCCTTCCTGATCGTGGATGGCGTGATCCCGGGCAATGACGGCCGCGGCTACGTGCTCCGGCGCATCATCCGCCGCGCGATCCGCCACGGCTACCAGCTCGGGCAGGAAAAGCCGTTCTTCCACACGCTCGTCCCGGCGCTCGTCGGCGAAATGGGCCCGGCCTATCCGGAGCTCGCGAAAGGCGCGGATCACGTCGTGCGCGTGCTTCGCCAGGAAGAGGAACGCTTCGCCGAGACGCTCGACAATGGCATGGAGCTGCTCGAAACCGCGATCAGGAAGCTGAAAGGCAAGACCATCGCCGGCGACACCGTATTCAAGCTCTACGACACCTACGGATTTCCCGTCGATCTCACCGCCGACATCGCGCGCGAGCGCGGCCTCGCGATCGACCAGGCTGGCTTCGAGAAGGCGATGGACGAGCAGCGCGAGCGCGCGCGCGCGGCAAGCCGCTTCGGGGTGGACCTTCGCGGCCCCGGCGCGATCGACGCCGAGAGCGACTTCACCGGCTACGACCACCTGCAGGGCGAGGGCCGGGTCCTCGCGATCCTCAAGGGCGGCGCCGCGGTCGATGCGCTGGCCGCGGGCGATGAAGCCGGCGTCGTGCTCGACGTCACGCCGTTCTATGCCGAGTCCGGCGGCCAGGTCGGCGACGTGGGCCGCCTGCAGAACGGCTCGTCGCTGTTCAAGGTGACGGACACGAAGAAGCAGGGCGATGCCCACGTTCACTTCGGCCGCGTCGAGTCCGGCAGCATCCGCAAGGGCGATACGGTCACGGCGGCCGTGGATGCGGCCACCCGGCAGGCGACCGTCCTCAACCATTCGGCAACGCACCTGCTGCACGCAGCGCTTCGCCAGGTGCTCGGCACGCATGTGATCCAGAAGGGCTCGCTGGTCGCGCCCGACCGGCTGCGCTTCGATTTCTCGCACACCCAGCCGGTGACGCCGCAGGAACTCGATACGATCGAGCGGCTGGTCAACGCGGAGATCCGCAAGAACTCGGCGGCGGACATCAAGCACCTGCCGTACGACGCCGCGATCAAGTCGGGCGCGATGGCGCTCTTCGGCGAGAAATACGGCGACGAGGTCCGGGTGCTGCGCTTCGGCGAGTTCTCGACCGAGCTTTGCGGCGGCACGCACGTCTCGCGCACGGGCGACATCGGATTCTTCAGGATCACGAGCGAAGGCGGCATCGCTTCCGGCATCCGGCGCATCGAGGCGGTGACTGGCGAGGGCGCCCTGCAGGCCGTCAAGGCGACGGACGCGACCCTGAAGCGCGTCGCCGCCGCGCTTCGCGCGACGCCGGCCGAGCTCGAGGGGAAGGTCGCGCAACTGCTGGAACAGCAGAAAAAGCTCGATCGCGACCTGGCGGCGCTGAAGTCGAGGCTCGCCTCCGGCGGCGGCGCCGACCTCGCATCGAGGGCGGTGCAGGTCAATGGCGTGACCGTGCTCGCGGTCCCGATCGAGGGCGCGGATGCCGAGATGCTTCGGAGCGCCGCGGACCAGTACAAGGGCAAGTTCGAGAGCGCCGTGATCGTCCTCGGCAGCGCCGCGGACGGCAAGGTCATGCTGGTCGCGAGCGTGACCCCTGCGGTATCGAAGACGGTGAGCGCGGGCCAGCTCATCGGCAAGGTCGCGGAAATCGTCGGCGGCCGCGGCGGCGGACGGCCGGACTTCGCGCAGGCCGGCGGCAACGACCCTTCGAAGCTCGAAGAGGCGCTCAGGGCCGTGCCCAGGCTGGTCGCCGAGAAACTCGGAGGAACCTGATCCCGCGCCGCCAGTCGGAGGGTATGTGGGGGTCTTCGCGCTGCCGATCGTGTTGCTCCTTGCCGAGGCTGCGGCGCAGGCACCCATGCCCGCGATGCCCCCGGATCGCTCGATGAAAATCGAGCAGGTCGTGCTCGACGACATCGCGGTGACCGCGGACGAGCCGCGCTTCGTCGCCCCGACGCGGCGCGACAGGATCGGCCGCATCTGGGCGCCCGTCCTGGTCAACGGCCAGGGCCCTTTCCGGCTCGTTCTCGACACGGGCGCGAGCCACTCGGCCCTGACCGCGGGCGTCGCGGAGACGCTCGGCATCCCGATCGACCCGGCCCATTCGGTGATGCTCCGAGGCGCCACCGGTTCCGTGGAAGTGCCGGTGATCCCCGTCAGGACGCTCGAAGTCGGCGATCTCCTCATGGAGCCGCGCAGGCTCCCGATCGTGCCGGACGCGCTCGGGGGCGCCGAGGGTATCCTCGGAACGGACGGCCTCGCCAACAAGCGCATCCACATCGACTTCCGCCGCGACCGGATCACGGTCATGCGCTCGCGGAACGAACGGGCCGCCAAGGGGTTCGAGACGATTCCCGTCAAGTTCCTGCGCGGGCGCCTGCTCGTCGTGGACGCCTACCTCGGCGGCGTGCCGGTCAAGGCCGTGATCGACACCGGCGGCCAGGCGACGCTCGGCAACGTGGCGCTGCAGACCGCGCTTGCCGAGCGGCGGCGCAAGTACGTCGTGACGCCGGACGAGGTGACGGGCGCGACGCTCGATGTCCAGCATGGCGACCGCGTCTCGACGCCCTCGCTCGCCATGGGCGAAATCATGGTGCGAAACGCCGCGATGACCTTCGCGGACTTCGCGATCTTCCAGCACTGGAAGATGACGAACGAGCCCGCCATGCTCATCGGCATGGACGTGCTGGGGCTACTGGATACGCTGGTGATCGACTACCGCCGGCGCGAGATCCAGGTGAAGCTCCGGCGGAGCTGATCAGGCGGCGCGGCGGGTCTCGATCGAGATTGCCGGCGATTTCCCGAGCTGGCGGCGGTTGGTGACCATACGGTCGTGCAGTTGCGTGATCATCTCGCTCGCGCGCGTGCAGCAGACGCCCGGGATGAGCGCATGCAGGAAACACACGAGCCCGCCCCAGATCATGCGGACGCCGAATCCGGCCGCATTGGCGAAATGCTGCCAATACGTCTCGTCGACGCTCGCGGGGTGCTCGGTAAAGAGCTTCTGCAATGCATTCATGCGGTCATCGTAATCCCAATAGGATCGAAATATCTCCCATTTCATGTGACTCATAGCTCACAGATTGGGATATTTTGCTAATATCGATGCATGGACAAGCTCGACAAGATCGACCGCCAGATCCTCGCCCTGATCCAGGCCGATGCCTCGCTGCCGATCCAGAAGATCGCGGACCAGGTCGGCCTCTCCGTGAACCCCTGCTGGCGCCGCATCCGGCAGATGGAGGCGGCGGGCGTGATCCAGGGCCGCGTCGCGCTCGTCGATCCGGAAAAGGTTGGGCTCGGCCTCACCGTCTACGTGCGCGTCAAGACGCGCGAGCACAGCGCGGTCTGGGCGAAAAAGCTCAACGAGGTGATCGCGGCGATGCCCGAGATCCTCGAATGCCATCGCATCGGCGGCGACGTCGACTACCTGCTTAAGGTCGTGGTCGAGGACATGGCGGGCTACGACCGCACGTACAAGGAACTGATCGGCCGCCTTCCGAGCCTCGCCGACGTCTCCGCCCTCTTTTCGATGGAGCGCCTGAAAAGCACGACCGGCCTGCCGATCCCCGCGGAAACCTGAAAGAATCCGCGCTTCATGTCGATCATCGTCCAGAAATACGGCGGCACTTCGGTCGGCTCCGTCGCGCGCATCCACGCCGTAGCGGCCCAGGTCCTCGCGCTGGCGAGGCAGGGCCACCAGGTCGCGGTCGTCGTCTCGGCCATGGGCGATTCCACCGACCGGCTCATCGAGCTCGCCCGCGAAGTCGCGGCGGAGCCGGACGCGCGCGAGCTCGACGCCTTGCTTGCGACCGGCGAGATGGTTTCCACGGCGCTCCTCGCGATGGCGCTCCGCAAGCTCGGCTGCGAAGCGCGCTCATACAACGCGCTGCAGCTGCCGATCGAAACGAAAGGTCCCTCCGGCCGCGCGCGGATCGAGCGCGTCGAATGCGAGCGTGTCAGGCGCGACCTGGCGGCGGGCGCAGTGCCCGTGGTCGCGGGCTTCCAGGGCCGCGCGGAAAACGGCGACCTCACGACCATCGGCCGCGGCGGGTCGGACACGACGGCCGTTGCGCTCGCCGTCGTCCTGAAAGCCGACGAATGCCAGATACTGACGGACGTGGACGGTGTCTACACGACGGACCCGCGCATGGTTCCCGAGGCCCGACGCCTGCCGCGCGTGAGCTTCGAGGAGATGCTCGAGCTGGCGGGGCAGGGGTCCCGCGTGCTGCACCTGCGCTCGGTCGAGTTCGCCGCGCGGCACGGGATGAAATTGCGCGTGCTTTCGAGTTTCGAGCCCGGACCGGGCACACTGATCTCCGGGGAGGACCCGAACGTGGAAGCGCCCATCGTTTCCGGCATCGCCTTCAACCGCGACGAAGCGGCCATCACGGTGACCCAGGTGCCGCATGAGGCCGGGGTCGCCCATGCCTTCCTCGGGCCGGTCTCCGAGGCCGCGATCGAGATCGACATGATCGTCATCAATGCGCCGCGCGAGGGGCGTGTGGACCTGTCGTTCACCGTGCACCGCGATGACTACGCGCGTGCGCTCGACGTGACGCGCCGCGCGGCGGCGCAGTACACGGGTGCGAGCGTCGCGGGCGATGATCGCGTGGCCAAGCTCGCCGTCGTCGGGTCCGGCATGCGCTCGCACGCGGGCGTCGCCGCGCAGCTTTTCGAGACACTGGGTCGCGCAGGAATCAACGTGCGGCTCGTGTCGACCTCCGAGATCAAGATCAGCGTGCTGGTCGCGGAAAAAGACCTCGAACCGGCCGTGCGCGCGCTACATTCCGCCTATGGGCTCGACGGCCAGTCACGACATTGATTTGACATAATCAATGCGACAATGGCCTTGTGTTATCATTTTTGCGCGTTCGTAAAGAAACGCCTGTGATCTGGGGGGAGTGAGACACATGCTGATTCTTACGCGCCGCGTGGGCGAGGCGCTGATGATCGGGGACAACGTCACCGTCACCGTTCTCGGCATCAAGGGCAACCAGGTCCGCATTGGTGTGCTCGCGCCCAAGGAAGTCGGCGTTCACCGAGAAGAGATCTACGAGCGCATTCGCAACGAAAAGGACGTCGGGACCGAGAACGGCAAGGATCCTGCCGCCGTCGCCACAGCCACGGGCTGAGGCTTCAACCACCGGACGCTTTACCGGCCTTGCAGCCGGTGCGTATGATTTGCGCCCCTTCCGGCAGGCGGACAAACCCCGGAGAGATGGCCGAGTGGTCGAAGGCGCACCCCTGCTAAGGGTGTATGGGTCAAAAGCCCATCGAGGGTTCGAATC
>CAVTIE010000004.1:0-1587001 GCA_963734735.1 uncultured Gammaproteobacteria bacterium | reverse complement strand
CCCTCTCTCTCCGCCAAACTTCATGACCGTCCCACGCTCGCGCCCAGGGTGACGAGAAGCTCGTCCAGTTGCTCGAACGTCTCTCCCAGCGCATCCGCCGCCCCGGTGCCGGCGGCGTCGAGAGCTTCCTTCGAGGGATAAAGCTCGTGCATGACCAGCAACGTCTTGCCGCCTTTTTCCGCGAAGGTCACCGTCGTGACGGAACCCTCGTCACTTTCCTCATTGGTCCAGACGAGGCGCGAGTGCGGTGTTACTTCCTTGTACGTGCCGAAGAACGCCGCCTGTGAGTCCCCGTGTGCGAACTCCAAACGGTACCTGCCCCCGACACGAACATCCATTTCGCAGGAAAGCAGGGACATTCCCATCGACTTCGGCACCCACCACTGCCTGAACAGCTCGGGCTTGGTCCACGCCTCGAACACGAGGCGCGCCGGGCCGTTGAAAGTTCGCGTGACGACGAGCTCACGCTCGGACTTCCGCTCCACCGTCGTACGGTTCTTCATGGGGGCAACCTCACTCTCTCTTCTTGCGTCCATCGACCTTCTCCTTCCGTTTCAATTCCTCGACAACCTTGTCCAGCTCGTCGAAGCGGGCGGCCCAGAGCTGGTGGTACCTCTCGATCCATGCCGCCTCTTCCTCGAGTCGGCACTTGCCGAGCTTGCAGGTCCGCACGCGCCCGACCTTCTCCGTGGTGACTAGCCCCGCCTGCTCCAGGATGCCGACATGCTTCTTCATGCCCGTGAGGGTCATGCGGAATTTCCCGGCAAGGTCCGTGATTGAAGCGTCTGCACGCCCGAGCTGCTCCAGAACGCCGCGGCGGGTGACGTCCGAGAGCGCGGCGAACGAGGCATCGAAGTGGGTCTGTGTATACTGAACCATATGGTTCAGTATTTAACACACGGATAGGCGGCACGCAAGGGGAGGCCGAGCTCGCGCTGCGCTTGAACAGCTCACAGGAGATCGCATGGTAAGCGTCTGCCGCTGGCCGTCTTGACGTGCTGAGGGTTAGGCTGCGCAGGTAAGCTTGCCTCTGGCGTGACTTTCGCGCAGGAGACTTCTGATGGCGCAAGATAGTTCGCGGCTGAGCCGACAATGACCACGAATCGCCGTGAATTCATTGCAGGCAGCAGCGCGCTTCTCGCGGTGCTGGCCAATGTCCGCGCCCGCGCGGACGCCGGAGCCGATTCCGATGTGGACCGGCTGCTCGCCGGGATCGCGGAAGAGATCCTCGCCGACTATCCGGAAAATGCCACGAGCGCCGGCATCGACACGGGCGAGCGCGCAGCGCTCAAGGCCCGGCTGACGGACCGGTCGCCGGCCGGTCAGGAAGCCATCGCGCGCCGCGTCGCCAAGCGGCTCGAGCGGCTGGAGGCGATCGATCCCGCCAGCCTCGGCGAGGCGACGCGCATCGACCTCGACGTCGTGCGCACGGCTCACGAAACCGCGAGGGCCGGCTTCGGCTTTCCCTACGGCGACGTGGCGCTGCTCAACGGCAACTGGTCCTGGCGCAATGCGCCCTACGTGGTCGCGCAGAACACGGGCGCCTTCCTCGAGATTCCGAGCCTGCTGGTCGAGCAGCATACGGTGGCGTCGCGCGAGGACGCGGAAGCCTACCTTGCGAGGCTCTCGGCCTACGCGGGCCAGCTCGACGGTGAAACCGAGCGGCTCAAATCCGCGGCGGCGCAGGGCGTCGTCGCGCCGGATTTCCTGCTCGACAAGACGCTGGCCCAGATTCGCCTGGCGCGCGCCGGCAATGTGTCCGACTGGCCATTCGTGGCTTTCCTCGCGACGCGAGCGAAGGACCTGCCGGGCGACTTCGGGGCGCAGGCGGCGAAGATCGCCCGCGACGAGATCGGCCCGGCGCTCGACCGCCAGACCGCGGAGCTCGAGGCGCATCGCCGCCGCGCGACCGGCGACGCGGGCGTGTGGAAGCTGCCGCAGGGCGATGCCTATTACGCCTGGACGCTGCGCGCGGCGACCACGACTCCGATGACACCGGACGAAATCCACGCGCGGGGCCGCGAGGAGCTGGCGGCCCTCCAGTCCGAAATGGACGGCATCCTGAAGGGCGAGGGCATGACCCAGGGCAGCGTGGGCGAGCGCATGACGGCGCTCGGCAACGACCCGCGCTTCCAGTTTCCGGATGACGACACCGGCCGCGCGCAGATCATGGCGCTGCTCGAGGAGCGCGTGAGCGACATCCGCACGCGCCTGCCGCGCGCATTTGCGACGCCGGTGCCGGGCTTCTTCGAGATCAAGCGCATGGCGCCGGAGGTCGAGCCGGGCGCCCCGGGCGCCTACGGCGGCCCGGGCAGCATCGACGGCAAGCTGCCGGGCAAGTTCTGGATCAACCTGCGCACGACGAGCCTCTGGAGCCGCTACAGCCTGCCGACGCTGACCTACCACGAATCGCTGCCGGGCCACGTCTGGCAGGGCGAGTACACCTTCAAGCTGCCGCTGATCCGCACGCTGCTCGCCTTCAACGCGTATTCGGAGGGCTGGGCGCTTTACGCAGAACAGCTCGCGGCGGAGCTCGGTGTCTACGACGGCGATCCCTTCGGCCGCCTCGGCTACCTCCAGTCCATCGCGTTTCGTGCCTGCCGGCTCGTCGTGGACACGGGCCTGCATGCGAAGCGCTGGACGCGCGACGAGGCGATCCGGTGGTTCGCGGAGACCAATGGCTCAGGCGTCGAGGAAGTGACCAGCGAGGTCGATCGCTATTGCGCGTGGCCGGGCCAGGCCTGCGGCTACAAGGTCGGGCACAGCGAGATCAACCGGCTGCGCGCGCGGGCTCAACAGGCCCAGGGCGCGAAATTCGACCTGCGCCGGTTCAACGACGTCGTCGTGAAGTGTGGCGGCGTGCCGATGGTCGTGCTTGCGCGCATCGTCGAAGCGCACGTAGCGGGTCAGCGCGCGCCGAACCGCTGAACCTTCGGCGCGGTCAGCCGCGCGTCCTTCACGTGCTCGTCCGGCTGGGGCAAGCCGATGCTGGTCTCGACGGGAATGAGCCCGCCCCAGGCGGGCCAACCGAAATCCGCAGTGTCGTCCGCCGGGGGACCTGCGCGGATCTTGGCCGAGGCCTCGTCGATGGCGAGACGCAGCAGGCGCGTCGCTTTCAGTTCCTTCGGCTTGACGGGCCTCAGCCCGTCCCAACGGCCGGGCATCAGGCCTTCCATGAAGGCGCGCAGCCGCTCCGATTTCTCGGCGGGATCCGTGACCTCTTCAGGCCGGCCGAGGATCACGACGGACCGGTAGTTGATCGAGTGGTGGAACGCCGAGCGCGTGAGCACGAGGGCGTCGATGTGCGTCACTGTCACGCAGACCACCGCAGCCCGGGCCTTGTCCAGCATGCGGCTCACGGCAGAACCGTGCAGGTAGAGGTGGTCAGACCTCGCGCCAGTAGAGCGTCGGGATGACGACGGGCGACCCGTTCGTGTACGAAGCCGACGTGGCACACGATCCCGGCATCGAGGATGGAATCGATCGTGGCGCGGTCGTAGTGCCCGCGCTTGCGCATGCGCGCGACGCGAACGCGTTCCGAGGCGGGACGTGCAGGCCGTGTGGCCTTCAGTTGCCGCCCCAGCTCTTCGAAAACCCGAGGCCCCAGGTCCGCGGCGTATTGACCGTGATCGTCCCGGGCGGTGCGCTGTGCCTGGTCGAACAGGATGGCGCGCTCGTTGAAGATGTTGTCCACGTAGGCGTAGACCTCCCAGTCCTCGGCTTCCAGGCCGACCTTGAAGTCGGAGATCTGGTAGGCGGGCTGCAGCGTCGCGTCGTCGCCTACGCCATTCAGCGTATTCCCGTTGTAACTAAACTGGAAGCGGCCATAGAAATTGCCGCCCGCGAATTCCTGCGGGAACGTGTACTCGACCCACGTGACTCCTTTCTCCTCGGGCGAGAACGGCAAGCGCGAGCCTTCGGCGATCTCGAGGAGCTCGTTGTCTGACGCTGTCTTGGGATCGAGCAGCTGCAGGTTGAATCCGAAATCGAGGGATTCCCACAAGTACACGCTGAACTCCGCGGTGATTCCCTCGATCTCCGCGTCCCCGACATTCGTCACGAGTGTCGCGAACAACGGCCCTGGATCGGTAACCTCCACCTGGTAGTCCTTCCACTCCATGTAGAAGGCCGTGAGGTTGAACACCAGCCTGTCGTCCATCCAGCGGCTCTTAAAGCCGATCTCATAGTTATCGAGGAAGTCCTGGTCATAGTCCGCCGGGAGCACCGTGCCGGGCCGCGTGACGTTCCGGCCGCCGGCGCGGAAACCGTCCGAGAACAGGCCGTAGACCATGGCGTTGTCACTGATCCGGTACTGGACGCTCAGCTTCTTGCCGACGTCGCTGGTCGAGTTCTCCGCCGCGCAGGAAAGCATCGTCCGGGATGTTCCCGTTCGGCTGCTGGATGAAATATTCGCGCTCACGCGTGTGATCGAACCAGCGCAGCCCGCCGGTCAGCGTCCATCGGTCGGTCAGGGAATAACCGACTTCGCCGAAGACGGCGTATTGCTCCGTCGTCAGGTCGTTCTTCGAGTGATAGAAAGAGTTGTCCGTCGAGCCCGGCTGCACGCCGCTGTTGGTCGCCCAGAAGTCGAACGACGGCGTCTGTTCATAGTCCTCGATGCGGCTGAAGAAGCTGAAGCCGTCGTCGACATGCTCGTAGAACAGCCCGACGAGCCAGGTCATCTTCTCCGTGGAGCCCTGCAGGCGGAACTCCTGTGCGATGCGGTCCACGCCCGGACTGTCGCTCCAGCCGAGCCCGACGGGATCCGGCCCGAGGTCGTAATTGGCGTAGTTCGGACCGAAGGAATAGCTCAGGTAGAACGTGTAATCAGTGTTGTCCTGGTGATACGCGATATCGCGCGTGAAATAGCTGGTGGCCGAAGTGAACTGCCCGAAGCCGAGGTCGCCCTGCAGCGTGAGCGCGAGCTGTGTCCACTCGTCCTCGCGGCTCTCGTCGAGGAAGCGCACGACCGACGAGTTCCTCGCCTGCACGCTCGATGTTGTCTTCCGAGTAGCTGCTGCCGTCCATTTTCTGGTAAACGAGGCCCACATCCACGGTCCAGGACTCGCCGGCCAACCAGCGCAGGGCCGCGCGGCCGCCCAGGTAATCGATGCCGTTGATGTCCTCGTCGACGACATCCGCATTGTCGAAGGTTCCGCCGAGGCTTTCGCCGAACACGTTGTCGATGAAGCCGGCATCGCGCGCCGTGAAGCCCACCACGCGGATCGCGACATTGTCGCCCAAGGGCAGGTTCAGTACGCCGCTCAGGTCGTAACCCTCGTCGCCGTCGTCGACCGAGTGGCCGTCGAGGCTGACGTCCGAGTAAAAGCCGCTCGGGTCCGGCTTGTTCGTGATGTATCGCAGCGTCCCGGCCTGCGAGCTGGAGCCGTACAGCGTGCCTTGCGGTCCGGGCAGTGCCTCGATGCGCTCGATGTCGACCAGCCGGATCTCCGGCTGAAGCGAGCTCTGGGTCAAGCGGCTGTTCGTCGAGATAAATGGCGGACGAAGCGTCGGCGATAAAGGACGAGGCATCGTCGGCGACGCCGCGGAAATAGATCGCTCCCCGGCCCGGTGTCGTCGCGTTGTAGCTCAGGCTGGGCACGAACCGGGAGAAATCGCTGATACTGGTCAGGTTGGCGCGCTCGAGCTCACGCTGGCTGATCGCCTGGACTTCCTGCGGGAATGTCGAGCAGGGTCTCCTCGCGCTTGCGCGCCGTGACGACGACTTCGCCGAGCCCGATGGGCTCGCTCTGGGCCATGACCGTACGGGCGCGTAGCTGCCGGCCAATGCGACCGAGACGGCGTAGGCGACGCGGTTCCGGGAGCCCTTGGACGTGTTGCGTGAATTCATGCTTGGCACTTCCGACAGTCGACTGGCCGGTCCGAGGATAGATCAAAACCCCGGATCGCATCCACCCCGCTGCAAAACCGGCCGCAAGATGTCGATCAAATCGGCAAGTTCGCGCTCGTAATGCCGCCAGAAGCCGATGGAACTGTCGTACAGCGGGCGGCGTACCTGTTCGGAGCTCGCCGTGCGGATCGCGCGCTCCGTCTCGTGGAAGCGCAGGCAAGCGTCCTCCCAGGGCAGACCGCAGAATTCGAGCAGGCGCCGTGTCTGCGCTTCCTGGTCGGCCACGACGGATTCGTACTGCACGTCGAGCACCCGGCCGGGCAGCACGGCGTGCCAGTGCGCCATCATGCGGTCGTACTCCAGGTAGTACTCGCCGAGCTCGACGAGGTCGTAGGTGAAGGGCTGTCCCTTCGCAAAGAGCTGCCGGTAGCAGGAGAGGCAGGTATCGATCGGGTGACGGCGCGTATTGATGAACCGCGCGTTCGGGAGCGCAAGGCTGAGGAGACCGATGCTCGCGAAGTTGTTCGGGTTCTTGTCGATGAAGCGGGGCGCGCCCTTGCGATATTGCGCGGTTCGCTCGATGTAGGACCGGCCGAGTGCCGCCCAGGCCGCATCGGTGAAGTCGCGCACGGCCTCCGGATAGGTCACGCGGTCGCGCACGATCGCGGTTGACCTGCTGGATGAGCCGCCCGACTTCGGGCAGCTCGTGCGTCGCATCGACCTCTGAATGACTGGCGAGGATCTGCTCCACGAGCGTCGAGCCGGAGCGCGGCAGGCCCACGACGAAGATCGGCGCGGGATCGGGATGACCGGGCCCGGCGTGCTGCGCAAGGAACGCGGCGTCGAATATTTTCCGGATCCGCTCGTTGATCACTTCGGTCTGCACCGGATCATAGTTCTCGGCAGCCCGCCGGGTGCGATTGCCGTCGCGTACAGCTCGAAGGCGCGCGCGTAGTCGCCGCGATCCTCCCGTGCCTTGGCGAGGGCGAAGCAGAACTGCACGCGCGTCTCGTCCGGCAGCGCCGGCAACTCGAGCTGTCGTTCCATCGCCTCGACTTCCGCGTCGTCAAAGCGAAACGTCTTGAGGTTGGAGAGACTCCACCAGGCCTCGCTCGCTCCGGGCGGGTCACCGTGGCGCGCCGGTACGCCTCGATGGCTTCGGCCTGCCGTCCGATGGTCTTCAGCGTGTTGCCGAGTCCGACATGGCCGGTCGGCAGGTTCGGGGATTCAGCTCGATCGCTTGCCGATAGGTCTCGATGGCTTCGTCCTGCCGGCCCGAGCGCGCCTGCACGTTGGCAACGTGGACCTGGACGTTGGCCGAACGCGGACTCTGCGTGGCGGCGCGCTCAATGCTCGCGAGCGCCGCCGGCAGCTCCAGGCGCTCGATCTGGGCGCGGCTGAGGTCGATCCAGGCAGCGACGAAGTCCGGCGCGATCTCGACGGCCCGTTTCAGCAATTGTTCGGCCTGGCCGTAGTGCTCGGTGTCCATCGCGATCAGTGCGAGCAGCCGCAAGGCCTCGAGGTTGCGCGGATCGCGTTGCAGGATCTCGCGATAGATTGCCTCGGCTTCCTCGAGTCGCCCGGCACGGTGATGCGCGGCCGCCTGTGCAATTGAGCTGCGCGCCGGATCGGCGCCGAGGAATGACTGCATCTGCTCGTCCGCGAGCGCGCCGTGGCCGGACTCGCTCAAGGCATGCACGAGCGTCAGATGCGCGGACTGCAATTTCGGGTCGATGGTCGATTGCCTTGCGCAGGCGCTCGATGGCCTCGTCGAAGCGGCCTTGCTGCAGCAGGCTTCGGCCGAGTTCCTCGTGCCCCTTGGCGTACGCGGGTTGCGCTTCGAGGGCGCGGCGCAGGAAGGGCTCGGCTTCCTGGCCGCGGCCCTGGCGATTGAGCGCCGCGCCGAGCAGCGACGTCAGATTCGGCTCGCCGGGAAAGTCGGAAAGGGCGGCACGGCAGATCTGTTCCGACATCGACGGCATCGCCTGCGCGCAGGCAGGTGACCGCGCGATCGAACGCAGCGCGTGCAGGATCTGCTTTCGGAGGCACTACTTCGGGTATAGCAGGGTCACGACGAAGCGGACGCCCCAGTCGGGTCCGCCGTCAGGCGTTTCGAGGTACACGCGCGCTCCGCCGGCAAAGCTCACGAGCTGGCCGCCGACCTTGGTGACTTTCGAGTACATCAGATTGAGCGGCACGTTCCACTGTTCCCCTTCCCAGTCGTACGTGCTCTCGAAATTGATCGTCGCGGTCCGGCCCTTGCCGAGCCCCTTCGCCAGGAAAGGCTGCAGGAAAGTCGAATTCACGTCGGCGCGATCGTCTTCGCCCGCGACCGAGACGAGATGGTTCACGAGGGCGCCGTAAGTCCAGCCGTCCTCGGTCTGCTTGAGCACCACCGCGGTCGGCCCGATCGCCCATTGCTCCGTGCCCAGGACGTCTTCGGTCGCCGTCGGCAGGAGAAATGCAGGGCCGACTCCCCAGATCCAGCCGCTGGCGGTCGGCTTCTTGGGCGAGAAAAAGATGCTTTGCAGCACGTCGCCGATGCCGGAATCGCTTTCGCCGGGAATCACGTCGTCCTGGTGGACGATCGGCAGGATCGTCCGCGAGATGACGTTCCAGTCTTCGTTCAGCGTGACCGGCACGACGGGTTGCACGTTGAGCAGCCACTGCTCGCCGTCGCCACCCGGTCCGTAGCCCGTGTCATAATTGAGCTGCAGCGGCACGCTGATGAGTGCCGCAACCGGGTTCGACAGCGCCTTTGCGAGCGCATCGGCATCGGCAGGCGGAGCGTTCGCAGCCGCTTGGGCCGCCGCATGCCGCGGCAGCAATACCGCGGCTGCGACGCCAATGATCAGCGCTGCGAGCTGCCTAGCCAGATGCGGCGCGGCCCGGGAACTGCGTGAACATCTCGGCGATGACGGCGCTGATCGCGGTCCGCGGGTCCTTCATCATCTTGTCGGTCAGGCGCGCCTCGGCGATGCCTTCCCAGACGAGCTGCTTCTTCTGCATGTCGACGATGTCGATATTTGCAGTGCCGACCTTGTAGCGCACCGTATTGACTTCAGGCGCGGAGTAGCCGCCGTACACCTGCCGTACATCCCGCCGCGATAGCCGTAGTAGCCATGCCGTAGGTGGGCGTGCCGGGCGTCGTGCGGACGTCGACGTTCTCGCGCGCATTGGCATTGAAATTGACGAGCAGGTCGGCCGTGCCGCCCTCGACGAACTTGAAGCCCCGCGCATCCATCTCGCGACGGATCGATTCCTTGAAGTAGCTGGTGATCGGCGTCGAATAGCCCTGGCGGTCCGTGCCCGTCTCCGCGGCAAACGTATAGGTCCTGTAGCTCGACAGATTGGCGGACGGGTCCGTATTGGCAGCGGATCGTCGGCCCGGACGTAGCACGCGGCGAGCATCGTCAGCGCGGCCAGGACGGCCATGAGAATTCTTTTCATCGGAAGCACCCCTCGCAATGTCGAACGAACCAGTTTCGGTCACCCTGAATCGGCGGCCCATGGGACCTTGGTCCTATCGGGAGGCCGATTCGCCGATGGCAACCTGAATTGAACGCAAAAGAACGTCGCCGCGCAATGGTTTCCGCAAATACGCCGACGCCCCGTCCGCGAGGCATTGCTCGCGAATCGTCGGTTCGTCGTGCGCCGTGATGATGATGAGCGGGATGGGCGGGTGCCCGTTCAGCAGGCGTCAGCCGCCTCTGGACGTCGCGACCGCTCAGGCCGGCCATCTGCAGGTCGAGGACGAGGCAATCCGGCCGCCGGCTTGCGAGTGAATCGAGGAATTCCTGGCCGGAAGCAAACGCCGACGCAGTCCAGCTCCGATGCGCGCAGCAGGCGCACGAGCGCGGAGCGAACCGACTCCTCGTCGTCAACGACCGCGACGAAGGGACGCGGCTTCTCCATCGGCGCGCCAGTAGGCGGGCGCCGGCGCGGAAAAGGATAGTGGACCTTCGTCTCATTCGGCCCGCGCCGGGGAGGTCCGGCCGCCGGACGGCCCGGGAAGTCAGGGTCACGAGTTCGGCGACCGAGCGGACCTGGAGCTTCGCCATGACCCGCCCGCGATGCACCTTGATCGTCTTTTCGGCCGCGCCGAGCGCCGCCGCAATCTGCTTGTTGAGCTTTCCGACGACGATCAGCTCGAGCACCTCGCGCTCGCGGGCCGTCAGCGCCATCAGGCGGGATCTCGACGTCCGACGGATGGCCTGGTCCTCGCGGCGCTGCCGGTCGCGCTCGAACGCCTCGCGAATGGCTGCGACCAGCTCCGCGAGCCGTACGGGCTTCGGCAGGAACGTCACGGCGCCGGCACGCATCGCCTGCACGCTCATCGGGATGCTGCCTTTTGCCGTGACGAAAACGATCGGGCGTGTGCAGCCTCGCGCGGAAAGCACCGATTGAAGCTCGAGCCCGCTCATCCCGGGCATCGAGACGTCCGCGACGAGGCAACCCGGCTCCGTCCGGGTCGTGCGCGGCGAGAAACGCGTCCGCGCTCGCCGAAACGCACGCACGTTGAAACCTTCCGCCGCCAGGCCGCGCTTCAGCGCGTTCCGCACGGACGCATCGTCGTCCACGAGGAAAACGATCGGGTTGTGGCTGTGACCGGTTCATGTCAGTTCTCCGCCCACGGGAACTCTCAGATGAAATGTCGCTCCGCCCTCCGGCCCGCTCTCGGCCCAGAGCCGGCCGCGATGCGATTCCGCGACCGATCGGCAGATGGCGAGACCAAGCCCCATGCCGTGCGACTTCGTCGTCACGAATGGCTGAAAGATCCGCTCGAGGTCGCCGGCCGGAATGCCGATGCCGTTGTCGCTGACCGTGACCTGCACGCAGGAATCGTCCGGCAGGAAGCGCGTCGTCAGGTTGACCCTGCGATCGGCCACAGGCAGGCCAATCACGGCTTCGCAGGCGTTCATCAGGAGATTCAGCACGATCTGCTGCATCTGCACCCGGTCCGCGTTGACCACCGGCAACTCGCTGATCGAATGCCGTGTTCACGTCGACATGGCGCGTGATGAGTTCGCCGCGGGCGAGATCGAGCACCTCGCGCGCCGCCGCATTGAGGTCGACCGGGCGGCGCACGATGTCGCCCTTCTCGAGCAGGGCCCGCAGCCGGTCGATGACCTGCGACGGCGCGTTCGTCGTCCTGCACGATGTCGCGGAGGATCTCGTCGATTTCGGGCAGGTTGACCGTTGCCGTTCGCGATCATGCGAAGCGCCGCCTCCGCGTTGCCGAGGATCGAGGTCAGCGGCTGGTTCAGCTCGTGGGCGAAGCGCCCGACAATTGCCCGAGCACGGCCGCACGGCCGAGGTGGGTCAGCTGCTGCTGCTGGTTGCGCGCCTCGCGCTCGGCGCGCTTGCGCGCGGTGACGTCGGTTCGCGTGACGACCGCGCCGCCTTCCGGCGCGCCGGAGCTTCTCGATCGACACTTCGATCCAGGCCTGTTCCATGCCGGCCGGCTCCTGGTACTCGAAGTGGCAGCGCGTTTCGCGGCCCTCGAGCACGTTGCGCAGCGCCGCGAACTGGTCCGTGGCGGCCCGGCCGCCGGGTTCCGCGGCGCGCGCGCAGGCATCGAAGTAGCTTTCGCCCGCCAGGATGCGATCGAAGCGCGCCGGGTGCGCGAGTTCGACGGCGCTGCCGCCAGGACTCGTTGACCTCGATGATCGTGCCGGCGCGGTCGAGCACGGCGATCTGGTCGTGCAGCGAGCCGAGCACGGCTGAATGCAGGCCCTCGGCGCGCATGCGCCCCGTCGCCATGTGCCGCCATTCCTCGAGCAGCGCCGCGCAGAGTACGAAGGTCACGCAGATGACGACGTGAAACGCGACGATCGAGAGCGCGTTCTCGATCGGGTTCTCGACGTCGAAAGGCCCATGACCGTTCAGCACGCCCCAGGTCGAGATGGCGCCGACGAGGAGCGCGGCGCTGCAGCGCCCGGCACGCCGAAACGGATGGTCGCCCAGGCGAGGAGCGGCAGCGGCGCAAAGAGGAGCGCCGCTGTGCGCGGCGATTCCCCAGCGGGCAGGGCGAACGCCGACGACGCAGACCGCCGCCAGCGTGATCGCGAGGATCGACGCCCTCCGCCACGCGCGTGAGCGGCACGTCCCGCGGTCCGCTTCGCAGTCCCGCGACGCCGTGCACGATCAGGGGCACGAGGGCGACGATCGCAAACGTGTTCGTGATCGTCCGCACGATCACCGTGAGCCAGAAATCCGCCGGGATGCCGGCGAGCGCGAATGCCCCGACCATGAGCAGGCTCGTCACGAGCGGCGCGATGACGCCCGCGAGCAACACGAGCACGAGCACGGTGCGCAGGCGATCGAAGCGGCGAGGGAAGGGGCATAGGTGCAGGAGGGCGAGCGCGCCGATCACCGCCTCGGCGCAGTTGGCGAAGTACTGGATCGCGCTTCGCGTCGAGCGTGACGTCGGGCAGCTGCGCCAGCAAATGGAAACGGCAGGACCGCCACGAGGAAGAGCCACCAGCGATCGCGCCGCGCGAGCAGGAGGGCCGCGAGCAGGATCGCATTCGGCGCCCAGAGCGCCGACACGGGCGCCGACGGGAACGCGAGCCAGGCGCCCGCCTTGGCGGCGAGGAAATACGACGAACGCGACGGCGAGCGGGGCGGCGGCCCACCGGTAGCGGGCTGCGAGCAGGCGCAGGTTCGCTCCGCTCGCGCCTTCCAATGGCTGCGACACGTCGAGTTCCATCCCATCCCGAGGACGGTCAACGTACGTTTGGTCCATCAATTAGGGCATTATTGCCCAAACCGAAGGGTGATGGGACCAAGGTCCCATTCACAGGCAAGCCGTGATTTTCATAGTCCATCAATGAGGGTGACCGCCCCAGGAAACCGCGACTTGCGGCCCGGCCGGGCTGACCGTGTCCTGGCCGTCCTGCAATACGGCTGTGTCGCGGTCGGCGCCCTGCTGCGTCTCCGTCGTCGCGCTCGCCCGGCTCGACGGCGAAATGGGGCGGCAGGAAGCGGTCGCGAGTTTCACGAGCGCCGGGTTGACGCCTGACCAGTCACTCTGGTCCGAGAAGCGCATCCGGGATTTCCAGGCGAGCCTCGAGGCCGACACCGGCGAGCCGCAGGCGGTGCTTCGCATCCGCGACCTCGGCCTCGAAGTTCCGGTCTATGCATCGTCGAGCGAGCTGCACCTCAATCGCGGCGCCGGCTTCATCGAGGGCATGGGCGAGCCGGATTCCGGCGGCAACGTCGGCATCGCCGGCCACCGCGACGGATTCTTCCGCGTGCTGAAGGACGTGAGTCCCGGACAGCGCATCGAGGTGCAGACGCGCAATCGCGCTGCACACGTATCGCGTCACTTCGATCGAGATCGTCGAGCAGACGGACCTCGAGGTCCTCGCCGATACGATTGATCCCACGGTTACACTCGTAACCTGCTATCCCTTCTACTATGTTGGCCACGCACCCCAGCGATTCATCGTGCGTGGCGTCTATGAGTGGACGTAAGCGAATCGCAACAATGAAACGATAATCAGGAGGCAGTGATGAAATCCTATCTAGCCGTGAGTAGCCTCGTGCTGGCACTGGTGCCGGCCGTGGCGGGCGCGCAGCAGCCGGCAGCCTGCGAACGCGTCGAGTTCAGCCAGGAAGTCCTTGCGAGGTTCCCGAACATTCGCAGCGCCTGCCTGGACGTCATCAACCGGGACGGGCAGGAATTCGCCGTGGTCAAGGCGGACCTGATCCGCAGGACCGCGCGGCGCATGACGGTACGCGTCAAGCTGCCGGATGGCACCCGCTCGGAGCCGCGCGGCATCAACGTGAGCCCGGGCTTCCGGCTCAACGTGAATGGCCGCCCGACCCGCATTGAAGACATCGCGATCGGCCAGGAAATCACGGCCTACGTCAGCGTCCGGGATCCGGGCATCGCGCTCGCGCCGGCGGATACGGCTGAACCGGTTGTGTTCACGCCAGTGACGGCGGAGCCGGAGCCGGAGCCCGCGCCGGTTGCCAGTGAGCCTGCCATGCCGACGACGGCGACCCAATTGCCGCTCGTGGGCGTCATCGGACTCGCGCTGCTCGCGCTCGGTGCCGGTCTCGCATTGTTCCGGCGTCGCGGCGTCGGTCACGGATGAAGGAGAGGACGAAGATGAATATTTCAACAGGCGCACGCGGCGCTTTCGTCGCGCTGGCGGCCGCACTTGCCTTCGCGGCATGCCAGGCGCCGCCACCGAAGCCCGTCTCGCGCGAGACGCTGATCGAGCGGACTGCCATCGTCGAGTCGATCAACCTGCCTTCGCGGCTGGTCACGCTGCGCGGCGAGGACGGCGGCAGGCTTCACGGTCGTGGTGGATCAGTCCGCGAGAAACCTGGACCAGGTCAAGGTTGGCGACAAGGTCGTCGTCAGCTACTTCCAGGGCCTCGCGGCCGAGGTCAAGAAGGCGGGCGAGGGTGCCGAGGGCGTCGAGACGGAAGTCGCCAGCGAAAGGTCGGCCAAGGGCGAGAGGCCGGCCGGCAGCGTGGGCGTCACGATGCGCACGGTCGTCACGATCCGTTCGGTCGACACGGCGTTCAATACAGTGAGCTTCGTGCGGTCGGACGGCATCATGCGCGTGATTGCGATCGAGACCCCTGAAGGGCGGGAGTTCATTCGCGGACTGCGGCCGGGTGATCGGGTCGAGATCACCTATACCGAAGCGGTCGCCATGGAAGTACGCCCGGCCGAGTGATCTGGCATGGGGAAGGGCCTCCTGATCCCCATGCGAAAGCTGATCGTCCTCGCGGCGGCGTTGGTGGTGCTGGTTGCCACCTACGCCGCCGTGGGGTTTTTTGTCGTTCCGCGCCTGGTGCGATCGCAGGCGCAGGACTTCGTCAGCGAAAAATACGGGCGTACGGCCGAAATCGGCGAGGTCCGTTTCAATCCGTTCACGTTCACGCTCGAAGTCGATCGCTTCGTATTTCCCGATTCTGACGGGAAGCCGCTCGCCTCGTTCGAGACGCTGCTGGTCAATTTCGAGCTGTCGAGCCTCTGGCGGCGCGGCGCGAGCTTCAAGGAGATCGCGATCGGCCAGCCGAATGTCCGGGCGATCCTCCGCGAGAACGGCTCGCTCAACCTCGCCGACTTCGCAAAGCCTTTTGAGGACGAGCCCGAAGTCGCGGAGGAAGACACCGGGCCGACGCGCCTGTTCATCGATCTCTTCCGGCTGGACGCCGGCCAGACCAGCTTCGAGGACCGGACACTCGCCCCGCCGTACACCGCGGTCCTCGTGCCGATCACGTTTGAGCTCCGCGATTTCAGCACGACGGGCGATACGGACAATGCCTACGACCTGCACGCGCAGTTCGGTGAAGGGCAGACGCTCGACTGGAGCGGCGACGTCACGCTCACACCGCTCGCCTCGAAAGGGCAGTTCAAGTTCGCCAACTTCACCGTCAATCGGCAGTGGGCCTATGTCCGTGAGGCCACCGGCCTCGAGGTCACGACCGCCAGCTTCGGGTTTGACGGCCATTACGATTTCCTCGCCGGCGAGACTGCTACGAAACTCAACGTGACGCTGCGGGAATTCTCCGGCACGGAACTCGGGATCCGGCCGCCGGGACAGGCGGAGGACACGCTCCGATTCACGCGGTTCGCGGTCGGCAATGCGACGCTCGATCTCGGCAAGCGCGCGGTGAACGTGGAAAAGATCGCGTTCGAGGGCGGCAAGGTTCACGCCTGGCGGGACGAGGGCGGCCTCATCAACCTGCTCGAACTCGGCAGTACATCGGCGCCGCCCGCGGCCGGCGACAGTGCCGCCGCGCCACCCGCAGCAGCGCCAGCGCCGCCGGCCGAGGCCGAGTCGCCGTGGATCATCACGGCGCCCGACATCCGCCTTCAGGGGTTGCAGGTCCGGGTGGAGGACCGGCAGATCACACCGGTCGTCGAATTGCTGCTCGATCCCTTCAACCTGCACGTCGCCGGCTTCAGCACGGCGCCGGCCACGAGCATCACGATCACGACCGACATGGGCGTCAACGAGTCCGGCCGGCTCGAGGCCCAGGCGAAATACGCCATGGATCCCGGCGATCTCGAGGGTGAGGCCGGGCTCACGGCGTTCGACCTGACGGTCGCGCAGCCCTACCTCGACCAGTTCACGCAGATGGATCTCCAATCCGGACGGCTCTACGAGCGAAGCTCGACTTCCTGCGCACCGGAGACGGCGAGCTGGTCGCGGACGGCAACCTGCAGGTGGACAAGCTGAAAACGGTCGACCGCGCGCTGAAGGAGGACTTCATCAAGTGGGAGACGCTGCGCGCCGACGGCTTCAGCTATGACAGCCGGAAGGACGTGCTTCGCATCAAGTCGATCAAGTCCCGCGGGCCCTACGCGCGCGTGATCATCGCGTCCGACGAGACCATCAACATCGTTGAGGTCCTGAAGCCGGCGACGACTGCGCCGACGCTCACGCGGGTCGAGGAATCGGTCGGCCTGCCCGCCCGGGACTACACCGGCACCGCGGTCGCGATCGATTCCGTCACGATCTCCGACGGCTCGATGAACTTCGCGGACTTCTGGATCCAGCCGAACTATGCGGTGAGCATCGCGAGCCTCGCGGGAACCGTCGTCGGCCTGTCGTCCGACCCGGCCTCGCGCGCCAAGATCGACCTCGCGGGCAAGGTGGACCGCTACGCGCCGGCGACGATCGTGGGCGAGGTGAACCTGCTTTCCGCGGCGCTCTACACCGACATCCAGATGAAGTTCGCGGGCGTCGAGATGACCTCCGTCACGCCGTATTCCGGGCGCTTCGCGGGCTACAAGATCGAGAAGGGCAAGTTGACGGTCGATCTCAGCTACCTCGTCGAGAACAACAAGCTCACGGCCGAGCAGCGCTTCGTGATCGACCAGCTCCAGCTCGGCGAGAAGGTCGAGAGCCCGGATGCGGTGAGCCTGCCGCTGAAACTCGCGGTCGCGCTCCTGAAGGACCGCAACGGCGTCATCGACATCGACCTGCCGATGACCGGCAGCCTCGACGATCCGAAATTCAGGCTGGGCCCGCTCATCTGGAAGGCCTTCGTCGGACTCCTCACGAAGATCGCGACCGCGCCCTTTGCGCTCATCGGCAAGCTGTTCGGCGGGGGCGAGGAGATGAGCTTCGTCGAGTTCGACCCCGGTGTTTCCACGCTCGATCCCGCCGGGCAGGAAAAGATGGCCTCGCTCCTCAAGGCGCTGCAGGAACGGCCCGCCCTCCAGCTCGAAGTGCCCATGGCCTATTCGGCCGAGCTCGATGGACCGTTCCTCGGCCGGCAGGTGCTCGACAAGGAACTCACGGCGCTCGCCGGCAACCAGCGCACGATGCTCGGCAGGCGCCTGAATGCCGAGCAGATCGCGGAGGCGCTCGCCGATCCCGAGCGCCGCTTCGAGCTGCTCGCCCAGCAATACCGCGTGGATTTTGGCGCGGAAGCCGTGTTGCCGGGCAGCGCGGCGACCTTCGAGGCGGCGAAGAGAAAGGAACGTACGCCCGAAGCGCTGGCCGCCGCCAACAAGGAGCTCGAAACCGCGTTGATTGCCAAGCGGCCCGCGCCGGAGCTCGCGCTCGAGGAACTCGGCAAGGCCCGCGCCCAGTCCATCCAGGATGCGCTCCTGGCCGGCGGGCAAGTCGACCCCGGGCGCGTCTTCGTGATCGCGAACACCGCAGGGCCACCGGAATCAGGGAATTCCCGGGTGCGGCTGGAGCTCAGTCTGCAGTAAAGTTGCGGGATGCAACGCGCAATCCCGACCGCCTTATTGACGGCCCTGGCACTCGCCGCGGCTCCCATCCACGCCGACGAAGCCCTCGAGCACGCGAAGCAGGTCCTCGACCGCGCGATCCTGTTCGACGGCCACAATGACCTGCCGAACGCGATCCACAACTTCGAGGCTGCGCGCGACGATATCGTCGCCTACGACATTCGCGGCCCGGCACCTGCCAAGGGCCAGACCGACATCCCGCGGCTGCGCGAAGGCAAGCTCGGCGCCCAGTTCTGGTCCGTCTACATCCCGCCCGAGGCAGGGCAGGGTTTCGCCCGCATGCAGCTCGAGCAGATCGACCTCGCACGGCGTTTCATCGCGCGCTATCCGGATACGTTCCAGCTTGCCAGCACCGCCGCTGACATCCGCGCGGCAAAGGCGGCCGGGCGCATCGGCTCCATGCTCGGCATCGAGGGCGGCCATGCCATCGAGGATTCGCTCGGGGCGCTGCGCGCCTACTACGACCTCGGCGTGCGCTACATGACCCTCACGCACAACGTGCACACGGCCTGGGCCGACTCCGCCATGGACCGGTCGCCGGGCCACGGCGGCCTCACGCCGTTTGGCGAGGAAGTCGTGCGCGAGATGAACCGGCTCGGCATGCTCATCGACCTTTCGCACACCTCGCCCGACACCATGCGCGATGCGCTCCGCGTCAGCCAGGCGCCGGTGATCTTCTCGCATTCCTCGGCACGTGCCGTCACCGAGATCCCGCGCAACGTGCCCGACGACGTGATCGCCATGCTGCCCGCGAACGGCGGCGTCCTCATGGTGACCTTCGTCGCCGGCTTCACCTCGCAGGCAGCGGCCGACGTCACGCTGCCCGCGAGCCAGGAATACCTCGCGCGTTCCCAGGGCAAGTCCGACGCCGAGCGCAAGGCGATCTGGGAGGAGATCCAGGCCAGGATCAAGATGCCGGCCGTGACCGTCGGCGCCGTCGCCGACCACATCGAGCACGTCCGGAAAATCGCGAGCGTGGACAACATCGGGATCGGCAGCGACTTCGACGGCAATACGCACTGGCCCGAGGGCCTGTCCGACGTCTCGATGTACCCGAACCTCTTCGCCGAGCTCGTCCGGCGCGGCTGGAGCGACGAGGACCTGATCAAGATCGCCGGCGGCAACGTGCTCCGGGCGCTCGAGCAGGCCGAGGCCGTCGCGCGAAGGCTCCAGCAGGAGACCCCGGCGAGCATCGCCCGGCTGCCTGCGAAGTAGGGATTTCGGACCGGTTTAGCGGGGTAGGGTCCCTATGCTAGGATGCGCGCCCGCACGCGCCCGTAGCTCAGTTGGATAGAGTACCTGGCTACGAACCAGGGGGTCGGGAGTTCGAATCTCTCCGGGCGCGCCAGATTCAACAAAGGCTTACGCAACGCGTGAGCCTTTTGTTTTTTCTAGCGTAGGGAAATCGTTGGGTAGGCAATTCGGTTGAGCTGCGGTGAATCGCCCCGCACCTGAACTTGCCTGACAAGTTGAAACCCCGGCACGAGGCCGGGGTTTCTATCGAACTTGTCAGGGACTAGGCAACATCGCCTTGCTTCGGAGCCGCCTCTAAAGGCGATGCAATTCCTAATGTGACGGAACGCACTCTGGATACTTGTCCGCCTCGGCTTTCGCCGCCGCGATGATGTCGTCTCTATCCTCTGGCAGCAAAAACCTCTTCATGATGAGTCGATCGGCAGCCACGGTGACTTTGTGCAAGTAGGCCTGCCGGGTCGGGTATAGTGCCCCGCAGAAACTGGTTCCCAGAGCGTCGTCCACCACCTTGTAGGGAGTAAAAATTCCCTCAATAGAAACACCCGATTCGCAGACCCTCTCGGGGGAGCCCTGAATCCTTTCCAGAACAAAGTTCGCACGTCCGGTTCGCAGATCCCCACTCCCTACCGGTGGAAGCGCGTAGTGATAGGCATCGGAAATATCAAAAAAAGGATCAATAGCGTGGCAATCAATCCCGCGATAGAGCCCCAGCGGTGCTGCGGCTTGAGGAAGAGTGATTCCACCAAAACCATTACCTGTCCTTTGTTCCAGTGCGACGATCCCAATCCCTTGCCAGGTGTTGGAATCGTGAGCCGCCATGTATGTTGAGTCAGGGAGGGGGGTATTTGTGCGAATTTTCTTCAGGAGATTGATGAAATCGGCTCGTAGGACGGGACTTCTGTCCAAGGGGTTTTGTCGGGTGAGTGAGGGATCAACCCCGAAGTATTCGAGAATCGGTCCTGCTGGCAAGTAAGGGACTTCGATATGGGAGGCAGAATTGATCTCATGGACCTTGTAGTAATCCAATTCCTTAGGATGACCCTTGGTGCCGTGACGCAAGGTGAGGCCCCCAAGGAATTGAATTTCCGTCTCGGATTGCACGATCACCATCGGGCCTTCACTAACCTTATGCGGACCTACGCATGAAATTTGGCTGTCCTCGCTCGCGGTAACATCCGGGCAGCCGAAAGCAAACGGAGATTCGCCAAATTGACCAGCCAGGAGCGTCCCATCCATCACCCTACCTCTTGGAAAAACCCGATCGGAGCGTCCCCAAGTCGAGTTGAGACGATGAGGATTGGATATAACTGCCTTTAGAAGTTCGCTCGTAGCGGAATATCCGAAACCAATCACATCGCTTACGGAGCAGAGATTAGAACGACCGGCGTTGACGAAATTCTGTGGGGTCTTCGCTTGGCGCAGCCATTTGGAGACATCACGATAGAGAATCGCGTAGTCCTGCGGTCGCGGTAAATGCAAGCCAATCCCGCTGTTCTCTGGCAGGGCGTTGATGTAGTCCAACGAGCCGAAGTAATTTTCCGCTTGAAATCCCATGTAGACCACGCCACTCCCGCCATGACTCGGATGGCCGAAGAGAAACGGAGCCCGTAAGTTCAGCCAGGCCTCCTCGGAACCATGGTCGAGCAGGGGATCGTACACGGGGTCATTCCAGCCGTGGATCACTCCGGAAAAGGAGCCGGGTGGAAAATCAGCTGATCCAATGACATTGGGATGCAAGAATTCGATCAATCCGACATGGGCGAGGCGCCCTACATTGCAGGCTGCGCCCTTTGGCGCGACGATGCGAACCGGAACCTTGTAGCTGCCGCAGGTTCCGTCCCAAAAGCGACGAAAATTGGAATTGCTGATGGTGCCAATGAGATCGTCGTAGTTCGCCTCGGCATAGGCGTCCCCTTCGATCCCTTGAAAGGGACCTTTCCTCACGATCTCGACGATCGGACCCGATTCAGGGATCGTACAAGTGCGCGTTTCGGCTACTGCTTCTCTTGTTTGGCAGGCCAATCCGGTCAGCAAGAGAGTGAGAAGTGCAGGAATGGATCCGCGGACAATTTGTATGGTCTCGCTCGTCAAGCAATGCAATTTTCTTGCGTACACGATTGCTTCCCCCCTGACTTAGCCGATTTGAAACCGGCCTTTTGCGACTAGATCGCTCAAGCAGAGCGGGATGTCAAGCAGTGGGTGAAGTGGTGTTAACAATAATGTTTGCCCAGGGGCGGGCCATAGCGTCATGCGAGCGGCTCGGGAACCGGCTAAGCCACTGCGCACAATGGTTCCGATTTAGGGAATGAAACTCCGGCTCGAGGCCGCGGTTTCCATCGATTGGTGGTAGCGGGGGCAGGACTTGAACCTGTGAATGGTCGTTTAGGGTCGAAAGCAAAAGTGTCCGATGGCCGGTAGCGTAGGGTTGAATCCGCTACTCGGCGCGACTCGGCGAGTCTTGGCGTGTAAGTTAGGCTGAGGGCGGGCCATCTAACTTGTTGATTCAGAATGGTCTGCAATTTCCATTACGTCCTACGAACCAGGGGGTCGGGAGTTCGAATCTCTCCGGGCGCGCCAATATTGAAATGCAGAGGGGGCCGACCGTGGCCCCCTCTGCATTTCAATCCCTGACTGCCCAGTGAAACTAGAACTCACACGCGAAGCGTGCCGTTTACGACGAGGCGCTCAATGCGCACCGAAGGACGTCGCCGCGTAGCGGCGACGGTCAAACCCCGTACGAGCGGCTCCTGGCGAAGACGAGGGCCGGAGCGTCACCGGCATGATGGGAAGCTACATGAACCGAGACACCGCAAGACTTCCTATGGACTCCGGCGCATCACTGCTCCAAACGTATCGCCACGCCCGTGCATATCCACGACGCAAAACAGTTGTTTCCCCAGTCCATCTTGCTGTGGTGCACGCAAGTCGGCGCCAGGATGGCGTTCCCGCCAGCCTTAATGGCTTTTACCTTCAACTGCGTCATTGCAGCCTCCTCCGGGGTCCTACCATTTATTTCGGACAGCGCTGGGATCCATCGCGTGGTTTCCCGGCATGAGAGACTTTCTATCTGGCCGACTGACGTATAGGTGAGCCCTGTATTAGCGCTGTAGATTTGAACGCGCGTTAGGTCCCGCAGCTCGTCTGCAGAGAGAGTGGCCGTGTCCTCTATCTTAGTGCGGAAAGCGGCATTGTACCCGGCGTCCGCGATATCGCCGGCGACGAGGGCACACCCGCTCAGAGGTGCACAACCGAGAACCACGACGCCACTAAACGCGGACCACATGTCGTCCATCACCGCAAGAAGGGATCTCGCCATTTGCAACGACCTCCTTTGGGGCAGGCCCACGCAGTGCGGGGCTTGCGTCGCTTTATTTCGCAAAGAACTCAGCTTAGGACGGTGTCAGCGAACGCGGAGCAAGCCCAGCTTGTCAGCCAGCGCTTCTAACGACGACGCCATGTCACGGATGGGGTCTGTGGCACTTCCGGCGGATATTGCGCCGTTCTCAGATTGGTTGTACCTCATGTGTGACTTGGTCAGGTTGGTTAGAGCGGTGGCAAGCGCTGCAAGTCATTGAGTTTCAAACAATCATTACCGCTAAAAACGCCCTACGAACCAGGGGGTCGGGAGTTCGAATCTCTCCGGGCGCGCCATATTTTCAGTGGCTTGCAGATCACTTGGCGATGAAAGCCATTCGCGAGTCACCACCAAGTCACCAACAAATCGTCGCTAACGCAAAACCGAGCACTCTTTAGGTCGGGGATCGTCGGTTGGTAGACCAGCGGACTGAAAATCCGCGTGTCGGTGGTTCGATTCCGCCCCTGGCCACCATCTTTCCCGTTGCAATTCTCGGCTATTCTCGGCCCGTCTTGCTCGTCAATTGGCACATGGCTGGAGCATCTTGAGCATCGTCTTTCGGGACGAGAATCATGGTCTGGGCCGTTCCCAATCCAAACGATGCAACTACAGGGCAGCGCACGGCGTGACGTACGAGGGTGACCTAATTCGGCCGCTTGGGCTGGTAACGCTCAATTTCGGTTACGCGGAATACGAGATCGACTCGCTCCTTCAGCGCCTAAGTGACGTCGGCCGAATTCCCGGAACTTGGCACTCAAAACCAATTGGTCAGAAGCTTGCGCACTTGGCCGACGCTCTGCGTGATTCGAATGCCGAAGTTCAGTCCGCGCTGGCCTTACTGCTTACCGAGGTTGACGATCTATTGGCGCAAAGAAACATGCTGATTCACGGGTGCCTCCTGGCCGGAGGTCGAATCACTTCGGGCCGTTCAGGCGTCGAAGATAAGCGCACTTCGGTTGCCGAACTGAATTCACTTGCCGAAAGCATCTTTGCCTGGAAGGAGCGACTGTGGAGTTTCCGATGGAAGCAGGTTGAGCCACTTCTCGCGATGAACTCTCGATAGCTGATCTCGTCTTGCAAGAAGAAGGTCTACATGAGCGCAAATACAGATGAGTATGGAGAGGGGACGAGCAGGTTGAAGATCGTCGTCAGCATCGTGGCTATCATCTTTGCCAGCTACGTGGTCGCCGCACCCTACATCACAGTGCACCAGATGAAGGAAGCAGCGAAACAGCGGGACGGCGAGGCTCTTTCGGAGCACATCGACTTTCCAAGCGTTCGCCAGAGCTTCAAAGACCAACTGAACGCAAAGTTCGCGAAGGAAGTAAGCGAAGATAAGGACATGAGTGACAGCGCATTTGCGCCCTTGGGAATGGCTTTCGCGAGTGTAGTCATTGACAAGGCGATTGACGTGTATGTGACGCCCGCCGGAATTACTCAGTTGATGGCGGGTGAGAGCTTGGTGCCGGATACGAGCCGAGAAGACGGTCGCGATGACTCGGTCAATCGCGAGCCTCTGTCCGAGGCGTCAATGTCATACGAGGCGATCAGTAAGTTCTCGGTGAGGGTAAAAAATGAAGACGGAGAAGAAGTAAAGTTTGTGCTTCGGCGGCGAGGCATTGGCTGGAAGATGACGGACATCATTATTCCGCAGGAGTGATTGTCCTGAAGGACTGTCATTTTTCCTCGTCCAGGCACTACGGCTCGGCGAGAATCTTTGCCTTCTCCCGATCAAATTCATCTTGCGTAAGTGCGCCGCTATCTAAAAGCCTCTTGAGTGTCTCGAGCCGCTCGTACTTGGTGCCGGAGGCCGCGCTCGGAACAACTTCGTTTCGAGTCACACATTCGAAGACGAGTTCGAGTTTCGGGAAGTTTCCCAGAATATAGGGTGGCTTCGAGGCCTTCTCTTCGAGTCCATGCATCACTTTGCCTTTTCGATCGCAATGAGCTATCGCGCGTTCCTCCACCGCGGCTCTCACAGACTGCATGGATACGAATCCGGTTGCGCCTTGTTGGAAGAGTCTGTAGGACTCTTCGCCAGGCGTAGGCTTCGAAAGCGTGACCGTTTCGCCTTTGAATGTGGCGCCCTCGAACTTTGACGTGCTGTTCGAAGCGGGCTGAACCGGCGTCGTACTGGCACAGGCCGAAAGCAATGCGAGCGAAAAGAGAAGTTGCACGCGAGTCACGATCAGGACCTCCATTTGTCTTTCGGCAGAAGCAATCGGCTTAGTTGTCGTTGCGATACTTGAATTGTGTGCCGGGGTACTCTTCTTTGATCGCTTGCCGCATTTCCCGAACCCATACCTCGTCAATCAGTTCTTCTCGAGCGTCATTCTCGCATCCTGCCAACTTCAGATAGAACTGAGGATCCTGTTGCAAGCTGTGTTGTTCATCCTTTGACGCCTTTCCTGCTTGCTTCTTCTCGTAAATTGCAGTCATTCTCTTGTCGTATTCGATCTCCGTCGTGCATTTTGCCCTAATCCATTCCGAAAACACTTCGATGTCTCCCAAGAAGTAACGATCCATGTCCTCGTCAGAAATGTATTCAATAGCGTTGGAAGGAACTGAAAATAGCTTGTCTACATATGAATCGGGCGCGCCCATTTCATTCATGTAGGTAGCAACATTGCTTCGAATCGCTTTCGCAAGCAGGGCTGCGTCTGAGCCAGAAACCGCGCTAAGTGCTCCGTGTTCGACAAAAATGCGATGTATTCCCAGCATGTGCGCGTGTCTGTGTACGCCGGCAATATAGATCAAGAAGCACGAACTGTCGCAAGCGCAGTTCTCCGGATGTGTGGGAGTTGGAAGACAAGTTCTTTGCCCGTGTTGGTCAAATGCAGGGGCATCAGTGTGATATCGCAAGCGACGAATCAGTCTGCCGATCTTCATTGCCTCTAATGCATCACCGCCAGGGGACATGAGGGAAACGGTATGAATTGAACGACCTGTAGTTCTGACGACGTCCAAGAAGTCGCGATAGTCGCCTTTGCGAATTTCACCTTCAATTTTTATCGTCTCAAGCGGTTTATTTCCAATTACAACGATACGCTTGGATGCGAGTTCTTCCTCAATAAGTATGTCGATGGGTGTGTGATCATGTGGGGGCCAAGCAAGTCGTCGACCGGTTCGTTGAGCAAAACAATCGTCGATGGACGAGCACGAGCTATCGGAGCAATGACGGCATCTCGGTTGTTGTGGCAACGCACCCAAGCATCGCCGACTGGACATCGCCTGCGACCGACCCGACTGACCTTGTGCGACGGGCAATCAGCGGTTAATTGAGAAGGTGAGGGCGGTCCGTATTGACGCCCCTGACATACTTGGCGAAGCTAAAAGAATCGTCAGAGTCTACATACGGACTGTGTACTTGAAGGGGAGCGTGCGTAGGCACAATCGAATGGCCACGGACCTCATTGGTAGATCAGGGTGACGGCGATGCAACGATTGTCCTCAGGCCTCGCCTTCTCGGGATGTGTATTGCTGACCGGCTGCATTGCGATGTCAATGACACCCAGCCAGTTCAATGAATCATTTCCCAAAGCAACAAGCTCGAAGTTCTATGACAGAACAACGACGAGGGAGGCTATCGCCAGGGGAGAATGTAAGGCGCTGGTTGAGGGCCGGAAATACACAGCTCCACCAGGGTTAACCGTGGATGGTGATGTGAAGAACGCAGCATTGGGAGTTGATGAGTGGGTCGGATCAGATAAGGGAAACGCCTATTCCTTGAGCAATTTTGAATGGATAACGATTGGAGATGCAGTCGGAACCCAACTCATCGTGTATTTCGACACCATGTTGTGCAAATAGTGACCTGCCTGGCGATGTAAGGCTCACCTGATACTTGGAGATTATTGCTAGCCGCAGATTCCAAACACCAAAGGGCCTAAATCGGGTGACAGGTCGGTTGGACGTCAACAGCGTAGCGTCCACCAGTGAGGCGGCAGGGTTTACTTCCGATTGTGAACGGAGATAACACCATGGCAGATCTGCGACTCGCTCCTGGATTTCACGAGGCACTCCAGGCGCGCATGGCGACGCCGGAGGGCAAAGAGGCGATGAACAGGCTGGTCGGCTTGATCGCGGAGGCAACGGTCGACGTAATGCCGCCGGACCTTTTGGCGAGCCTTGACACGCCCGAAGGCAAGAAGGCCTTGAAAGCGATGTGGCCTGAAATCGTCGATGCGTACTTTCGAGGATTGTGCAATCCGAAGCCGAAAAGATGACATGTCAGGCCTTTGTCGCCCCGACTTCTTGGGTTAGTCGGGGTTAGACTCTGAACCTACCCGCTACTCAAATGCGGGGGGACGTCGGCCCCACACGAAGAGGATCAGTGGGGTGCCCCTGCGATGAATTGACAGACCCTGTTCGTGGAATAGAGCGCCCGGTCGACAGGCACGCCACGAAAATGCAATCCTCCGCCTGATTGGGGGTGGCCATGCGCGTACTGTTTGTGGGCTTGCTGACGTTCTGTTGTGCCACTCAGTCGTTCGCGGAAGTTGTGGGGATTGAGGTCTCTCAGGTCAGGCCGTGGATCCCGGGACGAAGCTTCGCAGCAGCGGGCGAATACGAACTCATTGCGGGTACCGTTCGTTACGAAGTCGACCCATTGGCGCCAGCCTCGGCGGACATCACGGACGTCCGCCTGATGCCGAGAAACGGCCGAGGAAATGTGGAGTTCGAGGGGCCGTTCATGGTCTTGAGGCCGGCCGATCCGGCTCACGCGAACGGGACCGTGATCGTGGAAGTCGCGAACCGCGGGAATACCCAGATGCTGAGGCTGATGGAAGCCGACAGCCTGGCCCTGGTCGACAACAAAACCGTCGATGTCTCCAGGTCCGTACTGTTCGACCGCGGTTACACCTTCGCCTGGGCCGGTTGGCAGGGGGATCTGAAGCCGTCCGAATTCGGTCTGAAAGTCCCTACCGTGCCAGTCGAAGGGACCGTCCGTGCGACCACCTTCCTGGGGATTGGGACCGTCCGTGCGACCACCTACCTGGGGATTGCCGATCCGAGTCTGGATTCGCGAGATTTCGACGGGCCGTGCGCTGCCGACGTCGCCGATCCGGCCGCGGTGTTGCGCATCCACCAGAGTCTGGATGATCCGGGAAGGGTCGTGCCGCGCTCCGAATGGCGTTTTGCCCGAAAGGAAAAGGATGGCTCCATTACGAACGACCCATGTTCGTTTGTTCTCGCGAAGACCCTAACCAAACCCGGCCTCGTCTCGATCCTATTTCGCGGCCAATCACCGAAAGGTCTTGGACTTGGGCAGGCTGCGATCCGCGACTTCGTGTCACATCTGAAGTACGCGGACATCGCGAGCACGTTGCACCCGCCTGCAACCCATCGGCAGCGCTTCATCGCTTTCGGATATTCGCAAAGCGCACGCTTCCTTCGCGATTTCCTCTACCGCGGCTTCAACGCCGACAGTCGCGGGCGAAAGCTGTTCGATGGCGTACTGGATACCGCGTCCGGGTCCGGCCGCGGATCGTTCAATCACCGCTACGCCCTTCCTGGACAGGCGGGCAATTCCGTTGGCAGCATCCTCCGTCCAGTCGATATCTATCCTTTCGCCGACCTCCCCACCCCGGATATTGACGGCAAAGGTAGCGAGGGCCTGCTCGACCGCGCCCGGCGGGACAAGGTGCAGCCGCGCATCTTTCACATCCTGAGCAGCTCGGAATATTGGGCGCGAGCCGGCTCGCTGCTACATACCACGGCGGACGGAAAGAAGGCGCTGGCCGAGGCCGACGGTACACGAACCTACGCCTTCGCCGGCACGTCGCACGGTCCCCGGCTGCACAGCCTGTTCCTGCAGCCGGACGGAAAAGCGGACCTTCCGTACAACGACAACAGCGACATGTTCATTGCACTTCCGGCGCTGCTCGTCGGTCTCGACGACTGGATCGCGAAGGAAAAGATCCCGCCCGCCTCCCGCTTTCCCAAGCTCGGCGAAACATTGGTCCAGCCGGCGGTGCTTAACTTCCCAAAAATCCCCGACGTCCACCCGCCCGCCGCGCCGCCTCCGGTCTGGCAACTCAAGCTGGGGCCGAAATATCGAAGCCAGGGAATTGTCGTGGAGCCACCGGCGATCGGCCCGCGCTATCCCTTGCTCGTTCCGCAGGTCGATGAGGATGGGAATGAGCTTGGGTCGTGGAGCGGCATGATCCGCTCCGTCCCGCTGGGAACCTACACCGCGTGGAACCATCAATATCCGGCCATGGACGCTTTCGGATATCTCTCCGGCCTTCAAGGATCGTTCGTCCCATTCCCGGCGACGGAGGCGCAACGCGAGAAATCGGCGGATCCGCGATGCTCCGTTGCCAAGCGTTACGGCGGGCTCGACGGCTACATGAGGGCCGCTGCGCGCGCTGCGGATGAGCAAGTCGCGGCCGGTTTCCTTTTGCCCGAAGAACGGGACTATGCGCTCACGACGATGCGGATCAACTGGGACCGCGTTCTGAACTTACGGCTGCACTGGCCCCGGCTGCACGATTAATTTTCCGATGTCGAAGAGTTACTCACAGCGTTAGTTGCAGCCGACGCTCTCACGCCGCGAATGAGCGCTGGAGGATAGTCCGGACAAAAGGCCTATCCGTTGCCGCCGAGTGTAGCGTCGGACGGTCGGTCGCAGTTCGGTCGCAGCGTTAGCAACTCGTTGAACGAGCTGGACGTTTGCGCCACGCCGACGCGGGTGCGACGATCCCGGTCGGTATGGGTTCGGTCAGGCGCAGGGCGGGCCAAACCCGGCGGGAAACCTCTACCCGGTCTTCGACTTACGGGCGTCTAGGGCAGTTGTGCCTGCGACTGAAAATCCGCGTGTCGGTGGTTCGATTCCGCCCCTGGCCACAATTTTTTCAATGTCTTCCACGGTTGCACTTTGCTGTATGTGCCGGAAAAATCATGGTGTCGATAATGGTGCTGGCGACGCTGTGCTCGCCAAAGCGAAGCCTGAGCCAATTCTTATTGCAGTCGGTGACCCTGCGCGACCAATCGACGGGCAAACCGCATTTGGATTCGGACAGCCGCACTAGGACACCATAGCGCGATTTGTTGGGCTACAAAATCTGGGCAATCGCGAGTCCCCATTGACTGTCAAGATTACCACGAGTGAAAAACAAATCGAAAACATGACATCCGCGAATGCAATCTACGGCACCGGCTGGAATGGAATCGTTCGCATTTTCATTAATTCTGGTGGATCGATTGAGGAAATCGAGACGGTGTGAGCATCAGAGTCCGGGACCGCCATTCCCCGAGTTCGTCGCGCCGCTCAGCGCTGAAGTCCGTCGCAATTGCTGCTTGACTTACCTGTCATAAGGCGCACTGTGGTGCATTCTCCAAAAGGTTGGCCTCCCAGGTGAAGCCAACCGCGACACTCGAGCGAGCGTCAGTTAATCAGTCCTGACGCTTCCACTTCGATCAACTGATGGCTACTAGCATTCGTCCCGGACTGGGGCGAGAGGATAGGCACGTGCGCGGAACTCACGCGGCGGCGGGGACGTGCGCCCTTCGAAGCGATTTCATGAAACACAAATCGTTGGTGCTTCTCGTTCTGGGGTTACACCGCTCATTTCTTATGGACTCCTACTCTCATAAAGGACTATGGCTATGAATGAAGACACAAAAACGTCAAGCAGCGACAAGACCGCTGTACGGCCGTTTCGTGTGGATGTTCCGGAAGCGGAATTGGCCGATATGCTTCGGCGCATCAAGGCCACGCGGTGGCCGGAGAAGGAGACCGTCGCGGACACGTCGCAGGGCGTGCCGCTCGCGCCGCTCCAGGACCTCGCGCGCTATTGGGCGACGGACTACGACTGGCGCAAGTGCGAGGCGAAGCTCAACGCCCTGCCCCAGTTCATCACCGAGATCGACGGGCTCGACATCCACTTCATCCACGTGCGTTCGAAGCACAAGGGCGCGCTGCCCGTCATCATCTCGCACGGGTGGCCCGGTTCGATCCTCGAGCAGATCAAGCTTGTCGGCCCGCTCACCGACCCCACGGCCTTTGGCGGCCGCGCGGAGGATGCCTTTGACGTCGTGATCCCGTCGATTCCCGGTTATGGGTTCTCGGGCAAGCCGACGACCAGCTGGGATCACGCCCGCATGGCGCGCGCCTGGATCGTGCTGATGAAGCGCCTGGGATACACGCGATACGTCGCGCAGGGCGGCGACGTGGGCGGACAGGTCACGGACGCGATGGCGGTCGAGGCGCCCGCGGAGCTCGTGGCCATTCACACCAACTTCCTGTTCGCGCTCCCGCAGGACATCTCGAACACACTCCAGGCCGGAGCACCGGTGCCGTCCGATCTGTCCGACCCGAGCGACGCGCGCTCGACAAGCTGAGGGGCTTCTTCGTCAAGAACGCCGCTTACGCGATCGAGATGGCGACGCGTCCGCAGACGCTCTACGGGCTCTCCGATTCGCCGATCGCCCTCGCGGCTTGGCTGATCGACCACGGCGACGGCGACGACCAGCCGGCGGCGACGGTCCTCGCGGCGATGCGCACGCCGACCAAGGGACAGCCCCCGGAGCGGCTGACGCGGGACGACGTGCTCGACAACATCACTCTCTACTGGCTGACCAACACCGGGGTCTCCGCGGCCCGCAGCTACTGGGATAACAAGCCCCCGTACTTCGGCCCCAAGAAGTTCTCCATCCCGGCGGCGTTCACCGTCTTCCCAGGCGAGATCTACCAGCCCTCTCGGCGCTGGGCAGAGGGCGGCTACGCGAACCTCACCTACTTCAACGAGGTGGACAAGGGCGGGCACTTTGCGGCATGGGAAGAGCCGCTGCTGTTCGCGTCGGAGATGCGCGCGGGATTCAGATCGCTGCGCCCGCAGCAGGCGGACAAAGCCGCATAGTCTGCGCAAAAATCGTTGAAGGAGGAGTGAACCTGGAGCCCGCAGAAATTGACTGCGGGCTTCTTTTTTGCGCTGGGAAAACCCGCGGGTCGTTGGTTAAGTGCTGCCCTTTGGTCACTAACGTTTCACCATCCGCACCGTGAACATGACCAACTCAAATTGGGTGTGCCGTGATTGTGACTGGATCATGTTGGAATTACAGATGGCAAGCGCTGCAAGTCATTGATTGTAAAAGTACATAAACCAGTCGAATCTGCCTACGAACCAGGGGGTCGGGAGTTCGAATCTCTCCGGGCGCGCCAGAATCATCAAAGGCTTACGCAATGCGTGAGCCTTTTGTTTTTCGCAGGCACTTTCGGCTTAGTGCGTCGGCACTTTCAGTTCGAACTTGATCGCCGCGAGTTGCTCCGGCGCCTTTCCGAGCTTCCGCAGGAAGGGCAACCAGCGCGGGTCATCGTGTAGATTCCTCTAGCCATGGATTTAGCTGCAGACTGTTAAGGCTGATAGTCCCGATTGGCCACCGCCTTTTCCAACCACTCGAACGCGCGATCATTTTCGCCACGGTAGGTGTAGACGACCGCGATTTAAAATGCCCAGTCCGATGAATGCTTCTCGATCAGTTCGGCAAGCGCTGCATCGGATTTCGAAGCTTGGCCCAGCGTGTGGTGGGCCACGCCAGCCCGGCCAATCTGGCGGGTTCTATCGTGCTCCTTCCTATACTCGGTCAATGCGGCCTCGTAATCGCCCTTGAGCAGCAAGCGCATCGCCAATCCCCTCGTGCATACTCGATCCATCTCCGGGCTCAGCTTGAGCGCGGTACGATAGCTTGCAATCGAGTCCTCCAAACGGCCCGCATACGAAATAAACGTTGCCAAGAGCGCGCGTGAGCTCCCAGGTGCCATCGGGTCGCGGCTGACCAGGTATTCCACGAGTGCACGTCGCGTGTCGCGGCGACCGAGAGCCCAGCTAAGATTGTGAGCAATGCCAAGACGCTTGGATCACGTGGATCCAGCGCCAATGCGTGCTCGAAATGGTGTGCGGACGGCCGCGAGATCGAGGTCGTAGTTCAGCGCAAGTAGCCGAGAACTGCATGGGCGTGACGCATATTCCGGATCGATCGCAAGCGCTTTGTTCGCCATCTCGCGAGATTTTTCCAGGCCCTCTGCAAGAGGCCGCTAGCCCAAGATCGACCTGGCCCGCGTAGTCACGCCCAATTCCAATCCAGGCTGGAGCGTAATTGGGGTCGATCGCCAGCCTTTCTGGAAAGGGCGATAGACTCGTCGAAGCGATCCGTACCTAGACGACGCAACTGCATGGCTTGCAGATACAACGCGTAGGCTTCGGAGTTCGTCTTACGCGCCTTTGGCGGGGCGTTGAGTAACCTAACTTTCAGCTGCGATACCACGGCTGCCGCGATCTCTTCCTGGACTGCAAAAATGTCTTCCAGCGTGCGGTCGTACGTTTCCGACCACTGGTGATATCCATCTGAAGCCCGAATCAACTGTGCGGTAATGCGCACACGATTTCCGGACTTTCGTACCGAGCCCTCCAACAGATGCGCGACTTGGAGTTCGCGCGCGACATCCGTCAGCTTGACGTCCTTGCCCTTGTAGTAGAAGGAAGATGTGCGTGCCGCAACTCGCAGCTCCGGAATTTTCGCCAGAAGATTCAGCAATTCTTCGGATAGTCCATCCGAGAAGTACTCCTGATCCTTGTCGGAGCTCATATTCACGAATGGCAAGACCGCGATCGACTTAGCCGGAATACTGTGGGCATCGCAGGCAAAGACTCTGAAGGCGAGGCAGGTGTCGCCTCCACCAAAGGCCTTCTGCGGGTCGTCGCGTTTCGACAGCCAGAGCCGATCGACCCCTACGTATGCAAGAGCGGCCGCGATGAGGACGGCCAACGTCAGAAGCATTCGATTGGGTCGCGTGCTCTGCCTTGGCGGCCACGAATGGAGCTTGGTTGACGGGGGCGGCCACCGTGGATTTCGCCAATGCACTCTTCACAGCATCGACGAGTCTGGGTAATGTCCGGTCTACGCCCATGGCACTCGCATCGAGCCACTGCGATGTGTTCAAGAAGTACTCAAGACCGTCCGGCAGGGGCGCTTGGTCAATACGGAAAGACAATATCGGATGCCGCTTCGAAGTCGCGCGTTCAACCTCCCTAAGCACATGTGCAGAAGCTGCGGCGTGCTGCAGACAGAACAAGGACGACCACTCGAGTCGTATCGAGGGCGTGCACGATGTTTGCGGCATAGAGCTCGCCCGGCGTGACGTCACGCGGCGCGATCCAGCACCTCACGCCCTCACGTTCCAGGGCGCTACAAACGGCGTTCGCAATGGCACGGTCGGCTGATGCGTAACTGATGAATGCCTGGGCTGTGTCGGATCCACCTTGCACGGCTCCAGGTGCGACGGCCGCGGAGTCAGCAGTCGGTTTGTTGTCGCTGCCTTCAGGCATCTTGGGGCACCCGACCGTACCTGTCGGAACTGGTTGAAAAGGTTGGCTTAGCAGCCAGCGCTTCTAGCGACGAAGACCATTTGGTGGAACGGGTCTGTGGCACTTCCGGCGGATATTGCGCCAAACTCAGATTGGTTGTGACTCCAGTGTGACTGGGACAGATTGGTTCGAGCGGTGGCAAGCGCTGCAAGTCGTTGAGTTTCAAACAGTCATTACCGCTCGAAATCGCCCTACGAACCAGGGGGTCGGGAGTTCGACGAGCGCGAATCTCTCCGGGCGCGCCAGCTCTCTCGGGTCTATTCCGATTACACAAGTGACGGTTCATGCCGGAGGACATCGGTAACATTTCTCGAGCCAACGCTGGCCTGCGAGATTTCGGGCAACGGTCAGCCCCGTTGCGCGCGCAACGCGCGGATTTCGTCTTCGAGACGTCCAATACGCTCGAGATAGCTCAGCACGACGCTGACGCCGTGCGGATCGAGCTCGAAATCGTGGCGAATGCGCGAGGCCGTCTTTGCCACCACGAGCCAGCGCGCCTCGAATGTCCACGTCGGGGCATCCGGATCGCGCGGGACCAGCGCGCCGTAGCGCACGAGTTCGCGCAACTCGCTTTCGGGAAGTCCGGAAGAGTGCAGCAGCTGCGTCCAGGTCACCTCGGCAATCGCGTCGAGGTGCATCGCATCTTCGATGGGTGCGGTCATCGTGCGACCTCCTGCTCGAAGTGTGCGCGCGGATTGAAATTCGAGCTCTCGGAAAGCTGCTTGTAGAGCGCCTTCTGCCTCTCGTCGACGACGGTCGGCACTTCGATGCGCACCTTTGCGTAAAGGTGGCCCGCGGGGCCGCTGCCGCGCCTCATGCCGCGGCCCGACAGGCGCAGCTGCTGCCCGGCCCTCGATCCAGCCGGCACCTTGAGCGTCACGCCGCCCGCGGGTGTCGGCACCTTGACGCTCGTGCCGAGGATCGCCTCCCACGGCGTGAGCGGCAGATCGACGTAGAGATCCTTGCCGGATACGCGATAGAGCGGATGCGCGGCCACTTCGATATCGAGATAGAGGTCGCCGTCCGGGCCGCCATTCGCGCCCTTGCCTCCCTTGCCGGGGACTCGCAGCTTTTCGCCGTCGACGACGCCGCGCGGAATGCGGGTTTTCACGTGATGCGGCACGCGCCGGACGCCGCCGTCAGGGTCCCATTCGAGCACGGACAGCTCGAGCTCGACTTCCGTGCCGTGGAACGCCTGCGCGAACGAGAGGCGAACCACAGCCTCGTAGTCGCTGCCGGCCATCGTGCGCCTCGCATGGTGCGCACCCCCGGCGCCTGGCTGCGCGCCGAGCCCGGCGAACAGGCTCGCCAGATCGATGTCATCGAGACCGCCTTGTCCCTGTGCGAAGCGCTGACCCCAATCCGGTGGCGGATGGAATTCCTGGCCGGGCGCGTGACTGCCGAGCTGGTCGTAGGCGCCGCGCTTCTCCGGATCCTTGAGCGTTTCGTAGGCCTCGGCCATCTCCTTGAACTTTTCCTCGGCATCCTTTTCCTTGGACACGTCGGGGTGATATTTGCGCGCGAGTCTGCGATAAGCGGTCTTGATGTCGTCCGCCGACGCATCACGTTTCACGCCGAGAATCGCGTAATAGTCCTTGTACTTCATGCGGGCGCCTCTGCCCATTCTGATACAGGCATTATGAGGCGGGCGCGACCAGGTGGTGCTGCCACCGGAGCAGGGCCTCGTTGAATCTTGACGGCTCTCTACGAACCGGGGGTCGGATGGCTTACAAGTTGCTTGGCGATAGAACCCCATCGCAAGTCACCACGAAGTCACCAACAATTTGTCGCTGCAGCAATACCGGGCACCCTATAGGTAGAGGTTCGTCAATTAGTGGACCGGTGGACTGAAAATCTGCGTGCCGATGGTTCGCTTCCGCCCTTGGCCTTCAACTTCCTCACCGATGGCGCCGCAACGTGACCAACCCAAATTGGGTGTGCCGTGATTGTGACTGGATCATGCTGGACAAGTAGGCGGCAAGCGCTGCAAGTCATTGAGTTTCAAAGAGACGATAACAATCGAAACGCCCTACGAACCAGGGGGTCGGGAATTCGAATCTCTCCGGGCGCGCCAACACCCTCAGTGAGTTAGCTCAACCCGCCGTGTGCAGATTCGGGGCGGCGTTGGAAGTTATTCGAACTCGAATTAGAGCGCCAACTCGTTACGGGGGCTGTCCCAGCGTGCCTCAGCAGTCTGAAGCGCCGCCTCCCGACTCACTTGCTATGCACACCACCGTGGCGAGCGGGAACTTCGGATACCCACGATCTTGGAACCAGAGCTCCGCATACATCGCGACAAAACCTTTGGACGGCCGCGCGACACTGCAGGAGAAGTTCCCTTTCCTACGTTTGCAGTGATGCGAGGTCCAGCGCGACTCGCGAAAATCCCGCGTTGCGCTGGTCGCCGTCCACGCGAGCACGTGACGTGTCCCGCGATTCGTCTGCACGTTGACACCTAGGTGATCGCTCTTTGCGGCGTAGGTCCAGGTTACCGTCGGCAGCTGCTTGCCGTGCGCTGAATAACGGTGGAGCGCGCTCAATCCGCCAATCAGGCGATCGAGGTCGCCCACGCCGTGGCCCTGGTTCGGCACGTAGAGCACGCGCTTCGGTTCCGGGAGCCCGTCCCAGTAGAGCTTGAGCGCATCGAGCGGCCAGTATCGGTCGTTGGTGCCGAGCAGAATAAGCTTCGGCGTCGTGAGGTCGGCAAGATACTGGTAGGGGTCGACCATCGCCATCAGCGCGCGGCCGCGTTCGCTGGCGATGCGTCCGGGCAGGTCTATTGCGATGTAATCCTGCACCTGATCTGACAGCCCGCCGAAGGTCGCGCGCTGCAACTCGATCTGCGCCGGTACGTTGAGCATGTCGATCGCAATCGGCGCAACGCCCGACACGCGCGGGTCGACGGCCGCAGTCAGCCACGACGTCCAACCGCGCTTCGAAGCCCCCGCGACCGTGAACGACGTCACCGGCATCTGCCAGCGCTCAGCCGCGAACGCCTGGATGGCGTCCATCGCACGCACGGCGCTCTTGACCATCGGCAGCAGCAGCGGCCAGTCCGTCTCGCCGCCCGCAAGATATTGATCGAAGGTGTAGGCAATCAGCGCATCTTCGCGACGCTCGAACATCGGTTGATACGGCACGTGCCTGAGCACCGCAATAGGCGCCCGCAGCGTCTCGGCCAATTTCGCGAAGTGCAGCGCTTCGCGTGGCAGGGCGCCCTGGAAACCGTTCTCGTACTCGGGCTTCCAGCGGCCGCCACCGATGAAAAGGAACATCTGGCCGGACGACTTGTCCACGTTCGGCGGATACAACAGGACCAGATGGTGTTTCCACGGAATATCGCGCCAAGTCTGCGACGTCAGGATGAGTTCGGTAGCCTTGGCCGAGCCAACACGTCGTGAGTTTACTTCGCTCCATGTATAACTCGCATCCGGCGCAGCGACGTACCGGGCGAGCTCACTCTCGGATGTGGCGCGTGCGAACGTCGAAGTCAGCCCAAACAAGCAGGCCGTGAGCGCGGAGACATAGCGCGAAACGTGCTTTCGTTCGACGCAACTATTGTTGTTCATTTTGGGAACCTCCCTTTCCCACGCCTAGCTTACGACTGCGCGGTGTGCCGCAATCCGCGAGAAGACATAACTGCCCAGACATCGGCCAGGAAGTCTGAACTCGAGACGTGCTGGCCTGAAGTGTCGGCTATGCCACAAGTAACCATGAAGTCAACGACAACTCGTTGCTACGGCAATACCGGGCACCAATAAGGTCGAGGTTCATCGATTAGTAGAGCAGCGGACTGAAAATCCGCGTGTCGGTGGTTCGATTCCGCTCCTGGCCACCTCTCTTCCGTACATAGGTGCCGCGCGGCCGGTTCTACTGTCTTGATGAACTTTGGCTAAGGCGCATGAACCTGACATCGCGCTGAGGCGGAGCACCGAACAGACGACGGTACTCGCGGCTAAATTGGGACGCGCTTTCATAGCCCACGATTCCGCTAGCATTACCCGCGTCGAGGTTTTGGTTGAGCATCAATTGACGCGCTTCCTGCAAGCGTAATTGCTTCTGGTACTGCAACGGGCTCATGCCGGTGATGGTCCGGAAATGCTGTCGGAATGTGGATGGACTCATGTACGTGCGTGCTGCCAATTCGTCCACATGCAGCGACTGAGTGAAGTTTTGCTTGAGCCAAGCGACGGCCTTTGCAATCTGCTGGCTCGGGGATCCGACGGCGACGAGCTCCAGCAGTTGCGGGCCATACCGACTTGTTAGCAGGCGGATGGTGATTTCCTGCTGGATTAGCGGCGACAGCCGGGGAATCAGAGCTGGTTCGCCGAGAAGCTCGACGAGCCGGATCAAAGCATCGATCAGTGCTTCGTCGAGCCTTTGGATGGAGACAGGTCGATGGGCGCGTTCTCTCGAGGGCTGCGGCAAATCCATCTCGGAGGCCAACTGCAGGATGTGACGGGCATCCAGCGTCAGCAGCAAGCCAAGGAAAGGCTTTCGAATACTTGCTAGCTTGACGTGCGAGACCACGGGTAGATCGATAGTCGTAAGCATGGATTGGCCGGGGCCGTAGTCGATTACCTCATTGCCAAGCAATACATGCTTGTCGCCCTGTGCAACAACACCCAATCCCAGGGTGTAGATGCAGTGCAGAGGTTTGGTTGGCGCACTCCGGCGGTGAAGCGAGAGAGGCGGAATTGCCGTGGGGTAATCGCCGTCGGTTTGGGCAAAGCTGCCGACGACCTGTGCCAAGACACTCACCAATTCGCCTCGGCTATTTCGAGCGTTGGATGCTTGCAAATTAAAGCTCCGACTGAAAGGTGGCCGCTGAATGAAGTCTAGCACCGTCATTCACATTTCTGAGGCAAGTGTGTTGTTTTAGGCAATAAGCTCCTCAGATCCGGCAAACAGCTTTGTGGGTCCGCGGCGACACTGGCGCATCAGAAACGGCGCTGCCTGGAGCCCATGACCATGAAGTACATCTCGATTGGAGGACTCAACGTCTCGCGCATCGGACTAGGCGCGATGTCCATGTCCGGCTACTACAACGTCGGGACAGGCAGCGACGCCGAATCCATTCGCACCATCCATCGGGCGCTGGACTTGGGCGTTACCCACATTGATACCGCCGAGATCTATGGTCCGTACATCAACGAGGAGCTGGTCGGCCGGGCCATCAAGGGCCGCCGCGATCAAGTGGTGTTGGCGACGAAGTTTGGCATCGTCTCACACGCCGGTGGTGGTTCCGGGGTACTCGATAGCAGTCCGGCGAACATCCGCGTTGCAGTCGAAGGCTCGTTGAAGCGGCTCGGTACGGACTACATCGATTTGTATTACCAGCACCGAGTCGACCCGAATACCTCCATCGAGGAGACAGTCGGCGCTTTGGCCCAGCTGGTCGCCGAGGGCAAGGTTCGATACATCGGCCTGTCCGAGGCCGGCCCCACCACAATCCGCCGTGCGCACGCTGTCCACCGCATCGCCGCCTTGCAGACGGAATACTCCCTGTGGACACGTGACCCGGAAGTCGAACTGTTGCCGCTGCTGAGAGAATTGGGCATCGGTTTCGTTCCCTATTCGCCGCTCGGCCACGGATTTCTCACTGGCGAAATTCGCTCACCCGAACAACTCTCCGACGATGATTGGCGCAAGACCAACCCAAGATTCACTGGCGAGAACTTCCAGCGCAACCTGCGCATAGTCGACGAGGTCAAGGCCGTTGCCGCCGAGGCAGGTGCAACACCGGCACAGGTGGCCCTGGCCTGGCTGCTCGTGCAGGGCGACGACATCGCCCCGATTCCCGGCACCAAGCGAGTAGCCCGAGTCGAGGAGAACACGGCCGCCGACCGCCTGGTGCTGAGCGCCGAGCAAATCGAAAGGCTGAACAACCTTTCACCGCCTGCCGGCGAGCGCCACAACGAAGCAAACATGGCCGTCATCGACCGCTGACTCCTCGCTGCACGTCACGTTCAAGGATCCTCACAAATGAAAATCATGGAAAACATCAAGCAACGCGCCGAGTCGCCCGCGCAGGGTGGTCAGGCCCTGAGTCGCCGTGACTTTGTGGCCAGCGCGGCCCTCGCCGGGGCCGGCTTGGCTGTCGGCGCGTCGGTGTGGGCTGTACCAGGAGACCAGCCCGCAACTAACAGCGAACGGAGCGACAGAGCATACCGCGGAGGAAAAGTGCAAATGAAGTCTCGAAAACTCGGACGACTGCTGGTCTCGGAATTGGGCGCCGGGTGCATGAGTATCAGCGCCAACTACGGACCGCCTGCCGACAGGAGCCAAGGCATTCAGGTTATTCGTGCTGCCTTTGAAAAGGGCGTCACCTTCTTCGATACGGCTGAAGTCTACGGACCGTATACAAACGAAGACCTTGTTGGAGAAGCGCTCGCGCCCTTCCGCGACAAAGTCGTCATCGCCACCAAGTTCGGTTTTGACCTGGAAGCTGGCGGTCTCAACAGCCGACCCGAACACATTCAGAACGTGGTGGAGGGCTCACTCAAGCGCCTTAGGACCGACCACATCGATCTCTATTATCAGCATCGCGTGGATCCCCGCGTGCCGATCGAAGACGTGGCCGGTGCGATCAAGGAGCTCATCAAGCAAGGCAAAGTGCTGCACTTCGGACTATCCGAAGCCAGCGCAAAGACGATTCGCCGAGCGCATGCCGTTCAAGCGGTAACCGCGGTCCAGACCGAATACTCGCTCATGGAACGCGACCCGGAAGACAACGGCGTCTTGGCGACGTGTGACGAACTGGGAATCGGCTTTGTTCCCTGGGGCCCGGTTGGCATGGGCTACCTGACCGGTAAGGTGAACGTACGCACGAAGCTCGACCCGAAAACGGACCTTCGGTCAGGGTTTGACCGCTTCTCATCCGACAATCTGGCCGCGAACAGACCGATCGTCGACTTTCTCGAAAGTTTTGCCAAGAAGAAGAACGCAACGCCCGCCCAAATCGCACTGGCATGGCTGCTGGCGCAGAAGCCGTGGATCGTTCCCATCCCGGGCACACGCAACCTGGATCACCTGCACGAGAACCTGCAAGCAATCCATTTGGAGCTGACGCCTGCGGATCTAGCTGAGATCGAGGGCGCTGTCTCAAAGATCAAAGTGCATGGTGGCCGAATGAATGAGGAGCAGATGCAGGTCGTCGATCAGACCAAGTAGCGGGCGGCGCACGGTCGGTCTCAGTTCGGTCGCGGTGCTAGCAACCCGTTGAGCGGCATGGGGGTTCGGGTCGCGCGAACGCAGGCTGGTCGAAACCGGTCGGAATAGGTTCGGTCGGGCGAGCCTCGGGCCGGTGCCCACGAATAAACTTTGCCGGGTCTTCGGCTTGCGAGCGGCGAGGGCGACCGTGCCTGCGACTGAAAATCCGCGTGCCAGCGGTTCGATTTCGCCCCTAGTCACGCAGCGTCGCGGGACGGCTGTCAATAACTCAAGAAGTGAACCAAATGCCGCGGCGTGCCTTGAACGTGACCAACTCAAATTGGGTGTGCCGTGAATGTGACTGGATCATGTCGGATAGGCAGGTGGCAAGCGCTGCAAGTCATTGAGTTTTAAAGAGTCATTGCCATCGAAACGCCCTACGAACCAGGGGGTCGGGAGTTCGAATCTCTCCGGGCGCGCCAGGTTCAACAAACGCTTACGCGACGCGTGAGCCTTTTGTTTTTTTCTTGCATTACGAAATCGTAGAGTTTGTTTACGATTTCCCAATCCCGCTCCATTCGACGGGCAGCCTGGTGTGATGCTGGGGCGCCATGTGCGCGTAGTGAAGCACCATCTCGTACTATTCGAGTTACACCAAATAATGATGTAGAACATCATGTCAATGGTCATGTCCAATTGTGATTAAAAACCCAAATGCCGCGTGTGCGCAACGTCCTCGCTAGACTTCGCAATTGGCTTTGGCCGACAGCGTTTTGTCGCGCTTGCTTTCCGCTTAGCGCCAGCGCCCGAAGAGATTGGGCGCGGCTGGAACTTGGCGAGAACAATGTCAGGACAATATCAAGGAACCATCAAGCAATGGGGCGAGGTGATCGTCTTTAACTTTGATCATTCGTGGATGTTGAATTCTCAATGAAAGCGCTCAGCAGGCCTACCTTGGTACTCGTCATTGCGCTCGCTGCAGTCGCGCTCCAAATATCATGTGCACCGCTTAGCGGCACGGTCGCCCCGGAACGCAGCGGCGCCAAAACGCTTCTGAAGGGAAAGAAGACTATCGGTGATCCCTGCTCGCTTCCCGAAGCCGAGCCCATCGTCGAGATCGTCCGCAGTGAGACGTTCAACGGCATCGCCGCCGACACCTACGCCCACGCTTCGAACGACGACCTCATCGGGACGATCAGCAATGCGAATTTCTACCGCTTCTGGGACGGCACCTGTAGCAGCTACAAGGTTCCAGTACGCATCGTCGCCCCCAAGGCCACCCACTGCGACAGCGGGCGCCTGGCCCACGTGGGGCTGGTCGAGCTCATCCACCCGTACCAAATCGGCTCCCCCGAATTCCCGCCGGGAGCCTTTGCTGGAGTCGTGCAAGCACAGAATGACCCCGTCTACGACCCGCTGCTCGATCAGGGCTATCACGAGGCCTGGGCCAATCTTCGCGAGTGGTTCCTCTTCGGCGATCCCGGCCACGGTGGCGGTGGAGTCGTCTACATGGGGTTTCAAGCCAACAACTTCTCCGGCGAGCTCGATTACATCGCGGGCCTTCCCGACAACATTGGTTTGGGCTTGCATCTGGAAAGGCCGCAGGACTACGCGATCCTGTATCGCGACGTCTCGAAATGGCTGCGCGGGCCGAAGACCCCGCTCAATTTCACCGGTGCCGAGCGCCCGGATCTATGCGAGGTCAGCGACGTGGTCGGCTTTGGCTACTCGTACACCGCGATGCAGCTGAAGGCGGTCATCGCCGATTCCCATCACCTCAACTCGACCTGGGGATCAGCCGACCCCATCTTCGCGCGCGGGCGCGTGCTGGACGGCATGCTGCTGGCTGGATTTTTCGACACGCAAGAATTACGCCAGAAGGCTTCGCTGTGCCCCGATGTCACCGCGAGCGACCTGGGTTCCCTGCCGTGCGACGGTCCGGATGATCCCAGCGAGGGACCCATGGTGCTCGTGCATTCGGAGACCGATATCCAATTGTTCCCGCGCAGCGCCCGCCCCAAGCCGCCCGGCCGTGCCGCCGAGCGCGACCATTACAAGGTGCACGAGATCAATTCGGCCGCGCACATCGAACGACCGTATTTCCCAAACGCGCTCATGCTCGAATACCTCGGGCTGGATCCCGCCTCGACCCGACAGAATCCCTTGGATCGCAGCCCGGTCCTGCGCGCTGATCTCGTGAACCTCGTCGACAAGATTCAAAATGACACGCCGCTGCCGATTTCCGCGTACATGGAGGCTGATGGGCCCATCTCGGCATTCGACTATGGCATCGTGTCCCTCGATCCTTCCACCGGCAATGGTTTCGGCGGCGTCGAGCTGCCGCAGGCCGCCGCGCCGCTGGGGCTATATCGCGGAATCGAATGTCATGGCGTGTTTTCTCGCGATTTCGATATCACGGATTCGTATCATTACGCACCCCGTTCAACGGGAAGCGGTGATTTGACCATTGGTCGCGCCAGGTACCTGCTCGAATCGAGCCCGGGTTTCTCGGCGGGGTTGCTGTGCGCGGAGTATGGGGCGCTCGAAGGAATGTTCACTCCTTACCAGACGGTGGATGACGCCCTGGGAACGAGCTATTGCGCCGACCTGTACCCGACGCGCCAGGCCTACTCCGACCGCGTGGCGGCCGCCGCAGATCGGCTGATCGTCCGGCGTTACCTGCTGCCCGAGGACAGAGACGGTGTCATCGCGGCGGCGGAGGCGGCGGCGGACGAATTCCCCGAATGTGTGCCGGGCATATGATGGCAATGGCCCGCATGGATGAGGTTTCGTGATGTCCAGCGCGCGGTACCAGCCTGCCGCGGACTCGTAGTCATCAGGGCGGTAAAGCCCACAATGTCCGTGAACATGATGGCGGCAAGTTGCCGATGCTCGTCCATGGGGCGCTATTCCGGCAATTTCATCTTGCGCAGGAAGGCCTTAAAGCGGGGGTCAGGGGTCAGGTTCTTGAACAGCGGCTCTCCGACGATTTCGTCAAGAGAAGCATCCTTCTGCTGGTAGGCGCGTTCGAGCCAATCGAGCGCGCGATCGTGATCACCGCGATACGCATAGGTCATGGCCACAAAGAACGCACCCGTGTCGGCCCATTGCGCAATTTGCGCTTCCAGCGCCTCATCCGCTTCGGCCTGGCGGCCCGCGGCCTGCAACACGATCGGAAGGAACCACAAGCGAGTTGGCTGGTGAACTTCCTGCTGCAAGATGGCAAGCGCTGCATCCGGTTTGCCCTGCGCCAGAAGCGTCTTGGCGAGGTACGAGCGAGTCCACAGGAAATCCGGCTCCAACTCGAGCAACTTTCGATACAGGACCTCGGACTCCGAGAATCGACCTGCGCGGTAATAGGAAAATCCTAGATTCCAGAGTACGTAGGTGTTCAACGGATCACGGACAAGCGCCGCGCGAAGCTGTCTCTCAGAGTCTTCCCAACGGCCGAGTGTCGCAGAGAGTCTTCCCGCGGCCATCAGCGCACCCGGATTCGTTGGATCAATGGCAAGGGCGCGTCGCCCTTCGGCCTCTGCAGCTGGCCAATCCCAGTCTAGAGACATGAACGCCCATTGGAGGCGTGCATGTGCTTCCGCAAGATCCGGACTCAACTGCAACGAGTGCTGCGCCAGCTGCCTTACGCGTTCCCAGCCCTCCATCGGGTCCAGCCAGGCATTGTCCGTTTGCATTGAAACGACAGTCGATTGAGCGTACCAGGCCATTCCGTAGCCGGGGTCGAGCTTGATCGCTTGTTCCAGATAGGCGTCTGCGGCGTCCAGGGACTCTTTTGTGTTTTGATTTATGGCGCTCGTGGCCCGCAGGTACAACTGGTAGGCCTCGAGATTCTGCGTGCCACCTTTCCTGCGACTCATCTCTCCACCTGCAAGGCGGATTTGCAGCGCCCGAACGATGGCATTCGCAATCTCACGCTGCACTCTGAAGATGTCGTCGAGCGGGCGATCGTAAGATTCTGACCACAGATGCGTGCTGTCGGCGGCGCGGATGAGCTGTGCCGAGATCCGCAGCGTATTGCCGGACTTACGAACGCTACCTTCGAGTACATGAGCGACGTTCAGTTTTTTAGCAATTTCAGCGATTTCGACGTTTTTTCCCTTGAAAGCGAACGAGGATGTGCGCGCGATCACCTTGAGATCGGGGACCTGTGCCAGCAGGTTCAGAAGTTCCTCCGCAATACCGTCCGACATGTACTCCTGATTTTTTTCGGCCGACATATCCGCAAAGGGCAAAACTGCGATCGATTTATTTATTGTCGCGAGGGCCGCGGAAGGATCTCCCAGCGAGGCTGGTGTTCCTTCGACTAAAGCCGGCCGCGAGTCGTTTCGTTTCGATAGCCAGAGCCGATCGACCGCTATGTATGCAAGAACGGCCGCGATAAGGATGGCCAACGTCAAAAGCATGCGATTCGGTCGCATGCCTGCCTTTGCGGCCACACGAGTGGCTTGGTGGGCGGGGGTCCCCAACGCACCCTTCACGGCAGCGACAAGCCTAGGCAATGCTCGATCTACCCCTGCGGCACTCGCGTCTAGCCACTGTGAGGTGTTAAGGAAGTACTCAAGGCCGTCCGGAAGGGGTGCTTGGTCAATACGGAAAGACAAAATAGGGTGCCGCTTCGAACTCGCGCGTTCTACCTCCCTGAGCACATGCGCAGAGTCTGCGGCGTGCTGCGACAGAACAAGTACGACGACTCGGGTCTTATCGAGGGCGTGCACGATATTTGCGGCGTAAAGCTCGCCGGGCGTGACGTCTCGCGGCGCGATCCAGCACCTCACGCCGTCACGTTCCAGGGCGGTACAGACGGCGTTCGCAGTGTCGCGATCGGCGGATGCGTAACTGATGAATGCCTGGGCGGTGTAGGGTTCACCTTGGACGGCCCCGCGTGCGATGGCCTTGGCGTCAGCAGCCTGTTTGTCGTCGCTGCCTTCAGGCATCTTGGGGCACCCGACCGTACCGGACGGAATGGGTGGAAAAGGTCGGCTTAACAGCCAACTCTTCTAACGATGAAAGCCATGGCGCGGACGGGGTCTGTGGCACGTCCGGCGGATATTGCGCCATTCCCAGACTGGGTGTGACTTGACTGTGACTGGGACATATCGGCTTGAGCCGTGGCAAGCGCTGCAAGTCATTGAGTTTTAAACAGTCATTGCCGCTAAAAACGCCCTACGAACCAGGGGGTCGGGAGTTCGAATCTCTCCGGGCGCGCCAGGTTCAACAAACGCTTACGCGATGCGTCGGGCTATTGTTTTTCTAGCGTAGGGAAATCATAGGGATGTCCACTACGATCGCCTACGTCCGTTCAATTCGACTGACAGCTTGCGAGAGATGGCTGGGCGCCAAGTGCGCGGCGCAAGGGGCCTGAGTTCGTCAAGTGCCGGGCGCAACCACGGTGCAAAGCCGGTGTATAAACGCAATCCGAATCCCGGTTTGTGCGACCCGGCCCACTCCAAGGCCTTAGCTGCAGAGCCGCAGCCCGCGGAGAAGGATATGGCCAACGCGAAACCTGCTCGTTCCCAGTTTGGAGGTCCCTTTTTCGAGCGAGCCTACGGTTGGGTGCTGGTGCGCGTGGTTGCAATCCTCCCGGTGGAGACGCTGCTCGTCCGGTTTCAACGTGTGTCGAACAAGCTTTTGGCGCTCTGTCCGGAGCGAGAGGCGGCCGGGACTCGTCGGGTGTTGGTAAAGCGCTTCGTGGGAATCGAGGAGAGCTCCAGGGACTGGTCCGGCGCGATGGTGCTGGAACACCTGGCGATCGTAGGAACACACGTCATCGCGCTGACTGAGGCGCTGTGCGCCGGACGCCCTTCGTCCTGGGTGCTGCGGACCAGGGACGTCAAACCTGCTGGCGCGCTCACCCGGCAGGAAACCGCAGCCGTCTTCGAGGCCATGGTGCGCGCCTACGTTGAACTGGTGCGCTCGGAAGGAAACGCCATTCGCTCGCCAATGCGGCACCAGCACCCGTGGTTTGGCGCGCTGCGCATCAAGCAGTGGCTGGCGTTCATGACACTGCACCACATGGTGCACGTGCCGCACATCCAAGCGATTGCCGCTGCGGTGGGAGTTACCGATACTTCACAAGCTAGATTCTGACCACCTTCGTAATATGGCGCATGCGAATTACCGCTATTCCGGCAGTGGCGCGATCCACGATTAGGATTTCAAAGAGCCCGGCAAGCATCGAAAGAACTTGAAAATGCTGGCGCTCCTGGACTTTCTGAAAGAGAAGCGAAAAACAGGAGCCTGAGCGCTGCGACATTCCGAATCCGCGCACGGTCGATCGTAGTTCGGTCCCTCGCGAGTATTTCGTTGAACGACCTGGTCGCTCGCACATCGCCTTGGCGAGCTCGCGGAGAAGGTGGCCCTGAACAACGGAAACGCTAGTCGCGCAGTTGCAGCGCTCGAAGCATCGGGTGTAGTAAAGCGATCACGAGATCCGGTAAGCCATCGTGTGCATTGGATCGAGGTGACTATCCGCGTGCGCCGGTTACATGGCCGGATTACCGAGGGTCTGAAGCGGGAATACGTGCGGCAGTTGCAGTCGTATGGCGGTTCATTTGTCCGTCGCGTTGCCGTCCTGCTGGACGAGTTGGCAAATCTCGCACGCGAGTAGGTTGCACCGAGTGGCAACAACCCAAACGCGCACTATTGACAATACGATAGTACTTGTAATATCGTTAAAAGATGAAGTCCACCACCGCTGTTGAGTTGCTAGGTGCCCTGGCTCACGAACATCGACTCGCAATCTACCGATTGCTGATTAAACAGGGGTGGAAAGGGCTGCCAGCAGGGGTTGTTGGGAGCAGGGTGGGGCTTACGCCATCGTCACTAACATTTCACCTGCAAGCGCTGCAACGCGCAGGACTTATCAAGCAGTCGCGGTTGGGCCGCCAGCTCCTATACAGCGCAGATTTCTCCGCCATGAATGAACTGGTTGCCTATCTCACCGACGAGTGTTGCGTCGAAAGCACCGCGTGCGCACCGGACTGTGCACCGACGCGAAAGACCAAGTCAGCGAAGGCAGCTTGAGTTTCCACTGAGGGATTAACGTCTATGAAGCGTCTCCATGTTCACGTCAGCGTTGCTGACCTTGATGAGTCCGTGCGCTTCTATTCGATTCTGTTCGCCACGCAGCCGACCGTCCAAAAGCCTGATTACGCAAAGTGGATGCTTGACGATCCGCGCGTGAACTTTGCGATTAGCGAGCGTGACAAAGTAACCGGCATCCGACACCTCGGCATCCAGGTCGAAGATAGCGCTGAGCTTGCCGAGGTGTTCCAGCGCATCGAGCACACACAACGGCCGGTGTTGGACGAAGGTAAGACCACTTGCTGCTACGCCAAGAGCGAAAAGAACTGGGTCGAAGACCCACAAGGCGTGCAGTGGGAGACGTTCTTGACGACTGGCGAGAGCACCGTTTACGGCGGCGATGCGGTCGCGGGCGCACAGGCGAAGCCGTGTTGCGCGCCAACATGAGCGAGAAGCCGTTCAATGTCCTTTTTCTATGCACCGGCAATTCTGCGCGCAGCATCATGGCGGAAAGCCTGTTGAACCAATGGGGGCGGGGTCGATTTGTCGGGTACAGTGCAGGTAGCTTTCCAAAGGGCGAAATCAATCAATTAGCTCTCGAGCTACTGAGCAACATGAAGGTGCCGACGGTTGGTTTGCGCAGTAAGAGTTGGGATGAGTTTGCCGCTCCAAGCGCTCCACAGATGGATTTTGTATTCACCGTCTGTGACAACGCGGCGGGAGAGGTCTGCCCGGTTTGGCCTGGACAACCGATGACCGCACACTGGGGCATCGCTGATCCTGCATCGGCCGTGGGATCAGATAAGGAGCGGAGGGCGGCGTTCCGCACGGCGTTCAGTGAACTGGACGGCCGCATCAAGATCTTCACGAGCCTGCCGATTGGTTCGCTGGATCGGATCAAGCTGCAGGAACGTCTAAACGCCATCGGGCGGAGCAAGCTGACCGACGACGTCGCATGAGCCGCCGGCTGCTCGCGGAGACGCTAGGCGCAATGCTCCTTGCCGCCGCGGTCGTTGGCTCCGGCATCATGGCCGAGCGCCTCGCGGGCGGGAATGTGGCGGTGGCGTTCCTCGCCAATACGGGAGCGACGGTTAGAGCGGCAGCGTAGGGCTGAATCCGCTCTCGGCATGACTAGGCGAGCCTTGGCGTTAAGTTAGGCGAGGGCGGGCCAGCTAACTTGTTGATTCAGAAAAGACTGCAATTTCCACGACGACCTACGAACCAGGGGGTCGGGAGTTCGACGAGGCGCGCGAAGCGCGCCGAAGGACGTCGCCGCGCAGCGGCGACGGTCCCGAGCGTAGCGAGGGACGAGCGGGCGAAGCCCGCGAGCAATCTCTCCGGGCGCGCCAACACCCTCACTGAGTTAGCTCAACGCGCCGTGTGCAGATTCGGGGCGGCGTTGGAATTTATTCGAACTCGAATTAGAGCGCCAACTCGTTACGGGGGCTGTCCCAGCGTGCCTCAGCAGTCTGAAGCGCCGCCTCCCGACTCACTTGCTATGCACACGACCGTGGCGAGCGGGAACTTCGGATACCCACGATCTTGGAACCAGAGCTCCGCATACATCGCGACAAAACCTTTGGACGGCCGCGCGACACTGCAGGAGAAGCTCCCTTTCCTACGTTTGCAGTGATGCGAGGTCCAGCGCGACTCGCGAAAATCCCGCGTTGCGCTGGTCGCCGTCCACGCGAGCACGTGACGTGTCCCGCGATTCGTCTGCACGTTGACACCTAGGTGATCGCGCTTTGCGGCGTAGGTCCAGGTTACCGTCGGCAGCTGCTTGCCGTGCGCTGAATAACGGTGGAGCGCGCTCAATCCGCCAATCAGGCGATCGAGGTCGCCCACGCCGTGGCCCTGGTTCGGCACGTAGAGCACGCGCTTCGGTTCCGGGAGCCCGTCCCAGTAGAGCTTGAGCGCATCGAGCGGCCAGTATCGGTCGTTGGTGCCGAGCAGAATAAGCTTCGGCGTCGTGAGGTCGGCAAGATACTGGTAGGGGTCGACCATCGCCATCAGCGCGCGGCCGCGTTCGCTGGCGATGCGTCCGGGCAGGTCTATTGCGATGTAATCCTGCACCTGATCTGACAGCCCGCCGAAGGTCGCGCGCTGCAACTCGATCTGCGCCGGTACGTTGAGCATGTCGATCGCTATCGGCGCAACGCCCGACACGCGCGGGTCGACGGCCGCAGTCAGCCACGACGTCCAACCGCGCTTCGAAGCCCCCGCGACCGTGAACGACGTCACCGGCATCTGCCAGCGCTCAGCCGCGAACGCCTGGATGGCGTCCATCGCACGCACAGCGCTCTTGACCATCGGCAGCAGCAGCGGCCAGTCCGTTTCGCCGCCCGCAAGATATTGATCGAAGGTGTAGGCAATCAGCGCATCTTCGCGACGCTCGAACATCGGTTGATACGGCACGTGCCTGAGCACCGCAATAGGCGCCCGCAGCGTCTCGGCCAATTTCGCGAAGTGCAGCGCTTCGCGTGGCAGGGCGCCCTGGAAACCGTTCTCGTACTCGGGCTTCCAGCGGCCGCCACCGATGAAAAGGAACATCTGGCCGGACGACTTGTCCACGTTCGGCGGATACAACAGGACCAGATGGTGTTTCCACGGAATATCGCGCCAAGTCTGCGACGTCAGGATGAGTTCGGTAGCCTTGGCCGAGCCTACACGTCGTGAGTTTACTTCGCTCCATGTATAACTCGCATCCGGCGCAGCGACGTACCGGGCGAGCTCACTCTCGGATGTGGCGCGTGCGAACGTCGAAGTCAGCCCAAACAAGCAGGCCGTGAGCGCGGAGACATAGCGCGAAACGTGCTTTCGTTCGACGCAACTATTGTTGTTCATTTTGGGAACCTCCCTTTCCCACGCCTAGCTTACGACTGCGCGGTGTGCCGCAATCCGCGAGAAGACATAACTGCCCAGACATCGGCCAGGAAGTCTGAACTCGAGACGTGCTGGCCTGAAGTGTCGGCTATGCCACAAGTAACCATGAAGTCAACGACAACTCGTTGCTACGGCAATACCGGGCACCAATAAGGTCGAGGTTCATCGATTAGTAGAGCAGCGGACTGAAAATCCGCGTGTCGGTGGTTCGATTCCGCCCCTGGCCACCATCCTTTTCAGTGTCCGCAATCGCGCCTGCGCCTGCATGTGCACTTGTCAGAGGAGATACAGGACACCAAGAACCGCGGCCGCAGTCATCGTAATGAAGTATGGCAGGGCCATCCATACCATGCGGAAGTATGAAAGCCTAATTAGGGGAGCTATCGCCGAAGTCAGCAAGAATAGAAATGCTGCCTGACCATTCGGCGTCGCAATGCTAGGAATGTTTGTTCCGGTGTTAATCGCGACCGCCATTGCATCAAATTGTTCGGACGAAATAGCACCCGCGGTCAACGCTTCCTTGACCTGTGTGATGTAGATCGTCGCGACAAATACGTTGTCGCTGACGATCGACAGCAACCCGGAGGCACCAAAGAGCGCAATCGCCTGGTTGGTCGGATCGAGTCGTAGCACCCACTCAAGAAAAGGCGCGAACAGATCCTGCTGATGGATTATGGCGACGATCGCGAAGAACACGACAAGTAGGGCCGTGAATGGCAGGGCAGCTTCAAAAGCTTTCCCAAGGCGACCTTCCTCCACGACGCCTGTGAATGCGGTCGCGAGCACGATAATTGCAAGGCCTATAACGCCGATTTCGGCGACATGAAACGCGAGCGCGATCACCAGCAAAATGGCGACGATCGCCTGTACGACAATCACATGCTTGTGACGTGGCGTCATCCGCGCTGATTCGCGTCGCTCAAAGTCCAATAGAACTTGGCGCACCGCCGGAGGTACGGGCGATCCGTAACCGAACCATGCAAATCGCTCGACTACTACGCACGTTGCAAGTCCGGCGATTGCCGCGGGTATGGTTACCGGCGCCATTTCGGCGGCGAATCGAATGAACTCCCAGCCCGCTTCCTTGCCGATGAGGAGATTCTGCGGCTCCCCCACCAGCGTACAAACTCCACCAATGGTCGTGCCGACGGCTCCGTGCATCAGGAGGCTTCTCAGTTGGGCACGAAAAGCATCCAAGTCTGATCTGTGGAGGTCACCAATCTCGCCGTCCGTACTTGCATCGTGCACTTCTTCTTGATCCGACTTCCCTGATGCGACGCGGTGATATACGGCATAGAATCCACCGGCAACGGTGATTATCACCGCGAGCACCGTCAACGCGTCCAGGAACGCGGAGAGGATGGCGCCCGTCGCGACGAACAGAAAAGCAAGCAGGGACCTTGACTGCACACGTACAAGCAGTTTGGTGAATGTGTACACCAGCATTTCGCGCAGGAAGTAGATTGCGGCGACCATGAATATCAGGAGGAGGATCACAGGCAGTCCTGTCTCGATCTCCTGCTGGATTCCTGCCGGTGTGGCGAGTCCGAGTACCACGGCCTGAATCGCGATCAGGCCGCCCGGCTGAAGCGGATAGCATCGCAGCGCCATCATCAGCGTGCCGATAAACTCCAAGAGAATGGCCCAGCTCGCTACGAGTGGCCCCCCGATCGCCAGCAGCACGGGGTTTACTACAAAACAAACTAGGACAAGGCACTTGTACCAATCGGGAGAATGGCCAAGGAAGTTCTCCCAGAACGCTTCCACATAGTGGGACCGCATGGATGACGAGACCCCGCGCTATTGTTATTGGTGCATCCATCGATCCAGGATGAATGTGGCGACGACGATGAACGCAAGGGCGGCGAATATCATCCATACTCGCCACTTAGCCGGATCGCGCATCAGGAATTTGTCCGCGCGTAGACCACGGCGCTGGATGCAGGCGCGCGCTCAACGACGAGCACTCGAAGCGGGATGGGTGTCGCGCTCATCGGGCCGCCTTAAATTTGTAGGCGGTTGGCGGCCCGACCAACCTGATCCTATCGGCGCATCGCCGACACCCACTGCTTAATTATCATCTCGCGTACGTGACTGCAAGCGCGTGAGGGCAAATTCGGACACATAGATCTGATTCTCCGCGAGGCGGCACATTGATGCCTGCGGGAGTCTTGCGGGAATCAGTCCTGCACGGTCCTGCATCGTAGGGCATTCGTTGCAACGGGCGCCCCGGCTAACCGGTTAATGCAGTTGATGTTGCGAATATCAGTTTGTGACTGAAAATCCGCGTGTGGGAAATTCGATTCCGCCCCTGGCCATTATCTTCCCTTATGACGCGATTCGTCTTGAGTGCCGCTCAGCGGATAACGGGCAGATTAATCGCGGAAGGTGTTTTGGCACCGCGATGTATTGTAAGCCGCGTTGCCCGGCAATTACCGACTTCGTCATCGGGGCAAAGAGTTGGATTGAGCTCAAAGTTGCCCAGATCCGCTCCGGCAAGCGAAACACGGATTTTGTGCCCAGCCGGAAAATACCAGCCAGTCGGCGTCATTTCGATCGTGAGCTCAAGAACCTTGCCATCTGCGAAAGGCGCCATTTCCTCGTCCTGTGCCCGATAACCATGCCATGGCAGTTCCGGCCGCACTTCCAGCCTTCCACCGACCTGTAGGGACGGATCGACCAGGGAGTGGAAACTGGAGCGTAGCTGTCCCTCGGCAACGTAGTTCACGTTACCTTTCTCGTCGACATCGCTCAGGTATACGAAGATGTCGGCATCGTCGCGATCGGCGCCGACCCATAGCCGCAAGATCGGATGGCCCGTGACTTCCATCCCCTCGGCCAGCGGGAGGCTCTCGTACAGGATCGATTTCTTGTCCGGCTCATTTCGCAACATTAGAGAGTCCGGCTCGTCAATTATCTCCCAGCGATTCGAATTGTTCGAGCCGTAGTCGGAATGGTGGGTGAAATCGACATCAAACAAATCGTTACCTGACGAACCCGGTTCGACTGACAAGCTGTTACTGGATCCAAGATAGAAATCCGTGCGACGCTCGTTTTGCAATGGCCAGCTGCTTTCCGACCTCCAGCCCTTGTTTACGACATATATCTTGACGGGCGGTTGCTCTGCGAAGCCGTTGTCGTAGCCCTTCAAGCACCAGTCGAAAAAGCGGTACTGCTCCGCGATCACGTCGGCGTACTCGATCGCGTCATACTTGAGGAACGCCTTATAGGCGGCCGGAAGATCTCCACCGTGAAATTGCGGACTCATCTGCAGGTAGCTAGGTGACTTTCCCTGCAAGGTCGAATGAAATTTTGGCGTGGCCTTGGCAAAACCGTCAAACCATCCACCAGTATTCAGAACGGGAATCTGTCGCTCGATGATGGCGCCAAGCATGGCTCCCGCGCTCGTATCGAGATAGCGGAGCGTCTTGTCGCCGGCCGGGAAGGGGCTGTCAAAATACCGCGTGCGCCTGTCGACGAATTGCTTGACCAGCGTGTTGTTCTGATGCTCAACGGTCGCGTTAAAGAGCAGGTTATCCGACCGAGCGTAGTTGTCTGCGTAACGAACGGGCAGATCGTCGAGAAAAGACTCGGGATCGCCATGGGAATAGAGAGGTACGTCATCTGCAATCCGGCCGTCGCCGTCTTCATCCATAACCGGCGTTGAAGGGTATTGAAGGGTTGCGGGCTCCAATTCGTTGAGATTGCTTGACTGCAGCGCGTCGCTATAGCCGCGAAGCCAGCGAACCGCGGTGATCCCGCCAGGCCTTACGGCATCCGAGTAACTTTCGAAAGCGATGACTCCCGGGGCGATGCACTTCAGTGCCTTTGGCGCGTGTGCCGCAGTGGCCAACGCTCCCCACGCGTCGTATGACTGCCCGCGCATGCCCACGTTGCCATCGGACCAAGGCTGTGCCGCGATCCACTCGACCACCTCGGCGCCATCAATTCCAAGCTGCGGTTCCAATGGGGCCTGGCTGCCAAACGAAGCCCCGGTTCCGCGCATTTCGACGACCACGAAGGCGTAGCCGCGGTAGAGAAAGTTACGCACGTTGATCAGGCGGGTGGCATCCCAGACCGCCTCCCATCGACCCGTCGCCCACCAGTTGTAAATTCTCTGCCACGGCGATTGCCCGACTTCAACCCAGGCGCGCGCGTAGGGGCCGTATTCGAGAACGGTCGGAAAACCGGCACCCGGGCCTGCATCCTGCGAGGAATCGAGAGGATCGTCCGGCAGGAAAATATCCGCCGCAAGTCGGGTTCCATCCGCAAGCGTGATGTAAGCACTCTGCTTGCTGAACGACGAATAGGTCTCCGTAAGGTCGTACCCGGTCAGAAAGAACGGACTTGTATAGGGGCCGGTGTCCGAAGCTCTGAAATCGGGTCGTAGCAGGAATGCGAGCGCAACCGCCACAGAGAGCAGGATCAATACAACCAGTCCGGCTAGGCGGACAAGTTTCATTCAAGCAGTATAGGACCGGACGGGACTGTTTGCGGCAAGGGTCCTGCTTCAGGACCGCATGTTCCGGGTCAGGTCATGCGATCCGGCGTCAATAGCGAATCGTCCGCAAGTCATAAGTTTAGTAGCAGGGTTGGCACTCTTGCCTGCGACTGAAGACCCTCGTTTCAGTAGTTCGATTCCGCCCCTGACCACCAACGTCGGCAAGTGCTGCAAGTCGTTGATTTGCGAGGCACCTAACAAGCGTTCGATCGCCCTACGAACCAGGGGGTCGGGAGTTCGACGAGGCGCGCGGAGCGCGCCGAAAGACGTCGCCGCGTAGCGGTGACGGTCCCGAGCGGAGCGACGGACGAGCGGGCGAAGCCCGCGAGCAATCTCTCCGGGCGCGCCAGCAACAACACAAGCTTACGCAATGCGTGAGCCTTTGGTTTTTTTGGTGCCGAGAAATCGTATGTCATCCCATCCTAATCAGAAGACCGCTGCAATCGTGTTCTCGCAATGGCTGCGCTTATACTAGGAACGCTGGTGTGACGTTTGCTCGAATCAAGCACCATGAGTTAGCGCGCGTCCATGCCTGAGAGATCGGATCCCACGGGTTCCGTCTTCCTTTCCTACGCCTCTCAGGATGCGGAGGCGGCGGCACGCATCTGCGAAGCCCTGCGAGCAGCGGGCGTGGACGTGTGGCTCGACAAGAGTGCATTACATGGCGGCGACGCCTGGGATGCGCAAATCAAGAAGCGCATCAACGACTGCGCTCTGTTCATTCCAGTGATATCGGCGCATACGAATGCGCGATCCGAGGGTTACTTCCGCGGCGAATGGAACCTCGCCACGCGTCGGCTCCTGAACATGGCGCAAGACGCCGCTTTCCTGGTGCCCGTGGTGGTCGATGGGACACGCGAAGCCGATGCACGGGTTCCCGACGAGTTCTTGCTGGCGCAGTGGACCTGGCTGCCAAATGGCGAGACGCCGCCGGCATTTGCCGATCGCGTGCGCCAATTGCTGGAAGGTGAGCCTGTTGTCGTGAATCACGCGCGGTCAGGAGACGGCGGGAAGTCAGAGCCGGGCACGAGAATTGAGTATTCCACGAGGTCGTGGGATCGCGCACGTCGTGCCGGAATCCCACTGTTGGCCCTGCTGCTGGCGCTGGGTGCGGGTGCGTTCTGGTATTACCCGCGTGTGGGCGACGTGTCTGCCGTGGCACCGTCACGCGTCGCGGATGGAGCACGCTTGGCTGCCCAGGGCGATAAATCAATCGCGGTTCTGCCGTTCGTGAACATGAGCAGCGAGGCGGAACAGGAATACCTTTCCGATGGCATTTCCGATCAGTTGCTCAACTTGCTGGGAAAGATCCCGGAGCTGCGGGTGATTTCGCGCTCCTCCACTTACACGCTCAAGGGTCAGGATATCGAGGTTCAGGAGCTCGCGAAGCGTCTCAACGTGACGCATGTTCTCGAGGGCTCGGTGCGCAAGGCGGACAACCAAGTGCGCGTTGCCGTGCAACTGGTCGAGGCCCAATCCGGCACGCAGCTGTGGTCGGAGGCATACGATCGGGAAATGACTGACATCTTCGCCATGCAGGATGAAATTGCCCTGGCGGTTGTCCACCAGCTCAAGCTTGCGCTGCTGAATGACACCCTTCCGGCGCGGACCGCGACGACCAGCCTCGATGCATACAACGCCTATCTGCGCGGGCGGTTCTACTGGAACGAGGGCGATCCGACCGACCTGGAAAAGGCGCGTCAGAATTTCGAGCGGGCACTCGAGATCGATCCCGGCTATGCGCTCGCGCATGCCGCGATGGCCGATTACTACAGCGCGCTGCCGTTCTACTCGAGCTCGCTGCCCGACGAGGTGTTTCCAAAGGCCAAGGCGGCCGTCGCCCGGGCCCTGGAACTCGACGGCCAGCTTGCGGAGGCGCACGGCGCCCTCGCGTACATTCGCACGTACTACGACTGGGACTGGCGGGACGCGGCGAGGGAGTTTGAGTTGGCCTTGGCACTCGACCCCAATAACGCGAGCCTCCGCCACCGCTACAGCCGCTATCTGTCAAGCGTTGGTCGCACCGACGAGGCACTGGTTCACATGCAGCGTGCCCGGGAGCTCGACCCCCTCTCGCTCATCATCCAGGCGAATGTTGGCGTCATTTACTACTTCGGCCGCCAATTCGACGAGACATTGCGGCACCTTCAGCAACTCGCGGCATCCGAACCGGAGTTCCCCGTGGCGCACTGGGGGATTGGGCTTGCACGCGAGCAATCGGGAGACATGGACGGCGCGCTCGAGTCTTTCGAGAAGGCGGCGGAGCTGACCAAGCGCGGCACGAATTTTCTCGCCTCGCTGGGCCGCGCCTATGCGGTGAGCGGCAGGCTGGACGAGGCGCGAAAGATCCTCCAGGAGCTTGCCGACAGGGCCAAGCAGCGCTATGTCCCGTCATACCAGGTCGCGCTCGTGCACGCCGGACTGGGCGACAAGGACAAGGCCTTCCAATCCCTGGAAAAAGCATTCGAAGAGCGGTCGACACTGTTGACCTACCTCAAGATGGATCCGCGCTTCGACTCCCTACGCGGCGACCCGCGCTTTCAGGCGATGCTGCGACGCCTGAACTTTCTCGAAGAGCCGGTCACTTCGGGCTGAGCGTTGATTGCCAAACAGGCGTGTGATGCCGATATCCAAGACCGGTTTCTCACCCGAGCTGGGTCTGTGGCATTTTCCGCGGATATTGCGCCTTTCTCAGGTTGGTTGTGACTCCAGTGTGACTGGGACAGATTGGTTCGAGCGGTCGGGAGTTCGACGAGGCGCGCGAATCGCGCCGAAGGACGGCGCCGCGCAGCGGCGACGGTCCCGAGCGTAGCGAGGGATTCGCGGCCGAAGGCCGCGAACATTCTCTCCGGGCGCGCCAAATGCTCCGCTGAAAAGTGAGCATACCTTCGCACCATCTCCGGACTCTCCCAGCCTCTTACGATCCTTCGGCACTGTTTCTCAAAAGAAATGTCGAAAATGTCGATCCTGGAGTGGCTGGCTCGACAACCCAGTGAATCGAGTGATCTGAAGCTTCTCCAATCAAAGGAGTACGACCGATGAAAGTCATGGTTTTCGTGAAGGCCACGCCGAACAGCGAAGCGGAAACGCTTTTCAAGGAACCTGAGAAGATGGCAAAGATGTTCGCCGAGATGGGCAGGTACAACGAAGAGCTCGTCAAGGCCGGCATCATGAAGGGCGGTGACGGCTTGAAGCCCAGTAAGTACGGCAAGCGCATTCGCTTCAACGGCACGAAGCGGTCCGTCATTGACGGCCCGTTCGCCGAGACCAAGGAGCTCGTCGCGGGCTTCTGGATCTGGGAAGTGAAGTCGATGGAAGAGGCGGTCGAGTGGGCGAAGAAATGCCCGAACCCGATGCCCGGCGAAGAGTCGGATCTCGAGATTCGACCGTACTACGAGGCGGCTGACTTCGGCGAGGGTTTCACACCGGAAGAGCAGGCGCGAGAAGCCGACCTGCGCAAGCGCATCGGCGACGTGTGATGCTTCGGCGGTCGGAGTCAGGCTCAGCGCGCGCTCAGCCGCCCCCACAGGTGTGTATACGACAGCGCCAGCCTGTGCGCGAGCTGCTCGTTCGTGACACTCGCCCCGTGGCCGCCCTCGATCTCTTCGTAGTATGAGACGTCGTAGCCGAGCTCCTCGAGCCGCGCCGCCATCTTGCGCGCATGGCCCGGGTGGACCCGGTCGTCGCGCGTCGAGAGATAGAAGAACACCGGCGGATAACCCAGCCCCCGCGCCGCGTTCTGGTAAGGCGAGTAGGGCGCAATCCACGCCCATTCCTCTGGCTTGTCCGGATCCCCAAACTCATCCACCCAGCTCGCGCCCGCCAGCAACTGGTCATAGCGGCGCATGTCCGCAAGCGGCGAGCCCGCGATGACCGCGCCATAAAGGTCCGGACGCCGCACCATCGTCGACAACACAAGCAAACCGCCGTTGCTCCGGCCCTCGATGCCCAGGCGCTCCTTCGACGTCACCTTCCGCGCAATCAGGTCCGCTGCCACCGCCTCGAAGTCCTCGAACGAGCGCACGTGGTTCGCGCCCACCGCACCCTGGTGCCAGGCTTCTCCAAACTCGCCGCCGCCCCGAATGTTCGCCAGGACAAAGACGCCGCCGCGGTCCAGCCAGGTCCTGCCGTACGCGCCGTAAAGCTGCTCGTAGCTCCCCGAGTACGACGGCACCAGCGCATTGCGGAACCCGCCATATGAGAAGATGTGCGTCGGCCGGCCAGCGTCCAGCGTCATCCCCTTCGGCGACACCTGGAAGTAGGGCACCCGCGTGCCGTCCGCCGAGACCGCCCAATGCTGGCTCACCTCGAAGCGGCTGCCGTCGAAGGTCGGTGACTGCTGCTTCACCGACTCAGGGACCGGGTTCTGGTCCGCCACGTAATAGAGCGTCGGCGGCGTCACGAAGTCCTCGAATGTGACGAACGCGTCGCCGCTCGTGCCATCCACCGACGCGATCTCGAGGCTCCCGTTGTCCGGAAGGGAAATTTTCCGCCGCGTCCACCCCGACGCCGTATTCTCATAGCGGTAGAGTCGACCCCGCACGTTGTCCAGCACGGTGACCAGGATCCCGCTCTTCGCTGCCACGGCCCCGAGCACCACCTCGCTGGGCGTGGATTCGGCCAGCACGTCCAGGCCGCCGCGCCGTGCGCCATCGCCCGTCGAACGCAAGACGGTCGGATCCACGAGCAGGATGCTGTCGCGCGTGAATTTCCGCTCGCCGCGCTGCCAGTCATCGTTGAGCGAGATGACCAAGCGTCCCGCGTACACGTCGACTATCTGCGCGGTCGCCGGCAGCTCCAGCAGGTGCAGGCTGCCGTCAGGGAGCAGCTGGTAATAGTCGGTCTCGTAGAACGTGCGGTTGTCGGCGACCAGGTCCACGTCGCCGCCGTCGGAGCGCAGGCGGAAGCCGGTCGCGCCCACCGATTTCGGATTCGTCTCGAACAGCAACGTCGCGCGGGCGCGCGGCGTGCCGCGCGTCCACAGCCGCACCTGGCGCGGATATCCCGATTCGGTCATCGACCCCGGCCCGAAGTCCGTGCCGAGGAAGACGCTGTCCGCGTCCCGCCAGGCGATCGAGGTCTTGGCGACCGGCACCGAGAAGCCGCCGGGCACGAACGCGCGTGTCTCTGGATCGAACTCGCGCACCTCGTCGGCGTCCCCGCCGCCCGGCGAGAGCGACAGCAGGCACTTCCGGTACTCTGGCGGCAGGCAATCCATGCCGTGGAAAACCCAGGGCGTGTTCTCGCGCACCGATTGCTCGTCGATGTCCAGCACCGTTTGCCAGGCGGGCTCGGGCTTCCGGAATTCCTCCAGCGTGGCACGCCGGTAGATCCCGCGCGGGTGCGCATCGTCCTTCCAGAGGTTGTAGATCCACGGGCCCATCTGCTCCACGTCCGGCAGGCGCGACGGGGCGTCGAGCGCGGCCAGCGCCTCGCTGCGCAGTTCCTGGTAGATCGGCTGCGACCCCAGTTTCTGCATCGTCTCCGCGTTCTTCGCGCGCACCCAGTTCAGGGCGCGGGCGCTGTCGATTTCCTCGAGCCAGAAGTAAGGATCCGCTGCATCGGTGGATGCGAAGGCCACGCGCTGGCTGGCCGCTTCGCCTTCCTCGAACACGCTCAGGATCGACTGGTACTTCTCGATGTACCAGCGGTTCTCGTTGTTGTAGCGCGGGATCGAGACCGGGATGACATCCGAGGCCACCGTCTTCCACACGCAGGGGCAGGGCACCGGCTTCGCCGGCTGTTCCCCGGGGCGGCCCAGTTCCGTCAGGCCCACCTTCATCTTCTTCATGACGCTGGCGAGCTTCGTGACATTCCGCGGCCCGCCGTTGTAGGCGGCCACCGGGAAAATGCCCAGGACCTCCCGGTTGTCGCGGTACGCGGTGCGGATCTCCGCGCGCATCTGCTTCAGCTCGATGTCGAACAGGCAGATGGCCGCCTTCATGGCGTTCAAGAGGTCCGTCGCGCCACGCTCGAAGTTCTTCTCGAGCTTTGCCGCGGGACAGCGCCGCACCACCAGGGCATAGGTGCCGTTGCCCCTGCGGTTCGTGAACTGCATCGGGCCGATGGCCGAGGCGCTGGAGACGCTGTAGCGGTAGGCCTCGCCACGCTTCAGGCCGTACTGGTTCAGCACCTCGTTGAAGGCTTCCTCTCCCTTCTCGACGAAGTCCGTGTCGTCGGTCTGCTCGATCACGGCCAGCGTCGCAATGACCGAGGGGGGCACGACGTCGGCGAGCAGCTCGCCGGGGAAGGCGACCGAAGGCGCCTTGGCCAGCCGCAATTCGTCGATGGCCTGTTGCGCCGTGGAGAGCAGGAAATCCCGGCCGCCGCTGACGAAGTCCGGATCGAAGGTGTCTTCCGTGAAGGGCAGGTAAACGATGGGCTTCGCGGTTTCGGCGACCGCCCGCCAGCGCTTCTTCTTGAGCAGCGCGGCGTCGAACACCGGGAATTTCCGGCCGTAGACCTTGAGCGGCTCGCCGGCCTTCGAGAAGGCGAACATCAGTCGCTCGGCGCCCGTGCCCTTGATGTGCTGCGCCTGGATGCCCGGGGTGAGCAGGGTGAACTTGATGGGCTTGCCGCCCGGCTTCCAGCGTATCGGTGGCTTCGGGATTTCTATGCGCGCGACGGTCCAGGCCTGGTCCGACTCGCTCCACAGCGCAAAGGCCACCGGGCGGCCGCGGAGCGTCTCGTTCCGGCCCTTGCCCGTGAACACGTATTGCAGCTCGTGGTCCTCCAGCAACTCGCGCGCCTGCGACACCAGGTCACGGATCTGGTCCTCGCGCGTGACGGACACGACGATCGCGTCGAGTTCCACTTCCGGGGCAGAGATTTCCGGGGATTCCGACTCGGCGACGGCCAGCGGGACTTCGCCTTCGGTCCCCAGGGCTTCGGGGGCGGCTTCCTCTGTCGCGGGGGACTCCGGCTCCTGCGACTCGGGAGTCTCCATGCTCTCGAAGGAGGCTTCCCCTTCGTCCGGCGCGCCCTCCAAGGTGGAACAGGCCGCGAGAAGCAAAGACAGAGAGGCAAGCAGTGCCGCCGCAGCAGCCTGTCGGTTGCAAGGAGTCATTTCGCCAGCGGCCCCCGTCGACTTGGGTCCCGGCAGTGTATTCGACGACACCGGATTATGACGCGACGTTCATCACCATCGGCGTGGCCGAAAGGCACGCCCGGTATCGAGGCTGGCTCACGTGATCCACGACTTCGCCGTGCGTCATTGCGCGCTGAAGGGGACGGTGAGGTGGAAGGACATCCTTCACGCCTGACCGTCCCGCCTGCGCGAGAACCGCGCGCTTTGTGTCGTCAGCCTCCCGGCGGCGGCGCCGGTTCGATCGGAGGCGGCTCTTCGCTCGTCGGAAGCGTGTCTGACATCGCTGGATCCGGCTCGTCTGAAGGCATCGTATCTGTCGTATCCGCAGGGGACATCGTGTCTTCCGGAGGGGGAGCAGGCGTATCCACTGCGGGCGAGGGCATGCCCGTCTGGGCGGACGACTCGTCCTTGTTTGCGCCGCAGCCGGCAAGGAGCACCGAGCCGAATGCCAGCACTGTGAGTGTCTTGAGTATGTTCATTTCCGTACCTCTCGTATCCCTGCACCCATTTGAATAGCGCTACGCCGGCGCCTGCGCTGTAGGACGCCGTCGTACCGCCTCGAAGGAAACGTTAACCGCCGCCCGCTTTCGGTGTCAGCTTGAGGAGGCGTCCGCCGCTTCCGCCGCGTTCGTCCTCGAGCACCCAGAGCGCGCCTTCTGGTCCTTCGACCACGGCGCGGATGCGCGCGCCCATGGCGTAGCGCTCGACCTCGCGGGCGCGCTCGCCATCCAGTTCGATACGGACGATGGCCTGCGCCGTCAGGCCCGCAATGAGGGCATCGCCGCGCCAGTCCGGGAATAGCTTGCCCCGATAGAACATCAGGTTTCCCGGCGAGATTACCGGAGTCCACGTGACCGCCGGCGCCTCGAACTCCGGGCGCGTTTCGTGATCTGGAATCGCGCGGCCGTCATAGTGATCGCCGTTCGACACGACCGGGTAGCCGTAGTTGGCGGCCCGCTTGATGAGGTTCAGCTCGTCACCGCCCTTGGGCCCCATTTCGGCCCCCCACAGTCGGCCGTCGAGATCGAAGGCGATGCCCAGCGGGTTGCGGTGGCCGAGCGACCAGATCTGTCCGTAAACGCCGCCGTCGTCGACGGATGCATCCTGGCTCAGATAGTCGACGAACGGATTGTCCTTGGGTATCGAGCCGTCATCGTGCAGGCGCAGGAACTTGCCGAGATTGGACTGCATATCCTGGGCCGGCGTGAATTTCTGGCGATCGCCGGATGTGATCCAGAGGTAGCCGTCGTCGTCGAACAGCAGCCGGTGTCCGTAATGGCCGTATCCGAACAGCTTGGGGTATTGGCGCCAGATAACCTCGACGTTCGAAAGCGCGGCGCCATCCTCGGTCTCTGCGAGGACGGCACGGGCGACTGCTGCGCCGCGTGTGCCACCGGCGCCGCCTTCGGCGAAGCTCAGGTAAACCAGCCGGTTCTCGGCGAAAGCCGGATGCAGGGCGACGTCTCCCAGGCCGCCCTGGCCGCCGTAATCCACGTCAGGTACACCGTTGACCTTCCCGGACACTTTCCCCTCTTGCGTGACGATGAACAGATTGCCCTTCTTCTCCGTGACCAGCATGCGGCCGTCGGGCAGTATCGCCAGCGCCCAGGGCTCGTCGAACGAAGCAATTGGCTCGACCTTGAACGGTAGATTCTCCTGGGCCTGCGCAACGACAGCGATGAGCAGGCCGAACACCATTGCGAGTCGTTGAATCGTCATTGGGACGTTCGCCTTCGTGATGACATGGATTACTAGCAGGATACCCGCAAGAAGGGCAAAGTCACGAATGACTCGCCCTCCGACACCGCGTTCGGCCCGAAACGCCTCTCTGCAAATACGAGATGATCGTATCCAATCAGCACGACGCTGCTGCAGCGCGTGCCGTAGCGTTCGCCGGACACGAATGGCGGCGACATCGCTCGTTCGAGCGCCTGCCCGACGCCCGTATCGGGCAAAAGTGCGTCGGGCGCGGCGGTGGTGTCGGCCAGTGCGCCGAACAGCGGCGCCAGCGCGGCTTGATCAATCTTGTCCGGGCTGCCCCGCGTCGAGGCCAACCACGCTCCCAACGCCCGCGTGGCATGGCCGCTCTTCGGCCAAGGCGCATCGAATGCGCCGTTCGACATCGCGTGCAGTCCGGGCGATACGATCGAGTGTGTCGGACGAGGGTGGTTGCTGGCGAATGCGAGCGCGGCGCCGTCCCACAGCAACAGGTTGAAGCGACCGTACTCGCTGGCGGTTCCCTCCAGCGACGCAGCGAATTCGACGGCCCCGCCGTCGCCGCGGACAAAATCGCGCACCAGACAGCCGCGGGAGCGCGGCTTCTCATCGGGATTGACTCCGGCGCGCACGTTGGTCACCGCGGCAAGCCGTTCGCGGGTCGAGACCTGGAGCCAGCCTCCGCTTCGTGCCAGATCGCGGCCACCGTAGATGTCGGCCGCCTCGGGATCGAAGTCGGCGGCGGCGGCCGGGCGGACGTGGAATTCGTCGCGATTCGCGATCAGCACCAGCGGATAGCGGCGGTGGCTGCGCCAGGCGAATGCGATCAGGCACATGGAGGCTGGGGTAACGAAATGGCGATGGCGGGCAATCCGGCGCTGGCGCCGCCGGGAGTTTCTATTTCGCCCCGGTGTTTCCGAGCAGGTAGCGGTCGAGAAACGTCACATACGCTTCGGACGCGGCAATGCGGTTCTCGCGCTTCTCGAAGCCGTGGCCCTCGTCGGGAAACAGCAGGTATTCAACGGGCACGCCATTCGCCTTGACGGCCGCGACCATCTCGTCGCTCTCCACTTGAAGCACGCGCGGATCGTTCGCGCCCTGCACGACGAGCACCGGCTTCTTGACGTTGCCCGCATGGAAGAGCGGCGAAATCCGGCGGTGACGGGCTTCGTCGGTCGCGGGGTCGCCCATTTCGTCATAAAGCGCTTCCTTGAACGATTCCCACCAGGGCGGAATGCTCTTGAGCGTCCGCACCCAGTTCGTGACGCCGAAGATGTTGATGCCGGCATCGAATGCCTGCGGCTCGAAGGCGAGCGCGGCCATCACCATGTAGCCGCCGTAGCTTCCGCCGATGATGCCGATCCGTCCGTCGTCCACCCAATCGAGGCTCTCGAGATAGCCGCGTGCGGCCACGATGTCCTTGAGGTCGACGTCGCCGTGGCGCTTGTCGTCCATGTGATAGAACGTCTTGCCATAGCCGGATGAACCGCGGTTGTTCGCCGCGAGCACGGCGTAGCCGTGATTGACGAGATGCTGGATCGTGGCGGAGTAGCCGATCCTGCTCTGGCCGCCCGGGCCGCCGTGCACCCAGACGAGAGCCGGCGCGGGACGCCCGGCACCCGCGTCACGCGGCTTGTACAGGATGCTTGGTATCTCGACGCCGTCGCCGCTGCGGTAGCGCACGACGGTGCTCGTGACGAGATGGGCGGGATCGATGGCGGGGCTGAGCGCCTGTGTCCACTGCCGGAACTTTCCGCTCGCCAGATCCACGGTGAAAACATTTGGCGGCGCGTTGTCCGCGTTGATGAGAAATGCGAACCCGCTTTCGTCCGGCAAGAAGCGGATCTGGCGCAGATCGCCGCGCGGCAGGCCGGAAGGAAGCCGCAGGTCGGCGCCGGTCCTGCGATCGTGGATCGTCCAGGCGGTCGAGGCATCCTTGTTGACCGCGTGCACACGAAAGCGGCCTGATTCCGAGAAGTGCACGGCCATCACGTCCCAGTCCTCCGCAATCAGCGGCTTCTTCTCGCCCGACGCGAGCGCATGGCTCCAGGCCTGCGTGAACTCGCCGTGCTCGTCGGTGCCGTAAACGAGCGCGTCGCTCTCCGGCGTGAACTCGTAGATGGCGTGCGAAACATTGCCCTTGTGTGACGTGATGAGCTTCGGACTGGAGCTTCCGTCGAGCCGAACGAGATAGAGGTCGTCGTCCGCGGAGGTGCGCGGCTTCAGGCCCGCGGCATGAGATCCGTCGGCAGTGACGACGAACTGATCGAGGCCGAGCTCGTTCCGAAATATCAGCTTACGGCTGTAATTGCCGGCATCGTAGCGATAGAGGTCGAAGAACTTCGGGTCGCGTTCATTGGTTGCGAGGACGAAGGCCGCGCCGCCTTCGACCCAGTCCACGAAACTCGCTTTCAGCTTGTCGCCCGGCGTGAGGTCGCGTGGATCGCCGCCGGTGCCGCCCACGTATACGTGGTCCAACTCATTCCCGCCCGCATCGGCGCCAAAGAGGAAGCGCTTGCCGTCGGGAAAGTAGCTGATTGCGTAGGACGCATTGGCTTTGGATTGCGTCAAGGCCTTCTGCGTGCCCGACCGAAGGTCGAGCTCGTGCACGTTGAATACGCCGGTCGGGTTGGCGGTGACGAGGAGCTTTCCGCCGTCCGGCGTGAACGACCGCCGTGACACGGCGATGGAATAGTCGGTCGTCTGGTAGAACGCCGCCGCATCATGAACCGGAGTCGCCGCCCCGGAGGCCAGCGCCACCGATGCGAGGGCGGCCGCGACGAGCCCGCAACGGACAGTCATGGTGATCATTACAGCCTCCCGGCGTCTTGACGCCGACGCTCGTCGCGTCCGGCGGATATGTTACGCAAGTCTGCTCCTATCCGCCCGTTGAACCACTGGCTTTCAGTTGAAGTAATTCAGTCACCTCCAGCCAATTGGTTTCGACTTCGTCCAGTTCATGCTTCAACTTGGCTTGCTGCTCAAGCAGTTCACGCAGGCGCGATCTGTTGGTGGCTTCGTAGATAGCTGCGGTGGATAGTTCCAGCTCAATCTCTTGTTGCTGTTGTTGCATCCTGGCGAGTCGTTTATCGAGTTTGGCCAACTCGGTTTTCAGCGCTGACTTTCCCGTTGCTTTTGGTTTTGCGGCAGGTATGGCCTTGACGGCTTTCACCGCTTTCTCCATCGCATCTCTTGGATTAGCGGCGGCCCACTTGGCGTAGTCGTCCAGATCACCATCGAAGGGTGTGGCGCGGCCATCGGCAACGATATAGAACTCATCTATCACGGTGCGCAGCAGGTGCCGGTCATGCGACACCATCAGCACGGCGCCGGAATAGTCCTGCAGTGCAAGCGCCAAGGCCTGGCGCATCTCGAGGTCAAGGTTATTGGTGGGTTCATCGAGCAACAGCAGATTGGGGCGCAGATAAGACAGCAATGCCAGCACGAGGCGCGCTTTCTCGCCGCCGGAAAATGGGCCGATGGCTTCAAACACGCGATCACCTCGAAAGCCAAAGGTGCCAAGGAAGTCGCGTAGTTCCTGCTCGGTGGCTTTGGCTGCGGCGGGGCTGCCCATGTCGCGCAGGTGTTGTAAGGGCGAATCTCCTTCCTTGAGCTGTTCCAGTTGATGTTGCGCGAAGTAACCGATGCGCAAGTCTTTGGCTTCCACGCGTTCACCACTCAGGGCGGACAATTCGCCCGCCAGTAGCTTGATGACGGTGGATTTGCCCGCGCCGTTGTGGCCCAGCAACGCGATGCGCGCTCCGGGGGAGATGGTGAAGCTTACTTTCTCAATCAGGGCGACTTCGCCATACCCCGCCGACTGGTCTTCGATGGTCAGCAGTGGACGCGGCAGTCTGTGCGGCTCAAGAAACGAAAAAGTAAATTCCGTATCGACGTGCGCTGGCGCAATGCGCTGCATGCGTTCGAGCGCCTTGATGCGGCTTTGGGCCTGCCGCGCCTTGCTGGCCTGCGCCTTGAAGCGGTTGATGAACGACTCGATATGCTCGATTTCGCGTTGCTGGCGCACATACAGCGCCTGATCCTGTGCCAGCCTGGCGGTACGCGCCTCTTCGAAGTCGGAGTAGTTGCCGCGATAGACCTCGGCCTTGCCCCGCTCGATATTCACAATTCGATTGCATATTTGATCGAGAAAGTCCCGGTCATGGGCAATCAACAGCAAGGTACCCCGATAGTCCTGCAGCCATTGCTCCAGCCACAGCACGGCATCGAGATCCAGGTGATTGGTGGGTTCATCCAACAGCAGCAGGTCTGAGCGGCACATCAATGCCTGCGCGACATTGAGGCGCACGCGCCAGCCGCCGGAAAATTCGCGTACTGCGCGTTGTTCGTCGCTGGTGGTAAAGCCCAGACCGTGCAACAGCGTGGCGGCGCGACTGCGGGCGTGATAACCGCCGATGGCGTCATAGTGTCCATACGCCTCGGCAAGGCGATGGCCGTCGTCGGCGGCTTCTGCGGCAGCAATTTGTTGTTCGACCGCGCGCAGCTCGGCATCGCCATCCAGCACGAATTCAATGGCTGGCTCGTCGCTGGCATTCAGTTCCTGTGCGACATACGCCACCGCCAGGTTGCCGGGCATGTCGAAGCTGCCGGATTCCGGGGCGACTTCGCCGCGCACCAACGCCAGCAGGGTCGATTTGCCGCTGCCGTTTTCGCCGGTGATTCCGATCTTTTCGCCTCGATACAGATTGAAGGTGGCTTTCTCGAACAGTATCCGTGTGCCACGGCGTATGGAGACTTCAGAAAAATTCAGCATAGCGGCCCGTGCTCGGAATCCTCGGTCGTAGTCCGATTCTGACGGTTTTAAAGGCCACCTTTTCTTTTTCCGCCAGCCGCCGGGGATGTCGTATTTCGATATACGACTTGACGACTATCGATAATAAAGATATCGTTTTTCGATGTACGCAGTTATCAAGAGTGCAAGTTCGATGCCCCGAAGCTATCCCGCCGCCCTGCCGACTGCGCATGTGGTGCTGAACATCCTCATCGTCCTGAACTGGGTGGTCGGTGCCGCGTTCCTTGCTCTGCTCGTCGTAGCGCCCAACGAGCAATGGATCATGACCGCCTACGAGCTCTCGCCTTCTGCTGAAGCAGACCGGCTTATCTTTGGCTTGCGAGTGATCCTCGTGCTCATCCTCGCCATGATTCCGCTCAACCACGTCGTCCTCAAGCGGCTGCTCTCGATCGTCGACACGGTTCGAGCGGGGGACCCATTCGTTGGCGCGAACGCGTACCGTTTGCAGGCGATTGCCTGGGCCCTGCTCGCGGCGCAGCTTCTCAGCCTCGTCATCGGCGCGATCGGAGAAGCCCTCTCGACTCCGGCTCGTCCGGTCAATGTCGATGCCGGCTTCTCGATCAGCGGGTGGCTCGCCGTACTGCTGACCTTCGTCCTCGCGCGAGTCTTTGCCGAAGGCGAGCTGATGCGTAAAGACCTCAGAGGGACGATCTGAGGATGGCCATCGTGGTGAAGCTGGACGACGTGCTGCACGCGCGTCGGATGACCCTGACCGAGCTCGCGGAGCGCGTCGGCATCTCGATCGTGAACCTTTCGATCTTGAAGACCGGAAAGGCACGCGCGATTCGCTTCTCGACGCTCGATGCAATCTGCACCGCGCTGTCATGCCAGCCCGGCGACATGCTGGAGTTTCGGCCCGACAGGGCGGAGCGCGAGCAAGCCGCAGCAAGCGCGACACGGCGCAAGCGAGCCTGAACACCCCATAAGACCGTAGGCCCGGAGCGCATGGATCGAGTCACGTTCGCAACGTCGTCGGGAATCGTGTGGCTGGGCCTTGCGGTTCACTTTGCCGCCGGGTTAGGGAGCATCATCGCGGGAGCAATCGCGCTCTCGGTTGCGCGGGAGCGTGATCGCGGAGCTCGCGCTCTCGGTTGCAAGGGCGGGCGGCTCCACAAGCAGAGCGGCTTGGTCTTCACCTGGACCATGGTCGCCCTCGGCCTCACGGCGGCTGCAATCGGTACGTACGAACAGATACCGAGCCAGGTATTCGCCGGCCTCCTCGCCGCTTACCTGGTCTTCTCGGCGATGACGACGGTCAAGCCATTGCCCGGAATCGGTCAACGCGTCAACGTCGCGCTGATGGTCCTGGCATTCGCTTACGCCGTGGCGTCGCTGTACGGAGAAAGCGTGACGACATGGCTGGATCCGACGGTGGAGAGTGGGTGGCCGGCCGGGTGTCTGCTTCCACTGGTCGGGGGCACCGTCAGTACTGGTTTCATAATCTGCTACTTAACTTGATTTGTCAAGTGATATCGAGAATACTTTTTAGGATTAAGTATCCAACGGTAAATAAATCGAGCCATCGATGGACGTATGCCTGCTCATCAAATCGCGACTCGCGGCAATCGGCCGAGCAAAAGACCTGCCGGCGGCGCCGAGGTGACGGAATCGTACGTTTCCCAGCTTACTGAGCCGGAAGAAACTGCCGCCAGCGCCGGATCGAACGGACATCTACGAAAAGATGGAGGGCTTTCTAAAGCTTTCGGCGGGCGGTTTGCAGAGATCGCGACGACTGGCGCGGCATCTGTGGCGCTGATGTGCTTCGGGCTCTTCATCGCGACGGGCTCGTTTTTCGCTGGGGCAGATGAAGTTCATCCGCTGAGCCCCGGGATCGTGCGACTGCTCCTTCGTGCTCGCCTTTATCGCCGATCCTGACGTATTCCTCGTCTCCAGGACGAACTCGAGACGCGTGCGCGTTCGCAGGCCGCTTGAGCGGCATCGTCGTTGGCGCTACCCCGCCGCGTTGACCACCTGGCGCGGCATCCGCCGACGTCGGGCAAGGATGAATCCCTTCGAAGCCCAACACCGTCCTGATTGTCCTTTCACCTTCTGAATGGCCTCGTCTATCGGGCTGCACCTCACGAGAAGGTGACATCGTCGTCGGGACTCGAGGAGGGCGGACGCGAGATCTCGTTGGTGCTGCTGATTCTCGCCCGTGTACCTGTACACGGGGCGGTCGGGTTCTCCGAACGCTGACGTTCAAAGGGCGGCTACAGCCCTCTCCTGCTTGGCGGACTCGCTTCGGCAGCGCTACCCGTCATTCACACGATGGGAAGTCCCTTGGGCGAGCGATTCGCTCAACTGCCGGGCGGGTTCTTGTTCATTTGGACACTGCTCACGACGGGAGCAACGGGGCTCGTCGCTTTCGTCCTGTCCGCGCAAGCAATCTGGAGCCTCCGACAGCGCCGGCGTGCTTCCGCGTAAGGATGGCGCATGCTACTGGGGATGAGACATGCATCGAAAGTTCGGTGGACCTGAACGTCTATGGTTTGGCGCCGACTCTTGATCCCCACAAAGCGCCTCGGGGCCCGGAGTATAAGCGTGGGGATGGCGGCCGAAAGGCCGGTCACCTAACTTGTTAATTGAGAATGGCCGGCAATGCCGGGCGACCAAACCGTCGGGAAGTGCCAGCGGTCTTTCTCTCGCTTGGCCCAGTCAATTCCTGACGTCACTGTGCGCCGTCGCAGCCAGCGCGGAGAACGGCACCATGCGCTCGACCTGCGGATCCCAGAGCCGGAGCCGCGCCGAGTGCAGGCTGGTCCGGAGCGTCAAGCGTGTCGCCCGTTGCAGGCGGGGGTGCGAGTCGAAGCACTCGCGGAGCCGATAGTTCGGGCACCCGCGTCGCGAGGTGATGCAGGTGATGGTAGCCAATGTTGGCGCTGAACCAGCGCAGGATCGCCGGCAGGTCATAGTAGGAGCTACCCTCGACAGCCGAACGCTCGAAGTTCCATGCACGACCCCCGGCCCAGTAAGCGCTCTCAAACTGATGCTGCACGTAAAAGAGCCAGACGCCAGCTGCTCCCGCCAGGAGCATCACCGGCAGGTGCACAAGCAGCACCACCTGCCAGCCGAGCGCCAGAGACAGAAGAGTCACGGCCAGCGCGAGCACTGCATTGTTGACCCAAATGCTGGCCCATTCCTTCCTGCGGGTGCGAGGAAGATCAAGCGGCAAGCGATGCTTGAGGGCGAACTGGTACAGCGGCCCGAGGCCAAGCAACACTGGCATGCTGCGGTAGAAGCGATAGCCCAGGCGTTGCCACCTTGTTGCCGCCGCATACGCGCTCACGCTCAGGGTAACGATGCCGCCGATCCCGGGGCGGTCCAGATTGCCGGAAGACGCATGGTGAATAGCGTGAGTGTGTCGCCAGTAGGAATACGGCATCAGCGTCACAACACCGATCGCGCGTCCAACCGCGTCGTTCAGGCGCGGGCTCGTGAAGAACGAGCCATGGCCACAGTCGTGCTGAAGGATGAACAGCCGAACGAACAATCCTGCGAGCGGTATCGCAAGCAGCAACAACAGGCCGTAGTTCCACGCCAGCCGCACGCCAAGAGCCATGCCACTCCAACCCGCGAGAAACAGCAGGCCCGTAGTCACCAACTGAAACCAGGCTCGACGATCATCGGCGCGGGCAAAGGGCGCGATTAACTGGCGCAAGGGCGGTTCGGCGATTGCGCCGCGCGACGCAGCGGCTTGGGAATGATCAGTCATGTCCAAGGTGGCACTTGATACGAGTCGCAAATTTGCACAAGCGGATCCGCACCGGTCTGTGCGGTAGGATACATACAGCGCATCGGGATGCCACCGATGGCAGCACCCGCGTTAGTGGTATTAGTCGTGAAAAAGGCAAAGGCCCCCTCGCGGGGGCCTTGGCACGTTCACGCAGTCGGGCTTGAAGTCCGAGGTGCCTGCTGACGCCAGGTCTACGACCTGCTCAGGTCCAACTCTCCGTTTTCTACGCGAATCCGCTTACCTGGCTCATGATCCATCCGGACCACACCCTGCTTGCCATCAAGCAGATAGGTGACATCAAAGCCGGCCGGAATCAGGTGATTGTCGTAGACGATTCCGCAACGCTGCTCCACGACTGTTTCCGTATTCTTTTCCTGGAGGTTCTTCTGCACCTTGCTGCCAGCGTAACCGCCGGCCACAGCGCCCGCCGCGGTGGCGACTTTCTTGCCGTCGCCGCTGCCGAACTGGTTGCCCAGCACGCCCCCGATGACGGCACCGATTGCCGTGCCGGTAATCCGCTTTTCGTCCTTGATGGCGACCTGTTGCGTGATCGCCTCTTCATTGCATGCCTGACGCTCAGTCTGCTGGTTGTCGAACGCGGGGGCGACCGCAACGACTTCGGCATAGTCCTGCCATGGATTCAGGCCCGTTCGCGTGCCCGCGTAGGCGGCGACTGCCACGACCACGACACCGCCGAGAATCAACGGGGCCAATAGGGAATTCTTCATCTGCATTTCTCCTCAGTGAATGCCGGGCTCAATTTTCGATTCGGCCCGGTCCACCGCGGCTGCGCCCAGTGGCGAGTCATCGGGGGCAACTTCGTGATTTCGCGTAAAGTTTGGCCCCGGCACCGCTGCAACTTCGTACTGCACGGGATGAGACGACGCGAGAACATATCCCGCCCGCCTCTCACCGGTCTGTGCGGGAGCGAACATGGCATTAGACCCGGCAGACCGCTGCCTGGGCCAATAAATTCCGCACCCTTATGTCAACAGTCGGCGCGCGCCGAGTGTTACGCGATCTTGTCGCCGGACGCCGCTAGCGTCTCTGGAAATGCGAACGTCAAGGCTCGCGTAATCGCGGCCGGGACGACGGTGCCGTGATCTTCCTGCTTGAAGACCACGTGTTCGACGCCGGTGAGCCCGCACTTGCGCAGTTCGTCGGCAAACTCGCGAGACAGATAAACCATGCGGGACGCAGCGACCAGAGACTGCAGTGCGGACAGCTCCATTTGCACCCCGGGAGGGACTCGAGTCGGAAGGTCCTGTTCCTTGCTGCCAACGTCGATAAAGACCCTGGGGCGGTTTTCCAGTGCCTTGATCTTGCTGCCGAAGCCCTCGAGCCGCGCCAGGATTGCAAACTGGTCCCACCAGAGGGCCGGGCTGCTGATCAAATAATGTGTAAACGCAGTGGGACGTGACAGAAGGACGTGCGCGACAAACAGGCCGCCAAGTGAATGCCCGAAAAGCAGGCGCTGGCCGTTCGCCGCTTCCGGGCAGCGACGCACGATATCAGGTATCAGGACATCGACGATCAGGTCGATGAAATCCTCGGCGTTGCCATTCTCTTCCCCGATGAAGGACGTGAGTGCGCCGAGTGCGTTCGCCCCGGCTGAACTCATCGGTGGCGTCAGGTCGGGTGTCCGAAGCCTGGCGAAGTCTGCGAACGCCGCACCGTAACCGATTCCTACCACGATAAGCGGCGCAGACATGCCGCTGATGATCCGGTAACGAGCGATTTCCGCAGCAATGCCGAAGAGCAGGTCGGCATCCGTCACGATCAGGATAGGGACTTCCCGCTTGTCTTTCACCGAGCTTGGGCAGAAAACGCTGATCTGGAGGCTGCCGGCGCCACGTTTGCGCGGCACATCGAACTGTTCGACCTGGGCCTGTACTGGATGATTCAAGGGTCAGTGGGTCGGTACTTTCAGCTCGAACTTGATCGCCGGCAGCTGCTCCGGTGCCTTACCGATCTTCCTCAGGAAGGGCAACCAGCGCGAATCATCGTGTAGCTTTCTAAACCATATGTCGGTCGGCAAAATGTTGAGGTCACCTTCCCGATTGGTCGCCGCCTTTGCCAACCATTCGAACGCAGAGTCAAATTCGTCACGGTAAACGAACACGGACGCGATGAGAGTTGCCCAGTTCATCTTGTACTTCCCTATCAACTCAGAAAGTGCCGCATCGGATTCCGAAGCTTGTCCCAGGGCGTGATAGGCAACGACCAGGCCGGCCAACCTGAACACTTCCATCGGCTCGCTCTTGTACTCACTCAATGCGGCTTCGTAGTCGCCCTCGAGGAGGAATGCGTCACCAATCTGCGCATGCCTGGCAATCATTGCAGGGCTGAGCTTCAGGGCAGCGCGATTGCTTGCAATCGATTCCTCCAACCGGCCTGCATCCAAATAGGCACCTCCGAGAGTGGCGTGAGGTCGGGGATCCATCGGGTCCCGACTGACGGCGTATTCCCAAAGTGGAATGTCGGCATCCGAGCGGCCAAGGGCCGTGGTGAGTTCGGAAGCGGCTCTCAATATGAATAAGTCCGCCGGATCAAGCGCAAGGGCGCGTTCGAAGTGTTGTGCAGCAGCAGACAGGTCATGGTCATAGTTCAATGCGATCCAACCGAGACTTGCGTGGGCCAATGCGTACTCCGGGTCGATTGCAAGCGCCTTGCGCATCGATTCGCGGGCTTTTTCCATTTCCTTGTCGATCAACCGTTCGCCAAGATAGGCCTGTAGACCGTAATTCAGTCCCAGTCCAAACCAGGCTGGAACGTACTTCGGGTCAATCGCCAGCACATTCTTATAGAGGGTTATGAGTTCGTCGTATTGATCCGTACCCTGACGTTCCAGCTGCAACGCCTCCAGGTACAGGGCGTAGGCTTCCGGTGTGGTCGTGCGAATTTTTGGCGGTGCACCCAGCAGGGTGATCTCCAATTGCGATACCACCGCCGCCGCGATTTCCGCCTGGACGGCAAAGATGTCTTCAAGCGTGCGGTCGTAGGTGTTCGACCACTCGTGATATCCGTCGGACGCCCGGATCAGCTGCGCAGTGATGCGCACGCGATTGCCGGACTTTCGTACCGAGCCCTCCAACACGTGCGCGACCTGGAGTTCGCGCGCAACTTCCGCGAGTTTGATGTCCTTGCCTTTGTAGTAGAAAGAAGACGTTCGTGCCGCAACACGCAACTCCGGAACTCTGGCCAGGAGATTCAGCAATTCCTCGGACAGCCCGTCGGAGAAATACTCTTGTTCCTTGTCGGAACTCATGTTCACGAATGGCAGGACCGCGATGGTTCTGGCGGAAACCGCGGACATCGCCGGCAAGGCGGCTGCAGCAGAAGAATCTGGTGGCGAAGTCGTGGTCGCACCCACCAAGGCTGCTTGCGGGTTGTCACGTTTCGACAGCCAGAGCCTGTCGACCACTACGTATGAGAGAGCGATTGCAATAAAAATTGCTGCCGCCAGGATCATTCGGCTCGACCGGCGATCTGTCCATTTGGAGACAACAGCAACCTGGTTGACGGGCGCCGCTTGCGTGGGCCTCGCTAACACGCTCCTTGCGGCTTCGACCAGCTTGGGCAAGGCCCGATGTACCCCGATGGCACTCGCATCGAGCCACTGCGATGTGTTCAGGAAGTACGCAAGTCCATCCGGCAGCGGCGCCTGGTCAATACGGAAAGTCAATACTGGGTGCCGCTTGGAACTCGCACGTTCTACTTCCCTGAGCACATGCGCCGAGTCTGCGGCGTGCTGCGATAGAACGAGGACGACTACTTGGCTCGCGTCGATGGCGTGAACGATGTTCGCGGCATACAGCTCGCCGGGTGGGACGTCGCGCGGCGCGATCCAGCACCGCACACCCTCGCGTTCCAAAGCGGCACAAACGGCGTTCGCAATGTCGACGTCGGCTGATGAGTAGCTGATGAATGCCTGATTGTTGTCGCTCCCCTCAGGCATCTAATCGCATCCCACCGTACTTGCCGGGATACGTTGAATATGTCGGGAGCGCCATTTCGCGGAAGGGGTTGGCGGCATTTCCGCCGGATATTGCTCTATTCCCGGCAGGTGCAGTGGAAAGCGCTGCAAGTCATTGAGTTTCCGAGACTCTTTCCCGTTTGAAACACCTCACGAACCAGGGGGAAGGGGTTCGACGAGACGCGCTTTGCCAGCGAGCAATCTCTCCGGGCGCGGATTTTGGGTGGGGATTTGGGGCGAGCACGATACGGATTACTAAAAACTACGCCCAAGGCTGCTCCGCAGTACACTTCAAAAACGAGTCGCCTTCTTAAACAACAGGGGTGAACGACATGAAGCGGCTATTCGCGATATTGATGAGCGTAGCAGTGGGTTCGATGTTCGGCTCATTGGCCCAGGCCGATGACGATGCGGCCAAGTGCGCGGAAACGGTCAAGTTGTTCCAGGCCGCCGGCGAAAGCGCTGGCTACTTCAAGAACAGTTACGGTTTTGCGGTTTTCCCGACAATCGGCAAGGCCGGACTCGGCATCGGCGGAGCCCACGGGTCGGGTTGTGTCTATCAGCAAGGGAAGCAGGTGGGCACGGCCAAGATGAATCAAGTGACCTTTGGTTGGCAAGCGGGCGCACAGGGTTACAGCCTGCTCGTCTTTTTGGAGGATGAGCGGGCATTCAAAGAGTTTACGTCGGGCAACTTTGAGTTCGGGGCCAAGGCCAGTGCCGTCGCCATCACGGCGGGAGCGTCTGCGAGCGCAGGTACTTCCGGGACGTCCTCAGGCGCAAGCGGCGGAAAGAATGACGCGACAACCCAGACTCGCACCGGCTATGAGAAGGGCGTGGCTTCCTTCTCGATCATCAAGGGTGGGCTGATGTACGAGGCCGCGCTCGGCGGCGCCAGGTTTAAGTACGACCCGCTCTGACGCGCCGAAGGACGTCGCCGCCGAATTCGCCCAGCCAGGTGACTTGATCAGGTCGCGCTGATCGCCTGCTGGCGAGCGCCCGCCGCGAGCCTGGCCTCCGCCTTCGCGAGCATTTCGAGGTAGCGGGGTTCCGCGCGCAGCATTTCCAGGTCCGGGTCCACCTTGGCGTATGGCAGGAAAGTGTCGCTGATGGTCTCGAACACCGGTCCGAGCATGTCGAGCGCAGCCACCTTGTCCTTCAGGTAGACGCTGATCGCGCACGCGAAGTTGTAGCGCATGTTGAAGTTGCTCGGATCGATCAGCAGGGCGCGCTCCATGCGCGCCTTGGCGCGTTCGCCTTCGCCCAACGCGGCAAGCGCGTAAGCGCTGTAACCCGCCACCATGGAGTTGTTCTGGTCATGGACCAAGATCGCCTCGGCGCGCTTGAGCACCCGCTGTGCGGAGCGGTGCATGCCTTCGATATCGCCCACGACCATGTAACTGCTCATTAACAGGGAAGCGGAATTGATGTCCGCTTCCACCAGGCTCGCCGCCTTTTCGTAGTAACGTATCGCGTCTTCGTGCCGGTGCAGCTGGTAATTCAGGCGGCCGGCCGAGCGATTGACCTCGTAGGATTCAGGATCCAGCTCGAGTGCGGTCGCGACTTCAGCAGCCGCGGCAACGGGATCGCCTCCTGACATCAGTATGATGGCCTTGATCGCGTGGGCCTCGGCCAACCGGGGATCGATGGCGAGCGCGCGTTCCGCGGCCGCCATGCCGGTGCTATCGCCCGCGCCGGTGCCTCTGGACTGGCGCAACTTGTCGTGGCCAATGGCCATCAGTGCCCAGGCTTGGGCATAGTTCGGGTCGATCTCGGCGGCGCGCGCGCACAGGCGAACGATGGCCTCCGCGGAGCGGGGGTCATATTCCTGGCTGGTGATGTAGGTCTGGCGCGCCATCAGGTACAAGTTGTGGGCTTCGGCATTGCTGGTGCCGCGCTGCTCGATCGCCTTCTTCTCCTCCGGCAGCAGGCGCAGTTTCAGCGCCTTGACGATCGCCTCGGAAATCTCGTCCTGCAGGGCGAATATGTCGCTGGAATCGCGGTCGTAGCGATCCGCCCAGACGTGGCTGTTGGTCTCGCCGTCCACGAGCTGCGCGTTGATCCGGATGCGGCCGCCGGCCTTGCGGACGCTGCCCTCGAGCACGTGGCTGACCTTGAGTTCGCGCGCGACCTTCAGGATGTCGACGTTCTTTTCCTTGTACATGAAGGCGCTGTTGCGCGCGATGATCCCGAGCGCCGAAACCTTGCTGAGGTCGGTGATGATGTCCTCGGTGATGCCGTCGCTGAAGTATTCCTGCTCGGGATCGCCGCTCATGTTGACGAATGGCAGCACGCAGATCGTGTAGCGCCGGGACTCCTTGCCGGGAGTCGACGATGCAGACGCGCTTCCGGGCTTCGCCGGTCGCGACGCCTGGGCGCGTGCGATCAGGGCGCCGAGCGCACGCAGGAATTCCTGCGCCTGCGGACTGGCGGCACTCTCGCCCCAGCCGTCGAGGTCCGTCGTGTGGATGGCGCGAACATCCATCGGCAGGCGCGCCTCGTCGAATCGCACCGGCACGAGGATGCCGCGCTCGGCGGCTTCGCGCGCCTCGCCGCGCACCCAGCGCGACACCACCGAGGTGGGGGTCCAGACCACCAGCACGGCCCCGGCCGTGGCGATCTCGGCTTCGATCTGGTCATCGAACTCCTGGCCCGGCGTGATCTCTGGATCCCACCAGACCGACCATCCCTTCGCTTCGATCGCGGCCACCAGCGGTGCGACCCGCGCTTTGTCGTTGCGCGCATAGGACACGAACACGTCAGCCATGCCTTGAATCCTGCCTTCGGTCGAAGCCCGCAAAATGGGGTCGCCAAGCATACACGGGCGCTCGGACTCGCAAAAAATTAATCGCCGTCGAGCCGCCGTTCCTCCAGGATCCCGGTCAGTGTTTCGGTCGCCGAGTGAGACGTAGAGCATCCGGTCCGACACGGTGAGGTCGAGGCTCATTCGCCGGTCGAGCCGGGCAACGAGCTGCCCGAGCAAGTCCGGATCGACGGCGCGCATCCGGATATCGCTGGCGCGGTGGATTCGTGCGCCGTCGAGGCGCGTCATGAGCGAATCGAGACCCCGATGGGCATAAACAGTGACAGTGGGCGCTGCCTTCGCCGCCCGGTGCAGTCGATCCGCATCCGGTGCTCCGACCTCGATCCAGGTTTGCAAGACGCCGGACAGATCCCGCACGACGATCGCGGGCTCATCCGGATCGGACAATCCCTTCGAGAAAGCGATGCCTTCGGTGTACTCGAGACAGTAAGCCAGCAGGCGCGTCAGGAGGTATTCGGCAGTCTCGGACGGATGTCGCGCCGCGCGGATCGTCAGCGATTCGTTGACGCCACGATCCACGTCCGCCAGCCGAACGTCGAACACGTACATCGTTGCGCCTTGAGCCAATCAAGCCTCCCCCGCATCAGACCGTAAGCAGTTCTTCGTAGAAACCGCCGATCTGCCTTTCGCGATCGACGAGGTGGACCTCGAGAATCCAGTGGGCCACTCGGCCGGAAGGATCCGTGCGCCTGAGCGTGAGCCTTGTTGGCCGGGGTAATCAGCGAGTCGACCTTTTCACCGTTGAAGTTCTCATGCGGGAACTCGCCGACGAGATGACCGCAGTGATAATTGCCAATGCTCCAACCGCGCTCGACAGTCAGCCTCGCCATCTCCGAATACAAGTCGGCTGCGGTCAGGTCGCGATGAGCGTCGAAAAATCGCCTGCCCGCAGCGAATACCTCAGCGAGGTCGTCCCGGAGCCTGAGCTTCGTGGGATCGTTCCCCGATGACCCAGGTGCGTCCGAAGTCCGCTTCCCAGCCGTCGAAAACTGGCCCGAAGTCGGCGAACACGATGTCGTCATCGGTCATCACCCGGTCCGGCGGGCTTTCCTGGTAGGGCCGCAGCGTGTTGGGACCCGACCGGATGATTCGCTTGTGCCAGTGACGTTCGACCCCGAAGCGCTCCGCTGCGATGTCACGCACTGCATCGCTTGCGGCGACATCGCTCATTCCCGGCCGCAGGATATCCGCCTGGCCAACTTGCTCGAAGAGTTCCGCAGCCTTGCGCTGCGCATCCCGGAGACGCGCAACGCGAACACTTTCGTCAACTTCGTGGCTTGCTCTCACGGCGATGCCCGGCGCGGTAACCGCGGGTAGTCGCTATGGTACAGGTGCCCGATCAGGCTCGCGGTAGTACTCCGGATAGAGCCGCTTGAGGTCGCGGATCTTCGGCAGGTCGTTGAACACGACGTAAGGATTGCGGGGGTTGTGCGCGATGAAGTCCTGGTGGTACTTCTCCGCGGGGTAAAACGCCTCGAGCGGATCGACGCGCGTCACGAGGGCACGCGGGAACTTGCCGGACTTGTTGAGCTCGGCAATGTAGGACCTGGCAAGATCGCGTTGCACTTCGCTCGAGTAGAAAATCGCCGAGCGATACTGCGTGCCGGTGTCGGGACCCTGGCGATTGAGCTGTGTCGGGTCATGCGCCACCGAGAAGAAGACTCTCAGGATGTCGCCGTACGACACCTCTTTCGGGTCAAACGTGATCTTGACCGATTCGGCATGACCGGTACGGCCGGTCCCGACCTTCTCGTAAGTCGCGGTATCCCGGTCGCCACCCGCATAGCCCGACACGACATTGCGCACGCCGCGCATGTGCTCGAAGACCGCCTCGACGCCCCAGAAGCATCCGCCGGCCAGGACGGCCGTCTGCGTGGTGGCAGGCTCCGGCTTGGCCGGCGCGGCGAAAGCGGTGCCGACCAAGTGAAAGCTGCAACACCAGGAACAGGAGCGATCGCATCTCAGGCCTCCCGTGGCACGAAGCGCAGCGCCACCGAATTCATGCAGTAGCGCAAGCCAGTCGGTCGCGGGCCGTCGCTGAATACATGGCCGAGATGCGCCGCGCAGCGCGCGCAGCTGATCTCCTGCCCGCGCATGCCGGAAGGCTGGCCCTCGCCTTCGACCACGTTGTGGCTGGAAATGACTTGCCAGAAGCTCGGCCAGCCGGTGCCGGAGTCGAACTTGGTCTTCGAATCGTAGAGCGCGGTGTCGCAGCAGATGCAGCGATAGAGGCCCGAGCGTGACTCGCGATCGTACTCGCCGGAAAACGCCCGCTCGGTGCCTGCCTGGCGTGTCACCCCGTACGACGCGGGCGACAGCAGCTGCCGCCATTCGGCGTCGGTCTTGATCACGGGTTCGACCTTGGCGAGGCCTTCGCTCTTGCCAGCGGCGGAGAAGTTCTCGATCGTGACAGGACCCGAGGGCACGCGTCCCGGTGCCGCGGCGCCGAGCGCCGGCCGCTCGCCGCAGGCCACGCAGGCGCAGACCGCGAGCGTATTCAGGAGGAAGCCCCTGCGCGAGCGGAATGCGTCGTCGGTGCTCATCGCGGATACTCCGTGCCTCAGCCGAAAGTGAATGCAAACGCCTGTGCGCCGGCGTCCAGGAACTCGATGGTGAATGTCCGGTCCTTCACGTCGCCGTCCTGGCGAATGAGCTGATACAGGCGATCCTCGTTCACGATGCCTTCGCCGCCGGCGTTGATGTCGACACCGCGGTCGTCGCCCGGCGGCTCTCCGTCGAGCGTGACCCGGAATCGTACGTGCTGGCCCGCCTTGGCTGGCGCGAGCACGAGGTGCAGGTCGCGCGCGTGGAACCGGAACGAGATTTGGCCACCGGGAGCCTCGACCCGGGCTTGTTCCCGCCCCACCGTCCAGCGACCGGCAAGCGCCCATTGATTGCGCTGCAGCGTGTCCGGCGCCTCGTAGGCGGTGGCTTGATCGCGTGTCAATCCTTCGGTCGCAGCGAAATTCTCGGCGCGACCGTAGCCGACATAGGTCTCGGGCGATGCGACATTGCCCGTGTCCGCGGCGCTCTGGATGCCTTCGGCGGCAATTCCGCTGACGGGCGCCGGCAATTCGCTGCTGTCCGGCGTCCTCGAGGAGCTGGCGGATCAACCGCTCGGACTCGTCGTATTCGCCCTCGCCGAAATGGTGACCGCGGATCACGCCCTCGGCATCGATGAAGTAGTGGGCCGGCCAGTAGCGGTTCTTGAAGGCGCGCCAGATCGCATAGTCGTTGTCGAGCGCGACCGGATAGGCCACGGCGAGGTCCTTCACCGCGCGACGCACGTTGTCCTCGTCTTTTTCAAATGCGAATTCCGGCGTGTGTACGCCGATCACGACCAGGCCGTGGTCCTTGTATCGCTCGTGCCAGGCCTTGACGTAGGGCAGCGCGCGCAGGCAGTTGATGCAGGAATACGTCCAGAAATCGATCAACACGACCTTCCCGCGCAGGCCCTCGGGGGTGAGCGCCTGCGAGTTGAGCCAGGACACGGCGCCGTCGAGCGGCGGCAGGTTGCCTTCGGCCGGCAGCTCCGATGCGTCGGCGGCGGAGGCCATCATCATCATCGAAGGCGGAGCCTGCTCGGCCGTCGTGCCATCCGGGAAGGCATCGATGAGCGTCTGCTCGATGCGGTTCGTGCTGTTGAACGAGAGCCGCGTCAGCACGCCGGTGTCCCAGCCGAGCGCAATGGCGGCGACCGACGCGAGCACGGCAACGCCAAGGCCGCGTCGGACCCATTCTCCGGCGCCGAGCGTTCGCTTGAGCGCCTCGAACACGCGGCCGCCAACGAGGACCGCAACCGCCAGCGAGACGACCGCGCCCAGCGCATAGGCAAAAAGCAGGATCGTCGTTTGCGCGCTCGGGCCGCCGAGCGCGGCGCCCGTCAGGATCAGGCCGAGAATCGGCCCGGCGCAGGGTGCCCAGAGAAATCCCATCGCAACGCCGAGGAGGGCGGATTGCGCCATGGCAGGCACGGCGCTGTCGCCCGAGGCCGAGACGATGCGGTTCCCGAACGCGACGAAGGGCCGGGAGAACACTTCGGCCGCGCGCCGCGAGAGCAGCGTCACGCCGAGCAGGGCGAGCAGGATGAGTGCGACCGCACGACCTGCCGAATTCAGCTGCACGGCCCAGCCGCCCCCGACTGCCGCGAGCGTCGCGATCGCCGCGAACGTCAAGGCCATGCCCAGGAGCAGCGGCAATGTGCTGCGCGCGAATGGCTGGTCGCTGCGCGCGAACGCAAAGGGCAATACGGGCAGCACGCAAGGGCTCAGGATCGTGAGCACGCCGCCAAGGAATGCCAGGAGTGCCAATAGCATCGATTTTCACCGCGACGGCACGTGCCGCCTTACACATCAGACCTGTTGCCGGGACACTTTATTTCAACCTCGGGCCGTCCGTGCGTCACGCGTCTCGAGTGCGATGCAAGGCGGCCGGACGGTGTGCAGTGCGAAGACTGCGGAGCCTTGTTGCATTGCAACAAGCAGGCACTCCGAGTCTTGCAAATTGGTTTGGCTTGTGGGCACACTAGTTCGTACATTGGGGATCGATGCCCGGGTCTTTCGAACGTCTGCACTTTCTCAAGGGGTAGCACTGTGAAAAAGCGACTGGCAACGAGCGTGGGCATTGGAGTCAGTATTGCGATCGCCGGGATGGGGCAAAGCCTCGCACAGTCCACCCAGACTGGCGCGAACGCTGACGCCCTGGGAGAAGTCGTAGTCACCGGCACGCGCATCCTGCGCAAGGACAACTCTTCGTCCAGTCCCGTCGTCACGATCGGAGTCGAGCAGATCGAGGTTTCCGGTGCAGTGACGGTCGAGCAGTACCTGAACACGCTGCCCCAGTTCACCGAGGGCTCCAATGCGGGAACGCTTTCCATCGGCGGTGGACTTGGCGCCACGCTCAACATGCGGGCCTTGGGCGCCACCCGAAATCTGGTGCTGCTGGATCAACGACGCCTGCCTGTCGCCAATCAATTCGGCGTCGTTGACACCAATATCGTGCCGACCGTGATGATTCAGGGAGTGGAGGTTCTCACCGGGGGCGCTTCGTCGGTTTACGGCTCAGAAGCGATATCCGGAGTCGCAAACTTTCAGAGCCGGGATTTCTTTGAAGGGGTGGAGACTTCCATCGAGTACGGCGACACCACCGACGGAGTGGCCGACTTCGTGGACGTGGGCGTAGTCGGGGGCGCCACCAGCAACGACGGCCGGGGGAGGGCGCTGGTCGCAATGAGCTACACGGACCGGAGCGCGTTGCGCGGAGAAGACCGCGACTTCTTCAGTTTCGCCATTCCGTCCTCGTTCATCGGCCAGGGCGTTTTCCGGTCCGGAGGCAACGCGCCCAACCAGGCTGCAGTCACGGCCCTGTTTCAAAGCTATGGCGTCGCAGGCACCCCCCAGACGGACAGGTTGAGCTGTCAACGATGACGGTTCACTGTTCACACAATTCGGCGGCGCGTTGAACTACCAGGGCCCGACTGACGAGAACTCGCTGTTCCAGGTCGTGAACGGCGCTGAGGTCCGACAGCCGGTAGGACGGCAGGGCACGGCACTCAAGGGACTCCAACGCTATAACGCATTCGCGAAGCTCGAGTTTGACGTTTCGGAGTCCCTGACCGCCTATGGACAGTTCCTGTATTCCGATTCGGAAACGAGCGGAAGCGCCAGCCTCAATATCACCCTGTTCGGGCCGACGGCCCTGGTGCCGGTCACCAACCCATTCATTCCGGCGGATCTTGCCGGGTTGCTCGCGACGCGGCCGAACCCGACCGCGCCGTTCATTCTCGAACAGCGATTCATGGGAATCGGCGAACGGGTGCACGATGAGAGCCTCAATACGACGCAGTTCATTGTCGGCTTGAAGGGCGAGCTGGGTTTCGGCGACTGGACCTTCGATGCATACGGACTGCGGGATTCCACGGAGGCCATCGAGACCATTCATGACCTGTCACTTGCCTCTCGCCTGAATGCGGTGCTTCAGGCGCCGGATGGCGGAGCTTCACTCTGCGAGGGTGGATTCAACCCGTTCGGATTGGCGAACTCGATGGCGATATCCGATGAATGTCAGCTATACCTGGCTCCGGATGACGTCTCGACACTCGACGTAGACCGCGAACTCTTCGAGGCTTCGATCACCGGAAGCCTGTTCTCGATGCCTGCCGGTGAAGTGCAGGCCTCTTTCGCTGCCGTCATTCGGGAAGACTCGGTAAATTACCTCCCCAGCCTGTCCATCGTGACGAACGACGCCTATGGACTTACGCCTTCAAATCCGAGTTCGGGCGAGACCGACACCTACGAGTTCGGTGGCGAGGTGCTCGTACCGCTGCTGGCCGATAGCCTCAATCTGACGGCCGGCTATCGATACTCCGACCAGGACATTACGGATAGTGGCGACTCCTGGAACGTTGGTCTCGAATGGCGCCCCATTGAGAGTCTCTTCATCAGGGGCAGTTTCCAGAAGGCGATCCGTGCTCCGAATATTGGCGAGTTGTTCAGTTCCGCGTTAGGCGCCGAGTTTACGGTTGGCGACCCGACGGCCAACCCGAGCAACGGCGACCCCTGCGACATCAGGACCGCCTCGCGGACGGGACCGAATGGAGCGCAAATCGAACTCATCTGTATCGCCCAGGGCATACCCCAGGCGATCATCGACGCGTTTCAGCACTCGACGACAGCGCTACCGGCATCGACCGGCGGCAATGTCAATCTGGATCCGGAATCGGCCGACACGGTTACGATCGGGTTCGTCTGGCAGCCCGAGCTCGGAAATGGCGACTTCGCCCTGACGGTCGACTACTGGGATATTTCCATCGACGACGTCATCAAGACCATCGATGGCCCGTCGGTTCTCCAGCGGTGTTTCAATCCCACGTTCAACCCGACATTCGATCCGGCCAATCAGTTCTGCCAGCTGATATCCCGGGAAGGCGCAACCGGGACGGTGACCGAGGTCTCCACGAACTTCCTGAACCTGGCGTCGTTGCAAACGAGCGGAATCGACGTGCAAGTCAACCATTCATTCGATCTCGGCCCAGGGCAATTGCTGTCGAATCTTGCCGTCGGCTGGTTGAATGAGTACAAGGAACAGTCGCTGCCGGGTGATCCGTTCCTCGACTACGCCGGAACCATCGGGGGACCGGCAAATCGCGTCGCGGACAACGACGTACATCCGGAGTGGAAGGTGAGTTTCACTCCGACCTACGCCGTCGGTGAGGCAACATTTGCGCTGCGCTGGCGGTATTTGAGCAGCATGGATGCCCGCCAGACTGTCCTCGATCCGAACAACACGACTCCGGGAGTGCCCTCGGTCAGCTACTTCGATCTGATGGGGAGCTACGCGTTCTCGGACCGCTTCCAGCTCCGGGCCAGTGTCACCAATGTTCTCGACGAGGATCCGCCGGAAGTCAGCGGTCAGATCGGCCAGACCCGAATCGGCACCTATGATGTGCTAGGGCCCACCTTTACCATTGGCCTCCTGGCCTCTTTCTAGGCGGGTATCCAGACCACCGGCAGCGAACACCACGGGGTCAGATCGCCGAGCAGGTTCCGCTATACTTCCGACGTGCTCCGGCGTCGTGTTCAGGCGAAGCGCGCAGCGATAGCGGCTCCGCGCTGCAACAGTCTGCCGTGGGGTTAAGGGGTCATGGCCAAGAAGAAAACTTCCCGCGCTGCGGCGCCGGGCGATGAGGACAGCGCCGCCAGCCAGGCGATCGAAGACATCCTGACCATCGCGACCGAGGAATTCGCCCTCAAGGGATTCTCCGGCGCGCGAGTAGACGAGATCGCCGAGCGCACCCAGACATCCAAGCGGATGATCTACTACTACTACGGCGGCAAGGAGGCGCTCTATCGCGCGGTCCTTGCGAAAGTCTATGGGGATATTCGGAATCGCGAAGCGGAGATCCACGCGACTGAATTATCCCCGGTTGAGGCCATTCGCCGCCTGATCGAGCTGACGTTCGACTACGACGAAAGCCACGTTCCGTTCATCCGCCTGGTGATGAACGAGAACATTCACCGCGCCAAGTACCTTGCCAAGCTGCCGAGTTCGCGCAACGTCAACGCCAGCGTGATCCGGACCCTGAATGAGATCATGAAGCGCGGAGTCGAAGAGGGCGTGTTCACGAACGAACTCGACCCGCTCGACCTTCACTTGTTTATCAGCGCATTTTGCTTCTTTCGCGTGTCCAACCAGCACACGTTGAAAGTACTGTTCGGCCGTGACCTGGCCGAGCCGGAAATGCGCAAGCGACACAAGAAAATGCTGGTTGATGCCGTATTCAACCTGCTGGGCGTGAGCGCAAGGCATCGCGGCTAGTGCTCCGGATAGCGGAGCAGTACTACAACTCCACCCGCTTTACTTCGCCGACGACAAAGACATACGACAGAACGCCGAGGATCGCGACCGCCGCAATATAGGCGAGGCCGTAGTAGAACGATCCGGTTGCGCCGACGATGAACCCGATCACCATTGGCGTTGCGATCCCGGCAAGGTTCGCGAACAGGTTGAAAACCCCGCCCGTCAGTCCGACGAGCCCCCGCGGCGCGACGTCGGTAATCAGCGTCCAGCCGAGGTTGACCATGCCTTGCCCGAAGAAGGCGAGCGACAGGATCGCAATCACCACCTCGTTGGATTGCACATAGTTCGCCGCGACGATGGTGGAGGCGAGCAGGAGCCCGGTAATGATCGGAAGCTTGCGGCCGATCGTTGCTGATCCCGTGCGCTTGATCAGTGCATCCGAAAGCCAGCCGCCGACCAACACGCCCGCGGAAGCGGCGATGAATGGCAGCACCGCGTAGAAGCCCACTTTCAGCCAGGCCATCTGTCGCTCGGTGGCGAGATACGTCGGAAACCACGTGAGAAAGAAAACCAGCGTCGAGTTGCCGGCGAACTGGCCAATCGACGCACCCAATATCTGGCGGCGCTTGAGGAGCCGGCCGATATTGCGCCATTCGAACGGGGTTGGCCGGCCCACGATGCCGAGGCCACCCCCGGCGCGAATGTGGTCCAGCTCGAGCTGATTGACCTTGGAGCTCTCTTGGGGCTCCCGATACAGGCGCAACCAGACAAAGGCAAAGATCACGCCCACCACGCCGCAGATGACGAACAATGCGCGCCAGCCTGCGGTTGCAACGATCCAGAACAGCAGGGGGCTCAGGAAGGCGAGTCCAAAGTACTGTCCGACGGAATAGACTCCCGTTGCGCGCGCGCGCTCCTGCTGCGGAAACCAGGATGTGAGAACGCGGCTGTTCGCGGGAAAACAGGGTGCCTCGGCGATTCCCAGGCCGAAGCGGAAAGTGAGCAGCATGGCCAACGAGCTGGCGAAGCCCTGCAACAGGGTGAACAAAGACCAGAGGGTCACCGACCAGAAGTAGGCCACCCGCGTGCCTACGCGATCGAGGAATGCGCCCCCGGGAATCTGTGCCGCTGCATAGGTCCACGAGAAGGCGGAGAAGAGAAGTCCCATCATGACAGCGTCGAGCCCCAGCTCTGACGTCATGGCCGGTGCCGCAACGCCCAGGACCGCGCGGTCGAGGTAGTTGGTCAGCGTTCCAAAGGTGATCAGCCCAAGCACGCCGAATCGCACATGCGTGGCCCGCCCGGCACTCACTGCCGCAGGTCGGGCAGCTAGCGACTCGTCCATCGACTCCCCCTGGACACTGACACCGGCGAACCGGCAACTTGAGGGAAACGCACCAGTTCGTACACTATGCTGCAGCAACAGTGAAGCCAAGTGTAATTTGACAGCGTTACCGCGCTATGGTGCACTGAGCGAACTAGTTCGTACGTTTTCTTGATCTGGTCATTCGGCCACGGCCTCAGCGCAAGCATTGGGTAGAGTGCCCTGGATGAAGATGGCAGACAGCACGACCTTTATGGTCGGATTGATCGGCAGCGGGATTCGTGACTCGCTGAGTCCGGCATTGCACGAACGCGCCGGGGCGCGTTGCGGGTATCGCTATACCTACCGACTCATCGACTTGCAGGTCCTTGGCCAGGATGTGAGCGCATTGCCGGGGCTCCTGGAAGCGGCGGCGCGGGATGGATATTGCGGCGTGAACATCACGCATCCCTGCAAGCAGATGGTGATCCCGCATCTGGACGAGCTGGCGGAAAGCGCGCGTATCATCGGCGCGGTCAATACAGTCGTGTTTCGCGACGGGAGGCGGATCGGGTACAACACCGACTGCTCAGGCTTCGCGCGGGCATTCCGCGAGGGGGCAAACGGGGTGAAGCTCGAGCGAGTCGTGCAACTTGGAGCGGGCGGCGCGGGTGCCGCGGTCGCGCACGCCATGCTCGATATTGGCGCGCGCTGCGTGATGCTGGCGGACGTCGTGCATGAGCGTGCTGCCCAACTGGCATCGCAACTGTGTCGGCATTTTGGCCTGGGACGCGCTGTGGCAGTCGACGATGTTTCAGCTGTGATGGCTTCGGCTGACGGGTTGGTACACGCCACGCCGACCGGCATGCTGGATCATCCGGGATTGCCGCTTGCCGCCGAGCTGATCCAGCCTCGCCACTGGGTGGCCGAGATCGTGTACTTCCCGCTCGCAACACCGCTGCTGAAGCTGGCCCGAAGCAAGGGTTGCATGACAATCGATGGCGGCGGGATGGCTGTCTATCAGGCGGTAGGGGCGTTCGAGTTGTTTACGGGCACTGAACCGGACGCAGTACAGATGCGCCGACATTTCGATGAGCTGGTGGCAACGCGAGCGGTGCAGCCGACGGCTGACCACCAGGCGGCTCACCCGTGAGCGATTCCTCAGGCGTCCTGCTCCCAGCCGTGCAGCAATTCCTGAAACCGCTGTCCGACGATCGACGCGGGACGTTGCGTCGACCTGTGCAGGTAGATTCGAAATGGCTTTCGGATTTTCAGGCGAATTGCGACGAGATTGGGAAACGCATTCCCTGCCATCGTGAACTCGTCAACCAGGGCCAGTCCGCCTCCGTGATCCGCGAGCGCACAGGCAGTTTCAGCAAACCGCACGATCGACCGGAATTCAGGCGTGATACCCGCCTGCGAAAAGAATGCCTGCACCACCTTGCCATGGGGCGTATTGGGCTCAAATCCGATCAGCGGCTCGACGGCAATCTCGCGCGCGGTGAGCAGCGTGTGGCTTCCGAGTCGATGTCCGACCGGCACGGCACAGACGAGGCTTCCGGTCGCGAAGGTTGCAGTCTCGATTTGCGGATGCTGGACCGGAAAGATGGTGCACGCGCACTCGCCTTGCCCCGCGGTCACGTATTCGATCACCTGCGACACCGAAAGGATGTCCAGCTTGACCGCGAGCATTGCAAAGTCGGCGCGCAGCCTGGACAGCAGGACAGGCACGACATGGCGTCCGAGGCTCGGCGAGGCTCCCAGGACGAATCTCCCGGATTCGCCGTTGCGGATGCGTCGCACGGAATCCTGCAGGAGTTCCAGCTGTGCATGTAAGGGCTGAACTTCACGGAACAGCGCCTTCGCCTCGGGTGTCGGCAGGAGTCGGCCCTTGTGTCGCTCGAACAGCTTCAGGCCGAGGCTTGACTCGGTGTACTTCAACATGCGGCTGACGTTCGGTTGTGAAACGCTGAGCAGGGACGCCGCTCCGCTGACGGAGCCGGTCTCCATGACCGCGCGGAAACATTCAATTTGCTTCAGGCCGAGGCTCATGCGGAAGTGCAGTGTGACATGACAGCAGAGATTGGCGCCACCGAGCGACTCGAGATCGATGCGATGGTTGCGCGCGCCCGAGCCGCAATGCGTGCCGTCGAGCACTTCGATCAGCGACGCGTCGATCGACTGTGTCAGGCGCTCGGCTGGGCGACGGCGAACGAGAAGACTTTCGGCAGAATCGTCCGGATGAGCATCGAGGAAAGCGGCCTGGGCGATCCGGAGGGCCGCAACCAGAAGCGCATGAAGATCATCGGGGTACTGCGCGATGCCTTGCGCCAGAAAAGCATCGGGATCATCGAGGAGATCCCGGCGAAGGGCATCGTCAAGTACGGCAAACCCGCAGGGGTCATCGCCTCGCTGGTTCCCACGACGAACCCTGAACTCACGCCGCCCTATACGGGCATCTACGCATTGAAGTGCCTTGATGCCGTAATTTTCTCGCCGCACCCGCGTTCGCGCCGGACAACCTTCGAAATGGTCCGCGTGATGCGTGAGGCGATGCGCCGCCAGGACGCCCCGGCAGACCTGTTTCAATGCATCGAGAAGCCCAACGTTCCATTGACCCAGTACCTGATGTCGAGCTGCGACTTGACCCTTGCGACCGGCGGGCAGCCAATGGTGCGAGCGGCGTATAGCTCGGGCAAGCCCGCGTACGGTGTGGGCGCCGGAAACTCGACGATGGTGATTGACGAAACGGCGGACATCGAGGTTGCGGCCCGCAATACGCGCATCTCCAAGACGTCCGACTTCGGCTCCGGCTGTTCGGCCGACGGCAACATCCTGCTGGATTCGCGAATTTACGATGCTTTCATCAAGGCATTGGTCGGCGAGGGCGGATACCTCGCCAGCGGCAGTGAAGCCGCCGCGATCGAAAGGGTCATGTGGGATGAGAGAGGCCACAGGCTCGCTGATACGGTCGCCTGCCCGCCGCAGCAGATCGCTGCCCGCGCTGGCATCACGATCCCGGCCGATCGGCGCTTCATCATCGTGGAGAATCGTGAGATTGGGCCGGAATACAACTACTCGCGCGAGAAATTGACCACGCTATTGGCCGTGTACCGCTACGAGGGATTTGAAAACGCGCTGGAGATGGTGCGCCGGATCTACGAGGTGGGCGGCAAGGGGCATTCCTGCGGTATTTATTCGCATGACGACGAGCACATCGATCGCCTCGCTCGTGTCGCACCAGTGAGCCGCATGATGGTGCGGCAGGCGCAGTCCAAGGCCAACGCCGGTTCGTTTACCAATGGCATGCCGATGACCTCGAGCCTGGGTTGCGGCATCTGGGGCGGCAACATCACCAACGAGAATATCCACCTGAAGCACTTCATGAACGTCACATGGGTCAGCCGGCCAATTCCCGAGGATCGGCCGTCGGACGCCGAGCTGTTCGGCGAATTCTTCCAGAGCGAAACACTCTAGCCATGCAGGAAACTGTTGCGAAACTCCTCGTGCGATACCTCGAGCGGCGAGGCATACGTCACGTCTTTGGCCTTTGCGGACACACGAACATCGCGGTGCTGTCGGCAATGGCAGGCAGCAAGGTCCAGTTCATCAACGTGCGCCATGAGCAGGTCGCCGCCCACGCGGCTGATGGCTATGCCCGCGTGGCAAACCAGGCTGGCGTCCTGTTGACGCACCTGGGACCGGGGCTGACGAATGCCGCGACGGGCGTCGCGAATGCTGCCCTCGACTGCATCCCGATGGTCGTCATCGCGGGAGATGTGCCCTCGCACTATTTCGGAAAGCACCCGCACCAGGAAGTGAACCTGCATGCGGACGCATCGCAGTATGAGATCTTCCGTCCGATCGTGAAGCGGGCCTGGCGCGTCGACAAACCTGCATTACTTCCCGAGATCCTCGAAAAGGCATTCCAATTGGCGCAATCGGGGCAACCGGGCCCTGTGCTCGTGGACGTGCCAATGGACGTGTTCTCGGCGTCGATCGATTCCGGCCTGTTCGATGTCCTCGACGCCGGATGTCATCCAGTGCGCAAGCCGGCAATCGACCTGCCGACAGCCACGCAGATTGTTCGCACTCTGGGCGAAGCGCGCCGGCCGCTGCTTTACGTCGGTGGCGGCGTGATGCTGGCGGGTGCAACGGAGTCGTTGCACGCATTCGTGGACCACATGCAGATACCTGTCGCGCACAGCCTGATGGGAAAGGGTGCGCTACCGGATGATCATCCCCTGGTGCTGGGCATGACCGGCTTCTGGGGGACGAAGCTCGTCAACCAGAGCTGCCTCGAAGCTGACTGGGTGCTGGGCCTCGGCACGCGCTTCAAGGAAGCGGACTGCAGCTCCTGGTATCGGGACTACACGTTCAATGTTCCGCCGACGCGGCTGATGCACATCGACATCGATGCAAGCGAGATCGGCCGCAATTTCGTCACTGAGCTTGGCGTCGTGGCCGACCTGCAGCTTGCACTGGCGACGCTATGTGCGGTGGCGCGTGAGATCTATCCGAAGGGCCGAAGATATCCACAAATGGTGCAGCGAATCGCGGAGTTCCGCGGCACGTTCGATGAGCAAAACCGCGCCATGGCACAGAGCGATGCCTATCCGATGATGCCCGAGCGGATTCTGGCGGACGTTCGCGCGGCATTGCCACGCGATGCAATCATCACGACAGACGTGGGCTGGAACAAGAACGGCGTCGGGCAGCAGTTTCCCATTTACACGCCGGGCAGTGTCCTGACGCCAGGCGGGTACGCGACCATGGGTTTCGGGCCTGCGGCCGCCATCGGTGCGAAGCTGGCGCAACCGGAGAAAGTCGTAATCTCCCTCGTTGGAGACGGCGGATTCGGACAGAATCCATCCGTCCTGGCCACCGCACTCGAACAGGAGCTTGCCATCATCTGGCTGGTGATGAACAACAACGCGTACGGGACGATCGCCGGCTTGCAGAAGGCGGCGTTCGGACTCACGCATGGAACGGTGTTTCCAACGGCAGAGGGCGCCTGGGAGCAGCAGAAACCGAACTACGCGGAGATTGCACTCGCATATGGCTGTGCCGGCGAGCGAGTGAAATCGGCGGCCGAACTTGCGCCTGCGTTGAGACGTGCGATGGCATCTAAAAAGCCGTATGTCATCGACGTGCCCATGAAGAACAATCCTACTCCGACGACCGGGCACTGGAACATTCTTGACATCTATTCACCCGACAAACACCTTGAGCACGCCTCAACGGATTGAGCAGTACGCAATGAACGATTCAGTCCTGGTGAGTGAGGTGGGCCCGCGCGACGGCTTGCAGAGCATCAAGTCCATCATGCCGCTGGACGCGAAGAAGGCCTGGATCGATGCCGAGGCTGCGGCAGGGGTACGCGAAATCGAGGTGGGCAGCTTTGTCCCGGCGAAACTGCTGCCGCAATTGGCGGATACCGCACAACTCGTAGCCCATGCGCTGACCATTCCGAATCTCACCGTGGCCGTGCTCGTACCCAATGCCAAGGGAGGCGAGGCGGCAATTGCGGCCGGTGTGCACAAGATCACCGTTCCTTTCTCCGCCTCTGAAACGCACAGCTTGAAGAACGTACGACGTACGCACGTGCAGATGTTCGATGAGATTCGGGCCATTGCGGCGCTCGTGCGAGCGCAGCCGCCACAGCGTCGGCCAAAGCTGGAGGGCGGCATTTCGACGGCCTTCGGTTGTACATATGAAGGTGTCGTGTCCGCGGACGCCGTGGTCGGTTTCGCGGAAAAGCTCATGGAAGCAGGATGCGACGAAGTCGGCCTTTCCGACAGCGTTGGCTACGCGAATCCGCGGCAGATCAGGGATCTGAGCAAGAGAGTGGGCCAGGCGATCGGTGTTGCCGCGTTCGCGGGCTTGCATCTGCACAATACACGGGGACTCGGGCTTGCCAATGTTCTGGCCGGACTCGATGTGGGCGTTCGCACTTTCGACAGTTCTCTCGCCGGACTGGGCGGCTGCCCCTTCGCGCCCGGTGCGACGGGGAATATCGTCACCGAGGATCTCGTATTCATGCTCCACTCAATGGGCGTCGTGACCGGGATCGACGTCGTGCGCCTGCTCAAGGTCCGCGAGATCCTGAGCGATGCGCTGCCCGGCGAGGAACTGTATGGCTTTACTCCCGCTGCGGGGCTGCCCCTGGCGTTTGACTCGCGGGTCATCGGCGCCAAGTCAACCGAGACGGATGGAGCGTCGCCGCGTAAATCGCGTGCTATGCAGCCTTGAACTGTGAAGATGCGGCTGTGATAGCGCGCTTCGACGTCACCAGGCACCGGCGCGCGTATTCCAGGGGTCCAAGTTCGGCCAGGCGCACGCTGTTAGGCAGCTCAATCGAGTAGGGCATGACCGGCATGCGAGCAAGTATCGCTGGAACGTCGATGCCGCCCTCACCCAGGCACAACCTTGCTTCTCGCGCGACGTACTTGAGAGAACACTCGTCGAGCGCGTAATTCGCCGGGCCATCGCAGATCTGCGCAAAGTGGAACCATCCTCGCGGGACGGCAGCGAGGTCCGGCAGCGAGCAGTCTGATCGGTCGAAGTGGAGGGTATCGATGCATATGCCCGCATTTTCGCATTTCGACGCCCGCACAAGATCAACGGCATCCGCCAGCGTGCCGTAGCTTGCAAAAGTCACGAACTCGAAATCGACCGTCAGGTTCAGTGGCCGTGCCAGTTCGCAAAGCTCGATGAAACGCTCGAGCACGAAGGAACGATCAGATGTCCAGGCGCTGGAAAGCAAATGTCGACCGCCGAGCTCTGCTGCAGCCTCCATTGCCGGCAAATAGCGGCGGACGTGGACGCCGTCATAAATGCGCGCCAACTCGATGTCGAGCAGTTTCATGCCAGTGGAGGCCATCGCCGCGCGCGTATCCCGGAGGAGCGCCTTGTCGACTCCGAGCGCATAGACACTCTCGTTCGCGAGGCCGAGCGGGATTGCGCGAAGACTCACGAAGTCGTATCCGGCTGCACTGGCAATTTCGATGAACGCGGGCGGGGGCTGTGAGAGCAGCGTCAGGTGTGCCAAGGAGAACTGCGGAGCCCACGACTGGGCCTTGCGACCGCCGGATCGCTCCGAATTGGTGGGATTGGTCGAAGAGCTGGGCATGCGGCCGCTCCCTGACAATATCGTCAGAACCAAGCTATCAGTTCCACACCTCCGCATATATTTCCAAGATGTGCGTCGTGCATAACCAATGCGAATGGATCACCTTCAAGTTGTCGAAGGTACACAAGTCCCTACAAGCCAAAAAAACAGCGGCTCCCCAAATGAGGGAGCCGCCGTCTCAAGCGTTGGCGGTCAGCGGGGCTGATCGGTCATCGGCTTGTCGCCGGCCTTCATCTCGGCCGAGGACAGGCTACCGTCGCCGTTGGAATCCCACTTCGAGAACATCGAGCGCGAGCCCGACTCGTACTCTGCGGACGTAATCACCCCGTCCTTGTCGGCATCGAGGGCCTGGTGCTTCGAGTCCGCGTTGAAACGGCCATCGCCGTCCGGGTCCAACTTGGACCACTTGGAGCGAGAGCCGACGTCGTGCTCGGCAGCCGAGATCACGCCGTCCTTGTTCGTGTCCCAGGTCATCTTGTCGTCGCCGGCGGAGGCGCCGAAAGCGAACATCAGGCTGCCGGCCGCGACCGCGAGCGTATGGTTGCGAAGCGAATGGAGTTTCATGGCTTGTCCTTCCCGGTGAGTGAATTACCTCCACATATTTAGGCGATGCGGTGCCCGGACGACCATCGTCATCCTTCGTCGACAGGAGTAAGAATCGGACTACCAGGGATGTGGGACCGCCTCGTCGCTGGCCTCCGGGAGGGCCGGTGATCATCGAGAGATGAACCCGCCTGACAAATTTCATTTCTTCATGTAGCCAGCCGTTACCTCCTTCTTGTGTGCTGCAAAGGCGGCGAGGACTTCTCCCTTCTCGCGTGCAGGCACCTTGGCAAAGTCGAGGCTCCGCCCCAACTCGGCCGCAACCTCGTCGAATTCTTCCGGCGAGATCTTCAGGTTGCGATGCGCCTCCTCGAGGCCCAGATGAGTCTGGCCGGGCTTTGTTGCGGAGAACTTGTATGGCCCACCCGTGACTTCGCAGACCCACAGCGTGCGCATGAACTTCAGGCCGGGCAACCTATCCAGGTTCTTCGTGTGCCATTCCCTGAGGGCCGGGTTCTTCGAAGTCTTTCCCACGATCGGGTTCTGCACGACCGCGTCGCTGAAGTGGTCAACCACCGCGGCAATGGCGAAGACGCCACCGAGCCGTTCATACAGGCTCTTCTCGGCTTCCGGCGCGGCTTGCAGCGGCAGAGTCACCGTGAATACGGAAAGTAGTGCGATCAAGAGCTTCTTCATGGAGAACTCCTCGAAATGAAGGATCACGCCTCAGTTGCTGCCTGCGATCTATAGATGAGAGACGAAGCAGGCCATCGCGAGGTTCCCGCGTCAGAACTTGCGCTGCAAGTCATTGAGTATTAAGAATTAATTGCCTGAGAACCATGACGGGCTAGGATCCCTGTCGTGAGGCTCAGTCGCGATATTGTGATTCGAGGACGCGTGATCGGCGGACGCCAGGCGCCGCTGATCTGCACGCCGCTCGTCGGACCGACGCGCGAATCCCTGCTTGAAGAGATGCGCGTGCTGCTTCCAAAGCGGCCCGACCTGATTGAGTGGCGCGCCGACTATTACCTCGGCGTCGACGATTCAGATGATGTCATCGCAACCTGCCGGCTGCTGACATCTGCTGCAGGCGATGTTCCGCTCATCTTCACGATCCGTTCGGCGGAGGAGGGCGGCAACCCCGTTGCGCTGGCGCGCACACAGGTAGCGGCTCTCTTTCTGTCGTGCCTGCGAGACCGGCAAGGTCGGGCTCGTCGATTTCGAGTCCAGCGCGCCGCGCGCCGATGTCGAAGCCGTTCGAGCGGTTGCCCGCGCGACCGGCACGTTATTCGTCGTCTCGCATCACGATTTCCGGGCGACGCCGGACGAGGATACCCTGGTCGAAAAATTCCGCCTGGCGGACCGCCTCGGCGCTGACGTCGCCAAGCTCGCGGTGATGCCGACGACGCCGGACGACGTCCTGAACCTATTGCGGGCCACGTATCGCGCAATCCAGATCCTCGAACAGCCGCTCATCAGCATTTCCATGGGCGCCCTTGGTGTCCTGACCCGCATCGCGGGCTGGCAATACGGGTCTTCCGTGACCTACGCCGTTGGCCATGGCAGTTCGGCGCCGGGCCAGATTCCAATAGAAGATGTCAGGCGAGTGCAGGAAATCCTGCGGGGCGTCGTGACGGACGGATAGTCGAGACTTTCCCAGCTTGTATGCGCCCGCGTGCTCCAGTTCACTTTCCTGCGGGCTATCCGCTCCATAGCTGCGAAAACCTGAGAACAACTGCACACCTGCCGCAGGGGGTGTGGACACACAATTTGTCCTCAGGTCGACACGCCTTGGGGGGTTCCAGATGGATGACAGGAAAGTCGTACCATTCCGCAAGCGTCCGCCGTCCGAGGCGGAGCTGGCGATCTACCGGCAGATCACCCGCAATTGGCATCCGGACATGCGTCAGCTGATCTTTCCGGAGCACGCGAAGCGCGATCAGTCCGTCCGGAAGGCGAAAGACTCGCCGAGCCCGAAGCGCCGTTCGAGGCTAGGCCTTTGGTGTCGCCTTGGGCATGAACTCGATGCCGTGCCGCCGGCCGATTGCAGGCACCTTCGACAGGTCGTCAGGAAGGGTGCGAACTTCCTGGTTCACGTCCTTGAAGAACGCGGAAGAATGAGCGGGCACGGCAAAGATGAGCACTCGCGCAGGGGACGGTGACCCGCCCTTGAAGGCGTGCACGGTGTTGCGAGGCAAGTAAGCGAAATCACCCGCTTCGATGCGCACCGGCTTCCCGTCGATCTCGAAATCGAGCGAACCGTCAATTACATAGTAGGCCTCGTCCCAGTCGTGGCGATGCGGCGGTGGGCCAAGACCGGCCGGAATTTCCTCCTCCATGAGCGACCAGGCTCCCGCACTGTCGTCTGCATCGCAGAGAAACCGAAGCGGCATGCCAAGGACGTTGAGTGTGTTGCCTTCGCCAGCTTTGAGGGTCATTCCAGCCATTGCAGCTCTCCCTTCAATCGCTTCGGGAAGGTTGCGCCTCGAAGTAGCCGGATTCAAGTTGTTGTGCCGGAAGAGCCATCCAAGTCATTGATTACAAGACCCGACCGGGCTAGGGTGGAGTCCCCAATCACCGCAATCGCACGATTGCGCAGAGGAATCCCGATGAACCTCAGGTTGCAATCGAGCGCGCTACTGCTTTGCCTGGGAATCGGGTTGGTCGCCCCTGCGCAAGCGGTGGAGCCCGGCTGGTACGTGGTTGGTTTTGGTGGCCAGACGAGCTCCTCCATGAGCCAAAGCCAGATGGACGGCAATCTCGTCACGATTTTCGAGTCGATCGGCCTGGATGCAACCAATGTCGCCTCGACCGTAGACGATTCCGGCACGGGATTCGGCCTCGCCGGTGGCTACCAGATCAACAAGAACTTCGCGGTGGAATTCGCGTACGTCGATCTGGGCTCGGTGGACTACCAGGCGAGCGCCACGGTAACGGATGGAGTGGACGTAGCCAACGCCGACGTGGAATTCGAGAGCTCGGCCGATGGGGCCGTCGTGTCGGTGCTCGGCATCCTCCCGATCGGCGAGCGGTTTTCCGTATTCGGCCGCGCCGGGCTCTCATTGATGAATGCCAAGGGCACGGCGCGGATCGCATTCGATGACATCAGTGAGAACGCCAGCCAGTCGGAGCAGAAGAGCGATCCCATGTTCGGGGTCGGCGCGGATTTCAACCTGAGCAAGTACTTCGCGATCCGCCTGGCCTGGGACCGTTACCTCGACGTGGGTACGGAGGACGTCACGGGCGACGTTGACGCCGATCTAATCAGCCTGGGCTTCTGCATGGGGCTCGGCTGGTGGGAGTAGGTTTGCCGGCCGTGCGGTCCTAGAACCCGTCGAAGTACGACTTGACGGCGCTGAGGCAGAACGGCGCCACGAGCCCAGCGTGATAATTCTCCAGCACCTCGGTGTCACCGCCGGCGAGCTCGAGGAGTCCCTTCGCCGCGGCGAATGCGAGTTTCTGTGCCTGGTATGGGTCGCCGCTCGTCACGGCGGAATCGATGTCGAGCACGGTAACTGTCGTCGCCGCTGACCAGTAGTCCTGCATGAGCTGCGTGTTCAGATAAAGAACGGCCGGATCGCGGTTACCGGCGCAGAGCAGCATCGGCGACGCCGGCGCCCACGCACGCTGGTCATTGGTCTTCAGCGCCTGGCGCAAGGGGTGCCCGGGGTTCGCGGGCGGAAATCCATTCGAGAGCGTCGGGAAGCCCCCATCCGGATTGATGTCCGCATCCTGCAGATAAGCGAGCCGGAAAACATTGGTCAGCAGGTGGTCGGTGCCGAACCCGGTGGCGAAAACGACTGCCAGGTTTGGCGGCGTCGTGGCCGGCGTAAAGGCAGCGTAGGCGGGATCCGGGGCCGTGCTGCTGAAGAGCGCGGAGTCGGGTAGCCGGCCCTGGGCCTCGAGTTCGCCCAACGAAGTCGTGCTCGGCAGCAGGGTTTCGATGCCCGTGGCGTATTGCGCCTCGTAGACATCCGTCGGGCTCGCGTAGATGTTTCCGTACGCGTTCTGGTAGCTCGTGATGAGAAGCGTCAGGTTCACCGGCGAGCCGCCCGTGACGCGTCCCTGGAAGATCGCATCGGAAAAGGCCGACAGTGCATACGGACCCGACATCGGTGCGGAAGCGGTGACGGGTTCCCCCGCCTCCTGCAACGCCCGGTGCGTCGCCATGGCGACGTAACCGCCTTGCGAGTAGCCCGTAACCAGCAACTGGGCTCCGGGCGTCGTATTGGGAGCGCCCGCGGTGGGGAGGGCGCTGCGGGCGGCATGCCAGCGCATCGATCATGTCCTTGGATTGCTGGTCGCCGTTGAGGTAGGGGTGGTAGCCGAGTGTCGACGTGTCGTAGCCCACGTAATTCGGCGCGACGACGATGTAGCCCTCCGCTGCGAACATCCCGGCCATCAGGAGTCCTTCGCTATTCGCCGCGAGGTCAGCGATGTTGAAAGCCTTGTTGGTGTTGGTGCCGTGGGCATACAGGACGACCGGACGTTCGCCCTGGCAAGGGCTTGCCGAATCATCGGGAACCATCAATGCAGCGGACGCCGGGGTGAGAGCCCCGGCCGGGTCCACCGTTTGGTATTCGTAGTGATAAACGTCGATACGGCAATCAGGCGAAAGGAACTCCGCCAAGAGCAGTTGCGTCACCTCGTCCGCGCTGGCAAGCGCCAGCAGCTCGTCGGAGGAGTAGGAGCCCGCCAGGGTGGGTGCGCCGATCAGATCTCCGCGCTGTGCGGGCGGAGGTGGCGGCGGTTCCGGTGGAGGCGCCGCTGAGTCGTCGTCGTCGCTGCTGCTGCATGCGGCGAGCAGCAAGAGCACGAGTGGCAGGACTCGCAGTCGATCAAAGCGGTGCATCACAGTCGTACTTCTCAGGCCAATATCAGTTGGAACAATGATTGTGCCGTGGAATGACGGCTACCAAGTGTCGCGATCACCGCGAGCCGCAGTCAGATATCGCTGACTTTTTCGTCTCGATGCTTCCATAGCCAAACGCCGATCAGGGTGCGCGCCAGTGGCTGGATCAATGGATAGACCCAAAATGCGACGGGATCGGGCAGCAACGGCGGACCGCCGACTTCCACGATGATGATCGTCAGCGTCAATGCTGCCGCGGCCGCGTAGAGTGCGCCCACGATGCGTGACAGTCCGAACCTCCGCCAAAGTGCAGCGGCATAGAGCGAGTTGGCAAGGAAGAATCCGACGATCAGCAGGAAATACATGCCATTCCACAGGCCGTCGTACATCGCCGTGCGCGCTTCCATCGTCGCGCGAACGACGGGGTCGCCCGCGAGCCACGCAAGGCGCCACGGGTTGAACGCGAAAAGGGTCAGCGCCTGCTGACCGGCTTCGGTCGCTCCCCAAAGCAGGAACGCCAGCAGGCCCGGGATCACGAGCGACGCCGCTTCGCGCCTCAAGCGCATCGCAACACCCAAGGCGGCCGCGACGACCAGGAAGGGATGCGCAAAGTAGATCCACGCATACAGCCGATACACCGGGTCGTTCACGCGAGCCATGCGGGTCGCGAAATCGTCTGCCGGCGCAAGCAGCCCTGGCAGGAAGATCAGCCCCAGTGTCGTGACCGCCGAGGCGAACGAACAAATGGCCGTGAACCGATAGAACGAAGGCGTGAAATGCATGGGGTGCAAGCGTAGCGCGACGATAGGCCAGGCTCAGTCCCGGTGCGACAAATCGGCTTGCGGCTGCGACCATCGGCGCCGGTGATGCATCCTAGCAGTGGGATGCCACAGGAGGCAGGTCATGCGTTCCTTCCTTCGCGCGATAATGATCTCAAGCGTTCTTTGGATCGCCCTCGTCGCGGTCAGCCAATCTGAAGCGACTGCGGCGGACACCCTCGTCGGGTTGTGGGCTTACGAAACGACCTTCCCTGTTGGACTTGCGGGTGAGCTGACCCTCACGCGCGAGGGCGCGTCATGGCAGGGCTCAATCGGTGGTGTGACGACCGAGTCCGCCGCCAAAGGAGGCGAAGTCTGGATCGACTTCCCCGACGAGGGTGGTACGTTCCGCGGCTATCTCGATGACGACGGTCGCCTGCACCGGGGCTTCTGGGTGCGGCGGGAGATGATTGACGATCCGCGCTATCCGGAAGGTGCGGCGCAAGGGTATGCCATGCCGCTGGCGTTGCGCCCGGCTGGCAACGAGCGCTGGCAGGCGACGGTCGAGCCGCTCGCCGATCCTTTTACGCTTTACCTCAACATTTTCCGCGAGGCGGGCGGCGTGCTGAAGGCCGCGATCCGCAATCCCGAGCAGCATCACCATGGTCCGGCGATGCAGTTGTTCGTAACGTTGGAGGGCGATCGCCTTCGCCTCAGCAAGGCCGCCGAGCCCGGCGATGACGACCTCAATGCCACCGTCTTGCGCAATCCCGAGCGCATCGAGATCCGCTGGGAAGGCCTGAGACGCAAGATCAGCCTGGCGCGCGCGACACCCGCGCAGGCGGCGCTGTTTACGGCGCGCCCGCGCAGCGAGCCGCGCTACGTCTATCGCAAGCCACAGGACCTCGGCGACGGCTGGCCCATCGCGCGCGCAGCCGACCTCGGCGTCGACGAAGCCGCACTCGCGCGAGCGGTCCAGCGCATCATCGACATCGACCCGTCGAGCCAGCGCGCCTGGCTGATTCACTCGATGGCAGTCGCCTACAAGGGCAAGCTCATCCTGGATGAATATTTCTATGGCCACGGGCCGGGCATCCCCCACGACATGCGCTCGGCCAGCAAGACGTTTTCGTCGGTCATCATGGGCGGCGCGATGCTGGATGGGGCGAAAATCTCGCCGCAGACGCGCCTCTACGAGGTCGTGGCGACACTCGGCCCGTTCGCCAATCCTGATCCGCGCAAGGATCGCGTCACGCTGGCGCACGTAATGACGCATACGACGGGCCTCGCCTGCGACGACAATGCGGAGTCACCGTCGCCGGGCGGTGAAGACGTGATGCAAACCCAGCGGGCGCAGCCCGACTGGTGGAAGTTCACGCTCGACCTGCCCATCGTGCACGAGCCCGGCGAGCGCTACGCCTATTGCTCGGGCGGCATCAGCCTCACCGGCGCAGCGCTGACGATGGCGACCGGCGAATGGCTGCCTGCGCTGTTCGATCGCACGGTCGCAAAGCCGCTGCAGTTCGGCAGCTACTACTGGAATGTCATGCCGACCGGGGAAGGCTATGTGGGTGGTGGCACTTTCGTGCGGACCCGCGATTTCCTCAAGGTCGGACAGGCCTATCTCGACGGCGGCGTCTGGAACGGCCGGCGCATCGTGACCGAGGCCTGGGTCAAGGATTCGCTCGCGCCGCACGTGCAGATCTCGCCGGAAACGACTGGCGTGTCGGGCGACACGTTTGCAATGAGCTACTACCTGACGCCGGAAGGGTATGCCTGGCACCACATTCCCGTGAAGTCGGGCGACAAGACCTATCCCGCGTATCACGGCAACGGCAATGGCGGCCAGTTGCTGATGATCGTCCCGCAGTTCGATCTCGCCGTCATGTTCACGGCGGGGAACTACCGGCAGGGGCTGTGGAATCGGGAGCGCGACGACATTACGGGCGAGATGATCATTCCCGCACTGGGTCGGGAGGGTGCTTCAGAGCGTTGAGCGGAGCTGATGCGCCGGCGCCTTGCCGGTCTTGGGGCACGCGCCGCAAGATAGGGAGTACGAAGACGGTAAATGGAGGTACCCCATGACCAGGCCACAATGCTTCATCTCCTTGGGACTCATGGCCTTGAGCGGTGGCTGCGCGTCGACGCCACCGCAATCCGAGACGATGCGCGACCCACAAGCCGATTTCAGTACGTACAAGACCTTCGCCTTGATGTCGGACACGAGCGCGAATGGCTCCGGTCAGCCGGTCTCCGTGATCGAAAATTACATCCGTACTGCGATCTCGAACGAAATGAAGGGCAAGGGCTACACGGAAGCCGCCGCGGACACGACTCCGGACCTGCGCGTCGACTATGAGATGGCGAGTGCCGAGAAGCTCAAGAACAACCCGTTCCGTATCGGCATCGGCGTCGGCAGCTATGGCGGCAACGCAGGCGGGTCGGTCGGTGCCAGCAGCCCGAGTGTCAAGAGCGTCAAGGAAGGCACGCTGGTCGTCCATGCGATCGACCCGGCACGCAATGCCGAGGTCTGGCGTGGCCGTGCGTCGCGCGAGCTGGGCAAGGAAAGCATGGAGCCTGCGCAGGTTCAGGGTGTGGTCAACGAGTTGATGCGCGATCTTCCTGCGCGTGTCAACCCGCCGTGACGGTCAAGGATCGCTGAGCGACAAGCTGCCTTCTGCGAGCAGCCGTCCGCCGGCACGCAGCTCGAGCTGGATCGGCGCCGTTCCGGAAAGATCCACGGCGACAGCCTGGTTCCCCGTTGCCAACGGAACCGTGACCTCGCCATTCGTGGTCGTGGCGACGACTTCGGTCGGAATCGTCGTCGAAGACTTGAGCTCGAGTCTCAGCCCCGCGCCCTCGCGCCGGAGCGACGCGTTTACCGTGGCGCCGTCAGCCTGCAGCGACAAATGATCCCGCGGCGCGCTCAATGATCCCTGAAGGTCATGTCGTGGCGTATCCGCATCGAGAAGCAGGTAACTGACACCCACGATCACGAGTCCGCCCACGATGGCCGCGGCCAGTCGATAAAGCGGCCAGGCGGATTGCCGCTGCCGGGGATTACCCGTGCGCACGGCTCCCCCGGATGCTGCAAGAATGGCCGCGCGGAGACCCGGCGGCGGCGCGGCTTTCGGAATGTCCCGCAACAGCTTGTCCGTTTGCCGGAATTCCTCGTGCAGGCGCCGGGCCTCCGGATCGCGGAGCAGCAGGCGGGCGAGCTCAGCCCGTTCCGTGGCAGACAGCGCGCCGTCCAGGTCGGCCTGGATGAGTTCCTGGAGCTGGACCCTGTCCATGGTCACAGCACCCCCCGCAAGGCCAGTTGCTCCTTCAGGAGCTGCCGCGCCGTGTACAGGCGCGACTTGACGGTCTTGGCGTCGATCCCGAGGATCTCGCCCATGTCCTCATAGTTCCGGTCGACGAAGTACCGGAGCACGATCACGGCGCGGTGTTCCGGCTTGAGCTGGTGAACCGCCTTCAGCACGACGTCTCGCCTCTCGTCGTCTGCGAGCAATTCTGACGGGCCGGCGCCATCCTCGGCGAGGCGCTCATCGACCGGGCCGGCATCTCGCCCGCGCACCCGCAGGATGTTGAGCGATTCGTTGATCGCCATCCTGTAGATCCAGCTGTAGAACTTGTATTGCGGGTCATAATTCGAAAGATTCTGGTAAGCCTTCATGAAGACCGTCTGCGCGATGTCGCGGGCATCCTCCGGATTGCGCAACATGCGCAATGCCACGTTGTAAACCGGCTTTTCGTACTGCTCGACGAGCGCTGTGAAGGCCTGCGGGTCACCCGCCAGGCAGTCCCGGACCCTCGCCGCATCGACGTCCTCACTCATGGTAATTACACGTCACGGACCGGCAAGTTGGCGGGGTAGGGGCCGGCGATTGCCGGCTTTGTGAGCGACTCTAGCGGCCGTCCGGAGCTCGCGACAAGCCCGGCAGGTCCCGGCTACGATGCCCTCCGTCAGGGGCGCCGGGGGGCTATTACAGGTGACCGCGATGAGCTTCCTGCAGGCTGCCGGGATCGCCATGGTCCCCTCGGTGGTGTGGGGCTGGTTTTTTGTCTCGCGCAATCCCGAATCGCGGCAACTGGTCGTCGTGACCTTCCTGCTCGGCACCCTCGCCGTGGTGCCCCTCCTGCTGTTCATGGCCGGGCTGGGCGTCCAGCTACAGGACCACGAGGCGGCGGCGGTGCGCGCGGGCCAGGTCTCCATGCAGCAGGCACTCAGCACGCTGGTATTCCTGATCGGTATCGCGCTGGTGCTGATTGGTGTCATCAAGCTGTTCCAGTTGATTTCACAGCGGGTCACGCGCCATTCGCTGCGTCTTGGAGCGCTGCTGCTGGCGGCGCTGCTGCTGCTGGCGGCGACCCTCAGCCACGACCAGTTGCGGGAGAACCTGGGCGCGGCAGGTACGAGGCTGGCGGACCTGTTCCACTTGCTCGTGATGTTTTCGCTGTTCATGTTCCTGCTGGAGCAGTTCTCCGCGCGGACGGTCGCCAATGCCACGGTCGCGGCGCTCGCGGCCGTGCTCGTCCTGGTGGTGGTCAATGCCGACTCCGGCGCCGCGACGGGTAGCGCGACGGAGCTGAGCTCGATATCCACGATATTCAGCCTGCCGTTCCTGCTCGAAGTCGTCGAGCAGGACATGCTGACGCTGCGGATCCTGAAATTCATGCAGGTCTACCTGACCTTTGCGGTGATGGCGATCTGCACGCTGCTGGTCGTTGCGCTGGTCCACGTCATCTACCTGCTTCACGAGAACCGGTGGATCAAGGTCGTGCACGGCATGTCGCTGGCCTTCTTCTCGCTGCCATTCCTCGCATGGGCGATGACGACCGTCAGCCCGGAGTTGCCGCTGGCCGGCGTATTCGGCTCGCCACCCACGAACCTGGTCATCGCCTGGTACGCGAATGCCGTGCTGCTCGCCGCGTTGTCTGTCTGGTCGGTCATCGCGTTCACACGCCAGTCGGGCGCGGCGGCACTCGGCCTCTTCAACGGGCTGTACGAGGAGCCGCTGAATTTTCTCGGTGTCGGTCTCTTCCTGACGCTGTTCATCGCGGTATTCCACTGGTTCGGGCTGTCGGTAATGGCCTTCAGCCTGATCTTCCTGGCCTTTGCCGAGGAGTATTCCAAGCACCTGATCGTCCGCTTCACCGACGATGACAGCATCCAGTCGATCGACGACGCGATCGAGTTTTCCATCATCGTTGGTCTCGCCTTTGCCTTTGCCGAGAACGTGCTCCTGTACTTCCCGCGGCTGCTCGCGGAAGGGGACATGCCCGCGCTGCTCTTGCGCTCCGTGCTGACCGTGCTGATGCACGCGGTTGCTTCCGGAATCTTCGGTTATTTCTACGGACTCGCGCATTTCTCGGCGGAGCAGGTTCGAGACGGTCACCACGGCAGGGGCCCGGTGTATCGCATGCTGCATCGCGCCTTCCTGTTTCGGCGCGAGCGCCTCTATCACGAGGCCAAGATGTTCGAAGGGCTCATCCTTGCCGGTTCCTACCACGCGGCCTTCAACCTCGCGGCGAGCCAGGGGCGGGTCAGCGTCATGCTGGGCCTGGTCGGTGCGGGCTGCGCTTTCCTGTACTACCTGCTGGGCCTGAAAGCCAACCGGGAGAAGATCGGCGCAATCTCGGCGCAGCGCGTCCATCCGACATTCGTGGGCAGGCTCCGGCGGCGCTTGCCCTAGAGGACCTTGAGCGACAGCATCCATTCGTCGTCGAGCCGGTCGCCGTCCTCGAAGCCGGCGGCGTAGCCGAACGAAAGGGTCATTTCAAGGCGACTGAGCACCGTGAACTTGAAATCGACTTGTGCGCCGGCGTTGTAGACTGTGCGTCGCCCCGAATTGTCGCCAGGTTCGGCCGACAGCGCGCCGACGAACAGTGCGGGATGCGCCCAGCCCAGGAAAAAGCCCGGCGACCCGACTTCCTCGAACCGCAGCGGCGGCAGGTTCAGTTCCAGGATGCTCTTGCCGAAGGTGCGGCCGGCGAGCTCGTCGATCTCGAAGCCCGGAAAGCTGTCGTACTCCCGATAGCGCCTGATTTCGTCGTCATCCACGTAGTTGTTGCCGAACCCGCCGAAGTAGTAGCTCGCGAGGCTGTTGTCCCGGTTGCCGCTGGCAACGCCTGCGGCGTTGTACAGCCACAGGGACGAGTTGCCGAGCGGAAGTGCGAATCCGAAATCGAAGCCCCCGCGCAACCTGGGCACATTGTCGCCGCCCGCCCGATCGAGGTTGGTGACGAGTTCCCAGCGGTAGCCCTTTTCATGGTCCACGGAGTTCTGTGAACGCCGCGTGTCGGTGTAGGTCAGCTCGACCCTCCCCGAGACGATTTCGGTGAATCCCGACGGCACGTTCTGGTTGACCGGCAGCGTGTCGAGGCCCGTGAAATATCCAGCCCCGATCGACAGGTCGAGCCGACGTGGATCGTCGAAGATCAATGCCCTGTTGTACTCGCCGATGAACGCATCGCCCTTGCGGCTGCGCAGGGTCGGGCCGAACAGGTCATAGAAGTCGGCCCGGTTGTGCCAGTACTCCCAGCGCCACGTGGGCGTCTCGTACCGCACGTTCACGTGCGGCCTTTCACCCGAGGGCAGTTCCTGGTCCCACCAGGAGTAGCTGGCGGCGATATCGAGCCGGTGGAATTGCGCCGGGTCTGCGAAGCGCACGCGCCAGCCGACCGCCTCCGTGTCGCGGTAACCCTCGATGATGGGAAAGCCACCGGCATATTCGAGCTCGCGCATGGGACGGTACTTGCCGCGGCGCGTGATCATGGGCTCCAGATCGACTTCCGAAGGCGGGCCCACCACCCACTCGCGGACCACCGGGTGCTTCTTCGCGATTTGCGCGCCGAGGAAGGTGATGGCGCTGACGTCTTCCAGCGGCTTCGGGTCAATGATCACCGGCGCGAAGCCGTCTCCGGTGTACTCCTGGACGATCAGCGTGCCGTCCGCCATCGGGATCGGGCGGAAGAAGCCGGTCTCCGAGTTGCTGACCGCTTCGAGTTCGCCGGTCGCGAGCTCGTAGCGGAAGATGTTGGAAACGCCGGTGAAGTAGGAGCTGCCGTACAGGTAGCGGCCATCGGGGGTGAATACGAATCCTTCCGGGATGGCCTTGCCAAAATCGAACTGCGCAATCGGTTCCACCTTGCCGGCCTCGAGGTCTGCGCGGCGGAACACGCGCAAGGACTGCGAGCCGTCGATCTGCCCGACGGACATCGAAAGCATCGAGCCGTCGGCGGACACGTCGAGTTCAAAGGGCACTTCACCGTAAGGCCATGTATGAACCTGGTTCCAGCCGGTGTAGGGGGACGGGATGCGTACCAGCGTCACATAGCCGTTGAGGGTTCGCAGTCCCCACAGCGAGCGGTCAGACTCGTCGAAGGCAAGGTCGCCGATGCGCGCGTCCCGGAGCAGCATGCGCGAATGGCCTGAGTCGACATCCACCGCCATCAGGTCCCGCCAGGAGTCGTAGTTGTCATCGGTGTAATACAGCGTCCGGGTGCCCGCATCGAAGGCGGTCGACGCCACCCGAAACTTCATCGGCCCCTTCATGTCGACGAGCTTCCGGATGCTGCCGTCCTTCAGCGAGACCTCGCCGGCATGAGCGACGACGCCGGGATACTGGAAGGCACCGATCAGGGAATTCGTTTTCGCGTCGTAGAAGGAACGCGACACCGAGCCGAGCGCCTGACGCGTGACAGGGCGGCCGCTCGTGTCACGGGATATTCGCGCACCGAGCGCAGGTTGGCCTCCTGGAATTCATGCTCCCACGCGATCCACTCGTCCCACGCGGTTTCGAGCGGCTTGCCGAATACCTGGGCGAACTGGCGCGAGTAGTACGCCTCGCTCCCTTCGCCGCGCTTCAGCCAATCGATCACTGCCTCCGGCGAATAGACGTAGGCGAGGTAGCTGAAGAACCGTGTGCCGTACAGGTAGGCGTTGGTGACGGTCTGGAAATCCGCGGCGACGCCCTTGGATACGAGGCCGAGGTTGCTGTAGAAATGTGCGTCATCGCGGACCATCGCGCGGAACACCATTTCGTCGAAGGCGCCCTGGGCCCGACCGATGCCCCCCGCCATCCAGGTTTCCATGAAATTGAGCCGCGCCTTCGAAATACCAGCGCGGTGCGCTGAGCCGCGGCACCGTGAGGTAGTTGTAGAGGATCGTCTCCGGGTGTTCGTCGTCCGCAGCCGGTTTGCCGCCGAAGAACCGCCGCCATCGCAGGTCACGGGAATTGGCGACGTCCGCGTTGGCGACGTGCACGGCTTCGTGGTTCATCAGCGAGTACATGCGCTCGCTGCTCGGCATCGTCTCCAGCGTGCGGCTCGGTGGGGCGACGTACAGCATCACGCCATTGTGCGGCGAAGAGCCGGCGCTCGCATTTCCGTAGTCCGCGAGGTCGGTCATCAGCACCATGGTCTTTTCGGACGGCGTCCATTCGAAGATCCGCCGCTGGAACTGCAGGGAGTTGTAGTAGGTCGCTCGCGACGAGGGGCGTCAGATAGGTCTGGAAGGGATCGAGATAGAGCAGCTGGAGATCGTCGGTCTCGAGCTGGTCCATCTCGAAGGGATCGGCGAGCGACCGGCTCGGGCGGCCAGCAATGCGGCGACCCACAGGCTCGCGATGAAGCTGGACGAGAAGAAGGGCCGCCGGCGCCTGCGCCGGCGGCCCTGTGAGCTTCAGCATTCCAACGATAGCCCGGTTATTGCGCCTGCGCGGCGGCCTTCATGGCGTCCTGGCCGAGGGCGGCGCGGAAGTTGTCGCTGGCGAGTGCCTGGCGGAAGTTGTCGTTGGCCATGGCCTGCTTGAAGTTATCGCTGGCGAGCGCCTGCTTGACAGTTGTCGCTGGCTAGCGCCTGGCGGAAACTGTCGCTGGCGAGTGCCTGGCGGAAATTGTCGCTGGCGAGTGCCTGGCGGAAGTTGTCGCTGGCAAACGCCTGGCGGAAGTTGTCGCTGGCGAGTGCCTGGCGGAAGTTATCGCTGGCAAGCGCCTGACGGAAATCCTGCGTTGGCCATGGCCTGCCTGAAGTTGTCGCTGGCAAGCGCCTGGCGGAAGTCCTGTCGCTGGCGAACGCCTGGCGGAAGTTGTCGCTGGCGAGTGCCGCATCGCTGGAAGGCCTGGCGGCCAGTGATCGCTGGCAAACGCCTGGCGGAAGTTGTCGCTGGCGAGCGCCTGCTTGAAGTTGTCGCTGGCCATGGCCTGCCGGAAGTCTTCGCTGGCGAGCGCCTGCTTGAAGCTTGTCGCTGGCGAAGGCGTCTGGCGGAAGTCTGTCGCTGGCCATGGCCTGTTTGAAGTTGTCGCTGGCGAGCGCCTGGCGGAAGCTTGTCGCTGGCGAGTGCCTGGCGGAAGTTGTCGTTGGCCATGGCCTGCTTGAAGTTGTCGCTGGCGAGCGCCTGGCGGAAGTTGTCGCTGGCGAGCGCCTGGCGGAAGTTGTCGTTGGCCATGGCCTGCTTGAAGTTGTCGCTGGCAAGCGCCTGGCGGAAGTTGTCGCTGGCAAGCGCCTGGCGGAAGTTGTCGCTGGCGAGCGCCTGGCGGAAGTTGTCGTTGGCCATGGCCTGCCTGAAGTTGTCGCTGGCGAGCGCCTGCTTGAAGTTGTCGCTGGCGAGCGCCTGGTTGAAATTGTCGCTGGCAAGCGCCTGGCGGAAGCCATCGGAGGCAAACACGGCGGCCAATTCCTTGTCGGTCACGATCTGCCGATAAAGGTCGGTCTGCATGAACTGCGACACGCCCTGGTCGCCCAGGGGAAGGGTCGTGAGGTCCGTCGGCTTGACGTCGGCCCGATAGCGATCGGCGGGGACGACTGAACCGCCCATTGAATCATCGGATGGCGGGTAGATTTTCGCCACGTAGGCCACTCCGGCCAGCACGACGATGCCGCCGATGACCAGCAAGGTCTTGTTCCTGGACGAACTACGCTCCGAAGTTGCCATGTTGCCTCTCCCCTAAAACTTGGCCTGGACGGCCGGCAATGGTGATTTGACTTACCAAATACGGTGCTTGCATCCGAAAGTTGGTGGCATCGTGTGCTGGCATCCGCTTGTGCTTATATCGCGAAGCTTACTCGATATTTTCGCCGCATTGGGAGCAAGTGGCATATAAGCTATTGAAAAGCAGCTGAGAAAGGTCGTCATGCCCCAGGCATTGCTTCACTGGTCGCTCGAAGGGCATCGGGCTGTCGTCACCGGGGCCACCAGCGGCATCGGACTCGCGACGGCGCAGGAGTTTTGCGCGCTGGGCGCCGAGGTGCTGCTGGTGGCCCGCAAAGCGGCCGGCATCGAAGCCGCGGTCAACGAGCTTTGCGCCTCCGGCCACAAGGCCCACGGATGTGCCGCGGACATGGCCGACCCGGAAGGGCGGCGGGCCGTACGCGCACGCGTGGACGAGCTCTGGGGCGAGCTGCATGTCCTCGTCAATAACGTCGGTACAAACTTCCGCGCGCCCACGGTCGAGTACCCGGTGGAAAACCTCAGGCAACTGATGGCAGCGAACGTGGAATCCGCGTTCGGGCTGTGCCAGCTCATGCATCCCTTGCTGCGCGCCTCACGCGGCGCGATCGTAAACGTCTCGTCCATCGCGAGCCGCACCGTCATCCGCATGTCGACCGCTGCGTACTCGATGACGAAGGGGGCCCTCGATTCGATGACCGACTTCCTGGCGGTGGAGTGGGGCGCGGACGGAATTCGAGTCAATTCCGTCCATCCCTGGTACATCCGCACGCGGCTCACCGAGGGCGTGCTATCGGATGAATCGAAGCGCTCCCGAATCGTCGACGCGACCCCGCTCGGGCGCATCGGCGAGCCGGCAGACGTGGCACGCGTGGTGGCGTTCCTGTCGATGCCCGCCTCGGGGCACGTGAGCGGCGCACACGTGCCGGTCGACGGCGCATTCGAGCGGGTTGGGATCTAGGCTTGGCGATGGCGATCGACTCAAGGGCTGCCGAAGGACGGATCCGGGCTCACGTACGCGAGACACCGCTTTGGCATTCACGCGCACTGAGCGAGTCCACCGGCGCAAGCGTCTTCCTGAAGCTGGAGAATCTCCAGGAAACCGGCGCCTTCAAGTTGCGGGGAGCCGCCAACAAGCTGCTCTCGCTGCCGCACGACCGGGCCGCACGGGGCATCGTCACCGCTTCAAACGGCAATCACGCCCTGGCCGTGGCGACCATCGGACAGAAGCTACGGCTACCCGTCGAAGTCTTCGTCTCTGATCACATCGACCCGCGCAGGCTCGCCAAGATCGAGTCGTCAGGGGCCCGCGCGAATACGGTCAAAGGGGACTACCTCCTTGCCGAGCAAACGGCGCGTCACGAGGCGGAACAATCGGAACGCAGCTATGTATCGCCCTACAACGACGAGGACGTTGTGGCCGGGCAGGGCACGATTGCCGTCGAAATCCTGCGGCAATTGCCCCAGGCCGGTGCGAAGCGGCTCGATGCGGTATTCGTGGCTGTCGGCGGCGGTGGACTCATCGGGGGCATTGGCCTTCACCTGAAGTCGGCTTCGCCCGGTTCCGTGGTCGTGGGTTGCTGGCCGGAAAACTCTCCGGCGCTGTACGAATGCCTGCGTGCCGGCAAGATCATCGACGTGCCGGAGAAGCCGACGATCTCAGTCAGCACCGCCGGCGGGATCGAAGCGGGCGCGATCACGCTGGACATCACGCATCGCGTGGTTGATCGGAGGGTGTTGGTGAGCGAAAGCGAGATCCTCGAGGCTGCGCGCCGAACCTGGCGTGAAGACGACCAGCTGGTTGAGGGCGCCGCCGGAGTCGCGATCGCCGGCTTTCTCAAGTCTGCCGGCGACTATTCCGGCAAGACCGTGGTGATCGTCATTTGCGGCGGGAACGCCGATCCGGCACTGGAGTCGAAGATCAGGGAAGCTTACCCACACGTGCACGGAGCAAGCAGATGAGTCCCTACCAGCTCAGGGCACCGCTCATCGCCGCATTGGCGGCCACTATCGTCTCGCATCCCGCACTCGGGGATGACGCCTCGCGCGTCACCATCCTCGAATCGCAGATTCAGCAGCTCAGGACCCGGATCGACGAACAGAATCGGCGGCTCGATCGACTGGAGGCTGAGCTGAGTCGCCGGACGGGCGAGCCGCGCATCGTGATGGTGCCGGAGGGCCGGGCGAATCCGGCCGTGAAGTCTGCGACCGGCAAGCAGCCATGGCATGCGCCGGAAGCCTGGGACCGGGTCGCCAAGGGAATGACCCAGGCACAGGTCATCGAGATCCTGGGTCCGCCTTCCTCGGTGGAGTCGATGGCGCCTTACAGCACGCTTTTCTATCGCCTCGACTCGCTCGATGGCCTCGTCAACCTGCGCGAGGATCGGGTCGTCGCCGTCAGGAAACCGGAATTCGGCAAGTAGGGCCGAGCTCATTCGAGCAGGGCATTGGCCTCCCGCAGGATTCCCGCCGCCCGATCGAATGCCGCCACGATCTCCGCCTCATGCGCCGGGATGCTGCCCCGGTCGTCGCGGTCGATCGCGTCCCAGATCCGCGGCAAGTAGGCACTGCGGTAACTGGGCTGCGGCGCCACGAGCAAGTGCCTGATGAAGGGCCGGCCCTTCATTCCCTTCGGCTCAACCAGCGCGCGCTCCACCTGCATCAGCTTTTCGTTGATCGCGCGGGCAGTCGCGGGTGCAGGCGGCGCCGCCGCAAGCCGATTCTCCAGCTGAGTCGCCTCCGCCCCCCAACGCGCGGCCGCCGCGCGCGCCGCAGTGAGGCTGATGGGCTTTTCCTTGCCCGCATGCGCCTCGACCGCCTCGATGTATCGGTTGACCTCCACCGCGTAGTCCGAATAGCGCATCGGCAGCAGCTGAACTTCGGCGAGGCGCCAGGCGAGGATTCCCCAGAGCTTCGCCAGCCCGACGCCGATCTTGAAGCCCGGATCCACGACGGTGCTCTGGCGGAAATAGTTGTCGTACATCGAGTGATACACGCCGTAGGGTCCGTCGAAATACATGTCGATGCAGGAAATCCCGAGGTACTCCTGGAACGCGGTGTAGTCCGTCGCGCCGACGATGGTTTCGACGGTCGGCTTCGGTTCTTTGAATCGTGACCCCCAGGCTTCGTGCAGCGGCTTGCCCGACACGGGATCCGGGACCGCCTTCGTCACGTCGCGCAGGAATTCCGCCAGCGCCGGCGTCGCGCCGCCGGTGAAATCGGCGCCTTGCACGCCCGTGTCGACGTTGATGTAGGCGACCGCGCCGTTTCGCAGCGCCTCCGCGTTGTCCATCGCCCACTGCGTCGAGCCGCCGAGCAACGGTTCCTCGCCGTCCCAGACCGTGAACACGATCGTTCGCCGCGGACGATTTCCCTGCTTCAGCGCCTCGCCGAATGCCCGCGCGGTTTCGAGCAGCGCCGCCGTGCCGCTCGAGGGATCCACCGCGCCATAGGTCCAGGCGTCGAGGTGATTGCCGAGGATCACCATCTTTTCCGGTTCCTCGCGGCCGCGAATCACGCCGATGACGCTGCGAAGCTTCGCGACGCGCTCTTCGTTCTGCACGTCCATTTCGAGCGTGACCGGTCCCGGCCCGATCCGGTACGTGATCGGCAGGCCGCCCTGCCAGTCCTTCGGCGCCACCGGCCCGCCCATCTGCTTCAGGATCGCGGCGGCGTTCCGTTCATTCAGCGGCATCGAGGGAATGCGCGGCAACTGCTTGTCGCGCTTCGGACCCTCGACCCATCGGCCGTCCGGCTGCTGCTTCCAGTGAAACGTGAAGGGCTCGCCCTGCCCGAGCCAGTCGTAGAGGATCGCGCCCCACTGGATGTGCGAGTCCGGGCCCCAGGGTCCGTTGGGATAGACAGGTCCCAGCCGGCTTCCGTCCTCGGCCGGGTCGGAGTAGATGATGGTGCCCGCGGCGCCGCGACGCTCGGCCTCAAAGACCTTGTAGCCGCGGTACGAATAGGGATTCGAGTACCGCATCAGCACGATCTTGCCCTTCAGGTCGATGCCCATGCGGTCGAGGACCTGGAAGTCTTCGGGGCTGCCGCCATTCGCGTAGACGACCTCGGCGCGAACCTTTCCCGAGGGCGCGTAGCCATGGAAGGCCACCTGCGTCGGGTCCTCGTACAGCCGCGAATCCTTGTCGGCGGAGTAGGGATCCTCGTGCAGCTTGAAGATCTGCTCGGTCGGCGACTTGATCGCGAGCGCCGCCGACTTCGGGAAAGCTCAGCAGCGCCGGGAACTCGTGGAAGCTGACTTCGTCGAGGCCGAACTCGCGAAATCGGTCGCGCACATACTCTGCGAGCGCGAGGTTTCGCTCGGTGCCCGCCATGTGCGGCTCTTCCGTGAGGTGCAGCAGGTGCTTGCCGTAGGAGGACGCGGTTGGGGCGGATGAAATGATCCGCTCTGCGTCGGCAAGGGCCGGCGGCAGGGCGCAAAGCCACGAAAATGTGGCGACGAGAAGGCGGGTCGGGAGGGTCATGGACAGTCCGATGATATCGAATGGACTGCCGGAACAGCTAAACTTCGCAGATGGGAAAGCGCGCCAGTGCCTTGCTGATGTCGTCCCTCGCAATCGCTTCGGCGCATGCCGCCGACCCTCATTCCTACGGCGAGCCCGACCGCTTCCTCGTCCGCCACGTGGACCTCGACCTTCGCGCGGATTTCGCGGAACACCGCCTCGACGGCACGGCCGAGCTGACCGTCGAGCAACTTGATCCAACCGCCGAGGAACTCACGCTCGACACGCGCGATCTCGAGATCCGCTCCGTACATCTCGTGGAGCCCTCGGGACGGACGAAAGTGCTCGCCTTCAAGCTTGCGCCGCCCGACCCGGTGCTCGGCAGCAAGCTGACGATCTCGTTTGCCAAGTGCTGTTCCGCCACGCAGCAGATGCGGCTGCGCATCGACTACCGCACCTCGGCGAACGCGAGTTCCCTGCAATGGCTCGAGCCCGCCCAGACTTCCGGCCCGCATCCCTTCGTATACAGCCAGGGCCAGACCATCCATACGCGGAGCTGGATCCCGATCCAGGACTCGCCCGGGGTTCGCGTGACCTACACCGCGCGCATGCGGACGCCGCCCGGTCTCGTCGCCGTCATGAGTGCCGCCGGCGTGACTGAAGCCGGCGCCGCGCCGGGTGAATTCCGCTTCGAAATGAAGCAGCCGATCCCTGCCTACCTGATCGCCCTTGCGATCGGCGACCTGAGGTTCCAGTCCCTCGGCGATCGCGTCGGCGTGTGGACCGAGCCCTCGCGCCTCGCCGCGGCCGCGAACGAGCTGGCCGACCTCCCGCGCATGCTCGAAGCCGGCGAGAAAATGCTCGGACCTTACCGGTGGGACCGCTACGACGTGCAGATCATGCCCCGCGCGTTTGCCTATGGCGGCATGGAGAACCCGCGGCTCTCGTTCATCTCGCCTTCGATCATTGCCGGCGACCGCAGCCTCGTCTCCGTCATCGTCCACGAGCTGGCGCATTCCTGGTCCGGCAACCTCGTGACCAACTCGACCTGGGACGATTTCTGGCTGAACGAGGGCTTCACCACCTACCTCGAGCGGCGGCTCGTCGAGAACCTCTACGGGGAGCGTCTCGCGCGAATGGAAGACGCCATTGCGTTCGAGGCGCTGGCCCAGGCCATCGAGGACGCGAAAGCCGCGGGCCGGCCGCAGGACACGGCGCTGCGGCTCGACCTCGCGGGCCGGGATCCGAACGAAAACATCTCGGACGTCGCCTACGAGAAGGGCCGCTGGTTCCTGGGCTTCCTCGAAGGCCGCTTCGGCCGGCCCGTATTCGACGCCTTCCTGCGCGACTACTTCGCTGCCCATGCGTTCCGGAGCATGGACACCGCCGGATTCCGGTCCTGGCTGCTTTCGCACCTCGAGCGGCCGGGCGCGCCCAAAGTCACGGCTGCCGAGATCGACGAATGGCTGTTCGGCAGCGGTTTGCCGTCCACGATGCCGCCGGTCCCGCAAGGCGTGTTCGATGCGGTCGATCGCGCCGCCGCCGACTGGCGCGCAGGCAGGATTGCGGCGAAGCAGCTGCCCGTCCAGGACTGGGTGCCGCAGGAGTGGGTACGCTTCCTCGATGAGCAGCCGGCGGGCCTCGAAGACGCGAAGCTTTCGGAACTGCGCTCGACGTTCAGGCTCGGCGCCGACGGCAACGCCGAGATCGCGCGAAGCTGGCTCGCGCTTGTGATCCGCACGGGCTACGAGCCGGCCTTTCCCGATCTCGAGCGCTTCCTGCTGAACACCGGCCGCTACCGCCTCGTGGTCACGCTGTTCCAGGAGCTTGCACGGACGCCGGCGGGGACCGGGCTCGGCCGGCGCATTTACTCGAAAGCGAAGCCCGGCTATCACGCCAGCATTCGCGCGGCCGTCGAGCGGCTGCTGGATCCCGCCGCCGCCTGAAGGGGTGCGTCCCCTTCAACCGAAGGGGACGCACCCCTTCAATCCAAGGCGGGCACGTTACGGAAGCACGTCCACCCACTGCACACGGCACTGGCGAACGTTCTCCCCGACGCCATGCCAGCAGGTGCGAAAGCTGTAGCGCACGTGCTCATGTCCCGTGTCGACGGTGAATCCCCAGAGCTTGTCGAAATAGACGGATTCTCCGGGACGCAACTGGTTCTTCCCCGCCGGATATCGCCAGTAATCCTTGACGTCGCCGAGCCCGCTTGCCGAGGCCGTGCCACGGCTGCCGAGCCGGACGCTCTCGATCGTGACCGGCCGCCGCGCTCCGGTTCGTCATCGTGACCCCGAAATTGCTGTGATCGAAGACGGTGACGCCGTCGCTTTCGAGCGTCGTTTCCGGATGGAACTTCGGCTGCGCGGGACTGAATTGCAGCTCGACCGGGTGAACGCGACCGGCCGGATCTTCCGACAGTCCCGCGATCTGCGCCTCGACGACTCCGACTTCCTCCTCGGTTCCGATCTTTTCGGCGAGCCGCTGCCGCGAGTGCAATGCGTACCAGTCGTAAGGGTTTTCGGCCAGCGCGCGCTCGGTCCACAAGCGCGCCTTCGCGTCGTCGCCGTGGTTGCTGTAGGCCTCGGCGAGCTCGAGCTCCGCGCCCGGCCCGAGCTTTTCCAGCGCCGGAATCGCAAGCTCCGGGAAGCCGAGGTACATCGCCCGATTGGCGAGCGTCTCCAGCACCAGCGGATCCTGCGGCGCCTTCGCGGATTGCTTCTTCATACGCCGCAAACGCCCGTGGAAACAGGAACACGTTCCGCAGCCAGATTTCCGCGCGGCGCAGCGACGACAGGACGTCATCGCGACCCTCGAGCCTGGCCAGCACCTGCTCGATCGAGTCGTCGCCCAGGGGCAAGGGCGCGATGTCGAAGTGCCGGCCCTCGCCGAACTGCTTCAATCCGAATGCGTACGGCGTGTTCGAATTCCTGAGGAAATGGTTGCCTTCGTTGTCGAAGAACAGGTTCTTCCAGGTTTCCACCAGGTCGATGCGCCACAGGCCGTCCTCGCGGTGCAGCAGGACCGGCGCGAAGCCGGTCACGGGTCTCCTGCTCGTCGCGACCGCGTAGTTGCCCTCGACGATGTATTCGAGCGGCATCGAGGCATCGATCCGTTCGAGGCGCGTCAATTCCTCGAATCGCGCGAACGGGTAGTGCGCCCGCATCAGGCGCGATCCCTCCGTGAAAAGCTCGAGCGACGGGTCGCCCGCGAGCTCGCCGGTTGCGCGCAGGAATGCCGCCACGGATTCCTTGACGTCGCCGGACGGCGCGTACCGCGCCCGCCGGTCAGCCGGTACGGGACGCTTCAGGTCCGCATCCATGGGGACATTCGACAAGGCGGTCCTGGCGCCGGCGCCGCCGGAGACAAATCGCTCGTACTTGTCGTAGGACCGGCCTGTCCGGAACTCCTCGCCGAGCTCGATGTTCCCGAGCGCGGCCGAGAGATACACCTGGTCGCGGAGGTAGTGCAGCACGTCCATCACTGCCATGCCCGCGATCGCATAGGAGGCATACGGCGCAAGCTGGTCGCGCGCGATCCGGCCCATGTGCAGGTCGGTCAAACCGCCTTCGAGCGAATAGCCGACTTCGATGCGTGCCTGCTGGATACCGGGATTCAGGATCACGAGCAGGCCGCCGGTCGGCGCCGTCGCCCCGATCTTCCGCTCCCGGAAGATGCGCTCCGCCTGCACTGCGATAGTCGAGCCGGTCTCTTCCAGCGTCACGACGTGCACGTCGACGCCGAGATCGGCATAGAACGAATCCGCCATTCGGCCAAGACGCACGCCGAACGGCGCCAGGATCCCCGCCGGGTCCTCGACGCGCGTGTGCCGCTCAGCCTTTTCGAATCGAGGTGGCACAGGCGTTGCGACGGAAACGGGCTCATCGACCGGCATCGAGCGAAACCAGATCGCGGCGCCCGCCGTGATCACGAGCAGCGCCACGAGCAGGGTGGTGCGTCGACCCGGACTTTGCGTCACGTCAAGGCTCAAGCAGCGGCAAAACGTTTTCCGGCGGACGGCCGATCGCGGCGCGCTCGCCGACGACGACAATTGGCCGTTCGATAAGGATTGGATCCTGCACCATGGCCTCGATCCATTGCTCGTCCGTGAGCGTCTTGCCCGCGTACCTTGTCTGGCAGGTTTCTTCGCCCTTGCGTACGAGCTGTTCGGCCTGCATACCGAGCTTGCCGATTATTGCCCTGAGCTCATCGGCAGTCGGCGGGTGCTTCAGGTACTCGACAACGCGCGGCTCGATGCCCTTCTCGCGCAGCAGTGCGAGCGTGCCGCGACTCTTCGTGCAGTTGGGGTTGTGATAGATCGTGACGGTCATGGGCGAAGCTTGTCCAGGAGGTAGGCGCGCCGGTCGCGCAATTCGCCCACGTCGCTGCCCGGTTTCTTATCCGATTCCTCGGCCAGCAATTCCACGATCGTATCGTACAACTGGAGGTCCGTCATACCGGGTATCGCAGTCGGACTGCCGTCGCATTGCTTGTCCTGCTTGAGCTTCAACAGGGACACGAGCCGACGATCCATGACATCGAGCTTCGTGTGCCCCTCTTCGCCGAACACTACAGGAGAAATGCAACCGAAACAGGCCAGGCCGGCCGCTATGGTGGTCGCGACGTCCGCCATGCCGCGTGCCGCGCGCTCATCGGGCGACAGCAGGCGCGCGCCGTCTTCGCGCATGACCCAGCGCACCGCTTCTGACTTCAGGATGGCGTCGTCGATCGCGGCACAATCGAACCCCGCCTCGACCGCACCGGCCGCGGGCAGCTTCGGATACTTGATCGTCGGCTTGTGTTGACAGCCGGCGAGGACAATCGCGATGAGCAGGGCTGCTGTTTGCGTGGTGATGCGCACGGCCAAGACTCCGTTCAGGGTCCCATCATGATCGGCATGGTCTGTAGCGCGATGCCGGCAGCCACGAGTACGACGAGAACCGGCGCGGCGGCAGTTCGCGCCGCGCTGAAGCGCTTGACCTCGATGAGTGCAATGTCGGCGTAAGGAACGACGACCGCCTGGCCGGCGGGGAGTGTCTCGTGCTTCGCAGGCTTGACGGTGACGCCCGCGAGTTCCGTCTCACGGATCTCCGTAATCTCGAACGACATCCGCTCGCGCTGCTTGGTGACAATCCGGACCGAGTCGCCCGCCTGCAAGCGAAGTTCCGTGGTTTCGCCGCCCTCCACCGGCGAAACCGCGCGAGGCGACGTACAGGCGCTGAGAGCGAGCAGCGCCAGGATGACGCATCCCCTGCCACGGAGTCGTGACATGCCCTTACTGTCCGGTCTTGAGTCGCTCCAGGTAACGGTCCCGCAATTCTGTCTGCCGCGAGCGCATCGTCACGGCGTTCCCTGCAATCCAGACCTGCTCGGCGACACTCGTCACCTCGAGCGGGTCGCCGCTCCAGAGGACGAGATCCGCCACCTTGCCCTTCTCGATGCGGCCACGATCGGCGCCCAGGCCAAAGATCTCGGCCGGACCGGCGGTGATCGCGGCGAGCGCCGCGTCGCGTGGCAGGCCGTGCGCCACCGCATTGCCCGCGAGCTGCCGATTCTTCCCGGCCTGGTGGCTCTCGTCATAGTCGAACGCGATGCGCACGCCGGCTTCATTCAGGAGCTTTGCATTGTCGAGACGCGCGCCGAGCCGGTCGAAGTCGTTCGGCAGGTTGTTCAAGGCATTCAGGATGACCGGCACACCGGCAGCGGCCAGTTCGCGTGCGACGATCCAGGCCTCGTCACCCCCGGCGATGACCGGCTTCATGCCCTTGGACGCTGCGTAACGGATCACCCGCCGGATGTCGGCGGCGCGCTCCACCTCGAATACCACGCGGCCACCGGCCAGGTATGACTTCAGCGCCGCACGGCCTTCGGGCAACAGCAGGGCGCCTTCGCCTGCCGAATCCGGCTGCTTCACCTCGCGGATCGCCTGGTCGAAGAGCATGTACTGCGCCGCGCGGCTGCCGCCGGAGCCCTCGATCGCGTCGCTGCCCCAGTTGACGAACAGGGTCTTGCTGCCTTCGAGTGCGGCATCGAATCGCCCGTCGAGCGTGAATGCGGCGCCTTGGCCCGCGATGAGCGTGTCATTGCGGGACGGCACCGACATCGCCCAGGTGATGCCCTCCACGCGTACGACCGGAATCAGCAACGAGCGCGGATTGAAGGCCGGCGTGATGTCGAAATCGGGCCGCCATTGGTGCTGCCAGGCGGGCGCCTTCAGCTTCAGTTCCGAATCGACGGTCGAGGCCTCGAGGGAGACTTCCTCGAGGCCGAGCTGGGTGAGCCCGCCGAAGATGCCGGGGGTCAGTTCGCGTCCCTTCGCATCGACGACCGTTGCGCCGGCGGGCGCCGCGATGCCCGCGCCGACTTCCGCGATGCGGCCTCCCTGGACGAGTACATCCGCGTTGTCGAGCGTGCCGGCGGCGCCGACGGTGTGCACGCGCGCACCCTTGATCAGGAAGTCCTGGGCCGAAGCGGCGGCAAGCTGCAGCGCAGCCGCTGCCGCAACCGTCGCAATTTGTAAGGCCTTCACAGCGAGAAATCCGACCGTGGCTTTGCCGCGGGATGCGAGCGGTCGAAGCGCAGCACGCCGTCGATGAACACCTGCTCGGCTAGCGCATACACGCTGAAGGGCGTGCCGTTCCAGATCACGACATCCGCCATCTTGCCGGCTTCGAGCGTGCCCGTTTGCGCCTCGATGCCGAGCGCATGCGCGGGATTCGCAGTGACCCAGCGGATGGCGCGCTCGGGCGGCAGGTCGAGCCCGATGCGAGAGCCGCGCACCATGACCTTCGCCGCCTCCTGGTTCAGGCGCTGTATGCCTTCCTCGGAATCGGAATGGACGATCGCGCAGCCGCCTTTCGGGTAGTCGACGAGCGCGATATTTTCCTGGATGCCGTCGAAGGCCTCCATCTTGAAGCCCCACCAGTCCGCCCACAGCGCGCCGCAGACGCCCTCCGCGGCGAGACGATTGGCGAGCTTGTAGGCCTCGACGCCGTGATGGAAGGCGGAAATCCTGAACCCGAATTCCTGAGCGAGGTCGAGCATGTTCGCCATCTCGTCGGCGCGGTAGCAATGGTTGTGGACGAGGATATTGCCGCGCATGACTTCCGCAAGCGTCTCGAGGCCGATGTCGCGCTTGGGAGGAATGGGCCGCGTCTCGTCCGACTTGTCATCCTTCGCCTCGTACTGCGTGGCTTCTTCGTCGTATTCCTTCCATTTGTCCATGTAGTTCCGGGCATCGGCGAACGCCTGGCGGTATCCCGCCATGTTGCCCATGCGCGTCGACGGGAAATGGTCGTCGCGGCCATACACGCGTTTCGGGTTCTCGCCGCAGGCCATCTTGAGTCCCTGCGGCGCGCCGGGGAATTTCATCGCCTGGGTGGTCGTGGCGGGCACGTTCTTGACCGTCACGCCGCGCCCGCCGATGAGGTTCGCGGAACCCGGCAGGATCTGCAGCGAGGTCACGCCGCCTTGCAGCGCCGTTTCGAATCCCGGGTCCTGCGGCCACACGCTGTGCTCCGCCCAGACGTTGGGCGTCACGGGATCGGTCGCCTCGTTGCCGTCGTCGTGCGCATCCACGCCGGGGCTCGGCGAGGCCCCCATGTGCGAATGCACGTCGATCAGCCCCGGTGTCACCCAGCGACCGCTCGCGTCGATGACCTCGGCGCCCGCCGGCGCGTCGATGCCCTGGCCGATCGCCTCGATGCGGCCATTCGCGAGCAGCACGTCGCCGCCATCGATGCGCGTGCCCGTGCCCGTCAGCACCGTGGCATTGCGGATCAGGATCGGCGCGCCCTGGTCGCCGGCCCGATAGGTCGAGGAGTAGGGCGCTCGCACCGGCGCAGCAGCCGTTGGCGTCGTCGCAGGTTCCGTGGGCGCCGGCGCCTGGGATGCGCAGGCTGCAACCAATCCGACGGCAACCGCAACCAGCATTCTCATTTTTGGCACGGCGCCATTCTACTCAATAACTTGGCGACGCCAAAAAAACTCACACGGCCTTGTCTCGCGCCGCAAACCCCGCGCAAGCACGATGCGGCCATGCAATCGAACCCTCTTCATCGAGGCTTGCTGGTGGCGGCAGTGACTTTCGCATCGGCGGCGCAGGCTCAGGAAAGCCCGCATGCCGTGACGGCCAACGTCGGGCTTTTCTCGCAGTACGCGTATCGCGGGCTCGCACAGACGAACCAGCGTCCCGCGCTCCAGGGCGGTGCCGATTACGCGCACTCGAGCGGGCTCTACGCAGGCACGTGGCTCTCCAATGTGAGCTGGTTTTCCGACACGAATGCCGGCACGAGCAACAGCCTGGAGTGGGACCTTTACGCCGGATACAAGAAGTCCTGGGACAACGGCGTGACGGCGGATATTGGTTATCTCCGCTATGAATATCCGGGCAACTACCCCACGTTGCCGGCAGGCACGGTCGAGCCCCACACCGATGAGGGTTATGTTGCGATCGGCTGGAAGTGGGCGTCGCTCAAGTACTCCTACGCCTTTAGCGATCTCTTCGGCGTCGAAGACAGCGATGGCAGCGATTATCTCGACCTGACCGTCACGATTCCACTCAACGACGCGTTCTCCGTCGTCGGGCACGCGGGTCGCCAGAATTTCCGCGGCGCAAGCACGTCAGCGCTTGCGGCAGGTACGAACAACGATGCGCTTTACGCCTATGACGACTATCGCCTGACGCTGAGCTACGCGTTTGCGCCGGGTTGGAGCGTGCTGGCGACTTTTACGACCACGAATGCGGAAGACGCCGGTTATACCGTGCTTGGCAAGAACATCGGCGACGACCAGGCATTGGTCGGCATTACGCACACATTCTGAAGCGCGATCCGGAGGGCAGCGTGGAAACGCCCATCGAAATCCTGGTACTGCTGGTGACTCTCCTGCTCATTGGGACGACCTGGCTGTTGTATCGCCTGGCCGCGAAGCTGGGAGCGCAGGCGTGAGCCTCCTGGACTGGATAGGTCTCCTGTTGTCTGTCGGAATCGGAATCTACCTCGTGGTCGCCCTTCTGAAACCGGAGAAGTTCCAGTGACGGCACAGGGGCTCCTTCAACTGGCGCTTTACCTGGGCGTCCTGTTGGCCCTGGTCAAGCCGCTCGGTGCCTACATGGCCGGCGTCTACGAGGGCCGTCGCACCCTACTGTCGCCGCTACTCGCCCCGTTTGAGCGGAGCGTCTATCGCCTGGCCGGCGTCGATGAGGCGCGCGAAACCGACTGGAAGCGTTATGCGCTTGCAGTGCTGCTGTTCAACCTCGCGGGTTTCGTTTTCCTCTACCTGTTGCAACGGCTGCAGCACCTGCTACCGCTGAATCCGCAAGGTTTTGCGGCGGTGAGTGCCGATTCCGCGTTCAATACCGCGGTGAGCTTCGCCACCAATACCAACTGGCAGGGCTATGTCGGCGAAAGCACGATGAGCTACTTGACGCAAATGCTCGGGCTCGCAGTGCAGAACTTCCTCTCCGCTGCGTCCGGGATGGCAGTGCTGGTAGCGCTGATCCGGGGATTCGTGCGGCGGCAGGCGACCGAGATCGGAAACTTCTGGGTAGATCTCACGCGCAGCACGCTCTACATCCTGCTGCCCCTGTCCCTCGTGCTCGCGATCGCCCTCGTTTCGCAAGGCGTGGTGCAGAGCTTCTCCGCCTATCGCAGCGTCACCCTGCTCGAACCGCTGACGATACCGGATTCGGCCCCGATTCCGGAGCAGTTCGTTCCACTTGGGCCGGCGGCGAGCCAGGTCGCGATCAAGCAGCTCGGCACGAACGGAGGTGGATTCTTCAATGTGAATTCCGCGCATCCCTTCGAGAACCCAACTCCGCTCTCGAACTTCCTGGAAGTCCTCGCGATCCTCCTGATTCCAGCGGCGCTTTGCTACACCTTCGGCCGGATGGTGGGCGATCGGAGGCAAGGCTGGGCGCTGCTCGCGGCCATGCTCGTCATCTTCGTGCCCCTTCTGGTCGGGGCGTTCGCCGCTGAACAGGCCGGCAATCCACGACTGGCGGCAGCGGGCGTCGACGACATCGCCTCGCCGGAGCAGTCCGGCGGCAACATGGAGGGCAAGGAAACACGATTCGGAATCGCGAACTCGGCACTGTGGGCGACTGCGACGACAGCCGCGTCGAACGGCTCGGTCAACGCCATGCACGGCTCCTTCACGCCGCTCGGCGGGCTGGTGCCGCTTTGGCTCATGCAGCTCGGTGAGGTCGTATTCGGCGGCGTTGGCAGCGGTCTCTACGGGATGCTCATGTTTGGAATCGTCGCGGTTTTCATCGCAGGACTCATGGTGGGCCGCACGCCGGAGTATCTCGGCAAGAAGATCGAGGCCTTTGAGGTGAAGATGGCGGCGATCGCCCTCCTGGTGCCCTGCCTCGTCGTGCTGGTCGGGACCGCAATTGCGAGCGCGATTCCCGCAGGCACGGGCAGCGTGCTGAACCCCGGACCGCACGGGTTCTCCGAAATCCTGTACGCCTTCTCATCGGCCGGGAACAACAATGGCAGCGCCTTCGCCAGCATTTCCGCCAACACTCCTTTCTACAACCTGGCACTCGGCGCGGCGATGTGGCTGTCACGCTACTGGCTGATGATCCCGGTGCTTGCGATCGCGGGAAGCCTCGCTTCGAAGCGCGCAACAGCCGTGACTGCGGGCACGCTCCCGACGCACACGCCGCTCTTCGTCGTGATGCTGGTGGGTGTCGTGCTGATGGTCGGCGCGCTCACGTTCCTCCCCGCACTGGCGCTCGGACCGATCGTCGAGCACCTGATGATGCTCGGAATGGGCTGACGGCGATGCAACCCATGATTACCCGTCCCATCGTGCAGACTGCGATCCGCGCATCGTTTCGCAAGCTCGACCCTCGCATCCAGGTCCGCAATCCCGTGATGTTCGTCGTGCTTGTCGGCAGTGTTATCACGACCGCGCTTGGCCTCGTGGCCGCGTCAGGCAGGCTGCCGGATGGCGGCAGCCCGGGTTTCATCCTGGGGGTTTCGGCCTGGCTCTGGCTTACCGTGCTGTTCGCCAACTTCGCGGAGGCCGTGGCGGAAGGCCGCGGAAAGGCGCAGGCGGAGACCCTTCGTTCGATGCGCCGGCACGTGCACGCGAAAAAGCTGCACGCTCGGCACGATGGTGGCCATGACCGCAACGACTACATGACCGTTGAGGCGGCCGCGCTCTCCCGCGGCGACGTGGTGCTCGTCGAGGCGAACGAGGTCATCCCTGCTGATGGCGAGGTCATCGAAGGCGTCGCATCCGTCAATGAGAGTGCGGTGACAGGCGAGTCCGCGCCGGTGCTTCGTGAGGCGGGCGGCGACTTTTCCTCCGTCACCGGCGGGACGCGCGTTTTATCCGACTGGCTCGTCGTGCGCGTCACGAGCCGCGAGGGTGAAGGGTTCCTCGACCGGATGATCGCAATGGTGGAGGGCGCGAAACGCGGACGTACGCCGAACGAAATTGCCCTGTCGATCCTGCTCGCCATGTTGACGCTCGTCTTCCTGCTTGCAACCGCGACGCTCGCGCCATTTTCGGGCTACGCGGTCGAGAGCGCAGGGCAGGGGAGTGTCGTCACGCTCACCGTGCTCGTCGCCCTGCTCGTCTGCCTGATCCCCACGACCATCGGCGGCCTGCTTTCCGCGATCGGGATTGCCGGCATGGATCGCATGATCCGCGCCAACGTGATCGCAACCTCCGGTCGTGCGGTCGAGGCCGCCGGTGACGTGGACGTGCTGCTGCTGGACAAGACCGGCACGATCACCCTGGGCGACCGGCAGGCAACTGAATTTCATCCGGCGCCGGGAGTGCAGGCGCAGGACCTTGCAGACGTGGCGCAACTCGCGTCGCTTGCCGACGAGACGCCCGAGGGGCGGTCGATCGTGGTGCTGGCGAAAAAGCGGTTCCAGCTCCGCGGCCGGGACCTCGCCAAGGCGCAACATGTCTTCCACAAGTTTTCGGCGCAGACCCGCATGAGCGGCGTCGACCTCGACGGACGACAGTTGCGCAAGGGCGCGGCCGACGCCGTGCGGCATTTTGTGGAGAAAGGCAGCGGTGTCTGGCCCTCGAAAGTCAGCGAAACGGTGGACGCCATCGCCCGCCGCGGGGCGACACCGCTGGTCGTCGCCGATGGGCGCCGGGTGCTCGGCGTCGTGGAACTGCGCGATATCGTCAAGCTGAACATCCGCGAGCGCTTCGCGGAGCTGCGCCAGATGGGCATCAAGACCGTCATGGTCACGGGCGACAACCGGCTTACAGCTGCCGCGATCGCGGCGGAGGCCGGCGTGGACGAGTTCCTTGCCGAGGCCACGCCCGAAACGAAGCTCGCCCTGATCCGGCGCCACCAGTCGGAGGGACGCCTCGTCGCGATGTGCGGCGATGGGACGAATGACGCACCGGCTCTGGCTCAGGCGGATGTTGCGGTCGCGATGAACACCGGCACCCAGGTCGCCAAGGAAGCCGGCAACATGGTGGATCTCGACTCTAATCCTACCAAGCTGATCGAGGTCGTCGATGTCGGCAAGCAGATGCTCGTGACACGCGGCGCCCTCACCACTTTCTCGGTCGCGAACGACGTCGCAAAGTACTTCGCCATCATTCCGGCGGCCTTTGCCGCGACCTATCCGTCTCTCAACGTGCTGAATGTCATGGGCCTCACGAGCCCGGACAGTGCCATCCTGTCGGCGGTGATCTTCAATGCCCTGATCATCGTGGCGCTGGTTCCGCTCGCGCTGCGCGGCGTGAAGACACGAGCGGCTTCGGCTGTCGTGCTGCTGCGGCGGAATCTCCTCGTCTACGGCCTCGGCGGACTGATCGTGCCATTCATCGGCATCAAGCTGATCGATGTGCTGTTGACTCTGATGGGCTGGGTGTGAGGTGCCGTGATGCTTCGTGAACTTCGTCCAGCACTCGTCATTTTCCTGCTCCTCACGGTACTGACGGGCCTCCTGTATCCGGGAGTCGTCACTATAATCGGCCGGCTGGCATTTCCGGACCAGGCGACGGGCAGTGTCGTGACACGATCAGGCGTGACAGTCGGGTCACGACTGCTCGGCCAGCAATTCTCCGAGCCCCGGTATTTCTGGGGACGACCGTCGGCCACGGGCCCGCAACCATTCAATGGCGCGGCCTCGAGCGGCTCGAACCTCGCGGCAACCAATCCAGCGCTCGAACAATCGGTGCGTGAGCGCGTTGCGGCGCTGCGAACCGCTGGCTCGGGGCCGGGCGCCGTTCCGGTCGACCTGGTGACCGCATCAGGCAGCGGGCTCGATCCGCATGTTTCGCCGGCCGCCGCCGAATATCAGGTGGCGCGCGTTGCCCGCGAACGCGGCATTCCGGAATCCGAGGTTCGCCGGCTGGTCTCGGCGGCCACGCAAGGCAGGACCTTCGGAATCCTCGGTGAGCCCCGCGTGAATGTGCTGGAATTGAACCTGGCGCTCGACTCATTCGAATGAACTGACACGTGACTGAAGGTCGGCCCGATCCGGACCAGTTGCTCGCGCAAGTGAGCGCCGAGGAGGCACGCGCAAGGCGGGGGCGCCTTCGCATTTTTTTCGGCGCGACGGCCGGGGTCGGCAAAACCTATGCGATGCTTGAAGCCGCACGCACCGCGATTGCCGGCGGGGCGGAAGTGGTCGTCGGCTACGTCGAGCCGCACGGACGAATCGAAACCGAGCGGCTTGCCGAGGGCATCGAGCGGCTTCCGGCGCTCCCCGTGCGCTATCGTGACATCGTCCGGCGGGAATTCGACCTTGATGCGGCGCTCCAACGCCATCCGGCCATCCTGCTGGTGGATGAGCTGGCGCACTCGAACGTCTCGAGCGGCGATCCCGCGCCGCGCCACGCCAAGCGGTGGCAGGACGTCGAGGAGCTCCTCGACGCTGGCATCGACGTCTGGACGACAGTCAACGTCCAGCATCTCGAAAGCCTGAACGACGTCGTCGCACAGATCACGGGTGTGCAGCAACGGGAAACGATTCCAGACCGGATATTCGACGAGGCCGACGAGATCGAGCTGATCGACCTGCCGCCGGATGATCTCCTTGACCGGCTGCGCGCCGGCAAGGTCTATGTTCCGGCGGAAATCGGCACCGCGGTGGAACGTTTCTTCCGCAAGCCCAACTTGATGGCCTTGCGCGAACTCGCACTCCGGCGCATGGCCGACCGTGTCGAAGCCGCCACTCGCGCTTCGCTCGTCACCGATCGAACGTCGCGACCATGGCTCGCCAGCGATCGCATCCTGGTCGGCATCGGCCCGGATGAGCAGGCCGAACAGCTGATCCGGGCCGGCAAGCGCCTGGCCGACGCCCTGGATGCCGAATGGTCGGCCGTGTACGTCGAAACGCCCGCGCTCCTGCACCTGTCGGAGCGGGAACGAAACAGGCGCATCGACCTCCTGAGACTCGCGGAGTCCCTGGGTGCGGAGTCAGTAACGCTCGATGGTCCCACTGCCGCGCACGCGTTGCGCCAGTACGCGCAGACGCGAAAGGCGACGCGGGTGATCGTCGGGGCTTCGAAGCGAAAGGGATGGCGCGCACTTTGGCGTCCCTCGACGACAACGGAGCTGGCTCGCATGGCGCGCGGATTCGATGTCATCACGGTCGCGGCATCGGAGTTGCCGGTTTCCGGGCATCCCGCGAGCCGGGCGTCCCTGACGACTGGCAATCCGCAGCCCATTTCCTGGAATCGCTACGCCTGGGCGCTCGTCACGACGGCAGCCTGCACAGGCCTCGCGGCGTTGATGCATCCGTATTTCGAGCTCGCTAACATCGTCATGGTCTACCTCCTCGGCGTGACGATCGCCGGCCTGAAATTCGGCCGCGGGCCGTCCGTGGTGACTTCAGTCCTGAACGTGGCGGCCTTCGATTTCTTCTTCGTGCCGCCGCAGTTCACGTTTGCAGTATCGGACGCGCAGTACTTCGTGACCTTCATCGTGATGCTGCTGATTGCACTCGTCATCGCAAATCTCATGGCGAGCGTGCGCCAGCAGACCCGGGTGGCCGGGGCCCGCGAGCGGCGCACGGCGCTTCTTTACGCGATGAGCCGCGAACTGGCCGCGACGCGCGGGTTCGGCGCCATGGCACGAGTCGCCGTGAAACACGTTGCGGAGGTGTTCGATTGCCGCGCGGTCGTCCTGCTTCCTGGGCCGGCGGGGAGATTGCGCGCGCCATCGGCGGCGGCGCTGCCCGAATCCTTCGTGGGCCCGGATCTCGCCGTCGCCCAGTGGGTGCTCGACCATGCAAGGGCAGCGGGGCTCGGTTCCGACACTTTGGCTGCCGCTCCGGGCCTCTATCTCCCGATGGAAGGCGGAGCGACTGGACATGCGCCACCCGCGTTGGGAGTGCTGGCTGTCCTGCCGGCCAATCCGCGCCGCGTGCTTCTGCCCGAGCAACGACACCTGCTGGAGACCTTTGCCGGCCAGATCGGCCTGGCGCTCGAGCGCGCACGACTCACGGAATCCGCGGAGGCGACCCGCGTGGCCGCAGAAGGCGAACGCCTGCGCAATACGCTGCTGGCCTCCATTTCGCACGACTTGCGGACTCCCCTATCGGTCATGGCGGGCGCCGCCAGCACTCTGGCGGAGCGCGGCGTCGCGCTCGACGAGGCGACACGCGCGGGCCTTGCACACTCGATCGAAGGAAAGGCGCAGGAGATGTCCGAGCTGATCTCGAACGTTCTCGACTTGATGCGTTTCGAGGCAGGGCCCGTCGGGCTGCGGCGCGATTGGCAGACGGTCGACGACCTGGTCGGTGCGGCATTGAAGCGGCTGTCCGGCAGGCTGGATGGCCACCCCATCGAGCTGGCCCTGCCGGCCGAGTTGCCGCCAGTGCATGTGGATGCGACCCTCATCGTCCAGGTTTTCAGCAATCTCCTCGACAACTTCGTGAAGTTCACGCCAGCTGGAACGCGCGCCCACATCTCCGCGGTGGCTGACGAATCGTTCATGCGCGTGAGGATCGATGACGAAGGCCCCGGTTTGCCCGGTAAGGACCCCAGGCATCTTTTCGAGAAGTTCCAGCGCGGTGAGGACGAGGCCGCGATGGTGGGAGTCGGCCTCGGGCTTGCGATCTGCCAGGCAATCGTGCGGGCCCACGGCGGAGAAATCTCCGCGCAGCAAAGGCCCGGTGGCGGCGCCCGGTTCGAGTTCACTCTGCCGACCACGGAACCCGAGCCGTGACCCTGGCCATGCACCAGGTACTGGTCGTCGAGGACGAGCCTGGCATCCGCTCCGTCCTGCGGGTGCTGCTGGAGGCCGAAAAGTATCGGGTGGTCGAGGCTGGCACCGCCGTGCGCGCGGGAATCGAGGCACGCACGCATAAGCCGGATCTCCTGCTCGTCGATCTCGGCCTGCCGGATGGCGACGGGATCTCCGTCATCCGCGAGCTGCGCAAATGGTCGCCGGTGCCGGTCGTCGTCCTCTCAGCGCGCACGATGGAGGAGCAGAAGATTGCGGCGCTCGATGCGGGCGCCGACGACTACGTCACAAAGCCGTTCAGCGCGCCGGAGCTGTTGGCACGGGTTCGGGCTGCGCTGAGGCGGAATGTCCACAGTCCGGACCAGGTTCCGACCTTCATGCTCGGAGAGTTGCAGATCGACCTTGCGCGACGCGTGACACAGGGTCCTGCAGGTGAAATTCACCTCACGCCGCTGGAATACCGGGTGCTCGAGTGCCTCGCGCGCCAGGCGGGGTCGATCGTGACGCAAGGGCAGCTCGTGCGCGAGGTCTGGGGGCCGGATCGGCTGGACGACACGCGTAACCTCCGCGTCAGCATCAAGAATCTTCGCCAGAAGCTGGAACCCGATCCCCGGCAGCCGCAGTTCCTCGTCACGGAGACCGGCATCGGCTATCGCCTTCGCACCGACCTGTGACATCCTGCCGGCCGACTGGCGCCGGAGGCCTGGTCGCATGAAAAGACGCTCGACATTGAAGCTCCTGGCGGGAGCCGCGGCCGCGATGGGACTCCAGGCGACATTGCCAGGCCCTGCTCGTGCGGCGCGGGCGCGCCCGAACTTCGTGGTCGTCGTGATCGACGATCTCCGCTGGGACGAGCTGGGATTTTCAGGTCATCCGTATCTCGAAACCCCGCACATCGACCGGCTCGCGGGTGAGAGCGCCCGCTTCACGCGCGCCTTCCACACGACTCCATTGTGCTCGCCAAACCGGGCCTGCATCCTCACCGGCGAATACGTCTCGAAGCACGGCATCTACAACAATGTCGGGCGCGATTACCTGAGCGCCCAGTTACGGACGTTCACGAAAACCCTGCAGGCCGCGGGCTACCAGACGGCCCACATCGGGAAGTGGCACATGGGCGACAAGCCGACGCCACGGCCCGGCTACGACTATTGGGTGAGCTTCGCGGGCCAGGGGAAGATTGTCGATCCCGAGCTCTACGAGGACGGCGGCCTGCACAGGGTTCCGGGCTACATCACGGATATTCTGACCGACCGCGCGGTTGGATTTATCGAAAAACGCCGCGACCGCAGCAAGCCGTTCTGCCTCTTCCTCGGTCACAAGGCGATCCACCCGGACGCCGTGCAACGGGCGGACGGCTCGATCGACCGGGCGGGGCCGCACGGCTACCTCGCGGCGGAGCGCCACCGCGGGCGCTATGCCGGCAAGAATTTTCCGAAAGCGCGGAGCGCGGATCCTGCCGATGCGAGCCGGATCGGCAGCGAAATGCTGCGTCGCGTCGCCGAGCGGAAAAAATCGCCGGAGATCCTGCGAGAGTTCGGCGCGACGATGAACGAGGGGGCCGACCAGCAGGGCATCCGTGACCGCGCGGAGATGATGCTGGCGGTGGACGAGGGTATCGGACGCCTGCTGGCCGCGCTGGATGCGGACGGTCTCGCAGGCGACACGGTGTTCGTGTTCACGAGCGACAACGGCTACTTCTTCGGAGAGCACGGTCTCGGCGTAGAGCGTCGGTTTCCGTACGAGGAATGCATACGATCCCCGCTCCTGATCCGGCATCGGCCGACGTTTCAGCCCGGCGTGCAAATCGAGCAGCTCGTGTCGATGATCGACATCGCACCGACGCTGTTGCAGCTTGCCGGCGTGCCGCTGACGCTGAACCTGCAGGGCCGCAGCCTCGTGCCGCTCGCGGAAAACCCGGCGCCGGCCTGGCGGCCGGCGGTGCTGGTCGAGTACTACTCGCACGACCAGCCGATGCCCTGGCTCCTAGACGTGGACTACCGCACGATCCGCACGAAACGGCACAAGCTCATTCACTGGGTGCAGTACCCGGACCTCGACGAGCTCTACGACCTCGACTCGGACCCGCTCGAGATGCAGAATCTCGCGGCGCAGGCGGACATGCAGGAATTGCGCGCGAGCCTGCGTTCCGGGTTGTTGAAACTGGTGGGCGAGTCACTCTCGCTCCAGGGGTGATCCATGATGCGACGACTGTTGTCCCTGCTCCTGGCGTCCATGCTGATCCCCGGCGCGGTGGCCGCAACGCCGCAACCGGCGCCCGCCGCCGAAGAGCTGACGCGACTGCTGACCGAATTCCTGGATGGCGCGTCGCGAAACGACGTCGCCGCGCATGAACGTTTCTGGGCGGATGACCTGATCTACACGCGCTCCGCCGGGCTGCGGGTCGGCAAGGCCGAGATCCTCGAGAGTGCGCGGACCGGTCCCCAGGCCGCCGACGAATTGCCGGCGGTGTACACGGCCGAAGACATTCGCATCCAGCAATACGGCGACACCGCCGTGGTCGCCTTTCGCCTGGTTAGCACGACGGGCAGCGGCCCGCAGGTGAACACCAGCTACAACCTGAATACCGGCACTTTCGTCCGGCGCGGGGGCGAGTGGCGCGCCGTGGCCTGGCAATCGACGCGGGTGCCGCAGAAGGAAGCCGCAATCAACCTGACGCCGGGACCGGTGGCGAGGCCGGGCCTACACGAGGAAATCCTCAAGGCCGACGCGGAGTTCTTCAGGGCATTCTTCGACACCTGCGACATCGCGACCGTGCGGCGGTACGTCGCCGACGATTTCGAGATGTTTCACGACAAGGGCGGGCTAGTCAGCAGCTCGGGCGCGGAGTTCGTGAAGATCGCCGAGGAAAAGTGCAAGCGGCAGGCCGAGGGCGTCGATTTCCTGTCGACGCGCCGGCTCGTCCCGGAAACGATGAAGGTTTATCCCCTCAACAACTACGGCGCAATCCAGACCGGCACGCATCGCTTCTACGCCATCCAGGAAGGCAAGCCGGACCGGCTGACCGAGACTGCGCCATTCACCCACGTCTGGAAGGAAGAAAACGGGCAGTGGCGGCTGGCGCGGGTATTGAGCTACGACCACCAGCTCGCAGAGTGACGACAATAGGAGGATTCGATGGGCAAGGTTTCCAGGCGTAATTTTTTCGGCCTGACGGCCGCGGGTGCGGCCTTCGCCACGACCACGCGAATTTCGGCGGCCGAATCGACCGTGGATGGCCTCGAGTCAATCGCGGCGGACGCCCGGCCCATCTCGAAGGAGGAGCATGCCGCGCGCCTGGCGAAGCTTCAGTCCCTGATGCAGCAGCAGAAAGTCGCCGCCTTCCTCGTCGAAGCGGGGACGTCTCTCGAATATTTCACCGGCATCCGCTGGTGGCGCTCCGAGCGGACGACCGCCGCGCTGATCCCGGCGAATGGCAAGACGGTCGTCGTCACGCCCTTCTTCGAAGTGCCCTCCGTCCAGGAATCCCTGCAGATCGACGGCGACGTCCGGCCCTGGCACGAGGACCAGAGCCCGTTCACGCTGATTGCCGGCGCGCTCCGCGAGCATCCCGGCGCGCAGGGCCCGCTCGCCATCGAGCCGACGACGCGCCACTTCATCGTGGACAACGTCGCCAAGGCGTCCGGCTCAGGCCGTTCGATCGTGTCCGGTGAGGCGCTCGTCAATGCCTGCCGCATGATCAAGTCGCCGGCGGAGCTTGCGCTCCTGCAGGCCGCAAACGACGTCACGATCAACGCAATTCGCCACGTCCACGGCCAGGTGAAGGCAGGCATGACCGGCCCCGACATCCTGCAGCTGCTCATCGCGGCGACCGAGGCGCTCGGCGGCAAGCACCAGTTCTCGCTCGTGCTGCTGAACGAGGCGAGCGCCTATCCGCACGGCACCGAAATGCCCCAGGCCATCCGTGACGGCTCGACCGTCCTCGTGGATACGGGCTGCACGGTGCACGGCTACACGTCCGACATTTCGCGCACCTGGGTTTACGGAATGCCGAGCGCCCGCCAGCGCGAGGTCTGGGGCACGGTCAAGCGCGGCCAGGAAATCGCCCTCGAGACCGCGAAGATCGGCCTGCCGGTCGGCGAGGTGGACAGGAAAGTGCGCGCATACTACGAAGGCCTCGGCTGGAAGAAGGATTACGGCCTGCCGGGCACCTCGCATCGCACCGGGCACGGCATCGGCATGGACACGCACGAGCCCCCGAACCTGATGCGCGCCGACACCACGCCCTTCGAGGCCGGCATGTGCTTCTCGGACGAGCCCGGGATCTACATCCCGGGCGAATTCGGCGTACGCATGGAAGACTGCTGGGTGATGACGGCCGCAGGGCCGAAACTGTTCACGCCGCTCGCGAAATCAATCGACGATCCGGTCTAGCGCCATTCGGCCGCGCGCGGCGCTTGCGCCAGCAGTTCACCAACGTGGTGAGGGCGGTGGGTTCCTGCTCGGGCATGCGCGAAACTCCCATCTAATAGTGTGGGTCAATGCAAATGAGAATCACTAGCATATTGCCAACCCTGAAACTGCGCCGGCTTGCAATAGACTCGGAGAACCCATGACGGCTCTCATCTCGCGCCGCTCGCTCATTGCCGGCGGCACCGCCGCCGCCATTACCCTCGCGCTCCGCAATCCCGCTTGGGCGGCTGAAAGCAGCGTCTATCGCAATGCCATCGTGATCGACTGCCTCGGAGGTCTCGGAAACTCGGCATCCGCGCCCGATGAGCCGCTCGCGGACAATTACATCGAGGACGTCCGGAATTCCGGGCTCACCGCGGTGCACATGACGATCCTCCCCGTCGGAAGCACGCCGCCCGACACCGCCTTTGCCCAGGCCGTGCTCGGCATCGGCCAGGCCGAGCGCGAAATCGACCGTCATCCGGAGGTCCTGTCCCGGATTCGGCGCGTGGAGGACATCGCCGAGGCGAAGCGGAGCGGGCGCACCGGATTGATCTATGGATTCCAGGACGGCGTCGCGTTCGAGACCGAAGTCTCGCGCCTCGACGAGTTTCATCGCCTCGGCATCCGCATTGTCCAGCCGACCTACAACCGCCGCAACCTGCTCGGCGACGGTTGCCTCGAGCCTGCGAACGCGGGCCTCAGCCGCGCGGGCGTCGAGGCGGTCGAAAGAATGAACACGCTCGGCATCCTCGTGGACCTCAGCCACAGCGGCCGCCAGACCGCGGCCGATGCCATTCGCGTGTCGAAGCAACCCGTCGCGTTCACGCACACGGGCGCGGCCGCGCTCGTCGACCTTCCGCGCAATCGCACCGACGCGGAACTGCGCGCGGTCGCGGATAAGGGCGGCGTGTCCGGTGTCTTCATCATGCCGTTCCTGTCCGACGGCAAGCAGCCGACGGCCGGCGATGTCATCCGCCACCTCGAGCACATTATCGGCGTCGCGGGCGAGGACCATGTCTCGATCGGGACCGACGGCGGCGTTTCCGCGGAAGTCCTGAACCAGGAATACAAGGACAACTTCGCGCGGTTCAGCCGCGAGCGACGCGCGGCGGGCATCGCAGCCCCCGGCGAAACCGAAGAGGGCTACCTCTTCGCGTCGGACCTCAACACACCGCGCCGGCTGGAGACGCTCGCGAACCTGCTCTCGGCCCGCGGGCACGGAGACGCGCGCATCGAAAAGATCCTCGGGAAGAACCTGGTGAGGGTGTTGTCCGAAACCTGGAAGGCCTGACCGCGCAGGTGCGCACCATGCCGGCCGAGCAAATCATCTTCCTGCTGATCGTCGTCATCACGCTGACGCTCTTCGTCAGCGAGCGGGTGCGCATCGACGTCGCCGCCATGCTGACCCTGCTCGCACTCGCGGCCACGGGCATCCTGACGCCGGCCGAAGCACTCTCCGGGTTCGCCAGCGAGCCGGCGATCATCGTGGCCGCGGTGTTCGTGATCTCCGCGGCCCTCAACGAAACCGGGCTGACCGAAAGGATCGGGGTCGGCATCGCGAAGGCGGCGGGGGCGAGCGAATGGCGCGCGATCCTCGTCGTGATGCCGGCCGTCGCGATGCTCGCCGCATTCTCGCATCACCTCATGATCACCGCGATGATGCTGCCGATCCTGATGCGGCTCGCGCGCGAGCAGAAACTTTCTCCATCCCGCCTGTTGATGCCGATGTCTCTGGCCGCGTCGCTCGGCACGACGCTCACGATCTTCAGCGCCCCGGCGTTCCTGCTGGCCAACCATCTGCTGCAGACGGGCAAGCAGACGGAACTCGGCATCTTCGGCATCACGCCGATCGGCGCCGCGCTCGTCAGTCTCGCGGTCGTCTACATGCTGCTCGGCCGCTGGCTGCTCCCGCGCCGCATGGCGCAGGCCGACGAGACCAACTACCTGCGGCTCGACCGCTATTACACCGAGCTCATCATCGAGCTGAATTCACGCTGGATCGACCGTCCGATCGCCGAGTTCAACCGGCATTTCGAGGGCCGCCTGGAGGTCGTCGAATGGCTGCGCGGCGGAGTTCCCCAGCGCAACGCGGGGCCCGAGTCGGTGCTGACCCTGGGCGACGTGCTCTTCGTGCGCGCGGCGCCGGACGAGATCGCATCCGTCGAAAGCGAGCCCGGCCTCGCCCTGCATGCCGTCCGGAAATACGCCGATCCGCGCCAGCCGGCCGGCAAGGACGATCCGGACGGGCACCAGCTCGTGCAGGTCGTCGTCGCGCCGCATTCGCCGTTCGTCGGGGAGACCATTGGCCGGCTCGACTTCCGCAGGACCTTTGGCGTCGTGGTCGTCGGGATGTGGCGTCGCCAGGGGTGGATCCGGGAAGAGGTGTCGCAGGTGAAGCTCAGTGAGGGCGACTTGCTGGTGCTGCGCGGCACGCCCGACAAGTTCGCCGAGCTCGCCGGACATCACGGATTCCTGATGATGGTGCCGTTCTCGGCCAACCCCCGCCGCCGCGGGCGGGCGGTCCGGGCGCTCCTGATCGTCGCCGCGATCGTCGCGGCGGCTGCCACGGGCCTGGTCCCTGCCCAGATGGCATTCCTGGGCGGGGCGGTCGCGCTCGTCCTCACCGGCTGTGTCAGCGTCGATCGCGCCTATCGCGAGATCGACGTGCGGATCTTCGTCATGATTGCCGGCGTCATCCCGCTCGGGCTCGCAATGGAGAAAACCGGCACGGCGGCGTTCCTCGCCGCGCAGCTCCAGGAAGTCACGATGACCTGGCATCCACTCGCGGTGCTGATGGTGCTCTACTGGGCCGCGGCCCTCGTCACGCAGATCCTGTCCGATGCCGCGACAGTCGTTCTGCTCGGCCCGATTGCGCTGGCCCTGGCGCTCGCGCTCGGCCTGCCGCCACAACCGTTCATCGTCTGCACGGCGCTGGGCGCGGTGACTGCCTTCCTCACGCCGATAGGCCACCACGGCAACCTGCTGATCCTCAACCCGGGGCGCTACACCTTCGGGGACTTCCTGCGCGTGGGCGTGCCGCTGACGATCGGGATCAGCATCATCAGCGTCTGGATGTCGCAGTGGCTGTGGCTCGGCGGGCCGCTGATTCCGGACTGGGCGCTCGTGGACGAAGCCCTCGGCCGCATCACGCGCTAGGCGCGCCTGCGCTTCAGTGGGTGCAGCCGCCGCCCTCGCTCCACGAGGCCGAGAGCACGTTCATGATCAGCCGGCCGGCCATGATGCAGGTCAGGCCGTTCGCGAAATCGAACGACGGCGCGATTTCGACGACGTCCATGCCGACGATCCGGTTCCGGCGGGCGACGCTGCGCAGCAGCGGGGCGAGCTGGCGGAAGTAGATGCCGCCCGGCGTCGGCGCCATGACCGCGGGCATCTCCGTGGGATCGAGGCCGTCGGCATCGATCGTGAGGTACACCGGCCGGCCCGCGGGAATCGTTGCGAGCACCGCCTCGGCGCCTTCCGCATGGAACTGCTCCGCGCTCACGAGGTGCGAGCCAAAAGCGCGCGCCGCCTCGATCTCCTGGCGCCGGGCGCTCCCGATCGCGCGCAGCCCGATCTGCGTCATGCCTGAAACGGCCGGGTTCCTGCTGGCCCACTGTAGCGGGCTGCTGTAGCCGCGGCGCACGCCGCCGACTTCCTCGCGCCAGTCGAGATGGGCGTCGATGTGCAGGATGTGCACCGGCTCGTCCAGCGCATCGAGCGCATCGACGACCGGGATCGTGACGCCGTGGTCGCCGCCCAGGACGACGAGCTGCGTGCCCCGCTTCCAGAGATGGCGGACGCGGTCCGCGATGCGGGCGGCGTAGCTGCCGTAGTCCTTGCCGTCCCAGCCGACATTGCCCATGTCGAGATGAGTCGGCAGGTGTGAAGCGAGATCGGTCCCCGTATCGAAGTCCCAGTGCGCGGGGTTGTAGCAGAAGCTTTCGGACTTCGCGCGAATCGCATCCGGGGCGCGCGACTGGTCGTTCGGAAACGGGTCGTGCGCGTACGGCTCGCTGTGCCGGATGCCGAGCAGCGCCACCTCGGCATTCCAGCCCGCGGGTTCCGTCACGACGGGCCAGTCGATAAAAGACCGCACCGGCTGGTCCGTAGGCTGCAGGCTCGTCATGGCTTCTCTCCGCGTCCCGTGTCGATGGTAAGCCAGAGGAGCGCGGCAACGACAGACGTGACGGCCCCGGTTGCAAAAACGATGCCCCAACCGCCCTGCGAAGCGGATAGCACTGCGATGGCCGGCGTTCCGATTACGCCGCCGAGATTGCCGCCGGTATTCAGGACGGCGGTCGCCGCCATCGAATCGTTGGGCGCGAGCCGCATGGCCGCGCCCCAGTAGTTGCCTTCGTTGACTTCGACGCAGGCAAAGCCCAGGCAGAGGGCGGCCACCGCCCAATAAGCGCTCGCCACGGACACCGTCAGGTAGAGGAATACGGCCGCGAGCGGCAGGGCGACCAGCGGCAGGATCCGCGGCCCGATGCGGTCGCCGAAGCGTCCGCGCAATCCGTCAGCGAGGCGTCCGCCGGTGGCTGCCGCGATACCGGCAACGACGAAGGGCAGGGCGGCCAGCCAGCCGCTCTCGAGGACGGAGAGATTCCGTTCCTGCACGAGGTACAGGAAGCTCCAGAACGTCACGAGGTAGAAGACGAAATTCATGATGACGTACGAAAGCGTGATCAGCAGGATCTGCGTATCGCCGAGCACGCGAAAGACCCGGCGTGCCGTCAGCGGTGCGGCGGCGTCGTACGCGGGATTGGCCGCAAGCTCGGCGAGCTCCACCGCCGAGACGGCGGGGTGCTGTTCGGGCCGGTCGCGCACGAAGGCGTACCAGCATGCGACCAGCAGCAGCGATGGAATGCTGGTCAGCAGCAGCGCCGCCTGCCAGCCATAGGCCTGCATCAGCCAGGCGATCAGCGGCGAGGCCGTCGCGGCGCCGGCCCAGAGCCCCGTCACCATCAGTCCGATCATGGAAGACCAGGCCGCAATCGGGTACCAGTGGCGAATCGTCCCGGATGCCACCGGAAACAGGCCGCCCTGCGCAAAACCCAGCAGCCCGCGAGCGAGCACGAGCGTCGTCAACATCAGGCCCGCGGCCGCAATGACCGGCGCGGCGGCCGTCAGCACGCTCGCCACGACGGTCACCAGGCCAAACAGCGCGAGCGTCAGCCGCGCGCCGAAGCGCTCTCCGAAAAGGGCGCCGGGCACCTGGAACACTGCGTACGTGAAAAGGAAAGCGGTGATGAGCCAGCCGACCTGCACCTGGCTCAGGCCGAGCTCCGGCATCATCCGCTCGGCGGCGATGGGGACGCCCTGGCGCTGGAGGTAGCCCGTGAACGCGAACCCGAAGATCATCGCGAAGACGAGCGGCCTGACGCGACGACGGGACATCGTTCCGTAGATTACCTTGTCGTGGTAGCGTCCGCGCATCTTCCGGGGAGACCACCATGCAAGCCAGCCTGTTGACGCGCCGCCATGCATTGATCGGTGCGGCCGCCCTGTTCGCACCGCTCACGCCACGGATCCTGGGCGCACAGGCCGTCGCCCTCGCGAAGGAGCCGGGATTGATCCGGCTCGACGGCAACGAAAATCCCTATGGCCCGTCGCCTGCGGCCCGCGAGGCAATCCTCGCGAGTGCCGGCGAGGCGTCGCGTTACGCGGACGAAACGATGACGTCGCTCGTGCGGCAGATCGCCGCGCGCGAAGGCGTGCCGTCCTCGCAGGTCATGATCGGCACCGGCTCCGGTGAATTGCTGCGGGTGGCCGGATTGCACGCGCTCACCACGGCCCCGGGCAGCGAGCTCGTCGCCGCGAAGCCGACCTATGAAGAATTACCCGAATTTGCGGGGCGACTCGGCTTGAAGGTCGTCTGGGTCGCGCCCGATTCCGGGCATCGCCATGACCTCGCGGCGATGCGCGCGGTCGTCACCGACCGCACGCGGCTCGTCTACGTCTGCAATCCCAACAACCCGACCGGGACGGCGGTGAGGCGCGACGCGCACGAGGCCTTCATCCGGTCGATTCCACGCGAATGCACCGTGATCGTGGATGAGGCCTACATCGATTTCGTGGACGACCCCGGGGCCGAAACGGTCGCGGGCCTCGTCAAGGACGTCCCGAACCTGATCGTGCTCCGCACATTCTCGAAGCTGCACGGGCTCGCGGGCCTTCGCATCGGCTACGCCGTCATGCCGGCCGAGCTCGGGCAGCGCTTTGCGCAGCTCTCGCTCACCTGGCCGAATACGACCGGCCTCTCGGCCGCGATGGCGAGCTTCAACGATGCTGCGTTCCTGAAGTCGACGCTGGCCGCGCTCGTCGGCGACCGCGAGCGCGTGCACGCGGCGCTCGACGGACTGGGACTGCGCCGCACCGAGGCCAAGGGCAACTTCGTGTTCTTCGACACGGGCGGGGAACTGAAGCGTTTCCAGGACCGCATGCTCGGGCAGGGGGTCAAGGTCGGCCGAAAATTTGCCGGCTACGAAACCTGGGCGCGCGTCACCATCGGTGCGAAGCACGAAGTCGACCGCTTCCTGGCCGTGCTGCCGCAGGCGCTCGGCTGAGCTCGTCCGACGATCAGTGGCGAGACGGCTCCCAGTAGCGCGGCGCCTTGTAGTAGTCGAAGGCCTGGTCGCGGTACATCTGCCCGTCGTTGCGCACGAGCTCATCGATCGAGGCCGCGGGGGCGTTTTCGATCTGCTCCTTCGTGAAGTCCACGACGTAGCTGTCGCGCGTCTTGTCGTAGGTCAGCGAGGACCAGGGCACCGGATGGTACTTCTCCGCGACTCCCAGGAATCCGCCGAAGGACACGATCGCGAACATGATGTTGTTCGAGAGCTTGTCGAGGACGATGTCCTCGATCTCTCCGATCTTCCTGCCGGATCGGTCGGTTACCTTGGTTCCACTCACTTTCTTGGCCCGTATGGCGGCCGTGTGGCCGGTAGCAGTAGGCATTGGTTTCAACTCCGGTTTCTGTGGCGCAGACTGGATTTGAGACCCGGACGGCCGCGCCAGCCACCGGCAGGCGACCCGTCCAGTTGTGGGACTGGCCCGACAATGCTTTGATCGCGCGATGAGCCGGGCATTCGTCAAGGAATCCGACGGTGGAGAAGGGCAGGAGTTGCCGGAGCTCCAGGTCAGCCCGCACCGGAACCTCGTCACCGCTGCGGGACTCGCGCTGATCGAGGCCAATGTGGAGCGGCTGCAGTCGGACTTGTCGGAGGCGCGCGCCGCCGATGACCGCGCGGCCGTCGCGCGCATCCAGCGCGACCTGCGTTACTGGTCCGAGCGACAGCGCACGGCCGAGCGGGTGCCGTGACATGCCGCTGTCCGGCAAGGTGCGCTTCGGGTCGACCGTCACGCTGGAAAAATCCGGTGGCCGGGGCATCGAGTACCGGATCGTCGGCGAGGACGAGGCCGACCCGGCCAGGGGCAGGATCTCCTACGTCTCGCCGATTGCGCGGCAACTCATCGGATCCGCCGAAGGCGACGTCGTGACGCTGGCGGACGGACCGGCGGAGATCGTGGCCATCCGGTGAGGGCTGCCGGAAGCTAGCGGTAGCCGCGCGCCTGGAGGCGGAAGAGATGCGCGTAGTGGCCGTCGGCCTGCATGAGCTCGTCATGGCTGCCGGACTCGACGATGCCCCCGTCCTGCAACACGAGGATCCGGTCGGCCATCCGGACCGTCGAGAACCGGTGCGAGATCAGGATCGCAATTCGTCCCTGAGTCAGCCCGCGGAAGTGCTCGTAGATCGCGGACTCGGCCGCCGCATCCATGGACGCGGTGGGCTCGTCGAGCACGAGAATGTCGGCGCCGCTGCGCATGAACGCGCGTGACAGCGCGATTTTCTGCCATTCGCCGCCCGACAGCTCGCGGCCCTGGTTGAACCACTTGCCGAGCGGCGTCGCGTACGCCTGCGGAAGCGTCTCGATCATCGGCGCCGCGAGCCCCTTTTCCGCGGCTTCGCGCCAGCGCGCCTCGTCCTCGAAGTAACGGACGTCGCCCGCGCCGATGTTCTCGCCGACGCTGAGCTGGTAGCGCGCAAAGTCCTGGAAGATCACGCCGATCCGCTGGCGCAGCGCCGTTTCCTCCCATTCGCGGAGATCCTGGCCGTCGAGCGTGATCGTTCCGGCCGTCGGAAGGTAAAGGCGCGTGAGCAGCTTGATGAGCGTGGTCTTTCCCGAGCCGTTCGCGCCGACAAGGGCCAGCGACTTGCCCGGCCGGATGTGCAGGTTGACGTCGCGCAGGACGGGTGTCTCGGAGCCCGGATACGTGAAGCTGACATTCGTGAACCGGATGCCCTCGTCGGGACGCGGTCCGTGGACGACCTCGCCCGGGAGCTTTTCGACCGGCGTCTCCAGGTACTCGTAGAGGGTCGCGAGGTACAGGTTGTCTTCGTACATGCCGCCGATCGCCGCGAGGCTCGCCGACACCGCCGCCTGCCCCTGGCGGAACAGCATCACGTACATGGTCATCTGGCCAAGCGTGATGCGCGCCGCGATGGTGGCGAGCGCGACCCAGGCATAGGCTGCGTAGAGCGTCGCGGTCGCGACCAGGCCGAGCAGGAATCCCCAGGCGTCGCGGCGGATCGCGAGGTCGCGGTCTTCCCGGTAGAGCTTCCGGAATATCGCGCGGTAGCGATCGAGGAACAGGGGCCCGAGCCCGAAGAGCTTGACCTCTTTCGCATGATCCTCCCGCGCGAGAACCGTTTCGAGGTACATCTGCATCCGTGTCTCCGGCGAGCGCCAGAGAAACAGGCGGAATGCGGCGCCGGAGAACCGCGTCTCGGCCATGAAAGCCGGGAGTCCCGCGGCGACCAGGATGGCGACCGCCCAGGGCGAGAACTGCGCGAGCAGCATGCCGTAGCTCACGAGCGAAACCGCGTTCTGCGCGAGTCCGAAAGTCCGCATGACGAGCGACAGCGGGCGGCTGGACGCCTCGCGGCGCGCGCGCGTGAGCTTGTCGTAGAACTCGGAGTCCTCGAAGTGCGCGAGCTCGAGTGTCAGCGCCTTGTCGAGGATCATCACGTTGACGCGCTGGCCGAGCTGGGCGCGGAGCAGCGACTGGCAGAGCGAAATTCCGCGTTGCACGCCGGCGAGCGCCGCGATGAGCAGGCCCTCGAGGCCGACCAGCAGCAGGGCATGCATGGCGAGCGACGGGCGATCCGCCGCGGATGCCTGGATCGCCGCGACGACCGCGTCGACGATGAGCGCGCCGACGAAGGCAACGCCCGCCGGCAATGCGCCCGCGATGAACGTGAGCGCGGCGAGCGCGAGGCTAAGCCTGCGGCTGGTCGTCCAGACGAGCTCGAGCGCGCGGCGGCTGTAGCCGAAGACGCCGAGGAATCCGCGTGTCAGGTCGGGCGCCGCCCGGGGCGGATTCCACTTGCGTTTCAATCGCTACAAGGCCGGCCCGGCCTCGTCTCCCAGCATCTGCGCGCGGACCATCGGCACGGGCGGGCCGCCGTAGGACAGGAATGCGTCGTGGAACTCGCCCCAGGCCTCGCGTCCGCCGCGCGTTGCGGTCCAGTCGTCGCGCAGCTTCCGGATCATGAGCTTGCCGAGCGCGTAGTTGAGGTACCCCGGGTCGTAGGTGCCGCGCGCCGCCTGCTGGCGCGCATTGCCCGGGTCCTGGAATGCCTGTTCACGGAACATCGTCTCGCACTCTTCGACGGTCATGGACTGCGTGTGCATGCCGATCGCGCAGATGAAGCGGACGTTCCGGTACAGCGCCTTGTTGATCTGGCCGATGCGATATTCGGCATTCCCGCCGGCAAGGTCGCCCGTGAGCCCGGCGTCCGCCATCATCTCCTCGGCGTAATGCGCCCAGCCCTCGGTATAGGCGTAGCTCAGGAACAGCCGTCCAATGCGGCTTTCGGCCCGGTTCGAGTGCAGTGAATGGAGGAAGTGGCCCGGCCACACTTCGTGGACCGAGGTCGACATCAGGTCCGCCACGCCGGGCACGTAGTCGAGCTGTTCCTGCTCCGGCCACGACGGGTCCGGCGGCGCGATGTAGTAGGTGGACGGCATGCCGACGTCGTACGGGCCCGCCGTCATGATGTAGGCGAAGTTCGTCGCCTGGTAGGGCGGGGCCTGGTCCACGCGCACCGGGTCCTCCGAAGGAATGCGCGCGAGCTTGTTGTCGACGAGGAACTTCTTGAGCACGTCGAGCTGCGCGCTCGCGCCGGCGACGGCTCCGCCCTGCGGGCGGTTCGCATTCATCTTCGCCATGCAGCCCTTGCGATCCTTGCCGGGCGCGAACTCCTTGCAGGCCGCATCGAGTATCCGCGAGGTTGCGCTCGAGGTCGGCCCGTCCGACTTCGAGCAGCCGCTCGAGCGGACACGTCCACGCCTTCCGTCCGCTTCAGCATGGCGGCGAACAGCTCCGCGCCGATCGCGTAATCCTCGGTCTGCGTCGAACGCTGGGCGGTGAGCCAGTCGGACAGCTCCTTGAGCGCGGCGACGGCTTTCTGCGTCGCCTCGGCATAGGCCTTCTGCAATGCCGGGTCTTTCACGTCGGCGAATGCGGCGGGCGCGTCGTCCCGCAGGAAGCCGACCATCCCGCCGAAAGACGCGACGCCCTGGTCGATCCAGGTCCGCGGCATCGGCGTCCGCAGGTTGCTGCGGATCTGGCTTGTCGCGACGGGCACCTGCTCGAGCCAGGCCGTGAAATCGCGCAACCGCTGGTCGGCCGGCGCGTAGGGCTTGGTGAGGTAGGGATCGGGCGTCAGCATGTCGAGGTTCCAGTCGAAATAGAACGTCGGATTGCGAAACGGCCATTCGGCCTGCTCGAGCCAGAATAGGTTGCGGTCGATGACCGCGAGCAGGTAGTCGCGCTCGAAGCGCTGCGCCTCGCTGAGGTCATCGGCGGCGAAAGCCCGGGCCTGCCCGCGACCGCCTTGAGTCGTGCGATCTCGGCGGCGATCCCGTTCGCGCTCCAGTCCGGGAACCGGCCCGCGAATTCCTTGCGACCCGCCGAAAAAGCCATCATCGGGTGCGCCTCGAACCAGTCCTCCTCGAACTGCTGGACGAAGGCCGGCCAGTCGAGGGCCTTGCCTTCGTCGGGCGCGGGTTCCTTGCCGCAGGCGCCGAGCACCGTCGTGAAAAGGAGAATCGCGCTGACGAGGACATGTCGCATGGCCGGCTCCGGAATATGTGGAAGCGCGACGGTACCAGCAGTCACCGCGACCGTCGAGCCGGCCCTGGCGGGAAACGCAGCCGGCCCGTCGCGGTCCAAGTCTGCATGAGCCGGACTTCCTGTCTTGCGCTCGCTTGCGCGGTGCTCGTCACGGCTGACGCAAGTGCTGCGACCCGGGTTCCCGTTGCGGGCGCCGAGATCAGCATCGAATACGCCCGCGATTCCGACGGGCCCGACCGTGCGAAGGTCCTCGCCTGGGTGAAGGATGCCGCGCGCGCCGTCGAGACCTACTACGGGCGATTTCCGGTCGCTTCGGTCGAGCTCCGGATCGTTCCCGATTCCGGGCACGGAATCAGCGGCGGCCGCACCTGGGCGCATCGCGGCGCGGCAATCCGGATTCGCGTCGGCGAGTCGGCGACGGAGAGCGACTTCAGGAACGACTGGGTGCTCGTCCACGAGATGACGCACCTGGCGTTCCCCTCGGTGCCCGACGCGCACGAATGGATCGAGGAAGGGCTCGCGACGTATGTCGAATCGATCGCTCGAGCCCAGGCGGGTCAGCTCAGCGCGGAAGCGGTCTGGGCAGGTTTCGTCAGGGGCATGCCGAATGGACTGCCGCAACCCGGTGATCGTGGCCTCGACCACACGCACACCTGGGGCCGCACCTATTGGGGCGGCGCGCTGTTCTGCCTGCTGGCGGACCTCGAAATCAGGCGGCGCACCGCGAACCGCCACGGATTGCAGGACGCGCTGCGCGCAATCCTCGATGCGGGAAACATGGAATCCTCATCCGGGCTTCCGCAGCTTCTCGAGATCGGCGATCGCGCGGTCGGCGTGCCGGTGCTGTCCGAACTCTATGCGCGGATGAAGGATAAGCCCGAGTCCACCGACCTCGATGCGCTGTGGCAAAGGCTCGGAATTTTGCGCGAGGGGCGGTCCGTGCGACTCGTCGGTGACGCTCCCGATGCGGAACTGCGGCGTACCATTACCCGGGCCCCGGAATGAGCGCCTTACCATATTCCAGTGCCGGTCGAATGTTTTTAGGCACTTAGGCGCGTTTGTTCAAGCGAAATCGACGCCGCGGATCAGCGCGCAGGTCGGCAGTAGTCGAGCGCGATCATCGAACCGTACGCTTGTTGGCGACAGCGGTGTAAATTACGCGTCGAAGGGTATCTCAGTTCGATATCTGGATTCTGCCCGTGACGCTCTGGACGGGCGTATTCCAACAACGAGGAGGATTCAAATTGAATAGCAAGAAGTGCGCGTTGCTCGCCACCGCGCTCGCCCTGCCGCTCGCGATGGGGTCTGCGTTTGCCGGTGAGGAATTCGACAAGCTCGAGAAGGTCGCCTGTGCAGACCTCAAGTACAGCGCGGAATTTCTCGAAAAATACCCCACAGCGCCGGCGGCCTGCCTCGAGGGCCGGATACACGAAGGCAAGCGCTACGGGAAATTCACCGCGAGAGTGTTCCTGAACAGCCCCGATCGCACGACGGTTGAGCTGCTGAACGTGAAGGGCGACCCCCTCACGACATTCAGCTTCAAGCCGGGTGCGGATGCGGCCGTCAAGATCGATGGCAGGAGCACGAAGTTCACGGACCTCAAGAAAGGCGAAAAGATCACCTTCTGGGTGTCCGAGGACCGCATGACCGCTCAGGCGCTGCCGCAGTCGACTGCGGATTCCTGGGCCGTACTGCCGCCCGCTCCGTAATCGACCTTCGCATGTCAGCGACGGGGCCCGGCGCGCTGCGCCGGGCCCCGTTTTTTCATGGGGCCGCGACCGGCGTGAACTCGAGGTCGTGGTAGTCGAAGCTGAAGTCGGCGACCGGTGAAACGGCCTTCATGCGGATCCGTTCCGGCTTGCCCGCGGAGTCGAGCGCGAAGGTGACGAAGGCGGGCTCGATGAGCGGGTCCGGCCAGCGGACGATGAAAGTCTCGTAGGCCCAGTGCTCGAGCGGGCCGACCATGCCCGGCGTCTGCAGGAACTCGATCGAGAGCGCACCCGCTTCTTCGCGAATCGCGATCTTTCCGTACCAGGGATCCGAGTACGTGCCGGCATAGCCTGCGAGCGGCAGCGCGGGCGCTGATTGCGGTCGCGCCGCCGCGGAAGCCTTCATGGCCTCGAGACCCGCGGCGTTTCGTTCGTCGAAGAACTGCTTGAAGGCCGCAGGCCAGTCGCGCTTCGGCAGCCCGAGGTAATGGTCGAGCAGTTCGTATTGCAGGCCCGGCACGAACTGGTTCTCCTCGGAGTTGTTCACGATTGCGAACGCGACGTTCCTTCCCGGAATGAGGACGACGACGGCGCGGAATCCCTGCGTGCCGCCGCCGTGCTGGATCACCTTGTGGCCGCGATAGTCCTGCACGCCCCAGCCGAGCGCGTAGCCGCGAAACTGCGGCGTCGCGTCCGCGAGCGCGGCCGGCAGCGGCGTGATCGGGATCGGCACCACGGGCCGCCACATTTCTTCGGCATTGGCAGCGGAGAACAGGCGCTGGTCCGATCCCGGGAGCTGGCCGGCGGCGAGCTGCACGGCGAGCCAACGCGCCAGGTCGTTGGCGCCGGCGGCGATCGCGCCGGCAGGCCCCACGTTGGCGCCCAGCGCGACTGTCTTCTCGTCGAAGGACTGCTGGGGCCCGATGCCCCGCAACTCGCCGATGCGGCCGTGCGGGAAGGCGCGATTCGCCGAAGAGAGGCGGTCAACGTCGTTCGTGACGCTCGACGTCATCGCGGCAGGCCGGAAGATCCGCTCCTCGACGAAATCCTCCCAGGTCTTGCCGGAGACTGCCTCGATCACCTGGCCCGCGACGGCATAGAGCACGTTGTCGTAGGCGAAGGCGGAGCGAAAGCTCGTCGCGGGCTTCATGAACTGGATCCGCCTCACCAGGTCGGCGCGGGTGATTCCAGTCGATGGGACGAACAACAGGTCGCCCTGGCCGCGGCCGAGTCCGCTCCGGTGCACGAGGAGGTCCCGGATCGTGATTTCACGCGTCACCCAGGGGTCGTACATCCGGAAGCCCGGCAGGTGATCGATGACGCGGTCGTCCCAGCCGATCTTGCCTTCCTCGACGAGGAGGGCGAGTGCGGCCGACGTGAAGGCCTTGGTCGTGGAGCCGATCTGGAAGAGCGTGTCCGCGCCGACTGCGTCCCCGGCGCCGAGCTTGCGCACGCCGTAGCCGCGGGCCAGCGTGACTTTCCCGTTTTCGACGATCGCGATCGCGGCGCCCGGTACCTCGGACTGCCGCATGACCGCCTCGACGCGGTCGTCAAATCCCTTCGGCGGCGCAGCGCCGCTGACGGCCGGCAGGATGAAGAGCAGGGCGGCGAGGAACAAACGCATCGGTGGCTCCGGGCGAATCATGCGAGGCAGGAATCCACGAGCTGCTCGAAGGCGGCGCCTCCGCGCATCGGGTCCGCAACCGGCAGGCGAAGCGCTTCGGACGCTTTCTTCATGACCGATTCCGCTGCCGCCGGCGAGAGCGACGCGGTATTGAAGCTGAGGCCTGCACAACGGATCGAGGCGTTCGTCAGCGCGCCCATGCGCAGGTGATACGCAATGGCGTCCTCGAGCGGCGGTGTCGGGAAATCGGGATAGCCGAGCAGGTGCCCGCGTCCCGGCTCATGGCAGAGCACGATCACGTCCGGCTGGCTGCCGTGCAGGAGCCCGAGCGAGACACCCGCGTAGGCCGGATGAAACAGCGAACCCTGGCCTTCGATGACGTCCCAGTGATCCGCCGCGGCCGCGGGACTCAGGAGTTCCGCCGCGCCCGCCACGAAGTCGGACACGACCGCGTCCATCGGCATGCCGCTGCCCGCGATCATGATGCCGGTCTGGCCGGTCGCGCGGAAATCCGCGTCGAGCCCGCGACGCTTGAACGCGCTGGCGAGCGCGAGCGCGGTGTACTTCTTCCCGAGCGCGCAATCCGTGCCGACGGTCAGGAGCCGCTTGCCGCTGCGCTTGCGGCCCGTGGCGACCGGGATGTTCGGCGGCGGCTGGCGCACGTCGATCAGGCGCCGGCCATGCCGGTCTGCCACGGCCTTCAGCTCTCGGGAATCGTTCAATCGTCCGTGCATGCCCGAGACGATGTCGAGACCGGCCTCGAGCGCCTCGTGCAGGCACGGGAGCCAGTTGGGCTTGAGGACGCCGCCGGTGTTGGCGACGCCGATGACGAGCGAGCGAGCGCCGCAGGAATGGGCTTCCCGCGGCGTCATCCAGCGCAGGCCCGTCGAGACGGTCGCTTCCGCGCAGGCATATTCGCCGATGCATAGCTCTTGCGCCCAGTCGCGAAGGCCATACGCGGTCTTCGCGTATCCGGGTTCCGTGACGTCGCCGAGGAACAGCAGGTAGGGCGCCGGCAGGGTGACGATTAGCGACCCCGGCCCAGCGCCGGGGTCGTCACTGCGGACTGCGGACATGGCCTTGCGCTGGCCGGCTTGCTGTCAGAACCGGACGCCGAGCGCGAGTCCGATCGTCCGAGGCCGGATCGTCGCGATACCGGCGGCGCCGTTCGGGAAGATTCCCGGCGTGAGGATGTCGGTGAGGCCCGCCTCGTCGGTGACGTTCTTGCCGTAGAGCTCGAGCGACCAGTTGTCCCACAGGATGCCTGTCCGCAGGTCAACCGTGGTGTAGTCGTCAGCCTCGCGTCTCACGGACGCGGGATCGACGGGATCGACGCGACTGCCGAAGTCCGCCAGGCGATCGCCCGTGTAGGCGACCTGGCCGCCGACGTAGGCCGTCGCGTCGCCGAATGCGCTCCACTCGTAGTCGCCGCCGAGCGCGAGAGTCCATTCGGGCACCCCGGGCAGCTCGTCGCCGTCGAAGCCGCCGACCGCGGGATCGGTGTCCTCCGTCAGTTGCGCGTCCGTGTAAGCGCCCGCGAACGACAAACTCAGGCCGTCGGAGGGACGGACCGTTGCGGTGAATTCGATCCCCTTGCTCTCCGCGGTCCCGCCGTTGGCATTGATGCCGAAGCCGTTGACGACCTGGAGCAGTTGGATGTCTTCCCAGTCGAGGAAGTATGCGGCGACGTCAAGCGAGAAGCTTCCGCTGGCATTTCCCGTCCTGAGGCCAACCTCGTAGTTGGTCAACTCGTCCGAGTCGTAGGTCGCAGGCGCGGGCGCTCCCGGGGGCAGCACGTTCGGGCCACCCGGACGGAATCCGGTCGCGACGCGCAGGTACACCGATGTCGTGTCGGAGAACTCGTAGCGCGGCGAGAACGACCAGGTGACCGGGCTCTCGGAGGACTGCAGGTCCTGGAAGTTCAGCGCGAGCTGGCCGCCCGGCAGGATGGGCAGGATGATGAGCCCGCTCTGATAGGCATCCTGGTCGTTGTCGCTCCAGCGAGCGCCGAACGAGAGATCGAAACGGTCGGTGACGTGCCAGGTCGCGTTACCGAACAGCGCGAGCTCCTCGTACGTGGAAACGATGCCGAGGTCGGCGACCTGGGGAATGCTCGCAACCGGGATGGCGGTGACGGGGTCGACCGCGACGATCTGCTGGTGGATGACGGAGTCCTCGTCGGTGTAGTAAGCGCCAAGCAGCCACTCGAACTTGTCGTTCTCCGGCGAGAGCAGGCGGAACTCCTGTGTGAACTTCTCCGTCGCCGTGAGCTGCTCGAGGACGCCGGACAACAGCGTGTCGGTGGTGCCCGGAGTGCTGTAGACGAAGGTCAGGAGCTGCGCGGTCGGAATCCCGGCCCCGAGCGCGTCGACCACCGCGGCGTCCCGCCGGAAGTCGTGCGAGAATTCGCTGTAGCTGGTCACGGACTGGAGCGTGGCGCCCCCGAGATCCCAGTTGACAGTTCCGCTGTAAACCCGGTATTCGATATCGACCGGTTCGTCGTGATACCGCGAGACGACAGCTCCGCCGTAGAGCGGGTCCAGTGTCACCGGATCGACTTCATAAAAACTCGCGTTGTCGGTGCTGATGTCCTGATAGTGCACGGTCAGGTCCAGGGAAAACGCCTCCGACGGGGCGAAGAGCGCGCTGAGGCGGCCACCGCTGCTCTCGCTGCCGTTCAGCTCGTCCTCGACGAGCGTCCCGTCGACGATGTTGACGCTCGGATCCTGGAGCGCCGGGATGGGGTTGTTGCCGATCGACTCGACATAGCCGCCATCGGAACGGAAGAAGCCGCTGGCGCGCAGCGCAAAAGTGTCGCTCAGCGGCACGTTCACCATGCCGGTCACTGCGTAGCCCATTTCGGCGCCTTCGACGTCCTCAACCGAGCCCTGGGCGCGCGCCTCGAAGCCGTCGGTCGAGGGCTGGTTGGCGACGTACTTGATCACGCCGCCGAGCGAGCTCGCCCCGTAGAGCGTCCCCTGCGGGCCGCGCAGCACCTCGATCCGGGCCACGTCGAAGGTGTCGAAGTCGCCCGCCAGGATCGCGGCATTCGAAAGGCCGCTGCTCGACCCGAACGGCACTTCGTTCATGTAAACGCCGACGGTCGAGGCGACGCCGTTCGTGTTGACTCCGCGCAAGGTGACGCGCGTGACGCCGGGCGTGTTCGAGATGAGGCTGAGGCCCGGCACGAGGGAAGCAAGGTCCTGGAAGCTGTCGGCCCGCTGGCGTTCGAGAGACTCGCCGGAGATGACCGAGACCGACATCGGGATGTCGGCGAGTGACTCGACGCGCTTTTGTGCGGTGACGACAATTTCACCCAGCTTCGTGTCCGTCGCCTGCTGCGCCTGCGCGGCTGCACTGCCGAGAATCAAGGCAACCGCGGACGAAACCGTCAGGATCCTGCGCTCGAATTTCGTGGACATTTTGCTTTCCTCTCGTTTCAGTTGGCGCTCAGGCCCACGTGGAGCCCAGCAGTCGCCGGAAGTTGCCGCCCAATACCGCCTGGATGTCGGCGTCGCTGTAGCCGCGGCGGATCAGCGCCTCGGCAAGGTCAAAAGTCTTTCGCGGGTGGTCGAAGCCGTCGGTGTCGAGCTTCTCGCGGAAGGCATAGCTCGACTTGTAGCTGGCCATCAGCTCCTTGCGCTGGTCGGCCGGCATGTCGTCATAGCCGTTCAGGTCCGAGTCGGACCCGATTCCGACATGCTCGATGCCCGTGAGCTTCACGACGTGGTCGATGTGGTCGACCAGGGTCTCGATGGTCGTTGGCTCGTGGTTCGAGACGAAGTTCCGCACGCCCGTGATGCCCATCACGCCGCCCTTCGCGGCGAGCTTGCGAATGGCCTCGTCGGTCTTGAGCCGCGGGTGGTCGTTGAGCGCGCGGCAGTTCGAATGCGTGACCGCGATGGGTACCTTCGACATCTCGATGGCGTCGAGCGTCGTGCGGTCGCCGCTGTGCGAAACGTCGATGAGCATGCCGGCTTCGTTCATGGCGGCGATGATCGAGGCGCCGAAGTCGCTGACGCCGCCGTCCACGCGGTCGGTGCTGCCGGAACCGATCCGGTTCTGGCTGTTGTAGGTGAGCTGCGAGCAGCGCTGGCCGAGCTGGTGAAACGCCTTGACGTCCTCGACCGTGCGGAAGTGCTCGGAATTCTGGACGCCCATCATGATCGCGCACTTGCCGGCGGCCTTGGCGCGGTCGAGATCGACTGCCTTATCGACGACGAGGAACAGGTCCGAGTTGCGGGCCGCGAATCCCTGCCAGGCAGCGAGGAAGCTCAGCGTTTCTTCGACGACCTGGGGGCCGCCGGTGCCGATCGAGTGGTGGAAGCCGGTGATGCCGCTCGACCGGAAGGCGCCGATTTCAGCCTCGGTCAGCGGATTGGCATAGGCCTCAGGCAGGAAGTTGATCTTGAGGGGCGCCAGCATGTCGATGACGAGCGACTTCTCGACGACGGCGATCGCCCGGGCGGAATAGGTTTGCGGGCTGGCCGCATGCACGCGGAACGAGCCGAAGTTCAGCATCGGAAAAGCGAGTGCCGCGGACAAGCCCGCGGCACCCTGGAGCAATCCCCGGCGTGTCGCCCGGGCAGCCTCAAACCGCGCCATATCGCCCTTAACGGGTAAAGAATCTCCGTTGGGAGATAATAATCCTGATTGGAGAATTGTCAATCTAGCGGCCCTGGCGTCCAAATGGCGCGAGAACCCGCAAGGCAATTGCGGCGAGTCCTGCGGTCGCGGCCATCACGCCAAAGAACTTTGCCGGCCCGAGGCTGCTCCACCAGGTTCCCAGGACGCCGGCAAGGAGATTGCCCGCGAAGGCCGCCAGGAACCAGGCGGCAATCATGGTCGCCGCCATGCCGACGGGAGCGAGGCGCGCGAACAGGCCCAGCCCGACCGGCAGGATGAAGAGCTCGCTTGCCGTCAGGACGACGATGAAGGCGGCGAGCCAGAGCCAGCTGGCTGTCGGACCTGCGAGTGCGGCGACCAGCGCAAGCATCACGTAGGACGCCGCCACGCCCGCCGCCCCGATCGCCATTTTCCTGAGCGCCTCCGGCTCGCGGTTCCGGGCCGCAAGCCTCGACCACCAGGTGAGCAGGAGCGGCGTCAGCGCGAACACCAGCAGCGGGTTCAGCGACTGGAACCAGGTCATCGGAATCGACCATTCCGCGCCGACCGCAGCGATCGATCCCGGTGTCAGCCCAGAGTGCGACGGTATTGCCGATCTGCTCGTAGGCGCCGCGAAACACGACGACGGCGCTGCCGATCGCCGCGAGCAGCAGGAAAAGACGCCGATGACTGGCCTTCGGCGAATCGGCCACCGCCGCGCCGCGCTTGCGCGGCGCATCGACAGGCAGGTATCGGCGGCCGCCGATGTAGATCGCAAGTCCCGCGAGCATGCCGATCCCCGCGGCGCCGAAGCCTATGTGCCAGCCGTACAGTTCGCCGAGCGTCCCGCAGACGAGCGGGGCGAGGAAAGCGCCGAGATTCACGCCGACGTAGTAGATGTTGTATGCATGGCGCCGGCGCGGATCCTCTGCGCGATAGAGCTCGCCGATCTGGCTCGGGAGGCTGGGAAGGAAGAGCCCGTTGCCGAGCGCGATGCAGGAGAGCGCGCCGAAGAAGAGCGGCTCGAATGCCATCATGAAATGGCCGAGCGCCATGATCGAGCCGCCGATGATCACCGCCCGCCGGCGGCCGAGCCAGCGGTCCGAGACGATGCCGCCGACGATCGGCGTGAGATAGACGACCGCGGTATACGTGCCGTAGATGAGCGATGCCTGCTCTTGGGCCGATCGCCAGCTGCTTCATCATGTAATAGACGAGCAGCGCGCGCATGCCATAGAAGGAGAACTTCTCCCACATCTCGGTCAGGAACAGGACCGTGAGTCCCGGGGGCTGACCGAACCACGACTTCGGCGCGCCCGAAGCCGTCGACGTCAAGATGCGCGGCCCCAGCCGTTGTCCGGGTAGGAAATGCGGCCGTTCTCGAACATCACCGACGGCTTGCGGTCGCGCGTGATGAAGACCGTGCCGTCGAGGTCGGCGATGTCGCAGACCTGGCCCAGCAGGAACGCCGGCGCCATCGCGAGGCTCGTGCCGACCATGTTGCCGACCATGACGCCTAGGCCGAGCCGCCGCGACTCGACGGCCATCGCGAGGGCTTCCGTGAGCCCGCCGCACTTGTCGAGCTTGATGTTGACGATGTCGAACCGCCCGACGAGGCTTTCGATTTCCGACAGGCCCTGCACGCTCTCGTCCGCGGCCAGCGGAATCGGGCTCTTGTAGCCATCGAGCCCGGCCTCGCCGCCGCGCGCGAACGGCTGTTCGAGCAAGCGGACCTTGCAGGCGACGAGCGCCGGCATCAACGATTCGAGGCTGTCGGGATTGAAGCCCTGGTTGGCATCGACGCCCAGCCACACATCCGGCCGCGCCTTTCGGATGGCCCGTACGCGCTCGCTGTCCAGCGCCGCATCGCCCGTGAGCTTGACCTTGATCGATCGCGCCTGTTCGTAGCCGATCGCGCGCTCGGCCATCGCTTCCGGTTCGCCGGCGCCCACGGTGAAGGTCGTCGTCAGCGCGCGCGGCGCCTGGAGGCCCGCCAGGTTCCAGGCAGGACGGGCGTTTCGCCGGGCCTCTAGATCCCAGAGCGCGCAATCGAGTGCATTCCGCGCGCCCCCCGGCGGCAACAGCGTCTGGAGCGCCTCGCGATCCGCGCCGGCCTCGATCTCCCCGCGCACGGATTCGATCGCTGCCGTCATGTGGTCCGCGTCGTCCTGCAGGTAGTAGACGCCGGCAGCCTCACCTTCGCCCGTCACGTCGCCCTGCGTGATGCGCGCGACGACCACCGTCATGTCGGTGAAGGTGTAGCCGGATATGACGAAGGGGGCGGTGAGTGGCAGCAGCTCCCGGGTTACTTCCAGCCGCATCAATAGTTCACGCCGATGCCGACCAGGTGATAGGCGATTGCGATCCAGACGAAGACGGCCGTCGCGAGGACCAGCACGACGCTCCAGACCTTTGCCGTCCAGCGGCGCTTCCCGCCCCAGACGACCGCCAGGTGCCACAGTGCGAGCGCGAACCCGGCGAAGATGGCAATTGAACCGATGACATGCAGCAGCATGAGCCACAGGTCCATCTTCGACGAGAGCAACGCGAGGTCCTCGAACATCGCGACGATGATCCCGCCCCATGCGAGCATCGCGGCCAGCGAGGCCAGCGCGCCGATGCGCACCCAGCGATACGCCTTCGCATCGCGCCCGGTGAACGGGAGCGGCCGGCGGTAATGGCGGCGCACGAGCGCGGCGACGGGCCAGAAGATCACGGTGAGCGCGAGCGCGACGAGGCTCGCGGCGGCCGCCGGCATCACCCAGGCGCCGGCCTTCGCGATGGGCGCGCGCTCCAGCATGATGATGGGCCCGAGCATGCCAGCGCTGCCCCGGGTCACGCGGCCATCGACCACTTCGGCGGCGAGGCGCTCCTTGCCGGCGGCGTCCGTCCACACGTAGGGCTCGATTTCATGCCACTTGACGGGTTTGCCGTTCAGGCCGCGAAGCAGCGGCACTGAGATCGTGCCGTCCTCGTTGACCACGACCTTGATCGGCTGCACGAAATTCAGGACGCTGAGCAGGCTCGATTCTGCGCGGCGCGCGAAGAGGTAAGTGCCGGCGATCGCCTGTGCGTGCTCTTTCGCCGTCGCCTCATCGACCTCGCCTGTGAAGCCGGGCCCTGGCAGGTAACGGTCGCTGAACTGGCGGAAGAACGCAGCGCGCAGCGGGCCCGCGGCGCCTTCCTTGCCGGCGCTGTTGACCGAGATGAAATAGCCAATTCCGTCATCGATGAAGAGCTGCAGGTCGCTGTGGAAATACTGCGTGTCGCCGCCGTGCGCGATGACGCGCCGGCCGTTGGTGTTGGTCTCGTAGAAACCGAGCACCATGCGGTTGAGGCCGGGGATGATCGTGAGGGGCGTGCCGTGCATCTTCCTCGCCGTCTCCTCGGCAAGGATCCGCTGGTCGCCGAGAGCGCCATTCTGCAGGTGCGCGATCATGAACCGCGCCATGTCGGATCCGGTCGAAGCCAGCGACCCCGCGGGTGCCATGGCGATGAGTTCGTATCCTTTCGGCTTGTCGTCGTCGGAGGCGTAGCCCTTCGACATGCCGGCTTCGAGGGCCTTCGGCAGCGGCTGGCGGAACGACGAGTTCCTCATGCCCAGCGGCTGGAAGATGTTCTGGTCGATGTAGTCGTCGAAACTCAGGCCCGAGACTCGTTCGACGATGTACCCGGCCAGTGCCGTCGCATAGTTCGAGTACGCCGGCATCGTGCCGGCCTTGAAGATCCGGTTCGGGGTCCACCGCTTCACGGACTCGCCGAGCGGGATGAGCCGGTCCGGATTTTCGGTGATCAGCTCCTTGACGGCCTCCTCGAAACCCGGCGTGTGGGTCATGATGTTTCGCATCGTGATCGGCTCGCCGTCGGGTCCCGGCGGGATCTTGAAGTCGATATAGGTATTCACATCGGCGTCGAGGTCGATCTTTCCTTGCTCGACCAGCTGCATGACGGCGGTCCAGGTGAAGAGCTTCGAGACCGAGCCCGGGCGGAACAGCGTCTGTTCCGGATCCACGGGCTCCTGCTTCTCGACGTCGGCGTAACCGAAGCCTTTCTGCACGAGCACCTCGCCATCCTTCACGATGACGACGACCGCACCGGGAATGTCGCCGCGCTGAATCGCGAAGTTCATGAAACCGTCGAGCCAGGCCTCGGCATCCGCGCGCGTCAGTTGCGGACCGGCAGGCACTTCGAGTGCCGCGGGGGCAGTCGCGGTCTGCGGAGTCAGCGGCGACGGCGTCGCCGGCGGCAGCGTTTCCGTGGCGGCAAGGGCGAAGGACGCAGACAGGAGTGTCGCGGTCAGAAAAATGGCGCGCATGCGTGTATCCCGGGTTATTATCCTGATGAGGCAATTTTAGTCCTAATCGGAGAATGACGTCAAAGGGCGCTTCAACGTAAAATCCGGGAGCTGCCTATGCGCCCGGGGGAGAAGGACTCTGACAACCACCAAATCGAGGCGACCGACGCTGGGCAGCCTGCTTCGCGGGCTGCGCCTGCGCAACCACTGGACGCTCAAGGAAATGAGCGAGCACACGGGCATCCCGCTCTCGACCCTGGCCAAGGTCGAGCACGACCGCCTGACGCTCACCTACGACAAGCTGCTGCAGCTGAGCCAGCGGCTCAACCTGCGGATGTCAGACCTCTTCAGCGAGGCGGACAACGGTGGGGACGCGCCGATCACGGCGCGGCGCTCCATCGGGCGCCTGTCCGACGCGATTCGCGTCAACACGCCGAACTACGAATATTTCTACATGTGCCCGGAACTGCGCCGCAAGCGCATGGTGCCGACGGTGACGCGGATCCGCGCGCGCAGCGTCGAGGAATTCGGGGAGCTCGTCCACCATCCCGGCGAGGAATACATCTACGTCCTGGAAGGCCCGGTCGAGATTCACACCGAGTTCTACGAGCCGATCCTCCTGCAGACCGGCGAATCCATCTACATCGACAGCACCATGGGCCATGCCTATGTGCTGCCGAAGGGCCAGGACGAGGCGCTCGTTCTCGGCGTCTGCTCGAGCGCCAGCGAAGACCTGATGGAATCGTTGATGACGTTGCACGGCGACGAGTCCGCCCCAGCCCGGGTGCGTGGCACGCCGGTCAAGCGGCTGGCAGCGAAGCGCTGACTGGCTGCCGCGCGCCACGGCGGCCGCGGATATTGCCGTCGATGACCACGAAGCCGAAGACCCAGATCACTTCGTCCTAGAAGTACAGGTACTGGCCCTTTGAGCCCCAGTAGAGCGCGATCGCGAGGATCAGGGCATAGAGCGCGACCTTGATGCGCCCGAGCCCCGCGAGCAGCCTCGCGCCGCCGATGGCGCCGTCCCTGCTCCGGACGGCCAGCTCCGTCAGGAAAACGACGAGCAGCCACGCGACACTCTCCACGAGGTCGGTCCCGGCGAGAATCCGGCCTTCCCGAAGGCCCGCGCGGTCGGTAATCACGGAGTCGTCGCTGAGCGCATAGAACTCCGGGCCCACGCCGAGTGCGCCGGATTCCCCGGGAGATCATCCGATGCGTCGAGTCTTCGTTGCGTGCTTCGCGGGTATCGCGCTCTTCGGCAGCCTGGCGCAGGCCGCGGAGGACGCTTCGGCACTCCCGGTCGTGCAATGCCCGGAGGCGGCGGTCGGCAGCCAGGTCTTTTCCGCTTTTCTTGGCGGCAACAGGGCGGGCTTCCACACCGCCTGCCGGATGCCCGACGGCTCGCATGAATACATCTTCGCGTTCAACGATCGCGGCCGTGGACCCTCCATCCGCTCCCGCATCGTCCTGGATGAACGGGGGATCCCGACCTCGCTCACGGTGGACGGCCACGACTACCTCAAGAACCCGATCGCCGAGCGGTTCTCGCTGACCGACGGCAAGGCTGCCTGGAAGAACAAGGTCGAGGAGGGCGAGCGCCGGCTGGAAGCCCCCGCGTTCTACCTCAGCCAGTCCGGCACGCCGGCGGAACTTCCCCTGCTGGCGCGCGCGATGATCGTGGCTCCGGGCCAGAGCCTCGCGTTGCTGCCGCAGGGCGAAGCCCGGCTCGAACTGCTCGATGAACGCACGGTGAAAGCCGGCGCCGAAACGCGTCGCGTGCGGCTCTTTGCCGTATCGGGCCTTGGCTACCAGCCCTCGTGCGTGTGGCTCGACGAACAGGGCGAGTTGTTCGCGCAGGTCGAAAACTGGTTCCAGCTCCTGCCGGAAGGCTGGGAATCTGCCGGGCCGGAATTGCTCGCGGTCCAGGAAGAACGGCTCACCGCCGCGCGACGCGCGCAGGCCGCGCGACTGCGTCGCGTGCCGGCCGGGCCGCTCGTCATCGAGCATGCGCGCCTGTTTGATTCCGAGGCCGGCGTGATGCGGCCCGGCACGACCGTGGTGATCGAGGGGAACACGATCCGCGCGGTCGGCACCGACGGCTCGCTCGCGATGCCGGACGGGGCCCTGCGCATCGACGCGCAGGGTCGCGCCCTGCTGCCGGGCCTCTGGGACATGCACAGCCATCCGGAACCTTCGGACGGGCTCTTGCTGCTCGCGGCCGGCGTGACCGGCGTTCGCGACATGGCGGCTGAAGCGTCGAAGGTCGAACGGATGAAAGACTGGTCCACGGGCGAGGCGCTCGGGCCGCGCATCGTGTACGCAGGCATCGTCGACGGCCCGGGCCCGTTCCAGGGGCCCACCCAGGTCCTCGTCGATACCGAGGCCGAGGCGCGCGCAGTCGTCAAGGCCATGGCCGACGCGGGCTTCGTGCTCGTCAAGATCTACAGCTCGGTGAAGCCGGAGCTCGTGCCGGTCATCGTCGATGAGGCGCGCAAGCGCGGCCTGCGCGTCGGCGGCCACGTGCCGGCCCACATGACGGCGGAGCAGTCGGTTCGCGCCGGCGTGAACGAGATCCAGCACATGAACATGGTGTTCCTGAATTTCATGTTCAAGGAAGTGCCGGACACGCGCACGCCCGCGCGCCTGACTGCGGTCGCCGAGCGGGCGGCGGACCTCGACTTCGCAGCCGCGGCGACAAAAGATTTCGTGGCGCTGCTCGCGTCCAAGGGGATTACCGTCGATCCGACGCTCCAGCTCTTCGAGAACCTGATCCTCGATCGCCCCGGCGCGATTGCGACCGCCTACGTTCCGATCGCGGACCGCCTGCCACCGGTCGTTCGCCGGGGTCTGATGGAAGGAGGATTGCCGGTCCCCGAAGGAAAAGCCGAGCAGTACTCCGCATCATTCCGCGCCATGCTGCGCATGCTGAAGGTCCTGCATGACGCGGGCGTGCCGATCGTCGCCGGCACGGACTCGCTGGGCGGCTTCGCCCTGATGCGAGAGCTCGAGCTCTACGTCAAGGCCGGGATTCCGGCGCCAGAAGTGCTCCAGATGGCGACGCTCGGTGCGGCGCGGGCGGCGGGAGAGGGCGAGCGCCTTGGCTCGGTCACGCCCGGGAAGCTCGCGGACCTCATTCTGGTGGACGGCGATCCAAGCGTCGATCCTGGCGCCTTGCGCAATCTCCGCCTGGTCGTGAGGGACGGCGTGCCGCTCGAGCCCGATGCGATGTGGCGGGAGCTCGGCATCCAGCCATTGCGCGAGTAGGCCTGTGGCGTTCAGCCGAAGACATTCAGGAAGAGGGTGATGATCAGGGCATTCGTGAAGTCGATGAAAAACGCGCCGACAATCGGCGCCACCAGGTAGGCCCGCGGCGCCGGGCCATAGCGCTCGACGACGGCGCGCATGACCGCCATGGCGTTGGCGGTCGTGCCCAGCATGAAACCGATGAATCCGCCGCTCATGACGGCCGCTTCGTAGTTCCTGCCCATGGCACGGTAGACCGGGCCGGCGGCGATTAGCGCCGCGATCGCGACCTGCACGATGAGGATCACGACGAGTGGCTGCATGAGGCCCGACAGTTCCCACAGCTTCAGCGTCATCAGGGCCATGACGAGGAAGAGCGTCAGCGTAACGATGCCAAACGAATTGATGAATCTGAGCGAGAGCCCGAACCAGCCGGTGAAGTCGTCGATATTGCGGATCGCTGCGGCGACCAGCATCGCCCCGATGTAAGCGGGCAGCGTCATGCCGAGTGCGGTGAAACCGCGGCTCACCCAATAGCCGATCCACATCGCGACGAGAATCGCCACGAGGTTCTTGACGATCGGCCAGGCATCGTCGTCTTCGGTCGACGCGGTGAGCGTCGCGTCGGTGGTGGTGTCCGCGGGCAACGCGCTGGAGTCGTCGTGTTTCGCGTTGCGCGGCGTCGCGAGTTTCCCGCGTTCGATCAGGATCGTGGTGACCGGACCGCCAATGAGGCCGCCGGCGACAATGCCGCCTATGGCGACGGCGATGGCGATCGAGGAAGCGCCGGCGACGCCCGCCTGTTCGAAGAGCGGCGCGAACGCGAGCCCGGTCGCCGGCCCGCCCGTGAGCGTTACGGAACCGGCCAGCACGCCGAAGAGCGGATGCAGCCCGAAGCCGAGCGCGACCAGCATGCCGACGAGGTTCTGGACGACGGCGAATACGGTCGCCAGGAGGAAGAACCGAAGGACCTGCGGCCCGCCGATCTTGAGCAGCGAGAGGCTGGCGCCGAAGCCGATGGTCGTGAAGAACGCGATCATCAGCGGGCTTTGCAGGGTCGTATCGAACTTGACGAGCGTGACACCCTCGCCATGCGCGAAGAGCGCCGCGACCGAGACGATGAGGCCGCCGAGCACGGGCGCCGGCAGGTTGTAACGCTCGAGGAGCGGCACGAGGCGGCGAAGCCAATGGCCGGCGAGGAGCGCGACGCCGGCGAAGGCGAGCGTGTGGACGAGGTCTAGTTCAAACACCGCGCGAGCTCCTTGATCAGTCGATTCACTTCGTCCGGCGACGTGTAATGCACGAACGAAACTCGCACGGCTCCGTCATCCGTGTCGATGCCGAGGGCCTCGAGCAGGCGGTACGCATAGAAGTTTCCGACGCCGACGCCTTGCCTGGCGGCGGCGAGCTGTGCCGCGATGTCCGTGGAGCTCCGGCCCTTGACCGTGAAGGCGACCGTGGGCGCCCGTTCCGCTGCGCGCTGGCGGCCGACCAGCCGCACTTTCGGGTGCTGCGACAGGAAATCGAGCAGCGGCTGGAGCAGGCCCGTCTCGTGGGCGCGGAACAGCTCGCGGACGGCCTTCGCCCGTGACTCGACCGGCTTGCCTTTCATCCCGTGGTGGTCGGCCACCGCGTCCATGTAATCCATGACGCCGTTGACCGACGCAATCTGCGCGTGATCGGGGCCGGCCGGCGTGAACCGCGCGCCGGGCTTGCCATCGTTGAAGAAGTGGCCCTGGTTCGGCAGGGCCGCATTGACCTCGCGACGCAGGAACATGGCCCCGAGGTGCGGTCCGTACACCTTATAAAGGGAGAAGAAGTACGCGTCCGCCCCCAGCGCCCTGACGTCCGGCATGCCATGGGGGCAGAAGGCGACCCCGTCGACGAATGCCCAGGCACCTGCCCTGTGGACGAGGTCCGTGAGTTCGCGGACTTCGTTGATGCTCGCGACCACGTTCGAGCAGTGCGTGAACGCGACGACCTTCGTGCGCGGCCCGAGGAGCGCTTCGAGGTCCTTGCGATCGAGGTCGGCGGTGGCGGGATCGACCTTCCATTCGCGCACCGTGAAGCCGTCGTCCGCCAGCCGGCGCCAGGCACCGACATTCGCCTCGTGATCCTGGTTCGTGACGATCACCTCGTCACCCGGCTTCAGGTATTTCCGCAATGCCTGCGCGAGGACAAAGGTGTTCTGCGAGGTCGAAGGCCCGAAATGGATTTCGTCGCTATTCCGACACTCAGCCAGGCGGCGAGCCGCTCCTTCGACGCATCCATCTGCTCGCCGGCCTTCGACGAGGCCGCAAAGGCGTAGTAGGGCTGGACCTTCGTCTCGCGGTAGTAGCGGTCGAGCCAGCCGATCGCCTGGCCGCAGGCGTAGGAGCCGCCGGCGTTCTCGAAATGCGAGAAGCCCTCGAGCGAAGGCTCCCGGAACGCCGGAAATTGCGACCGAACGAAGGCCAGGTCGAGTTGCATGAACTATTCTCCCTGAGAGGCGCCATAGGATAATCATTCGCATGGCAATTCCCGAAATCATTCTGCGAACGGCCGCCGTCCTGGTCCTGCTCACATTGGCGGGGCTGATGCTGTGTTCGCGCCGTCGCGACCATACGACCTGGCTCGGCGCCCTCGTCGCCCTTGCGGTTGCGTCATTCGTAGTGACCTCTGCAAGCGGTGCTTCCGCCCGGCTCGGGGCCTGGGCGTACCCCCTGACGGCGCTCTGCGTTGCCAAGGCCGCGTTCTTCTGGCTCTTTGCGCGGGGACTCTTCTCCGACGAATTCCGCATCCGGCCAGCGCATGGGGCTGTCATCGGATTCACGATGGTTTTCGGCGTCTGGCAGCAACTGCTTTTTCGTCCGCAGGCCTTGCATGGCCTTGCAAACGAATGGCAACGTCTCGCCGCCGCCGGATTCGAGTTCTGGGTGCTGGTCCTCGTGCTGCTCGCGATGGCGGAGGCTCATCGTGGCCTGAATGGGGACCTCGTCGAACGTCGCCGTCGCATGCGCATCAGCTTTGTCGTCGGCGTCTCGGGCTACCTTGCGGCTGCCGTCCTCGTTCAGGGCTACAACCTCGTGCAGCAGGCGCATACGCCCCGTTTCCTGGTTGCCGCCAATCTCCTGCTGATCACGATCGCGGGCATGGTTGCGGTCTGGCAACTCGTCCAGTTGCGTGCCGGGAGCTGGCTCGAGCCCGAGCCCATGGGCGCGAAGCCCGGCGATCTCGCGCCGCTCGAGCGCCGCGTGCTCGCGTCGCTCAACGCGGAACTCGCGGAACGGCGCGTCTATCGCGAGGAAGGGCTCACGATCGGCAGGCTCGCGTTTCGGCTCGGCACCCGGGAGCAGGTCCTGCGGCGGGTCATCAACCAGGGGCTGGGTTACCGGAACTTCAATGATTTCCTGCATGCCTATCGGATCCGGGAAGCCTGCGAGCGGCTCCGACGGGCGGAGGATGCGCGACGGCCGGTTCTGTCCATCGCGCTCGACGTCGGCTATGGCTCGATCGGTCCGTTCAATCGCGCATTCAAGGCGCGAATCGGGATGACGCCGACGCGCTTCCGGCAGGGCGACGCTGCCGGAGGGACGGCCGGCTGAGACGCAGAGGAATAGCTGGCCGATTTCGAAATCGGCCAGTTTTTCAGCGAGATTCGGCAAGACGGGAACGTCCGGCCGGCTCAACCTCGGTGCGCATGCGCACACTCAAATCCCTGCTGCTTGCCGGAGCCGCAGTCGCCTGCTGCCTGCCATGGGCCGTCGTCGCCGAATCGACGGTCACGGGTGATCTGCCACGGCGTGACAATCGTCCCCTCGAGGAAATCGACGGACTCGACAGCCGATACGGCGTCCTCACGACGCCCGACGGTGCACGGCTACGAACGGTCATGACGCGGCCGGCAGGCACGAGCGGCCGGCTTCCGGCGATCCTGTTCGTGCAATGGCTGTCCTGCAACAGCATCGAACTGCCGGCCCGGCAACAGGATGGCTGGAGCCGCATGTTGCGCCGGCTCGCGCAGGAGTCCGGCATGGTCATGATGCGAACGGAAAAGGTGGGGGTGGGCGACAGCGAGGGCGGGGACTGCGTTGCGCTCGACTACGAAAGCGAGCTCGCGCATCACCGCGCGGCCCTGGCGGCGCTGCGCCGCGCGCCCGACGTGGACCCGGCGCGCATCGTCGTATTCGGCGCGAGCATGGGTGGCAATTACGCGCCGCTCGTGGCGACCGGCGAAGAAGTTGCCGGCGTGATGATCTGGGGCGGTGGCGCAAAGAGCTGGTTCGAGCGGACGCTCGGCTTCGAACGCCGTGCGAAGGAGTTCAGCGGGATCCAGGCAGCGGAACTCGATGCCTATATGCGCTCGCTCAGCCGCTTCCTGGTGGCCTATCTGCTCGATCGCAAGTCTCCCGAGACGATCGCTCGCGAGCAGCCCGCCCTTGCGGACGTCTGGGGCCGCATCGTGGGTACGGAGGCGGAGACCCACTACGGCCGGCCGCTCGCTTTTCACCAGCAAGCCGCTGCGCAGGACTGGGCCGCGGCCTGGGAGGGCGTCGACGCCCCCGTTCTCGCCCTCTATGGCGAGTACGACTGGTTCGAGGATGCTGCGTCACACCGGCTCGTGGCGGACATTGCCAATCGGCGCGGCGCCGGGCGCGGCGAATTTGTGCAGGTCGCCGGCACGGACCATCACTTCGATCGCTACGTGAGTGCGGCTGCGGCCTTTCGGGAGGAGGGCGGTGTCGTCAATTCCGACGCGGCCGTGGAGGTGATGTTACGCTGGCTCGCTGATCGGCGCCTTCGCGGATCCGCGTCCCCACCCTGACGATCGTATTGATCACGGGCACGAGCTCGCGCCCGAGCTCGGAAAGCGAATACTCGACCGACGGCGGGGAAGTGGGCACGACCTCGCGCACGACCACGCCTTTCCCCTCGAGGTCACGCAGGCGTGCGGTCAGCATCTTGGGCGAGATCCCGGGAATGTCGCGCTGCAGCTCGCCGAACCGGCGCGGGTCGCCGGACAGCTTCCAGATGAGGCTCGGCGTCCAGGCGCCTCCGAGCACTGCCATGCAGGCGGCCATCGGGCAGCCCGGCGGCGGCGGCAGCGCCTTGCTCCTGCGGACTTTCAGACCCATTGGGACACTCCCGGCCAGTTACCGGGAGGATAGTGGATTTTGACGCTTTCCGAAAGGTATGTGCTATAGAAAGGTAAGTACCTTTGGTAAGGTATCTCCGGAATTGGAAACCAATGGAGATACGTGATGAAGCTTTATTATTCCCCCGGTGCCTGCTCGCTCTCGCCCCACATCGTTTCCATCGAGGCGGGAATCCCCCTCGAGCTCGTGAAGGTCGACACGAAGACCAAGACGGTCCGGGAGGACGGTGACTTCTGGGCCATCAACCCCAAGGGCTACGTTCCGGCACTCGAGCTGGACAATGGCGAAATACTGACCGAGGGTCCCGCGATCGTGCAGTACCTGGCCGACCTGAATCCCGCTGCAGGCCTCGCCCCGGCGAACGGCAGCTTCGAACGCACCCGCCTCCAGGAGATGCTCAACTACATCACTTCGGAGATCCACAAGACCTACTCGCCGCTCTTCAAGCCGAATGTCCTTCCCGCGGTGCGCGAAGAACGACTCGAATACCTGCACAGACGGTATGACCTGCTCGAGAAGCGGCTGCAGGGCAGGAAGTACCTTTTTGGAGAGCAATTCACGGTCGCCGACGCCTATCTCTTCGCCGTCACCAACTGGGCGCGCGGAGTGAAGTTCGACCTGGGTCGTTTCCCGAACATCGAGGCGTTCCAGAAGCGCGTCGGAAGCCGGAAGTCGACTTTGCAGGCCATGCGGGCCGAGGGGCTGATTCCCGAGGACAAGGCCGCGTAAACTATCGGCTCATCGAAGCATCAAAGAACGGGGCCGAAGGGCCCCGTTTTTTGATTCCTGTTCCGGAGGAGCCGTATGTCCGTCGATGCCTCGCGTGTTCGCATGGCCAAGTCCCTGAGCTTGATGCTCGTTCTCCTGGCGGGCTCCGCGATTTCGGCAGCGCAGGAGGCAGCGCCGGCCTCCCAGGCGGCCACGCCCGAGGCTTTCAAGCCGAAGACGGACGAGTTCGACTTCGTCAAGCGCGAGGAAATGATTCCGATGCGCGACGGCGTCAAGTTGAAGACCATGATCCTCATCCCGAAAGGCGCAAGCCAGGCGCCCATGCTGCTGGCACGCACGCCCTACAACGCGTCCAGCCGCGTTGCCCGCTTCCCGAGCCCGCGCCTTGCATCGGTCGTGCCGCAGATGATGGACACCGCGGTCGCGGCCGGCTACATCATCGTGTACCAGGATGTGCGCGGAAAGTACGGTTCGGAAGGCGACTACGTCATGACGCGGCCGCTCCGCGGGCCGCTCAATTCGACGGCTACCGACCATGCAACGGATTGCTACGACACGATCGAGTGGCTCGTCAGGAACGTCCCTGAGAGCAATGGCCGCGTCGGCACGATCGGTGGCTCCTACGAGGGCTACACGACCGTGATGTCCACGGTGAATCCGCATCCGGCCCTGAAGGTCGCCGTCCCGTTCGCACCGATGGTCGACGGCTGGATGGGCGATGACTGGTTCCACAATGGGGCGTTCCGCCAGGACGGCGCGCTCGCGTTCATCTACGACCAGGAAGCGACGCGCGAGAACAAGGAGAAATGGTGGACCGGCACCTACGACACCTATGACCTTCACCTGAAGGCCGGCGCAGCGGGAAATCTCGCGGCTTCGCGCGGGATCGAGGGCCTCGAATTCTGGAAAGCGCTGGCCGAGCATCCGAGTTACGACGCGTACTGGCAGGGACAGGCGGTCGACAAGCTCCTCGCCAAGGAACCCTTGACCGTTCCGATGCTGATCGTCGGCGGCCTGTTCGACCAGGAAGACATCTACGGCGCGCCGGCCTTGTTTGCCGCGCTCGCACCGAAAGATCCGGACGGCAAGCGGGTGCATCTCGTGCTCGGTCCCTGGAACCACGGCCAGAGCCGCCGCGAGGGGCGGGGCATCGGCATGGTGCAGTTCGAGGGCGACACGGCCGGCTGGTTCCGCCGGACCGTCATGCAGCCGTTCCTCGACCATTACCTCAGGGACGCGCCGGCACCCGACACGCCGCGCGTGCTTGCCTACGAGACCGGCGCCGACCAATGGCATCGCTACGATCATTGGCCGCGTTCCTGCGTAGCCGGCTGCGGGGAGCGCGCCCGCGATCTCTACCTGCTGGCCGACGGCAAGCTCGGTTTTGACCGCCCGGCGGCAGCGCGCGTGGCGTACGACGAATACGTTTCCGATCCCGCCAAGCCCGTGCCCTATCGGCTTCGGCCGACACTGGGCTCGGGTGCCGCGGATTCGACCTGGGGTGACTGGCTGATGGACGACCAGCGCCAGGCGGCCTCGCGGACCGACGTGCTGGTGTATTCGACGGAGCCGCTGACGAGCCCGGTTCGTGTTGCCGGCGAACCCCACGCAAAGCTGTTCGCCTCGACGAGCGGCAGCGATGCCGACTGGGTCGTGAAGATCATCGACGTCTGGCCCGACGAGACGCCGGATAACCCGAAGATGGGCGGCTACCAGCAGATGATCTCGGCGGATATCTTCCGGGGCCGCTATCGCGAGGACTTCTCGGTTCCGAAGGCGCTGAAGCCGGAGGCAGTGCTGGAATACCGCATCCGCCTGCCCCAGATGAACCACACCTTCCTTCCCGGTCACCGGATCATGGTGCAGATCCAGTCGAGCTGGTTCCCGCTCTATGACCGGAATCCACAGACCTTCGTGCCGAACATCATGTTCGCGCCGCCCGAGAGCTACATCAAGGCGACGCACCGGATCTGGCGGACGACGGGACAGGCATCCGCGATCGAATTGCCCGTGATCAAGTGAGCAGAACGGCCAACCCCGGGTTGGCCCTCGCTCGAGCGGCGGGGGTTCAGTGCCGCCAGAGCTTCCGGCTTGCGATCCGCGCGCCCTCGGCGAGCGAGGCGAGCTTGAGATAGCAGATGTCGGGGTCGATCGGCCCGAAGCCCCCGAACGTGCCGAAGCCGCAGTCGGTCCCGGCGATCACGCGATCCCGGCCGACGATCTCCGCGAAGCGGACGATGCGCTCCGCAACGAGCTCGGGATGCTCGACGTAATTGGTGGTGGTGCTCAGCACGCCGGGCACGAGGATCTTGTCGTCCGGCATACGCTGCTCGCGGAAGACCGCCCATTCGTGCGCGTGCCTGGGATTCGCGGCTTCGAACAGCAGGGCCTGCGGCTTCGCCTTGATCACGACGGGCAGGAGCTCGGCCAGCGGCACGTCGTGGTGATGCGGGCCCTCGTAATTGCCCCAGCAGATGTGCATGCGCATCCGGTCCGCCGGCAGGTTGCGTAGCGCGTGGTTCAGGACTTCCACGTGCCGCGCCGCGGCGCTGAGGTACTCATCGACGCTCGAGTTGCGGTACATCGTGTGCCGGCCCATGCCGAAATCCGGTGCGTCGATCTGCAGCAGGAAGCCCGCGCCCACGATCGCCTCGTATTCCGATCGCATGGCCTCGCCCAGGGCCTCGAGATAGGCGTCCTGCGTCGCGTAGTAGTCGTTGGGCTGGAAGAGGGCGATGACGCCCGGCGAGGCCGCATTCAGGAAGGCTTCGACGGGCTTCGCCGCGTCGACCGCCTGGCGGAAGTTCCTGAGGTCGTCATTGAGTGGCCCGGAATCCTTCAGGCTGATCTCGCCGATGCAGCGGGGGCGCCGGTACTTGGCCGTCGCGCCGCTCTGCGCGAGGCGCGCCATGAACCGCGGAAACTCCACGAGGTCCTGGCCGGGCTCGCGCGGCGTGTCGCCGCCGAAGCCCGCGAAGCGGTCGGCGATGTAGGTCGCATAGCTGATCTTGTTGGACTCGCCGTCGCTCACGACGTCGACGCCGGTTTCGACCTGGCGCCGCACGACGGCGGAGACTGCGTCGGTAATCACCGCCGCCGCCGCGCGCGCATCCTTGATCTCGCCATGCTCGCGGCCGAACAGGACCTCCGTCACCGCCTGCGATCGCGGCAGGCTGCCGACGTGGGTCGTGAGGATGCGGTCGCTGCTCCCCTTCATCGATACATGTTGTTCGAGGTGTGATCGCCCCCGAGCCAGCGCTTCAGCTCGGAATGCGCGTCAGCGCGGCGCGTCTTGTTGATTTTCTCGACGTCCGGATGGTCGAGCGTGAACTCGACGATCAGGCCGTTGGGATCGGTCGCATAGAGCGAGCGGCAATACCCGTGTTCCAGCACGAACGACTGCGGCTCCTTGTAGCCCGCCGCCGCGAGGCGCTTCTCGATCCCGTCCTGGGTCTCCTTGTCGACGTGCAGTGCGATGTGATGGAAGGGCGTGAACGGCATCTTCGGGCCGAACTGGTCCGCGTCCTTCGGGTCGGCAAACTGGAAGAAGGCGAGCGCGCCGCCGTCTCCCAGCCCGAAGAACAGGTGGCAATACGTCCGCTCGGCGCCGAACAGCATGTCCCTCTCGCACCAGGTCGCCAACAAGGGCAGCCCGATGACGTCCTCATAGAACTTGCGCGTCGCCTCGAGATCGCGCGAGACGTAGGCGTTGTGATGAAGCCGGTTGGGAAGCCTTGCCTGCGTTGCCATGTCCGTCGTCTCCGGTCAGAACCTGTACTCGAATTCGACGCCGTAGCGGATCGGAAGTGCCCTGAACAGGAAGCCACCCGGCGAGAATTCCTGGTTGTATTCCTCGTCCGTCAGGTTCCTGCCCCAGAGCGTGGCGGACCAGCGGTCGGCCTGCAGGCCGACACGACCGTCCACGTATGTCGATCGGGTCACGCGACGTGACGTTGTACGGTTCCCACCAGGTGCGGCCGGTATGGCGATAGTCCGCGCGCATCGTCAGGCTGAGGGCGTCGCCGAGCGGCAAGGCGTACTGCATGCCCAGGTTGTAGGTGTCGCGCGACACTAGCGGGGCTTCGTTGCCGATGACGCTCGGGTCCTCCATGTCGGTGATCTCGCTGTCGGTGTATCCGTAGCTTGCATAGAGATCGAACCGGTCCGTGGCGTGCCAGTTGAGCTCGAGTTCCGCGCCCTCGTAGTCGGCGTCGAGGTTGCCGAGGTTCTGGGTCGAGTTTGCGGGCAGGAACACGAAGAAATAGCCGTTCTCCGATTCCGTCTGGAACAGGGCTAGGCTCACGTTCAGGCGGTTGTCGAGGAACTGGGACTTGACGCCAATCTCGATCGTGTCGGCGACTTCGGCCTCGAACAGGTCGTTCACGCCCGCGACGCCACTGGCATCGGCGACGGCGCCCACGCCCGTCTGGTTGAATCCACCGCTCCTGAAGCCGCGGCTCCAGCTGCCGTAGAAGGTTGCCATGTCCTCGAGCCTGTAAGTCAGCGTCAACTTGGGCTGCGTCTCGGTCCAGGTGTTCGTCCGGACCTCGCCCGTGGACGCGGCGGGATCGGGCAGGAACTGGGTCGGCGTGAGGGTCGTGTTCTCGCGCTTGTCCTCGTCGTGACGCACGGCCGCGTCGATCTCGAAATTGTCCGTCACCGCGAACGTGGCGTTTGCGAACACCGCCCAGGCGTCGTTGTCCTGCTCGTCGGCGAGGTACGTCGCGTTTGCGTTGTTGCCGGTCAGCCGCGGCTCACGATACACGGGGAATACCCCCGCGCCGGTGTCGAACATGTTGCCGGTCGAGATGAACCGGTCGGTGTGAACGAAATAGGCGCCCGCGATCCAGTCGAACCGGCCCTCCGTCGGCGACGTGAAGCGGATTTCCTGGCTGTAGGTCTCGAGGTCCAGGAACTGGCTCTGGTTCAGGGGGCTGAAGGGCGGGATGAACTGCTCCACCCCGTTTGCCCGGGGGCGGAAGTCATAGGCATCGCCCGTCAGGATTTCTTCCGTCGTATTGAAAGACGTGATGGATGTCAGCGTCCCGGCACCCAGGTCGAAGTCGAGCTTCAGCGAGGCATTGAAGATGTCGCGATCGTTGATGCCCGGATTGTCGAGCTGGATCGGCGACGTGACGTTGTTCGCATCCGGTGGCGTGAAGAAGGAGCTGAAGGGATTCGCCTCGTCATCACGCGGTATGACGAAGTAGAGCGCCTGGGTGCTGAGCTCGCTGATCGCGAAGCGCAGGTCCCCGGTGAATGTGTCGCTCGGCTCCCAGATGAAGCGCACGCGGGCGCCGAGGTCCTCGACGGGGTCGGCCTTTTCATTCAGGAACACGTTGTCCAGGAACCCGTCCGTCTCGAAATAGTTGACCGAGGCGGCAAACTTCAACGTGTCGCCGATCGGCCCGCCGACGCTCGCCAGGCCGCGCAGCGAGGATTCGTTGCCGTAGCCCAGCTTGACGCTGCCTTCCAGTTCGTCGCCCGGCTGCCGGGTCGTCACGATGATTGCGCCGCCGATGGCGTTGCGCCCGTACAGCGCGCCCTGCGGGCCCTTCAGGACCTCGATCTGCTGGATGTCGAACAGCTCCTGGTTGAATTCGGCCGGGTTCGTCTGGAGGACGCCGTCGACCTGGACCGCGACCGAGGGCTCGCTGTTGCGCGCCTGCGAGATGCCGCGGATGACGACGAAGGCGTTGCCCGCATTCTGGGTCTCGACCAGCGTCATGTTCGGCACCATCTGGATGAAGTCCGACGGCCGCCGGATGCCGGCGTCCCGTATCAGCGTCTCGGTGAAGACGCTCATCGTGACCGGCACGTCCTGGAAGGACTCGTTGCGCTTGCGCGCAGTGACGATGATTTCTTCGAGTTGCGGATCCTGGGCGAAAGCCGGCATTGCGACGGCGGTCGCAATGATCCAGGCGGCCAGCATGGAAATCCCCTTGGATGTATGCATTTGCGTCTCCGCGTTAAGAATTCGATTGCATCCTGACGGGCCCGGCGCTTTCCGCCATCTCCTTGCGGAGAATGGCGGCACCGGCAACCATCGACTTGAGCTTTCCGAAAGCGACGTCCCGGCCCAGGTATTTTAGTCCGCAGTCGGGCGCGACGATGAGGTCCTCGGCGCGCACGAAGGGCAGCGCGCGCCGGATACGCGCCGCCACGGTTTCCGGCGTCTCGACCTCGGGGTTCCCGAGGTCGATTGCGCCAAGCATGATTTTCTTTCCCTTGAGTGTCCTGAGTATCGAGCAGTCGAGGTCCGGCTGCGCGGTTTCGAGCGATATCTGCTGGCAGCTGCAGCCCGCGAGCTCCGGCAGGAAGGAATACGCCGAGGAGCGCGTGTGGATGATCGCCGCATAGCCGAAACAGATGTGGACGGCCGTCGTGCCGCCCACGCCCTCGAGCGCGCGATTGAGCGCCTCGAGTCCGAACTGGCGGGCCTCCTCGGGCCTTGCCTGCATGTAGGGCTCGTCGATCTGGACGATGTCGGCCCCGGCCGAGAAGAGGTCGCGGATTTCGCCATTGAGCGCGACGGCGTAGTCGACGGCCGCGAGGTGGCGGCTTCCGCCGTAGTGGTCGATCTGTGCCTGCTGCGACATCGTGAACGGACCGGGCACCGTGACCTTGACCGGCTTCATGGTGTGCCGCTTCAGGAACTCCAGGTCCCGCACGCCGACGGCATGGCGCCTGCGGATCGGCCCGACCACCCGCGGCACCGGCACTGGATGGCCGCTGCGGTCGAGCGCCGTGCCCGGATTGTCGAGATCGACGCCCTCAAGCGCGGTCGCGAACAGGTTCGAGTAGCTCTCGCGGCGGATCTCGCCGTCGGTGACGATGTCGAGGCCCGCCTGTTCCTGCATCCGGACCGCGATGATCGTCGCGTCGTCCTGCGCCTCGACGAGGTGCTCGGGCGGGATTCGCCACAGCTCGCGCGCGCGCACCCGCGGCGGAAACCGGCCGGCGAGCTTCTCGCGGTCGATCAGCCAGTCGGGCTGCGGCATGCTGCCGACGAGCGTCGTGGGAAAAAGGGCAGGGATGGCATCCGTCATCCGCTTCACCCTGCCGCCCGGCGCGCTACCGCATCCGTGGCGGCGGCCGGCCATGCCCGATCGCGCGCCAGTGCCGCGCGGATCGCATCCCCGTGTTGGTTGAGCAGCGGCGCGGCCGACACGGCGGTCGCGCGCTTCCCGTCGAACTGCAGCGCCGGCCGGACGGCTTCCCGCCCGCCTTCGATCGAAGCCTCGACCGGCACGACGAGGCCGAGGTGGCGGGCCTGCGGGTCCTTCACGACCGAATCGATGCCGTTGATCGGCGCGAACGGCACGTCGTGCGCCGACAGGCGCTCGACCCATTCCGCGAGCGGGCGCTTGCGGAACAACCGGTCGAGCTCCTCGCCCAGGGCCTCGTAGTTGTCGATGCGCGCGAGCCGCTCGGAAAATCGCGGATCGCCCCGGAGGCTCGTGGCATCGAGCGCCGTTGTGAGCCCTTGCCAGAACTTCTCGAGTGACGACAGGTGGATTGCGAGCAGGCGCTCGTCGGCGGTGCGCAGGATATAGGCCTGGGCGAGCCGCGGCCGGTCGCTCGATTTCGGCACGGTGCCGAGCGCGAAGTAGGCGGCGAACGGCTCGACGGCGAAGTGCGCCATCGCTTCGAACATCGACACCTCGACGAGCCGGCCCTGGCCGGTGTTCGTGCGCTCGAGCAAGGCGCCGAGTATGCCGTAAGCCGCGTAGATGCCGGTGATCGCGTCGGCGAGCGCAGGACCCAGGAATCGCGGCCGTTCCGGGTCGACGACGACGCTCAGGAAGCCGGAAAGCGCCTGCGCCACCGAGTCGTAGCTCGGTCGTTCAGCGTAGGGCCCGTCCGCGCCGAATCCGCTGATCGAGCAGTAGACGAGCCTGGGATTGAGCCCGCGCAGGCGCTTCGTTCCGGCGCCGAGGCGCTCCGCGGTTCCGGGCCGGAAGTTCTGGAGGTAAACGTCGGCATTCGCAATGAGCTGCTCGAACAATTCGCGATCCGCCGGCTGCTTGAGGTCCAGCGTGAGGCTCCGCTTGTTGCGGTTGTAGGCCTGGAAGTGCGGCGAATAGAGCCCCTTCTGGTAGCTGCGATAAGGATCGCCCTCCGGGCTCTCGATCTTGATCACGTCGGCGCCGAGGTCGGCGAGCATCATCGCGGCGCAGGGGCCGGTGATGAACGTGCCCTGTTCCACGATGCGCACGCCGCGGAGGACCGACTGGATCATCAGGCGCCCGGCACGAATCCGGCAGGCGACTTGCCGTCGTAGGCGATGGCGGCCGCTCCGGAATCCGCGAGGATGAATCCGATCGGGCGCTCCTGCTCCTCGAGCAGGTGCGCGATGAGGCCCGCGGTGCGCGCCAGGATCGGGATGCCCTTGACCGCGAGCAGCGGATAACCCGCGTCGAGCAGCACGGCAGCGATCGCACCCGAAACGTTCATCACGAGCGGCTTGCCCGTCACCTCGGGCAGGAGTTTCTCGACCAGCCGCGCGACTTCCACGTGGCGACAGGAGACACCGGCCTCCGCCGCGATCGCGAGGAGCCGGTCCACGCGCGGGTCCGCGCGCTTGTGCAGCGGGTGGCCGTAGCCCGGGATGGCCTGGCGAGCCTCGCGCGCTTCGTCGAGTGCCTCACGGGCCGCCTCACCAAGCGCGCGCGAGGATCCGCGCGAGAGGATGCCGGACATGAACCGCGCGGCCGATTCGGCCGACCCGAGGATCACGGAGCCGCAACCCAGGATGCCGGCCGCAACCGCACCCTGGATCGCCTCCGGCGCGGCCGCGAGCGTCATGCGGCTCGCTGCGACCGAGGGCACGAGGCCATGCTCCGCGATGGCGACGAGGGTCGCATCGAGGATGCGCCGCTGGGCGGGGGTGGGGAGGCTGCCGGTGACCAGCAGCCAGGCGTGGTCGGTGAAGGTCACCTGGCCGATGAGGTCACGGCACAGGTCGTAGCCGCGGACGACGATCGAATCCGCGTTCGACGCCGAGATCGCCGAGCTGCGCCCGGCCTGCGATCCGATTTTCATGCCGCGGAGCTCCTCGCTGCCGGCCCTAGTCCGTTTCGTATACCGAAAATAGATTCGGGCAGCGAACATGCTGTACGCGAGTGCCGCGTGCCGTCAAGTGCGCGGCGGGCCCGCTTTTGCTTCTTCGCATATCGAAATACACTGGAGCGCATGCCGAGGCGCCAGCCAGCAGCGCGCAGGGAAGCCATGGGCGGGCTCGCCAAGGGGCTGCTGGTGATCCGGGCCTTCACGCGCGACCACTCGGCGCTGACGCTGTCCGAAGTCGCCGCGATCGCGCGCATGCCGGCGGCCACCGCGCGGCGCTGCCTGTTGACGCTCGAGGAGCTCGGCTACGTCACACGGCGGGGGCGGCAGTTCCTGCTGCGCCCGAAAGTGCTCGAGCTCGGCGCGGCCTACCTCGAGTCGATGGACATCGAGCACCTGACGAAGACGCACCTCGAGGAGCTTGCGCGGCTCACCGGCGACTCGGCCGCGCTCTCCGTCCTGGACGCCAACGACATCGTCTATGTCGCGCGCACCTCGGTGCGCACGCTGATGCGCCTGGAAGCGCACGTGGGCAGCCGGTTCCCGGCCCACGTGACTTCCATGGGCCGCGTGCTGCTCGCGGGACTCGCGGCGGACCGGCTCGACGCGTATTTCCGCACGCAGGAGTTCGTCGCGCTCACCGACTCCACCGTCACGGACCCGCGCAAGATCCGACAGCTGATCGACGAGTGCCGCAAGTCGGGCTACTCGGCCGTCGAGGACGAGCTCGCCTATGGCGTCGTCGCGGTCGCGGTGCCGGTGCTCGACCAGCACGGCCGCGTCGTCGCGGCGCTCAACAGCTCGAGCCACTCGAGGCGCATCACCAAGATCAAGCTGGTGCGTGAACGGCTGGCGATGCTGAAGCAGGCGAGCCGCGAGATCTCCGCCGAGCTCGCCCGCGTTCCCGGCCTTTCGCTCAGTGCCCAGCTCTGATCCGAGTGCGGGCGCTTGACGCCCACCCCGGGCGCTCGTAGCCTGTTTGCGAACTTTTTTTCGATATTCGAAATGACATGCCGACGCGCGACGCCTATTTCCTGTCCGGTGACACCCGGCTGCGTTATCGCGACGAAGGCGAGGGCAGGCCCGCCATCTTCATCCACGGCTGGACCGTCGATCTCGACATCTGGAACCCGCAGTCGGCGGCGTTTGCCCGCTCGCTGCGCATCATTCGCCTCGACCGTCGCGGATTCGGCCGCTCCGGGGGCGTTCCCGGCCTCGATGCCGATTGCGAGGACCTCCTGCGGCTTATGGATCACCTCGGCGTTGCGCGATCTGCGCTCATCGGCACGTCGCAGGGCGCGAGGGTCGCGCTTGCCATGGCTTTGCGGCAGCCCGGGCGCGTCGCGGGCATCGTGCTCGACGGGCCACCGGACGAGTTTGGAGATTCAAACAGCGCGGGCGACGGGGACTTTTCGATCGCGGCGTTTCGCCAGCTCGTGCGGGATGGCGGCGTCGAGGCATTCCGGCGTGCCTGGCGTGACAATCCGCTGATGAAACTCTATTCGACCGACCCTGCAGTGCACGCTTTGCTGGCGGAAATGCTCGCGCGCTATCCGGCCCAGGATCTGCTCGAGCCGGCTGCGGAACCGTCGCCCGGGGTGGGTGCAGCCGCGCTGGCGCGCTGCGCGGCGCCTGCACTGGTCGTCAATGGCCACTTTGACACGCCGGCGCGGCTGCGGGCCGGCGAGCGATTGGCCGAGGCCCTGCCGCGCGCCGAGCGTGTCTTGATCCCGGAGGCGGGGCACCTGCCGAACCTGGACAACCCGGTCGCCTACAACGAGGCGATCGAGGCATTCCTGCGACGCCAGTCGCGAGCCGCGGCCTGAGGCCGGGAGACACCATGGCGAACATGCTCGTCGTCTACTACAGCAGCTGGGGCCACGTGGAGCAGATGGCCTACGCGCAGGCCGAGGGCGTCGCGAAAGTGCCGGGCATGAAGGCGGACGTGAAGCGCGTCGCCGAGCTCGTGCCGGACGACGTCGCACGCCAGTTCGGCTACAAGCTCGACCAGAAGGCTCCCGTCGCGGATCCCGCCGAGCTCGGGAACTACGAGGGAATCCTGTTCGGCACGCCGACCCGCTTCGGAAACATGTGCGCCCAGATGCGCAATTTCCTCGACCAGACCGGGCCCCTGTGGGCGGCGAATGCGCTCCTCGGCAAGGTCGGAAGCGTCTTCACCTGCACCCAGAGCCAGCACGGTGGCCAGGAGACGACGATCACGTCGTTCCACACGACGCTCCTGCACCAGGGCATGGTCATCGTCGGCCTGCCGTACACGGCGCCGGGCATCAAGACCATGAAGGAAGTGACGGGCGGCACGCCCTACGGCGCGAGCAGCATCACGGGCGCGCACGAAGAATCGCGCATGCCGACCCCGCTCGAGCTCGGGATGTGCCGTTTCCAGGGTGAGCACGTGGCGCGCATCACGCGGGACCTCGTTGCCGGGCGCGCGGGGGCCAGGCGGTGAGCAAGGACGGCGTCGCAGCGGCGGAATCGCCGCGCGAAGCGCAGGCGACTCCCTTCCGCTTCTACGACAACCGCCAGAAATACCTGGCGTTCGTCAACACCTGCAACGAGAAGTCCGCGGTCGCACAGCGGGCGGCGATCGAGTTGAGGCATGTCCGGCCGACGCCGCCAGCGCTTCGCATCTTTGACGCGGGCATGGGCGACGCGACGGTCCTTTCGCGGCTGATGCGCCACGCCCACAGCCAGGGACCGACCGTGCCCATCATGGTCGTCGCGAAGGAGATCAGCCTCGAGGACGTCCGTCTCGGCCTCGAGAAGATGCCGGACCGCTTCCTCGAGCATCCGGCGACGGTGCTCGTGATCACCAACATGAACTATTCGGAGGCGCCGCGGCTCATGCCGCGCGACATACGCTCGGCCGCCGCGCTCAACTGGCACGAAGTCCGGCTGAAGGGCCAGACCTCGCACGATTATGCCGAGCAGATCGAGGAGCTCGCGACGACGCTCGCCTTCGGCTGGCAGACGAAGCCGAGCCCGAGGACGGGTAATCCGGTGTACGTGCGCCCCTCGGTGCTCGTGGTCTATCGCGAGGACCACAAGTTCCTGCTGGACCGCGTGATCCCGAAGCCCGGGCAGACCTTCGAATCCTACGACCTGATCGTCGCCTCCCAGCCCTGGCGCGCGCGGATGTCGGCGAAGTTCAAGGCGGAACGCGTGCTCGCGCCGCTCGCGCGCAGCCTCGCCCCCAATGGCAGGCTGCTGGTGATCCAGTCCTACGGCCGCGATCCCTCGCTCGAGATCATCCAGCGACTGTGGCCCGACGAAAATCCGTTCCAGGTGGACCGCCGCCAGCTGCTCGCCGCGCTGAAGGCGGAGCTCGGCCGCGAAGCGAGCGACTTCTCCCTGGCGGCGCCCGCGGACGACAAGGCGATTTTCCGCTACGAGATGCACACGCTGCCGAACGAGATCGGAGATCGCATCGGGACGTCGACGCTGTTCGCCGCCTGGAATGCGGCGATCTACGTGAACCAGATCGAGGAGGAGCGCCTGGATGAAGTGGTGACGACCGGCGCCTACCTCGAGGCGACGCAGTCCGTGCTGCAGAAGCACGGCGGGCTGTGGTTCAACGACGAGACTTTCGTCGTGCACCGGCGGCAGAAGTAAGGGAGCACGATTCCATGGCCATGGCTTCGACGTTCGCTACTGATCGCGTGGCCGATGCGAATCTCAAGGAACGCCTGATCGCCTTCGTCGGCACCGCCTCGGTCGAGGTCACCCCGCACGACAAGGAGGCACTGGCCTCGCTCGTCGGCCGGCTGCCCGCGGGCACGGCCATCTACGTGACGCATACGCCGAACACGACGATCGCGGACGTCGTGGATGTCGCGTGCGCGGCCCAGGGCCATGGGTTCCGGGCCGTCCCGCACATCGTCGCGCGCAGGATCGAAAATCGAGCAGTCGCTCGCGGCGGCGCTCGAACGGCTGAAGGATGCCGGCATCACGCGCGCGATGCTCGTGGCCGGGGACCTCTCGACGCCGGCCGGCGTGTTTTCGAGCACGCTCGACATCCTCGACTCCGGCGCGCTCGTTTCGGCAGGCATCAATTCGATCGGCGTCGCCGGCCATCCCGAGGGCCACAAGCGCATCGGCTCCACCCTGCTGTGGAGGTCGTTGCAGCAAAAGCAGGACTACGCCGAGCTGACCGGTGCCCATGTCCACATCGTCAGCCAGTTCGGATTCAATCCCCAGGCACTCGTCGACTGGGAGCGCCAGCTGACGGAGCACGGCATCACGCTGCCGGTTCACGTCGGCATCGTGGGACCGGCGTCGCTCAGGACGCTCATCCGCTACGCGATGCTCTGCGGCATCGGCGCCTCGCTGAACGCGCTGATGACGAACCTGAGTGCGATCAGCTCGGTCAAGCATCTCGTGACGTCGGCGGACGAGATGCTCATCCAGGTCGTGCGCGCACGCCAGGGCGCACTGGCGCTCCGGATCGTCCAGCCGCATTTCTTTTCCTTCGGCGGAATTGAGCCGACGGTCCAGTGGCTCGAGGGGCTGCGCGCAGGGCGGATCGAAATCTGACAGGCTCCGTGCCCGCATTCCTCTCAGGCCGCAGCTCGCGGCATTCCGGAATGACGGATTCCTCGTCCTCGAGGATTTCGTCGATGAGGAACGCTGCCTTGCGCTGCGCGAGCGGGCGATGGAGCTCGCGCAGCAGCACGTTCCTTCGCCCGGTCAGGCGACGATATTCACGGCCGACGGCAAGGCACTTCACGCGAGTGACGACTATTTCCTCACGAGTGGCGAGGCGATCCGCTGTTTCTTCGAGCTGGGCGCATTCGATGCCGGCGGCAGGCTCAGGGCGGACGCCCATCTCTGCCTGAACAAGCTCGGCCATGCGATGCACGACCTCGACGCGGTGTTCGATGCCTTCAGCCGGACCGACGAGCTGGCCGCCATCGCAGATGACATCGGCCTGCGCGAGCCGCTCCTTCTCCAGTCGATGTACATCTTCAAGCAGGCGCGCATCGGCGGTGAAGTCGTCTGCCACACCGATCACACCTACCTGTGGACCGAGCCGCGAAGCGTGGTCGGATTCTGGTTTGCCATCGACGATGCGACGACCGAAAACGGCTGCATGTGGGCATTGCGGGGCGGGCACCGGTTGCCGGTGAAAGGCCGCTCGAAGCTCAATGCCGCGCGCACCGCGTCGGAAATGGAGGTGTTCGACCCGGAACCCTATCCGACGGAAGGGCTCGTCCCGCTGGAAGCGCGGCGCGGCACGCTCGTCGTGCTCGATGGTGCGCTGCCGCACCGGTCAGGCCCGAACCTCAGCGACAAGCCGCGGCACGCCTATACGCTTCATGCGATCGACGGTACCGCGGCTTATCTTCCGGACAACTGGCTGCGGCGGCCGACATTGCCGCTGCGCGGCTTCAGGGACTGAGGTCGCTGCCGCGGCCCTCGAGCAAGCGGTCCACGGAGACCCGGCCTGCGCCCGCGATGGAGAGCCAGAGAAAGAGCGCGAGGTACATGATTTCCTCGAGGCCGAGGAAGGTCTGCAGCGAATCCACCTGGTCCCACTGGGCCACCTTCACGGCGACGATCATCACGACGCCGAGAGCGCCCGCTGAAATTCGCGTCAGGAACCCGAGCAGGAGGAAGATGCCGCCGAAAAATTCGACGCCGGAAACAAAGGGCGCCAGGATTTCCGGCGCCGGCACGCCCCAGCCCTCGAAATTCGCGGTGACCAGCGGCAGGTGCGTGAGCTTGCCCCAGCCGGTCCAGAGAAAGACCCAGCCGACGACGATGCGGGCAAAGAGGGGTGCAAGCCATTGGAGCGACCGCGCCACGCGGGCGGGCCAGTCGATCAGCACGCGGGTGAGGAAATTCATCCCGGGGACTCCGAGCTGTGCCACCACTCGCGGAAGACGCGGCATTGGCCGGCCGAGGCGAACTCCGCGGACAGCACGCCTTCGATCCTCACCTTGAACTGATCCGGCTGGCGCACGAAATCGGCACGCCAGGTCGCGAATCCAATCGAGCCGGCCACTGCAAAGACATCAAAGGTGAAGCGGACGTCGCGCTGTTGCGAGACCGCCGCCTCCCACGCAGCCTGGATTTCGGCCGGGCCCCGCTGCGGCGGCACGAGGGGCGTCCAGTAATAGCGCGCCTCGTCCGTGAAGAGCCGGGCCCCTGCCGCGGAATCCCGGCCCTCCCAGGCCGTCTGGTAGGCGCGAAGCCAGTGCGTGAACTGTTCTATCGTCGCGACGTAGGCGTTCAAGGCGGGCCCCCTTTGCGCAGTGGACCGGTGACACCGCCGCGATGTTACGGGTTTCCGCGCAAAGGGGCGAAGGGCCGCCTCGGCGGCCCTTCGCTTTTACCGGCCGGTTCTGCCCGCGACTACAGCGAGTCGAGGAACTCGAGCAGCAGGGCCTTTTCGGTCGCGGTCAAGGCGCTAAACGCGGCCGTGACTGGCGCCGCCTGGACGCCGTGGCGCTGAATGGCTTCTTCCTTGGTCGAGCTCAGGCCATCGTGCATGAGCCGGTTACGGGTCCGCAGCGCCCACAGCGGCGCCGTCTTGATCTGCTGCGCGGTTCCGACGAATTCCGGCGTCGGCAGGAAGGGTATGCCGTCCCCGGTCCCGATGTCGTGCAGCAGGAAATCGCTGTACGGATGGATGGCCTTGTTGCCGAGCGCCCTCGAGACGCGCAGCGCGCCGCCATTGATGACGGTCCCGGGGGGTGCCGTGACGATCGTCGGCACGTGGCAGGTCGCGCAGCCGACGCGCGCAAACAGCTGTTCGCCGGCCTGGACATTGGGCGTTGATCGGTCCCCGCGACGGCGCCTTGGTGGCGCGCATGAAATCTGCGAAGGCGACGACGTCGATGCCGTCGTCCTCGGGATCGGCGACCTTGTCGTAGTTCGTCCCGTAGCCGACGTACTCGCCGGCCGACTCGTTTTCCTCGGGAAACGCCGGCGTCGTGATGCCCATCTCATTGAGATATGCGTCCGCCGCGAAGGACTCGAGGCTCGCGTGTTGCGCCTTCCACCCGAAGCGCCCGACGCGGGAGGCGCTGCCGGCCTCGAGTACCGGCACCTCGAGTGCCGTGCCGCGGAGGCTTGCGGGCTGCCGGTCGCGGATCGCGAGCAGGGTGCTGTTTGCGATGGCCTCGATGTAACCGTTGCCCAGCGTATTGGTGGAAATCCTGAAGGTACTGACGTTGTCCTCGAAGTTCACGCGCTCGACGATGCTGGCGTGCGTCGCGCGGCTCTGGATCAGCGAGCCACCGAGCGATTCGAAGAACACCTGGCCATCCATGCGACCGGTGCGATGCTCCGCGATCTGGCTGGCCCCGCCCGTCACGACGTTCTGGTGGCACTCGCGGCAGCTCTGGGCATTGTAGGTGGGCCCGAGGCCGTCCACGATGCCCTCGACTTCCTCGAAGATGAACCGGTTGTCATTGAACGACCGCAGAGGCACGACATTGTCTTCGTTGATCGAATCGAACGGCGGTCCCTGCGGCGAAAAGCCGTTCGACTTGTTGTCGAACCCGGTGAGCGCCTCGGTGACCGCAAAGGCCGCAGCGCGGTCCGGAATGGCCGCGGGCGCTTCGGCGACCGACACGCCCTTGCGGCGAAACTTCTCCATGCGGCTCGTCGGGTCGGCGAGGCCAGTCGACGGCAGTGCAAGCGCGGCGACGAGGGCTCCCGCCGCGAAAAGCGGTAGGTGATTGCGTTCCATGTGGTCCCCCTCCTTGGTTGACCAGTGACAGAAATGCGAAGCACCACTCCCTGTGTCCGCGCGAATATCCGCCCGGGAAAAACACCGGCAAAGCTTGGAGACGTCGGCGATTGGCGACGGTGCTGCGTCGCGGGACTACGTCAGCGCGTCTCGAGGATCCGGTCGACGATGAGCCCGACGCCGTGGCGAATCGGGTCGCAGCAGGGCAGGGAAACCTGCTCCGCCACTTGCGCGGCGGCGCGTACCGCTGCCTTTTCATCGAGTTGCGAGGTATTGATGCTGACGCCCGCGAAGTGCGCTTCCGGATTCGTCAATTTCGCCGCGGCAAGATACATCGCGAAGCAGTCTTCGTAGGACGGAATCGGGAAGCCTTCGTAGTCGGCGATTCCGGTACGTGCGAGGTCGTGGCAGAGCACCATCGCATCGGGCTGGCTGCCGTGGATGAGGCCGAGCGTCACGCCCGCATAGGCCGGATGAAAGAGCGAGCCCTGGCCCTCGATGACGTCCCAGTGTGCGGGCGCAGCGGCGGGCGACAGCCATTCGGCGGCCCCGGAGACGAAGTCCGACACGACCGAATCGACGGCGACGCCGCGGCCGGAGATGAAGATGCCCGTCTGTCCGGTCGCGCGAAAATCCGCGTCAATGCCGCGCGCGCGCATCTCCCTTTCGATCGCGAGCGCCGTGTATTTCTTGCCCACCGCGCAGTCGGTGCCGACGGTCAGGACGCGCCGGCCGCTGCGCTTTCGTCCGGTGCCCGGCAAGAAGGCCTGGCTGGGCTCGCGCACTTCGATGAGCTTTCGGTCCGCCTGGCGCGCCGCCGCTGCGATTTCTGGCACGCCGGCGAGCGGCTCGTGCAAGCCCGAAGCGACGTCGAGTCCGGCGCGCAAGGCCTCGACGATCGCTGCAACCCAGTTTGGCGCGATGAAGCCGCCGTCGTTGGCGATGCCGATGATGAGCGTGCGTATGCCGCGTCCGACCGCTTCAGATGCCGAGAGATCCGGCAAGCCGAGATCGACGCGGCAGCCGGGCAGGCGATGCTGGCCGGCGCAGAGTTCGGGCCGCCACTGGCGGATGCCTGCGGCCGTCTTCGCTGTCGCGATGTCCGCCGCATCGCCGAGAAAGAGAAGGTACGGACTGTGGATCATGGAATGCCGTTGCTTACGCCGAACAGTTTGAATGAAAATGAGAATCTTGTCCCGCGGCGGAGCGAAATGCGTTACGTGATAGTCAGCAGGTTGGCCGCAATACTGCTCGGCGTCATTGTTTCCGCGACGGTCGCGGCCGGTTCACCGAACGACCAGGCCATAGCGAAGATATTCAACGGACTGATAAAGCCGGGCGATCCCGGCTGCACCGTCGGCGTGGTGGAAAAAGGCGCGCTCACGCACGCGCTCGCCTTTGGAATGTCCGACATCGCGCGTCGCGAGCCCCTGGTCACGGATTCCACGTTCGACATCGCCTCCGTGTCGAAGCAATTCACCGCGTTTGCGCTCCTGCTCCTCCAGCAGGAGGGCAAGCTGTCGCTCGACGACCCGATCGTGAAATACCTTCCCGAGCTCGCCGCGAGCGCGCAGGGCGTGACCCTCAGGCATCTCCTCCATCACATCGGCGGTCTGCGCGACTACATCGCGCTCATCGAAATGCGTGGCCGCGACTACGATGAGGGCTCGACGATGTACGAGTCAATGCAGGCGCTTGCGAGGCAGAGGCGGCCGAATCAGCCTCCCGGCGTCGAATACGAGTACAGCAACACCGGTTATTTTCTGCTCGGCGTCGTGATTGCGCGCGTGAGCGGGCAATCCCTCGCCGAATTCGCGAATGAGCGGATCTTCCGGCCGCTGGGCATGAAGAACACGAGCTTCGTCGATCGCTATCCGGATGAGCATCTGGAATATGCGCGAGCTTATTCTAAAACTGAGCAGGGCTTCGAAATCGACGAATCCGGCTGGGAACAGGTGGGTGATGGCGGCATGCATACCAACCTGCACGATCTTGCACTCTGGGACGAAAATTTCTACACGGGTAAGGTCGGTGGGCACGAGTTGATCGGGCAGATGTACCAGGATGGCGTGTTGAATTCAGGCGAGAAGATTGGCTACGCGGCGGGCCTGGATGTCACCGAGTCGCGGGGACTGCGCTGGGTCACCCATGGCGGGTCCTGGGCGGGATTCCGTTCTTACCTGTTGCGTGCGCCCGACGAGCATTTTTCGGTGATCGTGCTCTGCAACCGCGAAGATGCGGACACCGGCGCCTTGGCCCGGTCGGTCGCGGAGTTGTTCCTGAAGGACAAGCTGGGACCTGCAACGGCCGGCGCCGACGACGAAGAGTCCGAATTGAAACTCTCTGACGCCTGGCTGGCAGCCGAAGGATCTCTCCCGGTACGTGGGCGCGTATTACAGTCCCGAAGCCGCCGCGCAGTGCCGCCTGTACCTGCGCGATGGGCGGCTCGTTGTCGAAGGCTGCGCCGAAGGTGCAGTGCTGAAACCCGGCAAGCCGGGAGAATTCACTGACGAAGACGAGTCCTTCACGTTGAGGTTTCCGCATGGCGGCGCCGACAACAGCAGTTTCGTCTACAACAGCCCTGAACTGAGGGAACTGCCATTCACGCGAGTCGAGGAGCCTTCCGAGTGATCACTGCACGACTGATTTCCGGCATTGCCTTGCTCGTGTTGTCGGCTGCGGCCATCGCCGGTCACTCAGGCCGCCGGCGAGTCGACGCTCATCGTCAACGCGTCGATCGTCGACGGAACCGGAGCAGCCGCTCGCAAGGGCGCCGTGCGCATCGCCGGCGACCGAATCGTCGCGGTCGGTGACTTGAAACCCGAGGCAGGTGAGCACATCGTCGACGCGGCGGGCCTGACGCTCGCGCCGGGATTCATCGACACGCACAGCCATCACGACGACGGGTCTGTTTGACGATCGCCCGGCGATCGCGCTTGCGTAAGCCAGGGCATCACGACGATCGTGGTCGGGCAGGACGGCTCGATGACCTATCCGGTCAGGGAATTCTTCGAGCGCCAGGAAAAGTACGCCGGCCGCGGTCAATGTCGCGACTTACGTCGGTCACGGCAACCTTCGCATGGACGTCCTCGGCGACGACTTCAAGCGACCTGCGACCGCGGACGAAGTGTAACGCATGCGGGCGATGGTCGACCGACGGCATGGAGGCGGGCGCACTCGGCACTCGCAACCGGTCTCGAGTACGACCCGGGCATCTACTCCGAGACGAGCGAAGACTGATCGATCTTGCCGCGGAAGCCGCGCGTCATGGTGGGCGCTACAGTCAGCCACATTCGCAGTGAGGAACGCTACTTCTGGGCGGCGATCGACGAGATCATCCGAATCGGTCGTGAAGCGAAGATTCCGGTTCTGGTCACGCACATGAAGCTCGCGATGACGGACCTGGTGGGGCCAGTCGAACGCCTGCTCGATATGCTCGAACGGGCGCGGGCAGAAGGCGTGGACGTCACGGGCGACATCTATCCCTATGAGTTCTGGCAATCCGACCTGACCGTCCTCTTCCCGAAACGCGATTTTAAGAACCGCCAGGAATCGCCGAGTTCGTGCTCGCGCATATCGCGCCGGCCGACGGTATGGTGCTTTCGAAGTACGTGCCGGAGCCGGCGCTCGTGGGCCTTTCCCTTGCGGAGATCGCGAAGCGCGCAAAGGCACGGATCCCGCCACCGACGCTGATGGACCTGATCGCGCGTGCCAGCAGCCCGTGCGAACAAGGACATCATCGGATGGCGAGGAGCTGCTGGAGAACGACATTGCGGCGCTGATCGCCTGGCCGCACGCCAACATCTGCTCCGATGGCGACTCGCTGACGAGCGGCATCCGCGTGGACGCGGTGCATTCACCAAGGTCCTGCGCGTGTATGTCCGTGAAAAGAAACTACTGACCCTGGAAGAGGCGATCCGCAAGATGACGAGCGCGTCGGCCTCGCATGTCGGCATCGCCGGATCGTGGCTCATCCAGCCGGGGGCCTACGCCGATCTCGTGCTGCTCGATCCCGATGCGCGTGTCCGATCGCTCGACGTTCGAGGACCCGCTGGCGCTCTCGGTCGGCATCGAGAAGGTCTGGGTCAATGGCAGCGTCGTATTCGCAGACGGAAAGTCGACTGACGCGCTTCCGGGCCGGGCAGTGCGTAGGCCGGCGACATCGCGCAGAGTAAGCCGCTCACCCGGCTTACAGTGTTCCGGTTGTTGCGAGGGCCGCATGAAGTAAGCGTAGGGGGCGGGGTGGTCGGGCGTGGCAAGAACCTCCGCCACACCCGTGGCGGGGTCAATGTGCACAGCCGTTTCCCTGTCTGCCGCAATGGCACGCGGCTGGGCGGACCAGCCGTCCTGCTGCAGACGCGCAAGCAATGCGACCGTCCGTCCGATCCGGTCGCGTTCCTGCAGGTGCTGGTCCGTGATCACATTCTCGAGCCAGTGCAGCTCCAGGAATCCGCGCGCGAGCGTGACGTCGGGCGCGTACGGATTTTGCAGCGCAACCGCGCTCGTCAGGCTCTCCTTGCCTTCCGCCGAATACACGAACTCGCCGAGGACCGCCATGCCGGCGCTGGTGCCGCCGATGGGCGCGGGCTTGGCCGCCACGAAATTGACCGCGTCTTCAACCGGCGTGTCCTTCCAGTGGCGGACGTAGTTCGACTGGTCGCCGCCGCCGATCCAGATCGCCTCGGCATTGCGGATGGTTTCGACCACCCACGGATCCTTCATGGCCGCGCCGCCCTTGAACACGATCGTCGTCACCGAGTCGCAGTGGCAGAGCCCGCAGATGTAGTCGTTGTAGTCATCCTTGCCGGAGGCGCGCAGGACGACGAAATCGCCGCCGCCGGCCAGTTCGCCCATGCGGATGAAGTTCCGGTCGACGTCGTCGCCGCCGCCCTGGAGCACCCAGAGTCCGCGTGTCGGGCGGACGACGTCCGCCGGATTGCCGACTTCGTACACGCTGTAGCCGGGACCGCGGCGGGTGGCCTCGACGCTCGTGCAGGACGCGATGCCGGCCGCGACGCCGAGGAGAATGAAGCTGTGCAGCCGGAGATTCATCTGGACCGATAGTGTAACCTCGACGGCCAGTTCTTCCGGTCGCGGAGTACGCCGATGAAAAGCTGGCTAGCCTTGTTGGCGCTGTTACCGAGCCTTGCAATGACGCAGGAAATGCGCCTGCACCCGGAAATTGCGCGCCTCAACAACATGGCGGCGCGTTTTGCGCCGGTCGACATCCGGGTCGAGCTCTCGGGCCTGCCCGCGGGCGAGCGCAAGGCGCTCGCGAGCCTGATCAGGGCGGCCCGGCTCACCGACGCGCTCTTCATGCAGCAGATGTGGGCAGGCAACAAGGCCATGATGCTGATGCTCATGGACGACACCACGCCGCTCGGCCGCGCGCGCCTCGACTACTTCAATATCAATCGCGGGCCATGGTCGAGGCTCGACGACAACACCATCTTCATCCCGGGAGCGCCGGCGAAGCCGGAAGCGGCGAATTTCTATCCGATGGGCGCGACCAAGGCGGACGTCGAGAGCTGGCTGAAGGGCCTGTCGGGCGCCGCGCTCACCGAGGCGACGGGTTTTTTCACGACGATACGGCGCGACACGACCGGGAAGTTCATCGCAGTGCCTTATAGCCTGGAATACCAGGGCGAACTCGCCGAAATGGCCCGGCACCTGCGCGACGCGGCCGCTGCCACGTCGCAGCAGACGCTGAAGGATTTCCTGCTGGCGCGCGCGGATGCCTTCGCATCTAACGACTATTACGCGAGCGATGTCGCCTGGATGAAGCTGGAGTCGACGATCGAGCCGACGATCGGCCCTTACGAGGTGTACGAAGACGGCTGGTTCAACTACAAGGCCGCCTTCGAGGCATTCATCACGCTGCGCGACGAGGCCGAGACCACGAAGCTGGCGCGATTCGGCGCCGAGCTCCAGTGGCTCGAGGACCGCCTGCCCATCGATCCCGCCTACCGGCGCAAGCAGCTCGGCGGGCTTGCACCCCTGCGCGTCGTCAACGTCGTGTTTTCCGCGGGCGACGGAAACAGGGGCGTGCAGACCGCCGCGTTCAACCTGCCGAACGACGAGCGCATCGTGGCCGAGATGGGTTCGAAGCGCATGATGCTGAAGAACTTCCAGCAGGCGAAATTCGACAACGCGCTGTTGCCGATATCGAAAGTCGCGCTGGCGGCCGGCGACCAGCCCCACGTGAACTTCGATGCGTTCTTCACGCACATCCTGATGCACGAGCTCATGCATGGCCTCGGACCGACCAACACCGGCCAGGGTGGAACGGGCGGTGGCGTGCGCCAGGCGATCAAGGAGCTCTACAGCACGATCGAGGAAGCGAAGGCGGATATCTCGGGGCTGTGGGCGCTGCAGCAGTTGATCGACAAGGGCGTGCTGAAGAAGGCCGACGAGCGGGCGATGTACACGACCTTCCTCGCCTCCGCGTTTCGCACGCTGCGATTCGGGATGGACGATGCCCATGCGCGCGGCATGGCCATGCAGGTCAACTACCTGCTCGATGCGGGCGGCTTTCGCGTCAATTCCGACGGGACTTTCAGCCTCGACCTGAAGAAGACACGGAAAGGCGTCGCCTCGCTCACGCGGGAGCTGCTGACGCTGCAGGCAACCGGCGACTACGAGGGCGGCAAGCGCTTTCTCGCGCGCCTCGTGGTGATCCGCCCGGAAGTCCAGGCCGTGCTCGACCGGCTGGGCGACGTGCCGGTCGACATCCGTCCGCGCTTCGTGACCGCCTCCGACCTGGAGCGCGATCCCGGCTGACGCATGCTGTCGAGCGTCCGGAAGTTTTTTGAGCAACGGATCAACGCGCGGCCCGGCGAGGCGGCCGCGCCGGCGGAGGATCGCGCGAAGCTTGCGGCTGCGGCGCTGCTGGTCGAAGTCGTGCGCAGCGACGACCAGTTCTCGGCCGTCGAGCGCGATTCCGTGCTCGGGTCGGTGCAGCGGAAATTCGGGATCGAGGCAGAAGCCGCGCGCCAGCTCCTGGAGCTTGCTGAGGTCGAGGCCCGCGATGCCCACGATACCTACCAGTTCACCTCGATGATCAATGCGGGCTTTACGGACGCGCAGAAAGGCCGGCTCATCGAGGAGCTGTGGCGTGTCGCTTACGCCGATTCCGTCCTGCACCGGCACGAGGAGCACCTCATCCGGCGCATTGCCGACCTGATCCACGTGCCGCATTCCACATTCATACGTGCGAAGCTGAGAGCCCAGGAAGACGCTGCCCAGGCGTGAGTTGGGTCATCGGTTGCGAATCTTGCGTGGCGCGCTCGCGATCCGCCGTCGATCCCATCATCCTTGACGGCGTCGGACGCAGCTTTCGAGGAGCGGGCCCATGCGCTTGTGGAATGCAGTCGCCTGCGGAGTCCTGGCCGCCGGTTTTGCAAATGCCGCCACGATGGAAGAAGCGCAACAGCTCTTCAGCGACAAGAAATGGGTCGAAGCGGCGGCGGCTTACCAGGATATTGCCGAGCGCGAACCCGCTAATGCCCTGGCCCAGATCCGCCTCGCACGCTCGAGGGCGGCGAGCGGCGATTCGACCGGGGCCCTGGCGGCGCTGCAGGCCTGGTTTGCGACGGGCAGCGGCTCTTATCAGACCGCGATGGCCTTGGCGGAATTCGAGGCGCTTCGAATCGATCCGCGCTTCATCGCGATGGTGGAACCGCATCGGCCCTGCCGGACCCCGGAATTCCGGCAATTCGACTTCTGGCTCGGCGACTGGGACGTGGAATCGCCGGCATCGCCCGGCGGCAAGGGCCGCAACCAGATCACGTCGATCAACGACGGTTGCACGATCCGCGAGGTCTACACGACATCGATCGGCTATCAGGGCACCAGCCTCAATTTCTACGATGCCGCAAGGAAGGCCTGGCACCAGACCTGGATCGACAACCAGGGGAGCGCGTTGTACCTGGAGGGCAGTCTGCAAGGCGAGGCCATGGTGATGTCTACGACCACCGATCCGCAGAACGTCCAGCGGATTACCTGGACGCGCCTGGACGACGGGCGCCTGCGCCAGCACTGGGAGTCCACGGCCGACGGCGGCAAGACCTGGACGACTGCATTCGACGGTTACTACACGAAGCGGACGGGCAACTGAACGCCTGGGCGGCGACCGGGCTGCGCTGAGCTTCAGCCGAGCGGTTGCATGAGCGCCTTGAACCGTGGCAGGTCGCGCAGGGACGCAAGGTCGGGATCCGTCTCGTACTGGCTGCGGTTTTTCAATCCCTTTGCGATGGCCCGCTCCACGTTATCGAGCGCTTTGTCCGGCGCGCCCGAAAGGGCATAGGCACAGGCGAGGTTGTAGAAGTCGGCGGGAATGCCGCCGCTCAATTCGATGCTGCGCTCGAGGTTTCGGACGGCGTCGGGATACTTCTTGAGGTAGATCTGGCTCGATCCCAGGCGGTTCCAGGCGAAGGCATTGCCCGGATTGCGCATCGACATGCTTCTGGTAGGCCGCTTCGGCCTCGGACCAGCGCCCGGCAAAGTAGTGGTCCTCCGCCTGCAGCAATTCGGAGGTCAGCGGCTTCACGCCCGCGGGCAGGGGGCTCACGGTGTCCATCACGATGCGCCAGTCGCCCTTCGGATCCCGTTTCCACACGCGCGCGAAGTAGCCTGCCTTCGGCACTTCCGACGTGCTTTCGTAGTTTCCATAGGTGTAACCGAGCTCTCCCGAGCGCGAAACATCGGCTTCGAGCGTCTCGCCCCGGAATTTCCCTTCCTGGGTGTTCGCCCACTCGTTGAGCGCGACCCGGCCCGTGACCGGCATCGCGCCGGGGCGATGCACGCGCGCTTCCTCGCTGAGGCGGCTGCCATAGGCGCGGCCCAGGCTTTGCGACTCCGCGGTCGCGAGAAACTCGCGCTCGATCGCGAGTAGCGCACTGGTCGCCGCCGCGACGTCCTGGCGCGCGGCCGGACTCGCAGCCGCCCGGTAGGACGACTGGACGGGCGCGTCCATCGGCACGACGGCGGTAGGCGTGTCGCTCCCGACGTCGAGCACGACCTTGAACTTGCCATCGGCCTGCCGCTTCCAGACCGAAAAGAACATGCCGTGGCGGTCCGGTTCCCCGTTCTTGCCTTCGAACACCAGCGGCCCGGTGTTCCAGCCCAGTTCGCCCGACTGGGCGATGTCGCCGTAGACGGGCGCCCAGACGGCGCCCATCGGGCCGGGCGAGGCGGGCTGGTTCGCGAGCGCGGTCCGGACACGGAACGGGTGCGGGTTGAACGCGATGCCGTCGTCGGCGAAATACTCGTAGAACGAATCGCGGAATCCGCGCTCGGCCGCGAGGCGTACGAATGCCCGCTCGGCATCCACCATTTCCTGTTGTGCGGCGTTGAGGCCGGCATCGGCCGCGAGCGCCGGGGCGATCGGAAGGAGCGCGAGCAGTGCAATTGCGAGTTTCATGGCGGCATCCTGGCAGCGGGACTAATTCTGGGCGGTGCAGGCTAGCGCCCGGCGATCTTCGGGTTCAATACCCGAGTTTGGGATCGGTTAAGCTGCATGGGGAAGGCGCTGCCGGCGCGATCGCGCCAGGGGGAATAGAATGCCTTGGTGGGCCTGGGTGGTTTTTGGCATCGGCTTGCTCGGCGTCGAATTGCTCGTCATCGACGCCCAGTTTTACCTCGTCTTCATCGGGCTTTCCGCCGCCGCCGTGGGGCTCCTGGGCCTCGTCGGGGTCGACCTGCCGAATTGGGTCGAGTGGCTGATTTTCTCCGTGCTCGCAGTCACGACGATGCTGACGTTCCGCCGGCGCGTTTACGAAATGCTGCGCGGCAGCGTCGGCCACGTCGAGGAACGCCTGACCGTCGGCGACCGTGTGCTCATACCGGCGCGGCTCGAGCCGGGACAGAGCGGCCGCGTCGAATACCGGGGCTCGAACTGGACGGCGCGAAACACCGGCACACTTGCGATCGAAGCAGGCCGGGAAGCCGTCATCGCGCAAGTCGACGGACTTACGCTGCACGTCAAGGCGGAGTAACCACGCATGGAATCGCTATACGTCGTCGGGCTCGTCGCGCTGCTCGTCTTCATCATCATCGCGAAGACGGCGGTCGTCGTGCCGCAGCAGAGTGCCTACGTGGTCGAGACGCTGGGGCGCTACAACCGTACGCTGCAGGCGGGATTCCACATCCTCAAGCCCTTCTTCGACCGCATCGCCTACAAGCACAACCTCAAGGAAGAGGCGATGGACATCCCGGAGCAGATCTGCATCACGCGGGACAACGTCCAGGTGGGCGTGGACGGCGTGCTCTACCTCCAGGTGCTCGAGGCCAGCAAGGCGTCCTACGGCATCACGAATTACCGCTTTGCGATCATCCAGCTCGCGCAGACGACGCTCCGCAGCGAGATCGGCAAGATCGAGCTCGACCGCACGTTTGAAGAGCGGCAGACGATCAACCAGAACGTGGTCGCCGAGCTCGACAAGGCCTCGGCGCCCTGGGGCGTCAAGGTGCTGCGCTACGAGATCAAGAACATCAATCCTCCCAAGGACGTGCTCGGCGCGATGGAGAAGCAGATGCGCGCAGAGCGGGAGAAACGCGCCGTAGTCCTGACCTCGGAAGGCGAGCGCGACGCGAAGATCAACCAGGCCGAGGGCGAGAAGCAGCGCGTCATCAAGGAATCGGAAGCGAACCAGCAGCAGCAGATCAACGAGGCCCGCGGCGAGGCGGCGGCAATCCTCGCGGTCGCGACCGCGACTGCCGAGGGCCTGCGGCAGGTCGGCGAGGCGCTGGCCGGGAAGGGCGGCATCGAGGCGATGCAGCTCCGGGTCGCCGAGGAATACGTCAGGCAGTTCGGCAAGCTCGCGAACGAGGCGGCGAGCACGCTGGTCGTGCCCGCGAACCTCAGCGACATTGCCTCGATGATCGCGCTCGCGACCAGCGTCGTGAAGAGCCAGAAGGCATCGTCGTAGTGAGCCGCGTTCATTGGCGTCACGTCGTTCCGGCGGCGCTGCTTGCGGTCGCGTCTGCGTCGGGTGCCGCGGAGTCGCCTGCGCTCCTGTTCTACAACGGGAATATCTACACGGGAGTTGCTGCGGCGCCGAGGGCCGAGGCGGTGCTCGCCATCGGCGACCGGATCGCCTACGTGGGCGACAAGGCCGGGGCGCTGAAAGCGGCTCCGGCCGGTGCGCGCCAGGTGGACCTCGATGGCGCAATGCTGCTGCCCGGTCTGGCCGATTCCCATGCGCATCTCGTCGGCATTGGCCAGCGCGAGCTCGATTTCGACCTCACCGGCGTCGAGGGCATCGACGCCCTCCAACGTCGCCTGCGCGAACGGGCTGCGAAGGATCGCGCGCAATGGATCGTCGGCAGGGGCTGGATCGAGTCAAAGTGGGTGCCTGCGGTCTTTCCGAAGCGCCATGACCTCGATGCGGCGGTCAGCGACCGGCCGGTCCTGCTCGAGCGCGCGGACGGCCATGCCATCGTCGTCAACTCGAAGGCGCTTGCGCTCGCCGGCATCGATCGCGCGACGCCGGACCCGGAAGGCGGTCGAATCCTGCGCGATCCGGGGACCGGCGAGGCGACCGGAATGCTCATCGACACCGCGATGGACCTCGTGAATCAGCACGTCCCGCCCGCGACCGACGAGGAAGTCGCGCGCGCGCTCGAAGCCGGCGCGGCGCGAAGCCTGCGACTCGGCTGGACGCAATTGCAGGAGGCGGGGACGACCTGGCGAACCGTCGAGCAGCTCTGCCGGCTGTACGCGGCGGGAAGGATGAAGCTTCGCCTCTACGTCGCGATACAAGGGCCCGGCGAGGCGGCGGAAAAGCTGCTGGCCGCAGGGCGTTCGTACGAGAGTTGCGACCCGCGGCTGACCGTGCGCGCAATCAAGCTTTACATCGACGGGGCGCTCGGCTCGCGCGGCGCGGCGCTCGAAAAACCGTACAGTGATGCGCCGGAGACCCGGGGCCTGTTCGTGACGCCGCCGGAAGAAATCCTGCGGATCTCGGTCGCGGGGCTCAGAAGCGGGATCCAGATCGAGACGCACGCAATCGGCGATCGCGGCAACCGCGTCGTGCTCGACCAGTACCAGAAAGCCTTCGATATCGTCCCGGCCGGTGATCGGGCCGTGACTGACCCGCGCTTTCGCATCGAGCATGCGCAGGTGGTGGAGGATGCCGACATCCCGCGCTTCGCGAAGCTCGGCGTGATCGCCTCCATGCAGACCTCGCACGCGATCAGCGACATGCTGTTTGCCCCGGCGCGCCTCGGGCCGGAACGGATCGGTGGCGCCTATGCTTGGCGCAAGGTCCTGGATGCGGGAGGATTGATCGCGGGCGGCACGGACGCCCCGGTCGAAGCGGGAGACCCGCGCATCGAGTTCTACGCCGCGATCGTGCGTCGCACGCTCGAGGGGTTCGCCGGCCCGGACTGGGGGCTCGACCAGCGCCTGACGCGCGACGAGGCGCTCGCGATCCTGACGTCGGGAGCGGCTTACGCTGCGTTTGAAGAAAAAGACCGCGGCACGATCGAAGCGGGCAAGCTCGCCGACTTCAGCGTCTTCTCGTCGGACTGGATGAAAGTAACGGAAGCGGAGATCCCGCGCTCGAAGGCCGTGATGACGGTCATCGGCGGGGAGATCGTCTACCCGACGTCCGGGGTACCCTGAGTCCCGCCCGGAGCCGGCTCAGGCAACCGACCGGGGCCGGACATTGCCGACGTTGAAGCGGCCGGTGGCGGTCAGCCGGTCGTGCATCGACTGGGCATTCCGCAACTCGGCGCGTCGCGCCGCATAGGGCATCGCGGCCACATCCGCCAGCGGCCTCGAGCGCGCGAACAGGAAGCCCTGGCCGGCGACGCAGCCGAGCTCCAGCAGCTTCGCCACCTGGTCCTCGTGCTCGACGCCCTCGGCGACCGTCTCGAGGCCGAGCGTTTCGCCAAGCATCACCACCGCGCGCGCAAGTTCCGGCCCGTCGTCCTGCTCGGTCAGCCGACCGACGAACGAGCGATCGATCTTGAGGATGTCGATCGGGAAGCGGTGCAGGTAGGAAAGCGACGAATAGCCCATGCCGAAGTCGTCGATCGCGAGGCGGATGCCGAGCGCCTTGAGCTCGCGGAAGCGCTCCAGGTTCACCTCGGTGTTGTGCATGATCGTGCTCTCGGTCAGCTCGATGACGAGGTTCTCGGGCTCGAGGCCGGAGACCTCGAGGGCGTGGCGCACGTCCGCCACGAGGTCGGCGTGCTGCAGGTGGCGACCCGAGATGTTCACGGCCACGCGGAGCCCGTCGCCCGCGACGATCGAATCCCGCCAGGCCTTGACGCTGCGGCAGGCCTCGACCAGGACCCAGCGGCCGAGCTCGATGATCTGGCCGGATTCCTCGGCGGTCGGGATGAATGCGCCCGGCATGACGAGGCCCTGGTCCGGGTGGTTCCAGCGCACCAGCGCCTCGACGCCGAGCAGCTCGCGGCGCGTGAGGTCGATGACGGGCTGGTACTCGAGGAAGAATTCGCCGCGTTCGAGCGCGAGGTTGATGTCCTCCTCGAGCCGCAGGCGCTCCTGCAGCTGTTCCTGCATGCGGGCCTGGAACACGACGAACCGGGCCTTGCCCGTGGCCTTCGCGTTGTACATCGCGATGTCGGCGTTCCGCAGCAGCTGCTCGGTGTCGTCGCCCGGCTGCGAGAAGGCGATGCCGATGCTCGCCGCGATGTAGATGTCGCTCCCGTCGAGCGCGAGCGGCTCGTCGAACGACCGCGTGATCGTGGCGGCAATCCGCTCGACGTCCGCCGACTCGTTGATGCCCTCGAGGAGGATCGCGAACTCGTCGCCGCCGAGGCGTGCCACGGTGTCGGACGGACGCGTCGACTTGACGAGCCTCTGTGCGACGGCCTGGAGCAGGCGATCGCCGGCGTCGTGCCCCAACGAATCGTTGACATTCTTGAAGTTGTCGAGGTCGAGGAACATGACCGCGACGCGCTGGCGCGAGCGGTGTGTCAGCGTCAACGCATGCTGCACGCGGTTGCGGAACAGGCTGCGGTTCGCAAGCAGCGTCAGGGAGTCGTGGAAGGCGAGCTGACGCAGCTGCTCCTCGAGCGCCTTTCGTTCGCTGACGTCGCGGAAGTTGAGCGCAAGGCCCGCGATCGCCGGGTCGTCGAGCAGGTTGCTGCCGACGCTTTCGAGGGTGCTCCGGCGCGCGCCGTTGCCGACCGTGACTTCGACGGGGCCGATCGAGCGGCCGCGGGTCGCGGCGACCTCCGCAAGGAACGCCGCCAGGCGCTCGCGGTCGGCCTCGGCCCAGAGGTCGAGGAGGTTGCGCCCCACGAGGTCGTCCGGATGCATGCCGAAGGTGCGCTCGGCGGCCGGCGACGCGAATCGCAGGCGCCCGTCGACGTCGGCGATCATGATCACGTCGGATGCGTTACGGATGAGCGATGCGTAGCGCGCCTCGACGATGCCGGCCGCACGCCGCTCGCGAACGAGCGCGTCATCCCTCGACATCACCCCCTGGCGCAGCATGACGAGCAACGTCAGAAGGAAGATGATCACGGTCATGGCCGTCGCCGGGCTCGCGACGGAGCTGCGTTCCACGTACACGAGCACGAGGAAGGAAACCAGCATCGCCACGTACGGCATGCCCTGCATGAGGGCGCCGCTCGTGGCGCTCGCCTCCGGCCGGACGGCGGGGGCACCGCGAAGCTGTTCGCGTGCCGCCGCAATGAGCCAGGCGTAGCAGGACAGGTAGATTGCGTCCGAGAGGCCGCCCGGCAGGTAAGTGCCGGTGACCTTGGCCATGGCCCAGACGATGTCCGCGACCGACATGGCCGAGAACCCGATCGTCAGGAGCACGAGCGTGCGGCGCGCGATCGAGCCCGCGCTCGCGTGCATCAGGAGGATGCCGAACGCGAGCAGCATCAGGCAGTTCAACGCGATGTAGCTCTGCGTCAGGCCGTACTTGATGACGTCGGGATCGCGTTCCGCGCTGGCCGCCGGGCCGATGACGAAGAACCAGAAGAATGCGCCGAAGCCGAGCATGAGGATGGTGGCGTCGAGCGCGAGGCGGCCCCACTGCACTCGCACCGCGGCGGCGCGGATCGCGGTGAAGATGCCTGCGAACAGGAGGGGATAGAAACCGAGGAAGAAGACGTCGCCGACGGAGGGAAACGGGTCGACGCCGAACATCCAGTACCAGGAGTTGAGCACGTTGCCGACGCTGTAGACGCCGATCGCCGCGGCGAAGAACGTCCAGGTGCGCTTGACCGCGGGGTCCGTCGCCTTGCGGGCCGCGACGGCGGCCAGCACGGCGGCGCCGATGCTCGTCGGCGAGTCGGAGAACAGCTTGAAGATCTCGAAAGCCTTGCCGCCTTCGCCGTCGGCGTAAGTGAACAGCAAGGTGACCGGGATGTAGGCGAAAAGCGCGGCTGCAAGCAGCCCCGTCCAGCCTGCAAAGAACGGCTCGCGTTCGGTGGAACCCCTGGTTGTTTCGCCGGCCGGTGACATGATCTTCTGGCGCAAACTCCCGCGCAGAGCCCGCCCCCCTGGGCCGGCTTTCGAGTCGACATATGTAGCCTCAGCGGGCCGGCCCGTAACTGTGACCCGCATCAGGAAACCGAGGCGGGGCAGTGACTTGTTCCACACTCCCGCCAGCAGGAGGCCGGGCGAGGGCATCGGCGGCGAACCGAGGGGGGCATGCGACGGATCGCCGGGTTTGGCGTGGCGAGTGCCGACCCTGGCCGCTAGAGTCGGTCCACGATGTGGCGCTCCTGGCTGCTGATTGGTCTCGCGACGTCGATGGCTTCCCCGGCCCTGGCCGCCGGAGCCGTGCACGAGAGCGCCGTGACACGCTTTCTCCTCGAGCCGGTCGTCGGCGGACTCGAGCAACCCACGGGGATGGTGTTCCTCCCGGATGGGCGGGCGCTCGTTACCGAACGCGGCACAGCGACGCTGTTCATTCTGGATGTCCGGCAGGGTCTCCTGGCGGCGGTCCGTGACATGCCGGCCCTGTCGACCGCCGGCGATGCCGGCCTTCACGATGTCGTGCTCCACCCGGATTACGCCGCCAACGGCTGGATCTACATCAGCTATTCCGAAGGCGACCCGCATCGCAACACGACGGTCGTCGATCGACTGCGGCTGGACGGCGACCGCGCGATCGCACGCGAACGGATCCTGACGGCGGATGCCTACGCGGACGACGACTCGCATTTCGGCGGCCGCATGGCGTTTCTCGAGGGCCACCTGTTCCTGACCGTCGGCGATCGCCACCACCAGGACCGTGCGCAGGACCTGGACAGCCACATCGGCAAGATCCTGCGGGTCCGCGACGACGGGAGCGTGCCTGCCGACAATCCGTTGACCGCGGAACATGCGGGCCACGGCGCCATCTGGACGGTCGGCAACCGCAATCCCCAGGGACTTGCCGTCGATCCCGCGACGAACACCTTGTGGGCGCACGAGCACGGTCCGCGCGGCGGGGACGAGGTCAACGTCGTGAAACGGGGCGCCAACTACGGCTGGCCCGTGATCACCTGGGGCTTCCAGTACGACGGGGGGCCGTTCGGCAAGGGCATCGTCTCGCAGGAAGGCATGGAGCAGCCGGTGTGGGTCTGGACGCCGTCAATCGCGCCGAGCGACATGATCTTCTATTCGGGCCGCGCGTTTCCGGCCTGGAAGGGCAGCCTGTTCATCGGGGCCATGGGACGGACCCACCTCAACCGGCTCGTGATCCGCGAGGGCAGGGTCGTGCTCGAAGAGCGCCTGCTGTTTCCGGCAATCGGCCGCGTGCGCCTGGTGGAAGAAGGGCCGGATGGCGCGATCTACCTCGGCACGGACGGCACTGGCATTTCGCGGCTCGTACCGGTGCGGGACTGAAGCAGGCCCTGAATCCCGCCTGGCTTCGCGATCACTTCCAGACCGCGTCGGCGACGCGGACGAGATTGTCTCCCAGCACCTGGCGAACGCTCGCGTCCGGATAGCCGAGGCGCTCGAGGCCCGCGCGGATTTCCGGGATCACTTCGGGCGGCGCAAAGCCTGATCCGCGGCCATAGCCCCATTCGGGGGGCCAGATCTCCTTGCCACCCCGTCCGGGCTCGTTCAGCTCCGAGCTCCTGAACATGTAATCGAGGCCGAGTGCCGCGTGTGGCGCGCCGACGAGCTGCGCGACGTAGTCGATGTTCCGGACGATGACCTCGGCCGTCGGCGGGCCGTCGCCGAGGAAGAGCCCGACACCATTGATTCCGATCACGCCGCCGGTCGCCGCGCAGGCCTTGATCAGGTCGTCGGGGATGTTCCGCGGGTGATCCCGCAGCCGGCGCGGATTGGAATGTGAAAAGATGACCGGGCGATCGGTCGAGTCGAGGATCTCCCGCGCCGTGCGATAGCCGGTGTGCGAGCAGCACTTGACCATGCCGACGCGGTCCATTTCCCGCAGCACCTCGCGGCCATGATCGGTCAGGCCCTCGTCGACCGGATCGTGGCATCCGCTGCCCGCGAGGTTCCGCCGGTTGTAGACCATGAGCATCCAGCGCACGCCGATGTGGTGGAGAAGCTCGACGAGCGAGGCCTGTCCGTTGAGCGCGTGAACGCCCTCGACATCGAGGCAGACGGCGAGCCGGCCGCTCGATTTCGCCGCGCGCAGGTCCGCCGGCGTGAGGCCCATCAGGTACCGGTCCGGGTTCGCGTTGACGAAATGCCGGATGCTGGCGGCGGTGCGGACCAGCGTTTCGAGCGGCACGAGGCTGTCGGCGAGGTTCACGGTGACCACGTCGACGCCGACGTCGCGATAGCGGGAGAGGCGCGGCAGCCAGTCGTCGACGTCGCGAAGCGGCAGGCAAGCGTGATTGTCCCAGACGATGCCGCTCTGCATCATAATGAGCGCATTCTATTGGATAACTTCCGGAGCGCACGATGAAGATATCGATGTATGAGGCCTGCGTGAAGCCGGGCATCCGCATGATGGACAACCTGGCGGCCGTCCTCGAAAAAGCCGCGCGGCATGCCGAGGCGCGGAAAATCGATCCGGAAGTGTTCGCGGGCGCGCGGCTCGCGCCGGACATGTTCCCGCTTGCGCGGCAGGTCCAGATCGCATCCGACTCGGTGAAGATCGGGGCGGCGCGGATTGCGGGGATCGACGCGCCTGCCTTCGAAGACAACGAGAAGACGCTCGCCGAGCTCGTCGCGCGCGCGAAGAAGACCTCAGCCTGGCTCGGGACGCTGAAGCCGCAGCAGTTCGAGGGGACCGAGGACCGCACGGTCGTCTGGAAGACGCGCAGCACGGAGCGCTCGATGCAGGGACTCAACTACCTGCTTCACCAGATGTTGCCGAACCTGCACTTTCACTGCACGACGGCCTACGACATCCTGCGCCACAACGGCGTCGAGCTCGGGAAGATGGATTATCTCGGGAGCACGCCGCCGGCCTGAGCCGGGCCGGCGGAAAGCCTCACGACGCGGGCAGGGTGCCGAACCGACCGCCCTGGTAGTCGCGGATCGCCTGGGCGATTTCGCTTTCGCTCGTCATCACGAACGGGCCGTAACCCACCACCGGCTCATTGAGCGGCTGCCCGCTCAGCACGAGTAGCGTCGCATCGGTGTCCGCGCCGACCGTGAACTCGCCGCCCGTACGTTCGAGGATCACGAGCTGCGCCTCGCCCGCGGGGCGCGTCCCGTTGAATAGCGCGCGCCCGTGCATCGGGACGATTGCGGTCGTGTGGCCTTCGGGCGTCCGGAGCGTGGCCGTCCGGCCCGCGTTCAGGCGCAGGTCCCATACATTGATCGGCGTGAACGTGCTCGCGGGTCCCTTGTGCCCGTCGAATTCGCCGGCGATCACGCGCAGGCGACCGGCGTCTCCCGCGAGCGGGACCGACGGGATGTCGCCATCGAGCAGGGTCTGGTAGCGCGGCGAGGACATCTTGTCCCGGGCCGGCAGGTTGACCCAGAGCTGCATCATTTCCATGCGGCCGCCGGAGCGCGTGAATTTCTCGGAGTGGAATTCCTCGTGGACGACGCCCGAGGCGGCGGTCATCCACTGCACGTCGCCTGGGCCGATGCGCCCGCCATTGCCGGCCGAGTCGCGGTGCTCCAGCTCGCCCTGGTAGACGATCGTGACCGTTTCAAATCCGCGATGCGGATGTTCGCCGACGCCGCGGCGCTGCGTCGTGGGCTCGAAATTCCGCGGCGCGGCGTAGTCCAGCATGAGGAACGGGCTCAGGGTCTCGCGCCCCAGGCCGTCATAGCTGAAGATCGAGCGGACCGGGAAACCGTCGCCGACCCAGTGCGGGGGATTGGGATCGTGAATGGCGAGTATCTTTCGCATGGCTCAGGTCGTGGTGGAGATGCAGTGCGATTTCAAGCGCTGCCCCTGAGCCGCAGGCCCCGCAATTCGGGTGCGACGAGCGGCGCGCCGCGCGCGCCCTCGACGCGGCCGAAACGGCTTCCTTCGAGCCAGTCCCGCGTCGCGATCTCCATCTCCCCGGTGGAACGCGCGACGAAGTTCCACCAGAGCAGGATCTCTTCGCCGAATGGCCGTCCGCCGATCAGGAGCAGGCGCGAGGCACCGGTGGATTCCACCGAAAGCCTGCCGCGGCCCGGAGCGAGGTAGAGCAGCGTGCCCGGCGCGAGCGACTCCGTTTCGACGCGGGCCTCGCCCTCGAGCGCGAGCACGCCGTGCTCGAACGCGGGATCGAGCTTAAACGTGGCCCGCGCGCCACCAGTCGTTGCGAGGTCGAGGCCGATGAGCGGCGAATGGACGCGCGCGGGCGCTTTCTCGCCGCCAAAGTCACCCGCCAGCACGGTGACCCGGAACCCGCCCCGGTCGAGCAGCGGCAGCTCGGGATAATGGTCAAAGGCCGGCTCGCATTCGCTCTCGGATTTCGGCAGCGCGATCCAGAGCTGCGCGAGCTGGAACCGGCCCGCGGCATCCGCGGGCGATTCCTCGGCATGCGAGATGCCCCGGCCCGCGGTCATGAGGTTGACCTGGCCCGGCTTGATCCACTGGCGGTAGCCGAGGCTGTCCGTGTGCAGGATCGTTCCTTCGATCATCCAGCTGAATGTCTGCAGGCCGATGTGCGGATGCGGGCCGATCGTGAGTCCCTTCCCGGCGGGATAGTCAGCGGGTCCCGCATGATCGAGGAAGCACCAGGCGCCGACCATCCGGCGATGGCGATTCGGCAGCGCGCGCTTGATCTCGAAGCCTTCACCGACGACTGCGCGTTGTGACTCGAGGCGCTCGATGTCCATTGGACCCATGATGCGGCATGCTGGCAGGGTCTGCCAATCGGGAGTAGGCTGCCGCGTCCTACGGAGAGACCCATGCCCCGCATCCTGCTGCTTGCACTATTGATATCATCGGCGCCGGCCATGGCAAATCCATCGGAAACGCCCGAGGCGCGCCTTGCAGCCGCCGGCTACACGCTGCCCGCGCCGCCAAAGCCGGTTGCCACCTACGTCACTTCGGTGCGGACCGGCAACCTGCTGTTCCTGTCCGGCCACGGCGAATGCGGCGAGCCGTTCACGCGCGGCAAGGTCGGCGGTGACCTGACCGTCGAGCAGGGCGCGAAGTCGGCCGAGAAAGTCGGGCTCTGCATGCTCGCGACGATCAAGGCCGCGGTCGGCGAGCTGTCGCGGGTCAAGCGCTTCGTGCGGATCCTCGGCATGGTCCAGTCGACGGAAGACTTCCGGGACCATCCGAAAGTCGTCAACGGGTTCTCCGACCTGATGGTCGTCGCCTTCGGCGAGAACGGCCGCGCCGCGCGCTCGGCGGTCGGCATGCAGTCCCTGCCGTCCAATATCGCAGTGGAGATCGAGGCGACGGTCGAATTGCACGACGGCGACTGAGCGCCGCCCGCGTGCGGAGCCTGCTCTCCGTCCTGCTCGTGCCGGCGGCGGTCTACGCAGGCTTCGTCGTCCTGATGTTCCTCACGCAGCGCTCCCACATCTATTTTCCGGTGGGAGAGTCGGCGAACCCGGGTGCGGAGTCGCTGCGCTTCCCGGTGGATGGCGCGTCCCTCAAGGTCTGGGCCGTCCGGCGCCCGGGTCCGAAGGCGCTCATCTATTTCGGCGGAAACGCCGAGGACGTCGGGGCCAGCCTTTCGGCTTTCGCCGCCGACTTTCCCGCGCATTCCCTGTTTCTCGTGAACTACCGCGGTTACGGCGGCAGCACGGGCCGGCCCTCGGAGGACGCGCTCGTTGCCGATGCGATCGCGCTCCACGACCATTTGCGCTCCGAATTCAGCGAGATCTCGGTCATCGGTCGCAGCCTTGGCAGCGGCGTCGCGGTCGGGCTGGCGAGCGCGCGCGCGGTCCATCGGCTCGCGCTCGTTACTCCGTTCGACAGCCTCGTGAATGTCGCGCAATCCCATTTCCCTTACCTGCCCGTGGGAATGATCCTTCGTGATCGCTACGAGTCGGCGCGCAGGGTGCCCGCCGTCAAGTCGGAAACGCTCGTCATCGTGGCAGGCGAGGATGAGATCATCCCGCGCGCGCGGACGAATGCGCTCGTCGCGGCATTTCCAGCGGAGCAAGTGCGCATCATCGTGCTCGACGGCGCGATGCACAACGAAATCGACCTCAGGCCGGAGTATCGCGAGGCACTGCGCGGGTTTCTCGACCACTGAGCGCGGTGTATGATCGGCCGCCGATGCCAATCATGCGGAGAATCTGGGCCGGAGCCGCGTCGATCGTCTTCGTCGCAGCGGGGAGCGGCTGCTCAGTCGAGCGCCTGGCCACGAATCGCATCGCTGACACGCTGGCCTCGTCGGATTCGACCTATGCGTCCGACGACGACCCGGAGCTGGTCGGCGCGGCGCTGCCGTTCAGCCTGAAACTGATGGAAAGCGTGCTCGCGGAGACACCCGAGCATCGGCAGCTCCTGTCCGCAACCGCTGCGGCTTTCACGCAGTACGCCTACGCCTTCGTGCAGCTGCCCGCCGACGCACTCGCACTCGAGGACACCGATCGCGCCTGGCTCGGGTGGAACCGGGCGCGTGGGCTCTACGTCCGCGCGCGCAACTACGGATTGCGCGGGCTCGATGTGGCGCATCCGGGATTCAGCGCGGCGCTCGAGACCGATCAGGAGGCCGCAGTGCAGCAGGCCGGCAAGGAGGACGTCGATCTGCTCTACTGGACGGCCGTGTCCTGGGCCGGTGCGGTCGCGCTTGGGAAGGACGACCCCGCGCTGGTCGCGGACCTGCCCGCGGTATCGGCGCTCATCGACCGCGCGCTCGCCGTCGACGAGGGCTGGGGCCGCGGGGCCATTCACGCGTTCCTGGTCACGTACACGATGGCGCGTTCCGACATGACGGGAGATCGCCTTGCCGAAGCGCGCAGGCACTTCGATCGTGCCGTGGCATTGAGCGATGGCAAGGCGGCGGGACCGCATGTGTCCTGGGCCGAGGCCGTGTGCCTGCCCCAGGAGGATCGCGCCTGCTTCGAGTCGGTCGATCGCCGCGGCACTGAAGGTCGATCCGGACGCGGATCCGCCGACGCGGCTTGCGAACACCGTCATGCAGCGGCGCGCCCGATGGCTGGACGCCCACCTCGATGACTGGATCCTTCCGCCGCTCGACGAGGCGGCCGGGAACGGAGAAAGCCCGCCATGAATCGACTTCGATCGGGCATCGGCGACATTCGCCTGTGCCGCGTCGCTCGCGGGCGGTATCGCACCGCAAGCCATGGCCGCGGACGCGAACCAGTTGCGCATCGCAACGGTGGCGCCGGCGGGCTCATCCTTCCACAAGCGGCTGCAGTCGCTCGGCGCCGAGTGGGCGCGCGGGCCGGGCGGCGTCGCGATGAACATCTACGCCGGTACCCAGGGCGGCGAGCCCCAGATCGTCCGCCGCATGCGTGTCGGCCAACTACAGGGCGCGATGCTGACGGCCGTCGGGCTCAGCCAGATCGACCCGTCGGTCACTGCGCTGCAATACTTGCCGCTCATGTTCCACGACTGGGACGACGTGGACCGTGTCCGCGAGCGGCTGCAGCCGGATCTCGAGGCGCGGCTGCGCAAGGCCGGATTTGTCGTGATGCTCTGGGCGGACGCCGGCTGGGTCCGCTATTTCTCGCGAATGCCCATTCACGATATCGACGACCTCAAGTCGATGCGGGTCTATGCGAGCTCCGGAAATCCGGAAACCGTCGAGATCTTCAAGGAGTTCTACACGCCCGTCGTGCTGGAACCGGACCAGATCCTGCTGGGCTTGCGCAACAACATGATCGATGCGGTTGCCGATACCGCCGTTCCTGGCGAACGCCAGCCAGGTGCCGACGTACGCGCCCTACATGCTGGACCTGCGCTGGGCGCCGGTGACGGGGGCGCTCGTGCTGACCGAACGGGCCTGGAAACAGCTCGATCCGAAGACGCAGGCCTGGTTGCGCGAAACGTCGGAGCGTGCCGGACATGAGATACGCCGCTCGGCGCGTATCGAGGACGACGAGACCATCAAGGCCATGAAGGCCAAGTCGGGACTCAAGGTCACGACGCTGACTCCCGAGGCCGAAAAGGAATGGCGCACGGAAGTTGCGCGCCGGTATCCGCTCCTTCGCGGCACGCTGATCCCGGCGCCGATCTACGATGCGGCCGTCGAAACCCTGAAGGCCAGGCGCGCCGCGAGTCCGTGATCGCCTGGGTCCATCGCGCCGAGGACCTGCTGCTCGCGGCGGTGCTCGCGCTGCTCGTGCTGCTGGGCGTCGCGGCCGCGAGCACCCGGTTCGTGAATGCCGACGAGCTGATCCGGCACCTGACCCTCGTCGTCGGGATGCTCGGCGGAATGGCCGCGGCGCGCGAAGGGCGGTTGCTTTCCATGGGGACCATCGCCCATGCGATTCCCGCGCGCTGGAAATCGACCGTCGAGGCCGGAACCGGCATCGTCTCGACGACGGTGACGGCGATCCTGGCGCTCGCGGCCTGGCAGTTCGTTTCCCAGGAAGCGGCGACGTCGAGCTCACTCGCATTCGGCGTGCCGCGAATCGCGCTGCAGGCCGTCATGCCGATCGGCTTCGCCGTCATCGCCTGGCGGCTGGCGCGCCATTCGGCCGCGGGCAATGGCGCGCGGGTCGCCGTGCTCGCGATCGCGGTTGCCGCGGCGGCGGCGGTGGCCGGGCTCGAAGGAGGGCTTCCCGCAATCCGCACACCGCTGCTGGTCGCCCTCGGCGTGGCGATCCTCTTCGGCGCGCCGCTCTTCACCGGCCTCGCCGGCATCGCACTCATTTTCTTCATCAGCGCCGGCGACCCCGTCGCCTCCGTGCCCCTCGACCACTATGACCAGGTGACCAACCCGCTGCTCGCGACCCTGCCGCTCTTCACGCTCGCCGGCTACATCGTGACATCGACCGGCGCGGCAAGGCGGCTCGTGCGCCTGCTGCGTGCCTTGACCGGGCAGCTTCGCGGCGGCCCCGCCGTCGTCACCGTTTTCGCCTGCGCCTTCTTCACCGCATTCACCGGCGGTTCCGGGATCACGATCCTGGCGCTCGGTGGCCTGCTGATGCCGATCCTGATGGCGTCGCGTTACCGCGAGCGCCCGGCGCTCGGCCTCGTCACCGGCGCGGGCTCGCTCGGCGTGCTGTTCGCGCCCTGCCTTCCGCTGATCCTCTATTCGATCGTCGCCGATGTTTCGATCGAGTCGATGTTCCTCGGCGGCGCGCTGCCGGGACTCCTGATGGTGGCGCTCGCCTGCGCCTGGGGCATTTCGATCTCGCCGGCCGTCAAGCAGAAGCCGCGCATCAGCTGGAAGCGGGTGGCCGTCGCGACCTGGCGCGCGAAATGGGACCTGCTGCTGCCCGTCGTGCCGATCGTGCTGATCTTCGGCGGCTTCGTGCTGCCGGTGCCGGCCGCGGCGCTGACCGCGGCCTACGCGATCCTGGTCGCGGCGCTCTTCAACCGCGACCTGCCGCGCGGCGAGCGCCTGGTCGAGGTCCTCTGCGAATGCGGGCTGCTCGTCGGCGGCGTGCTGCTGATCCTCGGCACGGCGATGGGCCTCACGAACCTGCTGATCACCGAGCACGTTCCGGACCGGCTCACGGCCTGGATCGGCGCCGCCATCGATTCGCCGTGGATCTTCCTGCTGATGCTCAACCTCGTGATGGTCGTGCTCGGCTGCGTGATCGAGATTTTCTCGGCGATCATCGTGGTCGCGCCGCTCATCGTGCCCGTCGCCAACGCGTTCGGCGTGGACCCGATCCACCTCGGCGTGATCATGCTCGCGAGCCTCGAGCTCGGCTACCTGATGCCGCCGATCGGGCTCAATCTGCTGATGTCGGCATCCCGTTTCCGACGCCCGATGCTCGAAGTCGCCTCGGCAACCCTGCCGATGCTCGCCGTGCTGGCGGTCGGCGTCGCGCTGATCACGCTGTTCCCGCAAATGAGCCTGTGGCTGCCGCAGTGGTTTGCGGCCCGCGGCGCGCCGTAGCCCTCGTTCCGTCAGGCGATCAGCGACCGCAGTTCGTCCTGCAAGCCGCCGGCCCCCGGCCCAATAAGCACGTGCACGCTTTCCCTCGACGGGCGGGCGAAGCCGCGCGGCGCCGCGGAATCGAGAGCCTGCTCGTCGACGGCCGAGTCATCCTTGATCGTGAGCAGTAACCGCGTCGAGGCGGCGCGCACTTCGAGCAGATTGCGCGGGCCGCCGACGGCGGCCAGCAGCCGGGCGGGGTCGACGGGCTCGCCCAGGTCCCGCCGGTCCGAGCGCAGGTACTTTCGTATGTCGCCGGCGAGCTGATCGGCGATCGGCCCGACGACGACCTGCAGCGCCTCGGCGGAGGGCCGGACGAGTCCGCGTGCGCCTAGCCTCCGGAGTGCCGCTTCGTCGACGGCTTCCTGAGAACCGACCGAGACCCGAAGCCGCGTCGTGCAGGCATCGAGGGCCCGGATATTGCGTTCACCGCCGAGGGCGACGACGAAAGCCGCTGCATTTCCGTCATCGCCCGGCGAGGCGGCTGTGGGCGCCGCGACCGTGTCCCCGGATTCGCGCCCGGGAGTCTTCAGGTCGAAGCGCGCGATCACGAAGCGGAATGCCACGTAGTAGAGGCCGAAATAGAGTGCGCCCACCGGCAGCATCAGCAATGGCCGGGTCGCCCGGCCGTAGTTCAGCAGGTAGTCGAAAAGACCCGCTGAGAAGCCGAAGCCCAGCCTCACGCCCAGGAGATCCATGAGGACCATCGCCGTGCCGGTCAGCACCGCGTGCACGGCATAGAGGACCGGGGCGAGGAAAACGAAGGTGAACTCGATCGGCTCGGTGACGCCGGTCAGGAACGAAGTCAATGCCATCGACATCAGCAGGCCGCCGGCGGCGCGGCGGCGTGCCGGGGCTGCCGCGTGGTACATCGCGAGGCAGGCGGCCGGCAGGCCGAACATCATCACGGGAAAGAATCCGGACATGAAGACACCGGCGCGCGGGTCGCCCGCAAAGAACCGGTTGAGGTCGCCGGTGACGCCGCCGTAGTCCCCGACGATGAACCAGGCGAGGTTGTTCAGCACGTGATGCAGGCCGGTGATGATCAGGAACCGGTTCAACACGCCGTAGATGAAGAGCCCGACTTCGCCCGAGTCGAGAATCGCGCGGCTCAGCGTGTCCATGCCTCGCTCGAGCGCGGGCCAGCCCCAGCCGAAGGCTCCCGCGAGGACGAGGCCGGCGACGCCGGCGACAATCGGCACGAATCGCCGCCCGCCGAAGAATGCGAGATAGCTCGGCAGCCGGATTTCGCTGTAACGGTTGTACAGCCAGCCGGCAATCGAGCCCGAGATCAATCCGGCCGGCACCGAGAGCTTGGCCAGGGCGCCCACCGGCACCTCTGCGAGCACTTCGGCGCCCCGCGTGGCGACGAAGTAGCAGACCACCGCGGCGAGTCCCGCCGCGCCGTGGTTTTCGCGCGCGATGCCGACGGCGATCCCGATCGCGAACAGGATTCCGAGGTTTGCGAAGATCGCCTGGCCCGCGGCGGCGACCGCCGGCAGGTCGAGGAGATCGGGCTGGCCCAGCCGAAGGAGCAGGCCTGCGATCGGCAGCACGGCGATCGGCAGCATCAGCGCACGACCAAATTGCTGCAGCCCGGAGAACCAGCGCCTCATGGCCCGGCTCCGCCCTGGAATTCCGCGAGCAGCGCGCGGACCGCGGGCGCCGTGTCAAGCTCGAGCGCCGCGCGAGCGACATCCCGGCATTCCGCGAGACTGTGCCCTCGCACCCGGTCCTTGACCGCCGGGATCATCGCCGGGATTGCCGACAGCTCGCCGACGCCGAGGCCGACCAGGACCGGGGCGGCGGCCGGGTCCGACGCGAGTCCGCCGCAAACCGCGACACCGCGCCCGGCGGTGCTCGCGGCCGCGCAGACCTCGCCGATCAGCCGCAATACCGCCGGGTGCAGGGCATCGAGACCGGCGGCCAGGAGCGGGTGCATGCGATCGACGGCGAGCACGTACTGCGTGAGGTCGTTGGTGCCGATCGAAAAGAAATCGGCGTGCCCTGCGAGGCGGGCGGCACCGAGGGCCGAGGCCGGCGTTTCGATCATGATGCCGAGCGGAATCCTCGCATCGCCGCCCGTTTCCGCCGCGACCTCCTCGATGATCCGCCGCACGGCCTCGATTTCCGCGACTTCGTTGACCATCGGGAGGAGGATCCGGCAACGCCCTGCCGGGCGCACCGCGAGGATGGCGGCGACTTGTGCCCTCAGCAATTCGGGCCGCCACAGGCTTGCACGGATTCCGCGGAGGCCCAGCGCGGGATTGTCCTGCGGCGGCATGGGAAGAAATGGAATCGACTTGTCGTTGCCGGCATCCAGCGTCCGCACGACGACCGGGCGTCCGCCGAAGGCTTCCACGACCTGCTGATACTGGCGTGCCTGTTCGGTCGTATCGGGCGGTTGATTACGGTCGAGGAAGAGGAACTCGGTTCGCAGCAGGCCGCAACCCTCGGCTCCCGACCTGACCGCGGCGACCGCCTCGGCAACCGAGCCGACGTTGGCGAACACTTCAATGCGCTGGCCGTCGGCGGTGCGGCAGTCGAAAGCGGCGGCGGTGACGAGCCGTGCCTGGTCGCGCGCGCGTTCCGCGATCCGTGCTTCGGCATCCGCGATTGCATCCGGGCCCGGCGCAATCGTCAGGCTGCCGCGATCCGCGTCGAGCAGCAGGGTCGAGCCGTCGGCGATTGTCACCACTTCGGCATCCATGCCCGTCAGCATCGGCAGGCCCATTGCGCCGGCGAGGATTGCGACGTGGGAGGTCGCCGCGCCGCTGACCGTGCAGATGCCGGCAATGCGCGTCGCATCGAGCGCCAGCAGCTGGGAAGGCAGGAGGTCTCTCGCAATGAGGACAGCGCGTTCCGGCAACCGCATGGTCGGCGCTTCCGCCGTTCCCGCCAGCGTTTCGAGGAGCTGCAACTCGAGGTCGCGCAAGTCGTCCACGCGGGCAGCCAGGTGGGCATCGCCGAGCGATTCGATGGCGCCGACCGCTTCGCGCACCGCGGCGCGCCATGAAAAGCCGGCGCTCTGACCCTGCGCAATGCGCCGGCGCGCCGACGCGAGCAACTCCGGGTCGTCGAGGAACTCGAGGTGCGCGCCGACGATTCCGCTGCGGGCGCCGCCGTCCGGCGGCGCAAGCCGCGAAAGGCGCGCGCGAAGTCGCCCGCGTGCCTCCTCGAACTGTTGCAGTTCCTGCCCGGAGCCCTGGCCGCGTTCGGGCACGGCGGGCTCGGCACGAACGAGCCGCACCGCCTGCCCGAGCGCGAGGCCCGCACATGCGACAACGCCGCGCAGTTCGCCCGCGATCCGGTGCGTCGGCTGCGGCGCAGGCGGCCTCGGCGCTTTCGCGTCACCGCCGATCGCCAGCGCGCGCGCAAGCGCCTGCTCGATGGTCGCCTGGACCATCGCCGCATCGACGCCGGTTGCACGCAAGGCAAGACGGTCGCCGTGGCGCGCGCCAAGCGAAAGCAGCGCGACGGCACTGCGCGCATTGGCCGTGCGGTCGCGCAGCGAGAGCGTGACGTCCGCGCGCAGCGTCTTGAGGCCCTGCGCGACCAGCGCCGCCGGGCGCGCATGCAGGCCATGCGGGAGCGGCACGGTGACGCTGCCGTGGATGACGCTCCCGGTTTCGTGATCGTCCTTTGCCTCGGGCGCCCCGCCCGCATCCTCCACGGTCATCAGCACGTCGCCGGCGCGCAAGCGACCCGTCGCGTGGCGCTCCGAGATCCGGAACCGCTCCGGCTGCGTCACGACGATGGGGGTGACGAGACTCCGGGCGTCGCGCGCGAGGCGGTCGAGGTCGAAGCGGATCAGCGGGTCTCCTGCGCGGACCGGCTGGCCGGCCTTGACGAGGAGGGTGAATCCCGCGCCCTTCAGGTTCACGGTATCGATGCCGACGTGGAGCAGGAGCTCGACGCCGCTCCCGGCGCGGACGGTTATTGCATGGGCGGACTCAGGTACGGCGGTGACCGTGCCGTCACACGGCGCTAGCAGCGTCGCGTCAATCGGGTCGATCGCGAGCCCGTCGCCCAGCATCTTCCCCGCGAAGACTTCGTCCGGCACATCCTCGAGCGGCATGACCCAGCCCGACAGTGGAGAACGAAGGATGAGGCCGGACATCGAGTCAGTCTCCGAGCTCGGCCCAGCGAATCGCCCAGACCGGATCGATGTCCGGCCGCGCAAAGCGGAGGCAAAGATCATGACGGCCGGGTCGCGGCGGAATCCGGATCGCCGGCAAAACGGTCACCGCAGGATTCCGGGCGGCAGCTGCAAGCGGCTGGACTGCGACCGGTTCGCCTTCGCAGCCGCCGACGCGAACCTCGAACTCGCCGGCGGGCGTGCGCGCATCGCCGCGGCGGATGCCTTGCGCGTCCGCGCCGATCTGGAAGTTGAACGGCAGCTGTCCGACCGCAACCCGGAGATTGCTCCCTCGGCTCAAGTCCGCTTCCGGCCAGATCCAGCAGGGGTTGACGATATCCACGTTGAAGAAGGCGCGATCGCCTTCGAGCGGCGCATCGTCTTCGAGCCGCAGCACGAGCTTGCCGGTGCACTGATGCAGTGTCTGGTCCGATCGCCTGCCCAGGAACCTGGAATCCAGCCTTGCCTTGACCTCGCCCGACAGGGGCAGCCGCCCCGCAAAGGTCGCTGCCCGCAGGACCGCGCCCGCATCGGCTTCGAGGCCTTTCCGGTACTCGGCCGCGGTGGCCGTCGGCGCGCTGCCGTCGAGCGTATAGCGGATCTGCCCGAAGGATGCCTGGTTCGACAGCTCGACGCGCAGGCGCTCCGGCGTCTCGAGCGGATACAGCCGAAGTCGCGGCTCGAATGCGGAATCGGCGTGTGCGATTCCGAGCCGGCGGTAACGCGCGAGCTGCACCGGAAGGCGCGACAGAAAACCTTTCCAGTCTCGTGCGGAGGCGGGCGACCAGGTGACCTCGGCAATGGCGGCCGCGCGCGGAAAGACCTGGTGCGTGACGCGCTCCGGCAGCCGCATGTGTTCAGTCCATGCATTGAGCTGTGCGCCCAGGATGTGCCGTCCATCGGCCTCGGAGAGGCCGGGCGGAAGCGGTTCATAGTTGTAAACATCCGCGAGCGAAACGATGGCGGGCCTGCCCGGGGGCTCGCCCGGCGAATCCCCTTGCAGGTGATCGAGATAGAGCCCGGGGACGGGCGTCATCACGACGTCGTGTCCGGCCCGCGCGGCCTTGAGCGCACCCTCCGTTCCCCGCCAGGACATGATGCCGGTCCGCGGCGGAATGCCGCTTTCGAGGATCTCGTCCCAGCCGATCGGCCGCCGTCCGCGCCCGTCCAGGAAGCGCTCGATGCGCGCGATGAACCAGCCCTGCAGCGCCGCTTCGTCGGCAAGCCCGAGTTCGCGGATCCGGGCCTGCATGCGCAGGGATTTCTTCCAGCGATCCTTGACCGCTTCGTCGCCGCCGATGTGGACGAACTCGCCGGGGAAGAGCTCGATGACTTCAGCGAGCACGTCCTCGATGAATCGCAGGGTCTCCTCGTCGGCATTGAACAGGTAGTCGTGCACGCCCCAGTCGGCCGAGACCTGCGGGGACGCGGCGTCGGTCCCGAGTCCCGGGTAGCTCGCGATCGCAGCCTGGGCGTGACCGGGCATTTCGATTTCCGGAACGATGGTGACAAACCGCTCCCTGGCGTAGGCGACGATTTCGCGCACCTCTACCTGGCTGTAGTAGCCGCCATAGAGAGGAGGCTTGCCGGTCGCGGGGTCGGGCTCGCGGGGCCAGGCTTCTCCGGCGGGCCTTCGCCAGGCGCCGACTTGCGTCAACCGCGGGTACTTGCGGATCTCGAGCCGCCATCCCTGGTCGTCGGTCAGGTGCCAGTGCAGCACGTTGAGCTTGTGCAGCGCCATCCAGTCGATCAGCTGGCGGATGTAGGCGGGCGGCTGGTAATGCCGCGCGGAGTCCAGCATGAGGCCGCGCCAGGCAAAGCGCGGCTGATCGGATATCCGCAGCGCCGGGATCGTGGCCGGCCCGGTCTCGCCGGCGTCCGCCGTGACGAGCTGCCAAAGCGTCACGCTCCCGTAAAAGAGGCCCGCGGCTTCGGGCGCGGTGATGTCGATGCCGCGCGACGAGACCTCCAATTCATAGGATTCGCGCGCTGCGCCCTGCTGCGGAGCGAGGGAAAGCCGGATGCCGCCTTGCGCTGCCGGAGACCCGGCCAGCTCGAGCCGGATGCCGCGCGTGCGCTCGACGAGATCGACGAAGTAGCGCGCGACCGGCACCGCCGCCGGGTCGCCTGCGAAAACGCGCGTGCCGTCGGCGAGCTCGAAGCGGCCGCTCGCGAGCGCGAGGCTCGCGGGTGCAGGGATGATCTCGCGCGCCAATCCGGCGTCAACCCCGCCGCCGCCATCGCAGGCGGCGAGCACGGCTAAACAAGCGGCGGCGAACGCTGCATAATTGCGCGCAGCGCTCATTTCATCTTCCCACGCGGCAAGCGAGTCAGATGTCCCAGGCGATCAGTCCGACTGCCGCGGGTGTTCGCGATGCGATCGCACGCGGCGACGTCAAGGGCGCCGCGGAAGTGCTGACGAGGGTCATCAAGAACGATCGCCGCGCCGACTGGGCATACAACGATCTTATCACCCTGTTCGCCGCGCACGGCCGGCGCGCCGAGGCGGAACAGGTCGCGCGCCGCGCGCTCGCCGACAATCCGGACAATGCCGGAGCCCACGACCGCCTCGGCACGCTGCTGTCGGAGCAGAACGACCTCCCGGCCGGCGAATGGCACTTCCGCCGCGCGCTCGCGCTGGGCGGTCCCAATCCGGCCACGCTCGCGAATCTTGCGCTCAATCTCATGCAGCAGGGCCGCACCGGCGAATCCGACACGGCTTACGCGGACGCGGACCGCCGCGCGCCGCGCACGCTTCGCATCCTGGCGCACTGGTCGAAACTGCGCGAAGTCCAGGGCGACCTCGCGGAGGCCGAGCGGCTGCTCGACGCGGCGGAGGAGGCCTCGTCGCCCGCGGAGGTCAACCTGCTGCGCGCGCAATACCACGCGCGGGTCGGCAGGAGCGCCGAAGCGCTGGCGATCCTCGAGTCGGCGCCCGTCCTCAACGGCGACGGCCAGCTCGAACGGGGCCGGCTGTACGAGCGCCTCGGACGCCATGAAGAGGCCTGGCGCGACTACGTCGAGGGCAAGCGCAAGCTCGCGGCCGAGGCGGGCGGCCTCGCCTATGACGCGGCAGGCGTCGCAGGGTTCTACCAGGCGCTCACCGCCTTCTTCAATGCCGCGAACGTCGCGCGCCTGCCGCGCGCGAGCGTGCGGCGCGACGCGCCGCAGCCGATTTTCATACTGGGCGCGCCGCGATCCGGCACGACGCTGATCGAACAGGTGCTGGCCTCCCATCCCCGGGTCGTCGCCGGTGGCGAGCGGCCCTGGCTCGGCGAGCTGCGGCAGGTGGCATTGCGGCTCTGCGCGGATGCCGGCCCGTTCCCGGCCTGCCTCGCGCGCACCTGGACCGCCGACCAGCGCCACCTCGCCTCGGTGTTCCGCGACCACTACCTTGCGCGCGCCGAGTCCGCCGGGCTGTATGCGGATGGCAGCGGGTTCTTCACCGACAAGATGCCGTTCAACGAGATGCACCTGCCGCTCCTGCGGATGGCCTTCCCCGAGGCCGCGGTGGTGTACATCAGGCGCGATCCACGCGATGTCGCCGTGTCGATGCTCGCACACCACCTTTCCCATGGATTCAACTGCGGCTATCGCATCGAGGACATCGTGCGGCACCTCGCATTGACGTCGGCGCTCGTCGAGCACTACGTGCGGGAATCCGGGGCCTTCGGCCTGGTGCTCCGCTACGAGGATTTCGTGGTGGACCAGGAGGGACAGACGCGAAGGCTGCTCGGGCACGTCGGCCTTCCGTTCGACGCCGCCTGCCTGCGCTTCCACGACAACGCGCGTTACGCGCCGACGCCGAGCTATGCACGGGTCGCCGAGCCGCTGAATGACCGCTCGATCGGTCGCCACCGGCATTTCGCGGCGCAGCTCGCGGCTCACTTGGGCGAACTGGGGCCCGTCCTCACGGCCGGCGGATACCGGCCGTGAGGCGCAATCTCAGAACTTGAAGCGGGCGCCCACGAAGTAGATTCGCCCGTTGTCGTACACGGCACGCGGCCTGAACGTGTCCGTCGCGTACTGCACGATTTCCTCGTTGGTCAGGTTCACGCCGTCGAGTGTCAGGGCGATCTGGTCCGTGAGATTGAACAGGAACGAGGCATCCAGCGAAATCAGCCCGTCCTGGTTGAGCTGGGTCGACCGGTCGAAGGTCACGAAGAACTCCGAGCGATACGAGTAGGCGAGGCGGGCGCTGACGCGCTCGTTTTCGAAGAACGCGGTCAGGTTGAAAGCGTCCTCGGAATTGCCAGGGAGCGGATCGCCGTTGTCGGCCTCGGCATGGGAGTAGGTGTAGTTGGCCTGCACCCCGAAGCCCCCGGCGATCGGCCAGGTCGCAGAGACCTCCGCCCCGTAGATTTCGCCGCCGCCGCCATTCGTCCGCTGGTTGATGAGGAATGGGCAATCGAAGGTGTTCGGGCCGGTCGGCGTGCAGGCCGCGTTCGGACTGGTTGCCGACTGCACCGGGAAGTTGAGTGTCACCGGATTGTCCGTGATGAACGACTCAATGTCCTTGTAATAGAGCCCGAGCGCCAGGATCGAGTAGTTGTCCGGATACCATTCGATCGCCAGGTCGACCTGGTTGGCAACATAGGGATCGAGGTCCGGGTTTCCGGAGGTTCCGGTCAACGCTCCCGGATTGAGGCTGGCGCGCGGCGCGATGTCCGTGAAATCCGGCCTCGTCATCGTGCGCGCCGCGGCAAACCGGAGCTTCGTCTCCTCGGTCAGGTCATAGCTGAGGTTGAGGCTTGGCAGCCACTCGTCATAGGTGCGATCGACGACGATCGGGTCGTAATTGCCGTATGGGTTCTGGATCGACCCCGTCGGGCTGACCACGTTGCCCCGCGAGGTCTGCTCGGTGCGCACGAAGCGAACCCCGACGTTGCCGCGCCACTTGCCGGCCTCGATGTCGCTCATGATGTAGCCCGCGTAGCCGATCTCCTCGATGCTGAAGTTCTGCTGCGGGTAGGTCACGCGCTCGGGCCCGGACGCCAGGTTGTCGAAGAGGAACTGCGAGGTTCCGTTCCGGTCGATCTGCCAGTACTCGTCCAGCGTTCCGTCAGATGAGATCCCGTCGAGGAAGTCGCCGGGGGTCAAGGGGCCGGCGAACTGCGAGCTCGGTGTCGCGTTGATCGGCACGTGGAAGCCGCCGTAGGTGGTGGCATTGAAGAACAGCGCGCGATCGTGCTCGGTCGTCTTCGCGCCGACCTGGAGCCGGCTGAACGGGCCCGCGTCGATCGGCCGCGAGGCATCCGCGTAGAAATAGCCCTCGTCGTCGTCGTTCAGGATCTCGTGCAGCGAGCTGAAGATGAACTGCATGTCCGCCGGGTCGCTGGGGTTCACGTTCTCGAACTGCACGCTCGGCGTGCGCCCGCGCAGGTCGTACGTGAAGGCCGCGGGAGCGCCGAACTCGACGAAGGGCTGGTTGTCGGTATTGCCGCTCGCCTCGGTATAGCCGACCTTGAAGTGCAGCTCCCACTCGCCGACGTCACGGACCGTCGTGTCGAGCGAGTAGGAAATCGTCTCGGCGGTCGCGAACCGGTTGATGGCGTCGTATACCGCGCCGAAGTCGGTGGTGCCGTCGTTTGCCGACGCCATGCGCCCGGCGACGGCCGTGTCTTCGACCAGCGTAACGTTGGTCAGCGTGCCGCCATTGCCGATGGCGCGTGTTCCCCAGGTCAGGAAGTTCTGGTTGATGTTGTCGGCATCGAACTTGGAATAGAGGGCGGTGAAGTTCAGGTCGACGCTGTCGTTGGGCCGGAACTGGAGGCCGAGGTTGCCGCCACTGCGCACGCGTTCCTGCTGGAACAGGGCCGAACCGATCAATGACGGGGCGAGGACCTCGTTGACCGCTGCCGTCGGGTCGATGTCGACCGGAAAGTAACCGAGGACCTCGACGCCGTCGCGCCGGATGTCACGCTTCTGGTAGGTGCCGGCCAGCAGGATGCCGAAATTCTCGGCGTCATTCTTGTAGCTGTACATCAGGTTTGCCTGCGGCGTGGCCTCGTCCGAGAGGTCGGTATAGGCAACCTGAGCCGATCCGAAGATGGCGCCCGACTCGAGGTCGAGCGGATTGCGGGTGATGACGTTCACCGTGCCGCCGATGCCGCCCTCCTCGAAGTCCGCCTGTGGGCTCTTGTGGACCTGGACGCTGCCGATGACGTCGGCCGGTAGCATCAGGTAGTTGAAGCTGCGCGTCGTATTGAGCTGGTCGAGGATGAACCAGTCAGCGGTCGCGAGCGCATGGCCGTTCAGCAGGGTCCGCGTGAGGTTGGGCGCCGTGCCACGCAGGCTGACGCGCTCGCCCTCGCCGAACTCCTTGTTGATGACGACGCCGGGCACCCGCTGCAGCGACTCGGCGACATTCTTGTCCGGGAACTTGCCGACGTCCTCGGCGGTGATGGCCTCGAGGATCGTGGCCGAGTCGCGCTTCGTCGCGATGGACTCGCGCAGGCTCGCGCGAATGCCCGTGACGATGACCGGCTCGAGGTTCGTCTGCTGGGCGTGGACGATTCCGGCGCCCCCGTAGAGTGCGATGGCGACGGCGCTCGCGACAGCGGAGGGCGCCCTCTTGCTGAGAGAGATGTTGCGCGTTGCGGTGCTCTTGCTCATGGCGTCGTGGTCCCCCGAATTGAACGCTTTTGAATCCTCACGTTCCGCCGCCCTCGCGGTCGGTCGCGACCAATGTAATGCCACTGTAATACCACTACCGTAGAAATACCAGTCCTTTACAAGACCAGTTGAATGTTCCAGTAACTGTTTGTTATTAGAGCTTTTTATGGGCATTTCTCAGAAATTGTTGCGTCTAATGGTATTAATTTGGTTATATTGGCAGTCCAGCCAGGGAGCGGATCCATGACGCGCTTGAGGCAGAAACTCGGACAACTGGACGACTCGAGCGGGCTGCCGCTGTACCAGCAGCTGCAACGGATGCTGCGGAGCGCGATCGAGCGAAATCACCTGGCGCCGAACGACGCGCTGCCGCCGGAGCGCGACCTGGCGAGCGAGCTTTCGGTTTCCCGCATCACCGTGCGCAAGGCGATCGACGGCCTCGTGACCGAAGGTTTGCTTGTCAGGCGCCAGGGCTCGGGAACCTTCGTCAAGGCGCGCGTCGAAAAGAATTTCTCGCAGCTGAGCTCATTCTCGGAGGACATGCGCGCACGCGGGCTCCATCCGCGCAGTGTGTGGCTCAAGCGCTCGCAGGGAACGGTGACGCCGGAAGAGGCGCTCACCATGCAGCTGAGTCCCGGCACTCCGGTGTTCCGGCTGCACCGAATCCGCTTTGCCGACGATGCGCCGATGGCGCTCGAGTATGCGACCGTGCTGGCTTCCTGCCTTCCCTCGGTCGAAAGCGTGGACAGCTCGCTCTACGAAACGCTCGAGGGCACGGGCAACCGGCCGGTGAAGGCGCTGCAGCGGCTGCGCGCCGTGTTGTTGACCGCCGAGCAGGCAAAGTTGCTCGGCGCGAAGGATCTCGACGCGGGCCTACTCGCCGAACGGGTCGGATACCTCGCGGACGGGCGCGCGGTCGAGTTTTCCCAGTCCTACTACCGCGGCGACACCTACGATTTCGTCGCCGAGCTCAGCATACAAAAGTGAGCGCGATGCTTCGCGAAGCCGCCGAGTCGGCCGCGGTGGTTCGCGCGCAGCTCGCCGCCAATGCCGGCTCCATGTCGCGGCTCGGCGCCGTGCTGCGCGAGATGAGCCCGCGGGCCGTCGTGACCTGCGCGCGCGGCAGCTCCGATCATGCCGCAACCTTCGCGAGGTACCTGCTCGAAACACGCGCGGGCGTGTTGACGTCTTCTGCGGCGCCGTCGGTCAGCTCGGTGTATTCGGCCCGCCCGGACCTCGAGGGCGCGCTCTGCATCGCGATCTCGCAATCGGGCCGCAGCCCGGACCTGCTCGCTGCCGCCGACTCCGCGCGGACAGCTGGCGCCCGCGTCGTCGCCATCGTCAATGACGCCGACTCACCCCTTGCGGCGCGCGCCGACCACGTGGTTCCGCTCTGGGCTGGCACGGAAACCAGCGTCGCAGCGACGAAGTCGCACGTCGCCTCGCTCGTCGCCGTGCTTCACCTCGTCGCGGAATGGCGCGGCGAAGCCGGCCTGAAGGATGCTCTGGCATCGGTTGCCGATGACCTCGAGAGCGCCTGGGAGCTGGACTGGCAGCCTGCCGTGGCGCGGTTAGCCGGGGTGCCGAACCTCTACGTTCTCGCGCGCGGACTCGGGCTTTGCGTGGCGCAGGAGGCGGCCCTGAAGCTCAAGGAAACCTGCGGCCTCCATGCCGAGGGACTCTCGGCCGCCGAGCTGCAGCACGGGCCGATGGCCCTGGTGCGTGCGGGCTTTCCCGTCCTGATGTTCGCGCAGGACGACGAGACGCAGGCGGGCAGCGCGGCGCTGGCCGCGCAACTTGTCCGGAACGGCGCGGCGCTCATCGTCGCCGGGCTTTCAGAGCCCGGAGCGCTCGTGCTGCCGACTCTTGAAGCGCACCCCGTCGTGCAGCCGATCCTGCTGGTCCAGAGCTGCTTTCGAATGGTCGAGGCGCTCGCGCGCGAGCGCGGGCTCGATCCCGACCGTCCGCCGCACCTCGCCAAGGTCACGGAGACGGTCTGATGGAGACGACGCTCGTCAACGGCCGGATCCTTTGCGGCGAGGGTTTTTCCGAAGGGCAGGCGGTCCTGGTCGAGGCCGGCCGCATCGCGGCGATCGTGCCCGAGGCGGATTCGAGGGCAGCCGCGAAGCACCGCGTCGACCTTGAAGGTGGCCTGCTGCTCCCGGGATTCATCGACGTCCAGGTGAACGGCGGCGGGGGATCGCTGTTCAACGATTCGCGCGACGTGGCGACGATTGCGAGGATCGGCGCTGCGCACCGTCGGTTCGGGACGACCGGCTTCCTGCCGACGCTGATCAGCGACGACCTGAAAGTCGTCGAGGAAGCGATGCGGGCGGTCGACGCGGCGATCGAGGCGGGCGTTCCGGGCGTCCTCGGAATCCACGTCGAGGGCCCGTTCCTGAGCGTCGCGCGCAAGGGCGTGCACGATGCCAGCTGGTTTCGCGAGCTGGACGAAAGCGGCATCCGGCTCCTGACCTCGCTTCGCCGCGGCCGCACGCTCGTGACGCTCGCCCCGGAAATGACGACGCCCGGATTCATCGACAAGCTTTCAGCCGCAGGCGTCATCGTCTGCGCCGGCCACACGGATGCGACCTATGACGAGACCCGCGAGGCGCTGAAGCACGGCCTGCAGGGCTTCACGCACCTTTTCAATGCAATGTCCCAGCTGACCAGCCGCCGGCCGGGAGCGGTGGGCGCGGCCCTCGAAGACGAGGAAAGCTGGTGCGGAATCATCGTCGACGGGCAGCACGTCGACCCGGCCGTGCTACGCATCGCGCTTCGCTGCAAGCGCCACGACCGCTTCATGCTGGTCACCGACGCGATGCCGAGCGTCGGCAGCGACCAGAAGAGCTTTTCCTTGCAGGGCCGCTCGATTTCGGTGGAGGGCGCGGCCTGTGTCGATGAAGAGGGCAACCTGGCAGGCTCGGACATGGACATGGCGGGCGCGGTCCGCAATGCCGTTTCCCTGCTCGGCCTGCGGTTGCCCGAAGCGGTGCGGATGGCGAGCGCCCATCCTGCCGCGTTCCTCGGCCTGGGCGACGACGTCGGGCGCATCGCGCCGGGCATGCGCGCGAACCTCGCGCTCGTGGACGATCAATTGTCGGTGCGCGAAACCTGGATCGACGGTGTTCCGTCGGGGCGAATCAGCCGCTGACCGCGGGCAGCGCGTCGATCCATTCCGCCATCCGGCGGCGGGTTGCAGCGTCCGGCAGCCGGCCCGCGCCGCCGCCGAGGTTGTCGACCATGTGGCGGGCCTGGCTGGTCGCCGGGGTCACCACCGTCACCGCCGGGTGGCCCAGCACGTACTTGATGAAGAACTGGGCCCAGCTCGCGGCGTCGAAATCCGCCGCCCAGGCCGGCAATGGCCGGTCGCCGACGCGCTGGAAGAGCCGCGTGCGCCCGAAGGGCACGTAAACCATCACCGCGATTTTCCGCTCGGCCGCGAGCGGGAGGATGGTTTCCTCGACGTCGCGATTGTCCACCGCGTAGTCCACGCCGATGAAATCGAGCGGCTCGGTCCGCATGACGCGCGTGAGTTCCGCGTACTGCGCCTTGTTCGTCGATGTCACGCCGACGTAACGAATGCGCTTCGCAGCCTTGAGCTCCTTCAGGATCCCGAGCTGAACGGGAATGTCGCCGAGGTTGTGGACCTGGATCAGGTCCATCCTGTCGACGCCGAATCGCCGGAAGGACTCTTCGATCTGGGCGCGCGCCGCGGCCGGGTCGGCGGCACCGCCGCCGCGGGGCGCCACGTTCACCTTGGTCGCCCAGAAGATCTTGCCAGTGATGCCGAGCTCGCGCGCGAGTCGGCCGGCGACCTCTTCCGAGGCGCCATAGCTCGGGGCGGTGTCGAAGACCGTGGCACCGCGCTCGACCAGTGCGGCGAGCACCTCGCGAAGCGCCGCGACATCCGCCTGCTCGGCGACGCTCCGGAAGGTCGCGGAGCTGCCAAGGCCGATGACGGGGATGGACTCGCCGCTCGAAGGAATCGGCCGGGAAATCAGGGGCGCGGGCCCGGCGCCGAACGAGAGGCGCGGGACGATTCCGAGCGTCGCACCGGCACCGAGCGCCATGCGGATGCATTGCCGACGGTCGATCATCACGGAATAGAAGATAGCAGATCGTCAGCGCCGGTCGAGGCCCGTGCGGCGGTGAACCGCCGTCTGCAGGATCGTCAGCGACTCCACCGCGATCGTGTCCTGGCCGTCATTCGTCAGGATCGTGAACCATAGCGTCAGGTCGCCGACCTGGAGCGCGCCCTGGCTCATGTACTTGAATTCGTCGGCACGCGGGTCGCGGTCGGAGGCGGCAAAGTAGTAGCCGATGCCATTGGCGCCACTCAGTTGCCGGACCTCGAGGAAGCTTTCGGCGGCCTGCGGCTTGATCCGCTCGGCGGCATCGCGGACCGCGTCCCGCAGAGCGGGTAGCTCGCGGATTTCCGGCGAAGCGGGATCGGGCCATTCCGGCGTCACGAACACCTGGAAGGGCATGCCCGCCGCCGTCGCCAGCTCGATCGTCGGTGGTCCGCCGCCGGGGGGCTGCTCCACGTTCTCCGTCCAGCCGGCGGGCAGGCGGAGTTCCAGGGTGTCGAGGTTTGGCAGCTCGTAGCGCCGGAGCGTGGGATCGTCGGCGCGCGCGGCGAGGGAACCGCCGGCGAGGACGGCAACGGCCAGCAGCGCATGGATCACGGACCGGCGCATGGCCCGCGGGCGAGTGATTCGGTACTAGGGCGCCGGCGGCGCAACGGCGGTGGGATCGCCGCCGCCCGATACGAAGCCCACTTTCTGCAGCCCGCCACGCTGGAGCGTGAAGAGCACGTTGGCGACGTAAACGTAGGGCACGCGCCGGTGGGCATCCACGTGCACCTCGGGCTGCGGGTCTTTCGCATTCTCGATCGCGACGTAGTCGCGGAACGAAGCGGTGTCGACTGGCGTGCCATTCCAGATGATAGACCCGTCGAACTCGACGAAGATCCGCACCACTTCCGGCGGCTCGGTCGGCGGGTTGGGATTGTCGCGGGGCAGGTCGATCTTGACCGCGTGCGTCATGACGGGGATGGTGATGATGAAAATGATCAGCAGCACCAGCATGATGTCGACGAGCGGGATGACGTTCGGCTCGACCATCGGATCCGCGCTGTCGCCCTTGACCGAAACCGCCATGGAATTCCCCAGTTGACCCCTGTACTGCAGGGCCTTGATCGTCGGTAAACCGAGTTTGCCCTTCCACCCTGGATGGCGCAAGCCAGCCGCCGCCGTCGGTGCTATCCTTTTTGAAAAACCCGCCGGCATGGCGGCTTCGCGGGGGGCTGATGACGAAAGCGACCGGCGACATACGCAACATTGCCCTGGTCGGCCACGCCGGGGCCGGGAAGACCCTGCTGGCCGAAGCCCTGCTCTTCGCGGCCGGCAGCATCCGTGCCAAGGGCAGCCTCGCCAGGGGAACGACCGTCTGCGACCACGATCCCCAGGCGCGCCGGCTGCTGCACTCGGTCGATGCGACGCTGTGCTGGCTCGAAACCGGCAATGCGCACGTCAACCTGGTCGACACACCCGGTTATCCCGACTTCATCGGCCGGACGCTCCCGATCCTCGAGGCCGTGGAAACCGCGGCCGTGGTGACGAGCGCGGCCGCGGGCGTGGAGGCGATGTCGCAGCGCATGATGGATGCGGCGCGCGACCGCGGCCTGTGCCGCATCGTCGTCGTCAACAAGATCGACGCCCGCGACGCCAATACCGAGGCGACGCTGGAGGAAATCCGGGAGCAGTTCGGCCGCGAATGCCTGCCGATCAACCTGCCGGCGGGCGGCGGCAGCAGGGTCGTCGACTGCTTTTTCCATAATGACGGCGAGCCCACCGATTTTTCCTCGGTCAAGGAAGCGCACACCCGGATCATCGACCAGGTCGTCGAGGTGGACGACGAACTGATGGCGCTGTACCTGGAGCAGGGCGAGGAACTCGCGCCCGAGCAGCTGCATGACCCGTTCGAAAAGGCGCTGCGCGAAGGCCACCTCGTGCCGGTCTGCTTCGTCTCGGCGGAAACCGGCGCGGGCATCCCGGAGCTGCTCGAGGCGTTCGCGCGGCTCATGCCGAATCCCTCGGAGGGAAATCCGCCGCCATTCATGAAAGGAGCGGGCGAGGACGCCGAGCGCGTGGCCATCGTGCCCGAACCGGGCCGGCACGCGATCGCCCACGTGTTCAAGGTGATCATGGACCCCTTCGTCGGCAAGCTCGGGCTGTTCAGGGTGCACCAGGGCACGATCCGGTCGGGCGCCCAGCTCTTCGTCGGCGACGCGCGCAAGCCCGTCAAGATCGCGCACCTCTTCCGCATGCAGGGCAAGGAGCACGGCGAAATGCCGGCGGCCGTGCCCGGCGACATCTGCGCGGTGGCGAAGCTCGACGAGCTGCATTTCGACGCGGTGCTCCACGACTCGCATGACGAGGACAATTTCCACCTGAAGTCCATGGCGTATCCGCCCGCGATGCTCGGCGTCGCCATCGAGCCCGAGCGCCGCGGCGACGAGCACAAGCTGGCGGAGGCGCTGCACAAGCTCGCCGCCGAGGATCCCTGCGTACGGGTGGAGCACAGCGCCTCGCTGAACGAGACCGTGCTCTACGGCATGGGCGACCTTCACCTGCGCGTGATGACCGAGCGCATGACGGAGCGCTACGGCGTCTCGGTCAGGACCCGGCCGCCCTCGATTCCGTACCGAGAGACCATCACGCGTCCCGCCGAGGGACATCACCGGCACAAGAAACAGACGGGCGGCGCGGGCCAGTTCGGCGAGGTTTACCTCCGCATCGAGCCGCTCGCGCGGGGAACGGGCTTCGAGTTCGTCGACGACGTCGTCGGCGGCGCGATCCCGAACCAGTTCATCCCGGCGGTCGAAAAGGGAATTCGCCACGCGCTCGCCGAGGGCGCGGTCGCGGGATTTCCGCTGCAGGACATCCGGGTCTCGGTCTACGACGGGAAGTACCATTCCGTCGACTCGAAGGAAGTCGCCTTCGTGTCGGCCGGGCGCAAGGCCTTCCTGGACGCGGTGCAGAGGGCCGGGCCGGCCGTGCTCGAGCCGATCGTGCACGTCGAGATCAACGCGCCCGGAACCGTCATGGGCGACATCACCGCCGACCTCGCGACCCGGCGCGCGCGCATCGACGGGAACGAGGCGCGCGCGCGGGGGCGTATCATCGTCTCGGCCTATGTTCCGCTCGCTGAAGTCACCGATTACCAGAACCGGCTGAAGGCACTGACCGGCGGAGAGGGGAGTTTCACCTTGCAACTGAGCCACTACGACCCCGTCCCGTCGCGCAAGCAGCAGGAACTCGCCTCCGCCTGGAAGCCCGCGGCGGGCGAGGAATGAACGCCCAGCCGAGGTCCGATACCCGCATCATGGCCGTCTTCTGCGACTTCGAGAACGTCGCACTGGGCGTGCGCGACGCCAAGATACCGACCTTCGACATCCGCAAGGTGCTCGAGCGGCTGCTGCTGAAGGGCAACATCGTCGTCAAGAAGGCGTATTGCAACTGGGAGCGCTACCACGACTTCAAGCGCGGCATGCACGAGGCGGCCTTCGAGCTGATCGAGATCCCGCACGTGCGCCAGTCCGGCAAGAATTCGGCCGACATCCGCATGGTCGTGGATGCGCTCGACCTCTGCTACACGAAGGAGCACGTCGACAGCTTCGTCATCATCAGCGGCGATTCGGATTTTTCGCCGCTGGTGGCGAAGCTGCGGGAGAACAACAAGACCGTGATCGGCTGCGGCGTCAAGAACTCGACGTCCGACCTCCTGATCAGTGGCTGCGACGAATTCATCTATTACGACGACCTCGTCCGCGGCGAGGGCCGCGCCAAGGTCGCGCGCAAGGAGAAGGTCGCGAAATCGGCCGCGAAGGCGCCGGGACCCACGGAGGACCGCCGCCAGGAGGGTATCGAGCTCCTGATGGAGACGGCCGAGGACCTGTTCGCCGAGCGCGATGCGGAGGAAAAGGTCTGGGGCTCGATGGTCAAGCAGGCGATCAAGCGCCGCAAGCCCGGCTTCAACGAGAGCTACTACGGCTTCAAGAGCTTCGGGAAAATGCTCGAGGAGGCGCGTGAGCGCAAGCTCATCGACATCGAGTTCGACGCCAAATCCGGCGGCTATATCATCACCCGCGTGGCTGCCGGCTGAAGTGCCGGGCAGCGCGATTCACGGAGGATCGACAAGATGACCACGGGTGCTCTTGCCTCGATTTCGCGCGGCCTGTTCCTGGCGCTCCTCGTGACGGGCACCGGCGCCTGCCAGGACGCGCAGCACGTCACCCCGAGCGGCGAAACCCGCGTCGCGGTGACGACGGTCGCGAGCGGCCTCGAGCATCCCTGGAGCCTCGCTTTCCTTCCCGACGGCCGCATGCTGGTGACCGAGCGGCCCGGAAGGCTCCGCTACGTCTCGAAGGACGGGAAGCTGTCGGAGCCGATCGCCGGCGTGCCGGCGGTCGTCGCCGCGGGCCAGGGGGGCCTGCTCGACGTCATACTGGACCCCGCGTATTCCACGAATTCGACGATCTACCTTTCCTACGCCGAGCCCGGAGAGGGCGACAAGAACGGCACGGCGGTTGCGCGCGCCCGCCTCGACGGCGCGGCCCTCGCGGACGTCACGGTGATCTTCCGGCAGCAGCCCAAGTTCGCGAGCAAGCATCATTTCGGCTCGCGACTGGTGTTTGCCCGCGACGGCAACCTCTTCGTCACGACGGGCGAGCGGAATTCGCAGCGCGACCTGGCGCAGGATCCCGGCACGCACATCGGCAAGGTCATCCGCATCACGCGCGACGGCAAGGCGCCTGCCGACAATCCCTTTGTCGCCCGGGGCGGGGCGCTGCCCGAGGTCTGGTCCATCGGTCACCGCAACATCCAGGGTGCGACGCTCCACCCGGAAACCGGCGAGCTGTGGGCGCATGAGCATGGCCCGCGGGGCGGCGACGAGATCAACCTGCCGAAGGCCAGGCCGCAATTACGGCTGGCCGGTGATCACCTACGGCCGCGAGTACAGCGGCCCGACTATCGGCGAGGGCACGGCGAAGTCCGGCATGGAGCAGCCGGTTCATTACTGGGTGCCTTCGATCGCGCCGTCCGGGATGACGTTCCACAGCGGCAACGGGTATCCGGACTGGAAGGGCCAGCTCTTCGTCGGCGCGCTCGCGGCGACCCAGCTCGTGAGGCTCGCCGTCGAGCCGGATGGCAAGGTGCTTTCCGAGGAGCGCATCGCCATCGGCAAGCGCGTGCGCGACGTGCGCGAAGGACCCGACGGCGCGCTCTACCTCGTGACCGACGAGGACGCCGGTGAAATCCTGCGTGTGGTCCCGGCGTCCTGATTCGTGGACCGGACCGAGCGCTTTTACCGGATCCGGCGCCGGCTGATCGAGAGGGGGGCGCTGACGCGGCGCGAGATCGAGGAGGACCTCGAAATCTCGCACGCGACGTTCAAGCGCGACATCGAGTACCTCCGCGACCGCCTGAGCGTGCCGATCGTCTGGTCGCGCGAGCGCCAGGCCTATGTGCTCGATCCCGGAGCGGAGCTCGCGGAATGGCCGGGCGTGTGGTTCAGCCCCGCGGAAATCTACGCGCTGCTCGAGATCGAGCACCTGCTCGACACGATGGGCTCGGGTCTCCTCGGCAGCCAGCTGGCGCCGCTACGAATGCGGTTGCGCGCACTGCTCGAGCGCGGCGACCGCGGGCATCGCGAGATCCGGCGGCGCATCCGCGTGCTGACGCTCGGCACGCGGCGCGTGAACCGCGACGTGTTCGAGGCCCTGTCCCTCGCGCTGCTCGGCCGCAAGCGGGTCCATATCCGCCACCAGAAGCGGGGCGACGGCGGCATCACGGAGCGCTCCGTCTCGCCGCAGCGGCTCGTCCATTACCGCTACAACTGGTACCTCGATGCCTGGTGCCACGTCCGCAAGGACCTGCGCGTCTTCGCGGTCGACTCGATCCGCCACGCGCGCGTGGAGGAGAAGCCGGCGCGCGAGGTGCCGGAAGCGGAGCTCGATCGCGTGCTCGGCGCCGGCTACGGGATCTTCGCGGGCGCGGAAACCGAGACCGCGGTCCTGCGATTCACGCCGGCGAGCGCGCGCTGGGTCGCCGACGAAGTCTGGCATTCGCGGCAGGTCGGACGGATCGAATCCGACGGGAGCTACGTGCTCGAGCTGCCGTATAGCCGCGAGCCCGAGCTCGTGATGGACTTGTTGCGTCACGGCGCCGGCGTCGAAGTGCTGGCACCCGCGGGGCTGCGCGCGCGGGTCGCGGGCGAGCTGGCCGCCGCGGCGCGGCAATACGCATGAGCCGCGGCCCGGCAACGGCGGTTTCTGCGACCAGCCGTGCCGCGGGCGGGACAAGGCGTTGTACGCACCGCGAGGCCGTGACTAAGGTGTCCGGATGAACCTGGACATCCTGCGGGGCAACCGCAACCTGCTGTTCTGGGGCCTGCACACGCTCGGCTGGTGCGCGTACGGGCTCGCGATGTTCGTCGGTACGGCGGTCTACGGCAAGGAGCCCGGCTACGTCAAGGTGATCGCGATCGCCGCGGCGTCGGGATTCCTGCTGTCGGCGCCGCTGCGGCTCCTGTATCGCAGGCTGTGGAATTCGAGCGCGCGCGCGATGCTGATCGGGTCGCCGCTTGCCTGCTGGATCATCGCGCTCGCCTGGCGCGCGATCATCAACACCGCGTACATGGACATCGTCAAGCCCGAATGGGCGATGGAGCATGCGCCGAAGCCGCTCGAGGTCTTCGTCGGCACCCTCTCGTCGATGGCCTTGCTGCTGTGCTGGACCGGGCTCTATTACGGCGTGAAGTTCTACGAGCGCCTGCAGCTCGAGCGCGAGGCGACGCTGAAGGCCTCGGCGCTCGCCCAGGAAGCGCAGCTGAAGATGCTGCGCTACCAGCTCAATCCGCATTTCCTCTTCAACACGCTGAATGCCATCTCGACGCTCGTGCTGGACGGACAGAACCGGATCGCGAACCTCGCCGTCTCGCGCCTGTCCGAGTTCCTGCGCTATACGCTCGACCAGGACCCGATGAAGAAGGTGACGCTTCGCCAGGAGCTCGACGCGCTCAACCTCTACCTCGGGATCGAGAAACTGCGCTTCGGCGACCGCCTCCGGCTCGAGTTCGACGTCGACGAGCGCGCGGAGTCTGCGCTCGTGCCGTCCCTCCTGCTGCAGCCGCTCGTCGAGAACGCCATGAAGTACGCGATCTCGCCGCGGGAGCAGGGAGGCTCGGTGACCGTCATCGCCGGCATCGAGGACGGCGGGCTGCGGCTTGCGGTCGTTGACGACGGGCCGGGGCTGCCGGCCGTCGCGACGGGCGGCAATGGCCGCGGCGTCGGCTTGCGGAACACCCGCGAACGGCTCAATGTGCTGTACGGAGATGCGCACCGGGTCGAGGTCGCCGACATGGCGCCGGGCCTGCGAGTCGAGATGCGCCTGCCGCTGGAAGTTTGAGACCGATGGCCGGACCGATTCGCGCGATCATCGTCGACGACGAGCCGCTCGCCCGGCGCGGGCTCGAATTGCGCCTCGCCGCGCACGGCGACTTCCAGATCGTGGACCAGTGCGCGAACGGGCGCGAGGCGGTCGACGCCGTTTCGAGGCACTCGCCGGACCTCATGTTCCTCGACATCGAGATGCCCGGCATCGACGGCTTCGAGGTCCTGCGCCGCATACCGCAGACCAGCATGCCCATGGTCGTGTTCGTGACGGCCTTCGACCGTTACGCGATCGACGCCTTCGACTCGCATGCCCTGGATTACCTGCTGAAGCCACTCGTGGACGAGCGCCTCGAGCGCACGCTTGCGCACGTCCGGGACCAGTTCGCCCAGCGCAAGTCGGTGAAGCATCGCGAGCAGCTCGTGGCGCTGCTCGCCAGCGTCACCGGCGCCGGCGTGCTCGACGCCGAGGAACTCCTCGCTCGCGGCGCGGCGGGAATGGCGCGCCGCTTCCCCGAAGTCCTGCCGATCCGTCTCGGGCGCGAAACGATACGGCTGCCGGTGGCTGCCATCGAGTGGGTCGACGCGGCGGGCGACTACATGTGCGTCCACGCGGAGGGGCGCACGCACGTGGTGCGGGCGACGATGAAGCAGTTCGAGGAGCGCCTCGACCCGGCCGACTTCCAGCGCATCCACCGCTCGACGATCGTCAACATCCGCCGTATCCGCAAGCTCAAGCCGCACACCAACGGCGAGTACTTCCTGACGCTCGAAGGAGGGCACGAGCTCAAGCTGAGCCGGAGCTACCGCGACCGGCTGGAACGGATCCTGGGCAAGGACTGAAGTCGACGGCGTCCGGCGGACTCAGCAGTCCTGGTGAACACGCTCACGCCCATCGTCGTTTCCGTCGACCTGCCGGTCCCGTGCGCGCGCGCCTACGGGGCCTTCACGGCGCAATTCGCCGACTGGTGGCCGGTCGCAACGCATTCGCTGACGCGCGATGTCGCGACGCGCTGCCGGTTTGGCGCCGAGGTGGGCGAGTCCGTCGAGGAGTCCGCGCCGGACGGCACGCGCCATGCCTGGGGCAGGGTCGAGTCGCTCGAGCCGGGGCGGCGTGTCCGCTTCAGCTGGCATCCGGGCCGCGGTCCGGAAACGGCGCAATGGATCGACGTCGAATTCGCATCGCGGGACGGCGGCAGCCGCGTCACGCTGACGCACGGCGGCTGGGAAGCCCTCGGCGAAATCGCGCCCATCCTCCGCCGCGAATACGAATCCGGCTGGCAGAACGTATTCGGAAAAATCTACGCAGAATTCGCCGGCCGGCACGCCTGAAGTGGCGAATTGCCGGGCGGGGCGGGGAATGGCCCGAGCAAGCGAATGTCCGTTCTTCTGAGCGCGCGAGGGCGCATTCCCCGCCCCGCCCGAAACACCGCTATTGCTTGAGCACCCAGTCGATGACCGATGCCTGGATGGTTTCGCCGAGACCGTTCTGCGCGCCTGGGTGGTTCACGAAGACGACGACGGCGAAAGTCTTGCCCGACTTCCCGGTCGACGTAGCCCGCGATGCAGCTCGCGTCCCGCAGCGTGCCGGTCTTCATCCGGATGCGGCTCGGATCGTCGACGTTCTCGAATCGCTTCTGGAGCGTGCCGTCGAGGCCGCCCAGCGAGAGCGAGGTCAGGAACTCCGGCGCAAAGCGGCTCTGCCGCGCGCCCAGCAGCACCCTTGCCATGCTGTCGGCGGAAATTCGAGCGTCCCGGGAGAGGCCGGAGCCGTTGCCGATGACGAGCTCCGGAAAATCCAGGCCACGCGTCTTCAGCCAGCCCTGGATCACGGCCTGGCCCGCGGTCGCAGTCGCGGGCGTCCCGCTCATCTCGGCCGCGAGCGCAAGCACGAGCGAGCGCGCCATCATGTTGCTCGAGTACTTGTTGGTGACGCGCACGATTTCGGACAGCGGCTCCGACTCGTGCGTCAGCAGGAGCCGGCCGGCGGGCGGCGTCGGCGCGCGCAGCATGCCGCCGCGGAACTGGCCGCCCGATTGCCGCCAGAGCGTCACGAAAGTGCCGAAGGCGAATTGCGCCGGTTCCATGATCGCGAGCCGCTGGGTCTGGGGCCCGCAACTGGAGGATATCCGGCCGGTCGCAACGACGCGCCCGGGGCGGGTGGGCTCGATCGTATAGGCGACGCGGTTGTTCTTGCCGGCGCATCGCCCGCTCGCGAGCTTGACCCGGTTTTCGACGACGAGTCCCTCCGGAAAGGGCTGTATCGTGATGTCGATGCCGCCGCCGTCGTCCGAGGGGCGGATCGTGAAGTCCGAGGACTGCCAGTTGACGAGCAGCGCGTCGGGCAGGACGTTGTAGGTCCGCCAGAACTTGCCGTCGAAATCCTCGGGCCGCTCGTCGATCGCGGCGAAGCGGGTCTGGTCGACGACGATGTCGCCCTCGATGTCCCGCAGCCCGGTCTGGCGCAGGTCGTTGACGAATCGCCACCAGCGCTCGATCGTCAGCAGGGGATCGCCGCCGCCCTGGAGATAGAGGTTGCCCTTGAGCACGCCCTTGACGACCGGGACGTCGGACCAGGCCCGGGTCTTCCAGGCGTAGGCGGGACCCAGGAGATCGAGCGCTGCCCAGGTCGGCAGCAGCTTCATGGTCGAGGCCGGCGTGCGCGGCGTGTCGGGATTGAGTTCGACCAGGCCGTTTCCGGTCTCGATGTCGCGCACGACGACGCTGACTCCGGCGGCAGGAACACCCTCGCGTTCGAGCACCGCGCGCGTACCGGCGGGCAGTTCGGCGGCGAGACCGGTTGCGGCAAAGGCGGTGCAGAGGAGGAAGGCCGGGAATCGAAACCGCATTTGGTGCAATACTAATGTGCATGGATGCAACTTGCAGGCACCGGGGCTGTCATAGCGCAGCAACAAATCGACATTCCGGAGTCTCCATGAACACGCCCCTGCGCCGGCTTTGGCTGGCGACTTCTCTCGTATTGCTCGTCTCCTGCGCCGATCGGCCGCAGGCGGCCGAAGACAACCGCGCTTCGACGCCGCCCGCCGCGGTCGCCGTCGCGCCCGCCGCGGATCCGGCGATCGCCGCGGCGCTGCCCAATTTCGCTTCGCTGGTCGACGCTTATGGCGCGGCAGTCGTCAACGTCAGCACGATCGCGGAGCGCCAGGCGGTCAGCCGCGGCCGCCCCGAGATTTCCCCCGACGACCCGCTGTACGAATTCTTCCGTCGCTTCGGCGACGGAGATCCGCGCGGGCCGCAGCAGCCGGCGCGCGGGGAAGGTTCCGGTTTCGTGATCAGCGCCGACGGATACATCCTCACCAACGCGCACGTCGTGGACGGCGCGAGTGAGGTGACCGTTCGCACGACGGACCGGCGCGAATATGACGCCAAGGTCGTCGGGGTCGACGCGCGCACCGACGTCGCCGTGCTGAAGATCGAGGCGTCGAAGCTGCCGGTCGTCCGGATCGGCAGCCCGCAGGTGCTGAAGGCCGGGGAGTGGGTCATCGCGATCGGCTCGCCGTTCGGTTTCGACAACACGGTCACGGCAGGAATCGTCAGCGCGACCGCGCGCTCGCTCGCCGGAGACCTACACGCCGTTCATCCAGACGGATGTCGCGGTCAACCCGGGCAATTCGGGCGGCCCGCTCTTCAACCTGCGCGGCGAAGTGGTCGGCATCAATTCGCAGATCTACAGCCGCACCGGCGGTTACCAGGGCGTTTCATTCGCGATCCCGATCGACGTCGCGATGAACGTGAAGGACCAGCTCGTCGCGAACGGCCGCGTCGAGCGTGGCCGCATCGGCGTGACGATCCAGGAGGTCAACCAGGCGCTCGCCGACTCGTTCAAGCTCGCGCGGCCACGGGGCGCGCTCGTGAGCCAGGTCGAGGCGGGCGGCCCGGCCGACGCCGCGGGCCTGAAGCCCGGTGACGTCATCCTCGCGGTCGACGGGCACGACGTGGAACGCTCCAGCGAGCTGCCTTCCCTCATCGCCGGCATCAAGCCCGGCAAGCAGGCGACGCTCACGGTCTGGCGCGACAAGTCGGAGCACAGCATGCGCGTCAAGGTCGGCGAGCTCGAGGACGAACCGAAGGTCGCCTCGCGGACGCCGGAAGGCGACGCGGACACCGGCAAGCTGGGCCTCGCGGTGCGCCCGCTGACGGGCAACGAGCGGCGCGAGCTGGAGACGACCGGGCGGCTGGTCGTCGAGAACGCCGACGGGCCGGCGGCTGTCGCCGGCGTCGAGCGCGGCGACGTGCTGATCGCCGTCAACGGCGTGCAGGTCGCGACGGTCGGCGAGTTCCGCACGGCCGTGAACGCGTCGGACGGGACCGTGGCCTTGCTGATCCAGCGCGGCAATGCGCAGATCTTCGTTCCGGTGAGGACTGATTCCTGATGACGTTCACGCGGGCGGCCGCGATTGCCACGCTGCTGGCCACGGCAATCGCGCAGCCCGCTGCCGCGGAATCCCCGCGGGATCCCGGCTCGACGTTCCGCGACTGCGACGACTGCCCGGAGATGGTGGTCGTCCCCGCGGGGACCTTCGTCATGGGCACGCCCTCGGCGCGGCGGTCGCGTGGCGTTGCGGGGGCGGAACCGGACGCCGTCACAATCGAATTGCCGGGTGCGTTCGCGCTCGGCCGCCACGAAGTGACTCGCGGCGAGTTCGCGCGCTTCATCGCCGACAGCGGGCACGAGCCGGCGGCGGGTTGCCGCGTCTGGGATCCCGCGCTCTCGCGGTTCAGCGAGGATGCGCGCCGCAACTGGCAGGATCCAGCGACGCCCGCGTCCCCCACCGATGACCAGCCTGCCAGTTGCGTGTCGTTTGCGGACGCGCAGGCCTACGTGCAATGGCTGGCCGCGAAGACCGGCGCGCCCTATCGGCTGCCCTCGGAAGCGGAATGGGAATACGCGGCGCGCGCCGGCAGCCGGACGCTGAGACCCTGGGGTGACGATCCTGAAAGCGGCTGCGACAGCGCGAATACCTACGACCTCGTCGCAGAAGCAAGCTACCGGCTGGGCTGGCCTGCTGCCGCATGCCGGGATGGCTTCCCCGACCTCGCGCCGGTCGGCTCGTTCGGCGCCAATGCCTTCGGGCTGCACGACCTGATCGGCAACGTGCGCGAGTGGGTGCAGGACTGTGCGACGGCGAGCTACGCCGGCCGTCCGCGCGACGCCCGCGCCTGGGAATGGCTCGGCGGCTGCGGCGAGCGCATACAGCGGGGCGGCAGCTGGTTGACGCCGCCGGCCGAGAGCCGGAGCGCCTATCGTGCGGGCGCGCCCGCCGGCGAGCACGCGGGCGATACGGGCTTCCGGGTCGCACGCGGCCTGGGCGCGCCGGAGCGGGAGGAGCGGTGAGGCTACTGCTCATTCTCGCCTTGATCTTCGCCGCCGCCGCGCCGGCCCATGCGCAGACGGCTGCGACGCCCGCGGCGCGAGACTGCCCGGTCTGCCCCGAACTCGCGCTCGTGCCTCCGGGGCAGTTCGCGATGGGCTCTGCGCCCGATGCGCCGGAGCTGGACGCATCGCGCGGCGAATCGCCGGCGGTCACCCTGTCGTTCTCGCGCCCGTTCATGGTCTCGCAGCGTGAAATCACGGTCAGCGAGTTCCGCCGCTTCGTCGAGGCGACCGGCGCGAAGGCGGTCGCCGGCTGCCGCGTGTGGCTGGGCGGCCAGTGGGTGCAGGATCGTGAACGCAGCTGGCGCGATCCCGGATTCGCGACGCCGCCGCGCGACGATGAACCGGTGGTGTGCGTGAGCTGGGACGAGGCGCGCGCCTATGCCGAGTGGCTCGCCAAGGAGAGCGGTAAGCGCTACCGGCTGCCATCCGAAGCGGAATGGGAATACGTCGCGCGCGGCGGAACTTCCTACCCGCGATTCTGGGGCGAGCGCGACTCGCGCGAGGATGTCGCGCTGTCGCTCGCCTGCGATCACGCGAACGTCTACGACTCATCCGCCGTCGACGCGCAGCGATTTCCGTGGCCGAATGCGCGATGCAACGACCGCGCACCGGGCCTCGCGCCGGTTGCCCAATACAAGCCGAATGCCTTCGGCGTGTACGACGTCATCGGCAATGCCCGCGAGTGGGTCATGGACTGCTTCACCGCAAGCTATGCCGGCAGGCCGCAGGACGCCCGTGCCTGGACGTGGCAGGGCGGCTGCGAGCTGAAAGGCGTGCGCGGCGGCTCCTGGGCGAGCCGGCCGCGCGATGCGCGCGCGCCCGCGCGCGGCGCCGAGCTCGCATCGCATCGCCAGTCCGATCTCGGCTTCCGCGTCGCGCGCGACTTCGAATAGCGAAAGCGTCTCCGCATCGCGACAGTCGCCGTGTGTCCCGGCCCGTCCGGCAGGACTAGGCTCGACCAGGCTTCATGGATGAAGTCGAGGGGGCCGCAATGGAAACTGCACTCAGGCGGGGATTCCTTGTTCTTCTCGGTTTGCTGACGCTGGTTACGGCGTCCTGGGCCGAATCCGGCCAGCCGCCACCGCGCGCGACACCGGAGTTCGAGCGCTACCTGGGCGGGCGGTTCTCGCCGGGATCACCCGATTCCCCGACCATTCGCATCGCGCCGGTGCGCCTCGGCGACGGCCCGGCCGACACGCTTCGCTACTGGAACGAAGTCGCGGTGAATGCGAGCGGCCTCGATCACACGCCGCTGCAGCCGGACGAGATCCGCATCTTCGGCGAGCAGCTCGGTCCCGGCCGTGCCAGCCGCGCAATGGCGATCGTCCACATCGCGATGTTCGACGCCGCAAACGCCGTGCTGGGCGGATACCGCAGCTATACGGGACTCCGGCGGGTTCGTGAAGAGACTTCGGTCGAGGCGGCGATCGCGCGGGCCGCCCGCGACACCCTGGTCGCGATGTACCCCTCGCAAGCCGGCTCGTTTGACGCACTGCTGGCCGAGCAGCTCGGATTGCTGCGCTCGCGAGATCGCCGCGCTATCGAGCGCGGCCTGCGCATCGGGCTGGAAGCGGCGAATGCAATCCTGCGGCTGCGCCGCGGCGATGGCAATGTCCAGAAGGATCCGCTGATGGGCTCGGAATACTTCCCGTCGGATGAGCCGGGCGCATGGCGCCAGGATCCGATCAGCCAGGTGCCGATCGCGCTCGGCAAGGACTGGGGCAAGGTCCGGCCGTTCGTCATCCGCTCGGCGCGGCAGTTCCGCACGCCGCCGCCGCCCGCGCTCGACAGTGCCGCCTACACGGAGGCGTACAACGAAGTGCTGGCGCTCGGCGGGGATGGAAAGGGCGCGCCGACCGAACGGACGGAAGATCAGTCCGAGATCGGCATCTACTGGGCCTATGACGGCACGCCGAGCCTTTGTGCGCCGCCGCGGCTCTATAACCAGGTCACGCGCGAGGTCTCGAAGCGCAGCAATGACGTCATGAAGCTCGCGCGCCTGCTCGCGCTCGTGCACACGGCCATGGCCGATGCCGGCATCGCGATCTGGGAATCAAAGTTCTACTACAGCGTCTGGCGCCCCGTCACCGGAATCCGCGAGGCGGACGAAGGCACGGGACCCACCGGGAAGGGCGACGGCAATCCCGCGACGCTCGGCGACCCCGACTTCTCGCCGCTGGGCGCTCCCGCGAGCAACCTGACCGGCCCGAACTTCACGCCGCCATTCCCGGCGTATCCGTCGGGGCACGCCGGATTCGGCGGGGCGCTCTTCCAGGTCCTGAGGAATGTCTACCGGACCGATCGCGTGGCATTCACTTTCGTGTCGGATGAGCTGAATGGCGTCACGCTCGGCAACGATGGAAAGGCGAGGCCGTTCAGTCCCCGCAGCTTCGAGTCGTTCTCGCAGGCAGAGGAGGAAAACGGCCAGAGCCGGATCTACCTCGGGATCCACTGGGCCTTCGACAAGACCGAGGGCATCGCCCAGGGACGGCGGATCGCCAACTACGTTTACCGCAACGCGTTCCAGCCCGACCGCTGAGGGTCCCCTTCAGAGCCGGATCTTCCGCCAGGCGCCGTTCTTCCAGCGCAGCCACAGCGCCGTGCCGATCGCGACCACGTAGACCAGGATCGCGCTCCAGCCGCCGACCGCGCCGAGCCCGAAGCCGGGCGCCGATTCAAACCAGCCCTCGCCCGGTGCGAACGTCAAGAGGTGGGTCAGCGGCAGGAAGAGCAGCAGGCCGCAGGCGAGGACGATGAGCGCGGGCACGCGGGCGTCACCCGCGCCGCGCAGGCAGAACGAGCTCGCGAAGTTCACGCCGTCGAAGAACTGGTAGGCGGCGGCCAGCCAGAGCAATGACGAGCAGAGCGCGATGACTTCCGCGGCGCGCGGATCGGCTGCATTGACGAAGAGCGGCACGACCCAGTTGCCGCCGAGCGCGATGAGCAGGCCGACGCCGCCCATGTAACAGGCGACGACCGCGATGATCCGGTTGCCGAGCCGCTCCGCCCAGTCCCGATCGCCGGCGCCGATCGCCTGGCCGACGAGCGTGGTGCCCGCCAGCGCGAGCCCGATGCCGGGCATGTACGCGATCGCGGTGAAAATCGTGACAATCTGGGTCGCCGCACCGTCGACGACGCCGACCTGCACCTGCATCAACTGGAAAAGCGCCGCGGCGCCGAGGTCGGCGCAGGCCGTCATGGCCATCGGCATCCCGAGCGCGATGAGCGTGATGATGCGTCGCCAGTTGGGCCGCCAGGTCAGGTGAGCCTGGAATCGTGCCGGATCGAGGCGCAGGATCGACTGGATCGCGATTGCGACGCCGAGCAGTTCCGCCACCGTCGTCGCCCAGGCGGCGCCCGCCATCCCCCAGCCGAGCCGGAAGATGAAGAACTCGTTCAGCACGACGTTCGATCCCATGACGACGATGCCGATGACGAGCGGGATGCGCGTCCGCCCGACGCCGTTGAAATAGGCGACGGCGGCCCAGAGCGCGGCGGCGAGCGGCCCGCCGATCATTCGCGGGATCCAGAACTGGATGGCGAGCGCCTCAACGTCCGGAGCCAGCCCGAATGCGCGGATCATTGCAGGGCCGAATGCGATCGTGAGCCCGAATGCAGGAATCGTGAGGACCGAGGCCCACAGTCCCATCCACGCGATCTGGCTCGTGCGGCGGTAGCGCCCGGCGCCGTAGGCCTGGGCCACGAGCGTCTGTACGCCCATCGCCACGCCGCCGATCAGGAAGAGCGCGAGCAGCGCGAGCCAGTGGACTGCCGCAATCGCCGCGGTCGCGGAGGTCGAGAGCCGCCCGATGAACCAGGTGTCGGTCAGGTTCAGCATCGCCTGGACCGTGCTGTTCAGCACGAGCGGCAGGGCGAGTACCGCCACCGCGCGCATGTCGATGCGGCGCCGGCCATCGGCATCGTGTCGAAGCGCGGGCAGGGCGCTTTCTCGCGGCGCGCGTAATTCACTCCCGATGGGCGTATCGATGGCGTCGACCATGGGGCCCAAGCCTATCATCGGCTAGAATGCCGCCTCTCGCCGCGTCCCATCGACCGGCCTCCGTGTCCAGAGGAAGATCCGTGAGCGAAGCCGCGGCTCCCGCAGCGATCAGCACCGAATGCGTCATCATCGGCGCGGGCCCGGTCGGCCTGTTCGCGGTTTTCGAGCTCGGCCTGCTCGGCATGAAGTGCGAGATTGTCGACTCGCTCGCGCATCCCGGCGGCCAATGCACCGAGCTCTATCCGGACAAGCCGATCTACGACATTCCGGCGCTGCCTGTCTGCGGCGCGCAGGAACTCGTCGATCGGCTGCTCGAGCAGATCAAGCCGTTCCACGCGGGCTTCCACCTGGGTCAGGAAGTGACGGGATTGCTCCGACTCGGCAATGCGCGTTTCGAAGTGACGACTTCGGCGGGCACGCAATTAGACGCGGGCAGCATCATCATCGCGGCGGGACTCGGCTCCTTCCAGCCGCGCCGGCTCATGGTTCCGGAGGCGGAACGCTACGAAGGAAGCCAGGTCCACTATCGCGTCCGGCGCGCCGAGGACTTCCATGGCAAGGACCTCGTGGTCGCGGGCGGCGGCGACAGCGCCCTCGACTGGGCGCTCGAATTCTGCGGCAAGGCGCGGTCGGTCGCGCTCGTGCATCGCCGCGCGGAATTCCGCGCGCAACCTGCCTCCGTGGCGCGCATGCGCGAGCTCGCGACGGCGGGCCGGATTCGCCACCTCGAAGGCACGATCCAGTCGCTGAAGGAAGCCGATGGCCGGCTGGCCGGCGTGACGATCCTCGGCCGCGACAAGGCGACGACGGAAATCGCCTGCGACCTCGTGCTGGCCTGCTTTGGCCTCCATCCCAAGCTGGGACCGATCGCGAACTGGGGCCTCGCGCTCGAGAAGAAGGCGCTCGCCGTCGACACTGAAAAATTCCAGACCAGCGAGCCGGGGATCTTCGCCGTCGGCGACATCAACACCTATCCCGGCAAGAAGAAGCTGATCCTGTCCGGCTTCCACGAAGCGGCGCTCGCCGCCTTCGGCGTGCAGCACCACGTGTATCCGGAAAAGCGGCAGTTCCTGCAGTACACCACCACGAGCCCGATCATGCGCGAGCGGCTCGGCGTCGCGCCGCCGGAGTGATGCGGGTGGAAACGGGTGCGCGCCTGCCGGAGATGCTGAAGCTGCTCGATCTCGAGCGGATCGAGGACAATCTGTTCCGCGGCGAGAGCCGCGACGTCGGCGCCCCGCAGGTCTTCGGCGGCCAGGTCCTCGGCCAGGCGCTCGTGGCCGCATCGCGCACGGTCGAAGGCCGCACGGTGCATTCGCTGCACGCCTATTTCCTGCGGCGAGGCGACCTTTCAGTGCCGATCATCTTCGAGGTGGACCGCAGCCGCGACGGCGGCAGCTTCACCAGCCGCCGCGTCGTCGCCATCCAGCACGGCCAGCCGATCCTCACGATGTCCGCCTCGTTCCAGGTCGCGGAAGCGGGCCTCGAGCACCAGGCGCCCATGCCGGCCGCGCCGCCCCCGGAGCAATTGCGGAACCTCGGCGAGATCGACCCGAAGCTGGTCGAGCGCGCGCCGGAAAAAATCGGCCGCTTCTTCCGCAACCAGCGGCCCTTCGAGTTCCGCGAAGTCGATCCCCCGGACTACCTGTCGCCGGCACAGGGGCCCGCGAGCCGGAAGGTCTGGTTCCGCGTGACCGGCAAGCTGCCGGACGACCAGGCCTTGCATCGCTGCCTGCTGGCCTATGTTTCGGACTACAACCTGCTGGCAACCGCCACGCTGCCGCACGTCGTGTCGTTCACCGAGCTTCAGCTCGCGAGCATCGACCACGCGATCTGGTTCCATCGCGACCTCCGCGTGGACGAGTGGCTGCTCTACGTGATCGAGAGCCCGAGCGCGTCCGGCGCGCGGGGCTTCAGCCGCGGGACCATCTTCTCGCGCGATGGGCGGCTCGTTGCGAGCGTGGCGCAGGAGGGCCTGATCCGGAAGGACAGCAGCTGGACGCGGCCGGCCGGACAGCAACTCTAGGGTCGCAGGGAACGCCGCATGTCCAGTGAGAATTCGCATCGGCCGGCCCCGGCGGTGCAGGGCGAGGCCGCGCTGCTCCGGGTGATCGGGACCTTCGCGCTGACGGCGGCGGTCATCAATTCCATCGTCGGCGGCGGAATCTTCCGCATGCCGTCCGCGCTCGCCACGCAAATGGGGGTTGCCGCGCCGCTGGCGCTGGTCGCGGGTGCGCTCGCAATCGTCCCGATCGCACTCTGCTTCTCCGCCGTCGGCAGCCGCGTCCAGGTCACCGGCGGGCCATACAGCTACCTCACTGCGACCTTCGGCCCCTTCGCCGGATTCGTCGGCGGCGCGCTGATGTGGATCTCCAACGTCGCATCGAGCGCGGGAGTCGCCGCGGCCCTCTCGGTTCAGGTCGCCAATCTCGTGCCCTCGTTCGCGCCTCCGCTGCCGCGCGCGCTCCTGCTCACCGCCGTCTACGGCACACTGCTCGCGCTCAATGCATTCGGCGTCAAGCTCGGCGTCCGCGCGATCACGACGCTGGCCGCGCTCAAGCTGACGCCCCTGTTCCTGCTCGCCGCGCTCGGGATCGTCTTTGTCGACTGGTCGCAGGTCAGCTTTGCAATCGACGAAGTGCCCTCCTGGGGCGCGCTCGGCGCCTCCATGGTGCTCGTCATGTTCGCCTATTCCGGCATGGAGACGGCGCTCATGCCGTCCGGCGAGTTCCAGGATCCCGCGCGCGACGTGCCTCGCGCGACCCTGGCCGCGATCGCGCTCGTCGTCCTCCTCTATCTCGCCCTCCAGATCGTGGGCCAGGGCCTGCTCGGGCCGGATCTCGCGGCGAGCGGCGTGCCCGTGGCCGACACCGCAGGGGCGTTGTGGGCGCCGGCGCGCGCGCTGCTCCTCGTCACCGCGTGCATCTCGATGCTCGGTTTCCTGATGGGAAACCTGCTCGGCACCGCGCGCATCGTGTTCGCGCTCGGGCGGGACCGCTACCTGCCGCGAGTCTTCGGCACCGTGAGCGTGAAGCACCGCGTGCCGCTCCCGGCGCTCGTCGTCCATGCGGGACTTGCCTGGGCTCTTGCAATCGCCGGCAGTTTCGACACGCTCGCGCTCATCTCGGGCGGCGCGATCTGCCTCGTGTACGCGCTGGTCAGCCTCGCGGCCTGGCGCGCGCAGTCGCGGGACATCCGCGAGCGCGGCGATCGGCCGTTCGACCTGCCCGGCGGCGCACTGATTCCAGTCGTCGCCGTGGCGGCGATGGCCGCGATCGTGACGACGCTCACCACGCTCGAATGGGCGGCGATCGGAATCGCCCTCGCGCTGCTCGTCGTGCTCTATGCGTTCCTGCGGATCCGGCGCTCGCGCGCGGCTTAGAAACAAAGGGGACGGTCCCCTTTAACGGAAAGGCATTGTCGGCAGCCACGTCGCCGTCGGTGGTTAAAGGGGTACCGTCCCCTTTGTTTCACTGCTCGCGCAGGACCTTGCCGGGATTCATGATGCCTTTCGGGTCGATCGCGTGCTTGACGCGCCTCATGAGATCGAGGGCCGCTGGATCCTCGTATCGTTCCAGCTCGCCGACCTTGAGCTGGCCGATCCCGTGCTCCGCGCTGATGCTGCCGCCGTGCGCGGCGACCAGGTCGTGCACCGCGCGCCGTATCGCGTCGCCCGATTCGAGCAGCCCGGGGCCATCGTCGCCGGGGGCGGCGCTCAGGTTGAAGTGCAGGTTGCCGTCGCCCAGGTGCCCGTAGGCGACGAGCCGCGCGCCCGGCGCGAGTTTCGCGAGAAGCTCCCGTCCCGCATCGATGAAATGAGGCAGGCTTGCGGGCGCGACCGAGATGTCGTGCTTGAGGCTCACGCCCTCGTGGCGCTGTGCTTCCGGAATCGTCTCACGCAGTCGCCACAGGCCTTCCCGCTGGCTTTCGGAAGTCGCCGTGACGGCATCGGCGACCACGCCTCGCGCGATCGCGTCCGCCAGTGCGGCCTCGAAGCGCCGGCCGAGGTCGGCGTCGGACGCCGCGAGCGACAATTCGACCAGCGCGTACCAGCCATGCGGGCGCTCGAAGGGGTCGCGCGCGCCCTCGATGTGGCGGCAGGTGAATTCCATGGCGATGCGGGGAATCAGCTCGAAGGTCGTCACCGCGTCGCCCTGCGATTCGCGGAGCAGGGCGAGCAGCGCGAGCGCCGCGGCGGGAGACTCGAGGGCGGCCATCGCGGTCGCCGTCGCGGCGGGGCGTGGATAGAGTTTCAGGCTCGCCGCGGTGACGACCCCGAGCGTGCCCTCGGCGCCGATGAAGAGCTGCTTGAGGTCGTAGCCGGTGTTGTCCTTGCGAAGCGGGGCGAGCTGGTCGAGCACGCGCCCATCGGGCAGGACGACTTCGAGGCCGAGCACGAGCGAGCGCATCATGCCGTAACGGAGCACGGCCGTACCGCCGGCATTCGTCGACACGATGCCCCCGAGCGTGCAGCTGCCTTCCGAGCCGAGTGACATCGGAAAGAGCCGGTTCGCGGCGGCCGCGGCTTCCTGCAGCCCGGCGAGGACGCAGCCGGCTTCCGCCGTCATCGAATCGTTCAGGGCGTCGACGGAGCGGATGCGCCGCATGCGGCGAAGGGACAGCACGATTTCGTTGCCCTTCGCGCGCGGGGTTGCGCCCCCGCAATAGCTCGTGTTGCCGCCGTGGGGCACGATCGGCAGTCCCTCGCGCGCGCAGAAGCCCACGAACGCCGATACGGCGGCCGTCGAATCGGGCATCGCGACGAGCGGCGTGCGGCCGCGGTGGATTCCGCGGAAATCGGTCTCGAAAGGGGCGCGGTCGGCGGCGGAGTCGAGAAAGGCCGCGGGCCCCAGCAGGTCCTTGAGCGCGCGCAGGGTGGAAGTCGAAACGGGCGCGTCCGGCAGGGTCATGCCGGCATCTTACTGATGCGGCGCGGCCCGCGTCGCCAGCTCCCGGGCCGGCCGCTTCAGGCGGCTCCCGCGCCCTGCAGCGCCGCGATGCGCTCCTCGAGCGGAGGATGGCTCATGAAGAGCCGCTTGAAGCCCTCGCCCCGGCGGCCGCTGATGCCGAATGCCGCCATCTTGTCCGGCAATGACGCGCCCTGGCCGCGACCGAGCGCCTGCAGCGCGGAAATCATGTTCTCGCGCCCGGCGAGGCGGGCGCCGCCGCCGTCGGCGCGGAATTCGCGCTGCCGAGAGAACCACATGACGAGCATCGTCGCCAGGAAGGAAAGCACGAGCTGCGCGACGATCGTGGTGATCCAGAACCCCGGGCCATGGCCGTTCTCGCTTCGGAACACGACCCGGTCGACGATGCTGCCGACGAGGCGCGATGCCACGAACACGAAGGTGTTCACGACGCCCTGGATCAGGGTCAGCGTCACCATGTCTCCGTTTGCGACATGGCTTATCTCGTGGCCGAGCACGGCCTCCACTTCGCGGCGGTCCATGCGCTGCAACAGGCCCGTGCTCACGGCGACGAGCGAGCTGTTGCGCCGGGCGCCGGTGGCGAACGCGTTCGGCGCGGGGGATTCGAAGTAGCCGACTTCCGGCATGCCAATGCCGGCCTGCGAGGCCTGGCGGCGCACGGTCTCGAGCAGCCAGGTTTCCGATTCATTGCGCGGGCTGGCCGATGACGTGCACGCCCATCGCGCGCTTCGCCGTCCACTTGGAGATCGCGAGCGAGACGAATGCGCCGCCGAATCCGAGTATGGCGCCGAAAATCAGCAGCGAGCTGAAGTTGATTCCCTGCTGGTTGAGCCAGGGCTCGACGCCCAGGAGCCTGAGCGTCACGCTCGCGACGAGGAGGATCGCGAAATTCGTCAGCACGAACAGCAGGACTCTTTTCATCTTGGCTCCGTATGGACTCGAGGCGTTCGTTGCACATGGATGCAGCGTGGCCGCATTTCAAGACGCCCGTCAGTTCGATTCGCCTTCCTTCTTTTCGTCCTTCGCTTCCTTGCCCTTGCCGGGCTTCTTTTCCGGAATGCCGAGCCCGAGCTCGAGGCGCCGCTCGTCGGAGAGCTGCTCGAGCCCCAGGATGCGGCAGTCTTCCGCGATGCCATTGCGCCGGTAGGCGATGGAGTCACGGCCAAAGCCGCAGACCTGGCCGTTGCCGTCGCCATCGATGGCGGCGAGCGACTGCTGGTGCGCGACGTCGAAGCAGGCGCCGCCGATGTCGGCGAGGTAGGCCTTGCGATTGCCCATGCTGAAGAGCACGACATACCGGTCGTCCAGCGCCTGGAAGCCGCTGATGGTGGAATGGAAGACGCAGTCGCTGGTCCGGCTCATCTTGATCCGGCGCGGCTCCTCCTTGCCGAGCTGCGACTCGGGCCCCGAGCTCACGCAGGCGGCAACGACGAGTGCCGGGACGACTGAAATCGCGCGCTTCATGTTTCGGCGTCCTCGATGGGCCTGCTCGTTGGACCTGTGCACCGCGGACGGGTTCCGGCTGGCCGCCGGCGGGACTGCGCCCGGGGGAAGATCAGTAGTCGTCCCGGTCGCCGTAGCCGTCGTCTTCCTCGTCTTCGTCTTCGTCGTCATCCCAGTCGTCGTCTTCGTCGTCCTCTTCGTCGTCGAGTTCGTCGTCGTCGTCCTCGTCGGCCTCGGAGCCCGACCAGCCTTCCGGTTCCTCGGACAGGTCGAGGTCGAGTTCCTGCCAGGTCTCGTAGTCGATCTCCTCGACGTCGCCGTCTTCGTATTGCAGCTCGATCAATTCCGCGTCCTCGTCGATCGAGAGGACCTGGAAGACCTCCTCGTCGTCGAGGCTCTCGTACCACTGCCCCTTTACCGGGTTGTGATCGCGGCCCATGGACTCCCTCGCTGCAGGGGTGACCGAAGCTCCGTCCGGCACCGCCCCCGATATTACGGGCGCGAGCCGACCCCTAGCAAACCGCGAGCGGGCGCCCTGGGTTTTTCAACCCTTGAATTGATCCGCGACGGGTCCCACTTATCAGGCCAAGCCCACCGAGGGCAGAAGGAGACGCCAACATGACATTGATTCGCTGGGAACCGTTCAGGGAACTGGACGACATTTTCGGCCGCTATCCACCCGCTCTACGGCCGGCTGGCCAATGCGCGCCGCAGCGCCGGTGACGAGGTCGAGGAGCCGTCGTGGACTCCGCTCGCCAACATTTCCGAGACGGAAACCGAGTACCTCATCAAGGCCGAGCTGCCCGAAGTGAGCCGGGAAGACGTCAAGGTGACCGTGGACGAGCATGTGGTCACGATCAGCGGCGAGCGACGCAAGGAAGCGGAGCACAAGGACGAGAAGCTGCATCGCGTGGAGAGCCTCTACGGTCGCTTCTCCCGCGGCTTCCAGCTTCCGGAAGACGCCGACATCGCCTCGATCCAGGCCGAGAGCCGCAATGGCGTGCTCAAGGTCCGGGTGCCGAAGAAGCCCGTGCCGCGCGCCAGGACGGTCGAAGTACAGGTAAACTGAGGGGACCACGGGCGGCGGCCTTTTCGGCCGCCGCCTGCTCAGCTGCGAGGTCCCATGGCGACCGAGTTCGAGGCAGTCCGGCGCAAGCTCGAGGAGCAGAAGCAGGAACTGCTGGCGCGCGCCGCGAAAGTCCACGCCGACATCACGCGTTCCTCCGGACCGCTCGAGAAGGACTTTGCCGAGCAGGTCGTGCAGATGGAGAACGACGCCGTGCTGGCCGGAATCGGCGAGGCGACCGCGGCCGAGCTCGCCCAGATCAATCGCGCGCTGGCCCAGCTGGACCAGGGCACCTACGGCGTGTGCAGTCACTGCGGCAAGCCGATCCCCGAGCGCCGGCTCCAGGCCTTGCCGTATTCCGATCGCTGCGTTTCCTGCGCGGAAGCGGCAGGCTGACGGCTCGCTCCCGCGCCGCATGCCCGCCTACAAGGTCCCCCTCCGGGAATTCCGCTACGTCCTGTACCAGGTGCTGGACGTCGAGTCGCACTATCGCGACCTCGGGCGCGACGACATCAATGCCGAGCTGATCGACGGCGTGCTCGACGGGGGCGCGCGCTTCGCCGAGGACGTCGTCGCGCCTACCAACGAAGCCGGCGATCGCGTCGGCGTTCGCCGCACCGACGACGGCCGAGTCGTGACGCCGCCCGGATTCATCGAGGCCTACCGCCAATACGTCGACGACGGATGGGCGGCGCTGTGTGGGCCCGTCGAGGCGGGCGGGCAGGGCCTGCCGGAAAGCCTGGGCGGCGTGCTCGGCGAGATGCTCGTTTCGGCGAACATGTCGTGGAAGCTCTACAGCGGCCTCACGGACAGCGCGGTGCTCTGTGTCGCGAAGCATGCGACGGAGGAGCTGCGCAGCGTCTACCTTCCCAAGCTCGTCAGCGGCGTCTGGAGCGGCACGATGGTGCTGACCGAGCCGCACGCGGGCACCGACCTCGGCCTGATGCGCACGCGCGCCGAGCCCGACGGCCAGGGTGCCTACCGCATCAGCGGGACCAAGATCTTCATCACCAGCGGCGAGCACGACCTCACGGAGAACATCGTGCACATGGTGCTCGCGAAACTCCCCGATGCGCCGGCGGGATCCCGCGGCATCAGCCTGTTCCTCGTGCCGAAGCTCCTCCCCGGCGACGGCGGCAAGGCCGGGACGCCGAACGGCGTGACCTGCCCGGGCATCGAGCACAAGCTCGGCATCCACGGCTCGGCCACCTGCACGATGAACTTCGACAATTCCCGGGGCTGGCTGATCGGCGAGATCGATGGCGGCCTGAAAGTGATGTTCACGATGATGAATCACGCGCGGCTCTGGGTCGGGCTGCAGGGGCTCGCACAATGCGAGCGCGCCTGGCAGCCCACGCTCGCCTATGCGCGCGAGCGACGCCAGGGACGGACTTCGGCGGGCGGCAACGCGGCCGCGGACCCGATCATCGGGCACGCCGACGTGCGGCGCATGCTGCTGACGCAGAAGTCGCTGATCGAGGGCGCGCGCGTCCTCACCTGGTTCGCGGGCCTGCAGATGGACCGCGCGCTCCACCATCCCGACGCAGCCACCCGCAGGCAGGCCGACGCGCTCTTGTCGATCCTGACCCCGGTCGTGAAGGGCTTCGTCACGGACATGTCGCTCGAGTGCACGAGCCACGCGATCCAGATCCATGGCGGCCACGGCTACGTCCGCGAGACGGGCATCGAGCAGTTCTTCCGCGATGCGCGGATCACGATGATCTACGAGGGCGCCAACGGCGTTCAGGCCATGGACCTGCTGGGCCGGAAAGTGCTCGGCTCCGGCGGGGAGCTGGCCAGGGTGCTCGGCGGCCTGATCGGCGGGTTCTGCGAGAAGCACGCGGGCTCCGGCGAGCTCTCGGATTTCATCACGCGGCTGGCCGGCCTGCTGAAGGAGTGGAGCGAGGCGACGGAAGAAATCGCGAAACGCAGCGCCCGGAACCCGGACGAGACCGGCGCGGCGTCCATGGACTACCTGCAGCTCACCGGATACCTGTGCCTCGCCTGGTGCTGGGCCTGGATGGCGGCCGTATCGGCCAGGGCCCTGAAGCAGGGCGGCGGCGACGCCGCATTCCACAAGTCCAAGCTTGCGACGGCGCGATTCTATTTCCAGCGCATATTGCCGCGCGCCGAGGCGCATCTCGATGCGCAGGGCGCCGGCGCCCGTTCATTGATGGAATTGGCGCCGGACCAGTTCGCGTTCTGAATCCGCTCAGCCGCGCTGGCCGGCCAGCCCGCCCTGCAGCGACCAGACATTGGGCGAACCGCGCGAGCGAAGGTATTCCGCCGCCGCGTGGCTGCGCACGCCATGCGCGCAGACGAGCAGGTAGCGCCGGGACGGGTCGGGGTTCAACTGCCCGTCGAGGAGCCTTCCGAGCGGCAATGATTGCTGTCCCGCAATCGGCAGCGGCTCCTGCTCGCATTCTTCCGGCTCGCGAATGTCGACGATCCGGTAGCCCTCGGCCGCGGCTGCCGCGAGCGACATCGACAGGTCGAGTGCGCCGGTGCCGGGCGCCATCCCGATGCGATCAGCCTCGGCGGGCGTAGTCATCGTCCTCGGCGTCAATCCTGCTTGTCGCGGGTCTTGAAGATCCGGAGCTGCTCGTTGAACTGGTCCGCGACCGCCTGCACTTCGTCGACCGCCGCGTTGTTCTTCTTTGCCTGCATGGCACGCAGTTCGGCGAGCCGGTTTTCGTCGTAAGTGCCGCTCTGGACGAGCGCGCTCATTTCCAGGTCGAGGCAGGCGTTGTAGGCGTTGATGTCCTCGTTGAACTGCTGCACCGCTTTCTGGGCCGCTGCCATTTCCTCGTAACTCGCGGTCTTGCCGTCGGGCAGCCGCTCGGGCGCGCGCGGATAAATGCAGGCCGCCTGTGCGATTCCCGCGGCAAGGAAGGCCACCAGTGTCAGCGTCATTCGGGTCATTGCAGCAGTCTCCCCCTGCGAATTGGTAACTATGGGACAGCGTGCGGGTGCTCCCGGTTCGCGGTCGGGCGGATTCTAGCGCAGGCCTCGCCGGCAGGGCATCCGCCGTGGCCACGAGAAATTGGCCAAAAACACGGGCCGCGGCCCGCTAGGATGTGCGCCTGCCGGTCTTCGGGACATTTCGGTATGCCGGATTGGAAATCCGCCTTGCGCACGGTTTTCCTTTCTCGCGCGCTCGACGCGCTCGAAGAAACGAAGCTCGTGCCCGACCGCAAGGTGCTGTACCAGTTTTCGGCCCGCGGCCACGACCTGACCCAGGCCCTGCTGGGCCTGCAGCTCGACCGGCAGGCAGGATGCCGTTGCGCCGTATTACCGGTCGAGGCCGCTCGCGCTTTCGCTGGGCCTGCGGGTCGAGGAGGCGCTTGCCTCCACGATGATGCGCGCCGAAGGCATGTCGGCCGGCCGCGACATCGGCGTCGTGCTCAACCTGCCAAGCCGCGACAGCGCCTGCCTGCTGCCGGCCTGCGGCGGCGTGGGCGCGCAGTTCACGCCGGCGACCGGCTGGGCCCAGGCGCTCGTCTACCGCGCCCGGCAACTCGGCGATGCCGCTGCCGCAGGGTGCATTGCCGTCGCGCACGGCGGCGAGGCATCGACCGCCACCAATGGATTCTGGGCGTCGCTCAACATCGCCACGACCGAGCGCCTGCCCCTTCTCTACTTCATCGAGGACAACGGCTACGGCATTTCCGTGCCTGCGGCGCGCCAGACGCCGGGTGGCGACATCGCGGCCAATCTCGCGTCGTTCCGCAACCTCCGGATCATGACGGGAGAGGGCTCAGATCCCGTTGCCTGCGCGGAACTGATCGCATCGGCGGTCGCGACGGTCCGCGAGGGCGGCGGGCCGGTGTTCCTGCGCCTGCGGGTGCCGCGGCTGTCCGGCCATTCGGGCCAGGACACGCAGGCCTACAAGAGCCCGGCCGAGATCGAGGACGAACGCGCCCGCGATCCCCTGCTGCAGCTGCGCAAGCGATCTGGTGCCGGGCGCCATCGCCGAATCCGAATGGCAGGCGCTGGAATCCGCGGCAGCAACCGAGGTCCAGGCCGCGCTCGCGCGCATCGAGTCGCGGCCCCCCGTTTCGGCGGCGACCGTGCTGCGGCATGTGTTCAGCGAACGCAGCGCGGACGGATCGCACGAGTTGCAGCGTCAGGGCGGCGAACGCGCCCTCGGGATCGCGCCGCGCGCGGGGACGCCGACGGCAAGGCCGGAGGGCGCAAGGATCAACATGCTGACGGCAATCCGCCGCACGCTCGAGCACGAGCTCGCGGTGAACCCGCGCGTCCTCGTTTTCGGAGAGGACGTCGGCCGCAAGGGCGGCGTTCACGCGGCCACCCTCGGCTTGCAGGAGCGGTTCGGCGAAGACCGGGTGTTCGACACGAGCCTGTCGGAGGAGGGCATCATCGGACGCGCGGTCGGCATGGCGCTCGCGGGTCTCGTGCCGGTGCCGGAAATACAGTTCCGCAAATACGCCGAACCGGCCGCCGAGCAGCTGCACGATTGCGGGACCATGCGCTGGCGCACCGCGAACCGCTTCGCGGCGCCGATGGTCGTGCGCATGCCGGGAGGATTCTTCAAGTGCGGCGACCCCTGGCACAGCCAGTGCAACGAAGTGCAGTTCCTGCATGCAGTCGGCTGGCAGCTCGCCATGCCGTCGAATGCCGAGGACGCGGTCGGGCTGCTGCGAACGGCGCTTCGCGGGAATGACCCGGTGATCTTCTTCGAGCACCGCTCCCTGCTCGACGGCGCGGCCGCGCGGCGGCCCTGGCCGGGCGACGAGTTCATGCTGCCGTTCGGCAAGGCGCATTGCCTGCGTGCCGGCGCCGAGCTCACGGTGGTGAGCTGGGGCGCGATGGTCGAACGCTGCGAGCAGGCCGCCCTCGAGTCCGCAATCGACGTCGAGCTCCTCGACCTGCGCACGCTCTCGCCCTGGGACAGTGAAGCGGTCCTCGCCTCGGTCGCGAAGACGCGTCGCTGCCTCATCGTGCACGAGGACACGCTCACGGCCGGCTTCGGCGCCGAGATCGCCGCGTTGCTGGCCGAACGCTCTTTCTTCGACCTCGACGCGCCCGTCGAGCGCCTGGCGATGCCGGACGTCCCGAGCCCGCACAACCCGCTCCTGCTCGACGCGGTCGTGCCGTCCGTTGGTAAGATCGTGGCGGCGATGCGCCGCATTGCGAGCGTTTGAACCATGACTTCGATGATCGACGTGCTGCTCCCGGCCGACCAGGCGGAAGGGACGCGTTCACAGGTCCTGCGCTGGCTGAAGGCGGTCGGCGAGCCGGTCGCGAGACACGAGCCGCTCGTTGAAATCGAGACCGACAAGGTCACGGTCGAGGTGCCCGCGCCGGCAGGCGGCCTGCTCGCCGAAATCACGGCCGCGGAAGGCACGGACGTCGAGCCCGGCGGCCTGCTCGGCCGGATCCGGCCCGGCGCCGCTGCGGCAGTCTCGAAGCCCGCCGCCTCACAGTCCCCGGCGCCTGCCATCGAGAAGCGGACGGCGCCGGCAGCCTTCGTTTCAACCGCCGCTCGCATGAGTCCGGCCGTCAGGCGCCTGCTCGCCGAGCGGGGCCTCACCGCGGATGCGATCCAGGGCAGCGGGGAGGGTGGCCGCATCACCGTGGAAGACGTTCTCGCCGCAGTGCCCGCAACTTCAGACGAGACCGCGCCGCGCACGGCCGACCATGCGCCGCCACCCGCGGAGCCGAGCCTCCGACGCCTGCCACACACGCCGATGCGCCGGCGCATCGCCGCACACATGGTCGAGAGCCTGCTGCACACGGCGCCACACGTCACGACGGTGTTCCAGGCGGACATGACGTCCGTGCTCGCCCATCGCGCGAAGGCGAAGCCGGATTTCGAGCGGCGCGGACAGTCCTTGACACTGACGGCCTATTTCGTCGCCGCCTGTGTCGACGCGATTCGCGCGGTGCCCGAGGCCAACGGACGCTGGACCGAGGACGCGCTCCTGGTCGGCGAGCGCATCGATATCGGCATCGGCACGGCGCTCGAAGGCCGCGGCCTCGTCGTCCCGGTCATCCGCGATGCCGGAAATCTCGACCTCGCGGGAATTGCCGAGGCGCTCGGCGCGCTCGTGGCGCGGGCGCGCGACGATCAATTGACACCGGCGGACCTCCGTGGCGGCACATTCACGATTTCGAACCACGGCGTGAGCGGAAGCCTCGTCGCGGCGCCAATCATCATCAACCAGCCCCAGTCAGCGATCCTCGGGATCGGAAAACTGGAAAAGCGCGCCGTCGTCTTCACCGCGGACGGCAAGGATTCGATCGTCATCCGCCCCTGTTGCTACGTGACGCTCACGATCGACCACCGCGTGCTCGACGGCCACCAGGCCAATCGCTTCATGGAAACCCTCGTCCAGCGCATCGAGGGCTGGAAGTAGGCGTCTTCCGGCCCCATTCGCGCGGTGCCAAAGGCCGCTTTTCTGTGTCAAAGTCGAGGGTCCCGGAATCAGCTCGCGGAGGCCGCCGGAATGTATACGCAAGGCCTTGATTCACTTGGAAAAGATTGTCTCCGCGACGAGGCCCGGGACGGCGCGCTCCTGGAGTCGCGTTTCCAGTCGCGCGTCGATGCCGAGGAAAAGATCGAAGCCAAGGACTGGTTGCCGGAGGCCTACCGGCGAACGCTGGTTCGCCAGATCTCCCAGCACGCGCATTCCGAGATCGTCGGCATGCTGCCGGAGGGCAACTGGATCACCCGGGCGCCGTCCTTGCTCCGCAAGACGATCCTGATCGCCAAGGTCCAGGACGAGGGCGGCCACGGAGCCTACCTGTACAGCGCAGCCGAGACGCTCGGCGTTTCGCGCGCGGAGCTCGTCGACCAGTTGCTCGAGGGCAAGGCGAAGTATTCGAGCATCTTCAATTACCCGACGCCGACATGGGCCGATGTCGGCGCAATCGGCTGGCTGGTGGACGGCGCGGCGATCATGAACCAGATCCCGCTCTGCCGCTGCTCCTATGGCCCGTATGCCCGGGCGATGGTGCGGATCTGCAAGGAAGAGAGTTTTCACCAGCGCCAGGGCTACGAGATCATGCTGCGGCTTTCGCGCGGCACGCCCGCGCAGCGCGCGATGGCGCAGGCCGCGCTGGACCGCTGGTGGTGGCCGTCATTGATGATGTTCGGCCCGTCGGACGCGGAGTCGAAGCACAGCGCCCAATCGATGCGCTGGAAGATCAAGCGCTTCTCGAATGACGAGCTGCGGCAGAAATTCATCGACACGACCGTGCCGCAGGCCGATTTTCTCGGCCTGAAGGTACCGGACCCGGAGCTGCGCTGGGACGATGCGACCCAGCACTACCGGTTCGGCCCCATCGACTGGAACGAGTTCGAGCAGGTCCTCCAGGGAAACGGGCCCTGCAACCGCGAGCGCCTCGAGGCCCGGCGACAGGCGCACGAGGAAGGCCGCTGGGTGCGCGAGGCGGCCAGCGCCTGGGCGGCGAAACGGAAAGTCGAGGGCAGCGCGCGCGCGGCCTGAGCGCGACTGGAGGATGCAATGAGCGACGCGAACGGCGACTGGCCCCTGTACGAGATTTTCATCCGGGCGAAGTCGGGACTCGACCACAAGCATGTCGGGAGCCTTCACGCGACCGATGCGCGCATGGCGCTCGAGCACGCCCGTGACCTCTACACGCGGCGCCAGGAGGGTGTGAGCATCTGGGCCGTGCGGTCCGCCGATATCGTCGCCTCCGATCCGGCGGATTCCGATGCGTTCTTCGAGCCGGCGCGCGACAAGGTCTATCGGCACCCGACTTTCTACGAGATTCCCGACGAGGTGAAGACGCTGTGACGCTGCATTGCCGGTACGTCCTGCGGCTTGCGGACACGAATCTCGTGCTCGCGCAGCGCCTCGGCGAATGGGTTGGCCACGCACCCGCCCTCGAGGAGGACCTCGGGCTCGCGAACATTTCGCTCGACCTGCTCGGGCAGGCACGGCTGCTGCTGGCTCATGCCGGCGAACTCGAGGGTCGCGGTCGCAACGAGGATTCTCTCGCCTACCTGCGCGAGGAGTCCGAGTACCTGAACCTGACGCTGGTCGAGCAGCCGAACGGCGACTTCGGCGACACGATCGTGCGCCAGTGCCTGTTCGACGCCTGGCAGCTCGGGTTGTATGAAAGCCTGGCGCAGTCGAAGGACGCACGGCTCGCCGCCATCGCGGTGAAGGGAACGCGCGAGGCCGCCTACCACCTGCGTTACAGCGGCGGCTGGCTCGTCCGGCTCGGCGATGGCACGGCCGAAAGCCATGCGCGCGCCGGCGCTTCGCTGGCGCGCCTCTGGCCATTCACGAACGAGCTGTTCGATGCCGACGACCTGGACCGGCACATTGCGACGGAGGGCATCGGCCCCCTGCCCGAATCACTGCTGGCGGGCTGGTCACGCCGCATCGACGAAATACTCGCGCAAGCGACGCTCGCGCGCCCGGCGCCTTCGACATTCGGCTGGTACGGCAAGCAGGGCCGGCACAGCGAGCACCTCGGCTACCTGCTCGCGGAAATGCAGTCGCTGCATCGCGCGCATCCCGGCGCGACCTGGTGATCCGGCCGTGAGCGCGGAACGGGCCGATGCCACGGCGCTGCCGCCCGAACTGGAGGCGCGCCTGCGGGGCATGCTGGCCCAGGTTGCCGACCCGGAGATCCCCGTGCTGTCGGTGCTCGACCTCGGCGTCATCCGGCATCTTGCGGGACGGCCGGGCGGTGGCATCGAGGTCGGCGTCGCGCCGACCTATTCGGGCTGTCCTGCGACCGCGGTCATCAAGGCGGATGTCATCCGCGCCCTGACGCACGCCGGCTTCGACGCTACCGCGGTCGACGTGCTTTCGCCGCCATGGACGAGCGACTGGATCAGTCCCGAGGGTCGCCGCAAGCTCGAGAAGTTCGGCATTGCGCCGCCGGCCACGCCCGTTTCGGGCAAGCGTCGCCTGTGGCAGGCGGATCGCCCGCTCGCCTGTCCGCGCTGCGGATCGGCGCGGACGGAGAGGCTGAGCGAGTTCGGGTCGACTCCCTGCAAGGCGCTGTATCGCTGCGAGGCCTGCCTCGAGCCATTCGATTACTTCAAGTGCATCTGAGCGCTCCCACGCCGTGCTGAAGTTTCATCCGCTCGCGATCTCCGGACGCACCACGGTGGCGGACGATGCGATCGCGCTCAGCTTCGAAGTGCCGCAATCCCTCCGCGACGAATTCCGGTTCCTCGCCGGCCAGCACGTGGCGCTGCGGATGCGCATCGACGGCCAGGAAGAGCGGCGCACGTATTCGATCGTCAATCCCGAAGGTGCGGACCGGCTCACCATCGGCATCCGGGTTCAGAAAGACGGCCGCATGTCGGAACACCTCGCGGGCCAGGCGGCGATCGGGGACACCATCGACGTGCTCACTCCGAACGGAAGCTTTCATGCGCTCGGGAACGCGGAAGGGCCGCGCTCGTATGCCGCATTCGCGGCGGGCAGCGGCATCACGCCCGTGCTCTCGATCGTGGCAACCGCGCTCGAGCGCCATCCGGGCAATCGGGTCCAGCTGTACTACGGCAATACCAGCACGGCGCGGACGATGTTCCTGGAGGACGTATTCGCGCTCAAGGACCGCTTCCTGACGCGTTTTTCGGCCTGTTTCGTGATGAGTCGCGAGCCGCAGGACGTCGAATGGTTCAACGGCCGCATCGATGCGGACAAGCTCCGCGAATTCGCGCGCCATGGCCTCGACGTGACGCGAATCGACGAGTTCTTCATCTGCGGGCCGGGAACGATGGCGGATACGGTGCAGGAGGCGCTCGCCGCGCTTGGCGCCACCGGTCCCGTGCATGTCGAGCATTTCGTGCCCGAAACGCGCGCAGCGTCGCCCGCCCCGGTCGCGGCCGCGCGCCCGGCGAGGGCGGCAGCCGCCGGTGGCGCGGAGATCACGGTGATCATGGACGGGCGGCGCCGGCGCTTCTCGATGCCGCTCGGGGGCGAGGTGATCCTCGACGCGGCGGGCCGCGCGGGCCTCGACCTCCCGTTTTCCTGCCGTGCCGGCGTGTGCTCGACCTGCCGCGCGAAACTCCTGAGCGGGAGCGCGGAGATGGAGCACAACGTGGCGCTCGAGGATTGGGAGGTCGAGGCCGGCTATATTCTCTGTTGCCAGGCGCGGCCCACGAGCGAATCGCTCGAGATCAGCTACGACGAATGACAGTGCTGCCCCGATGAACTACCAGACAATCCAGTACTCGATCGCCGGCGGAGTCGCGCGCCTCACGCTCAACCGGCCCGAGCGGCTCAACAGCTTCAACGGCGGGATGCACGCCGAGGTCCGCGACGCGCTCGCGCGCATCGGCGGGGAGGGCGCGCGTGTCCTGGTCGTCACGGGCGCGGGCCGCGGCTTCTGCGCGGGGCAGGATCTCGGCGAGCGCCAGGTCGCGCCAGGCGGCGCGCCGGCCGATCTCGGCGAATCGATCGAGCGAAACTACAAGCCGCTCATCCTCGCGCTCACCAGCCTGCCCGTGCCGACGGTCGCCGCGGTCAATGGCGTCGCGGCCGGCGCGGGCGCGAGCATTGCGCTCGCCTGCGATTTCGTGGTCGCCGCGCGTTCGGCATCCTTCATCCAGGCATTCAGCCGGCTGGGCCTCGTCCCGGACTCCGGCGCGACATGGTTCCTCCCGAGGATGGTGGGCAGCGCGCGCGCCCTCGGGCTTGCCCTGTCGGGCGAGCGACTGTCGGCCGCGGACGCGGCGGACTGGGGCCTCATCTGGCGATGCGTGGACGATGCGGAGTTCCCCGCTTGCGTTGACCGACTTGCCGGCGAGCTCGCCGCCGGCCCGACCCGGGGCCTCGTCCGCACGCGCGAGGCACTGCGGGGCTCCTGGGCCCGCACTCTCCCGGAGCAGCTCGACGTCGAGCGGGACTTGCAGCGGGAGCTCGGCTTCACGGCAGACTATGCGGAAGGTGTCGCCGCATTCGCCGAAAAACGCGCGCCGCGGTTCGCAGGCCGTTGAGGGCGCCGTGAAGGAACAGTCAACCGCCGAGCGCGCGAGCCGCGCACTGTATGACGGTGACCGCGCCTCGCAAATGCTCGGCATGGAAATCGAGTCCTGTGCCCCGGGCCGCGCGACGGTCTCGATGACCGTGCGGGCCGACATGGTGAATGGACATCGAATCTGCCATGGCGGCCTCCTGTTTGCGCTCGCCGACAGCGCCTTCGCGTTCGCCTGCAACTCGCACGGAAACAACACGGTGGCCGCCGGGGCCGCGATCGAGTTCCTCGCGCCGGCGCGGGAAGGGGACCGGCTACGCGCAATCGCGACGGAGCGCTGGCGCGCCGGAAAGTCAGGAATCTACGAGATCGAAGTGCGGAACCAGCGCGACGAGACCATCGCGCTCTTCCGCGGGCGCAGCCACCAGGTCGCGGGGAGACTGATCGATGACTGAGGCATTCGTCTGCGACGCGATCCGCACGCCGATCGGGCGCTATGGCGGCGTGCTGGCCGGCATCCGGACGGACGACCTCGCCGCCCTGCCGATCGCGGCGCTCATGAGTCGCAATGCCGCGGTCGACTGGGAAGCCGTGGATGACGTGGTCTACGGCTGCGCGAACCAGGCGGGCGAAGACAACCGGAATCTCGCGCGCATGGCGGCGCTCCTCGCCGGCCTTCCCGTCGCGGTTCCGGGCGTCACCGTGAATCGCCTCTGCGGTTCGGGGCTCGATGCCGTCGCGATCGCGGCGCGGCAGATCCGGTCGGGCGAAGCGGAACTCGTGATCGCGGGCGGCGCCGAAAGCATGAGTCGCGCGCCCTACGTGCTCTCGAAGCCCGATGCCGCATTCACGCGCAACCAGCAGCTCTTCGACACCACGATCGGCTGGCGATTCGTGAACCCACTGATGAAGCAGCAGTACGGCATCGACTCGATGCCGGAAACCGGCGAAAACGTGGCGGCCGATTTCGCGGTCTCGCGCGCGGACCAGGACGCATTTGCGCTGCGCAGCCAGCAACGCGCCCTCGCGGCCCAGGCGAATGGCCGGCTCGCGGCCGAGATCGTGCCCGTGACGCTGCCGGTGAAAAAGGGCGATCCCGTGGTCGTCGACCGGGACGAGCATCCGCGCGAGACGAGCCTGGAGGCATTGGCAAGGCTCGGCACGCCATTTCGCGCGGGCGGCAGCGTGACCGCGGGCAACGCCTCGGGCGTCAATGACGGTGCCTGCGCGCTGGTGATCGCGAGCGAATCGGCCGCCAGGCGGCACAACCTGCGCCCGCGCGCGAGGATCCTCGGTGCCGCCGTGGCCGGGGTCGAGCCGCGCATCATGGGCATGGGTCCGGCGCCGGCATCGGAGAAGCTGATGGGCCGGCTCCGCCTCTCGATCCGTGATTTCGACGTGATCGAGCTCAACGAGGCATTCGCCTCGCAGGCGCTCGCGGTCATGCGCAGGCTCGGCCTGCCGGACGACGCCGCCCACGTGAATCCGAACGGCGGCGCCATCGCGCTCGGGCATCCGCTCGGGATGAGCGGCGCGCGACTTGCGACGACGGCAACGCTTCAGCTGGAACGTACCGGCGGCCGGCGCGCGCTCTGCACGATGTGCATCGGCGTGGGCCAGGGAATCGCGCTCGCCCTCGAGCGCCTCGCGTGAACGCGCCAGTTTCGATCGAGCGCGACGACGACGTCGCGGTCGTCACATTCGACAACCCGCCCGTCAATGCGCTCTCGCACCCGGTGCGGGTCGCCTTCCTGGCGGCCATCGAGGCGCTCGACGCCGATCGCGCCGTACATGCGATCGTCCTTCGAGGCGCGGGCCGGAATTTCATCGCGGGCGCGGACGTGCGCGAGTTCGACCGCCCGCCGCTCGAGCCCTTGCTGACGGAACTGCTGTCGCGGCTCGAGGCCTGCGGCAAGCCGGTCGTCGCCGCCCTGCAGGGTGCGACGCTCGGCGGCGGCGCGGAAACGGCGTTGGCAAGCCACTATCGCTGCGCGGCCGGCGACCTCCAGCTCGGATTTCCGGAAGTCAGCCTCGGCCTCCTGCCCGGCGCGGGGGGCACGGTGCGCCTGCCGCGGCTCGCGGGCTGGCAGTCGTCGTTCGAACTGATGACCCGGGGCAGGCCGGTGGGAATCGACGCGGCGATCGATCTCGGCATCGTCGACCGCCGCATCGACGGCGACCTGAAAGCCGGCGCCGTCGCCTGGGCGCGCGAACTCGCCGCAATGCGCACGCCCCCCAGGCGCGTTTCCGAATTGCCGGTCCCGCCGTCGCGGCCGCTCCAGTTCGAGGAGTTCCTCAACGCCTTGCCGGCCGCCCAGCGACGGCTGCCTGCGCCGCAGCGCATCGTCGAGGCACTCGCGTCAGCTGCAATGCATCCCGTGGACACGGCGCTCGCGCGCGCACGCGCGCTGTTCCTCGAATGCCTGGAATCGGTGGAATCGCGAGCCTTGCGGCACTTGTTCTTCGCCGAACGGGGAGCGGCCTACGACCGTGAACGCGCGCGCGCGGTGTCCCGGGCCGCGGTGCTCGGGGCCGGCACGATGGGTTCCGGCATCGCAATCGCGCTCGCGACCGGAGGCATTGCGGTGACCCTCGTCGAGGCGAAGCCGGAAGCGCTCGAGGCGGGGCTTGCGCGCGTCAAGGCCGCGATCGACGGCGCGGCGCGCAAGGGCCGTCTCACGGCCGAAGCTGCCGAGGCGGCGAAAGAGCGGGTCGATGGCGTGCTGGAGCTCGATGCGGCCTCCCGCGCGGACCTCGTGATCGAGGCGGTTTTCGAGAACCTGGCCGTCAAGCAGGAAATCTTCGGGCGGCTGGGGGCAATCGCTCGGCCTGGTGCGGTGCTCGCGACGAACACCTCGACGCTCGACGTCGATGCGATCGCCGCGGCTTCGGGGCGTCCCGGAGACGTGGTCGGCATGCATTTCTTCAGCCCCGCCCACGTGATGCGGCTCGTCGAAGTCGTCCGGGGGCGCGATTCCTCGCCCGAGGCGCTCGCGACCGCGTTCGCGGTGACGAAGCGCATCGGCAAGATCGGCGTGCCGGTCGGCAACGGGTTCGGATTCGTCGGCAACCGGATGCTCTACGCCTATGGACGGGAGAAGGAGCTGATGCTGCTCGAGGGGGCGTCACCGGAGGCGATCGACAAGGCCCTTCAGGATTTCGGCATGGCCATGGGCCCGAACGCGGTCGGCGACCTGGCCGGCCTCGACATCGGCTACCAGGTGCGACGCGAATGGGCCGGCCGGCCCGACGACCCGCGCTTCTATCGCGCCTCGGACATGCTCGCCGAGCTCGGCCGCCATGGCCAGAAAACGGGACGGGGCTTCTACCGCCATGACAACCCGGAAGGCGAGCGGACCGCCGATCCCGAGGTCGTCGAGCTCATCCGCGCCGAGGCGGAACGGCTCGGCATCGCGCAGCGCAAGGTCGCGCCCGCGGAAATCGTGAGCCGCTGCATCCTCGCCCTGATCAACGAGGGCGCCCGCATCCTGGAGGAAGGCATCGCGGACAGTCCCGCCGACATCGACGTCATCTGGTGCAATGGCTACGGTTTTCCGAGGCACCGGGGAGGCCCGATGTTCTACGCCGATACGCTCGGCGTCGCGGGGGTCGTCGCGGCGATCCGGGACCTGGCGTCCGCCCACGGCGAGCGCTACTGGACGCCGGCGCCGTTGCTCGTCACGCTGGCGGGCGAAGATTCGAGCTTCGCGGCCTGGCAGGGCGGACGCGCGGCGAAGGCCTGAGCAGGCACCATGCGGGAAAGCGCCATGCGGCTCCAAAGTTACGTTGCCGGACGCTGGAAGAGCGGGGAAGGGCGCGCGACCGCGCTTCTCGACGCGAGCACCGGCGAGTTCGTTGCCGAAGCGGCGAGCGGCGGGCTCGACTTCGCCGCGATGCTCGCGCACGCGCGCGAGGTCGGGGGCCCGGCGCTGCGGTCGATGACATTCCATGAACGGGCCGCGATGCTGCGCGCGCTCGGCAAGCGACTGTTCGACTTCAAGGACGAGTTCTACGCGCTGTCCCATCGCACGGGCGCCACGAAAGGGGACTCCTGGATCGACATCGACGGCGGCATCGGCACGATGCTCGTCTTCGCGAGCAAGGGCTCGCGCGAGCTGCCGAACAGCCGGGTGTACCTCGATGGCGCGGTCGAGCCGCTCTCGAAGGGCGGGACATTCGCGGGCCAGCACATCTGCGTCTCCCTCGAAGGCGCGGCGATCCACATCAACGCATTCAACTTCCCGGTCTGGGGCATGCTCGAGAAGCTCGCACCCGCGCTGCTCGCGGGCGTGCCGGCGATCGTCAAGCCGGCGACCGCGACCTGCTACCTGACCGAGCTCGTCGTGAGGCGCATCGTGGAGACGGGCCTTCTCCCGGCCGGCGCATTGCAACTCGTCTGCGGCGGCGTCGGCGACCTGTTCGACCATCTCGGCTGCCAGGACGTCGTCTCGTTCACGGGCTCGGCATCGACGGCGGCGAAGCTGCGCACCCACCCGGCCGTCGTTCGCAATTCGGTGCGCTTCGTCGCCGAGACGGACTCACTCAATTCCTCGATCCTCGGCCCCGACGCGGGCCCGGATTCGCCGGAGTTCGGGTTGTTCGTCAAGGAAGTCGCGCGCGAGATGACGGTCAAGGCGGGCCAGAAATGCACCGCAATCCGCAAGGCGATCGTGCCTCTGGATCGCCTCGCGGACGTCGTGGCGGCGCTTCGCTCCTCGCTCGCCGCAACGGTGGTCGGAGATCCCCGCGCGGACGGCGTGCGCATGGGCCCGCTCGCGAGCCTCGCACAGCGCGACGAGGTGCGTTCCCGGGTGGCCGAGCTCGCGCGCGAATCGGAAATCGTCGCGGGCGACCCGGAGCGCTTCGAGGTGAGCGGCGCCGACCCGGAGCGCGGTGCCTTCCTGCCGCCGATCCTGCTGCTGTGCCGCGATGCCGCGAAGTCCCGCGCGGTGCACAGCGTCGAGGCCTTCGGGCCGGTGTCGACGGTCATCGGCTATTCCGGGATTGCCGACGCCATCGCCCTCGCGAGACGCGGCGAAGGCAGCCTGGCGGGATCGGTGTTTACCGCCGACGACCGCGTGGCAGCCGAGCTCGTGCTCGGGCTTGCGCCCTACCACGGCCGGGTTCTCGTCGTGAACCGGCACTGCGCGAAGGAATCGACGGGCCACGGCTCGCCGCTCGCCCCGCTCGTGCACGGCGGCCCGGGCCGCGCAGGGGGCGGTGAGGAGCTCGGCGGAATTCGCGGCGTCATGCATTACATGCAGCGGACGGCCGTGCAGGGAACGCCGGACGTCATCACCGCGGTCGGCGGCCGCTGGGTGCGCGGCGGCTCGGAGCGCGAGCCCGGAGCCCACCCGTTCCGCAAGCCCTTTCACGCGCTCGAGATCGGCGACACATTTAATTCCGCTGAGCGCGAGGTCACGGTGGAGGACATCGAGCGCTTCGCGGAACTCTCCGGCGATCGTTTCTATGCCCACATGGACGAGAGCGAAGCGGCACGCAATCCCCTGTTCGGCGGTCGCGTGGCGCACGGCTATTTCCTGATCTCCGCCGCGGCCGGCCTTTTCGTCGAGCCGGCCTACGGCCCGGTACTCGGCAATTACGGCCTCGACAACCTCCGATTCGTGAAGCCCGTGAAGCCCGGCGACCGGATTCGCGTGCGCCTGACCTGCCGGGAGAAGTCCCTGCGCGCCGACAAGGGCTGGGGCGAGGTCACCTGGGACACGGAGATACGGAACCAGGACCGCGAGACGGTCGCGTCCTATCACGTGCTGACGATGGTGAGTGTCCATGCAGTGCCGGATTCGGTGAAGGAGTGAGCCGGTGACTATCGACCCGAAGGCGTTCGAGGCGGCGTTCCCGAGCCTCGGATTCGGCGTGGCCGCGGAGGGCGTCCTCGAAGTGATCATCTCGAACGAGGGACGCCAGAACTCGGCGACCGAGTCGATGCACCGGGACCTCGCCAATGTCTGGCGCGCCGTCGACGCCGATGGCGCCGTGCGAGCCGTGCTCGTGCGCGGCGCGGGCGAGCATTTCTCGTCGGGCGGCGACTTCGCCATGATCGAGCGCATGATCGAGGACGAGGCGACGCTGCTCCGCGTCTGGCGGGAGGCGAGCGACCTCGTGTATAACCTGGCCGATTGCTCGAAACCCGTCGTGTCGGCCATCCGCGGGACCGCCGTCGGTGCGGGCCTTGCGGTCGCGCTGCTCGCGGACGTCTCGGTTGCGGGCCGGAGCGCAAAGATCCTCGATGGCCACACGCGGCTCGGCGTGGCGGCCGGCGATCACTCGGTGATCATCTGGCCGCTCCTCTGCGGCCTCGCGAAGGCGCGTTATTACCTGTTGACCAGCGAGTCCCTGTCGGGCGCCGAGGCCGAGCGCATCGGGCTCGTGTCGCTCTGCGTGGACGACGAGCGCGTCCGTGAAGCCGCGCTCGAGGTCGCCGTGAAGCTCGCGGCCGGCAGCGCGAGCGCGCTCGCCTTCACGAAGCGCGCGCTCAACAACTGGCTGCGCCTGGCCGGCCCGTCCTTCGATGCGTCGCTCGCGCTCGAATTCCTGGGATTTCGGCTGCGCGACGCGCGCGAGGGGCTGGACGCCGTGCGCAACCGGCGCCCCCCGCGCTTCGGGAGCCACGAGGACTGAGCCTGCCGATTGCGGCCGGCGCCGGCCGTCGCTACCATTCCTGTGCCCTGGGGTGGCCTGAAAAGGCCTGAGATGCCGGTTGCCATGCGGCCCACCGGCGAACCCGTTGAACCTGATCCGGTTAGGACCGGCGTAGGGAGCAGGCGTGCCGATTCGAACATCCTTGTTGATTGGCTGCTTCCTGGCGGCAGCTGCCGCAGCCGCGCCGCCCGGATCTCCCGCGCGGCTGGAAGCCGTCGTCGTGACTGCAACATTGCGGCCGGTCGCCGAGATGACGGCGCCCGGCGGCGTCACGGTGCTCTCCGGCGGGAACGTGAAGGATGCCGCGGTCGTTCACCTCGAGGAATTGCTGCCGCAAGTCCCGTCCCTGTCCTGGGCCGGCGCGAGTTCGCGCCCGCGCTACTTCCTGCTGCGCGGAGTCGGCGAGCTGGAGCAATACCAGGGCGCTCCCAACCCATCGATCGGCTTCCTCGTCGATGACATCGACTTCAGCGGCATCGGCATGATCGCGTCGCTGTTCGACGTCGAGCAGGTCGAGGTCCTCCGCGGCCCGCAGGGAACGCGCTACGGCGCGAATGCGCTCGGCGGCCTGGTCAAGGTGAAGACGCGCGATCCGGTCGCGAGGCGCGAGGCGGATGCCGAAGCCTCGGTCGGCAGCGACGGTCTCTGGTCCGGCGGGATTGCGGCCGGCGGACCACTGGGGAAAAGCGGGACGACGGACAGCGCCTGGCGCGCATCGCTCCATCGCGCCGCCGGCGACGGATTCCGCGACAACCGGTTCCTCGGCCGCAATGACACGAATGATCGCGATGAAACCATGGCGCGCGTCCGGCTCCGGTTGGCGCCGGACTCCGCCTGGCGCGCGGACATCGGCCTGCTGCACGCGGAATTCGACAATGGCTACGATGCCTTCGCGATCGACAACAGCTTCGAGACGCTTTCCGACCGGCCCGGTCGCGACGCGCAGCGGTCCGACGGCGCGTCGGTAGACCTTGCCCGGGAACTGGCCGGCGCGGGGGAGTTGCGCTCCATCACCGCATGGGCCGAATCGGACATCGTCTCGAGTTTCGACGGGGACTGGGGCAATGACCGCGACTGGGGCGATGCCGGGCCCTACGACTACTTTTCGGAAACTCGCCGCACCCGCCGCACGCTGAGCGAGGACATCCGATTCGTGGGTTCGCAGGACGACGAGCTGTCGTGGATTGCCGGCCTCTGGCTCAACCGGCTGGAAGAATCGAACCATGTCACGGACGACGGCCGCTACCTCGAAGATGCCTTCGTGCGCACGCTTGACAGCCGCTATCGCGCGACGAGCGTCGCCCTGTACGGACAAGTCGAGTGGTCGCTGCGATCCGAAACGACCGTGACCGCGGGTCTGCGCGCCGAGGAACGCGACGCGCGCTACGACGACAGCGACGGGGTGGCTTTCGACCCGCGTGACCGGATGTGGGGCGGCGAGCTTTCCCTGACGCATCGGCTGGACGACGCGCAGATACTCTGGGCAACGCTGGCGCGCGGATTCCGTGCCGGCGGATTCAACATCGGCACCACCGTCCCTGCCGGGCGCCAGCAATTCACGGACGAATACCTCTGGTCGGCCGAGATGGGCTGGAAGGCCGAGGATGCCGGCACGGGACGCACGGGCGACGTCAACTTGTTCTACCTGCGCCGCGAGCACCCGCAGGTCGCGACCTCGCTGCAGACCGACCCGCAGGATCCGTTGACCTTCATGTTCCTCACCGACAATGCAGCCAGCGGCGAGGCCTGGGGCATCGAGGCATCCGCAGGCATGGACGCCGGCGACCAGGTCCGGCTCGAGGCCATGGTGACGTGGATGGAATCGCGCCATCACGGCTACGAGTTCGGAGAACGCAACCTCGAGGGCCGCGAATGGGCGCATGCGCCGGAATGGAAATCGGCGCTGGCAGCGACCTGGCGCCACCCGGCCGGCTGGATGGGCCGGCTCGACCTGTCGGGCGAAGCGGGATTCTATTTCGACTCGAGCAACGACCAGCGCGCGGGCTCGCGATTTCTCGCGAACCTCCGGGCAGGCTACGAGGCCGAGCGATGGGCGGTCTACGCCTGGGCCCGCAACCTGTTCGACGAGCGCTATCCCGTGAGGGGTTTCCATTTCGGGAACGAGCCGCCGGATTTTCCGGCGAAGCTGTACCTGCGCTGGGGCGATCCGCGCCAGGCCGGCGTGACCGCGCGATTTTCCTTCTGAGGTGCCGCCATGCATGTCGCCGTGGAAATGAGTCTTTACCCGCTCGCGGACGAATTCATTCCGCCCATCCTCGATTTCATCGAGCGGCTCAAGGGGCATGCGGGCCTCTCGGTCGTCACGAATTCGATGAGCACGCAGGTGAGCGGAGAATTCGACGCCGTGTTCGACGCGTTGCGCGCCGAGATCGGACGGAGCCTCTCGGGCCCGCGCCGAGCCGTTTTCGCGATGAAGGTGCTCGGTGGCGGCAACTGAGCTCGCGGCGGCCGCTTTCGGGCTCGCCTACATCCTGCTCGCGATCCGCGAGCGGCGCGCCTGCTGGATCGCGGGCGGGATCAGCACGTCGCTGTATGCCTTCGTTTTCTTCGACGCGGGCCTGCCGATGCAGGCCGCCCTGCAGGTCTTCTACGTCGGGTTGTCCGTCTATGGCTGGCTCGCCTGGGGAAGGGACGCCGGCAGGCCGCCGCAGCCGGGCCCCTTGCCGCGGAGGTGGCACGGGCTCGCGCTCTTCGCGGTCGTCGCTGCGACCGCGATCAGCGCGCCGGTCGCCGCCCGCTACGCGCTTGCCTCGGCTCCGGTCGCGGATTCGCTCGGCACCTGGGCGAGCCTGTTCGCGACCTGGCTTCTCGCGCGGCGCTACATCGATACCTGGGCCTGGTGGATCGTCATCGATGCGGGACTTGCCGGCCTGTTTGCGAGCCAGGGACTCTGGCCGACGGCGGCGCTGTACCTCGCGTTTGCGTTGCTGGCCGTTGCCGGCTGGCGAAGCTGGCGGCGCAGCCGCGCGAAGCCGGCATGATGCCGTCGCTGCCTGCCGGGATCCGGGCGAAGGTTGCCGCGGCGATCGAAGCGCTCGGTCTCGATCGACCGGATGTCACGGAACTGGCCGGCGGGGCCGCGAACCGGAGCTTTCGGCTCCAGGACGGGCGACACGACTTCGTGATTCGTCTCGCGAGCGGGGCGACAGCCCTGCTCGGGGCGCACCGCGAATCGGAAATCGCGATGCAGGCGCTCGCCGCCGGCGCCGGGCTCGCGCCGCAGATCGTCCTCGTCGATCGCGGGCTCGACATGCTCGTGACGCGTTACGTGACGGGCGATGTGCCGGATCGCGCGGGCCTGGGCGAAGCGACGATGCTGCGGCGCGTCGGCGCCTGGCTCGCGCGACTTCACGCGCTCGCGCCGCCGCCGGGCCTGCCGGTCGTCGACTTCGGCGAACGGGCGGCGGGCTACCTTGCCGGGGTCCAGTCGCGCAAGCCCTCGGCATTCACGGCGGAAATTATCCGGCGGCTGGAAGCCCGGCGCGCAAGGTTGCCGGGGCTCGCGCGCCTCGCCGCCTGCCATCACGACCTCCATCACCGCAATTTCGTGGATACCGGCGACTCGCTGGTCGCGATCGACTGGGAATACGCGGGTCCCGGAGACCCGGCCGCGGACCTTGCGTCCTTCATCGGCTACCACGAGCTCGATCCGGCACGGATCGAATTTCTCCTCGCGGGCTATGGCGTCGACACGCCGGCGCTGCGCGCGCGCATCGAGTCGCTCGGCTGGATCTTCGACTGTCTCTGGTGGGGATGGAATGCGGCGGCCGGGCTTGCCGGCCTCGAAGTCGATCCGCTGCTCCAGTCCCGGCTCGGCGCGCGACTCGCCGCCTGAGCGGTTGCAGAGGGGCGGGCGCTTCACGCAAGATGCGCGACCCATGGCCGAGATCTCCGTAACCGACCGCGACGGCGGAGTGCATCGCGTGAATGCCCGCGAAGGCGTGAGCCTCATGGAAACGCTGCGCGAGTTCGATTACGGCGTCGCCGCCATCTGCGGCGGCATGTGCTCCTGCGCGACCTGCCACGTGTACGTGGCGGCGCCGTGGCTCGACAGGCTGCCGTCCATGCAGGGCGACGAAAAAGAGATACTCCAGGAACTCGAGAGCTACAGGCCCCAGGGCTCGCGCCTGTCCTGCCAGATTCCCTTCGAGGCGGAGCTCGCCGGCATCGAGGTCGAGATCGCGCCGGAGGAGTAGGCGGCGTCCGCTAGCGTCGCTCAGCCTGGGCTGCGACCGCCCTGGCCGCGGCCTCGATCGCGGCGGGATCGCCGAGAAAGCGCCGCGGCGATGCCGGGCGCAGGTTCGCATCCAGCTCGTACAGGATCGGAACGCCGGTCGGGATGTTGAATTCCACGATCGCCGAGTCGCTCATCCCGTCCAGCATCTTGACGAGCGCGCGCAGGCTGTTGCCGTGCGCGACGACGAGCACGTCGCTGCCGGCGGCGAGCACCGGCGCGAGCCGCTCGCGCCAGCAGGGCTCGACGCGGGCCAGCGTGTCCTTCAGGGATTCGGTCGCGGGAAGCGCGCCGGCAGGAATGCCGCGATAGCGCAGGTCGAATCGCGGATGCCGCGGGTCATCGGCCGCGAGCGGCGACGGCGGCACGTCGTAGCTCCGCCGCCAGACCTTGACCTGCTCCGCGCCGTACTTCGCGGTCGTCTCCGCCTTGTCGAGGCCCTGCAGCGCGCCGTAGTGCCGCTCGTTCAGCCGCCAGTCGCGCTCGACCGGCAGCCACATGCGGTCCATCTCGTCGAGCATGATCCAGAGGGTCCGGATCGCGCGCTTCAGCACGGAGGTGAAGGCCCGCGAGAACTCGAAGCCCTGCTCGCGCAGCAGGCGGCCGGCCGCGCGCGCTTCGTCGCGCCCCTGGTCGCTGAGGTCGACGTCGGTCCAGCCGGTGAAGAGGTTCTCGAGGTTCCAGGTGCTCTGGCCATGCCGCAGCAGCACGAGCTTGCCGGCCACGCGCGGCCCTCAGCGCTCGACCAGCCGTCGCACGGCCTCCAGCGCGACGGACAGCGTCGGGAAAGTCGGCGCTGCCGGTCGCGCGCATCTCGCGCACCGTCCGGCCGAGGTTCCTGACCGCGTCGCCGCCGGACTTGAGCCAGGCGGCCACGCGCTGCGATGCGTCGCCGCGGCCCTTGCCCGCGAGCACGCGCTCGCAGAGCCGGCGCTGCAGCACATAGAGTTCCTCGCGCAGCGTGCCGCGCGCCACCGCCTGCCAGTGGCCCTCGACCACGAGCCGCTCGATCTCGTCGCGGAGCCAGTCGAGCCCGAGCGCGGCGCCGAGGCCGAAATAGACGCGGGCCGCGTGGCCGATCGCCGCCCGGCGCGACAGCGCGATCTCGACGATGTCGACGCCGGCGTGGATCGCGCCGAGACTCGCGACGCGGCGCGACACCCTGCGGCGGCACGCCGTCGCGCGAGAAGCGGGCGAGCGAGCGCTCGTAGCGCTCGACCTCGGTGCCCTCGATCAGCTCGGGCAGGTCGCGCATCAGCTCGCGGATGCCCGGCTGCAGCCGCGAAACGGCCCGCTCGATGTCGAGGTCGTGTCCCTGGTTCCGCAGCACCCAGTAGCTGAGATGGCGCAGGAGGCGCGTCGTCTCGTACATCATGTCGTACTGCAGCGCCGTCGGCGCGTGGTCGTCGAGCGCCTCGATGTCGGCCCACAGGTCGCGCATGCCGGTGATCTCGCGCGCGATCGAGTAGGCGCGCGCGATGCTGCCGACGTCGGCGCCCGTGTCTTCCTGCATGCGGATCGCGAACACCGGCCCCATGCGGTTCACGAGGCTGTTGGTGATCGCCGTGACGATGATCTCGCGGCGCAGCTGGTGGCGAAGGATCTCGCGCGGGTAGCGCCGCTGCACCGGCTCCGGGAAATAGCGCGTCAGCTCGCCGCCCAGGAACGGGTCGCCGGCGATGTCCGTGTCGCCGAGCCGGTCCGAGAGCCAGATCTTCGAGAACGACAGCAGCATCGCGAGTTCCGGGCGCGTGAGCCCGAGGCCCTTGCGGCGCCGCTCGGCGATCTCGTCGGCCGACCGGCAGCGCCTCGAGCGCGCGATCGAGCGTGCCGCCGCGCTCGAGCGCATGTATCACGTGGCCGAGCTCGGCGATCCGCTCCGCCGCGCGCGCCTGCAGTGTCGAGACCGCGAGGCTCTGCAGGTAGTTGTTCCGGAGCACGAGCCGGCCGACTTCCTCGGTCATGCTCGCGAGCAGGCGGTTTCGGGCCGGGCCGGCGCAGCCGGCCGCACGCCATCAGCGGGTTGAACAGGATCTTCAGGTTGACCTCGACGTCGGAGCAGTTCACCCCGGCCGAGTTGTCGATGAAGTCGGTGTTGATGCGCCCGCCCGTCGCCGCGTACTCGATGCGGCCGCGCTGCGAGAAGCCGAGGTTTCCGCCTTCGCCGACCACGCGGCAACGAAGCTCGGCGCCGTTCACGCGCACCGCGTCATTGGCCCGGTCGCCGATCTCGGCGTGGCTCTCGTCCGCGGACTTCACGTAGGTGCCGATGCCGCCGTTCCACAGGAGGTCGACCGGCAGCTTCAGGATCGCCCGGATCACCTCGACCGGCGGCGCCGCGGCGGCGTCGATGCCGAGCAGCGAGCGGGCTTCGTGCGACAGCGCGATCGACTTGCTCTGCCGGGAATGCACGCCGCCGCCCTTCGATATCAGGTGCCGCTTGTCGTAGTCCTCCCAGCTCGAGCGCGGCAGCGCGAACATGCGCTTGCGCTCGGCGAAGCTCCGCGACGCGTCCGGAGACGGATCGATGAAGATGTGCCGATGGTCGAAGGCCGCCAGCAGCCGGATGTGCGGCGACAGCAGCATGGCGTTGCCGAACACGTCGCCGGACATGTCGCCGATGCCGGCGACCGTGAAATCCTGCGATTGCGTGTCGCGGCCGAACTCGCGGAAATGACGCCGGACCGATTCCCAGCCGCCGCGCGCCGTGATTCGCCATGTCCTTGTGGTCGTATCCGGCCGATCCGCCCGATGCGAAGGCGTCGCCGAGCCAGAAGCCGTACTCCTCGGAAATCGCATTCGCGACGTCCGAGAATTTGGCCGTTCCCTTGTCGGCGGCGACGACGAGGTAGGGGTCGTCGCTGTCGTGCCGCACGACGGCGCGCGGCGGCACCACCTTTCCGCCCGCCACGTTGTCGGTCACGTCGAGCAGCGCGCGGATGAACCAGCGGTAGCATTCCGTGCCCTCGGCCTGCGCCTCGTCGCGGCCCGCAGGCAGCCTGCGCGGCACGAAACCGCCCTTGGCGCCGACCGGCACGATCACCGTGTTCTTGACGTGCTGCGCCTTCATGAGGCCGAGGATCTCGGTGCGGAAGTCCTCGCGCCGGTCGGACCAGCGCAGGCCGCCACGCGCCACGCGGCCCATGCGCAGGTGCACGCCCTCGACCCGCGGCGAGTGCACGAAGATCTCGAACATCGGCTTTGGCAGCGGCACTTCCGCGAGCCGGCGCGAATCGAGCTTGAGCGCCAGGTACGGCCGCGGCTCGCCGCTCGGGTCGGTCTGGAAGTAGTTGGTGCGAAGCGTCGCCTGGATCGCGGCGAGGAACGCCCTCAGGATGCGGTCGTCATCGATGCGCGTGACCTTCGCGAGCATGCGTTCGAGCGCGCGGCGCTGCGTATTCTCCGCGCGCCGCCGTTCCGCCTCCTGCAAGGCGGGGTCGAAGCGCGCGACGAAGAGCTTCAGCAGGTGGCCGGCCGCGGCCGCGTGGGTCGCGAGCGCCTCCTCGATGTACGCCTGCGACAACGGCAGGCCGAGCTGGCCGAACCAGCGGGCGTAGGTCCTGAGCACGGCTGCTTCGCGCCAGTCGAGGTCGGCGGCCAGGACGAGCCGGTTGAAGCCGTCGTTGTCGGCGTTGCCCATCCAGACCTGCTGGAATGTCGACTTCAGGCGCGGCCCGTCGCTCTCGAGGTCGATCCGTACGCCGCGCGGGTGCTCGAGCTCGAAGTCCTGGATCCAGGCCGTGTTGGATTCGGTGCCGACCCTGTAGGGGCGTTCGCTGATCAGCTTCAGGCCGAGGTTCTCGATCGTCGGCAGGACGTCGGATATCGGGATCGGGCGGCGGCTCCTGAGCAGCTTGAACTGGACCTTGTGCGGCGGCTGGTCGGCGCGCCGGTAAAGGCTCATGTGCAGCCCCGTCGGCTCCGCGGCCAGCCGCTCGAGCGTCGCGACGTCGTCCACCGCGACGTTGAATGGCGTGTCCTCCTCGTAAGCGGCCGGAAACGCGTCGCCCCAGGTCCGGAACAGCCGGAGCGCCACGGCCTCGCCATACGCGTCGAGCAGGGAGTCCTTCAACTGGTCCTGCCAGGTGCGTACGGTCTCGGTGATCTGGCGCTCGAGCTCGACCGCGTCGACGCCCGTGTCCGAGTCCGGCGAAGTCCTCACCAGCATGTGGAGCCGCGCCAGCACGGACTCCGACAGCGTGACCTGCGACTCGATCGTGAGGCCGCCGAAGGCGGAAAGCGCCAGCTTTTCGATCCGCTCGCGGGCCTGGGTGTTGTAACGATCCCGCGGCACGTACACCAGGCAGGAGTAATAGCGGCGAAACACGTCCCGGCGCACGAACAGGCGAACCTGCGCGCGCTCGTAAAGATTCACGATGCCGCGCACGATCCGCACGAGGTCGGGGACCGTCGCCTGGAACAACTCGTCCCGCGGGAACGTCTCGAGCGCGTGCACGAGCGCCTTGTGGTCGTGGCTGGAGGACTTGAGCCCGAAATGGTCGAGCACGCGCTGTATCTTGTGGCGGAGCACCGGGATCTCGCGCGGGCTGCGGCTGTACGCAGACGAGGTCCACAGGCCGATGAATCGCCGCTCGCCGGTTACGTTCCCGCCCGCGTCGAAGGTCTTGACCCCGATGTAGTCGAGATAGGTCGCGCGATGGACCGTCGCGATCGAGTTCGCCTTCGTGATGATGAGGGGCTCGGAGGAACGCGCGAACGTCCTGACGTCGCCGGTCAGCACGATGGTCCTCGGCACGCGGCCGGCGGCGGACCGCATGATGCCGAGCCCGGACCCCGCGACAGGCACGAGAAAGTCCCGCCGCGTTCCGCGGCGCAGCCGGTACTCGCGGTAGCCGAGGAAGGTGAAGTGGTCGTCCTCCATCCACTCGAGCAGCGCCTGGGCCTCGCGGACCTCGTTTTTCTGGCCGCGCACGCGGGCGGTGCCGAGCTCGGCCGCGACCTCGAGCGCCTTGCCCCGCATCCGCTTCCAGTCGGACGTCGCCGCCCGGATGTCGTCGAGCGTGCTGCGGATGGTCTTCTCGATGGCTGCAAGGCGTCGCGGATCCGGCTCGCGGTCGATCTCGATCAGCTGCCAGGATTCCAGCTTCGAGCCGGGGGGCGGATCGTCGAGGAACATGCCCGTCAGGCGGCCGCGTCGGTCCCGCACGACCGAGAAAACGGGGTGCGCGAGGAGATGGACCGCGAGCCCGTTCTGGGTGCACACGATCCCGAGCGAATCGACCAGGAAGGGCATGTCGTCCGTGACGGCCATGATCACCGTGTGCGACGCGGAGAATCCGTCGCGCGCCGGGTCGGGGTTGAACACGCGCACGAGCGAGCGGCCGGGGCGGCGAACCCGCCCGAGCTCGAGTTCCGCGAGCGCCGCCCCCGCGAGATCCGAGTCGGTGCGCTGCACGAGATCGAGTTCGGAGACGCCGTGGAAGAAATCGCGGACCAGCCGGTCGGGCGCGACGGGCATGCCGCGGCGGCGCGCGCGGCGCGCGCTCCTCGCAATCCGGTCGATGATTGCCTGCCGGGCGGCCGGGATCCTGCCTAACATCAACACTCCAGACGCGCCCGGCTCGCAGCGTAGCGGGCACTGGCGTGGCGGCGCGAATTATACACGCGCTTCACCGGCGGGTCCGAGCTGCCAGGAGCGTTTCTGGAGGCGCTGCAGCAGCGCCTCGAGCTGCGATTGTTCCGCGGGGCTCAGCTCGGCGAGCAGGCGCCTCTCATAGGCGAGGGCGAGCGGGACTATGCGCCGGTAGACCTCCCTGCCGCGCGCCGTCAGGCTCAGTATCGAGCGGCGCTTGTCGCTCGGGGACAGTGCGCGGCTGACGCGGCCCGCGCGAGCGAGCCCGTTCACCGCGCGGCTGACGGCAACCTTGTCCATTGCCGTGCGCAGCGCGACATCCGCAGCCGAGAGCCCTGGAACCCGCGCGAGCACGGCGATCACCCGCCACTGCGGGATCGTCAGCCCGAAACGGCGCGCATAGGCACCCGCCAGGGCGGAGGAGACGGTGTTCGCCAGCACCGAAAGGCGGTACGGTATGAAGTGCTCGAGCGACAATGCCGGGGGGTTCGCAGGGGCGGGCATGCGTGGATTATAGTTGCAATTGCAACTAATGCGGGAGCGCGCAATGGACGGTCAATTCGAGAATCCGATGGGGACGGACGGCTTCGAGTTCGTGGAATACACGGCGCCGGACCCGGAGGCGCTCCGCGCGCTGTTTTCGAGGATGGGCTTTCCGGTCAGCGCGCGGCACCGCAGCAAGAACGTCACGCTGCACCGCCAGGGCGACATCAACTTCGTCATCAATGCGGAGGCCGGGGGATTCGGTCAGCAGTTCGCGCGCGCGCACGGCCCTTCGGCCTGTGCCATGGCGTTTCGCGTGAAGGACGCGTCGGCGGCCTTTCGCAGGGCGATCCAGCTGGGCGCAAAGGCGGTCGAAACCCAGGTCGGCCCGATGGAGCTCAGGATTCCCGCGATCGAGGGGATAGGCGGGAGCCTGATATACCTCGTCGACCGCTACGGCGAGCGGACGATCTACGACGTCGACTTCGTGCAGGTCTCCGAGCCGCCGGCCGTGCGCTCCGCGGGCCTCACGCTCATCGACCACCTGACCCACAATGTCAGCCGCGGCAACATGGACAAGTGGGCCGGGTTCTACGAGCGGCTGTTCAATTTCCGCGAGATCCGCTATTTCGACATCGAGGGCCGGAAGACCGGGCTGTTCAGCCGCGCGATGACGAGTCCCTGCGGCAAGATCCGCATACCGATCAACGAGAGCCAGGACGACAAGAGCCAGATCGAGGAATACATCCGCGAGTACCACGGCGAGGGCATCCAGCACATCGCGCTCTTCACCGACGACATCTACGCGAGCGTGGATTCGCTGCGCGCCAACGGCGTTGAGTTCCAGGACACGCCCGACACCTACTATGAGGGCGTCGGGGCGCGGGTGACCGGCCACCGCGAGTCCCTCGAGCGAATGCAGCAGCGCCGGATCCTCATCGACGGCAGCGCCGAGGACGGCATCCTGCTGCAGATCTTCACTAAAAACGTCATCGGCCCGATCTTCTTCGAGATCATCCAGCGCAAGGGCAACGAGGGTTTCGGGGAAGGCAATTTCCGGGCACTGTTCGAGTCGATCGAGCTCGACCAGGAGCGTCGCGGAGTGATCTGACGGCCGGGTCCCGCGCGAAGTGACGACTCGCTCACATGCCGGTTCCCGGCATTAGTCGAACCAGTTCACAGCTTCGGCAGTTTCCGCGTGCGATGGGGTGCCCCGCCGCAGGAGACTTGCATTTTACAGATGGCGACGGATCGCGGCATGGGCGCCAGCACGGCGACGGGGCATTTCGGTATCACCACCCGCATGGCGCGAATCGGGTTCGCGGACGGATGGACGGGTGCGCTCGCGATCGGAGTGATCGTCTACGTGGCGGCCGCGATCTACGTCACCGTCGCCGGCTTCGCGCCGAGACCCGCGCTCGATTTCTACCTGTTGCTGTCGGACCAGCCGGCGAGCCTCGCGGCCGCGGTGCTCGCCGTCGTCGCGGCGCGGACCGCCGCGCAACCGGCCGCCCGGCGCACCTGGAAATTCCTCGCAGCGGCGCTCATCACCTACATCTTCGGCAACATCATCGACTTCTACTACCGCGTCGCGGACATCGAGCCGTTCCCGTCCGCCGCCGACGTCGCCTATCTCGCGTTCTTCCCGGTCCTGTTCGCGGGCTTCGTGGTTGCGGTGCGCGCAAGCTCGCTGCGCGCGTCCTGGGGCAGGCTGCTTCTCGATTCGCTCATCCTCGTCATCGGGTTCGGGACCTTCTTCTGGTTCTTCGTGATCAGCCCCGCCGCCGCGGCGAGCGAGGAGGAGTTCGCGCGATTCGCGCTGACGCAGGCCTACATCGCCCTCGACTGCCTGATGCTGATGGCGATCGGCGTGCTGCTCATGAACAGCACGAGCTGCCCGCTGCGCCGCACGACGCTGGTGTTGCTCACCGGCAGCTTCGGGATGATGTTCCTCGCCGACATCGTCTGGGCGACTTCCGTCGTGACCGGCAGCTACCTGCCGGGAAACTTCTCGGACGTCCTGTACCTCGCGTGCTACGCGGGGCTCGCCGCCGCCGCCCAGGTGCAGATCCGCGACCGCTCCCGGCCGGAGCGGCAGACGACGCAGGGCAGCGCGATCCTGACGCAGTCACTGCCCTATGCGGGGCTCGTGCTCTCGTTCTTCGTACTCGTGTATTTCGCCGCGCGGGACGGCAGCAGCCCGGCGACGACCATGACCATCTCGATCTTCGTGCTGGCCATACTCGTGATGGCGCGCCAGAGCGTCATCGTCAAGGACGACGCGCGTGCCCGCCAGCGGCGCGCGGTCGACCTCGTCGAGGCGCGCTTTGCCTCGCTGATCCGGAACGCATCGGACGTCATCATGATCGTGAATGCCGACGGGCGCATCGAGTACGCCTCGCCGGCCGTCCAGCGGACGTTTTCCCTGCGCCAGGACGACCTCGTCGGCCGCAGGCTGTCCGAGATCTGGCGCGAGGCCGACCGCGAGCGCCTCGCCGCATTCCTCGCCGAGGTCACTTCGGTGAGGGGCGCCGCCGTCGGCCCGGTGGAGCTGTCGGTCGGCACGTCCTCCCGCAGGTTCATACTGGAGTGCGTCGGCAGCAACCTGCTGGACGACCCGGCGGTCAAGGGCCTCGCGCTCAACCTGCGCGACGTCACGGAGCGCAAGGCGCTGGAAGACCAGCTCCGCCAGCTCGCGTTCCATGACCCGCTGACGCTGCTCGCCAACCGCAGCCTGTTCAGGAACCGGGTCGAGCATGCCATCGCCCTGGCGCGCCGCTCGAATGATCGCATCGCCGTGCTGATGATCGACCTCGACAACTTCAAGAACGTCAACGATTCGCTCGGGCACGACATCGGGGACCGCCTGCTCCAGACCGCGGCGCAGCGCCTCGTGAAGTGCACCCGCGCGGCCGACACCGTGGCGCGGCTCGGCGGCGACGAGTTCGCGGTGCTCCTCGAAGGCATCACGGCGCCCGACCAGGCGGAGCGGATCGCCGCGGCCATCACCGACGCCTTCCAGTCGCCGCTCCAGATCGACGGCGGCGACCTGCTGGTGACGACCAGCATCGGGGTGGCGATGTCGGAGCCCGGGCACGAGACCGAGCACGTGATGCGCAACGCCGACATCGCGATGTACCACGCCAAGGCGGCCGGCAAGGGCCGCCATGTCGTGTTCCATCCGCAGATGCAGGAACAGCTCCGCGAACGGCTGCGCCTCGAGGACGACCTGAACCAGGCCTTCGCGCGGAACGAGTTCTTCCTCGAGTTCCAGCCGATCGTCGACCTGAAGACGACGGAGTTGCTGGGCGTCGAGGCCCTGGTCCGCTGGCAGCATCCGGAGCAGGGCCGGCTGCTCCCGGGACAGTTCATCCCGATGGCCGAGGAGACCGGCCAGATCGTCGCGCTCGGCCGCTGGGTCCTGGAGGACGCCTGCTGCCGCGTGCGACAGTGGCGCGAGCAGATCGCCGCAGGCGAGGGCCTCCGCGTCGCCGTGAACATCTCGGGCCGGCACCTCCAGCAGGGCGACCTCGTCGCGGATGTCCGCCATGCGCTCGAGGTCTCCGGGCTCGAGCCGGAAAGCCTGCTGATCGAGCTGACCGAGAGCACGATGATGCACAACTCGGAGGCCAACCTCGCGCGGCTCAAGGAACTCAAGGCGCTCGGCGTGCGGCTCGCGATCGACGATTTCGGGACGGGCTATTCGTCGCTCTCGTACCTGCACCGGTTCCCGATCGACATCCTCAAGATCGACCGCTCGTTCATCAGCCGGCTGACCGAATCGAGCGAGGGCCCGAAGCTCGCGCGCGCGGTCGTCACGCTCGGCGAAACGCTCGGGCTCGAGACCGTCGCGGAGGGCGTCGAGCTCGATGACCAGGTGACGCAGCTGTTGCAGCTCGGCTGTGTCGCCGCCCAGGGATTCCTGTTCTCGCATGCGACCACGCTCGACGAGGTGGCTGCCTCGACCTTCGCGATGCGCCGCGCGCAACTTCGAAGCGCCCATGCGGGCTACGACCGGCTGACGGCGACCGGCCGCTACCGCATCGCCGACATGGTGAAGCCGCGCGAGGTCGCCTAGCAGCGCGGACCCGCCGCGCTCAGGGGCGGTGGGGGCGCGCCAGGTACTTCCTGCCCTGCATCTCGTGCAGGCGGCTCGCGGTGCGCCGGAACTCGAATGCGAGCCGTTCGCCCCGGTACAGCGCCTCGGGCGCATCCGCCCCCGCGGAGAGGACGAGCTTGACGCCTCGGTCGTAGAACTCGTCCACGAGCGTGATGAAGCGGCGCGCCGCGTCGTCTCCGTTGGCGTCCAGCACCGGCACGCCGCCCAGGAACACGGTCTGGTAACAGCGCGCGATCTCGATGTAGTCGGCGGCCGAGCGGGGTCCCTCGCACAGCTCGCCGAAATCGAACCACACCACGTCTTCCGCCTCGCGCCTCGCTCGCACCGGGCGGCCCTCGACCTGCACGCGAACGTCCTTCTCTCCGCCCCCGTCCGCGAGCCGCGCGAACTCCGATGCCATCAAAGCCTCGGCGTCCGGCACGCCCGGCCCCAGGTAGAGCGTCGCCCGCTCGAGCTGGCGCAGCCTGTAGTCGACGCCCGCGTCGAGCTCCATGACGCGGCAGTTCCTCTCGATCAGCGCGATCGCGGGCAGGAATCGCGCGCGCTGCAGGCCGCCGCGGTACAGCTCCGCGGGTGGTAGGTTCGAGGTCGCGACGAGCGTGACGCCGCGGCGGAAAATCGACTCGAGCAGCACCGCGAGGATCATCGCGTCCGCGACGTCGCCGACCACGAATTCGTCGATGCACAGGATCCGGCACTTCGCGGCGATGTCGGCGGCGACCTGGGCCAGCGGGTTTGAGAGGTTGCGGTGGCGCTTCAGTCGCGCGTGCACGTCGTGCATGAAGCGATGAAAGTGCTCGCGGCGCTTTTCCCGGGCCGGCAGTTCCGCGAAGAATTCGTCGACCAGGAAGGTCTTGCCTCGCCCGACGCCGCCCCAGAGGTAGAGCCCCCGCAGCGGCGGGCGCGCCCGCGGTAGCAGCCTGAGCCCGCGCTCCAGCACGGAATTGCGGGCCAGCACGCGGCGCCTGAGGTCCTCGAGCCGCGCCAGCACCGCGCGCTGCGATGCGTCGGGCGCGTGCCCATGGGCGGCGAGGGCGGCTTCGACCCGCGCCGTCACCGGCAGTTTGTCGGCCGCGCGAATCAGCCCGCGAGCTCCGGCCGGTTGCGGAAATGCTCGAGCGCCGCGGGATTCGCAAGCGCATCCGTGTTGCGCACCGGCCGCCCGTGGATCGTCTCGCGCACCGCGAGCTCGACGACCTTCCCGCTGAGCGTGCGGGGGACCTCAGGCACCTGCACGATCCGGGCCGGCACGTGCCGCGGCGTGGCATTGGCGCGGATCTGGCGGCGGATGCGTTCGCGCAGCGCGTCGTCGAGCATCTGTCCCTCCCGGAGCCGCACGAACAGCACGACGCGCACGTCGTTGTCGAAATCCTGGCCGACGACCACGCTTTCGAGCACTTCGTCGAGTTGCTCGACCTGGCGGTAGATCTCGGCGGTGCCGATGCGCACCCCGCCCGGATTCAGCACGGCATCCGAGCGCCCGAGGATCACGAGCCCGCCGCGCGGCGTCAGGAGCGCGTAGTCCCCGTGATGCCACACGCCGGGGAAGTGCTCGAAATAGGCCGCGCGGTAGCGGCTGCCGTCCGGGTCGTTCCAGAAGCCGACGGGCATGGACGGAAACGGCGCGGTGCAGACGAGCTCGCCTTTTTCGCCGGTGACCGGCCGGCCCTCGTCGTCCCAGACCTCGACCTTCATGCCGAGTCCGCGGCACTGCAGCTCGCCGCGGTAGACCGGCAGGAGCGGATTGCCGAGCGCGAAGCAGGACACGATGTCCGTGCCGCCGGAGATCGATGCGAGCTGGACATCCGTCCCGATTGCGCGGGCGACGAAATCGTACTGTTCCGGCGCGATCGGCGAGCCGGTGGACAGCACGGTGCGCAGCACGGCGAGCGCGTGGTGTTCGCGGGGCCGGTAGCCCGCCTTCTCGAGCGCCGCCAGGTACTTCGGGCTCGTGCCGAAGAGCGTGACGCCTTCGTCCGCCGCCATTTCCCAGAGCACGTCCGGCCCCGGGTGAAGCGGCGAGCCGTCGTAGAGCACGATCGTGGCCTCGGTCGCGAGCGCGCTCACGAGCCAGTTCCACATCATCCAGCCGCAGGTCGTGAAGAAGAAGAGGCGGTCGCCCGGCTTCAGGTCCGTGTGCAGCCGGTGTTCCTTCAGGTGCTGGAGCAATGTGCCGCCGGCGCCGTGCACGATGCATTTCGGCACGCCCGTCGTGCCGCTCGAATAGAGGACATAGAGCGGGTGGTCGAACGGCAGCCGCTCGAAGTGCAGTGCCGCCGAGGCGTCGCCGTAATCGTCGAAGGCCACCGCCTGCGGCAGCCCGGCCCGCGCCGTTCCGGCATAGCACACGAGGACGACGCGGCTGGACCGACGGAAGGGCCGGGAGGATGCCGGCGATCGAATCGCCCGAGTCGATGGTCTTGCCCGCGTAGAAATAACCGTCCGCGGCGACGAGCACCTTCGGCTTGACCTGTCCAAAGCGGTCGAGCACGCCCGGGATCCCGAAATCGGGCGAGCAGGATGTCCAGGTCGCCCCGACGCTCGTGGCCGCGAGCATCGCGATCACGGCCTCCGGCAGGTTCGGCAGGAAGCCCGCGACGACGTCGCCGCTGCCGACGCCGTCGGCGCGCAGTCCCGCGGCCATTCGCGCGACTTCCGCGCGGAGCGCCTTCCAGTTGAGCTCGCGGCGCATGCCGCGCTCGTTGCGGAAGACGATCGCGGGTTCGGCATCGGGGCCGCGCAGCAGGTTCTCGGCGAAGTTGAGCCGCGAGCCCGGAAACCAGCGCGCGCCCGGCATGCGGTCGCCGTCCTCGAGCGCGGGTCCCGTGCCGCGATCGCCGATGACGCCGGCAAACTCCCAGACCGAGTCCCAGAATTCCGCGGGCCGCGCGACCGACCAGTGGTAGAACGCGTCGTAGTCGGAGACCGGGACGCCGCGGGTTCCCGCAAAAGCCATGAACCGCGTCAGGTTCGCATCCGCGATGCGAAACAGGGAGGGCGTCCAGATCGGCGGCTCGGCGCTCATCTAGAGGTTCTGGTAGTTCGGTCCCGAGCCGCCTTCAGGCGTCGTCCAGGTGATGATGCCGTAGGGATCCTTGATGTCGCAGGCCTTGCAGTGGACGCAGTTCGCCGCATTGATCTGCAGCCGCCGGCCGCCCGCGCCGTCGTCCACCATCTCGTAGACGTTGGCGGGGCAGAAGTTCTCGCAGGGATTGCCGAATTCCATCGTGCAGCGCGTGGCGCAGATCGTCGTGTCCGAGACGAGGAGGTGCACGGGCTGGTCCTCGTCGTGGACATTGCCGGCGTGGAAGACGGCCGCGAGGCGGTCGCGCGGTGCGAGGTCGCGCATTGACCCATGGCCGTTCGACGAGCGGCGCGGACTCGAGGCGGTGCAGGGCGAGGTGATTCTCGCGATGCGAGCAGCGTCCACGGGCGAATGCCCTGCGGTCGCGGTCTCGAAGGCGGCATTGGCGAGGCCCCACCAGAGCCCGCGATGGAACCCGGGCTTGATGTTGCGCACGCGCTTCAATTCGCGGCCGCCGGCCGACTGCGCGCCAGCGTGCCTCGAATCCCTGCGTGCCGCCCGTTTCGGTAAGGTGCTCGGCGGCGAGAGCGCCACAGCGGATCGCCTGGTGAACGCCCTTGATCTTCGGCACGTTGAGGGTGCCCGCCGCATCGCCGACGAGCAGGAGGCCGGGCGCCTCCATGCGCGGCAGCGACTGCCAGCCGCCGGCGGCGATCGTGCGCGCGCCGTACGACGAGGAGTTCGCCGCCCTCGAGCAGCGAATGGATACGCGGGTGATGCTTGAACTGCTGGAACGCCTCGAATGGCTTGAAGCGCGGGTCGGCGTAGTCGAGCCCGACGACGATAGCCGACGTACACGCGGTCGCGGTCGAGGTGATAGAGGAAGCTACCGCCGTAGGTTGCGCGGGTCGACGGGCCAGCCGACCGAGTGCTGGATCAGGCCCGGCTCGACGCGGCCGGCGGGCAATTGCCACAGTTCCTTGATGCCGAGGCCGTAGGTCTGCGGCTCGCGGCCGTCGGCGAGTCCGAGCCGCGCGATGAGCTGCTTCGTGACGCTGCCGCGGCAGCCCTCCGCGAGTATCGTCGTGCCGGCGCGGATCTCGGGGCCCGGGGCGTAGTTGGGCCCGGGCTTCCGTTCGCGGTCGAGGCCCATGTCGCCGATGCGCACGCCGGCGACGCGGCCGTCGGCATCCTGGAGTGCCTCGGCCGCGGCGAAGCCGGGAAAGACATCGACGCCGAGCGCTTCCGCGCGCGCGGCAAGGATCGGCGCGAGCTGCCCGAGCGAGACGATGAAGTTGCCGCGGTTGTGCATCTGCGGCGGATTCGGCAGGCGCGTGGCGCCTCGCCTTCGTGAAGTACCAGAACTCGTCGCGCGTCGCCGGCACGAAGATGTCCGGCGGCGAATCGCGCCAGCCCGGCAGCAGGGCGTCGAGCGGACCCGGTTCGAGCGCGCAGCCGGAGATCATGCTGCGCGCCGATCGTCGATGACTTTTCCAGGACGCAGACGCTGCGTCCCGGGTCGAGCTCCTTGCAGCCGGATCGCGGCAGGCGAGGCCGGCGGGTCCGGCGCCGACGATGACGACGTCGTACTCCATGACGTCACGCTCCACGATTACTCCTTATTTTTCATTAGCTTACATATCCATGCGAGTTCCGGTAAGTCTCCGGTAAGCCCCGCAGGAGCGCCATGCGCGGCGCAGCCGCAAAGTACCTAAAAACCTGGCCACCTCGACCGCAATCTCGCCGCCTCGGCCCGCAGTGTGCCTCAGCGAGCGAAGCAGCGGAAAATCGAGCGTGCAGGACGGTGAAGGCGTGGCGTTCGGGCAGGGGGCCAGGCCGTGGGAAGGTCGGTCACCCAGACCGGGTGCCGCGAGCACGGCGGGCGCTGAAGAAGCGCGCGGCCCGCGCATGCTCGCCGGCGCATCCCGATCCACTGTCCGGCGCTACACTCGGCGGCAACAGAAAGGCCTTTTGTTCGTACTATTCGCGTTTCTCAGGAACAGCGGCTTCGTGGACGTCACCACGGAGGATGCCTCGGCGTGGTATTGCCGCGAGGCGAGGCGCGAGTACGAGCTGATGCGCGGAGAAGGGCGGCCGCGCGCCGTCGAGATGATCGGCGAGGCGCAGGCCGCGCACATGATCGAGGACTGGCGCTCGCTGGTCGTCGTCTGCGAGAAGGGCGAGCTGCGCCAGGGCTACACGCGCGGGTACACGCCGCGCTGATCCCCTCAGCCCTCGCGGGCGAGGATCATTTGCACGTCCCCCAGCTGACGTTCGGCGAAGCCCGCCTCGCAGTAGCAGAGATAGAACTCCCACAGGCGGACAAAGTCATCCGAATAACCCAGGTCGCGAACTCCGGGCAGGTTACCCATGAAGTTCCTGCGCCAGGCAGCCAGCGTCGTGGCGTAGTGAGGGCCGATGTCCTCCAGCGACACGATGCGCAGGTCGCTGGATGCGGCCATGGCGGACGCCAGGGCACTCACGGACGGGATGCAGGCGCCCGGGAAGATGTAGCGCTTGATGAAATCGACCTCGTCGCGCGTGCGCTCGTAATGCCGGTCCGCGATCGTGATCGACTGGAGCGCCATCCGGCCGCCGCGCGGCAACAGGGCCGCCGCCTGGTGGAAGTACTGGCCATATTGCGGGTGGCCGATGGCCTCGATCATCTCGATCGATACGAGCTTGTCGTAACGGCCGCGCAGGTCGCGATAGTCCTCGCCGAGCAGCGTCACGCGGTCCGCAAGCCCGGCGCGGGCGACACGCTCCCTGGCAAGCTCGAACTGGGCGGGCGAGATGGTCGTGGTCGTTACGCGGCATCCGTACCGTCCCGCCGCATGGATCGCAAAGCCGCCCCAGCCCGTACCGATCTCGAGGACGTGGTCGGACGGGCCGAGATCGAGTGTGCGGCAGAGGCGGTCGAGCTTCGCCACCTGGGCTTCGGCGAGCGACATGTCGGGCCGCTCGAACAGCGCGCACGAGTACATCATCGTCTCGTCGAGCATCAGCCGGAAAAAGTCGTTGCCCACATCGTAGTGCGCCGAGATGTTGCGGCGGCTGCCGGCACGTGTGTTGCGCCGGAGCGCATGCGCGAGGCGATGCAGCGGCGCCGACAGGCGCGCGAGGCCGCGCTCCATGCCGCCCAGGGCGTCGCCATTCTGAAGCATCAGGCGCATGGCGCCCGTGAGGTCGTCGGAGCGCCAGCGCCCCTTGACGTAGGATTCCCCGGCGCCCACCGAGCCGCCGAGCGCAACGTCCGCATAGAACCCCGGGTCCAGCACGGTGATCGAGGACTCGATGCCGTCGCCGTTGCCGAAGGCGTGAGTCTCGCCGCCGTCGCGTAGCCGCAGGCGTCCGTGCGTGAGCCGGGACAGCCGCGCGTGCACGGCCTTGCGGGCGATCCGGGCGGGCAGCCCCGGCCGCAGGGCGGGTGCGCAGCGTTCGATCAGGGTCGTGTCGGTCACGCGAGTTTCTCCAGGGCGCGCTTGGCGGGATGGATGTGCACGGGGACGCGCTTGGCCCAGAGCCGCAACGCCTGCCAATAGATCTGGCCCACGACGGCGAGCGAGCCGATTGGCTGGCGTATGAGCATCGCAGCCAGGCTCGGCCCCGAGATCTCGCGGCGCCGAAGCATCAGCGTCGCATCGAAGACGCGATTTCCACCGCGCAGGTTCGACATGTGCACGGCGAGCGTGTCGGCCGGGGACGAGAAGCGCCAGTCGTAGTCCATGTCCATCGGCAGGAAGGGCGAGACGTGAAAGGCCTTGGACAGGCCGAAGCGCATGGGCGCACCGTGCTCCGTGCGCAACACGTACGCATGCCGCTCGTTCCAGGGCGTGTTGGTGATCTCGGCGACGATCGCCTCGACGCGGGTGTCGTGCTCGTCGTAGCAGTAATAGAAGCTCACCGGATTGAAGCAGAAGCCCAGCATGCGAATCTGGGTCAGGAGCCGGATCGGCCCCTTCGGGCGGCGGCCGGTCTCGCGAGCGACGCGATCGCGCACGGCAACATCGAGCGGCTGGCCGTCGCCGCCGAGATAGTCCTCGCGCCGGAAGCGTGCAAGCGCCGGACGCCGAACCGACCACAGCCAGCGTCCCCGGAACACGTCGTCGAGCTCCTCGAGGTCGAGCCAGAGCAGCGTGATGCCGTAGCTGAACGCGTGCGGCACCGGCCCGAAGCGGCGATGCCTAAGCCGACCGGTATAGACGGCGGTGTGCATGGTCCTCCTCGAAATGCGCGACGGCGGCCTCGGCGCTCGCAACGCCGTCCTCGTGAAATCCGTTCCGCCACCAGGCGCCGCAGTAGTAGGTTCGCCGCGCGCCGTTGATCTCGCGCTGCCGGGCCTGGGCCGCGACGGATGCCGACGTAAACACCGGGTGCGCGTAGACCATCCGCCGCAGGACGCGGCCGGGGTCGATCGCGTCCGTGCGGTTCAGCGTGACCAGCAGCGGAACGGGCAGCTCCAGCCGTTGCAGGGTGTTCATGCAATACGTCAGGGCCACGGGTGCAGCTGGATCCGCCAACCGATGGTAGTTCCACGCCGCGTGGGCGAGGGCCGACCGTGGCAGCAGCCGCCCGTCGGTGTGGAGCACCGCCTCGTTGCGGCGGTACGGAATCGCGCCGAGCACTTCGCGTTCGACCGAATCCGGGTCGGCGAGAAGACGCAGGGCCTCGTCGCTGTGGCAGGCGAGCAAGACGGCGTCGAATCGTTGCGCCTCGTGCCCGCGCGGCTTCACCAGCACGCCGCCGGGGAGTCGTCGGACGGACTCGATCGGCGTCGCAAGGCGAATGCGATCCGCGAACGGGGCGATGAGCCGCTCGACGTAGCGCGCCGACCCGCCCGTGATCGTGCGCCACACCGGCCGGTCGTCCACCGTCAGCATGCCGTGGTTGTGCAGGAAGCGGATGAAGAAACGCGCCGGGAAGTCGAGCATCCGGGCGGGGTCGGTGGACCAGATCGCCGCGCCCATGGGCACGATGTAGAGCTCGCGGAAAGCGCGGCCATAGCGTCCCGCGGCGAGCAGGTCGCCGAGCGTCGGATCCGGGCCCTGCGCGTCGAGCTGGCGGGACGCCTCGCGATTGAAGCGCAGGATGTCGCGGACCATGCCGAGGAAAGCGGGTCGTACCAGGTTGCGCCGCTGGGCGAACAGGGCGTTGAGCGAAGTGCCGTTGTACTCGAGGCCGGACGCCTCGTCGCGCACCGAGAAGCTCATCGAGCTTTCCTGCGTGGCGACGCCGAGCCGCGCGAGCAGCGCGGTGAAGCGCGGATAGGTGCGTTCGTTGTAGACGATGAATCCCGTGTCGACGAAGACCTGGTGGCCCGCGATTTCGAGCTCGTGCGTGTGCGTGTGGCCGCCGACGCGCGCGGCCGCCTCGAAGACCGTGACCTCGTGCGAGGCATGCAGGCGCGCGGCCGCGACGTTCCCGGCGATGCCGGCACCGATGACGGCAATCCTCATGGCGGCGCCCCGGCGCGGGCCCGGCGGTGCGAATCGCGAATCGCCGCCGGCACGGGCGTGAGGTCGCGAACCACGCCGAGCGCCTCGAGCAGCCGAAGCCCGTACCAGGCGACATCGATCTCCCACCAGAAGAAGCCCTGCCGCGCCGCGGCCGGGTAGCGGTGGTGATTGTTGTGCCATCCCTCACCGAGCGTCAGCAGCGCCAGCCAGGCGTTGTTGCGCGAGTCGTCGCGCGTCGCGTAGCGTCGGCTGCCGAACCGGTGCGCGAGCGAATTGATCGTGAATGTCGCGTGCCAGAGCAGGACCGTCGAGATGCAGAACCCCCACACCAGGAGCTGGGCGCCGGAGACGCCGAGATGAGGCGCCGCGCGTTCGAGCCAGGCGCCGGTTCCGAACAGCAGCGCGGCGAGCGCGGCGGGGACGACAGCGTCGTAACGGTCGAGCCAGCGCAGCTCCGGGTACTGCGCGAGGTCCGGAACTCGCGCGAGGCGGGTCGCGAAGTTCTCGCGCGCCAGGAACCAGCCGCAGTGGCTGCGCAGGAAGCCCTGCTGGACGGGGGAGTGGGGGTCGTCCTGGCGGTCCGCGTGCGCGTGGTGATGCCGGTGATGCGCCGCCCACCACAGCGGGCCGCGCTGCACGGCCGAGGCGCCCAGCAGCGCGAACACGAACTGCGCGGCGCGCGAGGCGCGAAAGGCGCGATGGGAAAAGTACCGGTGATAAAACGCCGTGATCGCGAACATGCGGACCAGGAACAGCGCGGCCGCGACGGTGATCGCCGTGGCACTCGCTCCGGTCGCGAGGGCGCCAAGGCAGGCGACATGTATCGCCGCGAACGGCAACACGCGCGCCCAGTCGACGCGGTCTTTCGCTTCGTCGTCGGGGACGGCCGCGTCCGCCCCGCTGTCGACCCAGCGGCGCAGGGCGAGTGCGAGGCGGCTCGCCGTCACGGCGTCGCCTCCCAGCGCTGCGGCACGCGCTGCAATTTCGACACGTCATAGCCCTGGTCGGCGACGAAGGAGGCCAGCGTGAGGTAGTCGGACTCGGCAATCTGCGGGCGCCGGGCCATGATCCACACGTAATCGCGGGCCTCCCGCCCGACCACGGTCAGCGTGTAGTCACGATCGAGCCAGGCGATCCGGTAGTCGGCCTTGACCGGCCAGACGAAGCGCATACCCCAGACAGCACTGCCGGTTCCCTCCCGCACGAAGCCTCGCGGCGTGTAACGCTTGAGTTCCCCGTCGAAGCCGTCCTTGCGGAAGGTGAAAGTCGTCTCGATCGTGCCGTCGTCTGCGAAGCGGTACGACTCGACCGCGTTGTGCGCGCCGCGCTCGATGCGCGTCGGGATGTTGGCGATGACGTACCAGTCGCCCATGAAGCGCTCGAGGTCGACGTCCTCGACGAGCGCGAGCGGCGGGTGACTGTCCTGCCGGCACGCGCAGAGCGCGAGGGCGACAAAGGCGGCGAGCGGCGCGGCGCGGTTCATGGGAGGGCGTCCCCGGCGAGCTCATAGCGCAGGCGCCGCCCACCTTCCGTCAGCGCCTCGAGGGCGACCCAGCGCTCCCCCACGTACCAGAGGTCGATCTGCAGTCCGGTGCCGCTGATGCGGTGACGCGTGGCGAGCAGGCTTTCGCCCTGGGACGTCACGGCCTCCGGCCCCAGTCGCACGACCTGGACTGGCACGAGTTCGCCGGTCTGGCTGTTGAGGAGTGCGCGGGCTTCGAGGATTCGCGGATCCCAATACGCGAAGCTCTGGACACAGCCCGGATGGACGTCGCGGCCGCCGGGGCGATCCACAGTCAGTTCCCCGCCCGCGTCGCGGGCAGATACCGCGACGCGCTCGCCGTTGGTGACGGTGCGCGACTGCAGTTCACGCAGGCAGCCGCCCTGCCAGCGTTCGACGGCCTCGTGCTCGTAGCGGTAGGCACTGAGAAACAGGAAGCGCACGTCGAAACGTGCTTCGCTGCGCAACTCCATGCCGTCATTCCGCGGCTGCAGCTCGTACCGGTGCCGGCCGATCTCGCGGCCATCGAGCATGACGCGGAAGTTCCAGGCACCCGCGGTGGCCGAAGCCGGGACCGCGAACGCGAGAGCAACCAGTAGCGCGACGATGCGCATCAGGCCTCCCGCGACGGTCCGGGAAAAAACGCGTTGGTGCGCGACACGTAGCGGCGGTAGTCGGGGCGGCGCTCGCCGATGTCGCGTTCGAGCAGCACGACACCCGAGACGCGCAGCAGCAGGACGCTCATGAGCACCGGAGAGAACGCCGTCCACCAGCCGCCCGCGTCCGCCGCGAGCAGGTAGAAGCCCCACCAGACACAGAATTCCCCGAAGTAGTTCGGGTGCCGGCTCAGCCGCCACAGCCCGCGGTCCATGACCCGCGCCGAATTGCCGGGGTCGGCCTTGAAGCGCGCGAGTTGCCAGTCCGCCACGGTTTCGTAGGCGATTCCGAATCCGGCAATGATCGTGCCCAGCACGCCGAGCGCGCCCGGCGCGCCCAACGCCGGGATTGCGGCCGCGAGCGGTGCGGATATCAGCCAGGCGAGCAGTGCCTGCAACCCGAAGACGAGGTAGAAGCTCTTCCAGGCGAAGCCCGGCTCATTGCGCGCACGGATGGCGCGGTAGCGGCGGTCCTCGGGCGCGTTCCAGTTCCGGATGGCGAGGTACGCGGCGAGCCGCAATGCCCAGAGCGCGACGAGGCTGATGAGAATCCAGCCGCGAGCGCTGACCTCCGGCGCCCGCACGGCAAGCACGGACGCGGCGAGCAGGAAGAACTGCGACCAGGCGATGTCAACAAGCCCGACGTTCCGGCGCGCGCTCGCCACGATCCACGCGATAAGCGCGAGAGCCACGAGTGCAGGCAGCGTGGCGATCCAGTCGGACAGCGCGTTCATGGCGTCGCGTACCCGTCGAGCCGTGCAGCCAGCGAGACCAGCACGGGCATCAGGACGACCCAGCCCGCGCCGATGACGAGCAGCGCCGTGCCGACATTCACGAACTCGACGGCGCCGAGGCGGTTGCCCGCGTAGTAGGCAAGCGGCGCAGCCACGGCTCCCAGGACAGCGGCTACGACGTGCCGGTTGTGAAGCAGCCGCAGCGACACGTTCAGCGTCGTCGCGAACACGGCCCACAGCGCGATCATCCAGGCCGGCGCGATGGCGGCCGCGACCTCGCCCGACTCGAAGCGCAGCCAGCCGCCCCAGACCAGGAGGCTCTCGAAAGCGGCGCCGAGGGCGACTGCGGCCGCCAGCAGCAGGGCTTCCGGCAGCGCGCGCTTCGCCCGCGCCAGGTGCCACGCGACGACGGCGAGCGCGGCCAGCGGCCCGAGCCACGGCCGGCCGCTGGCGGCGCCGAGCACGCCGGTCAGCCAGGCGGCCTGGAAGAGAATCACGTTCGCGATGACGGTGGAGCCCTGCACGATGCGGACTACGCGTCCGGCTCGCCGCGCCGGAACAGGTAATGGCCGACCCACCATTCCTGCCCTGCCCGGTAGCCGAACAGCTCGGCGCAGGCCATGAAGAAGACTCGCCAGCGTTGCAGCCACGCTTCCGTCTTCTCCACGCCGTACGTGGCGGCCAGCGCGTCGAGCGCCTCGTCGCGGCGCGCATCGAGGTTTGCGAGCCAGGCATTCGCCGTCTTCTGGTAGTGGGTGCCGTCCCACCGCCAGCGCTCGATGAGCCGCAGGTCATCCTGGAAACGTGCCGCGAGGCCATCGGACGGCATCATGCCGCCGGAGAAGAAATGCCGGCTCATCCAGTCGGTCGGGCCGTGCTCCTCGAAGGCGTACGCCGTGCTGCGGTGGCAGAACACGTGCATGAAGAACAGGCCCTCGGCCGTCAGCCATCCGTTCACGCGGCCGAACAGGCTGCGCCAGTTGCGCATGTGCTCGAACATCTCGATCGAGACGACGCGGTCGAAGCGCCGTCCCGGCTGGAAGCCGTTCATGTCGGCGGTCAGCACGCGGACGTTGGTGAGGCCGCGTCGCGCGCACTCGGACTCGATCCAGGCGCGCTGCGACGCCGAGTTCGATACGGCCGTGATCCGGCTGGCGGGATAGCGCTCGGCCATCCAGAGCGTGAGCGAGCCCCAGCCGCAGCCCAGCTCCAGCACGTCCTGCCCGTCGGCGAGCCGCGCCCGTGCGCAGGTGATCTCGAGGGCTGCCGCTTCCGCCGCGTCCAGGTTTGCCGTCCCTGCGGTCCAGTGCGCACAGCTGTACTTGCGGTGCTGGCCCAGCACCTGCGCGAAGAATCGGGCCGGCACTTCATAGTGCTGCTCGTTCGCCCGGTCTGGCAGCAGCGCGATGGGTGCGCGGTTCATCGACTCGATGAAACGCTCCGTGGCCGCGGCCGACCGCTCGCAGTCGCCGGCGCCGATGTCGGCCAGGCGCGCCTCGCACAGGCGCCGGATTCCGGCGCGCACGACGCCATCCGGCAGGAGCCCCTGCTCGACCCAGCCCAGCGCTGCGCGCGTCACGCCGCCCGTTGACATGTGGAGCCTCTCGCCAAGTTATCCGGCCGGCACCGTATACGAGTCGCCGTGAAGCCGACGTGAAGCGATGCTAGCGCGAAAGCCGGCATCTTCACGGCGGCTTCACCGGGCTTTCACGTTCCCGAGAGCGCGCGCGTGGCAGGGTGCGCGGCAGTCAAAAACAACTCTCATGGAGGAATTCCATGTACACGCCGATTCGCCTTGCTGCCGCCGGGGCCGCCCTCGCTGGCACGTTGATGTTCGGACCGGCGGCAGTCGCAGCGCCCACGGTCCAGCTCGTGACCGGCGAGACCACGGTCCGCCTGTCGTCGGAACTGCTCGATGCACTGGGTTCCCTCGGCGTCACGCCCGACAACGTCCTGCCGGGCGGGCTGCACCCGACCGATGCGGGTGCCTCGGTCGTGTTCCCGATCCCGACTGGCGAGCTGGACGGCGCCGGGCCGGTGCTCGAGATCTTCCATTCGGGCGGCCTGACCCTGACGGCCGGCGAAACGCGCGTCCCGCTGTTCGACATCGAGTTGACGCGCGCGCCGGAGGTCACGGGCGACCCGGCGAGCGGCGTGGGCATCTTGCGCATCCGCGGCGCGAACCTGACGCTCACGGAGGGCGCGGCCGACGCGCTCAACGGGGCATTCGGGCTCGACGGCGTGTTCACCGCGGGTTTCCCGATCGGCACCGCTCGGATCTACGCGTGAATCCGCGATCGCGACGGCTGACGGGTTTTCCCCGTGCAGGCGGCCGGTAGCGCCCCCAATCCCCCCGCTTAGGGCTGCCGGCCGCCTTGCACTACAATCCTGCGTGACCTCGACTCCGAACCGTCTGCAGGCCATGCCCGACGAGACCCGGCAAGTCAGCGTCCTCCTGATCGAGGATCATCGCGACATCGCGGAGTCGATCGTCGATTTCCTCGAGCCCCGCGGCTTCGTCGTCGACTATGCCGCCGACGGCATCACCGGCCTGCACCTTGCGGTGACCCACGGTTACGACGTCATCGTGCTCGACGTCATGCTGCCCGGCGCCGACGGTTTCGTCGTCTGCCGCAAGCTGCGCGAGGAGGCGCGGCGCGACACGCCGATCCTGATGCTGACCGCGCGGGACACGCTCGAGGACAAGATCACCGGCCTGGAAGCAGGCGCGGACGACTACCTGGTGAAGCCCTTCGAGATCCGCGAGCTGGAGGCGCGCTTGCGGACACTGGTGCGGCGGCACCGCGGAGCCACCGCGCGCGAGACCTACCGCGTCGGCGACCTGATGCTCGACCTGGCGACCCAGCAGGCGACGCGTGCCGGGCGCGCTCTCGTGGTTACGCCGATCGGTTTCAGGCTGCTGACCGCCCTGATGCGTGCGTCGCCCCGCGTCGTGAGCCGGCCTGATCTCGAGCGCGAGGTATGGGGGGAAGTGCCGCCGGACAGCGACGCCCTGCGCAGCCACCTGTACAACCTGCGCAAGGCGATTGACCGCCCGTTCGACCGTCCCTTGCTGCACACCGTTTCGGCGCGGGGCTTCCGGATTGCAGACGATGGCTCGTCGTAACGGCGTCCGTGCGCGGCTCGGCCGCACTTTCGTGCTGCAGGCCGCCTTCATCGGCCTTGCGGCCGTGGTCAGCGTGTTCCTCGCCAACGTGCTCCTGGAAGACGTGCTGATCCGGCAGGCGCTGCGCGACGAGGCGACTTTCTTCTGGGAGCGGTACGCCGCCGATTCCTCGCATCCGCTTCCGGCGACGCTGAACCTGACCGGCTATCTCGACGGCGCGCCTGCCGAGCTTGCGTCCCTGGGTCCGGGGTTCCACGAGGGCGATGGCACGGCGGGTCCCACGGTCGTGTACGTCACGGAACAAACCGGCCGCCGGCTGACCCTCGTCTTCGACCGCGGCGGCGTGGCGAAGCTCGTCACCCTGTTCGGGCTGCTGCCGCTCGCCTTCGTCCTGCTGGTCCTCTACCTGACGACCTGGCTCGCGTTCCGCGCCTCTCGCCGCGCGTTCTCGCCGGTCATCGCGCTGGCGCGCCAGGTGCGCGAGCTCGACCCGACCGCGCCCAACCCGGCCCCCTTCGATCGCTCGCGGCTGCCGCCGGCGGCGGACGACGAGGTGCGGGAGCTCGCGGATGCGCTGGGCCGCTACTCGGACCGGCTGGTCCAGCTCGTCGCGCGCGAGCGGCAGTTCACGCGCGATGCCAGCCACGAACTGCGCAGCCCGCTGACGGTCATCCAGATTTCGTCCGAGCTGCTGTTGGCGGACGAGACGCTGACCGATGCCGGCCGGCGCGCCGCCGAGCGCATCCGCCGGGCGGCCGGGGACATGGACGAGTTGACCAATGCCTTCCTCATGCTGGCGCGCGAGGACGAAGTCGGGCTGCCGGCCAGCTCGGTGTGCATCAACGACGTCGTGTCGGAGGAACTGGCACGCGCGCAACAGGCGGCGGAGGGCAAGCCGGTCGTGTCGCGCTTCACGGAGAAATACCGGCTGCACGTCGATGCGACCGAGCGCGTGCTGGCCATACTGGTCGGGAACGTGCTGCGCAATGCTTTCTCATACACGGACCGGGGCGAAGTCGACGTCTCGATCGACGCGGACAAGGTCGTCATCCGCGACACCGGCGTCGGCATGGCGCCTGACCGGCTTGCGGAGCTCTACCGTCCGTTCGTGCGCGGGGAATCGGCGCAACGCGGCGGGCACGGCGTCGGGCTGTCGATCGTCAGGCGGCTGTCGGACCGGTTCGGCTGGCCGGTGAAAATCGAGAGCCAGCCAGGCGTGGGAACGAGCGTCGAGATCACCTTTCCGGGCGCGCGCGCGGAAGCTGCGAAAGGCTGACCGGCGCGGGTGCCTCAGCCGCCGAGCAACCTCCTGGCACTTACCAGGACGGCGGGCTCGAGCCGAAAACATGTAGAAATAGGCTGAAAAACCGCGAGTTCGTATGGCAGGGTGACGTCGTGTTTCATGACGTCGCGATCGGTCACGGCATTGCGGCCCTCGCGAGCTGCGGCAGCTTCCGCACGCTCTCGCCGATTGTCGCGAGGTCACCGGCGACGACGACGGTCATGCGCTCCGGCCGGATGAACTGCCGCGCCATCTCGCTCACCTGCGCCGGCGTCACGGCGTGGATGTTGGCGACCCAGGTCGTCAGGAAATCCTCCGGCAGGCCGTGCAGGTTCATGAACGCGAGCTGGCCGAGGATGCCGTTCGGCGAGGAATTCGAAATGACGAAGAGGCCGGCCCGGTAGTTCTGCACGGGGACGAGCTCGGAGCCCTCCGGCACCTCGCGCTGGAGCCGGTCGATTTCGCGGAAGATCTCGGAAATCGCAGCGGCCGTGTGCTCTGCGGTCACCTCGGCGCTCATGACCCAGAGCGCGCCCCGGCGGCGGGCATTGATCGAGGAGCCCGGCGAATAGCTGTAGCCCTTGTCCTCGCGGATGTTCGCCGTGATGCGCGAGCCGAACGTGCCGCCGAGCAGGCTGTTCATCAGCGTCGTCGGGAAGTAGAGCGCGTGAGAGGGATCGGGCACCGGCACGGCGATGCGAACGGAGGATTGGGGCGCGCCCGGGATGTCGACGAGCGCGAGCTGCAGGGTCTCCGCGGCGACCGCCGGCCGGTCGGCGGGCGGGGCGCCTTCGCGCCATCCTCCGAACGCCTTGCGGAGCGCCGCCTCGAGCAGCGCGCGGTCGTACCGTCCCGCCACGTAGATGTGCGTGCGCCGCGCCCCGAAATTGCGGTCGTAGAATCCGCGCAGGTCCCCGATGTCGTAGCCCGCGAGCTGGCCGTCCTGCGGCAGCACGCGGCCAAACGGGTGATCGCCGAAGACGAGCCGCGCGAGCGCCTCGTCCGCGAGCGACAGCGGATCGGAGCGCGCGATCGCGAGGTTGCGCTCGAAATTGGCGCGCACGCGCGGCAGCTCGGACTCGGGGAACCGCGGGTTCTGCAGCACGTCGGCCAGCAGCTCGACGGCGGCAACCGCGTGGTCCGACAGCACCGAGATGCCGGCCGTCGTCTGCTCGGCGGCGACACCGATGCCGAGCTCGCCGCCCATGCCGGCGGCGGACTGTGCGATGTCGGCCGCGGAGCGCGTCGTCGTGCCTTCCTTCAGCATCTCGACGGCGACGTCCGGCAGCCAGGTGTCTTCGCCCTCGTCGATGTTGCCGGTGCGGACGACCGCGAGGATCGTGACCTTTGGCACGCTGCCGTAGTCGATGAAAGTCATCGCCAGCCCGTTGTCGAGGTGCAGCGTTTCCTTGGCAGGCAGCCGGAATTCGTGCGGCGTGCCGGCCGGCGGCGGAGACTGGCGCGTTTCCGCGAATGCGGTTGCGGCCGCCAGGCAGGCGATCGCGGCTGCCATGCGTTTCATTGCGGGCCTCCGGCGGCGGGCCGCCCGGGTTCGACGACCTGTACCGTGCGGCGTGCCGGCAGGAGGTAGCGGCGCGCGACTTCGCTGATGAGCGCCGGGTCGACGGCGCGGAACTCCGATTCGATCCGGTTGATGCGCGCCGGGTCGTCGTCGAAGAGGGCGAAGGAAGCCAGCAGGTCGAGCAGTCCGAACCGGGTGCTCGAGCCCGCGAGGTCGTAGAGCGCCGCGCGAATTTTCGTGAGTGCCCGCTCGACTTCCTCCGCGGTGGGCGGGGATTCCTGGATTCGCGCAATCGCCGCATCGATGTCCGCGATGATCGCCTCCGGCTTCACGCCGGCATCGTGCACCAGGTAGACCATCCAGAGCATCGGGCCGTCATAAGTGAACTGGTTGCCGAGCAGGTTTATCCCGCCGCCGACTCCGCTCGAATACCCGCGCTCCTGGACGAGCTTCTGCCACAGCACGCTGTCTTCGCCCTGCAGCAGGATCTGGTCCAGCAGGCCGAAGGCGAAATGCTCGGGCGACCCGCGCTCGGGCACCGGCCAGGCGAGCGCGAGGGCGGGCTTCGGCGCGAGGCGGTCGACGTAGGAAACGCGGTTTTCCGCCTGTCGCAGCGGCTCGGTGAGATCCGGCTGCGGCGGCTGCGCACGGGTGGGTATGGGCCCGAAGTGCTTCTCGATCCAGGCGCGGGCGGTCTCCTTCTCAAAATCGCCCGCCACGACTAGCACGGCGTTGTTCGGCGCGTAGAAGGTGTCGAAGAACGCTCGGGCGTCCTCGAGCGTCGCCGCGTCGAGGTCCGCCATGTCGCCGTAGAAGTTGTGCGCGTTGTACCAGTTCTGGTTGGCGACCTGCGGCATCGTGAGCCAGGGGAACCCGCCGTAGGGCTGGTTCATCACGTTGTCGCGGACCTCGTTCTTCACGACGCCTTGCTGGTTCACGAGGTTCGCCTGCGAGATGGCGAGCCCCCGCATGCGGTCCGCTTCGGCCCATAGGACCGCCTCGAGCGTGTGCGCCGGCACGATCTGGTAGTAATTCGTGTAGTCGAAGCGCGTCGAGCCATTCACGACACCGCCGCTGCCCTCGATCAACCGGATGAATTCCATCTTTCCGAGGTTTTCCGAACCCTGGAACATGAGGTGCTCGAACAGGTGCGCGAAGCCGGTGCGGCCGCGCGGCTCGTTGCGGAATCCGATGTGATAGTAGACGCCGACCGACACGGTGGGGGAGGTCGTATCGCGCGCGAGCACGACCTTCAGCCCGTTGCCGAGCTTGAAGTACTCGATCGGGAAGTTGATGCCGCTGGGCGCGGTCTTCGGCTTCGCCGCAACCACTTCGGGTGTCGCGGCTGCCGCCTGCCCGGCATCGTGCGGCTGCGTGGCGCATCCGCTGATTGCCGCAACGATGATCAGTCCGCACCAAAGCCGAATCCTTGCTGCCGCGGTCATTTGGGGGCCATCCTGATTGCGCCGTCGAGCCGGATCGTCTCACCGTTCAGCATGTGATTGCCGCAGATTGCGACGACCAGTTCCGCATACTCGTCCGGGCGACCGAGGCGGGGCGGGAACGGCACTTGCTTGCCGAGGGAATCCTGCGCTTCCTGGGGCAGACCCGACATCATCGGCGTGCCGAAGATTCCGGGCGCAATGCCCATGACGCGAATGCCGAACCGTGCGAGTTCGCGCGCGAGCGGCAGGACCATGCCGGCGACGGCGGCCTTGGAAGTCGCATAGGCAACCTGCCCGATCTGTCCCTCGAATGCCGCGACCGATGCGGTGTGAATGAGCAGCCCGCGCTCACCATCGGAGTCGGGCGCGTTGTCCTGCATGATCGCGGCGGCCGCGCGATCCAGCAGGAAGGTGCCGAGCGTATTGATCGCGAGCACGCGCTGGAACGCCGCCGCCGGCAGGGGGCCATCGCGGCCGAGGAGCTTGCCCGGGGTCGCGACGCCGGCGCAGGAAACGGCAAGGTTAAGTCCGCCCATCCGGGCGGCCGCCGACTGGACAGCCGCATCGACCTCGGATTCGTTTGTGACGTCGCAGCGGTGGTAGCTCGCGCAGGCGCCGAGTGCCTTGGCAGCCCTGGCTCCGGCCTCATCCTGCACGTCGAGCAAGGCGACCTGCGCGCCGCCGGCCGCAAGGCGCGCGGCCGTCGCCTGGCCGAGGCCCGAGGCACCGCCGCTGATGACTGCACGCACCCGGTCGAGATTCATGGTTTCCCCTTCCGGAGAGTCTACAGCCCCGGGCCTGCTACAGCCTCAGCCTTGCTATAGCCGGAGCCCACCATCCACCTCGATCACGCGACCCGTGACGAAGTCGTTCTCCGCGATGAACACGGCAGCGGCGGCGATTTCGGAGGGCTCGCCGAGCCGGCGGAGCGGTATCGCGGCCTTTACCCTTGCCAGCATTTCCGGCTTCATCGCCGCGAGTATCTCGGTGGCGCAGAAGCCCGGGGCGATGGCCGCGCTGCGGATCCCGTACCGCGCGAGCTCCTTTGCCCAAACGACCGTCATCGCGGCAACGCCTGCCTTGGCCGCGGAGTAATTGGTCTGGCCGGGATTTCCCTCGCGTGAAATCGAGGAGATGTTGACGATGACGCCGCCATTGCCAAGCTGGATCATGCGTTCGGCGCCCTCGCGCCCGCAGAGGAATACGCCCGTCAGGTTGACGTCGACGACGGCCTGCCACTGTGCAAGGGACATTTTGGAGTGGACTGCGCCGTCCTGCGCCTTGACGAGGAGCGCATCCCGCGTGATTCCCGCGTTGTTGATGAGCACGTCGAGGCGGCGAAGGTCGGCGACCGCGGCGTCGAGGCTCCGGATGACCTGTGCTTCCGCCGTCACGTCGGTTTCATAGGCGCGGGCGCGGACGCCCCTGGCTTCGCACTGGGCGCAGGTATCGGCGAGTGCCGCGGCATCCTTGTCGAGCGCCGCGATGTCGGCGCCACGGTCGGCAAATGCGAGCGCAATCGCGCGTCCAAGCCCGCGGCCCGCGCCGGTAATCGCAACGACCTTCTTCGAAAGCTGCATGGGTCCCTTTACTGCACTGCGAATCAAAGTGCAGAAATATTTATTGGGTCAGGACCTTAGCGATTATTGCGGCGCAAGACAACCATCAGGCAGGGGCTATGTCAAAGAGGACGGCTTCAGCCTCCACCAGCTCGCCGGCGCGTGCCAGCACCTCGCTGATGCGACCCGCCCGTCCCGCGCGAATCGCGTGCTGCATCTTCATGCCCTCGACGATCGCGAGCACATCGCCGCGCGCGACGGCGTCGCCCGCCTTGACCCGCAATTCGATGACGCGGCCCGGCAGCGGGGATGCGGGATGCGCATCCGCGTCTTCCGCGCTGCGTTCAAAGGGCCAGGCGGAATCGAGCCGGATCTCCGTGGCCTGTTCCCCGATCACCTGGAGCCACCCGCCCTCGCGGATCAGCTCGATGCCGCGCGGACCGCGCCCCGCATCGACGACGTAGCGACAGTCACCGGCGACGTCGACCCGGCCGTGGATCCTGTTCGTGCCGTCGTCCACCTCGACCGAAGGCGGGTGCCGCCGCGCGCGCAGGCGAACGAACCCGGGAGTGCGCATGCCGATCGATTGCGAATACGCGCGGCCGGCACGCCAGCCATCGCCCTGGTCCCAGGCGGAACCGCGGCCGCCTGCCTGCGCAGTCCGCCCGTCGAGTTCGAGGGTCGCGGCGAGCAGCAGCGCTTCGGGCGGCGGCGCCTGCACCCGCGTGAGCGCGTCGTGCTCGCGGTCGACGAAACCGGTGTCCACGTCGCCTGCGGAAAATTGCGGATGCGCGGCGATCGACCGGAGGAATGACAGGTTGCTCGCCACGCCGAAGATCGCCGTGCGATCGAGGTTCTTCCTGAGGTTCGCGAGTGCCTCATTGCGGTCGCGGCCGCGGGCGATGACCTTTGCGATCATCGGATCGTAGTGGACGCTGACGACATCGCCGTCCGCAATGCCGCTGTCCACGCGCCAGTCGCCGTCCTCGACCGGGTGCGCGAATCGGCTGACACGCCCTATCGACGGCAGGAATCCGCGCCTCGGGTCTTCACTGTAGAGTCGCGCCTCGATCGCGTGGCCTTGCTGGCGGATCGCGGCCTGCGCGAGGGGCAGCGGTTCGCCCGACGCGATGCGAAGCTGCCACTCGACGAGATCGAGCCCGGTCACGGCCTCGGTCACCGGGTGCTCGACCTGGAGCCGCGTGTTCATCTCCATGAAGTAGTAGCTGCCGTCCTCGTCAACGATGAATTCCACCGTGCCGGCGTTGACATAGCCGACGGCCTTCGCGGCGCGGACCGCCGCGGCCGTCATGGCCGCCCGCGTCGCTTCGTCGATGAAAGGCGAGGGCGACTCCTCGATGATCTTCTGGTAGCGACGCTGGACCGAGCACTCGCGCTCGAAGAGGTGCAGGCAACTGCCCTGGGTATCACCGAAGACCTGCACCTCGATGTGCCGCGGCCGGAGGAGGAAGCGCTCGAGCATCAGCCGTCCGTCGCCAAAGGCGTTTTCCGCCTCGCTGCGCGCGCCGCGGACCGCTTCCTCGAGAGCCGCGGCCTCATTGACGACGCGCATGCCCTTGCCGCCGCCGCCCGCCACCGCCTTGGCGAGCAGCGGAAATCCGATTCGCGCCGCCTCTTTCGCCAGGCGGGCCGCCGACTGGTCCTCGCCCATGTAGCCGGGCACCACGGGAACGCCCGCGGCGGACACGATGGCCTTCGCCTCGTGCTTCAATCCCATCGACCTGATCGCGGCGGCGGGCGGGCCGACGAAGATGAGTCCCGCTCGCGCGCAGGCCTCGGCGAAATCCGCATTCTCGGAAAGGAAACCGTAGCCCGGATGGATCGCATCGGCGCGCGTGCGGCGCGCCGCCTCGATGACGGCTTCCCCGTTCAGGTAGGACTCGCGCGCGGCAGCGGGGCCGATGCAATGGGCCTCGTCCGCCATGCGGACGTGCATCGCGCCGCGATCCGCTTCCGAGTACACCGCGATCGAGTGGACCCCGAGGCGGCGGGCGGTGCGGATCACGCGGCAGGCGATCTCGCCCCGGTTCGCGACCAGGAGGCGCCCGATCTTCATGCGTCGCGTTTCCAGCCGGGCTTGCGCCGCTCAAGGAATGCCGTGAGTCCTTCCCGGGCTTCGTCGCCCGCGCGTACCCGCGCGATCCAGCGCGTGGTGTCGATGATCATGGATTCGTCGCCGGCGGAGCTGCGGCCCGTCACGCGGCGCAGCAACTGCTTGATCTCGGCCTGCGCTTTCGGGCCTCCGGCGAGCAGGGCATCCACGATGGCCGCGACCGCATCGGCAAGCGACTTGTCGTCGACCGTTTCATGCACCAGCCCGATCCGCAGCGCAGTCGCCGCGTCCATCGCCTCGCCGGTCAGGAACCATCGGTGCGCCTGGCGTGATCCGATCGCGCGGATCACGTAGGGCGAGATCATTGCGGGAATCAGCCCGAGCCGGACCTCGGACAGCGCGAATCGCGCGCTCGCGCCCGCGATTGCCATGTCGCAGGCGGCGATGAGGCCCACGGCGCCCCCATAGGCCGCACCATTCACCACCGCCACCGTCGGTTGCGGGTGCCGCTCGAGGCATTCGAGCATCAGCGCGAAACGACGGGAATCGGCTTCGTTCGCCTCGACGGGCGCGGCTCCCGCCGCGCGCATCTCGCCGATGTCGGCGCCGGCGCAGAAGACTTTTCCCGCGCCGGTCAGTTTCACGACCCGGACCGAGGCATCGCCGGCCAGGGCCGTGAGCGCCTCCGTAAGGCGCGAGACGAGTCCGGCGGAGAGGGCGTTTCGCGATTCCTCGCGATCCAGTGTGAGTGTCGCGACGCCGCGATCGTCCCGTTCGATGCGCAACATCGGCATTACATCCGGAAGACGCCGTAGGACTCCGGCAGCGGCGCGGGCCCGCGGGCGACCACTTCGAGCGCGAGGCCCAGCACGCGGCGCGTGTCCCGCGGGTCGATGACGCCGTCGTCCCACAATCGCGCCGTCGCGTAGTAGGGGTGGCCCTGGCGCTCGTACTGCTCGCGGATGCCGTTCATGAATTCCTGCTGCTCCGCTTCGGGCCAGCTGCCGCCCCTGGCTTCGACCCCGTCGCGTCGCACGGTCGCGAGCACGCTCGCGGCCTGTTCGCCGCCCATGACGGAGATGCGCGCGTTCGGCCAGGTCCATAGGAAGCGCCCGCCATACGCGCGGCCGCACATCGCGTAGTTTCCCGCGCCGAAGGACCCGCCGATGACGACCGTCAATTTCGGCACGGTCGAGCAGGCGACGGCCGTCACCATCTTGGCGCCGTCCCGCGCGATGCCGCCGCTCTCGTAGCGCTTGCCCACCATGAAGCCCGTGATGTTCTGCAGGAACAGCAGCGGCACGCGGCGGCGATTGGCGAGCTGCACGAAATGCGCGCCTTTCAGGGCCGACTCGGAAAACAGGATTCCATTGTTGGCGAGGATCGCCACCGGATAGCCCCAGAGGTGGGCGAATCCGCAGACGAGGGTCTTGCCGTAGAGCGCCTTGAATTCGTGGAATTCCGATCCGTCGACGAGGCGCGCGATGACTTCCCGGACGTCGTAGGGCTGGCGCAGGTCGCGCGGGACGACGCCATAGATTTCATCCTCGGCCATGGCGGGCAAGGACGCTTCGCGGCGCGCAAGCCACGATTCCGGCCGGTGGTTGAGGCTTCCGACGATCTCCCGTGCCATCGCCAGCGCATGGGCATCGTTGTCGGCGAGGTGATCCACCACGCCCGACGTGCGCGCGTGGACGTCGCCGCCGCCCAGCGTTTCGGCGTCAACCACTTCGCCCGTCGCGGCCTTCACGAGCGGCGGACCGCCGAGGAAAATCGTGCCCTGGTTGCGCACGATGATCGATTCGTCGCACATCGCCGGGACGTAGGCACCGCCCGCGGTGCAGGAGCCCATGACGACCGCGACCTGCGGAATCCCGGCCGCGGAGAGCCGGGCCTGGTTGTAGAAGATGCGCCCGAAATGCTCGCGATCCGGAAAGACCTCGTCCTGCAATGGCAGGAATGCGCCGCCGGAGTCGACGAGATAGACGCAGGGCAGCCGGTTCTCGAGCGCGATTTCCTGCGCGCGCAGGTGTTTTTTCACCGTGACCGGATAGTAGGTGCCGCCCTTGACGGTCGCGTCGTTTGCGACGACGACGAGCTCGCTGCCATGGATGCGCCCGATCCCGGCGACGAGGCCCGCCGCCGGCGCGTCGCCGCCATACATGCCGCCCGCGGCGAGCGGGGCGATCTCGAGGAACGGGCTGCCCGGGTCGAGCAGGGCCTCGATGCGGTCGCGCGGGAGGAGCTTGCCTCGCGCGAGGTGTTTCGCGCGCGCCTCGTCGCCGCCGCCCGCCGCGGCCTCGCCGTTCCGGCGGCGCAATTCGTCGACGAGCGTTTCCATGTGCGCGGCATTGGCGCGGAAGTCGCTGCCGGCCGCGTCGATCCGGGAGGAGAGGCGGGTCATGGCGCGGTCGCCCGCAGCAATTCGCGCCCGATCAGCATGCGTCGGATTTCGTTGGTTCCCGCGCCGATCTCGTAGAGCTTCGCGTCGCGCAGGATCCGGCCCGCGGGATATTCGTTGATGTAGCCGTTTCCGCCCAGCACCTGGATCGCCTCGAGACCCGCCCGCGTCGCGTTTTCCGATGCGCCGAGGAGGCAGGCGGCCGCGTCGTAGCGGGTCGTGCGTCCCGCGTCGCAGGCCCGCGCCACGGAATAGGCATAGGCGCGCGAAGCATTGCATGCGGCGTACAGGTCCGCGAGCTTTGCCTGCATCAGCTGGAAACTCCCGATCGGGCGGCCGAACTGCTCGCGGTCGTGCAGGTACGGGACGATGAGGTCCAGCGCCGCCCGCATGAGGCCGAGCGGTCCGCCCGTCAGCACGAGCCGCTCGTAGTCGAGTCCCGACATGAGGATTTCGGCGCCGCCACCCGGCTTTCCGAGCAGGTTCGCATCCGGGACGAGGCAGTCCTCGAACACGAGCTCGCAGGTGTCGGAGCCGCGCATGCCGAACTTGTCGAGCTTTTGCGCCGCCCGGAAACCCTTCATGCCGCGCTCCACGATGAATGCCGTGATGCCGCGGGCACCGCTGCCGGGCTCGATCGTCGCATAGACGATCACGGTATCCGCTTCCGGCCCGTTCGTGATCCACATCTTGCTGCCATTCAGCAGGTAGCCGTCCGCCTTCCTTTCGCCGCGCGTGCGCATGGAGACGACGTCGGAACCCGATCCCGGTTCGCTCATGGCGAGGGCGCCGACGTCCTCGCCGCTCACGAGCCGCGGCAGGTAGCGCCGCTTCTGCGCGTCGCTGCCAAAGCGGCGCAGCTGGTTCACGCAGAGGTTGGAATGCGCGCCGTAGGAGAGGCCGATCGAACCCGACGCGCGGCTGATCTCCTCCATGGCGACGACGTGTTCGATGTATCCGAAACCGAGCCCGCCGTACTCCTCGGGCACGGTCATGCCGAGCAGGCCCATCTCGCCCATCTCCGGCCAGAGCTCGCGCGGGAAGCGATTGCTGCGGTCGATTTCGTCGGCCTGCGGGGCGATGCGGCGGAGCGCAAAATCGCGCACGGCCTGGCGCAGCTCGTCCACCCGGGATCCCAGTTCGAAATCAAAGTCGATCGGAAACATGCCGGCCTCCGGCGCCCGGGTCCGGGCTTGCCATGGCCATCATATTGTCGGACAATCCGACAAGCAAGCCCCTCAACCTGGCAGGTAAGCGATGTTCGATCCCGTGGGTTATGCGCCGGCCTATCTCAGGGTTTCCGAAGCCATCCGTGACCGGATCCTTCGCCGTGAGCTCCCGGAAGGCCAGCCGCTTCCGACGGAAACGGAGCTTGCGCGCCAGTTCGAGGTCAACCGATCGACCGTGAGGGAAGCGCTTCGCAAGCTCGAAAGCAACGGCTTGCTGAGCCGTCGGCGTGGGGGCAAGCGACTCTTCGTGACGCATCCGACCCGCGAAACGGTTGGCGGCGGACTGTCGCAGGCGCTTGCCTTGCATCGCGCGCGCGTCGTGGATGTCTGGGAAGCGCTCCAGGCCGTACAGCCCGGCATCGCCGCCGCCGCTGCCGAGCGGCGATCAGCCGGCGCGCTGCTCGAGCTCGAGGCGGCTGCGGAGCGCTTCGCCGGGCGCAAGGGGGCCCGGGAACTCGCGGTGCACGACGTGGCCCGTTTTTTCGACGCGCTCGGCGAAGCGGGCGCCAATCCGGTGTTCACGATGCTGAACGAACCCTTGCTGCGCCTGCTGCGGCCGAGCCTCGCCGTGATCATCGACCGGGTTCCCCAGGCCCGCTCGAGAATCGAGTCGGCGCAGAAGCAGATCGTCGAGGCGATTCGCAGGCGGGACGCGACGATGGCCGCCGATTGGATGGCCCGCCACGTGCGCGACTTCAGGCGCGGCTACGAAGTCGCCGGCATTCCCCTGTCGACCCAGGTCGGCGACGAGATCGATGCCGTCGCCTCCGGTCTCAGCTGAGCTCGATCGCGACCGCCGTCGCTTCGCCGCCGCCGATGCAGAGCGCGGCCAGCCCGCGCTTCTTGCCGTGCCGCTTCAGCGCGTGAACCAGCGTCGTCAGGATGCGGGCGCCGGTTGCGCCGATCGGGTGGCCGAGCGCGCAGGCGCCGCCGTGGACATTGACGCGATCGTGGGCGACTCCGACGTCTTTCATGGCCGCCATCGTTACGACGGCGAAGGCCTCATTGATCTCCCACAGGTCCACATCGCCGGCCTTCCAGCCGGCGCGTTGCAGGACGGTCTTGATCGCGCCGCCGGGCGCGGTCGTAAACCACTCCGGGGCATGGGCATGGCTCGCGTGAGCGACAATCCGCGCGATCGGCGCAAGTCCCGCCTTTGCGGCTGCGCTCGCGCGCGCGAGCAGCAGCGCCGAGGCGCCATCCGCGATGGAGGACGAACTCGCCGCGGTGACGGTGCCATCCTTGCCGAATGCCGGCTTCAGGTTCGGGATCTTGTCGACGGACACGGTGAACGGCGTCTCGTCACGATCGACCAGCCGTTCGCCCTTGCGGTCCTTGACGGTGACCGGCGCGATCTCGTCCTTGAACGCGCCCGATTCCACCGCGGCGATGGCGCGGCGGACCGATTCCGCGGCGAAGGCATCCTGGTCGGCGCGGCTGAATCCGTACTTGGCGGCGGTCGCATCGGCGAAACAGCCCATGAGCTTCCCGTCCCAGGGGCTCTGCAAGCCGTCATAGAACATGTGGTCGATGACCTCGCCGTGGCCCATGCGATAGCCGGCGCGGGCCTTCGGCAACAGGTAGGGCGCATTCGTCATCGACTCGAGGCCGCCGGCGATCACGAAATCGGCGCTGCCCGCAGCGATCTGGTCGGCCCCGTACATGACGGCGCGCATGCCGGACCCGCACATCTTGTTGACGGTCGTCGCGGGAACCGACTGCGGCACGCCGGCCCCCAATGCGGCTTGCCGGGCGGGTGCCTGTCCCTGGCCCGCCGGCAGGACACAGCCCATCACGACTTCATTGGCGAGCCCGGGATCGGCGCCGGCGCTTTCGAGCGCGGCGCGGATCGACGCCGCCCCGAGGGCGTGACCCGGAATGGAGGCAAACATGCCGAGCATTGCCCCGATGGGCGTGCGGCGGGCGCCGAGTATGACGATGGGATCGTTGGCCATGAGTGGAGTCCTGGAAAGCGGTATGAGGACTATTTTGCCCTGCAAAAGGGCGCATGTCGCGCCGCGGCGGCCGGCGCGTCAGCTGGCGGCTGCGTGCGGCCTGCGCTCGAGAAGCTGGTCCAGGCGCTGCCGGAGGTCGGCAAAGCGCAAGGGCTTGAAAAATACGGTGACACCCGGCGGAAGTCCGCCGCGCTCGCTGATCGTGTGCTCGGTGAGCGCCGTCACGACGATGATCTCGAGCTCGCTGATTGCGCCCGATGTGCGCAGCGCCCGCAGCATCTCGAAACCGTCGATTCCGGGCATGCGCAGGTCCGTGATCAGCAGATCCGGCCGCGACGCGCCGATCTGCAGGAGGGCATCGAAGCCGCTCGGCACGCATTGCAGCTGGATCGGAAGGTTCCAGGAGCGCAGGTGCAGCTCGAAGAGATCCCTGAAATCCGGCTCGTCCTCGACGATCAGCACCTGGTAGCTTCCGCCCGGCGCGCGCCGCGCGATATCCGCGCCCCGGCGCTTCAGCAATTCGTCGACCGAATCCGTCAGGATCCGGCGGTGCCCGCCCGGAGTCTTCCAGGCCCGCAGCAGTCCCGCTTCGGCCCAGAGCTGGACCGTGCGCAGCGACACGCCGAGGCGGTCCGCGGCCTCGCGCGTCGAACAGACATCCCGCACCGACTCGTCCAAATGGCCCTCCCCGTGGCATGTGCCCCGCAGGTGGAATGACAGCATCGCAGGCCCGGGAATGCAACGCTAAACTGTCGGTTCGGCGTGCTGGAGACACCGCATGAGCAGTCCGGCCGAACGGATCGACAAGGACGCGGATCCCGCGCGTGGTCCCCTGCGCTTCGTGAGCGCGGCCTCGCTCTTCGACGGCCACGACGCGGCAATCAACATCATCCGCCGCATCCTCCAGTCGCACGGGGCCGAAGTCGTCCACCTCGGGCACAACCGGAGCGTGTCCGACATCGTCCGGGCGGCGATCCAGGAGGACGCCGACGGCGTCGCCGTCAGCAGCTACCAGGGCGGCCACAACGAGTATTTCCGCTACATGGTCGACATGCTGCGCGACCAGGGCGCCGGCCATGTGAAGGTCGTGGTGGGCGGGGGCGGAACCATCGCCCCGCACGAGGTCGAGGAACTCGAGGCCTACGGCGTCGAGAAGATCTACACGCCCGACGACGGCCTCCGCCTGGGTCTCGACGGAATGATCGAGGACGTGTTCCGCCGCGTCCGGATGACTCCGCGCCCGGCGTTCGAAGGGAGCTCGGTTTCGGCCGACGATCCGGTGAACCTCGCGCGCGCGATTTCGCTCCTGGAGCTCGGCGGCGATGAGAGCGACGGTCACGCGGCTGCGCACCCTCGGGTCCAAGACGCTCAACCGGCCACCGGTGCTCGGCATCACGGGTACCGGCGGCGCGGGAAAGTCCTCGCTCACCGACGAGATCCTGAACCGCATCGTCCGGTTCTTCCCGGACCGTCGTGTCGCCGTCGTCGCCATGGACCCGACGCGGCGACGCTCCGGCGGCGCCCTGCTCGGCGACCGGATCCGCATGAACTCGCTCGCGAACGAACAGCTCTTCATGCGATCGCTCGCGACGCGGCGCCAGCACCTCGCGACTTCCGCCGTGCTCGCGGACACCGTCCAGCTGCTGAAGTCGGCGGGGTTCGACCTGATCGTCGTGGAAACGGCGGGCATCGGCCAGAGCGACACGGAAATCGTCGACCTCGTGGACCTGTCGATGTACGTCATGACCGCCGATTACGGCGCCGCGAGCCAGCTCGAAAAGATCGACATGCTGGACTTCGCGGACTTCATCGCGCTCAACAAGTTCGAGAAGCGGGGCGCGGAAGATGCGCTGCGCGACGTGCGCAAGCAGGTCGCCCGCAACCGCAAGCTGTTCAAGACGGCGCCGGAGGACCTGCCCGTCTACCCGACGATCGCGAGCCAGTTCAACGACGCGGGCGTGAATGCGCTCTTCGGCGCGCTTTGCGCGCAGGCTGCACGAGCAATGGGGACGCCTGCGACCGTGGCAGCCGGTGGGCCTCACCCCGGTCGGGCCGCCGAAGCGCCAGGCGGTCATACCGGGCTCGCGCGTGCGCTATCTCGCGGAGATCTCCGCCGACGGGCGCGGGGCGCAGCGCGCCGCCCTGGCGGCAGCCGCGGCGGCCGGGCGTGCACACGGATTGTACCGGGCGCTTGCCGCCCTCGGCGACCCCGGCCTGCCGCCGCCGCTCGAGCGCTTCGGCGATGCGGCGCTTGCGGATGCGGACGCTACCGTCGCGCGCCTGCGGCGCGAGTACAACGCGGCGCTCGAGGCGATCGGCGGGGAGGGCATCGCGCTCCTCAGGGAATGGCCGGCGCGGCGGGAGGCGGCGGCCGCCGACGAGTTCAGCTATCGCGTGCGTGACCGCGAGGTGCGGGGACCGAATTACAGCGAATCGCTCTCGCACCTGCGCCTGCCGAAGATCGCGACTCCGCGCTTCGACGACTGGGGCGCGCAGCTCGCCTTCCTGCTGACTGAAAACCTGCCGGGCGCGTATCCGTACACCGGCGGCATCTACCCCTACCGGCGCGAAGACGAGGACCCGACCCGCATGTTCGCCGGCGAGGGCATGCCGGAGCGGACCAACCGGCGATTCCATTACCTCGCGCGCGGCCACCAGGCGACGCGGCTCTCGACCGCCTTCGATTCGACGACGCTCTACGGCGAGGACCCGGACGAGCGGCCCGACATCTACGGGCGCATCGGCAATTCGGGCGTATCGATCGCCTCGCTCGACGACATGAAGCGGCTCTATTCCGGCTTCGACCTTTGCGCGGCATCGACCTCCGTTTCGATGACGATCAACGGCCCGGCGCCGATGATCCTCGCGATGTTCATGAACACGGCGGTGGACCAGCAGGTCGAACGCCACCTGCGCGCGAACGGCGGCTGGGACGCGGCGGAAGCGAAGATCACGAAGCTGTTCGAGGGGCGTGAGCGGCCGCGCTATCGCGGCGAGCTCCCGGCGGGACATGACGGCAGCGGGCTCGGCCTGCTCGGCGTGAGCGGCGATGCGGTCGTGGACGCGGAGACCTACCGGAAAATCCGCGCCGATGCGCTCGCGCGCGTGCGCGGCACGGTGCAGGCGGACATCCTGAAGGAAGACCAGGCCCAGAACACCTGCATCTTCTCGACCGAGTTCGCGCTCCGGATGATGGGCGACGTCCAGCAGTTCTTCTCGGACAACCGGGTGCGGAACTTCTACTCGGTGTCGATCTCCGGCTATCACATCGCGGAGGCGGGAGCGAACCCGGTCTCGCAGCTCGCATTCACGCTCGCCAACGGCTTCACCATCGTCGAGTACTACCTGTCACGCGGCATGAAGGTCGACGACTTCGCGCCGAACCTCTCGTTCTTCTTCTCGAACGGGATGGATCCCGAGTACGCCGTCATCGGCCGGGTGGCGCGCCGGATCTGGGCGCGCGCGATGCGCGAGCGCTACGGCGCCTCGCCGCGCAGCCAGATGCTGAAATACCACGTGCAGACCTCCGGCCGTTCCCTGCACGCGCGCGAGATCCAGTTCAACGACATTCGCACGACGCTGCAGGCGATGTACGCGCTCTTCGACAGCTGCAACAGCCTGCACACGAATGCCTACGACGAGGCGATCACCACGCCCACCGAGGAGAGCGTGCGGCGCGCGGTCGCGATCCAGCTGATCATCGCGCGGGAACTCGGGCTCAACCAGAACCAGAACCCGTGGCAGGGATCGTTCGCCGTCGAGCGCCTGACGGACGCGGTCGAGGAGGCGGTCTACGCCGAATTCGACAGCCTGTCGGAGCGCGGCGGCGTGCTGGGCGCCATGGAGACGATGTACCAGCGCGGCAAGATCCAGGAAGAATCGCTCTACTACGAGCACAAGAAGCACGACGGCAGCCTGCCGATCGTCGGCGTCAATACCTTCCTGCCGGAACAGGCCAGCCACGACGAAAACCGCAATGCGGAGCTCATCCGCTCGACGGAAGAGGAAAAGCAGGCCCAGGTGGTCGCGGTCCGGGCCTACAACGAGGCGCATGCCTCCGCCCAGGATGCGGCGCTCAGGCGGCTGCAGTCCGCGGCGTCCGCCGGCGGCAATGTGTTCGCCGAATTGATGGAGACCGTGAAGTCCGCATCGCTCGGGCGGATATCACGCGCGCTCTACGCCGTCGGCGGCCAGTACCGGCGGAACATGTAGGGCCAAAGGGGACGTTCCCCTTTGCAGCCGCAATGCGCAAAGGGGAACGTCCCCTTCAGGTTCAGAGCAGCGGCTCGTCGACCGCCGCTGCAATCCGGTCACGCGCCGCGTCGCGGAGCATGACGGCGGCGTCGCCTGCGCCCGTAGTCGCCGGCAGCGGCTCGAGGACCTCGATTTCGATGCGGCCCCAGCGCGGAATGGCCTGTCCCCCGCCGAGCACCCGGCGCGTGCCGCGGATCGCGATCGGCGCGACGGCGACGCCAGCGCGCACGGCCGCCGCAAAGGCACCGCTGTGGAAGCGAGCGAGCCCGGGCTCGGGGCCGAACGTGCCCTCCGGAAAAAAAGCGATGGCCTGGCCCTGCTCGACCGAGCGCAGGATGCGCCGCGCGTCGCTGGCGCCTTCGTGGCGATTGCGCCGTTCGACGAAGTGATGGCCCGAGCCGCGTCAGCATGAAACCCGCGATCGGCAGCCGCGACGCTTCCTTCTTGATCACGAAACCGAAGCGCGGCGGCAGGCAGGAAAAGAGGAGCGGGCCGTCGAGATAGCTCGCGTGGTTTGCGACGATGATGCAGGTGGCGGAAGGCAGCCGCTCGTGGCCCACGGTGCGGACCGGGAGTCCGGCCAGCAGGAAAAAGGCCCGGCCGAAGGCTCCCGCGGCCGCGCGGCGCGACTCCAGCCGCGGCAGGGCGAGGATCGGCAGGGTGACCAGCAGCAGGAGCGCAATCGCCAGCAACCAGACCCAGAGCGCCCAGAGCAGGCGGAACGGATTCCAGGTCATCGCCGGCGCCACCGAAGCGCGAACGGGTACTGTGAACTGGTTCCGGTTATGTTAATGGTCATGGGGGTCTGTGAGACCGGTCACGTTCGACCGTATCGGGGCCCAACCATACTGCGTCTGCATTCTGTCGCACCAGCCCGCCGCGCGCGATTCCGCCGCGGCATGGCCGTCCGCGACGGATAGCAGGGCAGGTCCATGAGCGCAGCAATGAAATCTTCGACATCGGTGCGCGCGGCGACGCTCGCAACCGCCGGCCCGGCGGACGAGCCCGTCGAGCCGATGATCGTCCGCTTTCTCGACGCGGTCTGGATGGAGCGCGGCCTGTCGCCGAACACGCTCGCGGCCTACCGCGCCGACCTGACGGCGCTTTCCCGCTGGCTGCGCAAGCGCGGGACCGCGCTCGATCGCACGGCGCGCAATGACCTGCTTGGATTCATCGCCTGGCGGGTGGAAACCGGCGCGCGGCCGCGCTCGACCGCGAGGCAGCTCTCGAGCTTCCGCCGCTTCTTCCGCTATCTCGTGCGCGAGGGCGTGGTCAAGGAAGACCCGACCGCACAGATCGCCATGCCGAAAATCGGCCGCTCGCTGCCGCGGTCCCTGACCGAGGCCCAGGTCGACGCGCTTCTCGCGGCGCCGCAGACTTCCGACCCGCTCGGCCATCGCGACCGCACCATGCTCGAAGTGCTCTACGCGACCGGGCTTCGCGTTTCCGAGCTCGTGAGCCTGCGGCACAGCCAGGTCAACCTGAACCAGGGCGTGCTGCGCATCGTCGGCAAGGGCAATCGCGAGCGCCTCATCCCGCTCGGCGAAGAGGCCGTGCGCTGGCTGAACGACTTCGTGCGCGGCGCGCGGGGCGAGATCCTGCTCGACCGGCAGACCGACCACCTGTTCCCGACGCGGCGCGGCGACCGCATGACGCGCCAGGCCTTCTGGCACATCATCAAGCGCTACGCCAAGAAGGGGGGCGTCGAGAAGGAACTCTCGCCGCACACCCTGCGTCACGCGTTCGCCACGCATCTCCTGAACCATGGCGCCGACCTCCGTGTCGTGCAGATGCTGCTCGGCCACAGCGACCTGTCCACCACGCAGATCTATACGCACGTGGCGCGCGAGCGAATGAAAGAGCTGCACGCGCAACACCACCCGCGCGGCTGATAGACTGGCGGCGCGAACCGCGGCCGCGCGCCGCGGTCGAATGGCTGTCAACCCGAGCGGCGAGGCCCGCGTGAACCCGATCCACCGCAGACTCCTGCCGGCCGCAGCGATGCTCTCGCTCGCCGTGCCTGCCCTGGCCGCGACGCCCGCGGCGGCTCCCGACGTCCGCGCCGAAATCGCGCGCAGGCTGGACGTCCCGCTCGAAGACGTGCGCCAGTCGCCGATCGACGGACTCTACGAGGTCGTCTCCGGGCCGGACGTCGGTTACGTCTCGAAGGACGGGCGGTTTTACGTCGACGGCGACGTGTTCGACATGACGTCCCGGCACAACCTGACGGAAGACCGCCGCAAGGCGGGGCGGCTGGCACTCCTCGCCGGCGTGGATGACGCGGACGCGATCGTGTTTTCGCCGACGGGTCCGGTCCGTCACACGCTCACAGTCTTCACCGACATCGACTGCACCTACTGCCGGCGCCTGCACCAGGAAATCGCGGAATTCAATCGCCTCGGAATCCGCGTGCGCTACCTGATGTTTCCCCGCAACGGCCCGGACACGGATGCCTGGCGGAAGGCCGAGTCGGTCTGGTGCAGTCCCGACCGTCGCGATGCGCTGACGCGCGCCAAGCGCGGCGAAAAACTGAAGGCCGGCCGCTGCGACACCCCGATCGCCGCCCAATACGAGCTCGGCCGCAAGCTCGGAGTCCAGGGGACACCCGGCATCTTCACCGACTCGGGGGAGTACCTGGCCGGTTACATGCCCGCCGCGAGCATGGCCGAATACCTCTCGGCGCCTGAACCCGCCGCGAAGGATTGATTCGTCAGCGCTCGAGGAGCGGCAGCTTGTCGGGAACGTCCTTCCACGCATCCGCGTCCGCGGGCGGTTCACCGCGCTGCGTGATGACCGGCCACTCCTTTGCGAGTTCGGCGTTGATCGCGAGGAACGGTTCCTGGCCCGCCGGGACCTCCTCCTCGGAGTAGATCGCCTCGACCGGGCACTCGGGCTCGCAGAGCGTGCAGTCGATGCACTCGTCCGGGTCGATCACGAGGAAATTCGGTCCTTCGTGGAAGCAATCCACCGGACACACCTCGACACAGTCCATGTACTTGCACTTGATGCAGGTTTCGGTGACGACGAACGTCATCTGGATTCCCCGGCTCCACGGTCCCGTTTTTCAGCCGCGCATTGTGCCACAGCGCCGCCGTTCGTCGGTCAGGCGATGGTGTGGAAATGCAGCCCGTTCAGGCCCGCCGCGCGATCCTCGAAATACCGCTTCAGCGTGAACTCGACGCTGCGGAACGCGAGGTCGCGCCAGGGGAGCTCGCGCTCCTCGCACAGCCTCACTTCCAGGCTTTCCGCGCCGACACCGTACTTCGGCTCGGCGAGCCTCGCGCGGAACATCACGTGGACCTGTTCCGCGTGCAACACGTGGACAATCGCGCAGAGGTCGGCGATTTCGACGCGCGCGAGGGCCTCTTCCTGGCACTCGCGCGCCGCGGCCTCCTGCAACGACTCGCCGACCTCCATGAAGCCGGCGGGAAGGGTCCAGTAGCCCCGGCGCGGCTCGATCGCGCGGCGGCAGATGAGGATTCGTCCCTCCAACTCCGGCACGCAGCCCGTCACGATCTTCGGATTGCGGTAATGAATGGAGCCGCAAGCGGTGCAGACGAATCGTGGCAGGTGGTCGCCGTCGGGAATGCGCCGCTCGATGGGCGCGGCGCAGTTCGGACAGAAGTTCATCGGTTCGATTGTATACTCGCGGCCTGCATGGCCGGGATGGCGGAATTGGCAGACGCAGTGGACTCAAAATCCACCGGTGGCGACATCGTGCGAGTTCGAGTCTCGCTCCCGGCACCAGCCCGGATTTTTCCCGGCTCCTGCGACCTTTTCGGGGTGGCGGGCATCTAAGCGTCCGATGCCCCGCATTTCCGACATCCAGATTCCCGACGCCGTATCGACGGCCGCCCGGCTGGGCGACACGACCGCCCTCGCGGCGGTCTACACGGCGACTGCCGGGCCGATCTACACGCTCCTGCGCCGCCTCGTCCGGCGGCCGTCGATTGCCGAGGAACTGCTCCAGGAAACCTTCGTCGACGTCCTCGAGCACATCGGCAGCTTCGAGGGTCGTTGCCCCATGGCCGCCTGGATCCGGGCGATCGCCGTCAACCGGGCCCTCATGTACCTGCGCTCGCCCTGGCATCGCAGCCTGGAATGGCTGGACAAGGATCCGGGGGGTGCGGACCGGTTGCCGGGCCCCGACCATGACTCGACGGCCACGCTCGACGCGGCGCTCGAGCGGGCGTTGATGACCCTGCCGGCGCTGACCCGCGCCGTCGTCTGGTTGCACGACGTCGAAGGATTCACCCACACGGAGATCGGCTTCACGCTGGGGCGTACACCCAGTTTCTCGAAGTCCCAGCTCTCGCGGGCACATCGAAACCTGCGCGAGCGACTCGCGGACGGTCCGGAACTTGCGGAGGGCGCGCCATGCACACCGACATGAGCGAGTGGAGCGAGCGCCTCGGCTCCCTGTGCGATTTCGAGCCGCCGGCCGGGGGCTGGGAATCGGTCATTGCCCAGCGCGACGCCCGGGATGCCGGGCGGAACCTGCGTTGGCCGGCGATGCTCGCGGCGGCCGTGCTGGCCGTGGCCGCGGGCCTCGCCTGGTGGCTGCAGTCCGCACAGCGTGAGCTCTCGGCGGCCGCCGATGCCGCGGCACGCGGCGGAGTCGCCGTGGCGGCCGGGGTACGCGCGGAAAACGACCGCCTCGAACGGCTGCTCGCGACACTGCCCGAGAGCCGCGCGATGCGCGGCAGCACCGCGTATACGGTGGCCGAGCTCGAGGATCGCCTCGCATCGCTGGACGATCGCCTGAGCCTCGTGTCGCTCGAGCCGAACGCGCCCGAGCGCGCCGAGCGACTGTGGCAGGAGCGCGTCAAGGTGATGCATTCGCTGGTCCAGGTCCGCTATGCGGACGCGGTCGGCACTCTCTGATCCGATGGAGGACTCGATGAAGCGGTTGATGGTTTCGGTTCTCGCGACGGCGGCGCTTGCCGCGGGCGCGACGACGGCGATGGCGCAGGGCAACGACCAGGCGGCGCTGGACAAGCGCCTGGCGGACGCGCAGCGCAGGCTCGAGGACGCCGCGCGCGAGGTCGCCGAATTGAGCGGCGAAGCGGCGGGTCCCGGCGCCTTCCGGCAGTTCGAATATTTCTTGCCGCCGCCACGCCGCGCCATGCTCGGCGTCAACGTGGGCGGCACGGAGCCGAATGGCGGCGGCGTGCGCGTGGACGGCGTGAGCCCCGGCGGTCCGGCAGCCGAGGCGGGCGTGAAGGCGGGTGACGTCATCGTGGCGGTGTCGGCCAAGCCCGTCACGACCGGCCGTGAACTCGTGCGCGCCATGGAGGCGGTCGAGCCGGGCGAGAAAATCGAGCTCGGCCTGAAGCGGGACGGCAAGCCGCTCAAGCTCGAGGTCGAGGCACGGCCGGTGGACCAGCTCTTCATCACGGCGCCCGGGGCGCTGCCCGCGATCCGCGCCCTGCCGGCGCTTCCCGCGGTGGGCGCCATGCCGGCCGAAGGCGATTTCCACTGGCTGCTGGACGCCTGGGGCGATGCCGAATTCGTGACGCTGACCCCGGGCCTTGGCCGGTATTTCGGCGCGGACAAGGGTGTCCTCGTTGCACGCGCGCCGGAGGACACGGCGCTCGGGCTCAAGGACGGCGATGTGATCGTCGCGATCGGCGGCCGCGAACCGCAAAGCAGCAGCCACGCGATGCGCATCCTGCGCTCGTACCAGCCGGGCGAGACGGTCGAGATCAGGATCCTCCGGGATCGTCGTGCCCAGTCGCTGAACGCCCGCATTCCGGAGCGCGAAGCGCGCGCGTTGCGCCACCACCGGATGCCGCCGCCGCCGGCACCCGCGGCGCCGGCTACACCTGCGGCACCGCCCGCGCCTGCGACGCCCGCCGCAGGCTGATCGACCGGATCGCTGTGCTAGTCTGCGCGGCCCATGCGCCGCGCAGAGTTTTCCTATCCGTTGCCCCAGGAACTGATCGCGCTCCGGCCACTGCCGCAGCGCACCTCGAGCCGCCTGCTCGCGCTCGACGGCGCGACCGGCGCGATGCGCGATCTTCAGTTCGCAGACCTGGCGTCCCTGCTGCGCACCGGCGACCTTCTGGTGCTCAACGACACGCGTGTCCTGCCCGCGCGCCTGGCCGGCCGCAAGGCGAGCGGCGGGGCCTGCGAGTTCCTGCTCGAGCGGATCCTGGATGACCGCCGCATCCTTGCGCAGGCGCGCGCCAGCAAGGGCCTGCGTGCCGAAACGACGATTTCGCTGCCCGGCGGCGCCGTGGCGCGTGTCCTTGCGCGTCGAGGCGACCTGCACGAGCTCGAGCTGGATCGAAGCGCGCTGCCGTATTTCGAGGCGCATGGCCGCGTGCCGCTGCCGCCCTATGTGGCGCGCGCTGACGACGACGCGGACCGCGAGCGCTACCAGACGGTCTATGCGGACGAGCCCGGTGCGGTCGCGGCGCCGACCGCGGGGCTGCATTTCGATCGGCCGCTGCTCGCGGCGATCGAGGAGAGCGGAGTCGCGGTCGAACGGCTGACGCTGCACGTCGGCGCCGGCACGTTTCAACCGCTGCGGGCGGATGAGCTGGACGGCCACCGGATGCATGCCGAGCGCTTTCGCGTGCCCGAACGGACGGTCGAGGCCGTCGGGGCGGCGAAGCGCCGCGGCGGGCGCGTCATTGCCGTCGGCACGACGGTCGTCCGGGCACTCGAGGCGGCGGCTGCGGGCGGCGCGCTCGAGGCGCGCGACGGGGAGACCGATATCTTCATCCGGCCCGGGCACCGCTTCAGGGTCGTCGACGCGCTCCTCACGAATTTTCACCTGCCGGAGTCGACCCTGCTCGTGCTCGTCTCCGCCTTTGCAGGGCGGGAGCGGGTGCTCGCCGCTTATCATCATGCGATTGCCGGGCGCTACCGGTTCTTCAGCTACGGGGACGCAATGTTCGTCACGCCGGATCCGGCCGTCCTCGCTGAGCGCGGGGAACGCGCATGAAATTCCAGCTGCTCGCGCAGGACGGTGTCGCGCGCCGCGGTCGCCTCGAGTTCGCGCGCGGCGCCGTCGAAACGCCGGCATTCATGCCGGTCGGCACGTACGGGACGGTCAAGGGCGTGACGCCCGAAGAACTCCTCGCCTGCGGCGCGGAGATGGTGCTTGCGAACACCTTCCACCTGATGCTCCGCCCCGGACCGGAGATCGTCCGCGCGCATGGCGGCCTGCACGGCATGATGAACTGGCAGCGGCCGATCCTGACGGACTCGGGCGGCTACCAGGTCTTCAGCCTGGCCGCGATGCGGAAGTTGACGGAGGCGGGCGTCCGGTTCCGTTCGCCGGTGGATGGCGCGGAGGTCTTCCTCGACCCCGAGCGCGCGATGCAGATCCAGCGGGCGCTCGGATCGGATGTCGCGATGGTGTTCGACGAATGCACGCCGTACCCGGCGACGGAAGATCAGGCGCGCGAATCCATGGAGCTGTCGCTGCGCTGGTCGGAGCGCAGCCGCCGCGCCTTTGACGCGGAACCGGGCCCGGCGTGCTCTTCGGCATCATCCAGGGCGGCATGCACGCGGCGCTGCGCCAGGCTTCACTCGAGGGTCTCGACCGGATCGGCTTCGACGGGCTCGCGATCGGCGGCCTGTCGGTCGGCGAGCCGGTCGAGGATCGCGAGCGCGTGCTGAAATCCCTGCTGCCCGCGATGCCATCCGGCAAGCCGCGCTACCTGATGGGCGTCGGGCGTCCGGAGGACCTCGTCGACGCAGTGGCCGAGGGCGTCGACCTGTTCGACTGCGTCATGCCGACGCGCCATGCGCGCAACGGACACTTGTTCGTTCCCTGGGGCGTGCTGAACATCCGGAATGCGCGTCATGCCGCCGACACCGGGCCGGTCGATCCGGATTGCGGCTGCTATACCTGCCGGCACTACAGCCGGGCCTACCTGCGACACCTCGACCGCTGCGGTGAAATGCTGGGGCCCCGTCTCGCGACGATCCACAACCTGCACTATTACCTCGGGCTCATGTCGCGCATGCGCGGCGCAATCGAGCGCGGGGAGTTCGGGGCGTTTCGGGCCGCGTTCCTCGCGGCGCGGCGCGCGGACGACGCTGCCGAAGGTTAGTCCGGTAATCGCCCGGGGCGCCTCAGCCGGATTCCTGGATCAAGAGCGAGGTGATCGTCGCCATGTCCTCGATCGAGGCATCGACGAATGAGGCGCGCAGCCGACCCGCCTTGTCCACGACATAGACCTGGGAGGAGTGCATCACGTTGTAGCTGCCGTCCTTTCCCGGCGGCTCCTTGAAAAACACGGCGGAGAATTGCGCCGCGATCCTGGCAGTTGCCTTCGGATCGCCCGTCAGCCCGATGAAATCCGGTGACAGCGGTTCCAGATATTTCCTGAGCCTGGCGGGCGTGTCCCGATCGCCATCGACGCTGATCAGCACGACGCGAGCGGGTTTCAGCGCGCCATCGCGGGCTTCATGCAGCAGCTTCAGGCGGGCCAGCGTATCGGGACAAACATTCGGGCAATGCGTGAAGCCGAAGAAGACGAGGGCCGGCTCGCCGCGGAGGCTCGAAAAGTTCCGCTTCTGTCCCTGGTGATCGGTCAGCTCAAAGTCCGCGATCGGCGCTGGGCTCTGGATTGAGGTATGACGCGATCGAGCGCGGGCAGGGAGACCGGCGCGCCGGCGGTGGCAGCCATGGCTGCGACGAGGCCGACGAATATCGCGATCGCCGCGCTAGTTCGCATAGAGCCGCGTCGCCGGAACGATGCCGATACGCGGTCTGGCCCGGTCTCTTCCAATAGAGCTTTGCGACCGCGGTGCCGCCCGGATCCTAGAACTCCATCGTCACCGCATAACGCTGGTTCTTGGTCAGCGACACTGCGGCCGTGAGTTGTTCACCTCGTGGTCCGTCCAGTTGTCGATGACGAGATTGCCGTTGATCCAGAGCCGCACGCCGCCATCGGACCGGATCCTGAACTGGAAGTGCCTGTCCGGTTGCTTCGACCTGGCCCGTCCATCGCACCGAGATCTGATCCGGACTGTTGACGCCGTGGACCCGGTCGAACTCGAAGTTCCAGTGGCGCTTGTTTCGACTTGGCCGTCCATCGCACCGAGAATTGTCTTGCACGCCTGGACCGGGTGACCGCCCAGTAGAAGTTGGCTGCTCCGTCCGCTGGCCAGGTGCACCGGACAGTGTCGTGTTGTTGAAGTACTGCCCGGTGAGTCCAGTGCCCGTGGTCGGCGCCGCCCCCGGGGCTGGTCAGCTCCTGGCTGCCGATCTGCGACACGTACGCCGCCAGGTTCGCCAGCTCAGTCCCGGTCAGGATGAGGCCGTCGTGTGCCTGTATTGCATCGCCGATCGTAGCTGCGGATCCAAGGTGCAGGTAAGGCGCCGTCGCCCAGACATCGCGCAGCGTCGGAATGTCGATGCCCGTCAGCGGCCCGCCCAGGCGGTTTCCGCTGTCCGCTGTGATCGTGCCGATGTTCTGCGGGTTGCTGCTGCCGCTGTTCGTAAACGCGTTTCCGCCATGGCAGCTCGCGCAATTCTTCGCCTGGAACAGCTGGCGACCCGCGATCGCTGCCGCGGTCAGCGTGCCGTCCGGATTGCGGAGCGGACTCGGCGCAAAGCTGGTGAGCGAGGCCGCATAAGCCGCGAGCGCATCGAGCTCCGTGCTCACGCCCGCTTTCCGGTCGCCAAGCGGCTGGCTGCGCGTGCCGGTGTTGAACTGCTCGTCCGTCATCAGTCCGGAGCCGCCGGCGAGATTCCGGATCTGTCCTTCGAAGTCCTGCACTTCGTCGAAATTGTTGCTCCAGTGCAGGAAGCCCTGCGCTCCGGCGCGACCGCGCAGGCTCGTGGTGTTTCTGAGGCCTTCACCGAATCCCGTGAGGTCCCAGACGCGTCCGTCGTGGCCGCCGTCGTTGTGGCAGGACGCACAACTCAGGTAGCCATGCAGCGCCAGGCGAGTGTCCTGCGCGTCATAGAAGAACTGCTTGCCCTGCAATACCTGGGCGGACAGTTTCTCGGTAACGACCGGGGACCAGGTTGCGATCAGCGGCACGTCCGCGATGCCTTCCGTCAGCAGTCTTGAGATGTCGAAGACATCCACCGTGCGGTCCATGAAATTGCTGACGTAGAGTCGGTTCCCGTCCGCGGAAAGCGCAAGCCCCTGCGGCGCGCGACCGACGGCGAAGGCGGAATAATGCTCCGGCCGCCGTAAGCGTCGACAACTTCGACCATGCGGCTCGTTTCGAGTGCGACGAACATGTAGATGCCGAGCCGGTCATGCAAGGCGGCGCTCGCGACGCCGGCATTGTCATGGTCGATGCGCTGCGCATGATCCTCCGCCGCCGGCCTGCAGGTCGATGCGCGAACTGATCGCGCGGACCGTGTTCTGGAAGTTGAGCCCGAGCCCGTCGCGCCGCATGCCGCGCTTGACGTTGTCCTGCTTGGACGGAACCCAGGCGGACCGTCCATCCGGTGAGATTGCGGCTGCGCCCAGGTAGTTGGGAATACCGCGGCCCTGATTCTCGAAATCAGGCTTGTCGCTGTGGCGAAGCACGATGGTCCGCTCGATCGTCATCGCGGGGCCGTTCACGACGACGACTTCGCCGCCGACGGGTTGGCCCGCGGACTGCGTCTGCACGCTCGCGGTCCCTTCACCCGGCAGCGGCGGCGTGACGAACCGCGAGACGTAGACACGACTGCCGTCGCCACGTTACCGAAACGTGGCGGGGATTCGGACCCACATCGAGGCTCGCGAGCGTCTGCGTAGCTGCCACGCGTCGATCTTGAGCAGACGACCGGATCCTTCGAGGGCGACGTACATCACGCCGCCGATCGGTGAGGCGACGATGCCGTACGGCTGCGAGCCTGTGGGCAGCGCGATCGTGCGGATGAGCGCCCGCGTCGTCGCGTCGATCACGCTGATCGTCGACGACAGCTTGTTCGTGACCCAGACTGTCGGCGGTGGCCGCAACCGCGACCGATCGCGGCGCCGCTTCCGACACTCATCTCGGCCAGCCGGCTGCCGGTCGACGTGTCGAAGACGCTCACCGAATCGTTGTCCTGGTTCACCACCCACAACCGGTCGGCGCCCGTCGGCCGGTCCTCCAGCGCGAGATTGCCGGACGATGCAGGGCGATTGGCCGTCAACGGGTAATGCACGGTCTGCACGATGGTCGTCGACTGTTCGTTTCCCGAAGAATCGCGCGCGGTGACCGTCACGTAGTGAATGCCCGGCTCCGCAAACGGGTGCGTGATCGTCGGCGACGAGGAGAACGCGGTGACCGGCGTGCCATCGTCGAAATCCCACCGGAACTGGACGCCAAAGCCCCCCGTGATGCTCGCCTCGAACGTGACGCCTGCGCCGACTACAGCGGGGCCGGGCGGCGGCGGCGTATTCAATACGAAGGGCGGGCCCGCGTTGACGGTCCAGACGAAGCTCTCGCTGTCGCTGTTCACGCCGTCGCTCGCAATCGCGATGACGCTGAAAGTGCCCGGCGGCCGTCGGCGTGCCGCTGATCGCGCCGGTCGGGGGGTCCAGGAAGAGGCCGGGCGGCAAGCCGCTCGCACTGAACGTGAGCGCATCGCCATTCGGATCCGTGGCCGCGAGCTGCAGGCTGTCCGGCGTGCCGGCTTCGCCCGACTGGTTGCCGGGATTCGCGAGGTTCGGTGTGATGGCCGGATTGGGATTCGCCGCGACGTCGATCTTGGCGATCTTCGCGACGGAGGGCGTGCCGGCCGCATTGAGTGCGAACAGCAGGTAGTAGCCCGGCGGCGCGTCGCCGGCCTTCGTCGGCGCCTGGATCGTCAGCTGACCGCCGTTCTGCTGAAATGTGAGCTCGATGAAGCGTTGCTCGGTGTTCCAGCTATGCGAAACCGAAGCGCTCTTGACCAGGGCGATGCGGCTGATCGCTCCCGTGCCCTCGATATCGACGCCAAACGTCTCGCCGATCTCGATGGTTCCCGGTGCGGCCTCGATGACCGGCCGCGTCGCAAACCCGCCTGCTGAGTTGTAAAGGTACGGCGGGTAGTAGATCTCCATGTTGGTGTTGACCTGGGGCCCTGGGGCACCACCGCCAGCGACCAGCACGCTTGCGTCCGGCAGGAGCACCGCCGTCGAGTGATACAGGCGCGCCTTGGCCTGCGCCGGCCCAACGAGCCATTGGCCGGTCGTGGGATTCCAGATTTCGGCGTTGTAGTTGACGCCGGTCATCTCGTTCCAGACCGTGCTGCCGCCGGTCGCGAGGACCCGGCCGTCCGCCAGCACGGTGGCGGTAACCAACCTGCGTTGCGACGAGAGCGACTGGGTATTTGAAACGACCGGCGCACCGGTCGTGATGTCGATCACGCGTGCGGTGCTTGCGCTGCCGCCGAACTGGAGGATGCGGCCGGGCCGGAACATTGCGGCACTCGAATCCGAACCGGTTGGACCGCTGAACTGGCCGGCGGATGTCACCGAGCCTGAGCCGCTCGTATTGACGAAGTACATGCGGCCGGCGCTGTCGAAGCCGAACACCCGGCCGTCGGGTGCGACGAAGTTACGCGGATACATGAAGTCGAAGCCACTAGTATTTGCGCCGGTAAGAATCCGGAAAGCGCCTTCGACATCGCGAATTTCCGGCCGATCCGTGCCGCCCGAGCCGCCCTGGATGTAGATCTCGCCGTTTGGCAGCGCGATGGACGAGGAATACCAGCGCGGCCGATTCATGTTTGCGTTTCGGGTCAGCGTGTCGTTCGCATAGTTGAAAGTGTTGCTGTTGTTGTTGCCGGTGTTGGTGGTTCCGGTACCGGTCCAGTTGTCGCCACCGGCGATGAAGACCTGGTTGCCCTGGGGCACCAAGACCTGCGAGCTGCAGAAGATGTCCGTGCCCGTGGTGTTGGCAAACGTGACGTGTCCCGCGTCGAGTCCTTCTGAGGGATCCCACACGGCGTAGATGGAGCTTCCGGTCTGCTGGCCGGTCGCCGTCGTGCCGTAGCTCAGTACCCGGCCGTCCGGCATGAGGACGGCGTGAACCGCTATGAGCGGCCAGGAATGGACGCTGGACCAGGCACCGACGGTGTTGTTTGCGGCAGCGGGGGCGGTGGTCGCCAGAAGGGCGGCAGAAAGTGAAAACTGGACAAATACTTCAAAAACGCGCCGCACTGCGCTTCCGCGCACGAACCATCCCCTCGATCGTTGTTCGTTGCAGGACCTGCAGGAATCGATCTCCTGCCGCAATCGTCAGGCGAGAATATCGGGACTCCGGACGACCGTCTCGTGTGTTGACATAATCACTCGAAACACCCGTAGAATTGTGACACAGCTATCAAAGCGTTTCCGGGCGGAGTTGCCTGTCGGTCTCGGGTTGCGCAAGCCGCGACGACGGGCGGCCGCACAGGCCCTGTGCCATAATCGCGCCCCCCAACCGGGCCGGCCTTGCCGGCCCTCGTAGAGGAAGGACATGGATTTTTTCATCACGCCCGCCTGGGCCCAGGCTGAGACAGGCTCGACGGCCGGAACCCTCGGCACGATCCTGCCGCTGGTGCTCATTTTCGTCGTTTTCTATTTCCTGCTGATCCGGCCGCAGACCAAGCGCGCGAAGGAGCATCGCGACATGATCGGCAAGCTGGTAGCCGGCGACGAGGTCGTGACCAATGGCGGCATCCTCGGCCGCATCAGCGAAGTCGGCGAGCATTTCGTCACCCTCGAGGTCGCGCCCCAGGTCGCGATCCGGGTCCAGAAAGTCCAGATCGCCCAGTTGCTCCCGAAAGGCACGTTCAAGGGCGCCTGAGCGCCCGCGAAGGCGGTCCGCGTGCAGCGATATCCCCTCTGGAAGGGAGCCTTGCTGGCAGCCTTGCTGCTGGCTCGGGATCCTGTTCGCGCTGCCGAACCTCTACGGCGAGTCGCCGGCGCTTCAATTGTCGCGCCGGGACCGGGTGGCCTTCGACACCGCAGCGATTGCCGAAATTGGCGGCGTGCTGAAGGAAGCCGCAATTCCCTACGAGGACATCTTCGTCGACGGGGAAGGGCGGCTCTGGGCCCGCTTTGCGGGGGTGGACGACCAGCTCAAGGCCCGCGACCTGATCCAACGGCGGTTTGAAGGCCAATACGCGATTGCATTGACGAACGCCTCGCGGGCCCCGGACTGGCTGAATGCGCTGGGGCTCGAGCCCATGAGCCTCGGCCTCGACCTGCGGGGCGGCATGCTGCTCGTCTACGAGGTCGACACCGAGGGCGCGGTCGCGCAGTTGCTGCAGCGCATGGAGCGCGATTTCCGCAAGGAGCTTCGCGATGCACGAATCCCCTACGAGGAAGTCGCGGTTTCGGGCGCCTCCGTCCGCGTGCGCCTGCGTGACCCGGGCCAGTCTGAGTCCGCCCGCAAGGCACTGCTCGAGTACGACCCGCAGCTCGCGCTCACGATGGATGCCGCGTCCGGGACTCTCTCGGCGACATTGAGCGAAACGACGATCAAGGACCGGCAGTCCTTCGCGATCCAGCAGAACGTCACGGCGCTCGAAAACCGGGTCAATGCACTCGGCGTCGCGGAAACCGTCGTGCAGCGCCAGGGCCAGAACCGGATCGCCGTCCAGGTGCCGGGCGTGCAGGACGCATCCGAAGTCGTGCGACTGCTCGGCAAGGTCGCGACGCTCGAGTTCCGGCTCGTGGACCCCGTCAACAGCCCGCTCGAAGCCGAACGCACGGGCCGCGCGCCGCTCGGCACGCGGCTCTACCGCCAGCGCGACGGCTCGCCGGTATTGCTGAAGCGCGACGTGATCGCGAGCGGCGAGCAGCTGGTCGACGCGTCCTTCGCGCCGACCCAGGGCGAGCCGGCGGTGAGCGTGAAGCTCGACAGCCGCGGCGGGGACGAGATGCTCCGCACGACGCGCGAGAACCTGAATCGGCCGATGGCGGTCGTCTTCATCGAGCGGGAGCGCGAGATGGTCGAGCGCGACGGCAAGGAAGTCGCCATCGACCGCTCGAAGGAAGAGGTCATCAACGTCGCGACGATCCGCGGCGTCTTCTCCAACAATTTCCAGATCACGGGGCTGTCGGCGGCGGAGGGGACCGAGCTCGCGAAGCTGCTTCGCGCGGGCGCGCTCGCGGCGCCGATCATCATCGTCGAGCAGCGCGTGATCGGGCCGAGCGTCGGCCAGGACAACATCGCGGCAGGCATGCGCGCGCTCGCCATCGCGGGAATCGTCCTGTTCGCGTTCATGGTCATGTACTACAAGGTCTTCGGCCTGATCGCCAACATCGTGCTGATTACCAATGTCATCTTCATCATCGCGGTGCTCGGGCTCTTCAACGCCGCGCTGACGCTGCCCGGCATCGCGGGCATCGTCCTGACGGTCGGCACCGCGGTCGACGCAAACATCCTGATCTACGAGCGCATCCGCGAGGAAATCGCGGTCGGAGCCACGCCCTGGGCGGCCATCAACGCGGGCTTCGACAAGGCCTTCTCGGCGATCGCCGACTCGAACGTCACGATGCTGATGTCGGGCGGCGTGCTCTTCCTCTTCGGCTCCGGACCGGTCCGCGGCTTCGCGGTGACGCTCTGCATCGGCATCGTGGCCTCGATGTTCACGGCGCTGATCGGCAGCCGCGCCCTGATTCACGTCGCGTACGGCCGCCGCCGCCGCATCGAACGGCTGGCGATCTGAGGGCCGCGCCGTGGAATTCCTCAAGGAAGTCCCTTCGATCCGCTTCATGGCGCTGCGCCGGTACTGGTACGTGCTGTCGGCGGCCGTCGTGCTGGGGTCGATCGTCCTCGTGCTGGCGCGCGGGCTGAACCTGACGGTCGACTTCACCGGCGGCCTGGTGTTCGAGCTCGGGTTTTCCCGGCCGGTCGACCTCGAACAGGTGCGCGACGCCCTGGACGCGGGGGGCGTGGAGGATTTCCAGGTCCGGACCTATGGCACGGCGAGCGAGCTCGAGGTGAGGCTGCCGCCCGTGGAACGCGGCGTCGCGGGCACCGAGGCGGACCGCGTGGTCGCCGCTCTGCGCGCGGTCGATCCCGCGGTCAGGCTCAATCGCACGGATTCCGTCGGGCCGCAGGTCAGCCAGCAGCTCGGCGAACAGGCGGCGCTCGCCGTCCTGATGACGCTGCTGCTCGTGCTGGTCTACATCGCGCTGCGATTCCGCTGGCGATTCGGCGTCGGATCGCTGGTGGCCTCGCTGCACGACCCGATCGTCGCGGTCGGCGCGATCGCCCTGCTCGGGATTCCGTTCGACCTGAACGTCGTCGCCGCGCTGCTGACGATCCTCGGCTATTCGGTCAACGACACGGTCGTGATATTCGACCGCATCCGCGAGCGCTTCAAGTCGATGCGGAAGGCCGAGCCCGCGGAGGTGATCGACCGTGCGATCAATGAGACGCTCGGCCGCACCATCATCGTGTCCGGGAGCGCCCTTTCGTCGGTCATCATCCTCGCCGTGTTCGGCGGCACGACGCTGCGCGGCTTTGCGGTCGCGCTCGCCATCGGCATCGTGATCGGCACGTATTCATCCGTATACGTCGCGGGGGCGATAGCGCTCGACCTGGGCGCGTCGGCCCGCGATTTCATGCCGCCGGAAAAGCGCGGGGATGTTGACGAGCTTCCCTGAAGCTGGCCCGCGTGGAGGCCAGGTGATCGAGTTCCTGTCGGACCCGGCGGTCTGGGTCTCTTTCCTGACGCTCGCGCTGCTCGAGATCGTCCTCGGCATCGACAACATCATCTTCCTTTCGATCCTGGTCTCGAAGCTGCCGCCCGAGCTCCAGCAGCGGGGGCGGGTGCTCGGCCTCGCGTTCGCGATGGTCACGCGAATCGGGCTGCTGTTCTCCATCACGTGGCTCATCAGCCTGCGCGAGCCGCTCGTCACGCTGTTCACCGAGGACTTCTCGGGACGGGACATGATCCTCTTCGCCGGCGGCCTGTTCCTGCTCATCAAGAGCGTCACTGAAATCCATGGCGCGCTCGAAGGCACCGACGAGTCCGCCGCCCGGAACGTCCGGCTGCGGTCGCAGATCACGGCCGTCGTCATCCAGATCGGCCTGATCGACATCGTGTTCTCGCTCGATTCCGTGTTCACGGCCGTCGGGCTCGCCAAGCACGTCGAGATCATGGTCGCGGCGATCGTCGTTGCGGTGATCGTCATGATGTTCCTGGCGCGTCCGATCAACGAATTCATCGACCGACATCCGACCATCAAGATGCTCGCGCTGTCCTTCCTGATCCTGATCGGCGTGGCATTGATCGGCGAGTCCTTCGATTTCGAGATCCCGAAGGGCTACCTGTACTTTGCGATGGCATTCTCCGTCGGCGTCGAGATGATCAACATCCGGCTGCGCAAGCGCGGGCGGCCCGTTGACCTGCACGGTCCCGAAATGCCGGCCGAGCGTCACGAAAAGCGCTGAAGCGATTCTGCGCCCGCCGCACGGACCGGCCGGGGCTCGCTCGCGCGCTCAGAAGAACGGACATTCGCTTGCTCGCGACCCTGGCCGTGCCGTGCGGCGAGCGCGAAACGCTGCCGTGCATCGCGTGCGCGGGCCGGCGGCGGGCGGGTGGCGAGCGAGCGCGTAAGTTCCGGCGGCGCGAGCGAGCCAGCCCGCCCGGCGCGATCGCCGCGCACGCGACACGCTGAGGCGGGTGGCGTACCGGGGGCGAGAACCGCGACGGGCTAGGTGTTCAGCTTGCTGTGCTTGCGGCTGTAGCCGAAGTAGATCAGGAAGCCAATCACGATCCAGCCGGTCATCCAGTGCCAGTTGGCCATGAATGCCGGGAAGAACAGGTAAAGGCAGGCCGCGGCGCCGAGGATGCACACGACCGGCGCGGCCGGAACGCGGAATGCGCGCTTCAGGTCCGGGCGCGTGCGGCGCAGAATCAGCACGCCGATGCAGACGGTCGCGAATGCCAGCAGCGTGCCCATCGACACCAGGTCGCCGAGGACCCCGATCGGCAGCAGACCCGAGAGGATCACGGCCGTCACGCCGACGATCACCGTTCCGACGTGCGGCGTGCGGAAGCGCGGATGGATGCGCCCGAAGATCGGCGGGATGAGCCCGTCACGTGACATCGAATAGAAGATGCGCGGCTGTCCCAGCGTCATGACGAGGATCACCGAAGTGAGGCCCGCGATCGCGCCGATCTCGACGATGGACTTCAGCCACAAGAGGTTCGGGTACATCTCGAGCGCGGTGGCGACCGGCCGCGGCGTGCCTAGGAGGTTGAATGGCATGATGCCGGTCATCACCGCCGACATCGCAATGTAGATCAGCGTGCAGATGAAGAGCGACCCCAGGATGCCGATCGGCATGTCGCGCTGCGGGTTCTTGGCCTCCTGGGCCGCGGTGGAGACCGCATCGAAGCCGATGTAGGCGAAGAATACGACGCTGGCCCCCCGCACCACTCCGTCGAACCCGAACCGGCCGGGACCTTCCGGCTCCGGGATGAATGGCGTCCAGTTGTCGGGGTTCACGTACCGGATCGTCACGGCCATGAAGAGCAGGATGACGCCGACCTTGATGAGCACGATGACGGCATTGACGGTCGCCGACTGCGTGATGCCGCGATAGCAGAGCGAGGCGACGGCGATGACGATCGCGACGGCAGGCAGGTTGATCAACGCGCCGGTTGGCACCAGGCGACCATCGACCACGTTGAGCGGGGCGTTGGTGAACGCCGCGGGCAGGTTCAGCGAGACGCCGAGCGCGCTGCCGATCGATTCGAGCAATCCGGTGAAATACCCCGACCAGCCGACCGCCACCGTCGCGGCGGCAAACGTGTATTCGAGCACCAGCATCCAGCCGATGAACCACGCGACCAGCTCGCCGAGCGTGGCATATGCATAGGAATAGGCGCTGCCCGAAACCGGCAGCATGGCGGCGAATTCCGCGTAGCAGAGCCCTGCAAAGGCGCAGGCGACGCCGGCCATCACGAAGCTCAGGATGATCGCCGGGCCCGCATAGTTGGCGGCGGCATTGCCTGTCATCACGAAGATGCCGGCGCCGATGACCGCTCCGATTCCCAGCATCACGAGGTGATGCGCGGTCAGGGCGCGCTTCAGCGTGTGCTCGCCGACCGCGGGGGCCTCGGCATCCATGACGTGCGAGACAGGCTGGGTGCGAAACAGGCTCATGCGATGCCCCCTGCGAAACCGAAACGGACTCTACCCCAGCCCTGACGTGATTGCGAGCCGGGACAAGCTCCTCATTTGCGAAGCTCTTCGTCGAGAAAAGGAGCGAACAATTCGACGAGCGCGGCAAAGACGCGCGGAGACGCGGCAACGACGTTGCCGCCGTCCCGGTATTCTCCGCCCGCCAGCGTGCCGACGAGTCCGCCGGCCTCGGTGATGAGCAGGTTTCCCGCGGCGGTGTCCCAGGGCGACAGGCCGACTTCCCAGAAACCATCGAGGCGACCCGCGGCCACGTAGGCGAGGTCGAGCGACGCCGCTCCGGGCCGGCGCACGCCGGCGGTGCTGTCCATCACGCGCTCGAGCATCGCGAGATACGGCTTCAGCCAGCGCCGGTTCTCGCGGAACGGAAATCCGGTGCCGATCAGTGCGCCCTCGAGCCCCGTGCGCGCCGTCACCCGCAGCCGCCGCCCGTCGAGCTGGGCGCCTTCGCCCCGCGCGGCGGTGAACAGTTCGCCGCGCAGCGGATCCAGCACGACACCGACTTCCGGGCGGCCGCGATGACGGCAGGCGATCGAAACGGCAAACTGCGGAAACCCGTGAAGGAAATTGGTCGTGCCGTCGAGCGGATCGATGATCCAGGTGTAGTCGTCGCCGGCCTGCGCGCCGCTTTCCTCGGCGAGGAAGCCGTGGGACGGATAGGCCTTGCGGATTGCGGCGATCAGCACCTGCTCGGCGGCGCGGTCCACCTCGCTGACGAAGTCGTTCCGGCTCTTTTCCGTGACGGTCACGCCGCCAATACGATCCAGGTTGCGGACGATCGTCTCGCCGGCGCGACGCGCGGCGCCGACCGCGATGTTGACCAGGGGGTGCATGACCTAGAATACCAGCAACACTCCCGGAACCGCGATGGCAGCCGGCATACGCATCGTCCTCGTCGACACGAGCCACCCGGGCAACATCGGTGCGAGCGCGCGCGCGATGAAGAACATGGGGCTCGGCTCGCTGGTCCTCGTTCGTCCGCAATTGCAGCAGGATCCGACGGACGTCGCGCGCGCCTCGGCTGCCGGCGACCTGCTTGCCAGTGCGACAACCGTGGCTTCGGTTGACGAGGCCATCGGCGACTGCGGCCTGGTGCTCGGCGCCACCGCCCGCGCGCGGACCGCCAACTGGCGCGTGCTGGACGCGCGCCGCGGCGCGGCGGAACTGGTCGCGGCGGCCGCCGCGCAGCCCGTGGCCGTCCTGTTCGGCGGCGAGAGGAATGGCCTCGCCAACGAGGAGCTCGCGCGCTGCGATGCGCTCATCCGCATCCCGGCGGCGCCGCCATACGAATCGCTGAATCTCGCGCAGGCCGTGCAGATCATCTGCTACGAGATCCTGATGGCTGAGCAGCAGGCGCATGCATCGCAGGACGCTGGCAGGCCCTCGAAGCTCGCGACGGCGGACGAAGTGCTGGCGTTTCATGCTCACCTGGACCGCGTGCTGCGGGCGGCCGGATTCATGCACGACGGCAATGCGGCGCAACTCCGCGCGCGGCTCGAGCGCCTGTTCGCGCGCGCCCTGCCGGACGATGGCGAAGTCCGGATCCTGCGCGGACTGCTCGCCGCGATCGAGCGCTCGCTGCGCCCGGCAGAGCGGGTCCAGTGACCGCGCCGCAGCCGGTCTACCTGGATCATGCCGCGACCACGCCGGTGGACCCGCGCGTCGCGGCGGCCATGGGCGAGTGCCTGGCCGATCCGGCGTTGCAGGCCAACGCGGCTTCATCGCACGCGCCCGGCCGGGCAGTCGCGTCGCGCATCGCGATCGCGCGCCGGCAGGTCGCTCGCCTGGTGAATGCGCCGCCGGAATCCATCGTGTTCACCTCGGGCGCCACGGAGAGCGTCAATCTCGCGATCCTGGGCGCCGCGCGCGCGGCCGCACCGGACCGCCGTCACGTCGTGACCTCGCGCATCGAGCATCGCGCCGGCCAGGACGCGTGCCGCCAGCTCGAGCGCGAGGGATTCAAGGTCACCTGGCTGAAACCCGACGCGGAGGGGCGCATCCAGACCGATTCGGCGGTCGCCGCGGTCGGTCCGCACACCGCGCTCGTGACGCTCATGCACGCGAACAACGAGACCGGTGTCCTGACGGACATCGAGCCCATTGCGGCCGCCTGTCGCGACCGCGGCGTCGTTTTCCACGTCGATGCGGCCCAGACCGTGGGCAGGATTCCGGTCGACGCAGCGGCCATCCGGCATCGCGCTCATGAGCTTCTGCGCCCACAAGCTGTGCGGGCCCAAGGGAATCGGGGCGCTCTATGTCCGGCGACAGCCACGGCCGCCACTGCAGGCGCTGCACTTTGGCGGTGGCCACGAAGGCGGGCTGCGCTCGGGAACGCTCGCGACCCACCAGGTCATCGGCTTTGGTACCGCCTGCGAGCTGGCCGCGGCAGCGCTAGTCGCCGAGCCCGCCCGCATCCGGAAAATGCGCGAGAGGCTATGGCTCGGTCTGCAATCGGCTGCGCCCCTGTGGCGCAACGGCGCGCCCGAACCCTCCGTGCCGGGAATACTCAATATCGGCTTTGCCGGCATCGAAGGCGAGAGCCTGTTGCTCGAGCTGGAAGGCAGGCTGGCCCTGTCGAGCGCCGCGGCCTGCAGCTCGGCAAGGACCGAGCCATCCTATGTCCTGAGGGCTCTCGGCCGGAGCGATGCCGCGATCCAGGCATCTTTCCGGCTCAGCATTGGCCGCGGGACGAGCGATGAGGACGTCGACCGCGCGGCGCGCCTGATCGTGGACGGCGTGAGGCGCCTGCGCGCCGCGTTGCCGGCCGGGGCTCTCGAGCGCATCGCATGACCGGCGAATCGGCGGGCTATTCAGCGGAGGTGCTCGCGCTGTTCGAGCGCTTGCCGGGCGCAGGCCCGCTGCCCCCGGGCGGAGGGCAGGCGGTCGTGGGGGAGGCCGTGGCCCTGGAACAGGGGGCGTGGATTCGCTTCGACGCGAGAGTCGAATCGGGGCGCATAGTCGACTGCCGGTTCAGCGCCTGGGGCTGTCCGCATACCCTCGCCGCCGCCGCGCGCGTGGCCGCCGAAGTCCGGAAGCTCGGGTGCGTGGACGAGGCAGCGATCGACACGATGCGACTCGCGAAGGAGCTCGACGCGCCGCCGGAGAAAACCGGGCGGATGCTCGTCGTCGGGGAGGCGCTGGCGGCGCTGCTCGAGCGCATCCGTGCGGTACAATAGGCGAAGAAAATGGCCATCACCCTGACAAGCGCCGCCGCCGACCGCGTCCGGCATTTCCTGACAGAGCGCGGACACGGAGTCGGCCTTCGCCTTGCCGTGCGCAAGACCGGTTGTTCGGGCTTTGCCTACGTCGTCAACTACGCGGACGCGATCGAGCCCGGCGACCGCGTGTTCGAGTCCGAGGGTGTCCGCGTGCTGGTGGACGCCGGGAGCTTCGAACTCATCGACGGGACCGAGGTCGATTTCGTCCGCCACGGCCTCAACGAGGCCTTCCGCTTTCGGAACCCGAACGTGCGCGGGGAATGCGGCTGCGGCGAAAGCTTCAGCGTCTGATTTTTCCTTTTGATTCGGGCACTTCCGTGCCCAACGCAATTGCCGCAGGGCCGGTCCGGGGGCTAGAATGCGCGGTCAACCGCGACCCCGGAAGCATGAGGAACCCATGGCGCTCGAGCGAACCCTTTCCATCGTCAAGCCCGACGGCGTCTCCCGCAACCTGATCGGCGACGTCTACCACCGTTTCGAGAAAGCGGGGCTTCGCATCATCGGCGCGCGCATGCTGCAGCTCACGCCGGCCCAGGCCGAGCGGTTCTACGCGGTCCACCGCGAGCGGCCGTTCTTTCGCGACCTTTGCGCCTACATGACTTCCGGCCCGGTCATGGTGCAGGTCCTCGAAGGCGAATCGGCCGTCGCGCGCCATCGCGACATCATGGGAGCGACGGACCCGAAGAAGGCCGCGCCCGGGACCATCCGGGCGGACCTCGCGACGAGCATCGAGGAAAACGTGGTCCACGGTTCCGACAGCGCGGAGAATGCCGCCCGCGAGATCGCCTATTTCTTCGCCGAAACCTCGGTCTGCGCACGCACGCGTGGCTGAGGCACGCACAAACCTCCTCGGAATGCCCCGCGCGGGGCTCGAGGCATTCGTCGCGACGCTGGGCGCGAAGCCATTCCGCGCCCGCCAGCTGCTCAAGTGGATCTATCGCCGCGGCGAGGCGGATTTTTCCCGCATGACCGATCTCGCGAAGGACTTCCGTGCGGCGCTCGAAGTGGCCGCCTGCGTCGAGCGTGCCGGAGATCGTGAGCGCGCGGACGGCCACCGACGGGACGCGGAAGTGGCTGCTCCGGATGCCCGGCGTGAAGGCTCCGGAACAGGTGATCGAGACCGTCTTCATTCCCGAGGCCGGCCGGGGAACGCTTTGCATCTCGAGCCAGATCGGCTGCGCGCTCGATTGCTCCTTCTGTGCGACCGGCGCGCAGGGTTTCAACCGCAACCTGACTGCGGCGGAGATCATCGGCCAGGTCTGGCTCGCCAACCGCGAGCTCGGCTACGACCCGGATGGAGAGCGCATCGTCACGAACGTCGTGCTGATGGGAATGGGCGAGCCGCTCGCGAACTACCGGAACGTGCTGCCCGCCATGCAGCTCATGCTCGACGACCTCGGCTACGACCTTTCGCGCCGGCGCGTCACGCTTTCGACCTCGGGACTCGTCCCGCAGATCTACCGGCTCGCCGAAGACTGCAACGTGGCGCTCGCGGTTTCGCTGCACGCGCCCGATGACCGGTTGCGCGACCAACTGGTGCCGATCAACCGCAAGCACCCGATCGCCGACCTGCTCGAAGCCTGCTGGCACTACCTCGAGAGGCAGAACGGGCGCAACGTGACGTTCGAATACACGATGCTGGCGGGCGTCAACGACCAACCGCAGCAGGCGCGACAGCTCGCCGCGCTGCTTCGCGGTCATGACGCCAAGGTGAATCTGATACCTTTCAACACATTTCCGGGCACGAAGTACCGCCGCTCTCCCACGGAGTCGATCCGCCGGTTCCGCGACGTGCTCGTGCAGGAGGGCGTCATGGCGACCATACGGCGGACCCGCGGTGACGACATCGACGCCGCCTGCGGCCAGTTGCGCGGGCAGGTCTTCGATCGCACGCAGGTCAGGCTCGGCAGCAAGCGCTTCAGCCTTGCGGTGCGCGCATGAAAGCGCGCATTGCGGCGATCGCGATGGCGTCCCTGCTGGCGGCGTCTGCGCTGGCGCAGGCCCCGGCAACCGACCCGCTCGAGGAAGCCGGCAAGATCAATGCGCGCCTGGCGATGGAATACCTCAAACGCGGCAAGCTCGAGGTCGCGCAGGAAAAGATCGAAAAGGCGCTCGTCCAGAAGCCGAAGGACGTGAACGTGCAGCTGGCGGCCGGCCTCGTGTACGAGCGCCTGCACGAGATGAAGCGCGCGGAGAAGCACTTCCGCCAGGCGATTCGCGTCGACCCCACGAGCCCCGAGGCGCAGAACGCGCTGGGTGCCTTCCTGTGCCGCAACAAGGAGCACGACAAGGGAGTGGACATGTTCCTCGCAGCGGCGCAGAACCCGATCTATCGCACTCCCTACGTCGCGTACACGAACGCCGGCGTCTGCGCGCGCAGCGCGGGCAACCTCGAAATGGCCGAACAGTACCTGCGGCAGGCGCTCACGTCGCGCGTGGACTACGCCGAAACCTACGCGCAGCTCGCCGGCGTCCTGCACGACCGCGGCAACGATCTCCAGGCCCGCGCGTTCGTCGAACGCTACCTTGCCATCGCGCCGGCGACGCCCGACATGCTGCTGCTCGGCCATAACATCGAGCAGGCACTCAAGGATACGGATGCGGCGGCCGTATTCGGCTCGCGCCTGCGCAAGGAGTTTCCGGACTCCAGCCAGGCCCGGGCGCTCGACGACGTGGAACAGCGGAATCGGGGATGAATGCCAGGCCCGCCGGCGCTTCGCCGGGTGCGCGGTTGCGCGCCGCGAGGGAAGCGCGCGGCCTCTCGATCGAGGAAGTCGCCGACCGCCTGCGGCTCAACGCGGCGCTTGTCCTCGCGATGGAACAGGACCGGCTGGCCCTCCTGGGCGCGCCGGTGTTCGCGCGCGGTCACCTCAGGAACTATGCGGTCCTCGTCGGCGCGCCGGAAAACGAGGTCATGGCTGCCTGCGATCCTGACGACGTGCCTGAGCCGACATTCCTGCCTGCGCTCGATCGCCGTCCCGCGACGCGCAGGCGGCCGCGCTGGGTGTGGCCCGTCGTGGCGATCGCAGTCGCGATCGTGCTCGGGGCCGTCGCCTGGTGGTGGATGTCGCGAACCTAGATGATGGCGAGGAAACTCCAGGCGGTCCGCGGAATGAATGACCTGCTCGCGGACCAGCTTCCATACTGGCAGCGGATCGAGCAGGCGGCGCGCGAGCTGTTTGCCGACTATGGCTACCGCGAGATGCGGGTGCCGCTCGTCGAACATGCGGAACTGTTCCAGCGCTCCATCGGCGAGCACACCGACATCGTCGAAAAGGAGATGTACGGCTTCGAGGACCGCGGCGGCGACCGCCTGAGCCTCCGGCCCGAGGCGACCGCGGGACTCGTTCGCGCGGCGATCGAGCACGGGCTGCTTCACAACCAGAAGCAGCGCCTCTGGACCGCGGGCCCCATGTTCCGGCACGAGCGCCCGCAGCAGGGACGATACCGCCAATTCCACCAGATCGACTGCGAGGCCTTCGGCTATGCCGGGCCGGACATCGACGTCGAGGTGATCCAGCTCTCGGCGCGGCTCTGGCGCAAGCTCGGTATCGCGGACGTCAGCCTCTCGGTGAACTCCCTCGGCACGCCGGAGTCACGCAAGCGCTATCGCGCATTGCTCGTCGAGTATTTCGGCGGCCGCCGCGCGGAACTCGACGCCGACAGCCTGCGTCGCCTCGAGGCGAATCCGCTTCGCATCCTCGATTCGAAGAATCCCGCGATGCGGGGCGTGATCGACGGCGCGCCCCGCCTCATCGATCACCTGGACCCGGAATCGCGGGGGCACTTCGACCGGTTCCTGGAACTGCTGGCGGCCGGCGGCATCGATGCCGTCGTCGATCCGCGGCTCGTGAGGGGACTCGACTACTACACGCGCACGGTATTCGAATGGCGGAGCCACGCGCTCGGGTCGCAGGATGCCGTCTGTTCCGGCGGCCGTTATGATGGACTGGTCGAGCTGCTGGGCGGCGAGCCCACGCCCGCGATCGGCTGGGCGCTCGGCATCGAGCGGATCGTGAGCCTGATGCAGGCCGCCGGCCTGCCGGTGCCGGAGGCATGCCCCGCGGTGTACCTGGTCGTCTCCGGCGCGCAGGCGGAGCGCGCAGGCCTCGTGCTCGCCGAGCGGCTGCGCGACGCGCTGCCGGGCGCCGGCGTGATGGTCAACATGGAAGGCGGCAGTTTCAAGGCGCAACTGAAGCGCGCCGACCGCAGCGGTGCGACGCTGGCCCTCATCATCGGCGACGACGAGGCGGCCCGGGGCGTTGCGGCCGTCAAGTGGCTGCGCCGGGAGGCCGCGCAACTGGAGTGCAACTGGCAGGAATTGCCGCAGCGACTGGCCGCGGAACTCGGCACTGGCCAGGCAACGGGGAACCACGATGGTCGATGAGTATCTTTCCGAACGCGAACAGGCCGAGCAGCTGCGGAACTGGCTTCGCGAGAACTGGATCTGGCTGCTCGCGGGTGTCGCGCTGACGCTCGGCGGCTATTACGGGTATCGCTGGTGGGAATCGAGGCAGGCCTCGCGCTCGCTCGAGGCCGGCCAGCTATACCTCGCGATGCTCGACGCGATCTCGGCAAACAAGCTCGATGACGGAGTCCGCATTGCCGGCGAGGTGACCGGTGGGTACGCCGACACGCCGTACGCGGACCAGGCGGCGCTCGTCCTCGCGCGGCTCGATGTGGATGCCGGGAAGCTGGCGAGCGCCGAGACGCGGCTCGCCGGCATCGCGCAGCACTCCGATGACCCGGACCTCCGGATCGTCGCGAACCTCCGGCTCGCCCGCGTGCAGCTGGCCCAGGGACGCTACGACGACGCGCTGGCGACGCTCGACGCGGTCGCGGGCCCCTCGGTCGAGGCGCGCGTACTGGAACTGAAGGGCGACGTGCGGCTCGCGCAGGGCGACAAGACAGCCGCACTCGATACCTGGCGCAGGGCCCAGGCGGCCGCGGGGCCCGACGCCGCAGGCGCGGGCACGCTCGATGCGGAACTTCTGCAGCTCAAGATCGACGAACTGAGCGCGGCGCAGGCGGCGGAGTAGGGCATGGGCATGAGGCGAATCTTGATGCTTGCGGGGCTCGCGCTCCTGGCGGCCGCGTGCAGCAAGGAAAAAGAGGTCGCGCCACCCGCCGAGCTCGTGGACTTCGACCCCGTCCTGCGAATCGATCGCGTCTGGAGCGTGGACACCCAGGGGGGCGACGACGTGCTCCGCCTGGGCCTCCGGCCGGCCATCCAGGGCGACCGGGTCTTTGTCGCCGGCCATGGCGGCGACGTCAGGTCAGTCGAGCTGGCGACCGGTCGCGAATTGTGGAGCGCCGAAACGGATCTCGAACTGGGCGGCGGCCCGGGCGTCGGCGACGGGCTCGTGGTCGTCGGCAGCGCCGAGGGGCGACTGGTCGCGCTCGACTCGGAGACTGGCGCCGAACGCTGGCAAGCCACGATCGGCGGCGAGGTGCTCGCGGCACCGGCCATCGCGGGCGGCATGGTCGTCGTGCGGACGGTCGATGGGCGCCTGCGCGGCCTGCGGGCCGCGGACGGCGGCGAGGCCTGGTCCTACGAGCAGCCGGTCCCGAGGCTCAGCCTGCGCGGCAACGCGGCGCCGGTGATCAGCGGCGACATGGTGCTGACGGGCCTCGACAACGGCAAGGTCGTGTCGCTCTCCTTGTCGACCGGCGAACTCCTCTGGAGCGCGACCGTCGCCCCGTCCCACGGCCGCACCGAGATCGAGCGCCTCGTCGACATCGATTCGTCCGTGCGCGTCCTCGGGAACGACGTCTTCGTCGTGGGTTACCAGGGACGAATCGCGATGCTCGCGCGCGACACGGGCCAGATCTGGTGGGGGCGCGACCTCTCGAGCAATCGCGGGCTCACCGCGGACGACGAATTGCTGTACGTCACGACCGCCGACAGTTCCGTCGTCGCGCTCAACCGGCGGGACGGCACGCCCGTCTGGACCCAGGATGGCCTGCTGCGCCGCTCGGTGACCGCGCCGGCGCTCGTGGGCAATACGCTCGTAGTCGCCGACTTCGACGGCTACCTGCACTGGCTCGACCCGGCCAGCGGCCAGATGCTCGCGCGCGGGCGGTCGGGCAATTCGCGCGTCAGCAACGAACCGATTGCGGCAGGCGAGCTGGTATTACTCCAGACGGACTCCGGCGAAGTCCAGGCCTGGACCGCAAAGTCCCGCGGCTAGCGCATGCCATGCTTCCAGTCGTCGCCCTCGTCGGCCGGCCAAACGTCGGCAAATCGACGCTCTTCAATGCCCTGACCGGCACGCGCGACGCGCTTGTCGCCGACGTCCCCGGCGTGACGCGCGATCGCAAGTACGGCTACGGCCGGAGCGAGCCGCACCAATTCATCGTGGTCGATACCGGCGGGCTCGTCGAAACGCCGCGTGGCGTACAGGAGCTCATGGCGCAGCAGACGCGACGCGCGATCGAGGAGGCCGACAGGATCGTGTTCCTGGTCGACGGGCAGAGCGGCCCCGACGGATCGGACCGCTTCGTCGCCGACCTGCTGCGCCGGAGCGGAAAGCCGGTGACCGTCGCCGTCAACAAGAGCGAGGGCCGTGACGCGCCGGTCGTGGTCGCCGAATTCCATGACTTCGGCTTCGGCGAACCGCAGGCGATCTCCGCGGCGCACCGCCAGGGAATCGATGACCTGATCGAAACGGTGCTCGCGGGGCTCACGCCGCAGGCCGAGGCCGAAGCGGACAAGGCCCGGGCCATTCGTGTCTGCGTCGTCGGCAGGCCGAATGTCGGCAAGTCGACGCTGATCAACCGCGTGCTGGGCGATGCGCGCCTCATCACCTTCGACCAGCCCGGCACGACGCGGGATGCCGTGGAAGTACCCTTCGAGCGCGATGGCCGGCCCTATGTCCTGATCGACACGGCGGGCGTGCGCCGGCGCTCGAAGGTCGACGAGGGCATCGAGAAATGGAGCGTGATCAAGACCCTGCAGGCGATCGACGATGCCCATGTCGTGATCGGAGTCGTGGATGCGCGCGATGCAGTCGCGGAGCAGGACGCGACCCTCTTCGGCATCGTCGCCGAGCGCGGCCGGGCCCTGGTGATCGCGGTCAACAAGTGGGATCACGTCGCGCCGGGACAGCGGGACGAGATCCGGTCGCAGCTCGCGCAGCGCCTGCGATTCCTCGATTTCGCCCCGGTTCACTTCATATCGGCGCTGCATGGCAGCGGCGTGGGCGAGATGATGGACGCGGTGCGTGCCGCCCACGACGCCGCGATGCGCGAGATGCCGACGCCGGAACTGACGCGCGTGCTCGAGGCCGCGATCCGCCAGCACCAGCCGCCGCTGGTCCGTGGCCGCCGCATCCGGCTGCGCTATGCGCACCAGGGCGGCCGGAATCCGCCCGTGATCGTCGATCCACGGCGCCCAGGCGGAACGCACGCCGGAGGACTACCGCCGCTTCCTGGTCAATTGCTACCGCGAGGCATTCAAGCTGAAGGGCACGCCGGTGCGCGTCGACTTCAAGAGCGAAGACAACCCGTTCGCCGGCCGGCGCGACAAGCTGACGCCGCGGCAGCGGCGCACACGGCAACGCAAGTCGGAGCGGGAGCGGCGCTAGCTCAAGCCTCGCGGCCCGTGACGCGGGCGCGGATCCGCCCCCGGGCGAGGCGTGCCTCGACCTCCGAGCCGGTCGCCACCTGGGACGCATCCGTCACGACCGTGCCCGAGGCGGCGAGAGTCACGATCGCGTAGCCGCGCCCGAGCGTCGCGAGCGGGCTGGTCGCCTGCAGGGCGCGCGCAAGGGCCTGCAGTTTCCCGCTCGCGAGCGAGAGCCGGTGCCGGAGCGACGGTGCGAGGCGGGATTGCGCGTGCGCCATGCGCTGCAGGAGCGCCGCGATGCGCGACGCCGGCGAACGGATCTCGAGTTCCGCGCGGACCCTCAGCAGCTGCTCGCGGCGCCGGTCCCCTGCGCGCCGCATGGCCCCGAGTGCCCGCAACTGCAGCTCGTCGATTCGCTGGGCCCGCTCCGCGATGGCCCGCGCGGGATGGAGCGCGGTGAGCCGGCGTGCGTCGCGCGCGACCGCCTCGCTACGCCCGCGCAGCGCGCGCAGCGCGGCCGCTGCGAGCCGCCGCAGCGTGAGGTCCAGCGACGAGAGCCAGGCGGACGAGTCGGGAGCCACGAGCTCGGCTGCGGCCGACGGCGTCGGCGCGCGCACATCCGCCACGAAATCCGCGATCGTGAAGTCGATTTCGTGGCCGATGCCGCAGATGACCGGCAATTCGACGGAAGCGAGCGCGCGCGCCAGCGTCTCTTCGTTGAAGGCCCAGAGGTCCTCGAGCGAGCCGCCGCCGCGCACCAGCAGGAGTACGTCGACTTCGGAGCGGCGGTCCGCGAGCTCGAGCGCAGCCGCAATCTCGCGGGCCGCCCCGGCGCCCTGGACCGGCACCGGATAGATCAGTACCGGAATTCCGCGAAAGCGGCGCCGAAGGACGTGCAGCACGTCGCGAAGCGCCGCGCCGGTCGGAGACGTCACGATACCGATGCGTCGCGGGAAGCGTGGCGGGGCCCGCTTGCGCGCGGCGTCGAAGAGGCCTTCGGTGGCGAGCTTCAGCTTGAGCGCCTCGAAGCGCCGTCGCAGCTCGCCTTCCCCGGCCTCCTCGAGATGGTCGGCGACGAGCTGGAATTCGCCACGCGCCTCGTAGAGGCCCACGCGGGCCCTGAGAAGGACCTGCATGCCGTCGCGGGGCGCGAACCGCACCGCGAGGTTCCGCTGCCGGAACATCGCGCAGCGCACCTGGGCGCTCTCGTCCTTCAGCGTGAAATACCAGTGTCCGGACGCGGGACGGGAGAGGTTCGAGAGCTCACCGGTGATCCAGAGCGAGGGCAGGCCGGTTTCGAGGATTCCGCGCGCCTCGCGATTCAGGCGGCTGACCGTATAAATGTCACGGAGGGCCTGGCCCGGTCGCCCGGTTGCTGCGTCAAAGTCCGGCATGCAGCCATGCTAAGCGAGCCGTTCCCGCAAACGCCACTTACAACCTGGGGGTGGGCGTCGTACAATGCGCCGCTTCATTCGGACCGCCCGGGATTACCGGCCATGCGCATCGTCCAGGAAGCACTCACCTTTGACGACGTCCTGCTCGTACCGGCGTACTCGGAGGTGCTGCCGCGCGAGGTGGACCTGTCGACCCGCCTGACCCGCGGCATCCGCCTGAACCTGCCATTCGTCTCGGCGGCGATGGACACGGTCACCGAGGCACGGCTCGCGATCACGATCGCCCAGGAAGGCGGGATCGGGATCATCCACAAGAACATGCAGCCGGCCGAGCAGGCGCGCGAAGTCGGCCGGGTCAAGAAGCACGAGAGCGGCGTCATCAAGGACCCGATCACGATCCGTCCCGATGCGACGATCCGCGAGGTCATCGCGCTCACGCGCGCGAAGGGCATCTCCGGCCTGCCGGTCACCGCCGACGGCAACCAGGTCGTCGGAATCGTCACCCACCGCGACATCCGGTTCCAGGAGCAGCTCGACCTGCCCGTCTCCAGGGTCATGACGCCGCGCGACAAGCTCGTGACGGTTCGCGAGAACACGCCGCGGGACGAGGTGCTCCAGCTCCTACATCGCCACCGGATCGAGAAAGTGCTGGTGGTCGACGAAGGCGGGCGGCTGCGCGGAATGATCACGGTGAGGGACATCCAGAAGGCCCGTGATTTTCCACGCGCCTGCAAGGACGAACACGGGCGGCTCCGGGTCGGTGCCGCAGTCGGGACGGCGGCGGACACGCTCGAGCGCGTCGCGGCGCTGGTGGAAGCGGCGGTCGACCTCGTGATCGTCGACACGTCGCATGGGCACTCGAAAGGCGTGATCGCGATGGTCGGTCGCATCAAGAAGGCCCATCCGCAGCTCCAGGTGATGGCCGGGAATGTCGTGACCGCGGATGGCGCGAAGGCGCTCGTCGACGCGGGCGCCGACGGCATCAAGGTGGGAATCGGGCCGGGCTCGATCTGCACGACGCGCATCGTTGCCGGCGTCGGCGTGCCACAGGTCACGGCAGTCGCGACGGTCGCGGAGGCGCTCGCGAAGTCCAATGTGCCCCTCGTCTCGGACGGCGGCATCCGCTACTCCGGCGATGTCGCGAAAGCGATCGCCGCGGGCGCCCATGCCGTCATGATCGGCGGCCTTTTTGCGGGCACCGAGGAGTCGCCGGGCGAGGTCGAGCTCTACCAGGGCGCCTCGTACAAGTCCTACCGCGGCATGGGCTCGCTCGGCGCGATGTCGCAACGCCACGGTTCGAGCGACAGGTACTTCCAGGACACGGTGGAAGAGCTCGAGAAGCTCGTGCCGGAAGGGGTCGAAGGCCGTGTACCCTATAAAGGAAGCCTCGTGACGATCCTCCACCAGCTCGCGGGCGGCATTCGTGCCGCTATGGGCTATACGGGCAGCGCCGACATGGAGCAGATGCGCACCCGGCCGGTTTTCGTCCGCATCACGGGCGCGGGCGTTCGCGAGAGCCACGTGCACGACGTGAGCATCACAAAAGAAGCGCCGAACTACCGGATCGGATGATGGCTGCCCGCCTGCAGGCCGCCGCGGCCGACATCCATGCCCACCGGATCCTGATCCTCGACTTCGGCGCGCAGTACACGCAGCTCATTGCGCGGCGCGTGCGCGAGATCGGTGTCTACTGCGAGATCCTGCCGTGGGACGCGGCGGACGCCGACGTTCGCGCGTTCGGCGCGCGCGGCATCATCCTCTCGGGGGGGCCGGAATCGGTCACCGATGCGGCGCCTCCGCGCGCGCCGGATGCCGTGTTCAGGCTCGGCGTTCCGGTGCTCGGGATCTGCTACGGCATGCAGACGATGGCGGCCCAGCTCGGTGGGCGGGTCGCACCGTCCGCGCACCGCGAATTCGGCTATGCGAAGGTGCGGCGCATCGCTTCCTCGCGCCTGCTGGACGGCATCTCCGACGAGGGAAGCGCCGAGGCCGGCCTCTACGACGTCTGGATGAGCCACGGGGACCGCGTCGAGGCGCTGCCGCCCGGGTTCGCCGCGGTCGCGGCGACCGCGAGCGCGCCGCTCGCCGCGATGGCAAATGACGAAGCCCGGTTCTATGGCGTCCAGTTCCATCCCGAAGTCACCCATACCCGTTCCGGGGCGGCGATTCTCGAGCGGTTCGTCCGCGAGATCTGCGGCTGCGACGCGCTCTGGGACGCGGGCAACATCGTTTCCGACGCCGTCACCCGCGTGCGCGAGCAGGTCGGCCGGGACGCGGTACTGCTCGGCCTTTCCGGCGGCGTGGATTCCTCGGTCGTGGCGGCGCTGCTGCATCGGGCGATCGGCGAGCAGCTCGTGTGCGTGTTCGTGGATCACGGCCTGCTGCGGCAGGACGAGGGCGCCCAGGTCATGGACACCTTTGCGAAACACCTCGGCATCCGGGTGATCCGGGTCGACGCGGCGGACCGCTTCTTCGCTGCCCTCGGTACCGAGGATGATCCGGAACGCAAGCGCAAGATCATCGGGCGGCTCTTCATCGAGGTATTCGAGGAAGAAGCGAGGCGTCTCGAGGGGTCCGCTGGCTCGCCCAGGGCACGATCTACCCGGACGTCATCGAGTCGGCGGGTGCAAAGACCGGCAAGGCCCATGTCATCAAGTCGCACCACAACGTCGGTGGCCTCCCGGAGCGCATGCAGCTCGCGCTGCTCGAGCCGCTGCGGGAATTGTTCAAGGACGAGGTCCGACGAATCGGACTCGAGCTCGGCCTGCCGCGCGAGATGGTGTTTCGCCACCCGTTCCCCGGGCCGGGCCTCGGCGTGCGCATCCTCGGCCGCGTGACGCGCGAGGCGGCGGACCTGCTGAGGCGGGCCGATGCGATTTACATCGAAGAGCTGCGCGCCCACGATCTCTATGACCGCGTGAGCCAGGCGATGGCCATCTTCCTGCCGGTCCGCTCGGTCGCGGTCATGGGCGACGGGCGACGCTATGACTGGGTCATTGCGCTGCGCGCCGTCGAGACGGTGGACTTCATGACGGCGCGGTGGTCGCGGCTGCCCTACGATTTCCTCGACCTCGTCGCGCGACGCATCGTCAATGAAGTGAAGGGCGTATCGCGCGTGGTCTACGACGTTTCCGGCAAGCCGCCGGCGACCATTGAATGGGAGTGAGCGCATGAACACCGAATCCATACGGCATTTCCTCGGCACGACGGCCCTGGATGTCGGGCTCAAGGTTCTCGCGGCGCTTGCCTTCTGGTTCATCGGCCGCTGGCTGATCGGCCGCGTGATTGCGCTGATCCGTGCCGCAATGGGTCGCAACAACGTCGACCCGACGCTCACCAAGTACCTCGGCTCTATCGTGGCCATCGCCCTCAATATCGCCTTGGTCCTCGGGATCCTCGGCTACTTCGGCATCGAGACGACTTCGTTTGCCGCGCTGCTCGCGGGCGCAGGCCTTGCCATCGGCGCGGCATGGGGCGGCATGCTCGGCAACTTCGCCGCCGGCGCATTCATGCTGGTGCTTCGGCCGTTCAAGGTCGGGGACTTCGTTTCCATCGGAGGTATCACGGGGACGATTCACGAGCTCGGCCTGTTCGGCACGACGCTGGTGACCCCGGACAACGTGATGACCCTGGTCGGCAACGGCAAGATCTTTGCCGACACGATCCAGAATTTCTCGGCGCTCCCGGTCCGCCGCGTCGACCGCACGGCCCAGCTCGCCGGCGGCGTCGATGCGCTCGACGCAATTGCACGGCTGAAGGCGGCGGTCGCGAAGATCCCGAACGTGGCAACGACGCCCGCGCCCGAAGTGAACCTGCTCGAAATGAACCTGGTCGGCGCGGTGATCTCGGTGCGCCCGTATGCGCACACGGACCACTACTGGCAGGTTTATTTCGACACCAACGAGGCCATCGTCCGGGTCGCCGGGGAAGCTGGCTGGCCCGCGCCGACCCCGAGCCAGATCGTCCGGCAGGCATAGGCCGCACCGCCCTGGATCGAGAAATCGCCCGGTCAGGCCGCCAGCCGCGCTTCGAGCCACGCCCTGATGTCGGCAATGACCTCGTCCTTGCCGAAGTCGTTGAGCAGGTCGTGGCAGTGCCCGTCGTAGAGCTTCAGGGTCTTGTCGCTGGAACCGGCGGTAGCGTGGAAGAACCGGCTTCCCTCCGCCATCGTCGCCCTGTCCGCCGTGCCGTGGAGAATGAATACCGGCAGCGTGATCCTGGGGAACTCCCGCCGTAATCGTTCATTCGCCCGAACGAGCGCTGCGACCGTGATCGCAGGCTGTACTTCGTTTGCCGTCAACGGATCGCTGTTCAGGATGCGCACGGCGATCGGGTCCCGCGAAAAATCCTCGTTCTTGAGACGCAGCACAGGCAGGTTCGGCGCGAACTTGCTCAGGCCCTTGATCGCTGCCAGCGCGAAATCAGGCGCCGGAACCTTGAATGCAAAACTTTCGCAAATGAGTCCCGCGATGTCGGCCTGATGATCCAGTGCGTAACTGCAGGAGACCACTCCACCGGCGCTGTGGCCGAGCAGGAACACCGGCAGGCCCGGATGCCGCAACTTCGCGAGGCGAATCACCGCTTCCACGTCCGCAACGTACTCGGATATGCGGCCGACATGGAACCGCGCTCCGTCCGATTTGCCGCGCCCCCGCAGGTCGAGCGCAAAAGTTGCGTATCCTGCCGACGCAAATTGGCCGCCCGCCCACAGGTACTGGCCGCCGTGGGAATTCACTCCGTGACAAATGACGACTGCGGCCAGCGGACGGCCAATCGCGGACCAGGCGCGGACATGGATACGGGTGCCGTCTGCGCTCGCGATCTTTTCTTCCGAGGGGTTGCCCGCGACACCATGCGCCATCGTCGACTCCCCGAGCGCAATGCCCGCGCTATCATCCGTTCATGACGACACAGGTCCGGAGTCTACCGCGCAGAGACCCGGTTGCCATCGGGCAAGCGGCTTGAGCCGGGACGAACGCTTCATGCGCCGTGCCCTCGAGCTGGCCGCGCGTGCCGAAAGCGAGGGCGAGGTGCCGGTCGGCGCACTGGTCGTGCGCGACGACCAGGTGCTCGGGGAGGGATGGAACCGGCCGATCGTGGCAAGGGACCCGACCGCGCATGCGGAGATCCTCGCGCTGCGTGCCGCTGCGAGCAATGCAGGTGACTATCGGCTCGGCAACGCGACGCTCTACGTGACGCTCGAACCCTGCCCGATGTGCGCCGCCGCGATGGCGCACGCGCGCATCGCGCGGCTCGTGTTCGGGGCGTGGGATCCGCGACAGGGCGCGGCGGGCAGCGCGTTCAATCTCGTCGCCGCCGAGGCCTTGAACCACCGCGTGGACGCCTTTGGCGGCGTGCTGTCCGATGAGTGTGGTGCCTTACTTCGCCGCTTCTTCGCCGACCGCCGCTGAGACCGGCTCGTCCGCGATCATCCAGCGCAGCAACTCCGCGTAGGTCTGCACGTTGCGCACGAACCCGACCGGCTCCCAGCCCCGGGCATAGCCGCGCTTGGCCCGGGAGAAATAGCGCTCCTGCGCGAGCAGCGGCAGGTGTTCTCGGACATCGGGCCAGTTGTCCGGGTCCTTGCCGCGTCGCTGCGTCAGGATCCGCGCGTCCTCGAGGTGTCCGTAGCCGACGTTGTATGCGGCCAGCGCAAGCCAGGTGCGGTCCGGGTCCTCGATCCGCTTCGGAATCGTGCGCTCGACCAGCCGGAAATAGCGGGCCCCGCCCAGGATGCTCTCGCGCGGATCACCACGGTCGCGGACGCCGACGCGCTCCGCGGTCTCTGCGGTCAGCATCATGAGGCCCTGCACGCCGGTCGGGGAGACCGCGTGCTCATCCCAGCGCGATTCCTGGTAACCGATTGCGGCAAGCAGGCGCCAGTCGAGCCCCGTCTCGGCCGCGGCTTCCTGGAACCAGGCCTGGTATCGAGGCAGCCGCTCGCGCACGCCCTGGACGAAATTCGCGGCGTCCACGCGATCGAACCGGACGAGCGCCCTGCGATGGCGCTCGAGGACGTCGTCGAGCCGGCCGGACGACTGCATCTCGGCAAAAAAGCGCACGACCTCCGGCATGAGGTCATCGCCGGTTGGCGAGAGTGCCCATGCGATCGCCTCGGAATCCCCAAGCCGGAATGCGGGCCTGAGGTCTTCGTGAAAGTGCCTGCCGAGCGAGAACTCGGTCGAGTTCGCGACTGTCAAATCCGCCTTGCCGTCTGCAACCTGTGCCAGCAGGTCGAGCGCGTCCAGGTCCTCGACTTCGGTCCACTCGAGTCCGGTCCAGTCCTTTGCGAGGAGCGCGAGGCTCGCGGCATGCGTCGAGTTCCGGCCCACCACGATCCGGCGGCCGACCAGGTCCGCCGGCGTCGAGGGCAACGGGTCCTGCACGCGGTAAACGACGTACTGGTCGATTTCCTGGAACACCGGGCCGAAGCGCAGGCGCCGCTGGCCAGCGCCATTCGAAACGATGCCCGCGGCCGCGACATGCGACCGGTTTCGCGCGACCGAGTCGATCGCTGCGGCCGCCGATCGCGCAAACGAGAGTTCCAGCCGTACTCCGAGCTGCTGCGCGAAAGCGCGTGCGAGCTCATATTCCGGGCCCTCGGGACCCGCAGCGCCCTCGTAATAGGCGAGGGGACTGTTGCGCGTCACGACCTTGAGTGTGTCCAGCAGGCGTATCTGCTCGAGGCTACCCGGAAGGCGGGAACAGGTGCCGATCATGAGGCATGCGGCAAGGATTGCCGGCACGGCGAATCGGCTGCGAACCTTGGGCCGGCGAGTCGCGGCCGGCGCGGATTCCGGGTCCATTGTTGTAGAATAGCCGCTCCGGAATGGGCCGCTGCGACGGCTGCCGGAATCCTGAAAGGAGAGGTACCGAAGCGGTCATAACGGCACCGACTCGAAATCGGTTGAGGGCATTACGCCCTACGTGGGTTCGAATCCCACCCTCTCCGCCAGTTTCTGCGCCGCTACACTCGGACATGGCTGTTCAATCGGCTCTGCAGCCTCCGGCCGCCGCCCCAAGACCGCGTGAAACATCGCTCCTGCGATGGGTCTGGCGCGCGTACGTCCGGAACGCGCTGATCCCGCTGCTCGTGGTCGAGCTGCTCCTGGTGGCGGTCTATCTCACCAGCCACGCCTGGTCGCTGCGAAAGAACGTGGCCGCGCTCAGCGAGGTCGCCCTGCAGGAACTCTCGAGGATCGCCCATGACGAATCGGCCGTCATCGAGCAGCAACTCGGCCAGGTCGCGGCGTTGACCGATGTCCTGCGCCGCCAGACGACGGCGGCGCTGGAGGCGCCCGCGGCCGGAAACCGCGACCGGGCGCGCCTGCGCCTGCAGCCGACCGGCGCACTGACGACCTTCCAGAATGACGGCGGCGCGGCGGTCTTCTACTCTGCGGCCACGCCGAAAGGACCGGCGGAATTCCGGAAGGTCGAGCGACTCGCGTCCGTGGACCCGCTCTTGCGCGACATCACTCAGGCGAACACGCTCATCGTGCAGGCCTACATCAACACCCACGACTCGCTGAACCGGATCTGGCCGTGGATCGACGCCGCGGCCGTTTACGACCCGCGGATCCGGATCCCGCAATTCAACTTCTATTACGAGGCGGACGCCGCCCACAATCCGGAGCGCGCCGTCGTCTGGACCGACGCCTATGTGGATCCGGCGGGCAAGGGCTGGATGGTTTCCGCGATTGCCCCGGCCTACCGGGGCGATTTCCTCGAGGCCGTGGTCGGTGCCGACGTCACGATCGATCGCGTCATTGCGGAAGTCCTCGACAAGCGGATCCCGTGGCAGGGATTCCTGCTGCTCATCGACGAGTCGGGCACGCTGCTCGCCCTGCCTCCCCAGGGCGAGCGGCTGTTTGAAGTGAAGGAGCTGACGACGCACGACTACGTGGACGCGATCCGCGCCGATACCTTCAAGCCCGAAGCGTTCAACGTCTATCGCCGCGCGGACTTTGCCCGGATCGGCAAGTTGCTGCGCACCCAGCCCCATGGAGTCGGACGCCTTGACGGGGGCGAACCGCACCTCGTCGCCTGGCAGACGATTCCGTCCGTCGGCTGGCGGCTGATGAGCCTCGTCCCGGAGCACGCGGTTTTCGGGCCGTCGCGTGCGCTGAACAAGGACCTTGCCGTGGTCGGCTGGGTCATGCTCGGAGGCCTCATCGGCTTCTACCTGATCTTCTTCACCTTCCTCTACCGGCGTGCGCGCTTTGTCAGCCATTCGATTTCGAGCCCACTCGCCCAGATCGAGCGCATGGCGCACCGGATCGCGGTCGGCGAGTTCGAACAGGTGTCGCCGGAGTTCGAGGTCACCGAATTTCGCCACACGGTCGGCGAGCTGCAGAAAATGGGCGGGCTGCTCGGGGACTCGATCCGCGCGCGCGAGGCGGCAGAGGCGCGGCTCACGGAACGCAACGAGGAGCTGTCCACGATACTCAGCCTTTCTCCGGACGGGCTCGTGTCGTTCGACGGGGGCGGCATCGTGACGGAGACGAACCCGGCATTCCTGGCGCTCTCCGGCTGGTCGAGCGAGCAGCTGATCGGACTGACCTGGACGGAATTCTGGACGCGGATTGGCGAGCAGAGCTCGGCGGGCGGCGAGCAGGCGCTCGTCCAGCCGGTCGTGAGGCTTCACAGCCCGAGGCCCGTCGTCCTGGAATGCCGGGTCGTCGGCGCGCCCGCGGGTGAGCAGGTCGCGTATTTTCGCGATATCACGCGGGCAGATGAGCTCGACCGCACCAAGAGCCGGTTTCTCGCGACGGCGGCGCACGAGCTTCGCACCCCGATCGCGGTGATCTCCGGCTATACGGAATTCCTCCAGGCGAGGGACCCGCCGGCAGGCGAGCGCGGCGAAATCCTGGCAACCATGCGACGGCATGGTGACCACATCGCCGGGATCGTGTCGGAGCTGCTCGACCTGGCGCGGATCGAGGCGCGTGCGGGACGCGATTTCACGATGATCCGGCAGCCGCTGGCACCGGTTGTGCGGCGTTTCGTCGAGACATTCGTCATTGCCGACGATGCGCGAGTTCCCAGGGTCTGCGGCGAGATCGGCGAGGCCGACGTTTTCCTGGACGCCGACAAGTTCTGCCAGGCGCTCGGAAACATCCTCGCGAATGCCTGCAAGTATTCGCCGCCGGATTCGCCGATCACCCTGAGACTCGTGGCTGCGGACGGGGAAGTGGGTGTCGAGGTGCAGGACCAGGGCGAGGGAATGGACGAGGAGACGCAGCGGCGGATCTTCGACCGCTTCTATCGCGGGGAATCGACTGCCGGCGTCGCGGGAACCGGCCTGGGCATGAGCATCGTGAAGGAGATACTCGACATCCATGGCGGGCGCATCGAAATCGCGAGCGTGCCGCGCGAGGGCACCCGCGTCACATTGTGGCTGCCACTCGCCGCGCAGCGCGGTTGACGCTTGCCGGAGGCGACTTTAGGATGCCCGCCCCGGCGATTTCATTGGTGGCTCGCGCCGGTTCCTCCGCGACGATCAGCCGTGAACCCCGCCAGGCCCGGAAGGGAGCAACGGTAGCGGTGGCATCGGGTGCCGGAGGGGTGCTGGCGCGGGCCGCCTCCAAACCGGCGCGGAATGCGCGATGATTGCAGGCGGGTGGAATCGGAACACATGAGTTATCTCGCTCTCGCGCGCAAGTGGCGTCCCCGGAATTTTGCCGAGCTCGTCGGCCAGGAGCACGTGCGCCAGGCCCTGGTGAATGCACTGGGTTCCGGCCGCATCCACCATGCGTTCCTCTTCACCGGCACGCGCGGCGTCGGCAAGACGACGATCGCGCGCATATTCGCCAAGTCGCTCAATTGCGAGCGCGGCGTGTCTGCCACGCCCTGCGGCGAATGCGGCGCCTGCCGGGAAATCGACGAGGGCCGCTTCGTCGACCTGATCGAGGTCGACGCCGCGTCGCGCACCAAGGTCGACGACACCCGCGAGCTGCTGGAAAACGTCCAGTACCTGCCGACGCGCGGCCGCTTCAAGGTCTACCTGATCGACGAAGTCCACATGTTGTCGGCTCATTCGTTCAACGCGCTCCTGAAGACGCTCGAAGAGCCGCCGCCGCACGTCAAGTTCCTGCTGGCAACCACCGATCCCCAGAAGCTGCCGGTGACGGTCCTTTCGCGTTGCCTGCAGTTCAACCTCAAGCGGCTGCCGTCGTCGCTGATCGCAGGCCGCCTGCTGAAGGTGCTCGAGGCCGAGGGCGTCGCCGCCGAACCGGCGGCCGTGGCGCTGCTCGCCCGGGCCGCGGACGGGAGCCTGCGCGACGCCCTGTCGCTCCTCGACCAGATGCTGGCCTTCGGAGCCGGCGGGGTGACCGAGGCGGACGCCCGCGCGATGCTCGGCACGGTGGACCGCCAGCAGGTCGTGCGCCTCGTCGAGCGCCTCGCGGAACGCGACGCGAGGGGGCTCTTCGAGTGCATCGCTGCGATCGACGAATTTGCGCCGGACTACGCGCAGCTGCTCGAAGAGGTCGCAGCGCTGTTGCAGAAAATCGCGCTGCGCCAGGCCGTGCCGGACCTGCCCGAGGACGAGATCCACCCGACGGAGCTGCTGGCCACGCTCGCCGCGAAGCTGGCTCCCGATGAGCTCCAGCTCGCCTTCCAGATCGCGATCCTCGGGCGGCGTGATCTCGAACTCGCCCCGGACCCGCGCACGGGGACCGAGATGACCCTGCTTCGGATGCTCGCCTTCCGTCCGTCGACGGCAGCAGCGACTGCGCGCCCGGCGGGCGAGCGAAAGGCGCCAGCGACATCGCCGGCTCCCGTCGGTCGCGCGGAGCCCGTGGCGGCCGCGGCTGCGGACGATTGGCCGGACATCCTCTCCCGCCTCGACCTGCAGGGCGCGGCGCGGCAGCTCGCGGGGAATTGCCAGCTGGTCGAGCGCGAGGGCAATCGCTTCCGCTTCCTGCTCGACCCACGCGCGCAATCGCTGCATACGCGCCAGCAGCAGGACCGCATGGCGCAGGCGCTCGAAAGGCTGGTCGGCGCGCCGGTCACGATCGAAATCGAGCCGGGCACCGCGGGCGACACGCCCGCCCGGCGCGAGGCGCAGGCACGCGACGAACGGATCGAGCGCGCGCGCGCTGCGCTCGAGGGCGATCCGAATGTCCAGGCGCTGCGCGAGAGGTTCGGCGCGGTGCTGCAGCCGGATTCGGTCAAGCCGGTCGGGTAGAATGCGCGCATGAAGCCGAATATCGGACAGTTGATGCGGCAGGCGCAGCAGCTCCAGGCAAACATGCAGAAGGCCCAGGAGCAGCTCGGCGCACTCGAAGTAACGGGCGAATCGGGCGGCGGCATGGTCAAGGTGGTCATGAATGGCCGTCATGAAGTGCGGCGCGTGCAGATCGACCCGTCCGTCGCGGGCCAGGACCGCGAGATGCTCGAAGACCTGGTCGCCGCGGCCTGCAATGACGCGGTGCGCCGGGTCGGGGAAGCGGTCCAGCAGCACATGGCCGGCGCGATGGGCGGCATGCAGCTGCCGCCGGGCATGAAACTGCCGTTCTGACCGCGGACGTGAAGTACTCCCCCGGACTCTCGCGCCTCATCGAGGCCCTGCGCGTGCTGCCGGGCGTCGGGCCGAAGTCGGCGCAGCGCATGGCCTTCCACCTGCTCGAGCGAAATCGCGAAGGCGGGCGGACGCTCGCCCGCGCACTCGAGGATGCGTCCGCAAACGTGGTTCACTGCCGGCGCTGCCGCATGCTGACCGACGGCGAGTTGTGCGAGATCTGCGCCGCGCCGCGACGGGACGCCGCGACGCTGTGCGTCGTCGAGTCGCCTGCCGATGTCGTCGCCGTCGAGCAATCGGGCGGCTACGCCGGCCGCTATTTCGTATTGATGGGGCACCTGTCGCCCCTCGACGGCATCGGGCCGGAGCAGCTCGGGCTCGACCGGCTCGAGGCGCTGCTGGGCGAAGGCGTGGTCCGCGAAGTCATACTCGCGACCAACCCGACGGTGGAGGGCGAGGCGACCGCCCATTTCATCGGCGAGCTGGTCACCCGCCGGGGCATCCGCGCCACGCGAATCGCGCATGGCGTTCCCGTGGGCGGCGAACTCGAGTACGTCGACGGCGGGACGCTCGCCCACGCGCTCGCGGGCCGCCAGGTCATCGCCTGACGCCGGGCGGCGTTCGCGACGCCATTTCCTCCGCGAGGTCCAGGAGCCGGCGGTAACTTTCGAGCCTCCGCGCGGAAACGCGCCCGGCCCCGCAAGCCGTGGCGACCGCGCAGCCGGGCTCGCGGCGGTGCAGGCAGTCCCGGAAACGGCAACCTGCAGAGACCTCCGATATCTCGCGAAAGCCCCCTGCGACCGAGCGGGGCGCCGGCAGGGGCGGCGAGAAGTCGCGGACGCCCGGCGAGTCGATCAGTTCGCCGCCCGAAGGCAGTCCGTAGAGCGATGAGGTGCTCGTCGTATGCCGCCCGCTTTCGCTTGCGCGCGTCACCTCGCTGACCGCCGCTTCGACACCGGGCACGAGCCGGTTGGTCAGCGAGCTCTTGCCCACGCCCGACTGGCCCACCAGCACGCTGGTCCTCCCGGCAAGCTGCTCGCGAAGCGCCTCGGCAGCGTCGTCCGGATGCCGACCCACGTGGACGACCGGGTATCCGATGCGCCGGTATTCGTCGAGCACCGGCACGAGCGCCGCAAATGACTCCGCCAGGTCGCACTTGTTCGCGACGACGATCGCGCGCAGCCCGTTCCATTCCGCGGCGGCGAGATAGCGGTCGCACAGGCCGAAATCCGGCGACGGCACGGGAGCGACGACCGCTGCGAGCTGCGTCAGGTTGGCGGCCACCGGTTCCGCCTCGCCGCGTTGCGTGATGCGTGCGAGAACATTCTTTCGTGGCAGCAATTCGACGATGAGTCCCGCCGCGCCCTCGGTTTGAGTGGTGTTCCAGCGCACGCGGTCGCCGCAGACGACTGCGAGTCGGCGCCCCTGCAAGCGGCAGTGGACCCTGCGGCCGGCTGCGTCCAGCACTACGGCGTCGCGTCCATGGCTTGCGACGACACGCCCTTCAGCCGGCGCGCCGGCCGTCGGTCGGGGACTCATGGGTTGGATGCCGGCCGGAGCCGCGCAAGTCGATCGAGCGCGGGCGGGTGCGACGCGTGGAAGGCGACCCAGGCGGGATCCGGCGTCAGGGTCGCCGCATTGTCGCGATAGAGCCTGACGAGCGCGCTTGCGAGAGAGTCGGCATCGGCGTGCTTCGCGGCGTAGCGGTCTGCTGCGTACTCGTGGCGACGGGAGAGCCATGCGAACAGCGGCCGCGCGGGGAGCAGGAAGACCGGTGCTGCCAGCACGAAGAGAATGACGAGCGTATGCGGACCGCCGCCCGGCACGCCTAGGGCCGGCTGGAACCAGGATTGCCGGCCGACCCAGGCGAGCAGCGCGAATCCGGCGAGCGCGAAGGCGAGCGAACCGCCGATGCGCAGCGCCACGTGGTGCAGGCGAAAGTGGCCGAGTTCGTGCGCGAGCACCGCCCCCACTTCGTCGGGCGCCAGCGCTTCGAGGAGCGTGTCGAAGAAGACGATGCGCTTGGAGCGGCCGATGCCGGTGAAATAGGCGTTGCCATGGGTGCTGCGGCGCGATCCGTCCATGACGAAGACACCGCGCGGCTCGAAGCCGCATCGATGCGCCAGCGCCTCGACCGAGTGGCGCAGCGGGCCGGCCTCAAGTTCCCGGAACCGGTTGAACAGGGGTGCGATCAGCCGCGGCCAGGCCCAGCTGATCGCGAGCGAGAAGAGCGTCCACGCGCCCCAGGCCCAGAGCCACCAGCCGTCGCCCGCGCGCGGCATCAGCCACAGGAGGAGCGCGGTCAGCGGAACCAGCAGCAGGGCCCCGATTGCAAGGCCCTTTGCGAAGTCCGCGGCGAACAGGGCCATCGTCGTGCGATTGAACCCGAAGCGCGACTCGATCCTGAATGTCCGCCACGCCTCGAATGGAAGGCCCGCGAGTACGGTGAGCACGACCACCGCGCAAACCACAGCGACCTGCTGCGCCAGTCCGCCGAGCAGCTTCGAAATCCATGCGTCGATCGCCGCGAGGCCCCCGCCGACCGTCAGTAGCGCCACGAGCGCGGCACCGACCGGCAGCTCGACTGCTTCAACCTTCGCTTTTTCGGTCGTGTAGTCGGCTGCGCGGGCGTGTTCGACGGCCGATATCGAATCCGCAAAGGGCGCCGGAACGCGGTCGCGATGCGCGCGAACGGCAAGGACCTGGCGCCGCAGCAGCCACAGCTGCAATGTGAGTCCGAGGAGAAGGGCGCCGGCGAAGAGGGCAGTGAAGGAGTGCATGGCGTGCGCGAGAGGATCGACTCTAGCCTCTGCTAAGATCAGCGGCAACATGGCGCGCGATGACAGGCTGATCTGGATCGACCTCGAAATGACGGGGCTCGTGCCTGACGCGGACCGGATCATCGAAATCGCGACCGTCGTGACGGACGCGGACCTGGTGGTGATCTCCGAGGGACCGGTGATTGCCGTCCGGCAACCGGAGCCGGTCCTGGCGGCGATGGATGAGTGGAACACGCGCACCCATGCCGGAAGCGGGCTCGTCGCGCGGGTGCGCGGCAGCTCGATCGACGAGGCGGCCGCCGAGCGGGCGACGATTGCCTTCCTCGCCGGGCACGTCGCCGCGGGCCGCTCCCCCATGTGCGGCAACAGCGTCTGCCAGGATCGTCGCTTCCTCGCGCGGTGGATGCCGGAACTCGAGAAGTATTTTCACTATCGCAACCTGGATGTGAGCACCCTGAAGGAGCTCGCGCGGCGGTGGGCGCCCGAGGTCGCGGCCGGCGTCGAGAAGGAGTCGCGCCACACGGCGCTCGCCGACGTCCACGAGTCCATTGCGGAGCTCAGGCACTACCGTGCCGCTCTCTTTGCCGCCCCATGGAACGCGCCGGCGACCTGAAGGCCGGCCCGCCGTTCTGGCATGCCGGAACCTGTCACTGCGGCCGCGTCCGGATCGAAGCGTTCGCGCCCACCGACCTCGACCTGCTCGAATGCAATTGCTCGATGTGCGGGCGCTCTGCCTACCTGCACCTGATCGTTCCGGCCGAACATTTCAGGCTGCTCGCTGGCGAGGATGCATTGACTGAGTATCGGTTCGGCACCGGCGCCGCGCGCCACCGGTTCTGCCGTCACTGTGGCGTCAAATCCTTCTACGTCCCGCGCTCCCACCCCGACGGCTACAGCGTGAATGCCCGTTGCCTCGACGCCTCACGAATAACGTCAATGCGCATCCGGCCATTCGATGGTCGTCACTGGGAATCGGCACGCAGCAGACTGGATGTGCGCTAGCGGGGCTGGCAGGGTCCCGAGCGCGCGAGTGTCCATTCTTCTGAGCGCGCGAGGGATGCCCTGCCAGCCCCGCGCGCGCCCTCAGGATTGCTTCTTGCCGTTCGCCAGGAACAGCCACGTCTCCACGACCGTGTCCGGATTGAGCGACAGGCTGTCGATGCCCTGGTCAACGAGCCAGCGCGCGAGGTCCGGGTGATCCGACGGGCCCTGGCCGCAGATGCCGACGTACTTGCCGGCTTCCTTGCATGCGCGGATTGCCATGGCGAGAAGTGCCTTCACGGCGGGATCGCGTTCGTCGAACAGCGAGGCGACGATGGCCGAATCGCGGTCGAGGCCGAGCGTGAGCTGGGTCATGTCGTTCGAGCCGATGGACATGCCGTCGAAATGCTCGAGGAACTCGCGGGCGAGCAGGGCGTTCGTCGGCAGCTCGCACATCATGATGACCTTGAGCCCGCCGGCCCCGCGCACCAGCCCGTTCTTCGCGAGGAGCTCGACCACGCGCCGGCCCTCTTCGACGGTGCGGACGAACGGGACCATGACCTGGACGTTGTCGAGTCCCATTTCGTCGCGGACGCGGCGCAATGCGCGGCACTCGAGCTCGAAGCACGGCGCGAATCCGGGATCGGTGTAACGCGAGGCACCGCGCAATCCGAGCATCGGGTTCTCCTCGTGGGGCTCGTACTGCCGGCCGCCGATCAGGTTCGCGTACTCGTTCGACTTGAAGTCCGAAAGCCGGACGATCACCGGTTGCGGCGCGAAGGCCGCGGCTATGCTCGCGATGCCTTCAGCGAGCTTCTCGACGAAAAATCCGACGGGATCGCCGTAGCCCGCCATCTGCCGGCGGACCTGGTCCTGCACGCCGGGATCGAGCGTGGCGAAGTCGAGCAGGGCGCGCGGATGCACGCCGATCATGCGATTGATGATGAACTCGAGCCGCGCGAGCCCGACGCCGTGGTTGGGAATCGACGCGAAATCGAAGGCACGATCCGGGTTCCCGACGTTCATCATGATGCGCACCGGCGGTGTCGGCAGCGCATCCAGTTCGATCTGCTGCTGCTCGAAGTCGAGGTGGCCCTCGTAGATCACGCCGGTGTCGCCCTCGGCGCAGGAAACCGTCACGGGCTGGCCGTCGCGGATCTTCGTGGTCGCATCGCCGCAACCCACGACCGCCGGGATCCCGAGCTCGCGCGCGATGATGGCGGCGTGGCAGGTTCGCCCGCCGCGATTCGTGACGATCGCCGCGGACCGCTTCATGACCGGCTCCCAGTCCGGGTCGGTCATGTCGGTCACGATCACGTCGCCCGGCTGGATCCGGGACATCTCCCGCGCGCCGGATACCACGCGTGCCGGCCCGGCGCCGATCCGTTGGCCGATGGCGCGGCCCTCGGCCAGTGAGCGCGATCGCTGCTTGAGGATGTAGCGCTGGATCGAACGTCCCGCGCGGCTCTGCACCGTTTCCGGCCTCGCCTGCAGGACATAGATCTCGCCCGTCTCGCCGTCCTTGCCCCACTCGATGTCCATCGGGCAGCCGTAGTGCGACTCGATGACCAGCGCCTGGCGCGCCAGCTCGTGGACGTCACGGTCGTCGATGCAGAAGCGCGCGCGGTCGGCCTGGGCGACCTCGGTGATCTCGACCCAACGGCCGGGGGCGGGATCCGCCGCGTACACCATGCGCGACGCCTTGGAACCGAGGTTCCGGCGGATGATCGCGGGTCGGCCGGCCCGAAGCGACGGCTTGTAGACGTAGAACTCGTCCGGATTCACGGCGCCCTGGACGACCAGCTCGCCGAGGCCCCACGAGGCGGTGACGAAGACCGCATCGCGAAACCCGGACTCCGTGTCGAGCGTGAACATCACGCCGCTCGCGCCGACATCGCTTCGCACCATGTGCTGCACGCCGACGGAAATCGCAACCTGCCGGTGATCGAAGCCCTGGTGCACGCGGTACGAGATGGCCCGGTCGTTGTAGAGCGAAGCGTATACCTGGTGCATTGCGCCGAGCACGGACCTGTCGCCGCGGACATTGAGGATCGTTTCCTGCTGGCCGGCAAACGACGCGCCCGGGAGATCCTCCGCCGTCGCCGATGACCGCACCGCCAGCGCGGCGCCGCCGTCTCCGAGCGTTGCGGTAGCGGCGAGCACCGCGCGCTCGAGGTCCTGCTGGAACGGCGTGTCGAGGATCCAGCGGCGGATGCGGCTGCCCGAATCCGCCAGGCGCGCGACGTCGGCGACGTCGAGGTTCGAGAGCTCAGCGGCAATCCTGTCGCCGAGCCCGCCCTGCCCGAGGAAATCGCGATAGGCCTGCGCCGTCGTCGCGAAGCCGTCGGGCACGCGCACGCCGGCATCCGTGAGCCGTCCGATCATCTCGCCGAGCGATGCGTTCTTGCCGCCGACGGACTCGACATCCTTCATGCGGAGCTGACAGAACGGGACTGTGTAACCGCTCACGCTGCGACCTCGCTCCGCCGGCACCTGATACGATCGACTGCGCAGAAGCCGGCCCTGCGGGCCGCGACGGCCAATGGATGATCCGCCATGAAACAGCGACGAACCGTCTTCTTCGTTTCCGACCAGACCGGCGTCACCGCCGAGACGATGGGACACAGCCTGCTGACGCAGTTCGACGGCATGGATTTCAGGCCGATCACTTTGCCATTCATCACCACCGTTGACAAGGCACGCGAAGCGGTCGCGAAGATCGACCAGGCAGGACGCGAAGAGGGCGCGCGGCCAATCGTGTTCGCGACGCTCGTCAACAACGAGGTTCGCGACGCCCTGAAGCAGGCGGGCTGCCTGTTCCTCGATTTCTTTGACGCGTTTCTCGGTCCGCTGGAACTGGAGCTCAAGCAGCAATCGGCCCACGTGCTCGGCCGGGCACACGGCATGGCGGACCTCAACGCCTACACCATGCGCATCAATGCGACGAACTTCGCACTTGCGAACGACGACGGGGCACAGACGCGCGACTATGACCGCGCGGATGTGATCCTCATCGGGGTTTCACGCTCCGGAAAGACGCCAACCTGCGTCTACATGGCCCTGCAGTACGGGGCTTTTGCGGCCAACTATCCGCTGACCGAGGATGACCTGGACGGATCGCGGCTGCCGGCGATCGTCGAGCCCTACCGCCGCAAGCTCTTCGGGCTGACGATCGAGCCCGGAAGGCTGCAGCAGATCCGCCAGGAGCGCCGGCCCGACAGCCGCTACGCATCCGCGCAGCAATGCGCATTCGAGGTCCGCGCCGCCGAGCAGCTGTTCGAGCGCCACGGCGTTCCGTTCCTCGAGACCACGGACACGTCCATCGAGGAGATCGCAAGCCGCGTCCTCGAGCGGCTCGCGATCCCGCGGCGCGTGCGGCCTTGACGTTTCGTGACAAACAGCACGATTCGCGCGGGAAATCACCGAATATCCCTGTGATATAGTCAAATCCATGGTGTCGGACGACCTCTGCACGATTTCATGGCGCGCACGGCCGCGATCGTTCGTGAGCCTGATGACGCTCTACGAGAGCAACTTCATCCGCCTGGGCTGGCTGGTGCCCGACCTGCGGCGCCTGAAAGGCTCGTTCACTTCCGAGGTGGCCGGCGAGCCCGCTCTCGAACTCTCCGTCGTGGAGCAGTGCCGCTACACGACCGCGCTTCACATGACCTATCTGTTCGGCCAGGGCGCGGCGGCGACGCGCGAACCGGAACTCGAGATTCGCGTGTATCACGACGCACGCCTCGCCGAGGCCTGCGGGACGGGAGCGACGCCGTCGCATCCCTGCCTGCGGCGCCTCGCTTCCGACGTCGCGCGCAACCGGGGCGAGCGCTGGAGCTGCAACATGCTCCTGAACAAGTGGCTGGAATATTGCGTGGGCAACGGCCATCGCTTCGCCGTTCCGGCGGCCTGAGCGAAAAAGATGGCCGTGATGCTTCCCGACAAGTGGTCGCAGCTCAAGCTGCCGTCGATCGGCAAGGCCGACCCGGCGGAGCAGGAACGGCTCCTGAAGCTGTTCTGGAACCGGGCCGAGCTCAAGAAGGAGCTGCAGGGGCTCGATGACCAGCTGCACAACCTCCGCAACAAGCTGAAGCAGCAGGAAAACGCGAATTCACGGCTCCAGCAGCAGCTCGAACAGCTCGAAGTTCTGCTCGGCAACCCGGAGCGCGGCCTCGATGCTCTCGTTCATTTCGGCCTGAAGGCGCTCTGGCGGGGCTGCCGCGAGCAGCTCGAGAAATTCTCGGCCGAGCTGAAGCGCGAGCGCCAGGACGCCCAGCGCAAGCAGCAACTGGCCGAATTCCAGCAGGACCGGTCGGAGCGCCTGAAAGTGGCCGACGAGCGCCTGCGACAGGCGCAGGAAGTGGCGGACGCGGAGCGCGAGCGGATGCGGCAGCGCGACGAGCGCATGACGCAGCTCAGGCAGTTCTGGCACTACTTCAAGCGGCGCGCGCTCGCGACAGAGATCGTGGAACAGCGCGAGCGCTGCGTGGTCGCCGAGCGCCAGCTGGCCGACATGCGCGAGTCGCATCGCACGATCGAGAAGGAGCCCTGGCCGGAGTTCCCGGGCCTGACGATCGAGGGGCGGCGCCTCGTCAACCTCGCGGTGATCGCCTACGCGCAGCACCTCTTTGCGCGACTCGCGGTTTCCGGGCTCGCGATGGATGCGAGGCTTGCCAACAACCGCAGCGTCGAGAGCGCGAAGTACGGCAGCCTGGACGCCTGCCTCGCCCGTATCCGCGAAATTGCCCAGGCGCTCGCGCTCGTGAACGCGCAGGACGGCCTGACCGCCGAGATCAAGAAGCGCGGCGAGAAGATGACTTCGACGGCTACGTGGCGGAACGCGAACGAGACCGTGCCGCAACCCGCCTCGCTTCCGCCCGCGGCGAGCGGCGGCGTGCCGGACGCGAACGTCCTGGTCGACGACTACTGGGACGTCTACAAGGTCCTGCTTCGCTGATCGAAGGGGACGCACCCCTCCAGTTCTCGACCACTGCCGGTTTGGGACGCTTGACCCTGAAGGGGTGCGTCCCCTTCGTCAGGGCGCCTCGACTGCCGGTTTCCCGCCCCGCGAAAACAGCCTGACGCGCTGGCGCCAGATATTCATGTCGTCCAGCCAGACATAGAATAGCGGCACGAAGAACAGCGACGTCACGCTGCCGAAGAACAGTCCCGACATCAGCGCGCGGGCCATCGGATAGTACGCCGGCCCGTCGCCACCGATCTGGGTGTCGCCGATCGCGAGCGGCAGCATGGCGAGCAGCGTCACGACCGACGTCATCAGGATCGGCCGCAGCCGGTGCCGCGCCGCCTCGATGATCGCGTCGTGGCGGTTCATGCCCTCCTTGCGCAGGTCGATCACGTGGGCGATCAGCACGATGCCGATGTTCACGATCACGCCGATCAGGATCATGATCCCGAGCATCGCCATGAAGGACACCGGCGTCTGCGTGATCGCGAGGCCCCAGAAGACCCCGACGATCGCGAACACGATCGAGGTGATGATCGATATCGGGTACAGCAGCGACTCGAAGAGCGACGCCATGACCAGGAATATCAGGGCGACCGCGAGCAGGATGTTCATCTGCATCGTCGCCGCCGTGTCGTCACTGTCCTCGACGCTGCGGCCGTACTCCCAGCCGACGCCCGGCGGCAGCGGGAACTGTTCCATCACCGCCTCCACGCCCTTCTTGACCTCGTCCAGCGACGATTTCTCCGCGACGATGCCCTCGATCACGACCGACGTGAGCCTGTCCACCCGCTCGATCGTGCGGGCCGTCTGGTCGATGCGGAAACTGGCAACGGCGCCGAGCGTGCTGCGTGTCCCGTCCGGCAGGTACAGAGGCGTCGCCGCGAGGTCCTCGAGCGTCTGGCGGTCGTCCGCCCGGAAGGCGAGCCGCATCTGGATCTCGCGGTCGTCGGCGCGGAACTCCTTCAGCGGGTCGCCGCGCATCGCGACCGCGAGGGTCTGGGCGACGACCTGCGGCGTCAACCCGAGGTTCGCAGCCCGGTCTCGGTCCACGATCACCTGCACCTCGTGCTCGCCGGCCTTGGCGGTCGAGCGGGGCGAGTCGAGGCCCTCGACATCCCGCAGGCGCTGGACCACGGTCCGCGCGAGGCCCACGAGCTGCTCGGTCGACTCGCCGGTGAGGCGCATGCTGAATGCACCCGTGTTGCCCTGTTCCTCGTCGAAACGGAAGCTCGGCTTGCCGATGATGATCTCCGGCAGGTCCTTCTCGATCACCTTCATCAGCTCGCGCGGCTCCATCGGCAGCTCGTCCCGCGGCTTCAGCCTGATGACGCTGGACGCGTCATCCGGCGTGAAATAGCTGTACACGAGGTCGATTCCGAAGCGGTCCTTGTTCTCCTCGAGATAGGCCTCGACGCGGCTGACTGCCTCCTCGGTCCGCGCCAGCGGGTACGTGCCCTCGATGTGGTACGGCAGGAAGATGCGGTCGGACGCGTCCTGCGGGAACATGTCGAACTTGACCAGCTCGGTCATGAACAGGGGCACGGGCGAGGCCACGATCAGCAGGACGAACAGCGCGCCCCACCACTTGTGCTGGAACAGCCAGTCTAGCTTGCGCAGGTACCAGCCCTGCACGCCCGCGAAGTACGAACCGGCCTTGACCGACGGCGGCGGCGGAAAGCGCGCGGTCAGCGTCGGGATGATCGTCTGGGCCACCAGCAGCGACGCGAGCATCGCGACGACGATCGGGACGGCCACGTGCACCATGAAGACCGAGATCTCGCTTTCCTCGCCGAAAATGATCGGCAGGAACACGATCACCGTCGAGAGCGTTCCGGCAAGCACGGCGAGGCCCACTTCGCTGACCCCGGAGAGGGTCGACGAGATTGCCTCGGCGCCGGGCATCTGCCGGTGGCGGAAGATGCTTTCGGTCACGACGACCGCGTTGTCAACGAGCAGTCCGATAGCCAGCAGCATGCCCATCATCGTCAGGATGTTGAGCGAGAAACCCAGGAAATACATCGCCGCGACCGTGATCAGCAGGGAGAACGGGACGGCGAGTGCCACGATCAGCGTCGTCGGCCAGTGGCGCAGGAACAGGAACAGCACGACCAGCGCGAGGCTGGCGCCGATGAGGCCGGCGTTCCGCAATTCAGTCAGGGAGCTGCGGATGTTCTCGGACTGGTTCTGCAGGACGATGACTTCGATGCCCTGCAGCTGCGGCAGCTTGCGCTGCTCCTCGACGACGGCCATCACGCGGTCCGCGACGTCGACGATGTTCGCGCCGGTCGACTTGAAGACATCGAGGCCGACGCCCGGCCTGCCGTTGAGGTGGCGGCCCACCGAGAGCGCGGGCATCGCGAGGCTCACGTCCGCGATGTCGCGCAGCCGCACGTTGCCGGAAATGATGAACTCGCGCACGTCGTCGAGGGTCTGGAACTCGCCGATGGGCCGGACCAGGAATCGCTGCTGGCCCCCGGTGACCTCGCCGGCACTGACAGAGAAGTTGGCGCCCTGCAGCGCGTCGCGCAGGCGCGCGATGTCGACGCCGTGGGCGGCGAGGCGGACCGGGTCGACCAGGATCCGGAGCTCGAGCGGCTCGACGCCCTCGAGCGAGACCCTGGCCACGCCGTCGAGCCGCTCGATCGGCTTCTTGAGGTAGCGGTCGAGCGTGTCGTACTGGCGCGTGAGGTCTTCCTGGCTCGAAATGCGCACGGCGAGGACCCGGTCGTCGCCGGCGGCGAACATCTGGGTCAGGATCCGGTTCGCGCTCGGAGGGAACTCGTGGCGGATCGACTCGAGCTTGGTCCGCACCTCGAACCCGACCGCGGCCGGGTCGCGGTCCCATTCGAAGAACACGACGAGCTCCGCGCCGGTCTCGGAGGAGGTCGAGCGGATTTCCTTGATGCCCGACAGCGTCGCGATCGCCTCCTCGGAGGGCCGCGTGATGAGCTGTTCGACTTCCTCAGGCGTCGAGCCCTCGTAGGGAATCGTCACCTGGATGCCCGGAAAGCGGATGTCGGGGAACAATTCGAGCGGCAGCAGCCGCATCGCGATCAGGCCGATCAGCGACACCGCGATGAACGTCATCAGCGTGGTGACGGGCCTGCGCAGGGCGAACCGTGTGTGCAGCATGACTCAGCCTCCGCCGGACTCCGTCGCGACGCGCGGCAAGGCGCCGGCGCCCGTCGCCTGGAAGCGCTTGCGATCGAGCAGCGAATAGACGACCGGGATGACGAGCAGGGTGAAGAAGCTCGCGACCGCCACGCCGCCGATCACCGTGATCGCCATCGGCTTGCGGATCTCCGCGCCCTCGCCGAGCCCGATCGCCATCGGCAACAGGCCCAGGATCGTCGTCAGCTTGGTGATGACGATCGGCCGCAGGCGCAGGCGCGCCGCCTCGATGATCGCGTCGTGCTTCGCAAGGCCCCGTTCGCGCGCCTGGTTGACCGCGTCGATCAGCACGATCGACTGGTTGACGACGATGCCCGCCAGCATGATGAGGCCGATGTAGGCGACGACGTTGACCGTCGTTCCCGTCAGGAACATGGCCCAGACCGACCCGACCAGGGCGAGCGGGATCGTCAGCAGGATCACGAAGGGATGCAGCAGCGACTCGAACTGGGATGCCATCACGAGATAGACGAGGAAAACGGCCAGGAGCATCGTGAACTGCAGCGAGCGGAACGACTCTTTCATGTCGTCGCTCTGCCCGCTGACCGCCGCGGACGTGCCGACCGGCAGCTCAACCCCGTCGACGATGCGGCCGAGCTCCGCGACGGCGGTGCCTAGGTCGCCCGAGGAGAGGTTTGCCGAGACGATCGCCACGCGCTGCTGGCGCGAGCGCCGGATCTCCGCAGGTCCCGTCGCGACCGTGACGTCGGCCACCGCGGAGAGGGGCAGGGGCCGGTCGCTTCCCGGGTTGATGATCAACGAGCGGATTTCCTCGACGGACGACGCGCGCGTGTCGACGCTGCGCACCAGCACGTCGATCTTCTTCTCGCGCAGCTTGTAGCGCGTGGCGACATTGCCCCGCACGCTCGAAACCACGCGATCGGCGAGCTCGCGAACCGTGACGCCGAGCTGCGCCGCGCGTTCCTGGTCGAACACGATCTGGATCTCCGGGTTCCCGGATTCGACCGTCGACTTGATGTCGCTGAAAGTCCCGCTCGCCTGCATCCCGAGGCGGACCTGCTCGGCGACCGAGCGAAGGCGGTCGAGGTCGTAGCCCGTGATCGTGACCTCGAGCGGTGACGCGAAACTGAAGAGTGCCGGCCGGCTGAACTGGTACTGGACCCCTGCGAGCTGGTTGAAGCGTTCGCGGAGCGTCGAGATGGCCCGCGATTCCTCGTCCGGGGTCGTGCCGTGCGCGAGGGTCACCGAGAGCCTGCCGGTATTCTCCCCCGCATCGGTCGGGCTCGCATCGAGCCGGTTGCCCGTGCCGGTGACCGCGTACGACAGCTCGATTTCCGGCAGTTCCATCGCCTGTGCCTGGGCGGCCGCCATCGACCGGTCCGTCTGTTCAAGCGGCGTGCCCGGCGCGAGCCTCAGGTCGGCGATGAACTCTCCCTGCGAAAGCTGGGGAATGAGTTCGGTGCCGAGCCGCGGCACCAGCAGCGCGGTCGCGAGCAGGATGGCCACCGAAATGATCACGATGCGCCCGCGATGTTCGAGAGACCAGCGCAGCGCCGGCAGGTAGGCCCTCGAGACGGCGGCGAATCCCGACTGCGTCGGGCGCGCGGCCCAGCCGAGGAGCCAGGCCATGCCGTCGGAAATCTTCGTCGTGAGCCTGCGCTTGGCCTCGAGCGCGCGTGCCAGCCCGCGCCCGATGCGGCCCGGCTGGCGCTCCGGGTCCGGGACGACGTATTCCGGCTTCCCGGCGGCGAGCATCGGGACGAGCGTCATCGCGACGACCAGCGAGAACAGCAGCGAGAAGCTGACGGTCAGCGCCTGGTCCCGGAACAGCTGGCCCGCGATGCCCGTGATGAACACCATGGGGAAGAAGACCGCGACCGACGTGAGCGTGGCTGCCGTGATCGCCGTGCCGACTTCGCTCGTGCCACGCGTTGCGGCCTCGATGCGCGAGCGGCCCTCTTCGCGGTGACGGACGATGTTCTCGAGCACGACGACCGCGTTGTCCACGAGCATGCCGACCGCGAGGGCGATGCCGCCGAGCGACATGATGTTAAGCGACAGGTCGAACATGTACATCGCGACGAAGGTCCCGATGACGGAGACCGGGATCGCGAGGCCCGTGATCAGCGTGGCGCGCGCGTCGCGCAGGAACAGGTAGAGGACCAGGATGGCGAGCACGCCGCCGATCAGCGCGGCATCCCGCACCTCGCCGATCGCGGACGCGATGAACTTGGACTGGTCATAGACGAGCACCAGCTCGCTCCCGGACGGCAACGACTTGCCCAGTTCCTCGATCCGGGCGCGGATTCCCGCCGCGAGCTGCACCGTGTTGGCGTCGCCTTCCTTGTAGATCGCGAGCTCGACGGACTCCCGGCCGCCGACGCGCGTGATCGCCTCGCGGTCCTTGTAGCCGCTCGTCACGCTCGCGACGTCGCGCAGGTACACGGGCTTGCCGTCGATGTTCGCGATGATTGCATCCGCCATCTGCTGCACGGAGCTGAATTCGTTCAGGGTCCGGACGAGGAAACGCTGTGTACCCTGCTCGAGCCGGCCGCCCGACAGGTTGACGTTCTCCTCGCGCAGGCGCTGGGCGATCGTGTCGATCGAGAGGTTCAGCTGGGCGAGCTTCTGCTGGTCGACGAAGATCTGGATCTCGTCCTCGTAGCCGCCGCTGACCTTGACCGCGGCCGAGCCGTCCACCGATTCCAGGTCGGGCTTGAGCCGGTCGTCGGCAAAGCGGCGCAGGCTCTTCAAGCGCTCGACGCTTCCGGCCTCGTCGGCATTCGACTTCGCGAATTCGTCGGAGTCCACGAACGCGTAGCGCATCACGGGCTCGGTCGACGGATCGAACCGAAGCAGGATCGGCCGGCTCGCCTCGAGCGGAAGCTGAATCAGGTCGATCTTTTCGCGCACGTCGATGCCGGCGAGGTCCATGTCCGTGCCCCAGGCGAACTCCAGGATCACGTCCGCCTGGCCGGCACGCGACACCGACCTGACGGAACGGACATTGCGGATGATGCCGACCGATTCCTCGATGGGACGCGTGATCAGCGTCTCGAGCTCGAGCGGCGCCGCGCCCGCGAGATCGGTGCGCACGGTGAGCGTCGGATACGACAGGTCCGGAAGCAGGTTGAGCTTGAGTCGCGAAAGCGACACGAAGCCGAACAGGACGATGGCGACCGTGACCATCAGGATGGTCACGCGGCGCCGCGTGGCGAACTCGACGATTTTCATCGCGGAGCCAGCCCGCTCAGCCGGCCGCGGGGGCGGGCGTCTTGCGCGCTGCCGGCTGTGCCGGCGAGTTGACGACGCGCACGGCCGCGCCGGGCTTCACCGCGCCCTGGCCGACGATGACCACCTGTTCGCCGTCCTTGAGGCCGTCCGTGACCTCGATCCAGGCGCCACTGGAGAGCCCGAGCTTCACGGCGCGCTCCGCCGCCTTGCCGTCCTTCACGACGAAGACCTTGGGCGGGCCGTCTCCGTCGAGGAGCGCCGTGCGCGGGATCTGCAGCGCATCGGGCTTGCGCTCGTAGACGATCGCGACACGCGCGAACATCCCCGGGCGCAGCAGGCCGCCGGTGTCGGTGACGCGGATTCGCACGCCGAACGTCGCGGTCTCCGGATTGACGTAGGGACTGATCAGGTCGATCCGTCCCGCAAACGCGCGGCCCGGCACTGCGTCGAATGTGAGCTCCGCGGCCTGGCCGACGGACAGCTTGGCAAGCTCCCGCTCGGGCACGTTGACCTTGAGTATCAGGGTGTCGAGGTCCTCGACCACGAACAGCGAGCTGTCCGCGCTTTCGATGACGCCGCCGACGGGCGTCACCGTATTGCCGACTTTCACGACGTCGAGTCGCTGGGTGACGGTCCCGGCGATCGGCGAACGGATGTCGGTATAGGAAAGCTGGAGTCGCGCGAGGTCCCAGGACGCCTTCGCGGCCTCGAGCTCGTACTTCAGGTTGTCGAGGGCGGTCGCACTCACGAGGCCCTTCTGCTGAAGCTCGAGGTTGCGCTTGTAGTCGCGGTCGAGCTTGTTCATGGTCGCCTCGTAGAGGGCCACTTCGAGCCGGACCTTGTCGCCGTCGAGCCGCGCAAGCGCCTGGCCGGCACGCACGCGCTGGCCTTCATCCGCCAGCACCTGGCGAATCTCGCCCTGGACCTTCGGCATCACGAAGGCCTTGCGCTCGGACTCGACGGGCGCCGTCCCGGTGTACAGCGCCGCCATCTCGCCGCGCTGCGTGGCGGCGACTTCGACGGGCACGGCGGGCGCAGCCGCTTTTTCGTCATCGTCCTTGCCGGCGCTGTCGCCATTGGCGTTGCCGCAAGCAGCCAGTGCAATCGCGGTCGCGACGACGAGCGCCAGCAGCAGGATGCGAAGCGGGACGGTGGATCGGGCAGCTATTCGGGTTTCGGTGCGCATCGCTTCGGCTCCAGGCGATCAGTTGGCGCTATGTTACGGTCCCTTAGTGTTGTAGTCAAGTATAACACTAATAGGACAGGTCAATACGTAAGCCCTTGGAAATCCAAGAGATAGTGACGAACGTCGGATCGGGTCAGCTGAGGCGGGTCGGATCCTGGACGGCCGGGTCTTGGGCGGCATCGGCGGCGATTTCAACGGCTTCATCGAGCACGGCATCCGGTGCCTCGGCATTTTCCAGCGCGCCGACATTTGCAAGCGGCTCCATTCCCCGAGCCGCGCGACGGGCATTCTCGCGCTTGAGGCGCTCTGCGTCGATGGCATCCTGCTCCACCCGGCGCTTGGCGAGATTCAGCGAGATGTCGCGCTGGCTGCGCAACTGTTCGAGCGCATCGACATCGCCCTGCAGCGCGACGAAGTCAGGATTGTGGGCGACTCGCTCCTCGTGCTCGCGCGAGATCACCGACACGACAGGCAGCTCCGCCGACTCCGGCGTGAATCGCGCGGCATTGATGCGGTCCCAGGGCAGGGCGCTTTCGCGCGTGCTTTCGCCGATGTCGTCGGTATTCAGCAGCGAGGGCAGGGTGATGTCCGGCTCGACGCCGCGGTGCTGGGTGCTGTCGCCGGTCACGCGATAGTACTTGCCGATCGTCACGGTCAACTGGCCGAAGCCGGCCTTGGGGCCGAGCGCATAGCGGTCGAGCGGGTAGAGGTTCTGCACCGAGCCCTTGCCATAGGTCTGCTGGCCCACGACGAGTCCGCGCTGGTAGTCCTGGATTGCGCCGGCGAAGATTTCCGAGGCCGAGGCGCTTGCGCGATTGACGAGGACCACGAGCGGCCCATGCCAGGCGACACCGGGTTCCGGGTCGTCGAGCACCTCGATGCGGCCGCTCGTTTCGCGCAGCTGGACGATCGGCCCGCGCTCGACGAAAAGGCCCACGAGGCTCGTCGCTTCCGAAAGGTGGCCGCCGCCGTTGTCGCGCAGGTCGACGACAAGCGACTCGATGCCCTCGCTGCGCAGCTCTTCGATGAGGCGGCGCACGTCGCGGGTGGTGCTCCTGAAGTCGGAGTCGCCCTTCATGCGCGCCTGGAAATCCTGGTAGAAACTCGGGACGGAAATGACGCCGATGCGCACGTCGCGGTCGCCGCGCCGCAGCGTATGGACTTCCTTCTTCGCGGCCTGCGACTCGAGCGTGATCTTGGCGCGCTTCAGCGAGAGCAGGTTCTCCGTCGTCCCGGGGTTCGCGCCGGCGGGCAGGATCTGCAGCCGCACCACCGTGTCGAGCGGGCCGCGGATCAGCTGCACGACGTCGTCGAGTCGCCAGCCAACCACGTCGGTCAGCGCGCCGGTGTCGCCCTGGCCGACTGCCGTGATGCGGTCCCCGACCTTGATCTCGGTCGAGGCCGCGGCGGAGCCGCCGGGCAGGACGTTCATGATGGTCACGTGGTCGTCGACGAGCTGCAGCGATGCGCCGATGCCTTCGTACGAAAGGCTCATCGCGATGTTGTATTCCTCGGAATTCCGCGGCGAGAGGTAATTGGAGTGCGGGTCATAGACGTGCGAGTACGCATTCATGAAGGTCTCGAACACGTCGTCCGCCGTGATCTGCTCGATCCGCTTTCCGACTCGCTCGTAGCGTTTGCGCAGGATGTCGCGGGCCTCGGGCCAGGTCTTGCCGGCGAGGAGCAGCCCGAGGGCGTCGTACTTGACGCGCTTGCGCCACAATTCCTGCAGTTCCTTCTCCGATGCCGGCCAACCTTCATCCGTCCGGTCGAAGCGGAAGGATTCCTCGATCGTGAAATCCGGTTCCACATCGAGCAGCGCGATCGCGTGGCGCAGGACCTCCCGGTTGCGGTCCTGGTATCGCGTGAATATCTCGAACGCCGGCGCGGCATCAGCCCGCCCGATTGCATCGTCGAGCTGGTAGCGGTACCGCTCGAACTCGGCCACGTCGGAGGCAAGCAGGTAGCTGCGGCTGCCGTCCAGGGCCTCGAGGTAACGCTCGAAGATCTGCGATGACATCTCATCGTCAAGCGCGGCCTGACGATAGTGCTGGCGCTCGACGACTTCGGATACCAGGCGCATCACGCGACGGTGGCGCTCGCTCGCGACCAGTTCTCCGGAGGAGGCGATGGCGGGGGCGATGGCCGGGGCGAGCGAGCTGCGCTCGGGGCCGGACCCCGCCAGTACGAAGAGGCCCGCGCCGACGACGACCGCAACGGCGACGCGCAGCCGGGGCGGAGTGGACTTTCTGAGCCAGGGTGTCATGACTGTTAAACTGCTCCTTGCGGCCCCCCAGGGGCGGCACCCGGACGAGACACAGGCTATGGGCGCGCGGGCCCGGTATCAAGTACCGCCGTCACGCCGAGGAATTACCCGCATTTGAAGCCGCTCGGCTTTCTGACCGGCGTCATCCTGGGTTCCGCGGCCGCCATCGCGCTCGTACTCGCGATGGTCGCTGTCATATTCGCCTTTACGGCGGCCCAGCAGCCGATGGTCGGCCGGGAGTACCCCGGTCTCCTGGTATCCGCGGGGCTCTTCGCCGGCCTGGGAGGCATTGCCGCCGCCGCCTTCGTCGGACTGCAGAAGGCGCGGCCCTGGCGCTGGATCGCCCAGGTCATCCTTTGGCTCGCATTGGCGCTCATCGGCTGGTATTACTGGCCCGCCATCGGCTAGGCAAGGGGAACGCATGACGCCTTTCGACAACCGGCTGCGGCCACTGTTCATTGTGGCGGCTGCCACGCTTTCGCTCGGCGCGTTCTACGCCGACGACAAGATGATCCGCAAGGCCGCGGAAGCCATCACCGGGGAGGCCTTCCGGAGCCAGGTCGAGGGGCTTTCGTCCGATGAGCTTCAGGGCCGCGCGCCCGGCTCGGAGGGCGAGCGGCTGACCGCCGAATACGTCGAAAAGGAGTACCTGGAACTGGGCCTGCAGCCGGTCGCGGGCGGGGACTTCCGCCAGGACGTCTCGCTCGTCGAGATCACGGCCAGCGAGCCACGCCTTTCATTCAACCGGGGCGGGGGCAGCATGAAACTGTCCTACGGCGACGACATGGTGATCGCGACCCGGCGCGTTCGCCCCGAATCCTCGGTCTCGGGGAGCGAAGTCATGTTCGTCGGCTACGGCATCGTCGCGCCCGAGTATGGCTGGAACGATTACGCGGGCGTGGACATGCGCGGCAAGACCGCCCTGATCCTCGTCAACGACCCGGGATTCGTGACGGGGGAGGAGGCGTTGTTCCGTGGAAAGGCGATGACCTATCACGGGCGCTGGACCTACAAGTTCGAGGAAGCCGCGCGCCAGGGCGCTGCGGCAGCGATCATCATCCATGACACGGCGCCGGCCGCCTACGACTGGAGCGTGATCAGGAACGGCTGGTCGGGCCCGCAGTTCCACCTCGATCGCCCGGATGGCAACGCGGGAAGGACTGCGCTCGAGGGCTGGATAACCCGGGATCGCGCGGCCCAACTCATGGAAATGTCGGGCCAGGACCTCGGGTCCCTCGAGGCGGCCGCGGTCAAGCGCGGCTTCAAGCCGGTGCCGCTCGGCGTCACGGCGACCGGCAGCGTCAGGAACGCGATCCGGCACAAGCGCTCGCCGAACCTCGTCGGCATGATGCCCGGCAAGGACCGGCCGGATGAGTATGTCGTCTATGTCGCGCACTGGGACCACCTCGGCGTATCCGAGGCGGAGGGCGAGGACCGGATCTTCAATGGCGCCGTGGACAATGCGACCGGGGTTGCCGGGATCCTCACGATCGCTCGTGCCTACCGCAACATGCTGCCTGGCCCTTCGCGGTCAATCCTGTTCATGGCGGTGACCGCCGAGGAGTCCGGACTGATCGGTTCGGAGTACTACGCCGAAAAACCGCTGGTGCCGCTCGAAAAGACGGCGGCCGTGATCAATCTCGATGCCCTGGTTCCGCTAGGACGGGCGAAGGACATCGAAGTCATCGGATTCGGCGCATCCGACCTCGAGGACTTCCTGGCCACGGCAGCGAAGAACCAGAAGCGGACACTGACGGCTGACCGGCGGAGCGAAGCGGGATACTTCTACCGGTCGGACCATTTCAACTTTGCAAAGGCTGGCGTGCCGGCGCTCTACGTGAAATCGGGGACGAACCTGCGCGAGGGGGAGCCGGGCAGCGGACTTGCGCAATACGACGAGTACTACGCAAAGCGCTACCACAAGCCAGACGACGAATATTCGGAAGCCTGGGACGTCAAGGGTACGGTCGAGGACTTGCGGCTCCTGTTCGAAGTGGGAGCGCAGGTCGCGAACGCAAAGTCCTGGCCGGAATGGCGCGAAGGCAACGAATTCCGCGCCATTCGCGAGAAGAGCGCGGAGAAGCGCAAGCCGGCGGAGGAGGATTGAGCGGACTCAGTCCTGCCGGCGCATCGGCCTCGTCAGCAGTCGCACCGCGGTGAACAGCAGGTATGGCCCCGCGACCAGGAGCCAGGCCGTGGGTGTCGCGGTAAAGAATGCGACGAGCAGCGAGCCGAGGAACGACAGGAGTCCGCCCTCGTAGGGGCCGAGCGTCAGCACGCCCGCAAGATAAATGAGGAAAGGCATCACGAGCAGCCCGAAACCGAACCAGAGGGCAGCGATGCGCAATTCCCGCCGCCAGGCCGGCGACAGGCCCCTGAACCAGCGGACGAGAGGATCGCTCCAGGCCATCCGCCAGTCTGAAGCGCAGGCGCGACGGCGGCAAGCCGCGGGAAGGCATGGCTATACTGGCCAGAGGTTCCTGACATGACGCGATTGCGCTGCGCCGTCATCGGCGCCGGCTATCTCGGCCGCTTCCACGCCCAGAAGTACGCGGGCCTGGAGCGCTGCGAGCTGGTCGGCATCGCCGATCCTTCGCAGGAGGCCAGGGACCGCTTGAGCGACGAGCTCGCGGTCCCGACTTTCGCCGATCACCGGGAGCTGCTCGGCCGCGTGGACGCGGTCAGCATTGCGACGCCAACGGCACTGCATCACCCGGTGGCGCGGGACTTCCTGCGGGCAGGCGCCCACGTACTGGTCGAGAAGCCGATCACGGCAACCGCCGGGGAGGCGCGCGAACTGATCGCGCTCGCGGCCGCGCAACGGACGAGTGCTGCAAGTCGGCCATCTCGAGCGGTTCAACCCGGTGATCGTGGCCGTGGCCGGCGAGCTCGAGAACCCGCGCTTCATCGAGTCGAACCGGCTTGCGCCATTCAAGCCCCGCGGGACGGACGTCAGTGTCGTGCTCGACCTGATGATCCACGACATCGACCTGATCGAGCACATCGTGCGGTCCCCTATCGCTTCGATCGACGCCGTCGGCGCGCCGGTGTTCACGGACGAGATCGACATCGCGAACGCCCGCATCCGGTTCGCGAACGGTTGCGTGGCCGACGTCACGGCGAGCCGCATCAGCCTGAAGGCGGAGCGGAAGCTGCGCATCTTCCAGGCGGATGCCTACCTTTCCATCGACCTGCAGCAGAAGCTGCTGACGGTCGTCAGGAAGCCCGCCGTCATCGAGGACAACGCGATGCCCAAGGTCGAGATGCAGGAGCGGAGCTTTGATCCCGGCGACGCGCTGCTCGCGGAAATCGTGGCTTTCCTGGACGCCGCCGAGAACGGCGGCCCTGCCGTCGTCACCGGGGAGGATGGCCTGCGCGCGCTCGAGACCGCCACACGGATCGCGGAACTCGTCAATCGCGGCCAGGATTTCGCCCCTGTTTCCGGGATCGCCGCACCGCCGACCGCTATACTGAATGGCTGAGAGGCGGCGAGACTCGCGCAGTGCAACCGACGAACACGGCGGACCCCGATTACTACCACAAGGTGGTCGATTGCCAGTGGGCCTGCCCGGCGCACACGGACGTCCCCGAATACATCCGACTGATCGCACAGGGCCGGTACTCGGACGCCTACATGGTCAACCGCGAGTCGAATGTCTTCCCGGGAATCCTGGGACGCGTCTGCGACCGGCCCTGCGAGCCCGCCTGCCGGCGCGGCCGCGTCGAGGAAAAGCCGGTCGCCATCTGCCGGCTGAAGAGGGTGGCGGCGGACCTGCGCGACGACATCACGCCGCGACTGCCGAAGCGGCCTGCGCGCAGCAACGGCAAGCGCGTCGCCTGCGTCGGGGCGGGTCCCGCGACGCTCACGGTCGCCAATGACCTGCTGCCGATCGGCTACGAGGTCGTGATCTTCGAGCAGTACGCGACGGCTGGCGGCCTCATGCGCACGAACATACCGGCATTCCGCCTGCCGGCGCAGGTGCTCGACGAGGAGATCGGCTACGTCGTCGGCATGGGTGCCGACCTCCGGCTTGGCACGCCCGTCCCGAGCATGCGTGCGCTGCTGGATACCGGCGGGTTCAATGCCGTGTTCGTGGGCAGCGGCGCACCGAAGGGCAAGGAACTGAACCTGCCCGGCCGCCGGGACTCCGACCGGATCCACATCGGCATCGCCTGGCTCGAATCGGTGGCATTCGAGCACATCGAACGGATCGGCGAGCGCGTACTGATAATCGGCGTCGGCAATACCGCGATGGATTGCTGCCGCACCTCGCTCAGGCTCGGCGCGAAGAGCGTCAAGGTCATGGCGCGCAAGCCCCGCGGCTTCTTCAAGGCCTCTGAATGGGAGCTCGAGGACGCCGAGGAAGAGCACGTCGAGATCATCGTGAACCACGCGCCGAAGTCCTTCGTCGTCGAAGGCGGAAAACTGAAAGGCATGACCTTTGAGCGCCTCGAATACGAGATGGATGGGGCCGAGATACGGAGCCAGCGCGTCGCCGAGGAGGTGTTCATTCCCTGTGACGACGTGATTCTCGCAATCGGCCAGGAGAACGCGTTCCCCTGGATCGAGCGCGACCTCGGCGTCGAATTCGACAAATGGGACGTGCCGAAGCTCGACACGATCACTTTCGAGTCGACGCGTCGGGGCGTATTCTTTGGCGGCGACGCCGCATTCGGGCCGAAGAACATCATCTGGGCCGTGGAGCACGGTCACCAGGCCGCGATTTCGATTCACAAGCACTGCCAGGGCGAGGCGCTCACGGATCGCATGCCACGCGGCGTCAACCTGCAGAGCCGCAAAGTCGGCATGCACGAGTGGTCCTACAAGAACGACTACGACGCCTCGGCGCGCAAGCTCATGCCGCACGTGAGCCTCAAGGAACGGTTCAAGCGCCTGAATATCGAGGTCGAGCTCGGCTTCGACGCCGAGCGCGCCGCCGAGGAAGTCTCGCGCTGCATGAACTGCGACATCCAGACCGTATTCCACGCCAAGCTCTGCATCGAGTGCGACGCCTGCATCGACATCTGTCCGACCGACTGCCTGACGATCACGGAGAACGGCGAGGAGGCGGAACTGGTCACGCGGCTCAAGGCACCGCGCCGCAACCCGGACCAGCCGATGATGGTGTCGGAGCCGCTCGTCCAGACCGGGCGCGTGATGGTCAAGGACGAGGACCTCTGCGTGCACTGCGGTTTGTGCGCCGAGCGATGCCCGACGGACGCCTGGGACATGCAGAAGTCCTGGATCAAGATTCCCCTTGCCGAGGATGAGGCACGATGCCAGAGCGCAAAAACGCTGCGCCGCGCGTAAACGACTTCACGCTCAAGTTCGCAAACGTCAACGGCTCGGGCTCAGCGAGCGCGAATGCGCTGGTCATGAAGACGATTTTCCGGATGGGCGTGCCCGTGGTCGGGAAGAATTACTTCCCGTCGAACATCCAGGGGCTCCCGACCTGGTACGAAATCCGCGTCACGCGCGACGGCTGGCGCGCGCGTTCGGGCCGGATCGACCTGATGGTCGCCATGAACGCGGAAACCTACGCTCGCGACGTGCGCGAAGTCGCGGCGGGCGGGTTCCTGGTCTACGACTCGACCTGGCCGCGAAGCTCGCTGCTCTCGCGCGACGACATCAGGACTTTCGGCGTGCCCTTCGCGCAGCTCTGCAACGAGAACTTCGAGGGTGCGCGGGCCCGCACATTGATGAAGAACATCATGTACGTCGGCACGGTCGCCGCGCTCATCGACCTGGATCTGGGGGTGATCCGCGCACTGCTGGCGGAGACCTTCGCGAAGAAGCCGGCGCTCGTGGATTCGAACATGAAGGCGATCGAGATCGGCTATCGCCATGCGAAGGAACATTTCGAATGCCCGCTGCCGGCCCGCGTCGAGCGGATGAATGCGACCGCCGGGCACGTGATGATCGACGGCAACACGGCCGCAGCGCTCGGTTGCCTGTATGCGGGCGCAACCGTGGGAGCCTGGTACCCGATCACGCCGTCGACCTCGCTGATGGACGCTTTCCGCTCGTTCTGCGGGCGCCACCGCACCGACGCGACGACCGGCCGGCGCGACTACATGATCGTGCAGGCCGAGGATGAGCTCGCGGCGATCGGCATCGTGATCGGGGCCATGTGGAATGGCGCCCGCGCCTTTACGCCGACATCCGGCCCCGGCATCTCGCTGATGGAGGAGTTCATCGGCCTCGCGTACTACGCGGAAGTGCCCGCCGTGATCTTCGACGTCCAGCGCGTCGGTCCCTCGACGGGCATGCCGACGCGCACGCAGCAATGCGACCTCCTCGCCTGCGCCTATGCCTCGCACGGCGACACGCGGCACGTGCTGCTCTTCCCCGATTCCCCGGAGGAGTGCTTCCAGATGGCAGTGCAGGCATTCGACCTGGCGGAGCGGCTGCAGACGCCGGTCTTCGTGCTGCTCGACCTCGACATCGGCATGAACGACTGGATGTCGCCGGAATTCCACTGGGACGACGCCTACCGTCCCGACCGCGGCAAGATGCTGACGCCGGAGCAGATCGCGGGCATCGAGAAGTTCCAGCGGTACCTGGACCCGGACGGAGACGGCATTCCCTACCGTACGCTGCCGGGCATCAGCCCGAAGGCCTCGTACTTCACGCGGGGCTCCGGCCACAGCCGCTTCGGCGCCTACACGGAGGACTCGGCCGAGTACCAGGACGTGCTCGACCGCCTGTCGCGCAAGTTCCGCACGGCGGCAAGGCACGTTCCGCCCGCGGTCGTGGACGGCCGCGGCGCGGCGGCGGCGATCGTGAGCCTCGGCTCCTGCGATGCGCCGGTGCGCGAGGCGCTCGCAATGCTCCGCAAGTCCGGCGTCGCGATCGACTACCTCCGCGTGCGCGGCTTTCCGTTCGGTGACGAGGTCGAGGAGTTCCTTGCCGCCCACCAGTCCATCTTCGTCGTCGAGCAGAACCGGGACGCGCAGTTGCGCGCGCTGCTGACGATGGAAACCGCGGTCGAGAAGAAGAAGCTGCGCTCGATCCTCCATTACAACGGGCTGCCGATGTCGGCGGCCACCATCGTCGACGGCGTCAACAAGGCGCTCGACAAGGAAGCCGCCGCATGAGCTTCATTGCCAAGCCGAAAGTCGCGAATCCCGGGTTGCCGCGGAACGCGCTGGGCCTCAACCGGCGAGACTACGAGGGCAGCATGTCGACGCTTTGCGCCGGCTGCGGGCACGACTCCGTCACGGCCGCGATCGTGCAGGCGTGCTACGAGCTGGCGATGCCGCCGCAGAGCGTCGTGAAGCTCTCCGGCATCGGCTGCTCGTCGAAGACGACCGCGTATTTCGTCGCCGGGGCGCACGGGTTCAACGCCGTGCACGGGCGCATGCCGTCGATCGCGACCGGGGCGAACGCGGCCAACCGCCACCTGCGCTACATCGGCGTGTCCGGCGACGGCGATTCGCTCTCGATCGGCGTCGGCCAGCTTGCGCATGCGATCCGGCGCAACCTCGACATGGTGTACATCCTCGAGAACAACGGCGTGTATGGCCTCACGAAAGGCCAGTTCTCCGCATCGGCAGACATCGGCTCGAAGTCGAAGAAAGGGGAGGCCAACGAGCAGCAGCCGATCGATCCGGTGCTGCTTGCGCTCGCGCTCGGCGCTTCCTTCGTCGCGCGAAGCTTCTCCGGCGACAAGGAGCAGCTCGTTCCCCTCATCCAGGCGGGCCTCGCGCACTCGGGATTCGCCATCATCGACGTGCTTTCGCCCTGCGTCACGTTCAACGATCACGAGGGATCGACCAAGAGCTACGCCTACGTGCGCGAGCACAGCGAGACACCGGTCGCTGCGGACTACATCGCCCCGAAGCAGGAGATCCGCGTCCAGTATGCGGCGGGCGAGACGGTCTCCGTGCCGATGCACGACGGCAGCAACGTCGTGCTGCGCAAGCTCGATCCCGGCTACGACCCGACCGATCGCGCGCACGCCGCCGCATACGTGCAGGAGCGCGCGATGCGGAACGAATACGTGACCGGACTCATCTACGTGGACACGTCGCGGCGCGATTTTCACGCGCAACATGGAACTGCTGAAGAAGCGCTGAATGCCGTTCCCTACGAGCGGCTGTGCCCGGGCGCGGCCAAGCTCGACCGCATCCTCGGCTCATTCCGCTGAGGCGCGGCAGTCGAGTGCCCTGAGGGCGCCCGGGCGGATCGAGACCGCGACCGGCGTCGTTCCCGCCAACTGGCCGTCGAGCTCCACTGCGCAGGGCGGATCCGCTCGGATCACGGCTTCGCGGCAGCGGATCACGCTGAATGCCGGGTCGCCGCCGAGCCGGCCGTCGAACAGCCTGGGCAATCTCGCAATGGCGCCCGCGGGCGACAGCGGATCTATCGTCAGCAGGTCGAGCCAGCCATCGTCGACGACGGCTTGCGGCGCGAGGCGCATGCCGCCGCCGCAGCGCGGGCCGATCGCGACGAGCGCGAGCAGGAAGCGCCCCCGGGTTACCCGACCATCGGCGACGATCTCGAACTGCGCCGGCCGGCAGGTTGCGAGCGCACGCCCGAGGCCCCAGAGATAGGCGAGTGCGCGCGGACCGCCCTGCGGCGTCCGCCTCAGCACCTCGGCGTCGAGGCCCGCCCCAGCGACATTGTGGAAAGCGCGTTGCGCGCCATCGGGGTCCGTTGCGAAGCCGATGTCCGCCGGTCGCGAACGGGCGCGCGCCATGCTGGCGGCCAGGAGGTCTGGATCGTCGGGCACGCCCATTTCCCGCGACCAGTCGTTGCCGGTCCCGCCGGCCGCAGCGGCGACGAGGCATTCCTGCGATGGCACCGTGGTCGCAAGCACGCCGTTGATCAGGTCATTGAGCGTTCCATCGCCGCCAACCGACAACAGGCGGCGGTAGCCGTCATTGACGGCTCGCATGAATTGCCTCGCGGCATCATCAGGCGCCGCGCTGGTGACGCGCTGGTAGGGCAGGCCCGCACGGTCGAGAGCGGCCGCGAGCCGGGGCGCGTAGCGCGCCGCGCGGCCGCCGCCGCTGACCGGATTGACCACGATGAACCAGCGGGCCGGGTCGATCACCGGCGTCATCATGAGCCATAATATCGGGCCATGTCCGACGCAATCGTCCCGGTCAGTTACAGGCTCGCAACACGGGATCCCTCCGCATTCGTCGAGCATTTCGCCGGCAGCTTCGAGCGCTACGGCTTCGCCGTCGTGGAAGATCACGAGCTCCCGCAGGCGCTGATCGACGCCTGCCTCGACCGGTTCAAGGCGTTCTTCGCGCGCGACGACGCGGACAAGAGGCGCTACCACGTCCCGGGAATCGGCGGCGCGCGCGGCTACACGCCGTTCGGCGTCGAGACCGCGAAGGGCGCCGTGCATCACGATCTCAAGGAATTCTGGCAGATCGGGCGCGAGCTGCCTCCCGGCCACCGCTACCGGTCGTCCATGCCGGACAACATCTGGATCGAGGGCGACCCGGGATTCAGGCACGCCGCGCTCGAGCTCTGGAACGCCTTCGACCGCATGGGCCGCAAGCTGCTCGAAGCGATCGCCGCCTACCTGCAGCTCGATCGGCACTGGTTCGACGACAAGGTCGGCGAAGGCAACAGCGTGCTGCGGGTGATCCACTATCCGCCGCTCGAGGAAGGGGCGACCGGCGTGCGCGCGGGCGCGCATGAGGACATCAACGTCATCACGCTCCTGCTCGGCGCGGAGGAGGGCGGGCTCGAGCTGCTCGACCGCAACGGGCGCTGGCTGCCGGTCAACCCGCCGCCGGGGACCCTCGTGTGCAACGTGGGCGACATGCTCCAGCGGCTGACCAATCACGTGCTGCCGTCGACCACGCACCGGGTCGTCAACCCGACGGGGGAGCGCGCGAGCCGTCCGCGGTACTCGATGCCGTACTTCCTCCATTTCAATTCCGACTTCCCGATCGCGACGCTCCCGGGCTGCGTCAAGCGGGACAGGCCCGACCGGTATCCCGAGCCGATACTCGCGGACGACTACCTGCGCGAGCGGCTGCGCGAGATCAAGCTGCTGTACTAGGCCCCGGGTGGCGAAGCTCTACTTCTATTACTCGACGATGAATGCGGGGAAGTCGACCTCGCTCCTGCAGTCGAGCCACAACTACCGCGAACGCGGGATGCGCACGCTGGTCTATACGGCACAGCTGGACCAGAGGGGCGGCGGCAAGGTGCATTCGAGGATCGGCCTGTCGAGCGAGGCGCGGCATTTCGCCGCGGGCTCCGATCTCTTCCGGGATATTGACGCGGAGCACGGCGTACAGCCGGTCAGCTGTGTCCTACTCGACGAAGCCCAGTTCCTGAGTCGCGAACAGGTGGAACAACTGGCTAGAGTCGTCGATCAGCTGGAGATACCGGTGCTCTGCTATGGCCTCAGGACCGACTTCCGCGGCGAGCTCTTTCCCGGGAGCGCGCGGCTCCTTGCGCTCGCCGACGAGCTTTCCGAGTTGAAGACGATCTGCCACTGCGGCCGCAAGGCGACGATGGTCGTGCGCGTGGGCGCGGACGGCGCCGTCGAGCGCGACGGCGCGCAGGTCGAGATCGGCGGCAATGAGCGCTACGTGTCGCTCTGCCGGCGACACTACTTCGAAGCGAACGGGCAGGGACGCCCGTCCTGACGATGGCGACCGGGTCCGGGTCGCCCGCCTCGCTCCTGCTGCTCCTCGGCGTCCTGGCCGGGCCGGCCGCGGCCCAGTCAGCCGCGCCTCCAGAGCAGGTTCCCGCCGCGGCACACGACGACGAGTGCAAGGAGTACGAGCCGCCCGAGGCCGAGGGAATCGACGAGATGCGCGCCGGCCTGGAACGCGGCGTCTGCAGCACGGCACGCTTCGTCGACCGGCTGTTCGGCGGCGAGAACGAGTTCTCCGAATACGAGGACGAGTCGAACGGCCGCGCCAGCGTGACCGTCGGCTGGAACGAGCAGGACAAGACCGAGGTCGAAACGCGTTTTCGCGTGAGCGTCAATCTTCCGCAGATCAACGATCGCTTCAATGCGACCATCGGAAAAGCGAGCCGCGACGAGTTCATCGCGGACGAGCGGGGCGTATTCAATCCGGCAGTCGGCGCATTTTCGGATGACGATCCGGCGGAGTGGTTCGCGGGCGTCGGCTATCGCGCGCTGCGAACGCAAAACAGCCGCTTCGACCTCGGCGCCGGCGTGAAGCTCGAGTCGCCGCTCAATCCATACGCGAATGCGCGCTATCGCCATTATGTCCAGTGGCGTCCGGACCTGCTGCTGACGCTGCGCACGACTGTATTCGCGGAGAACGACGAGGGCTTCGGCGTCACGCAGGCATTTGACATAGATCGCACGCTCAGTCCCGAATACGTCGTGCGCCTCAGCAACTCATTTCGCCTCTCCGAGGAAACGGATGGCGTGCGCTGGCGTTCGCGCGCAGCGCTTTACCAAGCGATCGACTACCGGCGCGCCATGCGATACGAGGCCTATATCCGCGGCGAAACCGATGGAACCGAGCCCGATCTCTACGGACTCGGCGTGAGGCACCGGCGGTCGATGTGGCGCGACTGGCTGTTCCTCGAGTTCGGCGCCGAGCTGTTCTGGGCCGATGGGCCGCTGCCGTCGGACCGCTGCCATTCCTGCCTCGGCGCGAGCATCGGCATTGAGATACTGTTCGGAGACGCCTACGATCGACTCCTGCGCCGTGACGCAAGGCAGTTGCCGGTCGAAGTGCCATCCGAACAGACGCCAGATGAACCCGTTCAGCCATGAGTCGAAGACCGAGTCACCGGAATCCGGATTGCGGATCGGCCTGGCCGCGGACACCGGCGACCTGCTCGAGCTCGACGGCGGGGCCGACTACACCGAAGACCTCGCGAACGAGGTCACCGCCGAACTGAATCCCGCCCCGCCTTGGATCAACGCGAGGCCTTCCCGGGCGATCGAACCCATCCAGCTGAACGCAGAACAGAAGCCGGGCACGGCCGACATGGCCATCCGTGCAGGCTGCGTGCTGCGTGACCGCTACATCCTCGAGCAACAGCTCGCCAATGGCGGCACGGCGATGATCTTCCGGGCGGTCGACCTGCGTCGCGATGCGACCGCGGTGGACGGGCGGCATGTCGCCGTCAAGGTGTTGCGTCCGGAATTGCGCGATCGGCCGCAGAGCATCGCGCGGCTGCAGCGGGAATTCCGCCAGACCCAGGCGCTGGCGCACCCCGGAATCGTGCGCTTCCACGACCTCGATTGCGATCGGGGTTCCTGGTTCATCGTGATGGAGTTGCTGACCGGCGAATCACTTCGCCAGTGGATGAGACGCGCGTCCCAGGCAACCGTTCCGCGCGCGGATGCGCTGCGCGCCGCGCTCGAGGTTGCGGACGCGCTCGCATTTGCCCACGAGCACGGCGTGATCCACGGCGACGTGAAGCCTGACAACATCTTCATGACGAGTTCGGGGTCGGCACGACTGCTTGATTTTGGCGTTGCTCCCGAATCGAGCGTGGGTTTCCCGCCGGCGGATCCCGCGCTCGAGTTGCCGGTCGCGGCGGCGGCGACGCGGGTTTACGCGAGCCCGGAAGTGCTCGCGGGGCAGGAGCCCGAGCCGCGCGACGACGTGTTCAGCCTGAGCTGCGTCGTCTACGAGATGCTCGCCGGGCGCCATCCTTACGGCCGGCGTGGCGCAGACGTCGCAATGGATGCGAAACAGCCGGTTGAGCCCCTCGGCGGCCTGACGCCGGCCCAGTGGGCGTCGCTCGCCGCGGGCCTCAGCTGGCATCGCGCGGAGCGCCCCGGTATCCGGCAGCTCATCGAGGCGCTGGGCGACGAACATGAGCCGGTGGCGTCGCAGGTCCCGGCACCCGTGCCGCCACCGCGGCAACCGGCCGTGATTCCCGTCGTCGTGTCGCCGCCGGCCGCCCGGCGGGGAATGTCGTGGCGCGCCCTGTTCGGGTGGCGAGGTGCAGCGGTCGCCGCGCTCGCCCTTGCAGCCGGCCTGCTGATCGGACGCTTCGGCGCCGAGTCGCCGCCCGCGCCGGGTTGTCGAGGCAACGAACGCGGCAGGCGCGGCGGCCACGCCACCGGCTACCGTTCCCGTCCCCGAGATGGTCGCAGCCAATGAAAAGGTGACGGCGACCGCACAAGATGTCCCGCCGCCAGTCGCTGTCGTAGACCCGCCGTCGCCGAGCCAGCCGGGATTCGTGTCCTTCGACTCCGGATCGATGGTCGTGAGCGGCCACGCGGTGGTCGCGGCAATCCCGGTCCGGCATTTCGCGCGCGCGAGGCGCAGCGTGGAGATCGGCTGGCGGGTGGTCGACGGCAGTGCAATTGCGGGACGCGACTACGGCGGGCCGAAGTCGGGCGTGGCGAAGTTCACCGAAGGCCACACGTTTCGGATCATCTTCGTGCCGATCCTTTCCACGGTGCGGGCGACCGCCGACCGGACATTCACCGTGGAATTGACCGATGCCTCGAGGGGCGCCGGGATCGGGCCCGCCCAGCGCATCCGGGTCACGATACAGGGCGACGTCTAGCCGGCAGGCGCGCCGCGCGTCAGCGGCCCTGCCGCAGGCGGGACTGCCGCAGCCTTGCGATCGGCACGGCATTCGACGGAAGCACGGATTGCAGCAAGTCATCGACCCGCGCCGGCATGCCGGTCAGCACGGTCAGGAGATCGGCCTCGGGCACCGGCCGCGACAGCAGGTAACCCTGCAGGTGCATGGCCGGGTATCCCAGCAGCCAGGCGAACTGTTCCGCGCGCTCGACGCCTTCGGCGGTGACCTCGAGACCGAGGCTCTGGCAGAGGGAGATGATCGCCCGCGTGATCGCCTGGGACCGCGTGCTCGTGTCGATCGTCGCAATCAGGCTGCGGTCGAGCTTGACGCGCGAAAGCGGCAATTGCTGCAGCGAAACCAGCGACGAGTATCCCGTGCCGAAATCGTCCAGGGCGACGCCGACACCGAGCTCGCGGAGCGCCAGCAGGGCTTCGCTCGTGTGACGGCCCGTCTGCAACACGTTCTCGGTCAGTTCAACCTCGATGCTCCGCGGCGGCACGCGATGGCGCTGGAGGGCCTGCCGGAGGCTTTCGACGAAACGGTTGTCGAGCAACTGGAGCGACGAGACGTTGACCGCGACGCGCACGGTGGGCCAGGCCGCATCGTGCCATCGGGCGGCGTGCTCGACGGTCGACTGGATGACCCAGTCCCCGATTTCGCGAATCAGGCCGCAGTCCTCGGCGATCGGGAGGAAGTCCTGCGGTGAGGCGTGGCTTCCATCCGGGAGGCGCCAGCGCAATAGAGCTTCCACGAGACCGGCCTCGCCTGTCGCGGGATCGACTTCCGGCTGGAAGTGCAGCTCGAACTCGCCGCGTTCGACCGCGCGCCGCAGTCCCTGCTCGGTCGCAAATTTCGCGGCGGCGGCCTCCAGCAGTTCCGGGCTGAATACCCGGATCCGGCTTCGGCCCTGCGCCTTGGCATGAAACAGCGCCGCGTCGGCCGCGCGCAGCAGCGTTTCGGGCTCGCGTCCGTGGCCCGGATACACGCTCGCACCCAGGCTGAGGCCCATGAGGAGCTCGCGCCCGTCGACCACGAGCGGCTGCTGGAATACCTGCACGAGGCCTTCCGCGGCCCGCACGATTTCTTCCTCCGCTGCGGCGTGCTCATAGACGACGGTGAATTCGTCCCCGCCGAGCCGCGCACAGTAACCGTAGCCGCCCGCGGAGGCGCGAAGCCGGTCGGCGACCGCCTGGAGGACTCGGTCGCCGAATACGTGCCCCATGCTGTCGTTGACGATCTTGAAGTTGTCGAGGTCCATGAAGAACACGCCGACCAGCCCGCCGCCCCCGGCGGCACGCGCCAGCGCCTTTTCCAGCTGCGCGAGGAATTGCCTGCGATTCGGCAGCTGGGTCAGCGGGTCGTGGGCCGCGAGGTGCTGCAATTGCCGGGTGCGCTCCTGCACCTTGGCCTCGAGTTGCCCGTGATACTGGCGCGCGAGCTCCTGCGCCGCCGTGAGGCGCTCGGCCATCTGGTTGAATGAGACGGCCAGGATGTCGAGCTCCTTGATTCCCCCGCGGGGAACGATGACGCCGGACTCGCCCTGGGCGAGGCGCCTGGTCGCCTTGACCAGGCGGCGCACCGGCCTCACGACGCTCGTGACCGTATTGACCGTGGTCGCGAACAGCAGGAGCAGCACGAAGGCGCTCAGCCAGCCGAGCCATGCCCGTTGCTGCTCCTCCTGCCGGGAGGCCGCGCGCAGCGCCACCGCAGACTGCTGCCTCGCGGTCGCGATCGCGCGGGCGGTTTCGAACTGGGAGTTGGTCTTCCGTACCTGCGTGGCGAGCGCCGACTGGCTCTGTGAAAACGCCTCTATCGTCGACTTCCGCCCGGCATCCGTGCGGACGAGGAGGCCGCGAAGCCACACGACCCGCTCGAAGTTCGCGCGGGTCTCTGCGAACCAGTCCGCTCCCAGCGCGCGGGTCATTGCGTCCTCATGCTGCTTGAGCAGCGCAGCGAACGCCTGCTCGCGCGCGCGCACTGCGCTCACCGTGCGCGGGTTGTAGCCTTCCAGCACCGAGAACTCGGCGACATGTCCGCCCAGCTCGTCGAGGATCCTGTTTGCTTCGACCAGGTATTCGCGTCCGACGACTTTTCCGAAGATCGCCCAGACTCGGTCGAGCGACGACTTCATCCGCGCGTCCAGCGCGTCGAGCTCTATGTCCAGTTCCTTGAGCAGGCGCCTGCGGGAGTCGGCCGACTTGACGACCTGGGCTCCCAGCCTCGCGTGCGTCGCGACCTGGCTGTCGAGGCCGAGCAGGCTGGCCGCATCCAGCGCCGGCGTGAGCGCCTCGAAATAGGCCTGGCGCGCGGCATCGAGCGCGGCCGTCGACTCGTCGTAGGCGGCCGCTTTCAGGGAGGTGGGGGAGTCCGCCCGCGCGATCACGGCGCGCTGGAATTCATCCAGCGCGGCCGGCAGGGCCTCGGCGTTCCGGTCTTCCTCGAGCTCGGGCGCGGACAGCGGCGCACGCTCCATGGCGCGAACCAGCGAGCTGCCGTCTTCCGTGATCTTGTTGGCGCCGATCGTCAGTATCGCGACCGCACCGAAAGCGATGGAGAGCCGGGCCGCAATTCCGAGGCGCGATTCGCTGCGATTGCCGGCCAATAGCCCGCGCAAGGCCGATTGGGCTGCAGCCATCGCCGATCGAATTGTTAGCCAGAGCCTGTACATCGGGCATGCGACAGCCGGAGTCCTGGGAGCCTGAATATGGGTCTGGGAACCACCTCACGATGTGTGCGGTTGGGCAGTTCGTGAAGTGCATTACTTCGAGTCCGTACCGTACCCCGCCAACTGTGACCTGTTTCTCAAACGGGCAGGTCTCGCCAGTCAGTGGACACGGTTGATCTGGTACTCGACGACGTGTTCGCGCTGGTCGTCGACCAGCGGTATTCCGGGCTCGACCAGCCGCGTGCCGTCGAGTGTGGCGCGAAACTCCGCTGCCCCGGCCTCGGACGTGCGCGCGACGCCGATGCGATAGACGGTGTCGCCGAAGCGATAGCTGAGGGAGAAGCCATCCCATTCCTCCGGCATGCACGGCCGGATGTGCAGCCGGTCGCCCTCGCGGTTCAGGCCCAGCAGCGATTCCACGACCAGCCGGTAGAGCCATCCCGCCGATCCCGTGTACCAGGTCCAGCCGCCGCGGCCGGTGTGCGGAGCAACCGCGTACACATCGGCGGCAACGACGTAGGGCTCGGCCTTGTAAAGGGTCGCCGCTTCCTCCGACTGCGAATGCCTGACGGGGTTGATCAGTGACAGCAATTCCCACGCGCGACGGCTGTCGCCCAGTTCGGCGAACGCCATCGATGCCCAGACGGCGGCATGCGTGTACTGGCCGCCGTTCTCGCGCACTCCGGGGACATAACCCTTGATGTAGCCCGGATTCAGCGTCGACTTGTCGAAAGGGGGCCCGAGCAACTGGATCAGGCCGTGATCGCGACGGACCAGGTGCCTGTCGAGCGCGTCCATCGCCTGTCGCGAGCGTTCCTTGCCGCCGGCGCGTGAAAGCACCGACCAGCTCTGCGAAATCGAATCGATCGCGCATTCGGCATTGGCCGACGAGCCGAGCGGGGAGCCGTCGTCGAACCAGGCGCGCAGATACCAGTTTCCGTCCCATGCGTGCCGGTCGATGTTCAGTCGCAATGCGGATGCTTCCTTGTCGAAGCGCTCGGCCACTCCGGACTCGCCGCGTCGTCGCGCGACGTGGGAGAACCGGGTCAGCACTTCGTGCAGGAAGAATCCCAGCCATACGCTTTCGCCCTTGCCGTGAATGCCGACGAGGTTCATGCCGTCATTCCAGTCACCGGAACCCATCAGGGGAAGTCCGTGCCGGCCAAAGCTCAGGCCATGCTGGACTGCGCGCACGCAATGGTCATACAGGCTTGCCACCTCAGCGGACCTCCATGGCAGGTCGTAATAAGACTCTTCGTCCGCGCCGAGCGGCCGGCCTGCGAGGAAGTGGACTTTCTCGTCAAGCACGCTTTCGTCGCCGGTCACCGAAACGTAACGGCAGACCGCCAGCGGCAGCCATAGATAGTCATCCGAGCAGCGCGTGCGCACACCGCGACCGGCGGGCGGATGCCACCAATGCTGCACGTCGCCCTCCGGGAACTGGTGCTCCGCACATCGCAGCAGGTGCTCGCGGACGATCTGCGGCTTTGCGTGCACCAGCGCCATGCAGTCCTGGAGCTGGTCGCGGAACCCGTACGCGCCGCCCGACTGGTAGTAACCGCTGCGTGCCCAGAGCCTGCAGGCCAGAGTCTGGTAAAGGAGCCAGCCGTTCGTCAGAACGTCCAGTGAAGCATCCGGCGTCCGGATCTGCACCGCGCCGAGCGCGTCTTTCCAGTAACGTCGCACACGCTCGAGCGCGGCGCGCGCCGTGCCGGCTTTCCGCAGTCGTTGGGCGAGCTCGCGTGTGCGCTCGACGTCGACACCGGCGCCCAGCCGGAAGATGATTTCGCGTTCCTGCCCATGCGCGAGTTCAATGGGCACCTGTATTGCGCCGCAAGGATCCAGCGCCGCGCCAAGCCTCCCTGAGAGTCGCGACCGGCTCATCGCTTCGGGATCGGTGCGGGTCCCGTTTCGCCCGAGGAATTCGGCACGGTCGCCGGAGAGCGTGCGCGACAGGTCGTCGACATCGAAAAAGGCGACCCGGCCGGTGAACTCCGTGTTGTAGGAATTGCGCGCTAACAGCGCTCCGCTCGCCGGATCGATCTCGGTTACGACGTGCATCGCGGATTTCGATCGCAGGTCGCCGAGAACCCACTCGACATAGCCGGTTGCCGACAGCCGCCTCGGGCGGCCTGACGCATTCCGCACGCGGAGCACCGAGAACTTGACTGCCTCTTCCAGGTCCACGTAGACCCATAATTCGGACTCGATTCCGTCCGCGCCGTGCTCGAAGACGCTGTAGCCGAACCCGTGGCGGGTGCGGTACGGCAAGGCATCGCCGCCGGGCAATGGCGTTGGCGACCAGAAATGACCGGTTTCCTCGTCGCGGAGGTAAATCGCCTCTCCCGACGTGGCACCCACCGCGTCGTCACTCCAGGGTGTCAGCCGGAACTCATGGGCGTTCTCACTCCAGGTGTATGCGTTTCCGCTCTCCGAAACGACCGTTCCGAAGTGCGGGTTCGCGAGGACGTTCACCCACGGTATCGGCGTGCGCCGGGCCGGTGCCGTTTCGATCACGTACTCGCTGCCGTCCGGGGAAAAGCCACCGAGATGGTTGGTAAGGATGAGATCCGGCCGCAGCGGGGCATGCATCGCCGTGGTCTCGACACGATGCGGCCGCGTGGTCGCCAGGCGTGTCACGCTCTTGTCCGCCAGTCCGCGGCGATTGACCTGCTCGATCAGCGTTCCACGGCTGTCGCTGATGATCACCCGCGCGACCGCCTGCAGCAGGGTGCGATCTTCGAGCGAAATCTGCTCCGCGGAGCGGACGAAGATCCCGCCGGGCCGGTCGATTGCATTGGCTTCGATTCCGGTGGCTATCAGGCCCATGATCTGGTCCTGGAGGCGCTGGCGGTAGCTGACGTGATCCTCGTGCCAGATCACCAGGTCGACGACGAGTCCTTTCAGGCGCCAGTACGTATGGCAGCGGATCATCTGGCGCGCGATGTCGATATGCGAGGCATCCGCGATCTTTACGAGGACGATCGGCAGGTCGCCGGAAATCGCGTATCCCCAGAGGCCGGACTGGCCCCGCCGGTTCTGGATCAGGATCCCGTTGTCGGCGCGAAGCGCCGCATTCCCGTAGAGCACGGAGCTCGCGAGTTGACGGTACATCTGGGCGTCCGCGACGCTCGCATTGATCTGGGAAAGGGTGACGTTGCTATGGGTCCAGGCAAGGTCGAAGACCCGGTCGGCGAGATGGCGGTCCTGGTACTTCTCGATCAGGCCCACGCAGTGTTCGCGGCTGCCGCCGGCGCCCGATACGAAATCGAGCGTCGCCGACTGTCCCGGTTCGAGCGCCACATGGCAGCGGATCGCGACAATCGGATCCAGTACGGAACCCTCCGTGCCGGAAAGCGCGCCGCTATCCGCGAGCGCACGCGGCGAGGCGGCAGTTCGCCCGCGCCCGATGAACCTCATCCGGTCCGTTTCGTAGGAAATATCGGTGACGCCCTCGCTCCTTGCGGCGAGAAGGTGCAGCGACCACGGCACGTGCTCGCCGACCGAGCGGGGACGCCGTGTGCAGAGCACGGCATGGCGGGCGCGCAGGATTTCCGTCTGCACGAACAGGTTGCCGAATGATGGCTGTATCGCGTCGGCGACCGGCGGCGCAAGCACGACTTCCGCGTAGCTCGTGACCTCGATCGTCCGGCGCACCAGTGCGTGGTTGGTGATGCGCATCCGGCGCAACTCGATGTCATCCTCCGGCGACACGACGATTTCGGAATAGGTCTCATAGTCGTGGTCGCGCCGCTTGAACTCCGCGCGACCCTCCGAAAACATCACTTCGTAGCTGTCCGCCCGCTCGAGCGTTGGTTGGTGTGCTGCGGACCAGAACTGGCCGCTGGCGACGTCGCGGAGGTACAGGAAACTGCCCCAGTTGTCGCAAGTGGTGTCTTCGCGCCATCGCGTGACCGCGAAATCGCGCCAGCGGCTGTAGCCGCCGCCGCCGTTCGTGACCATCACGTGATAGCGGCCATTCGACAGCAGCTGGGCCTCCGGCGTCGGCGTGTCCAGTCCGATCGGCGTGTGCGGCGACCTTTCGGCTGGATCGGTGAATGCCCTGCCTTCGGAATGTTCGGCAACGTGCCTGTGAATGGCAGACGACTTCGGAATCCGTTCCTGGAGCAACAACAATCCCGCCTTGAAAAGAGGATCGGATTCGAACCGGCGCTGCATCGGCCGGTCGAGGAGCACGTGCGCAAACGACAGCAGGTTCATTCCCTGGTGGTGTGCCATGAACGAACGCACCGTCGCGCTTGACTGGCCGCGTTCCACGCGGGACGCCGTGTAGTCCATGGCTTCGAAGAATCCGAAGCGGCCTTCGAGGCCATACGCGGCCAGGCGCTCCAGGTTTTCGCACGCGGCTTGCGGGTCGACGATCAATGCGAGCGCCGTCGCATACGGCGCAACGACCATGTCCTCTGCCAGGCCCCTCGTCAGGCCGAGGCCCGGCACGCCAAAGGCGTGGTATTGATAGTTGAGGTTGGCGTCGACGGTGTTGTAGCCGGACTCCGACACGCCCCATGGGAGGGAGTGCTGGTTGCCGTAGTCGATCTGCCTTGCCACCGCTGCCCGGCAAGTCTGGTCGAGCAGGGTGCCGTCATACGTGGGCATCACGAGGAGCGGCATCAGGTACTCGAACATCGAGCCGCTCCACGACACGAGCACGGGGTCGCCGCCGGCGGTCGTCAACAATCTCCCGAGCGCGAACCAGCTTTCCTGCGGCAGCTGGCCCTGGGTGATTGCGACGAATGTCGCGAGTCTCGCCTCTGAAGCGAGCAGGTCATAGAAGCTGGTATCCCGCCGGCGTTCATCGACATTGAATCCGATGGCGAGCAAGTGGCGTGTCCTGTCGTACAGGAACTCGTAGTTTGCTTCCGCAAATCCGCTCGCCTGCTGGGCCAGTCGTTCGCATTGGGAAACGCGTTCGTTCGCGCGCTCGAGGCCGGTGAGGACCCGGTTGCGAAGCTCCGACAGCCAGATCTTCTCCTCGTCAGGGATCCCCTGTTGCAGTTGACCGTCGATCGCTGACAGTTGTCGGACGCAGTTCCCCGCCAGTTCGCGCAATGTCGGAATGCCGTCGAAGCCGGAGAATTCGCGCAAGTTACCCGGAGGCGCCGCGAGCTCGAGCCATGGCGCGAGGTGCCGCAGCTCTTCGAGGGCGTCCCGGCACTGGCGCAACAGCGCGGTGAGCCATGCGGATGCCTCGACTTCATCCGGCGCATCGGAGCCGGGGATGACTGTCGCCGCCAGCCCCGCCACCGATTCGAGCTGCAGCTTGACGGCAGGCAGCGTCGTTGCTTGCCGATTGCAGGCCGCCTCCAGCAGTTCCTGCAATCGGTGGATTTCCGCGTGTCCTGATGCCGGCACCTGGTCCGAGTAGAGGCGAAGGGTGTCGATCAGGCCTTCGAACACCCGTTCGCTCACGATTTTCCGGTCGGGCAGTGCGAGCAGGCCTGCGCGGAGGGTGAGCAGGTGCGCGGCGAGGTTTCCGCTGTCGACCGCGGAGATGTAGCGGGGTGACAGTGGCAGCAAGGTCAGCGTGTCGTACCAGTTGTAGAAATGCCCCTGGTGACGTTCCAGCGAGGCCATGCTCTGGAAGGCGTCGTGTGTTCGCCCGATCAGCTTCCCTGTCGGGATGTATCCGAAGTCCCAGGCCGCAAGGCTAGCCAGTTGCGCCAGGCCGATGTTGGTGGGCGACGTGCGATGCGCGATCGCGGGGCCGGGATGCTCCTGGAAATTGTCGGGCGGCAGCCAATGATCCGCCTCGACGACGAATTGCTCGAAATATGCCCATGTCTTGCGCGCCATTCGTCGCAGGAAGAGCGACTGCTCCCACGTGAGAGCCGAGGTCCGCCGGATGAGCGGACGGCTGAGCCACCAGGCCACGAGCGGTGCCAACAGCCAGAGAACGAGCACCGGTGCGGCGACCGGTATTGCTCCGGGCCTCAGGATCGCAAGACCGAGCAGCGCAAGGCCGGCCAGCAGTGGCGCGGACGCCATCGAACGGTAGGACGCGGCGAGGCCGGGTGCCGGTTGATATTCGTCGTAGGCACTCCACTCCAGCAGCCTCCGCCGCGTGATCAGCATGCGGCCGGCCGTGCGCAGGACTGCGGCCGAACTGAAAACCGCTTCGTATGGCAGGCAGGCAATCCTGAAGCCGGCTTGCGCGAGGCTCTGTCCAACCGAGCGCAGGGCAGCCACGAGGTGTCTGCCCAGGGGCGCACCTTCATGGCGACGCAGCACGGCCACGATCCCGATCGACAAGGGCGGTATCAGGACGACGCCTGCCACAGCCAGCGTCCACCAGCCGGCGCGCGCCGCTGCAAACCAGCCAACCAGCAGCAGCAGCAGCAGTGCGGTCGGCACGAGGCTGCGACGCAGGTTATCGAAAATCTTCCACTTCGAAAGCCGCGACAGCGGGTTCGGCAGGCTCTGGCCTTCGGCGCCGGGTACGCGCGCCAGCAGCCAATGCGCGATCTGCCAATCGCCTCGTATCCAGCGTTCCTGTCGACGCGTGTCCGCCAGGTACCGTGACGGATAGTCCTCGTAGAGATGAACGTCGCTCAGCAGTCCCGATCGCGCGTAGCAGCCCTCGAGCAGGTCGTGGCTCAGGATCCTGTTTTCAGGAAAGCGCGCGCCCAGAGCGCGCTCGAAGGCATCCACTTCGTAGATGCCCTTCCCGATGAAGGAACCCTCGCCGAATATGTCCTGATAGACGTCCGATACCGTCCGCGTGTACGGGTCGATGCCCGGCTCGCTGCCGAAGAGCCTCGCATACAGCGATCGTTGCGTTCCGGCAAGGCTGGCTCCCATGCGCGGCTGCAGGATGCCGTAACCGCTGACCACGCGGCGTTTCTCCTCGTCGTACTCGGGGCGATTGAGCGGATGCGCCATCGTCGCCACGAACTGCCGCGCGGAATCGAGCGGCAGCTGCGTGTCGGTATCGAGCGTGATGACATACGCGATGGACGACAATGCCGCGACGTCACCCACGATCAGCGAAAACCGGCCGCGTCCGGTGCCGCGAAGCAGCGCATTCAGGTCCGCGAGCTTGCCGCGCTTTCGCTCATGTCCCATCCATACCCGTTCCGACGGATTCCAGCGCCGCGGACGATGGAGCAGGAAGAACCGGTCTGCGCCACCGGAACGATATTTCCCGTTCAGCCGCTCGATTCCCTTCCTGGCACAGTCCAGGAGCGGCTCATCGTCGGCGAGCGACTCCTCTGCCGCATCGCAAAGATCGGTCAGCAAGGCGAAAGTCAGGCGCTCGTCGCGGTTCCCCAGGAACCGGACTTCGAGCGACTCGAGCAGCTCTTCGACCTTTTCCGTACTGCTCAATAGCGTCGGGACCACGACGAGCGTGCGCAGCTCATCCGGCAGCCCGCCGGAGAAATCCATCTTTGGCAATGGCTGCGGAACCGTCATGAGCGCCGCAAGCCAGTTTGCGAGCGCCGACGCCAGCTGGCTCGCGGCCAGCACGACCAGGAATCCAAGTGCTGCAAGTCGCCAGCCGTCCACGCCGGCGGCCTGCGCCAGGGTCATTGGCACCGCGGAGAAGACCGATGTCATCGCCAGGATGGCGCCCACGTACGCGAAAAGCGGGGAACTGCCGATCAGCCGGCGCGCCCGCGCGATCAGGGTGGGCCGGAACGCGATGGCGCGTTCCAGCTTCAGCGTGCCACGGTCCAGCAGGTAGAAGCCGACGTGCGCCTGGCGCGCAAGTGCGCCATGCGAGGATGCAGATTCACGGGCAAGCTCGATCGCCGCCCGCGCGACTTCGGATTCGGACAGGACACTGCGTTTCGCAAGCCGCGCGACGACGTGGCGATAGCGGTCGCGCGTCGCGAAATCCATCCGGGCATAGGCATTGCCCGAATCTTCCCGCAGGATGCCTTCGACGAGGCTCATCGACTCGACGAACACGCGCCAGTCCATGGCGCCGAGCAGGCGTAGGCTGCCGATGGTGTTGCTGATCGAGACCTGGTCCGCTGCCTGTTGCTGGGTGTCTGACCGGACCAGCTGCTCGATCGTCTGGCTGGACTCGGAAAGGCGCTGTTCGATCCAGGTGAGCGGCAAGGCGAGGGCGGGACCATGACCCTGCAGGCGGCGTGCAAGTTCGGCAACAAACGAACTCACCATCGGCGGGTTCGAGCGCGCCATGTCGGCAATCACGAGAATCAGGCTTTTCGGGTCGCTTTCGGCAATCTCCATCATCCTGTTGGCCCAGTCCTGGGCGAGGTCCAGGTGAACCCTGGCGGCCGTGAGCCGCGCGCCCACCCGACGCAGGTTCTCGATCAACGCAAGGCGCAGCATGATCGGTATCGCCCACAATTCGCCGAGCGTCAGCGGGGCGATCGACTGGTAGGCGGCGACGAAACGGGAGAGTGTGTCCGAATCGACGCGCCCGTCGCCGTGTGAAATGGCCTCGAGTGCGATGTCATAGACGCGCGGCAGTCCGCGTGACGGGCCTTGCACAAGGCGGGGCAATCCGCGGCTGTAGCCCTTGGGCAAGTGCCTCCGGGCCGTGCGGATCTGTTCTTCGATCAGATAGAAATTGTCGAGCAGCCAGACGCCGGCCGGCGCAATTCGCCGCTTGGACTTGACTGCCGTAGTCAGCAGATTGCAGGTATGGACCAGTACCTGCTCATTCTCATCCAGCCGCAGCAGCAGGCGGTTTTGGGGAGCGGACTGGCTCAGCGCATGCGCAGCGGCGAGTGCCTTGCCGTGCTGCTCCATCTGATCGGCACTGAACAGCTCGGAACGCAGCGGCGTCTGGTCTTCGATCCCGTTGGCGCCGGGACCCTCGTCGCCCGCAGCGTTCGGCGACGCAGTGGCCGACCGGAGATAGTCCCGCAGCGAGAATTCACGACTCATCGTGTGCGTACGATAACCGCTGATCTCACCTCAGTGGGACGGAATTGTGGCCGCGTGGCGGCCTCATGCGAACAACCGTTGATGTTCCGCGATGACTGCCCTGTAGCACTCACAGGACGCTGACTCAAGCCCTCGGCGGTCGAGTATCAAGATTTCGCCACGGGAATAGCTGATCACCTTGTTTCTCTGCAGCAAGCCCGCCGCGATGGTCACGGCGCTTCGTTGTACACCCAGCATGTCAGCGAGGTACTGGTGAGTGAGATGGAAATGATCCGCGTGCGCGCGGTCGTGCGTCAGCAGCAACCAGTGCGCAAGGCGTTCCTTGACCTCATGGAAGCGGGTACATGCGATTGTTCTCGACTGTTGCGCCAATAGCACGAACAAGTAATGGTTGAGTGTGTGGCGCAACGAGCGACTGCCGCGCAATTCGCGGCGGAACTGCGCGGCGTTCATCCGCAACGCGGTCCCCGGGCCCTGTACTATTCCGCGCAGGCGCGCGCCGGTGACCCCCAACGCCAGCGTCGCGCCGAGCATGCCTTCATTGCCGATCAGCCCGATTTCAAGTGGTGGATGGCGCATCACGATCGCCACGAGCGAGATAGAACCTGTGAGGGGAAAGTAGACGTGCCGAAGCGGCTGATTGGCCTCGCAAAGCACGGTCCCGAGAGTCAGATCCACCGGCTCGGAGAGTTTCAGGATCCTCTTGCGAGCCTCGCGTGGCAGGCACTCGATCAGGCGGTTGACTACCTGCATCGGGGTTGCGCCTGAACCGGCCAACCGCCGTCAAACCTTTCTGCGAACGACCAGCAGCAACACGCCGGCGATGATGGCGCCTGCGCCGAGCCAGACTGGTATGTTGACCGTTTCCTTTTCCTCGACCGATAGTTCAATCGGCCCGAGATTTGTCTCATGCGTATCTTTGGTGTAGGTGAAGCCGCCGTAGGCCAGGCCCAGCACGCCGGCCACAATGATTACCAGCGCCGTGAGTTTGGTTCCATTCATGAGATTGTTTCCTGGTGGGCATGCGTCTGAACTGGATTCGGTGCCACAAGAAATCGGCCCGCATGCGCGGGCCGATTGCCAGCCAGTCTAAGTAGTCAAGTCGACGCCACCGCCGGTGGAGGATTCTCGATGATCACTTCGACGCGGCGATTCTGCTGTCGGCCGCCTTCGGACTCGTTGTCCGCGACTGGCCGTTGCTCGCCCTTCCCCGAGGCGACGATCCTCTCGGAGTTGATGCCCTGCTGCATCAGGAATGACCTGACCGAATCGGCGCGGCGTTGCGAGAGCCCCTGGTTGTAATCGTCATTGCCGACGTTGTCCGTGTGACCCTCGATTTCTACCTTCCTGTCCGGGTTCTGGTTGAGGAATGTCACGAGCCGATTGAGGTTGCTGGTGGCACCGGACTTGAGGTCGGCCATGCCGCTCGTGAATAGCACATCACCGAGCGTCAACACGATGCCGCGGTCCGTCGCCTTGGCCTCCAGTACATCGATCTGACGCTGCATGTCTTCGGCCTGCAGCGCCGCCGCCGCTGCCGCAGTGCGTGCAGCATCGGCATCGGCGCTTGCCAGCAGGGCCGCATCGGCCGCCCCTGCGCGGGCCGCGTCGGCGTCGGCGTGTGCCTTGTCGGCTTCGCGCGTGCGGGCTTCAAGACGAGACCGTTCGCGCTCTTCACCGAGCTTCACATGTTGGTCTTCGGCCTGACTGGTCGCAGCCTGGGCCATCGCGATCTCGACCTTGCGATCGGCCATGTAAACAAGGTGGGCGCCCAGGGCCGCATCTTTGGTCACTGGCGCTTCTGCGGCGCGGACCGCGGTATCGGCTTCCTGGAGCGCGACCGGTGCACGATTGGCCAGGTTCGGATCGGACTGTAGCCGTGTCAACTTGGCGCGGACCTCAGCCGCTCCGTCCGGGCTGACGGGCGCAGTGGCACAGGCCGCGAGCGTGAGGCTTACAGCCGCTGCGACGGTGAGGACCTTCGCATAGCTGGCATGGTTGCGGAATAGTGAGTTCATTTCGCTTCTCCTGCACGCTGCATTTCTTCGGTCAGGGCTTCGGCCCCACGCTCCATCTCCTTGCTGACTGCCGCGGCCTTGGCCGCCGCGGTCCTCGCGGAGGCAAGTTCCGCCTGGACCCGCGATTCCTGTGCGAAACGTTCAGCCGCGATCATGCTTTCTTCTCGAACGGCGCTGTCAGCCATCGCGAGTTTCTCGCGCGCCTCACCGAGTTCGGCGCCCGCAAATTGACCCGCTTCCGCCTTTTCGGCGTTTGAGATCGCCACTTTGGCTGCGTCCAGGGCCGAGTCGGGCGCAGGGGGCGCGGACGCACAGGCGGCAATGAGCAGGAGCACGCCTACCAGTCCGGCCGCGACGAGCGGGCGCAGTCTGCGGTTTGCTCGGGATGATTTGTTCATTTTCGGTTCTCTCACTTTGTTAGCGGGTCTATGTAGGGAAATCGTTAATACGTGGCCAGGTTTCGTCTTGGCGCGGTTTGAGCCGGGCGTCCTGTAATGCCGCCGAGAATTTTCACTGCGGCAAGCAGGACAAGAGCTGCGAGTAGCGAAACGAGCAAACCCGCAATGCCGAACTCGACCTGATTGAACGTCGACAATTCGAGGAGGCTGTCCAGCATCCAGCTGGCAAGCACGACACCAAAGACTCCGACGACGACGTTCAGAATGATGACTTGGCGTTCGCTGGTTCCCCAGAACAGGCTGACAATCCAGCCGAACACACCGCCGACGAGAATCGAGATGACGAAGTTCAATTGCTTGCCCTTTCCATGGATCTGGCGCGGAAGTTACGCCTGGGTCGCATTGGCGTCTGTACGCTGACGTACGCATGTGCGAGTGCCCGAATCGGGCGGATTGGGCCAAGACTGCGGGCGTGTGTGTGCAACCGCACGGACTGGATGGGCAAGAATTGACCCGCAGGTGCCATGGCACATCGGTGCGATAGCGAACGGAGTGAGCAGCGAGTAGGATGAGACCTGCAGTTGACCATTTGGAGGCCGTTCCCGAGTCGATTGCAGTCAGTGAGCTGGGTGAATTCGGGAGATCGATGGAGTTACTTCCCGATACGCCGCGACAGAATCACCTCCTTGGCGCGCTGCCGCCGGACGAATGGGATCGACTTCGCCCAAGAATGGAGCTGAGGCCGATGCCGCTCGGCCACGTCCTGTACGAATCCGGCGACACGATGCGGCACGTGTACTTCCCGACGACCTCGATTGTTTCGCTGCTCTACGTGATGGAAGACGGCTCTTCGGCCGAAATTGCCATCGTCGGCAATGAAGGCATCGTCGGGATTTCACTTTTCATGGGCGGTGAAACGACTCCGAGCCGCGCGATCGTGCAAAGCGGCGGTCATGCGTACCGCGTGCCAGGACAGTACCTGAAGGAGGAGTTCTTCCGGGCCGGTCCGTTTCAGCGTCTGTTGCTTCGGTATACGCAGGCGCTGATCACGCAGATGGCACAGACGGCGGTATGCAATCGCCATCATTCCGTAGACCAGCAGCTATGCCGCTGGTTGCTGATGAGTCTCGACCGCCTGCCGTCAAACGAACTGAAGATGACCCAGGAATTGATTGCAAACATGCTGGGAGTGCGGCGCGAAGGCGTCACGGAATCGGCAGGCAAGTTGCAGAAGCTCGGTCTGATCGAATACAGCCGTGGCCACATCGTCGTCCTCGACCGGCCTGCCCTGGAAGCTCACGCCTGTGAGTGTTATGAGGTGGTCAGGAAGGAGTTCGCTCGGCTGCTTCCGTGGATCACCACGCAATAGGCCCATGCCGACGAGCGTGATCGCCGCTTTGTTCGCGTTCCAGAGATAGACCACGAGCAAGGGGAAACGGCCAGTCGAATACTGACTGGCCGTACCCAATTGGTGGAGGCGGCGGGAATCGAACCCGCGTCCGCAAGCCCTACGCTACAGGTTCTACGTGCGTGTCCAGCCTATTGATCTCGCTACGTGCTACCCGGCTGACGGGGAAAACACGAAGCCAGCTTCGGAGCGTTTTAGCGGTTCCAGCCCGGAGCACACCGGTTCCGCGATCCTGTGAGCGCGTCCCCCGGGTCTGGATGCACAGGCACATGCCAGTCGGGGGTTAGGCGGGATTAAGCCGCCAGAGCGTAGTTGTCGTCGTTGGCAACTATAGTTTGCAAGCGGATTAACGAGGTAGCCTGCACCTCGGCACGCCCCTGGAGTTTCGCAGCCCACGTCGAAGCCGATCGCCCCCAGAAGTCGAGGTCATTCTATCAGATCCGCCGAGTGCCGGCCCGGTCGGCGGAGCACGACTCAGCCGTCGAGCTTGAGAAGTGCCAGTCTTGCTTCGCGAAGTTGCGAGCGCTCTCCGGGGCGGCCGCGCATGTTCTCGGACTCGGCCTCGTCGATAAGCTGCGCATCCAGTGCCCATGAACGCAGGATACGGCGCTTCTGTTCGCGGTTCAGGCGAACGTCTTCGAGTACCTCGCCCGGGCGCGAAAAATACCGGGACGGATCCATGAGCACATCGTCAATGACCAATCGCGTTCCGGGGCTTGTCATGGTGATTTGCCAGACTGTGAGGTAGATACCGATCCAGTGCACGCGGCAAGCGCAGCGTTCGGTACCGCACAGACCATTGAATCTTGCCTTGGGTAGATTTTGGCGTCAGCACTACAAGTGCAGCAAGTAACATCAAATGTGTCGGGCCTGAATCCGCATCGAACCAACGGTAGCCTTGCCGACACGGCGATGCAATGGGCGCAAGGCAACACCCTCCGGCGCATGCCGCCACCCGGATCGCTCGATGATGCATTGATGCGCCTGGCCATTGCCGAAAAGCGGCTCAGTGGCGTCCTGCGCGAAAATGAAATCCTGAAATCGAACAGCGAGTACCTGATGAAGGCGCTCGATGCGGCCTCGCGGCGGGCCGTGGCCGCCCAGCGCGTCGCCCATCATGACGGGCTGACCGGGCTGCCAAACCGGCTTCTTCTGATCAAACGGCTGCAACTGGCAATCAGGAACGCATCCAGCCGGCAGCGCCAGTTGGCGTTGTTATTCATCGATCTCGACGGCTTCAAGATCGTGAATGACCGATACGGGCACGCGGTGGCTGATAAATTGCTGTCGGCCGTTGGAGCGCGAATCGCGGCCGGTGTCCGGGCAGAGGACCTCGCCTGTCGCTACGGTGGGGACGAATTCATTGCGCTTCTCTCGGACCTCGACGACGCAGCGATTGCCAGCAATGTCGCTGAAAAGATCCGCAAGCACATTGGCGAGAGCTATTCGATCGACGGCGTGGAGATTCACATCACCGCTTCCGTCGGCCTGGCCCTGTATCCCGCGGACGGCCAAAATTACGATGCACTGCTGAATCGCGCCGACGCCGCCATGTATCGCGACAAGGCCGATCGGCTGTCTCAACGTAGTTCGTGACACCGACCGTCGGCTTGCGAAACCGCCTTCAGACGCCCCGCTGTCGGCCCTTCATCACGCGCGCCTTCTCGCGCTGCCAGTCGCGCTCGCGCGTATCGGCGCGCTTGTCGTGCTCTTTCTTGCCCTTCGCGAGGCCGATCTCGAGCTTTGCGCGGCCGTTCTTCCAGTACATCGCGAGCGGCACGATGGTGCGGCCCTTGCGTTCGACAGCGCCGACCAGCGAATCGATCTGGCGGCGGTGCAGCAAGAGCTTCCGGCTGCGGATCGGGTCCGGTTGCACGTGCGTGGACGCGGTCGGCAGCGGCGAGACGTGCGCGCCGAACAGCCAGGCCTCGTCCTGCTTCAGCAGCACGTACGCTTCCTGCAGCTGGAGTCGGCCGGCGCGCAGCGCCTTGACCTCCCAGCCCATCAGCGCGACGCCGGCCTCGAGGCGCTCCTCGATGAAGTAATCGTGCCGTGCCCGCCGGTTGACCGCGATGCGGCCCGCCGAGTCATCCTTGTCCGCCATGCGTCATTCTAATGGCAGTCGTGTGACAATCCGCGCATGAGGCCCGCGATTCATGCGTGAAGTGCGCCGCAGCGCGCTACTGCCTTACACGGCCGAGCAGATGTTCGACCTCGTCACGGACGTCGAGCGCTATCCGGAATTCCTGCCATGGTGCACGTCGTCCACGATCCTCGAGGAGGAGGCCGGGCAGGTCACGGTGAGGCTCGGCCTTTCGAGTGGAATTGCTCGGGCGAGCTTCACGACGGTCAACCGGATGGTGCCAGGCCGGTCGGTCACGATGAGCCTCGTTGACGGGCCGTTCGATCAGCTGGAAGGGCGCTGGGAATTCACGCCGATCGGCGAGGCGGGAACCCGCGCGGACCTGCAGGTGCGGTTCGCGACCCACGGCGTCGTCGGCGCGCTCGCGCTCGGTCCGGCCTTCGAAGGCATCTGCAACCATCTCGTCGATGCGTTTGCGCGCCGCGCGCACCAGGTGTTCGGTGGCGACTGAACGCATCGTCGTCGAGGTCGCCTGCGCCGAAGCCGCGCGCCAGACGGTCATTGCGCTCGAGGTCGAGGCCGGCTGCACGGCCGCTGAGGCAATCCGCAAGTCGGGAATTCTCGGGCGGCATCCCGGAATCGACCCGTCGTCCATCGCGATCGGGATCCATGGGAGTGAAGTCAGCGGCGACACCGTGCTCCGGCCGGGGGATCGCGTCGAGGTGCTTCGCCCGCTCGCGGACGACCCGCGCGAGCGCCGGCGCCGCCTGGCCCGGGAAGGCAGGTCGATGGGCCGGCGCTAGCCGGAGACGACGGTTTCCTTGCGCGGCACCGGAATCGGCTCCTCGATGCGGGCGACCGTGTCGCCCTCGAACCAGACGACCAGGTGCTGCTTCACGAGCTTGCGCGAATGGCCGCGACGCAGGCTGTAGACATAGTCCCAGCGGTCCGCGTTGAAGCTGTCGATCACCATCGGCGTGCCGAGCAGGAACCTCACCTGGCTCCGCGTCATGCCGACTTCGACCTGGTCGACCTGCTCCGCGTCGAGCAGATTTCCCTGCTGGACGTCCATGCGATAGACGCAACCGGTGGCCGCGAGCGCAAGCAGGAGGGCCGGGAAAAAAGCGGCTGCCGCGCGCAGAACGGGTCGCATCATCGGGTGTCCTGGAGGATAATGGGCGGCATCATAGCGGAATCGCCGCGCCGCGCGGCGGGAGGACCGGTGGAAACCAGCGACCTGCGGAAGGCGGGACTCAAGGTGACGTTGCCGCGCGTCAAGATCCTCGAGATCCTGGCCGGCAGCCATGGTCGCCACATGTCCGCCGAAGACATCTACCGCGCGCTGATCGACCAGAGCGAAGACATCGGGCTCGCGACCGTCTATCGCGTGCTGACCCAGTTCGAGGCGGCGGCGCTCGTCAAGCGCCATCACTTCGAGGGCGGCACGGCGGTCTTCGAGCTCAACGAAGGCGAGCACCACGACCATATCATCTGCATGGACTGCGGCCGCGTGGAGGAGTTCGTCGACTGCGGCATCGAGCGCAGGCAGCTCGACGTCGCGAGCCGCCTCGGCTTCAGCATCGAAGAGCACAACCTGATTCTTTACGGCCGCTGCCGGCGCGAGAATTGCGCCTACCGCCGCAAGCGGAGCTGATTCCCGCCCGGCTCAGCCGGCCGTTGCCGAGTTCCGGAGCATTTCGCGCGCGTGCTCCCGCGCCTTACGGGTGATCTCGACGCCGCCGAGCATGCGGGCGAGTTCCTCGACCCGTTCATCGGCCTTGAGGGCGCTGACCACGGTGCGGCTCGCCCGCCCGTCGGTCAGCTTCGAGACCCGTTGCTGCTGATGGGCCTGGCTCGCGACCTGGGCCAGGTGGGTGACGCAGAGAACCTGGCCGCGGTCCCCGATCTCGCGCAGCTTCCGGCCGACGATCTCGGCAACCCCGCCGCCGATCCCCGAATCGACCTCATCGAAGATCATGCAGGTCCGCGCATTGCGATGGGCAGCGGCGACCTGGACGGCGAGGCTGATACGCGACAACTCGCCGCCGGAAGCGACCTTTCCAACCGGCTTGGGCGGTTCACCCGGGTTGGCGCTGACCAGGAACTCCACGCGGTCGGCGCCAGAAGCGTCCGGCTCCCTTCCTGCGTCGGATTCAACCTGGATTTCGAACTTGCCGCCCGGCATGCCGAGCTGTCGCATCAAGGCGGTGACGGCCGTGCCAAGCCGGCGAGCCGCCGCGCGTCGGGCAACGCCCAGCTCGGCCGCCGCCGAGTCATAGCGCCCGCGCAGCGCGGAAAGGCGCTCGTCGAGCCCACCGAGCGCGTGTTCAGACTGCTCCAGGCGGTGCAGCTCGGCACGCAGCTCTTCGAGCCTGGCCGGCAGGGCCGCTGCTTCGACCCGGTGCTTGCGCGCGAGGTCCTCGATGGCAGCGAGCCGCCGTTCGACCAGTTCCTGGCGCACGGGATCGGCGTCGAGCGATTCGAGGTAAGCGCCGAGCCCTGCGCCCACTTCACCCAATGAAATGAGTGACTCTTCGACGAGGTGCAACAGGCCCTCCAGTCGGGAGTCCAGCGTCGATGCGGCGCGCAGCTGGGCTGCGGCCCTTGCCGCGAGGGCATGGGCGTCCGCTCCGTCGCCGTCGTAGGAAAGTGCCAGTGCGCTCCGTGCCGCTTCGACAAGTCGTCCGCGATTGGCGAGGCGGGATCGCTCCTCGACCAGGTCGCGTACTTCGCCGACACCGAGAGCGAGTGCGTCCAGCTCGCCCTGCTGGTATTGCAGGAGTTCAAGGCGCTCGCCGCGCTCCCGCGCCATCGTGGCGAGCGCATCGCGCTCTGTCTTGCAGGCGCGCCATTCGGCGGCCAGTCGCGCGACCGCTGCCAGCTGGGGGCCGGTCGGCCCGTTGTCGTCGACGATTTCACGCTGCGCATCGCGGCTCTGCAGCGACTGGAATTCCTGCTGGCCATGGATGTCGATCAGGAGCTCGCCGAGCTCGCGCACGCTCTGGGCGGAGAGGGCCTGGCCATTGACGTACTGCCGCGACCGGCCATCCCGGCCGATCACCCGTCGCAGCACGATCTCGCCATCGTTCACCTCGATAGACTGCTCGTCCAGCCAGCGCCGGACCGCCACATCCCCGCCGAAGTCGAAGGTCGCCGTGATCTCGGCGCGCTCGGCGCCATGCCGCAGGATTTCGGCGCTTGCGCGGCCACCGAGCGCGAGCATGACGGCATCCACGATGATCGACTTGCCGGCCCCGGTTTCGCCCGTCAGGGCCGTCAGCCCGCCCAGCAGCTCGAGTTCCACCGAGTCGATCACCGCCAGGTCGCGGATCTGAAGGTGAGCGAGCACGCTCAATATTCCTCGCCGCCCGACCGGCCGCTGCGGCCCCAGTGGAGCTTGGAGCGCAGCAAGCGGAAGTAATCGTGGCCCGGGGGGTGGAGCAGCGTGATGCCCTCGATCGCGGGCTCGACCAGGAGGCGAGACTCGGGTTCGAGGTCGCCGAACAGGATGCCGTCGCAGGTGACCTGGGCGTGCGAACCGGATCGCTCGACGAGGCGAATCTCGACGCGGCTTTCGCGCCGGATCACGATCGGCCGGTCGGAAAGCGTGTGCGGCGAGATCGGCGCGATCACGACGGCGGCGAGCGAGGGATGGATGATCGGGCCGCCACAGGACAGCGCATAAGCGGTCGATCCCGTCGAACTCGCGATCACGAGCCCGTCGCCGCCGTGCGTATTCACGAAGGAACCGTCGATCCAGACCTCGAGCTCGACCATGCGGCCCGATTCGTGCCGCTGCACGACGACGTCGTTCAGCGCACGGTAATCGAGCGTACGGCCATCGGGCAGCGCCAGCCGCGCCGCCAGCAGCTGGCGCGAATCGGTCTCGTAGCGCCCGCTGAGGACAGCGTCGACGTTGCCGAGCATGTCGTCCGGCAGGACATCGGTCAGGAAACCCAGGCGCCCGCGGTTGACGCCGAGCAAGGGCACGCCACGACCGATCGCGAGCTGCGCCGCAAAAAGCAAGGTGCCGTCTCCGCCGATCGCGATGATGAGGTCGGCATCCTCGCCGAGCTGCCGGACGGGCCTTCGATCGAGGCCCTCTGGCAGGCCGGCGATCGCGGCGCTTTCGTCGACGAATACCGTGAGCCCGCGCGCGCGCAAATGCGTCGCGAGTGCCGCGATGGAATCGGCGACACGCGCGTCCTCGACCTTGCCGACCAGGGCGATTCGGGAGAAGTGCTTGTTCATCCGGTTTTGTGGCTTTGTAGCACGCAGCCCCGGCGCGAGCCACATGCGGGGCGGGCAGCGTCAACGCTTCCTTGACACTCGACGACGGCGATTGCTAGTTTGATCGCCGGGCCCGGGGCGATTGCCATTTTCCTTTCCTGACAGGGACTTATGTCCGAGACTCCGCGCGAAGCCGAAGGCGAACCCAGCGACCGCGCGCAACAGTTGTTGCGCACGCTCGTCGAGTGTTATGTCCGCGACGGCATGCCGGTCGGCTCGCGGACGCTGACGCGGGAATCGGGCCTCAGCCTGTCCGCCGCGACGATCCGCAATGTCATGGCGGATCTCGAGGAGCATGGCTTCGTCAGTTCGCCGCACACCTCGGCCGGCCGCGTGCCGACGGACAAGGGCTACCGCTACTTCGTGAATGCGCTGCTGCGCTACCAGCCGCCCGCGCAGGCCGAGATCGCCGAACTGAAGCGCAACTTCGACCTGCGAGCCGGCGACCCGAAGGCGCTCGTGACGGCTGCATCCCAGCTCGTATCCAGCCTGACGCATCTTGCGGGTGTGGTCACCGTACCGCGCGAGACTCAGGCTTCCTTCTCGCAGATCGAATTTGTCAGGCTCTCCGGCAACCGGGTGCTGACGATCCTCGTCGTCAATGGCCGCGAGGTCCAGAACCGCGTCGTCCAGCTGGATCGCCACTTCACTTCCGAGGAATTGCGGCGCGCAGCCGCCTACTTGAACGAGCTCTTTGCGGGGCAGGAATTGTCCGGTGTCAGGGCGCGTCTCGTGGACCAGCTCCAGGAGACGCGGGAGCAGATGAACCGGCTCATGGTCGACGCCATCACGCTTGCGCAGCGCGCCTTTGCCGAGCAACCGGACGCGCAGGATGCCGACATGGTCGTAGCTGGCGAAACCAACCTGATGGGATTCGCGGAGATGTCGAACGTCGAACGTCTGCGCAGGCTGTTCGAGGCATTCAACGAAAAGCGCGACATCCTGCACCTGCTCGACCAGAGCCTGCATGCCGAGGGCGTGCAGATATTCATCGGCCACGAATCGGGATACCGGATCCTCGACGACTGCAGCGTCGTCGTAGCGCCCTACACCCAGGATGATCGCGTGGTCGGGGTACTCGGCGTCATTGGGCCGACGCGGATGGCCTATGAACGGGTGATCCCTGTGGTGGACATCGCCGCGCGCATGCTCGGCTCGGCCTTGAATTCGCGCGACTGAGCCCCACACCCCGCCCGCATGAGCGTTAGCGAAGCAGAGAGTCCCGATCCGGCGGCGCCACCGGCCGGGGAGGCCGTGGAGCCGGAACAAGAGCGCCTGGTCGCGGCGGCGGAGGCCCGTGCGGAACAGCACCGTGCCGATTTCCTGCGAGCCATCGCGGAACTCGAGAACGTGCGAAAGCGCTCGGCCCGCGAGATTGACGCGGCGCGGCAATACGGCGTGGAGCGATTTGCCGCGGAGCTGCTGCCCGTCGCCGACTCCCTGGCGCTTGCGCTCGAATCAGGCGGCACCGCCGATGCGGCCACCCTGGTCGCCGGGCAGGAAGCAACGCTCCGGCTGCTCCAGAAGGCATTCGAGCGCGCCGGCATCACGATCATCGACCCCGTCGGGCAGGCCTTCGATCCCGCCGTGCACGAGGCCATGGCGATGCAGGCTTCCGGCGACCACCCGCCCCATACCGTGCTCCAGGTCGTCCAGAAGGGCTGGCTCCTGAATGGCCGCCTGCTGCGCCCGGCGCGAGTGATCGTTTCGGCAGAACCGGCCGCGAATCCGCTTCCCGCGGACGGTTGAAACCGGCCCGCCAAGTCCCCAATTCCCAGACCAGTCCAACCAACCCGGAATCCGTCAATGGCCAAGATCATCGGAATCGACCTCGGTACCACCAATTCCTGCGTGGCCGTCATGGAGGGCAGCACCCCCAAGGTCATCGAAAACAGCGAAGGCGACCGGACGACGCCCTCGGTCGTCGCCTTCACCAAGGACGGCGAGGTCCAGGTCGGCCAGCCGGCAAAGCGCCAGGCGGTCACCAACCCGCAGAACACGTTTCATGCCGTTAAGCGGCTGATCGGCCGTCGTTTCGAGGACAGCGTCGTCCAGAAGGACATCCCGCTCGAGACCTACAAGATCGTGCGCGCCGAGAACGGCGACGCCTGGCTCGAGGCCCAGGGCAAGAAAATGGCGCCGCAGGAGATCTCGGCGCGCGTGCTCATGAAGATGAAGAAGACCGCTGAGGACTACCTCGGTGAAACCGTCACCGACGCCGTGATCACGGTCCCTGCCTACTTCAACGACGCGCAGCGCCAGGCGACGAAGGATGCCGGGCGGATCGCGGGCCTCAACGTCCGGCGCATCATCAATGAGCCGACGGCCGCCGCCCTCGCGTATGGCATGGACAAGAAGGGCAAAGACCGCAAGATCGCGGTGTACGACCTCGGCGGCGGCACCTTCGACATCTCGATCATCGAGATCGCCGACGTCGATGGCGAGCGCCAGTTCGAGGTCATGTCCACCAATGGCGACACCTTCCTCGGCGGCGAGGACTTCGACCGCCGGGTCATCGATTACATCGCGGCCGAGTTCCAGAAGGAAAGCGGCGTGGACGTGCGCAAGGACCCGCTCGCCGTCCAGCGCCTGAAGGAAGCAGCGGAGAAGGCGAAGATCGAGCTGTCCTCGGGGCAGCAGACCGAGATCAACCTGCCGTACATCACGGCGGACGCTTCCGGTCCGAAGCACCTGACGCTCAAGCTCACGCGCGCGAAGCTGGAGTCGCTGGTCGAGGATCTCGTCACCCGGACGATCGAGCCCTGCCGCATCGCGCTCAAGGATGCCGGACTTTCGATCAGCGAGGTCGACGAGGTGATCCTGGTCGGCGGCCAGACGCGAATGCCCCAGGTGCAGAAGGCAGTCAAGGATTTCTTCGGCAAGGAGCCGCGCAAGGACGTCAACCCGGATGAGGCGGTCGCCGTCGGCGCCGCGATCCAGGGTGGCGTGCTCGCGGGCGACGTCAAGGACGTGCTGCTGCTCGACGTCACGCCCCTTTCGCTCGGCATCGAGACGCTGGGCGGCGTGATGACGCGGCTCATCGAGAAGAACACGACGATTCCGACCAAGACGTCGCAGGTTTTCTCGACCGCGGACGACAACCAGAGCGGAGTGACGATCCACGTGCTCCAGGGCGAGCGCGACCGCGCGACCGACAACAAGTCGCTCGGGAAATTCGACCTGTCCGACATCCCGCCGGCGCCTCGCGGCCTTCCGCAGATCGAGGTCACCTTCGACATCGATGCGAACGGCATCATGAACGTATCGGCCAGGGACAAGGCGACGGGCAAGGAACAGAAGATCGTCATCAAGGCCTCGAGCGGCCTGTCCGAGGAAGAGATCAAGCAGATGATCCGCGATGCCGAGGCGCATGCGTCGGAAGACAAGAAGTTCCGCGAGCTCGTCGAAGCGAGGAACCGCGCCGATGCCCTGCTGCATGCCACCGAGAAGTCGCTGAAGGACCTCGGGGACAAGGTGACCGGCGAGGAGCGCGCGTCGATCGAGGCCGCGCTGTCGGACCTGCGCGGCGCGCTGAAGGGCGACGACCAGTCGGCCATCGAGCACAAGGCCGAGGCACTTGCAAAAGCGAGCGCACCGGTAGTGCAGCGCGCCTACCAGGCGGAGAGCGCGGGTGCGGGTCCCGATGCGGGCGAGTCGGCCAAGCCGGGCGCGGATGCCGGCAAGGACGACGTGCTCGATGCCGAGTTCGAAGAGATCAAGGACAAGGGGCCGAAGCCGAACTGACGGCCTCGACACCCGCGTTCGAAATGACACCGGCCGCCGGGTGACATCGGGTCACCCGGCGTTCGCGCGTGTGGAGCGCCATGTCGAAGCGTGATTTCTACCAGGTCCTGGGCGTGCCCCGGAACGCCACCGAAGATGCCATCACCAAGGCATACCGGCGCCTGGCCATGAAATTCCATCCGGACCGCAATCCGGACGACAAGGAGGCCGAGGAGCGCTTCAAGGAAGCGAAGGAGGCCTACGAAGTCCTGACGGATACCCAGAAGCGGGCCGCCTACGACCAGTACGGTCGCGCGGGACTCGACGCAGCCCGCGGTGCGGGCCAGGGTTTCAGCCCGTCTGACGCGTTTGGCGACATTTTCGGTGACATGTTCGGCGACATCTTCGGCGGCGGGCGCCGCGGCGGGCGAAACGCCGTCTATCGCGGCGCGGACCTGCGCTACGAGCTCGCCCTCGACCTCGAACAGGCGGTGTTCGGTACCGCGACCGAGATCGACTTCCAGACCGTCAAGGAATGCACCGAATGCGGGGGTTCGGGCGCGGCCCGCGGGCACACGCCCGTCACCTGCGACGCCTGTTCGGGCGCCGGCCAGGTCCGCATCAGCCAGGGCATCTTCGCAGTCCAGCAGACTTGCCCGCGCTGCAAGGGCCGCGGTTCCATCATCAAGGATCCCTGTCCGAAGTGCGCGGGCCAGGGACGCATGCGGGCGAGCAAGCGCCTCTCCGTGAAAGTGCCGGCCGGCGTCGACAATGGCGACCGCATCCGGCTCGCCGGGGAGGGCGAGGCCGGCCGGAATGGCGGTCCCCCCGGCGACCTGTATGTCGAAATCGTCGTTCGCGAGCACCCGATATTCGAGCGTGAGCACGCGCACCTGTCCTGCGAGGTGCCGGTCAGTTTCGTGACGGCCGCGATCGGCGGCAGCATCGAGGTGCCGACCCTGGAAGGACAGGCGAGCATCAAGATTCCGTCCGGCACGCAGTCGGGCCGCGTTTTCCGCCTGCGGGAAAAGGGCATCAAGCCGGTTCGAGGAGGCGCGACGGGCGACCTGTTCTGCCGCGTCGTGGTCGAGACGCCGGTCGACCTGAGCGGGGCGCAGAAAGAAATGCTCCGGAAGTTCGAGACGGCGCTCGCAGCCGATGGCAAGAGCCATAATCCAAGGCAGCGATCCTGGGTCGAGGGCGTGAAGCAGTTTTTCAGCAGGATCGGTGGCTGACGTGACAAACGTTGCAGTCCTCGGGATTAGCGGGCGGATGGGGCGTTGCCTGGTCCGCGCAATCCGCGAGTCGCCGGATTTCGTGCTTTCGGGCGCGCTTGCATCCCCGACGAGCGCTTCGCTCGGCCGCGACGCGGGAGAAGTCGCTCAGACCGGACCGGTGGCCGTCCAGGTGACAGCGCGGCGTGAGCAGGCACTCGCCAAGGCCGCAGTTGCCATCGACTTCACGCTGCCGGAGGCGCTCGAAGACAACCTGGCGGCCGCGCGGGAAGCGGGAGTTGCCCTGGTCGTCGGCATCACCGGCCTCGATGCCGGGCGCGTCGCCCGGATCCGCGAAGCGAGCGAGCGCCTCGCCATTCTGGTTGCCCCCAACATGTCGCTGGCAGCCAACCTCCTGTTTGGCCTGGCCGGTCGTGCGGCCGCCGCGCTGCCTGCCGATTACGACGTTGAAATCCTCGAAACCCACCACCGGAACAAGGCCGATGCGCCTTCCGGAACGGCGCTCAAGCTCGGCGAAATCGTCGCGGGAGCCAGGGGCGGGGTGCTTGCGGATCAGGCCGTTTATGGCCGACTAGGCAAGAGCCCCGGCCGGGCCACCGGCGCCATCGGCTTTGCAAGCCTGCGTGCCGGCGACATCGTGGGCGTTCACGAGGTGCTTTTCGCGGGAACCGGCGAAACGCTCGAAATCATCCATCGCGCAAACGACCGGATGACCTTCGCCCACGGCGCGCTGGCCGCCGCGCGCTGGATCATCGGGCGCCCGCCGGGGCTTTATGGAATGTCTGACGTGTTGGGGTTGTAGTGGCGAAAGGTGACCGGAGGGGACAGTCCCCTTTGTCAAAGCACAAAGGGGACAGTCCCCGGGTCTGTCCCCTCCTGCTGAGTCTCCTGCTCAGGTAGAATTCCGCCTCGGGTCGCGGCCCCCTGATGAACACAATTTGACGACGGGTGGAGTCCCCGACGGAACCATCCACTCATGTCCTGCGCCTCACGCCGGCTGTCGGCGGGGCAGGGAAGGGAGAAAACCCTGGTGACATCGACACCTGCAGTGCTCGCGCTCGAGGACGGCACGGTGTTCAGGGGCATTTCGATCGGCGCATCCGGCGTGACGACCGGTGAAGTCGTGTTCAACACCGCGATGACCGGGTACCAGGAAATCCTGACCGATCCGTCCTACGCCCGCCAGATCGTCACGCTCACCTGTCCGCACATCGGCAACACCGGCGTCACGCCCGAGGACATGGAATCGGACTCGATCCATGCGGCGGGACTCGTGATCCGCGACCTGCCGGCCGTTTATTCGAGCTGGCGCGCGAGCCATTCGCTGCCGCAATTCCTGCTCGAGGGCGAAACCGTCGCCATCGCGGGCATTGACACGCGCAAGCTCACCCGCATTCTCCGCGAGCGAGGCGCCCAGGGCGGCTGCATCGCGACTGCCGACAAGGCCGATGCGGAGGTCGCACTGCGCGCCGCGCGCGCCTTTCCCGGCCTGAAGGGGATGGACCTTGCCAAGGTCGTCTCGACGCGCGCGCCCTACCAGTGGAACGAAGGCAGCATCGGCCGCGATCCGCCGCGCGTGCTTCGCCCCGGGTCGCGGCTGCACGTCGTCGCCTACGACTTCGGCATCAAGCGGAACATCCTTCGCCTGCTCGCCGACTACGGATGCCGGATGACGGTCGTGCCGGCGCAGACCAGTGCGGTGGACGCGCTCGCGCTCGCTCCCGACGGCATCTTCCTTTCAAACGGTCCCGGCGACCCGGAGCCCTGCGACTATGCCATCGCCGCGATCCGGGAGTTCCTCGAGACCGACATTCCAGTCTTCGGCATCTGCCTCGGACACCAGCTGCTGGGGCTCGCGAGCGGAGCCCGCACGGTCAAGATGAAGTTCGGCCATCACGGGGCGAACCATCCCGTGCAGGAGCTCGCGGGCGGTCACGTGCTGATCACGAGCCAGAATCACGGCTTCGCGGTGGACGAGGACTCATTGCCCGCGCGACTCAAGCCGACGCACCGCTCGCTGTTTGACGGCACGTTGCAGGGAATCACGCGGACCGACCGCCCGGCTTTCGGCTTCCAGGGACATCCCGAGGCCAGCCCCGGGCCGCACGACCTCAGGTCGCTGTTCGAGCACTTCGTGTTCCTCATGGTCCGGCGGCTCCAGCAATTGATGCGCAGCCCGGTTGCGATGGCGGAAAGCGTCGTCGCGCGCTGATGGGCAAGCGCACCGACATCGAGAGCATCCTGATCATCGGCGCGGGGCCGATCATCATCGGCCAGGCCTGCGAATTCGACTACTCGGGCGCCCAGGCCTGCAGGGCGCTCCGCGAGGAGGGCTATCGAGTCATCCTCGTGAACTCGAATCCCGCGACGATCATGACCGATCCGGAAATGGCGGACTCGATCTACATCGAGCCGGTCGACTGGAGGACGGTCGCGCGCATCATCGAGAAGGAACGGCCGGATGCGCTGCTTCCGACCATGGGCGGGCAAACCGGCCTCAATACGGCGCTGGACCTGGTACGGGAAGGCGTGCTCGAGAAGTTCGGCGTCGAGATGATCGCCGCGTCCCGCGAGGCGATCGACATGGCGGAGGACCGCGAACTCTTCCGCAACGCGATGCGAGGAATCGGGCTCGAGTGCCCGCAGTCGTACATCGCGCACGACCTCGACGAGGCGCTCGCCGTGCAGGCGGAAGTGGGCTATCCGACCGTCATCCGTCCCTCATTCACGCTCGGCGGGACCGGCGGCGGCATCGCCTTCAACCGCGAGGAATTCGAGGCGATCGTGCTCCGCGGCCTCGACGCCTCGCCGACGGCCGAGGTGCTCATCGAGGAGTCGGTGCTCGGCTGGAAGGAATTCGAGATGGAGGTGGTCCGCGACCGCAAGGACAACTGCATCATCGTCTGCTCGATCGAGAACCTCGATCCGATGGGCGTGCACACCGGCGACTCGATCACCGTGGCCCCGGCCCAGACGCTCACGGACAAGGAATACCAGCGCATGCGCGACGCCTCGATCGCCGTGCTGCGGCAGGTCGGGGTCGAGTGTGGCGGCTCGAACGTGCAGTTCGCGATCAATCCGGAAGACGGCCGGATGCTGGTCATCGAGATGAACCCGCGCGTCTCCCGGTCGTCCGCGCTCGCGTCGAAGGCGACCGGCTTCCCGATCGCCAAGGTCGCCGCGAAGCTCGCCGTCGGCTACACGCTCGACGAGCTGCGGAACGAGATCACCGGGGGCGCCACGCCCGCCTCGTTCGAGCCCGCGATCGACTACGTCGTGACCAAGATCCCCCGTTTCACCTTCGAGAAATTCCCGGGGTCCAACACCCGCCTCACGACGCAGATGAAGTCGGTCGGCGAGGCGATGGCCATCGGGCGCACGTTCCAGGAGTCACTGCAGAAGGCGCTGCGGAGCCTTGAGACCGGCTGCGACGGCCTGACGCCCATCCTCGCGCTGCCGCTCGACGGCGACGGCGAGCTGCGCCTTGCCGAAGAGCTGCGCCACCCCGGCGCCGAGCGCATCCGCTATGTCGCCGACGCTTTCCGCGCGGGATGGCCGCTCGAGCGGATCGCGGCGGAGACGATGATCGACCCCTGGTTCCTCGCGCAGATCGAGGACCTCGTCGCGGAAGAGGGCACCGTGCGGGCCGAGGGCATCGCGGGGCTCACGTTCGAGCGGTTGCTGGTGCTCAAGCGCAAGGGTTTCTCGGACGCCGCGCTCGCGCGCACCTTCGGCGCGCCGGAATCGAGGGTGCGCGCGCGCCGGCTTGCCTGCGGCGTGCACCCGGCCTACAAGCGCGTAGACACCTGCGCCGCCGAGTTTGCGACCTCGACGGCCTACCTGTATTCCAGCTACGACCAGGAGTGCGAGGCGGACCCGACGCCACGGCCCAAGATCATGATCCTCGGAGGCGGCCCCAACCGCATCGGGCAAGGCATCGAGTTCGACTATTGCTGCGTCCACGCGGCACTCGCGCTGCGTGAGGACGGATTCGAAACGATCATGGTCAACTGCAACCCGGAGACCGTTTCCACCGACTACGACGTCTCCGACCGCCTGTACTTCGAGCCGCTGACATTCGAAGACGTGATGGAGATCATCAGCCGCGAGAAGCCGCAGGGGGTCATCGTGCAGTTTGGCGGCCAGACGCCGCTCAAACTCGCGCGCCAGCTCGCGGCCGCGGGCGCGCCGATCATCGGCACGAGCCCGGACTCGATCGACGTCGCCGAGGATCGCGAGCGGTTCCAGCAGCTGCTCGTGAAGCTCGGCCTGCGCCAGCCTGCGAATGCGACGGCGCGCGACGAGGATCGCGCCATCGAGCTCGCGCGCGAGGTCGGCTTTCCGCTGATCGTGCGACCGTCCTACGTGCTCGGCGGTCGCGCGATGGAAATCGTCTACGAGGAGGAAGACCTCCGCACGTACATGCGCGAGGCCATGAAGGTGTCCAACGAGAGCCCGGTGCTGCTCGACCGGTTCCTCGACCTCGCGATCGAAGTCGACGTGGATGCGATCTGCGACGGCCAGGACGTGCTGATCGGCGGAATCATGGAGCACGTCGAGCAGGCGGGCGTGCATTCCGGGGACTCCAGCTGCTCGCTCCCCCCGACGAGCCTCTCGCCGGAGACGCAGGAAGAGCTCCGCGACCAGACCCGCAAGATGGCCCGGGCGCTCAATGTCGTCGGGCTGATGAACGTCCAGTTCGCGATCCAGAACGGGATCGTCCACGTGCTCGAGGTCAATCCCAGGGCGTCGCGCACCGTGCCCTTCGTTTCCAAGGCGACCGGCCGTCCGCTCGCCAAGATCGCGGCGCGGGTGATGGCGGGGCGGACGCTCGCGGAGCTCGACGCCGTCACGGAGCGCGTGCCCCCCTATTTTTCGGTCAAGGAAGCCGTGTTCCCGTTCGGCAAGTTCCCCGAGTCCGACCCGATTCTCGGGCCCGAGATGAAGTCGACGGGCGAGGTCATGGGGACGGGCCGGACATTCGGCGAGGCGTACGCCAAGTCGCAGGCGGCGAGCGGCATCCGGTTGCCGACCCGCGGCGTCTGCCTGATCTCGGTGCGCGATCGCGACAAGGATGGCGCGACAGAAATCGCCCGGAAGCTGAACGCGCGCGGGTTCGAGATCATCGCGACCCAGGGCACGCAGGCGGCACTCGAATCGGCAGGCATACCGTGCCGGCGCGCGCTCAAGGTTCGCGAGGGCCGGCCGCACATCGTCGACATGATCAAGAACGACGAGATCGACCTGATCATCAATACGACCGAGGGCAAGCGCGCGATCCGGGAATCCCATTCGATCCGCCGCGAGGCGGAACTGCGCAAGGTGACGTACTACACGACCGTTGCCGCGGCGCACGCGACCTGTGACGCGCTCGACCACCTCGAGGACCACGACGTCAACCGGCTCCAGGACCTGCACCGGGAACTCGGGGCGGCATGAGGTCGCCGATCACGCAGAAGGGCGCCGAGCTGCTGCGCGCGGAGTTGCGCAAGCTGAAGGCCGAGGACCGGCCCGCGATCATCCGCGCGATCGCGGAAGCGCGCTCGCACGGCGACCTGTCCGAAAATGCCGAATACCACGCCGCCCGCGAGCAACAGGGGTTCATCGAGGGTCGCATCAAGGAGATCGAACAGCGCCTCGGCAATGCCCAGGTCATCGATCCGGCGACGCTCCCGAATACCGGCAAGGTCGTGTTCGGATCCACGGTCGAGCTCGCGCCCGTGGACGGCGGGCCGGAGCTGAGCTACCAGATCGTGGGCGATGACGAGGCCGACATTCGCCGCGGACTGATTTCCGTCAATTCCCCGATTGCGCGCGCACTGATCGGTCGCGCACCGGGAGACGAGGTGGAGGTTGCGACGCCCGGCGGGGCGCGCAGCTTCGAAGTGCTGGCCGTCCGGCTCGGATGACTCAAGAATCCGGAATAAGTAGTTTCTGTATCTTGCTGTTTTTCTTGTAGAATAGCCCTACATTCCCGATCCTGAAGACGAATTCCGACTCGGTGAGCCGGCAAAGCTCGGCGAAAATGGCATCGCGGTCCTCGCGGCTCGGCGCGCGCGCACGGACCTTGACGAGTTCGTGGTCGTGCAGCGCCCGTGACAGCTCGGCGGCGACGGTCCCGGTGAGCCCGCGCTGGCCGATGAGCACGATCGGGTGCAGGTCGTGGCCGAGTCGCCGCAGGAATTTCTTCTGGTTTTCGGTCAGGGCCATCCTCGCATTATAGGTATCGGAGCCCGCAGCACGATCATGGCCCGGCGCAGCAAGTCCAGCGGCAGGTGGCTCGACGAGCATTTCTCGGATCCCTACGTGCGTCGCGCGAAGGATTCCGGGCTGCGCTCGCGTGCCGCGTTCAAGATCGAGGAGATCGACCGGGCCGACCGGCTGATCGCTCCCGGCGCGGTGATCGTCGACCTTGGCGCTGCACCGGGCGGCTGGAGCCAGTACGCGGCGCGCAGGCTCGGGGGAAAAGGGAAAGTCTTCGCGCTCGACCTCCTGCCGATGGATGCGATCGCCGGCGTCACGTTTCTCCAGGGCGATTTCCGCGAACAGGAGATGCTCGAGGCGCTGCTCGCGAGCCTGGGCGGGCAGCGAGTCGACCTTGTGATGTCGGACATGGCCCCCAACATCAGCGGGGTGGACGTGGTTGACCACGCGCGCGCGGCGGACCTCGAGAGGATTGCGCTCGACTTTTCGCGCCAGGTGCTGGGTCCCGACGGGGCGCTCGTCATGAAAGTGTTTCAGGGCGCGGGATTCCAGGAGCTGCTTGCCGAGGCCCGCCGTGATTTTCGGACCGTGCGGATGCGCAAGCCAAAGGCGTCCAGACAGCGCAGTTCCGAGACGTATTTGGTGGCCAGGGGGCCCCGGCCGGTGTAAGGTGAAACTGGCATGGTGGGGCCGCGGTCCAAGGATGCGGGACCGCAATTCGAGGCGCTTCCAGGAGTCGGGGAATTGAACGATCTGACCAGAAATATCGTCCTTTGGGTGGTCATCGCGATCGTCCTGCTGGCGGTGTTCTCCAATTTCGGCCAGCGCGCGCCGGGACCCGAGGAACTCGGTTACTCGCAGTTCCTGACCGAGGTCAGGAGCGGCTCGATCCGCACGGCCACATTCAAGGGCGACACCATCGTCGGCGAGCGCACGAGTGGCGGCCCGTACGTCACGCATAACCCGGAAACCGACTACTCATCCGTTATCGGGCTGCTCGACAAGCAGAACATCGCGTTTGACGCGGCGCCTCCCGAACGGCAGTCCTTCCTGCTCCAGCTTTTTGTCTCGTCCTTCCCGATCCTCCTGCTGATCGGCGTGTGGATCTATTTCATGCGGCAGATGCAGGGCGGGGCGGGCGGCCGGGGCGCCATGTCGTTCGGCAAGAGCCGCGCCCGGCTCCTGTCCGAAGACCAGGTCACCGTGACGTTTGCCGACGTCGCCGGCGTGGACGAGGCGAAGGAAGAAGTCGCGGAGATCGTTGACTTCCTCAAGGATCCGTCCAAGTTCCAGAAGCTCGGCGGCAAGATCCCCAAGGGCGTGCTGATGGTCGGCAGTCCCGGGACCGGCAAGACCCTTCTTGCCCGCGCCATTGCGGGGGAGGCAAAGGTCCCCTTCTTCACGATTTCAGGCTCCGATTTCGTCGAGATGTTCGTCGGCGTGGGCGCGTCCCGCGTGCGCGACATGTTCGAGCAGGCCAAGAAGCACGCCCCGTGCATCGTCTTCATCGACGAGATCGATGCGGTCGGGCGCCATCGCGGCGCGGGCCTCGGTGGCGGCCACGACGAGCGCGAACAGACCCTCAACCAGCTCCTGGTCGAGATGGACGGCTTCGAGGGAAACGAGGGCGTCATCGTCATCGCCGCGACCAATCGTCCCGATGTGCTCGACCCCGCGCTGTTGCGCCCCGGCCGTTTCGACCGCCAGGTGGTCGTGCCGCTGCCGGACGTGCGCGGCCGTGAGCAGATCCTGAAGGTGCACATGCGCAAGGTGCCGATTTCCGATGACGTCAAACCCAGTCTGATCGCGCGAGGCACACCCGGATTTTCCGGCGCCGACCTCATGAACCTCGTCAACGAAGCGGCCCTGTTCGCCGCGCGCGGCAACAAGCGCCTCGTGACGATGGAAGAGTTCGAGCGCGCGAAGGACAAGATCATGATGGGCGCCGAGCGGCGCTCGATGGTCATGAGCGACCAGGAAAGGCTCAATACGGCCTATCACGAGGCCGGCCACGCGATTGTCGGCATGAGCCTGCCGGAGCACGACCCGGTCTACAAGGTCACCATCATTCCGCGTGGACGCGCTCTCGGCGTGACCATGTTCCTGCCCGAGGAAGACCGCTACAGCTACAGCAAGCGGCGCCTCGAGAGCCAGATCGCGAGCCTTTTCGGCGGTCGCATCGCGGAAGAACTTCGTTTCGGGCCGGACTCGGTGACGACCGGCGCGTCGAACGATATCGAGCGTGCTACCAACCTCGCCCGCAACATGGTCACGAAGTGGGGCCTGTCCGAGCGACTCGGTCCGCTTGCGTACATGGAAGACCAGGGCGAGGTGTTCCTCGGCCGTTCGGTGACCCAGCACAAGCAGGTTTCCGACGTGACGGCGCACGTGATCGACGAGGAGATCCGCCGCATCATCGACACGGCGTATGCGAACGCCCGCAAGATACTGGTGGACAATCGCGAGAAGCTCGATGTGATGTCCGCGGCGCTCATCAAGTACGAGACGATCGACGAAGAGCAGCTCAAGGACATCATGGCGGGGCGCGTGCCGAAGCCGCCTCGCGACTGGGATGAAGCGGGCGCCTCCAGCAGCGGCCCGGGTGGCGCGAAGCCTGAGCCCGTGATCGGGCCGCCGGCCAGCCAGACCTGACCGGCGCCGCCGCGACAAAGCGCCTTTCTCCCCACGCTGCCCGGCGTACTTTCCCTTGCACCTCCAGTGCGGACGTCACGTACTCGACCTTGACGCGCCGGTCGTCATGGGCGTGCTGAACGTGACGCCGGATTCCTTTTCCGACGGCGGCCGGTACTCCCGCCTGCCCGAGGCGCTCGCCCATGCCGAGCGGATGGCGGCCGAGGGTGCAGCAATCATCGATGTGGGCGGGGAATCGACCCGGCCCGGCGCCGAGCCGGTCGGCGCGGACGAAGAGCTGAGGCGCGTGATTCCGGTCGTCGAGCGCCTCGCGGCAAAGCTCGCGGTGCCTGTCTCGGTCGATACGCGGAGCCCTGCCGTGATGCGCGAGGCAATCGCCGCCGGCGCCTCGATGATCAACGACGTCTCGGCGCTCCGCGCGCCCGGCGCCCTCGAGGCCGTGGCCGGATCGCAGGCCGCGATCTGCCTCATGCACATGCAGGGCGATCCGCGGACGATGCAGGATGCGCCGCGCTATGCCGACGTGGTCGGCGAGGTGCGCGCCTTCCTGCGCGAACGGGTTGCCGGCTGCATCGAGGCGGGAATCGGGAAATCGCGGCTGGCGATCGACCCCGGATTCGGCTTCGGGAAGACGCTCGAACACAACCTCGAGCTGTTGCGGGGCCTTCAACTCCTCGCCGCAGAAGGACTCCCGGTGCTCGCCGGCCTGTCCCGCAAGCGCATGATCGGCGAGCTGACGGGCCATGGCGACGGGGAGCGCCTGGCCGGCAGCATCGCACTCGCCGTGATCGCCGCCATGAACGGCGCGCGCATCCTGCGGGCGCACGACGTGCGCGAAACCGCGGATGCGCTCAGAATTGTCGCGGCCGCAGCCAGGCGGCCGGAGGTGCCGGTGTGAAGACGCGCTATTTCGGGACGGATGGAGTGCGCGGTCGCGTCGGAACTCACCCGATGACCGTGGAATTCGCGCTGCGCCTCGCAGGGGCTGCCGGGCGAGTGCTCGCTCCCTCCGGCGGGCGAGTGCTCGTCGGCAAGGACACCCGCCTCTCGGGTTACATGTTCGAGGCGGCCCTCGAGGCCGGATTCGTGGCGGCCGGCGTCGACGTCCTGCTCGCGGGACCGCTGCCCACGCCCGGCATTGCCTACCTCGTGCAGCGGCTCGGCTGCGATTTTGGCGCCGTCATCAGCGCTTCCCACAATCGCTACGACGACAATGGCATCAAGTTCTTCGACCGCGAGGGCAGCAAGCTCGCGGATGAGCTCGAAGCGGCGATCGAATCGCATCTCGATGAACCGGCGCCCACGCGTGAGTCCGGCGCTCTCGGCCGCGCGACGCGAGTCGACAGCGAGCGGGCGCTCTACCAGTCCTTCTGTGCTTCGACGCTGCCCGTGGGCATGCGCCTCGACGGGCTCAAGCTCGTGATCGATTGCGCGAACGGCGCGGCCTACAAGGTCGGGCCGCGGTTGCTGTCGGACCTCGGCGCCGAGATCATCCCGATCGGCTGTTCTCCGAACGGCCGTAACATCAATGACGGCTGCGGCTCGACCGAGCCCGGACTCCTCAAGCTGACTGTCACGGGCGTCAGGGCCGATGCCGGCATCGCGCTCGACGGCGACGGAGATCGACTGGTGATGGTCGATCACCTCGGCCGCACGGTCGACGGCGACCAGTTGCTGTACGTGCTGGCCAAGGCGCGCCTCGCCGCCGGAGACCTCAAGGGACCCGTCGTCGGCACGGTGATGAGCAACCTCGGCCTCGAACTCGCCCTGAAGGACCTCGGGGTGCCGTTCATGCGCGCTGCCGTGGGCGACCGGAACGTGCTGCAACTGCTGCGCACCCACGGGGGCGTCCTCGGCGGTGAGTCTTCCGGTCACCTGCTCTGTCTCGACAAGACGACCACCGGGGACGGACTGATCGTCGCGCTCCAGGTGCTCGCGGTCATGAAGGCGACCGGGAAGTCGCTGGCGGAGCTCGCGGCCGGCATGCAGCGATTTCCGCAGCAGCTCATCAACGTGCGCGTCTCCAAGCGCTTCGATGCCGCGCGTGAGCCGGCGGTGGCCGCTGCCATCGCGCGCGTCGAGCAGGCGCTTGGCACACGCGGGCGCGTCGTGCTGCGCGCTTCCGGCACGGAGCCGCTGATCCGCGTCATGGTCGAAGGCGAGGACGCGCAGGCGGTCGGCCGTCACGCCGAGGAACTGGCCGAAGCAGTGCGCTCCGCCGTGCCCGCCGCATGAGCGCCGCGACGCGGAGGCCCCTGGTGGCCGGCAACTGGAAGCTGCACGGCAGCCGGGCCGAGGCCGCGCGCCTCGTCGGCGAGCTCATCACGCGTGGCGCGGGCAGGGGGCAGGCGGAGGTCGTCGTCTGTCCGCCCTATGTCTACCTCACCGAGGTCGGCCGCCAGCTGGCCGGCAGCAGGATCGCTCTCGGCGCGCAGGATGTCAGTGCGCAGGAATCGGGTGCCCACACGGGCGAGGTATCGGCCTCGATGCTGTCCGATGCCGGGTGCCGCTACGTGATCGTCGGCCATTCGGAACGGCGCACGATTTACGGTGAAGGCGACGAGCAGGTTGCGCGCAAGTTCGTGGCCGCGGGCCGTCACGCGCTCACGCCGATTCTCTGCGTCGGCGAACTGCTGGCGGAACGCGAGGCCGATTCGACGCGCGCGGTCATCCTGCGCCAGCTCGACGCAGTTCTCGCGGTGGCGGGAATCGGCGGGTTCGCCACGGCGCTCGTTGCCTATGAGCCGGTCTGGGCGATCGGCACCGGGCGGACCGCAACGCCGGAACAGGCCCAGGAAGTTCACGCGCTCATCCGGAGCCGGATTGCGGAAAAAGATGCTACAATTGGCGCTTCCCTTCGGGTGCTATACGGGGGCAGCGTCAAGGCGGGCAATGCCGCCATGCTGTTCGCGATGCCCGATGTGGATGGCGGGCTGATCGGTGGTGCTTCCCTCAAGGCGGATGAATTCGGGAGCATTTGTGCCGCTGCCGAATGCTGACAGGCTGACGTGGACGACTTGAAGACATGCTGCAAAACCTGATTACGTTCCTGCACGGCCTCCTTTGCTTTGCAATCGTGGCCCTCGTGCTGCTTCAACGGGGCAAGGGCGCCGACGCCGGCGCGGGATTCGGTTCCGGCGCTTCCGGCACCGTATTCGGCGCGCGGGGCTCGGCGACGTTCTTCTCGAAGCTGACGGCCGTGCTCGCGACCCTTTTCTTCCTGACGAGCATGTCGCTCGCCTGGTTCGCGACGCGCCCGCAGGCGGCCGTGAGCGACAGCATCGTCGATACCGTCGTCAGCGAACCTGCGCCGGCGCCCGCACCCGGCGTCGATGCCGACGCGGTCCCGACGCTGCCGGAGTCCGCTCCGGCGGAAGAACCCGCACCGGGCGGGCAGTAACCCGGAACTTCTTCGATGTCAGTGCCGACGTGGCGGAATTGGTAGACGCGCTAGCTTGAGGGGTTAGTGGGGAAACCCGTGTCGGTTCGAGTCCGACCGCCGGCACCATTCGAGTCCTGCAGCTGATCGTCCGGGGGTCCCAAGCGACCTGCCGGACGGTTACAATGCGGCCGGTTTCCGCGGCGCTTCCCGCAGTCGAAAACGGTCGCCAGATTGCTGCATAACTACCTGCCCGTCCTGATTTTTGTCGCGGTCGCCGGCGGTTTCGGCCTGCTGCTCCTCGTCCTCGGCTGGGTGTTCGGTCCGCGGCGGCCAGATACGGAAAAAGTGTCGCCCTATGAATGCGGGTTCGAGGCCTTCGAGGACTCGCGCACCAAGTTCGACGTGCGCTATTACCTGGTCGCCATCCTGTTCATCATTTTCGACCTCGAGATCGCGTTCCTGTTTCCCTGGGCGGTCTCGCTCGACACGATCGGCGGCTTCGGGCTGCTGTCGATGGCGGTGTTCCTGGCCGTGCTCGTGATCGGCTTCATTTACGAATGGAAGAAGGGAGCGCTCGAATGGGACTGAACGAGGCCGCTCCCGAGCTTGCGCCGGCGCTCCAGGGCCGCGGTTTCGTCACGACGAGCGTCGACAACCTCATGAACTGGGCGCGAACCGGTTCGATGTGGCCGATGACATTCGGGCTCGCCTGCTGCGCGGTGGAGATGATGCACGCCGGCGCGTCGCGCTACGACCTCGACCGCTTCGGCGTCGTGTTCCGCGGCAGCCCGCGCCAGTCCGACGTCATGATCGTGGCGGGCACGCTCGTCAACAAGATGGCCCCTGCGCTTCGCAGGGTCTATGACCAGATGCCGGAACCGCGCTGGGTCATATCGATGGGCTCCTGCGCGAATGGCGGTGGCTACTACCACTATTCCTATGCCGTCGTGCGCGGATGCGATCGCATCGTGCCGGTCGACGTGTACGTCCCCGGTTGCCCGCCGACCGCCGAAGCGCTCGTCTACGGCATCCTCCAGCTGCAGGACAAGATCCGCCGGACCAGCACCATCGCGCGCGGTCCTGCATGAGCCGCGTCGAAGCGACCGCCCAGTCGATCGCAGCCCGGTTCGGCGAGCGCGCGACGCGGGTCGCGGCGTTGCCAGGGGAGCTCGCGATCGAAATCGCGCCCGACGACCTGCTGGCGACCTGCCGCGAGCTGCGCGACCTGCCCGAGTTCGCCTTCGAGCAGCTCGTCGACCTCTCGGGCATCGACTACCTCGACTATGGCCGGTCCGAGTGGACGACGGAATCCGCGACGGCGACGGGCTTCAGCCGCGGCGTGGATCGCACTGCGCTCGCGGAAGTTGGGGCTTCCGATGCCCGGTTCGCCGTCGTCTATCACCTGCTTTCGGTGTCGCGGAACACCCGCCTGCGGCTGCGTTGCCGCTGCGCGGCCGGCGAGCCGCCGATGATCGATTCGGTGACCGGCATCTGGGCCTCGGCGGACTGGTACGAACGCGAGGCTTTCGACCTGTACGGCATCCTGTTCCGCGGCCACCCAGACCTGCGGCGCATCCTCACGGACTACGGCTTCATCGGCCACCCGTTCCGAAAGGACTTCCCGCTGTCGGGACGGGTGGAAGTGCGCTATGACCCGTCGCGCGGGCGCGTCGTCTACGAGCCGGTCAGCATCGAGCCCCGGGTCACCGTGCCGAAGGTGATCCGCAAGGAACGTTCGCCGGAGACCCCGGGAAACGGCGGCAATGCCTGAATTCCAGAACTTCACGCTGAACTTCGGGCCGCAGCACCCGGCGGCCCATGGCGTGCTGCGCCTCGTGCTGGAGATGGACGGTGAAGTGATCCAGAAGGCGGACCCGCACATCGGGCTGCTCCATCGCGCGACCGAGAAGCTTGCCGAGTCCAAGCCGTTCAATCACTCGATCGGCTACATGGACCGCCTCGACTACGTGTCGATGATGTGCAACGAGCACGCCTACGTGCGCGCGATCGAAAAGCTCCTCGGAATCGAGGCGCCGGAACGGGCCCAGTACATCCGGGTCATGTTCGACGAGTTGACGCGGATCCTGAACCACCTGATGTGGATCGGCTCGCACGCGCTCGACATCGGCGCGATGACGGTGTTCCTGTATGCGTTTCGCGAGCGCGAGGACCTGATGGATTGCTACGAGGCGGTATCGGGCACGCGAATGCATGCGACCTACTACCGCCCGGGCGGGGTCTATCGCGACCTGCCGGATGCGATGCCGCGCTACCAGGCCTCGAAGTGGCGAAGCGAGCGGGATGCAGGGCGCCGGAACGAGGCACGCTCGGGCTCACTGCTCGATTTCATCCAGGACTTCACGGATCGCTTCCCGGCCTGCGTTGACGAGTACGAAACGCTCCTCACGGACAACCGGATCTGGAAGCAGCGCACCGTCAACATCGGCGTCGTCACGCCGGAGCGCGCGCTCCAGCTCGGATTCACGGGCCCAATGCTGCGCGGCTCGGGCGTCGAGTGGGACCTGCGCCGGAAGCAGCCCTATGCCGCCTACGACAGGGTCGAGTTCGAGGTGCCGGTCGGCGTGCATGGCGATTGCTATGACCGCTACCTCTGCCGTGTCGCGGAGATGCGCCAGTCGAATCACATCGTCCGGCAGTGCGTGGAATGGCTGCGCGCCAACCGCGGGCCCGTGATGCTCGACGACAGCAAGGTGGCCCCGCCCCGGCGCGGCGAGATGAAAGACGACATGGAATCGCTGATCCACCACTTCAAGCTCTTCACCGAAGGGTATTGCGTGCCGGAAGGCGAGACTTACGCAGCGGTCGAGGCTCCGAAAGGCGAGTTCGGCGTCTGGCTGGTTTCGGACGGCGCCAACAAGCCCTATCGCGTGAAGTGCCGGGCTCCCGGATTCGCGCACCTCGCGGCGATGGACGAGCTGGTCCGCGGGCACATGCTGGCGGACGTCGTCGCGATGATCGGGACGATGGACATCGTATTCGGGGAGATCGACCGATGAGCGCGCAGGTCGCGACGGGCGACGCGCTCAGCGAGCACACGCGGCACGAGATCGACCGCTGGCTCGCCAAGTTCCCGCCGGACCGTCGCCGGTCGGCGGTGCTCGCCGCGCTGCGCGAGGCGCAGCACCAGAACGCCGGCTACCTGACCACACCGCTGATGGACGCCGTGGCCGCGTACATCGGGATGCCCGCGATCCAGGTGTACGAGGTCGCGAGCTTCTATTCCATGTTCGAGACGAAGCCCACCGGCCGCGTGCACGTCTCGGTCTGCACCAACATCAGCTGCATGCTCTGCGGCGCGGAACGCATCGTGGCGGCGGTCGAGAAGCACCTCGGCATCCGGACCGGCGAGAGCACGCCCGACGGGAAGTTCTACCTCAAGCGCGAGGAAGAGTGCCTCGCGGCCTGCAACAATGCGCCGATGATGATGGTCGATCACGTCTACCACGAGAACCTGACGCCCGAATCGGCGATCAAGGTCCTGGACGGGGTGAAGTGACCGTGGCCCGCGCGATGAACCAGGTCGTTTTCGAGCCGTTGCAGCATGCGCAAAGCTGGACGATGCCGGTGTATCGCAAGTTCGGCGGTTACGAGGCCTGGGAGAAGATCCTGCGCGAAAAGACGCCGCGCGAGGCGATCATCGAGGAAGTGAAGGCGTCCGGCCTCAGGGGCCGCGGCGGCGCCGGCTTCCCGACCGGCGTGAAGTGGAGCTTCATGCCGCGCGGTGCCCCCGGCCAGAAGTACGTCGTCTGCAATTCAGACGAGAGCGAGCCCGGCACCTGTCACGACCGCGACATCCTGCGCTACAACCCGCATTCGGTGATCGAGGGAATGGCGATCGGCGGCTATGCGATGGGCGCGACCGTCGGTTACAACTACATCCGCGGGGAATTCCTGGCCGAGCCGTTTCCACGCTTTGAAGCGGCGCTCGCCGAAGCCTATGCCGCAGGCCTTCTCGGACGCGACATCCAGGGCTCGGGCATCGACTTCGACCTGCATGCGGTCGCCGGTGCCGGGGCGTACATCTGCGGCGAGGAAACCGCGTTGCTGGAATCGCTCGAGGGCAAGCCCGGCAAGCCGCGCTTCAAGCCGCCGTTCCCGGCGAACTACGGCCTCTATGGTCGCCCGACGACGATCAACAACACGCTGAGCTTCGCGACGGTGCCGGCGATCATGCGCAAGGGCGCGAAATGGTTCGCCGAGCTCGGCGTGCCGAACGCGGGCGGCACTGCGGTCTTCTCGGTGTCCGGCCATGTCGCCCGGCCGGGCAATTACGAGCTGTCCCTCGGGATCCCGTTCCGCGAGCTGCTCGACATCTGCGGCGGCATTCGCGGGGGGCGAAAGCTCAAGGCCGTTATTCCGGGCGGCTCGTCCGTCCCCGTGCTGCCGGCCGCGCACATCATCGATTGCACGATGGACTTCGACGCCCTGCGCAAGGCGGGCTCCGCCGTCGGCACCGGGGCCGTGATCGTGATGGATGACACCACCTGCATGGTGCGTGTGCTCGAGCGGCTCTCGCGCTTCTACATGGCCGAGTCCTGCGGCCAGTGCACGCCCTGTCGCGAAGGCACGGGCTGGCTCACGCGCATGCTGCGGCGGATCCTGGCGGGGCAGGGGCGGCTGACGGATCTCGACCTCCTGGTCCAGGTCGCGAACCAAATCGAGGGACACACGATCTGCGCCCTCGGCGACGCCGCGGCCTGGCCGGTCCAGAGCTTCCTCCGGCATTTCCGCCATGAGTTCGAGTACATGGTCGAGCACGGCGGCAAGAGCATCGTCGATGCGCCCGAGCAGGCGGTCGCATGAACGACGACGTCATCAACGTCGAGGTGGATGGCCGGGCGCTCAAGGCGCGCAAGGGCCAGATGATCATGCAGCTCACCGATGCGGCCGGCATTTACGTGCCGCGATTCTGCTATCACGAGAAGCTGTCCATCGCGGCCAACTGCCGCATGTGCCTGGTCGAGGTCGAAAAGGCTCCGAAGCCGATGCCTGCCTGCGCGACGCCGGTTGCCGAGGGAATGAAGGTATTCACGCGCTCGGCGCGGGCGTTGGCGGCGCAGAAGGCAACGATGGAATTCCTGCTGATCAATCACCCGCTCGACTGCCCGATCTGCGACCAGGGCGGGGAATGCGAATTGCAGGACCTCGCGCTCGGCTTTGGCGCCGCCTCCTCGCGCTTCGACGAGCGCAAGCGGGTGGTCAAGGACAAGAACCTGGGTCCACTCATCTCGACCGACATGACGCGTTGCATCCACTGCACGCGCTGCGTGCGCTTCACCGCGGAGATCGCGGGAATGCAGGAGCTCGGAGCGACCGGGCGCGGCGAATGGATGGAAATCGGCACCTGGATCGAAAAGACCGTCGACCACGAGCTGTCGGGCAACGTCATCGACCTGTGCCCCGTCGGCGCGCTCAACTCGAAGCCGTTCCGCCATCGCGCGCGATCCTGGGAGATGACCGAGCATGCCATGGTCTCGCCGCACGACGGCATCGGCACGAACCTCTGGGGCCACGTGCTGCGCGGCCGGCTGATGCGCGTGGTTCCTCGCGCCAACGAGGAGATCAACGAGGCCTGGATCGCGGACCGTGACCGCTTTTCCTACGAGGGGATCTACGATCCGGAGCGCCTGCGCGAGCCGATGATGCGCATCGAGGGCCAGTGGCGTGCCGTGAGTTGGGAGACGGCGCTGGAGGCCGCCGCGAACATGCTTCGCGAAGCCATGAAGGCCGCCGGACCGGACCGGATCGGTTTTCTTGCGTCGCCCGGATCGACGACCGAGGAGGCTTTCCTGGTGGCGCGCCTGGCACGCGGGCTCGGCTCGCACAACGTCGACTCACGCCTGCGCCAGCTCGACTTCTCGGACCAGGCGCGCGATCCGGTATTTCCGGGACTCGGCATGCCCTTGCGGGACGTTGACTCGCTGGGTGGGCTACTGCTGGCCGGCTGCCACGTGCGCGACGAAGCGCCGCTGCTGGCCCACCGGGTCCGCAAGGCAGCGCTTTCGGGATGCGAGGTCAGCTTGCTGTCGACCGAGCCGCAGCAATGCCATTTCCCCGTGCTGCACCAGGCCGTCGTCGGCGCGGCCGACCTTGCGGCTGAATTGGCCGCGCTCGCCGATGGGGGCGCCACTTCGGATGCGCGCCGCGCGATCGTCGAATCGCTTTCTTCCGGCCGTGCCGCGATCGTCCTCGGTGGCGTCGCGATGCGCCACACGCACTTCGCGGACCTTCGCGCGGCTGCCGCGGCGCTCGCCGCGCGAACCGGCGCGACCCTCGGTTTCCTCCCTGACGGCGGAAACGCGGTGGGCGCCGCGATCGCCGGCGCGCTGCCACACCGGATTCCGGGAGGGCAGCCCGATCCCCGGCCAGGGCTCGACCTGCGCGGCATGCTCGAGTCGCCGCTGGCGGCCTGCCTGCTGTTCGGCGGCATCGAGCCCGTCCATGACATCGGCCTGACGCGGAGCAACGCAGTCGCTCTCCCGGTGCGGGCGCATCATTGCCATGACGCCATTTGCCGATCCTGCCGTGATGGCGATCGCCCAGGTCCTGCTGCCGATCGGCACTTTCGCGGAAACTTCGGGCTGTTTCGTGAATATCGAGGGTCGCTGGCAGGAGTTCCGCGGTTGCGCGCAGCCGGTCGGCGAAGCGCGCCCGGGCTGGAAGGTGCTGCGGGTCCTGGCGAATCAATTGGGCCTCGATGGCTTCGACTACGAAAGCTCGGGCGACGTGCTGGCAGAACTCCGACGGCTCGCGGATGGCCGCTCGTATGACGGCCGGTTCGCCACGGGCCGGGATTTCAATGCCGAGCGGCGAGGAAGCGCCGCGGTGGTCCCGATCTATCGCGTGGATCCGCTCGTGCGCCGCTCCACCGCACTGCAGTTGACGCGCGCGGGCCGGGCCGGCGAGCCAGGGGCTGGCTGAGCCATGCCGACATTCCTCATCGAGTGGTGGGCGGGACTCGTGCCGGAATTGCAGTCGGCGATCATCGTCACGGCACAGATCGTCGCCATCCTCATTGCGATCGTTGTCTCGGTCGCGATGCTGACCCTCGCCGAGCGCAAGGTGATCGGCTACATGCAGCTGCGCATCGGGCCGAATCGCGTGTCGTTCTTCGGCCTTCCAATCCTCCGCGGACTCGCGCAACCGTTTGCCGACGTGATCAAGCTGCTGCTGAAGGAAATCATCGTCCCGGCCCGTTCATCGCGTTTCCTATTCCTGCTGGCGCCCCTGATCGTCCTGGTCCCGGCACTGGCGACCTGGGCTGCGATCCCGTTCTCGCCGGATTTCGTGCTCGCGGACATCAATGCGGGCCTGCTGTACGTGCTCGCGCTGACGTCGCTCGGGGTCTACGGCGTGATCCTCGCCGGCTGGGCCAGCAACTCGAAGTATGCGTTTCTCGGGGCGATGCGCTCCGCCGCGCAGATGGTCGCCTATGAAATCGCGATGGGCTTTGCGCTCGTCGGAGTGTTGATGGCGGCGGGCAGCCTCAACCTCGGCGCCATCGTGCGCGCCCAGGACGGCAGCGTGCTGGAGTGGAACTGGCTCTGGCTTTTCCCGCTCTTCGTCGTCTACTTCATCTCCGGACTTGCGGAAACCAACCGCGCGCCGTTTGACGTCGCCGAGGGCGAATCCGAGATCGTTGCCGGCTTTCACGTCGAGTATTCGGGCGCCGCGTTCGCCACGCTGTTCGCGCTGCCCGAGTACGCGAACATGATCCTGATCTCTGCGCTGACCGCGGTGCTCTTCCTTGGCGGCTGGCTGTCGCCATTCCAGGGGATCCTTGCGGACGATGCTCTCCTCGCCCAGCCGGGCTTTTTCTGGCTGTTCGTCAAGATCTGCCTCTTCCTGTTCATCTTCCTCTGGATTCGCGCAACGTTTCCGCGCTACCGCTACGACCAGATCATGCGGCTTGGCTGGAAGGTGCTGATCCCGATCACCCTGGTCTGGATCGCGGTCGAGGGCGTGCTTGCGTGGCTTCGCATCGGGCCGTGGGCGGATTGAGGTCGCCATGAACCGGATTCGGTCGCTCTTCCAGACGCTTTTCCTCGGTGAGCTGCGCAAAGGCCTCATGGTGACCGGGCGCAATTTCTTCCGCCGCAAGGTCACGCTGAACTATCCCGAGGAGAAGGCGCCGCAGTCGCCGCGCTTCCGCGGCCTGCATGCGCTGCGCCGCTATCCGAATGGCCAGGAGCGCTGCATCGCCTGCAAGCTCTGTGAGGCCGTTTGCCCTGCGCTCGCCATAACCATCGAGTCGGAAGTCGCCCCCGACGGCACGCGGCGGACGACCCGCTACGACATCGACCTCTTCAAGTGCATCTACTGCGGCTTTTGCGAGGAAGCCTGCCCGGTCGACGCGATCGTGGAGACGCGCATCCACGAGTACCACATGGAGAATCGCGGCGAGAACATCATGACCAAGGACAAGCTGCTTGCCGTGGGGGAGAAGTACGAGGCGATGATCGCGGCCGACAAGGCGGCCGATTCGGGCTTCCGCTGAGCCATGTTCGTCGAGATACTCTTCTGGACCTTTTCGGCGGTGCTGGTCGGCGCCGCCCTCGGCGTGATCCTCTCCCGGAATCCCGTGCATTCCGTGCTCTTCCTCGTCCTCTGCTTCTTCAATGCCGCGGAGCTCTGGCTCCTCATCGAGGCCGAGTTCCTCGCGATCGTGCTCGTGCTCGTCTACGTGGGCGCGGTCATGGTGCTGTTCCTGTTCGTCGTCATGATGCTCGACATCAACATAGAGCAGCTCCGGGACGGATTTGCGCGGAACGCGCCGCTCGGCGCCCTGATCGCGCTCATCATGGTCATCGAGCTGGCCTACGTGCTCTGGGTCCGCCAGCTCGGAATCGACCTGCCGGAAGCCGTCGTCCCGGCCCCGGACGGGCAGGGCAACACGGCCCAGATCGGCGCAGTCCTCTACACGCAGTACGTCTATCCGTTCCAGCTCGCCGCGATCGTGCTCCTGATCGCCATCATCGCGGCAATCACGCTGACCATGCGCCGGCGGCCCGGGCTCAAGGTGCAGGACATCTCGAGCCAGGTGGCCGTGCGCGCCGCTGACCGCGTGCGCCTGGTCAACATGCCGGTGGAGCGCGAGCCGTGATCACGCTGTCGCACTACCTGCTGCTCGCGGGCGTGCTGTTCTCGATCGCCGTTGCGGGCGTCTTCATCAACCGCAAGAACGTGATCCTGCTGCTGATGTGCATCGAGTTGATGCTGCTCGCCGTGAACTTCAATTTCGTCGCCTTCTCCCGCTTCCTCGGGATCCTTGACGGCCAGGTCTTCGTGTTCTTCATCCTCACGGTGGCCGCGGCGGAGGCGGCGATCGGGCTCGCGATCCTCGTCGTGCTGTTCCGCCAGCGCCGCAGCATCAACGTCGAGGAACTCGACGCGATGAAGGGTTGAACGTGTCATTCGCCAGCCTCTGCCTGCTCATCGTGCTGGCCCCGCTCACTGCGGCTGTGGTCGCGGGCCTCGGCGGCCGCATCACGGGGCGGGCCGGAGCGCACACGATCTGCATCGCGGGCGTGACGATTTCCTTCGCCGCCTCCGCATGGATCCTCGACCGGATGCTCGACGGTGCGCCGGTATTCAACCAGGCCGTCTACACCTGGGGCGTCAGCGACGGGCTGCGCATGGAGGTCGGGTTCCTGGTCGACAACCTCAGCGCCCTGATGATGACGGTCGTCAGCTTCGTGTCGCTCGCCGTGCACGTGTACACGATCGGCTACATGCGGGACGATCCGGGCTATCAGCGATTCTTCGCCTACATTTCGCTGTTCACGTTCGCGATGCTGATGCTCGTGATGTCGAACAACTTCCTCCAGCTGTTCTTCGGCTGGGAGGCAGTGGGCCTCGTTTCCTACCTGCTGATCGGCTTCTGGTACAAGCGGCCGACGGCGATCTTCGCGAACTACAAGGCGTTCGTCGTCAACCGGATCGGAGATTTCGGCTTCATCGTCGGCATCGCCGTGATCGCCGCCTACATGGGCAGCCTCGACTACGCGGAAGTGTTCGAGCGCATCCCGCGGGCAATCGGGCACGACCTCTACCTCACGCCCGGCGAGCCGAGCAAGGTCATCACGGTGATCTGCGTCGCGCTCTTCCTCGGCGCGATGGGCAAGTCCGCGCAGCTTCCCCTGCACGTCTGGTTGCCCGATTCCATGGAAGGCCCGACGCCCATCTCGGCGCTGATCCATGCCGCGACCATGGTCACGGCAGGCATCTTCATGGTGGCGCGCATGTCGCCGCTCTTCCAGATGTCCCCGGACGCGCTGCATTTCATCGTCGTGATCGGCGCGACCACCGCGCTCTTCATGGGGCTGCTCGGCCTCGTCAACAACGACATCAAGCGGGTCGTCGCGTATTCGACGCTTTCGCAGCTCGGCTACATGACCGTTGCGCTCGGCGCGGGCGCCTATGGCGCGGGCATCTTCCATCTCATGACGCATGCATTCTTCAAGGCGCTGCTCTTCCTCGCGGCGGGGTCGGTCATCATCGGCATGCACCACGAGCAGGACATGCGGCGCATGGGCGGGCTGCGCAAGTACATGCCCGTCACGTACTGGACCTGCCTGATCGGCTCGCTCGCGCTCATCGGGTTTCCGGGATTTTCCGGCTTCTTCTCGAAGGACATCATCATCGAGGCCGTCAGGCACAGCGAGACCCAGGGCGCGGGCTACGCTTACTGGTGCGTGCTGATCGGCGTGTTCGTGACCGCGCTCTACAGCTTCCGGCTCGTGTTCATGACCTTCCACGGGCGCGAGCGGATGGACGAGCACACGCGCGAGCACCTGCACGAGAGTCCCTGGGTCGTGACGCTGCCCCTGATCGCGCTCGCGATCCCGTCGATCGCCATCGGCTGGCTGACGGTCGGTCCCGTCGTCTTCGGCGATTTCTTTGCGGGCGCGATCGCGCACGCGCCGGACGGGCCGCTCGCGGAGCTTGGCCGCGAGTTTCACGGTCCCGCAGCATTCGTGATACACGCCTTGCGGTCGCCGGCGCTCTACCTCGCGCTCGGCGGAATCGTCGTCGCCTGGTACCTCTACCTCAGGCGGCCCGAACTGCCGGAGCGGATCGCAACCCGCTATTCGCGCCTGTACCGGCTGCTCGTGAACAAGTATTACTTCGACTGGTTTTACGAGAACGTCGTGGCCGCCGGCGTCCGGAACTTCGGGACCGGCCTCTGGAAGCGGGGTGACGAGACCGTCATCGACGGCTGGCTGGTCAACGGAACTGCCCGCGCCATCGGCGCGCTCGCCGCGACGGTGCGCCAGGTCCAGTCCGGCTACCTCTACCATTACGCGTTCGCGATGATTATCGGGCTGTCGCTGTTGCTCGGCTGGTTGCTGATCAGGTCCTGAAATGCCAGTACCGGCGCATATCCTGAGCTGGCTGGTCTGGCTCCCGATCGCGACGGGGGGCGTCGTGCTGCTCCTGGGCGATCGCCGCATTGTCGTCGGCCGCTGGCTGGCGCTCGCGGCCTCGCTTGCGACGCTGCTGCTGTGCGTACCGCTGTGGTCGGGATTCGACGTCACGACGCCCGCGTTGCAGTACGTCGAGAGGGAACCGTGGATCGGCGCGGTGAACGCCTGGTATTACCTCGGGATCGACGGAATTGCGCTGCCCCTGATCGTCTTGACCGCATTTACGACGCCGCTCGTCGTGATCGCGGCCTGGACCACGATCGAGCGCCGGCCCGCGCAGTACTTCGCCGCCTTCCTGGTGATGGAGGGCCTCATGATCGGCGTGTTTTCCGCCGCCGATGCATTGCTCTTCTATGTGCTCTGGGAAGCGATGCTGATTCCCATGTTCCTCATCATCGGGATCTGGGGCGGCACCCGGCGGGTCTATGCCACGATCAAGTTCTTTCTCTACACCTTTCTGGGCTCCGTGCTCATGCTGGTCGCGCTCGTCTGGCTCTACCTGGACGGGGGTAGCTACGAGATCGCGGCCCTGCACCGGCTACCGCTCGGCATGACCGAGCAGGTATTGATCTTCCTGGCATTTTTCGCGGCATTCGCGGTCAAGGTGCCGATGTGGCCGGTGCACACCTGGCTGCCGGACGCGCACGTGGAGGCGCCGACCGGCGGCTCGGTGATCCTCGCGGCCATCATGCTGAAGATGGGCGGGTACGGATTCCTGCGCTTCAGCCTGCCGATCACGCCGGACGCAAGCCGCGAACTCGACTGGCTGATCATCACGCTGTCACTCGTCGCCATCGCCTACATCGGTTTCGTCGCCCTCGTCCAACGCGACATGAAGAAGCTGATCGCCTATTCGTCCATTGCGCACATGGGATTCGTCACGCTCGGGGCTTTCGTGGCCTATGACATCTGGCAGGCCTCCGGCTCCGTATCCGGGGCGGCCATGGGACTCGACGGCGCGATGGTGCAGATGGTGTCGCATGGGCTCGTGTCGGGTGCGCTCTTCCTGTGCGTCGGCGTCCTCTACGACCGCCTCCACACGCGGGACATCGCGGCTTACGGCGGCGTGGTCAATACGATGCCCGTGTTCGCGTTTTTCGCCGTCTTTTTTGCAATGGCGAATGCGGGCCTGCCCGGGACCTCCGGGTTCGTCGGCGAGTTCCTCGTGATCGTCGCGAGCTTCAGGGCGAACTTCTGGTATGCCTTCGTCGCGGCGCTGACGCTGATCCTCGGTGCCGCCTACACGCTCTGGCTGGTGAAGCGCGTGATCTGGGGCGACGTGGGCAATGACGGCGTCGCGTCCCTCAAGGACCTGAATGCGCGCGAGTTCGTGGTCCTGGCGGCGCTTGCCCTTGCAATCCTGGTTCTCGGCGTGTGGCCGGCGCCACTGCTCGACGTCATGCGGCCGACGATCGGCCTGCTGGTCGAGCAGTTGATGGTCAGCAAGCTCTGAGGCCCGCGAGATGGATGAAACGACCCTGTCGCTGACGATGGCCGATGTCCTGCCCGCCGCAGCCGAAATATTCGTGGCGGGTGCGGCCTGCCTGCTACTGCTCGTCGAGGCGATATTCGGGACCCGGGCACGGAGCGTCACCTTCGTGCTCGCCATCGCGGCGCTTGCCGGCGCCGCCTGGGTCACCTCGGCGGTCGCCATGCCCGGGCGGGCCATTCTTCTCTACGGCCATTTCGTCGCTGACCCGATGGGGACGGTACTGAAACTGTTTGCCTACGGCGCGGCCGCGGTGACGCTGCTGTATTCGCGGGAGTACCTCGAGCGGCGCAACCTGATGCGCGGTGAATACCTGGTGCTCGCGCTCTTTGCTGTGCTCGGCATCCAGGTCATCGTTTCCGCCGGGAGCCTGCTCACGATTTATCTCGGCATCGAGATCATGTCGCTCTCGCTCTACGCGATGGTTGCCTTCGATCGGGAGGACGGCATCGCTGCGGAAGCGGCGATGAAATACTTCGTGCTGGGCGCCATCGCCTCCGGTGCGCTGTTGTACGGCGTTTCGATCCTGTACGGCGTAACGGGCACGATCCTGCTCGACGGGGTTTCGGCAGCCGTCGGCACGAAGGGCGCCGGGGGAATCGGCCTGCTTTTCGGCCTCGCATTCATCGTGGTCGGAGTCGCCTTCAAGTTCGGCGCAGTGCCATTCCACATGTGGTTGCCCGACGTTTACCACGGCGCTCCGACGCCCGTGACGCTCTTCGTCGGTTCGGCGCCCAAGATCGCCTCATTCGCCCTCGCGATGCGCGTGCTCGCGGAAGGTCTCGGCGGCGCGGTCGAGGCCTGGCAGGACATGCTGATCGTGCTCGCGGCGCTTTCAATGATCATCGGTAATGTGGTCGCGATCGCCCAAACGAACATCAAGCGCATGCTGGCGTATTCCACCATCTCGCACGTCGGCTTCATCCTGCTCGGAGTGCTGGCCGGCAACGCCGAGGGTTATCGCGCCGCGATGTTCTACACGCTGACCTACGTGATCATGACGACCGGATCGTTTGGCATCGTGCTGTGGCTGTCGCGCAGGGGATTCGAGGCCGATGCGCTCGACGACTACAAGGGCCTCAATCGCAGGAACCCCTGGTTCGCCTTCGTGATGCTGCTCATGATGTTCGGCCTGGCCGGCGTCCCACCCACGGTCGGATTCTGGGCAAAGCTCCAGGTGATCTCGGCCGTCCTCAGCGTCAACCTGACCTGGCTTGCTGCCCTGGCGGTCGTGATGTCCGTCGTCGGCGCCTATTACTACCTGCGAATCGTCAAATTGATGTACTTCGATGAACCAACGGCGACCGCTCCAGTCGAAGCGAAAATCGCCGTGCGCGTCCTGCTGAGCCTGAATGGACTCGCAATCCTGGCGCTGGGCCTTTACCCGGGGATGTTGCTCACGCTTTGCGCATCTGTGGTACCTTAAGTCTCTGGAATCAATAGAGTTATTCAATCCATTCAAGCAGGGAGCGGAACGATGCGAGGCATGATGCTGGCGGTTTTGATGGCGTTCCTGGCGGGCACGGCACTGGCCCAGGACATTGACAGCGCGGTTGGAAACGAGATTCCGACCGCGGAGCAGGCCAAGGACAAGGCCGAGCCGGAAACGACCGACGAAGCCAAGGTCCCGGAGGAATTCAAGGTCCCAGCCGGCTATCAGGCAAAAAAGCGCGGCAAGAAGACCGTGTATTGCAAGAAGTCGCTGGAGAGCGGCACGCGCTTTTCACAGGAAAAGTGCCTGAGCGAAGAGCAACTTCGTGCCGCCGACGTGCAGAAGGAACAGGACCAGGCTGACCTGGACCAGGCGCGCAAGGTCTGCGCGACGACGGACTCCTGCACCGGCAGCTGACCTTCCGGATTGTCGAGGTTCGCAGAGGTGAAAAACGCATGAACAAGACATTGCTTGCGTTCGCCTTGGGGCTCTGGTCGCTTTCGGCTATGGCGCAGGAAGTCGCAAAGGCCGACGAGACGCCGGCTGCCAGCGAGCCGGAGGCAAAGGCCGAGGCCCCGGAAACCGTCAAGGCTGCAGCGGCGACGGAGGAATTCACGCCGCCGCCGGGGTTCGTCACGAAAAAGCGCGGTAAGTTGGTCCTCTATTGCATAAGAGACAGCACGGTGGGCACCCGCTTCAAGACCGAGAAGTGTTACGACGAGCAGCAGTTGCATGATTACCTGCTCGCGCGCGACGAGAACCAGCGCGACATCAATCGCACGCGGGGGACCTGCTCAAATCCTGCCATCTGCACCGCGCCTTGACGCAGGCCTGAGCGCTGATTCGCCGTTTGTAAATCAACAGGCTGCTGTCTATAATTCGCGCCCCTGTTGCGGGGTGGAGCAGTCTGGCAGCTCGTCGGGCTCATAACCCGAAGGTCGCAGGTTCAAATCCTGCCCCCGCTACCACTTTCACAGAAGGCTCCCGGCCTCGCGCCGGGTTTTCTCGCAAGTGCGCTTGCGCGCATGACCTGCGTGCACTCCGTCTGTCGCGGAAGCATTGGTATTTTCCATGGAGATCAGGCACGTGAGATCGCGCTATGAGCCTGAGTTGCTTCCGAAAGACCGCCTGATAGTCACTGGCCCGGTGGACAAAGCGGCCTGGAATTACTCGCCGCTGCTTGCACCGCTCCAGCGGGCGCGCTTCAGACTCATTCACCATCTTATCGAAGGCCGTAAATACGACACAATCCTCGAGGTGGGGTACGGCACGCGGTGATGTTTCTTCCGGATCTGGCGACACGTTGCCACACTCTGTTCGGAGTGGACGTGCATCCACACTCCAAAGAGGTGACCGCTGCACTCGCGGCAGAAGGCGTTTCCGCTCACCGTTTGCACGGCTTCGGCGGAAGAGCTGCCACTGGAGTAGCGACAGTGTTGACCTCATCGTTTCGGTCAGTGTCCTTGAATATGTGACCGACAAGGCCATGCTGCGGCGAACGAGTTGCATCGCGTGTTGGGCCAGGGTGGGCGTCTCGCACTGGTTCAACCGCTGATCACGCGTGGCTCGATGCTGGCCTGAGTAATTCTGACCGGGCAGGATGCCTGCGCAATATGGCGAAGGATCGGCAACAGCTCATCCCGTCATTGCTGGAGCAATTCTGAAACGCAGCCTGTGTGATGGAGACAAGGCCTCGTAGTCGCTACTTCCAGCGGTCAGGATGTCGACCATTTCTGGATTGGTCACTACCCAGGAATCTGATTTCCTGGCCGAACGATTTCAATCTCTCGACCGGAATTAGCCCTGACCTCAGTCGTGTTGTCGATTATCCGCTGCCCCACCATAAATGAGGGACACGATTACTGCCGCTGCGCCGATGATCTGCAGAGATACGCTGCTTTCTCAAGTCGCGTCATAACTTCCCCCACAAGAGCGAGACTTCGGCCTGCACAAGCGAGAAATCTAGAGAAGGAAGTCCTCCGCCCGATTCAAGAATCGCTGTCGGAGAGCCATCTCCAGTACAGTTCAAGTGGAGTCTGTAGCCGCCGATGTCCACTAGCTTGCCGGGCGGCGGGAAGCGCTCGGCAGTCCGTCTGGTCGAGTACGCCTGATAGGCGAAACCCGCGCCGGCAGCGATAATGAGCAGCGATAGCAGGCCGACCAGGGCTCGTTTTAACCACAGCCAAAACCTTTTCATGAGTCTCCCCTTCGGATGGAAGAGTACTTACGACGCTCGCCTACAGTTAAACGTCACAACTGACTTGGTGTTTTACGCCATTTCGGCCCGTCAATCACGTGGCCGCCAGGTGGGAAGGGTAAGCTTCAGGCGGTGAGTGAAACTCGGAACGTAAGCACCGGGGACGGACCCGCGCTACCAATCTTCGAAGGAAACCCCGGCCTCGCGCCGGGGTTTCCGTTTGGGCCGCGGTTCTAGCGGCGCGGCGCCTTGACTGGCTCTTGGGCAGCGCACATGCCGCCGATGATCCGCCATACACCGTCCGTCTTCAGCCAGGTGTGCGTGAACTTGCGCCAGAGGCCGACTCCGCTGCGCGTGCCGTCGCCGTAGTCATACACGTACTCGGCTGCGTAGTGGACTACGACCGTGTCTTCCCGAAATTCCTGAATTTCGAGCGGATTAAGCTGATACGTGAGCTTCCAGCGGTTATCGCGGATGTCTCGAACCCACTTTCCGATATCGCCTTTGCGGGCGGGATTCCACTCGAAGCAGGGCCAACCAACAAAGTCGTCGTGCCAAAGCTTTACGTACGAGTCGATGTCGCCCGCGCTCACGAAGCGCCAGTAGTCTTCCTCGAGCTGCCATACCACTTTCTCGTCGGCGTTCCAGTCTTTGGCCGCGCCCGGAAACGCAAGACTCAGGCAGGCCACTACCGTCGCCCATCGAATGTGCATGTGATTGCTCCGGCTACTGGACGGGGAGAGCTGGGGAATCTTAGATGAAGCTGGCAACGGCGGTGACGACAAGCTTTCGGTCACGGATTGGCCACAGCCTGCCCCCGCTACCATTTTCGACGGAGACCCCGGCCTCGCGCCGGGGTTTCTGTTTCAGGCCCTCTTAGGGGTTGCCCGCCGATTTCAGACACCGACATCGCTGAAGCATCGTGCATCGCAGCGAATTGCAGCTCTGTCGCTTGTCGATATCAATGACAAGTAGATGACAGTCTAGACGCAAGCGGCAAGTTACCGTCGCAACCAGGAGCCGAAAACAGGCACTGGAGTACGGATCATGAAACTGCCAATTGCACGTTTGCTTCCCGCGATTACCGGAACGTCCTGCCTCCTGTTACTCGCCGCTTGCAGCGGCGGCGCAGGTGGGGAGGGCCCTGGCAGGGACATCGGCGGGCCCGCTTCCCAGCCTCAGGAACCGACTCCGCCCCCGCCGGAATTCATTGTCCGTGGGGAAGTCTTTTCATACGACACCGGCATGATTGCCAACGCCGACATCAATCTCTGGGTCCAGACACCCGGCTTCGATTTCTCGTATTGGTGGGCCAACGGACCGTTGCAGTCCGATGGCCTGGGCCTGTTCGAAGCCCAGGTGCCCAAGTCCGAAATTTTCCTCCTCGGCGTCAGCCGTGATTTCGTCCAGCCCTGCGCCGTCCGCAGCACCGTGACACAGGACATCGAAGTTCGCATCGAGATGCTGCCGGTGTCGGCGTTGAATGTGGTCAATGCGCCGCGACCGCAGCTGAGCATCGAACCATCGGTCACCGGCACGATATTCGAGACCACGCCGAACGGCCGTCAGGCCATCTCGGGCGCCGAACTTTGGGCCCAGGACGCCCTGGAAACAGGTCTTGCCACCACGCGCAGTGACCTGAGCGGCAGGTTCTACCTGTGCAACTTGCCGGCGAACACGTACGTCGACATTCGCAAGTTCGGGTTCAAGCCAATCCTCGTCGGTCCAATCGGCGGAACGGAGCCGGCTGTCATCGAGGTTGAGCTGTCGCGCGAAAGGGAATCTTGTCGATACTGTTGACTTCAGAGGTGGTGTACCGTGTTGGCGGGACCGGGCAGGGGTACGGTGACAGGCGACCATGAAAAAGAATCTCGATCTTGATCGCCTTCGGACTCTGGGCATCGACTGGCATTTGCGCAGGAAAGCCCGGTTGGCAAGGAGGTGCCAGCCCTTGATCAGGCGAAGAACAAGTCTGCCGCAACGAAGGCCGCGACGACCCCTCCGGCTGCGAGAGGCGAAGGAATTCAGTCCGCCCCCGGGCTTCGCCACAAAAAAGCGAGGGAAACTCGTTCTCTATTGCAAGCGGGACACGCCGATCGGCACGCGCTTCAAGACCGAGCGGTGCTACAACGAGGACCAGGTGCGCGACTACATCATCGCGCAGCAGGAGAACAAGCGGGACATGGATCGAGTCCGCAGTACCTGCTCCAGCGGCGGAGAACCCTGCCGGCATCCTTGACCCGATCGTTGGCGAGTCACTGCCTGGCGCGGGGACGCACTACCTTCGCTGGCATCTGGGTGGAAGCGTGTTTACTATCGCGAACTCATGAATTGCGTGCCGCAAGGCTCCCTTCGGATAAGTTGAAATAGCTTGAACTTCGACCATGCCAGCCTGTCCCGCTTCGAGCGGCTGCTGTCGCTCGTCACGCGCGTGGCGCCTGGCGAGGGCCGTACCGCCTTCCTGTTCTTCCTGCACGGGTTCCTGCTGCTCGCGTCATACCAGGTCGTGAAGGCACTGCGCGAAGCCTTCATGTTGACCAAGTTTTCTGCCGAAACGCGCGCGTATGCGGTGGCGGCGATGGCGCTCGTGCTCATGCTCATCGTGCCGCTTTATGGCCGGTTGCGACATCACCTCGACGGTGCGCGACTGCTGCGTGCCGTCACCTTGTTCTTCGTGTTCACGCTTCCGCTGTTCGCCGTGCTCTCCCATTATCAGGTTCCCATTGCAATTGCGTTTTTCATCTGGGTGGGTATCTACGGCGTCATGGTCGTTTCCCAGATGTGGGCTTTCGCGGCAGACTCGTTCAACGTCCGGAGCGGCCAGCGACTGTTCGTGGTGATCATGCTGGGCGCCAACCTGGGCGCGCTGGCCGGCTCCAAGCTCACGCAGATGGCGGCGGAAGCGCTCGCGCCGATGGGCCTCATGATCCTCGCGACTGCCACGCTCGGCGCCACGCTGTTCCTCACCGCGCCTGAACGTGCCGCCATTCCGGAGGGATCGCGCGCAGTCGAGATCAACCGCTCCCAGCCCTTGCCCAAGCTGCTCGGCGGCATTGGCCTGGTGCTGCGCGATCGCTATCTCCTGCACATGGCGCTGTTCGTGGTGCTCCTCAACTGGATCAACAGCACGGGTGAATTCATTCTCGCCGACTTTGTGAAGGCCGATGCCGTGGCGCGCGTCGCCGAGAGCGGCGGGAAGCTCGACCTGGGCTCGCTCATCACCGAGTTTTACGGCAACTTCAATTTCTGGGTGACGCTGATCAGCCTGCGTCATCCAGCTGTTCATCGTGTCTCGCGTCTACCACCTCGTCGGTGTGCGCGGCGCGCTGCTGGTCCAGCCGGTCATTGTCGCGCTGGGGTATGGCCTCCTGGTGTTCGGGCCGATGCTCGGCGGCTTCATTCCGTTCTTCTACCTGATTCGCCGGATCAAGTTTGCGGAGAACAGCGTCGATTACTCGCTGATGAACACCACGCGGCAGGCGATGTTCCTGCCGGTCGATCGCGACTCGAAGTACGACGGCAAGACCGCGATCGACACCTTCTTCTGGCGCTTCGGCGATCTCATCCAGGCAGTCGGCATTTTCATCGGGCTCAACATCTTGAGCTGGGCCGCACACGACTTCGCGGCGGTGAACCTGGTGCTGGCGCTGGGGTGGATTGCGCTCGCGGCGGTGATGGGGCGCGATTACAGCCGCAAGGCGCGCGACAACGTGGTGCACGTGGCGCCCCAGGCCGTCGAGCCCATTCCCGACCTGCTCTATGCGCCCGGCGAGTCGTTCCTGCACCCGGTTGCGCCGACCGCGTTCTACGACGCGGAGCCGGGCGATGTCCTGGTCCTGCATGCCCGCCGTGACGACGGCCATCGGCTGCCGCACTGGATGCGGTTCAATGTCCGGCTGCAGGCCTTTGTAGGCAAGGTGCCGAAGAATGTCGACATGGGGGAGCTGCGGATCACAGTCATTGCTTCCAACCTCGACGGTCTCGAGGCGCGCAGCACGTTCGTGGCAAGGAGGCGCGAAGCGCCCTGAACGCGGGTTCCTCAGGCGCCTTCGGGAGCCACGAGGCTGATCTTGCCGTCATCGACGCGCTCGAGCAGATTCTTCAACAGTCGATGCAGCTCGCGAATTTCCGACTTCGTGAGGCCCATTTGCAGCTGATTGCCTTCGCGGCGGACGCCACGGGTCTCCGACAGGGTCCTGCCTTTCGCGACGGGAACGTAGCCTTGGCCCTCGAGCCGCCATTCCGCAAGCACGCTGAGACGCTCCGTCAGCAGTTCCGGCGTGACCTGGCGAAGCCGCTCGACGGTGTCGGCCGGAAGCCGATTCACGCGAATGTCCTTCCACAGATCGCCGCGATCGCTTTCTTCCGACGCAAACGCGACGCCGTGATCGATCGAAAACACCCGCGCACCGGTCTCCGCCTTGCCGAGCAGGAAGTTGCCGAGGTTGGAGTCGCGATGCCTGATCATGTAGGTGAGCACGTTCAGTTGGCCGATGTGTCGCGCATAGGCCGGGTCGGCGGCAAAACGCACGGGGTCGTAGACGTCCGCAACCACCTTGATGTCGCTCAGCCAGTATTGCACCACGGCCAGCACCTGGTCGGCGCCGGGGAAGGTGCGTGCGACGCCGGGTGAATACTTCGCGAAGTCCGCCAGCGGCACCATGCGAAGCGCAGTCGGCGGCACCACGAACTCGGCCGGATCGAGGAAGAGCTTCTGCAGCTCGTATGCCGCGATGTCGTAGCGCGGGACGTTGTTGAAGGAATTCGCGCCCGGTTCAGCCTTGCGCAGCTTCACGCGCAGTGGCGGCGCGCCGCCAAAGGAAATGTCTGCCCGCAAGGTGATGTCGCCCTTGGCATTGGGCCGGCTGATCTCGGCATGCGCAATGACCAGCGGTTCCGCGGCGAGCAGCTGCTCGAGCTCCGCGACCGGTTGCCTGATGTTTGCATCCTGTGCCGCAGCCGCAGCAACGAGTGCCAACAGGGGCACCGCGGCGAGCAGATTCATCGGTCGACGCATCGATTGCATCTGTTGTCCCCCTGGAATGCGGCATGGTATAGGAACTTTCCGCATTCCCTTGCCAATTTTACGTAGCGTCGCCTCACCGGCTGATCCACCCTCGCGTCGAGGGGATCGCCCGCCGCAGTCACGAACGGCGTTCAGCAGTATGGCAACGGACTGGCAACCGCATGCGAATTGCAGGGCCGAGACAGCGGTCCGCTGGGGCCAGGGCCGGCGTTCGACCGAGGCTGCACAGTGCCGATGTAGTCGCGCGCATTGCGCGCTATCTCGAGCACGATGAAACTGCCTCCCCGCGGATTCCGGACTTGTGCGCGATCAGCGGAATCAGCGAGCGCACGCTGCGGCAGATCTTCCTCGACGCGTTCGGCATGGGGCCGAAGCGGTACCTGCGCACCCGCAAGTTGCATGCGATCCAGGTTGCGCTGGCGGCTTCCGATCCGCGCACGGAAACGGTGGCGGGCGTCGCGAGGCGATTCGGACTCAGTGACGTCGGGCGCATGGCGACGAGCTATCGCGCGCTCTTCGGCGAGTACCCTCGCGCGACCCTAGTGCGGGGCCTCGTCTCGCGTGGATCGATGCCTGTCGGCCGCAGCGTTCCGATGAAGGGCAAGGTCCCGCGACGGAAGAACTCCAAATAGCTCGCGGTAGTGACCTGCGAACCTGCCCGCATCGGACAGTCCAAGGTTGGCGCAGATGCTGGAAACCGTGTCGCCGGGCCTGCCTGCCTGGATCTCGGCCTGTGCCCGGTGCAGCCTCCTGATCATCAGGTAGCGATGCGGCGAGATTCCGAAACCTCGGTAAAAGACGTTTCTCAGCGTGCGTTCCGAAACACCGGCGGTTCGGCAGAGGTCTACGGAGTGAACCGGGTCGTCGGGTGTCGCCTCGAGCAGCGCCAGCGCGCGATCCAGCACTTCCGCGTCCCGCTGCACCGACTGGCCGGTCGACCTCTGAGTCGCCGATCGGGAGGAGGGCATCGAGCACTGCATCGACCAGAGCGATCCGTGCCGCATTCTTGGCGAGGGGTTGATTTCCGACGGCCTGTGAAAGTCCATCCAGCTTGAGAACACGGCGGGCCAGTTGAACGACGTGCGCGGTCGTCCTGGTCGATAGCGTCACGAGATTGCGTTTCAACAGGACGCTTTCGGCCTCTGGGTGGCGGGAGGCGAGCGAAGACACCAGCAGTTCGCGGGAGATCGTGACGTGGAGCGTCGTCAGCGGTCGCCTGGCATCCACATGAAATCCCCGTCCCGGTACGAGCCAGCCCACCTTGCGGCGGTCAAACCGGATGCCATTCAATGCCAGGTCCTCATGCCGTCCCAGGGGCATGAAGAAGGTGAAGCAACCGGCGGATCCTGCGCCGCTATAGAAATGCGCCGCGCCGGCCTTCAGGATTGACAGCGCCAGGCCGCCCAGTTCCACGATCCGGAGTCGCCAGTCGCGCGCTTGCCTCGAGTGCAATACAAAGTGGCCACGGACGCCTCGCAGCGCCTTTTCGAATTCTCCGAATTGCCGGCTATCCAGTTGAATCATCGCAACACGCTCATTGGCTGCCGCACGGCCTGAACTCGTCACCGATTCTTGCCGAATTTACGTTGCGACATCTCGCCCGTCTGCCAGTCTGCAAACACAAGAAAGCCACAGTTGTGGCGGAAATGCGACTCAACGGAGACAAGTATGGAAGCTAGAAACCGGACAGTCCTTGCATTAGTTGCACTAATTGCCCTTAGTTCCCCTGCGTGGGCGCAAAGCTCCAACCGGGACACCGGCTGGGAGTTCGGCGCGGACCTGATATACCTGGATTCCAACAGCATCGATTTCCAGGGCGGGTCCACTGCCGAGGTCGAAGACGACTTCGGCATTGCGTTCGTCGCAGGCTATCGCTTCAATCCGAAGTTCGAACTCCTGTTCGGGCTCGACTACAAGTCGGTGGATTACGACGCGACGATCCAGTCGGCCGACACGCCCGGACTTTCGGTGGACGTACGCGGAGAGTACGAAGCCTTCACACCGCGTGCCGCCATCAACTACAACTTCATCGATGGCGATCTCACGCCGTACATCTCCGGCGGAGTCGGCTGGAGTTTCATCGACACGAACATTCCGGAAGGACGGGTGGAGATCGGCTGCTGGTGGGATCCGTGGTACGGCGAGATCTGCGTGCCGGTCCAGGACACGCGCTCGACCGACGGCTTTGTGTACTCGCTCGGCGCAGGCGTGCGCTGGGATTCTTCGGGCAGTTTCAGCCTGAGACTCGGGTATGAAAAGACCTGGTACGACTTTGAACACGCGTCGGGCTCGCCCGACTTCGACCAGATCAAGTTCGGCGTCGTATTCCGTTATTGAATCGGCGTTGAACCATCAATCGCAAGACGGCCATGCCATGAGGCTTCATGGCATGGCCCTCGCCTGAGCAGCACGGGCGCATGCGAGGTCGCGGCTCGTAGTACCAAAGTCGTATTGCCGCCGCATGGCCGGGCCCGCATCCTGCTCGGGATCGCAAGGGCAGTCCTGCAAACCCATGGGCGCCTGACAATGAGGTCCGGGCCGTGTTGCCGAAATTACGTTGCGGCAGACATGTAGTCCGGCAGTCTGGCCATCCGATCGCGAGCCCGGGCCTGGAATAGAGGGGAATAGTCGATGTTGCAACATAGAAGTGCAGGCGGAGTCATTCGCCAGGTACTGATCGTGGATGGCGACCTGGCGCAGTCCGCAGGTGCCGCGGCGCGCAGCGTGCGGGCCCTGATCAATGACCTGAAGTCGCGAAAGATCCAGGTCATCGAGGCCGCCACGTACGAAGACGGCATGGCGAACGCCGTATCCGACTCCGGCATCCACTGCATCCTCCTGAACTGGTCGGAAAGCAAGGACGACAAGAACGCCCGCAAGCAGGCGACCGACCTGTTGCGTGCCGTCCGCAAGCGCAACGCGAAGCTGCCGATCTTCCTGATGGCGAGCCGCGACATCGCAGGTTCGGTCAGCATCGAAGTCGCAACCCTGTCCGACGAGTTCATCTGGATACTCGAGGACACGGCGGCGTTCATATGCGGCCGCGTGCAGGCGTCGATCGAGCGCTACCTGGACAACCTGCTGCCGCCCTATGCGGCAGCCCTGGCCCGCTACGACCGCGAGCGCGAGTACTCGTGGGCGGCTCCGGGTCACCAGGGCGGAGTCGGCTTCCTGAAGTCGCCGGTCGGCCGGGTGTTCTTCGACTACTTCGGCGAAAACCTGTTCCGGACCGACATGGGCATCGAGCGCGGCGCGCTCGGCTCGATGCTTGGTCACAGCGGCCCGGTCGGCGAGAGCGAGCGCTTTGCGGCGCGGGTCTTCGGGGCTCACCGCTCATATACGGTGACCAACGGCACGTCGGCGTCGAACCGCGCCATCATGTCGGCCTGCGTCGGAGACGACGAAATCGCCTTGTGCGACAGGAATTGCCACAAGTCGATCGAGCAGGGCCTCGTGAACACGGGCGGCATTCCGGTATTCCTGATGCCGACGCGCAACCGCTACGGGATCATCGGGCCGATACCCCCGGAACAGCTCGAGCCAAAGGCGATCGCGAAATGCATCGCCTCGAATCCGCTGGCCAAGGCATCCGGCCACAAGCGGGCCGTCTACTCGGTGCTGACCAACTGCACCTACGACGGCATGTGCTATGACGCCGCCGACGCGGAGGCGCGCCTCGGCAAGAGCGTCGACCGGGTGCATTTCGACGAGGCCTGGTACGGCTACGCGCGATTCAATCCCCTGTATCGCGACCGCTACGCCATGCGCGGCGATCCGTCGACGCATGCGAAGGACGCCCCGACGGTCTTTGCGACGCATTCGACGCACAAGCTGCTCAATGCGCTTTCGCAGACTTCGTTCATCCACATCCGCGACGGCCGCGGCGCCATCGACCACGGGCGGTTCAACGAGGCCTATTGCACCCAGGCGAGCACGTCGCCCCTTTACGCGCTGATCGCGTCGAACGACGTTGCCGCAGCGATCATGGATGGCCCGGCGGGGGAGGTCCTGACGCAGGAGACCATCGACGAGGCCGTCGCGTGCCGTCTTGCCGTTGCGCGCGTGCGCCAGGAATTCCTTGCGAAGAAGGACTGGTTCTTCGCGCCGTGGAACGCGGAGCAGGTGCGCGACCCGAAGTCCGGCAAGCGCGTCCCGTTTCACGAAGTTCCGGCGGAGAGGCTCGCGACGGACCCGGACTGCTGGATCCTGCACCCGGGCGACAGCTGGCATGGCTTCGATGGACTGCCGGACGGCTGGTGCATGCTCGATCCGATCAAGTTCGGGATCGTGTGCCCCGGCATGAAGAAGGATGGGCAGCTCGACACGAATGGCATCCCGGCCGACATCGTCACCGCCTATATCGGGCGCCACGGCATCGTGCCGTCGCGGACCACCGACCACATGGTGCTGTTCCTGTTCTCCATGGGCGTGACCAAGGGGAAGTGGGGCACGCTGCTCAACACGCTGCTCGACTTCAAGTCGGACTACGACCGCAACGCGCCGCTCGCGGAGGTCGTGCCCGCGGTATTTGCGAGGGCCCCGGAACGTTATGCCGGCATGGGCCTGAAGGACCTCGGCGACGAGATGTGGGCGCACTTGCGCAAGAGCCGCCAGGGTCATTGGCAGGCCAAGGCCTATGCCACCCTGCCGACGCCCGAGATGACCCCGCGCCGCGCATTCCAGCTCCTGATGTCCGGTGACGTTGAAAAGGTACCCTTGGCCAAAATGGCGGGGCGCGTCGCCGCGGTGGGCGTCATTCCGTACCCGCCGGGCATTCCGATCGTCATGCCGGGAGAGAACCTCGGCCGTGCCGACGGTCCCTGGCTCACGTACGTGCGTACCCTCCAGGAATACGGCCACAAGTTCCCGGGATTCGCCAAGGAAGTCGAGGGTGCCGAAGAGCGCGAAGACGGCTATCACGTCTATTGCATCAAGGGAAGGTCCGCGCCGCGAGCGCGACGACGCAAATGATCGAGTACGCGGCCCGGACGCCGAATATCCCGATTCCGTTCCACAAGCTGTTGAAGGTGGTTGCGCTCGTCGACGGAAGCAATTCACACGTCAAGGCGCTGCTGGACCAGATTCGCGGCGCAAACTTCGAGATCGAGATCAGCGACCGGTACGACCGCGACGTTTCGGAAGACGCGGAGGTTGGCGCGTACATCGCCTCGGTTGACGGCGCCCACCGCGAGCCCGCGCGGAAGCTCGCGCAGGCCGTGCGAGACATCGGATTCCGGACGCCGCTCTGGGCCCTGGCGGATTCGAGCCGGATTTCCGACACGTCGGTCCTCGGATTGGCCAGCGAGGTCGACGGTTTCATCTACCTCGGGCAGCAGACGCCAACGTTCTACGCCAAGCAGGTCGTTGCGAGCATCACGGCCTACGGCATGAGCCTTCTGCCGCCATTCTTCGGCGGACTGATGGCCTACGACGCCGAAGCCAAGGTTTCGTTTGCCTGCCCCGGACACCAGGGCGGCGAGTTCTACCGGAAATCCCCGTCCGGCCAGCTCTTCTTCAAACACTATGGCGAACAGATCTTCCGGAACGACCTGTGCAACGCGGACGTCGAGCTCGGTGACCTGCTGATCCATGTCGGGGCCGCGGTCGACGCCCAGCGTCACGCGGCGCGCGTGTTCGGCGCCGACCGGACCTACTTCGTCCTGAACGGTACCTCCACGTCCAACAAGGTCGTCTCCCAGGCGGCACTTAAGCGCGGCGATCTGGTGCTGTTCGACCGCAACAACCACAAGTCATTGCATCAGGGCGCGCTGGTCAAGGCCGGTGCGATTCCGATTTTCCTTCCGACGGCGCGCAATCCGTTTGGCATGATCGGGGCCGTGGACTGGGACGCGTGGGACGAAAAGTACCTGCGCGAACAGATTCGCTCGAATCCGCTCGTGAAGGACCCCGAGCGTCACAAGGCCGAGCGTCCGTTCCGCATGGCCTGCATCCAGCTCGCAACCTACGATGGCACGGTCTACAACGTCCGCAAGGTACTCGAGAAGATCGGCCACCTGTGCGACTACGTCCTGTGGGACGAGGCCTGGATCGGCTACAACGCCTTCCACCCTGTTTTCGCCGACCACAGCCCGATGCGGCTCGAGAACCTGAAGCCGGAGATGGCCGGCCTGTTCTCGACCCAGTCAGTGCACAAGCAGGGCGCCGGATTCTCGCAGGCCTCGCAGATCCACAAGCGCGACGAGCACATCCGCGGCCAGAAGCGGTTCATCGACCACAAGCGCTTCAACGAGTCGTTCCTGATGTATTGCTCGACGTCGCCGTTCTACCCCCTGTTCGCCGCGCTCGACGTGAATGCCAAGCTCCATGACGGAAAGGCCGGCGAAATGCTGTGGGACCGCTGCATCGAGCTCGGCATCGAGGCGCGCAAGAAACTACGCGAATTCGGCCGGCACTATGCGAAGACCGGGCGCACTGCCGAGGAAAAGTGGTTTTTCGACCCGTTCGTTCCCGATGTCGTGACCATCCGGGGCTCGAAACTCACGAAGGACGCCACGAACGTCGCCTGGGAGGAGCTCCCGACCGAGGTGCTGAAGCGGGAGCAGCAGTGCTGGGTCTTCGATCCGAAGGCGACCTGGCACGGCTATTCGGGATTCGCGGACGGATACGCGATGGTGGACCCGAACAAGCTCATGCTGCTGACGCCGGGGATCAACCGTAAGACCGGCGACTACGCCGATTTCGGCGTACCGGCGACCGTGCTCGCGAACTACCTGCGAGAGCAGCGCATCGTCCCGGAGAAGTGCGACCTCAACAGCATCCTGTTCCTGCTGACACCGGCGGACGACGAGAGCAAGCTCAATTCGCTGATCGCGAAGCTCGCGAAGTTCAAGAGCCTGTGGGACCAGGACGTTCCGCTCGGCGAGGCGCTGCCGACGCTCTATTCCCAGAATCGCGCCCGCTATGAGGGCTATTCGCTGCGGCAGGTCTGCAAGGAGATGCACGACTTCTACCGCAAGGCGAACGTCAAGGAATTGCAGAAAAAGTGCTTCCGGGCGAGCAGCTTTCCCGAGCTCGCGATGTACCCGAAGGACGCCTACGAAGCCGTCGTCGCCAACGAGGTGGACTACGTGCCGCTCAAGGACGGTGTCGCGGGACGCATCGCAGCGACTCTCGCGCTGATCTATCCACCAGGTATTGGTGTTATCGTTCCCGGCGAGCGCTGGGACAAGAAAGCGCAGCCGATGCTGGACTATTTCATGACCTTCGAGGAATCGTTCAACCGCTTCCCCGGTTTCAACTATGAAGTGCAGGGCGTATACCAGGAGCTGGTGGACGGTAAGATCAAGTTTCATACGTACGTGGTCCGGGAGTGACCCCATTACGGGGCAAGAAGGAGAAGCCTGATGGCAGTCCAAAAGAAGATGAACCTGATGCAGCTCACGTTCATCGTCGCCGTGAACATGATGGGCTCCGGCATCATCATGCTGCCGACCAACATGGCCCAGGTCGGCGCGATTTCCCTGTTATCGTGGATCGTTACCGCCGTCGGCTCCATGGCGATTGCGTACGGTTTCGCCCAGGCGGGAATGTACAACCAGCGCCCCGGCGGCATGGCGGCGTATGCGCAGGACGCATATGGGAAGCCCGGCTATTTTCAGGTGTTCTTGCTCTATTTCCTGTCGCTCGCCATCGGCAATGTCGCAATCGGGATTTCGGCAGTCGGGTATCTCGCGACGTTTTTCCCCGGAATGTCGGCGACGCCGATCACGACCTGCATCAGCGTGATCGCACTCCTGTGGCTCACCACGGTCGCCAATTTCGGCGGCCCGAGCGTCACCGGAAAGATCGGCTCGATTACCGTGTGGGGAGTCCTCATACCGGTCGGTGCTCTTTCGCTGATCGGCTGGTTCTGGTTCAGCAAGGACACCTTCGCCGAAGCCTGGAATCCGCAGGGCCTGAGCATCGCGCAGGGAATGGGCTCGAGCATTTCGCTCACGCTGTGGGCCTTCCTCGGCATGGAATCCGCCGCACAGAACTCGGCTGCAGTCGAGAATCCGAAACGCGACGTGCCGCTTGCCTGCCTGTTCGGCACGCTCGGCGCGGCGATCATCTACGTACTGTCGACGACCGTGATCCAGGGCATCGTGCCCAACGAAGCACTCGCCAATTCGACCGGCCCGTTCGGGCTCGCCTACGAGTACATGTTTAGCCCGACCGTGGGCAAGGTCATCATGGCGCTCGCCGTGCTGGCCTGCCTGGGTTCGCTCCTGGGATGGCAATTCACGCTGGCTCAAACCGGCAAGTCGGCGGCCGAGGAGCGCATGTTTCCGGGTTTCTTCGCAAAGGTTAACCGCTTGGGAGCCCCTATCACCGGCATGATCGTCCTCGGCGTCGTGCAAACCGTGCTCGCCCTGTCGACCATTTCGCCGACACTCAGCGAGCAGTTCAGCGCGCTCGTCAACCTGGCGGTCGTCACGAACGTCATTCCCTACGTCGTCGCGCTGTCCTCGCTGGTGATCATGATGAAGAACGCGAAAGTCCCAGCAGGGCAAATATCGCATCGACGTCACCATTGCCGTGTTTGCAATGGCGTACAGCGTCTTCGCGCTCTATGCGTCAGGCATGGAAGCCGTGATGGGCGGCATGCTCGTGCTCGGCCTCGCATACATCATCTGGGGCTTCCTTGCGCCCCGCTTTGTGGTGGGTACCGAACGAGCCGGGAAGGCCTAGCCGTGGCCGCGCAAACACACGAAAGGAGAACAAACATGAGAGTTGAAAAATTCGAAGCCTCGCGCGGCCACCAGCTCGCGTTCGGGAGTGGTCTCTTGGCGACCGTTGCCGGCTTACTTGCCGTGTTCGCCGCCATGCCGGTAATGGCTGGCACACTGGACCGCATCCGGGATTCGGGCCGCCTCAAGCTGGGCTACCTGGTCGACCAGCGGCCGTTCTCGTTCCGGAACGACGCCGGGGAGCCGGAAGGCTACGGCATCGAGCTTTGCCGGCAGGTCGCTGCCGAGGTCAAGGCGCGGTCGCCGGGCGTGGCCATCGACTGGGTGCCGGTGACACTCGACCGGCGCATCGGCGAGGTCGAGCTGGGCAGCATCGACCTCCTGTGCTCACCGATGAGCGTGACGCTCGCCCGCCGAAAGGACGTCGCGTTCTCCATCCCGGTGCTCGCCGGCGGCAACCGCGCGGTCATGCGCGCGGACGCGGCGGAGGTGCTTCGGAATGCGCTAGTCGGAGTCGCCGACAACGCGCCCGGTCTGGCGCGGCTCGCCGGCGGCGAGGGTCCTGAAAGGCACGACCTTCGGCGCCGTGACCGGTACGACGACCGCGGACTGGCTGGCAGAGCGGCGCGCCGCCTTCCAGGTGGACGCCGAGATCGTGCAGGTGGCGGACTACCGCGCGGGCTTGCAGCAGCTGCGGGAAGGACAAATCGACGTGTTGTTCGGCGAGGGCAGCTCGATCATGGGAGCCATGGACGATGCCGCGCGCAAGGAACTCGTGGTTTTCGACCGCCAGTTCACGCACGAGGCAGGCGCGCTCGCGCTGTCCCGCAATGACGACGACTTCCGCCTGCTCGTGGACGCCGCGCTCAGCAGGTTCTTCGAGTCCGGCGATTTCCGGGCGTTGTACACAAAGTCGTTCGGTGAGTTTGACGATCGCGCACGCGCGTTCTTTGCCCTCAGCGCGGTCCCGAAGTGAATAGCCACCGACACCAGGAGCAGTCGAGATGATCGAACGTAAAGCCAGCAGGCTGAGCATGCGTGCCCTCGTCGTGGACGACGAGCTCGGCGATCCGACCGCGGAGGGTCGCGCGGTCCGCACGCTGGTGAAGGAACTGCAGTTGCGGGCGATCGAGGTCGTCGAGGCGGCTTCCGCCGAAGACGGCACGTCCGTCATTGCCTCGGATTCCGCAATCCATGCCGTGCTGATCGACTGGACGCTGGGCGAAGATGACGACCACCAGCGCGCACGCGAGTTCCTGCGGTTCCTGCGGTCCCGCAACGACAAGATTCCGATCTTCCTGATGGCCGAGCGCGGCGAGGCGTCCGCCATCCCCATCGACGTCATGGAGCAGGTGGACGAATTCATCTGGACGCTCGAGGACACGGCGGCATTCGTCGGCGGGCGCGTGGTCGCGGCGATACGACGGTACTTCGAGGCCATGCTGCCTCCCATGGCCGCGGCCCTCATGAAGTTCACGCTGGACTACGAGTACTCGTGGCACACGCCGGGGCACCAGGGTGGCACGGCCTTCCTGAAGTCTCCGGTCGGCCGGGTGTTCTTCGATTATTTTGGCGAGAACATGATGCGCTCCGATCGTTTCGATCAGCGTCGGGAGCCTCGGCTCGCTGCTGGACCACACGGGCCCGATCGGCGAGCACGAAAGGTACGCCGCCCGCGTGTTCGGCGCGCATCGCACCTATTGCGTTACCAATGGCACGTCGATGTCGAATCGCGTCATATTCATGGCGGCGGTTGGTCGCGGCCAGGTCGCGCTGTGCGACCGGAACTGCCACAAGTCGATCGAGCACAGCCTCGTGATGTCCGGCGGCATCCCGAACTACCTCGTGCCGCTGCGCAACCGCTTTGGGATCATCGGTCCCATCCCGCCGGCACGGCTCAAGAAGGATGCGATCAAGGCGGCGATCAAGGCCAATCCCCTGGTGACGAAGGGCATCGACCCGCGGGCAGTCTACGCGGTCGTCACCAATTCCACCTATGACGGCCTCTGCTACAACGCGCGGCGAGTCGAGGAATTGCTCGATCCGAGCGTCGATCGCATCCACTTCGACGAGGCCTGGTACGCGTACGCCCGGTTCAATCCCCTCTATCGGGATCGCCACGCCATGCACGGCGATCCGAGGGACCACAAGGGCCCGACGACCTTTGCCACGCACTCGACGCACAAGCTGCTGGCCGCGCTGTCACAGGCATCCCTGCTGCACATCCGCGACGGTCGCGGTGCGATCCCGCATTCGCGCTTCAACGAGTCGTTCATGATGCAGGCGTCCACCTCGCCCCTTTACGCGATCATCGTCTCGAACGACATCACGGCCGCGATGATGGACGGACCGGGCGGCCCGACGCTCACCAACGAGTCGATCGAGGAAGCGGTCGCGTTCCGCCAGACGATGGGTCGCGTACACCGGCAGTTTGCGGAGAAGGGCGAATGGTTCTTCCGCACCTGGAACCCGGACAGCGTCAAGCACCCGAAGACGGGAAAGAAGATCCCGTTTGCCGATGCACCGCCTGAATTGCTCGCGACCGGATCCGCAGTGCTGGGTGCTGAACCCCGGCGAGATCTGGCACGGTTTCAGCGACCTGGAAGACGACTACTGCATGCTCGATCCGATCAAGGTTTCGATCGTGACGCCGGGAGTCGCCGACAAGGGCGGCCTCGAGAAGCGCGGGATTCCCGCGAGCCTTGTCACCAAGTACCTGAGCTCCCGCGGCGTCGAAGTCGAGAAGACGACTGACTTCACGATCCTGGTGCTGTTCTCCATCGGCATCACCAAGGGCAAGTGGGGAACGCTCCTGAACGCGCTGCTGGAACTCAAGCGCGACTACGACAAGCAACGCGCCGATCGAGCAGGTCTTCCCGCAGCTCGCGTCGAGCGATCCAAAGGTCTATGGCAGCATCGGGTTGCGCGACCTCGCCGACCAGATGTTCGCGCAGCTGCGCGACTCGAAGCAGACCCGCTGGCTGGCCGAAGCGTTCTCGACCTTGCCGAAGCTGGTGATGACGCCGAGCGACGCCTACCAGCACCTCGTCCGCGACGAGATCGAGCATGTACCGCTCGACAAGCTCGCGAACCGCGTGCTGGCGACCAGTGTCGTGCCGTATCCGCCCGGCATTCCCATGCTCATGCCCGGTGAGTCCACGGGAGCGGAGCGACGGTCCGTACCTGGGCTACCTCCGGGCCCTGGCATCGTGGGACCGGCGCTTCCCGGGCTTTGGGCACGACACGCATGGCATCGAAAATCGCGACGGCATCCAGTACGTGCAGTGCCTCAAGGCAGGTTCGAAGCGCAAGTGAGCGCAACCGGCCGCAAGATGTCGTTGACGCAGGCGACAATGCTTGTGGCCGGAAACATGGTCGGCACCGGGCTTTTCCTGCTGCCGGTCAACCTCGCGCAGGTCGGCGGCATTGCCATTTTTGGCTGGATCATCGCGACCGTTGGCGTGGCCGCCCTCGGCCTCGTGTTCGCGAAGCTCGGCGAGCTCAACCCGCAACAGGGCGGCCCGTATGCCTACGCCCGCGACTTCCTTGGTCCCTATGCGGGGTTCCAGACCAACTACGTGTACTGGTTCGGCAACTGGATCGGCAACATTGCGATTGCCGTGGCAGCCATTGGTTACCTGGCCGAACTGATTCCCGCGATCACCAACCCGCCTGCGAGCGTCTTTGCCACCGCTGGGGTCATCTGGCTGCTCACGTTCGCCAACATCCTCGGCCCGCGCGTGGTCGGCGCCCTCGAGACCTGGACGATGGCGCTGGCCCTGGTACCGATCATGGCGATCGCGCTGCTCGGCTGGCTCTGGTTCGACACCGAGACGTTCCTGGCAGGCTGGAACGTGACCGGCGAATCGAACATGCATGCGGTTTCGCGTGCTGCCTCGATGGCGCTGTGGGCCTATATGGGCATCGAGAGCGCGGCCGTATCCGCCGGCGTCATCGAGAACCCGAAGCGAAACGTCCCCCTGGCCACGCTCATCGGGCTCGGGCTGGCAGCGGTCGTGTACATGCTGAGCTCGACCGTCATCATGGGGATACTGCCGAACGACGTGCTGCAAAGGTCACATGCGCCGTTTGCCGAGGCCGCGCGGCTCGCGCTTGGCACGACCGGGGCGATCGTGATCAGCGTCTGCGCCGTACTGAAGTCGGTGGGATCGCTCGGCGGCTGGATGTTGCTGGTCGGCCAGTCCGCCAAGGCAGCCGCCGACGATGGTATGTTCCCGCGCGTGTTCGCGCGCCTGAACGGCAATGGCGTGCCCGGTCGCGGGCTTCTCGTCGTGGCGGTCCTGATGACCTTAGTGCTGTTCGCGACCATGTCGCCCACGCTGGCCGGCCAATTCAACAACCTGGTCAACCTCGCGGTGATCCTGATCATCGTGCCCTATGTCTACTCGGCCGTCGCCGTAGTCAAGGTCATCAGTGACCACCAGCTGCCGGCCAGGACGTTTCAGACCTACAAGTGGATTGCGCTCGCCGCGGTTGCCTATTGCCTGTGGGTGATCTTCGGCGGCGATCCGGATACCGTGGTGAATGCTATGGTGGCACTGCTTGTCAGCGTGCCGCTCTATCCGTTCTTCATCCGCTCAATGGAGGCGGCGGCGAAGCGCCGCAAGTCAAGTGCATCTGCGTCAGGAGTCTTGCCATGAATCGACTTTCAAAATTCACCCGATCGCCTGCTGGAGTCATCGCGAATAGACTCGTGGCATCCATCCTCCTGGCTGCTGCCGGTCCCCAGGCCCTTGCCGAGGAAGCGCCGACGCCGTCGCCGCCCGGCTTGCCGGAAGCACTGGACTGGACATTTGATTTCTCGGCTGGCCTGGGCACGTTCGGATTCAACAATTCCCTGTACACGAATCCGCGGCCCGACCAGCCCTCGGGAGACCTCAGCGACAACTGGTCGGAGGCGTCCCTCACAGCGGGCATCACCGGGGTGTACACGACGTCGAACTCGTCCCAGTTTTATGGCAGGTTCAGCGCGGTCGGCGAGCGGACTTACAACGCCGCACCGGACCTGGTCGGCGGAGACGCCAATTCCTTCAAGGAAGAAGACCTCTACATCGGCTGGCGCTCCGGCAACAGCTTCGGCAACGGCGAAAATGTCCTCGACTTCACCCTCGGACGCGCGCAGTACAAGCTGGGCCAGGGCATGCTGCTGTGGGACGGCGCGGCGGAAGGCGGTTCGCGCGGCGGATACTGGACCAACGCGCGCAAGGCCTTCGAGTTTGCGGCGATCGGACGCTTCAAGCCGGGCGCGCATACGGTCGAGGCTTTCTTCCTCGAAAAGGACGATTTGCCGGAGGGCGGATCCGACAGCGAAGTGTGGGGCTTGAACTACGAGTATGCGTTCGGCGAAGAGACCACGCTGGGCGCAACCTACATGAGCTGGAATGCAAATCCCGCCGAGGCACCCCAGCGTGACGGGATGGACCTCTACAACGCACGGGTGGTCACTGCGCCGTTTCCGGGGCTGCGAGGGCTCTCCTTCGTCGGCGAATATGCGTTGCAGGACAACGGCGTGGCCCTCGACTCCACCGCCTGGAATGCGCTCGTGGGTTATCAGTTCGAGTCCGCCTGGCAACCGAAGCTCACATACCGTTACGCCATCTTCGAGGGTGACGATGTAACGACCCCCGAAAACGAGGATTTCGACTCCCTGCTCACCGGGTTCTACGACTGGGGCTCGTGGTGGCAGGGTGAGATTGCCGGCGGATATTTCCTCTCGAACTCGAACCTCATTTCCCACCAGTTGCGCGTGAACGTGAAGCCCCGCGAATCCATTTCGACGGGCCTCATTTTCTACGACTTCAGGCTGGATGAGCGCGCATCCTTTGACACTGACACGCTGGTGACGTCCGACGAGCTCGCCATGGAACTCGACTGGTACATGGACTGGACCATAAATGACCACTTCGTCCTCAGTTTCGTGCTGGCATACGCGGAGCCGGGCGACGCGGTCGAGCAGTCGCTGGACCGAACCAATTCGTTCGAATATGGCATGATCTTTGCGGCCTACAGCTTCTGACAGCGTGCGAACGCGCCAGGGCGGGGTGAGGCGGCGCAACACCTGGCGGGGTCAGGGGTGAGACCAAGAATGCGGAATTCCGATGTCGTTCGGGCGGCCTGCGTTGCCGCCTTTCTTGCATTGGCCGGGCCGGCCAGTGCGGCCAGTGGGGAATTCGCCGACAAGGCGGCCAGCGCCCTGGCCGTCTTCATCATCATCGTCGTGCCGATCGGGGGCATCACGCTCTTCTGGCTGGTGCACGTGCTGCCGGAGAAGATCGCCGAGAAGCGCCACCACCCGCAAAAGGACGCAATTCACGTCCTGTGCCTGCTCTCGCTCGTGTTCGGCGGGCTCCTCTGGCCGCTCGCCTGGCTGTGGGCGTACTCAAAGCCGGTCCTGCACAAGCTCGCCTATGGGCGCGACAAGCACGAGGACTACTACGCCGAAGTCGAAGCCGAGGCCGGCGGCAAGGTCAGCGAACCGTCCGTTCAGGAGGAGCTGGGCCTGCTCCGGCACGAGCTGGAACAATTCGAGAAACGCGGTGAATTGCCCGAAGCCATGAAGGGTATGCGTGATCGGCTGGCAAGGCTCGAAAGCCGTGCCGCCGGCGCGGGCGCAGCCGGGGGAGGTGGCTGATGGAAGCACTCCTGCTGGCGATCTACTCGTTTTTCGTCTGGCTGATCTTCATCAAGTTCAAGTGGCTGCCCTGGAACAAGGTTTCCCAGGTCACGGTCGTGATCATCCCGATCGTGGCAATCACGGCACTCATCCTGCTGTTGAACGTCTATGCGCCCTCGTCGTCGGACGTGCGGGTGATCAAGTACGTCGTGCAGGTCGTGCCGCAGGTGCGCGGTCGCGTGATCGAGGTCCCCGTCGAGCCGAACAGCGCCGTTAGGAAGGGCGACATCCTGTTCCGGATCGACCCGACCCCGTTCGAGCTGCAGGTGAACACCCTCGAAGCCCAGCTCGCGGCGACCGAGGGCTCGGTCGGCCAGTTGAACGAGGAACTGAGTTCGGCGGTGAGCCGCACGGCCGCCGAGCGCGCCAAGCTCGAGCTCGCCCGGATGCGGGTGAAACAGCACCGCGAACTCGCGGACAGTGGAGCAGGGGACCGCTTTGCGCTCGAACAGGCCGAGGCCGACGTCCGGCAGTTCGAAGGAACGGTCGCCGCAAACGTCGCAGCCGAAGCCCAGGTGCGCGCCCGCCTCGGCGCCACGGTGGGTGACGACCAGGCTGAAGTCGCCCAGATCAAGGCGCAACTCGCCAACGCGCGCTGGGAACTGTCCCAGACCGTCTTCTATGCGCCCGCCGATGGCACCGTGATCAACCTGCAATTGCGACCGGGCCAGATGGCGACCGCACTCGGCGCGATGCCCGTGATGACCTTTGTCGAGAACGAATTCCAGGTCCTCGCGCTGTATCACCAGAACGAGCTGCACAAGGTCCAGCCTGGGGACGAGGCGGAAATCGCGCTCAAGACCTATCCGGGCCGTATCATCAAGGCGAGCGTGGACTCGATCGTCTGGGCGCAGGGCCAGGGCCAGATCGCCATGAGTCCGACCGTCCCGCAAACAGGGCCCGCCCCGCTGCCACCGGGCCGCTTTGCCGTGCGACTGGATATCGCCGAGAAGGACCGGGACTTGTTCCTGGCAGCCGGCGCGGTGGGCAACGGAGCCATCTATACCCAATACGGCCATCACATTCATATCGTGCGCAAGGTCATCATGCGGGTCGGCTCGCTCACGAACTGGCTCGTCCTGAAACTGCATTGACATGATGCCGAGCCAACGGAATCGACGCGCCTTGCGAGCCATACGGGCGTCGGTCTTGGTGCCCATGCTGTTCGCCGGCATTTCTGGCTGCATCCTCCTGCCGCCGCCCTCGACGGAGGAGTTGAGGGATGAGGAACTCGCCCATGCCCTGCCGCCCCCTGAATGGACCGCCGATGGCGCCATCGCGGGAACCGTTCAGGACGACTGGCTCGCGACCTTCTCGGATGCGCAGCTCGAGGGACTCGTCGCGGAAGCGATCCAGTACAACGGGGACCTTCGGGCAGCCGCCGCAAGGGCCGAACGCGCCGCGGCCTTTGTCCGGGCCGCAGGTGGCGAGCTCTGGCCGGCCGTGACTGCGCTCGGTCGCGGCGGCGGCGAAATGTCCGGCGACGGCTCCGGCCTGGAAGGTTGGCTGGTGAGCGCGTCCTGGGAGCTCGATCTCTGGGGGCGCGTCCGCTACAGCAAGCGAAGCGCGGAAGAGCAATACGCTTCGACCGAGGCGGACTTCGTGTTCGCCCGCCAGTCTTTGGCGGCGCTCGTCGCGAAGGCCTGGTTCCTCGCGACCGAAGCAAGCCTCCAGCGGGAACTGCTGACGTCGGCGGTCGATTCCGCGGCCAAGCTGCTCGAGCTCGCGGATAAGCGGCTTCAGGTAGGAATTGGCAACGAGCTCGACGTCGCGTCGGCCCGGGTGACCCTGCAAACCTATCGCGACAGCCTGCGGCAGGTGCAGCTCGCCCGCGAGCAGTCATTGCGCGCCCTCGAGTTGCTCATCGGCCGGTATCCGGGTGCCGAGATCGCGGTTCCCCCTGAGTTTCGTGAACTGGCCTCGGAAGTGCCGGCGGGGCTGCCTTCCGAATTGCTGGAGCGACGGCCGGATATCATCGCCGCCGAGAAGCGCGTGGCGGCCGCGTTCAGCCGGGTGAAGGAAGCCCAGGCCGCGCGCCTGCCAAGCATTTCCATAACCGGCAGCGTGTCCGATCTCACGAGCGAGCTGTTTGTGCTGGAGGACCGCGAAAAGCCGGTCTGGAGCGCGGGCGGGCAGATCCTGGCGCCCTTGTTCAGGGGCGGAGCGCTCAAGGCCCAGGTCGAGATCCGGACGGCTGAGCAGAAGGAGGCGGTCGCGCAATACGTGCAGACTGCGCTGGAGGCTTTCAGCGACGTCGAGAACGCCTTGTCGAGCCAGCTCGCACTGCGGCAACGCGAGGGGATCCTGACCGCGGCCGTGGTCGACTCCGAGCGAGCGCTGGTGCTCGCCGAGACCCGCTATCGGGTCGGGTCGGGCGACCTGCGCTCGGTGCAGCAGCAGCAGGTGGCCTATCTCAGTTCCAGGATGAACCTGCTGCGGGTACAGAGCGAGCAGCGCGTGCAACGAGTGAACCTGCACCTCGCGCTGGGTGGCGACTTCACCGCGGAAGCCTGACTAGAATCAACTGGGGGATGCCGATGCAGTCCATCAAGTGGAGAGAGCACTGGATGCTCGCGTTCGTGCCGATCGCGCTCTTCGTGGAGCATGCGACCGGCGCGAGCGATCCCGTCAAGTTCCTTGTCGCGGCCCTTGCCATCATCCCCATCGCGCGGCTGATCGGGCACAGCACCGAGCACCTGTCGCACTACACCGGTGATTCGATCGGCGGCCTGCTCAACGCGACGTTCGGAAACCTCCCCGAGCTGATCATCTGCGTCGTGGCGCTGAAGGCCGGCCTCTATTCGATGGTGGCGGCGTCCCTCATCGGCGCAATCCTCTTCAACCTGCTGCTCGTCCTGGGGCTCAGCTTCCTGCTGGGCGGGCTTCGGCACCACACGCTGCAGTTCAATACGCAGGCGACCCGCGTCTACAGCACGATGATGTTCATCGCCGTCATCAGCATGGCTCTGCCGAGCATCTATGAACAGGCGTACGCACCGGGCTCCGCCGCGCTGGAACTCGAAAAGATCAACATCGGGCTCGCCATCCTGCTGATCGTGCTGTACGTGCTTTACCTGTTCTACATGATCAGGACGCACCCCGAGGAATTTGCAAGCATCGTGACGGGCGGGGATGCTGAGCACGGAAAGCCGTGGAGCCTGCCGCTGTGCATCGGAGTCCTCATCGGCGCTTCCGTGCTCGCCGCAATCCTGAGCGAAGTGCTCGTGGGCGCGGTCGAGGGCACCGGGGAAGCGCTCGGGCTTTCAACGGCGTTTCTCGGCATCGTGCTGCTGGCGAGTGTCGGCGGTGTCGCGGAAGGGATGTCGGCCGTCACCATGGCATTGAAAGGCCGCTTCGACCTGTCGCTCGGGATCAGCCTCGGCAGCTGCATCCTCATCGCCCTGTTCGTTTCGCCGGCAGTGGTGTTCGCGAGCTATTTCGTCGGACCGCATCCGTTCCAGCTGTCCTTCAGCCTCGGCGGGGTGGCGTTGTTGTTCCTTTCGGTCCTGATCGGTGCCGTCGTCGCGACAGGCGGAACCGGCAACTGGTACAAGGGCGTGCAGCTGCTCGCCGTGTACCTGATGATCGCGCTGCTGCTCTACTACGTCCCGCACTGAATCGTGAAGAACTATTCGCCGCTGGATCGGCGCTATCTCGACCCGGCCTCGAGCCTCGCCGAAATGCTGTTCGGGCTCATCATGACCCTGACGTTCACGCTGGGCGCGGGGATCATCATCGAGGACGAAGGCAGCGAGGGCGCGCGCCAGCTCCTGATCGCGATCATCGGCTGCAACCTCGCCTGGGGAATCATCGATGCCGCCCTGTACCTGGTCGACGAGCTGTTCGATCGCGGCCGGCTCCGGCGCCTCGGGCTTGCCGTGCAGCGGACGCCGGATGAAGGGGCAGCCATTGCCCTAGTCGGCGGCGAATTCGACGAATTGCTGGAAGACGTGACCAGCGAATCGGAGCGCGAAACGCTTTACCGGCGGATCGTGGCCAACGTGCGCAAGAAGGAAAACCGGGCGCGGCCATTGACCCGGGACGACTGGATGGGGGCGCTCACCAGTTTCTGGCTGGTCGTCATCACCAGTGCTCCCGCCGCAATTCCCTTCCTGCTGTTCGACAATGCGCGGCTGGCGCTGCGCGTTTCCAATGCCATCCTGCTGGCGATCCTGTTCGTGACCGGCTACTGGTGGGCACGCCACTCGCACGGCAGGCCATGGCTCGTTGGGCTGGGGCTGTTGCTGGGGGGAATTGCGCTCGTGGCCGTGGCAATCCTGCTCGGTGGCTGAAAGGCAGCCGCAGGCCCCGCCGAGCGGCATTTGTAGGCTTCAACCGACATACCTCCCACTGGCGGGTTGGCAGGATCAGGGCTGGTCCAGCCGGCGCGGAAGTCCGGCAGGGAGCAGCACTTGGCCACCGCCATCGCAACATCGACACGACACCTGCTATCCGGCCTGTTCACGGACAGCGATTCGGCCGAGCGGGCCTATCGGGCCTGTGTTGCCCGCGGCTACGAACTCGGCGAAGTGAATGTCGTCATCTCGGAAGGCACGCGGAAAAAAATGCTGGCCAACGACAGCGATATCGCAACTGAGCTCGCGCAGCGGAAATCCGAGGGCGGGGAACTCGGAGGCCCGACGGGCGGGCGAGTCGGCATGCTCGTCACCATCTTCGCCGCGGTGGGCGCCGCGGTCGCATTGCCCGCCGTGGGCTTCATCGCAGGGCCCATTGCCGTCGCATTGACCGCGGCGGGGGCCGCGGGCGTGGCGGCGGGCCTGATCGGCGCGCTGGGCGACTGGGGCGTTCCAGCCGAGCGAATCCAGGGATACGAGACCGCCATCAAGAAGGGCGCAATACTCATGATGGTGGCGGCGCGCACCGGGGAGGACGCCCGCGTGATCGGGGACGACTGGCGGAAACTCGGCGGTTACGACGTCTATTACCGGTAGTATCGCCTTCCAGGATGCTTCCCACTCTCGCCGACATTCGGCAGGCGCGCACACGCATCGCGGGCAGTGCGATCCGGACGCCGCTCGTCCGTCTCAACGGGATCGATTCGCCCGCCGAGATCTGGCTCAAGCTCGAGAATCTCCAGCCGATCGGCTCGTTCAAGATCCGCGGCGCGTCGAATGCGATGGCGATGCTGCCGGCAGGGCAGCTGGCGCGCGGCGTCGTGACCGCGTCGGCCGGGAACATGGCGCAGGGTGTCGCCTGGTGCGCCCGGGAGCGCGGGATCCCTTGCACGGTGATTGCGCCGGATACCGCGCCGGCAACCAAGCTGCGTGCTATCGAACGTCTCGGCGGTCGCGTGATCAAGGCGCCCTTTGAGCAGTGGTGGCAGACATTCCAGGATCGCGCCTATGCCGGCGTTGACGGCACGTTCATCCACGCGTTCGACGATCCCGCTGTCTTGGCGGGCAACGGGACGATTGGCCTCGAAATCCTGGAAGACCTCCCTGATGTCGAGACGATCGTCATTCCGTGGGGCGGCGGAGGACTCGCCTGCGGCATCGGATCGGCCGTGCGAGCGCTCTCGCCGACTTGCCGGCTGGTCACGGCGGAGGCGGAGAGTGGCGCGCCGTTTGCCGCGTCACTCGCGGCCGGCAAGCCGCAGGTCGTCGATTACCGCCCGTCATTCGTCGACGGCATTGGCAGCCGCAGCGTCTTCCCGCAGATGCTCGCGCGCGCGCGCGCCCTCGTCGACGGCGCGTTGGTCGCAAGCCTTGCCGAAGTCGGCGCCGCGCTCGCACTGATGGTTGAATGCAATCACGTCATCGCGGAAGGAGCCGGCGCCTGTGCGCTCGCCTGCGCGCTTTCCGGCCGTGCCGGCGGGGGCCGGATCGTCTGCGTGGTTTCGGGCGGGAACATCGACAACGAGCGATTGTCCAGCGTACTCCAGGGCGAGGTACCACCATGATCGGATCCGCATCGTCGAAATTTCTCCGCGCTGCGATCCCGGCGGCGATGCTTGCGGCCTGCTCGACGAACCCGGTCACCGGCGAGAAAGAGCTGATGCTCGTCGGCGAGGGCACGGAGCTCTCGATCGGCCAGAAGAACTACGCCCCGATGCGACAGTCCGAGGGCGGCGACTATGTCATGGACGCGCAGCTGACGAGCTACGTCCAGGGTGTCGGCAATCGCCTCGCGGCCGTCAGCGACCGGAAGCTGCCGTACGAATTCGTGGTGCTGAACAACACGATCCCGAATGCCTGGGCCTTGCCCGGTGGCAAGATCGCGGTCAACCGGGGCCTGTTGACGCAACTCAAGTCGGAATCCGAGCTCGCAGCCGTGCTCGGCCACGAGATCGTCCACGCGGCGGCCCGGCATTCCGCGCAGCAGATGAGCCGCGGCATGCTGCTGCAGGGCGGAATGCTCGCGGCACAGGTGGCGGCAAGCGACAGCGACTATGGCAACCTCTACATGGCGGGCGCCGGGCTCGCTGCCCAGCTCACGCTGCAGAAATACGGGCGCGACGCGGAGCTCGAAGCTGACCGCTACGGCATCGAGTACATGAAGCGCGCCGGCTACGACGCCCAGGGAGCCGTCACGCTCCAGGAAATGTTCGTGCGCATGGCCGACCGCAAGGACTCCGGCTGGTTCGCCGGCCTCTTTGCGAGCCATCCGCCGTCGCAGGAGCGGGTCGACGCCAATCGCAAGCGTGCGGCCGCATTGCCGCCGGGCGGCGAGACCGGGGCGGAACGCTATGCGGCTGCAATCGCTCCGACGATGAAGGCAAAGCCGGCATACGACGCCTATGACGAGGGCCGGAAGGCGCTCAAGGAAAAGCGCGCGGACGTCGCGCTGGCAAAGGCCGAACAGGCGATCAGCTTGCTTCCGGGAGAGGCGCATTTTCACGCGTTGAAAGGGGATGCCTACCTGTTGCAGAAGCAATATCCCGCGGCGACACAGGCCTACACGGATGCCATCTCGCGCAACGACGCGTTCTTCTACTACCCGCTGCAGCGCGGCCTGATCGCGGAGCGGCAGCGGCGGGATGACATCGCGCGCAGCGACCTCGAAACCAGCCTCAAGCTGCTGCCGACCGGAGCCGCGTATTACGCCCTCGGCAACATCGCGTCGCGACAGCGCGATTTCGACACCGCGAAGCAGTACTACGCGGCGGCGTCCAGCTCCGAGGGGGAAATCGGCCAGGCAGCGGCAGTCGAGTTGCTGCGACTCGACCTGCCGCAGAATCCAGGTAAGTACATCAGGACCCAGGCCGCGCTCGATTCGCAGGGAATGCTGCACGTCGCCATCGCCAATCCGACGCCGGTGCCGGTCGCCGGCCTCTCGATCGTCGTGCAATACGTGGACGCGCAGGGGCGCACGCGCGACTTGCGCCGGAACCTCAACGGGACGCTCGCAGCCGGCCAGCAGGTGCAGGTGGAAACCGGGCTCGGTCCCTTCCAGAGTCCGGAGCAGTATCGGGTGGCGCTGACGTCGGCGAGAATCGCCGGGCAATGAAAGCGGCGCTCGTCCTCGCGGCTCTTGCCGCGGGAACGGGCGCCGGATCCGATACAACGCGTCAGATCAGGACTGGCTCAGGACCAGTTCGCCGTCTTCGACCCGGATGCGTTCACCCGGATCGCGGTCCATGCGGACCACCCTCTGGATGCCGTCGAGTTCATACGTCACGTCATAGCCGGCCTGGACGGACTCGGTGTCATAGACCGTCATGCAGCTTTCCTCGGTCGTGACATCGAAGTTGCCCTGCTGCACGCGCTTCTGGATCTTGCTGCCGGCATATCCACCTGCCGCGGCGCCGGCGACCGTCGCGGCATCACGGCCGCGTCCGCTGCCGACCTGGCTTCCCAGCACGCCGCCGACAACCGCGCCGATGGTGGCACCGGCAATGCGCTTGTCGTCCTTCACGGGCGCCTGGTGAACCGTCGTTTCATTGCCGCAGACCTGCCGGGGAATCTGGTTCGTCTCGAACGCAGGCTCGACGGCAACGACCTTGGCATATTTTTGCAGGGGATTGAATCCGCTGTTCACCGCGACGGCACCGACCGCCGACACGACGACGGCGCCGAGGATGAGTCCTGCCAATGCTGTGTTGTTCACTTTCTGACTCCTTTGGGCGGCCTTCACCCGCCGTGTCCCTTTTGACGTCAACAGGAATACCGTCGGGGCTGCCGGGCGCGTTAGCGCCGCACGTCGCGCGATGGCGACGTGGAAACCGCGCCTACGGGTACGGGATGAAGGGGTGCGACAGGAGCCGGTCAGCAGCCGAGCCGGCGACGCAGTCGATGGTTTTCGAGAAGGAGGCGCGCATACTTCAGCTCGCTGGCTCCAGCCTTCGCCTCGATCAGTTGCAGAAGCTTTAGCCGCGCATTGCGGTTCCAGCGACTGCCGCGGGTCAAGGCGAGCACGAGCGGCGCCCACCGGTCGAATATCCGCTCCGATTCGGTTGCACGGGAACGCGATGACCGGATACCGAGGCGCCGCTTCGCCATCGCGCTTGCCGCCGCCTGCCGGGCCTCGACGGTCTTGATGCCTGAATCGCTTCAACTCCTGCGCGGCATCCGACATCAGGGCGGCAACCCGCGGAAGTGCGGCTCGCCGTGCCGGTTGCAGCGAGAAATAGAGGTGTGACCTGGCCAGTGCGCGCAAGGTGCGCGGGGAACTGCGGTGCTGCGGATTTGCGGAGATCCGCCGCAATTCTTTCGCCGCCAGGCTCAGGGCGCTCGGCGCCTGCGGCCGGAATCCGAAGCGGTGGTAGAACCACCAGGCGCCGGATTCGATGCCTTCGTCGTTGCCTGTGCCGAGCTGATAGGGCTCGATGCTGAAGCTGTCGCAGTCAAATACGTGGCGAATCATCGCGACCGTTCGCGCAAAGACGCGTGAGGACTCGCCATCGCGAAATGTATCGAAGGTGTTGAACGACAGTTCCGCGTGCCGCCCGAGCACGTCAGCCTGTATGTACCCGATCGGAACGCCGTTCTGCAGTGTCAGGCCACCGTAGATCGCGGGAAGGATCGCGCGACGCGCGGGTTGCATGCCGATCATGGCAAAGCCCAGGCCGCCGCCATCGTCGACCATGAATACATCGCGCGGATTCGCGAACTGGAATGCCGCGAGGTCGCGTTCGCGAGTCACCATGCAAGTGCGGGCCAGCCTGACTAGCGCAGCAGCGTCGCGGCCCTCGAGCGTGACGACGCGGTGTGGTCCTCGGCGCGCCTCCAGGCTCAGCTGGGGCCGCGTGCCCCTCAGCGGCGACCGACGATACTGGAGTGGCAACCGGCTGAAGTGCGTCAGTCGTCCGTTCCGGGGTGTGGTCGCCCGCCCGCAGGATGAAAGACGGGTCCAGCCGGTCGAAGAATGCCTCGCGGCTGAAGTCGTCGCCTGGCATCGCCGCAACCAGGCTGATGAAATAGTCGGCGTCGGTGATTCCGGGCGGCCGCAGCTCATCGAGGCGCGCGAGTGTCGGCGCCCGGTGACTCTGAAGCCATTCGGATTGGGCGGGTTCGAGCAATTGCGGCAATGCCTCCATGATGGCCCCTGCTGCTTCCTGGTCCGAGCGATCGAGTTCGAGCGAGCCCGGCCATTCGCTCGACAACCAGAGCGCCGTTGGCCAGAAGAAGCGATACGGGATATCGGTGCCGGCGATGCCGGAACCGGCCAGTGCGGCGCGATGTTTACGCAGGTCCGAACGACGGCGAAACTCGTGCAGCAGCCTGAGCGCGAGTTGCCGCACCGGCCCGTCGTCCGGATAGGCGGCGAGGAAACTCAGGATCTCGTGAAGCCGTCGAACCTGGGATGCGGACGCGAGCTTCGAACTCGCAAGCTGCAGTAGAAGCGCCCGCTTCCGGGCACCCAGGCCAGGCGCGTAACGCCTTGCGATGCGCGTGAGTGAAGCCAGCGCGCCTGCCGCATCCGGTCGCATCAGCGCTCGATCGTAGCAGGCTCGCTGGGATAGAGTGGTGACCGATGGGAATCCCCGCGCGCTTTGCCTGCCTCATCATTGTCCTGATGGCGTGTCGCCCGGCCGCGTCGGGGGAATTGGCGCTCGACACCGCGGCCGCCGGCCGATTTGCGGGCCTGGCGCTTACCTGCGTGCACCGCGAATACCCGAACAAGATTGCGCACGTACTCGCAGGCGATGCCGATGTCCGTCCGCCCCGCCAGCTCACGCCGGTCTTCTTCGGTTGTTATGACTGGCACTCGGCCGTCCATGGCCACTGGCTGCTGGCGAGGCTCGCGCGCCTGCATCCGCAGGCGGAATTCGCCGGCGCCGCCCGCGAGGCCCTCGCGCAGAGCTTCACCGACGCAAAAGTGGCCGGGGAATTCGCGTACCTCCAGGGCGCCGGCAGGATTTCCTTCGAGCGGCCCTACGGGCTCGCCTGGATGCTGCAGCTGTCGGCGGAACTCCGTGAGTGGGACGATCCCGAGGCCCGGCGTTGGGCGGCGACGCTTGCGCCACTCGAGCAGGCCGCGGCGGAGCGCGTTCGCGGGTGGCTTCCGAAGCTCAGCTACCCCATTCGCGTCGGGGAGCATTCCCAAACCGCCTTCGCATTCGGACTGATTCGCGACTGGTCGCTCGTGGCCGGGGACTCCGGGATGCGGGGCCTGATCGACGAACGCAGCCGCAGCTTCTACCTCGCAGACACCGATTGCCCGCTCGAATACGAGCCATCCGGCGAGGACTTCCTTTCACCCTGCCTGGCCGAAGCGGATCTCATGCGGCGAGTGTTGAATCCCGCGGAATTTGCAGCGTGGCTCACCCGATTCATGCCGCGGATTCCGGGCGACGGTTCCGCCGCCTGGCTCGAGCCCGGCATCGTGACTGACCGCGCGGACCCGAAGCTCGCGCACATTGACGGCCTCAACCTGAGCCGGGCGTGGATGCTGCGCGGCATCGCCTCTGGCCTGCCTGCCGGGGACACTCGCCGCGCGTCGCTCGATTCAGCCGCAGCGCGGCACGAAGAAGCGGCCTTGCCGGCCGTGACCGGCGAGCACTATGAAGGCGGCCACTGGCTGGGCAGCTTCGCGGTCTACCTGCTGGGCGGCTCGGGCCGCCCAGCAGGGAACTGAAAGAAGCCTACTTGAACTCGATTCGGCGGAAGTTCTGCTCGCCGAAGAAGCTGCGAAGCTCTTCGTATCCCTCCACCAGCTTTGTCTCCTTGTCCTCGGCAAGCTGGGCCCGCATCGTCGCCTGGAACTGCTTGAACTGCTCGGCGTTGGGGTCGGACACGGCGGCGCTCGGGACCTTCGTCACGAGCATCATGTTGAAGTCGCGGTTGGCAGCCGTTTCGCTGACGTACACGAAGCAGTCGAGCACGACACCCTGCTTCTTGCCGATTTCGCATCCTGACACCCAGGTCTGCTTGAGTCCCTCGAGGTAGTCGTCGATGCGATTCGGATTGACTCGCACCATCGTGACGTTCCAGACCTCTTTCGAGGGCGTGTAATCGGTATAGATCTCGAAGGCCTGGGCGCTGGAGACCCATGCCAGGGCTGCAGCCGACGCTGCAACGGCAAAGTGCTTCATCTCTGATTCTCCCTTTTGGGCGGGTGCATTCCCGTCCCGTTGTTGGAATTGCCGGCGAGGCCGCATGCAGCCAGGAAGCCGACGTGCGCGCGACCTTAGGCCCGCGGCAGGCGGGAGTCAAAGAGAATCGCGCCGGCCGGCCCGGGTCAGTTGGGCGCGGGAGAGCGCTGGAGATAGTCGACGGCGACGTGCAGCAGCGACCGCATGCCGACGGACAGCGCGCCCTCGTCCACGTAGAAATAGTCCGAATGATTGTCCGGCGCGGTCGCCGCATCCTGGCCAGGCGGCGTGACGCCGACCCAGAAGTAGACGCTCGGAACGTCTTGCGCGAGATGTGGGCGAAGTCCTCGGCGATCGATCTGCATCCCGATCGTCTTGACTGCATCGGCCCCGACGACCGCCCGGAGTGACTCCGTTGCGCGCGCGCTGAGCGCCGGGATCGTTCTCGAGCACCGGATTGGGCGCCGGCATCATTTCGAGTGTCGCAGTCGCGCCATTCGCCGCGGCAATGCCGTCGACGAGAGGCCTCATCCGGTCGATGATGTCCTGGCGCATCGCCGGGCTGAACGTGCGGATCGTGCCGAGCATCTCGACCGATCTGCGGAATGATGTTGTGGCGCACGCCGCCGTTGATCGCGCCGACGGTGACGACGGCGGGCAGCTGCCGTGATGTCGAGTTCTCCGGCTGACGATCGTCTGCAGCGCATTGACGATCTGCGCTGAGGTCACGATCGGGTCGATGCCTGCCCAGGGCCGCGCGCCATGGCTCTGCTTGCCGGTCACGACGATCTCGAAGAAATCCGAGCCCGGCCATGAACGGGCCCGGACGCAGACCGACCGTGCCGGTATTGAGGGCCGAAATCGACGTGCAAGGCAAATGCAGCCTCGGGTCTCGCGATGTCGAGCAATCCTTCCTCGAGCATCAGCGGTGCGCCGCCGCGCTCGCCCTCGGGCACGCCTTCCTCTGCCGGCTGGAACACGAGCAGGACCTTGCCGGGCAGGCGGTCTCGCAGCTTGACCAGAACTTCGGCCACGCCCATCAGGATCGCGGTGTGCGCGTCGTGACCGCAGGCATGCATGACGCCGACCGGGCGTGCCGCGAAATTCGCCGGTCGCCGTGGAGCGGAAGGGCACGTCGGTCTTCTCGGTGACCGGCAGCGCATCCATGTCGGCGCGCAACAGGATCGTGGGACCGGGGAGGCCGCCTTCGATCACGGCGACGACGCCCGTGTGCGCGATGCCGGTCCGGACCTCGAGGCCGAGCGAGCGCAGGTGCTCGGCAACCTTGGCGGACGGTTCGTACCTCGCGGTTCGCGAGTTCAGGGTTTCGGTGAAAATCACGACGCCATTCGATGACGCGGCTCGAGTCGCGGCCGCAGCGGCGTCGAGTTCGGCCGCGCGTGATCTCAGCGCGAGCTGAGCGCCGTGGCAAACGCCAGCAGCAAGGCGAGGTACGGAAATTTTCGCATCGGGTCCTCCCGATGGCTCGCGGCGAGTCTAGCGCAGCCAATCCCTGGACTTGCCGGCTTGACGCCGGGTTGAGGCCGCCGGGCCGGCCTGCGGTATCATCGCGCGCCGGTCGGGGGCTGGGCGTCAGCCACCGCGGTCCGGGCAGCGAGGCCCGGTCGTGGTCCCCCGGAACCGAATGGTCGATCGGAAGGCCCCCTCGCGGGGCCTTTTTGTTTCGATCGGGTCGCCGGAAATGGGCCTCGTGCCCATTTTTTATGCCCGGAGGCCGATGGAGGCCGGATGAAGGACCGCTTGTTCGGCCTGCTCGAGCCGGTGGCGGCGGGGCTCGGCTACGAACTGATCGAGATCGAATTCAGCTCGGCCGGGCGGAACTCGGTGGTGCGCGTCTACATCGACCGCACCGACGGCGCCGGCGTGGGCCTCGACGATTGCGAGCGGGTGAGCCGGGCGATCGGCGCGGTGCTCGAAGCGGAGGATCCGATCGGGCACGAGTACCAGCTCGAGGTCTCGTCGCCCGGATTCGACCGGCCGCTGCGGACGGCGGCGCATTTTGCGCGCTTTGCCGGCAGCGAGGCGCGCATCGAGCTGGCGGCGCCGATCGAGGGGCGACGCCGGTTCCGCGGGCAGCTCGGAGCCGGTCGAGGACGGCATGGTGACGATTGAAGTGGACCGGCGGGAGTGGAAACTGCCGCTCGCCGGAATCAGCAAGGCACGATTGGTGGGTTGATCATGAACAAGCAGATCCTGGAAGTCGTCGAGGCCGTCTCCAACGAGAAGGGCGTCGCGCGCGAGATCATCTTCGAGGCGCTCGAGGCCGCGCTCGCTTCGGCGACCCGCCGCAAGCATGGCGACGACATCGACGTGCGGGTCGAGATCGACCGCAAGACGGGCGAGTACAAGACGTTCCGGCGCTGGAAGGTGTTTGCGGACGACTCGACCGAACTCGAGTTCCCGGAGCGCGAACTGCGCTACGACGATGCCATCGACGTCGACCCGAAAGCCGAGATCGGCGGGTTCGTCGAAGTGCCGATGGAATCCGTCGCGTTCGGCCGCATTGCCGCCCAGACCGCGAAGCAGGTCATCGTGCAGAAAGTGCGCGAGGCCGAGCGCGCCCAGGTCGTCGACGAATACAAGGATCGCGTCGGGTCGCTCGTCTCCGGCATCGTGAAGCGCGTCGACCGGCACGGCGTGTATGTCGACCTCGGCGGCAATGCCGAGGGCTTCGTGCCGCGCGAGCACATGATTCCGCGCGAAATGGTGCGGCCGCAGGACCGCCTGAAGGCGCTGCTGCGCGAGGTGCGCTCCGAAGCGCGCGGCCCGCAGCTCTTCCTGTCGCGGACCTCGCCGGATTTCCTGATCGAGCTCTTCAAGCTCGAAGTGCCCGAAGTAGGGCAGGGGCTGATCCAGATCCTGGGCGCCGCCCGCGATCCGGGCGCGCGCGCCAAGATCGCGGTCAAGAGCCTCGATCCCCGCATCGATCCCGTCGGCGCCTGCGTCGGCATGCGCGGATCGCGCGTGCAGGCGGTCTCGAACGAGATCGCGGGCGAGCGCGTGGACATCATTCCGTGGGTCGAGAATCCGGCCCAGTTCGTGATCAACGCCATGCAGCCGGCCGAAGTGACTTCCATCGTCATGGACGAGGACGCCCACTCGATGGACATCGCCGTGACCGAAGACCGCCTGTCGCAGGCGATCGGGCGCGGCGGCCAGAACGTCCGGCTTGCGAGCGAATTGACGGGCTGGCGCCTGAATGTCATGTCCGAGCAGCAGGCCACCGAGCGCAGCGAGGAAGAAGCCGGGCAAGCTGCGCGAGATGTTCAAGACCCAGCTCGACGTGGACGAGGACATCGCGAGCGTGCTCGTGCAGGAGGGCTTCTCGACGATCGAGGAAGTCGCCTACGTGCCGACCAGCGAGCTGCTCGGCATCGAGGAATTCGACGAGGAGATGGTCGAGGAGCTTCGGAACCGCTCGCGCGACGTGCTGCTGACGCAGGCGATCGCGAGCGAGGAGAAGATCGACGAGTCGGGTCCCGCGGAGGACCTGCTGTCGGTCGACGGCATGGACAAGGAGCTCGCCTACGAGCTGGCGTCGCGCGGCATTCGCACGCGCGATGAGCTCGCCGACCAGTCGCTCGACGAGCTCGAGTCGGTGCCGGGCCTCGACCCGGAGCGCGCCGGTCAGCTGATCATGGCCGCGCGTGCGCACCTGTTCGAAAACGCGGGCCAGGCCTGAGGCCGGGCGGAGAGATACACATGTCCGACGTCACGGTCGAACAATTCGCTGAAGTCCTGAAGGTCACGGTCGACAAGCTGCTGGCGCAGCTCGAAGAGGCCGGCATCAAGTCGCTCGGTCCGAAGGACCGGATCAGCGAGGACGCAAAGCACGAACTCCTCACTCACCTGCGCAAGGCGCACGGCAAGGCCGAGGACGGCAGCGCGCCGCGCAAGATCACGTTGCGGCGCAAGGCGCAGAGCGAGATCAAGGTCGCCGCCCCGATGGGCAAGGCGCGCACGGTCAGTGTCGAGGTGCGCCGCCAGCGCACCTACATCAAGCGCGACGTGCTCGAGGAACAGGCACGCGTTGCGCAGGAAGTGCTGGACCAGCAGCGCGAGGCCGAGAACGCCGAGAAGCGTGGCTGCCGAGCAGTTACTTCGCCGCGAGGTCGAGCAGCGCGACCAGCAGCGCCGCGAACGCGAGGAATCCGAGCGCCGCACGGCCGAGGAGGCGTCGAAGCGCCAGGCCGAGGAGCAGGCGCGACGCGAGGCCGAACAGACGCACCCGGGAACAGGCCGAGAAGGAGCGCCGGCAGCGCGAGGAGAAATCGCGCAAGACCGTCGAAGACGACAAGAGCACGCGTTACGGCCGCCAGGAGCTGCACATCGCGGGCGGGCTGTCGGCCCGGCACAAGAAGGGGCGCACCCGTCCCGAGTCGCGCCGCCGCGCCGCCAATGTCAGCGCGGACCGCAAGCACGGTTTCGAGCTGCCCACGCAGCCGATGCAGCACGAGGTTGCGGTCGGGGAGACGATCACGGTCGCCGAGCTCGCCCAGCGCATGGCGGTGAAGTCGAGCGAAGTCATGAAGACGATGCTCAACATGGGCGTCATCGCGACGATCAACCAGCCGATCGACCAGGACACGGCGGTGCTCGTCATCGAGGAAATGGGCCACGTCGCGAAGGTGCTCAAGGCCGACCAGGTCGAGGACGCGCTGCAGGCGGGCATGCACACGTCCGAGGAGATGCTGCCGCGGCCCCCGGTCGTCACCATCATGGGTCATGTCGACCACGGCAAGACGTCGCTCCTCGACTACATCCGCCGCACGAAGGTCGCGGCGGGCGAAGCCGGCGGCATCACCCAGCACATCGGCGCCTATCACGTGGAAACCCCGCGCGGCGTCATCACGTTCCTCGATACGCCGGGCCACGCGGCGTTCACCGCGATGCGCGCGCGCGGCGCGCAGGTCACCGACATCGTGGTGCTCGTCGTCGCTGCCGACGACGGCGTGATGCCGCAGACGAAGGAAGCGATCCAGCACGCCAAGGCTGCGATGTTCCGATCGTCGTCGCGGTCAACAAGATCGACAAGCACGGTGCCGATCCCGGAGAAGGTGCGCAACGAGCTGTCGCAGGAAGCCGTCATCGCCGAGGAATGGGGCGGCGAGAACATATTCGTGCCGGTTTCCGCCAAGACGGGCGACGGGATCGACAAGCTCCTCGAATCGATCCTGCTGCAGGCGGAAGTGCTCGAGCTGCACGCGGTCAAGGATGCGCCGGCGGTCGGCGTCGTCCTCGAGGCGAGCGTCGAGCGCGGCCGCGGCGCGGTCGCGACCGTGCTGGTCAAGCGCGGCACGCTGAAGGTCGGCGACTCGGTCGTCGCCGGCGAACAATTCGGCCGTGTCCGGGCGCTGTTCGACGAGCTCGGCAAGGAGATCGATTCCGCCGGGCCGTCGATACCGGCGCAGATGCTCGGCCTGTCGAGCCCGCCGAATGCCGGCGACGAGTTGCTCGCCGTCGACAGCGAGCGCAAGGCGCGCGAAGTGGCGCTCTATCGACAGGGCAAGTTCCGCGACGTGCGCCTGGCGCGCCAGGCCGGCCAGAAGTCCGAGGACGCATTCGCCCAGCTGGGCGAGGACGCGAAGGGCACGGTCAACCTGCTCATCAAGGCCGACGTGCAGGGCTCGGCCGAGGCGCTGCGCGAGGCGCTCATCAAGCTCTCGACCGGCGAGGTCTCGGTCAAGGTCATTTCGAGTGGCGTCGGCGGACTGACGGAGTCCGACGTGATGCTGGCAGCGGCCTCGAAGGCGCAGATCGTCGCCTTCAACATCCGCGCGGATGCGGCCGCTCGCGAGGCGATGCGCGACCAGAATGTCGAGGTCCGCTACTACAGCGTCATCTATGAGGCGATCGACGACATTCGCGCCGCGCTCACGGGCATGCTTGCGCCGGAAGTCAAGGAGCAGATCGTGGGCCTCGCGGAAGTGCGCGACGTGTTCCGTTCGAGCAAGTTCGGCACGGTCGCCGGCTGCCTCGTCGTGGACGGCTACGTGCGCCGCAACAACCCGATCCGGGTCCTGCGCGACAACGTCGTCATTTTCCAGGGCGAGCTCGAGTCCCTGAAGCGGTTCAAGGACGATGCGTCGGAAGTCCGTGCCGGCACCGAGTGCGGCATCGGCGTCAAGGGCTACAACGACGTGAAGGTCAAGGACCAGATCGAATGCTTCGAGCGCGTTGAAGTCGCTCGACAGCTCTGAGCCGTGCCGCAGCCATGCCGCGCGAGTATCCAAGGGCCCGCCGGATCGAGGAGCAGCTCAAGAGGCTGCTCGCCGAGCTCGTGCGTCGCGAGGTCAAGGATCCGCGTGTCGGCCTGATCACGATCACCTCGGCGGAGGTGTCGAGGGACCTGACGCACGCGGACGTTTATTTCACGCCATTTGCCGGAATCGGCGACGCGACGGCCGCGCTCGAGGCCCTGCGACATGCATCCGGATTCCTGCGCCACCAGATCCGGAACCTCATGCGGCTTCGGGTCGCCCCGGAACTCGTATTCCACATCGACGACTCGGTCGAACGCGGTGCGCGGCTGTCGACCCTGATCCACGAAGCTGTCGAGAGCGACATTCGCCGTCACGTCGAGACAGAACCGGACAAGGAATGACCGGCGGGAATCCGCAGGTGCGGGCGTCCGCCATTGCCTGGCGGGACGTCGACGGCATCGTCCTGCTCGACAAGCCGGAAGGCCTGACTTCGAATGCGGCCCTGCAACGGGTCCGCCGGGCATTTCGCGCGCGCAAGGCCGGCCACACGGGCAGCCTCGATCCGCTGGCGAGCGGCCTGCTGCCGGTCTGCCTGGGCCAGGCCACCAAGGCCTGCGGGCTCCTGCTCGATGCCGACAAGACCTACCAGGTACGCATCGCGTTCGGCACCCGGACCAGCACGGGTGATCGCGAGGGCGACATCGTGGAAACCGCGGCAGTGCCCGAATTGACCGAGCAGGCGCTGCGCCTGTCGGCGTCGGCGTTCCTCGGGCCGTCGGCCCAGGTGCCACCCATGTATTCGGCGCTCAAGCATCGGGGCGAGCGCCTGTATCGCCTGGCTCGGCAAGGCATCGAGGTCGACAGGCCGGCACGTGAGGTGACAATCCATCGCATCGACGTCCTGGGGTCGGGCGCCGACTGGGTCGAGCTGGAGGTCGTATGCAGCAAGGGCACCTATGTCCGGACGCTGGCCGAGGACTTCGCGCGCGCCTGTGGCACGGTCGGTCACGTGGCGAGTCTCAGGCGGCTGTCTCTGGGCCCGTTCCAGAACCCGGCGATGCTGACGATCGATGCGATCGAGGAGGCCGCCGCCCGGCCCGAGACACTCGATGCCCTGCTGATCCCGACCGACGAAGCCATGCCTGGACTGCCCGCGGTTAGCCTGGGCGAGGCGGAGCAGGCCAGCCTCCTGCAAGGTCGAGCGGTCACCGTGACGGGCCCCGTTTCCGCTCGCGTGCGAATGTACGGGGTCAATGGCCGCTTCCTGGGCGTGGGTCGCATGAATGCGACAGGGCGGCATCTGGCTCCCGAGCGAATCATGGTCGACGGTGCCCGGGAGGCCCTCGCCGCACGCTTGAGGCCGTGTCGGGGCGCGGGTACAATGCCCGGCTTTCCAAAGGGTTAAGTGAACGAGATGCCACTCACGAATGCACGCAAGGCGGAGGTCGTCGGAAAATTCCGGCGCGCCCCGGCAGATACCGGCTCGCCTGAGGTGCAGATTGCATTGCTGTCCGAGCGAATCAACGGGCTGACCGAGCACTTCACCACACACAAGAGCGACCACGCCTCTCGGCGGGGCTTGCTGAAGATGGTGGCACAACGCCGGCGGCTCCTGGACTACCTCAAAGCCAACGCCCCCGAGCGGTACACCAAGATCGTCAACGAACTTGGCCTGCGCCGTTAAGGCGCCGCGGGCGCGTGGCGCCCGTTTCCGCAACCGTATTAAAAGGGGACCCGCTTGAGCGTTTCCAGGCAGACATTCAACTATGGCGCGCATCCGGTCACGATCGAGACCGGCCGCCTTGCCCGTCAATCGGACGGTTCAGTCGTCGTCACCATGGGCGACACCGTCGTCCTCGTCACGGCGGTCGGTCGTCGCGAGGCCGTCGCGGGCCGCGACTTCTTCCCGCTGACCGTCAACTACGTCGAGAAGACCTATGCCGCGGGCAAGATCCCCGGCGGCTTCTTCAAGCGCGAAGGCCGTCCTTCCGAAAAGGAAGTGCTGACCTCGCGGCTCATCGACCGTCCGCTGCGGCCCCTGTTTCCGGAAGGCTTCTACAATGAAGTGCAGATCGTCGCGACGGTGCTGTCGCTCGATCCCGAAATCGATTCCGACATCCCGTCGCTGATCGGCGCTTCGGCTGCCGTCGCCCTGTCCGGCATCCCATTCACGGCCCCGATCGCCGCGGCGCGCGTCGGCTACAAGAACGGGCAATACCTGCTGAATCCAACGGCAACCCAGGTCAAGACCGAATCGGACCTCGACCTCGTCGTCGCGGGCACGGCGGAAGCCGTGCTGATGGTCGAGTCGCAAGCCAACGGACTCTCCGAGGAAATCATGCTCGGCGCCGTGCTCTTCGGGCACGAACAGATGCAGGTGGCGGTCGCCGCCATCAACAAGCTCGCTGCCGAGGCCGGCAAGCCGCGCTGGGACTGGAAGGCGGCCGAGACGAACGTCGCCTTGAAGCAGGCGGTTGCAAAGATCGCCGAGAAGGACTTCACCGCGGCTTATGGACTCGTCGTCAAGCAGGCTCGCGTCACGCGCCTCGCCGAGATCCGCCAGGCGGCGCAGGCCGCGCTGTCGGGCGGCGACAGCCCGCAGTTCACCAAGGACCAGGTGACGACCGAGCTGCACGATCTCGAATACCGCCTGGTGCGCGACCTCATCCTGAGCGGCAAGCCGAGGATCGACGGCCGCGACCTCAAGACGGTCCGCCCGATCACGATCGAAGTCGGCGCGCTGCCGCGAACCCACGGTTCGGCGATCTTCACGCGCGGCGAGACCCAGGCGCTCGTCACGACCACGCTTGGCACGGGCCGCGATGCCCAGATCATCGACGCGCTCGCCGGCGAGCGCCGCGATCCGTTCATGCTGCACTACAACTTCCCGCCGTTCTCTGTCGGCGAGACGGGCTTCATGGGATCGCCCAAGCGCCGCGAAATCGGCCACGGCAACCTGGCGCGCCGCGGTATCAGCGCGGTCATGCCCGACCTCGAGTCTTTCCCGTACGTGCTACGCGTCGTGTCGGAAGTACTCGAATCGAACGGGTCGAGCTCGATGGCAACGGTCTGCGGAACGAGTCTTGCCTTGATGGATGCGGGCGTGCCGATCAAGGCGCCGGTCGCGGGCGTCGCGATGGGTCTCGTGAAGGAAGGCGAGCGCTTCGCCGTGCTGACGGACATCCTCGGTGACGAGGATCACCTCGGCGACATGGATTTCAAGGTCGCGGGCACGGCGAACCGGCGTAACCGCGCTCCAGATGGACATCAAGATCAACGGCATCACCGCCGAGATCATGAAAATCGCCCTCGACCAGGCGAAGGCAGGCCGCCTTCACATCCTTGGCGAGATGAACAAGGTGCTCGAAAAGCCGCGCGCGGAGATGTCCGCGTGGGCGCCGACGATCGTCACCATCAAGATCGACCCGGAGAAGATCAGGGACGTGATCGGCAAGGGCGGCTCTGTGATCCGGCAGATCACCGAGGAAACCGGCGCAACCATCGACATCGAGAACGACGGGACGGTCAAGATCGCGTCGGTCGACGGCGCATCGGGTCGTGAAGCGCTGCGGCGGATCGAAATGATCACGGCCGACGTCGAAGTGGGCCACGTGTACGAAGGCAAGGTCGTGCGCCTGATGGACTTTCGGCGCATTCGTGGCCATCCTGCCGGGCCGCGATGGCCTCGTGCACATCTCGCAGATTTCCGACGAGCGCGTCGAGCGTGTCAGTGACAAGCTCAAGGAAGGCGACGTCGTGAAGGTGAAGGTGCTCGAAGTCGACCGCCAGGGGCGCGTTCGCCTCTCGATGCGCGGGGTCGCCTGACCTAGATCGATTCCCGGACCTCGAGGCGCCGCTCGCGACGGCCCTCGAGACGCTCGGGCCGCCAGTTCGATATTGCCCAGGCCCAGATCTCCGCCACCGGCGCGCTCGCGAGTGCCGCCGGCGGAGATTGTTCGAGCCAGCCCAGCACCTGCCAGAGCTGATGCGGCGCCTTGTCGGCTTCGAGTGGAACGGCGCGCCGCGATTTCGCGAGCTTTTGCCCGTCCGGCTCCGTCAGTAGCGGCAGGTGCCCATAGCGCGGCGTGCGATACCCGAGGTTCCGCTGCAGGAGTATCTGGCGTGGCGTCGAAGCCAGGAGGTCTGCGCCGCGGATGACCTCTGTGACGCCTTGCAGCTCGTCATCGACGACGACAGCCAGGTGGTAGGCGTAAGGCCCATCCTTTCGCCGTATGACGAAATCGCCGGCATCGCGCGAGCAATCCTGCCTCACGGGGCCCTGAAAACCGTCATCGAACTCGACCATCGCCTGCCCGGGGTCAATTCGATACCGGAGCGCATGCGGCTTGTCGGCGCTGATTTCGCGATTGCGACAGGTTCCCGGGTAGAGCGGCTCCGAGCCTGGATCCGCTGCCGTCAACGCGGCGACGGCCGCGCGGCTGCAGTCGCAGGCGTAGGTCTTCCCGGCCCGTGTGAGCGCTGCGGCGGCGTCCGCATACGTGTCGATTCGATCGGCCTGGAAATGAACGCGGCCGTCCCACTCGAATCCGAAGGTCTCGAGTATCCGCTGGAACTGGTCCGCGAGCCCGAGAATGCATCGGGCGCGATCCAGGTCATCGATTCGCAACAGCCAGCGTCCGCCTTGGCTGCGGGCGCTCAGGTAGCTGCCGGCGGCGGCCAGCAGCGAACCCAGGTGCAGGGGTCCGGAGGGGGTTGGCGCGAAACGGCCGCAGGGCCCGGTGACGGGCGGACTAGCGGTACCAGTCGTCGCGGTCGCCGTACTGCTTCTCGCGGCGCTCCCGCCGCTCCTGGGCCTCGATGCAAAGCGTGGCGACCGGCCGCGCTTCGAGCCGCTTGACGCCGATCGGCTCGCCCGTCTCGACGCAGTACCCGTAGCTGCCGTCTTCGATACGGCTGAGCGCTTCCTCGATCTTCCGGATCAACTTGCGCTCCCGATCGCGTGTCCGCAGTTCCAGCGCGAATTCCGATTCGAGGGTCGCGCGGTCATTCGGGTCGGGCGGATTGGCCGCCTCGTCCTTCATGTGCGTCATCGTGCGATCGACCTCTTCCATGAGATCGCGCTTCCAGCTGCTCAGGATGCCGCGAAAGTGGTCAAGCTGGTCCCGCCCCATGTACAGCTCGCCCTTGCGCTCGCGGTACGGGCGGACATTGCGCGGGCCGAGCAGGAGATTGTGGCCGGTCCCTTCGTCGTCCTCGTCGTTCAGGAACGGCCGCCGCAGGGGTCGCGCCTGTATCGCCGCGAGCGCGGCGCGCGCCTCGGTAACTTGCGCGAGCGTTACCGGCGCCTTCGGCTTCACGATCACGGGATCGCGCGTCGCCAGGGCGCTGGCCATGGGCTTGGCCACACGGCTGGCGGGACGGGGCGGGGGCGCGCTCCGGGCCGGAACGCGGGCCTTGGCCTTTGCGGGCTTGCCAGGCTTGGCGCGAACAACGGCGATTTTCGGCTTGCGGAGCGCGGTTTTCGCGGCTTTTCGGGGTGCGGACGCCTTGCGTGCCGCGGCCTTCACAACGGGTTTTTTCGATCGGGCAGCCTTCTTGGCAGGCATCAAGTTCTCCGCAGCCGGTTCAATCGAGCGCCGGATTATAGCCCCGGTTCCAGCGCGGTCCAGTGCCTCCTGCTGTCGCCCCGCAGGCACAGTTTGCGGTCAGGGGAGGTTGACAGGAGCAGGCGCGGTCCAGCCGCTCTTACGGTGCTCGGCCACCACCGTCGTGTAGATGCCGCCTCGCACGTTGAACTCCGCCGTCAGGCGCAGGAACCGGGGCTGGAGAGAGGCGACGAGGAGGTCCGCGATCTCGTTCGTCACCGCCTCGTGGAACGCGCCGCGGTCGCGGAATGACCAGACATAGAGCTTCAGCGACTTGAGCTCAACGCACAGCGCGTCGGGAACGTACTCGAGGTTCAACGTCGCAAAATCCGGCTGGCCCGTGCGCGGACAGAGGCAGGTGAACTCGGGCATGCGCATGCGGATCGTGTAATCGCGCCCGGGTTGCGGGTTCGGGAACAATTCGATTTCGCGTGCCGGCTCGGTCGGGCTCATCGGGAACGATTCCGGTCGTCGTCAATTGCGGGCGGTTAATCTACACTAGCGGGAATGCGCCTCGCCAGAATAAAACTCGCCGGTTTCAAGTCTTTCGTCGATCCCACCACCGTCTCTTTTCCAGCAAACCTGACCGGCGTCGTGGGCCCGAATGGCTGCGGCAAGTCGAACATCATCGACGCGGTGCGCTGGGTCATGGGCGAGATTTCGGCGAAACACCTGCGCGGCGACTCGATGACCGACGTGATCTTCAATGGGTCCCGCAGCCGCAAGCCGATCGGCAGCGGTTCCGTCGAACTCGTGTTTGACAACAGCGACGGCAAGCTCGCCGGGCCCTATGCGGCATACACCGAAGTTGCCCTGAAGCGGGTGGTGTCGCGGGACGGCAATTCGACTTACCTGATCAACGGATCCAAGTGCCGGCGCAAGGACATTACCCACCTGTTCCTGGGAACTGGCCTCGGCTCGCGCAGCTACGCCATCATCGAACAGGGCATGATTTCGCGCCTCATCGAGGCCCGCGCCGAAGACATGCGGGCATTCGTCGAGGAGGCGGCGGGCATTTCCCGCTACAAGGACCGGCGCAGGGAAACGGAAAATCGCATTTCGAATACGCGCGAGAACCTCGAGCGCCTGAACGACCTGCGCGAGGAGGTCGACAAGCAGATTCGCCACCTGCAGCGCCAGGCCGGCATTGCCCGCCGGTACCAGGAGGCGATGACGCGGCAGAGGCAATTGCAGGCCGAGTTGCTGGCGCTGCGCATCCGGGACCTCGACTGCGACATCTCGGGCCGGCACGCGCTCGCGACGCAACGCGAGACCGAGGCACAAGCGGCCATCGCGGAATTGCGCTCGGCGGAAGCCGCAGTGGAACGCGCACGCCTGCGGCACAGCGAGCGCTCGGATGCCCTGTCTGTAGTCCAGGGACGCTACTACCAGGCAGGCGCCGATGCGACGCGCACCGAGCAGGCGCTGCAACATGCCCGCGAATTGCGCCACCGCCAGCGGACGGATCTCGAGCGCGTAAAAACGGAGTATTCAGAGTCGAGCGTACTGGTCGGGCGCGACAGCGAGCAATTGCAGGAACTGACGGAGTTCCTTGCGCGCGCGGAGCCCGAACTGCTCGCTGCGCAAGCGGCCGAGTCCCGCGCACGCGCGGCGTTGGCGGAAGCTGAGACCGCGACGTCGGATTGGCAACAGCGTTGGGAGGCGTACAGCCGGGAATCGGCCGAAGCGCTTCGCGGTGCCCAGGTCGAGCAGGCGCGCATCGAACAGATCGAATCCGGCTTGCAGAGGCTCACGGCGCGCCGCGAAGCGCTTTCACAGGAATCGACCCAGCTCGAGCTCGGAATTTCGGGCGCGCGACCGGAGCAGTTCGCGACGGCAGAGAACCAGGCGCGCGAGCGCGGACGCGAAGCGCAGCAGGAGCTCGATGCCGCGCTGCAGGCGCTCCAGGCGCTGCGCGAAGAAGAACGCCAGGTCACGGCGGCGCTGGATGCCGCGCGGGTGGATCTGCAGTCCGCGCAGGGAGAAATGCTGACGGTGGAAGCCGTCCAGAAGGCCGCCCTGGGAAGGGGGATTTCCGGTACGGAGGAATGGCTCGCCCAGCAAAAGCTGGACCGCAGCCCGCGGCTTGCCCAGCAGCTCGAGGTGGAGAAGGGATGGGAGCGGGCGGTCGAGACGACACTCGGAAGCTACCTCGAGGCCGTCTGCGTGGATAGCGGCGCGAATATCGCCGAAGCCCTGGAACGACTGCCCGAGGGCCAGTTGACGTTGGCGGAGTCAGGTGATGTGCCGAGCGCCCGCCCGGCCGCAGGCTCGCTCCTTGCGCGCGTGAGCGGTCCCGCCGCAATCACGGAATTGCTCGCCGGGGTGATCGCCGTGGATTCACTGGCCGACGCTTTGGCCCGCCGCCGCAGCCTGCAGCCGGGCCAGTCGGTCATCACGCGGGGCGGAATCTGGATCGGGCGGACGTGGCTTCGGGTGGCGCGCAGCGAGTCCGGCCATGCCGGCGTCATTGCGCGCGAGCAGGGGCTGCGGGCGCTCAAGGCGACGGTCGTCTCTCACGAGGGGCGGGTAGTCGATCTCGACGCGAAGCTCTCCGGCATTCGCGACCGCGTTGTCGCCCTCGATGCAAGCCGAGATGAATTGCATGCGAAGGTGAACCGCTTTCACCATGACCTCGTCAATGTCCGTGGCGCCCACGAGGCGATTCGCCTGCGGACCGAACAGGCCGCGGAGCGGATCGCGCGGCTCGCGACCGAGAAGGACCAGATCGTGGAGGACCACGACCGGGACGAGCGCGAAATGCAGGAATCGCGGTTGCGCCTGGATTCGGCCACACGGCAGCAAGCCTCGCTGCAGGAGCGGCAGCGCAGCCTCGAAGGCGAGCGCGACTCGCTGAAGACCCTGCTGGTGGCTGCGCGGGAAGCCAGCGCGCGAGAGACTGCCAGCACGCAGCACGTAGCAATCCGGGTCGAATCGCAGCGCTCGACTCTCGCGACTTTGCGCACGAGTCTCGAGCGCGCCAACGACCAGAGTCGCCAGCTGGTCGCCCGGCGTGCCGAGCTGGAAGGACAGCTGGCCGACGGCGAGGCGCCGTTTGTCGAGCTCGAAAAGCAATTGCAGTCGTTCCTTGAGCAGCGCCTTTCGGTCGAGCGAGAGCTCGGCGAGGCCCGGCGCGCCGTCGAAGACGCGGATGCGTACGTGCGTGAACTGGACCTCGGCCGCCAGAAATCCGAAGGCGTGGCCGACTCGGCGCGGGCCGCGCTTGCCGAAATCAGCCTCGGCATGCAGGAAACGCGGGTCCGGAGGGAATCTCTGCTGGAGCAGTTCGGCGCGACCTCGTTCGACCTGGAACAGGTGACGGCAGCACTGCCGGATGACGCGACTGTCGTTTCCTGGGACCAGCAACTCGTCGAGAACGCGGAAAAGATCGAAAGGCTGGGTGCCGTCAACCTCGCGTCGATCGACGAGCTGAAGGAACAGACCGAGCGCAAGGAATACCTCGACCGGCAGTTCGCCGATCTTTCCGACGCGCTCAACACACTCGACCAGGCGATTCGCAAGATCGACCGCGAGACGCGCGCCCGATTCCAGGACACTTTTGACCGCATCAATGCCGGCCTCAAGGAAAAATTCCCGCGGCTCTTCGGCGGCGGCGCGGCCTACCTGGAGCTGGTGGGCGATGACTTGCTGACCGCCGGCGTCGCGGTCATGGCCCGCCCGCCCGGCAAGCGCAACAGCACGATCCACCAGCTTTCGGGAGGGGAAAAGGCCCTGACCGCGGTGGCGCTCGTGTTCTCGATCTTCGAGCTCAACCCGGCGCCGTTCTGCCTCCTCGACGAGGTCGATGCGCCACTCGACGACCATAATGTCGGCCGCTTCTGCGATATCGTGCGGGACATGTCCGAACGGGTGCAGTTCGTCTTCATCACGCACAACAAGAACACGATGGAACTCGCGAGTCACCTGATTGGCGTCACGATGGGCGAGCCCGGCGTCTCCCGCCTGGTCGCGGTCGATGTCGACGAGGCCGTCCGGATGGCAGCGGTCGGCTAGGCCGGAGTCCCCAGGTGTCAGAGCTGCGTTGGATTCTGCTCGGAGCCGGCGTAACGTTGATCCTGGCGCTCTGGTGGTGGGAAACGCGCAAGGCGCGAACTGCGACGGTCGGCGAGGCGGACGAGCCGTGGACGCGCGAGCGGCCGGACCCTGCGGTGGAATCGGGATTCGGTCCGGCTGAAGAGGCGGATCCGGATACGGCAATGTCGTATTCGCCGACAATCGAACGCGTCCGCGTCCCACGGCGGCCGCCATTGATCGAAATTCCGGACGACCTCGAAGTCGATATCTCGGACTTCGTCGGAATCGAACGAAGGCATGCAGCCGAGCCGGAGCTGGCAATGGAGCCGGAATCCGATCTCGACAGCGACATGGCGGATGCCGCCAATGAAAATGAGAGCGAGCCTCCCGGCGCGGAGGACCTGCAGGACGACCATCATCGCGCTCCCTGGATCCGTACCCATCCGCTCGAGCGCGACGAACTGGCGCCAGATAAGGAGGAAGAGCCGCCCGAGCCGCCGCCCGCGGATGCGCACGAACGGCGGACTGCCGAAGCATCGCAGCAGAGAATCGTGGCACTACGCCTGATTGCAGCCAGCGGACACTGGAACGGGGCGCAGCTGCGCATGGCCCTGGAAGCCGAAGGCCTGAGCTACGGCCCGTACTCGATATTTCATCGCGAGCGCGAGGACGGCAAGACGCTCTTCTATGTCGCGAGCATGATGGAACCAGGCTCTTTCGATCTTGCCAGGATGGACCAGCAGGAATTTTCCGGCGTTTCGCTTTTCGGGGTCGTGCCCGGGCCGCTCGATGCGCCATCGACGTTTGATCTCGTATTGACGGTCGGACGGAGCCTGGCGGAGCGCATGAAAGGCCAGCTCCAGGACGAGCAGGGGAGCACCCTGACGTCGCAGCGAATCCTCAACCTGCGGGAGGAGCTGGTGCATTTCGAGCACCGCAACAGGCGCCTGCGGCGAAGTTGATGAAGGCGGTGCCAGCAAGCGTGCGGCAGCGTGTCCTGAAGCTGCGCGCCGAGATTGATCAGCACAATTACCGATACCACGTGCTCGACGATCCGGAAATACCGGATGCCCAGTACGACCGACTCCTGGTCGAGCTGCGGAAACTCGAGACTGAATACCCGGCGCTCGTCGTTCCCGAGTCTCCGACCCAGAGAGTCGGGGGCTCGCCGATCGCCGCGTTTGCGCCCGTGCGCCATCACGCGCCCATGCTTTCCCTCGACAACGCATTTGCGCGCGATGAAGTGGAGTCGTTCGACCGGCGGGTGCGCGAGCGGCTCGAGACCGAGCGCGAAATCAGCTATTCGTGCGAGCCCAAGCTCGATGGATTGGCCGTAAGCCTGACTTATCGGCAGGGACTGCTGGAAGTCGCGGCGACCCGGGGCGATGGCAGCGTCGGCGAAGACGTAACGCACAATATCCGTACCATCCAGTCAGTTCCCTTGCGCCTGACCGGCAAGGCCTGGCCGCGCGTGCTCGATGTTCGCGGAGAGGTCTACCTCTCATTCAAAGGATTCAGGGAAATGAATCGCCGGGCCGCAGCCGCAGGCGAAAAACCCTTCGTGAATCCACGCAATGCCGCCGCAGGCAGCCTGCGACAACTGGATCCCAAGCTTGCCGCCTCACGACCGCTCGAAATCTATTTTTATGGGGCGACAGCCGTCGAGGACGGGAAATTGCCAGACCGTCACAGCGGGGTACTCGAGGCATTGCGCGGATGGGGCCTTCGAACTTCCCCGGAATCGCGTGTCGTCGAGGGCGTGGCCGGCCTGCTCGACTACTACGACGACATCGAGCGGCGCCGAAAGAAGCTGCCCTACCAGATTGACGGTGTCGTTTATAAGGTGGACACGATTGAGCAACAGCGCCAGCTCGGATCAGTCGCCCGTGCGCCGCGTTGGGCGCTTGCGCACAAGTTCCCGGCTGAAGAGGAGATGACGCTCGTCCGGGCCATTGAGTGGCAGATTGGCCGGACCGGCGCGCTGACGCCGGTGGCCCGGCTCGAACCCGTATTCGTCGGCGGAGCCACGGTTTCCAACGCCACGCTGCACAACATCGACGAGCTCAATCGGAAAGACGTGCGGGTTGGCGACACGGTGGTCCTTCGCCGGGCTGGCGACGTCATACCGGAGGTCGTGCGCGTCATTGTTGAGAAGCGGCCACCGCACACGACGCCGGTGCGCCTGCCGTCGCGATGCCCGGTCTGCGATTCAGAGGTTGAACGTGTCGAAGGCGAGGCAGTGGCGCGTTGCACCGGTTCGCTCGTCTGTCCGGCACAGCTCAAGGAGTCCCTGCGTCACTTCGCGTCGCGGCGGGCGCTGGACATCGAAGGACTCGGAAGCAAGCTGGTGGATCAACTCGTCGACCAGGGCCAGGTGAAGAACGCCGCGGAGCTGTTCGATCTCGACGCGGAACGCATCGCGGAACTCGACCGCCAGGGTGAAAAATCCGCGACAAAGCTCGTAGAGGCTCTCGAGCGAAGCAAGGAAACCACGCTTTCGAGATTCCTGTTTGCGCTCGGGATTCGTGACGTCGGAGAGGCGACTGCGGAAGCGCTTGCAAGGCATTTCCGCACCCTCAAGGCGCTGAGGAGCAGTTCGGCCGAACTGATCGAGGAAGTGCCTGACATCGGGCCGATCACTGCGGCGCACGTCCACGCGTTCCTTGCCGAGGAACGAAATGCAAGGGTCATCGATGCCCTGCTACGCGCCGGCATTCGCTGGCCGGAATCCCAGGTAGTGACCTCGCGCCGCAAGGAGTTCGACGGCAAGACATTCGTCCTTACGGGAAAGCTCGCTACGCTGTCCCGGGACGAGGCGGGCGACCTGGTACGTGAACTCGGCGGCAAGGTTGCAGGCAGCGTTTCGAAAAAGACCGATTTTGTCGTTGTCGGTGACGACGCAGGCTCGAAGCTCAAGAAGGCGAGCGAACTCGGAATTCCGGTCCTCGACGAGGAGGAATTCCTGAAGCTGGCTGGCCGCAAGGGCTGATCAGGCGGTCGGCTGCTCGACGGATTTCTCGGCCGTCTCGGTTTCGGGCCCGATGAACATCTGCACCATGACGCCGGCGCGAACAGTGTCCGGAGACTTCGAACGCTCGTGCTCGGAGACCCATCCTTCGATGTCGTCGAGGAATGCCGCTCCCCGTTGCCGTAGCAAGCGCCGAAAGAGCGGCAGCGCGGCCCGATCGAGCTTGATTGAGACGACGGTGTCGTCGAACAGGCGGGTGTCCATAGGGCTCGCAAGATTGTGTTCGACCGTTTCGAGATGGTCGCCCACAGAATTTCCCAGGTGCTCGATGGCAGCCGGTTCCGCGCCGCCCGATGAGTAGCGGCGAGTCAAGGCGCGCAGTGTCCCGTCCTTCAACATCTTGACGGCACCGACTTCGATCAGCTCATCCAGGATGATCCGTGGATAAATGTCGCCGCTGAATTCACGCACCAGGGAGGCAAACGAAGGCTCGGGTCCCTCGGTCGAAAGTTGCAGCGGCCGGCCCTCACCGTCGGTGTAGTCCGGACTCTCGAACCATCCTGTCAGCACACGCGCAAGCCGATTCCGGCGGTAGTCCTTGTCCAGGCCCGGTTCCGAATCGCCAGCATCCGGCGAGTTAACAATATCGCTGACGACATGGCGGTGCAGGCCAGTAATTGCCGAAACGCGCGAGAAACTCAATGGTTTCCCCTGCTCGCGTAGGATATCCCTGGCGGCCCGGACGAAGGCAATATTGGCCATGCGAGAAAAATCGTAGGTCGAAAGGCCATGGCGCAACATGATCCGCGCAAGGGGGCGGAGGAGGCGGAGGCACGCCGCTACCAGTGTGGATTCAATTCGATGCATTGGTTGGTGCAAATAGTTCTGCAGTTCTCGATGAATCCGGCTCCCCCCAGTCGATCCAATCGTTTTCTACATCGACGAGTTTCAACTTGAATTGTCCAGCGCTAACTATCACTTTGATTGGCGATTGGCCGAATTCCAACCAATCGACTCGCAATCGCCACGCTACGATGTGAGGCTCTCCATGAATAAAGCCATGTTGAATTCATGTACTCGACATCGAAAAGGGAAGGCCCTCCTCGATGATGTCGTTCGACTCTTTGCAGAGTTGTTGGTCGCAAGTGGCGCAAGTCTAGTCATGATCGAAGATGCCATGTCTAAGGCGATCGCGGAGGTCGAGGATAGCAATAGTTCGACCACATTCATGGAACTTGGAGCGATCTTGCGGGACTGCATGGAAGTAATGTGCACTTGGCGAAGGGACGTCGAGTTTGTTGGACTTGATGGTGAACCCCTCCCGTTGCCTGAAATATCTGAGAAAAAATCATTTGAATGCCTTTGTACTCGGGCACGCTGCGAACATTCAGCTCGGGACATACTCAAGTCGCTGATCGAGTTTGGAGCGGTTTCTATTCGCCAGGACGGAATGGTTGTGTCGGAAACTCCAACATTCTTGCTTGGCCGAGCTGATGCGGGTGGTCGCCTTGCAACTGATGGACTTCTCAAACAGCTCGAAGCCTACTTGCGCGTCGTGCACCACAATGTTTGTAGCGTTTCGGGAAACGGCCGACCAAAGTTCGAGCGCGCCTGTACGGTGTCTGTTGCAGTCGAACTGGAGCCAATTTTTGATCGCTTGGTTCGCACCAGGGGACAAGAATTCATCGATTCGATCGATGAATGGCTTGAGCGAAACGCTCAGCTTGAGAGCGCGTCGGGAAACTATGTTGAGCTGGGCGCAGGCGCCTATTTCATCGAGCTAGGGGAGACCAATCCCATAAAACCCGAGCAAGCCTAGGCCAGATTTGCCAAAGCTTTAGAGCGGTTACAGGCTTTCCCAACAGATGATAATAAAAAGCGCTTATAAATAATTGATTTGTAAGAATTAGTTAAGTACTTTTCGTCCGTTTCCCATCGCTTGGCTCACCCACTCATCGGTTGCGCCCGAAGGCTGTCGGCCTTGATGGGAAAGTTATGTTTACTCTCAATAAGTTAAAGGCTACATTAAGTCATGTCAGCGGGTTACACCGTTAACTTAAGGCTACTCGCTGCATTTAGGTTTTTGCTCGTGCCGTTGGTGCGGATTCTTTTGAGGAACGGAATTTCGTTCAACGAAATTTCAGAAGTAATCAAGGGGGCCTACGCAAGAGTTGCTGCTACGGATTTCGCGGTGCCAGGGCGCCCGATGACGTATTCGCGACTATCGATCACCACAGGCATTGCACGACGAGACTTTGATCGAGTACTCGGCGAAGAAGACCGTCTTCGACGAGCACTCGAAAGCAATGCAGGTCGAATCGCGAATGTTTTGCAGGGTTGGCACAACGATCCGGAATTCATGGGTCCATACGGGTTTCCGCGGGACCTTGTTTTTGCTCGGGAAGTTGGGGGAGGTCCGTCATTTGAAGATTTAGTTGCGAGATATGCCTCCGACATTGAACCGCAACTAATGCTTGAAGAATTGATGCGCGTCGCAGCAGCGAAGGTTGCTGAAGAAAGCGGATTGATTCACGTGCTGAAACGCACCTTCATTCCAGAGCAGATGGCGCCCGAGTTGATTGAGGTTTTCGCGCGTGGTGTTCGTAGGTACGTAGAAACGATTGATCACAACTTGGGGGAGCAAGAATCAGGCAAAAGGCGATTTGAAAGGTGGGTCTTTCCGGACTATGGAATCCGGGAAGAGGATTGGGTGCCATTTAACGACATGGTGCGCGATCGCCTTCAAGAAGTGATTGAGGACCTTGAAACGCAATTTGTTTTGTTTCGGCGGCCTCGACCAGGAGTGGATCGTACTTTGAGCGTTGGAGTCGGCCTTTATCTCTACAAAGATGATTTGGCCGACGACAAGAAGTTTCAGGAAATGCTTGCGACTCTATTTGATGATGAAGAACGTTTCGAGCGGCAGTGAAGGGAAGGGTGGGGGATACAAATGATCAATTCATGGCGCTCTCATAGAGCTAACTGGCTCTTTGCATTGCTCATGATTGCCGCCGGCACTGCAGATGCCAGTGGCAGTTGTAACGTCGCAAGGAATTCACCCAGGACCTCGAACGAGATTGATGCCGCCATCGCAGCTTACGGCGCACGAGTTGTTGCGGTTGGTCGAGTTGATGCTGTGTCTCAAACTCTCGGAATCGAAGTACTTGGCTTGCGTGTAATGCCAAGTATTGGGGACTATTTTCAAGTTGGCGATTACGCCGCTGTTGTCGACTGGTCTCGTCGCGACGTTGCCGGTCCGATTCTCGACATACGTCCCATTGCGAGTCGCTATGTGCCTGGAGCCAGCGAAGTCTTTCTTAGGTCCAAGCTAACGAAAAAGGACTCATCGCGCGCTCAAGCCCAGCTTGGTTCCGTGACGGTTGACTATTCCCGGCTCGTATCTGCTTCTGGCAGACAATCTGTGGGCACATCGGCAGATGCGATGTTGGCTGTAAGGGGAACTCAGCCAAATCCGCGTGGCCTGGTTCTTGGTAGTTGTATTTCGGTTGTTCGTGATGGGTCGTTGGGCACAGGTCGCGCCGATGGCTCACTTGGGACAGGCCGCGCCGACGGTTCGCTGGGCACCGGTCGCAAGAACGGATCCCTCGGCACGGGTCGCGCCGACGGTTCGCTGGGCACCGGCCGTCAGAACGGATCCCTCGGCACGGGTCGCGCCGACGGCTCACTTGGCACAGGCCGCGCCGACGGTTCGCTGGGCACCGGTCGCACAGAACGGATCCCTCGGCACGGGTCGCGCCGATGGTTCACTTGGCACAGGCCGCGCCGACGGTTCGCTGGGCACCGGTCGCAAGAACGGATCCCTCGGCACGGGTCGCGCCGATGGTTCGCTGGGCACCGGCCGTCAGAACGGATCCCTCGGCACGGGTCGTGCCGATGGCTCACTTGGCACAGGCCGCGCCGACGGTTCGCTGGGCACCGGCCGCCAGAATGGATCCCTCGGCACGGGTCGCGCCGATGGCTCACTTGGCACAGGCCGCGCCGACGGTTCGCTGGGCACCGGTCGCACGAACGGATCCCTCGGCACGGGTCGCGCCAATGGTTCGCTGGGCACCGGCCGTCAGAACGGATCCCTCGGCACGGGTCGCGCCAATGGTTCGCTCGGCACCGGCCGTCAGAACGGATCCCTCGGCACAGGTCGCGCCGATGGCTCACTTGGCACAGGCCGCGCCGACGGTTCGCTGGGCACCGGTCGCAGAACGGATCCCTCGGCACGGGTCGCGCCAATGGTTCGCTGGGCACCGGCCGTGCAGAACGGATCCCTCGGCACAGGTCGTGCCGATGGCTCACTTGGCACAGGCCGCGCCGATGGTTCGCTGGGCACCGGTCGCAAGAACGGATCCCTCGGCACGGGTCGCGCCAATGGTTCGCTGGGCACCGGCCGTCAGAACGGATCCCTCGGCACGGGTCGCGCCGATGGTTCGCTCGGCACCGGCCGTCGAACGGATCCCTCGGCACGGGCCGCGCCGATGGTTCGCTGGGCACCGGTCGCAAGAACGGATCCCTCGGCACGGGTCGCGCCAATGGTTCGCTGGGCACCGGCCGTCAGAACGGATCCCTCGGCACAGGTCGCGCCGATGGCTCACTCGGCACAGGCCGCGCCGACGGTTCACTGGGCACCGGCCGCTCCGCCGACTAGTCGCAACTTCTCCAATCGCAAGCTGAGCGGTAACGCAATGTGCCGCTCTGATCGACGGGTAGTTTCTCTACCCGCTACGCGGTTCACTTCTCATTCGATACTTACGTGATCACGTAAGCTTGCACCCGGGATCAGTGTCCGTGTGCGAGGCTGGTTGGATGCGATCGATGAGTCATGCGTTGGTTCCGTCGGCGCGCGAGATTGCGATTTCAGTCCTCGCACTCGCTCTTGCAGTCGGCCAGGCGTCATGCGATCGCTCCGACGCACCCCACGCGGCCGCTCGCGACAGCGAACCACTGGTACTGACCCGCGCACTGGGAGGCCAGCCTGGCTCGCTGGACCCTCATCGGGCTGAAGACGCGTTCTCCTATGACGTGCTGCGGGACCTTTATGAGGGCCTCACTGCAAGCACGCCAGCAGGCGAAGTCATTCCTGCCGCAGCGACTTCCTGGCGGGTCGAGGACGGCGGGTTGCGCTACGTGTTTGTCCTGCGACCCGAAGCCCGCTGGTCAAATGGTGAGCCCGTGGTGGCAGCGGACTTTGTTGACGGATTTCGACGCGCCGTCGATCCGGCAACGGCCTCGGGTGCTGCCGACCTGCTGCGCGCAATCCAGAATGCGCCGGCGATCCTCGAGGGAAATCTCGCCACGGACCAGCTCGGCGTAAGGGCGCTGGACGAGCGCATGCTCGAGATAAAGCTCTCTCGTCCGGTGCCTTTCTTCCCGGATATTCTGACCAACACGGTGGCATCACCGGTGCACCGCAGTACATTGTCTGGCCCTGGAGGGTTCTCAAAGCCCGGCGAGCTGGTCTCGAACGGCCCTTATGTGCTGTCTGCCTTTTCGCCTGGGGCAAGCCTCCGCGTCACGCGCAATCCACATTATTGGGGGAAGTCTGCGGTCACATTCGACGAAGTGGGATATGAGTTCATCGCGGACGAGAACGCGGAATTCACGCGCTTCCGCGCGGGCGAACTCGATGTCACGAATTCGGTCCCGGAACAGAGATTCCAGGAGTTGCAGGCTCAGCAGGATTCCGGACTGCAGTATCAACCCACGCTGGCGACATTCTATTTCACGCTGAACACGGATCGTGGGCCCCTGCGTGGCCGGCCCGGCTTGCGCGAGGCGTTGTCGCTGACGGTTGATCGCGAGGCGATTACGGAGTCTGTCACCCGTGCCGGCCAGGTACCGGCATATTCGCTCGTGCCTGACGGCGTGTGGAACTTCACCCCGTCGCGATACCCGTGGAGCGAAGAATCACAGGAGCAAAGAATCACCCGTGCGCGCGTGCTCTATTCCGAAGCCGGATATTCCACCGAGCGGCCACTGCGCCTGCGGATGCTCTACAACGAAAACGAGCTGGTCCAGCGAATCTGCATCGCCATCGCAGCCATGTGGAAGGAGACGCTCGGCATCGAGACCGAGCTGATCCAGATGGAATTCAAGGCCTACCTTTCGGCGCGCGCGGATCCCGCGCAATGGGACGTGGTCCGCGTGGGCTGGACCGCGGACTACAACGATGCCTCGACTTTCCTGGACACGATGACCCGCGACAGCCCGCAGAACTTCGGGCGCTGGCAGAGCGCGCGGTATGCCGCGTTGCTCGAGGCGGCCTCACGGGAAGGCAATCCTGATCGCAGGCGGGACACCCTGCAGCAGGCGGAGTCGCTGATGCTCGACGACTATCCGCTGCTGCCGGTGTATTTCTACGTGAGAAAGCGGCTGGTGCAGCCACGCATTGCTGCACCCGCCATCAACCCGATGTTTCGCACATACTCCCGCGACTTTTCACTCGCCAGGCAGCCGTCAGAGTGACTTCTCGACCTTCGCCGTCTTGACCAGCTCCTTGAGGTGGTCTTCGAACTTCTTCTGGTTGACCATCGGCCCGAGCTGCGCCTTGACCGCCTCGAACGGGGGAGGAGTCGTGGGGCGCGTTTCTTCCAGCTTGATCACATGCCAGCCGAATTCCGACTTGACCGGAACCGCGGTGTACTTGCCGACCTCGAGCTGCTGCACGGCGTCGGAAAACGGCTTGACCATCTGACCCGGGTTGAACCAGTCAAGATCGCCGCCTTTGTCCGCGGAACTGTCCTTCGAATGTTCCTTCGCGAGCTTCTCGAAGCTCGCGCCCTTGTCGAGCTGCGCAATCAGGTCCTTCGCCTGCGCCTCGTCGTCGACGAGGATGTGGCGGGCGCGAAACTCCGCTTTTGGCGCTTCGGCGATGCGGGCGTCGTATTCCGCCTTCAGCTCGGCATCCGTCGGAGCGGCGCCTTCGGTGAACTTCTTGAACAGCAACTCGGCAAGCGCGCTCTTGCCGACGAGCTCGAGCCGCGCGTTGGGCTCGCCCTCGCCGAGTTTCTGCTTCTCGGCTTCCTGCGCACCGACGTACATGCCGATCAATTCGTCGAGCGCCTCCTTCTGCTCTTCCGCAGTCAGGTCGCCTGCCGTCTTGCCCTGGTGGCGCGTCTTGACGTAGAGCTCCCAGACGTCCCGCGAAATCGGCATGCCATTGACGACGGCAACCGGCTTGGCCGCCGGATCCTTCGGGGTCTCGGCCTTGGTGCAACCGGCGGCCAGCAGCAGGCCAAGTGTGGTGATCGCAAGAAACTGCGTATATCTCATTGTGTCCTCGGTGGTTTGTCGTCGTCTGGAGAGATCGCTTCGATGTTCAGGGCATGAATCTCGCTGGGCATCATGCCGGAAAGAGCATCGTAGACCAGCCGATGCCGCTCCAGGCGGCTTCGACCGGCGAATGACTGTGACTCTATTCGCACGAGAAAGTGCCCTGCGCCGTCACGGGCGCCCGCGTGGCCGGCATGGCGCGCGCTGTCATCGTGCACCGTAACGCGCGCAGCGGCAAAGGCGGATTCGAGCATCGCCCTGATCCGTTCAGCCCGCGGGTTTGTCATGGTGGCGGCCTCGCGAGGCAATCCAGAATCCCTGGGCGATGATGAAAACCAGAGTGAGGCCGAACATCCCGAACAGCTTGAAATTGACCCACGTCGGTTCGTCGAAATAGTTGAATACGGCGAGGTTTGCTGCGCCCATCAGGCCGAAGAATCCGGCCCACATCCAGTTGAGCTGGCGCCACAACGCCGGGCTGAGCTCGAACTCCGCATCGGTCGCGCTCATCATCCGCTGGATCAGCGGCCGGTCGCCGAAGCGCCTCCACATGCTCGCCAGGAATGCGACGGCGAACAGCCAGTTGACCACGGTCGGCTTCCACATGATGAAGGCCGTGTCGCGGATCAGCAGCGTCAGCCCACCGAAAACCAGCACGAGACCGGCGGACACCACGTGCATCGGGTTGATCCGGCGCGTGCGAAACCAATGGACTGAAATCTGCACGGCCGCTGCAATCATGATCACGACGGTTGCTACGTAGATGTCAGCGAGCTTGTAGGCGACGAAGAAGGCGATGACAGGCAGGAAATCGAACAGCAGCTGCATGCGCGGGACCGTTTTGAGGGGCGCCAATGATAGCGGAAGCGGGCGCGTCTTGCGCCCGGTCCATAATGAGCCATGGGACAGCGGCTCGAATTGCATCCGAAGACGCCTCAGCCACGGTTTCTGCGGGCCGCGGCGGAATGCCTTACGGTCGGCGGCGTGCTCGTCTACCCGACCGATTCCTGCTACGCGCTGGGATGCGCGCTGGGCGCGAAGGACGCGATGGAAAGGATCCAGCACATCCGGAAAGTGGGCAAAGGGCATTTCTTCACGGTGGTCTGCCGCGACCTGTCGGACATCGCCCGGCTTGCGCGCGTCGAGAACTGGCAGTACCGGCTTCTGAAGGGCTATACGCCGGGGCCGTACGCGTTCGTTCTCCGCGCCACGCGCGAAGTGCCGCGTCGCCTGCTTCACGCGAGGCGCAAGACCGTCGGCATCCGCATCCCTGACCATGCCGTCGTCCAGGCGCTGCTGGACGAGTATGGAGGCCCACTCCTGAGCACGACACTGCAGTTGCCGGGCGACGAATTTCCGATGACCGACGGGCGCGAAATCGAGGAGCGCGTTGGCCATGCCGTCGACGTCATCCTCGACGGCGGCAATTGCGGCCTCGAGCCGAGCACGATCGTGGATCTTTCGGGCGATGCTCCGGTGCTGCTGCGGGCCGGAAGAGGCGATCCGCGCCCGTTCCAATGACCGGCACCGCCAGCCGGTGCAACGTATAATCCCCGGTAATTCGGCGCGAATCCGCCGGCGCGCGTTCTGGATGGTTCATGGACCTGGCTTCGATTCTCTCGACGATTTCGATTGCCGCGATTCCCGTCGTCTTTGCCATTACGGTCCATGAGGTCGCTCACGGCTGGGTCGCGAGGCATTTTGGCGACCGGACGGCAGAGGCCCAGGGCAGGCTGAGCCTCAACCCCATTCGCCACATCGATCCGATCGGCACGGTGCTGGTACCGGCCGTGCTGCTCCTGACCAACAGCGGATTTCTCTTCGGCTGGGCCCGGCCGGTGCCAGTCAATCCGCGATTCATGCGAAATCCCCGTGGCAACATGGTCTGGGTTTCGGCGGCCGGCCCCGGCGCGAATCTCGCGATGGCGATCTTCTGGGCATTCCTGTTGATGGTCGCGCAGCGCGCGGACCTGGGCGTGGCCGGCCAGTGGCTCCATGCGATGGCGGGGTATGGCATTGCCTTCAACGTGATGCTGGGTGTCTTCAACATGCTGCCAATTCCGCCGCTGGACGGCGGTCAGGTCCTGACCAACCTGCTGCCCCCGGGCCCGGCCAGCCGCTTCCTGGAACGCATCGCGCCATTCGGCCTCTTCATCGTGCTCGGCCTTATGTTTGCGCGGCTGCTGGGTCCATTGGTCAGCGGTCCGATCGAATTCCTGATTTCCCTGTTGGTGAACGTGTTCGGGCTCCAGGCAAGGTAACGCGCTGCCATGCCAACAAAGCCAGGCCAGAACAAGCGGGTCGTCTCCGGCATGCGCCCAACCGGCCAGTTGCACCTTGGCAACTACCACGGGGCGCTCGCAAACTGGGTCGAGCTTCAGTATCAGTACGAATGCTTCTTTTTCGTCGCGGACTGGCACGCGCTGACGACCGGCTACGAAGACACGGCGGACATCAAGGCCAATTCCGCCGAAGTAGTCATCGACTGGCTTGCCGCCGGCCTGAATCCCAGCGCCTGCACCATCTTCATCCAGTCACGCGTTCCGGAACACGCGGAACTGCACTTGATCCTTTCGATGGTCACGCCGGTGTCCTGGCTCGAACGCGTGCCGACCTACAAGGACCAGATGGAGCAGCTCAAGGACAAGGACCTGAGCACCTACGGCTTTCTCGGCTATCCCTTGCTGCAAAGCGCGGACATCCTGATGTACCGCCCCGAATACGTGCCGGTTGGGGAAGACCAGGCGGCACACGTGGAAATCACCCGCGAAATCGCGCGGCGGTTCAATAACATCTACGGACGCGAGCCGGATTTCGAGGCCCGGGTCGAGAGCGCGATCAAGCGGCTCGGCGCGCGCAACGGGGCGCAGTATTCCGAGCTGCGCCGCCAGTTCCAGGAACAGGGCGATGCGGAAGCGCTGGCACGCGCCCGCGAGATGGTCGTTTCCGGCAGCCGCCTCACCATGGCCGACCGCGAAAGACTGCTCGGCTACCTTGAAGGGGGCGGGCGGTCGATCCTTCCCGAGCCCGCCGTCCTGCTCACGAAGACTCCGAGGGTGCCGGGCCTGGATGGACGGAAGATGTCGAAGTCCTACGGCAATACCATTGGCTTGCGCGAGGATCCCGAGAGCGTGCAGAAGAAGCTACGCGCCATGCAGACCGATCCGGCGCGCGTCCGGCGCAGCGATCCCGGCGACCCGGATAAGTGCCCGGTCTGGGAGCTGCACAAGATCTATTCGAGCGAAGAAACGAAAGCCTGGGTCCAGACCGGGTGCCGGACGGCAGGCATTGGCTGCCTCGACTGCAAGAAGCCGATGATCGAATCGGTGCTCAAGCAACTGGAGGTCATCCGCGAGCGCGCCAGGGAATTCGAGGGGAATCCGGACCTGGTGCGAGACATCGTCGCCGATGGCTGCGAGCGCGCACGCGACGCGGCGCGTGCGACAATGGCCGAGGTTCGCGAGGCCGTGCGCGTGGAGTACCGGTGAACGTTTCCGCCGATTCCGATCTCGAAAGCGGCGCCGACTCGTCGGTCGCCCCGCAGCAGGACGAGATGCCGTTCGCCATCGTCGACGGCGAACCCGTCACGCAGATGCCGCGAGACCTCTATATCCCGCCGCAGGCACTGGAAGTCTTCCTCGAGGCATTCGAGGGCCCGCTCGACCTGCTCCTGTACCTGATTCGCCGGCAGAACCTCAATGTCCTCGACATCCCCATTGCCGACATCACGCGCCAGTACATGGAGTACATCCAGCTCATGCAGGAGCTGGACCTGGAGCTCGCGGGAGAATACCTGCTGATGGCCGCGATGCTGGCGGAGATCAAGTCGCGGATGCTGCTGCCCCGCATCGGCGATGCCGGCCAGGAAGAGGACGACCCGCGGGCGGAGCTGGTCCGTCGCCTGCAGGAATACGAGCGGTACAAGCTCGCGGCCGAGGATATCGACCGGTTGCCACGGCTCGATCGCGACGTGTTCCCCGCGGTCGCCGAACTGACCCACCGACAGGTCGTGCGCATGCTGCCGGAGGTCGCGCTGCAGGAGATGCTGGTCGCATTCAAGGATGTGGTGCAGCGCGCGACGATGTTCGCGCACCTGCACGTGCAGCGTGAGACCTTGTCCGTGCGCCAGCGAATGTCCGAGGTGCTCGCAATCCTCGAGGGAGTCGGGCTCGTCGAGTTCATCCGCTTGTTCCGTCCCGAGGAAGGCCGCATGGGCGTCACGGTCACGTTCGCGGCACTGCTCGAGCTGATGCGCGAACAGCTCGTCGAAATCGTGCAGGCCGAACCCTACCACCCGCTGCACGTGCGTCGCGTCGAGGGGCATTCCGGATGCGGGCGCGGTGGATGAAGTCGAAATAACGACAGCCTGAAGAGGCCTGGCATGGAAACCGGACAATTGAAAGACATCATCGAAGCGGCGCTGCTGGCGTACGGCCAGCCGCTCAGCGTCGATCAGCTCCGCGAGATGTTCGACGAGTTCGAGCGTCCGGAGGTGACGGCAATCCGGCGTGCACTGGTCGAGCTCGGCCGCGACTGCGAGGACCGGCCGATGGAACTCGTCGAGGTTGCGAGCGGCTGGCGCCTGCAGGTGAGAAGCCAGTTCGCTACGCGGTTGTCGAAACTCTGGCAGGAACGCCCCAGCCGCTATTCGCGCGCATTGCTCGAGACACTCGCGCTGATCGCCTACCGGCAGCCAATCACCCGCGGCGAGATCGAGGATGTCCGCGGCGTCACCGTCAATCCCAACATCGTTCGCACCTTGACCGAGCGCGGTTGGATTCGCGTCGTCGGGCATCGGGAAGTACCGGGCCATCCGGAGCTGCTGGGAACGACACGCGAGTTTCTGGACTACTTCGGACTGAAGAGCCTCGACGACATGCCGTCCCTGGCGGCGCTGAAGGACATGGATGACATCGGAATCCAGCTCGAATTCGACGGGCCGGTCACCGTCCAGGCCGCCCCGGCAGGCTTGCCGGCCGCCAACGACGCCGAAGCATCCGGATGAATCGCCGCGGCATTGCCGCGGCCGGCGCTTCGATGCGTGAGCGAATACAGAAAACCCTGGCGGCACGCGGCGTGGGATCGAGGCGCCAGGTCGAGGCATGGATCGTGGCCGGCCGGATCACCGTCAACGGCAAGCCGGCGATGCCTGGACAGCCGGTCGACGAGCGCGACGACATCCGGCTCGACGGGCGGCGGCTGCGCCTGGCGCAGGGCAAGGCCCGCGAACACGAGGGTCTCGCCTATCACCGCCCCGCGCAGGAAGACATCCGGGCCGGGGCTTCGGGGACTGCGCCGAGTTCGCTCGAGCGATTGCCGAAATCGGCCGGACGACGCTGGATTCCGGTCAGCCCGCTGGCACCCCGCGACGGCGGGCTCGAGATCTTCCTGACGAATGGCGAGCTGGCCGCGGCGCTCACCCGGCGCGGAATCGAGATCCCCGGTGAGTTCAGCGTGCGCGTTCGCGGCAGCTACGACGAATCAGGAATCGCCGAGACGCTGGCAGCCGCCTGCAAGGCCGGAAAACTCCGGGGCGAGGTCACCGCCGTCATTCCTTCGGGCGGCGAGGGGAGCAACCGCTGGCTCCAGGTTCACGTCACCGGGCTTCGCCCGCGTGACCTCCGCGAGTTGTTCGAGCACTGCGGACTCGAGGCCAATCGAATCCTGCGAACGCGCTACGGTCCGATCGCGATGGACCGCGCGCTTGCACGCGGCCGCAGCCGCGCATTGACCGAAGCCGAGTTGCACGGCCTGCAGGAGGTTGCGCGGACACGTCCTAAGGCCGGTCGAGCGACTGTCCGTTGATGCCCTGGCCGGCCGGTCCCAGCAGGTAGAGAAAAGGCGCGACGATCGCGGAGGGTTCGGGAAGGCTGTCCGGATTCTCCCCGGGGAAGGCCTGTCGCCGCATCGAGGTGCGCACCGGGCCGGGATTCACGCAATTCACGCGGATGCGGGTGCCGCCGGACATTTCGTCCGCCAGCACCTGCGCAAGGCCCTCGGTCCCGAATTTTGACGCCGTATACGCGCCCCAGAAAGCGCGGCCGCGTCGCGCCGCGCCGCTCGACGTGTACACGATCGAGCCATCGGCGGACTGCCGCAGCAGCGGCAACAGGGTGCGAGTCAGGACGAAGGGCGCGGTCAGGTTGACGTGCAGGACCCTGCACCAGGTCGGCACGTCATATTGTTCGATCGGGCTGAGGTCGCCGAGTATTCCCGCAACGTGGGCCAGTCCGTCGAGCCGCCCGAACTCGCGTTGAAGGGCGTCGTGGGCGGCGTCGTATTCGGTCGCTGTCGCCGTCTCGAGGTTGAACGGAAGCAGTGCAGGCGTCGGTCCCCCGGCCTCGACGATCCGGTCATACGTCCGCGCGAGCTTGCGCTGCGTGCGGCCGAGGAGGCCGACCGTCGCGCCTTGCCGGGCGAGCGCGATGGCTACGGCCTGTCCGATGCCGTCGCCGGCCCCGGTCACGAGGATGATGCGACCGGCATGGGACTGAGCCGCCGGCTCGTACGACCATGCGGCAGTCCTGACAGCCAGGTCCGCGGATCGGTCGCCCGTGCTCAATGCTCGTCAGGCGGCGCGAGTTGTGGCGCCCCTTCGTCCGCGAGGCGCACGCTGACCTCGATCTCGGCCAGGTCCTCGATCGGCTTTTCGCCGCGGACGCCGAGTTCCACGAATTTCCGCGCGCCCGGCAGGACGCTGCGTTCCAGCGAGCCGACGGCCGCGTTATAGGCGCGCAGGCTCGACTCGAGGGCGCCGCCCAGTTTCGCAAGGTGATTGCGGAACGTCGCGAGTCGCGCATAGAGGTCTTCGGCAAGCCCCCGGATGCGCTCCGCGTTCTCGGCGAGCCGCACGTTTTGCCAGCCGTTGTAAACCGTCTTGAGGAGTGCGAGCAGCGTGGACGGTGTCGTCAGGATGATGTTGCTGCTCATTGCGCGATCGAGCAGCTCAGGCTGCTGGTCGAGTGCCGAGGAGAGGAACTGGTCGCCCGGCAGGAAAAGCACGACGAACTGGGGCGCCTGCGCAAATTGTCCCGCATAGTTCTTCGATGAAAGCAGCCGGACCCGGTCGGCAACGTGCTGCGCATGGCGTCGCAGCGCTATCGCGCGCACTTCGTCGCTGGGCGCTTCCGCCGCCGCCAGGTAGGCATCGAGCGGCGTCTTGACGTCGATGACGATGTCACGGCCCTCGGGCAGGTGCACGACCATGTCGGGCCGCAGTGCGCCATCTTCACCGATGACATGGACCTGCTCCTCGAAGTCGCAGTGCGCGGTCATGCCCGCCAGCTCGACGAGGCGGCGGAGCGCTATTTCTCCCCACTGCCCGCGCACCTGGGGCTTGCTGAGCGCCTGCACGAGGTTGCGTGTTTCGCGTTGCAGGGCGGTATGCGTGTCGCGCATGTCGGTCAGGTTCTGGCGGAGGCTGCCGAAATCGCGTTGCCGCTCCACCTCGATTTCCCGCAATGCCTCCGAAGTCCGCGCGAGCGATTCCTGGATGGGCTTTACGAGCGCTTCGATCGCCTGCTCGCGTTCCTTCAGGGATGTCTGTGCGCTCTGCTGGTGACCGCCGAGGTTTTCCTTCGCCAGCCGCAGGAAATTCTCGATGTTTTCCCTGAGCTGCCGGCCCGCGAGGTCGTCGAAGCGGCGATCGAGCTGTTCCATGGCGCGATCGAGCGTCGCCACGCGTTCCGCCTCGAGCGCGGCGGCGCGACGCCTGCCCATCCACCAGCCGGCTGCCAGCGCCACGGCGACGGCGAGAAGGATTACAACGAGCGTCGCGATGTCGAGCGTCATGCGCGCAGTCCCAGCCAGTCGAGCAGGTCTTCCGGGCGACCGAGCACGGCTTCGGCCTGCCAGGCGGCGGGATCTTCACCCGCGTTCAGGTAGCCAAAGCCGGCCACCAGCGGAATCATGCCCGCGTTGCGGGCCGCCTGCACGTCACGCTCCGCGTCACCGAAATAGACGCACTCTCGCGGCTGCAGGCCGAGCAGCCCGGCAGCATGGAGGAGCGGAAGTGGATCCGGCTTGCGCACTGCGAGCGTGTCGCCGCTGACGATGCAGCCGCAACGTGCGGCCAGGCCGAGCTGTTCGAGCAGCGGATTCGTCAACCAGCCGGGCTTGTTTGTGACGATGCCCCAGCGGAATCCGGCACCCTCGAGCGTCGCCAGCACATCCTCGAAGCCAGCGAACAACCGGGTGTGGACGGCGAGGGCGGCGCGATAGAAATCAAGGAAGCGGCTCCGCAGGGTCTCGTACCGTTCGGACTCTGGTTCGCCGAACCCGAGCCGGATCAGCCGTGGCGCGCCGTGGGACACCAGTGGCCGTATCCGCTCGAATGGCAATTCCTCGAGTCCCTCCGCGCTCCGCAGCCGGTTGAGCGCATGCGCCATGTCCCGCGCGGTGTCGAGCAGGGTCCCGTCCAGGTCGAGCAGCACACCGCGCAGGTCGCGGCGGCGATTCATGCGGGGGCAGCCGCCATCGGCCGCGTGAAGTGCGCGAGGTAGTTGACCGACACGTCGTCGCCGATCCTCGCCTTGCGGGTGGCGGGGTTGTATTCAATGCCGGCGAGATCGGCAAGTGCTAACCCGGAATCGCGAGCCCATCGCGAGAGTTCGGAAGGCCGGATCAGGCGCGCGTATTGATGCGTGCCCATCGGCAGAAGGCGCAGCAGGTATTCGGCCCCGACGATGGCGAGCGCGAATGCCCGGGCATTCCGGTTGATCGTCGAGCACACGACGCTGCCGCCGGGACGCGTGAGCCGGGCGAGCGCGGCGACGATGGCCGCCGGGTCCGGCACGTGTTCCAGCATCTCGAGGCAGGTCACGAGATCGAAGCCACCTGCCTCGGATTCGGCAAGCAATTCGGCGGCAACCTGCCGGTATTCCACCGTGACGCCGGCTTCGAGCGCATGCAGGCGGGCGACCTGGAGGGCCTCGGGCGCAAGGTCGATTCCCGTCACCCGGGCCCCGCGTCGGGCCATGCCTTCGGCCAGCAGGCCGCCGCCGCAGCCGACGTCGAGCACGCGACGGCCCGCGAGGCCGGCGCGTGCCTCGATGTAATCGAGGCGGGCCGGATTGAGGTCATGCAGGGGGCGGAATTCACCGTTCGGGTCCCACCAGCGCGGCGCGGCGGCGTCGAATTTCGAGATCTCGGCGGGGTCGACATTCGGGCCGTTTTGCATCCGGGAAGTATACGCGCTGTGCTAAAATTCGACGCTTCCTTGGGCCAACCAGAACGACGAAATCCGCATGAGCGAGATCGCGCGCGAAGTCCTGCACGTCAACCTCGAAGACGAGATGCGCAAGTCCTATCTCGATTACGCCATGAGCGTGATCGTGGGCCGCGCGCTGCCCGATGTTCGCGACGGCCTGAAGCCGGTGCATCGCCGCGTGCTGTACGCGATGCGTGAGCTCGGCAACGACTGGAACAAGCCGTACAAGAAATCGGCGCGCATCGTCGGTGACGTCATCGGCAAGTACCACCCGCACGGCGATGCCGCGGTGTACGACACCATCGTGCGGCATGGCCCAGCCGTTTTCGATGCGCTACCTGCTCGTGGACGGCCAGGGCAACTTCGGCTCCGTGGACGGCGACGCGGCGGCGGCGATGCGCTACACCGAAGTGCGCATGTCGCGCATCGCGCACGAGCTGCTCGCCGACATCGACAAGGAAACGGTTGATTTCACGCCGAACTACGACAACAGCGAGCACGAACCGGCCGTACTGCCGGCGCGGATCCCGAACCTGCTGGTCAACGGCTCGGCCGGCATCGCGGTCGGCATGGCAACCAACATCCCGCCGCACAACCTGGGCGAGATCATCGATGCCTGCGTCGCGCTGATCGACGACCCCAACCTCGGGCTCGCGGAGCTGATGCGCCTGGTTCCGGGCCCGGACTTCCCGACGGCCGGCATCATCAACGGCGCGGCGGAAATCGTGCTTGCCTACAAGACGGGCCGCGGCCGCCTGTCGGTGCGCGCGCGGACGAGCGTCGAGACCATCGACGAACGGGGCCGTGAGGCAATCGTCGTCACAGAGCTGCCGTACCAGGTGAACAAGGCCCGCCTGCTCGAACGGATCGCCGATCTCGTGCGCAACAAGGAGATCGAGGGCATCTCGGAGCTGCGGGACGAATCCGACAAGGACGGCCTTCGCGTCGTCATCGAGCTGAAGCGCGGCGAGAACAGCGAACTCGTCCTGAACCAGCTATTCAAGCTGACGCCCATGGAGGCCGTGTTCGGCGTCAACATGGTCGCGCTCCTCGACGGCCAGCCGAAGCTGCTGTCCCTCAAGGAGATGCTGGACGCGTTCCTGCGTCACCGGCGCGAGGTGGTCACGCGGCGGACGATCCACGATCTCGGCAAGGCGCGCGATCGCGCCCACCTGCTCGAAGGACTTGCCGTCGCGCTTGCGAACATCGACGAAGTCATTGCGCTGATCAAGGCGTCCCCGTCTCCGCCCGAGGCCCGCGTGGCCCTGCAGGCGCGGACCTGGGGCCCGGGCGCCGTGCCCGCGATGCTGGCGCGCGCCGGCAACGTGCCGACGCGCCCCGATGGCCTGGCGGATGAACTCGGCCTGCACGGGGACCGATACCGGCTGTCGGAAGCCCAGGCCCAGGCGATCCTCGACCTGCGCCTGCACCGCCTGACCGGCCTCGAGCAGGACAAGATCGTCGCGGAGTTCACGGAGCTCCTCGACGTGATCCGCGACCTCGGCGAAATCCTTGCGCGGCCGGACCGGCTCCTGAGCGTGATTCGCGAGGAGCTCGCGGCCATGAAGGAAGCGTACGGGGACGAGCGGCGCACGCAGATCGTCGCCGACCAGTCGGATGTCACGATCGAGGACCTGATCGAGCGCCAGGACCTCGTCGTCACGCTCTCGCATGCGGGCTATGCAAAAACGCAGCCCGTCACGGACTACGAAGCCCAGCGTCGCGGCGGCAAGGGCAAGATGGCGACGACCGTCAAGGACGAGGATTTCGTCGACAAGCTCTTCATTGCCCACAGCCACGACACGCTCCTGTGCTTCTCGGATGGCGGCCAGTGCTACTGGCTCAAGGTGTACCAGCTGCCGCTCGCGAGCCGTGGTTCGCGCGGCAAGCCGATCGTCAACCTGCTCCAGCTCGGCGAAGGCGAGCGCATCACCGCCGTGCTCGCGATCCGGGAATTCGACGAGTCGCACTTCGTGTTCATGGCGACGGCCCAGGGAACGGTCAAGAAGACGCCGCTGTCGGCGTTTTCGCGTCCTCGCGCCAATGGCATCATCGCCGTATCGCTCGACCAGTCCGACTGCCTCGTAGGCGTCGCGCTGACCGACGGAGAGCGAGAGATCCTCCTGACGACGACCGATGGCAAGGCAATCCGCTTTGCCGAGGACCAGGTGCGACCGATGGGCCGCGAGGCCGCAGGGGTGCGCGGAATCCGCCTCGGCGAAAACCAGCGAGTGACCTCGTTGATCGTGCTGGGCGACGGCCCGATCCTGACCGTGTCGGAACGCGGCTATGGCAAGTTGACCGAGATGGACGACTACCCGCGGCACGGACGCGCGGGACAGGGCGTCATCGCACTGCAGACCAGCGACCGCAACGGATCGCTCGTCGGTGCGCGCCAGGTGCGCCGCGACGACGAGGTGATGCTGATCAACTCGAGCGGAACGCTGGTGCGCGTGCCGGTCAGCGACATTCCGGTGCTCGGCCGCAATACCCAGGGCGTGCGCATCATGCGGCTCGAGGAGGGCGAGAAGCTCGTCGGACTCGAGCGGATCGCCGGGGACGATTCGCAGGGCGGCGAAGGAGCCGGCTGAGGCCGGCGCGCGGAGCGCTCGTGCGTGTATTCAATTTTTCCGCGGGTCCCGCGGCGCTGCCGCTTCCCGTCCTCGAACGAGCCCGTGACGAACTGCTCGAGTGGCAGGGCGGCGTGTCCGTCATGGAAGTGAGCCACCGTAGCCGCGCCTTCATGGCAGTCGCCGAGCAGGCCGAATCGGACCTGCGGCAGTTGCTCGCGATCCCGCCCAACTACCGGGTCCTGTTCATGCAGGGCGGCGCCACCGCCCAGTTTTCCGCGGTCCCGCTCAACCTGGCGGCCGAGGGCGCTTCAGCCGACTACGTGAACACGGGCCACTGGTCCGAGCGCGCCATCAAGGAAGCCCGCCGCTTCGTGAAGGTCGCGATCGCAGCGGACGAGGCGGCGTCGGTCTACACGACCGTGCCGCAGCAGGCATCCCTCGCGTTGACTCGGGGCGCCGCCTACCTGCACTACACGCCGAACGAAACCATCGGCGGCGTCGAATTCCCCTACATTCCGGATACGGGAGACGTGCCGCTCGTCGCCGACATGTCGTCGACAATCCTCTCGCGGCCACTCGACGTCACGCGTTTCGGCGTCATTTACGCCGGCGCGCAGAAAAATATCGGTCCTGCCGGCATCACGGTCGTGATCGCGCGGGATGACCTGATCCGGCATCCGCGCGCGGGCGTGCCGATGATCCTCGACTTTGGCGCGGTCGCGGACGCCGGCTCGATGCTGAACACGCCGCCGACTTTCGGCTGGTACTTCGCCGGTCTCGTCTTCCAGTGGCTGAAACGGGAAGGCGGGCTCGCGGAGATGGAAAGGCGAAATCGCGCCAAGGCCGCCGCTCTGTACTCGGCGATCGATGGGTCCGGGTTCTATTCAAATCCGGTCGCGCGCGATTGCCGGTCCTGGATGAACGTTCCCTTCCGTCTCGCGAAGCCCGAGCTCGAAAAGACGTTCCTCGGCGAGGCGGAAGTCTCCGGCCTCACGCACCTTGCCGGTCATCGGGCGGTCGGCGGCATGCGCGCGAGCCTGTACAACGCGATGCCGATGGAAGGCGTCGTGGCGCTGGTCGATTTCATGCGCGATTTCGAGCGGCGGTACGGCTGATGCGCTTCAGGATCCAGACGCTCAATGCCATTTCGGCGAAAGGACTCGACCGCCTGCCGCGCGACCGCTATGAAATTGCCTCCGAACTCGGACACCCCGACGCCATCCTGGTCCGGTCCGCGGACATGCATGCGATGCAGATCCCTTCGAGCGTGCTCGCCGTCGGCCGCGCGGGCGCCGGCACAAACAACATCCCGGTCACGCTCATGTCTCAGCGTGGCGTGCCGGTCTTCACCGCACCGGGGGCGAACGCGAACGCGGTCAAGGAGCTCGTGCTCGCAGGCCTCTTTCTCGCGGCGCGCCACATCTGCGAGGCCTGGGACTTCGTGCGTGGCCTCGAGTTGACGGGCGAGGCGCTGGAAACGGCGGTCGAAGCAGGGGAAAAAGCGGTTCATCGGCCACGAGCTGCCCGGTCGCACCCTTGGCGTCGTGGGCCTCGGCGCCATCGGCGTCGAAGTCGCCAATGCCGCCCACCTCCTCGGGATGCGCGTGCTCGGATATGACCCGCAGATCACCGTGCAGCGGGCGTGGCAGTTGTCGTCCGGCGTGGAGCAGGCCTTGAGCCTCGACGACCTCTTCGCCCGCTCCGACGCGATCACCGTCCACGTGCCCCTGGTCGACGAGACGCGCGGCCTCGTCAACGCGAAGCGGCTGCGCCACTTGCGCGAGGGCTCCGCGGTCCTGAATTTCGCTCGCGCGGGAATCGTGGACGAGCCCGCAATCGTCGCGGCCCTGCGTGCCGGCAAGCTGGGCGCCTATGTCTGCGACTTTCCGTCCGCCGCGATCCGCGGCGTGCCCGGGGTCGTCGCATTGCCGCATCTCGGCGCCTCGACCAGCGAGGCCGAGGAGAATTGCGCGATGATGGTGGCTGACACCCTCCGGGATTACCTCGAGCACGGCAACATCCGGCATTCGGTCAACTTCCCGGAGGCCGCATTGCCGCGGGTACCGGCGACTGCGCGCATCGCGATCGCGAACAGCAACGTCCCGAACATGGTCGGCCAGATATCCACCCGCCTCGCCGAGGCCGGACTGAACATCGCGGACCTGCTCAACAAGTCGAAAGGCGAGGTCGCGTACACGCTGATCGACATCGACGGAAAAGTGCCGGCGGGCCTCGTCGAGCGCATCGGCACCATCCAGGGCGTATTGAGTGCGCGGGTCGTCTAGGATGAGAGCGTGAACCGGTTCGAGCCGCTCGCAGCGCCCGGCGTCCGAGAGCTGACGCCCTATGTGCCCGGCAAGCCGATCGAGACGCTCGAGCGCGAACTCGGCGTCAAGGACAGCATCAAGCTCGCTTCCAACGAGAATCCGCTCGGCCCCGGGCCACGTGCCCGGGCCGCGCTCGCGACGGCGATTTCGGGCGTCGGCATTTATCCGGATGGAAGCGGGCACGACCTCCGCTCGCGCCTCGCGCGGCAGCACGGTCTCGACATCAACCAGGTCACGCTCGGCAACGGCTCAAACGACATCCTGGTGCTGCTCGCGGAAGCGTTCCTGACACCGGACCTCGAAGCCGTGTATTCGCAGTACGCCTTTGCCGTGTACCCGAATGCCGTGCAGGCTTCGGGAGCGCGGCCCCGGGTCGCGCAAGCCCATGCCGCCGACCACGCGATGCCGCTCGGCCACGACCCGGCGGCGCTCGCAGCGGCCATCGGCCCGGCCACTCGCGTCGTCTTCCTTGCGAATCCCAACAATCCGACCGGGACCTGGCTCGATGCGAACGAGATCGACGAACTGCTGCGTGCGATTCCGCAGGACGTCATCGTCGTCCTCGACGAGGCCTACCACGAGTATTCGATCGGCCTCGGCGTTCCCGATGGCACGGAATGGCTCGCACGGCATCCGAACCTCGTGATCACGCGCACGTTCTCGAAGGCCTATGGCCTCGCGGGCCTACGGGTCGGCTATGCGCTCTCGCATCCGGACATCGCGGATCTCCTGAACCGGGTGCGACAGCCATTCAATGTTTCGGTTCCGGCGCTTGCGGCCGCTGTCGCGGCGCTCGACGATCGGGGGCACCTCGACGCCACGACTGCGATGAATCGCGCGGGCATCGAGCAATTGCGAAGCGGCCTTGGGGCGCTCGGGGTCCACGTGCCGGCCTCCGCGGGGAATTTCGTGCTGGCGGGCCTCGGGCGGCCCGCCGCGCCGGTCAACATGGCACTGCTTCGCCAGGGCGTCATCGTGCGCCCGCTCGGAAACTACGCGCTGCGCGAACACCTGCGCATCACGACCGGCACGGCGGAACAGAACTCGCGCCTGTTATCGGCGATGTCGGCCGCGCTGGCCGGCGCCTTGTGAGTGCGAGCGCTCCAAGTTTCCACGCGTCGCCCGGCGGACGTATCGCCGGGGAGATCCGGGTTCCCGGTGACAAGTCGATTTCGCACCGCGCGGCCATGCTGGGTGCAATCGCCACGGGCATCACGGAGATCGATGGATTCCTGGAAGGCGACGATTGCCTCGCGACGCTCGGCGCTTTCTCGGCGATGGGGGTGCGCATCGAGCGGCCGGGTTCCGGTCATGTGCGGATCCATGGCGTTGGCATGCGGGGCCTGCACGCGGCACCGGCCGCACTCGACCTCGGCAATTCCGGCACCAGCATGCGATTGCTCGCCGGGCTCCTGGCAGGCCAGCACTTCGATTCGATCCTCGTCGGCGATGAATCCCTCACGCGGCGGCCGATGGAGCGTGTCGCCGCGCCACTCAGGCGGATGGGGGCGGAGGTGCGCACGGACCAGGGACGGCCGCCGATCGCCATTGCCGGCGGCCGGGCGCTGCATGGCCGCGAGCACAGGCTCGAATTCCCGAGCGCGCAGGTGAAGTCCGCAATCCTGCTGGCCGGACTCCAGGCCGAGGGGCGGACGACCGTGCGGGAGCCCGGGCCATCGCGCGATCACACAGAAGTGCTTTTGCCGGCGTTCGGGGTGGGCATCGACCGCCAACCGGGCATGGTGGCACTCGAGGGTCCCGCTCGACTGACGGCGACCCGCGTGGTCGTACCGGGCGACTTCTCCTCGGCGGCATTCTTCATCGTCGCCGCCCTGGTCGCCGGCGAAGGGCCAGTCCAAATCCGAGGTGTCGGCGTCAATCCGACGCGTACGGCCCTGCTGGAAATCCTGCGCCAGATGGGCGGCGACATTCGGCTGCATCGCCACGCCAACGCGGGAGGCGAGCCGGTGGCCGACATCGAAGTCCGACCGGGAACGCTGAGGGGCATCCACGTGCCTGTGGAGCTCGTCAGCATTGCGCTGGATGAATTGCCCTGCCTGTTCGCGGCCGCGGCAGTCGCCGAAGGCGAAACCGTCGTGACGGCCGCGGGTGAGCTGCGTGTCAAGGAAAGCGACCGGCTGGCCTCGATGGCGGAGGGGTTGACCGCGCTGGGGGTGGCGGTGGAGACGCGGCCGGACGGCCTCTCCGTGCGCGGAGGATCGGTCTCCGGCGGCATCGTCGAGGCCCGGGGCGATCACCGCATTGCCATGTCGTTTGCCGTGCTCGCGGCCTGCGCGCAATCCCCGGTCACGATCCGGGGCGTGCAGAATGTGGCGACATCGTTTCCGGGATTCACGGGCACTGCACGTGCCGCGGGACTGCGCCTGGAGGAGCGGAAGTGAACGGCGTTCCGGTCATTGCCATCGACGGACCGGGCGGCTCCGGCAAGGGAACCATCGCGCGCCAGGTTGCCCGGCAATTCGGCTGGCACCTGCTGGACAGTGGCGCCCTGTACCGGCTCGTCGCCCTCGCTGGACTGCGCGCCGGGCTCGCATCGGACGATGTGGCCGGCCATGCACGCATGGCGGCCAACCTCGACGTGCACTTCGGCATGGATGACCAGGGCGAGGAGCAGGTGCGCCTTGCGGGACGCGATGTCACTCGGGAATTGCGCGCCGAGGCGACGGGGGAAGCTGCTTCCCGGGTCGCCGCCTGGCAGGACGTGCGATCGGCCCTGCTGGACCGCCAGCGAGCCTTTGCGCGGCCCCCCGGCCTCGTGGCGGACGGCCGGGACATGGGATCGATCGTTTTCCGCGATGCAGGGCTCAAAATCTTCCTGACCGCGAGCCCCGAAGAGAGGGCCCGCAGGCGCCATAAGCAGTTGAAAGGAAAGGGGTTGAGTGGTAGCCTTGCCGCCCTTTCCGCGGAGATAGCCGAGCGGGACAGGCGGGATACCACGCGTGCCGTGGCCCCGCTGATCGCTGTCCCGGAGGCCGTCATCGTGGATTCGACTGCGATGTCCATCAAGGAGGTCGTCGGGCGGGTCATCCAACTCGCTCGCGAGCGGTTTCCGGAGGCGGCGCGCGGGGACTGAGCTGCCGGACTGGTCCGGCAAGGACGGCGGGGCAGGATGCCGCGCCGCGTTGGCAGAGGACCCGGAGCGGCGGGATGCCGTCCGGAAAGTAACCACAATGGGCCCCGCGGCCCGGAAGACCCAATGACCGAATCTTTTCAACAACTGTTTGAGCAGAGCCTTGCGAGCCAGCAGATCAAGCCTGGCCAGATCCTGACCGGCATCGTCGTCGACGTGAACGCCGATGTCGTGATCGTCAGCGTCGGACTGAAGTCCGAGGCCGTCATTCCGGCGGAACAATTCCGCAACGAGAACGGGGAAGTCGACGTCCAGATCGGCCAGGAGGTCGAGGTCGCGCTCGACGCGGTCGAGGACGGCTCCGGCGAGACCCGCCTGTCGCGCGAGAAGGCCAAGCGCGCGCGCACCTGGACCCGGCTCGAGGAAGCCTTCACGAAGGGCGAGATCGTCAAGGGCGTGATCAACGGGCGCGTCAAGGGCGGCTTCACGGTCGAGCTCGACAACGTCCGCGCCTTCCTGCCCGGCTCGCTCGTGGACGTGCGCCCGGTGCGCGACCCGAGCTACCTCGAGGGCAAGGAACTCGAATTCAAGGTCATCAAGCTCGACCAGCGGCGCAACAACGTCGTGGTGTCGCGCCGCGCGGTCGTCGAGCAGGAGTACAGCGCCGAGCGCTCGCAGCTCCTCGACAACCTGAAGGAAGGCGACGTCGTCAAGGGCGCGGTCAAGAACCTGACCGACTACGGCGCGTTCGTGGACCTCGGCGGTATCGACGGGCTCCTGCACATCACGGACATGGCGTGGAAGCGCGTCAAGCATCCGTCCGAGATCGTGAAGGTCGGCGACGAGATCGACGTCCGCATCCTGAAGTTCGACCGCGAGCGCCAGCGCGTTTCGCTCGGCATCAAGCAGCTGGGCGCGGATCCGTGGCAGAACATCGCACGGCGTTATCCGCCGAACACGCGCCTGTTCGGCAAGGTCACGAACATCGCCGATTACGGCTGTTTCGTGGAAATCGAGGAGGGCGTGGAGGGACTCGTCCACGTCTCCGAGATGGACTGGACCAACAAGAACGTCAATCCGGCCAAGGTCGTGCACGTCGGCGAGGAAGTCGAAGTCATGGTGCTCGACATCGACGAGGAGCGCCGGCGCATCTCGCTCGGCCTCAAGCAGTGCAAGGCGAATCCCTGGCGCGAGTTCGCGGAGAGCTTCAACCGCGGCGACAAGGTCAGCGGGCAGATCAAGTCGATCACCGATTTCGGCATCTTCATCGGCCTGTCGGGCGGCATCGACGGCCTCGTGCACCTGTCGGACATTTCCTGGGACCGCGCCGGCGAGGAAGCGGTGCGCGATTACCAGAAGGGCCAGACGGTCGAGGCGATGGTGCTGTCGATCGATCCCGAGCGCGAGCGCATCTCTCTCGGCATCAAGCAGATGGCGAAGGACCCGATCTCCGCCTATCTCGCGGACCACCCGAAGGGCAGCATCGTCAAGGGCACCATCAAGGAAGTCGACGCGCGCGGCGCAATCGTCGACCTCGGGGAAGGCATCGAGGGCAGCCTGCGGGCATCCGAGCTCGCACGCGAACGCGTCGAGGATGCCCGCACGGTGCTGAAGGTCGGCGAGGAAGTCGAGGCCCGATTCGTCGGCGTGGACCGCAAGAGCCGCGCGATCGTGCTGTCGATCAAGGCGATCGAAGCCGAAGAAGAGGCCGAAGCGGTGCAGCAGTACCGCGGCACGGACACGGCGACCGGCACTTCGCTGGGTGACCTGCTCAAGGAGCAGATCTCCGGCCAGTGAACCGGTCCGGGGCGCCGCCGGGGATGACGGCGGCGCATCCCGCAGTTGAGGACGGGAGTCATGACAAAATCGGAACTGATCGAGATCATTTCCACGAAGCAGAAGCATCTGCCCGCGAAGGACATCGAGCTCGCGGTCAAGCAGATGCTGGAAATCATGAGCGACGCGCTCGCGGGTGGCGAGCGCATCGAGATCCGCGGCTTCGGCAGCTTCTCGCTGCATTTCCGCCCGCCGAGGCAGGGTCGCAACCCGAAGACCGGCGAGGCCGTCGCGCTCGCGGGCAAGTACGTGCCGCATTTCAAGCCCGGCAAGGATCTGCGCGAGCGGGTCAATGCAGGACAGTCCCACCCGATCCGCAATTGACGGGCGACCGGCGGGCCGCCGGTAAGCCATGAATCCGGAATCAGTCTGGATCCTCCTCGGGGTCCTGTTCCTCGGCGGGGCGATCGGCTTCTACGCGTCGCGCAAGCCACGGCCTGGCGCGATCGGCGCCGATCGGTTGCGCGGCGATTACCTCGCCGGCGTCAATTTCCTCGTCAACGAACAGCCGGACCGGGCGCTCGAGGCCTTCCTGCGCGCGGCGGAACTCGACGACGAGACCATCGAGACCCACTTCGCGCTCGGCAGCCTCTATCGGCGCCGCGGCGAGGTGGACCGCGCAATCAAGATCCACCAGAACATTGCGACGCGCGAGACCCTCGAGCCGACGCAGCGCGAGCAGGCCGGATTCGCCCTGGCGCAGGATTACCTGAAGGCCGGCATGCTGGACCGCGCGGAGAAGATCCTCCAGCCACTCGCGGCCTCGGGCACGCACCGCATGGCCGCCATGCGCAAGCTGATGCGCATCTACGAGCAGGAACAGGAGTGGATGCGCGCGATCGAGGTGTTCCGCGAACTGGCCAAGGCGGGGCGCGCGCCGCAGGAGAGCGCGATCGCGCATTACTATTGCGAGCTGGCCGAGGCCGCCCGCGACCGCGGGGCGCTGGACGAGGCCCGCGACCACCTGCGCGCGGCGCGCGCCGAAGTGCGCCGGTTTCCGCGCGGGGCGCTCGTGCGCGCGGATATCGCGATCGAGCAGTGTGATTTTGCGCTGGCCGAGCGCCTGCTCGGGGCGGTGCTGGCGCACGACGCGGCGCTCGCGATCGAGGTCGTGCCACGGCTCGTGCGGCTTGCGCGCGCGATGGGCGAGGAGGGCGACGGGGCCGTTGCGCGCGTGGTTGCCGGGCGCGCCGACGCCGTGACCGAGGTTGCCATCGCGTCGATCATGGCGGACGCGCTCGATTTCGCCCCGCTCGAGGAGCGCGTTCGCGCCTGCCTCGCCCGGGACGAGACGATCGCGGGGCTGGTGCGCGCGATCGGGCGCGATCCCGTGGCCCTCGATGCGAGGTCGGTCCAGGACATCGCGGCAGTGCTGCGACGCCTCGCCGCGACGACGCCGCGTTATCGCTGCGCAAACTGCGGATTCTCGAGCATCGACCATTTCTGGCAATGTCCCGGATGCAAGCACTGGGACAGCCAGCGCCCGCTCCTGCGCTTCGATCTCGTCGCCGGGCTCGAGCGCGGCGCCAAGCCTTCCTGAATCTCTCCGAACGCGCGTGAAAGCCGGGCTGCGGCCGGCGCATGTCCCGCCTAGTGTGGCTGCGGGGCGCGGCGATGGTCGCCGCGCGCGAAAAAGGGAGTGAAGTCATGCTTACCAAGGGACTGGGTGCAGCCATCGTGGCTGCACTGCTGCTCGCGCCGAACGCCATCGCCGGGCCCGTCGACGTGAATTCGGCCGATGCGAAGACGCTGGCGCGCGAACTGCAGGGCGTCGGGATGGCGAAGGCCGAAGCGATCGTCAGCTACCGGCAGAAGAACGGGCCGTTCAAGGGTGCGGAGGACCTGGCCAAGGTCAAAGGGCTCGGCAAGAAGCTCATTGAACAGAACAAGGCCAACCTGAAGTTCGAAGGCGGGAAGGCCGACGGCTGAGGCAGTTCGGTCCGCGGTGCGGGCCGGCTCGCGGCGGCTCCGGTATCATGCGCGCGCAGGATTCCGGAACCGAAGGACCCCTCGTGAGCCGACCCGCACCGATTCGTTTCGCGGTATTTCCCGTTGCAGGCCGTGGCACGCGGTTCCTGCCGGCCACCAAGGCCAGCCCGAAGGAGATGCTGCCGATCGTCGACAGGCCGCTGATCCAGTACGCGGCGGACGAGGCGCTCGCCGCGGGCGCGCGGCTCCTCGTGTTCATCACGGGCAGCTCGAAGCGCGCGATCGAGGACCATTTCGATTCCGACCCGGAGCTCGAGGCGGCGCTGGCCGAGCAGGGCAAGAACGACCTCGCGGAGCTGCTGCGAGGCATCCTGCCGAGCGACGCCACCTGCATCTACATCCGCCAGCCCGCTCCGCTCGGACTCGGGCACGCGGTGCTGTGCGCGCATGCCGTCGTCGGGAACGAGCCGTTCTACGTGCACCTCGCCGACGACCTGATCGACGCCGAGGAACCGGTACTCGCGCAGATGCGCGACCGCTACCTGAAATCGGGCGGCAGCGTGATCGGCGTGCAGCAGGTCGCGCGCAGCCAGACCGGAAGCTACGGGATCGTCGCCACCGACGAGCCGGACGGAGAATTCTCGCGGATCCGCCGCATCGTGGAGAAGCCGAAGCCCGCCGACGCGCCTTCGGACCTGGCGGTCGTCGGCCGCTACCTGCTGAGCGGAACCATCTTCGAGCGGCTCAAGACGATCGGGCGCGGCGCAGGCGGCGAGATCCAGCTCACAGACGGGATCGCCGCACTCCTCAATGACGAACCGGTCTATGCGTACCGCTTCGATGGCAAGCGCTACGACTGCGGCAGCAAGCTCGGATACCTCGAAGCCACGGTGGAATACGCCCTGCGCCATCCCGAGCTGGGAGAAAGATTCGCGGCCTATCTGGACGGGCTCATTGCGAGCCGCCGCGCCCGCAACTGAAGGCGGATCAGTTCAGGAAGTAGTCGGTCGCCAGCGAGGCCAGCGGCGGTTCGCGAACCGGTTCGGAAATCGCACCGCTCCAGCGCCGCGTATAAACCTGGAGCCGCACCTCGTTTGCGTCCTCGCCGCGCACGCCCTCGAGGCGAACGCCGGCGACGGCGCGGTTCGATACGCGCCATTCGACGGTTGCGGTCAGCCGCGCGGCCAGGCCCTCGCGCGAATCGCCCGGGTAGCGCGGATTGCCATTCGCGGCCTGAAGCGCTGCGTCGGTCGGGAAGAATTCGCTGCTTTCCTCGCTGACATCCTGCCAGTGCAGCGCGCCTTCGAAGCGGAAACTCCTGGACTCGCTGCGGCCGAGCAGCTCGATGACCGGGCCGACCGACAGGAACTTGTCGGGGCTGAAGTAGCCGCCGTGGCCGATCGTGAATTGCGACCGGTTGGAGGCGAAATGCATGACCTTCAGCGAACCACCGATGCGTGCGGTCCACGCGTCGCCGGAGGCGGCGCGCCGCAGGAATCCGGCGTCGGCGCGCCATTGCGTGTTGCTGTCCACGCGGTGACCGTCGAACACCGCGCCGGACAGCCCGCCGTAGATCCGGTGGTCTTCATCGCCCAGCCGCCCGCCGAAGTACGCGCGATCCCGGAAGACGCCCCCCCAGCGCTGCCCGGTCAGCGGGTCGACCGTGCCCGCGAGCGACAGGAGCGAGTCACGGACGGCGTTGCGATCGAATCCGAAACTCCAGGGGCCCTCTGGCGAATCGATCCTGAAGCGCAGCGCCCCGATCAGGTTGCTGACCTCGAAATCGGTCGGCGTGGTGCCGACTTCCACGACCACGCCATTGAGCGGCGCCCATTGCACGAGGCCCCCGAATCCCTTGTCGGTTTGCGAATCGGAGATCGCCGGCAGCGCGACTGACGATCCAAACGGTTCGCCGGCAGGGACCGGGTCCGATTCCGGGTAGGCCGCATCAACGGCGAGCCGCACGCGTCCCCAGCGCGGATGGCTCGCGGCCCAGCTGACCTGCAGTTGCGGATCGTCGAGGCGATCGTGGTCGACCTGTCCATTGCGCCAGCGGCCGCCCACGGCAACCTCCATGTGGCTGACCCAGTCGCGTTCGATCGCCTGGAGGCCTGGATCTGCGGCGAGACGCTCCGGGGCCATGTCGCGGGCGACGACGAATGCGTCGTACGGGCGATTCAGGTCGAGCAAGGTGTCCACGAGCTCGCCCGCAGCGCCCGGCGACTCGGGCTCGACGGCGAGCAGATCGCGCAAGGCGCGCTCGCGCGCCGGAGAGTCGCCGCGCAGCTCCGCAAGGTCGGCTCGTGCGCGGAGCGTCGAGGGATGGTTTGGCCGCAATTCGTCGAGCACCGAATAGGCGCGCCCGGCCGCATTCGCGTCGCGCAGGTCGCGCGCCGTGCCGAACTCCTGCAGCACGACCTCGAAGCGTGCGTCGCGCTCGAGCTCCGCTAGCGACGGATCGAGCCGCACGGTGGTTCGCGCCGCCACGAAGTGAACGAGCGCCTGGCGGGAGTTTCCGCGCCGTACCGCCAGGATTGCGAGGCCGGCCTGTGCCTTCGGATGGCTCTGCGCCGTCGGGGGAACCTCGGCGAAGTACATGGCGGCGAGCGGCTCGATGCCGAGGTCGAGGCACAGGTATCCGAGCTCGGTTTCGAGGCGCGCTCGATCCTCATCCGGGAATGCCTTCAGGGCCACCGGGTCCTGCAGGCCGGGCATTTCCTTTCGTGCCGCCTCCGGATCGATCGCGGCGAGCGCCCGGATCCATGCGTAGCGGGCCCAGGGGTCGCCCGGGTCGAGGAGCCGGGCCCGGTCGGCCGCTTCGAGCGCGGCGCGGAAATCGCCCTGTGTATAGAGGACTTCGGATTGTGCCCGCCATGCGCCTGCGTCGCGCGGGTCTTCAACCGGCGCCGCAAGCGCAAGTGTCGCGAGGAACGCGACCGTCAGACTCATGCGGCGGTCCCCTTGTGCAGCCGCGCTGGATTCATCGACCGTCGACTGGCCTGTTCGGGCACCGCTGGGCCGTCGGTCGTCGACCATGATAGCTGCTTTCGGGGTGGCCCTCACCTGCGATATTTGATGAGGGCATTAGCATGAGTGATTGATTCGATAGGCTGAAGCCCATAGCTTCGAGCGCATGCCGAGTCCCGTCATCTATGCCCTCGTCGTACTGATCTGGGGCACGACCTGGTTCACGATCAAGTTCCAGCTCGGCGTCGTTGCGCCGGAAATTTCGCTCGTCTATCGCTTCGGGATCGCGGCCATTTGCGTGTTCATCTATGCGCGCCTGGCGGGCAGCCCGCTCTCGCTCTCGTGGCGCGATCATCGTTTCGTCGCGCTCCAGGGACTGACGCTCTTCTGCCTGAACTACTGGATGACCTATCTCTCGACGCAGCACCTGACGAGCGGGCTGGTCGCGGTGCTTTTCACGGGAATCATATTCTTCAATCTCGTCAACAGCCGGATGATCTTCGGCGCGCCGATCGAACGGCGCGTGCTCCTCGCCGCGGGCACCGGCATGGTGGGTGTCGCACTCCTGTTCCTGCCCGAGCTCCAGGCGGCGCTCGGCAATCGTTCGATTGCACAGGGCGCGATCCTGGCGCTCGTCGCAACTTATGTGGCGTCGCTCGGCAACATGGCGGCCATGCGGAATACCCGTGGGGGACTGCCGGTCGTAACGGTCAACGCCTACGGAATGGCCTATGGCACGATCGGTCTCGCCCTGATCGCAGCGCTTCGCGGGACGCCGGTCGCGTTCGACCCGCACTGGCCCTACGTGGCGTCGCTGCTGTATCTCTCGCTCGCCGGCACCGCGCTCGCCTTTGGGCTGTATCTCGCCCTCATCAAGCGAATCGGACCGACGCGCGCGTCCTACACCAGCGTGCTGTTTCCCGTCGTGGCGCTCATCGTCTCGACGCTGTTCGAGGACTACCGCTGGAGCCTGGCGGCATTTGCCGGGCTCGCGGTATTGATCGGCGGCAATGCGCTGGCCCTCGGCGGCGCCGTCCGGAAGGCGGCGCCCTGAGCGGCTGCGCTATCGACTCACTTCGCCGGACACTCGCCACTCGCACTCACATTGACGCTTGCCGCCGCCGCCATGCAGGCGTTGCTATAAGTGACGCCATCGCATCCGCACACCGGGTCAAAATTCTGGGTACAGGCGACCGGGGGTGTTTTGCAGGTGCCGGCCGCGTCAAGGACCGCGCACTGGCCGGGCTCCGTGGCGCAGAACAGGCCCGCGCTGCACACCTTGCCGCCCTCACCGCCGCAGGTCTCACCTTCCTTGGGTTCAGCCAGGCTCATGGCTGCGCCCGGTGCCTCGTCGGCGGCCGGACTCGCCGCTGGCTCTTCCTTGCGACCGCATCCTGCGATGGAAGTGATCAGTGCCAGGGCAATGACGAGTTGAGTCGTTCGCATTTGAACCTTCCTTGCTTCGGAACACTCGCGCAGGCGCATCATGCTCTCGACATGCAGGAATTTCGAGGCTGGGTAAAAGGTGCCTGGGAAGGTGAGGTGGCTCCCCGAGTTGGACTCGAACCAACGACACACGGATTAACAGTCCGTTGCTCTACCAACTGAGCTATCGGGGAAGCGGAATTTCAGGGCGCGGGATTGTCGGCCAAGGGGGCGCCCAAGTCAACAAACCGGCAGGGACCTCGACGCCGTTCAGGCGCGCTTCTTGGCCCTTGCTCCGGACAGCGCGCGCTCCATGCGGGAAAGCGCGTCCTTCAACGTGTCGGTCGCCGCCGCGAACGACAGGCGGATATGCCCGGGCGCGCCGAATGCGGATCCCGGCACGACGGCGACACCGGCCTCGTTGATCAGGAATTCCGCGAACGCATTGTCGTCCGGGCATCCCGCGATCTTCATCGCCTGCTCGACATTCGCGAATGCGTAGAAAGTGCCCCAACCGGGAATGCATGCGACGCCCGGAAGCGCATTGAGTCCCTCGACGACGAAGTCGTGCCGCGCCTTGAACGCGCGGTTCATCTCCGCCACGCAGTCCTGCGACGCATTCAGGGCCACGGTCGCGGCCTTCTGCGAGATCGAGGAGGCGTTGGACGTGCTCTGGCCCTGGATCGTGCCCATCGCGGCAATGACCTCTTCGGGTCCCGCCGCAATAGCCGATGCGCCAGCCGGTCATCGCGTAGCTCTTGGAGCAACCGTTGATCGTCACGGTGCGGCCATACAGGCCGGGGTTCGCGGTCGCAAAGCTGGTGAACGGCTCGGGCCCCCACCAGATGTGCTCGTACATGTCGTCCGTGCCGATGACGACGCGCGGATGCTTCGCGAGCACGGCCCCGAATGCCTCGAGCTCCGCCCTCGAATACGCGGCGCCGGTCGGGTTGCTGGGACTGTTCAGGATGAACAGTTTCGTGCGCGGCGTGATCGCGGCTTCGAGCTCGGCGGCCGTGATCTTGAATCCTTTCCCGATGCCCGCATGGATGTGAACCGGCGTGCCGTCGGCGACCAGCACCATGTCCGGGTAGGACACCCAGTAGGGTGCGGGGATGATCGCCTCGTCGCCCGGGTCGAGGAGGGCGCAGCAGAGGTTGAACACGGTCTGCTTGGCGCCGCTCGAGACCAGGACCTGGGACCGCTTGTACTCGAGCGCGTTGTCGCGCCTGAACTTGCCGATGATGGCGTCCTTCAGCTCGTTCGTGCCCTCGACGCTGGTGTAGCGCGTGTGGCCGGAGCGGATCGCAGCGACGCCTGCGTCGGCAATGTGCACCGGCGTATCGAAATCGGGCTCGCCCGCGCCGAGGCCGATGATGTCCTTGCCCTCGGCCTTGAGGCGCGCCGCGCGCGCCGTGACGGCGAGCGTCGGCGAGGGCTTGATGCGCTGGACACGCTTTGACAGGGGAATGGTCACGTGGGAGTACCGGATGGCCCCAAACACGGCTAAGGTACGGGAAGGCATTTTTCGTTGCAATTGGTGGATATTTTGAGCGAGCCGCGCCCCTTCGATCTCCAGGCGGACTATGCGCCGGCGGGTGACCAGCCTGCCGCCATCGCTTCGCTCATCGAGGGCATCGATTCAGGGCTTGCGCACCAGACCCTGCTCGGCGTGACCGGGTCGGGCAAGACTTACTCGATCGCGAACGTCATCCAGAGCGTGCAGCGGCCGACGCTCGTGCTCGCGCACAACAAGACACTCGCCGCGCAACTGTACGGCGAGTTCAAGGAGTTCTTTCCGCGCAATTCGGTGGAGTATTTCGTTTCGTACTACGACTACTACCAGCCGGAAGCCTATGTTCCGTCGTCGGATACCTACATCGAGAAGGATGCGTCGATCAACGAGCACATCGAGCAGATGCGCCTTTCGGCGACCAAGGCGCTGCTCGAGCGGCCGGACTCGATCATCGTCGCGACGGTATCCGCGATCTACGGCCTCGGCGACCCGGAGTCCTACCTCAAGATGGTGCTGCACCTCGTGCGCGGCGACCGCATGGACCACCGGCAGCTGCTGCGCCGGCTCGCCGACATGCAGTACACGCGCAACGAAGTGGACCTTCGCCAGGGGACTTTCCGGGTGCGCGGGGACGTGGTGGACATCTTCCCCGCGGAATCCGAGCGGGACGCCGTCCGAGTCCAGTTCTTCGACGAGGAAATCGAGTCGCTCGCGTTCTTCGATCCGCTGACCGGCGAGGTGCTGCGGAAGGTTCCGCGGCTGACGGTATTTCCCTCGACGCACTACGTGACGCCGCGAGAGCGGATGCTCGCCGCGGTCGACGAGATCAAGGTGGAACTGCGCAGCCGGCTGGCGGAACTGCGCGCGGCGAACAAGCTCGTCGAGGCGCAGCGGCTCGAGCAACGCACGCTGTTCGACCTCGAGATGATCGCCGAGCTCGGCTACTGCGCGGGCATCGAGAACTACTCGCGTTACCTTTCGGGGCGCCAGCCGGGCGAGCCGCCGCCCTGCCTCTTCGACTACCTGCCGCGTAATTCACTGCTCGTGATCGACGAGAGCCACGTGACAATTCCACAGCTCCAGGGCATGTACCGCGGCGATCGGTCGCGCAAGGAGACGCTCGTCGAGTACGGCTTCCGGTTGCCGTCGGCGCTCGACAACCGGCCGCTGCGTTTCGACGAGTTCGAGCGCGTGCAGCCGCAGACGATCTATGTCTCCGCGACGCCGGCCGAACGCGAGCTTGCGAAGTCCGGCCAGGTCGTGGAGCAGGTCGTGCGCCCGACGGGCCTCATCGACCCTGCGGTGGAGGTGCGTCCGGTCGCGACGCAGGTGGACGACCTGCTGTCGGAGATCCGGCTGCGCGCCGAGCGCAGGGAACGGGTCCTCGTGACGACGCTGACGAAGCGCATGGCAGAGGACCTGACCGAGTACCTGGACGAGCATGGCGTGAAAGTGCGGTACCTGCATTCGGACATCGAAACCGTGGAACGCGTGGAGATCATCCGCGACCTGCGCCTCGCGAAGTTCGACGTGCTGGTCGGGATCAACCTGCTGCGCGAGGGCCTCGACCTTCCGGAGGTTTCCCTGGTCGCGATCCTTGATGCGGACAAGGAGGGGTTCCTCCGCTCGGAGGGATCGCTGATCCAGACGGTCGGCCGCGCAGCGCGGAACGAACGCGGTTCCGCAATCCTTTACGCGGACCGGATGACGGGCTCGATGGAGCGGGCGATTGCGGAAATGAATCGACGGCGCGAACGCCAGGTCGCCTACAACGAAGAGCACGGCATCGTGCCGAAGTCCATCCACAAGGCGGTCAAGGACATCATGGAAGGCGCGCGCAGCGGCGCTCCCGGCGAGCCGTCGCGACGCCGGCCCGTGAAGCTCACGCCCGAACAGGCGATGCAGCAGATCCGCAAGCTCGAGGCGGAAATGTACCGGCTCGCGCGCAATCTCGAGTTCGAGAAGGCCGCGCAGCTACGAGACGAGATCGCGGCAATCCGGAATGCCTCGCTGGGCGCCGACGCGGACCGTCTCGCCGGCTAGCTCACCGGGCCAGGGCGCCCCGGTCGATCTCGAGCACGGTCTCGAGCAGCACGTTGACGCCGTTCGCGATGTCAGCGGGCGCGGTGTATTCCCGCGGCGCATGGCTGATGCCGCCGACGCTCGGCACGAAGATCATTCCGGTGGGCGCGACCCGCGTCATTTCCTGCGAGTCATGGCCGGCGCCGCTCGGCATGGGCTGGTGGCTGAGGCCAAGCGTCCTGGCCGAATCCGCGATGATGCGTCGCAAGCGCTCGTCCGTTGGCGCCGGCTCGAGCGCCGTATCGACCTCAGCGAACCGGATCGGGGTCCTTCGTGATTCCGAAATCTTCCGCGCCTCCGACTCGATCGCGTCGAAAACACGCTGGATCTGCGCAGCCTCGAGATCGCGAATCTCGAGACTCATGACGACACGCCCCGGGATGACGTTTGGCGCGCCCGGCTCGGCGCTGATCCGCCCCACGGTTGCGACATGGCGGCCGGGCAGGCGGTTCGCGACGGCGTTCACCGCCAGCGTCAATTCGGCGGCGCCGAGGAGTGCATCCTGGCGCCGGTTCATGGGCGTGGTGCCCGCGTGATTCGCGACGCCCGTGACGACGACGTCCCACCAGCGGATGCCGACGATGCCTTCGACGACGCCAATGTCAATGTCACTCTCGTCCAGGATCGCACCCTGCTCGATGTGCAGCTCGATGAAAGCCAGGAGTTCGCCGCGCTTTCGCCTCGCTTCCTCCAGTCGGTCCGGGTCTCCTCCGACGGCGCGGATGCCATCGCGAATCGTCAGGCCGCTGTGGCTCATGACTTCGAGCGCCGCCGCGGGCACCTGGCTCGTCATCGCGCGGCTGCCGACGGTGCCGCCTTCCTCGTCCGTGAACACGACCACTTCGAGGGGATGCCGCAACGCGATCCCCGACTCGCGCAAGCGCTGTGCCGCTTCGATCGCACCGATGACGCCCACGTCGCCGTCGTAGTTGCCCCCGTGCGGCACCGAGTCGATGTGCGAGCCCACCATGATGACGGGTCGCCCCGGGTCGGCTCCTTCGCGCCGGCCGATGACATTGCCGGCCGTATCGACGCGAACGTCGAGGCCGGTTTCCCGCATCAGCCCCTTGATGTATTCGCGACCCGCAATGTCGGCCGCGCTGAATGCGACACGGCTGACGCCCCCTTCAGGATTCGCCCCGAATGCGGACAGCGCGTCGATGCGCTTCTCGATCCGCCCGGCATCGGCAGAGGGCGTTTCGACGGCCAGCGCCGTCGAGGTCGCCACGCAGCCGATCAAAAGCGCATTTCGTGCTGAAAACATGACCACTCCCCTTGTGGACCGAGCCCCCTGAATCCAGTACCATTCCGCGCCTTCCCGGGCGCGTAGCTCAGCGGTAGAGCACTACCTTGACATGGTAGGGGTCACAGGTTCGATCCCTGTCGCGCCCACCAGATTCCCACCATCGTGACATCAACCGTCGCCTCACCACCCAGCCGGTCGCTGCAAAGAACCGCGCTGGTCACGCTCGTCGGGACCAGCATCGAATGGTTCGACTTCTTCCTGTACGTGACGGCGGCGGCACTGGTATTTCCTGCCTTGTTCTTTGCCGCGGACTTGCCGCCCCTCGTCGCCATGATGGCATCCTTCAGCACGGTCACCGTCGGCTTCATCGCGCGGCCGATCGGCGCAATCCTGTTCGGCCACATCGGAGACAAGGTCGGGCGCAAGCGGGCGCTCGTCATCTCTCTGGTCTTGATGGGCCTTGCCACCACCTTGATCGGCTGCCTGCCGACTCACGCCCAGGTCGGTTCGTTCGCAACCGCAGCCCTGATCCTGTTGCGATTCCTGCAGGGCATTTCGATCGGCGGCCAGTGGGGCGGGGCGGTGCTACTCGCGACCGAGTCGGCGCCCGCCGGAAAACGCGGTCTCTACGGAAGCTTTCCGCAGATCGGCGCGCCGGCCGGACTGCTCCTCGCGAACTTCGCGTTCCTGCTCGTCAATGCACTGTTGACGCCCGCGGACTTCCTGTCCTGGGGCTGGAGGTTGCCGTTTCTCTCCAGCGTCCTCCTGGTCGGCCTTGCGCTTTACGTGCAGCTCCGGTTCGACGACTCGCCTGCGTTCCTGCGCGCCCGGTCGAATGCCACCGAAGACCCGTCAGCCAATGCTCCCGCGCATCGCTGGCCGATCATTGAATTGCTGCGCGCCTATCCCAGGCAAGTCATCCTGGGGGCGGGGGCGTTTCTCGCGATCACGGTCTCCTACTATGCCGTGATCACCTTCGTCGTCGCTTATGGCGCGAGTCCCGCGGGACTCGGGCTGCCGCGCGCCACGATGCTCGGCGCCGTGCTCGCGGGCGCGGTCGTGTCGATTCCAGCCATCGTCTGGTCGGCATCGATATCCGACCGGGTCGGGCGGCGAGGGATCTACATGGCCGGCGCAGGCTTGCTCGGCATCTGGGCTTTCGCGCTGTTCCCGATGATCGAGACGCGCTCGGTCTTCTGGATCACGCTGGCCGTCTGCGTCGCCCAGGTCCTCAACGGTGTCATGTACGGCCCGCTCGCGGCCATGCTTTCGGAGCAGTTCGGAACGCGGGTCCGTTATTCGGGCGTGTCGCTCGGTTACCAGCTCGGCTCGATCCTCGGCGGCGGACTCGCTCCACTCGTCGCAACGGCGTTGCTTGCGAAATTCGGGGACACGTTCTGGATTGCCGTGTACATCGCGGCGGCCTGCGCGGCCACGCTCGTCTCGGTGGCCCTCATGCAGGACAGGCATCGAAGCAGCTTTGAGAGCTAGCCGAGCCGCGCCAAGGCGCCGCGAATCCACTACCATTACACGTTTCGTGCCGGATCCATTCCAATGCCCGTAATCACGCTGCCGGACGGCAGCCAGCGCAGCCTTCGATCGCCCGGTGACCGTCGCCGAGGTCGCGGCCGACATCGGCAAGGGCCTCGCCCGCGCTGCGCTCGCCGGCGAAGTGGACGGCCGCCTGGTCGACACCTCGCACGCCATCGCGAGCGACGTGAAGTTGCGCATCATCACTTCGAAGGATCGCGCAGGGCCTCGAAATCCTCCGGCACTCGACCGCGCACCTGCTGGCGCAAGCCGTGCAGTCCGATCTATCCGAAAGCGCAGGTGACGATCGGCCCGGTCATCGAGGACGGCTTCTACTACGACTTCGCCTTCGAACGGCCCTTCACGCCCGGAGGACCTCGAGAAGTTCGAGCTGAAGATGCGCGAGCTCGTGAAGGCCGATCAGCCGGTGCGCCGCCGCGTGCTGTCGCGCGACGCGGCGGTTGCGCATTTCAAGTCGATTGGCGAGCACTACAAGGCCGAGATCATCGCCGCCATTCCGGCGGGCGAGGAGATCTCCCTCTACGGCCAGGGCGAATGGGAAGACCTTTGCCGCGGCCCGCACGTGCCGTCGACCGGCAAGCTCGGCGCCTTCAAGCTGACGAAGGTCGCCGGCGCCTATTGGCGCGGCGATTCGCGGAACGAGATGCTGCAGCGGATCTACGGCACGGCCTGGGCGGACGAAAAGCAGCTCAAGGACTACCTGTTTCGCCTCGAGGAGGCGGAAAAGCGCGACCACCGCCGCATCGGCCGCGAGCTCGACCTCTTTCATTTCCAGGAAGAGGCGCCGGGCGCGGTTTTCTGGCACCCGCACGGCTGGACGATCTTCCAGCAGCTGATCGCCTACATGCGCGAGCGGCAGAACGCGGCGGGTTACGAGGAAATCAGCAGCCCCGAGATCATGGATCGCGAGCTCTGGGTGCAGTCCGGCCACGTCGAGAAATTCGGCGAGAACATGTTCCTGACGAAGACGCCCGACGAGCGCGTCTATGCCATCAAGCCGATGAACTGCCCGGGCCACGTGCAGGTATTTCGCCAGGGGCTGCACAGCTACAGGGAACTGCCGATCCGCTACGCGGAGTTCGGCAAGGTGCATCGCTACGAGCCTTCGGGCGCGCTGCACGGGCTGCTGCGCGTGCGCGCGTTCACGCAGGACGACGCCCACGTGTTCGTGACCGAGGACCAGATCACGGAAGAAACCGTGCGCGGCATCGAGCTCATGATGTCGATCTACCGCGACTTCGGGTTCAACGACGTGCGCGTGAAGTTTGCCGACCGCCCGGCGCGGCGCGTCGGCGACGACGCCACCTGGACCCGCGCGGAAGAGGCGCTGAAGGCCGGCACGCGCGCGGCGGGCATCGAGTACGAATTCAATCCGGGCGAGGGCGCCTTCTACGGGCCGAAACTCGAGTTCGTGCTGAAGGACGCGATCGGGCGCGACTGGCAATGCGGCACCTGGCAGGTCGACCTGAACCTGCCGGGACGGCTCGGCGCGCACTACGTGGACGAGCACAGCCAGAAGCGCACGCCGGTGATGCTGCACCGGGCCATCTTCGGCTCGCTCGAGCGCTTCTACGGCATCCTGCTCGAGCACCACGCGGGCAAGTTGCCCGCCTGGCTCGCCCCCGTGCAGGCGGTCGTCATGAATATCAGCGAAAAGCAGGGAAAATTCGCGGCCGAGGCCTGCGAATTCCTTAAAAATCAGGGGCTTCGCGCCGAAATCGACTTGCGCAACGAAAAGGTCGGCTATAAAATCCGCGAGCACACGCTGAAGCGTGTCCCGTATCTCCTGGTCGCAGGCGATCGGGAAGTCGAGTCCAGGTCATTGGCCGTGCGCACGCGCTCCGGGAAGGATCTGGGTGCCATGCCCCTGGAAGAGGTGGCCGCTCGGATCGCCCGCGATGTGGCGAGCCGCGGCCTTGGTCATTTGGAGGACTGAGTATTTCGACAACAAAACGCGTACGGCGCAATGAGGAGATCCTTTCGCCGCAATTACGCGTGATAGGCGCCGACGGAAGCCAGGTCGGCGTCCTGAGCCGCAGCGAGGCCCTCGCAAAGGCCGCCGCTGAGGAGCTGGATCTCGTGGAGGTTTCGCCGACTGCTGAGCCGCCTGTCTGCCGGATCATGGACTTTGGAAAGTACCTGTTCGAGCAGAACAAGAAGGCTCATTCGGCGAAGCGGAAGCAGAAGCAGATCCAGCTCAAGGAAGTGAAATTCCGGCCGGGCACGGAAACGGCGGATTACCAGGTCAAGCTGCGTAATCTGATCCGGTTCCTGACCGCACGGTGACAAGGCCAAGGTAACCATGCGGTTCCGCGGCCGGGAGATGGCCCACACGGAGATCGGGCGCAAACTCCTCGACAGGCTGGTGATCGACCTCGCCGATTACGGCGCGATCGAGCAGCACGCTGCGATGGAAGGGCGCCAGATCACCATGGTGATCTCTCCCAAGAAGAAGTGACCGGCGGCTAGCCGCCGATACGCCTCCAGCCCGCGCGAGCGGTGTGAAGAGGTCATAACAGGAGACGACCGATGCCCAAGTTGAAAACCAACCGGGCCGCGGCGAAGCGTTTTCGCAAGACTGCGAAAGGCTTCAAGCGCGGCCAGGCGAATCGCCGCCACATCCTCACCAAGATGACGAAGAAGCGTAAGCGCCAGCTGCGCGGCTCGACCATGGTCCACGAGACCGACGTCGGCCGGCTTGTGCGGCTGCTGCCGCACGCTTGACTCCACGCATTGAACTGAAGAGAGATGTGACATGGCAAGAGTAAAGCGTGGCGTCACCGCAGGGCGCCGCCACAAGAAAGTCCTGAAGAAGGCGAAGGGCTATTACAACGCCCGGCGCAAGGTCTATCGCGTCGCGAAGCAGGCGGTCATCAAGGCCGGCCAGTACGCGTACGTCGGCCGGCGCCTGAAGAAGCGCGACTACCGCGCCCTCTGGATACAGCGCATCAATGCGGCTGCCCGTGGCTTCGGGCTGTCGTACAGCCGCTTCATCTACGGCATCCAGTCAGCCGGCATCGAGATCGACCGCAAGGCGCTCGCGGATCTCGCGGTACACGACATCGCCGCGTTTGGGGCGATCGCGGAGAAGGCAAAGGCCGCTCTGGCCGCGAAGTAACGCGATCTCAGGGGGTCGGGTGAAGGACCTGGAGTCGCTGGTCGCGAAAACGCTCGCCGCAATCGGCTCGAGCGCGGATCTTGCCGCGCTCGACGCCGTGCGCGTTTCGGTGCTCGGCAAGAAAGGCGAGGTCACCGAGCTGCTGAAGGGCCTCGGAAGCCTGCCCGCCGCCGAGCGGCGCACGGCCGGCGCCGGGATCAACGACGCCAGGGACCGCATTTCCGGAGCGATAGAAGCGCGGCGCGCAGAGCTCGATGCGCTCTCGCTCGACCGCGAGCTCAGGAGCGCCGCGATCGACGTGACGCTGCCCGGGCGCGGCCAGTCCGTCGGCGGGCTGCACCCGGTGACGCGCACGCGGCTGCGGATCGAGGCGATCTTCCGCCGCGCCGGGTTCAGCGTTGCCGAGGGTCCCGAAGTGGAAGACGACTTCCACAACTTCGAGGCGCTCAACATTCCCGCCAATCACCCGGCGCGGGCGATGCACGACACCTTCTATTTCGGCGACGGACGCCTGCTGCGGACGCATACCTCGCCGGTGCAGATCCGCGCGATGAAGCTCCAGGGCGTGCCGATCCGCGTGATCGCGCCGGGCCCGGTGTATCGCCGGGACTCGGATGTCACCCACACGCCGATGTTCCACCAGGTCGAGGGCCTGGTGCTCGACGAGGACGTCAGCCTCGCGAACCTGAAGGGCGTGCTCGCGGGCTTCGCCGAGCAGTTCTTCGAGAAGCCGCGCGGGCTCCGCTTCCGCCCCTCGTATTTTCCATTCACGGAGCCCTCGGCCGAGGTCGACATCCAGTGCGTGCTCTGTGACGGCGCCGGATGCCGCATCTGCAAGCAGACCGGCTGGCTCGAAATCCTGGGCTGCGGCATGGTCCATCCCAACGTGCTGACGGCCTGCGGCGTCGATGCGACGCGCTGGCAGGGCTATGCCTTCGGCATGGGCATCGAGCGGCTCGCGATGCTCCGCTACGCGGTCAACGATCTCCGGCTGTTCTTCGAGAACGACCTGCGCTTCCTTGCGCAGTTCAACCGGGGCTAGCATGCGCATCAGCCTGAACTGGCTCGGCGAATGGGTGGACGCAGGCTGCGATGCCGCGACGCTGGCGTCGCGCCTGACGATGAGCGGCATCGAGGTCGAGTCGATCGAGCCGGCGGCCGGCGATTTCCAGGGCGTGGTGGTCGGCGAGGTGCTGTCCGTCGAACGCCACCCGGATGCCGACAAGCTGACCGTGTGCCAGGTCGCGGGCGGCGGCGCGGCATTGCTGCAGATCGTCTGCGGTGCCCCGAACGTGCGTGCCGGGATGAAGACGCCACTCGCCCTCGAAGGAGCGAGGCTTTCCGCGGGCGACACGATCCGCAAGACCCGGCTTCGCGGCGTCGAGTCGTCCGGCATGCTGTGCTCGGCGCGCGAGCTCGGCCTGTCCGAAGAGCACGAGGGCATCCTGGAGCTTCCGGACGAGCTCGTCACCGGAACGCCGTTCCGGGAAGCCCTCGGGCTCGACGACACGATATTGACGCTCAATGTCACGCCGAATCGCGGTGACGTGCTGTCGGTCCTCGGTGTTGCCCGCGAAGTGGCCGCCATCGTGGGCCGGAAGCTCACGTCCCCGGTAATGGAGCCCGTCACGCCGGCGACCCGCCAGAAGCTCGCGGTACGGCTCGAGGCACCCGCCTCGTGTCCGCGATTTGCCGGGCGCGTGATCCAGGGAATCAATCCCGCGGCGCGCACGCCGCTCTGGATGCGCGAGCGCCTGCGCCGGGCCGGCCTGCGGCCGATCCGGCCCGTCGTCGACGTGACGAACTACGTCATGCTCGAGCTCGGCCAGCCGCTGCATGCCTACGACCTGCGCCGCCTGGACTCGCACATCGAAGTGCGCCAGCGCCCGACCGGGCGAGCGGCTGAAGCTGCTCGACGGCCGCGAACATCGAGCTGGACGCGGAGACGGCGGTGATCGCCGATGCCACGGGCCCGGTCGGGCTCGCCGGTGTCATGGGCGGGGAGAAGAGCGGGATCGCCGTGGACACGGCGGACGTCTTCCTCGAAGGCGCGTTCTTCCCGCCGGACGCGATTGCGGGCGTCGCGCGCCGCTACGGGCTCGTCACGGATGCCGCGCAGCGATTCGAGCGCGGCGTCGATCCGCGCGGGCAGGAGCGCGCGATCGAGCGCGCGACACAGCTCCTCATCGAGATCGCGGGAGGGCGCCCGGGACCCGCCGTGCTGACCCAGGACGAGGCGCACCAGCCGAGGCGCCCGGGCGTCACCTTGCGGCCGGAGCGCGTCGCAAGCCTGCTCGGCGTGCAGATTCCGCGCCACGAGATCGAGGAAATCCTGCGGCGCCTCGGCATGCAGGTCGCCGGCGCCGGCGACATCCTCGGCGTGATACCGCCGAGCCACCGGTTCGACATCACGATCGAGCAGGACCTCATCGAGGAAATCGGCCGCATCCACGGATACGACAACATCCCGCGGGCCGATGCGCGCACGCCGCAGCGTCCGCAACCGGCGACCGAACGCGCCGTCACCCGCGAGCGCCTCAGGCTCCTGCTCGTCGATCGCGGCTACCAGGAGGCGATCACCTACAGCTTCGTCGACCCGCGACTGCACCGGCTGATGTTGCCGAAGCGAAAAGCACTCGTGCTCGAGAATCCGATCTCCGCGGAGATGAGCGAGATGCGCCTTTCGCTGTGGCCGGGACTCGTCGAGGCGCTGCGCTTCAACCTGCGCCGACAGCAGGATCGCGTGCGGCTGTTCGAGATCGGCACGCGCTTCGAAGTGGAGGACGGACGCCTCGCCGAGAGCCAGGGTATCGCCGGCCTGATCACGGGCCCGGCACTGCCGGAGCAATGGGGCGCCGAAAAACGCAGCGCCGATTTCTACGACCTGAAGTCGGACGTCGAAGCGCTCTTCGCGTTGACCGGCAGGTCGGCTGCAATAAGTTATGTCGCTGAAGCCCACGACTGCCTCCATCCGGGACGGAGTGCGGCGGTGTTTGACCGGAACATCCGCGTCGGCTGGATCGGGCAGCTGCAGCCGGAGATCGCGCGCAAGCTGGAACTGCGCGATGCGCCCTGGATTTTCGAGCTTGCAATCGACCCGAGCTTCCGTTCCGAAGTGCCTGTATTCACGGACATTTCCAGGTTCCCGATGATCCGGCGCGACCTGGCCGTCGTCGTCGACGAGTCGGTTACGCTGGACGAAGTCCGCGAAAGTGTTAATTTGGCTGCAAAAGGCCTGTTACGTGAGCTGAACGTATTCGATGTCTACCGGGGGAGAGGGGTAGAACCCGGTCGAAAAAGTATCGCTTTAGGCTTGATTTTACAGGAAACTTCTCGCACCCTTACTGACGGGGAAGCCGATTCCGTGGTTGCTGCGGTGATCGAGCGCGTCAAGGGTGACCTGAAGGCGGGGATCCGGGAATAGTCCGAATGGCTTTGACCAAGGCGGAAATCGCCGAAGCGCTGTTCAACCAGCTTGGGCTGAACAAGCGCGAAGCGCGGGAGCTCGTCGATCTCTTCTTTGAAGAGATCCGTGCGGCGCTTGCAACCGGCGAGCAGGTGAAATTGTCGGGCTTCGGCAATTTCGACCTGCGCGACAAGAACCAGCGTCCGGGAAGGAATCCCAAGACCGGCGAGGAAATTCCGATTTCCGCGCGCCGCGTCGTCACGTTCCGGCCGGGACAGAAGCTGAAAGCGCGTGTCGAAGCCTATGCTGGAAGCAAGTAACAACAAGGACCTGCCGGCGATCCCGGCAAAGCGCTACTTCACCATCGGTGAAGTCAGCGACCTGTGCGGCGTGAAGCCGCACGTGCTCCGATACTGGGAACAGGAGTTCCCGCAGCTCAAGCCCGTCAAGCGCCGCGGCAACCGGCGCTACTACCAGCGCCAGGACGTCATCACGATCCGCCAGATCCGCAGTCTCCTCTACGACGAGGGCTTCACGATCGGCGGTGCGCGCAATCGCCTCGAGGGCGACGAGGCGCGCGAAGACAACACCCAGAGCCGGCAGGTCATCCGCCAGGTGCGGGCCGAGCTCGAGGAACTGCTGCGCATCCTGCGCCGCTGACTCCGGCTGCCGCCGGATCGGCTATCATTCAATCGTCGGAGCGTGGCGCAGCCTGGTAGCGCACTTGCATGGGGTGCAAGGGGTCCCGAGTTCAAATCTCGGCGCTCCGACCAATCAAGCTTCTTTCGTAGTCGTCGCCCTGGGCGCATTGATGCCTTTCCGCACTTTGCTCGTTCTGTCGCTCGTGCTGGCCGGCTGCGCCAGGAAACCGTGGCAGGAAATTCCGGTCGTCGAATTGCAAAGCCCCGCGCCGCCGGGCAGTTTGCTGCCGCATCTCGCTGCATCGCCGCAGGGCACCGTGGTGATGAGCTGGGTGGAGCCGGGCGATGCCGACCAAAGCCTGCTCAGGTTTTCTGTGCTGGAGGGTGAACGATGGGGTGCCGCGCACACCGCGGCCCAAGGTTCCGGCTGGTTCCTGAACTGGGCCGACTTCCCCTCGGTCGTTCCGATCGACGAAACCCATTGGGCGGCGCACTGGCTCGTCAGGCAGCCTGGCGATGAGTACGCCTATTCGATCGCGATTGCCGTTTCGGGCGACGGCGGGAAGAGCTGGACTGCGCCCGTTACGCCTCATCTCGACGGGACGCCCACGGAGCACGGTTTCGTATCCCTGTTTGATGCCGGCGGCCAGGTTGCGGCTGCCTGGCTCGATGGACGTGAAATGATCGGCGCCGACGCGCACGACCATGCCGAGGGTGGCGGCGAAGGCACCATGACGCTGCGCGCCGCGCGCATCGGTTTCGATGGTCGATTGCATGACCAGTTCCAGGTCGACGATCGGGTCTGTGATTGCTGCCAGACCGCGGCCACGCCGACGCCCGACGGGGTCCTGCTGGCTTTCCGCGATCGCACGACGGATGAGGTACGTGACATCTCGGTCACCCGCTTCGGGAACGATGCCTGGAAGGCGAGCGCAGCCCCGCGCGGCGACGGATGGAAGATCGCCGGTTGCCCCGTCAACGGTCCGGCAATCGATGCGAGCGGAAGCCACGTTGCGCTCGCCTGGTTTACCGCTGCCGACAACCTGGCGCGCGTGCGCCTGGCCTTGTCGCACGATGCCGGCAGGACATTCGGCGACACGATCGACATCGCGCAACCGGCCATCGGCCGGACGGATGTCGTGGCACTCGGTGGCGGCGGCGCGGTCGTCAGCTGGCTGTCCCCCACGGCCGACGGCGCGGAAATCCGCTTGCGGCACGTTGACAGAAGCGGCAAGGCGGGTCCCGCGAGAACGCTCGGCCAGACGACAGCGGCACGATCGTCGGGCTTCCCGCAACTCGAGCGACGCGGCCCGGATCTCGTCGTCGCGTGGACAATCGCCGGCGAGCCGCCGACGATCCGCACCGTGCTCCTGGAAGACGCTGCGCTCGAGTGACGGTTTCGTGTACCCGGGGCCGATCAGCCCGGATTGCGCGCGGTGATGAACCAGGTGCTCGACGGCGCCCAGACGCCGTCCTTGCGCGCATAGTGCGCCAGCGTTTCCCGCAGCGCCTTCGCGACCTCGGGCTTCAACCGATCCCCCTCGTCGCCCGCGAGCCGGATGATCTCGCCGGCCGGCCCGAGCGCCATCGCGAACTCGACTGCTTCCTCGATGTCGCGGCCGATGCAGATGTCCGTGTCGAAGCGCTCGAAACTGATCCGCACGAAGCCCGCCGACCTCATCATCGCGCTGACCATGTCCGGGCCGGACATCGAGAATGGGCCGGGGCCGCAATGCACCTGGTTCGTGTCCTCGTGGGACACGACGGGCACGATCTCCCGCACGCGGAGTTCCGCCTCGTGCACCCAGGGATTGTCCTCGCGCTTGCGCCAGACGATCTGGGCGAAACTGCCACCCGGCTTGAGGGCGCGCCGGATGTTGCGCATCGCGGCGCCGGGCGACATGAAAAACATGGTGCCGAAGCGCGCGAAGGCGTGATCATACGGGCCACGCAAGTCGTCGCCCTGGACGTCTGCCACGAAGAAGCCCGCATTGCCGACGCCGTTCGCGGCGGCGTCCTCTTCACCAGATTGTACGAACCGTTCGGCGCAGTCGACTCCCGCTGCGTGGCCATTTGGCCCAACGAGCCCGGCGATCCGGATCGTGCTGTCGCCGAAACCGCAGCCAACATCCAGGACGCGATCGCCAGCGCGGTACATCCCGCGGGAAAGCAGCTCGTCGCTGTGTCCCGCGAGCCCCGCGACGAGGAGGTGCTTGAATCGGTAGAACTTGTCGAAGAGGACGGTGTTCCAGGCTTCGACGACAATGTCGTTTTCGCTCAAGCGACGATCTCCTCCGGCGGCTTGACGTGCCGGAACATCCAGAGCAATAGCAGATCGTAAAGTATTTTGAGCACGCCGCAGATGATGAAGGGAAGTGCGGGCAGGCCGGCTGCAAACAGGGCGCCCGCCAGCGCCGGACTCGCGGCGGAGGCGAGGCCCCGGGGCACGGATGTGACACTGGCCGCGGCTGCACGTTCGGGCGGCGTCACGACGGCCATCACGTAGGACGACCGGGTCGGGACATCCATCTGCGACAGGGCCGAGCGCGCGAGCAGGAGCCCCAGTGCAAGCTGGAGGTCCGGGACGAGAGCCGCGGCAATCAGGCACAGGCTCGACGGAATGTGCGTGTAGACCATCGTGTTCAGCAGTCCGATGCGGCGCGCGAGCCACGCAGCCACGGGGTAGGAGAACGCGGCCAGCAGGCCCGACCAGAAGAAGAATGCGCCGGCGGCGGCAAGCGACATGTCGAATTTCTGGAATAGCCAGAGCGCGAGCAGCGACTGCACGGCGAAGCCGCCGGCAAAGGCGTCGATGCTGAATAGTCCAGCGAGCTTCAGGACGAAAGGCCTCGACGGCCCGAGCTTGAACCGCAGCGTCGAATCAGCGGCGCCGGTATCCACCGGCATCAGCCGGTACATGAGCGCGCCGGCGACGCCGAGAATGGCGTAGAAAACGAACATCGCTTTCAGCGCGTCCAGTCGTGACCAGCCGTGTCCAGCCAGGATGTCGGGACTTCCGGCGGCGAGCGAGCCGACCGCGGCAGCCAGCGCGCCGACGAGGCCGTAGATTGCAAACAGGCGTGTGCGGTCGACCGATGGCGCCGCACCCGTCAGCAACGAGTGTTCCATCGGGACAAAGATGCTCACGTTGCCGGCGGAGGGATTGATCGTCCCGACGAACGCGACGAAAAGGAGCCAGGCGAGATTTTCGATGCTTGCGAACGCGATCCCGGTCGCGATCATGAGTGCCGAAGCGCATAGCAGCAGCCTGCGGTGCATCCCGGGACGGGCGAAGAGCCCGATTGCGAGAGTCAGCAGGGATGAGCCGAGGAGGGCGGCCGTCGCAAGGACGCCGATTGCCAGCGGTCCATACCCCAGCTCGCCCAGGAAGACGACCAGCAGTACCGCGACGAACCCGTCGCCGAAATCCCGCAGCCCGCGGGCAATGGTCAGGCAAGCCACGGGACCCGGCGCACGCCGGGTCCCGGGTTGATTCGAACCCGTACTGGTTACGGATTGCTGAACTTGACCTCCCAGATGTAGTCGGCGTGCGAGTCGCAGATGTCGGTGAACTGGTCACCGAGCAGGTTGCCGTCGGCTGCCGCGACCAGCTCGCCGCGCGCCGTCATCAGGGACTTGAGGTCGGGCGCGGTCATCGTGGCGAGGCGCCTGAATTGCCCGCCGACGATGTGCTCGAGCCATCCCCAGCTCTTGATCTTGCCTTCTGCGACGAGCTTGTCGAGAACCGGCTCATACAGTTGCTTTGCAATCGCATCGGCCTGCTTCTCGCGGCTGTCGCAGACATAGTAGGTCGAGAAAGCCACGCCACCCGCGCTGGCCTGGCCGATCTTGCCTGCCTGGCGCTTCCAGACATAGTCGTCATGCTGGCCGCAAATCCCGGTGGACTCGTCGTTGAGCTTCTTGTTCTTGCTTTCGGCCGCATCGCCGATCTTCTTCTGCGCCTCGAACAATTTCTCCATCGTCGGCGCCATGAAGTAGTTCACGCGACGCCAGCGTCCACCGGTGTGGTGCGCGTTGTAGCCGAAGGACGTGATCGTGCCGTCGGCCACGGCCGCATCCAGGATCGGCTTGTCGAGCTCGCCGAAAATCTCGTCGGCACGCTCCTGCTTGTTGAGGTCACAGACGCTGTAGGTCGCATAGACGTAAGAGTCGGCAGGCGTTTCCTGGGCTTGCGCGTTGCCCGCAAAGGCGAGGCACAGCGCGGCCGGGAGCATCGAGGCTCCCCTCATTGTCATCTTCATGTTGTATTCCCCCTGTAACCGGCCATTGGCTGGGCCGGCGTCAGCGCGCGCAGTATAGACCTGTCGGCGGACGCTGATTGACGACGCCGCTGGCTGGACCGAGCCTGCGAGAATGGCCAAGCGCAAGCTCGCTCGTTATCGCGCCAAGCGGGATTTCAGCCGTACCCGCGAGCCGAGCGGGACCGGGAGCTCCCCGGCACGGGCCGCCACGCGCCGTTTCGTCGTCCACAAACACGCGGCACGGCGGCTGCACTACGACCTGAGGCTCGAGTCGGATGGCGTATTCAGGTCCTGGGCGGTCACCAAGGGCCCATCGCTCGATCCCACAGTCAAGCGCCTCGCGGTCGAGGTCGAGGACCATCCGCTCGACTACGGCGACTTCGAAGGCACGATTCCGAAGGGTGAATATGGCGGAGGCACAGTACAGCTCTGGGACCGCGGGTACTGGGCACCGGTGCCCGGCGAGTCGGTCGCCGGGGGACTGAAGGCGGGCAACCTCAAGTTCGTTCTCGAGGGCCATCGCCTGAAGGGCGAGTGGGTTCTCGTCCGCATGCGGCGCGATCGCGCGGGAGGCAAGCGCAACAACTGGCTGCTCATCAAGCACCAGGACCGGCATGCGCGGGACGACGGCGACGCGCTGCTCCGGACCGACCGGTCGATTGCCTCGGGACGGAAGATGTCCGCCATCACGGCGGGGCGCGGACCACGACCGCGTCCGTTCATGCGCTCGAAACAAAATGCGCGCAAGTCCACGAAATCCATCCCGCGCTTCGTGGCCCCGCAGCTTGCGCGCCTCGTCACACTTGCGCCGGCAGCGTCCGGCTGGGGGCACGAGATCAAGTTCGATGGCTACCGGATGCAGATGCGGGTGGTGGACGGATCTGCCTCCCTGCGAACGCGGACCGGACTCGACTGGACGGATCGCTTCCCCGAGATCGCGGCCGCGGGCGAGGCACTGCCGGACTGCCTGCTCGACGGCGAAATCGTCGCGCTCGACAAGCAAGGCGTGCCGAGCTTTTCCGAGTTGCAGGCTGCGCTCGTCGATGGAACAACGGCCGGTCTCGTGTACTTCATCTTCGACCTGCTGTTCGAAGATCGCGAGGACTTGCGCCGGCTTTCCGTTGCCGAGCGCAAGAAACGCCTCTCCCGGCTGCTGGCCGTCGCCGCGCGGGAATCCCGCCTGCGTTACGTCGAGCATTTCGAAACGGCCGCGGACGCGCTGCTGCGGTCGGCCTGCCGCATGTCGCTCGAAGGGGTCGTGTCGAAGCGGCTCGATGCCCCGTACCGTTCGGGGCGTGGCGAAAGCTGGCTCAAGACGAAATGCCGCGCGGGGCAGGAAGTGGTCATCGGCGGCTGGACCGTCCGCGATGGCCAGCTGCGCTCGCTGCTGGCCGGCGTGCACGAAAAAGGACGGCTTCGATACGTCGGACGCATCGGAACCGGATTCGGCCAGAAATCCACGAAGGGCGTGGTGCCGCGACTCAAGTCGCTGGCGAGCCGTGATAGTCCGTTCAGCGACGCCGACGCTCCGCCGAAAACGGCGGACGTGCGCTGGGTCAGGCCGGAACTCGTCGCCGAGGTCGAGTTCGCGGGCTGGACGGGCTCGCGGATGATCCGGCAGGCGGCGTTCAAGGGACTGCGCGCGGACAAGCCGGCGCGCGATGTCGGACCTGAAGGGACTCGCGCAATGGCCCGGAATTCGCCTGCCCGCGGCAATGTCGTGCTGGGAATCACGATCTCCAATGCCGACAAGCCGCTCTGGCCACGGGCCCGCGACGCGGGCGCGGTGACGAAACTCGACCTCGCGCATTACATGGAGGCCGCGGGACCCTGGATGATCGATCACCTGCGCGGCCGGCCCTGTTCCATCGTGCGCGCGCCGGATGGGATCGCCGGACAGCGGTTTTTCCAGCGCCATGCGATGGCGGGAACCTCGAACCTGATCCGGCTCGTCAAGCTGCGGGGCGACCGAAAGCCTTATCTCCAGATCGACCGCGCCGAGGCGCTCGTCGCCGTCGCGCAGATGGGCGGTATCGAACTGCATCCGTGGAACTGCGTACCCGACCAGCCCCAGGTGCCGGGTCGACTGGTTTTCGACCTGGATCCGGCGCCCGAGGTGGACTTCAGCGATGTGATCGATGCCGCGAAGGAACTGAAAGACCGCCTCGAAGCGCTGGGGATGAATGCCTTCTGCAAGACGACGGGCGGGAAGGGGCTGCACGTCGTGACACCGCTCGCGCAGCCGCGGAATGGCCGCCTGTCGTGGCCCGTCGCAAAGGAATTCGCCCGTGCGCTGTGCGTGACGATGGCCGAGGACCAACCGCAGCGCTACGTGGTCAACATGTCGAAGAAGGCGCGGACCGGAAGGATTTTCCTCGACTACCTGCGCAATGGGGACAAGGCGACGGCCGTCGCCCCGCTGTCGCCGCGCGCGCGCGCGGGTGCGCCGGTGTCGATGCCCTTGCAATGGAACCAGGTGCGGGCTGGACTCGACCCGGCCCGGTTCACGTTGCGTACCGCTTTGGCGCTTTTGCGCAAGAGCCGGGCCTGGAGCGGATACGGCAGGGCGGCGCGACCCCTGCCGCGCGAATTTTCAAGGAGCCGACGATGAGCAAGCGATCGACGAAGCGTACCGCCAGGCGAAACCCGAAGGCGGGAAGCCGGCGAAAGGCGCCGCGTGACCGGTCACGCAAGAGTAGCGGACATGCGCGACGCGCTCTCTGGAGGGGCGCCGTTTCCTTCGGGCTCGTCCACATTCCGGTCAACATGCATTCGGCTGCCCGGGACAGCGCGCTCGACCTCGATCTCCTCGACCGACGGGATTTCTCGCCGGTTGGCTACCAGCGCTACAACAAGCGGACCGGAAAGGTCCTGGACTGGGAACAGATCGTGAAGGGCTACGAATACCGCAAGGGCGCCTACGTCGCCCTCAGCGAAGAGGACTTTCGCCAGGCGAACGTCGAGGCCTCCCGGACCATCGACATCGTGAACTTTGCGGAGCGGTCGGCCATCCCGCCCGAGTTCTACGAGATGCCGTATTTCCTCGAGCCCGCCGAAAGCGGCGAAAAAACGTACGCACTGCTTCGCGAGGCCATGCGGGGCGGGGACAAGGTTGCCATCGGGAGTTTCGTGCTCCGGGGACGGCAGCACTTCTGCGCGATCTTCGTGCGGGATCGCGCGCTGCTCCTGAATACGCTGCGTTTCGAGGAGGAGCTCGTTTCTCCCGCGGGGCTCGAATTGCCACCGGCCAAGGCACGGACCGCCAAGGTGTCCGGCCAGGAACTCGCCATGGCCCGGCGGCTGGTCGAAGAAATGAGCGGGTCCTGGAGACCCGGGAATTTCAAGGACAGCTACCGCCAGGACCTCATGCGACGGATCAAGGAAAAAATCCGCAAGCGGCAGACGCACGTGCTGACGCCGGCGGCCGAACCGGAAGACGAGCGGCCGAGCGCGGAGATCATCGACCTCACCGCGATCCTCCGAAGGAGCCTGAAGCACCGCGGCGGGTCAGCCCGGAAGAGCAGGAAAGCAGCCTAGCAGTACAATTTGCTTGGTTCGCGTCCTACATTGGACAGCGGTTGTCGATGACAAGACCAGGCAGGATGCATGCATACACTTCATGTATTACGTCAAGGAGGCACCCATGGATCGCTCAAGCCGAAGCGCCGAAGCCGCTGGCCGCAAGACCAAAGCCTCCGGCTCGAAGGATGCGATTGCGCTCCTCAAGGCGGACCACCGGCAGGTCGAAGACTGGTTCCGGCAGTTCAAGAAGGCGAAAAGCGCCGCTCGACGCGGACTGCTCGCTGGCAAGATCTGCAGTGCGCTGAGGGTGCACACGAAAGTCGAAGAAGAGATCTTCTACCCCGCATTCCTGGTCGCTACGCGCGACATGGATCTCCATCACGAAGCCGAAGTTGAGCATGCGGGCGCGAAGAGGCTGATCGCGGAGATCGAGGTACTGCCCCCGGATGATGATTACTACGCCCCCAAGGTGAAAGTCCTCTCCGAGATGATCAAGCACCACGTCAAGGAAGAAGAACAACCCGGCGGCATGTTCGCGGAAGCTCGCAAGTCGGACATGGATCTCGACGACCTCGGCAAGCGGATGAAGGCCCGGAAAGACCAGCTCGAGGGCAACGGAAATACCGCCTCGGGAGGCCTCCGCGGCGCGAGATCACTGCTGGACGCCTGAGGCCGCAATCAGAGTCGGGTGCCGCCTGAAAGGATCCGGCAGCCGAAGAGCGGACCGGCGGTGTGGCCCGTTTCCGGCTGGATGCGCACGCGGACCTTGTGTTTTCCCGCGATCCGCTCGGCGGGCAGCGCGTATTCCCTCACGATGAATTCGCCCGGCTGCTCGCCATGGAGCCGTTGCGTCGCGATGCGCTTGCCGTCCACCTCGATGTGGAACAGCCGGTCGCGCTCGCCCCCCCAGTAGGTCGCCTGCAGGACGAGCGGCTCATCGCGCACGGCGGCGTCGAACTCGAAAAATCCCCCGGTGCGGGCATCACGGCCCGGGCGGAAGCGGTAGGAGACCGCGTAGGAAATTTCGCTGGCCAGCTTGTGCCGGCGCTCGTCGTCCTCCACGCCCAGGCGGACGATATCCACCGAGCGTGCGTCGAGTGCCGCGAGGCGCGCGCTTTCGGCTGCGCGCAGTTCGAGCGCTGCCTGCCATTCGACGGGCGTATGGCGCTTGAAGTACACGGCCGTTCGCCGGTCGTACTGGCTGAAGAACGGCGCAAACTCCATGTCCGACGGCCGGCCAATGCCGCGGCTCCTGAACCTTGCCCGCGCGGGATCCACCGGTTCGATCAAGGCGAGGGGGTCGTCGCCGACCAGCGCCGGTGCGGGACCATCAAATGTGGAATTGGCCGGCCCGAGATCGGCCGCCAGCACCAGGGGTCCCCGCAGCAGCGCCACGGTCGACGGATCATCGGGCGTCGGCTCGAAACGCATCCGCACCGGAAACGAGAGTTCGACCGCGTCGCCTGCAGTCCAGCGGCGCCGGATCGTGAAATAGCCGTCAGACCCGGGCTGCACAGGGACCTCCCGTCCGTTCAGGCGGGCCGCGGGATGGGGGCACCAGGACGGCAGCCGGAACGCCACGGCAAGCGGATCGCGCGTGGCAATCGACTCGAAGCGCAACAGGACCTTGTCGCCGAACGGCTGGTCGGTCTCGAGCGAGACGCGGGCCTTGCGCTCCGCCCAGTCGAGCTCCGACGGGATGTACAGGTTCACATACAGCGCATCCGTGTCCTGCCAGAAGATCGATTCGCCGTGCTTGGAATGACTTTCCATGCCCGTGCCCACGCAGCACCAGAACGAGTCGAACGGCTCCGAGAACTCGCGGGCGGCACCGCTCATGAGCGGCACCATGTAGGCAAACGCCCCGTCCGCCGGGCGCTGGTGAGCCAGGATGTGGTTCAGGTGGGCGCGCTCGTAGAAGTCGAAGTACCCGCTGCGCGGCTCGGCGGCATAGAGCCGGCGTGTCAGCTTGAGCATGTTGTAGGTGTTGCAGCTCTCGCAGGTCTGCTCGGTGACGTAGCGCGAGATCGAGCCGCCTTCCTGGAAATTCTCCCGGTCGCTGTTCCCCCCGATGACGTAGGACCGGTCCCCGGTCACGGCTCGCCAGAAGAATTGCGCGCCGGCGAGCTTCGCGGGATCGCCATCGATCTCGTGCATGCGGGCGAGGCCGATGAGCTTCGGTATTTGCGTGTTGGCATGCAGGTGCGCGAGCTCGTCGCGCCCGGCGATGAGCGGATCCAGGACCGCCTGGTGATGGAAGCGCCGCGCCAGCGTGAGCCACTGTGCGGCGCCCGTGCGCGCGTGGAGCTCCGCGAGGACCTCGCTCATGCCGCCGAACTCCGTCCCGAGCACGGCCTGCATTTGCCCCTCGTCGAGCGGCCCCAGCATGCGTTCGATGTACGCTGCGAGACCGGCGGCAATGTCGCGGGCATTGGAAATCCCGCAGTGCAGCTCGGCGTCGAGCAATCCGGCAAACAGCTTGTGCCAGTTGTAGAACGGCGCCCAGCAGCCGTTGAGGTAGAAGCGCGCCGAGCGTATGTCGCCGCGCGAGACTTCTTCCAGGACCCGGCGCCCGGGTTCGATTAGGCCGGCTTCGCTCCGGCGCGTGAATCCGGCGACATAGCCGTCCCCGTTGGCACGCTGGCAGGCTGCCAGTTCGGCAACGACGTACCGGGCGCGCTCCGCGCATCGCGCGTCGCCGGTCTGGGCGTGCATCAGGGAGCAGGCGCTCAGGTAGTGGCCCAGCGAGTGCCCGGCAATGGTTTCCTGCTCCCATCCGCCGTATGCCGGCGCCTTGGGCGCCAGCCCGGCCTGCAGGCGGTAGTTGTGCAGCAAACGGTCGGGGTCGAGGCGATGCAGGTAGGCGCAATTGGCCTCGACGGCCTGCAGGTACAGCGAGGGTTTCAGGCGTATCGCCGCGAGCGGGAATGGGCGAACCCGACTACCGCTGGCCGCGGAGCCGAGCGGGGACCAGCCGCAGGTGGCCGCCGCAGATATGAAGGCGGCGCCAACGAGCAAGCGGCGTCTGGTAACGGCGATCAGTGACGTCATCGGACACCCTCGGGCGCTGGTGGCAGCAAGCGCAATATAGACCTTGTAAACTGCGCCATCCTGGAGGGGACCATGGCAGGAAGACTCGCTTACGTGACGGGCGGGATGGGCGGCATCGGCACGCCGATCTGCAAGCGCCTTTGCCGCGAAGGGTTCCGCGTCGTGGCGGGCTGCGGGCCCGGGTCCCAGCGCAAGGACAAGTGGATCGCGGACATGCGGGCCCAGGGATTCGAGGTCCATGCCTCGGAAGGCAATGTCGCGGACTGGGAATCGACGCGCGCGGCATTTGAAAAGGTGCGAAGCGACCTCGGTCCGGTCGACGTGCTCGTCAACAATGCGGGCGTCACGGCCGACGGCACTTTCCGCAAAATGACTTTCGAGCGCTGGCACAAGGTCATCGATACGAACCTCAACAGCCTGTTCCACGTGACGAAGCAGGTCATCGACGGGATGTTGGAGCGTAGCTGGGGTCGGATCATCAATATCTCTTCCGTCAACGGGCAGAAGGGCCAGTTCGGACAGACCAACTACTCGACGGCGAAGGCGGGCATCCACGGATTCACGATGGCGCTCGCGCAGGAAGTCGCGTCCAAGGGCATCACGGTCAACACCATCTCGCCGGGTTACATCGGTACCGACATGGTTCGCGCGATGAAGCCCGAGGCGCTCGAGGCAATCGTGAAGACGATTCCCGTCGGCAGGCTCGGCACAGCGGAGGAGATCGCATCGATGGTCGCCTGGCTCGCGTCGGAGGACGCGGCATTTGCGACCGGTGCGGACTTCTCCCTGAATGGCGGGCTGCACATGGGCTGAGGGGGGAAGGTTCACGATGAAAACGCGCGCTGCAATCGCCTGGGCGGCCGGCAAGCCGCTGGAAGTCGTCGACGTCGAGCTCGACGGCCCGAAGGCGGGCGAAGTCCTGGTCGAGCTCAAGGCCACGGGCATCTGCCATACGGACGAATTCACGCGCTCCGGCGCGGATCCCGAGGGACTCTTCCCGGTGATCTTCGGCCATGAGGGCGCGGGCGTCGTCGTCGACGTGGGACCGGGCGTCAAGACGCTGAAGAAGGGCGACCACGTCATTCCGCTCTATACGCCGGAATGCCGCGAGTGCAAGTCCTGCACCTCGCGCAAGACCAACCTCTGCACGGCGATCCGCGCGACGCAGGGCAAGGGCGTGATGCCGGACGGAACCAGCCGCTTTTCCATCGGCGGCAAGATGGTCCATCACTACATGGGCTGCTCGACGTTTTCGAACCACACCGTGCTGCCGGAGATCGCGCTCGCGAAGATCCGCGAAGACGCCCCGTTCGAGAAAGTCTGTTACATCGGCTGCGGCGTGACGACCGGCATCGGCGCTGTCATCAATACCGCGAAGGTGGAACCGGGCGCGAATGTCGTCGTCTTCGGGCTGGGCGGCATCGGGCTCAACGTTATCCAGGGCGCGCGCATCGCCGGTGCCAACAGGATCGTCGGCGTCGACATCAATCCGCGGCGCAAGGCGCTGGCCGAGCGCTTCGGCATGACGCACTTCGTGAACCCCAAGGAGGTCGATGGCGATCTCGTCGCGCACCTCGTCGCCCTGACCGACGGCGGCGCCGACTACAGCTTCGAGTGCGTGGGCAGCGTGGACTTGATGCGCCAGGCGCTCGAGTGCTGCCACCGCGGCTGGGGCGTGTCCGTGATCATCGGCGTCGCGGGGGCAGGCCAGGAGATCAAGACGCGGCCATTCCAGCTCGTGACCGGCCGCGTCTGGAAGGGAACGGCCTTCGGCGGCGCGCGCGGCCGCACCGACGTGCCGAAGATCGTCGATTGGTACATGGAAGGAAAGATCAACATCGACGACCTCATCACCCACGTGATGCCGCTCAACAAGATCAACGACGCCTTTGACCTGATGCACAAGGGCGAGTCCATTCGCAGCGTCGTGACGTTCTGAAACCGAACGAGGGGTAACCATCATGGCTGTCAAGATCCATCCGTCCGTTGACAACGGGGTCAAGCCCGGCACGAAAGGCTTCCAGGGAGGCAAGCTGAGCTGCAAGTGCTCGAGCAATCCCGTCGAAGTGACGCTGGCAAGCGACGTCGCTTTCAACCATGCCTGCGGCTGCAGCAAGTGCTGGAAGCCGAAAGGCGCGGCTTTCTCGGTGGTCGCGGTCGTGGGGCGCGACAAGCTGTCCGTCACCGCCAACGGCAACAAGCTTGCGGTCGTGGACCCGAGCGCCGCCATCCAGCGCCATGCCTGCAACGGCTGCGGCGTGCACCTGTTCGGGCGCATCGAAAACAAGGGCCACCCGTTCTACGGTTTCGACTTCGTGCACACCGAGCTGTCCAGGGACCAGGGCTGGGCGGCGCCGGAATTCGCGGCGTTCGTCTCCTCGATCATCGAGACCGGCAGCGCAAAGCCCGATGAAATGGGCGGCGTGCGCGCGCGACTGAAGGAGCTCGGCCTCGAGCCCTACGATTGCCTGAGCCCCGCATTGATGGACGCCATCGCCACGCATACCGCGAAGGCGAAGGGCGTATTGGCTGCCTGAATCAAGGAACGAGGGAAACAAGCGATGAGCAAAGTAGTCTGTGTGCTGTACGACGACCCCGTGACGGGGTACCCGAAGAAATACGCGCGTGACGACCTGCCGAAGCTGACCCACTATCCCGGCGGCCAGTCATTGCCGTCGCCACAAGGGATTGACTTCAAGCCGGGCGCGCTGCTCGGCAGCGTTTCCGGCGAGCTTGGCCTCCGCAAGTTCCTCGAGTCACGCGGACACAAGCTGGTCGTGACTTCGGACAAGGACGGCGCGAACAGCCGCCTGGACAAGGAGCTCGCCGACGCCGAGATCGTCATCTCGCAGCCATTCTGGCCCGCATACATGACGGCGGAGCGGATCGCCAAGGCGCCGAAGCTGAAGATGATCGTCACAGCCGGCATCGGCTCGGACCACACGGACCTGCAGGCAGCGATGAATCGCGGCATCACCGTGGCCGAGGTCACCTACTGCAACAGCATCAGTGTGTCCGAGCACGTCGTGATGATGATCCTGTCGCTCGTCCGCAATTACATCCCGTCGCACGACTGGGTCGTGAAGGGCGGCTGGAACATCGCGGACTGCGTCGAGCGCTCGTACGACGTGGAAGGCATGAATGTCGGGACCGTCGCGGCGGGACGCATCGGCACGGCGGTGCTTCGCCGCATGAAGCCGTTCGATGTCAAGCTGCACTACTTCGACCGGCACCGACTGCCGGAGTCCGTGGAGCAGGAGCTCGGCTTGACATTCCACCAGAACGTCGAGTCGATGGTCCGGGTCTGCGACGTCGTTACGATCAACTGCCCGTTGCATCCGGAAACGGAGGGCATGTTCAACGACGCGCTCATCGCGAAGATGAAGCGCGGCGCCTACATCGTGAACACGGCGCGCGGCAAGATCTGCGACCGTGACGCGATCGTCCGTGCCCTCAAGAGCGGGCAGCTCGCCGGATACGCGGGTGACGTCTGGTTCCCGCAGCCGCCGCCGCGCAACCATCCGTGGCGGAGCATGCCGCACGAAGGCATGACGCCGCACATCTCGGGATCGTCGCTTTCGGCCCAGGCACGCTATGCCGCGGGCACGCGCGAGATCCTGGAGTGTTATTTCGACAGGCGCCCCATCCGGAGCGAATACCTGATCGTGGACCGGGGCCAGCTTGCCGGCACGGGCAAGCACTCGTACAGCGCGGGCAATGCGACGCGCGGTTCGGAGGAAGCCGCCAAGTTCAAGGCCGCGCCCGCCAGGAAGTCCGCCTCGCAGAAGCCCGCCAGGAAACCCGCGAAGAAAAAATCGCGGCCGAAGGCGCGGAAGAAGAAGTGAGGATCCGGCGCCGCGCCGGCGGGCTGACATGACCCGATGACCGCGGCGCCGGAGCTGCTTTCACGCCACGGCGCCTATGGCGGCGCCGTCAGCTTCCATCGACACGCGGCGGAGGAAACGGCGTGTGCGATGCGCTTCGCCGTCTACCTCCCGCCCCAGGCCGAGCGGCGGAAGGTCCCGGTGCTCTGGTATCTCGCCGGGCTGACCTGCACCGAAGAGACCTTCATGATCAAGGCCGGCGCGCAGCGCGTCGCGGCCGAGCTCGGCATCGCGCTCGTGGCGCCGGACACGAGCCCGCGCGGCGTGCCCTTGCCGGGCGACAGCGAAAGCTGGGACTTCGGCGTGGCGGCGGGCTTCTACCTCGATGCGACCGAAGCGCCGTGGTCTGGCCACTACCGGATGTACTCGTACGTGACGCGGGAGTTGCCCGCGCTGGTCGAGGCTCATTTCCCGGTGGACCCGAAGCGCCAGGGAATATTCGGCCACTCGATGGGCGGACATGGCGCACTGACGCTGGGCCTCAGGAATCCGGATCGATACCGTTCGATCTCGGCTTTTGCCCCCATCGCGGCGCCCATGCATTGTCCCTGGGGGCAGAAGGCATTCAGCGGGTATCTCGGCGAAGATCGCGACCGCTGGCGGGCCCTTGACGCCTGTGAACTGATTCGCGGGCTGCCGTCGGTTTCAGGCCGGCCGCCGCTGCTCGTCGACCAGGGACTGGCGGATCAATTCCTCGAACAGCAGCTGATGCCCGATCGGCTCGAGCAGGCCTGCAAGGATGCCGGATACCCGCTGACGCTTCGCCGGCAGCCCGGATATGACCATGGCTACTACTTCATATCGACATTCGTCGAGGACCACCTGCGCCACCACGCGCGCGCCCTGCTGGGGTGAGTGGCCGGATTTCGCGCGGATTTGCGCTTAGCGCCAGTTACCGGTTTAGCAGCCGCAGGATGGAGCGGAACTTGCGGCCGTAGGGCGGCAGGAGCAGCGACGATGCGCTCAGGCGACCGTCGAAGTACACCGGCTTCAGCTTTGAAAACGTGTCGAAACCTGCGCGACCATGATAGTGGCCCATGCCGCTCGCGCCGACGCCGCCAAAGGGCAGGCTCTCCTGCACGACGTGAAATGCCGTGTTGTTGACGGTGACGCCACCCGAAACGGTGCGCGCCAGCACTTCATCCAGGCCGGAATCCGCGGCGCCGAAATAGTAGAGGGCCAGGGGCCGGGGACGGGCATTCACGTAGGCGATAGCCTCGTCGATCGAGTCATAGGCGACGACCGGCAGTACGGGCCCGAAGATTTCCTCCTGCATCACCCGCATGGAATCGGTCACGCCCGTCAGTGCAACGGGCGGGAGGCGCCGGCGCTGGGCATCGACCGCTTCTTCGTGCAGCCGGTGGACACTGGCGCCCAACGCCTTCGCGTCTTCGATGCAAGCCGTCAGCCGCCGGAACTGTCGGTCATCAAGTATGGATGTGAACTGTGGATTGGTCGCGAGCTGTGGATAGAAGGCGGCTGTCGATGCGCGGCAGGCCTTCACGAAGCGGTCGACGAGCGCGGACGGCACCAGCGCGTAGTCCGGCGCCACGCAGGTCTGTCCCGCGTTGATCAGCTTGCCGTACATGATCCGCCGCGCCGACTCCTCGAGGTCGAAGCTGTTCGTGACGATGGCGGGGGACTTGCCGCCGAGCTCGAGCGTCACGGGCGTCAGGTTCGCGCTCGCTGCCTTCATGACTTCGCGCCCGACCGGTGTCGAGCCCGTGAACAGCAGGTGATCGAAGGGCAGTGCGGCAAACGCCTTTGCGATGGCCACGTCGCCATTGAATGCGATGACCTCGTCGGCTGAAAAGCTCCGGGCGACGAGCGATTCGAACAGCCCGCCGAAGCGCGGCGTGTGTTCCGACATCTTGAGCATGGCGCGATTGCCCGCGGCGAGCGCGGACGTCAACGGCGAAATCGCGAGGTACAGCGGATAGTTCCAGGGGACGATGATCCCGACCACGCCGAGCGGCTGGCGCATCAGGCGTGCGCGGCCGGGCAGGCTCCACCAGGCGACCGGGCGGCGCTCGGTGCGCATCCACCGGCGCAGGTGCCGGCGCGCGTGCGCAATGCCCTCGAGGCTCGTGAACTGCTCGAGCAGCTCGGTTTCTTCGCTTGCGCGCACGCCGAAATCGGCGGCGATGGCGTCGCGAATGCTCGTGAAGTGCTCGCGCAGCATCCGGCGCAGGCGGTCGAGCCGGTCCCGCCGCGCCGAGAGCGGCGGATACGGGTCGGCTTCGAAGGAGCGCCGCTGGAGTTCCAGGGCTGGCGTCAACTGCGCCGGGTGGGTCACGAGGCGGGCCGGATCGTGTGCCGTGGCCATCGAGGGTATTCTAAGCGGATAATCGCGCCTCCTGCCGCGGCAGCCGCGGCGAGGGGCATTGCCACGCAAGTGGCACAAAGGGGGGCGGGTGAAGATCGGTTGTCCGAAAGAGATCAAGGTGCACGAATATCGGGTCGGCCTCGTGCCGGCCGGCGTGCGTGAGCTGGTGACCGCCGGTCACGAGCTGATGGTCGAGACCGGCGCCGGAATCGGCATCGGCATCGGCGACGACGCCTATCGGGCCGCGGGCGCGACCGTGGTTCCCGACGCAAAAACCGTCTTCGCATCCGCGGACCTGGTCGTGAAGGTAAAGGAACCGCAGCTGCCTGAATGCGCGCAATTGCGCCGCGGGCAGGTCCTGTTCACCTACCTGCATCTCGCGGCCGATGCGGAACAGGCGAAGGCGCTCGCGAAGTCCGGCGTCACGGCAATCGCCTACGAGACGGTGACGGCGCCCGACCGGTCGCTCCCCCTGCTGACGCCGATGAGCGAAGTGGCCGGCCGGATGTCCATCCAGGTCGGGGCAACCGCCCTGCAAAAGGCGAATGGCGGCTTCGGTGTCCTCCTCGGCGGCGTGCCGGGCGTGGCGCCGGCGCGGGTCGTCATACTCGGCGGCGGCGTGGCGGGCACGAATGCGACGCAGATGGCCGTCGGCCTTGGGGCCCAGGTCACGGTCGTCGACCGCTCGCTTCGCCGGCTGCGCGAGCTCGACGTCCAGTTCGGGAGCCAGATCGAGACCGCGTACTCGACGATCGAGTCCGTGGAACGACTCGTGATCCAGGCGGAACTCGTGATCGGCGCAGTGCTCGTCACGGGCGCTGCGGCGCCGAAGCTCGTGACCCGCGACATGGTGCGCCGGATGGAAAAGGGCGCCGTGCTGGTCGACATCTCGATTGACCAGGGCGGCTGCTTCGAGACGAGCAAGCCCACGACGCATGCGGATCCCACCTACGTGGTCGACGGGGTCGTCCACTACTGCGTGACGAACATGCCGGGCGCTGTGCCGCGCACGTCCACGTTTGCGTTGACCAATGCGACGCTGCCCTACGTGCGTTCGCTCGCCGACCTTGGCTGGCAGAAGGCGCTCGCGCGCGATGCGGGATTCGCCGCCGGACTCAATGTCAACGAGGGTGCCATCACGCACGAAGCCGTCGCGCGCGATCTGGGAATGCCGTACAAGCCGTTGGCGACGTAGAGCGTCAAAGGAGGAGGGGACAGTCACCTTTGCGGGGACTGTCACCTTTGCGCTCTGGCAAAGGTGACAGTCCCCTCCTGACTATTAGAACGCAGCATCCGGAATCGTAATCGCAGTGTCATCGAGCGAGGCGAGCAGGCTGAGCATCGGCTCGATGCGCGGCAGCTCCTGGCGAAAGAAGAATCGGCAGGCTGCGAGCTTGCCCCGGTAGAAATCCTCGTCCGCCTTCGACGCTCCGGGCAGGGAGGCCTCTGCCGCAAGCGCCTGTACGAGCCAGCGCCAGGCGACGACGACGTGGCCGAGGCTGTCCAGATAGAGGGTCGCGTTCGCCAGCGCAAGCTCGGGATTCTTCGGGAGCATTTCGACGAGCCGCCGGGTGGTTTCGCGCAGCCGGCCGATGGCGGCATCGAGCGCGATCCCATGGGGCGCGAGGTCCGCGGAGTCTCTCGAAGCCCGTATGGTTGCCGCAATGCGTGAAAGGAGTTCCTCCAGCGCCGCACCACCCTGCATCGGCACCTTGCGCCCGAGCAGGTCGAGGCCGTGGATGCCGTGGGTGCCCTCATGGATGTGGTTGAGGCGATTGTCGCGGTACAGCCGTTCGACCGGGAAGTCGCGCGTGTAGCCGTAGCCGCCGTGGACCTGGATCGCGAGCTTGTTGGCTTCGAGGCAGTATTCCGACGGCCAGGACTTTGCAATGGGAGTCAGGAGTTCGAGCAGGCCATGCAGGCGCATCCGCGTGGCGTCGTCCGGTGCGCAGCGTTCCTCGTCGGCGAGCCGCGCGCAGTAGAGGACGAGCGCAAGGCCGCCCTCGACCCAGCATTTCTGGGCGAGCAGCATGCGTCGGACATCCGCGTGCCGGAGGATCGGCACCGGAGGGGCGGCGGGATTCTTGTCCGCCAATGGCCGGCCTTGCGGACGCCCACGGGCATAGGCGAGCGCCTCGCCGTAGCCCGCATAGCCGAGTGCCACGGCATTCGTGCCGACTCCGATGCGCGCGGCATTCATCATCCGGAACATGTACTCGAGGCCGTGGTGTTCCTCGCCGACGAGCTCGGCGCGGCAGGCGCCGCCGTCACCAAAGGCAAGCACGGCATTCGTCGTGCCACGCCAGCCCATCTTGTGGTTGAGGCCGGCGAGGCGCACGTCGTTCGGCTCACCGACCGCCGCTTCCGGGCCAACCCGATCGCGCGGCACCACGAACAGCGAGATGCCGCGCACGCCCGCCGGCGCCTGCGGCGTGCGCGCAAGCACGAGGTGCACGATGGTTTCGGCAAGATCGTGGTCACCGCCGGAAATCCACATCTTCGTTCCGGTCATCAGGTAGCTGCCGTCGGGTTGTCGCCGGGCCTGGCAGCGGATGTCGACCAGCGAAGAGCCGGCATGCGGTTCCGAAAGGCACATGGTTCCGGTGAAACGACCGGCGAGCATCGGCCGGACGAAGCGTCGCCGCTGGTCCGCGTTGCCGAAGCTCGTCAGCAGGTCGGCGGCACCCGCGGTCAGGGCGGCATAGGAATGGAAGGCGACATTCGCGCTCGAAAAGATCGCCGTGCAGGCCTTGGCGATCACGATGGGCAACTGCAGCCCGCCGTCGTCCGAGTCGAAGGTCGCGGCCGTGAATGACGCCTCGTTGTACGCGGTGAGCGCCACGCGCGTCTCGGGAATCGTCCAGGCGCGGCCATCGACGATCCGGGGCTCGTCCCGGTCCGAAGCCGCGGCGAAAGGCGCAAATCGTTCCCCGGCAATGCGAAAGGCGGCATCGATCACGCCGTCGAATACCGCACGATCGTGTTCCGCGTAACGCGGCAGCTGGCACAGTGAAACGGCATCCAGCACTTCGTAGAGCTGGAATTCGAGATCGCGGCGCGGAATGAGCATTTATGAATCCAGGACCGGCGCAGGCGGGCCTGGTGGATTGTAGCGACCGTGCATGACTGGCTGGAATGCTAGGATTTCGGACTGCCGCGGGAGCGGTCCGGGGAGCGCAGCTTGACAGGCGACAGTTTCGACTTGAGCGGCCGCGTGGCGCTCGTCACGGGGGCGAGCCGCGGCATTGGCCGCTCCATCGCGCTCCTGCTGGCGCGCCATGGGGCGACCGTCGCCGTCGCGAGCCGCCGCCTCGAAGCCTGTGAAGCGGTCGCCTCGGAGATCCGCAATGCGGGCGGACAGGCGAGCGCGCAAGCCTGCCACATCGGCGATCCGGAGCAGATCTCGGCCGTGCTCCGCGCCCTCGATGCGAGTTACGGTCGCATCGACATCCTCGTCAACAATGCCGCCACGAATCCGTACTACGGCCCCGCGGTCGACATGGACCTCGGCGCCTACCAGAAGACGGTGGACGTCAATATCCGCGGCTACTTCTGGACGTCCATCGAAGCGGCCCGGCGCATGATCGCGCAAGGGAAGGGCGCGATCGTCAATGTCGCCTCGGTCAACGCCTTTCGTCCGATGGACGGGCAGGCTTGCTATTCGATGACGAAGGCGGCGATCGTCAACATGACCCAGGGCCTGGCGAAGGAATGGGCCCGCCAGGGGATCCGTGTCAATGCGCTCGTACCGGGCCTCGTCGACACGCGGTTCGCCGCAGCGATCCACGAGAACGAAAAACTCCGGGCGGCGATGGAGCGCCTGGTCCCCATGGGCCGCATAGCGCAGCCGGAAGAAATGGCGGGCGCCGTGCTCTACCTGGTTTCGGATGCCGCTTCCTATACAACCGGCAGCTGCCTCACCGCCGACGGCGGTTGGCTGGCCTGAAGCCCCGTTCAGCAGGCATTCAGGGCGGCTGATCCAGGCTTGCTTCGTGATTTGCGCGCTGGCTCGTCGTGCCGTATAGATACGCGCAGCCGCTGGAAGTGAGGGCGATGGCTATGTCGAATTGTCGTTTTCTGGCCGTTGCAATGGCGTCGATTTTCGCCGGCATGCCGGCGCTTGCAGACGACATCCGCCCGGAGTCGGATGCACGGCCGCTCGCGGACGAGAAATGCATCGAGCAATGCGACAGCGAGTCGGACCAGTGCATGCAGGCCGCGGAAGGCGACTCGGGCAAGCTCCAGGTCTGCGACGAGAAGTACAGCGAATGCCTGCAGGCCTGCGAGGCGCGCTAGCCCCCTGAAATCGCGCCGGGTCCGGCCGCCAGGCCGTTCCAGTTGAAAAACGCCGCTTTTCGTATATATTGCGCAGCCCTGCGTTTGTGGGGTTTGTTGCACAAATCATTGATATCTCTAGGAATTCCACGGAATGAAAGAGCGCAATGATGAGTCCTTTGACATCGAGGACGAGTTTCTCGGAGAGGCTCAGGAGCAGGATGGCGACCTCGACCGGCTGATCGTCGTCGAGCGCCGGCCGAAAGGCCCGCGCCGCCCGGTGCAGCAGTCCGCATGGAGCAAGGTCGAAGACGTGCTGGCGGAAAAGCGCCTCCAGCGCGAACTAGAGGAATTCAACGACGTCGATGAAGCGTGACCATTTCGCGCCGCATCGGGCGGTGGCAATGAAAATGAAAGGCCGCACTCCACCGGGATTGCGGCCTTCTGTTTTGGGGCCCGGGAATCCGGGAGCCGCCGCATGACCGGCGAGTCCGAGCCCTGGTGGAGGGCGCGGCGGCAGGCGCTGCTGGAGTCGCTCGGCGAACGCGATTGCGCCTATGTCTACGATCGGGGGACCGTCGAATCGCAGGCGCGATCCCTGCTCGGGATGAAATCGGTCGCCCGCATTCTCTACGCGATCAAGGCGAATCCCCATCCGGAGCTCCTGCGCACGATCGCTTCGCTGGGCTGCGGCTTCGAATGCGTGTCGCGCGGGGAGATCGAACGGGTCCTCGACTCCGTCAGCGGCATCGGGCACGAGCGCATCCTGTTCACGCCGAATTTCGCGCCCCAGTCCGAATATCGCTGGGCCCTGGAGCAGGGCTTTCGCGTGACGGTCGACAACCTCGATATCCTCAAGTCCTGGCCCGCGCTGTTCGCGGATCGCGAAATATTCCTGAGACTGGATGCGAGCGAGGGCCATGGCCACCACGAGAAGGTCCGCACGGGCGGGCGGCACTCGAAGTTCGGCGTCCCGCCGGAGGAGTTTGCCGAATTGCCCCGCGCCGTCGCGGCCGCCGGGGCTCGGGTCGTCGGGCTCCATGCACATGGCGGCAGCGGCAACTTCGACCTCGAGGGCTGGCTCGGCCCGGCCCGGGTGCTGGCCGCAAATGCCGGCAGTTTTCCCGGCGTGCGCATCCTCAACCTCGGCGGCGGAATTGGCGTGCCGGACCACATGCGCCGCGAGCCGGTTGACCTTGCCGGCCTCGACCGCGCGCTGGGCGAATTCCATGCCGCGCACCCGGGCTACGAACTCTGGCTCGAGCCCGGACGCTACCTCGTCGCTGCCGCCGGCGTGCTGCTCGCGCGCGTGACGCAGACCAAGGGCAAGGGACCGAAGCGCTACGTCGGCATCGCGACCGGCATGAACTCCCTGATCCGTCCCGCGCTGTACGGGGCCTGGCACGACATCGTGAACCTGTCGCGACTCGACGAGCCGGCGGTCCAGGCCTGCACCATCGTCGGCCCGATCTGCGAGAGCGGCGACGAGCTCGGAACCGATCGCCTCCTGCCGCGCTGTGAGGAGGGCGACGTGCTCCTGATCGCGGACACCGGCGCCTACGGCCACGCAATGGCGTCCAACTACAACCTGCGACCCCCCGCGCCGGAATACCTGGTCCCGGTGTGAGCGAAGTTCATCGCTCTCATCTCGGCCAGCTCGTGCTGATCAACGCGATCTGGGGCCTCAACATCGTTGCGGTCAAGCTCAGCGCCGACCTGTTCCCGCCGGTTTTCCTGACCTTCATGCGCTTCCTGATCGTCGGGATCGTGGTCTTTCCGTGGCTGCGGATCCGGCGCGGCGAAATGCGCTGGCTGCTGACCGCCGCGATCTCGAGCGGCGGCCTGCAATTCGCGCTGATGTATTCGGGTGTCGCGGTGTCCGAGAACATGTCGTCCGTCGCGATCGGCGGACAGCTCGGCGTGCCGTTCGCAACGCTGCTGTCGGTCGTCATGTTGGGCGAGCGGATCCACTGGAGGCGCTGGCTCGGGATCGCGATGGCGTTCCTCGGCGTCGTGATGATCGGATTCAGCCCCGAAGTCTTCTCGTCCTGGCCCGGGCTGATCCTGGTTGTGATCGCCGCCTTCGTCGGTGCCATCGGATTGATCGCGATCAAGCGCGTCCACCAGCTTGAGCCGCTTGAATTGCAGGCCTGGCTTGCCTGGGGGAGCCTGCCGCTGCTGCTTCCGTTGTCCCTGCTGCTCGAAGACGGCCAACTCGCAAGCCTCAGGGAGGCCGGCACCACCGGATGGAGCGCGCTCCTGTACTCGGCGCTCCTGTCGAGCGTCGTCGCGCACACGGCCTACTTCGCGCTGATCCGGCGGTATCCGGTTTCCAGCGTCGCCCCGGTCACCGTCCTGACGCCGCTCTTCAGCGTGCTGTTTTCCGTGCTGCTGCTCGGCGATGTCCTCGACTGGCGGATGATCGTCGGCGGCCTGATCACGCTCTCCGGAATCACGGTCATCGTGGTGCGCGAACGCAAGCCGGCTGCCACAGGGACGTGATTCACGCCTGGGCGGCTTGCGAGGCCGGGGTAACCCGAATCACGCGGTGCGGGCGTTAACAGGATGAGCATGATCCGGCAACTGCCGGATCCGGCGAAGGGGCAGAAATGCCCTCGGGCCGGATCGAGGCGAGGCCCCGCGGCTTCTGCAGCTAAAGCGGCCCGGGCCTGCGCTTGCAGTCGAAACGGCCAACCGCTAAGGTGGCCTTAGCCGGAATTGGGGCGCGCCAGATAGCGTGCCGACAATAATTTGGCGGGGCCGCAGCCCGGTGGACGGGCATGCGACCGGCTAGTACGGACGAGGGGTAGAGACAGGTCCGGTATGGCGAACACCTATTCCGCGGGGACTTCTCGAACGACGGCGGTTTTCGTCGGCATCGTCATTCTCCACGTAATATTCTTCTGGGCGCTCAAGCAAGGGCTGGTGCGCTCGGGCATGCAGATCATCCAGGATTTTTCGATCATGGACCTGCCGCCGCCCCCGCCGCCGCCGGAAGACCTTGACGAGCCGCCGCCGCCGCCGCCCGTGGACGTGCCGCCACCGGTTGTGCCGCCACCGCTCATCGACCTCCCCGCATTCGAAGGCCCGACGACGGCGATCACGGCACAGGTCAAGGAAACGCCGCGAGCCCAGCCGCAGACACCGGCCCGCCAGGCGCAGATCACGCCACCCAAGATCAAGGCGAGGGGCGACCGCATCAGCGCGGCAATCGCCGCCTGCTATCCCTCGGCGTCCCGTCGCCTGAGCGAGGAAGGCCGCGTGGCGGTCACGATCACCATCGGGTCGGACGGCAAGGCCGGCGCCTTCAGCATTGCACAGAGCAGCGGCTTTCCGCGGCTGGACGCGGCGGCGGAATGCGTGGTGCGCCGCCTGCCATTCGAGCCCGGCAAGCGCGACGGCCAGGCGGTCGACGCGCAGGCGACGTTGCCGATCGTATTCAAGCTGGAGTGAAGCGACACGAATCGTCAGGGACCGGAGGGGCGCGTGCCGCCGTCGGCGGAACGGACTTGCCGGAAAAACTTTTTCTGTTAGAGGGACTGCAGAATGGCTGGTGAAACCACAGTAACCGATAACCCATACGGCATCGAGGCGCTCTGGACCACGAGCGACTATGTCGGCAAGGGCGTGTTCGTCATCCTGATCGTCATGTCGCTTTGGTCATGGCTCGTCATGATCAACAAGTGGCTCGACCAGCGCATGCTCCGCAAGGTGGCCGCGGAGGCGGAGAAGCAGTTCTGGACCGCGGGGTCGATGCACGAGGGCATCGGCAAGCTGAAAGGCAAGATCAATCCTTTCCGCGACATCGCGCAGGACGGCGTCCAGGCGCTGGAGCATCACCGCAAGAGCGCGGGTCGCGACGTCACGAGCAACATCGAGCTCGGCGACTGGGTGGCTTCGCACATCGACAAGCGCACGTCGATGCTGCAGTCCAGCCTCCAGAGCGGCATGGTCGTGCTCGCCTCGGTTGGGGCGACATCGCCATTCGTGGGCCTGTTCGGCACGGTGTGGGGCATCTACCACGCGCTGATCAGCATCTCGATCGCCGGCCAGGCGTCCCTCGACAAGGTGGCCGGACCGATCGGCGAGGCGCTGATCATGACGGCGATGGGACTTGCGGTGGCGGTGCCCGCGGTGCTCGGCTTCAACGGCCTGTTGCGCGGAAACAAGTCGCTGATGGAACGCGCCAACTACTTCGCGCACGACGTGCAGGCTGCCTTGCTGGCCGGATCACGCGTGCCGGCCGGGAAGTAATCGATGGCCATTTCGGTCGGCAAGGACGAGGGCGACCCGATGGTCGAGCCCAACGTCATTCCGCTCGTGGACATCATGCTGGTCCTCCTGATCATCATGATCATCACGGTTCCGGTGATGACACAGGCGGTGAAGATCGACCTGCCGAGGGAAGTGAATCGCCCGACCGAGACGAAGCCGGAGAACATCAACCTTTCGATCGATTTCGACGGCTCGGTCTACTGGAACGAGAACGGCGTCGACCGCGCGGCGCTCCTCAACTACGTATTGCAGGAGGCCGTGAAGGATCCGCAGCCGGAAGTCCACATCCGGGCCGACAAGCGGGCGCGCTACGAGTACGTGGCGGACACGCTTGCGGTATTGCAGCGGGGAGGCATGCGCAAGGTCGGATTCATCGCCGAGCGGCCGCAAGGCGAGTAGCCGGCAAGGCGGGTCTGGCCGGACGTCAAAGGGCCCGCCGACCAGCGGGCCTTTTTTCTTGGCAAGGTCCCGCCTGAACGAGGACTGAACCGCCGGGTTTGTTCATGGCGGCGGAACCGGTCCGGTCAGCCGGCAGTCCATTGGTATGGGCCCCGGGCAGACAACCAGGCGGGTTTTGGGGTATAAAGCCGCCCCACGCGATCATGGCGGCAGGCAGCCGCGGCGAGGAATCGGAACATGACAGTACGGATTTCGTGGTCAAACGGCCTGGCGGCAATCGGCACGTCGATCGTGCTGGCAATGGCGATGGTCCCGGTAGGGTCGGCGCAGGAAGAGCAGCCCAAGTCGCGCAAGGAACGCGCGGCAGCGGAAGCCGCGAAGGAAGCTGAAGCGCCCAAGGCGGAATACAGCAAGGAATTCCGCAAGCTCGCGGCACCCGTGCAGACCGCGGCCAACGAGAAGAAATGGCCCGATGTCATGGCTGGATTGCCGGCGCTCGAGGCGCTTCCCAACCAGACCCGGGACGAGAAGAAAGCCATCGCCACCTGGCGCCTCCAGGCGACCCAGGGCGTGGACGACAAGGACGCCTTTGCGGCTGCCATCGAGGCATTCCTGGCCGAGGGCTTTGCGGAGCCTGAGAATGTCGGCGCGATGCACCGCCAGCTCGCGGCGCACTACAGCGCCAAGCAGGACAAGGAAAAAACCCTGCTGCATTTCCAGAAATTCGTCGATGCAACGCCGGACGTTCAGGCGGACGAGTTCGAGACGCTCGGGCGGCTGCACCTGCAGGCGAACCACTTCCCGGAAGCCTGCCAGTCCCTGGGCAAGGCGATCGAGGTCACTGCGAGCAAGGGCGAGACGCCCAAGGAAATGTGGTTCCAGCTCCGTGACCGCTGCTTCATCGAGATGAAGGACGATGCGGGACGCCTGACGAACCTCGAGCAGCTGGTCAGCTACTACCCGGACAAGGAGTACTACAGCCGCATCGTCGCGATCTATCAGTCGCAGTCGAAGGACGATCGCGTCGTTATGTTGAATGCCTATCGCCTCGCGATCGGCGATCCGAAGGGCGGTCTGGCGACGGTCGGCGGCTACCTCAACTACGCCGATACGGCGATGGTGGCAGGCAGCCCGGGCGAGGCTGCGCGCGCACTCGAACGTGGAATGAAAGAGGGTATCGTTCCGAGCGCGGGCACGAATCAGCAGATCCTGACGGAGGCCAAGGCCGCCGTGGCGCGGGACAAGAAGAGCCTGCCGGCCGAATCCGCGACCGCCGCGAAAGGCGCCAAGGGCGAAGTGGACGTCAAGGTCGGCCTCGGCTACTTCAGCACGGGCGACTTCGAGCAGGCCGTCGAGGCGACACGCCGCGGCATTGCCAAGGGCGGCGTCACGCGGCTCGACGACGCAAACCTGCTGCTCGGCGCATCATTGCTCGAACTGGGCCGTCGCGACGAAGCGCAAGGCGGCATTCGAAGCGGCGGCGGCAGCGGCCCCGCCGGGAAGCCCGATGGCGCGGATTGCTGCATTGTGGATCGCGCGGACGTCGCGTACCGATACGGCCCCGGCGGCCGGCTGACCAGGAGAGTGATGATGTCGAAGTCGTCGAATATCCGGGCCAGCATGCTGGCGCTTTTCCTGGCCCTTCCCGGTCGCGGGCTTCGTGGCCGTCACCTGGCCGGACGCCGCCTTCGCGCAGGACAAGGCCGGCGGCTGGCGCAAGGAGCTGGCGGACAAGGCCAAGGAAGCCCAGACCGCGGGCCAGAAGGGCAACTACAGCGAGGCGATCCGCCTGCTCAAGGAAGCCAAGGCTAAAGCGCCGCTGTCGCCGCAGGAAGAGCAGGGGCTCAACGAGTTGATGATCTGGGCCGCGAGCGGCGCCAAGGATCACAAGCTCGTCCTCCAGACCGTCGACGAGCGGCTGGCCACGGGCCGGGTGACCGGTGCCGACCTGACGCGCAAGCTGCGGCTGAAGGCCACGACCCACTATGCGCTCCGCGATTACCGGGCTGCCGCCGCGGCCTTCGACAAGCTGGCCGCGCAGGGCCCGCTGACGGCCGACGACCTGACGCTGCTCGGCACGAGCCAGATGCAGCTCAAGGATTTCCGTTCGGCGACGGCGACGCTCGAGCGCGCGATCGCGGCCAACCAGAAAGCCGGGCGCACCGCGAAGATTCCTCCGCTGCTCGAAATGCTGAACTCCGCGTACCACGAGACCAACCAGCCGGCCAAGCGCATGGAGACGCTGCACCGCCTCATGGCCGTGGCGCCCAAGGCGGGCGTTTTCAAGCAGCTCGCGAACGCCTACGAAGTGGAGTCCGCGAAGGACCCCGTGGTGATGGTCAACGTGTATCGCCTGGGTGCGGCGCGTAACGTCCTCTCCGGCGAGCACTATGCGAAGTACGCGGAAGTCGCGCTCGACCTGTCGAGTCCGGGTGAAGCCGTCGCCATGATCGAGAAAGGCATGGCGGCCGGCGCGATCAAGAAGGACGACCGCAACAACCGCCTGCTCTCAGATGCGAAGTCGCAGGTCGATCGCGTCAAGGCGACACTGGGCCAGCAGGAAGCGGAGGCGAAGGCGATTGCGACCGGCGAACCCGAGGCCAAGCTCGCGACGGCGTACTTCACCCTGAAGAACTACGCGAAAGCGAGCGAAGCGGCGCAGCGCGGCGTCGACAAGGGCAAGGTCAAGCGGCTGGACAACCTCAACATGCTGCTCGGCATCTCGCTCGCCAACAGCAAGAAGAACGCCCAGGCCAAGGAGGCGTTCAAGGCCGCCGCGGCCGCGGACCCGAAGATCCGCGGAGTCGCCGACCTCTGGTTGACGACGACCGGCTGACCGCCGAAGCGATCCGACCGAAAGCCAGGGCCGCGGCGCGAAATCGCCGCGGCCCTTTGCGTATACAATCGCGGAAGATGAAACCGGCACGCCAGATCGGAATCGTCGAAGTCGGGCCCCGCGACGGCCTCCAGAACGAATCGGCGACTGTTCCCACGAACGTGAAGCTGGAGTTCATCCGCCGCGCGGTCGATGCCGGGATCCGGCGCATCGAAGTCGCCAGCTTCGTGAATCCGAGGCGCGTGCCGCAGATGGCGGATGCCGAGGCGGTGCTGCAGGCGCTGCCACGCCGCGATGACGTCAGCTACATCGGCCTCGTCCTGAACCGCGCCGGCTTCGACCGGGCGGCCGCGGCAGGCTGCCGGGAAATCGGCATGGTCGTGTTCACGACCGACGAATTCAATCGCCGGAACCAGGGCGTGACGAGCGCGGAGTCCATCCGGACCTGGCGCGAGATCGCCGCTGCCGCGCACGCGGCCGGGATGCGCGCGCAAGTGACGATCTCGGCGGCATTCGGATGTCCCTTCGAGGGCGAGGTGCAGCCCGCGCGCGTCGTGGACATCGCCCGCCAGGTCGCGGAGGCCGCGCCATTCGAGATCGCGATCGCCGACACGATCGGCGTGGGCGTGCCGGGACAGGTGACGGACATCTTCGGCCGCGTCGCGGATGCCTTGCCGGGCATGAGCCTGCGCGGCCATTTCCACAACACGCGCAATACCGGGATCGCAAACGCCTATGCCGCGGTGACGGCCGGTGCGGCGGTCCTCGACGCGAGCCTCGGCGGGCTCGGCGGCTGCCCATTCGCGCCAGCGGCCACCGGGAACATCCCGACCGAAGACCTCGTCTACATGCTCGCGCGCATGGGAATCGAGACCGGTATTGACCTCGATGGAGCGATATCGACTGCGCGCTGGATCGAGCCGCACGTCGGGCATGCGGTCCCGGGCATGCTGGTCAAGGCGGGCGGATTTCCCGGCGACATGAAGCAACCCACTGGAGGACATTCACGATGACGATCAAGGCTGGCGAAAGGATTCCCGAAGGCACGCTGAAACTGATGGGCAAGGACGGGCCGGCCAACATCAGCGCCGCCGACCTCCTGGGCAAGGGACGGGTCGTACTCTTCTCTGTGCCGGGCGCGTTCACGCCGACCTGCAGCGCCAAGCACCTGCCCGGGTTCGTCGAAAATGCCGCGGCGCTTCGCGGCAAGGGTGTGGCGAAGATCGTATGCCTCGCCGTCAACGACGTATTCGTCATGAGCGCCTGGGGCAAGTCGGCCGGCGTCGGCGACGACATCGTGATGGCGGCTGACGGCAACGGGGACTATTCGCGGGCGCTCGGACTCGAGATGGACGCCAAGGCCTATGGCATGGGCATGCGCGGCAAGCGATTCGCGCTCGTGATCGAGGACGGCGTCGTGAAGCAGGTTCACGTCGAGGCGCCCGGCGAATTCAAGGTCTCGAGCGCTGAACACATACTCGCTTCAATCAAGTGATCGCAGGCCCGGTCTCGTTCCTGTATGCGGGCCTGCTCGGCCTGTTGCTGATCGCGCTGTCGACGCAGGTCGTGCTGGCGAGGCGCCGCTATCGCGTGCGCCTCGGCACCGGGACCGACGAGGGGATGCAGCAGGCGGTTCGCGTCCAGGGAAACTTCGTCGAGTACGTGCCGCTTGCCGTGCTGCTGCTCGTGTGCGCGGAGATCAGCGGCCTGCCGGTGAAAGCCGTGCACGCCGCCGGGCTGCTGTTGCTCGCGAGCCGCGTCATCCACGCCTGGGGGCTGTCGCAGAGCCCGGGCAGCACATTCGGCCGTTTCTACGGGACGGCGGGCACCTGGCTCGCGATCGTCGGGCTGTCGCTGTGGCTGCTCTACGCGACTACAGCAGCTTCTCGATTTCCGGCACCAGGGTGAACAGGTCGCCGACGAGGCCGTAGTCGGCGACCTCGAAGATCGGCGCCTCGGCATCCTTGTTGATGGCGACGATGGTGCGGGCGTCCTTGATTCCGGTCAGGTGCTGGATCGCCCCGCTGATCCCGATCGCGACGTACAGCTCCGGCGCAATGATCTTTCCGGTCTGGCCGACCTGGAGCTCATTCGGCGCGAAGCCTGCGTCCACGGCCGCGCGCGAGGCGCCGATCGCCGCGCCGAGGCGGTCCGCGAGCCGCTGGATCAATGCAAAATTCTCCGCGCTGCCGAGCGCGCGACCGCCGGACACGACGCGCGCGGCAGTCTGCAGGTCCGGCCGGTCGCTGCGCGCCGCGGTGACCGAGACGAAGCGCGTGGACTCGGGCAGCTTCACGTCGACGGCAGGCGTCTCCACGGCAGCCGAGCCGCCGCCCGGCGCCTCCTGGAACGACGCGACGCGCACCGTGGCGACGACCGTCCGGCCGGCCGGTGATTCCACCGTCGCGATGGCGTTGCCGGCATAGACCGGTCGGCGGAAGCGCGTCGCGGATTCCACGGCCATGACGTCGCTGACCTGCGGCGCGCCGAGCAGGGCGGCGACGCGGGGCATCAGGTCCTTGCCGAATGTCGTCGATGGCCCGAGCACGTGCGAATGCCCTGACGCCAGCTTCGCGACCTGCGGCGCGAGCATCGCCGCGAGTGCCGGCTCGTTCGCCGGATTCTTCACCAGCAGGACGCGGCTGACGCCCTTGATCGCGGCCGCCGCGGCGGCGACCGCGGTCCCGTCCACGGCGAGCACTACGACTTCAATCTCCGAATCCGGGATCGACGCCGCGCAACTGACGCACTTGGCGACGCAGGGGTTGAGCTTGCCTTCGGAGTGCTCGGCGACGACGAGGATACGGTTCATCAGACCAGCCCCTTCTGGCGTAAGGCCGCGACGAGCTCCGCGGCATCCTTGACCATCACGCCTTTCTGCCGCTGCGGGGGCGGCTCATACTTCAGGACCTTGAGGAGCGGAGTCGCATCGACACCGAGCGCCGAGAGCTCGATCACTTCGAGCGGCTTCTTCTTCGCCTTCATGATGTCGGGCAGCTTGATGTAGCGCGGCTCGTTCAGCCTCAGGTCGGTGGTGCACACGGCCGGGAGGTCCACTTCGATGGTCTCGAGGCCGGCATCGACTTCGCGCGTGACGCGGGCGACGTCGCCCTTCAACTCGATCTTCGAGGCGAATGTCGCCTGCGGACGGTCCCAGAGCGCGGCCAGCATCTGGCCGGTCTGGTTGCAGTCGTCGTCGATCGCCTGCTTGCCGAGGATCACGAGCCGAGGCGACTCCCTTTCGACGAGCTTCAACAGCACGCGCGCGACCGCCGGCGGCTCGATCGCCGCGTCCGCCTTGACGAGCAGGGCGCGGTCGGCTCCCATCGCCAGCGCATTGCGGAGCTGCGACTGGATTTCCTCGGGCCCGACGCTCGCGACGACGACTTCGTCGGCTTCGCCGCGCTCGCGCATGCGTAGCGCTTCCTCGAGCGCGATCTCGTCGAACGGATTGGCGCTTAGCTTGACGCCGTCGGTCACGACGCCCGAGCCGTCCGGGCGCACGCGGACGCGCACGTTGTAGTCGATGACACGTTTCAGGCCGACCAGGATCTTTCGCATTCAGTCATCTCCGCCAGTCGCGGCAAATGGTATCGGATGGCAGGATGTTTGGGGTAACATCACATTCATATTCAATGGCTTGAGCCGTGTATTTCGAGTAAATTCATGAGATGAGCACCGTCGCCTTCATCCTGAGGCGCCTGCTGGGGGCAATACCGACGCTTGCCCTGATCATCGCACTTTCCTTCGTGCTGACGCGCCTGGCGCCCGGCGGGCCGTTCGACGAAGAACAGGCCCTGCCGCCCGAGATTCGCGCCAACCTGGAAGCCGCCTACGGGCTCGACCAGCCACCGATCGTGCAGTTCGGGCGCTATGTCGCCGGGATCGCACGCGGGGATTTCGGCCCCTCGTTCAAGTTTCGCGATTTCACGGTCGGCGAGCTGATTGCCGGCGGGCTTCCCGTCAGCCTCACGCTCGGCATCTCTGCGCTCCTGCTCGCGATTGCGATCGGCGTGCCGGCCGGCGTGTGGGCGGCACTTTCCCGCGGGCGATTCGCAGACCGCGCGGTGATGGCATTTGCCGTCGCCGGCATCTCGGTGCCGGTGTTCGTGATCGCGCCACTGCTCGCCCTCGTCTTCGGGATCTGGCTTCACTGGCTGCCGGTCGCGGGATGGAGGCCGGGGCGGCCGGCGGACCTCATCCTGCCGGTCGTGACGCTCGCCTTGCCGATCATCGCGTACCTCGCGCGCTTGACGCGCGGGAGCCTGCTCGAGGTCCTGCGCCTCACCTGGATACGCGCAGCGCGCGCGCGCGGCCTGCCCGAGCGCGTCGTGATCCTGCGGCACGCGCTGCCGGCCGCGCTCCTGCCGGTCGTGAGCTACCTCGGACCGGCCGCAGCCGCGGTGCTCGCCGGGTCCCTCGTCGTCGAAACGCTGTTCGGACTGCCGGGCATGGGTCGGCACCTCGTGCAGGGCGCGCTGAACCGCGACTACACGCTGGTCATGGGCATGGTCATCGTCTACGCCGGCCTGATGATCCTGCTGAACCTGCTGGCCGATCTCCTGCTGGCCTGGCTCGATCCGCGCATCCGGCAGGAGCGGTCATCGTGAATCGCGGCCTGTGGCGCGACGCCTTGCTGCAGCTGCGCGGCGACCGCACCGCAGTGACGGCCCTTGCCGTCCTCGGGCTGCTCCTGCTCGCCGCGATCATCGGCCCGCCGCTCTCGGGATTCCGCGAGGACCAGATCGACTGGGACCACATGGGCGAGCCGCCGCTCGCGGCGGAAGGGCACTGGCTCGGGACCGACCGGCTCGGACGCGACCTGCTGCTGCGCACGCTCCTGGGTCTGCGCGTGTCGCTTGCCATCGCGATCGCGGCGACGCTCGTCAGCCTCGTGATCGGGGTCGCGTGGGGCGCAGTCGCCGGATACCTGCGGGGCCGTGCCGATGCGCTGATGATGCGGCTCGTGGACGTGCTCTATTCGCTGCCGCAGGTATTTTTCGTCATCATCCTGACCGTGGTGTTCGGGCGCGGGCCGCTCACCATCCTCGTCGCGATCGGCGCATTCGGCTGGCTGACGATGGCACGCATCGTGCGCGGCCAGGCACTTGCACTGCGGGAAAGGGAATTCGTCGAGGCGGCCGTCGTCGGCGGCGCGGGCACCCCCCGAATCGTCATGCGACACATCGTGCCAAATCTCCTGGGTCCGGTGATCGTCTACGCGACCTTGACGGTGCCGCAGGTGATCCTGGTCGAGAGCTTCCTCAGTTTCCTCGGCATCGGCATCCAGGAACCGCTCGCGAGCCTCGGAAACCTGATTGCGGACGGCGCGGCCGAGATGGAAACGGCTCCCTGGATGCTGGCCGTTCCGGCGGGTTGCCTGGTGCTCCTCGTGTTTGCGTTCAACTTCCTGGGCGACGGCCTTCGCGACGCCCTCGATCCGCGGGATCGCTGATGACGCTCCTGGACATTCGCGCCCTGACGGTCGAATTCACAGGCACGCCACCGGTCTGCGCGGTCGATGGCGTGAGCCTCGCGGTCGAGGCCCGTGAAAGCGTCGCGATCGTCGGAGAATCCGGCTCGGGCAAGAGCCAGCTCCTCAATGCCTGCACGGGCCTCCTTGCTGCCAATGGCCGCGCGCGCGGCTCGGTGCGCTTCAAGGGCGTGGAGCTGCTCGAAGGGCATGCAGCAGCGGCGGTTCGCGGGCGCGGGATCGGATTCGTCTTCCAGGATGCCTCCGGCAGCCTGACGCCGCACCGGCGAATCGGCGAGCAGCTCGGCGAGGTTGCGGAGTGCCTGCATGGCATGACCGGGGAGTCGGCGCGGGCGGAATCCCTGCGGATGCTCGAATGCGTCCACATGCCGGCGGCGCGCGAACGGCTCGGGCAGTACCCGCACGAATTGTCGGGCGGCATGCGGCAGCGTGTCGCGATCGCGCTGGCCCTGGTGGGGCGGCCAAAGCTCCTGTTCGCGGACGAACCGACCACCGCGCTCGATGTCACGGTGCAGGCGGAAATTCTCGCGCTCGTCGCGGAGCTTTGCCGCGACCTCGGCATGGCGCTCCTCCTGGTGACGCACGACCTCGGTGTCGTTGCCGCGCTTGCGGACCGCATCGCGGTGATGCAGGCCGGCCGCATCGTCGAACTGGCCGCGGCGGCCGACTTCCTCGCCGGCCCGCGGCATCCCTACAGCGCCACGCTGCTCGCCGGCGTGCCCGGCCTGGCAGGCGTCCGGTGAGCCTGCTCGAAGTCCGCGGCGTCACGGTGAAGTTCCGGTCCCCCGGAGCGATGGCGCGAAAACTCACGGCCGTCGACGGCGTGGAGTTTTCGATCGCCGAGCACGAGATGCTCGGCCTGGTCGGGGAATCCGGTTGCGGCAAGACGACGCTTGGCCGCGCGATCCTCCGGCTACTGCCACTGGCCGCCGGGGAGATGCGCTGGCGGGGCCAGCGCATCGACACCCTGGGCCGGCGCGCTTTCCGGCCGCTGCGGCGCGAGCTTCAATGCGTGTTCCAGGATCCGCAGGCCTGCCTCGATCCGCGAATGACCATCCTCGAAAGCGTGGCCGAGCCGCTGCGCGCGCTGGCCGCAGGGACGGCGAAGGCCGAACGCCTGCAGCGCGCGCAGCAAGGGCTCGATGACGTCGGCATCGAACCGTCGCTCGCCGCGCGCTATCCGCACCAGCTGAGCGGTGGCCAGCTGCAGCGCGCCGTGATCGCGCGGGCGCTCGTCGTCGACCCGAAATTCGTCGTCTGCGACGAACCGGTGAGCGCACTCGACGTGTCGATCCAGGGCCAGATCCTCGCACTGCTCGAGAGGATCCGCGACGAGCGAGGGCTCGCGAGCCTTTTCGTCAGCCACAACCTTGCGGTGGTCGCGCGCCTGTGCCCGCGGATCATGGTGATGTATCGCGGGCGCATCATCGAAGTCGCAGCGCGTCGCGCGATCGTGACCTCGCCCCTGCACCCGTACACGCGCGAGCTGCTGGATGCCGTGCCGGCGGTCGATGCCGCAGCGCGTGGTCGGCTGCTGCGCCGCGCCGCGCGCCCGCAAGCCGCAGGCCGGGATTTGTTCCAGCCGGCCGGTTGCGCCTTCGCGGGGCGCTGCCCGCAGGTCGTGCCGCGCTGCCACGTCGAGCGCCCGCGCCTCCTGCCGGCCGGTGACGGTCGCCTCGTCGCCTGTCACCGGGCTGGCGACTGGCCGGAGGGCCTGCAGCCGGGCATGACGACCTGAGCTGGGGGCTCATCCCATGAGCCTCGCGCCAGCCTATGCTGGCGCTCAAAATCGGGGACCCGCGACTTGAATTCGAACGAGCGTTGCATTGCCCACCTGGCGGCCGGCGGCTTGCTGTTGACGCCGGACCTGCGCCAGGCACGCATCCTGAGACGCCTGCACGATCGCGCCCAGGCCAACGCCGGGCGCAAGGTCTGGCCCTCGGCGCAGGTGCTCCCGCTCGATACCTGGCTCGTGCAGCAATGGCAGCGGGAGTCCGCCGATCGGCAGGACCTGCCGGCGATCCTCCCTGCGATCGCCTTGCGCTGGCTCTGGTGCCAGCAGGCGGACAGGGATGCTCCGGGGCTCCTTGATCCGTCCGACCTCGGTAATCGCGCCCGCCAGAGCTGGCTGCGGCTGCGCGCCCATGGCGGCGATCTCGCGGCACTCCAGCAATGGCCCCTGACGCGCGATCAACAAGCCTTTGTCGGCTGGGCGCGGTCGGTCGAGGGCGAACTGCAGGCCCGTCACGCCTGCGACGCAGGCGGCCTAGCGCGGCTGCTGGTCGAAAGGGCGGCGCTGCCCGCGGTTGGGCCACCGATCCTGCTCGCCGGCTTCAGTCGCATGACTCCGGCCGCAGTGGCTTTGCTGGGGGCGATGTCGGCTGCCGGTCACTCCATCGAACAGCACAGTCCGCCGCCCGGGGGTGGCGCCTGTTTCCGCCACCAGGCATTCGATCCGGCGTCGGAGCGGGACGCGATGCTCGCCTGGTTGCGCGAACGCTTGGCGCTTGCACCGGGCGGACTGCATGCGCTCATCGTGCCCGACCTCGATGCCTCACGCGGCGCGCTCGAGCGCGCATTCGCCGCAGCGCTGCAGCCCGAGCTCGAACTGCCGGGCTCAGGGCGTGAACAGCGCCTCTACGACCTGGCGGGCGGCCATCCGCTTTCCGTGCAACCGGTCGTCGATGCCGGGCTCGCTGCAATTGCCTGCGCCGCAGGTGCCGTGGACTGGACTGCGGCGAGCCGGCTCCTGTTGAGCGCGCACGTGGGTGGCGAAGACAGCGAACGCGGCGCGCGCCTGGCTGCCGACCTGGCGCTCCGCGACACGAGAAGTCCGCTGCAGGTACGCGCACAGCGCCTCGCCGATTACGCCAGCCGCGCCGGCGCCCCGGGATTCTCATTGGCGATCCGCTCGGCCATTGCTGCGCTCGATGGCCCGAAGCGACGCAGCGCCGGCGCCTGGGCCGAAGCCTTTGGCGCGAGCCTCGCCGCCTGGGGATGGCCCGTCGAAGCAGGCCTCGGCAGCCGCGAGTACGAGGCCGCGCGGCGATTCCGGGAGCTTCTCGACGAGTTCGCATCGTTGTCTGCGGTCGCGACCAGTCTCGACGTCGACGAGGCACATGCGGAACTGCGCCGGCTCGCGGCGGCGCCTTTCCAGCCCGAAAGCGGCGAGCCCGCCGTATTCGTGCTCGACGCCTACGATGACCCCGGCGTGCATTTCGACAGCCTCTGGGTTGCCGGGCTGACGGCATCGACCTGGCCACGGCCGATCACGGTGGACCCGCTGCTGCCGATCGAGATTCAACGCAAGCTCGGCATGCCGGGCGTCACGCCGGAGAGCCGTGTCGCCGAAGCGCAGGGCGTCATCGGCCGCTGGCGCGCCGCCGCCGACACGCTCGTCCTGTCGTGGCCCCAATTCGAAAACGACACGGAAGGCGACGGAACCGCGCTCCTGCCTGCGGACGCGCCGCCGCTCGCGCCATCGCCGCCGGCGCCGACTCGCGAACGCCTGGCATTCGCGAATGCGCGGCTGGAGGCAGTTCCCGAGGAACCGCCGTCCGCATTTCCAGCGCAGCCTGCGAAAGGCGGTGCCCGGGTCCTCGAGCTCCAGGCGCAGTGTCCCTTCCGAGCATTCGCCGAGCTGCGCCTCGGAGCGGCCCCGTTCGAGGAACCCGAGGCGGGTTTCGACCGTCGCCTCCGGGGCATCGTGCTGCATCGGGCGATGCAGGACCTGTGGAGCTCGCTCGGAAGCCAGGCGTCGCTTGCGGCACTCGATCATCCGACGCGGGTCGCGCGGATCGAGACGGCGGTTGACGACGCGATTGCCCGCGTGACTCCGGTGGGCACGGGCCTTGCGACGATAGCGCTCGAGCGCGAGTGGCAGGTGCGGGCGGTGGGTCGCCTGCTGGAGCTCGATCTCCTGCGCCCGCCGTTCGAGGTGGTCGAGACCGAGCGCGCGCTCACCCTGACGATCGCCGGCCTGGACCTGCGGTTGCGGGTCGACCGGGTGGACCGCGTCGGCGGCGAGCTCATCGTCATCGACTACAAGACAGGGAAGGCGAAAGCAGCGGCCTGGCGCGGTGCGCGCATGGATGCGCCGCAACTGCCCTTGTACGCGGTCCTGCACCCGGATCACCCGACCGGCATCGCCTTCGCCGGTGTTGGCGCGGCGTCCGCGCAGTACCTCGGCGTCGGCCGGGCCGGATCGGCGATCGACGGCGTCGTGCCCGCGACGGCGTTCGCGCTGACCGAGGACAGGCAGAAAGGCTTCGAATGGCACGAGGTCATCGCGCATTGGCAGGCGTGGCTCGTACGCCTCGCTGGCGACTTTGCCGCAGGCCAGGCCGAGGTCAATCCGAAACTGGCCGCCAAGACCTGCCGGTACTGCCACCTGTCTGCGCTGTGCCGCGTCGAGCCCGCCTCGCCGGATGATGAAGACCACGAGGTGAACGATGGCGAGTGATGTCCTCGGACTCGACCGCAAGGCGCGTCGGCGCGCCGTCGAGCCGGCGGCATCGTTCATCGTGCAGGCACCCGCGGGTTCCGGTAAGACGACGCTGCTGACGCTGCGTTTCCTGCGGCTGCTCGCCGACGTCGAGCGGCCGGAGCAGATCGTCGCGATCACGTTTACGCGCAAGGCCGCGGCCGAGATGCGCCATCGCATCGTCGATGCGCTCGCGAAGGCGGCCAGGCCCCTGCCGGCGGGCGCGGACGAACGGACCCTGGAGCTGCACCGCCTCGGCTCGGCCGCGCTCGCGCGAAGCCGGGAACTGGGCTGGGGCCTCGAGCAGAACCCGGCGCGCCTGCACGTGCAGACCATCGACGGCCTGAATCACTGGCTTGCGCGGCGCCTTCCGCTGGCCGCGCGAATCGGCACGTCCGCTGCGCTCGTGGACGATGCGCGCGCCTTGTATGCGGAAGCCGCGCGGCGCACGGTCGGGCTGCTCGACACGGACGCCCCGGTCGCCGCGGGACTTCGGCGCCTCGCGCGTTCGCTCAATCACGACCCGCTCCAGCTCGCCGAATTGATCGAAGGAATGCTGGGCGCGCGCGAACTCTGGCTGCCGAAGCTGATGCGCACGGCGCCCGGCGCGACGCTGCGCGCGGAGATCGACCGGCTCTTGCGCGGGGCGCTGGAATCGGAACTGGCGGACGTTTCGCGCAGGCTGTCGGGTATCGACTGGCGGCCGCTGCTTGCCGCCTGCCGCGCGGCGAGGGCGGCGGGCGCACCGGAGAGTCCCGCGCGCGTGCTTGCGGTCCTGGGCAAGCTGCCGGCGGCAACGGCGGAGTCGGCGCCAGCCTGGTGCGCGCTTGCAAGCATCGTGCTCACCGGCGACAAGGTCCCGGAACTGCGCAAGCAGGTCGGGGAGAAGCAGGGCTTTCTGGCCGCGAAGGAGGGTCCCGCCTGGCCGCCACTCAAGCGCGAGATGAAGTCGTGGCTGGAATCGCTAGCCGGACAGCCGGGCCTGGCAAACACGATCGGACGGCTGCGCACGCTGCCGCCACCCGCGCTCACCGACATGCAATGGGAACGCATCGACGCGCTGTCTGTGGTGCTGCCGCACGCGGCCGCCGAGTTGCTGGCGCTTTTCGCGGAGCGCGACAGCCTCGACCATCCGGCGGTTGCGGCGGCCGCACGCGACGCGCTCGGCTCCGATGCGGCCCCGACCGAGCTTGCGCTCGCGCTCGACTACCGGATACGCCATCTCCTGGTGGACGAATACCAGGACACCTCGCCATCCCAGGCGCGACTGCTCGAGCTGCTGGTCGCCGGCTGGCAGCCGGGTGACGGACGCAGCCTCTTCTGCGTCGGCGATCCGATGCAGTCGATCTATGCCTTCCGTGAGGCCGACGTCACGCTCTTCCTGCAGGCACAACGCCAGGGAATCGGCGGGGTCGCGCTGACCGCTGAGCGGCTCGGCCGGAATTTCCGCTCGAGCGCGGCCATCGTCGACTGGGTCAACGAGAGCTTCTCGGCGCTGATGCCTGCGGCCGACGATTTCGAGCGAGGCGCGGTGCGCTATTCGCCGGCGGTGGCCGCGAGGTCGGGCGCGGAGGGCGACGCCGTGCGCGTGCATCCGCTCCTAGACGCCGACGATCGCGCGATGGCCGCGGAAGTCGCAACAGTCGCGCGGGATGCGATCGCCACCCTCGGCAAGCCTTCGATTGCCATCCTGGTGCGCGGACGACCGTCGCTGCCGCCGATCCTCGCCGCCTTGCGCGAGGCGGGCGTCGAGTATCGCGGCGTCGAGCTCGAGGCGCTGCTCGACCGCCCTGCCATCCGTGACCTCGTCGCGCTGCTGCGCGCAATGCTTCACGACGGCGACCGCACATCCTGGCTCGCGCTGTTGCGCGCGCCCTGGTGCGGGTTGACGCTTGCTGACCTCCTCCGGCTCGCGGAGGGCGGGGAGGGAGCGACGATACGCGAGCGCCTGCGCGACGCCGGCCTGCTTCCACCCGCTTCGGCAGCGCGCGCCACGCGACTGTGCGCCGTCCTTGACGCCGCGATCGCCGCGCGCGGCGAGCGCTCGCTCGGAGGCTGGCTGAAATCCGCCTGGCTCGCCGCGGACGGCCCGGCAACGGTCGCGGACCCGTCCGATCTGGTCAATGCGGAACTGCTCTTCGGCGCGCTCGACCGGCTCGAGCTCGAGGCGGGTTGCACGCCGCCGGTGTCGGCGATCGAGGCCGCGGTGTCGGGTGTCATGGCATCGCCGGTCGGAAGCGAAAGCGCCTGCGTGCAGATCATGACGATCCACCGCGCCAAGGGCCTCGAGTTCGATGTCGTCATCCTTCCGGACCTGCAGCGCGGTTCCCGCGGGACTGAACGACCGCTCCTCTACTGGACGACGGTTTCGACCGGCCCGGGAGAGCGGGGCATCGTGCTTGCGAGCCGGACGGACTCGGACGAAGGCGAAGGCAGTTCGGACGCACTCGAACGATGGATGCGCAAGCTCGGTGCCGAGCGCGAGGCCCTGGAAATCGGCCGCGTCGCCTATGTCGCGGCCACCCGCGCGCGGCGGCGCCTGCACCTCATCGGCAATGTGCGCGTGCGGCGTACGAAGGACTGGCCGGAACTCGTCCGTCCGCGCTCCACGAGCCTGCTCGGCTTCCTGTGGGCGGTGTTGTCGCCGCACTTCGAACGGGCGCTGGCGGCGCTGCCCGCGACGGCAACGGCCCCGGCCGGCGCCGGCGACGGGAGGCCGCGGCTGACGGCGCCGCCGCCGCGCCGTCTCGTTGCGGGCTTTCGCGCACCGCTGCCCCCGCCCTTGCCGGTCGTGCCCATGCTCCGCATCTCCGGAGATCCTGAAGGCACGGTCCGGCCGGAATTCGACTGGGCAGGCGCAATCGCGCAGGCCGTCGGCCAGGTGGTGCACGCGGAACTGCAGCGAATGAGCGAGCAGGGCGCACGAACGGAAACGGCCGCGCAATCAGGGGCGCGCTGGAGGCGGCAACTTCCCGGCCTCGGCATCGACGAGACCCATCTCCCGGCAGCGCTGGCCCGCGTGCAGCGCGCCATGTCGGCGGTCGCGCGCAGTGAAATGGCCGTGCGGCTCCTCGATCCGGCCGCGCGGGAAGGCCGTTCCGAGCTCGCGCTGACCGCGATGATCGACGGCGCTGCGCACAGCCTGCGCATTGACCGGACGTTCGTCGACGCAGAAGACGTGCGCTGGGTCATCGACTGGAAGACCAGCTCGCACGAGGGCGGCGACCGCGAGGCATTCCTCGACAACGAGCTTGCGCGTTACCGTCCACAGCTCGAACGCTATGCGCGCGTCATGCAGCTCCTCGACCCGGGCCGCCCGCTCAAGGTGGGCCTCTATTTCCCGCTGCTCGATGCCTGGCGCGAAATCTGAGTACGGCTAGAAGCTGCCTTCGATGGTGAATGGCCGGCGCCCGAGGCGGTCGGGCGGACCCAGGAAGGACAGCGTGTCGAATATCGCCGGCCCGGCGCCCGGCCCGGGGGCAGCATCGCCGCTCATGAGATAGCGGCCCTGCGGATCGAGCTCGATCGCCCCGCGCACGTGGAGCGGCCCGCCGAGGTCGCGCAGGCGGCCGTTCAACGAGCCGGTGCCGACGGAGCCTTCCCCGACGACCAGCTCGAAGTCCCCGAGCATCTGGCCGCCCGAACCCGGGGCGCGCAGGGAACGCACGAAGAGCGTGCCGGCGGCATTGGCCGGCCGGCGCCCGACGATGCGCACTTCATCCACGTCGAGCTCGAGCACGCCCGTCCAGCCCGGCGGCGTGACGATCCCTTCAAGCGTGCCGATGGGCACGTTGCCCCGGATATTCCGGCCGACGATCTCGCCGCCGAAGTCGCCGCGCGCGTCGGCCGACACTTCCCCGCCAGGCGGACTGAGGGTCAGGTGGCAGGACCATTCGAGGAACACCAGCCGCCAGGGCCGGCAGGACCATCGGATGCCGCCGATTGTCCGGCGATTGACGGCGAGGCCGCTTGCGCGGCCGGACCAGATGGTCCCGGCGACGCCTGTCATGGCGATGCCCTCCGGCAGCCGGTGAGCCAGCTGGCCCGCGGGCACCATGGCGACCAGGAACACGAGGAATGCGGCAACGCCCGCCGCGATCAGCTTGCTGCGACCGGTCATCCGGGTCAGGGGCCGCGAATCACCAGGGTCGCGTCGACGAGGCCGGGCTCGCCTGTCGCCGACACGCTCGCGGTCTCGATCACGACACCGCGCTCCTTCTGCAGCCGCGCGAGCAGGAGTGTCAGCGAATCGAAGGAAGCGCCCGTGAAGCGCGCGCGGAGCGCGCCCGACGACGCCGGTTCGACGGATGCGAGCTTGTCGGCGAGCCCGCCTTCGCGGGCCATCCGGTCGACGGCGATGGTGAGCGGCTCGCCGGGCCGCGCCGCGGGCGCGGCCTGCAGTCGCGGCGTGACGGCCTCGATCCAGGCGAGGTCCTGCCGGCGGCGTTCGACGCGTTCCTCGGCCTTTGCTACCGAAGTGCCGAGCTGCCAGATGAGCCCCGCGAGCAGCAGCACCGCCGCCGCACTGCCGCCCCAGAGCACCATGCGCTGTTCGCGCTCGGCGAGGCCGGCGTACCAGACGCGAACCTTCTTCATTTCGGCGGACCCGCGGCGATGTGGACCTGGGCCAGCACGCCGTTCTCGTTGTTGGTCGTCGACGCGACGTCGGCGGTGAGGCCGCGGGCATTGATGCCCTGGGCAAATCGCGCGATCGAGTCGGTATTCGGCGCGACCACCTGCAGCTCGAGCGCGCGGTCGCGCCAGCCCAGGGATTCGAGCTTCGGTCCCGGGGCGCCAGCGAGCGCGCCGCCGACCGCCGCGAGCTGGACCAGCAGGCCGCCCGGGTCGCCGGCACCGCCGCCCGCGAGCCGCTGCTCGACCTGGGCGCGCGCGTCCTCGATGCGTTCGACTCCGGGGAGGGCAATGCGTGCGGCCTGCTCGATCGCGGCGTCGAGGCGGCGCTGCTCCGAGTGCAGGCGAACGAGGTCGTAGCCACGCACCCCGAGGTGCAATGCAAGCGCCGCGAGCGCGAGGAAAGCCGCGACGCGCCAGCGCTGCCACTCGGCGCGCCAGCCGGTGCGACGCGTGAATTCGGCCTGCATCAGGGACAGGGTGTCGGATCTCGCCGCCGCCGACGCGAGGAGCGGCAATGCGCCGTCCGGAAGGATCTGCAGGTCGAGGCTGCCGGTCACTTCGCGCAGCGCCTCGATCATCTCGCGCGAATGCTGCCAGTCGTGCTGTGACACATAGAGCTGCACGTGCTTGTCGTCGCCCTCGAGGCCGGCGAGCGTGAAGGATTCGGTCAGCGGCTCGGCATCGAGCGCGACCGGCAGCGCTCCCGGGGCGCGCACGAGGAGCTGGCCGGCGTCGATGACGGCGACGATCTTCGCGGGGTTGGCGGGAATGCAAAGCGTGTCCGGCACGACCGATTGCGGTTCGATGCCGGCCGACGCGAGCGCGTCGAGCCAGCCCCGCAGCTCTTCGCGACGCATCGCGGCAACGAGTGTCGCGCCCGCGTCGTCCGTCGGCCCGATCGCAAAATGGAATTGCTCGACCTCGCCGGCCAGCAATTCTTCCATGGCATATGGAACGACCTGCGCAAGGCGGGCTCCGGACTTCACCGGAAGCTCCGGGCGCGCGAGCGTCACGCTCGAGCCGGGGGCGATGACGACGACCTGGCGTTCGGCGGCGATCGGCGCGGCGTCGCGCAGGCTGCCCGTCGCGATCGGGCCCAGGCGGCCGCCGTCCGCGCCGGTGATGACCCAGCTGATCGGTTCGGCGAGTCGCAGGACGAGGAATTGGTTCATTCGGGCTATTCGGCGCCTGTCGAGCGCTGCACCGTCCGGCTGCTGCCATCGGTGCCGCGGTGCATCAGACTGTACAGCGTGAGTTCCGAGGTGCCAATACGCACGGCCGTCACGGCGCGGAACCAGTCGGTATTTTGGGAAATTGTTTCGGAATTCCTGAGTTCGTTGACCTGCACGTCGCCAATTGCGGTTCCGCAGATCTTCCATGGTGGGAAAGCAGCCATCCTTGCGATTCGATGCGAGCAGCTCCGCATCGCCGAAGTCCGTGCTGCTTTCGGCAAGGGCGACGAGCACGGGCGCTTTCGCGGTGCAGAGATTCATCGGCGTTCCGGACGGCAGCGCCGCGACATAAGGCCGGATGCGCTCGAACTCCTCGCGCGTCATGCCGGGCAGCGCCATCATCTCGGTCGTCGTCGTCACCGCGCGATTGAGGGAGCGGTAAGGCGGATTCTGCGACAGGTAGGTGCCGTCCTCGGCTCCGTCCGGCTCCGGCACCGTGTCGGCGTCGATCCAGTCCGCCATCATCGAAGCCCAGCGCGGATCGGCGCCGATCAGCACGAGCAGGCGCTTGAAGCGCTCGACCTGCGCCACGTTGACCCGTTCCTCGACCACCAGGTTGTTGAGGTTGAACCGGCCCTGCATGTCCTCGAGCGCGCCGCGCACTTCGCCGCCGTCGACCGGGAGCGCCGGCAGCGGCTGCGCCCAGGCCTCGCCCAGGTGGTCGACTTCGGCATCGTCCTCGAAGTCGTCGCGAAGGACTTCGGCCGCCCAGGCCTCGGCACCCAGGGCCACGTGCCAGCCCTGGTCGAGCGCGACCAGACCGGCCGTGCGGCGAAGGTCGAGCGCCGCCTGCGTGCCGACGTGCACGGCGAGGACCGTCGCGATCGCGACGAGCACGATCGCGGTGATCAAGGCGACGCCACGCTGCCTCATCCGGCCACCTCCACCAGGCGGCGCAGCTCGCCGTAGTCCGCGAGCACGAGCGTGATTTCGACGGCGATCGGCCGCTGACGAAAACCGATAGTTCTGGGTATTGTCGAAGGGCGGCCACTCGGAAATCCATTCGCGGCCCGAGTTCATGTAACGGATCTCGATCCGCTCGACCTGGTCGAGGAGCTCGCGCTTGACCGGCGGAGTCGAGAGCGTTGGATCCGCAACCGTCCAATGCTCGCGGATCAGCTTCCCTTCCTCGAGTCGGTAAGTGACGCGCTGCACCGTGCCGCGCGGCGTGCCGGCACCGTTGGGCCAGCCGCCATGCGACAGCTCGACAACGGAAATTGCGTTTGGATCGCGGAGGAGGGCGGCCCGATAGCCGTCACCGATCGTCTCGCGCACGGGCCGGGGCGAGAGCGTGCGGAAATCGTTGACCAGCAGGTGCATGGCCTGCTGGGCCTTCCGCAGCCGCTCCATGTGGCCGTCGGCGGCGGCCACGGCGACCTGCGTCTCGCTGACCGCCCGGTAGGCCATCAGGCCCATCACGGCGAGGATCACGGTCGCCACCAGGACTTCGAGCAGGGTAAAGCCGCGCTGCCGGGTCGGAGTCATCATTCCTCCGCTCCTGGGTCATCACCTGCGCCTTCGTCCTCGTCTTCGCCGTCATTCTCGCCGCCGGGTCCCTGGCCGGGCTGTCATCCCAGTCACCCACCATGGGCGCCGCGCGCAATGCCGTCGCCCCGACGAATCCGGCAAGGCTCACGAGCGAGGAATCCTCGGCATCGCCGTCCCGGCGCACCGTGACATCGATGCGCCGCAGTCCTTCGACCTGCGTCTGGGAAACCTTCGTGACCCAGTGCCAGCGGCGGCCTGCGTACTCGAGTTCACCCGCGGTCTGCTCGACCGACGGCATTTCGCTGGCCAGGCGCATTTCGGTGATGCGATTGTCGGCAATCCAGGTCGCGAAAGTCCGGTCGCGCAGGTAGGAGATGTTGTTGACCGTGTCGCCGATCGTCTTGAACACGGCGAGCATGCCGATCGCGACGATCGCCAGCGCGACCACCACCTCGACGAGCGTGAACCCGCGGCAGCTATTTCCGTTCATCGCCGCGCTCGATCTCGATCGTGCCGTCGAGGTTGCCGACCAACGTGACGCGCCCGCCGCCCTTGCGCACGAGCGAGATCCGGTAAGGGGTCATCTCCCCGCTGCCCCAGGCGACAAGTTGCGGCAGCCGCGCTTCGGGCAGCGATTCGCGTTTCAGCAGGATTGGCCGGCCCTCGATGACGAGTTCGAACGCGAGGTCCGCAGGCAGTTGCCGCGGAAGCAGCGCGGGATCGCCATCGACCTCGGCCCAGCGTTGCTCGAAGCTGTCGAACCGGTGGAAATCGTATTGCGAGGTCTCGAGCAGGATGCCGTAGTCGCGGCCCTCGAGCTGGGCCTGCTCCTGCAACAGGGCAATGGCGTTCGCGAGGCGCTCGGACTCGCGCTCGATCTCGCGGTCCTCGCCGAGGAGGCCGACCGAAAGCGTGGCGATGGTCGCGAGGATGCCGATGATGAGTACGACGACCAGGATTTCGACAAGGGTCATGCCGCGCATCGAGCGGCGCGAGCGGGCGACGTTCATCGCCGGAACTTCAGGGCGTCACTCGACGTTCCAGCTGCCGATGTCCGCGTCGGCGCCTTCGCCGCCCGTCTCGCCGTCGGAACCGAGGGAGTAGAGGTCGTAGCCGCCCCCGTGACTCCCGGGCTCGAGGTAGCGGTAGTCGTTCCCCCACGGATCCTTCGGTACCGACCTCGCCTTCAGGTAGCCGTCGGGCCGCCAGTTGCGCACGGCCGGATCGTCGGGCTTCTTGACCAGCGCCTCGAGTCCCTGGTCTGTGTTCGGGTAGCGGAAGTTGTCCATCCGGTAGAAGTCGAGCGCCGTGCCGATCGTCTGGATGTCCTGCTTGGCGGCGGTCACGCGGGCTTCGTCCACGCGGCCGAGAATCTGGGGCGCGATCAGGGCGGAAAGGATCGCGATGATCACGAGCACGACCATGATCTCGATCAGCGTGAAACCGGATTCGCGTCGTGAAATCATCATGCTACGGCTCTCCTGCATGGACCGGATGATAACAGAGCGGTTCCCTGGCCCCCGCGCAGGCGGCCCACGTTGTGACGCCGCGCTCAACCTATAATCGACGCGATTCAGGCACGGAGAGGCCGGATTGAAGCTCGCGATGGTATTTCCGGGCCAGGGCTCGCAGGCCGTCGGCATGCTCTCGTCGCTCGAGGCCGCGGAGCCGGTCGTGGCCGCGACCTTCGCGGAAGCGTCGTCGGTGCTCGGCTACGACCTCTGGGCCCTTTGCCGGGACGGCCCGGAGGAACGACTCTCGGAGACCGAACGCACGCAGCCTGCGATGCTCGCCGCGGGCGTCGCGACCTGGCGCGCCTGGGAGCGGCGAGGCGGCGGCGTTCCTGAAATCCTGGCTGGACACAGCCTCGGCGAATACAGCGCGCTCGTCGCTGCAGGCTCCATCGGGTTCGCGGATGCCGTCGCGCTCGTGCGGTTTCGCGGCGAAGCGATGCAGCGCGCCGTGCCGGCGGGCAGCGGCGCGATGGCCGCAATCCTCGGGCTCGACGACGCTGTTATCGAGGCCGCCTGCGCGGAAGCCGCCCAGGGCGAAGTCGTCCAGCCGGTCAACTACAACTCGCCGGGACAGCTCGTGATCGCGGGACAGGCGACTGCAGTCGCGCGTGCGATCGAGGCCTGCAAGGCGAGGGGCGCGAAGCGCGCCGTATTGCTGCCGGTCTCGGTTCCATCGCACAGCCCGCTGATGAAGCCCGCGGCAGAGGAATTGCGGGCACGGCTCGAGGCGCTCGAAATCCGCACGCCGTCCATGAAGGTGCATTCGTTCGATGCCGGGACTTACGCGGGCGCCGACACGATCCGCGACGGGCTTTACCGGCAGTTGTTCAATCCGGTACGGTGGTCCTCGATCGTGGGCGCGATGATCGCGGCCGGGGCCACGCACCTTTACGAATGCGGTCCCGGGAAGGTATTGATGGGCCTTGCGCGACGCGCGCCGGGCGGGCGGGATCTCGAATTGCAGGCGATCGAATCGGCCGATTCGCTCGAAGCCGCGCTGCAGGCATCACGCGGGGGAGGGACAGCATGACGACGGGAGCCTTGTCCGGCGAGGTCGCCCTCGTGACCGGCGCCACGCGCGGCATCGGCCGCGCGATAGCGCTCGCGCTCGGCAGCGAGGGCGCGAAGGTCGTCGGCAGCGCGACGACCGAGGCGGGCGCCGCCAGCATCGGCGAGGCGCTGAAGTCGGCCGGCATCGGCGGCCGCGGCATCGTGCTCGACGTCGCCGACGGGGCCGCCAGTGACGCTGCCGTCGCCGACATCGAGGCCCATGAAGGCGCGGTCACGATCCTCGTCAACAATGCGGGCATCACGCGGGACACGCTGCTTCTCCGGATGAAGCCCGAGGACTGGGATTCGGTCATCAGCACCAATCTCGGTTCCGTATTCCGGCTGAGCAAGGCCGTGCTGCGCGGCATGATGAAGGCGCGAAAGGGCCGGATCATCAATATCTCATCGGTCGTCGGCCTCATCGGAAACCCCGGCCAGGCCAACTATTGCGCGGCCAAGGCGGGGATCGGCGGATTTTCGCGCTCGCTGGCGCGCGAGGTGGCCTCGCGCGGCATCACGGTCAACGTCGTGGCACCGGGGTTCATCGACACGGACATGACGAAAGCGCTCTCCGAGGCCCAGCGCGAAGGCCTGGCGGCCCAGATTCCGCTCGGAAGGCTCGGCCAGCCTTCGGATATCGCGGCGGCTGTCTGCTTCCTGGCGGGTCCCGCCGCGGCATGGATCACGGGCGAGACCCTGAATGTCAACGGCGGCATGCACATGGCCTGAAAAAATGCCATCAGAAACAGCGCGTAAGGCGGCGTTCTGGTAGCCAGTGGGGGGTCCGTGGCATAGAATGGCGACCCCCGGGCCGGTCGAGTGCCCATGGGCATCACAAGGTGAGGGACATCAAACCGATGAGCACAGTCGAAGAACGGGTAAAGAAGATCGTCGCCGAGCAGCTCGGGGTGAAAGACGAGGAAGTCACCAGCGACGCGTCGTTTGTGGACGATCTGGGTGCCGACTCACTGGACACGGTCGAGCTCGTGATGGCGCTCGAAGAGGAATTCGAAACCGAGATTCCTGACGAGGATGCCGAGAAAATCACCACGGTGCAGCAGGCGATCGATTACATCGTCCAGCACCAGTCCAAGTCCTGAAGTCATTCGCGCACGAGCCCCGGCCCCGCGGCCGGGGCTCGTTGCGTCATGGCGGTCCCCCGGCCTGAGGTTGATGCCTTGAGCAAGCGGCGCGTCGTCGTCACCGGTCTCGGCATGGTCACCCCGCTCGGCAACACCGTCGCCGACAGCTGGGCCGGTGCGCTCGCGGGCAAGAGCGGGATCGGGCAGATCACGCGCTTCGACACGACCGGCTTTCCCTGCACGATCGCCGGCAGCATTCCCGACTTCGACGTCACGAAGTACATGCCCGCCAAGGAAGCGCGGCGCATGGACCTCTTCATGCAGTTCGGCGTCGCCGCCGGCGTTCAGGCGATCGCGGACTCGGGCCTCGAGATCACGGACGCCAACCGCGCACGGATCGGCCTCGTATTCGGCGCCGGCATCGGCGGCCTCGCGACGATCGAGGACAACTACGCGAAGTACCTCGAGACGAAAACGCCGAAGAAGATCTCGCCGTTCTACATTCCGGCGAGCATCGTCAACATGATCTCCGGCCACCTGTCGATCATGTACGGCATCACCGGGCCGAACCTGGCCGTGATCACGGCCTGCACGACCTCGACGCATGCCGTCGGGATCGGCATGCGCACGATCCAGTACGGCGATGCGGACGTGGTCGTCGCGGGCGGTTCGGAGATGGCCCAGACCCCGACGGCCGTCGGCGGGTTCAGCCAGGCCCGCGCGCTTTCGCTCCGCAACGACGAACCCGCCAAGGCGAGCCGGCCCTGGGACCGCGACCGGGACGGATTCGTCATGGGCGACGGCGCGGGCGGCATGGTGCTCGAGGAATACGAGTACGCCCGGGCGCGCGGCGCCCGCATCTACGCGGAGCTCATCGGCTTCGGCATGAGCGGCGACGCATTCCACATCACCGCGCCGCCGGACGACGGCGCCGGCGCCCGGCTCTCGATGGAAAACAGCCTGCGCGATGCCGGCATCAATGCGGACGAGGTTCAATACGTGAATGCGCACGCCACCTCGACGCCGCTCGGAGACGTCGCCGAAACGATCGCGATCAAGAATGCGTTCGGCGCGCACGCGGGCAAGCTCGCGGTCAGCTCGACGAAGTCCATGACCGGCCACCTGCTCGGCGCGGCGGGCGTCGTCGAAGCGATCTTCAGCGTCCTCGCGATCCGCGACCAGGTCGCCCCGCCGACGATCAATCTCGACAACCCCGGCGAGGGTTGCGACCTCGACTACGTTCCGCATACGGCCCGCCGCATGAAGATCGACACGGCCGTCAGCAATTCCTTCGGCTTCGGCGGCACCAACGGGACGCTCATTTTCCGCGCGCTGCGTTGAGGCAGGCGCGGCGCCCCGGCATGCGGCGGCTGCCAGGTTGATGCGCGAACTGCCACGGGTGACCGACGCCGTGCCCCGCATGCTTGCGATGCAGGCTGCCGACCCCGGGCGCTATCCAGTCCTGCTGGACAGCGCCGCAACCGGCGGCCCGCTGGGACGTTACAGCCTCCTACTCGCCGATCCCGGCGAACGGCTTTCCCTCCACCGCGATGGCCGGCTCGACGGCCCAGGCAGCGGGACGGGTTTTTGTGCCCGGCTGAATGAGTGGTGGCGCAGCGAGCAGGGCAGCGCGCCGCCCGCGACCTGGCCGTTCGAAGGCGGCTGGTTTCTGTATCTCGGTTACGAGCTGGCCGCGGAAGTCGAGCCGACGCTGCGGCTGCCGTCATCGCCGCTCGAACTCGTCGCCTGTGCCTGGCGGATGCGCGCGGCGCTCCTGCACGATCACGAGACGTCGCGCACGGTCGTCGTCGCGGAACCGGGCAGCGAAGCCGCAGCTGCCCGGCTGGAAGTCGATCTCGAGGCTGCGAAGCCCGCGGCAGTGCCGGCAGGCGGGCTGTTTCCGGAATCCATCGCCGAGGACGACCCGGAGGCTTACCTGGCCGCTTGCCGGCAGGCGCTCGAGCACATCGCCGCCGGAGACATCTACCAGGCCAACCTCGCGCGGAGCTGGCGCCTGCCGCTTCCGCGCGGGTTGTCGGCCTCGGACCTCTATTCGCGGCTCCGGTCCGCGAATCCCGGCGCCTTCGCCGGAATCGCCGTCCTGCCCGGCTTCACGCTGCTGTCGAGTTCACCCGAACGGCTGGTGCGCGTCCGCGGGCGCCAGGTCGATACGCGACCGATTGCCGGCACGCGCCCGCGCTCGGTTGCGGGCGACGTTGCTGCCATCGCCGAACTGACGGGCAGCGACAAGGAAAGGGCCGAGCACGTGATGCTGGTCGATCTCGAGCGCAATGACCTGGGCCGCCTCTGCGAGGCCGGCACGGTGGCGGTCGATGAGTTCATGGTCGTCGAGAGCTATGCGCACGTCCATCACATCGTGTCGAATGTGGTCGGGCGGCTGCGCGCGGACGTCGAGCCCGGCGACGTCATCCGGGCGCTTTTCCCGGGCGGTACCATCACCGGCTGTCCCAAGGTGCGATGCATGCAATTGATCGGCGAACTCGAGGGCAAGGGCCGCGGCGCCTACACCGGCGCCATGGGCTACCTGGCCCGGGACGGCAGCCTCGATCTCAATATCCTGATCCGCACGATGACCCTCCATTCAGGCGAGATCGAATTGCGGGCGGGCGCCGGCATCGTCGCGGATTCCGATCCGCAGCGCGAACTGGAAGAAACCCGGGCCAAGGCGCGCGGGCTCCTGCGCGCGCTCGGGAATGCGGGCTGATGCGCATCCTCGTCAATGGCCGCGACGGAGCGAAGGTCGACGCGCTCGACCGCGGGCTGCAATACGGCGATGGCCTGTTCGAGACGCTCGCCGTCCTGGGCGGGCGCGCGCGATTCTGGGAATGGCACCTGGAGCGGCTGGCTCTCGGCGCGCGCCGCCTGGGCCTGCCACTGCCGGACCCATCGCAACTCGCCGCGGAGATCGCGCTCGCCTGCACGGAGCCGCGTGGCGTCGTCAAGGTCATCGTGACGCGTGGCGTGGGTCCACGCGGCTATCGGCCGCCCGCGAACCCGGAACCGACCCGGATCGTTTCGGCCTCGGCGTGGCCATCCCCGCCGGCGACGGCTTCGCCCGAGGGCCTGCGCCTGCGCTGGTGCAGGACGCGCTGCGGTCGCAATCCGGCCCTCGCGGGTATCAAGCACCTGAATCGGCTCGAACAGGTACTGGCCCGTTCGGAATGGGATGATGGGCTCGTGGATGAGGGCCTCATGAAGGACGAGCACGATTGTGTGATCTCGGCGACCCAGGCCAACCTGTTTGCGCGGATCGGCGGCCGCTGGATCGACGCCCTTGCTCGACCAGTGCGGCGTTGCCGGCGTCATGCGCCGCGCGTTTTCCGCGTGGTGTGCGGAGGCGGGGAATCCGGTCATCGAGCGCAGCGCTGCCCGCGTCCGAGCTGGTGACGGCTGGCAGCCTCGTGCTGACCAACACCCTCATCGGAGCGAAGCCTGTTCGGGACCTCGAAGGCCAGGCGTTCGCGGTCGATCCCGACGCTGCGCAGTTCAACGCCTGGCTCGCAAAGCAATGACCCGGCGTGTCCAGTGGCTCTGTTTCCTGGCGGTCATCGCGATCGCCGTCTGGCTTGGCTGGCGCCAATACGAGGCCGCGTTGGCTCGGTGCGCCGATCGCAGGGCTCAACGAACCAACCACTTTTGAAGTGACGCCCGGGGCCTCGCTCCGCGCGGTCGCGAGCGACCTGGAGGAGCATGGCCTGCTCGATCGCCCACAGGCCTGGGTACGCCTCGCCAGGCGTACGGGCCGCGCGACGCGCATCCAGGCCGGGGAGTACCGGCTCGATCCGGGCATGACGCCCGCGGAGCTGCTGGCCCAATTCGTGGCGGGCGATGTCGTGCTGCATGCCCTGACTGTGCCGGAGGGCTGGACCCTGCGGCAGGCGCTCGCAGCGATCCAGGCGCATCCCCAGGTCCGAACTGAATTGCGCGGGGTCAAGCGACGCCGAGTTGATGGCACGGCTCGGTTTCAAGGACGGGCGTCCCGAGGGCTGGTTCTTCCCCGACACCTACCGGTTTCCGCGCAGGACGAGCGATCGCGAGCTGCTTCGGCAGGCGCATGAGCGGATGCAGCGCGAGCTGCAACTCGCCTGGAGCCGCCGCGCGCCGGACCTGCCGCTCGCGACGCCCTATGATGCGCTGATCCTCGCGTCGCTCGTCGAGAAGGAAACCGGCGCTGCCGATGAAAGGCCGCTGATCGCCGGCGTTTTCGTGAACCGACTGAAGAAGGGAATGCGCCTGCAGACCGATCCGACAGTCATATATGGCCTCGGCGCGAAATTCGACGGCAACCTGCGCCGGGACGACCTGCTCGACGACACGCCGTACAACACGTACACGCGCGCGGGCTTGCCTCCGACACCCATCGCGCTCCCCGGTCGCGCCGCGCTCGAAGCCGCTGTCCGGCCAGCGCAGACGGACTCGCTCTATTTCGTGGCGACCGGCCTCGGCGATGGCCGCCACCTCTTTGCAGGGACACTGGAAGCACACAACGAGAACGTGTCGCGCCATCTTTCCAACCTGCGTGCTGCCAATGGCTCTCGGGTACGCTAGGAAAACCTGATGCGCGGCCGCTTCATCACGTTTGAGGGCGTCGAGGGCGTCGGCAAGTCGACCCAGATTGCGCACGCCGCAGACTACCTTCGCAGTCGCGGCATCGAGCCGCTCGTGACGCGCGAGCCGGGCGGGACGCCGATTGCCGAGAAACTCCGCGCGCTCGTGCTCGAGCCACAGCATGGCGCGGTGGGTGCCACCGAGGAACTGCTCATCATGTTCGCGGCCCGCGCGAGCCACGTCGCGGACGTCATCCGGCCGGCACTCCGCCGCGGGCGCTGGGTGCTTTGCGATCGCTTCACGGACGCCACGGAGGCCTACCAGGGCGGCGGCCGCGGCATGAGCCTCGCCATCATCCGCCAGCTCGCCCGGATCGCCCATCCGCGGCTCACGCCGGACCTGACCTTCGTGTTCGATGCGCCGGCCTCGGTCGCGAATGCGCGCGTGAGCGGCCGCGGTACTGGCCAGGACCGGATCGAGGCCGAGGATGACGGAGTTCTTCGAGCGGGTGCGCCAGGCCTATCTCGCGATCGCGGCGCGCGAAGCCGGGTCGCGTGCGCGTCATCGATGCGACCCGGCCCGAATCGGAGGTCGCGGAGTCCGTGTCGGGGGCACTCGACGCCGTGATGCAGAAGGCAGCAGGCTGAGCCGTGGCGGTCGTCGATAGCGAAGACCTGGACCTGGCGATACCCGATGCGGCGCCGATGCTGAGGCGCGCGGCCGTGCCCTGGCTGGCAGCAGTCCGCGCGCGGCTCGGCGACATGCAGGATCGCGCACGCCTGCCGCACGGCCTGCTGCTTGCAGGTTCGCCCGGTGCAGGGCAGGCCGAGCTGGCCGCCTGGATCGCCGCGCGCTTGCTGTGCCGCAAGCGATCCGAGGCTGCCTGCGGCGCCTGCGCCGATTGCAAGCTGTTCCTCGCCGGCAGCCACCCGGACTACTTCTGGGTCAGCGTCGCGCCCGACAAGAAGGAAATCAGCATCGACCAGATGCGCGAGCTGTCCGGAGTCCTGTCGCTTCGAAGCTATCGCGGCGGCCCCAAGATCACGGTCATCTCGCCGGCCGAGTCCATGAACGTCAAGGCGTTCAACGCGCTGCTCAAGACGCTCGAGGAACCCGCCGATGACACCTACCTCGTGCTGGCGACGAGCCGCATCGACCGGATACCGCGCACGATTGCGAGTCGCTGCCAGCGCTTGCGCGTGCCGCTCCCGACCGTCGCCCGAGGCAATCGCCTGGCTCGATGCGATCGAGACTCGCGAGGACTGGCCGGCGCTGCTTGAATTGGCCAGCGGCGCCCCGTTCCTTGCGGCGGACTATGCGCGCGAGGGCCTCGGCGAGGTCGATGCCGAGATGCAGGACGCCATTGCGGCAGCCACAGAAGGCCGACTCGACCTGGTCGGTTGTCGCCGAATACTGCGCAAAAAAGGCGCCTGCGGCGCGCCTGGTCTGGCTCGAATCCTGGCTGACACGCAGCTTGAAGGACGCAGCCCTGGCTAGTGATCTGGTTAACAATAATCGATTACCATGGTTGCGGGCGCCGGCCCCGGAAACGAAGATACGGACGGCGTGGCGCCTGCTGGACCAGCTCCGCGACGCGCGGCGGCTGGTGGGCGGGTCGCTGAACACGCAGCTCCTCTTCGAGGAGCTGTGGGTGTCATTGGTGTCACTGGTCGCAACGCCACAAGGCAAGGCGGGGGAGTGAACGGATTGAAGATGCGGGCGCCATCGACCAAGCCGGGCCTCCTGACGCTCACGATCAAGGACAAGAGCGCCCTGTACCTCGCCTACATGCCGTTCGTGAAGAACGGCGGCTTGTTCATCCCGACCAACAGCAGTTATCGCCTCGGCGACGAGGTCTTCATGCTGCTCAACCTGATGGGCGAGGAAGAAAAGCTGCCGGTCGCGGGGCGGGTGATCTGGCTCACGCCGAAAGGCGCGCAGGGCAAGCGGACCGCGGGGATCGGCGTCCAGTTCAGCGAACAGGACCGCGGGACCACCCAGAAGAAGATCGAGTCCTATCTCGCCGGCGCGCTGGGCGGGGACAAGGCCACCCACACGATGTGAGCTTGCTGAAGGGGACGCTCACCTTTAGCTGCCGTGCAACCGCGGCGCTAAAGGTGAGCGTCCCCTTTAGCAAGCTTACTCCGGCCCGAGCTGGTTTCCCGACATCCCGCCCTGCAGGCAATAGGCGTCGAATCCGCGTTCGCTCAGGAGGAACGCCGCCGCCGAGCTCCGCCGTCCGGTGTCGCAGACGGCGATGTACGGAACCTTGGTGTCGAGCGTCTTGACCTTCGAGCCGGATGAAGTAGAGCGGCACGTTCAGTGCGTCGTCGAGATGGAAGGTCTCGAACTCGCTCGGCAACCGCACGTCGAGCCACCTCGCGCCACGCTCGACCAGCTCGCGCGCATGCGCCAGCTCGACCCAATGCAGCAACGGCTCGTTGAGGAGCTCGCGGAAGTCATCCTTGGCGAGCCGCACGAGCGCGCCGTCGCTCTGCATCGTGATGGTGGCGTTGCGCTTGGCATCGGAGATCAGCGCCTCCTCGCCGAAGGATTCGCCGACCCCGAGCTCCGCGAGCTTCAGGCCGTCGCGGTTCATCGGTGTCTCGCGCGTCACGACCGCCGAGCCCTTCGTGATGACGTAGAAAAAGTCTCCGTCATCGCCCTGCTTGATGACGACTTCCCCCGAGCGGCAGGCGACGTGCTGCATGCGCATGAAGAGCGCCTGCAGGTTTGCCGGGGGAATGCGGTGGAAGGCCTTGGTCTGCAGGAGCACGGTCATCCAGTCGTCGCCGTCGGCGCTGCCACCCCCGCCCGCAATCTCGCTGACTTCGTAGGAACCGGTCTGGTCCCAGGTGATCATGACGTCGAGCAGGTCGGAGTCGATCGCGACGTAAGTGATGTCCGAGAGCGCCCGCGCCGTGAAACGCCGCGGCTGGCCCGGGGCGACCGCGATCCGGGCCTCCGGAGTCCCCGCGCGGAGCATGGAAACGGTGCGGTCGCCGACGCGCAGCTCGAGTTCGCCACCGACCAGGTAGATCGTGCGCTTGTCCGACTCGCCTTCCTTGAAAAGCACGCGTCCCGAGTCGATTTCCTGCAGTCGGGTCTTGCGCGACAGCGCGTGCAGGTTTTCGCGCTTCAGCCCGTCGAGCGGACTGAAGCTGCGGAGGACGTCGAGTTCAACCGGCTTGTCTGACATCTTGTTGGGCGAATCCGGGACGGCACTACCCGCCGCTTGCGGGCGCGAATCCTATCATAGCGTCACCGGGCGCCATCGAGCGTGCTCCAGCCCGCGTCGGGGCGGAACCGCGGCCCGTGCCGGGCGGCAAGTTCCTCGAGCCGGGCGACGATCGCCGGCACGCCGCGCGCCCGGGCGTAGTGCAACGGACCGCCGCGGAATGGCGCGAACCCGGTGCCGAAGATCATTCCCGCATCGAGCAGGTCCGCATCTTCGACGACGCGCTCGCGCAGGCACGCCACCGCTTCATTCAGGTATTGCAGGATGAGCCGGTCCGTGAGGTCCTCCGGCGCGCGGCCCGACGCATCGGGTTTCACCGGCTTGCCGTCGCGCCATTCGTAGTAGCCGCGGCCGGACTTGCGCCCGATGTGGCCGGCTGCGATGAGCTCCGCGGTGCCTTTCGGCACGGGCAGGCCGAACGCGGCCGCGAGGATTTTCCCGACATGAGAGGCGATGTCGAGCCCGACGGTGTCCGCGAGCTCGATCGGCCCCATCGGCATGCCGAATTCCACCGCGGCCCGGTCGATCAGCGCGAGCGGAATGCCCTCGTCCGCGGCGAGCATGGCCTCGGTCATGTACGGCATCAGCACGCGATTGACGACGAAACCGGGCGAGCTGCGGCAGGGCAGGGGAAGCTTGTCGAGCCGGCGCGTGAAGGCGAGCGCATCCTCGACGATGTCGTCACGGGTCGCTTCCGAGCGGATGATCTCGACGAGCATCATCTTTGCAACCGGGTTGAAGAAATGCAGCCCGAATAGCCGGCCCGGATCCGAGAGGCCTTTCGCCAGCTCCTCGAGGACGATGCTCGAAGTATTCGTCGCGAGCAGTGCCTCGGGCTTCATGGCCGGCTCGAGCTTCGCGTACAGCGCGCGCTTGGCATCCGCGTTCTCGAAGATCGCCTCGATGACGATGTCCGCGCGGGCGACGCCTGCGCCTTCGACATCGGCCGTGAGGCGGGCCGCCATCTCGGCCGCCTTGCCCGGCTCGCGGGCGCGCTTGCCGAAGAAATCGCGCGCGCGGGCGAGCGCGGGCTCGACGTACTTCATCTCGCGGTCCTGGAGCGTGACCGTGAGGCCACGCGACGCGCACCAGGCAGCGATGTCCCCGCCCATCACGCCGGCACCGACGACATGTACGTGGCTGAACTTGTCGCTTCGATTTTCCGCCGAGCGCCTTGAGGCGATTCTGCAGGAAGAATACGCGCACGAGGTTGCGCGACGATTCGCTGAGAAACAGCCGCGCGATCGATCGCGCCTCCGCTTCCTGGGCGGCAGGCCCCGAGGCCCCGAAGCGCTCGAAGAGTTCCAGGATGGCGTAGGGCGCGGGGTAATGCTCCGGCCTTGCGCGGCGCGCGACCTGCTGGCGTGCTTTCGATGCGACGAAGCCCCGAACGACCGGCCAGGCCGAGCATGCGCTGGCCGAAGGGAGCCTGCCTGCGCGCCGGCGCGGCGAGCGCGATCTCGCGCGCCGCGGCGTCCAGGCTTTGCCGCGGCACGAGCTTGTCGATCAGGCCGAGCTTGAGGGCTTCGTCGGCGCGCAGCGATCGGCCGGTGAGCATCAGGTCGAGCGCGGCGGCAGGACCGATCAGGCGCGGCGTGCGGACCGTGCCGCCGAATCCCGGGTGAACGCCGAGCATCACTTCAGGCAGGCCCAGGTTGAGCTTGCCGTCATTCGCGCCCACGCGGTAGTCGCAGGCGAGCGCGAGCTCGAGGCCGCCGCCGAGGGCGAATCCGTGGATGGCGGCGACCGTCGGCATCGGCAGCGCCTCGAGGCGGTCGAATACCTGCTGGCCCGCGCGCACGAGCCGGTAGGCCTGCTCGAGGTCCGTGAGGCCGCCGAATTCGGAGATGTCCGCGCCGGCGATGAACCCGCTCTCCTTCGCGGAACGGATCACGACCGCACGCGGCCGCGATGCCTCGATTTCCGCGAGGCGGTCGTTCAACTCCTGCATCGGCGCGCTGCCGAGGGTATTGGCGTTGCCGCCCTGGAGATCGAAGGTCAGCCAGGCGATGCGGTCGGAATCGGTTTCCAGGCGCCAGTGCAGCGGGGAGGTCGTCATCGTTCGCGACACCTGAGGAAGCGGAGCAGCGGATTATGCGCCGCCCGACGGGTTCACGCCTTGGCAGCGACCTCCGCATCCGTCGCGCGCACGAAGTCCGGATCGACTTCGAAATCGAACACGAGCGGCAGGTGGTCGGACAGGGGCACGACGGGGATATCGAAGCCTTTCGGAACGATGCCCCGGCCGTACAGGATGAAGTCCAGTTCCTTGCGCGGCCAGCGGCTCGGGTAGGAGGGGAGGCCCGCGATGTTCGCGCTCCGCAGGCCCGCCGCCTGCATGAACAGGTAGATCTCGTGCTCGCCCCAGAAGGTATTGAAATCGCCCGCCACGATCACGGGCTTGGTCTGTCGCCGCACGAGCTGGTGGAGGTGCCGCAGCTGGTAATGGCGGTGGCGGAACTTCAGTGAAAGGTGGACGAGGAAGACGGCGACATTTTCGAGCTCGAGCTCGATGATGAGCTTCTTGATCCCGGTCTCGAAGTAGTGGAACCGCTCGCCATGCACGCGGGGCGCCGCGAGGAAGGCGTTTGCCTGCTTGCGGACGATCGGCATGAACTGGTTGATCGAGTCCTCGCCGTACTTGCACTGGTACGTCGAGAAGTGCGACAGGTGGGTCGCGATGAATTCGGCCTGGTTGATCATTCCGCTGCGGATCGAGCCGGTGTCGACTTCGATCAGACCGACGACGTCCGGGTCGCGCTCGGCGATGAAGTCGGTGATGCGCTCTAGGACCTGGCGGCTGCTCCTCAGGTAGCCGGCGCCCGGCACCGGGAGGTGGAACGCCGGTCCCGTGCCGGTTGCGTAGCGGATGTTGTAGACGAGCAATCGCATCAGTGGCGCCGATACCCGGGGTGCCTGGAAAGACGTATTCTAGGCATTGGGCAGCTACGGGGTCGGCACACATGCAGGAAGGCAACCCGATCCGGCTCTTCGTCACGCATCTGTATGCGCCGGACGAGTCCTACTTCCGTGTCTTCGAGTACCTCGAGAGCCAGCCCAACTTCTTCTACAAGAACCTTGCCGCGCCAGAGAAGCCGCCGAGGAGCAAGGAGAAAGAGGCCATCCGCGAGGACCTCCGTCGCCAGATGACCGATGCAGAAGTCGTGATCGTCCTGTCTTCCCTGTATCTCCAGGATTCGACGGCGATCGAATACCAATGCCTCTACGCGCAGTCCTGCGAGAAGCCGCTCGTGGTCCTGGAGCCGTTCGGCACGACCGACGCGGTGCCGGCGAAACTTCGCGAGATGGCGGAAGAGGTGGTGCCGTGGAACGGGCGAGAGATGGCTGACGCCATCCGTCGCCAGGCGCGTCATGAAGATACGACGCGCTGGGACGTGATCGAATTCAAGCTCGATTGACGCTGATGAGCGTGGGTATCCGCGAAGTGCCGGTATCGCCGGTGCCGCGGCCTTGCGCCTGGCCATTGGCCTTGGGCGGCGCCGTGACGGATGTGCGATGCAGGGCATCGAGGAGCGCCACGATGCGCGCGGCGCAGGCGTCCGCCTCGCCGATCGACATCTTGCGGACCGTGGTGGCGACCGCGCATTCGCCGCGCTGCGGCCGCACACGCGTCATGGACTGCTTCAGCGCCTCGAAGTCCTGGCGCAGCTCGCCGGGCATCTCGCCCGGCGGAAAATCGAGCAGGTGACGCTTGAAGGCGTCGATCAATCGTTGTTTGAGGGCAGACGGGCGGGCCAGCTCGAGCGTGGCCTTATGCAGACTCTCCCAGGCGGCAGCACTCACGGTGTCCGGAGCTCCCTGAAGGATCTCTTTACGTTTCCAGGTTGATGGAAATAAAGTCCAGTCCAAGTCCAGAACACCGCGCATCGAGCGGAAGTTCCCCGTTACTTCAATTCGATACGGGCTGAATATAGCGCGAATTCTAGGGGCAGGAAGGGCCCGGTCGCCGAATTCTTGCTCTATGTCAAGAAATTGGGTTCTATAGTTCCAGGATCATCGCCGAGGAAGCGGTCAATGCCGGACCAGACTGCCCGAAAAGCGGGTACCCATCCTCGCGGCCCTGGCCCAGGCGACCCGGCTTCAGATCCTCGACCGGGTGGCGGATGCAGGCCCCCAGGGCGTGGCGGCGGGGGAGATCGCCCGTTCGATCCGCTGTCCCGCCTCGACCCTTTCCTTCCACCTCAAGGAGCTGAGCCGGACCGGGGTGCTCGAGGCCCGGCCGGACGGCCGATTCATCCACTATTCGCTGCAACGGCCGGCGCTCAAGGCGCTGGCGATCTACATTGCGGGCCTGGCGAGCAGCGTGCGGCCGGGTCGGGGCGCCAAGCGGAGACGGCCGCCGCGGGCGTTCCCGGCGGGCGGTGGACACCAGCCAGCTATCGATTTTTGAGGACTGATCGCCGGTCGGCGGATCAGTTGCGCACCAGGTGCGCGACGAAGGCGTCAACCGAAGTCGCGTCCAGTCGCGCGGGATCCTCGAACAAGGCCTCGATGCGCCGGCACTGCTTCTCCGGAAACACCGCGGCGAGCGACCCGCGGAATTTCTTCACGAGCACGGGATAGCCTTCCGCGCGGCGGCGCCGATGCCCGATCGGGCAGTCGATGTGCACGCGGCCGGTTTGCGTGCCGTCGCGGAAGAAGACCTGGATCGCATTGCCGATGAAACGCTTCTCCGGCGCGTAGTAGTCCCGCGTGAATTCCGGGTTCTCGCGGACCTCCATCCTCGCCCGCAGCGCGTCGATTCGCGGATCGGTGGCGACGCCGTCTTCGTAGTCGGCGGCAGTCAACCGGCCGTGGATCAGCGGCACGGCGACCATGTACTGGATGCAGTGATCGCGATCCGCGGGATTTGCGAGCGGACCCGTCTTGTCGATGATGCGCACGCCGGGTTCCTGGGTTTCGATGACGATCCGCTCGATCGCATCGAGGCGATCGCGGACTTCGGGATGCAGCTGCATTGCGCATTCGACGGCGGTCTGGGCGTGGAATTCCGCGGGATAGCTGATCTTGAACAGGACGTTTTCCATCACGTAGCTGCTGAAACCCTGCTTGTAGACGAAGGGCTTGCCCTGGAAGAGGACGTCGAAAAATCCCCACTTCGGGGCGGATAGCGCCGAGGGATAGCCCATCTCGCCCGTCATCGCGACGAGGGCATGACGAACCCCGCGGCTCGTCGCATCGCCAGCCGCCCAGCTCTTGCGCGATCCGGTGTTTGGCGCGTGGCGGTAGGTCCGAAGCGCCCCGCCGTCGATCCAGGCATTTGAGACGGCATTGACTACCTGGTCCTGCGTGCCGCCGAGGAGGGCGGTGACGACCGCGGTGGTTGCGACGCGCACCAGGATGACGTGGTCGAGCCCGACGCGGTTGTAGGCATTTTCGAGCGCCGTGACGCCCTGGATTTCGTGGGCCTTGATCATCGCCGTCAGGAGGTCGCGCACGGTCGGCGGATTGCGGCCTTCCGCGACGGCCTTGCGCGCCTGCCAATCGAGGATCGCGAGGATTCCACCCAGGTTGTCCGACGGATGGCCCCATTCGGCCGCGAGCCAGGTGTCGTTGAAGTCGAGCCAGCGGATCATCGCGCCGATGTTGAATGCAGCCTGGACCGGATCGAGCTCATAGCTCGTGCCCGGTACGCGAGAGCCGCCGGCCATCGTCGCGCCCGGCACGACGGGACCGAGCAGGCGGGTGCAGGCCGGGAACGCTAGCGCCTGGAAGCCACAGGCGAGCGTGTCCATCAGGCAGTACCGGGCGGTCTCGTAGGCGACGTCGCTCCTGATCCGCCCATCGCGCGCATAGGTCGCGATGTCGACCAGGACACGATCCGGGGCTGGCCGCTCGGCGGAGCGGATGTCGTGATGGCTCATGGCAGGCGCTACCTCTGGTCGGCGCGCGGAACCTTGCGCGGTTCCGGGCCGGTGTAATTCGCGCTCGGGCGGATGATCTTGCCGTCCTCGCGCTGTTCGATCACGTGGGCCGCCCAGCCGGTCGTCCGGGACATCACGAACAGCGGCGTGAACATGGCGGTCGGCACGCCCATCATGTGATAGGCGACGGCGCTGAACCAGTCGAGGTTCGCGAACATGCGCTTGATTTCCCACATCACCGACTCGATGCGGTCCGCGATGCGGAACAGGCGATCGTCGCCGGCCTCCGCGGCGAGGCCGGCGGCCACGCGCTTGATGACGGCGTTGCGCGGGTCCCCGACCGTATAGACCGGATGACCGAATCCGATGATCACTTCCTTCGCGGCCACGCGACGGCGGATGTCCGCCTCGGCCTCGTCCGGATTGCCGTATCGCTGCTGGATCTCGAGGGCGACTTCATTGGCGCCACCATGCTTCGGCCCGCGCAAGGCCCCGATCGCGCCGGCAATGCAGGAATACATGTCGGAGCCCGTTCCCGCGATCACGCGCGCGGTGAAGGTGGAGGCGTTGAACTCGTGTTCGGCATAAAGAATGAGCGAGGTGTGCATCGCGCGGACCCAGCTCTCGCGCGGTGCCCGGCCGTGCAGCATCCGCAGGAAGTGCCCGCCGGCGGAATCGTCGTCGGTCTCGACCTCGATGCGCCGGGCGGAGTTCGCGTAGTGGTGCCAGTAGCAGAGCATCGAACCGATGCAGGCGACCAGCCGGTCGGCGATCTCGCGCGCGCCCGCGGCGCCGTGCGCGCCGTTCTCCGGCGATTCGCAGCCCAGCTCCGAAACGCCCGTGCGAAGCACATCCATGGGATGAGTGCTGGCCGGCAGCAGTTCGAGCACGCCGCGCAGCCGCGAGCTCAGGCCGCGAAAGGACTGGAGCCGCTGCTTGTAGGTGGTGAGTTCGGCGGGATTCGGCAGCTTCCCGTGGATGAGCAGGTAGGCGATTTCCTCGAATTCGCAGCTGTCGGCGATGTCGAGGATGTCGTAGCCACGGTAGTGGAGGTCGTTGCCGCTGCGTCCGACGGTGCAGATCGCGGTATTGCCCGCAACGACGCCGGAGAGGGCGACGGATTTCTTGGGCTTGAATCCGGAGGGCGCTTCGCCAATCCCGCTCATTCCTTGCGCTCCCGGTTGCGGCTGAATAGCTCGTCGAGCTTGCGTTCGTATTCGTGATAGCCGAGCACTTCATACAGCTCGTCGCGAGTCTGCATCCGGTCGACGACGGCACGCTGGCTGCCGTCCTTGCGGATCGCGCCGTAGACCCCGAGCGCCGCGCGGCTCATCGCGCGAAACGCGGAGAGCGGATACAGCACGAGACGAACGCCGGACTGGCCGAGTTCCGTCGCCGTGAAAAGCGGCGTGCGGCCGAACTCCGTGATGTTCGCAAGCACCGGCACCGGCAGGGCGCGGGTGAACCCGCGGTATTCGTCGAGCGTCGTCAGGGCCTCGGCGAAGATCATGTCGGCGCCGGCCTCTACGTAGGCCAGGGCGCGATCGATCGCCGCCTGCTGGCCCTCGACCGCGTGCGCGTCGGTTCGGGCCATCACCACGAAGCCGGCATCGGGCCGGGAATCAACCGCGGCGCGGATCCGGTCGGCCATTTCGGATGCCGGAACGAGTTCCTTGCCGGGTCGGTGACCGCAGCGCTTGGCCTGGACCTGGTCCTCGAGGTGCATGCCCGCGGCGCCTGCGCGAACCAGCTCGCGCGTCGTGCGCGCGATCGAAAATGCGGCGCCGAACCCGGTGTCCGCGTCGACGAGCAGCGGCAGTTCGGTCGCGCCGCAAATACGGCGCGTGTCCTCGCAAACGTCATTCAGGCTGGTGATGCCGAGATCCGGAAGCCCGAATGAGGCGTTTGCGACGCCGGCACCGGAAAGGTAAATCGCCCGGAACCCGGAGTGCCTCGGCGAGCAGGGCGCTGTAGGCGTTGATCGTGCCGGTGATCTGGAGCGGACGTTCCGCCTCCACGGCATCGCGAAATCGTCTCCCGGGAGAAGGCTCGGCCATCCCGATATGATAGCGACCGGCGCGACGTTGCGGCGAGCGATGCAAGGGGTCACCGATTCGCTTCGTCACTTTCCGGCTCACCGATGAACTGCCGCGGCTCGGCGTGCTGCGAGCCGACGGCAGCGTGCTGGATCTGCAAGGCGCCTCACCCGGTGCAGCCGAGTTCGCGTCGATGCAATCGCTCATCGAGGCGGGGCCTGCGGCCGAGGAGAAGGCGAGGGCACTCGCGGAGGCCGGCGCTCGCACGGCCCTGCATGCCGTGGGGCACTACACGCTGCTGGCGCCATTGCCGCGGCCCCCGCAGATCCGCGATTTCATGTGTTTCGAAAAGCACGTCATCCAGGCCTTCGGCGCGGCCTTCCGCATGCGCGCGCGACGCGCGCAATCCGAGGACGAGCGCCGTACCTTGATCGCCCAGGCGGAGTCTTACCGCCCGCCGCCGGTCTGGTACGAGCGGCCGCTCTACTACAAGGCCAACCGCTTTTCGATCAGCGGGCCGGGCGAGGCGATCCGCTGGCCCGCGTACAGCCGCATCATGGATTACGAGTGCGAGCTGGCCTGCATCATCGGCCGCGCGGGAGTCGATATTCCGCGCGAGCGTGCGATGGAGCACGTCTTTGGCTACACGATCTTCAATGACTTCAGCGCGCGCGACGCCCAGGGCGCGGAAATGCCGGGCGGCCTCGGTCCTGCCAAGGGCAAGGACTTCGACGGCGCGAATGCCTTCGGTCCCTGCATCGTGACGGCCGACGAAATCCCGGATCCGTATTCGCTGGCGATGATCGTGCGCGTGAATGGCGAGGAGCGCTCGCGCGGCAACAGCGCCGAGATGCACTGGAAATTCGAGGACCTCATTGCCTACGTGAGCCAGGGCGAGACATTGCACCCTGGCGAGATTCTCGCGAGCGGGACGGTGGGCAACGGCTGCGGGCTCGAGTCGCTGCGGTTCCTCGAGGATGGCGACGAGGTCGAGCTCGAGATCCCGCCGATCGGCACGTTGGCCAATCGCGTACTACGCAATTCCTGAAAATGAAACATTTCATGTCCGTACTCTTGCTTCTCGCGGCGTCGCTCAACGGCATCGGCGCCCGGGCAGCCTGCGATTCGCTCGACGGCTTGCGGTGGCTGATCGGCGACTGGAAGGCCGACGGCAGCAAGACGAGCTTCCACGAGTCGTGGGCCGAAGTCAGCCCCGGCACGTTCGAGGGGACGGGCATCGAGAGCAGCAAGGCCGATGGCAAGGTCAAGGGCGGCGAGGCGCTGCGTCTCGTCGAGATGTCAGGCGGTGTTTTTTATGTTTCCAAGGTCACGCACAACGAATTACCCGTCGCATTCCGCTTGAGCGAATGCGAGGGCGAGCGCTTCGTTTTCACGAACCCGGCGCACGATTTTCCGCGGCGCATCGAATACCTGCGGGAAGAAGCAGGGAGGCTTTCGGTTCGCGTCAGCGACGGCGCCGACAAGGGATTCACGCTCGACTTCACGCGCGCGCCGGACTCAGGGCCGGCGGCGGCCTCGATACTCGAAGCCGAAGACGCGCGATTTGCCGCGATGGTCGCCGGGGACCCGACAGCCATTCAGCGCTGGCTCATGCCGGACCTCGAGTACGTGCATTCGACCGGCGAGGTCGAAAATCGCGACCAGTTGATCGAGGGGATCAAGAGCGGCCGAAGGCGGTATCTCGCCATCGTGCCGGGCGAGCGCCGCGTGACGTTCCTGGGCGACGGGGCTGCTGTCGTGCAGGGACCGGCCGAGGTGCGCGTGGCCGCCGGCGGGGCGACCGCCGCGTTCGGGATTCGCTACCTGGCGGTCTACGTTCGTGTGGACGGCGCCTGGCAGCTGCACGCCTGGCAATCGCTCCGCCTGTCCGGCGACTGAGGCTAAGATAGCGTGGTCATCGTCCCGGGCAGGAGGATTTCCCGATGAGCAAGGGCATGGACAAGAAGCGCGAAGACAAGAAGAAACCGCAGCACACGAAGGATGAAAAGCGTGCGCTGAAGCGGGAGAAAAAGCGGCAGAAGGGCTTGATGTAGCTTGCTGGCCTACGTTTTCTGGCATGTTCCGCGCCCCGGCATCGGAGCGCGGGCGTATGAATCCGCGCATCGTGAATTTCACGAGGTTCTCTGGAAGACGCGCATCGACGGACTCGTCGGCCTGCGCGTGTACCGGCTCGCGTCGATTCCCTGGCTTGACGGAAATGCGGGCTACGAAGACTGGCACTTGCTCGAAGGATCCGCGGACCTCGACTTGCTCAACGCGGCGGCGATCAGCCAGGCCCGCCAGGGTCCCCACGACCGGATTGCCGCCATGGCCGGTCGACGGAACGGCGGGACTTTACGGCTTGCGACGGGGCGCGCTGAATGACCTGTTCCATGCGCATTGGTTGTCAAAGCCCGCGGACATGAGCTATCGCGACTTCGAGACCGGGTTGCAGCCGCAGGTCGAGGCGGGCGCCTGCCTCTGGGGACGGCGCATGACGCTTGGTCCGACTCCGGAGTTCTGCCTGCACGCATCCGCCAAACCATCACCGCCTCACGCGGTCCATTCGATTGCCAGGGTCCCCGTGCTGAAGCACAGCCTCGGCGACAATGCAGGGAGTCCCATATGACCGCGTATGTCATCGCGAATATCGATGTCCGGGATCCGGCGCGCTATGCCGAGTACATCAAGCTGACGCCAGGCACGATCGCACCCTTCGGCGGGCGTTTCATCGCGCGCGGCGGGCGGTCCGAAAAGCTGGAGGGCGATGTGCCGGCAAACCGGCTCGTCATCCTGGAATTTCCCACCTATGAAGATGCCAAGTCCTGGTACGCGTCTGAGGGTTATCGCGTCGCAATGGCCATCCGGCAAAGCGCTTCGAACGGGAGCCTGATGCTCGTAGAGGGCAGTTGATGACCGCGCCAGGAATGACCCTGCGGTCGGCCGTGGTCGCGGGGCTGCTGATGATCATGCTGCCCGCTTCTTCACACGACGACACGCGCGGTGCGCGTTTCGTGGATCCCGAGGGCGTCAATGCGACCGACTGCCTCGAGCATCACGATCCCTGCCGGAACATCCAGTTCGCGCTCGAGATGGCCGAGCCCGGCAATACGGTCAAGGTCGCCGCGGGAATCTACGACCTGAGCGGTGTCGACCCGGAAAGCTTCCTCTTTGGCGTCAATCACGCACAAGGGGGCTACGAGCCCGGCGGCCATTTCGAGCACCAGGATCCCGACGCCTATCCGACGATCCTCGTAGGCGTCGATCCTCGCTATCGCCAGGCGATGATGCATCTTGGCTTCAAGTGGGCAGCCGACCTGGCGTCGGCGCAGCTGGGCATCGTTGATGACAGCCCGGCCGCCGCATTGCAGGCGACGGCCATCGCGCCGGAGAGTTGCGTCCAGGGCCTGGCTGGCCAGTTTCCCTGCCGCAACGTCGATTTCCAGTCCCAGATTTCCCTCAACCAGTTCCCGAGCCGGCCGGTCTCAGCAGCGAATGTCTGGGGCTTCGTGGACCGGAATGACGGGCGCGAATACGTCGTCGTCGGCTTGAGCAATGGCTCGGCGGTCGTCGAAGTGACGGACCCGGACAATCCGCGACAGGTCGTGACGATTGCGGGCAATTCGTCAACCTGGCGCGAAGTGAAGATCTACCAGGTGTTCGACGCGGCGGGAAACCGGTTCCGGGCCTACGCCTACATCACGACCGAGGCGCTCGCTTCAGGTTTGCAGGTCATCGACCTGAGCGGACTGCCGAACACCGCGACGCTCGCAACGACGCTCACCGACACCGGCTCACAGCACACGGCCTACATCTCCAACATCGATTACGCGACGAACATGGCGCTGCCGGGACGGGAGGCGTACCTGTATCTCGCCGGGAGCAACCTCGCAGGCGGAGGGTGGCGCGTCTACAGCCTCGCCAATCCGGCACAGCCGCAGCTTATAGCCGCGGCGCCCGTCGGCACGCAATACGTGCACGACGCGACGAGTCTCCTCATCACTGACGCGCGGACGACCCAATGCGGCATTGGACACAATCCCTGCGAGGTCTACGTCGACTTCAACGAGAACAGCGTGGATCTCTGGGATGTCACCGAAAAGACCGCGCCCATCATGCTGTCTTCCACGACCTATTCGGACGCGAGCTACACGCATTCCGGCTGGCCGACGGCCGACCAGCGGCACATCTTCATACACGACGAGACGGAGGAGATCTTCAACGGCCTGTTCACGCAGATCTACACGATGAACGTGGATGACCTGCGCAACCCATTCATCGTCGCGAGCTACCAGGGACCGGACACCACGACCGACCACAACGGCTACACGAAGGGCAACCTGCTCTACGTGTCCCACTACCGGCGCGGCCTCGTCGTTTTCGACACCAGCAATCCGGAGGCACTTGAAGGAAATCGCGAGCTTCGACACTTTCCTTGCCCCCGCGCAGAACAGCGCGGGGACCGATGGCGCCTGGGGCGTCTATCCGTTCCTGCCTTCCGGCAATGTCGTCGTCAGCGACATCAGCAACGGCTTGTTCGTGCTGCGCGACAACGCGGCCGGCCTTTCGCAGAGTGCTGGGCGCATTGCCTTTGTCGGCACGGCCGCCAGTGCCGCCGAGAACGCCGCGAATGCGCAAGTCACCCTTCGACGCAACGGCGGCTTTGCCGGTGCTGTCAGCATCGACTACGCCACCAGCGAGCTGACGGCAACGGGTGGCGCCGACTACACGGCGGCCGCGGGAACCCTCAGTTGGCCCGCCGGCGACATGACCGACCGCATCATCAGCATTCCCCTCGTCAACGACACCGCAGACGAACCGCACGAAGACTTCCGTATCACCCTGTCCAATGTTGCGGGCGGCGCCACGATCGAGGGGTCGACGACACTCGACGTCACCATCGCCGATGACGACGGAACGGTCACGCCGCCGCCGGGCGGTGGAGGAGGGGGCGGTGGTGGAGCCCTGGACTACGCCTTACTGGGCCTGATCGGCCTCGTGTTGCTGCGGTTCCGCACTCGCGGTTCCGGCAACGGGCGTGGGGTCAAGGCGGGTTGGCGAGGGCCTTCGAACGGGCGAGCCAGGCCTGCACGGGCTGCTTGAGCTCGACTGCCTGGCGGATCTCCAGCATCAAGGGACCGCAACGATCGACGTACTTGTCGACGATGTCGGCCGGGACCTGGTGTCCGAACGCGGTGTAGTACGCGCGAAGCGCAGAGGCGAGGTTCGAAGGGATCGGCTGGCCGGTATTCACGAGCGCTGTCTCATTCGCTCCTTTATACGTCATTGCGCCGACCGGCGCCGGACTTGTTTGAATGCGAGGCCGGCAACCGTGCCGATCATTGCGCCCAGCAGGTGAGCCTGGGGCACGACTGCGGCGCCCAGCCATTCCCGGAATGGAAAACTCGAGTCCCAGGGTTGTTCGAGCAAGACCTTGAAGGCACCGCCTACAAGCGCAGCGACCGGCAGCCATCGGTTCTTGCCGGTCGTAGTCGCGAGCCAGACGACGCAGCCTGCGAAAAATATGGCGTGCAGCGTGCCGGAGAGGCCGCGATACCAGCTGAGCTGGGGAATTCCGATCCAGAAACCGAGCGAGATCAGCAGGGGCGCGCCCAGGAGGACCAGCCAGAATTCGCCGGTCCGCAGCCGGTCCGCAAACAGCCGCCCCAGCAGCAGCAGGGCCACGCCATTCAACAGGGCGTGCAGCAGCGAGAGGTGGACGAAATGACCCGTGAACAGGCGCCAAGGCTCCGACACAAGCAATAGCCGCCGATACTCGAGGGCCGGCCCCCAGAGCATGGCCTCCGCCGCGAGCATGACGAGCACGACGAGCGGGAAACCAATGGAAACGTTCGGCCGCATGCGGGTCCAGTTGCGCCAGGTTGTGTACATTATCGCCGACGGCTTGAGCGATGGGTTCACGAAGGGTTTTCACATGAAGAAGTCCTGCCTCGCTGCCTTGCTGGTCTTCAACCTGGCTGCAATGCCGGTGATCGCTGCCGAAGCGTCGCCGGACCGCGAGGCTGTGCAGGCTGCAGTCGCTGAAGCGAAGGCGCGCCTCAAGCTGACGCCTGAGCAGGAAGCCCAACTCAGGCCGCTCACCGAGGAGCACATGGCCCAGCTCAAGGCCATCAAGGCCAAGCACGCGGGCGCTGCCTCGCGCAGCGAGAAGCGGGCCATGTTCAAGGAGGCGCGCCCCGTGATGGATGACTACCATGAGAAGGTGCGGGCAATCCTGACGGACGAACAACAGGCTGAATGGGAAAAGATGCGGGCTGAGGCCAAGGAACGGTTCAAGGAACATCGACGCAGCGGCAATGACCCTGAATAGCATCTGAAATGATCGGTGCCTGCCTCTGCGGTGCAGTCCGCTTCGAAGTCGACAAGCCTTACCCGAAGCTCTATCAATGCCATTGCTCCCTGTGTCGCAGGCAGGGCGGCTCAGTCTCGAACACCGGCATGATCGTCGCGGCGGACAAGTTCCGCTGGCTCGCGGGCGAATCGCTGGTCACCCAGTGGGCCCGGGAAACCGGTTTCCGATCCTGGTTCTGTTCGCGCTGTGGATCGCCGACGGCGAATCCATTGCGCAACACGGGTTACGTCTGGGTGCCGACGGGATTGCTAGAAGGCGACGAGTCGCTCGAGATTCAAGCGCAGCTGTATGTGGAGTCGCGCGCGCAATGGGATGAGATCATGGGACCAGGGAAACCATTCGAGACCGCGCCGGAACTCGATGAGTTGATCCAGCTACTGCATTCAAGGCCTTAGCAGAGCGGGCAAATGTCGCACAGGTTGATTGCGCAGATGCCACAAGCGCCGCTCGCAGCATATGCAGCAGTGGCCACTGCCATGAGTGCCAATCCGACAAAGAGTTTCTTCATGATCGCCTCCAGCTCCGTTGGAGTTCGCAACCATCATACGCCTGCACCGCATGATGTATAGCAACGGAAATCAGCATTGAGGAGTCCTCGCATGCAAAGTCACACGATTGCTGGCGGCGGCGGCATACGACTCCACCTCGCTGAAACGGGGCATTCAGGCGGTCGCCCGATCCTGTTCATTCATGGGTTTTCCCAATGCTCGCTTGCATGGGGTCGGCAGCTGGATTCGGAACTAGCCGACAGCTTCAGACTTGTCGCAATGGACATGCGTGGGCACGGTCTGTCAGATAAGCCTCACGATGGCTACTCTGATGCGAGGCTGTGGGCCGATGACGTCAACGCCGCGATCCAGGCCCAGGGTCTTGACCATCCGATTCTCTGCGGCTGGTCATATGGACCACTCGTAATCCTCGATTACTTGCGGCACTACGGTGAGGACGCGATCGGCGGTATCCACTTCGTAGGTGGGGTCACGAAGCTTGGGACTGATGAGGCAGTTTCGGTCCTGACCCCCGAATTTCTCAATCTCGTGCCAGGCTTCTTTGCCACGGAGGTAGATCAGAGTGTCCGTAGCATGGAGTCACTGCTGCGAGCCTGTTTCGTGAGGGAACTCTCAACCTCGGATTTCTATCTCATGCTCGGATTCAACCTGTCCGTGCCACCGAGCGTGCGTCAGGCACTGTTGTCTCGCGTAATTGACAACGATGATCTTCTAGCTAAGGTGCGAAAGCCTGTACTCATTACGCATGGCGTGGAGGATGCCATCGTCAAGCCAGCGGTGGTTGACCAGCACAAAGCGCGGATGGCTCACGCGCAGATTCACATGATGCCAAAGATGGGGCATGCACCATTCTGGGATGATGCGGCAGCTTTCAATCTGCGCTTGAAGGCGTTTACTGAGAGCCTGTAGCGTCGCCTCTGATCGCTGACGCTTGTCGGCGATCCCGTGTACGTAGTCGCGAAGCGTCAGCTGGAGTTGCGCAGGTGCTCTGGTGCACTACAACACGTACTTCAAGACCCTGGCGGAGCCTCAGGGCTTAGTTCGCATAATGTATATTATGTTAAGTACTGGATATGTCTTGGGTCCATGCAAGCGCTGAGAATCCGGGTCCCGGAAACTCCAGACGAGTCCCCTACGCCCGATCCTCCGCCAGGTATTCCCGCCGCCAGTTTTTCGAGATGAAACCGGCTCTCGGCTTCGAGAAACGGCGCGACGAGCATCAGGACCTGATACGCGCCGCGGGCCATGCCCGCTTCGGAAACGCCACTCTTCGGGTGGCGCGCGGCCTCAAATGAAAGCCAGTACAGCGACACGACCGCGATATTGACGCTGAGGGCGTCGATCTCGGCCCTTGTCGCGGTCATGATTCCGCGCTCGGCGAGTCCAAGGCAGATGCCGCGCGACGCCTGCACCGAGCGTTCGAATGCCATCGCGAGCCGTTGGCTCGCGCGCCGGTCGCGCGACATGATGCCGCTCAGGTCGCGGAACAGGAACCGGTAGCGCCACAGCGTCTCGAGGATGAGGTGCAGCAGCAGCCACACGTCCTCGACGTCATCGGCCCGCCATCCTTCGGGCGGCAGCAAGGCGTCGAGCTCATTGACGAACTGGTCGAGCAAGGCAGACGAGAGCTCGTCCTTGCGACGGAAGTGGTAGTGCAGGTTGCCCGCGCTGATGCCGAGTTCGGCGGCAATCAGTGATGTGGAGACCTGCGGTTCGCCGCGCTCATTGAAGAGCGCGAGCGTGGTGTCGAGGATCCGCTGGCGCGTGCGCCGGCCGGGCGTGGACTTGGGGCGGGTGGACATGCGGCTGGTGTACGACGGAGAACCCATCGTACACCAGCGGCGCTTCGGACTCAGGCGGCGCGGCGAGTGCTGCGGCGCGCGCTCTTCTTCTGGCCGCGGGGCTTCGTGCGCGACGAAAGCGCATCGACGCGGCGCGACAGCGCCTCGAATTCTCCGGCGGTCGGCAGGCCGATGACGCGGATGGCGCGCGTCACGCGGCGCTGGAATGCATGCTCGAGGGTGCTCAGGCGTTCGCCCGCATTGCCCGCGAGGCTGCCGAGGACGCGATCGACCTTCTTGCGGCCTTTCGCGTCGAGCTTCTGGCTCTCGTCGATGGCGGCGACGAGGATCTTGCCCGCTTCATGGCGCGTCGTTTCGAGCGCGGCGAGCTGGGCATTCCAGATGGTTTTCACGGAACGGCGCGCAGCCTTTCCGAACGGCGTCTCCGCCATCGTGCCGATGAACTGGCTGACGTTTTCGATCATTCCGGACTCCTTGAAGCATGGACTGGCAATGCCGCCACTATCCGGATTGCGCCTAGGGAGCGCACCCTAGCTTCAGAGCGACGCAAACCAGGCCGAAATCGCCTTGCGCTGTGCGGGATCCGGCGTCCTTCCGGAGGCGGCCTCCAGGTTCTCGGACGCATGCCGCGGGTTGCGCGTGCCGGTCAAGACCACGGTGACGGCCGGGTCGCCGAGCACCCACTTGATGAAGAGCTGGGCCGCGCTCCGGCAGCCGAGCTCGGCCGCAACCGGAGGGAGGGCGTGACCGGCGGCGCGGTCGATCATCGAGCCCTTGGTCAGCGGCCGATTGACGAGCACGGCGACGCCGAGCTCGCGCGCAAGCGGAAGCAGCCGCGTCCCGGCCTCCGGCTCCGCCAGCGAGTAGTTGATCTGCAGGAAGTCCGGCCGCTCGCGCTGGATCACGCGTTCGAGCTCCGCGTGCGCACTCGCGACGTAGTGCGTCACGCCGACATAGCGCACGCTCCCCTCCTCCTGCGCCGCGCGCAAGGTCGCCAGGTGAGTGCCGAGGTCCTGGAGATTGTGCACCTGGACGAGGTCGAGGGTCTTTGCACGCATGAGGCGATGCGAATCGGCGAGCTGGGCCTTGCCGGACTCGCGCCCGGTCGTCCAGATCTTCGTCGCGAGGAACGGGCGACTCGGGGGTCGCAGTCCGGCCAGGATGTCACCGACCCGCTCCTCGGAGCGCCCGTACATCGGGGAGCTGTCGATCACTCGGCCACCGGCCTCGAGGAATACGCGCACCGCGGCTGTGGCCGCGTCAAAATCCTTGCCGCTTCCGGGTACGTCGAGCACCTGCCAGGTGCCGAGTCCGAGCGCGGGCAATTTCTCGCCCGTGCGCGGTATGGCCCGCTCGATCGGGTCAGACGCCGCGATCGCCATGCGTGGCAACAGCAATGCCGAGACCAGGCCCAGCACGTCGCGGCGGGTCAGGCGCGGGACCGGGATCTCCGGATGATTCATGGCGGGCTCCAGTGACAGTCCCGCAGTTGGACCGGCGCGAATTCACGAAGTGCCCGCCTGGCGGCGCGAAAACGCGCGGCCGAGCCCCAGGGAGATGGCGATGGCCGCCACCATGCCGACGCCGCAGATCACCGAATAGCCGACCAATGCAACGCCTGCTGACGCCAACAGGAAGTGCAGCCAGACGCCGACCATGTCGCTGCCCCGCTGCATGACGGTGTCAATGAAGTTCTTCGCCTTGTATTTCGATTCGGCATCGACGACCGTGAACAGGACTTCTCGGCTCGGCTTGGCGATGCCGTATTCACCGCCGCGGCGCAGGACTTGCCCCACGGCGAGCACCAGCAGGGTCGGCATCGCCGCCAAGGCCGCGAAAGAGAGGAGCGCCACGATCGGAATCGTGACGAGTGCGCCGGCGAGCTCGAAGCGCCGGATCAGCCAGCCGACGACGACTCCCTGGAACACCCAGGCCACGACATTGACCACGGTATCGAGCCGCCCGAAGAATTGCGCGCGGCTCGCGAGATCCGGGTAGTTCGCCTCCACGAGCCAGAGCAATTCGTTGTACATGAAGACGCCCGCGATCGAGCCGAGCGCGATCACCGTGAAGATCCCGAGCAGGTACGGCGAGCGCACGACGAGCATGAGGCCCGACAGGATGCCGCCGCCGATGCGGGCGTCCGGATCCTCGGGCGGCAGCACGAAGCGGCCGTGCCGGGCCTCGGCCCAGCGCGACAGGCCGCGAATGCAGGGCAGCGTGCCGAGCAGCAGGAGCATCGCGAGTCCCACGACGGCATCCACGCCGATCCGGGGCACCAGGAACTGCATCAGGAGCGGCCCGAGGATGGCCCCGGTCCCTCCTCCCGCGAAAATCGGCCCGAACAGCCGCTTGGCCTCCTCGGCGCGAAACACGTCCGCCATGAAGCTCCAGAAGACGGAGACGACGAACATGTTGAAGACGGACAGCCAGATGAAGAATGAAATCGCGAGCCAGCGCGCGTCCGGACTGACCTTGAACAGGACGTAGAACGCGAGCAGGTTCGATGCGAAGAAGGCGTAGGTGATCGGCAACAGGAGCTGCTTGCGCACGCGCGACACCAGCGCGCCGAAACAGGGCGTGAGCGCCAGCATGGAGATGAACGTGCCGGTATAGAGCCAGGGCAGGTTCTCGAGGCCCGCGCCGATCGCCATGGCGTCCCGCAGCGGCCGCAGGAGGTAGTAGGCGCACATCAGCATGAAAAAATAGGCAAACGCGAGGCCGACGGCCCGTTCCTCGCCGGGACGGGCGCGCAGGATCCGTCGCATCAGGCCGTCGTACATGGAATCAGGCGGGCCGCGTCGAGCCCGCGAGGTGCGGCCGCTCGCTTTCCGCGTCCTTCAGCACGAAAACCCGGCGCCCGTCGCGCGCCCAGTGTTCGAGCTGGGCGACGCAGGGCATGAAGAGCGGAAACTTGAATTCGACGTGCACATGGACCGGCGGAATGAATGCCTCCGCGCCCAGCGCGGCGAGTGCGCGCGCCATGGACCACATGCCGTGGGCGACCGCGCGGTCGAATCCGAAAAGCCTTGCGCCGCGATCGCCCAGGTGGATCGGATTGAGGTCTCCCGAGAGCCAGCCATAGCGCCGCCCCATGGCACGGGGCACGTCGATTTCGACACGGCTTGTAGCATCTGCCTCGGTCGGCTTTTCATAGCGGAGAGTCTGGCGTGCGCTTCGGGCCGCCTGGCGGCCGTCGGTGGCGCGTCGCGCGAGCAGCGTCGACTTCTCGTGCCAGGCCGTTCCCTCGCGGTCATTGACCTCGGTGTAGAGATCGAACTCGTGTCCGCGGTCAACGTCGCGGTGACCTTCGATCCAGCTGCGCAACCTGAATTCACCGGCCGCCGGAAGCGCCCGCTTCAGCTCGATCTCGTTGCCGACGTGAATCAGGCCCATGAGCCGGACGACGAACAGCGGGTGAGTCAGCAGCGCCACGTGCAAGGGCATGGCAAGCACGTGGGGATAGGTGACCGGCAGGTGTCCGTCGTCGGCGAAGCCGCAGATCCCGCGATAGCGCGCGAGATGCGCGCTGCCGGCGAGCACCGAGTCGACGCTGGCCTCGAGGCGCGGAACGCGCTGCCCGTCCGGTACGATCGCGCTGCGCCGGCCAAACACAGCCCTCGGAAAATAGCGGAAGGCCGATGGCAGTCGCCTGAAGCGGTAGCTGACGACGGCCGGACCCATCGCTTCCCTCCGGCCTGTGGACTACGGGACGATCCGGTCGATGGTGATGCTGGCCGGATGGGCCGAGGCGAAATCATAACCGACCTCGCCAAAGAGGTCGCCGCTCGCGGCAATCGGCTGGCCCGTCTGCGAAATCCGCGCAATGAGCGTGAGCGGCCCGCCGCCAGCGAGCGACATGCCGGGCAGCATCGCGTCCGCGTCGCTGATGCTGACGGTCACCGGCCAGGCGCCGGCGGGACGACGGACGACCGCGAGCGGCGGGCCACCGCTGCCGCGGCGCGCAATGACGAATACCGTCGAATTCGGGCGAATCCTGGCCGCGAGGCCCGGATCGATCCCGACGGACACCTCGATCGCGGGCGTTGCAGCCGCCGTCGCGGTCGACGGGACCGGCTTGCCCACGGACTGCTCGAGTTCCGCCAGTCGCTCCGCAAGGACCTGCCGGAGATCCGGCGCCAGCTCGTGATTCTGCAACTCGATCCAGCGTTGTCTGCGCGAGCGCCATGTCGCCGCGCCGGTAGGCCGTGATGCCGCCGTACCAGAGGGCCCGCGGATTGTCGGGTGCGAGCTCCAGCGCCTGCTCGAACATCTGCGCCGCCTGGCCGTCGATCTCGCGCTCGTCGGTGAGAATGAGCGATTCCGCGTAGCCGACGATGGCCTCGGCATCCTTGCCCTGGGTGCGCGTATGGGCCTCGCCGAACGCTTGACGAGCCAGGGCGTAATCGCCCAGGACCGTGGCAGTCCGGCCGAGGAGTTTCCAGCCGTCGACATCGTCCGGTTGCCTGGCGAGGCGCTCCTTGAGTTCAGTCACAGCCCGTTGCAGGTCGGGCGCGGTCACGGCGTTGCGCTCGGGCGGCGCATTCCAGTCCCAGTTGCTGGCCTGGAAGTAGATCAGGAAGGCGGCGATGGGCAGCAGCGCGGCAACCACCGTGGCCGCGATGCCTGCGCGACTGGTGCCCGCAGCGCCGTCGCCCCGTGGCTTCAGCAGCGGCCAGACGAGCAGCACGATGGCCAGCGCCGAAAGCAGCGCGCAGAGAATGATGAACGATGTCACTGCCGGTCCGGCTCTTCTTCGAGCATGTCCGGATCGGCCCGTGCCGCGCGGGCACGCCGAATGACGATGGAGATGACGACGCCGAGTCCTGCCAGCAGGAACAGGGCCGGTGCAGACCAGAGGAGCCAGGTCCGGGGCTTGAGCGGCGGGCGATACAGCACGAAATCGCCATAGCGTTCGGTGAGGAAGCCGCGAATCTCGTCGTCGCTTCGCCCTTCTTTCATCAGTTCGCGCACTTCGCGCCGCAGATCGCTCGCGAGCGTCGCATTCGAGTCGGCGATGCTCTCGTTCTGGCAGACGAGGCATCGCAGGTCGTGGATCAGGCGCTCATAGCGTGCCTGCAGTGCCGGATCCTCGAAGTGCTGGCCGGCATCGACGGCGAGGGCAATCGGGCTCAGGCACAACAGGGCGAACGAGGCAAACGGCACGCATCAGCCGTCACCGTTTGCGGCTTGCAGCAGCGGCAGGAAGTCGCGCTGCCAGACCTCCGGGGTCATCGCGCCGATGTGTTTTTTCACCACGGTTCCGTCTGCGCCGATCAGGAAAGTCTCGGGCGCCCCATAGACACCCCAGTCGATCGCCGTGCGTCCCTCAGGATCGAACGCGACCGATACATACGGATTGCCGAGCTGCGCGAGCCAGCGCAGCGCAAGTGCCCGATCGTCCCGCCAGTTGAGCCCCATGATCGGAACCTGGTTCTCGCGCGCGATGGCGAGGAGCGCCTCATGTTCGTCCCTGCAGCCGGCGCACCAGGTCGCCCAGACGTTGAGCAGCCATGGGCGGCCCGCGAAATCCGCCGGTCCTACCTTCCAGGCCGGATCGCCGAGTGACTCGAGCGAAAATGCCGGCGCCGGTTTGCCGATGAGCGGGGACGGGATCGCGCCGGGATCCTGCCGCAGGCCCACGACAAAGAAACCGATGAGGATCGCGAATGCGATTGCCGGCACGAGGAATTTCAGCGGGAACTTCATCGCGAGGCGGTCGATGCGGCTGCAGCGGCGCCGGCCGTCGCCCTGGCGCCTGCGCGATAGCGGCGATCCAGCGCGGCAATGCCGCCGCCGAGGGCGATCAGTATCGCGCCGAGCCAGATATAGCGGATCAGCGGCTTGTATTGCAGCCGGAGGCTCCAGCGACCCTGGCCGAGCTCGTCGCCGAGCGCCGCGAACAGGTCGCGGGCCGCGCCGACTTCGATCCCCGCCTCCGTCATCGGATTGCCGCCCGAGTTGTACAGCCGCTTCTGGGGATGAAGCGTCGCAACTGGCCGTCCATTGCGCGAAACCAGGACGTCAGCCTCGACCCCGACGAAGTTCGGGCCCTGGTGGTCCCGGATCGCGGCGAACTTGAACTCATAGCCTGCAATCGTGGCGGCATCGCCGACCGCGAGGGCAACGTCCTTTTCCACCCTGAACGACTGCACGCCCGTGATGCCGAGCGTCGCGAGACCCATGCCGAAGTGCGCGATCACCATGCCCAGCACGGCGCCCGGGATCGGCTGACGCGCGCGCAGGCGCGCGACCGGGATTGCGAGCGACGAGACCATGACCCACAGCGCAAGCGCGAATCCGAGCGCCGAAACCGGGCGGATGTCGCCGTAGACCACGCCGACGATCAGCAGCGCTCCGACGACGGCAATCACGGCAGTCACGACGAGGCGCATGCGGACCAGGCCGAGCAGGCCGCGCTTCCAGGCGGCGTGCATGCCGACACCCAGGAGCGCGAGCAACGGCAACATCGGCACCAGGAAGACGAGCTCGAAGTACGGGGGCCCGACGGAAATCTTCCCCAGCGAAAGTGCGTCCATGAACAGCGGGTACAGCGTGCCGAGCAGGATGAGGGCCAGGGCTGCGACGAGGAGCGCATTGTTGAAGAGCAGGAAGCTCTCGCGCGACGTCACCTCGAAGCCGGCGCCGGACTTGAGCTGCGGAGCGCGCCACGCGTACAGGAGCAGCGCACCGCCGATGACGGCGGTCAGGAACGCCAGGATGAAGACGCCGCGCGCCGGATCCGTGGCAAATGCGTGCACCGAAATGAGCACGCCGGACCGCACGAGGAACGTGCCGAGCAGCGACAGGGAAAACGTGGACACCGCGAGCAGCAGCGTCCAGCTCTTGAACAGGCCGCGCTTTTCGGTGACTGCGAGCGAATGGATCAGGGCCGTGCCGGCGAGCCATGGCATGAAGGACGCGTTTTCCACGGGATCCCAGAACCACCATCCGCCCCAGCCGAGCTCGTAGTAGGCCCACCAGCTCCCGAGCGCGATGCCGATCGTCAGGAAGAGCCAGGCCGCGAGTGTCCAGGGGCGTGTCCAGCGCGCCCAGGCCGCGTCGAGCCGGCCTTCGAGCAGTGTCGCGCAGGCAAAAGCGAAGGCCACCGAGAATCCCACATATCCGATGTAGAGGATGGGCGGATGCACCGCGAGCGCAAAATCCTGCAGCAAGGGATTGAGGTCGAGTCCCTCGGACGCCGCGGGCACCAGGCGCTCGAAGGGATTCGACGTCGTCAGCATGAAGAGCTGGAACCCGATGCTGATCAGGCCGAGGAAGCCGAGCACGCGGCTGCGGAACGCCGCGTCGAGGCTCCGGCTGAAGGCGGTGACGGCCAGGGACCAGCCGGCCAGCACCAGGGACCACAGCAGCAGCGAGCCCTCGTGCGCGCCCCAGACTGCCGCGACCCGATAGAAAAGCGGCAGCTGCGAGTGGGAATTCGAGGCGACGTAGAGCACCGAGAAGTCGCGCTCGATGAATGACCAGGCAAGGACGCCAAATGCGACCGCAACGAACGTGAACTGGCCGACCACGGCCGAGCGACCGGCCGCCATCCAGCCGGCATGACGGCGCGCGGCTCCGCCTAGGCTGAATGCCGCCTGCGCGACCGACAGCAGGAGCGCCAGGATCAGCGCGAAATGGCCGAGTTCCGGGATCATTCCGAAGTTCGTCCGGGCTGGGGCATGTTGAGCGACTCGGCGACTTCGGGCGGCATGTAGTTCTCGTCGTGCTTCGCGAGGATCTCATCGGCGACGAATTCACCCGATTCCGTCAGCCGTCCGTGCGCGATGACCCCCTGCCCTTCGCGAAAGAGGTCCGGCAGCAGGCCTTCGTAATTCACCGGAATGGAGTGCTTGTAGTCCGTGACGACGAACCGGATCTTGAGCGTGCCGTCGGTGCGCTCGGACGCTGCCCTCGGTAACCATCCCGCCGACCCGGAACGTGCGATCCTTCGGCGCCTCGCCCGCCACCACCTGCGACGGATTGTAGAAATAGAGCAGGTTGTCCTCGAACGCGAGCATTGCGAGCGCAGTCGCTGCACCCACGCCGACGAGGATTGCGATGACGGCGATCAGGCGCTTGCGGCGCGGTGTCATGGCCTGCCCTTTCCGGCGTCGTCCCGGCGCGAGGCCCGGGTCAGTGCCGCCTGCGTGCAGCCTCCGGGCGGCAATCACATTCCAGACGAGCACGATCCCGGTCAGCAGGAAACAGGGCCACACGAATGCCGCGTAACCACCCATGGCGAGGAACTCGCTCATGATCGGATCCCCGCCCGCAGCCAGGAGGCGTCGCGTTCGCGCCGCAGGATTTCCGCGCGCAGCCGCGTCATCAGGACCGCGCCGTAGTACAGCGTGAAGCCGAGCAGCATCACGAGGAGTGGCCAGAGCATGTCGCCGGCCATCGACGGCTTGTCGATCTTGGTGAGCGTCGATGCCTGGTGCAGCGTGTTCCACCAGTACACGGAGTAGTGAATGATCGGAAGGTTCACGACGCCCACGATGGCGAGCACGGCGGAGGCGCGATCCGCGCGGTCGCGATCGTCGATCGACGCTCGTAGCGCCATGACACCCGCGTAGAGGAACAACAGCAGGAGTTCGGAAGTCAGCCGCGCGTCCCACACCCACCAGGTGCCCCACATCGGCTTGCCCCAGATCGCGCCGGTCGCGAGCGCGAGAAAGGTGAAAGAGGCGCCGACCGGGGCCGAAGCCGCGGCGACGGCATGGGCGAGCTTGATGCGCCAGATCAGCCCGATTGCGGCCGCAACCGCCATCGTTCCGTAGATGAACATCGAGAGCCATGCGCTCGGCGCGTGCACGTAGACGATCCGGAACGCATCGCCCTGCTGGTAGTCGGCCGGCGCGAGCACGAGCCCGCCATAGAGCCCGACGGCGATCAGGAGGAGCGCCGGCCAGCCGAACCACGACGCCAGGCTTCCCGCGATGCGATAGGCATGCGGCGGCGAAGCGAGCTTGTGAAACCAGGTCCAGTTCATTCCCTCACTCCGCGCTGATTCGCAGCGCCGCGGCTACCGCGGGCGGCGTCAGCGTGATCGCGAGAACCAGCATGGCGGCCAGCAGCAACAGGGGTCCGCGTGCGCTTTCGCCATGGATCGCCATGTCGATGGCGCGCGCGCCGAATATCAATGCCGGCATCGCCAGCGGCAGCACGAGGAGTGACATCAGCATGCTCCCGCGGCGCAGGCCAAGCGTCAGCGCCGAGCCGATCGCGCCCAGCGCGCTCAGGATACCGGTGCCGAGGCCCAGTGAGATCATGAGCACGCACAGGGCATCGGTCGGCACGCCCAAACCAGTTGCCACGAGCGGGGAAACCAGGACGAGCGGCAGGCCGCAGATTGTCCAGTGGGCCGCGCCCTTGGCCAGGGCAAGCAGTGCGAGTGGCTGGCCGGAGACGAGCATCTGCTCGAGTGTGCCGTCGGCGTGATCGGCGCGAAACAGGAGTTCGACTCCGAGCAGCGACGCCAGGAGTGCCGCGACCCAGAGGATACCCGCGGCGACCTGGCGGAGGCTTGCCAGTTCCGGGCCGAGGGCCAGCGGAAACAGCGTCGTGACCATGGCGAAGAAGAGCAGCGGCTGGGCAACCTGCCCCCAGTGTCGAACGGCCAGCAGCAAGTCCCGTCGGTACAGGAGACATGCCGCGCCGATCATGGAGGTGTCGCTCATTGCGCGAGCTCGAGCCGACGACAGGCGTGATTGCGTATCGCAGGCGGCTGATGGGCGGCCATGATGGCGGCGCCGCCGCGATCGAGGTGCGTGGCGATGATTGCGGAAACGAGGTCGACACCCTCGCTGTCGAGATTCGTGAAGGGTTCGTCCAGCAGCCAAAGCGGGGCCGCCGTCAGCAGCACGCGAGCCATTGCGAGCCGCCGGCGCTGGCCCGCGGACAGGACCGCAGCCGGCCGGTTTCGTGATGCGATGAGGCCGACGCGCGACAGCGCAGCTTCGATCTCGTCGATTGCGAGCCGTCGGCGCAGCCCGACTTCGAAGGCGAGATTCTCCCCGGCCGTCAGTTCCGGCTTGAGCGCATCGCTGTGGGCGAGGTAGCTGAAGCTCCGGTGGTAGGCGTCGCGATCGCTAGCTGATCGGTCGTGCTGCCCAATTGACGCTCCCCTCCTCCGGAACCAGGTATCCGGCGAGCACGCGAAGCAGGGTCGTCTTGCCGGATCCGTTGGGCCCGGCGACATGAATGCAATCGCCGCCGACGGCCTCGAGACTGATGCCGCCGATCACCTTGCGATCGCCGCGCCAGACCTGGATATCCCGCGCGGAAAGTCCTGAAAAATTAAACGCTTGCAAATGGAATATGACCGCTCTTTCAGGTGGCGCGGACTATACCAGAGTGGCCGATCCCGGGCCCCGCGGCCAGTCACAGTGCCCGGCTCTATACTCGCCGGATGTCGTGCCTGGCCCCTGCCCGTCAGCGGGTGCAGATTGTCCTCGTGGCAATGGCTTGCGGTGTCACGGGCTGCGACGGCGGCCCGGGCTCGGCAGCGAACACCGCGACTCCCGCTGCTCCGCCAATTCCCGCCGAAGTGAGAGGCCCCGATGAGGGCAAGGGCGAATCCCCGGACACCAGCGCGATGGCCCAGGATCGTGCTTGCCAAGATCAATGCGAACCCCGCGATCGAAGGCAAGGCGACGCTCGTAGAATTTCGCCAGAAGTCCGTCTCGTCGCAACAGCTCGGCGAATCGATGAAGTCCGCCGTGGTCGAGTTCGAAGGCGTCGTGACCTTCAGCAGCGACGTCCAGTGGAGCTGGCAGGGCCCGACGAAGGCCGGCGAGCCACAGAAGTTCGAGGCACGCGCGGAATACGTCGACCAGGGAAAGGGCTGGGAGCTGGTCCAGCCGCTCGGAATCTATCCGCTCTAGGCCGGCCGTTCACCCATGGGTCGGGTAGCGCTCGAATGCCGGCAGTTCGTGCGCGCGTTCCATCCATGGGATCCGCTCTGCCGTCTGAACGTGAATTTTCGGCGCAACGGCGCCCGGATCGTCCAGCGTGGCGGTCTGGATATCCGCGATGCCGGGCAGGTTGACTGCGTTGAAGTAGAAGAGCCCAGTGCCGCAGTCAGGACAGAAATGCCGGCGTCCGTGCTCGGACGATTCGTACACCTTGGTCGTTCCCTTGATTATCTTGAGTCCGCCTTCCGGATAAGCGCTCCAGCCGACGACGGGCGCGCCCGCCTGCCGGCGGCAGTCCCCGCAGTGACAGAGCGCGGTATAGACGGGCTCGCCGTGGATTTCGTAGCGGACCGCACCGCAATGACAATGACCCGAGTGCATCGTGATTTTCGCCTGATGTCCTATAACGATAAATCCAGGGCGTCATCGAGCAGGAGACCCGGCTTGAGTACTTCGCGGAGACGCTGGCGAACGTCGCGATCAGCGACGACGAAGGTCGAGTGCACATCGCGACCCCTGACTTCGATGACTATCCTCAGTTCGTCTGGCTCGATCTCACGTGCGCCAACGATTATTGCTCCGCGGAGCAATGGCATGTGAGTGCCCCCCAGGTGGGAGTTCGCCCAGGACTCAGGGTTGCCCAGAACATCGCGAACTGTTCTTGTCATCACTGCATAGCGTATCGCTAGCGCGGGTCCGGCGCGGGCCTTTCTGATTCCTGCGGCGGGCCCTTCGAGGGAACGGGAACAAAAATCCGCCACGCGTCCTTGGGATGCATGATCGCCCAGAAAGGCGCGGCAATTCCTCCCCAGGCGTCCCGGCTCTCGTCGCGCATGGGTGCGAGTACCGCAGGCGCCCTTACGATGACCTCATCCTCGTTGATCGGTCCGGTCAGGTCTTCCCCGGTCCTGACTTCGTAGTTGCGGACGACCGCCCGCAATTCTTCCCGCGTCAGGAGCAGGTTGAGCGGCTTGCTGGTCGGGCTGCTCGCGTCGTCGGCCTGTCCGACTCCGGCAATCAGCAGGCTCATCAGGATCGCGCCCGGCCACAGAACATGGAGGGTGGTGCCCCGGGCAGGACTCGAACCTGCATGGCCTTGCGGCCAACGGATTTTAAGTCCGTAGCGTCTACCCATTCCGCCACCGGGGCTTCAGTCCGGCCAAGACATCTCCCGCTCCCCCGCTTGCTGCCCCGCACCGCGGGGGTAAACTGCGCCCTGCATGCGCGAGCGGCGCAGCGAACCGCGACCGGGTGACCACGACGCGCGTGCAGGCGAACTATAGTCCATCGGGGGTTGGCCGACGGTCAACGAAGTGATGTGCGGTTTCGCCGGGTCACTGCGAGGAGAAAAATTCCAAACCGTCTGAAGCTGTTAGGGAGCAGCCATGACATACGTACCCACGACAAGATTCACTCTTGCAATCGCCGGCCTGGTGCTGGCCGCCTGTACGACTTCAAACCGTCCCGAGTCTTCGGGTTCTCCCGGCCCGGGTGAGCCCACGCTTGCCGAAGTCCGCACCGTCACTGAACGATTTCGTGACGTAAAAATCGCACTCGCTGAAGGGTACATTCGCGATCCCTTCGACATGTGTGAGACAGCCGACATGATGGGCCGCCCCGTGTCTGAAGGCGCCATGGGCGTGCACTATTTCCGTCCGGATCTCCTCGGCGTCACGGCGCCACCCTCCCCGCGAGTCGATGGCAACGGGACGCACGTCGATTTCCGTGCGCCGGCGATCCTGATCTATGAGCCGCAGGCGGACGGATCGATGGAGCTCGTAGCGGTCGAGAACCTGGTATTCCAAAGCTCCTGGGCGGCAAGCGGCCACAGCGCGCCGCCGAGTTTTTACGGCGTGCCCTATGACAACATGGTTGATGATCCCGCGACGCCGACGGACGAAGCGCACATGTTCATGCCGCACTTTGACCGGCACGTCTGGATCTATCGGGACAATCCGAACGGCATCTTCAAGCCATTCAACCCCGCGGTCTCATGCGAGCACCACAAGGCGGCGCAGAACCAGGCTGGGCGTTAGCTTCGAGATCAGTTCTGGAGGCTAGGGTCGGAATCGAACCGGCGTACACGGCTTTGCAGGCCGCTGCATGACCACTCTGCCACCTAGCCTTTCGGGGGCATTAGACACGAAACCCCGGAAGGTCGTCCCGGGGTCTCGTCAGGATCTGGAGCGGGAAACGAGGCTCGAACTCGCGACCTCAACCTTGGCAAGGTTGCGCTCTACCAACTGAGCTATTCCCGCAGGGACCGTGCCAATCCGGAGGCGACATTCTAGGAGTGCACCCCGGACTGTCAAGTTTCGCCGGAACTCCGCAGGTCCGGGGCGGCCGCCACGATGTAGGCAATCATCGACCACAGGGTCAGCACGGCCGCAATGACCGTGAGCGCGAGCCCGAACTGGTAAATCGGCAGCCCGAAGAGGTCTTCGCGAAACAGCATCATCGAGAGCCCGACGATCTGCACGATCGTCTTGAACTTGGCGACGCCCGTGACCTTCATCTTGTGCCGCGCGCCGATTTCCGACATCCATTCCCGCAGGGCTGAAATCGCGATTTCGCGTCCGATGATGACGGCCGCCGTCAGCGTCACGTACCACACGGGATTCCTGCTGACGATCAGCACGAGTGCCGTCACGACGATCAGCTTGTCGGCGACGGGATCCAGGAAGGCGCCGAGGCGGGAAGTCTGGCCGAGCTTTCGCGCGAGGTATCCGTCGAAGGCATCCGTGATGCCGACGAGCGCGAACATGACCCCGCAGGCCATGTCGGACCAGTGATAAGGCAGGTAGAACAAAACCACGATCGCCGGGATCAGGGCGATGCGTATTGCGGTCAGAAGGTTCGGAATGGTGAAGGGACCGCTCATCAGGCTCCAGGATGGAGGTGCTCGAATATCGCCTGCGCCAGCGCAGGCCCGATTCCCGGCGCCCGCGCCAGGTCCTCGACTCCGGCGCGCAACACGCCCTGCAATCCGCCGAACTGGCGCAGCAATGCGCGGCGCCGCGCCGGACCGAGCCCGGCGACCGCCTCCAGCATCGAGGTCTGGCGCGCCCGCGCCCGCTTCCTGCGATGGCCGCTGATCGCAAAGCGGTGCGCCTCATCGCGCGCGCGCTGGATCAGGTGCAACGCCTTCGAGTCGGCCGGAAGTATAGAGGGCGTGTTCCGGCCCAACAAGAAAATGCGCTCCTGTCCGGCCCGCCGATCTGCTCCCTTTGCGACGGCGGCAACCGCCGGGATCGCGAGCTCGAGTTTGGCGAGGACGCGCCCGGCCTCCGCGAGCTGGCCCGCGCCGCCGTCGATCAGCAACAGGTCCGGAACGGGGGATTCCTCTTCCTTTCGCCGGCGATAGCGGCGGGTCAGCGCCTGGCGCAGCGCGCCATAGTCGTCGCCGCGCTCGACGCCTTCGATGTTGTATCGCCGATACTCCGCCTTGATGGGGCCGTCGCTTCCGAACACGACGCAGGATGCACTGGTCGCTTCGCCCTGCGTGTGGCTGACGTCGAAGCACTCGATTCGCTCGATCGGCTTCGACAGCCCGAGCAATGACGTGAGGTCCCCGAACTGCTCGGCGAGATTCGCCTGGCTCGCGTCCCGCATGCGCAAAGCGTTCTCGGCATTCTGCATCGCCAGTGCCACCCATCGCTGTGGAAATCCCCGCCGGGCCTGACTGACCCTGACCTTGCGGCCCGAGCGCTCCGAGAGCGAAGTGGCCAGGATTTCCGCATCCTCGATGGGATGCGACAGGTAGATCCTCGCCGGGGGATCGCGCTCGAGGAAGTGCTGGGCGACGAATGCGGAAAGCACTTCGGGCGCGTCGCTGATCGGCGCGCGCAGGTGGAACGTCGTCGTGCCGAGGACTTGCCCGCCGCGGATGAACATCAACGCGACGCAGAAGTCCCCTGCCCCTTCGGCAACGGCAAGCACGTCGGTATCGGCTCCGCCCCGCGTGCGAGTGACGACTTGCCGGGACTGGATGTCAGTGAGCGCGGTGAGCTGGTCGCGGAGCGAGGCCGCGCGCTCGAAATCGAGACGCTCCGCCGCCCGGTCCATGTCCTCGCCGAGCCGCGTCGTGACGTCCTGGGCCCGACCCTCCAGCACCATGACGGCGGATTCCACGTCGCGCGCGTAGTCGGCCGCATCGATCAGCGCGGTGCAGGGCGCGGAGCAGCGGCCGATCTGGTATTCGAGGCAGGGCCGGGAGCGGTTGGCGAAGAAGGTGTCCTTGCAGCTTCGCAGCCTGAAGAGCTTGTGGAGCTGGTTCAGCGTTTCGTGCACCGAGCTCGCCGCAGGGTATGGCCCGAACAGCCGCCCCGGAAGGCGGCGCGAGCCGCGGTAGAAGGACAGTCGCGGAAACTCGTGCGCCGACAGGTGGACATAGGGAAAGCTCTTGTCGTCGCGCAGGATGACGTTGAAGCGCGGCCGGTGACGCTTGATCAGGTTGTGCTCGAGGAGCAGCGCTTCGGTATCGGAGTTCGTCACCGTGACTTCGATGCGCGGCGACCGCGCGGACCAGCGCCTGCACCTTGGGTTGCAGCTGGTCGGCGCGGAAATAGCTGCCGACCCGCGACTTGAGGTTTCGGGCCTTTCCGACATAGACGATCGTGCCTTCGGCATCGAGCATCCGGTACACGCCCGGCCGGCCCGGCAGGCTTTTCACGAACGCCTTGATGTCGAAGTCGCTCACGGCGACATGGTGTGGGGATCGTCAGCGGTCAAGCAAGTGGCGCGCGCGGGCGAAGACGCGGTCGAACATCGCAGGGGTCAGGCGGCCGGTATTGGTGTTGAGCCGGCTGCAGTGGTACGAGTCGAGGAGCCGGCGGCCCTTCGGCAATCCATGTTCGGCGCCGTGGGCAAAGGCGAAGTGTGCCGGCTTCAGCCCGAAGGCCCGGAGCACGGCCGCATGCGCGATCGCGCCGAGCGCGATGACCACGGCGCCTTGCGGCAATGACTCGAGTTCGCGCAGCAGGAAGCCGTTGCAACGCCGCACCTCCGCCGGCTCCGGCCTGTTGCCGGGCGGCAGGCATTTCACGGCATTGCTGATGCGGCAATCGACGAGGCGCAAACCGTCGTCGGCGGACACGGACTCAGGGCGAGACGCGAACCCGTGGGCATGCAAGATCCGGTACAGCAGGATGCCCGCATGGTCGCCCGTGAAGGGCCTCCCCGTGCGATTTGCGCCATGCAGGCCCGGCGCGAGCCCGACCACGAGCAGCCGGTGGCGCGCACTGCCGAACGGCGCCACCGGCCCGCAGTGATAGTCCGGGTGTTTCCGGCGTACGGAGTCGAGGAATCCGGCAAGCCGCGGGCACAGCCTGCAATGCGGGTCGAATGCCGCGCCCGGCACGCAGGGCCCGCGGCTCAGCGTGCCTTGAACTGCGCCTCTTCGGTCGATCCGCGCATGGCCGTGATCGACGACGTGCCTGCGGTGACGGTCTGGGTGACGTCGTCGAAGTAGCCTGCGCCGACCTCCCGCTGGTGCTTGGTCGCGGTGTAGCCCACGGACTCCGCGGCAAATTCGGCCTGCTGGAGCGCGACATAGGCGCTCATCTGCGACTCGCGGTAGCCACGGGCCAGCTCGTACATCGAGAAGTTGAGGGCGTGGAAGCCCGCGAGCGTGATGAACTGGAACTTGTAGCCCATCGCGCCGAGCTCGCGCTGGAACTTCGCGATGGTCGCGTCGTCGAGCTTCTTGCGCCAGTTGAAGGACGGCGAGCAGTTGTAGGCCAGCAGCTTGCCGGGACAGGCGCGATGGACGCCTTCGGCAAACTCCTTCGCCTCATGGAGGTCCGGCGTGCCGGTCTCGCACCAGACGAGGTCGGCATACGGCGCATAGGCGACGCCGCGCGCGATGGCCTGCGCGATCCCGGCGCGGACCGGGAAGAAGCCTTCGCTGGTCCGGTCCTTCGACGCGATGAACTCGTGATCGCGATCGTCCACGTCCGCGGTCAGCAGCGTCGCCGATTCGGCATCCGTGCGGGCGACGAGCACGGTCGGCACGCCCGAGACGTCGGCCGCAAGGCGCGCGGCCACCAGCTTGTTGATCGCCTCCTGGGTCGGCACGAGCACCTTGCCACCCATGTGGCCGCACTTCTTGGCGCTGGAGAGCTGGTCCTCGAAGTGCACGCCCGCGGCGCCCGCCGCGATCATGGCCTTCATGAGCTCGAAGGCGTTCAGGACGCCGCCGAAGCCCGCTTCGGCATCGGCCACGATCGGCTGCAGCCAGTCGATCTTGTCATTCCCCTCCGCGTGGCAGATCTGGTCCGCGCGCAGGAGCGTGTTGTTGATGCGCCGCACCACCGAGGGCACGGAATCCGCCGGGATACAGGGACTGGTCGGGATACATCTCGGCGGCGAGGTTCGCATCGCCCGCGACCTGCCAGCCCGACAGATAGATCGCCTTGAGTCCTGCGCGCACCTGCTGCATGGCCTGGTTGCCGGTGAGCGCGCCGAGCGCGTTGACGAATGGCAGCTCGTGCAGATAGCGCCAGAGTTTCTCGGCTCCGAGCCGTGCGAGCGAGTGCTCGACGTGCACGCTGCCGCGCAGCCGCGCCACGTCGGCGCCCTTGTACGCGCGCGTCACGCCCTTCCAGCGCGGGCTCTCGCTCCAGTTCTTGTCGATTTGCGCAGCGGTCTGAAATGTCATGAAGGCTCCCGGGTCAATCGATGTCTTCGTAGGCGTTCAATGTCAGGAACGGCTCAAATTCGTGGTTAGCGGTCAGCCGGTCGAGGTGCTCCGCGGCGCGGCTGAAATGGCCGGTGCCAAAGGCCTGTTCACCCGCTTCCCGGCGGATTTCCGCGAGGACGGACTGTGCCTCTTCGCGCACGAGTTCGAGCGTGACGGCGTTCCCATCCTCGAGCTGCGTTCCATGGCGGGTCCACTGCCAGAGCTGTGCACGCGAAATTTCGGCAGTCGCGGCGTCTTCCATGAGGTGGTGTATCGGCACGCAGCCGTTGCCGCCGAGCCAGGCCGCGAGGTAGCGGATACCGACGTCGATGTTGACGCGAAGCCCCGCTCGCGTGACCTTTCCCTGCGGCACCTTCAGCAGGTCCGCGCCGGTCACATCCACGTCGTCGCGCAGGCGCCCGAGGTTGTTGGGGCCCGGCATCAGCCGGTCGAAGATCTCGCGTGCAATGCCGACGAGGCCGGGATGCGCCACCCAGGTGCCGTCATGCCCGTCGCCCGCCTCGCGCTCCTTGTCGGCGCGAACGCGCGCGAGCGCCCGCTCGTTGGCTTCGGGATCGTTCTTGATCGGAATCTGTGCCGCCATGCCGCCCATGGCGAATGCGCCGCGTCGATGGCAGCGCTGGACGACGAGCTGGGAATATGAGCGCAGGAAATGCGTCGTCATCGTGACGGACCCACGGTCCGGCAGCACGAAGTCGGCGCGGTGCCCGAATTTCTTGATGAAGCTGAAGATGTAGTCCCAGCGCCCGCAATTGAGCCCGACGATCCAGTCGCGCAATTCATGCAGGATCTCGTCGATCTCGAACGCCGCCGTGATCGTCTCGATCAGCACGGTCACCTTGACCGTTCCGCGCGCGAGCCCAAGGCCGATCTCGGCCTGCTCGATGACGCGGGCCCAGAGTCGCGCCTCGAAGCGGTTCTCCAGCTTCGGCAGGTAGAAATACGGGCCGCTTCCGCGCTTCTGGAGCTCGAGGGCGTTGTGCCAGAGATAGAGGCCGAAATCGACGAATGCGCCCGCGATCGGCTCGTCGCCCAGCAGCCAGTGTTTCTCCGGCAAGTGCCAGCCGCGCGGCCGGACGATGAGCACGGCCGTCTTGTCGTTCAGGCGGTATCGCTTGCCGTCGGGGCTTTCATGCGTCAGCGTCCGGCGGACCGCCTGCATCAGGTTGGCCTGCCCTTCGATGACGTTGCTCCACGTCGGGCAGAGCGAGTCCTCGAAGTCCGCCATGAAGACGTTCGCGCCGGAATTCAGCGCATTGATGACCATCTTGCGGTCGGTCGGGCCGGTGATCTCGACCCGGCGATCGGCGAGATCGGCCGGGATGTTGCCGACGCGCCATTCGGATTCGCGGACCGCCCGGGTTTCAGCCGGAAAATCGGGAAGCGCACCGGCGTCGAACTGGCGTTGCAGCGCAGCCCGGCGGGCGAGCAGCGCAAGTCTTTCGTCCGAGAATTGGTCCGCCAGGCCATTGACGAAGGAAATCGCGTCCGGAGTCAGGACCTCGCGCCATTCCGGCGGCGCCACGTCTCCCGGGCCCCTGCTAGATAACATATTAACTGTCAACCGTAACGTCCTGAAAACAGAGAATATCAGCTCCTTGCGCGCTGTCGGCCAATCAGCATCGCAAGTTCCAGAGATTGCTCGTAATTGAGCCGCGGGTCGACGGTCGTGTGGTAGGCACGCGCAAGGTCACCGTCGGAAAGTCCGCGCGCGCCGCCCGTGCACTCCGTGACGTCGTCGCCTGTCAATTCGAAATGCACGCCGCCGAGGATCGAGCCTGCATCCGCGTGGATCCTGAACGCCGATTCCACCTCGCTCAAGATGTTCTCGAAGCGCCGGGTCTTGACCCCTTGCGGCGTCGTCTCGGTATTGCCGTGCATGGGGTCGCAGACCCAGAGCACCGGGTGGCCACTCGCCTGCACTGCCCGTATCAACGCGGGCAATGCGCTTTCGATCCGGCGATCGCCGAATCGATGGATCAAGGTCAGGCGGCCGGGCTCGTTTTCCGGGTTGAGGACGCGCACCAGGTCGCCGAGGAGCGCAGGATCCATGCCCTCCCCGACCTTCACGCCGATGGGGTTCGCGATGCCACGGAAGAATTCGACGTGGGCGCCGCCCGGCGTCGCGGTTCGCATTCCGATCCACGGCATGTGCGTCGAGAGGTTGTACCAGCGCTGGCGGCGCTTCAGGTAGCGCGTCTGCGCCTGTTCGTAGAGCAGGTGCAGTCCCTCGTGACTCGAATAGAAGCGAACCTGCGACGCCTCGTGTACAGGCGAGCCCGAGATCGCGGCGTAGAAGTCCAGCGAATCGGAAATCGAGTCGATGATCTTCCGGTAGGCATCCTTGAGCTTGGCGTGCTGGAGGAAGCCGAGATCCCAGTATTCCGGGTGGTGCATGTCCGCAAAACCGCCGTCGACGAGGGCACGCACGAAATTGAGCGTCAGTGCCGCGCGCTCGTAGCCGCGCAGCAGGAGCTCCGGATCAGGCTCGCGATCGGCCGCGGTGAACGCGGCGCGGTTGACGAGGTCGCCGCGATAGCTCGGCAGCGTCACGCCATCGCGGGTTTCGGTGTCGGCAGAGCGCGGCTTGGCGAACTGGCCCGCGATGCGGCCGATGCGAATGACGGGTTTCTTGAGCCCGTGCAGGAGCACGACGCTCATCTGCAGGAGGATCTTCAGCTTCCGCGCGATCGTGTCCGAGTCGCAGTCGGAAAATCCCTCGGCGCAATCGCCGCCCTGGAGTAGGAAGCGCTCGCCACGCTGGGCCGCGGCCAGTTCTTCCTTGAGCTGGTCGACTTCCCATGAAACGACGATGGGCGGCAGGCGGGCGAGCTCGCCGAGCACGCGCGCGAGCCGTGCCTTGTCGGCGTATTGGGGCTGCTGGAGCGCCGGCATCCGCTGCCAGCTATCCGGTGTCCAGAGGCTCGTTTCGACCGCGACATTCATCGGTCGAGGCATCGTACACGTATTCGCTGCAGTGCAAAAATATCTGTCCCGAGGGGTGGTGCAAGGCAGGCGGAATGGGCAGAATGCGCCACCCATTTTCAGGCGGAACTGCATGAATCGCGTACTCGTTTTGGGCGCCGGCAAGATCGGCGCCCTGGTCTCGGGATTGCTGGCGGATGCCGGCAATTACCAGGTCCAGCTGGCCGACGTGAATCCGGAGGCTGCGCGCGCCGTCGTGCGCGCCCATGGCAAGCGCACCCTCTCCGCGCACGGCGTCGATGCGGCGGATCCCGCGGCCCTGTCGAGGCACGTCACGGAGCATCCCTGCGATGCCGTCATTTCATCGCTGCCCTTCTACTGCAATCCGGGCGTCGCGAAAGTCGCGCGCGAGCATGGGCTCCACTATTTCGACCTGACCGAAGACGTCGAGGTCACCCGGGCCGTGCGCGCGATTGCCGAGGGCGCGGATACGGCCTTCGTTCCGCAGTGCGGCCTGGCGCCGGGATTCATTTCGATCGCCGCGAATGAGCTGATCAGCCACTTCGACGAGCTGCGTAGCATCCGCATGCGGGTCGGTGCCCTGCCCCAGCACCCGAACAACGTCCTCAAGTACTCGCTCACCTGGTCGACCGAGGGCCTGATCAACGAGTACGGCAATCCCTGCTTCGCCATTTCCGACCGCCGCCTGGTCGAGGCCGCGCCGCTCGAGGGCCTCGAGGAAATCGAGATCGACGGCACGCTGTACGAGGCGTTCAACACGTCCGGCGGCCTCGGTTCGCTCGGCGAAACCTTCGGGGAGCGCTGCGAGCAAATGAACTACAAGACGATTCGCTATCCCGGCCACTGCGAGCAGATGCGTCTCCTGATGAACGACCTGAAGCTGAACCAGGACCGCGCGACGCTGAAGCGCATCCTCGAGAACGCGGTGCCGCAGACCCTGCAGGACGTCGTGATCGTCTATGTCGCGGTCAGCGGGCGCCAGGACGGCGAACTTCGCGAGGAAAACTACGTCAACAAGATCTATCCGCAGGAGATCCTGGGCCGCCTGTGGTCGGCGATCCAGGTCACGACCGCGGCGGGCATCACGGCGGTCGTGGACCTCGTCCTCGCGCGGCCGGAGCAGTATCGTGGCTTCGTGAAACAGGAGCAGTTCCGGCTGCCGGAGGTATTGGCCAACCGCTTCGGGGCGTGGTACAGCCACGGCAACGACAAGGCGGTTTCGGGCCGGAGCGTCGTGGAAGGGAAGACCGGGCGGCAGCGCAGCCGCGCAGGAGCACTGCGATGAACACGGAAAGAAAGCCGATGCGTGAAAAGGACGCCGCGGATACCGGCAGGATCCTGGCCGGCCTCGGACTGCAGGCGGTCAATCCCGGCGCCTGGTCCGGCAAGGAATGGCATGCGGCCGCGGATTCGCCGCTCATCGATTCGCTCAACCCCTCGACCGGCGAGGTGATTGCGCGCGTGCGCGCGGCCGGCGCCGACGACTACGAGCGCGTGCTCGCGAGCGCGACCGCCGCGTTCGCGGCCTGGCGTGACGTGCCCGCACCGAAGCGTGGCGAGGCGGTTCGCCTCATGGCCGAAGCGCTGCGCGCGAAGAAAGACCTGCTCGGCAGCCTCGTCAGCCTCGAGATGGGCAAGATCAAGGTCGAGGGCGACGGCGAAGTGCAGGAAATGATCGACATGGCCGATTTTGCCGTCGGCCAGTCGCGCATGCTCTACGGGCTCGCGATGCATTCCGAGCGCCCGCGGCACCGCATGTACGAGCAGTGGCACCCGCTCGGCGTCATCGGCATCATCTCCGCGTTCAATTTTCCGGTCGCGGTCTGGTCGTGGAACGCCTTCCTCGCCGGGGTCTGCGGTGACGTTTGCGTCTGGAAGCCGTCGCATCACACGCCGCTCTGCTCGATCGCGGTGCAGCGGATCTGCAACGAGGTCATGGAGGCCGCCGGCCTGCCCCCGATCTTCCAGCTGTTCATCCCGGCGGACAACGCGCTTGCAAACCGCTTCGTGGACGACCGCCGCGTCGCGCTGGTGAGTTTCACGGGTTCCACGAGCGTCGGCCGGCGGGTCGGCGAGCGTGTCGCCTCGCGGCTCGGCCGGAGCCTTCTCGAGCTCGGCGGCAACAACGCGATCATCGTGGATGAATTCGCAAACCTCGACCTCGTCGTCCCCGCGGTCCTTTTCGGGTCGGTCGGGACGGCCGGCCAGCGTTGCACGACGACGCGTCGCCTGCTCGTCCATCACTCGAGGGTCGCCGAGGTCGAGAAGCGGCTCGTCGCGAGCTATCGCCAGGTCCGGATCGGAAATCCGCTCGATCCGCAGGTGCTGATGGGCCCGCTCGTCGGTTCGGCGGCCGTGCGCCAGTACGAGGCCGCGCTCGCCGACGTGGCGAGCCAGGGCGGTGAAGTCCTCTGCGGCGGCCGCGTCCTGCCTGGACCGGGCAACTTTGTCGAGCCGACGATCGTGCGGGCCCGCAACGACATGCCGGTCGTCCGTCACGAGACCTTCGCGCCGATCCTCTACCTGATCCCGTTCAAGTCCCTCGATGAAGCGATCGCGATGCACAACGACACGGACTACGGCCTGTCGTCGGCGATCTTCACCGACCGGCTGCAGCACGCCGAGCGATTCCTTTCGGTTTCAGGCAGCGATTGCGGGATCGCCAACGTGAACATCGGCACGTCGGGCGCGGAAATCGGCGGAGCCTTCGGCGGAGAGAAGGACACCGGGGGCGGCCGCGAGGCGGGCTCCGACTCCTGGAAGACCTACATGCGCCGGCAGACCAACACGATCAACTATTCGAGCGACCTGCCGCTCGCCCAGGGCATCCGGTTCGACGTCACCTGACGGGCATCGTGGCGTCGCGGTAGAGGATCTGCAGGTAGAGCTCGGGCTTGATGAATGACCAGGCCAGCTTGCTGTCGTAGTCCGCGTTCGGCTTGGCCGCCAGGATCTCGTCGAGCGATTTTCCGGCTTTCACCAGTTCGCGTACCCGCGAGCTGGTGACTTCCAGCATTTCACGGTAGCTCAGGAGCCCGGCCCGGTCGGTCATTTCGCCGTGGCCGGGGATGACGCGGGTCTTGTCGTCCGCCAGCGCGAGCATCCGGTCGACCGCGGCGATGACGCCCGCGACCGATCCGCCGGAATCCAGGTCGATGAAGGGATAACGCCCGGCGAACACCAGGTCGCCCGTGTGAATCACGTTCGCCTTCCGGAAGTGGATGAAGACGTCGCCATCCGTATGCGCATGCGCGGCGTAGGCGCCGCGCAGCTCGTCGCCATTGACGTGCAGGGACAGGCTGTCATTGAAGGTCACGACCGGAAGCGCGCCGGCCGGAGAGGCGGGCGTCTTGCGCTTGAAGAGCTCGTTGACCTGCTCGCTGCTCATCCGCACGCGCACCTGGTCGTGCGCGACGATCACGGATCCCCTGGCGGCGAGGTTCTCGTTGCCGCCGGTGTGATCGCCGTGCCAGTGCGTGTTGAGCACGAAGCGCGGCGGCTGCGGGTTGATCTTCGCCAGCGCCTCGAGGATCTTCGGCGTCATGGCGGCGTACTGGTCGTCGATCAGGAACACGCCGTCGGCGCCCGCCGAGACCCCGATGTTCCCGCCGCTCCCGAAGAGGACGTACACGCCCGGCGCGACGTTTTCGGTGCGCACCGCGACTTCCGGCGCAGCCTGGGCGGCGGCAAGGCTGGTCCAGGTGGCGAGCAGCAGGGCGACGGCAAGCTTTGGCATGGTCCTTTCCTCGCCGGTCGACCGCCGGCCGGCACATGATCAACGTCCCGGAAGCCTCATGCAAATGCGCGCGCCGCCCAGGCGGCTCTCGCCGATCTCGATGGTCCCGGAATACGCCGCGGCGATCTCCCGCGCCACCGACAGCCCGATTCCCTGCCCTGCCACCGTTTCATCGGCCCGCGCGCCCCGCTCGAGGACGCGCGACCGGTCTGCCGGCGGAATGCCGCCGCCGTCATCCTCGACGTCGAGGACGAGGCCGGGCCGCCGCCATGCCGCGGCCGTCCACGGGGTTGCACGAACCGTGATCGACTTCCGGCAGTACTTGAATGCGTTGTCCATGAGGTTGCCGGCGAGTTCGAGAAAATCGCCGGCATCGACCGGGTAAGCCGTGCCTGGCGCGACGGCGAGCGTAACCGTCACCTGCTTGTCCGCGTATACCTTGGCGAGCGCCGATCGGAGTTGTTCCAGCGGCTCATGCACCGGCAGGTCGGTCAGGGTCGCCCCGCTCCCGCCAAAAACCGCGCGCTTCAGCTGGTGCTGGACGATGGCCTGCATCCGGTCGAGCTGCGGCGTGAGCCCCTGCGGCTCGGCCCGCCCGGCCTCGATAAGGCTCCGCATGGCTGCAAGCGGCGTCTTGAGGCTGTGCGCAAGATTGCCAAGCGTCGTGCGATAGCGTTCCAGTCGCTTTCGCTCGCCGACCAGCAGCGCATTCAGGTTGCCAGTGACGCCGGCGAGCTCACGCGGCCAGCCGTCGCCGAGCGAATCGCGGCGGCCGGCTTCGATGTCGACGATCTCGGTTTCGAGCCGCCGGAGCGGCTTGAGCGAGATTCGCAGCGCAAACGCGAGACCGCCGAGCAGCAGCAGGCCGAGGAGGATCGAGCCCGTGACGAGCCCCGCGCGGACGCGAAAGAGCTGCCGATGCCAGGGCTCGAGGCTTTGCGCGGCCCGGACCACGAAATCGCGTGATTCACCCTCGGGGGGTTCCCATCGGATGCCAAGCGACAACCCGAGGATACGCGTGCCGTCCGCCAGGCGAGCGTGCTCGAAACGCCGCTCGCCGGGCAGGGGTTCCGCGGCGAGATTGAGGCCGCTGCCCAGCGCGGAGGGAGAACGCCAGCTGCCGCGCGAGCCGAGGATCTCCGCATACAGGCCGGAGCCCGGCGTCGCGAGCCGCGGCTCGGCGAGGTTCTGCGGCACGAGCCGCCCGTCGGCATCCAGGTCGGCGGTCGAGATGAGTGCGATCACCTGCGCGTCGAGGACTTCCTCGAGCCCGCGCAGTCCGAGGTTGCGGTAGAGCGATTCGAGGGACCAGGCCGAGATGGCCGCAGCCGCCAGCAACAATACCGCCAGCGTCAGGAGCAGCCGCGACTGGAGGGAAGGTGCCGGTCGCACGGATCAGCCGCGTGCGATCCGGTAGCCGCGTCCCCTCAGCGTTTCGATCGGCGAGTGCGTGCCATCGGGATCGAGCTTGCGGCGCAACCGGCCGATAAAGACCTCGATGGTGTTGCTGTCGCGCTCGAAGTCTTGTTCGTAGAGCTTTTCGGTCAGCTCGGTCTTGGACACGACCTGGCCTGCGCGCAGCATCAGGTATTCGAGCAGCCGGTACTCGAATGCCGTGAGTTCGACGGGCGCGCCACCGACCCGGACTTCCTGCGCGCGCGTGTCGAGTTCGACGGAACCGCTCTTCAGGATCGGCTGGGACCAGCCGCCCGAACGCCGCAGCAGCGCCTGGACGCGAGCCAGCACCTCTTCGAAGCGAAACGGCTTCGTCACGTAGTCGTCGGCGCCCGCGTCGAGCCCGGTGACTTTCTCCTGCCAGCTGTCACGCGCGGTCAGGATCAGCACGGGAAAGGACTTCCCGGACTTGCGCCAGGCCCGTATCGCCTCCAGGCCCGAGCGGCCCGGCAGTCCCAGGTCGACGACCGCAACGTCGATCGGATACTCGAGGCCGGCGAATTCCCCCTCGACCCCATCCGCGGCCAGGTCGATCGCGAATCCGGCGGCACGAAATTGTTGCGCCAGCGATTCGCGCAACGCCGGCTCGTCCTCGAGCACGAGTAGGCGCATGGCCGGCTCAGTCCTCGCGGCCGGATGCGGCGTCGACGCGAACCTCGAATACCCGGCCGTCTTCGGCAAGCAGCCGGATCCGGTACTCGACGCGGTCGCCATGGCGCTTTTCCTCGGCCCGCACGGCTCGCGCCTGGTACTTGCGCTCGGCCTGCGCGACGGCCTCGTCGAGCGAGATGGCGCGATCGGCATGAGTCCGTTCGTGTCCCTGCCCGGGACCGCGAGGGGCCTGCGAAGCGAGCGCATCCATCGCGACGAGCGGGAACGACGCGATCATGAGCCCCAGCGCCAGGCGCGGGGAAATACGGTTCATCGCCATGCGGGCATTCTAGTGGAAGGGAGGCCCGGGCCGCCGATGCGGCCCGGGCGGTGACCTCAGCTGCTGGTCGGGGTCACGTCGACGCGAACGCGGATCTGCTGGCCCGGGTCGTACGGCATCTGCGTGACGTATTCGCGCCCCGCATACTCGTAGGTGACCCGATAGCCGTCGGTGCGCTCCTCCCAACGGTCGCGCTGGCGAACGTCGCAGCGCTCCTGGACGCGGCCCTCATTGCCGTAATAGTCGCGCTGCCGGTCACGGGACACATTGAGGCCGATGGCGCCTCCGAGGATTGCGCCGGCGACGCGCGCAACATCCTTGCCGCTCCCGCGCCCGATCTGGTTGCCGACGACGGTTCCGAGTGCGCTGCCCACCAGCGTTCCGCCGATGTGGTTGCGTGAGAACGGGCCATCCGGCTCGTAAGTCGTTTCTTGCCAGCATTCGCGAACCGGTTCGCTGACCCGCACCTGGCGGCGCAGCGGCTGGACGTCGATCACGCGCGCAAAGTCGTACTCACCGTTGCCTGAATAACGGCTTTCATCGGCCCATAGGGCAGCCGATGCAAGCGCAAGGCCGACGGCGACGGCCAGTTTCTGGATGCTGTGAGACATGGTGCGCCTCCTCTGTTGGCACGATGCCAATCTACGAAGGCGGAAATGAATGCGTCCTGAACGCCTCTACCCGGCATCGGGTCAGGGATTTTCGACCTTGGCGTCGGCCCAGAGCCGGTCCAGGAGATCGGGCGATGCGCCCTGGGCGGGCTGGCCGAGTCGGGCCAGGGATCCCTCGAGGTGGCGGTACCGGCGCACGAAGCGGTCATTGGCATGGCGAAGCGCGGCTTCGGGATCGAGGTCGAGATGCCGCGCGAAATTCGCAATCGAGAAAAGCAGGTCGCCAAGCTCCGCCTCGCGTTGCGCGGGCGTTCCGCTCGAAATCGCCTGGTCGAGTTCCGCGAGCTCCTCGTCGATCTTGGCCCGCGGCCCGCCGGCGTCCGGCCAGTCGAATCCGGCGTCGCCGGCACGCGCCCCGAGCTTGCGGGCGCGGGCCAGTGCCGGCAGTGCAATCGGAATGCCCGACAGCGCCCCCTCGCCGCCGGCGGCCGCGCGCTCCTCGCTCTTGATCTTCTCCCAGGCGCGGGTCTGCTCCGAGGCGTCGGCGACGACCGCATCGCCGAAGACGTGGGGATGGCGGCGCGTCAGCTTCTCGCAAATGGCATCGACGACGTCATCGAAAGCGAATGCACCCTGCTCGCTCGCCAGCCGTGAGTGGAACGCGACCTGGAACAGCAGGTCTCCGAGCTCGTCCCGAAGGGCCGGGAGATCCGATCGCTCGATCGCGTCCGCGACCTCGTAGGCTTCTTCCAGCGTATGCGGGGCGATCGACCGGAAATCCTGCTGCAGGTCCCAGGGGCAGCCGCGCTCGGGATCCCGTAGCCGCTGCATGATCTCGAGAAGGCGCTCAACCGCCATGGCTGTGTGTCTCGCCGAGGACTTCGCGCAGCGTGAGCAACATGCCGGCGGTGGCGCCCCAGATGTTGAATGTGCCCCAGGGCAGGTCGACGGTCTCGACTTCCTCGGCGCCGAACCGGCGACGCCGGCTCGTGCGGGTCGCAGGATCGAGCAGGTGCCGCAGCGGCGCCTCGAAAGTGCCGGCAACCTCCGTCGGGTCGAGCACGAGCTCGAAGCCGGGCCGCACGAGGCCGACGACCGGGGTGACGCGATAGCCTGTGATCACGACGTGATCGGGCAGCAGCCCCAGCACTTCGACGAACTCGCGGCGCAGCCCGATTTCCTCCTCGGTTTCGCGCAGCGCCGCGGCAATCGCATCGGCATCCGCCTCTTCGAGCCGGCCGCCGGGAAACGAGATCTGCCCCGCATGGTGCTTGAGGTCGATTGCGCGCATCGTCAGCAGCACGCTTAATTCCTCTCCCCGGTCGATGACGGGTATGAGGACGGCCGCACGGGTCGTCGCGGTCGGCATCAGTTCGGCGAGCCGCGCGCTGGGCAGTCCTGCGTAGTGGCCGACCCGCGGCTCGGACGAGCCGGCGACGCCGCGGGCGAGGCGGTTGCGCAGTTCCGCGCGGAGCAAGGCCGTTGGGAGCCGATGGAGTTCGAGCGGGGCTGCCGCGTTCATGCCGGGGGTTCCTCGCCGCGCGCAAGCCGTGCCGGATCGAGCAGCCGGGCGAGCTCTTCGCGCGGCAGGCCGGTTTCTTCGACCGCGATGTCGAGGATCGGGCGCGATTCCGTCGCGGCGCGCTTCGCGATCGCCGCGGCGCGGTCATAGCCGATGCGTGGCGCCAGCGCGGTCAGGAGGATCGGGTTCCGCGCCAGCGATTCCGATATCCGCGCGGCGTGGACGGTCAGGCCGGGAATGGCGCGCTCCGCCAGGGCATCGGCGGAATCGGCGATGAGCGCGATGCCGTCCAGCAAGGCATGCGCGATCAGCGGCAACATCACGTTCAGCTGGAAGTTGCCGGACGCTCCCGCCATCGCGATGGCTGCGTCGTGGGCCATCACCTGCGTCGCGGCCATGGCGACGGCTTCCGGGATCACTGGATTCACCTTGGCGGGCATGATGCTCGATCCCGGCTGCAGCGCCGGCAGGGCAATTTCAGAAAGCCCCGAGAGCGGTCCTGAGTTCATCCAGCGCAGGTCATTCGAGATCTTGAGGAGCGCGACGGCCGCACCGCGAAGCTGTCCGGAAAGCTCGACCGCCGTGTCCTGGGACGCCAGGCTGGCAAACCGGTCGGGTGCGCCAGTGAGCGCGAGACCGGTGTGGGCCGCGAGGCGCGCGATGGCGCGCGTCGCGAACCCGGGATGCGCGTTGACCCCCGTGCCCACCGCGGTGGCGCCGAGCGCGAGGCGGTGCAGGCGCGGTCGCACGGCCTCGATGCGAATCGCCGACTCCTCGACCTGGGTTCGCCAGGCGCGCATCTCCTGCCCGAGCGTGATCGGAAGCGCATCCATGAGGTGCGTGCGGCCCGGCTTGACCAAGTCGCCGACTTCGGCCGCCTTTGACTCGATCGCCTGTGCGAGCCTCGCGAGGGCCGGCAGCAGCTCGTCCCGCACCGCGAGTGCCGCGGACAGGTGGATGGCAGTCGGGATCACGTCGTTGCTGCTCTGGCAGCGATTGACGTGGTCGTTCGGATGCACCGGCTTGCCGAGCGCGCCGCCCGCGAGGCGCGCAATCACCTCGTTCGCATTCATGTTGGTGCTGGTGCCGGAGCCGGTCTGCATCACGCCGAGCGGAAACTGCTCCGCGTGGCGGCCTGCGGCGACTTCGAGCGCTGCGGCGGAGATCGCGGCGGCGAGTGTCGCCGGCAGTTCGCCGAGCTCGCCATTCGTTTCGGCAGCGGCCCACTTGATGAGCCCGATCGCGCGGATCAGTTCCCGGGGCATGGAGGTGCGGCCGATGCGGAAGTTCTCGGCCGCGCGTTGCGTCTGGGCGCCCCAAAGCGCGTTTGCGGCGACGCGGACTTCGCCGAGGGTGTCCTTTTCGATGCGGTCCTGGTCGCTCACGGGTAACATAGGCATTCTATCATTCGCGCCCCTGCCCCATGACCGACTCCCGCCTGACCGCGCTGTCGCCGCTCGACGGCCGCTATGCCGAAAAATGCGCCGACGTGGCCGCGCTGTTCAGCGAAGCCGCGCTGATCACGCATCGCGTCAGGATCGAGGCGGCCTGGTTCCGCCAGCTTGCGAAGTCCGCCAGCTTCCCGGCGCTCGGCCGACTCGCCCCGGGCGTGGAAGGCCGCCTCGAGTCGCTGGCGCGTGGAGTGGATGAGGGCGGGCTTCGCCGCGTCAAGGAGCTGGAGCGACAGACCAACCACGACGTCAAGGCGGTCGAGTACTACGTGCGCGAGCAGCTGGCGGCGGCCGGCGCCCGGCCCGCCCAGCTCGAGTTCGTGCACTTCGCCTGCACATCCGAGGACATCAACAACCTGGCCTACGCGCTGATGCTGGTGGCGGCGCGTGATCGCATCCTGTTGCCGGCGATCGCGGCCGTCGCCGACCAGCTCGCGGCGCTCGCCGTGCGTCATGCCGCGACGCCCATGCTCTCGCGCACCCACGGCCAGGCAGCCTCCCCCACGACGCTTGGCAAGGAGGCTGCAAACTTCGCCGCGCGCCTCAGGCGCTCCGCAAATGCCCTGCAGGCCGTCGAGGTGATGGGAAAGTTCAATGGCGCCGTCGGGAATTTCAATGCGCATGTCGCAGGCGATCCCGCCGTCGACTGGCGCGCGGAATCCCGCCGGCTGGTCACGGGCCTCGGGCTTTCGCCGAACGAGCATACGACGCAGATCGAGCCGCACGACTGGATCGCCGCGTACTGCGATGCGCTCGCGCGCGCCGACACGATCCTCATCGACTTGTGCCGCGACTTCTGGTCGTACATCTCCCTCGGGTACTTCACGCAGAAGTCCGTCGCCGGCGAAGTCGGCTCCTCGACGATGCCGCACAAGGTGAACCCCATCGCCTTCGAGAACGCCGAGGGAAACGCCGGCCTCGCCAACGCCATGCTTCGGCACTTCTCCGACAAGCTGCCGGTGTCGCGCGGCCAGCGCGACCTCACCGACTCGACGGTCATGCGCAATCTCGGCGTCGCGTTCGCGCACAGCGTCATCGCCTGGCGCTCCGCGCTCGCGGGCCTCGCGCGGATCGACGTGGACGCTGTCCGCATCGCCGCGGACCTCGATGCGCACTGGGAAGTCCTCGCCGAGGCGATCCAGACCGTCATGCGCGCCCATGGAATCCCGGGGGCGTATGAAAAGCTCAAGGAGTTCACGCGCGGTCGCGGGGTCGGCGCGCCGGAGCTCAAGTCGTTCGTCGCGGGCCTCGGGCTGCCTGAGGAAGCGCGAAGCCGGCTCGAGCGGCTGACGCCTTCCTCGTACACCGGTCTCGCCGAGGCGCTCGCCCGCGCGCTGTGACAGGGCCCCATGAGCGAGGGCCAATTAGAATGTGTGCTCACGAGTTGGGACGTGGATCACGCAGTCCTGGCCCGCATACGCCACGAAGTCTTCATCCGGGAACAGAATGTCCCCGAATCCGACGAGTGGGACGATGACGACGCAGTGAGCGTCCACGCGCTCGCCCGCCTGAACCGTGAACCAGTTGGCACCGGCCGCCTGAACCCCGCGGGTAAGATCGGCCGCATTGCGGTAATTGCCGGGCTGCGCGGACGGGGTATCGGCGCACTGATTCTACGCCGCCTGCTCGAAGCGGCGCGTGACCACGGCATCCGCGAACCATACCTGCATGCACAACTGCAGGCCGTGCCCTTCTACGAGAGACTCGGGTTCTCGCGACAGGGCGATGTGTTCGACGAGGCGGGCATCGCTCACGTGAGGATGTCGCACGTCCTGGAGTGACATCGGTGCAGACCCAGCGGCAGAGCGTGACCGGAACGCGCTCTATCATCGGGACCCTCGACGAGGCGCGCTCCGCCACGCAGCAGGTGGCGTTCGCCGCCCGCCGCCTGCTCACGATGTACACGCAGGACCTCGAGCCGGCCGTCTACGACCAGCCGCAGTTCCTCGAGACCGTCAAGAAACTCGTGCTCGCGAAGAGCTACGCAAAAGTGCGCGTGCTGCTCGCGGATCCCTCGCGGGTCATCTACGAGGGGAGCAAGTTCGTCCACCTCGCCCGCCGGATCACGAGCCACATCGAGATCCGCCGCGTCAAGTCCGAGAGCCGCGACAACCAGTCCGCATTCCTGATCGCGGACGATCGCGCGCTCGTCTACCGCCTCCAGGCCTCGCGCTGGGAAGGCATCGTCGAGATGAACGACCCGCTGGTCGCGCGGCGCTACCTCAACTACTTCGACGAGATCTGGATCGCCAGCGAGCCCGAAGCGGAGTCCCGCCAGCAACACCTCTGATTCTCCCGTAAAGGGGACAGTCACTTTTGAAGGGGACGCTCACCTTCACTTGAGATGGCGCGCACCCGTGAAGGTGAGCGTCCCCTTCAAAGGTGACTGTCCCCTTTTGGCGTCCGGCGCCGCGGCTATAATCGTTTCATGTCCCTGAAGTTCGACATCACCGTCGCGGCGATTGCCGAGAGAAACGGTCGCTTCCTGTGCGTGCAGGAGCGCGCGGCGCGACGGGTCGTGCTGAACCAGCCAGCCGGTCATCTCGAAAACGGCGAATCGCTCATCGAGGCGGTCATCCGCGAGACCCGCGAGGAGACCGGCTGCGATTTCCTGCCGGAATCGGTCACCGGCCTCTACCTGTGGCAGGGACCGGCCGGCCGCACCGTCCTGCGCGTTGCATTCGCGGGCAAAGTCGGCGAGCGGATCGAAGGCGCGGTCCTCGACCGCTCCATCATCCGGACGCTGTGGCTGAGCCGCGAGGAGCTCCGGGCACGCGCCGGAGAGACCCGGAGCCCGCTGGTGCTGGCTTGCATCGACGACTACCTGCGCGGCGCGCGCTATCCGCTCGACATGGTCAATCACGTCACGTTCAGCGGACAGGTGCCGCAGACGGCAACGGGCTGAGCGCGATGTCACGCGTCATCATCGCCCTCTCGGGCGGAGTCGACTCGGCAGTCTGCTGCCGCGCTGCTCCTGGATGCCGGCCACCACGTCGAAGCGCTCTTCATGTCGAACTGGGAGGAAGACGACGACGGCTACTGCACCTCGGCGGCCGACTTCCAGGACGCGCGCCGCGTCTGCGACGAGCTCGGCATCGCGCTGCACAAGGCGAGCTTCGCGCGCGAGTACCGCGAGCGCGTGTTCGCGCATTTCCTCTCCGAGCTCGAGGCGGGCCGGACGCCCAACCCGGACGTGCTCTGCAATCGCGAGGTCAAGTTCGGCGTCGGCCTCGCCTATGCCCGGCGCCTCGGTGCCGAGCGCTTCGCCACCGGGCACTACGCCCGCATCGGGCCGGGCAGCAGGCTGTTGCGCGGCGTCGATGGCGACAAGGACCAGAGCTATTTCCTGCACGCGCTCGACGCGGCGCAGCTCTCGGCCTGCGAGTTTCCGGTCGGCGGCCTGCGCAAGCGCGACGTCCGGGCCATCGCGCGCGACCGTGGCCTGCCAGTCGCGGACAAGCGCGACTCGACGGGCATCTGCTTTATCGGCGAGCGCCCGTTCGGCGCATTCATCGGGACCTGGCTGCCTGGTCGCGCGGGGCCCATCGAGTCGATCGACGGCAAGCTCGTGGGCCGCCATGCCGGCCTCGAGCGATACACCCTCGGCCAGCGCAGCGGGCTCGGCATCGGGGGCGTGCGGGGCCGGGGCGAGGCAGCGTGGTTTGTCGCGTCCAAGGACCTTGCCCGAAACACACTCGTCGTCGTTCAGGGCAGCGACCATCCCGCGCTGTTCTGCACCGGGCTTCGCGCATCGACGCCGCACTGGATTTCCGGGGCAGCGCCCGCTCCCGCATTCGCGTGCACGGCAAAGGTCCGCTACCGGCAGGCGGACGTCGGCTGCCGCGTGCAAGTCTCACGGGACGGCCTCGACATCGGATTCGCGGAGCCAGTCCGTGGCGCCGCGCCCGGACAATACGTCGTCCTCTACGACGGTGAGGAGTGCCTCGGCGGCGCCGCTATAATGTCGATGCAGCCGCTGGAGGTTTCATGCAGGACAGCTTCAAAGCCCGCCGCAAGCTCGCCGTCGGCGGCAAGAGCTACGACTACTTCGCACTCGACGCGCTCGCCGGGCACCCGGTCGGGCGTCTCCCCTACTCGCTGAAGATCCTGCTCGAGAACCTGTTGCGGCACGAGGACGGCCGCAGCGTGACCCGTGCCGACATCCTCGCCCTCGCGGATGCGGATCCGCGCAAGCTGCCGCAGCGCGAGATCGCATTCACGCCGGCGCGCGTCATCATGCAGGACTTCACGGGCGTGCCGGCCGTCGTGGACCTCGCCGCCATGCGCGACGCCATGGCGAAGCTCGGCGGCGATCCCGCAAAGATCAACCCGCTCATCCCCGCAGAGCTCGTGATCGACCACTCGGTGATGGTGGACCACTACGGAACGTCGGATGCGCTGAACCTCAATGCCCTGCTCGAATTCCAGCGCAACCGCGAGCGCTACACCTTCCTGCGCTGGGGACAGTCGGCCTTCGACAATTTCGCGGTCGTCCCGCCCGACACCGGCATCGTCCACCAGGTGAATCTCGAATACCTGGCGCGGGTCGTCTTTGCCGACGACGAGGGGCTCGCCTATCCCGATACCGTCGTCGGGACCGACTCGCACACGACGATGATCAACGGCGTCGGCGTGCTCGGCTGGGGCGTCGGCGGAATCGAGGCCGAAGCCGCCATGCTCGGCCAGCCCTCCACCATGCTGATCCCGGAAGTGATCGGCGTGAAACTGACGGGGCGCCTCGCGGAAGGCGCGACGGCGACCGACCTCGTCCTGACCGTGACCGAGATGCTCAGGAAGCGCGGAGTCGTCGAGAAATTCGTCGAGTTCTTCGGCGACGGGCTCGCCCAGTTGCCGCTCGCCGACCGGGCGACAATCGCGAACATGGCGCCGGAATACGGCGCAACCTGCGGCATCTTCCCGATCGACGAAGTGACGCTCGACTACCTCCGGCTGACCGGCCGCGCCGAGGACCAGATCGCGCTCGTGCGGGAGTATGCAAGGGTCCAGGGCCTCTGGCGGCACGACGGCGCGCCGGACGCGCGTGTACACGGACGTGCTGCATCTCGAGCTTTCGACGGTGCAACCCTCGCTCGCCGGCCCGAAGCGCCCGCAGGATCGCGTGTCCCTGTCCGACATGCAGAAGGCTTACCGCGAGGCCTTCGAGCGCGACCAGGACAAGTGGAAGTCGCAGGGCGCAGCGCGCGTGAAGGACGGCACGTCGGATTACGAGCTGAAGGACGGTGCCGTCGTCATCGCCGCAATCACCTCCTGCACCAATACGTCCAATCCGGCGGTGATGATCGGGGCAGGCCTCGTCGCCCGGAATGCGCGGAGGCGCGGGCTTTCGGTGCAGCCCTGGGTCAAGACCTCGCTCGCGCCGGGCTCGAAGGTCGTGACCGACTACCTGAAGCGCTCCGAGCTGACCGATGACCTGGAAGCACTCGGATTCCACACGGTCGGCTACGGCTGCACGACCTGCATCGGCAACTCCGGCCCGCTCAACCCGCCGATATCGAAAGCGATCAGCGACAACAAGCTGTCGGTCGCGTCGGTGCTCTCCGGCAACCGCAACTTCGAGGGACGCGTGCACCAGGAAGTCCGGATGAATTTCCTGGCCTCGCCGCCGCTGGTCGTCGCCTACGCGCTCGCGGGGACGGTCGACCTCGACCTCACGCGCGATGCGATCGGCAAGGATGGCGCCGGCAAGCCGGTCTACCTGCGCGACATCTGGCCGACGGCAGCCGAGATCCAGCAGTTCGTCGGGCGCTCTGTTTCAGCCGACATGTTCTCGAAGACCTATGCCGACGTGTTTCACGGCGACGAGCGCTGGCGCGGGATCCAGGTCCCGGCGTCGAAAACCTACGTCTGGGACGATCGCAGCACTTATATCCAGAACCCGCCGTACTTCGAAGGAATGGGACGCAAGCCTCCGGGCCTGCCGAGCGTGCGTGGCGCGCGCTGCCTCGCGCTCTTCGGCGATTCGATCACGACCGACCACATTTCGCCGGCAGGCGCGATCCGGAAGGACGCGCCGGCGGGCCAGTTCCTCCAGGCGCACGGGGTGGTCCCGGCGGACTTCAACAGCTATGGCTCGCGCCGGGGCAACCACGAGATCATGATGCGCGGCACGTTTGCGAACACGCGCATCAAGAACCTGATGGTTCCCGGCATCGAGGGCGGCGTCACGCGCTACCAGCCGGGCGGCGAGCAGATGCCGATCTACGACGCGGCGATGAAGTACATCGCGGCCGGTGTCCCGCTCATCGTGATTGCCGGCAAGGAATACGGCACCGGTTCATCGCGCGACTGGGCTGCCAAGGGCACGAACCTGCTCGGGATCAAGGCGGTGATCGCCGAAAGCTTCGAGCGCATCCATCGCGCCAATCTCGTCGGGATGGGCGTCTTTCCGCTGACGTTCTGTGCGGGCCAGACTGCTTCCTCCCTCGAGCTCGACGGCACCGAGGTCTACGACTTCGAGGGCCTGACCGCCGGGAGCCGGGACGCGAAGGTCCAGGCCACGAGCCGCACGGGCAAGGTCACGCGGTTCGCCGTCAATGTACGCGTCGACACGCCCAAGGAGTGGGAGTACATGGAGAACGGCGGCATCCTGCATTTCGTGCTCCGCCAGCTCGCAGCCTGAGCGGGCGCAATGCGCGTCGCGGTCTTCGATCTCGACGGCACGATCACGCGGCACGATACGTTCGTCCCCTACCTGCGCGGATGGCTCCGGCGACATCCGCGGCCGGGGGCCCCGGCGCGCTGCATCGCCGCCTGCATCCGTTACCTGCTGGGCGGCAGGGATCGCGGCAAGCTGAAATCGGACCTGGTCCGTGTGGGCATGTCCGGCGCGACACAGGAAGAAGTCCGGCGCTGGACCGCTGACTTCGTCGCCGGCCTCGACAGCGCCGAGATTTGCCCAGGCGCAATCGCCGCGATCGCGCGGCACCGGGAAGCCGGCGATCGCCTGGTCCTCCTGTCGGCCAGCGTCGATCTCTACGTGCCGGACATCGGGCGTCGGCTCGGTTTCGACGAGACGATCTGCACGGGCATCGCATGGCGTGACGGCCGGCTGGAAGGCTCGCTCGTCACCCCAAACCGTCGCGGCGAGGAAAAACGGCGCTGCATCGAATCGCTGCGCAGCCGTCATCCAGGCGTCCGTTTCGCGGCCTACGGCAACTCGAGCGCCGACTTGCCGCACCTGGGGGCCGTCGACGAGCCGGTCGTGGTGAATGCCGGGCCTGCGCTTCGGCGGAAGGCGGGCCGACTTGGCATTCGCGTCGAGGACTGGTGAAACAACGTGGCAACCGACGCGTTACCGCGGAAGACGGCGACGCATCAGCCCCGCGGTCGCGCGGCGCGGGTCGCGAGCGCGATGCCGGCCAGGAGAAAAAGCCCCCCGACGCCGGTGCGCCAGTCCACTGCTTCGCTGAGCAGCCACCAGCCCAGCAGTGAGGCGAGCACTGGCTCGCCGACAGACACGACGGATACGAAAAGCGGGTTCAGGTGCCGCAGCGACCAGTTGTAGCCGCTGTGGCCGATGAGTTGCGAGACCAGCGCCATGCCGCCGAGCGCCCACCAGGTCCGTCGCGTCGAATCCGGCGGCCGGCGTGCGGGTCGCCAGCACGGTGACCCAAAGGATCGCTGCCGCAACCCCGTAGGCAATTCCGAGATACGCGCGAAACGGGAGCGCGACCTGCGCCTCGCGCGACAGCATCAGGTAGCCCGCCATCGCGATGCCGCCGGCGACGGCAAGCAGGTCCCCCGCAAGGCCGGAATGGCCCCCTGCCCCGCCGCCGCTCACGATCGCGGCGCCAATGATGGCGAGCGCGAGCGCCAGGACGGTCGAGCGCGAGGGCGCGCCGCCTCCCAGCAGGAACTGCAGGAGGGCGACCCAGATCGGCGATGTGCTGACGAGCAGGACGCTGCGCGCGATCGTCGTGTGGTCGAGCGAAGTGATCCAGGTTGCAAAATGCAGGGCGAGCAGCGCGCCCGCTCCGGCCGCGAGCCAGCAATGCCGTGCCCCGGATCCGCGAAGCCCGGGTGCGGCGAGCGCGAGGGGGACCACGACGAGCGAGGCGAGTCCCACGCGCCAGGCCGCGATCGCAAGCGGCGCGGCATCCGCAAGCCGCGCGAAGATCGCGCCATTCGACACGGCCAGCAGCGCGATGCCGAGCACCAGGAATGGAATCGCCCGGCCCGGCGCATCCGGCTCGCCTCGCATCAATCGACTAGCCGAGCGCCCAGGCAGGGACGAATCGCCAGCCGGCGGTGAGCGCGGCGTCGAGTTCCCGCCAGGCCGGCTCGAGCCGCTCCACCAGGCGCCAGAAACGACGCGAGTGATTCATGTGCCGCGTGTGCGCCAGTTCGTGAATGAGCAGGTAGTTCACGACCGCGGGTGGCTGGAACAGCAGGCAGGCGTTGAGGCTGATCGTTCCACTGCGGGAGCAGCTGCCCCAACGCGTCCGCTGGCGGCGGATCTGGAGCCGCTGGTAGCCGAGGCCGGTCGATGTTGCAAGGCCTGCGAGCCATGGGCCGAGGGTCGCGTGCGCCTCGCGCATCGTGAAGCGCTGGAGAACGTGCCGCAGCAGCGCGGGCCGCTCCCGCTGCCCGCGCAAGCGGAGTGTCGAGCCTGCGACGACCAGGCGTGGCGGTCCCGCCGATTCGGTGAATTGAAGCTCGAAGCGCCGGCCACTCGCTGCAAACTCGATCGCTGCAGGCAAGCCACTGCCCGTCGCGGGTTCGGCGGGACGATAGAGCGCCAACTTGCTCTCGATCCAGGGGCGATGGCGCGTCACGAACTGTTCGATGGTTCGCGGGCGCGTGCCGCGGGGCACGACGATTTCGACATGGCCGCCGGGAAGCACGCGCACGGCGAGGCGTCGCGCCCGCTCGCTTGCCCGCACCTTCCACGCGTCGCCGAAAGGCTCTGCGTCGCCGAGCAGCGCGAGCTGCGCCACCTCTTCGTGATTCCGGTTCACAGGGCGGCCGCCAATCGCGAACCGTCGTCGATGGCACGGCGTGCATCGAGTTCGGTTGCGAGCTTCGACCCGCCGATGAGGTGCGCCTTGAGGCCCGCGGCCTCGACCCCGGCAACCAGGTCGCGGCGTGACTCCTGGCCGGCGCAGGTGACGACGTTGTCGACCATAAGCTGCCGGGAACTGCCGCCTTGCGTGATCCAGAGACCCTGGTCGTCGATGCGGTCGTAGGCGACGCCGGCCAGCATCTGCACTCCGCGCCGCTTCAATGCCAGGCGATGCACCCAGCCCGTCGTCTTGCCGAGATCTCGCCCCGGCGGCGTGGGCTTGCGTTGCAGGAGCCAGATCCTGCGGGGCATGACGTGCGTGAGATCCGGCTGTGGCAAGAGGCCGCCACGCGAAGCGAGCTGCATGTCGATTCCCCACTCGTTCATGAAGGCAGGAATGTCCACGCTCGTCGGCGCATGGGTGGAATCGTGGCTCAGAAACTCGGCCACGTCGAATCCGATGCCGCCGGCACCGACGATCGCAACCGACTGGCCGACCGGCCTGCCATGCAGCAGCACGTCCACGTAGCTCAGGACCTTGGGATGATCGAGGCCGTCGATCGCCGGTATCCGCGGCACCACACCGGATGCCAGGACAACCTCGTCGAAATCGCCGCCCGTGAGCGTCGCGACATCCGCCTGCCGGCCGAGCAGGACCCGGACCTTCCGCAATTCGAGCTCGCGCCCGAAGTACCGGAGCGTTTCGTGGAACTCTTCCTTGCCGGGTATCCGCTTTGCCATGTTGAACTGCCCGCCGATGCGATCAGCCGCCTCGAAGAGCGTCACCCGATGCCCGCGCCCTGCCGCAACGGTTGCACACGCAAGTCCCGCGGGCCCCGCGCCGACGACCGCGATGCGCCGCGGCTGTCCTGTCGGCCGGTAGACGAGCTCCGTTTCACGACCCGCGCGCGGGTTGACGAGACAGGTGGCAACCTCGTTCTCGAACACGAGGTCGAGACAGGCCTGGTTGCAGGCGATGCAGGTGTTGATCTCGTCGGCGCGGCCGCTTGCAGCCTTTGCGACGAACTCGGGATCCGCCAGCAAGGGCCTCGCCATCGACACGAGATCCGCGTCTCCCGCCGCGAGCACACGTTCCGCCACGGCGGGGTCGTTGATCCGGTTGCTGGTCACGAGGGGAATCGAGACCGCGCCGCGGAGCCTGCGCGTGACCCAGGTGAAGCCCGCGCGCGGGACCATGGTCGCAATCGTCGGGATCCGCGCCTCGTGCCAGCCGATCCCGGTGTTGATGATCGTCGTGCCGGCCTGTTCGACCGCTTGGGCCAGCTCGACCACCTCCTCCCAGCTGCTGCCGCCTTCGACGAGGTCGAGCATCGACAGCCGATAGATGATGATGAAGCCCTTTCCCACGGCGGCGCGCGTGCGGGCCACGATCTCGAGCGGCAGGCGCATGCGGTTTGGCCAGCTGCCGCCCCAGCGGTCGCTGCGGCGGTTCGTCCGCGCGACCAGGAACTGGTTGATGAAGTAGCCTTCAGAGCCCATGATTTCGACGCCGTCATAGCCGGCTTCCTGGGCGAGCGACGCGCATCGCACGAATGCGGAGACCTGGCGTTCGACCCCGTGACCGGAGAGCTCGCGCGGCGTGAAGCGCGAGATCGGCGCCTTCAGGCGTGAAGGCGCGACGGCGAGCGGGTGATAGGCATAGCGGCCGGTGTGCAGGATCTGCATGCAGATCCTCCCGCCCGCCTCATGTACCGCCCCGGTCACGAGACGGTGGCGCTCGACGTGGCGCCGGCCGCTGAGTGTCCCCGCAAAAGGCTTCGTCCATCCGGCGATGTTCGGCGCGATGCCGCCCGTGACGATGAGGCCGACGCCGCCCGATGCGCGTTCCGCGAAGTACGCGGCGAGCTTCGGATAGTCCTCGGCGCGGTCTTCGAGCCCCGTGTGCATGGAACCCATCAGCACGCGGTTCGGCAGCGTCATGAAACCCAGGTCGAGCGGCGCCAGCAGGTGCGGAAACGGGTTCGGCGTCACGCGCGCAATCATATAGCATGCCCATCGTCATGAAACCCGTGCTGGAAGTCCGCGAGCTCGTCAAGCAGTACCCGGGCGTGCGCGCCGTCGATGGCGTTTCGTTTTCGATCGAGCGCGGCATCTGCTTCGGGCTGCTCGGGCCGAATGGCGCGGGCAAGACGACGACCGTCGAGATGATGGAGGGCATCACCACGCCGACCGCAGGCGAAGTCCGCTACTGCGGCGAACCGCTAGGCGTCCGCTTTCGCGCCGAGGCCGGCATCCAGTTCCAGAAGACTGCCTTGCAGGAGTTCCTGACGGTTCGCGAGACGTTGCAGCTCTTCCGGCGCCTGTACCCGCGCGGCCGCGACGTGGACGAGCTGATCCGCCTTTGCGCGCTCGAACAGGTCGCCGACCGCGACAACCGCAAGCTGTCCGGCGGCCAGACGCAGCGCCTGCTGCTCGCCATTGCGCTCGCCAACGACCCACAGGTGCTGTTCCTCGACGAGCCGACGACAGGACTCGACCCGCAGGCGAGGCACAATTTCTGGGAACTGATCAAGTCGATCAAGGCGGAGCGCCGCACGGTGCTGCTGACGACGCATTACATGGAAGAAGCCTATTTTCTCTGCGACCACATCGCGATCATGGATCGGGGCCGCATCATCGCCGAGGGCCAACCCTCGCGCCTGCTGAAGGAGCATTTCGAGGATGTCGTGCTCGAGCTGCCGCGCGAGGACTTCCGCGGCGAGCTGGCGGACTTTCCACTGCCCGTCCTCGCGGCCGGAGATCGCGTCGAGATCTCGACGCCCGACGTGGAGCGCGGCCTGAGGGCGCTCCTCGACCGGGGCGTGCCGCTCAAGCACCTCCGGGTCAGGCCACGGAATCTCGAGGACCTCTTCCTCGAGCTGACCGGCCGGGACCTTCGCACGTGAATTTCCGGCGACTGGCCGCCGTCTGGCACGCCCGGAATCTCGAATTCCTGCGCGACCGTTCCACGCTCATCTTCAATTTCCTCTTTCCCCTCGCGATCGTGGTCGCATTCGCGGTCATCTTCGGCGGCGGCAACCAGTCGCTGTTCAAGGTGGGCGTCGTGGCGCCGCCCGGAGCACGGCTCGATGTGGACCTGCATCCCTTCCTCGCGACGCGCCACGTCGATTTCTACGCCGTCGGGGCCGCCGACATCGACGCCACCGTACGGAAGGTCGAGCGCCACCAGGCGGACCTGCTCCTCGACCTGCGCGGCTCCCCGCGCTACTGGATCAACGAGGATTCTCCGAAGGGCTACCTGGCCGAGAAACTGCTGCTCGAAACCGACGGCGGTGCCGCAGTGCGCCAGCCGGTCACCGGTGCCGCCGTGCGCTACGTGGACTGGCTCCTGCCCGGCGTGCTCGGCATGAACATGATGTTCAGCTGCCTGATCGGCGTCGGCTACGTCGTCGTGCGTTACCGGAAGTCGGGCTTCCTGAGACGCCTGTCGGCGACGCCGCTGACCGCCGCCGAGTTCGGCGCCGCACAGATCCTCTCGCGCCTGATCCTGACGATCAGCGTGACATCCGTCCTGTACGGCGTCCTCTCACTGCTCGTTCACTTCCGCAACGATGGGCACCTGCTGGTGCTTCTGCTGATCGCGGTCATGGGCGCGATCGCGATGATCGCGCTCGGCTTCATGATGGCGGCACGCATCGGGAGCGAGGAACTCGCGAACGGCGTGATCAGCTTCGCATCCTGGCCGATGATCCTGCTGTCGGGCGTCTGGTTCTCGCTGGAAGGGGCGCCCGCGTGGCTCCAGCAGGCGGCCCGCGTGCTGCCGCTCACGCAGATGCTCGAGGCGGCGCGCGCAGTGATGCTCGATGGCGCGGGACTCGTCCAGGTATTGCCGCAGCTGGGCTGGCTTGCGGTGATGACCGTCCTGTTCCTGGCGGTTGCCTCAACCGGGTTCCGCTGGCGCGCGGATTGACCGCTGTCAAGGCGGCGGTCGACCCCGGGTCTGTGGCAGACTTCCGCACCCGGGGCCTGACCGAAAACCACGCTTGAACAAGTCAGAATTGCTGAAGGAATTGCGCATCGATCGGGATGCGCCGGACGTGGCGTCGTCTCCACGCCTGCGGCTCTGGCTCGCCATCGGGATCACAGTGGCGCTCATCGGCGGGGCGCTTGCCTGGTATTTCGGCCGGGACGAGGCTGTCGAAGTGACGGTCGCAGCGGCGCGCGCAATGCCGGCAACCGCATCGGGCACCTCCGTGCTGGACGCGACGGGCTATGTGACGGCGCGGCGGCAGGCGACGGTCTCGGCCAAGATCACCGGCAAGGTGCGTGACGTGCGGATCGAGGAAGGCCAGCGCGTTGCCGCAGGCGACATCCTGGCGACGCTCGACGATTCGGAGGCGCTGGTCGAGGTGGAGTTGCGCCGGGCACAGGTCGCTGCCGCGCACGCGCAGCAGGCCGAGGCGGAAGCCGCCCACGCAAACGCCGAGCGCGAATATGTCAGGCAACAGGAAATGGCCGCCAGGAAATTGACGAGCGTTTCCGCGCTCGATACCGCCCGGACGCAGGCCGAGGCGACTCGCGCGCGCGCTTCCAGCCAGACGAGCGCAATCCGCGTCGCCGATGAAGGGCTGAAGGCAGCGCAGGTCCAGCTCGCCAACACCGTCGTTCGCGCTCCATTCGCGGGCGTCGTGACCGTGAAGGCGGCCCAGCCGGGCGAGATGATCTCGCCGGTATCGGCGGGTGGCGGCTCAATCCGGACGGGCATCGGCACGATCGTCGACATGGACTCGCTCGAAATCCAGGTGGACGTGAGCGAGGCCTACATCAACCGCGTGCAACCCGGGCAGAAAGTGGAAGCGGTGCTGAACGCCTATCCGGACTGGCGAATTCCGGCGGAAGTCATTGCAATCGTCCCGACGGCCGACCGGTCGAAAGCGACCGTCAAGGTCCGGATCGCGCTCGGAACGCGGGACCCGCGCATCGTCCCCGAGATGGGCGTGCGCGTGGCCTTCCTCGAGTCGCAGGCGTCCCGGGGCGAGGCGCCTCCTCCACCCCGGGGCGTGCTGGTCCCCGCGCCCGCCGTGCGCGAGGATGCCGGCAAGGACGTCGTGTTCCTGTTCCGGGACGGCCGCGCGGAGCGGCGCGCGGTGACACTCGGTGGCACGCTGGGCGACAGCCGGCAGGTCCAGGCGGGAGTCGCAGCGGGTGACAGCGTGATCGTGGAGTCCCCGGTGAATCTCGAGGACGGAATGGCCGTGAGGGTGCAGGAGTCAGGCGATGAGTGATGCGATGGTCGAAGTGCGGAATGTCCACAAGGCCTACGTGCGCGGCAAGCAGACGGTCGAAGTCCTGCACGGCCTAACGCTCGACATTCCAAAAGGCGATTTTGTCGCCCTCATGGGCCCTTCAGGCTCGGGCAAGACGACACTGCTCAACCTGATCGGAGGACTCGACAGCCCCACTTCCGGCGAAATCCGCGTCGGCGGCGAGCGAATCGACCAGCTCTCCGGCGGCCAGCTTGCCAGGTGGCGCGCGCGGCATGTCGGATTCGTGTTCCAGTTCTACAACCTGATGCCCGTGCTCACGGCGGAGCGGAACGTCGAACTGCCGTTATTGTTGACCCGCCTGTCCGCCGCACAGCGCCGCAAGTCCGTCGCGGTCGCGCTCGAGGTCGTCGGCTTGTCGGATCGCGCACGGCACAAGCCCAAGGAGCTCTCGGGCGGGCAGGAGCAGCGTGTCGCGATCGCCCGTGCACTGGTTTCTGACCCTTCCCTGCTGATCTGTGACGAGCCGACCGGCGACCTCGACCGGAAGACCGCCGACGAGATCCTCGGGTTGCTCCAGGTCCTCAACCGCGACCACGGCAAGACGGTCGTGATGGTGACCCACGACCCCAAGGCCGCGGAATTCGCGAACCGCACCCTGCACCTCGAAAAGGGCCAGCTCCTCGAGCAGGCGGCGGCGTAGGCGGGCCATGACACGCACCGGTTTCGTCCTGGCGAACCTCCTGCGGAGGAAAACCCGCGCCCTGCTGACGCTCCTGTCGATCGTCATGGCCTTCCTGCTGTTCGGGCTGTTGCAGGCGGTCAATGTCCTGTTTTCCGCGGGCGCCGACTTCGTCGGCGCAACCCGACTGGTTACCCAGGCCCGGGTCTCATTCACCCAGTCGTTGCCGATGCGGCTGCTGCCGCAGATCGAGTCCGTGCCGGGCGTCGAGCACGTCATGTGGATGCAGTGGTTCGGGGCCGTCTGGCAGGAGAACAAGCAACTCTCATTCCTGGCGGTCGACCCGGCACGGCTGCGACTCGTGTATCCCGAGTACGTGATGCCCGACGACCAGTGGAAAGCCTTTGCCGAAACGCGCACGAGCATGATCGTCGGCCGCAACCTCGCGAATCTATACGGCTGGAAGCTGGGCCAGAAGGTCCCGATTGCATCCAACATCTTTCCGCAAAAGGACGGCAGCAAGAACTGGGCCTTCGACCTGGTCGGCATCTACGACGGCAAGGATGCGAACTGGCAGCGAAACACCAACACGGGATTCATCAACTACACCTACTTCGACGAGGCGAACCTGTTCGGCCAGGGCGCGGCCGGCATCTACACGATCAAGCTCGCCGATCCCGACCAGGCGAAGCAGGTCGCAGCCACGATTGATGCCATGTTCGAGAACTCGCGGGACGAGACCAAGACGCAGTCGGAAAAGGACTGGAGCATCGGGTTCGCCAAACAGATCGGTGACATCGGGCTTATCGTGCGCTGGATCCTGTTCGCCGTCTTCTTCACCCTGCTCCTGGTCGTGGGAAACACCATTGCCCAGAGCGTCCGCGAGCGCATCCCGGAGCTCGCCGTCATGAAGACGCTGGGCTTCAGCGACCGAAGCGTGCTCGGCTTCGTGCTCGCGGAAGCGGCTTTCTTCTGCATCGTCGGCGGACTGCTGGGCCTCGCGATCGCAACGCCGCTCGGCATCGCGATCGCGAACGCCACCGGCGGCAACCTGCCGATTGCGGTGGACCACCGCGTCTGGCTCACGGGGATCGCGGCGATCGTGCTCCTGAGCCTCGTGGTCGGCCTGCTGCCCGCGCTGCGCGCCGCCCGGCTCAGCATCGTCGACGCGCTGGCCGGGCGCTGAGGGGTATCCGCATGATCAGGCAGACGCTGGCGATCACCCTGATTGGGCTGCGCAGCATCCCGCAACGCCTCGGACAGTCGCTCGTGATCATCGTGGGACTTGCCGGCGTGGTAGCAGTATTTACCGCGCTCCTTGCGATGGCTGCCGGCTTCCAGTCGACGCTCCAGTCGACGGGTCGTCCGGATGTCGCGCTGGTGATGCGCGGGGGATCCCAGGCGGAGCTCAATTCAGGGCTGTCACGCGACCAGGCCACGCTCATCAAGCAGGCGCCCGGCATCCGCGAAGGCGACGATGGCCTGCCACTCGCCTCCGCGGAGATGGTCGTGATCGCGGAGCTCTTCAAGCCGGGCGAAAAGACCGGCTCGAACATCACGGTGCGCGGCGTCGAGCCCGGGGCTTTTGCACTGCGTCCGCGGCTGAAGATCGTCGAGGGCCGGCGCTTCCAGCCGGGATTGAGGGAGCTGATCGTGGGGCGGGGCGTCACGCGGCAATTCCAGGGCGCGGGAATCGGCGAGACGCTTCGCATGCGCGGTTCCGACTGGACCGTGGTCGGCATATTCGAATCCGGCGACGCCAACGAAAGCGAACTCTGGGCGGACGTCGAAGTGGCGCAATCGACCTTCAACCGGCAGGGTTACAGTTCCGTGCGCGCGCAACTCGACGACGCGTCCGGACTTGCCGCTTTCAAGGACCACCTGACCGCCGATCCGCGTCTGGTCGTCGACGTGCAGTCCGAAGAACGGTATTACAGCGGCCAGACGAAACAGTTCCGCGACACGATCGGCGTGCTGGCGGGCGTCGTGACCTTCATCATGGCGCTGGGCGCCACCTTTGCCGCCCTCAATACCATGTATGCCGCCGTCGGCACGCGCGCGCGCGAAATCGCGACGTTGCGGGCAATCGGTTTCGGCGGCGGGCCGGTCGTCGTATCCGTCATGCTGGAGTCACTGATACTTGCGCTGGCGGGCGGCCTGGTGGGTGCCCTGCTCGCCTACCTCCTGTTCAACAACATGGCGGTCTCGACCCTGGGCTCGAATTTCACGCAGGTTGTTTTCCGGTTCGCCGTGACGCCCGAGCTCGTCCGAAACGGCCTCATCATCGCCGTCGTGATCGGGATGATCGGCGGCTTCCTGCCCGCGCTACGCGCCGCGCGCCAGCCCGTGACCACGGCGCTTCGCGCCGCGTGATGCCCGCGGGCTCAACGTGACCCCGCTCGCCCTGGTCGACATCGGCGCGAACCTGGCGCACGACAGCTTCGCGCCTGACCGCGACCTGGTCATGGAGCGGGCGCAAGCCGCCGGCGTCGCGGCGATGATCGTCACCGGCAGCACGCTCGACGACACGGAAAAGGCGATTGCGCTCTGCCGCCGGCATCCGCACCGGCTACGCGCCACCGCGGGCGTCCACCCGCACCATGCCACGAGCCTGCGCGCAAGCGATGCCGGGCGGCTCGGCGACCTGCTCGCCGACCCGATGGTCGTCGCGGCCGGCGAGTGCGGGCTGGATTACTTCCGCAATTTCTCGCCGCCGGAGGATCAGCGCCGTGCATTCGAGCTGCAGCTCGACATCGGCGAGCGAACGGGTCGTCACCTCTTCCTGCATCAGCGCGATGCGCACGCAGACTTCCTGGCGATGCTGCGGGCACACCCGGAAGCCGCGGCGCGTGGCGTGCTCCATTGCTTCACCGGCGGTCCTGGGGAAGTCGAGGATTGCCTTGCGCTCGGGCTCTCATTCGGCATCACGGGCTGGATCTGCGACGAGCGCCGCGGGCAGGCGCTCCGCGAAGCGGTGACGCGAATTCCCGCAGAGCGGCTGATGATCGAGACCGACGCGCCCTACCTGCTGCCGCGGACGATCGAGCCGAAGCCGGCGCACCGGCGAAACGAACCCGCCAACCTCCCGCTGATCCTGGGCGAGACGGCGCGGTGCCGCGCCGAGGGAGCCGCTGGGCTTGCGGCAACCACGACGACGAACGCCTGCCGATTCTTTGGCCTTACACTCGCGGGCGCGTCCGGGGAATTGCCGGCACTGGTAGAACGAAGATCAACTAGTTGAAGTATCTTATTGATATCAGGACAGATAATGGACCCCAAGCGCGCACTCAACTCGACCGCGACGATCTTCAAGGAGTCGATCGTCCCGAAGCTCTCCGAATACATCCGGATACCCAACAAGTCGCCGCTGTTCGACGCGGAATGGCAGGCGCATGGGCACATGGACCGGGCTGCGGAACTCATGGCCGCCTGGTGCCGGGAGCAGCCGATCGCCGGCCTCAAGGTGGAGATCGTGCGCGAGCCCGGGCGCACGCCCGTCCTGTTCTGCGAAATCCCCGGCAAAGGCGACGACACCGTCCTGCTCTACGGCCACATGGACAAGCAGCCGGAGTTCACGGGCTGGGCCGCAGGGCCTGTCGCCGTGGGAACCGGTGACTCCGCGACGGAAAACTGTACGGCCGCGGTGGCGCCGACGACGGCTATGCGGTGTTCTCCTCGCTGACGGCCATTCGGCTGCTCCAGGAGCAGAAGGTCCCGCACGCGCGCTGCATCGTGCTGATCGAGGCCTGCGAGGAAAGCGGCAGCTACGACCTGCCGCACTACGTCGAACGGTTGGCGGATCGGATCGGCACGCCGAGCCTCGTCGTCTGCCTGGACGCGGAGTGCGGCAACTACGAGCAGCTCTGGTGCACGACGTCACTGCGCGGCAATCTCGTAGGTGACCTCGTCGTCGAGGGGCTGACGGAGGGCGTGCATTCCGGTGCTGGAACCGGGATCGCACCCTCGGTCTTCCGGATTGCGCGCACCCTCCTCGCGCGCGTCGAGAGCGACGTGACCGGCGACCTGCTCGTCGACGAGCTGATGGTGCCGATCCCGCCCGCACGCATCGATCAGGCCCGGGCCGCGGCCTCGGTGCTGGGCGACCAGATTGCAGGCAAGCTGCCGTTCGTTCCCGGCGCGCGCGCGCTTTCGGATTCGCCGGTCGAGCTCGTGATCAACAACACCTGGCGCCCGACGCTCGCGGTGACCGGGGCGGCCGGCCTGCCGGCCATGGAAAACGCGGGAAATGTCCTGCTCCCGCGCATCGAGTTCAAGCTGTCGTTCCGGCTGCCGCCGACGGCGGATGCTGCAAGGGCGGCCGAAGCCGTGAAGTCGCGGCTCGAGTCAAACCCGCCGTATGGCGTACGGGTGCGGTTTCGAGGTGGGTTCATCGCTCGCGGGCTGGGATGCCCCGCCGGTCGCGCCCTGGCTGGAGAATTCGATGCGGGACGCGTCGCGCGAGACCTTCGGCAAGGAGGCGATGTACCTCGGGACGGGTGGCAGCATCCCGTTCATCGGCATGCTGGGCGAGCGCTTCCCGGGAACCCAGTTCCTGGTGACAGGCGTCCTCGGTCCGCACGCGAATGCGCATGGTCCGAACGAATTCCTACACCTGGAATGCGCGAAGAACGTGACGGTCTGTGTCGCCCGGTGATCGCCGATCACCACGCGCGGAAAGTCGCCTAGCGCCGCGCGAGCGGGCTCGGTTCCACCTGCGATTTGAGCTGGTCCCAGGCCGGGCGATATCGCTCGGCCGGATGGGCCGTTCCCGGCAGCGGCGCGGGATATTCCTGCTCGAGCAGGTCGAGGCGCATCACGCGCGGCGGCCGGCCCTTGGGGAACTTGGAGCGCCCGGTGAACACGATGCGGCCGTCGACCGGCACCTCGCCCGCGAGCGCGCGGACCGCGGCCACGCGGTCGTAGAGCGCTTCCAGCGGATTCAGGAATGTCGAGCGGGCGCTGCCATTCATGACCGCCCACTCGCGCATGTGCTCGCCGCCGAAGACGACGCCCTCGATGTCGCGATAGTCGACGACCAGCAGGCCGCGGCCCGTCAGCAGCAGGAAATCGATGTGAAGCTGGCCATCGCTTCCATCCGGTATCAAGACGTCGCGCAGCAGGCCGGCCGACACGGATTCAAAGGACTTGATGAGCTGGCGGCGCGCCCGGTAGCGCCGCCAGCGCTGGTAGAGCGCGGCGCAGCCGGCTGCGACGAGCGCGAGCAGCATGATGCCGACCACCACCTGGACGATGAGGCTTTCAGTGCTCATGCGCTGCGCCGGGCATGCCAGCGTCGGAGCCACCGGCTGCCGCCCGGCAGGCGGATCAACGCAAGCAGGATGCGGACCGCCAGCCGGTCGGTCGCCTTCAGGGCAAACGGCTGATGTAGCGCGGTGAAGAGGTCCGGTCGCGTTTCCAGGCGCTCGACTGAGCGGGCTTCGAAGTCGAAATGGCCTTGTGCGGAGGTCAGCTGCCATGCACGTCGGTCGCCCGCGTTCCGGCGGCCTCAGCACCGCATCCACGATCGCTTCCGGCAGTGCCGGACCGCGGTAGCCGGAGATGATCCAATGGTCGAACCGATCGCCGCGCGTGCCGCGAAGCCACAGGCGATCGCCGGTGCCTGCGCGCCCGACGACGCGAAAATCCTGCAAGGCATTCGTGGCTGACATCCGCAAATGATAGTCGGCGGCGATGTCGGTAACCACCGTCCGGTCGTTACGGCATGATGCGCGGATGAGCGCGCGCTCTCCGCTTGCAGAATTGCTCGCCTGCCCGACCTGTGGTAGCCGCCTCACCGGCAGCACCTGCCTTGCCTGCCGTATCGATTTTCCCTCGATTGGCGGCATCCCCTGGTTGATGCCGGAACCGCATCTCGCGCTGACGGAATGGCGCGGGCGGCTGCATCACCTGTTGACGCACTATTCGGTCGAGGCCGCGCGCCAACGCGCCGGGATTGCGGATGCGGGCGAAGCCAGCCTGACGAGGACGCGGCTTGCCCATGTCGCCGCGGCACTGGACGACCAGGCGTCGCGCATGCGCGAGCTGATGCAGCCGCTCGGGGTCGACCGGCGTACCGAGGCGCATGCGGTCCACGTGGCGCTCGGCACCGAATTGCCGGTGAACCAGGGGCTCTCGTCTTACTACCCGAACCTGCACCGCGACTGGTGCTGGGGCGAGGGCGAGAATCGCGCGAGCATCGAAGCGGTACTTGCCTGCCTGCCGGCGGGTGCCTCGACCGGCAAGGTGCTCGTGCTGGGCGCCGGTGCCTGCCGGCTCGCCTATGACTTTCACCAGGCCGTTCGACCGGGGCTGACGGTTGCGCTCGACTTCAACCCGCTCTTCCTGCTGGCCGCCGCGAGGATCATTGCGGGCCAGGCGCTCGAGCTCCACGAATTCCCGATTGCGCCGAGGACGATTGCCGACCATGCCGTGCTGAGGCGCCTCGCAGCGCCGGCGCCGGCCGAGGCTGGCCTCGAACTCGTCCTGGCCGACGCAAGCGCCCCTCCTTTCATGCCGGGAAGCTTCGATGTCGTACTGACACCCTGGTTCATCGACGTGGCGGGCGAACCCGTCAGCCGCGTCCTCGCGCGGATCAATGCGCTGCTCAAGGCGGGTGGCATCTGGATCAACCATGGCTCGCTCGCCTTCGCGGAGGCCGCGCCGGCCGATGCCCTGAGCCTCGAGGAATTGCTCGACAGGCTTCCGGCGGCCGGTTTCGCCCGCGTGGCCGCGCAGGAGTCCGAGCAGCCTTATCTCGCCTCCCCCGCCAGCCGCCATGCGCGCCGGGAAACGGTCATCAGCTTGTGCGCGCGCAAGGAGCGGAGCCTGCCGCCGCTACCGGCCGGCCGGCCGGTTCCCGAATGGCTTTCGCGTTCCGACCGGCCCGTTCCGGTGCTCGCGCAGTTTCGCGCCCAGGCCCTGTCGATGCGCGTGTATGCGTTCCTGCTCGCCATGATCGACGGCGAGCGCACGATCCGGGACATGGCCCGCCTCATGGAGCAGCAGAAACTCATGACGGCGGACGACGCCGAGCCGGCCATCCGGCGTTTTCTCGCGCGTGCCCTGCAAGACCCCGATCGGCAGCCGCAGTTCTAGATCGAAGGGGACGCACCCCTTCAGCCACCCCCGCAGCATTCCAAGCTGAAGGGGTGCGTCCCCTTCAATCCCGTCTTGTCGCCGGACGCCGCATCCGACTATCGTTGCCCCTTTCGAGGGGGAGCATGGGTTGATGATCAAGAATCGCCTCGTCCGCGGTGGACTCTGGGCCGCCATCGCAATCGCCGGCGCCGCCGCGGTCGGCGGCATCGCCCTGCATCGGGGCGAGACGATCAACGCCCTGTGGTTCGTGGTCGCGGCCGTCTGTGTGTACCTGATCGGTTACCGCTTCTACAGCGGGTGGATCGCAGCGCGCGTGCTCAGGCTCGACGCGACGCGGGCGACGCCGGCGGAACGGCTGGAAAACGGCCGCGACTTCATGCCGACGCACCGCTCGATCGTCTTTGGCCACCATTTCGCGGCCATTGCCGGCGCCGGTCCCCTCGTCGGGCCGACGCTGGCGGCACAGTTCGGCTACCTGCCGGGGACGCTCTGGCTGCTCGTGGGTGCGGTGCTCGCGGGCTGCGTCCAGGACATGCTGGTGCTCTTCTGCTCGACGCGGCGCGACGGCCGAAGCCTCGCGCAGCTCGCGCGCGACGAGCTCGGGCGCTTCGGCGCGACCGCCGCGATGATCGGCACGCTCTTCATCATGATCATCCTCATGGCGGTGCTCGCGCTCGTCGTCGTCAAGGCCATGGCGCACAGCGCCTGGTCCACTTCCACGGTGTTCGCGACCATCCCGATCGCCCTGCTCATCGGCGTGTACCTGCGCTTCCTGCGGCCCGGCAAGGTCCTGGAAGCGACCGTGATCGGCGTCGCGCTCCTGCTGTTCGCGGTCGCTGCCGGCGGATGGGTGGACCAGCATCCGGTGCTTCACGCCTGGTTTGACTTGGATGAGCGGAAACTCGCGTGGTTCGTCATCGGCTACGGCTTCGTGGCGGCAATCCTGCCGGTGTGGCTGCTGCTCGCCCCGCGCGATTACCTGAGCACCTTCGTCAAGCTCGGCGTCGTCCTGCTGCTCGCGATCGCGATCTGCGTCCTGCAGCCGGACATCCGGATGCCGGCCCTGACACGCTTCATCGATGGCACCGGGCCGATCTTCAGCGGCTCGCTGTTTCCGTTCCTGTTCATCACCCTGGCCTGCGGGGCGATCTCGGGTTTCCACGCGCTCGTCGCGTCGGGCACGACGCCAAAACTCATCACCCGGGAGACGGATGTGCGGGTGGTCGGCTATGGTTCGATGGCGCTCGAGTCGTTTGTCGCCGTCATGGCCCTCGTCGCGGCCAGCGTGCTGGACCCGGGCGTCTTCTTTGCGATCAACACCGCGGCCGGCGTCGTCGGTGCCGATCCCGTGACGGCCACTGCGACGATCACGGCCTGGGGCTTCCCGGTCGATGCGGGCCAGATGCAGGAACTGGCCCGCGGCATGGGCGAGCAAACGCTCTTCGGCCGGACGGGCGGCGCGCCCTCGCTCGCCGTCGGCATGGCGCACATCTTCGGCAGCGCCTTCGGCGATGGCCTGTTCGCCATCTGGTATCACTTCGCGATCATGTTCGAGGCGGTGTTCATCCTGACGGTCCTCGATGCCGGCACGCGGGTCGGCCGGTTCATCATGCAGGACGCGATGGGCGCGCTCTGGGCGCCGCTGGGGCGGACCTCCTGGTACCCGTCCGCGTGGCTCGCCAGCATCCTCATTTGCGCCGGCTGGGGCTATTTCCTCTACATCGGCGTGATCGACCCGAACGGCGGTATCAATATCCTCTGGCCACTCTTCGGCATGGCGAACCAGATGCTCGCTGCGATCGCGCTCGCGGTCGTGACGGCAATTTTCGTGAAATCGGGGCGGCAGCGCCACGCTTGGGTTCCAGGGCTGCCACTCGCATGGCTCGTCACGGTCACCACGACGGCGGCCTGGCAGAAGATCTTCAGCGATGATCCGCGCATGGGCTTCTTTGCCGCGGCCCGCGACCTCGCGGACAGGCTCGCCGCCGGCGTTCTCCCGCCGGAACGCGCGGCCGTCGCGCCCGAGCTCATCTTCAATCAGCAGCTCGACGGCTGGCTGACCGTCTGCCTCCTGCTCATCGTCTGGATCATCGTCATCGATACGGCCAATGGCTGCTGGCTGCACCTGTCGGGCCGGCGCGTGGCGCGGAACACGGAGACGCCCTACGTGGCGACGCAGCTGGCATGAGCGCGATCCGGGAATCCTGCCGCCAAGCCTGGAAGCTCGTGCGAGCGCTGTCGGGCGACGACGCCTACGAGCGATATCTCGAGCACTTCAACCGGCGACACCCGGGGGCGATCCCGCTGGATCGCGGCGCGTTCTACCGCGCCGACCTCGAGCGCCGCTGGAAGTCCGCCAATCGCTGCTGCTAGTCGCCCGCAAGGGCAGCTCGCGGCTCAGCGCATCCTCTCGATGAGGAACTGACCGCTTTCGACCGTACCGGACTCGGTTTCCGCGAGCACGCGGAGTCGACAGGGCCCGGTCGCGTGGAACGGCGTCACGACCAGGATGCTCGTGACCGTGTGCCAGCGCGCCCAGGACGGGGTGCTATCGTCCTCGAGGAGCAGGTCGGGGCTCGCGACCAGCTCGGAAAGCACGACCTCCCCTTTCAGCAGTCGCAGCGTCAGCTGCCGGAATGGCTGCTCCCGCGGCGTGCGCGCATTCACGAATACGCAGAGCTTCGGCAAGGTGATGGGGAACGACGGCACGTAGAGATCCGTGCCGTAGCAGCCCATCAACGAATACTTGTTGCCGATCTCCTGTCGGACGTCATCGCAGAACTGCGCAATGACGGTGCGATTGCCAGTCATCCGTGACCTCCGGTTGCGCGGATAGTTTGCCTGATTCTGCGACAAGGCAAGCGGATTGACGCAGGTCAATGAGACCGCCGCGTCACCGCGCCACCATGGCAGCCGGTACAGGAGGAAGCAGGCCATGCGACTTCGCTGGATCGTCTTGCTGCTGCCCGCCATGACGCTGGCCTGGCCCGCTGCTGGCGCTGACGCGAACGACCGGACGCTTGCCGGCGGCAAGCTGGGCTTCGACCTGCGCTACCGGCACGAAAACGTCGAGCAGGATGGCAAGCCCCTGGCCGCCGACGCCAATACGCTCCGGATGCGGATCAACTGGGCCTCGGGCGAGATCGGCGGCTTTTCAGGATTCCTCGAACTTGACCACAACGAGGCCCTCGGCGGACAGGATTACGACGACACGAGGAATGGCCGGACCGAACACCCCGTGATCGCCGACCCGGAAGGCACGGACCTCAACCAGGCGTGGGTCCAGCATGAAGTTGCCGGAAAGACCCTCGTGCGACTGGGGCGACAACGCATCAACCTCGACAACCAGCGCTTCGTGGGGTCATCCGACTGGCGCCAGAACGAACAGACATTTGATGCCTTGCGGATCGAAACGAAGGTAATTCGGGGCGTCATTGCCGGCTACTCGTTCGTGGACCAGGTGAATCGCGTCAATGGACCGGACTCGGGCACGCCGCCCGCCACACTCGAGGGCGCGAGCCACCTGTTGAACTTGAAGCTGACGTCGCTTCCCGCGGGCGAGCTCGTGGCGTACGGATATTTCCTCGACTTCGACGATGCCCCGCAGCTTTCTTCCCAGACCCTCGGCGCGCGCTACGAACTCAAGCACGAGGTGGCCAAAGGATGGAACCTTAAAGGGGCGCTGGAGCTGGCTCGCCAGGAGGATGCTGGTGGCAATCCCGCACGCATCGACGCCAACTATGCGTTGATGGACCTTCACCTCCTGACGGCGAGCCTTGATCTTTTCGTCGGCCGGGAAATGCTGTCAGGCGAGCGAGGCGATTTCACGTCGACGGAGAATCCGGCCTTCCAGACCCCGCTGGCGACGCTGCACAAATGGCAGGGATGGGCGGACAAGTTCCTGACCACGCCGCCGGCCGGAATCGAGGACATCTACCTCGGACTCGGCGTGAAGCTTGCGGGCTGGAACGCGTTGGCGGTCTGGCACGATTTTTCGGCTGAAGCGACTGACCAGCGTTATGGGGACGAGCTCAACGTCTTTGTCGCACGCAAGTTCGCAAAGCGCTACGAGGTGCTGGTCAAGTACGCGGACTACGATGCGGACGAGGGTTTCACGGACACCCGGAAATTCTGGGTTCAGCTCAGCGCCAGCTTTTGAACGCGGCGGAAGAGTCGAGTGACTACCTGGGTGGTGGGCCGTGGTGGGATCGAACCACCGACCAACTGGTTAAAAGCCAGATGCTCTACCACTGAGCTAACGGCCCGGATCCGGGGCGCGAATGATACCTGATTGACCTGCGTCAATGCTTCCGTGCAGGCCGCCGGCCTAGTCTTTGAATCATGTCGATGACATTTTCCTTCGCATACCCGCCCGCGTCCCGGTTCCATTCGGGCTTCGGCGAGCAACAGCTTCGCGACGCCATCAGCCGGAGCAACGACGATCCGATTCCACGGCCGCTTTCGTTGTCCCTGCAGATCCCCGCCGGCAATCGCGCGGAGTTCGAGGGCGACCTGGCGCGCCTCTACCGCGAGATCGACCTGGTCGCACGGCAGGTCGATCGCGATCGCGAAGTGATTGAACTGCGCGTGGAGGCTGCCGCCTGGAGCACCGTCCCTGCCCCTCGCTGCCGTGCGGGACCTGGCCGAATCACTGCGGCATCAATTCCATTTTTCGACGGCACCTGCGAGCGAGTTCACGCTCGCCGTCGCGCCGCAGGCGGTCGAGCCGCGCCAATTGGCAGCCCTCGGAGAGGCGGGATTCAATCGGCTGCTGCTCTTGGAGCCGACGGTCGACACGAAACTCGTTTCATTGGCCCGGCAAGGCGGGTTTCGGTCGGTGGGTGTCGTCCTCACAGAGTTACAGGCGGCACTCTCCTGCGCAGGCGGACCGCGGCCGGACCGAATCGGTTTCCAGTCCCGCGTCGAGGACACGCCTTCGCGATCGCAGCCAACCGCGATCCTACGCGAATGCATGGAGCAGGCTGGCTACACGCATCTCGGGCTCGATCAATTTGCGCTTCCCGACGACGAGCTCGCCTTGGCATTCCGGAAGGGTTGCCTGCAGTACGGCTTGTTCGGATTCACGACGCACGCCGGCTGTGACCTGCTGTCGTTTGGAGCCGGCGCGATCAGCCAGGTCGCCGACTGTTTTTCCCGGAATTCGGAGAGCCCGGATGCCTGGCGAGGCGCACTCGACAAGGGTCGCCTGCCTGCGCAATGCGGCTTGCGGCTGTCGAGGGACGACGAAATACGGAGCGAACTGATCCAGCAGCTGCTCTGCCGCCGGCAGGTCGACATCGAGGAAATCGAGCGGGAATTCGGCATCCTTTTTCGCAGCTATTTCGCAAGGGAACTGACGCAACTCCGGCCCTGTGTCGGCGCCGGCATGGTCCGGGATGCCGGTGACCGGATCGAGGTATGCTCGCGCGGATGGCCGTGGCTTCGGAATATTGCGCTTTGTTTCGACGCCTACGCAGGCGCCGGCAGACGCCGCCAGGAGACGCAGGCGCGGCATTGAGGCGCGGGGCGACCGCGGCGTGAACCGAAGCGTTTTTCCGGCCATCGCCAATGAGCTGATCGCCGACGATGGCGATGCGATCCGCTTCTGTTCCACCTGCGCCTTTTCCCAGGCCTGCGTCGCGGAAGGGATGGACAAAGGGGCGCTGCGCGAGCTGCACGTCCTCGTGGAGCACGTGGGTCCGCTCCAGGCGGGTGCGCACGTGTTCCGCGAGGGCGACCCGTTCGATGCGATCGCCGCGGTGCGCAGCGGGACGGTCAAGACGAGCCGCGTTGATCGGGAAGGCCGTGAGCAAGTCCTGGGATTCCATTTCCCCGGCGAAATCATCGGTCTCAGCGCCATCGACGGCGAGCGCTATCCCTGTAACGCGATTGCGCTCGATACGGTGCAGTTGTGCCGCTTCTCGTTCCCGAAGATCGCGGTCCTCGCGACGCGGCTGCCGGGACTTCAGAAGCAACTCTTCAGGCTGCTGAGCCGCGACATCAGCCATGCGGAACGGCTGTCCGGTGATCACTCGGCGGATGAGCGCATTGCGGCTTTCCTGGTCGGTATGTCGCGGCGCCTGGCCGCGCGGGGCTTTTCACCCGACCGCTTCGAGTTGACGATGCCGCGCACCGACATCGCGAACTACCTGCGGCTTGCGCCGGAAACGGTGAGTCGCGTGCTACGGCGGTTGCAGGATGAAGGCCGCATCCACGTGCGCCGGCGCGAGGTGGAGCTGGTCGATGCGGCCGGCCTTGAAACGCTTGCCGAAGCGATGCTGCGCACGTGACCTGAGTCAGGCGGGAAGGCATTCCGTGATCGAGTACTACCCCGAGATCCGGCTCCTGCACATCGGGTCGGTCATTGCGAGTGGATCGCTGTTCCTGGTGCGCGGAATCCTTGCTCAGACCGGCCGGCGCGCCTGGGCCCTCGCCGCCGGGCCCAGGTACCTGAGCTACGCGGTCGACACGACGCTGCTGGCGGCCGCCCTCATGCTCCTGGCGGTCCTTCCATCCGCGGCCTATGCGAATGGCTGGCTCCTGGCCAAGCTGGCGTTGCTGCCGCTCTTCATCGCCCTTGGCTGGCTTGCGCTCCGCAGCGAGGCGGGCCCGCGGCTCGGCTACCTGGCCGGTGCATTGCTCGCCTATGCCGGCATGTTCCTGATCGCGCGTGCTCATGACCCCTTGGGTCCGTTCCGCTCCTGGCCCGGTGGCTGACGCCTATTGACCCAGATCAGTTTAGGACTGCGGCGCCGGCGCCATACTATGGGCTGCAGTCACCCACGGAGATCGTCATGCGCAGGATCACAACTGCCCTCCTCGCGTCCGCCATCCTCATCGCCGGCTGTGGCGGCCCGGGTGACAAGGCAGGAGGCAATCTCGCCGCGGAAACGGGTGGCTCGGCGAAAGGCGACTTCGGTCCCCCGCAGGGCGAGCCGGTCAAGGCGGTGCTGACTTCACCGCCGCAGGTTCCGCCCCCGACCGGAAGGAAGGCCCCCGCCAAGGTCATCGTCGAGCTCGAAGTGATCGAAAAGGAAATGCCGATCTCCGAGGGCGTGACCTACACGTTCTGGACTTTCGGCGGCACGGTTCCTGGCAGTTTCATCCGCATCCGCCAGGGCGACACGGTCGAGTTTCACCTCATGAATGCGCCCGACAGCAAGATGCCGCACAACATCGACCTGCACGGAGTCACGGGTCCGGGCGGCGGCGCGGCTTCTAGCTTCACGGCACCCGGCCACCGGTCGCGCTTCACCTTCAAGGCGCTCAATGCGGGTCTCTACGTTTATCACTGCGCGACCGCGCCGGTTGGCATGCACGTGGCGAACGGCATGTACGGCCTGATCCTGGTCGAGCCCCCGGAGGGCCTGCCGGCCGTGGATCGCGAATACTACGTGATGCAGGGTGACTTCTACACGACGGGCCGCTATCGCGAGAAGGGCCTCCAGCCCTTCGACATGGAAAAGGCGATCGACGAGCACCCGACCTACGTCCTGTTCAATGGCTCCGAGGGCTCGCTGACGGGCGACCGGGCATTGACCGCCCGCACCGGCGAAAGCGTCCGTCTCTTCGTCGGCAACGGTGGGCCGAACCTCGTGTCGAGCTTCCACGTCATCGGCGAGATCTTCGACAAGGTCTGGTTCGAGGGGGGCACCCGCTTCCAGGAAAACGTCCAGACGACGCTCATACCCGCTGGCGGCGCGGCAATGATGGACTTCCACGTCGAAGTGCCGGGCAGTTACGTCCTGGTGGATCACAGCATCTTCCGGGCGTTCAACAAGGGCGCGCTCGCGATGCTGAAAGCCGACGGTCCGGAGAACCTCGCGATCTATTCCGGCAAGGAGGTCGACGAGATGTATATCGGCGATCGCGCGCTCCCGAACCTCGCAGCGGTTTCGACGGCCGCGGCTGCCGCGAAAACCGGCGAGCTCACCGTCGAGCAGCAGATCGAAGCCGGCCGCGTGCTGTTCGCCGGGACCTGTTCCGCCTGCCACCAGGCGAATGGCGGCGGCCTCGAGGGCGTTTTCCCGCCCCTCGCAAAATCTGATTGGATCGCCAAGGACCGGAAACGGGTTCCCACCGTGATCCTGCAGGGCCTGAGCGGCAAGGTCACGGTCAACGGCCACGACTACAATTCCGTGATGCCGCCGATGTCGCAGCTCACCGACGACGAAGTCGCCAACATCTCGACCTTCGTGCTGAACAGCTGGGGCAATGGCGGCGGGCGCGTCACCAAGGCCGAAGCGTCCGCCATCCGGGCGAGCGCTCCGGCGGTGGCTGCGGCCGAGTGATCGCGATGCGCAAGCTCGCGGCCTGGCTCGTGGCGCTCGTTCCGCTCAGCGGCGATGCGCTCGAGCCGCCCGCGGCCTACGTGACGATCCCCGGCGAACTGTTCAAGTCGGCGCTGCGTTACGAGGATCAATCGGAAGGGGTGCGCATCGCGCCATTCCGGATCATGGTAGCGCCCGTCACGAATGCGAAATTCCTCGAGTTCGTGAAACGCCGTCCGGAATGGAACCGCGGGCGCGCGCCGGTTGCGCTCGCCGAATCCAGGTACCTGTCGCACTGGGGTGGAGCCCTGCAACCCGGGCCTGCGGCTTCGCTGGACCAGCCGGTGACCTGGGTCAGCTGGTTTGCGGCGCAAGCCTATTGCGAATCGGAGGGGGGCCGCTTGCCGACCTGGCTCGAGTGGGAATTCGTCGCGGCCGCGGACGAGACCCGGCGCGACGCAAGGGGCGACCCGGCGTGGCGGGAGAACATCCTGAACTGGTATTCGCGCCCCTCGAAAACCGCGCTGCCCGCAGTTGGGCAACAGCCCGCAAACGCCTACGGCCTGCGGGACGTGCATGGCCTCGTCTGGGAGTGGGTCGACGATGCCTCGGCACTGCTCGTTTCGGCCGACAACCGCGAGCAGGGCGCTGCAGACAAGCTCCGGTTCTGCGGGGCAGCGGCCTTGGCGACCGATGATCGCGAGAACTACGCAATCCTGATGCGGGTTGCCATGCTGTCTTCGCTCGAGGCGGCGGATGCGACGGGCAATCTCGGATTCCGCTGCGTCAAGGACTCGAAATGAATATTCCGCGCATGACAGCCGTGCTGATTCTCGGCCTGGCGATGGCCCTCGCTGCCGGGGCCGTCGAGGCACCCGCGGCACTGCCGCGCGATTCCGTCTATCACTTGCCCGCGCGCCTGACGGACTCGGCGGGTCGTTCGCTCAACTGGCAGGAGATGCGCGGCAAGCCGCGTGTCGCGACGATGTTTTACACGTCCTGCCGCTATGTCTGCCCGATGGTGGTGGACAGCCTGAAAGCCGTCGAGCGGGGCTTGCCCGCAGCCAGTCGCAGCAGCATCGGGTTCGTGCTCGTCAGCATGGACCCGGAGCGTGACACGCCGCAGGCGCTCGCCGCCGTGATGTCGGAGCGCCACCTCGATCCATCCAGCTGGACGCTGCTCCGCCCGCAGCCCGAGGACTTGCGCGGCCTCGCCGGCATGCTGGGTATCCGTTACCGGGGCCTCGCCGACGGCGAATTCAACCACACGACTTCCCTCGTCCTGCTGGATGCCGATGGACGCGTCCTGGCGCGCACCGACCGCCTGGGTGGCAGCGGCGATCCGGAATTCCAGGCCGCAGTGAAGAAGGCGATCACCCCCTGACGCCCGCTCACGCGTAGCGCGTGGGGTCGGCGATGCCGGCGTCCTCGAAGCCCTTCCTTCGCAGGCGACAGCTGTCGCAGCGTCCACAGGCACGGCCCTCCGCGTCCGGCTGGTAGCAGGACACCGTCTGCGCGTAGTCGACACCGAGCGACAGGCCGCGCCGGATGATGTCTGCCTTGGACATCTCGATCAGGGGCGCCTGGATCCGGATCAGCCGCCCTTCGACCGCCGCCCGCGTCGCGAGATTTGCCAGGTACTCGAATGCGCGGATGAAAGACGGCCGACAGTCGGGATAGCCGGAATAGTCGACGGCATTCACGCCGATGAAGATGTCTTCGGCGCCGACCACCTCCGCAAGCCCGAGCGCAAAGGACAGGAATATCGTGTTGCGCGCCGGCACGTAGGTGGAAGGGATTCCATCCGCGGCCGTCTCCGGCACCGGAATGGCCGCGTCCGTCAGCGCGGAATGGCCAAACTCGCCCACCGGGATCGAAATCACCCGGTGCTCGACCGCCCCGGCCGCTTTCACTATTCTCCGCGCCGCCTCGAGCTCCACGCGATGTCGCTGGCCATAATCGAACGACAGCGCATGGCAGCGATGGCCATGGTCGCGCGCAATTGCGAGCACCGTTGCTGAATCGAGCCCGCCGGACACCAGGACGACGGCCGGCATGCCCGCGTCTTCGCGAGTGTCAGCGTCCGGGGACATCGCCCCACAGCGCCTTGTGAAGCTGAATCTGGAACCGCACGGGCAGCCGGTCCGCAAGCAGCCAGTTTGCGAGCTGGCCGGCTGCAAGCTGCCGGTAGCTCGGCGAAAAAAGGACCTGGCAACGCGAATCGAGGCGCTCGGCCCTGACGCGGTCGCGGCTCCACTCGTAGTCCGCGCGGTCGCATACGACGAACTTCAACTGGTCGCGCTTGCGCAGGTTCTGGACTGCAAGGTCGAGATTCCGGTGAGCCTCACCGGAGCCCGGCGTCTTGACGTCGATGACCCGCACCACGCGCTCGTCCACGGCACTCGCATCGACCGCGCCGCTCGTTTCGAGCGACACCTCGAAACCCGCCTCGCAGAGCACGGTCAGGAGCGTCAGGCACTGGCGTTGTGCGAGCGGCTCGCCACCCGTGACACAGACGTGCCGGACGGAGGCCTGGCGGGCCTCGTCGATCAGCCGCGCGACCGTCCGCCACTCGCCGCCATGGAATGCATAGGCGGTATCGCAATAGCGGCATCGCAAGGGACAGCCCGTGAGCCGGATGAAGAACGTTGGCCAGCCGATGGCATCCGCCTCGCCCTGCAGCGACAGGAAAGTCTCGGTGATGCGCAGTCGCGCCGCCGCGGGGACGGCGGCGATCTCAGCGGACATCCCTCCTCCTCAGCGCCCTTCGGCGCCCAGGCGCTCGAGCCGGGCCTTGCCCTCGGCGGCTGCGGGCGAGTCCGGGTAATCCTGCACGAGCCGCGTGAGCGTCGCCCGGGCCGGGCCAAAGCGCTGCAACTCGTACTGGCAATAGCCGGACTTCAACAAGGCATCCGGCGATTTTCGTGCGCCGGGGTAGTCCCGCAGCATGCCCTCGAAGGCCGCGAGGGCCGCAGGGTAGTCACGCCGCACGTAGTGCGCTTCGCCGAGCCAGTACATGGCATTCGACGCCAGCTCGTGCTGCGGGTTGCGGCCCAGGAAATCGCGGAACGCCACCGCCGCCTCGTCGTACTTGCCGTCCTTCAGCAGGTTGAATGCCGCCTGGTACTCCGCCTCCGGCCCGCCCGGCGTCGCGGCAGCCTGGGCAGCGGTCATGGCGATTTCCGCGGCCCGCAGCCGCGTATCCAGGTCGACGTACTGGTCGCGCTGCTGGGCGCGCGCGCGTTCGAGATCGTGCTGAAGCTGCTCGACTTCTCCGCGCAGGCGGCGAAGCTCCTCGGTCAGGACCTGGATCTGGCGCGACATCTCGAGCAGCCCCTGGTTCTCGAGCTGGCGCTCCACCGAGCCCATGCGTGACTCGAGCATCTCGAGCCGCTCGTTCTTCGATTGAGCGAGCGCGGGCGCGGCGATGGTGCCCGCCACGAGGACTGCGACGACGAGGCGAATCGCGGACATTGCCAACGCCTCAGCGGCCGTAAACGAGCTCGACCCGGCGATTCTTCTCATAGGCCGACTCGTCGCTGCCCGGCGCCGCCGGCCGCTCTTCACCGTAGCTGACGGTGGTCAACTGTCCGTCTCCGGCGCCCTGAAGCATCAGCGCGCGACGCACGGCCTGCGCCCGGCGCTCGGCAAGGGCGATGTTGTACTCGCGCGAACCCCGCTCGTCGGTATGCCCTTCCACGCGGATCTTCACGCCGCCCGCCGAGGCGAGATACTTGGCGTGGGAATTGATGAGCGACGCATATTCGGGCCGGATGTCGCTGCGATCGAAGTCGAAATAGATGATGTTCGCGACGCCCGAGGGACCGCCCGTGGCGCTGCCGCTCGCACCCGGCAATTCCCGGCCCTGGCCGACCTCGCCCTCGCCCGTCGCGCTCCCGGCGGCGCTCTCCCCCGCAGTCGACCCGGAACTCTCGGGGACCGTGGTCGGTTTCTTCGGACAGCCTGCCAGCAGCAGGGCGCAGAGAACCATCGACAGGACTGGCAACGATCGCATCGGTCGGACTCCTTCGTTCGATTCGCCTTGCGTGACCGCCGCGCCCTTCTAACACACGGGGCGCGGGCGCGTCACCCACGTTCAGTTGAGAAACGGCGACCAGGCCGGCTCGCGGACCTCGCCCGCGGTCGCGGAAATGCGCTGCTGGATCCGCCCGTCGCTGGAGACGATCGCCAGCGCATCGTGCCCGCCCTCGCGGGTTGCATAGATGATGTCGGCGCCGTTCGGCGCGATCGAAGGTGACTCGTCGAGCTGGCCGCCGCTCAGGACGCGCATGCCGCCGTTCGCGACATCGACCGCTGCGATCCGGTAGGCGCCCCGATCGAGCGTCACCACGGCGAGCTGGCGGCCGTCGGGCGAGACACGCGGCCTCGCGTTGTAGCTGCCCTCGAAAGTCACGCGCCGCGGGCGGTCACCCGCCGCGAGGCCGATGCTGTAGACCTGCGGCGCGCCCGCGCGATCGGACGTGAAATAGAGCGAGCGGCCGTCCGGCGACCAGGCCGGCTCTGTGTCTATCGCCTCGTCCTCGGTGAGGCGGCGCAGTTCCTGCGTCGCGAGCGTCAGGACATAGACATCGACATTGCCGTCGCGGCGGGACAGCGTAAGCGCGAGCTGCTTGCCGTCCGGCGAATAGCTCGGCGCGCCGTTGATTCCCGAGCGGGCGGAAACCCTGACCTGTTCACCCGTGCGCAGCGTCTGGACATAGATCGCCGCGAGGCCGCTGTGGAAGGACACGTAGGCGATCGAACGCCCGTCGGGCGACCACGTGGGCGACATGATCGGCTCCGGGGAGGCAAATACCACGCGCTCGTTGGCACCGTCGGCGTCAGTGACGATCAGCCGGAAGCTGCGCCGCGGCACCTGGCCATCGACGGCCACATACGCGATGCGCGTCGCGAACGCACCGCGGACGCCGAGGATCTTCTCGTAGACCGAGTCGGAAATGCGGTGGCTCGCGAGTTTCAGCGCATTGCGGTCGGCGGGGACCGCCGTGCCCAGCAGGCGCTGGCCATTCGCCACGGAGACGAGCTCGTAGCGCACCTCGTAACGGCCGTCCGGCAAGGGAGCCAGGCTGCCGACGAGCACGTAATCGACCTTCAGCATCCGCCAGTCAGCCGCGTCCACTGCACTCGCCGCGCGCGGCAATTCGAGCATCTGCGCGCGCGGCAGCGGGCGGAACCGTCCACTGCGCTCGAGATCCGCGTGAATGGTGGCCGAGACGTCCCACGGCATCTCGCCCGGGCTGTTCCAGGCAAGCGGCACGACGGCGATCGGTACCGACTCCGCCATGCCGCGCAGGATCTGTACGGTCAATTGCGCGGCAGCCTGGCTGGCCGGCAGGGTGAGGGTGATCAATACGAGAATCAGGCGGCGAATCATCGGCGTCTCGGCTCCCTGGGCGTGAATACGAGTTCCACTTCGCGCTCGAAGAGCGCGGGTTCCGGCGGCGCGGGAAGCGGCGAGGAATTGCGGACAGCCGTCTCGATCGACTGGCGCACCGCGGCTCCGCCGTTGCAGGACCCGAATCGCATGCCAACCACCTCGCCTCCCGGAATCTGCATCACGTAGATCGTACAGCTTAGCCCCTGCGCGATCCCCGGGGGCTCAAACCAGCGCTGCTCGACGTGCGCCTGGATGGCGCGCACGTAGCTCGCCTTGAGACCCTGGAAGCCCGCGCTGGTTCGCGTTTCCTCCTCGGCCAGCCGCGCGCGGAGATCCGCTTCCCGCTCCTTCCTGGCCCGCGCTTCCTGGTCCGCCCGCTTCTTTTCGGCCGCGGATTTCGCCTTCGCATCCTGTTCCGACTTTCGCTTCGCGTCGGCTTCCGCCTTCAGCTTCGCCTCGGCCTCGGCCCGGGCCTTCTGCTCCGCCACCTCGCGCTGCTCCTCGGCCAGGCGCTTCTCTTCCGCCTCATTCTGGAGGCGCTCCTCTTCGAGCCGGCGCTCCTCGGCCAGCGCTTCCTCGCGCTTTTTCTCCTCGATCGCGACGCGCTCTTCGTCGCGCCGCTTCTGGCCCGCGGCCTCGAGCACGGCGTCATCGACCACGAAGGCATCGATCGGCAGCAGCAACGGTTGCGGTTCCCGCTGCGGCAGCGTCAGGCCGAGGTACATGAGGCCCGCGAGGACGGCGTGCAGCGCGATCGACCAGCCGATGGGCGCGATCGGAGCCCGAATTCCGTCACTCATCTTCGCCGCTCGAGCTCCTCGAGCGCGCGGGCCGCCTTCGGATCCGTCAGGAAGCCGATCTTCTTCGCGCCCGCCTGCTGCAGGATCACCATGCCACGCACCACGCTGCCATAGGGGACGCGCTCATCGGCCTTGACCAGCACGGGCGTCGCGGGATCCCGGCCGAGGACGGCAGCCGCGCGGCGGGCGACTTCAGCCTCCGGGACCGCAGCATCCTCGTCGCCGCCGACATTGAGGTAGTAGCGACCGTCGCGATCCACCGACAGCACCAGCGGCTCGCGATCCTTCAGCAGCTCCGGGTCGATCGGCTGCGCATCCGCGTCCGGCAACTCGACCTGCACGCCCTGCGTGAGCAGCGGCGCCGTGATCATGAAGATGATGAGGAGCACGAGCATCACGTCGATATAGGGGACGACGTTGATCTCTCCCATCAGGCGACGGCGCCGCGCATTGCCCTGCACTTCAGGCCCTCGCCGCCGCGTGTCGCTGCAACAGGGTCGAGAACTCGTCCATGAACGCGTCGTATCGCAGCTCGAGGCGATTGACCTTGTCCGCGTAACGGTTGTAGGCAACGACCGCCGGAATGGCGGCGAACAGGCCGGCCGCGGTCGCGATCAGCGCCTCGGCGATTCCCGGCGCGACCATCGCGAGCGTCGCCTGCTGCACGTTGCCGAGGCCCTGGAACGCACCCATGATTCCCCAGACCGTGCCGAAGAGGCCGACGTAGGGACTCGTGGAGCCGACGGTGGCCAGGGTCGCGAGGCTCTCCTCGAGGCGGTCGATCTCCCGGAGCTGGGCGACGCGCATGGCCCGGCGCACGCCTTCCAGGAGTTCCGGAGCGGGCACCCCGGACTGGGTGCGCAGGCGCGAAAATTCCCCGAACCCCGCCTCGAAGATGCTCTCCATGCCGACCGTCGCCTTGTTCTGCGTGCCGATCGCCCGGTAGAGCTTGCCGAGATCTCCCCCGGACCAGAACGTGCCCTCGAACCGGTTGGCTTCGGATTCGGCCAGGCTCAGCAGCCTGCGCTTGCGGAAAATGATGCTCCAGGACATCAGCGATGCAACCAGCAGCAGCCCGATGACGAACTGCACGACCGGACCGGCCTGTAGGATCAGTTGAAATATCGAATGCGATTGATTCAATGCCGGTCCTTCACAGTTGAGCCGTCAGGGCCGCCGGGAGCGGCCGGGGGCGCAGGCTGTCGGACGCGAGGCAGGCCGCGCGGATCGACGCGCTGACCAGGAGCACTTCGCGATCCCTTGCCCTCCGTATTTCCTGGTGAAACACGACGGAGGCGCCGCGGAGTTCCCCGACCCGCACCGACACGACGAGCTCGTCGTCGAACAGCGCCGGTCGATGGTAACGGATGTTGGCCTCCACCACGACGAATTGCAGTCGTTCGTCGCGCAGCAGGACGGCCTGGTCGATGCCGAGCGAACGCAGCCATTCACTGCGCGCGCGCTCCAGAAAGCGCAGGTAATTCGCGTAATAGACGACGCCACCGGCGTCGGTGTCTTCCCAGTAAACCCGCACCGGAAACGTGAAGGTGTCCACGCTCCGGCAACCTAGCCGCGAAAGAGCGGCAGGCTCCCGCCCGGGGCGTCGGCTTGCGGCGGCTCCAGCCCGAAGTGACGCCAGGCGGCCGGCGTCGCGATGCGGCCACGGGCCGAGCGCACGAGAAATCCCTGCTGGATCAGGAACGGCTCCACGACGTCTTCCAGCGTATCCCGCTCCTCGCCGAGCGTCGCGGCAAGGCTGTCGATGCCGACCGGCCCGCCTGCGAACTTTTCGATGACGGCGAGCAGGAGGCGCCGGTCCAGGATGTCGAAACCCTCGAGGTCGACCTCGAGGAGGTCGAGCGCGGTCTGGGCGACGCCCGCGTCGATATGGCCGGCCGCCCGGACTTCCGCAAAGTCGCGGACCCGCCGCAGCAGCCGGTTCGCGATGCGCGGCGTCCCGCGCGAGCGCTGGGCGAGCGCGATCGCCCCGGCGTCGTCGATGCGAAGCCCCAGGATGCCGGCCGCGCGCAGCACGATCTGGCGCAATTCCTCGCGCGCATAGAAGTCGAGGCGCTGCACGATGCCGAAGCGGTCGCGCAGCGGCGATGTCAGGAGCCCCGCGCGCGTCGTGGCGCCGACCAGCGTAAACGGAGGCAGGTCGAGCTTGATCGAGCGCGCGGCCGGTCCCTCGCCGATCATGATGTCGAGCTGGAAGTCCTCGAGCGCGGGATAGAGGATCTCCTCCACCACGGGGCTCAGCCGGTGGATCTCGTCGACGAACAGCACGTCGCGGGGCTGGAGATTCGTCAGGATTGCCGCGAGGTCGCCCGGGCGCTCGAGCACCGGCCCCGACGTCTGCCGCAGGTTGACGCCGAGCTCGTGCGCGACGATGTGGGCGAGCGTCGTCTTGCCGAGACCCGGCGGCCCGAAGATCAGCACGTGATCGAGGGCCTCGCCGCGCCGGCGGGCAGCCTCGATGAAGATGCTCATCTGCTGCTTGACCGCCGCCTGGCCGATGTACTCGTCGAGGCTCGCTGCGGACGGACGCTGCGCGCGAGATCCTCGTCTTCGCGCGTGGCGGTGGTGGCAGTGACCCGGTCCTGTTCGATCATCCCGCCGAATCCTACCGAGCCGCGGCCTGCAATGCGCGGCGAATCACTTCCTCGGTTCCCGCGCCCTCGTAGTCGATGATCTTCAGCAGGCGATTCGCTTCGACCGGGCGGTACCCGAGCGCGACGAGGGCCGCGTAGGCCTCCGCGCGGACGCCGACCGCCTCGTGCGGGCGCTGCTCAGCGGCCGGCATCTGGCCGAGCGCGCGGATGCGGTCCCGCATCTCGATGAGGAGCCGCTCCGCGGTCTTGCGTCCGATCCCGGGTATGCGGGTCAGGGCCTCGACATCCTGCGCCTCGACGCAACGCATGAATGTTTCCACGTCGATGCCGGACAGGAGCGCGAGGCCGATCTTGGGGCCGATGCCCGTGACGCGGAGCAGGTCCCGGAACAGGCGTCGCTCGTCCTCGGTCGCAAAGCCATACAGGAGGTGCGCGTCGTCCCGCACGACGAGGTGCGTGTGAAGCGCGATCTCGGTGCCGATCTCCGGCAGCCGGTAGAACGTCGACATCGGCGCCTCGAGCTCGTAGCCGACGCCATGGACGTCCAGGATCAGCGCCGGTGGCGCCTTGCGGACGAGCCGACCCACCAAATGTCCGATCACCCGGTCCGCCTCAGGCGTCCGTTGAGCGTTCCACCGCGATGCTGGGCATGGCAGACCGCGATCGCGAGCGCATCGGCCGCGTCGCTGCTCAGGCGGCCCTGCAGCGCCAGCAGCGCCTTGATCATGTGCAGCACCTGTGCCTTTTCCGCGGCCCCGGTGCCCGTCACTGTCTGCTTGACGGCTCGCGGCGCGTACTCGAAGACCAATGCCCCCGCGTGGCAGGCACCGCAGAGCGCGGCTCCGCGCGCCTGGCCGAGTTTCAGGGCGCTGTCGGGGTTCCGGTGCATGAATACGCGTTCGATCGCGATTTCTCCGGGCGAATAGGTATTCACCAGCTCGGTGACATGCCGATGGATCTCCAGCAGGCGACCGGCCATGGCGCCATTGCCGACGCGGATGCAGCCGCTCGCGACATAGCGGACGCCCGTCCGGCCGATATCGACCACGCCGTACCCGGTGATCCGGGAACCGGGGTCGAGGCCGAGGATGCGCACCATGGGAGTTATGATAGCCATTCGCCATGAAGACGACGACCACGGGAGCGGCCGCCGGAGCGGCCGTGCTGGACGAATTGCGCGCCGCGCTCGCTGTTCGAGCGTCGGACGCGGAGGGCTGGGAAGAAGCCCGGCAACGAGGCGACGAAACGGCGGCAATCCTCGCCTCGCTCGATGCCGAGCGCGTGATCATCGCGGGCGCCCTGGTGCAGCCCCTGCTCGCGCGCGGGCTCCTCACCCGAGCGGATGCCGTCGCGACATTCGGGGAGGCCGTGACCGCGTTCGCCACGGACCTCGAGCGACTCGGGGAATTCCAGGCGGGCGCCCAATGGTCGCCGGGCCGGGGCCTGTCGGCGGTCCAGGCGGATACGCTTCGCCGGATGCTGCTGGCGGTCGTGACCGACCCGAGGCTGGTGCTCGTCCGGCTCGCGGAGCAATTGCGCCGCATGCGCCATGCGCGCGACCTCGAAGAGGCGCCGCGCCTGCATCTCGCCTGGCAGACGCGCGAGATCTACGCGCCGCTCGCCAACCGGCTCGGCATCTGGCAGCTCAAGTGGGAGCTGGAAGACCTGTCGTTCCGGTACCTCGAGCCGGCCGAGTACCGGCGCATCGCAGGCTGGCTGAACGAGTCGCGGCTCGATCGGGAGAAGTACATCGAGACGGTGATCGCCGATATCACCGCGGAGCTCGCGCGGGCCGGAATCTCCGCGGAAGTCGTCGGGCGGCCGAAGCACATCTACAGCATCTGGCGGAAGATGCACCGGAAGAACCTGGCCTTCGACCAGGTCTTCGACGTGCGTGCGGTGCGCGTCATCACGGACTCGCTCGTCGACTGCTATGCGGCGCTCGGCGTCGTGCATGGGCGGTGGCACTACATTCCGGGCGAGTTCGACGATTACATCGCGACGCCCAAGGACAACCTGTACCGCTCGCTGCACACGGCCGTGCTGGGTCCGTCGAGCGTGCCCGTCGAAATCCAGATCCGCACGCGGGACATGCACGACCAGGCCGAGCTCGGCGTCGCCGCGCACTGGCGGTACAAGGAAGGCGCGGCGCGGGACGCCGCCTACGACCGCAAGATCGAATGGCTGCGGGAGCTCCTGGCGCCGGCGTCCGAGGGCGAAAGCGACAGCGACTTCCTGAGTCGCGTGCGCGCGGACCTTTTCGACGACCGCGTGTATGCGCTGACGCCGAAAGGCGAGGTCGTGGACCTTCCGGGCGGCGCGACGCCCATCGACTTCGCCTACCACGTGCACACCGAACTCGGGCATCGCTGCCGCGGGGCGCGCGTCAACGGCCGCATCGTGCCGCTCAACCACCGGCTCGCGAATGGCGAAGTCGTCGACATCATCGGCGGCAAGCGATCCCAGCCGAGCCGCGACTGGCTCATCGAGCGCGAGGGCTTCCTGGCGTCCCCGAGGAGCCGCGCCAAGGTGCGCGCCTGGTTCAAGAAGCGGGACCTCGGCGAGAACAAGCGCGAGGGTCGCGAGCTGTTCGAGCGGGAGCTCGCGCGCCTCGGCGGCGAGCACACGCTCACATCGGAGCTCATCGGCGAATTCGCCCTGCCCAACGCCGAAGCGCTGCACATCGCCCTCGGCAACGGCGACCTGAGCCTCGCGCAGGTTTCGGGAGCCATCGAGCGACGCCTGCGGGGCCGGAGCGCTTCGACGCCCGCCGCGGACCTGCCGCCGATCGGACCGTCAGCGGAAACAGGCGCCCGCGGCGGTACAGGTCGAGGGTGTCGGCGACCTGATGTCCACCCACGCGCGCTGCTGCAATCCCGTGCCGCCGGAATCCATCACCGGCTACGTCACGGTGGGCCGCGGCATCACGCTGCACCGGACGGGCTGCCGCAATCTCGCGCGGCTGGCGGCACGGTCGCCGCAGCGCCTGTTGCAGGTGGACTGGGGCAAGCCCGGATCGCGACGCTACCCGGTCGAGATCGTCGTTCACGCGATGGACCGGCGGGGCCTCCTGCGCGATGTCACGACGCTGGTCGCGGAAGAGCGGATCAACATCGACCGCCTGTCGTCGCAGGGCGATTCGGCGCAAGGCAGCGCCGACCTGTCGTTGCGCGTCACCGTCGCCGGCCTCGAGGAACTGACGCGCCTGCTTTCGCGCCTCTCGGCGCTCCCCGGCATCATCAGCGCGCGCAGGCGTGCGTGAAGACCTGAAGGGGACGCTCACCTTCAAAGGGGACTCTAAAGGGGACAGTCACTTTTAAAGGTGACTGTCCCCTTTGAAGGTGAGCGTCCCCTTCAATTCCGCTTCAGGTACTAGCGGTTCGGGATGTCGATCGCGCGCTTGTCGGCGGCGAGCGCGGCTTCGTGCACGGCTTCCGACAAGGTCGGGTGCGCGTGGATGGTGCGCTGGAGGTCTTCGCTGCTCGCGGAGTACTCCATCGCGAGCACGGCTTCCGCGATCAGCTCTCCCGCCATCGCGCCGATGATGTGGATGCCCAGGATCTCGTCGCTGCCGGAATCGGCAATGACCTTGCAGAAGCCGGCGCCCGCTTCCATCGCCTTCGCGCGGCCGCTGGCGGCAAATGGAAAGCTGCCGATCTTGCAGTTGCGCCCCGCAGCCTTCGCCTGTTCCTCGGTCTGGCCCACCCAGGCGATCTCGGGCGCCGTGTAGATGACGGACGGAATCACCTTGTAGTTGACCTCGCCGTACAGCCCGGCAATGCGGTCGGCGACCGCCACGCCCTCTTCCTTGCCCTTGTGGGCAAGCATCGGGCCACGCACGCAGTCGCCCACCGCCCAGATGTCGGCAGCGCCGGTGCGGCAATGATCGTCGACCTGGATGAAGCCTTTCGCGTCGAGGACGACGCCGGTTCCCTCCGCGACCAGGTCCTTCGTGAATGGCCGTCGGCCGATGGCCACGATCAGCCGATCCACGACGAGCGTCTGGTTTCCCGCGGCATCCGCATAGCTGACGTGCACGCCGTCTTTCCCGACCTTGGCTCCCGACACCTTGGCGCCGAGGCGGATATCGAGCCCGAGCTTCTTGAAATGACGGAGCGCTTCCTTGGCAAGCTGGCCATCCGCCATCGGCAGGAACTGGTCGAGCGCCTCGAGCACGACGGTCTCCGCGCCCAGTCGCCGCCAGACGCTGCCGAGTTCGAGCCCGATCACGCCTGCGCCGATCACGCAGAGCCGCTTCGGCACCTCCGCGAATTCGAGTGCGCCCCAGGAATCGACGATGCGGTCGTTGTCGAATTCGACGCCGCGGAGCGGCATCGGCTCGGAGCCGGATGCCAGCACGACGTGCTTCGCCTGGAGCGTGCGCTTTGCGCCGTCGTGTCCCGTGTACTCCACTTGCTTGCCGGGCAGCAGGCGTCCGTGTCCGGCGAGCGGCGTGACGCCGGCCGACTTGAAGAGCGCGAGGATGCCGCCGGTCATCTGCTTCACGATGCCCGGCCTTGCGCTTCTGCATGGCGGCGACTTCGAATGCGACACCCTGGCACTTCACGCCATGCGCCGCGAATTCGTGAAGCGCGCGGTGATAGAGCTCCGACGACTCCAGGAGCGCCTTGGAGGGAATGCAGCCCGCATTGAGGCAGGTGCCCCCGAATGCGGAACTGCCGTCGCGGTTCTTCCACTCGTCGATGCAGGCGACCGAGAGCTTGTTCTGGGCGGCCCGGATGGCCGCGGGATAGCCCGCGGGACCGCCGCCGATCACGATGACGTCGAAACTGTCGGCCATGGGGTTCTGTTCCTGTCAGACCTGGAGCAAGAGCCGTGCGGGATCCTCGAGGGCTTCCTTCACGGCAACGAGGAATTGAACGGCCTCGCGGCCGTCGATGATCCGGTGGTCATAGGTCAGCGCGACGTACATCATCGGCCGGACGACGACCTGGCCGTCCACGGCGACCGGCCGGTCCTGGATCTTGTGCATGCCGAGGATGGCGCTCTGCGGCGCGTTGACGATCGGCGTCGACATCAGCGAGCCGAACACGCCGCCATTCGTGATCGAGAACGTGCCGCCGGTCAATTCCTCGATCGTGATGGAGCCATTGCGGGCGCGCTCGGCGAATCCCGTCACGGCCTTTTCGATCGCGGCGAAGTCCATGCGGTCGGCATCGCGCAGCACCGGCACGATGAGGCCGCGGTCGGTCGAAACGGCGACCCCGAGGTCGTAATACTCGTGGTACACGATGTCGCCGCCCTCGACGGACGCATTCACGACCGGGAACCGGCGCAGCGCCTCGACGCAGGCCTTCGCGAAGAAAGACATGAAGCCGAGGCGCACGCCGTGGCGCTTCTCGAACGCGTCCTTGTAACGCGCACGCAGCGCCATCAGCGCCTGCATGTCGATTTCGTTGAAGGTCGTGAGCAGCGCCTGCGTTGCCTGTGCCTCCACGAGCCGCTGTGCGATGCGCGCGCGCAGGCGCGACATCGGCACGCGCTGGTCGACGCGGGCACCGGTGGCAGCCGGTTGTGACGGCGTCGCTTCGAGGTGATGCGCCACATCGCTCTTCGAGATCCGGCCGTCGCGCCCGCTGCCGGCGATCTCCCCGGCGGACAGCCGGTTCTCTTCGACCATGCGCCGGGCGGCCGGCGAGAGCTTGCCGCCACCCTCTTCCTTGCGTGTGGTGGCCGCAACCGCTACGGGTGGCGGCTCAGGCTGTTTCGCTTCGGCGGGCTTCCGCACTTCCGCCGGTTTCTTCGATTCCGCTTTCGGCGGCGCCTTGGCTTGCGGGGAAGCCGCCGCCTGTTCCTCGATCACGGCCAGCAGCTCGCCGCTGGTCACCGTCGTGCCCGCCGTCTTGTCCAGCGACTTGATGACGCCCGCAACCGGGGCCGGGACCTCGAGCACGACCTTGTCCGTTTCGAGATCGGCAAGGTTCTCGTCGCGCGCGACGCTGTCGCCGACCTTCTTGTGCCAGGCGACGAGCGTCGCATCGGCGACGGACTCCGGCAGCTGGGGCACCCGCACTTCGGTCGTCATGAAGCGCTCCGGGTCAGCGCGTGCGCGACGAGCGCGTCCTGCTCGCGTTGATGGATGGCGTGGATACCGGTGGCGGGTGCCGCGGCACTTTCGCGGCCTGCGTAGTCGAGCGTGTGCTCCGCTGCGAGCGGCGCCTGGAGCCGATGACGGACCTGGTACCAGGCGCCCTGGTTCTGCGGCTCCTCCTGGCACCAGACGATTTCGCGTGCATTCGCATAACGCTCGAGAATGGCCTGATACTCCTCGGCTGGAAACGGATAGAGCTCTTCGACGCGGACCAGCGCGACGTCGGCATCGTTCTCCGCCCGCCGCCGCTCGAGCAGATCGTAGTACACCTTGCCGCTGCAGAGCACGACCCGCTTGACCTGCTTCACGTCGAGCGGATCCACCTCGTCGATGATGGGCTGGAACCGGCCCTTCACGAGCTCTCCGATATCGGAGGTCGAGAGCTTGTGCCGCAGCAGGCTCTTCGGTGTCATCACGATGAGCGGCTTTCGCAGCGCACGCCGCATCTGGCGGCGCAGCATGTGGAACATCTGGGCGGGCGTCGACGGCACGCACACCTGGTGGTTCATCTCCGCCGAAAGCTGCAGGAAACGCTCGAGCCGCGCCGAGCTGTGTTCCGGCCCCTGCCCTTCATAGCCGTGCGGCAGGAAGAGCGTGATGCCCGATACGCGGCCCCACTTGGCCTCGCCCGAGGTGATGAACTGGTCGACGATGACCTGGGCGCCATTCACGAAGTCGCCGAATTGCGCCTCCCAGATCACGAGCGTATTCGGGTCGGTCGTCGAGTAGCCGTACTCGAAACCGAGCACGGCTTCCTCGGACAGCGTCGAGTCCGTCACCCGGAAGCGCACTTGTCTCGCCGGCAATGTGCGCGAGCGGCACGTCGGTCTTTCCCGTCGCCTGGTCGTGCAGGACCGCGTGGCGGTGGAAGAACGTGCCGCGCGCCGTGTCCTGGCCCGTCAGCCGGATGTCGTAACCGTCCTCGAGCAGCGTCGCGTAGGCCAAGGTTTCGGCCGCACCCCAGTCGAGCGGCAAGTTCGCCGGCGTACATGCGCTTGCGGTCGTCCACGATGCGCGCGACCCGCGGGTGCAGCGTGAAACCCGGCCGGCTGCCTCGTGAGGGCCTTCGCAAGGGAGTCGAGCCGCTTGCGCGCAACGCCGGTCTCGACCTTCTCGGAGCTGTCCGCATTGAGGTGGTGGCTCCAGTCGACGGTGAACCGGTTCCCGGTCGTGCCCGCAAAGGCGCGCGCCTGCGGGCGGTTCTCGTCGAGGCCGCGCCGGTAGTCCTCGAACATTTTCGCCGCCTGGCCCTCCGACAGCAGTTCGTCCTGCTCCAGGCGCTCGCCGTAGAGCTGGCGCGCGGTCGCGTGCTTGCGGATGGCCTGGTACATGAGCGGTTGCGTCGCGGCCGGCTCATCGGCCTCGTTGTGGCCGTGGCGCCGGTAGCAGACGAGGTCGATGACCACGTCCTTGCGGAATTTCATGCGGTATTCCAGCGCGAGCCGCGCGACGAATACGACGGCCTCCGGATCGTCGGCATTCACGTGGAAGATCGGCGCCTCGATCATCTTGGCGACGTCGCTGCAATAGAGCGTCGAGCGCGCATCGCTCGGCTCGCTGGTCGTGAATCCGACCTGGTTGTTGATCACGACATGCAGCGTCCCGCCCGTCGCGAATCCGCGCGCCTGCGACAGCTGCAGGGTCTCCATGACGACACCCTGCCCCGCAAAGGCCGCGTCGCCGTGGATCAGGAGCGGGACGACCGTGGCGCCGGTCGAGTCGCCGCGCTGTTCCTGCCGTGCGCGCACCGAGCCCTCGACCACGGCGTCCACGACCTCGAGGTGCGAAGGGTTGAAGGCGAGCACGACGTGGACATTGCCGCCCGCCGTGCGCAGGTCCGCGGAGAAGCCCTTGTGATACTTGACGTCGCCCGAGCCCTTCGTGCTCCCCGGTTCGACCTTGCCTTCGAACTCCGAGAAGAGCATCGACGGCGACTTGCCGAGCACGTTGACGAGCACGTTCAGGCGGCCACGGTGGGCCATGCCAATCACGACTTCCTCGACACCGCCGGCGCCGCAGCGCTGCACGACGTCGTCGAGCAGCGGAATCAGCGCATCGCCGCCCTCCAGCGAGAAGCGCTTCTGGCCGACATACTTCGTGTGCAGATACCGCTCGAGTCCTTCGGCCGCGGTGAGCTGCCAGAGGATGTTCTGGCGCTCGTCATTCGTGAACCGATGGTGCAGCCGCCCGTCCTGGAAGCGGTCCTGGAGCCAGAGACGCTCCTCGCTCGTCGAGACGTGCGCAAACTCGGCGCCGATGCGCCCCGTGTAGATGTGCCGGATCTGCTTGAGGATCTCCGACAGGCGCATCTGCTTGTCGACGCCGCTGGTGCGGCTCGAGGTGTGAAACACCGTGTTCATGTCGGCATCAGTGAGCCCGACGTACGCCGGGTCCAGGACCTTCGGCATCGGCCGCTGCATCAGGCCGAGCGGATCGATGTCCGCGATCAGGTGGCCCCGGTTTGCGTAGAACTGGATGAGGCGTGAGACGGCGGACTGTTTCTCGCTGTGGTCGCCGGTGACTGCGGCAGCAGGCCTTGCCGGTGCCGGTGCGGACGCGGGCCTCGCCGTACCCGCGCTCGTCGGGCGCGGCGCCGCGCGCACGCCTTCAGGACCAAACTGGCCAAAGAACTCGCGCCACTCCGGCGTGACACTTGCCGGGTCAGCCAGGTAGCGCTCGTACTGCTCTTCCAGGAATGGAGCCTGGGCGCTCGAGAACGGGCTCGATTCGTAGAGTTCGCGCAGGGAGCGGCTCATGGCCTGCCCGATTATACCGGACCAGCCCGATGCGTCTTCAATGCGCGAATTGGCGCCAGCCGTCGTTCAATTTTTCACTGGGCTGGATCCCAATGCCAATCGTCAGGGATCGACATGAAGGTCGGACGGGGGATTCGGTGGTGCGCGCTCATCGATGCAGGCCTGCCCTCCCTGCAGCGCGCGGCAGACATCGATTCGGCCCGCACCAAGCCCTCCGCCCACCAGCGGTGCGGCTGTGCTGCGCAACTGGCTGAGTACCTGCGCCGGCGTCATCCCCGGGTTCTTGCTCAGCATCAAGGCGGCGGCACCCGCGACGAGTGGTGTTGCGGCCGACGTCCCACTGAATTTGGCATATTTGCCGCTTCCAGCCGCGCAATATCCCCCGGTGCCGGTGCGATCCGTCGTTACGACTTCGACGCCAGGTGCCGCAATGGTTTCGGCGCTCGCCTGCGTTCCCCAGACACAGTTGGCCGTTGAGTTGGCGACGGTTCGAAGCGCATCCTGCTGATTGGTGGCGCTGACCGTGATGATGGCCAGGTCTTCGGCCGATGGACCGGCCTGCGCGAGACTCGCAGGATACTGGATTGGTTGCCCTTGCTCGTTCCCGGCTCCAAATACGAGTACACGATCATCTTCGACCGCCGCCCGGATTTCAGCCGTGATCAGATCGTTATCAGGACTGTCGGCACCGTAGTTCCAGCTCATGCTCAAGACGTCTGCGTGCTGAGCCGCATGTTTGATTCCAGCCAGAACCACGCTACGCGGGGCGCCAGGATTGTGCGTGCGTACCGGAAGGATGCTTACCTTTGGAGTCAACCCGGCGACGCCGAGGCCGTTACCCGTTGTGGCAGCAACCAGGCCAGCAACCGCTGTGCCATGAAAGTCGGACGCTGTGAGGGTCACGCCAACCATCGAACCGTCGGCGGCGAATGCGTTCCATGTCGGATAAGTCCTGTTCTTCAGATCGTCATGTTCCGTATCGATCAAGTCGTCAAGTATGGCAATGGTGATCGTCGGTTCTCCCTGCGTGATCTGCCAGGCATTAGGCGCATTGATCTTCCAGAGCTGCCATTGATTGGCGAGAAGCGGGTCGCCGCCGGACCCGGCAGGGACGTTGTCGGCACACTTCATCAAGCACGCCAGCGGAACACCGATGAGGCCGCCGAGCATCAGTCGTTGCGGGTCGAAACTGATGAAATCCGGCTGCGACAGAACTACATCTTTATGGGCGTTCAAAGAGTTGGATAGCGTGATGACCTCTTGCCCGGATTGCCCCGGAAATTGAACAACATAAAGATCGCGGCCAATTTCCGCAGGCCCCCTGTGAATCCGTCCGTTCAACGAAGCGACCAGATTCTCCACCGTCTGACGATCAACGCCAGCCTTGACCTGGATGATAATTTGATTGACCGCCAGAATATCGACACTACCGTCGGCGTAAATCGGATTGCCATCCCGTCGGTCCCAACCGCCGGCTGTCCGGTGTCGGGCACCCGGCTGACTGTTGTAGTCAGTGAGCGCCCGCCGCAGCAAATCGCGGTGCGCTGCGGGCGCCAGCCGTATCAGCACCACTCCGAATTCTTCCAGGCTTGGGAGTGCCACGATCTGGCCGACATGCGCCGGCACCGTCAGCGGCGCTGCCTTCGACGGGGCCGCCAGAATGCGTGCGGTTCCGGCGGCGCTCTTTTCGTAGAAAGTGACGCTCTCGAATCGCGCAGACGGCACGTAATGCACGGTCTTCTTGCCGATGACGATGAAGTCTCCCCGTGGCTGGGCAGTCAATGCCGTGGCGACACAAGCCAGCAATGCAGCCAGAATCATCGAGGCCGCGCGACATGCCCTCATGTGTCGCGCGACCCCGTCAGCCGAACTGAATACCCCGATCATCACTCTGTCAGCAGTGGTAGATGTAGGTTTTGCCCTGGTAAACGACCACATTATGGCAATGGGCCGGACCGCTCGAATGAATCGGGCCTGAATGCGGGTGCTTTACGGTCCCGTCCGAATTCAAGAGATCTTTCGTTTCGCCCGTATGCATGAATATTTCGATTCGTGCCACACACGCACCCCTAGAAAAGCCTGGCAATTCCAATTCTCCTCCCGCCGATTCCCAATTGCCATTGCCGTCCCTGCCCTCGACCTTGAACATCGAGCCGTCGCCATTGAGGGTAATGCGCGTTGTCGGGCCGGCGGACGTCGACGAACCCGCGCTCGCCCTGCACTCCGGCAGCGGATTATCGCCGCCACCTGTCGACGCTGCGGCCGCGGCCGATGCCGCTGCCGATGATGCGGCGGCGTCCGCTTTTGCGTCTTCATCTTTCTTGCATCCGCTGGCCAGCACGATCGTGGCCATTGCAAAGGTCAGGATCAATTTCTTTGACATTGAATTCTCCCTCGATACCAATGATCGCTAGTCTCGCTAGAAGGCAATCGTCAGTTTCAGCGACACGAGACGTTCCGGAATGATATCCGGGTTTGCCGGATCGATGTCCTGAAACCGGAATTCCTCGTCCAGGATGTTGTCGGCGTTGAGCGAAACGATTCCCATCCGCCGCGGCAGGCGATATCTGATTGCCGCGTCCAGCACCCAGAACTCGTCGCTGCCGGGAATGACCTGTTCGAACGGGTCCACTGGCAGGAACTCGAAGAACCAGCCTTCCTGGTCGACGTAGGTTGCCGTCGCCTCAGCACTTAATCCGGACGGGTGAAAATACCTGACGCTCAATGGCGCACGATTCGTGCGAAGCTCGTCGATGCCGTCGATGGCCCTTGCGAATGACTCGTTCTCCCTCTCGTCGAACCGGTAGCCGAGGCTCACTGCAAGCGCGAGACTCGGCGTCCAGTGCATGTACGCGCTGGCCGTGTACTCCGTTGCGTCGAACTCCTCGACCACTTCCGGCTCATCCGGGGCTCCCCGGAAGACTATCGGAATGTCGACCTCCCGATTGACGAGTTCCAGGCCGAAATAGAGGTTGCGCGAGACTTCATGGTCGATGGCGAATCCATAGCGCCATTCGCGTTCGCCCTCATCTCCAAAAAACGCCTGGTTGAACCCGGCGACCTGCGTCGGCTCGAGCCGTGGCGGGATGTCCTGTCGAGAGAAGGAGTCGGGTTGGACCGAGCGAACGGCTGCAAGCCGGAGACTCGTTCCATTTCGTAGTTCCCACGTCAAGCCGAGCTTCGGGTTGACCTGCTCCCTGTCGACCGAGCTGGTCTCCAGGAAATCGGCGCTGGCACCGACATCGATCCTCAGCGAATCCACGGGATTCAAGTAGGCATAGGCATAGGCGCTGGTGCTGTCGAGGTTCAAGTCCGTCGCCTGGATGTCTTCAATGACAAATGGCGGAAACGGGACGGGGAGCAGCAGGACCGATGACTCAAACCTCTCTCGATGGGTTTGCCGAAGGCCACTGACGAGGCGCCAGCGCTCCGCGCTGTAGATGTGCTGGATTTCGCCGATGTAACTCTCGACTTCGCCATCCAGATGGAATGCCGGCAAGTCTGACACCGAGAATTCCGCAGTCTGGTAGGAAACGGTCGCGAGCATTTCCGACCGATCGCCAAACACGTGATGAACCCCGATACGGGCTGACTCCGTGTCCTCATGCTGCCGCTCGTTTGCGTTGAAGTTCTCGGGATCAAACAGCAACTGCAGGTCGCCCTGCTCGCGTCGGGTCACGCGAAGCTCGGTGATCCAGCTGGTACGCTCGGACTGGCGGAATTGTGCGAACCCGTTGTAAACGTCCTGGTCGAGATCGTTGTTGGCGCGGAATCCCTCAGTCTCGAAATGAAACTGCCCGACGCTGAATGACCAACGACCCTGCATGACGGCAAGAGTCAGGTCATTGCCCCAGGTGTCGTTACCGCCGGCTGTGGCTGAGGCATGAACTGCCCAGCGGTCTCTCGCAAAGAGCGGATTGAACTCATTAAACGCGATGTCAGTAGGGCCCGCCGTGTCGAGGATGAACAGGTTTGCCTCACCCAGCTGGGGTGGAATCGGAGTGAGATTCAGCGGTTGCAGCAACTGGGATGTGTACAGCTCGTTCACACGTGCGATCTCGGTGCGCGGAATGCCGGAATATGTATCCGCGAGGAGCCTGTGGCCCGAGAAATCGCCAGGATCGGTGCTCACCGATCGCGAGCCGTCCAGGACCGCCAGTTCTTCGAACCCCAGGTCGCGATAGATCCTGCCCTGGCTTGCACTGCGAACCGCGAGGTCCTCGTCGAGCTTGAACCTGGACCGGAATACCGCGCGATTGTCATTCAGCTCGACGGACCGCCGGATCGCGTGCAAGGCCTCAACCGGTCGATTTGTCGTCTGGAGGTTCAATGCGTCGTATAGCCATGGCGTCGGATCGGCAGTATCCAGCGCCTCGGCCAACCTGAACTGCGATGCCGCGAGCTCACCCCGCTCCCTGGTTTTTTCTTCGTAATAGGCCTTGCCGACGTAGCTCCTTAGCAGCGAATTGCCGGGATCGAGGGCGACTGCAATCTCGATTTGTTCGCGGCCCGGTAACAGTTGGCCCTCCCGAATCAACGCGAGCCCCAAGCCGAGCCTCGGCAGTGGCGCAAACGAGTCGCGTTCGATGGCTGCGTCGAATGCAGCGCGCGCTTCAGCGGTCCGGACCTGCGCGAGGTGAACGAATCCCAACACGCTGTGTGCGCGGCTTTCCCGGGGATTGCCTGCTAGTGCCGCGCGGGCAGCTGCCTCCGCTTCCCGCACCCGGCCGAGAGACATCAGCAACTCGGCAACCCGTGCATTGATGAGAGAGCTTCCGGGTTCGAGCTCGCCCGCGCGCCTTGCGCTCGCGAGAGCCGCGTCCAGCTCGAACGACGCTTGCTGCGCATAGGACATTGCAAGCCAGCCGCGGTAGTTGCCCGGATCTGCGGCAGTTGCGGCCGTAGCGGTTGCCAGTGCCGCTGGCTTGTCGTTCCTAGAGATCTCGATAATCGAACGTAACGCTAGTGCATTCGCGTCGTGCGCATTGGCTGCAAGCACGGTGCTGACATGCTCGTGTGCTTCGTCCACGCTTCCAAGCCTCAACAACCGCTCCGCCTGATCTGTCGTCGAAGCGCCCGCTGGTGTTGCCGCATCGGTGAGCGGCGGAAAATGCAGGACCCATTGCACGGCATCCGTGGGGCGGACGACGGTACTGAAGTCCGTTGCGACATCGGGACCCGCCACCAGTCTCTGGCCTGCGGTGAGGCTTTGCGATTCCTGTGTCGATACGATCTGCGACAACACCTGTCCTTCAAGCACCGTCAGCCGTGTCGCCTTGCAGCTCGACTCCACCGCAAACTCCGTGCCTTCGACCGCCGCATTCATGTGCGGCGTCGCGACCTTGAACTTTCGCGGAAAGCGCGTGATGAAGTAACCGGCGCCACAGGATTGCGCATCCCGTGCGGCCTGCGCGATCACATCGGGATGGAACTCGATCAGAATCTCGTCGGCGGTCTGGCCAACCGAGATCGCGGTGTTCTGGTCCACGCGGACGATGGTCTCGGGCTGCACGAAAAGCGCGGCGCGGCTCAGCGAATCGGTTCGCAACCTGTCGCCGGCACACAGAGTCGTGTCGAGGCGGTTGACCTTGATCCAGGCGGCAGTGCCCGCGCGCTGAAGTTCGACGCTACCCTGGAGCGAGACGACGCGCGCAATGGCCGGGCCGCAAGCTGCCGGGGCGTCCTGAGCGAACGCCGGCTGGCCGGTCATCGTTGCGATGCCAGCAAGCAGCACAAGGCCCGAGAATAAGAATCCCTGCAAACTCCCAGACGCCGTGATCGTTCTGTATATCCGCACCTTCCCACCCCAGTTTTCGGACTTGGGAAGCTCTGGCGTCGACTTTTCAGACAGTTGCGGTTGCAAGTTAGTCCTTTACTACGGCCAGCGCAAACCTTCCGCCCGACAGCGGTGTTATCTCCATACGCGAACAGGTTAGGGGCGGGCCGCTGGCCGGTCCGTCAAGTGGACGACACAGGACTGAGCCCGAACGCGACTTTCGATCAGCTGACTACCCAGGCCCCGTCCTGCAGTGTCTGCCCCGATTCGAGTGTCTTCAGGTAGAAAGCCGTCGGCCCGTCATTCGGGTGTGTTGCTTGAATCGTTCTAAGTCGGGCCAGGGCGGTCGGGGCATCTCCGCCTTCAATCGACTCGAGCGCTTCCTTGAACTGTGCTGCAGAGATCCGCGTCCCAGTCCATGGCCTTGGCCCGGCTGTCGAAGAGTTCGAACACGCGGACAGCATGGCTCTTTCCGCGAAGCAGGAACCGCCCGAGGTCGCGCAGCAGGAATGCACCGCCGCCGTCGCCGATGGCGGCCTCCGAAATCAGGATCCGCGTGCCCAGCTTCTTGTTGAGTTCCTGGATGCGCGTTGCCGTATTGACCGAGTCTCCGACCGCGCGGTACTCGAAATGCCCGTGCGCGCCGACCGTCGAAAGCGTCACGCGTCCCCAGTCGACGCCAAAGCGGGTTGCCAGCAGGTTGCCCGCGAGCCGCTCGTTGAACTGCTGGGCGGCATCCCGCATCTCGAGAAGCGCATGCAGCAGTCGCACGTGCGTGTCGGCGGCGCGGTGCGGCCAGATCGCGAGCATTGCATCGCCGACGACGTCCGATACGAACCCGCCCCGGTCGGCCACGCGCCCGAAGAGCGCCTCGAAATAGCGGTTCAGGAATCCCGTCAGGTTTTCGGGCGTCATCGATTCCGCGAGCGTCGTGAAATTCGCGGCATCCGTTGCGACGCAGGCAGCCTCGATCGATTCCTGCGATCGCCCGATTTCCCCGGCATTGCGCTCGAGCGCGCTGACGACGTCCTTCGGCACGAAGTAGCTGAATGCCTGGCGAAGCTGCGCGCGCTGCTGGTACGCGGTCCAGAATTTCCAGCCGAAGGCCGAGAGCAGTCCAAGCGGTACGGCCATGAACATCGGTACGACGAAGGGGATCCACAATTGCCGCGTGGCGAACAAGTAGACTGCCGCCGCTAGGTAGAGGCCAACCGCGCCAGCCATGACCGCAATGGCTTTCCGGTTGCCGACGCGATCGGCAACGAGATACGCGAGAAATCCGGCGAGGAATGTCAGCGCCACCCAGGCAGCGGCCGGCAATGCCCGGAGCGTGTGGTTTTCCGCCAGGTTCGAAAACGCGGTGGCCGCGATCTCCACGCCACTGAGATCCGGGCCGTCGCGCGAGGAATAGGCCGTCGCGAAGTGCTCGACCTGCTCGGTCCGGGTCGTCTCCGCAAATCCGACGAAAACGACGCGATCCCGGAATCGCGCGGCATTCGATTCTGCCGACGCCGCCAGCACTTCGTCGTAGCGAACGTTCGGAAACGTGCCTGCCGGTCCGTAAAGGTTGACGAGTCGCGTTCCATCCCCCGCATACAGCCGCGCCAATGTCCGCGCCGCGCCGCCCGCCAGCGGATCCGCGCCCGACGTAGCCACAGCGCGGGCCTCGGCCCGCAAGCGGGCTGGCCAGCGCCGGATCGCGTCGAACGATCTGCCGGATCAGCAGGGCCGTGGACTGCAGTTCCCCGCGCGCCAGGAGCTCGTCCGGCGACTGCGGCAGAAGGCCTGCGGTCTCATCGGCGTTCCGCACGAGGAAATCGCGCAGGAACGGATAGCCGGCGATCGCATGCACCTGGAGCAGCGATGGACGGCAAGGTGGGCGTGGCAAACCCCTCCTCCCTGAACGCCATGAAGTGGTCGACCCTGCGGCTCGACTCGACCACCAGCGGGAACGGAGCCGAACCGAGCACCGCCTGCGAAATGACGGGGCTCAATGCCGCGAGTGCTTCCTCGCCCGAACGCGGCTCCAGCTTCTGAGCGATCACGACCCGTCTTTTCGACGCCTCCTCGGCGATCGTCGCGTCCTGCCAGGCATTGAGGTCGCCGTCCGGCCCGGGCAAAGGGGGACGCTCGCGGAACAGCACGTCGAATGCCACGAGCGCTGCCCCTGCCTGCCTGAGCTGGCGCAGGAGTACCGCATGAACGCATCGGGGCCAGCGTGAGGGCATCTCCGGGAGGCTCGCGTGCGTGGGCGGGGCCGGCCCGGTGCGCAGGTCCTCGCAGCGATGGAATCGAAGGGCATCGCGGGGCAGCGAGATGCCGGCGGCGGCCTGCTGGTTCATCAGGACCAGGACGACGTCGTCCGGCGGCGTGACCGGCCCGCGCAGCTGGAACAGCCACCGCAGGCCCACCTGCTGCTCCAGCGCGCGAATCTGCGGAATCCCGAGCAGTGCCGCGCAGATCGCGCCGACCGCGATTCCGGACACCACCGCAAGAAACCGGGCTTTCATGACGCGCCCGGATCATGCCCGACCGGTCGGCCGACTGTCATCTGAGCCCTTGTGTCCGGTCGTTGACAGATCGAAGTGGGGGTCGCGCGCACCATCACTCCCGCACCGGATCACCAATCTAACGAGGAGGACGATCATGAGTAACGGAATGTCTCCCCGCATCAGGCACATCGTGTCCAGCCTGGCTGCGGTTGCCACCACGGCCCTGCTGATGTCGACGCTGGTCGAATCCTTCGACACGCGTCTCCTGTACGAGGGCCGGGACGCAGCGTCACAGCCGGTCAGCGCGGTCACGGCGGCGGTGCGCCGCGACGCGCTCGACAGCAGGGTTTGACATGCATCGTGACGGCGCCCGGTGGCCAATGGCCGGGCGCTTTTTTTCAGGGGCGCTTCGAGGAGATCCCGATGAGTGACGGAACGCGGCTGAACGGCTTTGAGCGCTGCCTGACGCTCTTCACTCGCGTGCAGCCCGGCGAGGGCCGCTGCATTGCGATCCTCAGCCTGCAGGCGTTCACGCTCATGGTCGCCTACTACATGATCCGCCCGGTCCGCGAGGCGCTGATCCTCACCGAAGGAACCGCAGAACTTCGTAGCTACGCCGTCGGCGTGCAGGCATTCCTGCTGATCCTGATCGTGCCGCTCTACAGCCTGCTGGTGCGCCGCGTCGCGTCCCGCCGCGTATTCCAGTTCGTCAATGCCTTCTTTGCGCTCAACCTCGTCGCCTTTTTCGTGCTGGGCCAGGCCGGCTGGCGCTTCAGCTTCGTGTTCTTCGTCTGGGCAAGCATCTTCGCGGTCATGGCGGTCACCCAGTTCTGGGCTTTCGCCACCGATCTCTTCGAAGTGAACACCGGGCAGCGGCTGTTCGGCGTGATTGCGGTGGGCGTCTCCGCGGGTGCCCTGGTCGGCGGCCGTCTCGCATCGGCGGGCTTCGAGACACTGGGGCCCTATGGCCTGATGCTCGCCGCGGCGTGCGTACTGTGTGTCGCCATCGTCCTCAGCGAATGGGCTCGTCGCGCGGTTCCCGCTCCCGCGCGAGGTGCCGAGGCGGTGCTTGCGCCGTGCACCGGCATCGTGCAGGACCTTGCCACGCGCTGGCTCGGCGGCCTTGCCATCATCGGCCGCAGCCGTTACCTGATCGGCATCGCGGCGCTCGTCGTGCTGCTCAACTGGATCACGTCAACGGGTGACTTCATCCTTTCGGGCTGGCTCAGCGACATCGCACGGGAGCAGGCGCCCGAGGACCAGCGCGAGTTCATCGGCCGGTTCATGGGCAACTATTGCTCGAACATTGCCCTGGTCGGGTTCCTGATCCAGTTGTTGCTCGTGTCACGCATCATCAGCATTGCGGGACTTGGGCGGGCGCTGATGGTCACGCCGGTCGCCTTCCTCGCCGGCTACCTCATCATCGGCATCGTGCCGGTGTTCGCGCTGCTGCAGTCGATCCTGGTTGTCCAGAAGAGCCTCGACTATTCGCTCCTCAATACGACCCGCAGCGCCCTCCTCCTGCCCACCACGCGCGAGGAAAAGTACCAGGGCAAGACCGCGATCGACACGATCTTCTACCGCCTGGGGGACCTGCTCTCGACGCTTGCCGTGTTCATCGGCCTGAAGATCGTCAACGACGCGCGCCTTCAGTTCGTGTGGCTGATCGTGCTCCTGGGTGCGGTGATGACGCTCGTCGCCTGGCTCATAGCCCGCGAGTACTCGCGGCGCTATGGCACGAAATCGGAGCCGTCAGCGCACAGCGACTTTCGGGTTGGCAGCGGGAACGCCGCCCTGGCTCAATAGCCGGTCGCGCCGCTTCAGGAGCGCATCGATCTGCCGCCGGTTCAGGGAGGGACCGAGGCTCGACTGCAGGGTCTCGGCATCGAGGGTCTTCAGGCGCCTGGCAAGCGCCGCCGGCACCTGAACGCCGCCCGTGTAAAGAAGTGGCGGCTCACGCTGTTCAGTCGAAAAAGCGCGCGAGTGGTCGATCAGCACCAGCATCCAGTCCTTGGTGAAGAGCGCGTTTTCCTGCGTGCGATCCGGGTTGTGGATCAGGACGTCGAACAGGTTCATCAGGTTGTATTGCGGATTGGTGTCGCACCAGCCATCGGGCTGCTGCTTCTGCTCGATCATCTGGCGAAGGGTCATCGATCCATCGACCCAGAACTGCAGGATGCCCTTTCGATTCCCGACCGTGCGCGCGACGGTGACCGGCACCATGTCGAGCCCGAGCAGCCGATCGAGCCGGTAGGCGGCGAGCTCATGCTTGAATCGGTCCGATTCGGAGGTCGACGAGTGCTTGAACACGGCGCGCAATTCCACGCCATCCTTCCGGAGCGTCACGCGTTGCGGTTCGGTGATCCCGGCATCGAGTTCCTCGGTCGAAACGATCTCGGCGGTCTGCGAGCCAGCCTTCGAGCGCATCGTCATCGAGGCTCTTCGGCCGCGGCCCGATCGCGCGCGGTGCCGGATGTGGCTGGAGGCGCTCGCCGGGCCGGTCGGCGTAAGCGACGCTCCACCGGTCATTCTCGAAAATCAGCGCCGACGCGGGCCCCTTGTAGACCTCCTCGAGCATCCCTGTGTCGAGCAATACGACACGATTGTCAAAGCGGCCGAGCACCCGCCCAATCGGCGACACCGTATGGCCCGCGACCACGCGCGACACGCCCAGGGTCTTGAGCGCCGCCTCGAGGTTGTCCAGCTCGGCGTAGCGATGGCAGAGGGCCTGGCCGCGATACCAGGTCGGGCCTGCCGGCGTGAAGATCTCCTGCTCCCGCAGCTTCGCAAGGGTCTCCGACTGTGGCAGGGCGCCCATCGCGCCCACGGCTTCCGCACGCTCCTGGAATGCGACCGGCCGCGCCAGGTTCAACTCGCCCGAGATCGCCTGCCAGGTTTGCAGGTAGATCGCGAGCTGGGAATGCAGCTCCTGGTTGACCGCATCGAGTCCGCGCTTTGCCACCATCTCCGGCAGTCCGGCATGCACGAAAGCCGTGTCGTTGATCGTGATCAGGAACGGCTTGGCGAGCAGCCATTGCCCGTAGCGCCCTGCTGGCGAAAACGCCTGGCGGTGCGCAAAGTAACCGGCAGGCAAGGACGCATCGAAATCCGTGCGGAGGGCGGCCGGGTCCTGGAGCTGGATCCTCTTCCAGGCGTCCTCGCGCAGCGCCTGGTCCTCCGGTCCCGCGAATGCGGCATATTCGGCCGCGCTGACATAGCGCAGGTCCCCGACGATGTTCATGACCTCGTGATTGCCGAGCAGCACGTGCACCGCGCCGCCCGCCTTCCGGGCCTCATCCTCCAGGCGCATCAGGAGATCCATCGCCTTGCGCGAGTCCGGGCCGCGATCGACCAGGTCGCCGAGGCCGACCAGATGGGTCGCGCCACCCCGCCAGTGCAGCGCTTCGTCGATGACCTGGGCCTCGCGCAGCACGGCGACCAGCTGCGGGAAGGCGCCATGCACGTCCGCAAAGGCGACGATGCGCGTGACTCCATCGAACCGATATGTGGATTCCGCTGCGCCGGCAGGCGGAAGGAAGAGCAGGAGCGCGGCCGCGATCAGGAAGCGACGCATGAGAGGTATCATCGCCTTTTCGCCTCCAGCGTACCACCGAGGTTGGAATGACGACGCTCGCCGGGAAAATGATGTTGCAGGCCAGTCCGCTCTTTCGCGGCCTGCCGACGCCGGTCATGGACCGCATCGTGGCGCTCGCCGTCCAACGCGGTTATCGCAGCGGCGAGATCGTCTTCAGCCAGGGCGACCCGGGCGACGCACTCTTTGCAGTCGTGACCGGCAAGATCCGCATCAGCGCCGGCACCTCCGATGGGCGCGAGATTTCACTGAACATCATGGAGCCGGGCGACACCTTCGGCGAGATTGCCCTGCTGGATGGCGGAACGCGCACGGCGACTGCCACGGCGAGCGTGCCGACCGAGCTCGTCTCGATTCGCCGAGACCACTTCATTGCGCTGGTGGAACGCGAGCCAAGGGTCGCGCTCGAACTCCTGCGACTCTGCGGCGAGCGATTGCGCTGGACCAGCGGCCTCGTCGAGGACGCGTCGCTGCTGGACGCGCCCGCGCGGCTCGCGAAGCGGCTGCTCAGCCTCGGGCAGCTGCATGGCCAGCGCGCCAAGGACGGACTGACGCTTCGCATTTCGCAGGAAGACCTCGCGACCTTTCTCGGCGTGTCGCGACAGGTGGTGAACCAGTACCTCCAGGGCTGGAAGGCACGCGGCTGGGTCGAGCTCGGGCGCGGCAGCGTCACCGTACGCGACGAGGACGCGCTACGTCGTGCGGCGCAGGAGACTACTCCACGATGACGATGATCGGGTCTTCCGTCTTGGTGCTGCCGATAGTCGCGCTGTAGCGGATCACGCTCCTGATCGGATAGTTCGTGTTGACTGTGAAGCGATTTGCATTCCCTCGGCGGGAACCTTGATCAAGTCCGCGCCCTTGCCGCTGGCGTCAAGCAGAGCGTCTTCCTTGTCGATCGTGATTCGCAGGATTTCATCCGAGGAATTCTCGAAGACGATCGTGTCGCCTCCCCTGACCGGAAATCCCGTGTAAGTTCGCCCTTCGTGGGCAGAAGATATTGATCTTTGTCGAACTCATACGCCTCCTTCCCAGGCCCGTCATAGCCTGTCGCGCAGTTCACCCAATTCCGGTGCCGCCTGCATCAGGTTCTCGGCGTATCCCAGGTCCCGCGCCCGCCTGGCGTGCACCAGGGCCTTGGACGGATCGCCCAGGCCCAGTTCGGCGAGAGCGACGTAGTACTGCGCATACACGTCGTCCTCGCCTTCGCTGAGTGCGACCGCAATCGAGCGCCGGGCGCGATCCGGTTCCCCGAGCCTGGTCGCATAATACGCCGCCTGCGCCTGGTTGACCGCGTGCGTCGGATTGACGGCCAGTTCGCCGTCTGCAAGCGTCAGCGCCTGCCGGTACGACTGCAGCGCGTCCGCTGGCCGTGAACCGAAATGCTGGGCGTCAGCCAGGTTTCCCCACAGCCGGTGATCGGCCGGCGCGAATTCGATCGATTTTCGATGCATCTCCACGGCCTCGTCGAAGCGACCGAGATAGTAAAGAACGGTGCCCAGGTTGGTGTAACCCGCGCTGCGCGGTTCGATCGCGAGTGAGCGCTTGAAGGCCTCGGCCGACTTCTTGAAATCGCCCATCAGCAGATAGGCGCCGCCGAGATTGCTCAATGCGCTGGGGTTGTCGGGATTGAGTTGCGTGGCGCGCTCGTACTCCGCTGCTGCTTCGGTCGCGCGTCCGTGGGCGAACAGGAAGTATCCGTAGGCGAGATGACCGGCTGCATAGCTCGCCTGAAGGGCGATGGCGCGCCTGAATTCTTTTTCGGCGTCTTCCGTCTTTCCTGCATTGTCCAGCGCATCCGCAAGGCCGATCAGGGCGTCTGGCGGATTGGGTGCCAGCTCGAGTGCGCGCCGATACGAGGCTTCTGCCTGCACCGCGTTGCCGGTAGCAATGTGCAAGCGACCAACCGCGAGATGCACTTCCGGCGACGTGCTGTCGAGTGCCGCGGCGTTCGCGCAGGCCTCCTGGGCCGCGGCAACATGTGCCGGCACTTTCTCGAAAATGAAGCGTTCGACGCGGGCTTCACACAATCCCGCCTGCGCGCGGGCGAAGTCCGCCTGCTCGGCCAGTGCGCGGGAGAACAGTTCCTCGGCCGCTGCGAGCGACTTGCTGTTTCTCGGTTGCCGGAGGTAGGCGAGTCCCTGGAGATAGAAGTCATAGGCTGCGAGGCTGCCGCTTGCAGGGGCCGCGGATGCTCGGATTCCTCCGTTCGCCCAAGCACGAGCTGAAGGGCCTTGATCACCTGGGCGGCGATGTCGGTTTCGATCGTGAAAAAATCCGTCGACGGCATTCGTAGGAGTTCGACCAGCGGTTGGAAGCGGTCGAGCCTTCGACGAGCGTGGCCGTAACGCGGATCCGGTCCGATTGCCGCTTGACGCTGCCTTCAAGTATGTAATCGACGCCCAACTGGTCAGCGACCGCGCTGGCCCCGAGATTCGTGCCCTTGAAGGCGAACGCCGAACTCCGTGCCGCGACGCGCAGCTGCGGAATCCGTGTCAACCGGTTGGCGAGCTCCTCGGAAAGGCCTTCACCCAGATAGTCGTTGCGTGGATCGCCGCTCATGTTGAGGAACGGAAGCACCGCGATGGAAATCTCCGACAACGCCTGCTGCTGCATCCCCAGTGCGGCGCGAATGCGCTCGGTCGACTGCGGCACTTCGCGCCACAGGACGCCCGCAACGACGACCATCGCGAGTGCCGCGACACCGGTCAGCACGCGACGTGCCCGGCGCGTGCCCAGGCGCGCAGGGAGCCCCTTGAGCCAGGCTGCGACACCGGGCCCCAATGCGGGCAGCACGTCGAAGGTCCTGACCGGCTCGCGGATATTGCGAACCTGCCGCGTGCCTGCGTGGACGAAGCGGGCGGCGGGAATCTTCAGGTGTACTTGGTCGAACACCGGCCCGGAAATCAGGACCCCTCCGGGTTTCGCGAGCGATTGCAGGCGCGCGGCGACATTCACGGTGTCGCCGAACACGGAATCGCTCTCTTCGATGACGTCGCCGAGATTCACGCCAATGCGCAGTCTCATGCGCTGGTGTACGGGGACGGGCTGATTCCCGGCTTCGACTCGCCGCTGGATCTCGAGCGCGCACAGCACCGCATTGACCGCGCTCGGGAACTTCGCCATCAGGCTGTCGCCGACGCTGCCGAACTCGCGGCCATCGAATTCGCCGACGAGTTCATCAAAAACGGCACGGCGGATTTTCAGTGCGGAAAGCGCCGCGGCTTCGTCCGCACTCGACAATCGGCTGTATTCGACGACGTCGGCCGCCAGGATCGCCGCGATTTTCCGACTGTCCTTGACCATCCGGTTCGTGCCTCCCGGCCCAGCGAGTCAGGGCCTGGCTGGCGCCCCGGGCCGGAGTTGAACCGACGACCTGCCGCTTAGGAGGCGGCCGCTCTATCCACTGAGCTACCGGGGCGGGTCGCGGAATGTTACCCGAGGACCGGCCCGAATGGGCCGGTCCCGGGAACGATCGGGATCGCCGAACCTGCGATCAGGCGGCCTGTGCGGCTGCGAGTGAAACCGGCTTCGGTTCTGCCAGTGACTGGTCAACGGCGAATGTCGCCTGCTCGGCCTTCGCCGCTGCCGTGCTCACGAACTGGCTGGCCGCCTTCTCAACCTTTCGCGTTGCGGCGCGGACGTTCCTCGCCGTGCTGCGGATGGCCGAACGGGCCTGGCGCTTTGCAACCCGTACAGTCTTGCGCGTCGCGCGTGCCGCCTTTCGCGCGGTCCTGCGGGCCTTGCGAACCACGCTCCGCGACTTGCGCCGGGCCTTGACTCGCGCGCCCGCCTTTTTCACCGCGGTTTTCCTGCGAACGACCCTGACCTTCCTGCGCACCGTACGGCGCTTGCTCTGCGCCGGGCGGCGTCGCGCGGTCTTCCTTGCCTTCTTACTTGCTGCCATGGGACTACTCCAGATGATGCTGACGCCGAGAGGCGTCACGGGAAGCGACGCCCGGCCTTCAAGCTAGGCCCGTGCCGAGGCAGTGTCAATGAATGAAATGTGTCCGAAACGGGAAATGGTGGAGCGGAAGGGGATCGAACCCTCGACCTCTGCATTGCGAACGCAGCGCTCTCCCAGCTGAGCTACCGCCCCACGAAGAGGGCGGGGATTGTAATGACAGCCTGCCGGGTGAGCAACCGAGCACCGCCGGGCGGCCCCGACACGCACTCGCGCATTCGTGTACCTTTCCGGCCCGATGAGGATTCGAGACGCCACCCGGGAAGACCTTGATTTCATTGTCGCGGCCAATGCCGCGCTCGCAGCCGAGACGGAAGGACAGAGCCTCGATCCCGAACTGCTGCGCGCGGGTGTCCGGTCGGCGCTCGGCGATCCCCGGCTTGGCCGCTATTACCTCGCGGAAATCGATGGCAAGGCCGTCGGCCAGCTCATGACGACCTATGAATGGAGCGACTGGCGAAACGGCTTGTTTCTCTGGATCCAGTCGGTCTATGTGCTGCCGGAACACCGCAGCGGCGGCATATTCCGCGCGCTGTTCGATCACCTGGCCGGCCTCGCCGCGCGCGACCCGCAGGTCTGCGGGATTCGCCTGTACGTCGATCGCAGCAACCAGCGCGCCCAGGGGGTCTATGCTCGCCTCGGCATGCACCGCTCGAACTATGGCGTCATGGAACTGGTGTACCGGGGCCCGGAGTCTCACGAGGAACGGGACCCTTGCTGAAGAACGGCACGCTGGCACCCGATTTCGAGCTGCCCGACCAGGACGGGCGGCCGCGCCAGCTCTCGGTGCTCCTCGGCGGCAAGCCGCTGATCCTCTATTTCTACCCGGCCGACTTCACGCCGGGCTGTACGAAGGAGGCCTGCGACCTGCGCGATCTCCACGCGCAGATCCTGGCCTCGGGTCTGCGCGTCGTCGGCATCAGCCCGCAGTCGCCGGACAGCCACCGCCGGTTCAGGGAGCAGCACAGCCTGCCCTTCATGCTCCTCTCCGACGAGCACAAGGTCGCGATCAAGGCGTTTGGAGTCGACGGACCGCTCGGAATCGGAGTCCGCCGCGCGACTTTCCTGATCGATGGCAAGCGGAAAATCGTGGATGCGGTGCTCGCCGACCTGCGCATCGGCAAGCACCAGGAGTTCGTCGAAAGGGCGATCGCCGCTAAGGCAGGTCGAAGCGCGTGACGGCTGCCCGGCTGAAGCGCGGGATCGCGACCACGTAGACGATTCCGTAGTCGGTTTCAGGCATCGCCCCGACGTCGACACCGCTCAGTTCCCTGACGATGTCGGGCACCGTGTTCGAGTGGCCGACGATCAGCACCCGCCCGCCGCGATTCTCGCCGAGCGCGCGCTTGGCGGCTCCGGCCGGATCGTCGGCCGGCACGACGATGACGGGAATCCCAAGCCGGTTCGCCAGCGGCTGGACCGTCGCCTGGGCCCTGAGGAATTCGCTCACGATGATGGCGTCGAGTCCCTGCCCTTTGGGCGCGCGGCCGAATTGCTGGGCGAACTCCAGGGCGCGTGCCTCGCCGGCCCGGGACAGTGGGGGGTTCGGGTCATCCGGCTGTACCGTCACCTTTTCCGCGTGCCGCATGACGAAGACCGTCGTCGTCGATGCCGCAGTCAGCACCCAGAATGCGAGCGCGATGACCAGCACGCCGGCGAGTGCGGCGATCCAGACCGGCGCCAGCAGCGGGCGGCGTCGCAGGCTCGCATATTCCTTGCGCATGCGGGAATGATACCCCGATCAAGCGAGCCGCGAGGCGGCGCCCGAGTTCCGCGATCTGCTCGATCGTCCCGCGCACGTCGTCCCAGGTCGTCTGGTGCGACATGATGCAGAGACGGAGCGAATAGGTTCCCGCAAGCCGCGTCGATGAGATCATCGCGGTGCCCGACTCGATCAGCCGCGCCTGCAATGCCGTGTTCAGGGCCTCGATCTGCTCCGCATCCCAGCCCGCGCCCGCGGGCCGGCAGCGGAAGCACAGAATTCCCAGGGACGGCGGGCTCAGGAGTTCGAGCCCCTCGGTTCCGGCGACCTGTCGTCCCGCGCGTTCGGCCAGCTCGATGCCGCGCGCGATGGCGTCGCGAAATCGCGCGAGCCCGAATGTCTGGATCGACATCCACACTTTCAGCGCGCGGAAAGAGCGCGTGAGCTGGTAGCCGCGGTCCGCGAAATTGACCTGCTCGAGACCGAGCTTCGTGTCCTGCAGGTACTCCGGGCTCACGTTGAAGGCCCGGACGAGTGCCGCGACGTCCTTGACGAGCAGGCATCCGGCCTCGAACGGCTGGAACAGCCATTTGTGGGCATCGAGGCTGATCGAATCCGCGAGCGCGATGCCGTCCAGCAACTGGCGCCCGCGACCGGTCAGCACCGCGAATCCGCCATAAGCCGCGTCGACGTGCAGCCAGAGCCGCCGGTCGGCGCAGAAACGCCGCGATTTCGCGCAAGGGATCGACGGCGCCCGTATTGGTCGTGCCCGCATTCGCGCATACCGCGATCGGCGTGAAGCCGCGCGCCTGCGTGCGCGCGACGGCCTCTGCCAGCGCAGTGCACCGACAGGCGGAAGTTCGCGTCGGCGGGCACGCGAACGATGCCTTCGGGCCTCACGCCGATGATGCGTGCCGCGCGCTCGACCGCCGAATGCGTCTGGTCGCTGAAGATGATCGCGGGTCGCTCCGGCGCGCCCGCCTGTTCGCGCGCCGCGACGAGGGCATCCAGGATCGCCGCAGAACCGCCCGACGTGAAGAGGCCCCCCGCGTTTTCCGGATATCCGACCCATTGGCGGAACCAGTCGATGACGACGAGCTCGAGCTGGCTGGGACCACCGGAACCGAGCCATGTGCCCTGGAAGATGTTGTATCCCGCCGCGAGATAGTCGGCGATCACGCCCGGCCACGTGGGCGCCGACGGCACGAAGGCGAAGAAGCGGGGATGATCGACGCGGGCAGCCACTGGCAACACCTGCCGCGTGGCGCGATCAAGCACCTCTACCGGGTCACGGCCCTCCTCCGGCGGCGGCTCGCGCAGCATGGGCTCGAGTTCCGCGCGCGTGGCGCCGCGCCAGGGTGCCTCGCTTCGCAAGCCCTCGATTCGCGCCACCAGGGACTCGGTCGCGGCGTTGGCAAGGCGGCGCATGTCTTCCGCTGACATGCCGAGGTCGGCTTCGTCATTTGCTGGCCATCGGGCGGGTCCGTCGCGCACCACCGCGCGCTGCAGGTTACCCACGGGCAGCGGCCGATGACAATTGATGAGATTCGAGCGCTAGCCGGACCCCATCAGCAGGGACTGCGGTTCGTCGGCCGTCGGGGCGAGGTCCGTCCCGAACAAGGCCTGCATGCGTGCCGGCATCCCGGCGACGACCGCCTTCACGTCTTTCCCGGGCACCGGGCGCGACAGCAGGTAGCCCTGCACGATCATCGAGCGCGCAGACAGGAGCGGTCCGAGCTGCTCACGCCTTTCGATGCCTTCCGCCGTGATCTCGAGGCCGAGGCTTTCGCAAAGCACGATGATGGCACCCGCGATCGCGAGCGAGCGCTTGCTGTCCACGATTCCCGCAATGAGGCTGCGATCGAGCTTGACCCTCGTGAGGGGCAGTTGCTCGAGCGACGCCAGCGAGGAAAATCCCGCGCCGAAGTCATCGAGCGCGATGCCGATCCCGGCCGCGCGCAGCCGCCGCAGTGCGTCGATGGTCTCGGCACCGGTCTGCAGGACGTTCTCCGTCAGCTCGATCTCGATGCATTCCGGCGGCAGGCGATTTTCCGCCAGGAGCTGCTCAACGCGATTCACGAAGCTTGCATCGAGCAACTGCCGCGCCGATACGTTGATCGCGACGCGCACGCCGGGCCAGTCGCCGTGATACCAGTTCGACGCCGCCTCGATGGCGGAACGCAGGACCCAGTCGCTGATTTCCGTGATGAGGCCGGAGTCCTCCGCGACGCCCAGGAAATCGGCGGGTGACGCAAGGCGCCCGTCAGGCAGCCGCCACCGGATGAGCGCCTCGACCAGGCGGACCTGGAAGCTGTGCAGGTCGACTTCCGGCTGGAATGCCAGCTCGAATCGACCGTCCTCGATCGCGTGACGCAGCCCCTGTTCGGTGCTGAACCGGGAGGCCGCGGCGTCGAGCAGGTCCGCGCTGAAGATATTCGTCTGGTTCCGGCCGAGGGCCTTGGCGCGGAACAAGGCGGCATCCGCGGCCCGCAGCAGTGCTTCAGCCGTCTGCGCATGAGTCGGATAAAAGCTTGCGCCGATGCTGAGGCTGATCAGCAGGTTGTGCCCGTCGACTTCGAGCGGTTGCTGGAACGCGTGCAGGATGGCCTGGGCCGCGTCGCCGATCTCTTCCGCGCTCCTGGCGCGGGAATGGATGACCGTGAACTCGTCGCCACCGAGCCGCGCCGAAAATCCGAACGGCGCCACGATCTTTTCCAGGCGATGCGCGACGCACTGCAGGACCTGGTCGCCGTAGGCGTGGCCCTTGCTGTCATTGATGTTCTTGAAGTTGTCGAGATCGAGGACCATGACCCCCACCAGGCTCTCGGCGATGAAAGCCTGCTTCAGGGCCAGTTCGAGCTGGGAGAAAAGCTGCCGGCGGTTCGGAAGCTCGGTCAGCGGGTCGTGCTCGGCGAGGTGCTGAAGCTGGCGGGTCCGCTCGTCCACCTTTTCCTCGAGTTGTTTTTGATGATCGACGGTGATGGCGTGGGCCGCCTCCAGCCTTTCGGCCATTGCGTTGAAGGAAATCGCGAGTGAATCGAGCTCGCTGATGCCGCCTCGGGAAACGCGAATCGCCAGCTCACCCTCAGCGAGTTTTCGGGTCGCGCGCATAAGGTAGCGCACCGGGCGCACGATCCGCACCGCCATCACTATCGACAACAGGAACAGCATTGCCAGCACGGCGACACTCAGCCACACCATCAAGGGCCGGCGGATATTAGGACTCTCGGTGACTGTCAGCATCGTGGCAGGCGGGAGCGCGGCTGCGGGATTGGCAGCCGGCTCAGGCGGCAGCGCCGCCTGCACCGGCGCTTCCATCGCTGCGCTCGAGGCCGGCGGCGGTGCAGAGACCTTCCTCGCGGCGGGCGCGCGCACTCGAAGCGATCGGACCTGCTGAGCCAGGCTGGCGGATCCGGCAGTCACCGAATCGATCGCAGCGTGAAGCACCTTGTCCGCTTCCTGTATCCGCCCATGAATGTCGACCAGTGCCCGGTGGCCTGCCGTCATCCGTTCGACCCAGTCGGCGCCCTGTGACCTCGCGAGACTGCCCCCGTTCTCATCCAGGCTTGCGGCGAATGCCGACAGGTTGGCGGCGAGCGCGGGCATGTCAGGCTGGCCGGCGTTGCCGGTCGCACTTGAATTGGCGGGTGCCGGCCGAAGCGTGTCGAGGTCGCGGCTCAACTGGATCAGGGATTCGCGCGCAACTACGCGCCCGAAAATCTTCCAGGCTCGATCGACCGAGGTTTTCATCTGCGCGTCCATCGCCTCGAATTGCCGCCAGTACTGCGTCATGAGCTCGCGCCGGGCGTCGGCGAGCTGCACCAGGCGGGCGGCAGCCGACTCGTACAAGCCGACTTGCGCCGAGAGCTGCCCGAGCTGGCCCGGATCGATCGATCCACGGCCGGCAGCCGAGAATTCCTTCATCTCGCCACGGAGGTTTTCCGCCGCTGCGAGGAATGCAGCCTCCCGGTCTGCATCCGGGGTCTCTGCGCGCGCGAGGACCTGCCTGGTGTGGAGGTCAATTGCAGCCAGCAGCTGCGACGAATCGATTCTGGCCGGGGTCGTTTCTGTCGCCCGTGGTGCGGGTTCGGCAACCGGCCCAGCCGGCACCGGTACGGAAACCGCCTCCTCGATGATCACCGTGTCGGTTTTTTCGATGAGCAGCGTTCCGTTCTGCGCGAACAGGTTCGCCGCAATCGCGAAAGCGCCGACGATCAGGAAGGCGAGCACGAGGTGGCCGACGATCCCGACGTGCGCGACCAGGGTCGCCATCGGTCGCGTCAGCTCTGTCAGTCGTGCAACGATTTGCCGCATTTTTTTGCCATGGCCCGACGTGTGGCAATAGCCGGCAAGCCAATGCCTGCCAGCAGATTGCATACCTTCGCCTACCGCAGGCGGCGGGTTAAGGAGAAGTGCGCGAGACCGTGAATTGCGTCGCGCTTGGCGATTGCCGGGCTGGCGGAGAGGGTGAGATTCGAACTCACGAGCCCCGTGAAGGGCTGCCGGTTTTCAAGTCTTACGTGTCGGATTTGCGCCTAACTGACGCGCTCACAAACACAACGACAGTGGCAGTCTAAACAGTCACAATTGAGGCCGATTTTCCGCCGTTTTGACCGCAGTGCAACTCAAAGTGCAACTTCGACCTATACCAACAATTCGCAGCAGGGCGGCCTAGCTCAACCCGGCGGCGCGCGACAAGCGAGAGAACCGCCCTGTGTCCGCTCGTGGCACCAACACATCCACTGAAGCCTTAGGCGGCCATTTACCACGGATTCGGGACAGCAGCAGCGCCGCCGCGATCTGTGGAGTTCGAGGTGGCGCCTGCATCAAATCTGGCCGTATCTTCGTCGTCGAACCATGCTTCTAGCCTGCCAAACAGCACCAAGGAGCCCAAGCAGTATCAGCAGCTCGAGACTTACGGCCCCGCCGCCGCCGTTGCTCCCTCCTCCGACATCGTCAGGTGGAGGGCGGCGGCGGTGGCGGCGGCGGTGGCGGTGGCGGCGGTGTGGCCTCGTCATCAACGATTGTGACGGTCGCGGTTGAGCTCGGACCCAATGTCGCGCCACCAGTCGGATTGGAGAGTATCACCGCAAAGGTTTCATCACTCTCGTCGATCGTGTCGTTCAAGATGAGGATCGAAGAAATGGTCCTGTTGGATGTGTCGCAATCCGCCCAACTAAACGTGCCGCCTCTAGCGATGAAGTCACCGCCCGCATCTGCAGTGCCAGAAGTGGTCGTGAAGTCCACTGTCACGGCGCCGACCGCTGACCCCGATCGCGCGACAGTGAAGGAGACCGACCCATCGGCCTCGCCGATCGACGCTGCGCTGCTGGTCACTCCAAGCTCTGAACTGCCACCGCCGCCAACACACGCATCGTCGTTAACGATTGTGACGGGTGCACCGACAAGATTGAGATTCGATTCAGACGGGACAGGACGCGTATTTAGTCGCGGATTCAGCAACTCGACTTGGAATGTTTCAACTGACTCGCCAACCTCGTCGTCGATGATCTCGATACTCAAATTATGTGCACGGTACAATCCGTCCGACCACGTCAGCGTCCCCTCCGAAATCGGATGGAAGTCCTCATTGGCCTTCGCCGTCCCTTCGACCACTCTGTAGTCCACGGTGAATATCATCTCCCCGGGAAGGTGGCCGTGCTTATCTATCATGAGCTCTACCGTCCCATCGTCCTCCTCTACAGAAATAGGAAATGATCCTCCGCCTGATGGGTTCGCCTGCATGACGTGCACAAGGACGCTGTCCGCATTCGTGACACCAACATGGTCTCGGTTGTGGTCCGACTCACTCGATGAGTCGCTCGTAAGTTGGGCGCCCCACAGGGTCAGACCGGCGAACTCCGGTGAGTCTCGCGTCAGCCACACGCGAAGATTCGAGTCGTTGCTCAATGGCGTACTCGGACTCAAGGTTGAGAGGCCTCGATACTCGCCATTCAGTGTCGCGTAGTGTTGGGTGCAAAGTGAGATCGACATTCGCACATCAAATACGTTGAACTTGCTGTCCCCATGTGGAGCGAATGTGCCGTTTCCGGTGCACATTGAGGGCAATGCCTGGAAAAATGCCCTCCCATCGCTATCGATTGTCCAAATCTGATTGCCGTCCGCCGACAGTTGCGCGGCTGCCTCGGAATAGAGGCCCGCAAGATCGTCGAGTCGCGCTGGCCTGTCATACGCATTGGCCCAAGGATTCAGCGACAACTTCCACGTCCGGTTGTCGAATCCAACTCTCAGTTCGCCGCGGATCGCATCCGGCTTGCGACTCGGTTTCCGCTCGAACTCGATGGAGGCGACCAAGGGCTCAGAACACAAGCCTGTGAACAAAGACTCAGAATGGCTGCAGTTGCCCGCCTCGTTTCCGATGAGCCGGCCATTGCCGCGCGTGAGTCCCAGCCGTGGCTTGACTCTTCCCTGGAATTCGAAGTATCCCGCCGGCTGTTTCAGTTGAATGACTCCTGCCGCTTCGGCGGGACCGCCGATGTACAGACGGACTTCACCGTCGACAGTGATGATCGCGTCCGCGAAGTAATCAACCCCCTCGATCTCCGCGGTTCCGACGAATCGGCCATGAATGGGTGTTTCGGCCAGTGGCTGGCGACTGTGCGCTGACACGCGTGGCGCACCATCGCTACTGTGTGCTCCGGCTACGCCGGATCTAGGATCGAGATTGCTGTCCGCGGCCCAAGCGATGTTGGTAATTTGAGTTGAACAAGCGACAAGAAAGCAAAGGCATAGCGCTTTCATGGTGGGCACCCCCTGTGACAACAAGGAAAGCCGCTTCTTCGCGCCTCTTTTCGAGCCCCTTATACGCCGATCTGGCCCGCTGGCAAGACAGGAGCAAACCCTAAGCGACTCGCGCAACAAGCACAGCAACTGTGGACTGTTCATAGCGACCTCCAGTGCTGGCTGGAGCGTGTCCCTCACACGAAGTCGAGTCTGTCGCCTGGTAGACAAAAGGCCCGTTTCGGAGGGCCTTTCTTTGTTTTGGCGGAGAGGGTGAGATTCGAACTCACGAGCCGCGTGCAGGGCTGTCGGTTTTCAAGTCTCGCGTGTCACTATGCCGTGCTACTAAGACGCGCACAAACACTAACTTTTCTGCTAGTCGCTGAGCCTCCTAGGGGAGTCTTTCACTGGAGAAAACGTCGAATGCAACTTGAAGTGCAAGTCACCAGGGTGTCCAGACGACGTTAGAGACCACTTAGCTGAATGAAACCGGAGAGTCATCTTCAATCGCCCTAGGCGAGCCCAACACGGGCAGCGCAAGGGAGTGGGCTACAACGCTTTCTCGACAGCTTTGCAAAATCGCCAGCTGACCATGCTAAGCGATCATGCTCAGCAGGGATGACTAGGACGTCATTTATGACAACGCCAACACGAAGGTTGCACGAAGATGGACGCAAGAGGATGCTTCGACGGAGCGCTGGCATCGCGTCCGGCGCTGAATGATGCGGCAATAGTTCATTCGCGTGAGAACCATTCTGTCAACTAAGTTCACTTCACGGGCGGGTTGCTTTTTGGCGGGCAGCATCGCTGCCTTTGCGATTACAGCGGCGCAGCCGTCGCCGCCTGACAGTTCCGATGCTACGCGCGGTATCGATCTCACGCACATCGACCTCACGCTGCTCTACGAGGCAGAATTCTCAGAGTCTCTGAAGTTCGTCAAAGAATCTGAACTGTTCGAGAACGAACGGCGAATGCGTGAGCCTACCAAGGATATTGATTGGGTCCTGGAAGGGAAAGCAAGCGCTCATGCCGTTGGTGGCCGACTGCACCTGACCAACGAAGGTGGCCATCTCGTCTTCTGGAACACGCGCAAGTTTCCAGCCAACTTGCTGCTCGAATTCAAAGTCAGCCCGAACGACTCGAATAGTGGTCTCAATATCGTGTTCCTTGGTGCGACTGCTCGCGATGGACGCGGTATCTTCGGGTTAGGTCAACAAAAACGCGATGGCGTGTTCAAGAGGTATCACACCGGGTCCTTGAATGCCTATCACACCTCGTACTGGGCCACTCAGGGGCCTGGAAATCCACGCGGCACCGCACATATACGCAAGAATCACGGTTTTCACCTCGTTGCGGTTGGAAAAGACTTCATCGCGGGACATGGACCGGGACCGCACCGCGTCCGCATCCTGAAAATCAACGGGCGCATCCAAGTGGAGGTTAATGGAAAACTTGCGGTTCAGTGGAAGGACGATGGACGCGCATTCGGACCCGTCCTCAACGAGGGATTCATCGGACTTCGTCAGATGGCGCATACGCGCGAGTGCAGTTACCAAGTGTTCAAGGTATGGGAGGCGAGTCAACGAGACGATAGCGACGCGCATAGAAACTGAAGCGGAATTGGGTCGTCGGCAAAGAATGTGTTTTTCTTCAATTGGAAACTGAGCACGACCGGAGTTGGCCCTGCGGAAATCCAAGCCACAGCTCAATACCAGTTCAGCGTTCCCACCGCGATTACGGCCATACGAACGAGGCCAATCACGATAATCCGGAAACTGACCGCGTTCGGCACATATTTTGGCGTTGGTAGTCCAGGCACCTGTACCGCTGTTCAATAGTGCGAGGTGCAGTAAATGAAGCCGCGGCGCGAGGCCGCTGTCGACTATGCAACCATGACTGATTGTTTATATTGGCGGAGAGGGTGAGATTCGAACTCACGAGCCCCGTGAAGGGCTGCCGGTTTTCAAGACCGGTGCATTCAACCGCTCTGCCACCTCTCCGGTGGTTTGCGCCGCGGGCGTAGTTTCGTTCCGGTCGCAGCTTCCCGCAAGCATCGCCCAGGGGCCCAACGAGCGCGATCGGTTATAATCGGCCAGGCCAGCCAAGGCCGTGACAGGAGAGTGGAAATGGAGCGAAACCCGATTGCCCTGCAGCGCGAGGCCGTTGCCACCGAGACCGCGCTCACCACCAACAAGGTGTTGCGCAATACCTATCTCCTGCTGTCCGCCACGCTCGCCTTCAGTGCGATCACGGCCGGCGTCGCCCTGGCGCTCAACCTGCCGCACCCGGGCCTCATGATCACGCTCGTCGGCTACTTCGGCCTCCTGTTCGCGGTGCACAAGACGGCCAACAGCGCCTGGGGCCTGCTGTTCGTGTTCGCCTTGACCGGCTTCATGGGTTACACGCTCGGGCCGATCCTCGGGTATTACCTGACGGCGATCCCGAACGGCCATTCCGTCGTGATCAATGCCTTTGGCATCACGGCCATCGCCTTTGTCGGCCTCTCGGCCTACGCGATCCGGAGCGGGCGCCGCTTTTCGTTCATGGGCGGATTTCTCACTGTCGGAATCCTGACCGCATTCCTGCTTGGCCTGGTCGCGATCTTCTTCTCGATGCCCCTGCTTTCGCTCGCGGTGTCGGGGATGTTCGTGCTCCTGATGAGCGGCCTCATCCTGTACCAAACCGCGGAGATCGTGCACGGGGGCGAAACGAACTACATCCTCGCGACGCTGACCTTGTACGTCAGCATCTTCAATATGTTCACGAGCCTGCTGCACCTGCTCGGGGTCGCCAGCGACGACTGATCAGCCGGGCTTCAACCGCTCGACACCGCCGAGATATGACCGGAGCACGGCCGGGACGGTGACGCTGCCATCGCCCTGCTGATAGTTCTCGAGCACTGCAACCAGTGCCCGGCCGACGGCCACGCCCGATCCGTTGAGGGTGTGCACCGGCTCGGGCTTTCCAGTCTCCGGATTACGCCAGCGCGCCTGCATGCGACGCGCCTGGAACGCCTCGCAGTTGCTGCACGAAGAAATCTCGCGATACGCGCCCTGCCCCGGCAGCCAGACCTCCAGGTCATAGGTCTTGGCACTCGCAAACCCGACGTCGCCGGCGCACAGAGCGACGACGCGATACGGCAGTTCCAGCCGCTCGAGCACTCTTGCCGCGTGCCCCGTCAGCTCTTCGAGCGCGGCATAGGAATCCTGCGGACGCACGACCTGGACGAGCTCTACCTTGTCGAACTGGTGCTGGCGGATCAGGCCGCGCGTGTCCTTGCCATACGAGCCCGCCTCGGAGCGGAAGCACGGAGTGTGGGCGACGAATTTCCACGGCAGGTCTCCGGCTTCGAGGATCCGGTCGCCCGCCAGGTTGGTGAGCGGGACCTCCGCGGTCGGGATCAGGAAGAGCTCGCTCTCTGACGGCTCGCGCGCGAGCCGGAACAGGTCCTGCTCGAATTTCGGCAATTGACCCGTGCCGGTCAGCGTCTTGCGCGTCACGAGATAGGGGACCCAGGCTTCGCGATAGCCGTGTTCCCGCTGGTGCAGGTCCAGCATGAATTGCGCGAGCGCGCGATGGAGCGCCGCGACGGGACCGGTCAGCACGGTAAATCGCGCGCCCGACAGCCGGCTTGCTGAGACCGGATCGAGCCCGCCGAGGCCCTCGCCGAGCGCGACGTGATCGGCGGCCTCGAACGCAAACTTTGGCGGCTCGCCGTGCCGGCGGATCTCCACGTTGGCGGTCGCATCGCGGCCCGCCGGAACGCTCTCGTGCAGCAGGTTGGGCAAGTCGAGCAGAAGCCGGTCGAGGTCGCCCTGAAGGCCCGCAAGGCCCTGCTCCGCGCCCGCGAGACGCTCGCCCAGCGTTTCCACTTCACGCAGCATCGGCGCCACGTCCTGGCCCTGGGCTTTCGCGTGCCCGATCGCCTTCGATCGCGTGTTGCGCTCGTTGCGCAGCGCATCCACGGCCACCTGCGCCTCTTTCCGCTTCGCCTCGAGCGCCGTGAACTGCGCCGAGATCGAGATCGAAGCCGCGACGCGCCAGGTTGGCCGATACGCCCTGGGGATCGCTTCTCAGTTGCCGGATATCAAGCATCGCTTCCGTCCCGCTCCGTCGTTGCACCTCGTCGCGCCGCCACGCCCTGCCGGATGCGCTCGAGGGTTTCGCGCAGCTTCAGCTCGAGCCCCCGGGGCACCGGATCGTAGTAGTTTCGCGGCTCCATGCCATCGGGGAAGTGGGTCTGCCCGGGCGCGAGGCCATCCGGCTCATCGTGGGCATAGCGATAGCCCTTGCCGTACCCGATGTCCTTCATGAGCCGCGTGGGCGCATTGCGCAGGTGCAATGGCACATCGAGCGTGCCCAGCGATTTCGCATCGTCCATCGCGGCACCGAAGGCGGTGTAGACCGCATTGCTCTTCGGCGCGAGCGCGAGAAAAACGCAGGCCTGTGCGAGGGCGAGCTCGCCCTCGGGGCTGCCCAGGCGGTCGTAGCTGTCCCATGCGGCCAGGGTCAGCGTGAGCGCGCGCGGGTCCGCATTGCCGATGTCCTCGCTCGCCATCCGGACGAGGCGGCGCGCGATGAAGCCGGGATCCGCCCCGCCATCGAACATCCGGCACAGCCAGTAGAGCGAGGCGTCCGGATCGCTGTCGCGCACGGACTTGTGCAGGGCCGAGATCTGGTCGTAAAAGTATTCGCCCCGCTTGTCGAAACGCCGGTGGCCGCCCGCCGAGGCTTCAGCGGCAATCCCGGTCGTGAGGACGCGCGAGTCGCCCGCCGCGGATGCAAGGTCGGCGGCGACTTCGAGTAGATTGAGCGCGCGCCTTGCATCGCCGTCCGCCGCGTCGGCAAGGATCGCGATCGCCTCCGGCGTTGCCTGCAGCGCAGCCTGGCCGAGGCCCCGCTCGGAATCGCCGAGCGCCCGTTCGATGAGCCCCGCGAGTTCGGGCTTCGAGAGCGGCTTCAGGACATACACGCGGGCGCGCGACAGCAGCGCCGAATTGAGCTCGAATGAGGGGTTCTCGGTGGTCGCGCCGATGAAGACGAGCGTGCCGTCTTCGACGAAGGGCAGGAAGGTGTCCTGCTGCGCCTTGTTGAAGCGGTGCACCTCATCGAGGAAGAGCACGGTCGGAGGCCCGCCGGCGCGTCGCGAGGCGCGTGCGTCCTCGACCGCTTCCCGGATGTCCTTGACGCCGGCGACGACGGCGGAGAGTCCCAGGAACCGCGCGCTGCACGCGCGAGCCGCGAGGCGTGCCAGCGTCGTCTTCCCGCTTCCCGGAGGCCCCCAGAGAACCATCGAGTGGGCAATTCCCTCAGTCAGCAGCCGGTGCAGCGGTCGTCCGGGCGCGAGCAGGTGCTGCTGCCCGGTGAATTCCGCGAGCGAGCGCGGACGCATGCGGTCCGCCAGCGGGCGGTAGCCGGCTGCCGGAGGATCGATCGGCAATTCGGATTGGGGACGCATCTCCCCCGGATTCTAGCCGCTCGTGACGGGATTCATGGGCCCTGGCCGCGCAAGAGCTTCCCTGCGATGCGATATCCCCAGCCTGCCCGGCCGTTGCCCGCAATGAGCCAGGCAATGAGTATTCCGGAGGTATTGGCGACCAGGTCGCCCCATTCCGCGACGCGCTCCTCGGTCAGGACACCTTGTATGACTTCGAGGGTCGCCCCGAGCAGGAAACAACGAAGCATTGCCACCCACAAGCGCTCGGGCGCAACGATGCCGGTCGCGAGGATCGCGAGCACCAGGTAGGCGAAAAAGTGTCCGAACTTGTCGGCGCCGGCCTGGTGTGGGAGCAACGGAAACGGGTTGAGGCTTGTCGCTACGATGACGATCACCACCAGGACGATCGCCGCAATCCACAGGTGCCGGAATTGAGATTCGGTCAAGGGCGCGCAGCCGGTGAGCGGCCGACGACGTCGACGCCCGGCGGCGGCGTGAAACTGAACGTAGCCTCGTCAAAGCGGGGATTGCGCTCGAGGTGCTCGAAATCGAGCCGCGTGACCTGCCCGAGTCGATCGAAAAGGAGCATTCGCCGCAATTGGCCTGACGAAATCCCGACGCGCAGCTCGCGGAAATCGCCTTCGACCGCGCGCGGCGTGAGCCGGCTCCAGGCGAGTCCGTCTTCCTTTCCGCCATCGCCGATCTCGAACTCGGCGCGCAGGTCGGCCTTGCCGGACAGAAGCATGGCCGGCGTCCCGGCAAGGGTGTCCGCCGCCGGGCGAATCGTGACCTGCTCGAGGCCGATGTCGTGAAACCAGACCGTGACGCCGTCAGAGACGATCAATTGCTCCGGCACCCGGTAGTCCCAGCGAAATCGCCCGGGTCGCGCTAGCGAGACCGTTCCCTCGGCGCTTTCGACCACCTGGCCCGCGGCATTGGTGACCGTCTGCCGGAAGTCGGCGCGAAAGCCGGAAAGCCCGCTGAGCGCCGTTTCTAGCCGCTCGGCAGCGGAATCGGCAGCCGCATCGGCAGCGGCTGCGGCTGCGACGGGCAGCCAAAGGGCGAGCAACGCGACGCAGGAACGCATCAGGTCTCGGGTGGCGGCGGCGCCAGGACCTCGCGGCTGCCATTCGATTGCAGGGGACCGACGAGGCCTGCCGCCTCCATCGATTCGACGAGGCGTGCCGCACGGTTGTAGCCGATCTTGAGGCGGCGCTGCACTCCGGAAACGGAGGCGCGCCGCGACTCGGTCACGATGCGCACCGCCTCGTCATAGAGCGGATCCTGTTCGCCGTCGGCTTCCGTACCGCCACTTCCCTCCGCGGCCTCCTCGCCCGGCAGGCTTTCCTGCGGGCCAGTCAGGACTTCGTCGACGTACGCCGGGGCCGTTCCGCCCTTCAGCGATTCGACGACGGCGTGGACCTCGCGGTCGGACACGAATGCGCCATGGACGCGATCGGGTGTCGACGTGCCGAGCGGCAGGTACAGCATGTCGCCATGGCTCAGCAGGGACTCGGCGCCGTTCTGGTCGAGAATCGTGCGCGAATCGACCTTGGCCGAAACCTGGAAGGCGATTCGCGTCGGGATGTTCGCCTTGATGAGGCCCGTGATCACGTCGACCGAAGGCCGTTGCGTTGCGAGCACGAGATGGATTCCCGAGGCGCGGGCTTTCTGCGCCAGGCGGGCGACGAGCTCTTCGACCTTCTTTCCGACGATCAACATGAGGTCGGCAAGCTCGTCGATCACGACGACGATGTAGGGAACGGGCTGCAAGGCCGGCACCACGCCCTCGTACTTGCCGGCGGCGAGCAGCCGTGCGACCAGCGGATCCGGGATCGGCGTGCCGGCGGCCTGCGCATCCTGGACCTTGCGGTTGAGGCCGGCGAGGTTGCGGACGCCGAGCGCCTTCATCAGGTGGTAGCGCCGCTCCATTTCCACCACGCACCAGCGCAGCGCGTTGGCGGCGTGCTTCATGTCGGTCACGACCGGTGCCAGCAGGTGGGGAATACCCTCGTAGACGGAAAGCTCGAGCATCTTCGGGTCGATCAGGATGAGCCGCACGTGCTCGGCCGAGCTCTTGTAGAGAAGCGACAGCACCATGGCGTTGATGGCGACCGACTTGCCCGACCCGGTCGTACCCGCGATCAGCAGGTGCGGCATCTTCGCGAGGTCGGCGACGACCGGCGCGCCGCCGATGTCCTTGCCGAGCGCGAGGGCGAGCGGCGAAGCGAGCTCGTCGTAGGCTCGCGAGCGGAGGATTTCGCCCAGCGTGACGAGCTCACGCGACTCGTTCGGGATCTCCAGCCCGACCACCGACTTGCCCGGGATGACCTCGACCACGCGCACGCTGATCGCCGAGAGCGCGCGGGCGAGGTCCTTCGCGAGCGCGCTGATCTGGCTCACTTTCACGCCGGGCGCCGGCTTCAGCTCGAAGCGCGTGATGACCGGGCCCGGTTGCACGGCCACGACCTCGACCTCGATGCCGAAATCCTTCAGCTTGATCTCGACCAGGCGCGAGATCGCGTCGAGCGCCTCCGGGGAGTAGCTCTTCTCGCGCGCCGGCGGGTCGTCGAGGAGGCTGAGCTCCGGCAGATCGCGCGATGGCGGCTTGGCGAACAGCTGCACCTGCCTTTCCTTCTCGACGCGCTGGCTGGGCTCCGGGACCCGCGGGGCCGGGAGCTCGATTCGGGGCGGCGTGCGGGTCGCCGCCTTCTTCTGCACTTCGCGCACCACCGTTTCGCGCGCCTCGCGCGCCTCGCGGCCGACCGCCTGGTCCCGCGATGTCGCCATGGACGATCGCACCCACGACGCGCCGGAGAGCACCCAATGGCCCAGGAAGTCCATCACGCGCAGCCACGACACGCCCGTATAGAGCTGCACGCCGCCGAACCAGAGCGCGAGCAGCACGAGTGTCGCGCCGAGCAGCGACGCAAACTGCGCCAGGCCATCGCCGACGAGGCTGCCGAGGACGCCACCGCCGCCGGCATGCAGGCTTCCGCCGGAAAAGTGCAGGGTGGCGAGTCCGCAACTGGTCGCGAGCGCGATGACGAGCCCGATCACGCGCAAGCGCGATCGTCGAACGTCCCTGCCCCGGATCGTCCGGCGCGCGCTTCAGTCCGATCCAGGCGCTGAAGGCAATGGCGACCGGGAAAAGAAATGCGGGCCAGCCGAAGAGCGTGAAGAGGACATCGGCGACCCAGGCGCCGAGCGGACCGATGAGGTTGCCGAGCTGTCCGGGCTCGCCCGTGTAACTGAAACTCCGGTCGGACGCGTCATAGCTCAAGAGCGCGATCAGCAGGACGAGCGCGACCGCGGCGAGCAGCCAGAATGCCGCCTCGCGCAGCGCGCGCGCGAAGACCGGATCGAGTTTTGCGTCCGGGCCGACTGCGTCTGCTGCGGTTCGGGCCACGGGTCAGAATCCTGATAAGGAAAGATTCATAAGCGGTTGATTATAAGGGCGTTGCAATTCGTGCAGCAAGCACCCATGCTCGGTGTGACTGCGAGCGCGGGGCGCGCCGCGGAGCGGAGAACACTATACATGACGACTCCTCGCCACTCGCGGCTCATCATCCTCGGATCAGGACCCGCGGGATATGGAGCGGCGGTCTATGCGGCGCGCGCGAATCGCAAGCCACTCCTGCTCGCCGGCCTTCAGCCCGGCGGCCAGCTGATGACCACGACCGAAGTCGACAACTGGCCAGGCGACGTCGAAGGACTCCTGGGACCGGACCTGATGGACCGCATGCGCCGGCACGCCGAGCGCTTCGGCGTCGAGGTCGTCCCGGACCAGGTCACGCGCGTGGACCTCGGCAAGCGCCCGTTTCATCTCATCGCCGAAGATGCCGAATATCGATGCGACGCCCTCATCATCGCCACCGGCGCCTCCGCGCGCTACCTGGGACTCGAATCGGAAACGAAATTTCGCGGCCGCGGCGTCTCGGCCTGCGCCACCTGCGACGGCTTCTTCTACCGCGAGCAGAAGGTCGCCGTCGTCGGCGGCGGCAACACGGCAGTCGAGGAAGCCATCTACCTCACGAACATCGCATCGCATGTCACGCTCGTGCATCGGCGCGACAAGCTTCGCGCCGAGGCGATTCTCCAGGACCGGCTGCGCGCACTGGCGGACCAGGGCAAGGTGTCGTTCGCCTGGGATCACGCGGTGGACGGAGGTCCTCGGCAATGAACAGGGCGTGACCGGCGTCCGCATCCGTTCCACCCGGGATGGAAAGGCGCGCGACCTGGACGTGACCGGGCTCTTCGTCGCGATCGGCCACACGCCGAACACCGAGCTCTTCCAGGGCCAGCTCGAGATGAAGGACGGCTACATCGTCGTCAAATCGGGAATCTCGGGCGACGCGACGGCGACGAGCGTGCCGGGCGTCTTCGCGGCGGGCGATGTCGCGGATCACGTGTATCGCCAGGCCGTCACTTCGGCGGGCACCGGCTGCATGGCGGCCCTCGACGCCGACCGCTACCTCGAGCGGCCCGCCGCACATTGAGGTCGCGGTGGCGATCCGCATCGCCGGTCGCTGGCGGACGTCGATGCGGCGCAATGGAACGCGCTCCCCGGTGCCGACGCGCCTTTCCTGCTGCCACGAGTTCCTGCTGGCGCTCGAGCTCTCGGGCTCCGCGACCGCCGCCACCGGCTGGGACGCCTGCCATGTCCTGGCTTTCGATGGTCCGGACGGTCGGCTGTGCGGTGCCCTTCCGCTCTACCTGAAGCCGCATTCCTGGGGCGAGTTCGTCTTCGACTTTGCCTGGGCGGATGCCTATCACCGTGCCGGGCTGCGCTACTACCCGCGCCTCGTCAGTGCCGTGCCATTCACGCCCGCAAGCGGATCCCGCCTCCTCGCGGCCGACGACGTCACGCGCGGGCAGCTCCTCGATGCCGCGCGCGACCAGGCCCTGCGCCGATGGCGCGTCTTCACTGCACCTCCTGTTTCCGGCCGGACGGGATCGCGAATTCCTTGTCTGCGGCGGGGCTTGATGCCAAGGCTCGATTGCCAGTTTCACTGGCGCAACGAGGGCTATGCTGCATTCGAGGATTTCCTCGCGGGCTTCACCGCGGAGAAGCGCAAGAAGCTGCGGCGCGAGCGCCGTCGCGTCGCCGAGGCCGGCATCGAATGCCGCACCCTGCATGGCGGCGAGCTCGATGACGCAACTGATCGACACCGTGTACCGGCTGCACGCGATGACATTCGCGCTGCATGGTAACGCGGCCTATCTCAACCGCGAGTTCTTCGCGCGTCGTCGCCCGCGCCCTGCCGGACGCGCTCGTCGTCGAACTGGCCATGCGGCACGGGGAGCCGATCGCCTGCGCGGTCTCGCTGCGCGGACCCGACGCGCTCTATGGCCGCTACTGGGGCGCGAGCGGCGACTACCACAGCCTGCATTTCGAGCTCTGCTACTACCGCGGAATCGAGTACTGCATCCGCGAGGGTCTCGGACGCTTCGAGCCCGGAACCCAGGGCGAGCACAAGCTGCTGCGCGGATTCGTGCCGACGCCGGTCTGGTCCCTGCATGAGATTGGCGACGCCCGGTTCGCCGCGGCGATTGGCGACTGGCTGCGGCGGGAACGCGCGGCGCGACGCGATTGGCTTCGCGAAGCCGTGAGGCACCTGCCCTTCCGGCGCGACGACATCCCGGCTAGGCTCGGTCCCGATGTCCGGGATTGCCTGGCTGCAGAAGACTGATCCACCGACGGCCCTTGCCGCCGACGTCGCGTGCGCTCGTCGAGCCGAACGGCCTGCTCGCCGTCGGAGGCGCGCTGACGCCGGAGTGGCTCATTCATGCCTATCGCCACGGCGTGTTTCCCTGGTACTCCGCCGAACAGCCCATCCTCTGGTGGGCGCCGGATCCGCGGGCCGTCCTCGTCCCTGCCGAATTCCGCATTTCGCGAAGCCTCAGCGCGATCGCTTGCAAAGCGCGGCTATGAGACCCGCATCAATACCGCTTTCGCAGACGTCATCGAAGCCTGTGCCGGGCCCCGCCGCGGGCTCCCGGGCACCTGGATCACGCGCGAAATGCACGACGCCTACGTGCTGCTGCACCGTCGCGGACTCGCGCACTCGTTCGAAACCTGGCACCGACGGTCGCCTCGTCGGCGGCCTTTATGGCGTGGGCCTCGGCCGCATGTTCTTCGGCGAATCGATGTTCACGCGCGAAACCGACGCATCGAAGGTCGCGCTCGCCCGCCTGGTCGAGGAATGCGCCGCGCGAAACGTCCCGCTCATCGACTGCCAGATGCAGAGCCCGCACCTGACGAGCCTCGGCAGCCGGAACCTGCCGCGCGTGGAATTCGAGTCGCGCCTGGCCGAGCTGGTCAATTCCCGCGTGCCCGTGTGGCGCCAATGAAACACGCAATTGCGCATGGGGGGCGCGTACGGCACAATCCGCGCGGTTTCCGCTACAGCACCGGGGCGAGATGGCGAAGGAAGAGGCAATCCAGATGGAGGGCGAGGTCGTCGAGACCCTGCCCAATACGACCTTTCGCGTCCGCCTGCAGAACGATCACGTCGTGACGGCCCACATCTCGGGCAAGATGCGCAAGCACTACATACGCATCCTGACGGGCGATACCGTGACGGTGGAGCTGACGCCCTACGACCTTTCGAAGGGCCGCATCATCTACCGGGCGCGGTGAATCGAAGGGGACGGACCCCTTCAACGAGAGCCAACAGCTACAGATACGCGGCCGATCGTTGAAGGGGTCCGTCCCCTTCGTTTCCGTTCAGTCCTGGCCGAGCAGCTCCGGTGATTTCGCGGGCCGGATGTCGAGCGTCAGGCTCTCGCCGCCTTCGGCGAGCGTCACCCGGACGCTGCCACCGCCAGCCAGGCGACCAAACAGCAGTTCCTCGGCCAGCGGGCGCTTCACGTGCTCCTGCAGCACGCGCGCCATCGGCCTTGCACCCATTTTCGGGTCGTAGCCGCGCGCCGCGATCCAGCGGCGGGCGTCGTCGTCGACGGAGATGCTGACGCCCTTCTGCTCGAGCTGGGCCTCGATCTCGATCACGAGCTTGTCGACCACCCGCTCGATGGTCGGCGGGTCGAGCGGCGCGAACTGGATGATGGCGTCGATGCGATTGCGGAATTCCGGCGCGAATATCCGCCGTACGGCCTCCATGCCATCCGGGGCGTGATCCTGGGGCGTGAAGCCGATGCTCGCCCGGCTCATCTCCGAGGCGCCCGCATTGGTCGTCATCACGATGATCACGTGCCGGAAATCGGCCTTGCGCCCGTTGTTGTCAGTCAGGGTCCCGTGGTCCATGACCTGCAGCAGCAGGTTGAACACGTCCGGGTGCGCCTTCTCGATCTCGTCGAGGAGCAGCACGCAGTGTGGCTGCTTGGCAATCGCTTCGGTCAACAGCCCGCCCTGGTCGAAACCCACGTAGCCCGGGGGCGCGCCGATCAGGCGCGAGACGGTGTGACGTTCCATGTACTCCGACATGTCGAAGCGGAGGAATTCGACGCCCAGGGCAATCGCGAGCTGGCGGGTCACCTCGGTCTTGCCGACGCCCGTCGGTCCCGCGAACAGGAAGCTGCCGACCGGGTGGCGCTCATCGCCGAGGCCCGCGCGCGACATCTTGATCGCCGCGGCGAGCGCGTCGATCGCGGCGTCCTGGCCGTAGATGACGAGCTTGAGGTTGCGCTGGAGGTTGGCGAGCACTTCGCGATCCGACGTCGATACATTCTTCGCCGGGATGCGCGCGATGCGCGCCACCACGGCCTCGACGTGCGCGACCGTCACCACGGGATCCCGCTCCGCAGGCGGCTTCAGGCGTAGCGAGGCGCCCGCCTCGTCCACGACGTCAATCGCCTTGTCCGGCAGGTGCCGGTCGTTGATGTGGCGCTCGGCGAGCTCGGCCGCGGCGACGAGCGCGTCATCCGCATAGGCGATGCCGTGATGCTCTTCGAACTTCGACTTCAGCCCGCGCAGGATCTCGATCGTTTCCGCGACCGACGGCTCGACCACGTCGATCTTCTGGAAGCGCCGCGCGAGCGCGTGGTCCTTCTCGAAGATGCCGCGGTATTCCTGGTAAGTCGTCGAGCCGATGCAGCGGAGCTCCCCGCTCGCTAGCACCGGCTTGATGAGGTTCGAGGCGTCCATGACGCCGCCCGACGCGGCGCCCGCGCCGATCACGGTATGGATCTCGTCGATGAACAGGACCGCCCCGGGCCGCTTCTTCAGCTCGCTGACGACGCCCTTCAGGCGTTTCTCGAAATCGCCGCGGTACTTGGTCCCTGCGATCAGGGCGCCCATGTCGAGCGCGTAGATTGTGCAGTCCGCCAGCACTTCCGGCACCTTCTTCTCGACCACGAGGCGCGCGAGGCCCTCGGCGATTGCCGTCTTTCCGACGCCGGCCTCACCGACGTAGAGCGGGTTGTTCTTGCGGCGGCGACAGAGGATCTCGATGGTCCGCTGGACCTCGAGTTGCCGCCCGATCAGGGGATCGACGCGCCCGGCAATCGCCTGCGCGTTCAGGTTGACCGTGTACTTTTCGAGTGCCGCGACGCCGCCGTCGTCCGTGGCTTCGCGCTCCCCGGCCGCGCTTTCCTCGCGCGGCGCTTCGCGGCCCTCGCCGGATGAAGGCAGGCCATGCGATATGAAATTGACGATATCCAGGCGCGTGACGTCCTGCAGCGACAGCAGGTAGGCGGCGTGCGACTGCTTTTCGCTGAAGATCGCGACCAGCACGTTCGCGACCGTGACTTCCTTCTTGCCGCTCGACTGGACGTTGAAGACCGCGCGTTGGAGCACGCGCTGGAATCCGAGCGTCGGCTGGACCTCCCGGTCGTCTTCGGCTGCGAGCGCAGGTGTCGTCTCGTCGATGAATTTCTGGAGCTCGGACTGGAGCCGCGCGAGGTCGGCGCCGCAGGCCTTCAGGATCTCGCGCACGCGCGGCGCATCGAGGATCGACAGCAGGAGGTGCTCCACCGTCATGTACTCGTGGCGCGCGTCACGGGCCTTCTGGTAGGCCTCGTTCAGGCAGTACTCGAGTTCACTCGAAAGCACTCAGGTCTCCTCCATCGTGCAGAGCAGCGGGTGCTGGTGCTGCCTCGCATACGTCATCACCTGCGCCACCTTCGTCTCGGCGATCTCGAACGTGAACACGCCGCAGACGCCCTTGCCTCGCGTATGGACCTCGAGCATCACCCGCGTGGCTCGCGTCCGGTCGAGGCTGAAGATCCTCTCGAGCACGTCGACCACGAATTCCATCGGCGTGTAGTCATCATTCAGCAGCACCACCTGGTACAGCGGCGGCTTCTTCAGCCGCGGCTGAGCCTCCTCGACCACCAGGTCGAGACCGCCCTTCCCGACATCCCGTTCCTTGTCACCAGCCACCGGATTCGTCCGTCCTTGCCCTCGGGTCATTTATAGGGTTCGACCGGCCGCCGCACAAGTGACCGGTCCGTCATTCGCCAAATGGCGACACCATTGCAAGCCCGGTTTGAGAAGTGTCGCACAAGTGCCCGTCATTCCTTCGATTTCCCGCCGCTTTTGCCTTGTGGCAGTGCGGCGGCAACCCGTATCATGTCGCGGTTTCCCCGGGGGCCTCGGTACCAGACAGCCCGATGCAGTTAGTCGAACGAATCGTCGCGCCATTGCGCCGTCCAGCGGGCGGCGCATCCTCCAGCCTTGCCGCTGCCGCGCCCTCCCTCGTAACCTTTCTCCTGATCCTCGTGATCGCGGCACAGCTTGCCGCCCTGCTCTGGCGCGCCCTGGGCTCGTCGGGCACGGACTCGAATGCGCCGTCGGCGCCCGTTGCGCCCGAGGCGCCGGCGGTCGACCTCACCGCGATCGTCAATGCACACCTCTTCGGGGTCGCCGCCTCGAGCGGCGATCCTTCGATGGCACCGGCGACCGCCGCCAACCTGACGCTCGCCGGCACGCTCGCGGGCATCAAGCCAGAACAGGGCTGGGCCATCATCGGGGCGAGCGGCCAGGCCACGCGTGTCTACGCGACGGGCGCTTCGCTTCCCGGCGGTTCGAAATTGTTTGCCGTCTATACCGATCGCGTCATCCTCGATCGCGGCGGAGCGCGCGAATCGCTGATGCTCCCGCGCCTGAGCGGAGGCGGAGGCGCCGCCCCGATGGCCGCGTCCAGCATGCCGGGCCAGGCCTCGCAACCGGAGTCGCTTGCCGACAGCGTGCGCCAGCTCCTCGTGCAGAACCCGTCGACCGGCGGCGACCTGCTCCGCCCGCAGCCCGTGTTCGCCGGCGGATCGCTGAAAGGCTACCGGGTCTATCCCGGTCGCAACCGCGCGCAATTCGTCAACCTTGGACTCCAACCGGGCGACCTGGTCATGGCCGTGAATGGCGCGCCGCTCGACGACCCGAATCGTGGCCTCGAGATCCTCCGCGGGATCGGCCAGGGCTCGGCCGTGACGCTCACCATCGACCGCGGCGGCCAGCAGCAGCAGATCAGCGTCGATCCGGTCGCGGTCGTGCAGGAAATGCAGCCGCAACCCGGCGCCGAAGAAGATTCACCGGAAGAGGTTACCGAATGATGGCCGGCCTCCGGAGGAACGATTTCATGACGCGACTCATCCGACTGGCCGCGCTCTTCATCTGTGCCCTGCCACTGGCCGCCGCGCAACAGGGCGCCCAGATCACGCCGAACTACAAGGACGCCGATCTCGGGCAGGTCATCGAAGCTGTCAGCCAGGTCACGGGCAAGACCTTCATCGTCGATCCGCGCGTCCGGGCGCAGGTCACGATGCTGTCGACCGCTCCCATGTCGCCGGAGGCTTTCTACGAGGCATTCCTCGCGATCCTCCAGGTGCACGGCTTCGTCGCCGTGCCCTCGGGCAACGTGATCAAGATCCTCCCGGACGCGACGGCGCGGCAGATGCCCGCCAACGACCTGCCGGACCGCGTCAGCGGCACCTCGGACGAGATCGTGACCCAGGTCATCCAGGTCCGGAACGTGTCGGCCGGACAGCTCGTGCCGATCCTTCGCCCGATGATGCCGCAGTCGGCTCACCTCGCCGCGTATCCGAGCGCCAACATGCTGATCATCTCGGATCGCGCCTCGAACGTGAACCGGATGATGCGCATCATCCAGCGCATCGACCGCAGCGGCGACGGCGACATCGAGGTGATCCGGCTCGAGCACGCCTCCGCGACCGAGATCGTCCGCGTCATCAATTCGCTCTCGGCCGCGCAGGGCGCGGAAGCCGCCGGCGGGGCCCGCGTCGTCGCCGACGAGCGCACGAACAGCGTGCTCGTGAGCGGCGAGGCCTCGCAACGCCTGCGCTACCGCACGATCGTCACGCACCTCGACACGCCGCTCGAAGCCGGCGGCGACACGCAGGTCCGCTACCTGCGCTACGCGGATGCGGAGAAGCTCGCGGCCAAGCTCAAGGAACAGTCCGGGGCAACGGTCGCCGCGGCGGGCGGGCAGGCCGCCGCGCAGGCAGTCGCGGCGGGCGGCGTCGACAAGTCGGTGACGATCTGGGCGGAGCCGGAGACGAACGCGCTCGTGATTACCGCGCCGCCGAAGACCATGCGTGCGCTGATGTCGGTCATCGATCGCCTCGACGTGCGGCGCGCGCAGGTCATCATCGAGGCGATGCTGGTCGAAGTCTCGACCGACGCATCGCGCGATCTCGGCGTCAACTGGATCGTCGACGGCTCCGGCGACAATTTCCTGGTCGGCCTCTTCAACCAGGCGATCGGCGGCGTGGACATCGGCGACATCGCCGCGGGAATCAACGATCCCGATTCGATCACCTCGGCTCCCGGCGGTTTCACCGTGGGCGCCGGCCGCCAGCAGGACAGCGGCACCAATTTCGCCGCCATCCTGCGCGCGCTCGCGAGCAATGGCGACACGAACATCGTTTCGATGCCTTCGGTGATCACGCTCGACAACGAGGAAGCGCAGATCAAGGTCGCGCAGGAAGTGCCGTTCCTGACCGGGCAGTTCACGAATACCGGCGGTGCCGGCGGCGCGGTCAACCCCTTCCAGACGATCGAGCGCAAGGAAGTCGGCAATATCCTCAAGATCACGCCGCAGATCACCGACGAGAACACGATCCTGCTGAAGATCGAGCAGGAGGCGTCAGGGATCGCGGCCGCGGCGGCGCAGGTTTCCACGACCGATCTCGTGACCAACAAGCGCACCATCACGACACGGGTCCTCGTCGACGACGGCGGCATGATCGTCCTCGGCGGCCTGATCGAGGACCGCGTGACCGAGAGCGAAAGCCGCGTGCCGGGCCTCGGCCGCATTCCGGTCATCGGCGCGCTGTTCCGCGTCCGCAGTACGCAGAAGACGAAGACCAACCTGATGGTATTCATCCGGCCACGCGTGCTCCGGACCGCCGAGCAGGCTGCAATCGAGACCAATTCGAAGTACAACTACCTGCGCGACATGCAGCTCGAGAGGAACGAGGGCAAGGTGAGGCTGATGCCAGGAAGCCAGCAGCCGACGCTGCCGCCGCTCGTCGGTCCGATGCCGCCGCCCGCGGTGGCCGTACCGCGACGGGACCGCGCCAGTGCCAGCAGCGCCGGAGCCATCCGTGCCGCCTCCGGTCGACACCGGGCCACCTCCCGAGTCCGCGGACCCTCCCGAAAGCCCGTCGCAGTGACCGGAAGCGGCTGATGATCTCCGGCACGCCGCCGAAGCCCATCGCGCCCGTCGGAAGGCTGCCATTCGCCTTCGCCAAGCGGCACGGCGTGCTCGTGCGCGGCGTGGCCGACGGCAAGGCCCAGATCGTCTATCGCGAGGGCGCGCAGCCCTCGGCCGTCGCCGAGCTCCGACGCTTTCTCGGCATTCCGCTCGTCATCGAGCGCGTCGCGGAATCGGCCTTCGACGAGCTGCTGCGCAAGGCCTATGAAGGCGGCAGCGGCGAAGCCGGCCAGATCGTCGAGGGAATCGAGGGCGAAACCGACCTGGCCGGACTGGCGGAGGGCCTGCCGGAACCGTCAGACCTCATGGAGAGCGAGGACGACGCGCCCGTCATCCGCCTCATCAACGCGGTGCTGAGCCAGGCGATCAAGGAAAACGCCTCCGACATCCACATCGAGCCCTACGAGAACCGCCTGGTCGTGCGCTTTCGCGTCGACGGGGTGCTCCGCGAGGTGCTGCAGACCAAGCGTGCCGTCGCCCCGCTCCTGATCTCCCGCGTCAAGGTCATGTCGCGGCTCGACATCGCCGAGAAGCGCCTGCCGCAGGACGGGCGCATCAGCCTGCGCATCGCGGGCCGCGCCGTGGACGTGCGCGTGTCCACCCTGCCCTCCGGCCACGGAGAGCGCGTCGTTCTGCGCCTGCTCGACAAGCAGGCGGGGCGGCTCGATCTCGCCTCGCTCGGCATGGAGCCTCGCGTGCAGGGCATGATCGACGACCTGATCCACAAGCCCCATGGGATCATCCTCGTCACCGGACCGACGGGATCGGGCAAGACGACGACGCTGTACGCGGCGCTCGAGCGCATCAACGACCGGACGCGGAACATCATGACCGTCGAGGATCCGATCGAGTACTACATCGACGGCATCGGCCAGACCCAGGTGAACACCAAGGTCGAGATGACCTTTGCGCGCGGGCTCCGCGCGATCCTGCGCCAGGATCCGGACGTCGTGATGGTCGGCGAGATTCGCGACACCGAGACCGCCCAGATCGCGGTGCAGGCCTCCCTGACCGGCCATCTCGTGCTCTCCACGCTCCACACGAACACCGCCGTCGGGGCCGTGACGCGGCTGCGCGACATGGGTGTCGAGCCTTTCCTGCTCGCTTCCACCCTGCTCGGGGTCGTCGCCCAGCGCCTGGTGCGCGTGCTGAACCCGGAAACGCGCATCGGCTATCCCGCCGGTGACTACGAAGCGCGCCTGCTCGGGCTCTCGCCGGCCGACGCCGGCCGCGCGACGCTCTTTCGCCCGGGCGCGGACTCCGGCAGCGGCTACCGCGGCCGGACCGGCATCTATGAGCTCGTGATCGTGAATGACCGCATGCGCGTCATGATCCACGATGGCGCCGGCGAGCACGAGCTCGAGCGCCACGCGCGCGAGACCACGCCCGGGATCCGGGACGACGGGCGCGCGAAAGTGGTTTCCGGAGCGACCTCCCTCGAGGAACTGTTGCGCGTCACCCGCGAGGAGTGATGTCGGCCTACGAATACACGGCGCTCGACGCCGCCGGCCGCGAACGTCGAGGAGTCCTCGACGGCGACAGTGCCCGCCAGGTGCGGCAACTGCTTCGCGACCAGTCCCTCCTCCCGGTCACCGTCAGCGAAGTCAGCGATGCGGCGCCACGGCGCTCCTTCCAGCTGTCATTCGGCAATCGCATCGGCATGGGAGACCTGGCGCTCCTCACCCGCCAGCTCGCCACTCTGGTCCGCTCGGGCATCCCGCTGGAAGAGTCCCTGCTTGCGGTGTCCCAGCAAAGCGAGAAGGCGCGCGTCCGGAGCGTGGTCGCCGGCGTTCGCGCGCGCGTGCTCGAAGGCCGCACCCTGGCCGAAGGGCTTTCGGCGTTCCCGACTGTCTTCAACGAGATGTATCGCGCGATGGTCAACGCCGGAGAGCAGTCCGGGAACCTCGACCTGGTGCTCGAGCGCATGGCCGACTACGGCGAGAACCGCGAGATCCTGCAGCAGAAGATCCGCAACGCGATGATCTACCCGGTGCTGCTCACGGTGATCTGCCTCGGGATCGTCGGCCTGCTGCTCGGCTACGTGGTGCCCGAGGTCGTGCGCGTATTCGAAGCCGGCGAACGCGAGCTCCCGATCCTGACTCGAATGCTGATCGCGGCATCCGATTTCCTGCGGGCCTGGTGGTGGCTGCTGCTGGCGGTCGTCGTCGCGGCCGCCTGGGGATGGCGGCGCTGGCTGCGCGAACCCGAAGCGCGATACCGGTATGACGCGTTCAAGCTCCGCATGCCGCTCATCGGCCGGGTCACGCGCGGAAACAATGCGGCACGGTTTGCCCGCACGTTCTCCATCCTGACCGCGAGCTCGGTTCCCGTCCTCGAGGCGCTCAGGATCGCCGCGGAAGTCGTCATCGAACACGCCCATGCGCCGCGCCGTGCAGGATGCCGCCGTCCGGGTGCGCGAGGGCGCGCCGATCGCGCGCTCGATCGGGAGCAGCAAGCTGTTCCCGCCGATGCTGGTGCACCTCATCGCGAGCGGCGAGACCAGCGGCGAGCTCGAGGCCATGCTGGAACGGGCCGCCGACAACCAGGAACGGGAGCTCGACGGCGTGGTCAATACCGCAGTTGGCATCCTGGGCCCGGTGATGATCCTGCTGATGGGGGGCTTCGTTTTCGTGATCGTCATCGCGCTTCTGCTGCCGATCTTCGAGTTGAATCAACTGGTGCGTTGAGACCCCTTGCGGCGGCGCCCGCCGCGTTTTATAAGTCGGCCCGCAGTGACCCTGGACTGGTCGCATGAGCGAGAAGCCCAAGGAAGAATTCGAGGAAGACGAGCCTGACGAACTCGAGGAAGCCGCAGAGGACCTCGATGTCGACAAGCTCATGCGTGATTTCGACACCCGCAAGCGCCGCGGCGCACGGGTGGCGGGCGAGCCCGCGTGGCGCAAACTCGAGCGCATCCGCGAGGAGAAGCGCACGGCGGGCCTCGTGTCGGATTTCGACGATTACGACATCGATGAGACCGGTGCAGGCCCCCTGAAGCGGCCGAGACGCGTCCCCGCGCCGCCGACGCTAGGGGACTGTCCCCTTCAACTCCGCCATCTTCTCCTTGGCGAAAACCTCTCGTTGAAGGGGACTGTCCCCTCCTGCTTTTCTACCGAAAATCCCTGGCTTTCGCCGTGAGGCTCCCCAGCAACGCAGAGCGATCCTCCAGGCTGTCGACCACGACGTGCCGCACCTCACCCTCGCGTTGCAGCCGGCCTGCGACGCCGAGAAGCCGCGCAGCGAGCATCGCCTTCCGGTGGCGGTCCGCGATCCGGCTCCAGACCACCAGGTTCACGTACCCGGTCTCGTCTTCCAGGGTGACGAAGATCACGCCACCGGCGCTCCCCGGCCGCTGGCGCGTGACGACGAGTCCGCCGGTCCGGAGGGCGGCGCCATCCGGCAGCTCCGCGACCTCCACCGCCGTGAGCCAGCCATCCCCCGTGAGCGTCGGGCGGACGAGCGCAAGCGGATGCCGCGCGAGGGTGAATCCGAGCGAGCGGTAATCCGCGACGATATCCTCGCCCTCGGTGGGAGCCCGCAGCAACGGGACTCCCTCGTCGCGCGTCGCGACCGGTACGAGCGGCAGCGCCGGCTCGACGCCCAGCACCTCCCAGGACGCGCGGTAGCGGTGGCCGGCGAGCCCGGCGAGCGTTCCCGCCGCAGCCAGCGCCTCGAGATCGCGCCGCGAGAGCCGTGCCCGCCGCGCGAGTTCCCCCACCTGGCCGAACGGGCTCGCCGCGCGGGCCGCGACGAGCCGCTCCCTGCCATCCACCGACAACCCCCGCACCCGGTCGAGGCCGAGGCGGACGGCCGGGCTGCCGTCGCCGTCCCGGTCCACTAGAGTCGATTCGGCTGCACTCGCATTGGCGTCGGCGGCAAGCACGGTCACGCCATGGGCGCGCGCGTCGCGCACGAGCTGCGCGGGCGCATAAAAGCCCATGGGCTGGCTGTTCAGCAGCGCGCAGCAGAATGCAGCCGGCTCATGTCGCTTGAGCCAGGCCGAGACGTAGACGAGCAGCGCAAAGCTTGCCGCGTGGCTTTCCGGAAAGCCGTACTCGCCGAAACCGAGGATCTGCTGGAACACCTGGCGCGCGAAGCCCTCGTCGTAGCCGCGCGCGCGCATGCCCTCGACCAGGCGCTGCTCGAACGGCCCAAGGCCCCCCTTTCGCTTCCAGGCCGCCATCGCGCGCCGGAGGCGATCGGCCTCGCCCGGCGTGAAGCCGGCGGCGACGATCGCGAGCTGCATGACCTGTTCCTGGAAGATCGGCACGCCCTTGCGTGCGCGAGAGGACGCCCTCCACTTCCGGTCCCTGGTAGCTGACCTGCTCCTGCCCGCTGCGGCGTCGCAGGTAGGGATGCACCATCTGGCCCTGGATCGGGCCGGGACGGACGATCGCGACTTCGATGACGAGGTCGTAAAAGCACTTCGGCCGGAGGCGCGGCAGCATCGCCATCTGCGCCCGTGACTCGATCTGGAACACGCCGACCGTGTCCGCGCGGCAGATCATCTCGTACACCGCGGGGTCCTCGGCCGGGATGTCCGCGAGGCCGAACTCCCTCCCGCGCCGCGCCGAGACGAGCGCGAGCGCGCGGCGGATCGCGGTCAGCATCCCGAGGCCCAGCACGTCGACCTTCAGGAGCCGGAGCTCGTCGAGGTCGTCCTTGTCCCACTGGATCACCGTCCGTTCCGGCATCGCCGCGTTCTCGACCGGGACGAGCTCCTCGAGCGGCCCGCGCGAGATCACGAAGCCGCCGGTGTGCTGCGAGAGGTGCCGCGGAAAGCCGATCAGCTCGCGGGTCAGCGCGAGCACGCGCGCGACGAGCGGATTGGCCGTGTCGAAGCCGGCATCCCGGATCCGCGAGTCCTCGACCTCGTGGCCGTCCCACCATTGCATCGCGTGCGCGAGCCGGTCGACCTGCGGCGGATCGAGTCCCAGCGCCTTGCCGACATCGCGCACCGCGCTTTTCGGCCGGTAGCAGATCACCGTCGCCGTGAGCGCGGCCCGGTCGCGGCCGTACTTGGCGTACAGGTACTGGATCACCTCCTCGCGCCGCTCGTGCTCGAAATCCACGTCGATGTCCGGCGGCTCGTTGCGTTCGCGCGAGATGAACCGCTCGAACAGCACCGACATCCGCGCCGGGTCCACCTCGGTGATGCCGAGCGCATAGCAGGCGGCGGAGTTCGCCGCCGAGCCGCGTCCCTGGCACAGGATGTCGCGGGACCGCGCGAACTCGACCAGGTCGTGGACCGTCAGGAAGTAACGCTCGTAGCCGAGCTCCCCGATCAGCGCGAGCTCGCGCTCGATCAGGTCCCGGACCGCCGCCGGCATCCCCGCGGGCCAGCGCCGCGCCGCGCCCTCCTCCACCAGGCGCCGCAGGTGCGAGGCAGGTGTCGCGCCCGCAGGCACGATCTCCTCCGGGTATTCGTAGCGAAGCTCGTCCAGCGAGAAGCGGCAGCGCTCCGAGATGCGCAGCGTCGCGTCGAGGAGCTCCGGCGGATACAGCCCGGCGATTCGCGTGAGCGTGCCGAGCGTCCGCTCGCCGTTCGGATGGAGCGCGATGACCGGCGGCAGCGCACCGTGGTCTTCAGGCGCACCGCGGTCAGCGTGTCCTGGAGCGCGCGGCGCCGGCGCTGGTGCATGTGCACGTCGCCCGCCGCGACCGCCGGCAGTCGAGCGTCGCGCGCGAGCGCCATCAGGCGCTCGAGCCGCTCGCGATCCGCGCCCGCCGGCCGTCAATTCCACGGCGAGCCACAGGCGGCCGTGCGAAGCGCTCGCGAAGCCACGATCGCCGTCCTCGGTCGCCGGCTGCGACCGCCGGCAGCCACAGGACGAGGCAATCCTCGAGGCCCGTCTCGAGGTCGATGCGGCCGAGCCGGTACTGTCCTTTCGGCGCCTGCGCGGCGGCCCCGCGTGATGAGGCGGGAGAGCGCCGCGTAACCCCGGCGACTCGCGGCGAGGCAGACGAACTGCAGGCCGTCCGCGAGCGTGAACTCGCTGCCGGCGATGAGCGCAAGCCCCGTCTCGCGCGCGGCGGCATGGGCCCGCACGATTCCCGCGAGCGAGCATTCATCGGTCAGCGCGAGCGCGCGTGTACCCGAGCTCTTTCGCCCGCTGGACGAGTTCCGCCGGATGCGAGGCGCCGCGCAGGAACGTGAAGTTGCTGATGCAGTGCAGCTCGGCATACGACATCTCTGATCGGCCGCGGGTCGAGTCGCGTCAGCCGCGCTCGCGTTGCGCGGCCGGGACTCCGGCTCGTTCGCTCCGCCGGAACTTACGCGCTCGCTCGCCGGGTCCCGTCCGCACGCGAGCGCGCTGACGCCCGCTCCGGCCCGCGCCGCACGAGGTGGCGGGGTCCTCGCGAGCAAACTCGTAAGTTCCGGCGGAGTTTGCGAGCGAGGAACCCCGCCGGATCCCGTGCGGCGCGGGCCACAGGCGAGCACGACACTGCGGCTCGTCATCCGAAGACCCCGTGAAGGAACCAGCCTTGTCCCGGCGGCCGTTCGCGGAAGATCCAGAGGCGCACGCCCGCGCGGGAGAGCGCGACGTAGTAGTCGCGCCGGACGTCGTGACCGTCCCACCACCCGGTCTCGATGCGCTCGGGACCGGTGACGAGCGCCCCTTCCCAGCCGTCCGAGCGGCTGCGGCTCGGCGAGCATCCACAACGGGCGCGCGGGTCGCGCGGCCGGCCAGGGCAAGGGCACCGGTGTCGCAGCGCCGGGCTCCGCGATCCGCCAGGCGCGCTCGGGTCGATGCTCCGGCACCGGTGAGACGCTGAACACGGCCTTCCGCCCGAGCCGCGCGCGCAGGCGATCGAGGAGACGCGCAGTGGCCTCCGGATCCGCGCTCCGGCCGCGCTCGAAGAGTCCCGCGTCGCGAAGCGTGAGCGGCAGCAGCATCCCGGAACGCAGCCGCAGCGCCTCGACCGGCGCGGCGAGCCGGCACTGCGCAAGCCTCTCGCGCACGAGTTCCCGCAGATGACCGGCATCGCCCGCCATGCGGGCGAGCGTCACCGAAAGCCGGGTCGGCGCCTGTCCGCGATGCAGGAGATCCACGCGCAAAGCGCCGATGCCCGACGCGCGGGCGCGCAGGAAGGCTTCGAGCCGCCCGAGCAGCTGCTCGAACGCCGGCTGCAGCCCGGCCATGAGTTCCGCGGCCGCCGGCAGTTCGAGCCGCTCGTCGAAACGCTCCGGCACGACATGGCGCCGTCGCGGCGCGGGACGACGACCGAGACCTTCGTCGAGTTCGTCGAGCAGCCGCGGCCCGAAACGCGCGGCGAAGCCGGCACGCGGCAGGCGCAGCAGGTCGGCGACGTTCCGGATCGCCGAGCCCGCGCAGCGCCGCGATCGTGTCCTCGGGCCACTGCAGGCAGTCGAGCGGCAGCCGCGCCGCAAGACCCGGCATCGCATCGGCGCGGGTCACGGTCATCGCGAGATCCGCGCGCGCGAGCCAGAGTGCCGCGCGCGGCGTGGGCGCGAGCGCGAGCGAGGCCTGCAAGCCGCTTGCGGAAAGACCCGCGAGCGCTCGCCGCCAGAGCGCCATGACGCCGCCGAACAGATCGAGGCTGCCGCGCACTTCGGCCAGCACCGCGGAGGGCGGCTCGAGGCTCGACGACGGGCGTGAACTGGAGCGCCCAGCGTCCCAGGCGATCGAGCAGCGCCGCTTCCGCGCGGAGCCTGCGCTCCTCGACCCGAAGCCCCGGCACCAGGGCGAGGGCTGCGTTGAGACTCATGCCGGGCGCGACGCCCTGGCGGGCGGCGCGCTCGTTGCAGGCGACGATGGAACGGCGCGGGATCGTCGATGGCGGTGACCGCGGCCGCGCGCGCCTGCCCGGTGCCCGGCAACAGGGCATCGAGCGGCAGGCGCGGAAAATGCGCCGCGAGCCATAACTCGCGCGGGCGGGGAGCCGCGACATCCGGTGCCGATGCAGGCACCGGTTCCAGTGCGCGCCGATGGCTCGCCGGTGCCGGCGTCGATCGTGGCCGGACGTCCTTCGAACATTGCCGGGGGCCTAGTGGATCGGCAGGCGCTCGATGCGCGCCGGTCCGCCGCCGCGGCTCTTCAGGATTTCGACGTCGAGACCGTAGTCCCGCGCCGTGAGCGCAAGCCGGAGCGCGGCCGGCGAGCATTCGGCGCGATGCGCCGGAGGGTCGCAACAGAAAACCGGGCGTGTCGTCCTTCTTCCGCCGCCAGCTTCAGGCGGCGCAGGGCCTGATCGCCGGCTGCCGCGCCGATCCAGCCGAGCACGGCCGCGCAGACGCCGGAGCGCAGGCCTGCTCCATCGCCCACAGCCGTCGAGCCCGGCGCGCGGGCGGATCACCAGCATGCGCGCGGGATCGAGCCCCGCATCGGCGAGCGCCGGCGCATAAGGCAAATGCGGCGGAGCAAGCCAGGCGATCCAGCGCGGCTCTCCGGGCGTTGCGGTCGGCAAGCGTGCGGAGCGCCGGCAGCAGCAGGCGGATTTCGCCGACGCCGGCGGCGGGCACCAGGAGTTCGATCAGCGTGGACAAGGGCCAGCCGTCGCCCGGCAGGCGCGCATCGAGAGGCGAAAGCCGGTCGAAACGGTCCGAGGTGCGCCCGCATCGCTGCCGCGCCAGAGCGCGGGATGACGCAGCAGTTCCGCGAGCGCATCGCTCACTGCATGACGTCCGGCCGGCTGCGCCGCAGGACGCCGACCACGACGCCCTCGATCGTCATCGACTGCTTGCGAAGATCGACGCGGATCGGCTCGAAGTCCGGGTTCTCCGGCATGAGCCAGACCACCGAGCCTTCCTGGCGATAGCGCTTGACCGTCACCTCGTTCTCGAGCCGCGCGACGATGATCTGCCGGTTGCGGACATCGGGTGAGCGGTGCACGGCGACCAGGTCGCCATCGAGGATGCCGACATCGCGCATGCTCATGCCGCTGACCCTGAGCAGGTAATGCGGGCGCGGGCTGAACAGCGCCGGATCGATCTGGAAGCGGCCTTCGATGTGCTCTTCGGCGAGGATCGGGCGACCGGCGGCGACCCGGCCGATGAGCGGCAGGCCGAACTGTTCGCGCAGCGCGTCCTTCAGCACGATGCCGCGCGCGCTGCCGGCGATCAGCGCGAGCACGCCCTTGCGCTGCAGTGCGCGCAGGTGCTCCTCGGCGGCATTCGCGGAACGGAAGCCGAGCGCTTCCGCGATTTCCGCGCGGGTCGGCGGCATGCCGTTGGCGGCGATCGCGTCCTGGATGAATTCGAGGATCTGGCGTTGGCGGGGCGTGAGATCGTCTGATCATGGTCCACCTGTATGGATACTCAGTGTGCTGTGATTATATACAGGCGGAACGTCTCTGGCAAGCACCGCTGCATGCCGGTCCCGTATCCCGTCCCCGCCTCGCGATCACGAGTGCGCGGACTTGCGCGGGCAGCGGCCGGGACCGGCGAGTCGAGCGACTAAAGATCCGGCGGAGCGAACGAGCCGCGTCCCGGCCGCACCCCGCGCTCACACTCAACGCGAACTAGCGCAAAACGCGCACACGCAAAACGGAACCGGTGTGTCCGACACATGACTCGACATTCGCATGTCGCCGGCCAGCGACAAACACCGCAACTGCTTTCACCTGTCCGCCGATACGTTACGATCCGCATCGCCACCGCGCGGACAGGAAGGACCGCCGGCGCCGTGCATCCGCGGAAGCGGCTTGTAACGTTCCATGCAACCTTGTGGAGAAAAATCTCATGACCAACATCCTGAAGGTGGGCGTCGCTGCCGCCGTCCTCGCCCTGGGCGCCGGCTGCACCGATCTGAAGCCCTTGCAGGCGGAAGTCGACTCGCTCAAGTCGCAGGTCTCCAAGCTGTCGGGTGACCTCGACGGCGTGAAGACTGTCAGCGGACGGCGCAAGCCGTGCCGCAGCCGCCGCACAGCAGGCTGCCACCTCGGCGCAGAACACAGCCAATCAGGCTGCGTCTGCGGCGCAGGCCGCGCAGCAGTGCTGCGACGCGAACAGCGAGAAGCTCAATCGCATGTTCGAAAAGTCGATGTCGAAGTAATCGACGTCGTACGCCAACAGAAAGGCCCCGCGGTGGCGACACCGCGGGGCTTTCGCTTTTTCAGGGAGTCGGGTTCGGGCGCTGACGGTCGCGGCGGTGCGCGAACCCGCGACGGAGACCGGCGTCGGCATGCCGCGCGCTTCGCGCCAGGTGCGCTCGGCGCCGATCCAGTCGATCGCGAGCGGCTTCGCACGCGTTGCCTCGACGATCAGCCGCGTGAGATCGGTGAGCGATGGCGGCTCGACGCGATCTTCCTGCAGCGGCGGATGCACCTCGATCAGCAGCTCGCCGTCGTGCCAGCCCCACTTGTACGGCTGGTTGACGATCATGACCGGCGTGTTCACCGGCACCATTCCGTAGAGCGTCTCGATGTCTTCCGGATACAGCCGCATGCAGCCGTGCGTCACCTGCATGCCGACGCCGGCCGGCCGGTTCGTGCCGTGGATCAGGTAGGCGCCGCCCGGAATTCCGAGGCCGATCTTGAAGCGGCCCAGCGGATTGTCCGGACCGGCCGGAACGACTGCAGGAAGCGATGTCGCCGCGCTTCTCATGTTCCTCGCGAACCGACTTCGGCGGTAGTCCAGGTCGAGCGTCCTTTGCCTTGGACACGATCCTCGTGATGCCGAGCGGCGTATTCCAGTCCATCTTTCCGATGCTGACGGGAAACGTCCAGACGACGGGCGGCTGGCCCTTCGGCGTCGGCGGATACCAGTAGAGCCGATGCTCCGGCAGGTTGATCACGATGCCCGATGCGCGGCGCCTTCGGCAGGAGCCGCTGCTTTGGCACGATGACGATCGTGCCGGCGCCCGGCAGCCAGGGATCGATGCCGGGATTGGCATTCGTGATCTCTTCGTAGCCGAGGCCGTACTGGCGCGCGATGTCGAGGAGCGTATGGCTCGCCTCGGCCTGCGATCGTGATCGTCTGCCCGACGACGTCGCTGCCTTCGGCCGGCAGCGTGAATTGCTCGGCCTGCGCAATGGCCGCCCCCGCGACGCCGAGCGTCAGGAGCAGCGCCCGAATTGCGGTCTTGTCCGCATCGCTCAATAGCGTACCAGCGCGGAACCCCAGGTAAAGCCGCCGCCGAATGTCTCGAGCAGCAGCAGCTGGCCGCGGTGGATCCGCCCGTCGCGCACCGCCGTGTCCAATGCGAGTGGAATCGACGCGGCCGAGGTGTTGCCGTGGTTCTGCACGGTCACGACCACTTTCTCCATCGGCAGTCCGAGCTTGTCGGCGGCAGACTGGATGATGCGGAGATTGGCCTGGTGCGGCATCGAGCCAGTCGATGTCGCCGCGCTCCACGCCGTTCTTCGCCAGCGTCTCGTCCACCAGTTTCGAGAGCGTGCGGACGGCGACCTTGAACACTTCGTTGCCCTGCATCTTCAATCCGTCGGTCGAGTTGTTGCGCAGCTTCTCGAAGCCGCTCGACACGCCGTAGGGGAAATACAGCAGGTCCTTGTACTTGCCGTCGGAATGCAGGTGCGTGCCGATGATGCCCGGCTCATCCGCCGGAGTGAGGACGACGGCGCCCGCCCCGTCACCGAAGAGCACGCAGGTCGCGCGGTCCGTCCAGTCCACGAACCGCGACAGGCACTCGACGCCGACGACGAGCGCGCATTGCGACTCGCCGAGCCGGACGTACTTGTCGGCGATCGACAGCGCGTAGATGAACCCGCTGCAGGCCGTCTCGAGCGAGAACGCGGGACAGCCATGGATGCCGAGCCGCTCCTGCAGCAGGGTCCCCGTATTCGGAAAGATGAGATCGGGCGTCGTCGTGCCGACGACGATGAAATCCACGTCGGCCGGCGTCAGGCCCGCAGCCTTCAGCGCCCGCCGCGCCGCATGCTCGGCGAGCGAGGAGCTGGTTTCGTCCGGGCCCGCGATGTGGCGCTGCTCGATGCCGGTGCGCGAGCGTATCCACTCGTCGGTCGTGTCGACGCGCGACTCGAGATCCTTGTTCGTCACGACCTGCGCCGGCAGGAAACTGCCGGTGCCGGCGACGCGCGAGTAGCGGATCATGGCGTGGTCGATGCGGGCGCCGGCCGCGCCGGCCTCATTCCTGGCCGGCGTCCTCGACCGGCACGTCGATCACCTTGCGGCCGCGATAGAAGCCGTCACGGGCTCACGTGGTGGCGCAGGTGCGTCTCGCCCGTGGTCGGGTCCTTCGACAGCGCCGGCTTCGTCAGGCGGTCATGGGAACGATGCATGCCGCGCTTCGACGGCGTCTTGCGGCTTTTCTGTACGGGCATCGAAATCATCTCCGATTCAATGATTCAGCAAATCCCTGAGTCCTGCGAATGGCCGGCGCATCTCCGGCGCCTTCTCGTCGGCCACCGCGCTGTCCGCACCGGCCGGCAGTCCGCAGGCCTCGCCCGCTGCGTGCTGCGCGATCAGCGGCAGCGACAACAGCAGTTCGTCCTCCACCAGCGCTGCCAGGTCCACCTTCTGCGGCATCGCCGCCGATCGCTTCGTGATCCGGCGGCAGCTCCGGCGTCTCTTCCGGTGCGAACACCAGTAGCGCCACCGAACTCAGTCGTGCGGCCAGCGGTCCCAGGCAACGCTGGCAGGTCAGCACCATCTCCGCCTCGACCGTCAAGGCGACCGCCGGCCAAGCGGTCATGCAGCCGAAACTCCGCCCGCACGGCGGCGATTCCCGCAGTGGTCTGCCAGCCGGTCGCGCAATCGCGGAAAGCCGGCAATCGGAAAATTCCTCTCGACGACCGCCCCGCTCCGCGCCAGGCCGAGCGCATCGAGCGGCCGGTCCGGGGGCGTTGACATGGGGGCGGTATGATAGTGACCGGCGCCGGGGGTGTCAAAGAAGACTCATGGCGCAAACCCTTGTTTTTTAAGCACTGACAGCACATGAAAGCGCGGCTCCTCCTTGCCTCGGCCTCCCCCTATCGTGCCTCCCTCCTCGCAGCGGCTGGGCGTTCCTTTTTCGACCGAGATCCCGGCGTCGACGAAACCGAGCGGCGATGGCGAGGCTCCCGGCGATCGCGCGCTCCGGCTCGCACGCGCCAAAGCCGCGGCGGTGTCGGTGCGTGAACCCGACGCCTGGGTCCTCGGCTCCGACCAGGTCGCCGTCTGCGCCGGGCGGATTCACGACAAGCCCGGGGACGCCGGGCGCTGCCGGGCACAGCTGCGCGCGAGCAGCGGACAAACCGTCGAGTTCCACACGGCTGTCGTGCTACTGCGCGGCAATCCGCGGTGCCGGTCCACGAGCACGTCGATTTCACCCGGGTCCGATTTCCGGACGCTGACCGACGAGGAAATCGCGCGCTACGTCGAGATTGACCAACCCTTCGATTGCGCCGGGGGATTCCGCAGCGAGGGCCTCGGCGCGAGCCTGTTCGCAGTCGATCGAGACGCACGACCCGGCCGCCATCGTCGGCTTGCCGGTCATCTGGGTCGCACACGCATTGCGTTTGGCTGGGCTCGACCCGCTCGGTGCCGACTCACCGCTGACCGCGTCGCGCCTCGCGCAAGGTTCCGATCACCGCCTCGAGGTCCGCGGGCAATGGCGCCTCGATGCGGAAATTGCCGCCGTCGACGGGCCACGCGAAGGAAATCGATGCCGCATGCAGGAACATGCGACGCAGCCCGAGCGCCCGCAAGCGCGCATTGCCCTCGCGGTCGCCGTACTTCTCGTCGCCGGCGACCGGATGCCCCGCGAATGCGGCATGCACGCGAATCTGGTGAGTGCGACCGGTCTGGATGGCGACATCCATGCGCGTCGCGAGATCGCCGAAGTTTTCCTTGGGCGCGAAAACCGATACCGCGATCTTGCCGGCGCGATGCACGCGCACGACCCGCTCGCCCCCCTGCCGCGTGTTCGTCAGCACCGGCGCGTCGATGGTCTTGACGTCCCAGCTGCCAATGGCCGGCGACGAGCGTTGCGTAATGCTTCTCGACGCGACCCTCGCGCAGCAACGCGTGAATGGTTCGCAACGCGCCGCGGGTGCGCGCCACCAGCAGGCAGCCGCTCGTGTCGCGATCGAGGCGGTGCGCGAGCTCGAGCGGCTCCGTCCGGTCGCAGCGCGCGCAGGGCTTCGATGGCACCGAAGGCGAGGCCCGAGCCGCCGTGAACCGCGAGTCCCGCCGGCTTGTTCAGCACGAGCAGGCGCGCATCTTCATGCACGATCGACTGGCGGACGGTCTCGACCAGGGCGTCGGGCACGCGCCGGGGCGCGGCGGGCGCATCCGGCAGGTCGCGTACCGGCGGCAGGCGCACTTCATCGGCGGCGGCGAGGCGATAATCCGGCTGTTTCCGCTTGCCGTTCACCCGCACCTCGCCCTTGCGGAGCAGGCGGTAGACGCGGCTGCGGGGAACGCCCGCCAGCTCGCGGAGCAGGAAGTTGTCGAGTCGCTGCCCCTCCGCGCCCTCGCCCGCGATCAACCGTTGCACTTTTCCGCCGGGATTTCGACCAGGCGTCATGGAGTCTCTCTAACGTGTTGATTTTCCGGGCGCATCTGATATCGTAGTCCGCAGTCAGGTCTTACGGCGCAGGCTCCGCGAAGCGGAGCGTGGCCGCTGACCGGTACGCGGCCCCCTCTGGGCAGGCCGCATGTTAGTTGGTCCGGCATGTCCGGACCATCGCCGGCCCTTCGTTCGGATGTCATGTTCCCCGCGCGTGTCGATCTCGCTCAATCGTGGAGGAGCCAACCCGCCTGCAGCCTGGCGCTGCGGCGCGCTCCTGTGCGCCCGAGATCCGCGCCTGCAGGGCTACGGGTTCCACTCGTGACAACGCGCGACATCCATTTCGGAGCGGCCCCCAGCACACTGGATGGGGTCCATGAAAAGAATGCTCATCAATGCCACGCAGCAAGAGGAATTGCGCGTCGCCCTGGTTGACGGCCAGAAGCTCTTCGATCTTTCGATCGAACTACCGTCCCGAGAACAGAAGAAAGGCAATATCTACAAGGCGCGCGTCACGCGCGTCGAGCCGAGCCTCGAGGCCGCCTTCGTCGAATATGGCGCCGAGCGCCAGGGATTCCTGCCGCTCAAGGAAGTGGCGCGCGAATATTTCCGCTTCCAGCCCGCGCCGGGTGCCCGTTTCAACATCCGCGACGTGCTCCAGGAAGGCCAGGAGCTGCTCGTCCAGGTCGAGAAGGAGGAACGCGGCAACAAGGGCGCCGCGCTGACGACCTACATCAGCCTCGCCGGCCGTTTCCTGGTCCTGATGCCGAACAATCCGCGCGCGGGCGGCGTCTCGCGCCGGATCGAGGGCGAAGAACGCGACCTGACGAAGGACTCGCTCGACCAGCTGCACGTGCCGGACGGCATGGGAACGATCGTCCGCACGGCCGGCGTCGGCCGCGCGCCCGAGGAACTGCAGTGGGACCTCGACAACCTGCGCGCAAACTGGGACGCGATCGTGACGGCCTCCGGCGGGCGCTCCGCCCCGTTCCTCGTGTACCAGGAGAGCGACGCGGTGACGCGCGCGCTGCGCGACTACCTGTCGGACGACATCGGCGAAGTGCTGATCGACGACACCGGCGCCCACCAGCGCGCGCTCGAATACGTGCAGCGCTTCCAGACGGCCGACGGGCAGCGCCAGATCAAGCTCTACACGGACGACGTGCCGCTGTTCACCCGGTTCCAGATCGAAAGCCAGATCGAATCGGCCTACTCGCACGCCGTGACGCTGCCCTCGGGCGGCGGCATCGTGATCGACTACACCGAAGCGCTGGTCTCGATCGACATCAACTCGGCGCGCGCGACGCGCGGCGCGGACATCGAGACGACCGCATACAACACGAATCTCGAGGCGGCCGACGAAATCGCCCGCCAGCTCAGGATTCGCGACCTCGGCGGGCTGATCGTGATCGACTTCATCGACATGGAGTCGAAGAAGAACCAGCAGGGGGTCGAAGACCGCCTGCGTGACGCGGTCCGCTCGGACCGCGCGCGCATCCAGCTCGGGCGCATCTCCCGCTTCGGCCTGATGGAAATGTCGCGGCAGCGGCTTGCGGCCCTCGCTGGGCGAGTCCACGCACATGGCCTGCCCCCGCTGCAGCGGCATGGGCACCATCCGCAGCGTCGAGTCCATGGCGCTGGCCGTCCTGCGGCTGATCGGCGAAGAGGTGCGCAAGGAACGCACGACCCGGGTCGTCGCGCAATTGCCGGTGGACGTGTCGACCTTCCTCATCAACGAGAAGCGCGAGTGGCTCCATCGCCTCGAAAGCCAGCGCGAGATCGAGATCGTGCTCGTTCCCGACCCGAACATGCAGACGCCGAACTATTCGATACGGCGCGTGCGCGACGACGAGTTGGGGCTTCCCGAAAACGCGGTGACCAGCTACCAGATGGCCGGCCAGCCGAACAAGGAACTCGATTTCCAGTCGCAGTCCGACAAGCGCGCGGCGGCGCAGCCTGCGGCCGTGCAGCCGATTGCGCCCTCGGCGCCTGTGCCCACGCCGGTGGCCGCGCCAGTTGCGCGCGCGGAGCGCGGGCCGGGCTTCTGGTCGCGCCTGTTCGGGTTCTTCCAGGGCGCGGAAAAGCCGGAAGAGCAAGCCGGCGAAACCGCCCGGTCAGAACGCCAGGAGCGCCCGGGACATCCCCGCGCGCGTGACCATCATCGCGAAGACCGCGGCGGCCGACGCCCGCCCCGCGGCGACCGTGGTCCGCGTCGCGACCGCGATCGCGACCGGAACCGCAATCGCGATCGCCATCGGGAGCCGGAGCGTGGCGAACGCAATGATCGCCAGCGGGCCGACCAGCCGCGGGACGAGCATGCGCGGCATCGCGAGCGTCCAGCCGACGCCCAGCCGCGGCCGCAACCGCAGCAACAGCAGCCGCAGGCCCAGCAGGGCCCGCGCGCCGAGCAGCAACCGCAGCAGGCGGCGGAAGGCGACGGGCCGCGTCGCCGTCGGCGCCGTCGCGGGCGTGGCGGTCGCGGCGGCCGACAGGACTCCTACCGGCCGAACGATACCCAGCCGATCGCGCAGGGCAACGGGAATTCAGGCGCGTGGAACGATGCGCCGTCGCATTCACCGGCTCCGGCAGGCGAATCGATGTCACCGCCGCCGGTTGCCAGCGCGCCACCCGCAGTCGCGGCGGCGCCGGTGATTACGACCTCCGCCCCGGTCGAGGCTCCCCCGCCAGCCACGGCGAAGCCGGCACAGACCCATACCGTGTGGTCCTCGTCGCCCGGCGAAGGACAGCATTTCGAGCCGAAGGACTGATCTAGCCTTTCTGGCCGAGCGCGGCGAGCAGGCCGCGCGCGGCCTCCTCGACGAGGTCGAGCACTTCCTCGAAGCCGGCTTCGCCGCCGTAGTACGGGTCGGGAACCTCCCGGCGGTCCGAGCTGCGGCGCAAAGTCGAGGAAGAGCCGCACGCGCTCGACGTGCGCGCGGGGCGCGATGTCGCCGCAGGTGGTCGTAGACCGGCTCATCCATCGCGAGCACGAGGTCGAAACGCTCGAAGTCCGCCTCCTCGACCATGCGCGCGCGCAACGCGCTCATGTCGATCCCTCGCCGGCGCGCCGCCGCGATCGCGCGCTCGTCGGGCGGGCTGCCCCGGTGATAGCCGTGCGTGCCGGCCGAATCGATCTCCAGGTACGCAGGGCGCGGCCTGCTGGTCCGCCAGGTCGCGCAACACCGCCTCGGCCGTCGGCGAACGGCAGATGTTGCCGAGGCAGACGAACAGGATGCGCGTCATGCGCGCTTCTTGCGTCGAAGCCACCCGTCGAGCAGCTCGATCGCGCGGACCGTCTCCTCCGTCGACACCGCGAAGGACAGCCGGATGAAGCGGTCGCCGTGCACGCCGTCGAAGTCCCTGCCCGTGTTGAGCGCGACTCCGGTCGCATCGAGGAGCTCGCGGCACCAGGCCAGCGAATCGCGCGTCAGGTGTCCCACGTCGGCGTAGAGATAGAACGCGCCGTCGGCCGGCGCAATCCGCGTGATACCGAGGCCGGCCAGCGCATCGAGCAGCAATTGCCGGTTGGTCGCGTAGGTCGCGACGCGGCGGTCGAGTTCCGCGTGCTCCTCCATCGCCGCGAGCGCGACATGCTGCGACAGGGTCGGGGGCACCAGGAACAGGTTGCCGGCGAAGCGGCGCATCACGTCCGCGAGCCGCTCGGGCACGACCAGCCAGCCGAGTCGCCAGCCCGTCATGCACCAGTATTTCGAGAATGTGTTCGCGACGACCGCATCCGGGGCATGCTCGAGGACCGAGGGCGCGCGTGCGCCATAGGTGATGCCGTGATAGGTCTCGTCGGAGATGACCTGGATGCCGCGCTCCCGGCAGGCGGACGCGATCGCGGCCAGTTCCGCATTGCCGAGCATGGTGCCGGTCGGGTTCGACGGGCTGGTCAGGATCAGGCCGGCCGGCGCCGGGTCGATCGCCGCGAGCATGGCGGCGGTCGGCTGGAATCGCGTCGCAGCGCCGCAGTCGAGCTCCAGCGGCGAAAGCCCGAGCGCGTGCAGCACGTTCCGGTGCGCGGGATAGCCGGGCCTCGCCATCGCGACGCGCGCGCCGCGCGGGAACATCACCGACATCGCGAGCACGAGCGCTGCCGACGCGCCCATCGTGAGGATGATGCGCGAGGGGGCGATGTCGAGCCCGTAAGCCGACCGGTAGTGGGCCGCGATGCGTTCCGCCAGCGCGCCGCTCTCCCAGTAACCCTGCGGGCATTCCCGCAGGGCCCGCTCGCCGGCCGCGATCGCCGCGCGCGGCGCCCCGGCAGACGGTTGGCCGACTTCCATGTGGATGACCGGCAAGCCGCGGCGCTCGCGCTCGTTGGCCACGCGGTTGATCTCGACCGCGTAGAAAGGCGCGACGAGGTCGGCCGCGCGATTCACGACCGCGCGCGCTCGCGCATCAGCGACTCGACGCGAGCCAGGTCGTCGGCGGTATCGACACCGGGTCCCGGGGACTCGGCGGCATCCGCGACGACGATCACGAGCCCGGTCTGCAGGGCACGCAGTTGCTCGAGCCGCTCGCGCCGCTCGAGCGAGGTCTCGGGCGTCGCGGCCAGCTTCAACAGGGCGGCGACACGATAGGCATAGATCCCGAGATGCCGCCGCACCTGCCGATGCCTCTCCTCGCCCGGCGCCTTTGCATTGCCGCCGTCGCGATCCCAGGGAATCGGCGCGCGGCTGAAGTACAGCGCCTGGCCGTCGTCGCGCGAGACGACCTTCACGACATTCGGGTCCCGGTATTCTTCGTCGGTCGAGATGGGCGTCGCGAGCGTTGCGATCGCGGCGCCGGGGTTCGCGACCAGCAGCGCCGCCGCCTGGCTGACGAGGGCCGGCGGCAGAAGCGGCTCATCCCCCTGAACGTTCACGACGATGTCGCTTGCCGCCCAGCCGCGGCTGGCGGCGATTTCCGCGATCCGGTCCGTGCCCGACGCATGGTCCGGCCTCGTCAGGACGGCATCCGCGCCCGCCGACTCGCATGTCGCGCGTATTCGCTCGTCGTCGGTGGCGATGATGACCTCGCTCGCACCAGAGAGCTGGGCGAGACGATGCACGTGCAGGATCATCGGCGTGCCGGCGAGGAGCGCGAGCGGCTTGCCCGGCAGGCGGGTGGATGCGTGCCGCGCGGGAATGACGACGCGAAACATTCAGCGGCCGGCGAGCGCGCCGTCGTCCGGCGCGAGGCGCCGCGCTTCGTCGGGGAGCATCACCGGGATGCCATCGCGCACCGGATAGGCGAGCCGATCGGCGCGGCAGACGAATTCCTGCGTGTCCAGCCGCCATTGCAGCGGACCCTTGCACACGGGGCAGGCGAGGATGTCGGTCAGTCGTTCACTCATGTCCCTTGCTTCCCGTTGGTCTTCCGGCCAGGGCCGCCACCCGTTCGAGAAGGTGCGTACCCGCAGGGTCGTCGATGCATGCCGCCACTTCCAGGTAGTAGGCCTCGGCCCAGCCTTCCCCCGTGCATTTTACGGCATCCTTCTCGGTCATCAGCAGCGGCTTTCCGGGCTCTACCCGGACCTCGGCTTCCGTGAATCGCCCGTGATCCGGCAGCTGCCGGGCGCTGGATGCGCAGGCCGTGCGCCCGCAGGAGCGAAAAGAATCGTTCCGGATTTCCGATCGCGGCCACGGCCAGGACCTCGCCGCCCGTGAAATCCGACAAGGGGCGTCGGGACCCACCGCGCAGCGCGATCACCGAAACCGGTTCGAGCCGCATGCGGATCGCGGACGGCCAGTCGAATCCATCGCCGTTGATCACGACCGCGTCCACATCCGCGAGTCGTGCGACAGGTTCGCGCAGCGGCCCCGCGGGCAGCAACATCCCGTTGCCGAGACCGCGGCGTCCGTCCACCACTGCGACCTCGAAGTCCCTTTCGAGCGCATAGGTGCTGGAGGCCATCGTCGCAGAGGACCAGGTCGCAATCGTCCTCGAGCAGCCGCACTGCATCGGGACGGCGCGACGCGACGGCAACGGGAACCCCGAGCTTGCGCTCGAGCATCAGCGCCTCGTCGCCGACGGTCGCTGCCGAATCCGATGGCGACACGCGGCGCGCCTGGCCGCCCTCCCTGCCGTAGCCGCGCAACGCAATGCCGACGCGAACCCCGCGGCTCGCGAGCCCGCGCGCGAGCCAGATGACGAGCGGAGTCTTGCCGGTCCCGCCGACCGTCAGGTTGCCGACCACGACGACCGGCCGGCGCGACCGGTAGCGCGCAAGCCAACCCCACGCATACATCTGCCGGCGCAGGCTCGTGACGCCGGCAAAGAGCCAGGCAGCGGGAAGCAGCCATCGTCCCCGCGCCGTTCCGCCGTACCAGGTAGCCAGGAACCAGTCATGAAGACGCGTCATCACGCCGATGTCGACCGCGATCGCCTCAGACGTTGAACTGCATGCGATGGAGCGCGGCGTAGACGCCGTTGGCCGAGAGCAGCGCCGCGTGCGTGCCGGACTCGACCACGCGGCCCTCGTCGAGCACGACGATCCGGTCGGCGCGCTCGATCGTCGCGAGCCGGTGCGCGATCACGAGCGTCGTGCGGCCCTTCATGAGTCTGGCGAGCGCCGTCTGCACCGCGTGCTCCGATTCGGCATCGAGCGCGGATGTCGCCTCGTCGAGGATCAGGACGGCGCGTTCTTCAGGAGGGCGCGCGCAATCGCGACCCGCTGGCGCTGGCCGCCGGACAACAGCGCACCCCGCTCGCCGATCGTCGTATCGAGCCCCGCCGGAAGCTCTTCCGAGAAATCGAGCACGTGGGCCGCGCGCGCGGCGCGTTCCACGTCCGCTGCTCGCAGCCTCCGGCGCGCTGAAGGCGATGTTGTTGCGGATCGAGTCGTCCACCAGCATCACGTCCTGGCTCACGAGCGCGAGCTGGTTGCGCAGGTCGCGCAGCCGGTACTCGCGCAGGTCGACGCCATCGAGCAGCACCATCCCGGAGTCGGGATCGTGGAAGCGCGGCAGCAGGCTGACCAGCGTCGACTTGCCGCTGCCCGAGCGGCCGACGATCGCGACGGTCTCGCCCGCGGCGACCCGGAAGCTGATGCCGCTCAGGACGCGGCCCTTGTCCGCGTCATAGGTGAAATTGACGTCGCGGAACTCGACGTCGCCGCGGGCCCGCACGATCGCGCAGCTCGCCCCCGGCGTCCTCGACCGCCGTGTCGAGAACCTCGAAGACGCTTTCGCCCGCCGCGATGCCCTGCTGCAGTGGGCCCACCACGCTGACGAGGCGCCGCAACGGCGCGGTCACGAGCAGGAGCGCCGTCAGGAACGAGGTGAACTCGCCGACGGTCAGGTCCGCGTCGAGGACGTCGCGGATCGCGACGTACATGACGGCGGCGAGCCCGCAGGCGGCGATCATCTGCACGACGGGATTCGAGACCGCCTTGACCGTCACGAGCTTCATGAAGCTCGCACGATTCCGCTCGTTGGCCTGCTCGAATGCCGCGAGCTGGTGGTCCTGCGCATTGAACACCTTGATCATGCGCTGGCTTTCGAGCGATTCCTTCGCGACGCGCGTGACGTCTCCCATGGACGCCTGGATGCGCGTGCTGTACCGCCGGAACAGCTTGCTGGTGGCGCGTATCAGACCGACGATCAGCGGCGCGACGGCCAGCGCGAACGCCGTCAGGCGCCAGTTGAGGAAGAAGAGATAGCCCAGCAGCCCGATGATCGTCAGCGTGTCGCGGATGATGAACGTGACGGCCGTGGTCGCGGCTTCCGCGACCAGCTCGATGTTGTAGGTCAGGCGCGAGAGCAGGACGGCGACGCCGCTCCGGTCGAAATAGGCGACCGGCAACTCGAGGTATCGCGCGAATACGTCCTGCCTGATCGCCTTGATGACCTGGCGCCCGACCCAGCCGGGCGCGTACACGGACAGGTAGTCTCCGATGCCCCGCACGGCAAACAGCACGATGAGCCCGGCCGGCACGAACACCAGCATGCGGCTGTCGCGGTCGACGAAGGTGCCGTCCAGGAACTTCTTGACGAGGTAGGCGAAGCCGGTGTCGACGGCGGCGAAGAGCACCATGCCGAGCACGCCGAGCAGGAACATCGGCCAGTGCGGCCGCGCATAGGACAGCAACCGGAGGTAGATGCTGAGCCCGCTGGCGGTCAGCGGCGGCAGGTCTTTCTTATTCCTGCTGGCTGACTGTCGCAATGTTGACCTGCGTGAAGCCGAGCCGCGCAGCCACGTCCATGGCGGTGACGACGGACTGGTGGGCCGCCCGCGCATCCGCGCGAATGGTGACGGGATCGCCGGTCGAGTCCCCGGATACCTGGCGCAGGGCCGCCCGCAGCGTCGACCGCTCGTTGTTGACGAGCGCGCGGTCGTTCACCCGATAGCTGCCCTGGGCCGAAATCGTGATGATGATCGGGCTGGCGGCCTGTTGGGACGGCGAGGCGCTGGATTCCGGCAGTTCGACGCGAAGCCGTCCCTCCTGCACGAAGGTCGTCGAGAGCATGAAGAAGATGACGAGCAGCAGGACGACGTCCACCAGCGAGATCAGGTTCAGTTCGAGCTCGTCGGTCCTCTTGACCTGGAGCCTCATGAGGCGGCTTCACGGCGCCGCGCGGCGGGCTGCGAACGCGTGTTCATGAGGTCGAAGGCGCGAACGAGCTTCATCGCCTCCTTCTCCATGTCGACGACGAGCAGGTCGACGACGCCGCGCAGGTAGCGGTAGCCGAACAGAGACGGGATCGCGACGATGAGGCCCGCAGCCGTCGTGATCAGTGCCGTGCCGATGCCGCCCGACAGGACCCGCGGGTCGCCGACCCCTTCCGCCGAGATGGCTTCGAAGGCCTGGATCATGCCGGTCACCGTGCCGAGCAGCCCGAGCAGCGGCGAGATCGCGGCGATGGTGCCGAGCGTCCCGAGAAAGCGTTCGAGCTCGTGCACGACGTGGCGGCCCGTATCCTCGATCGCTTCCTTCATGATCTCGCGTCCCTGGTCGCGGTTCATGAGGCCCGCGGCGAGCACGCGCCCGAGCGGCGAATTGTGGGCGAGCGCCTCGATGTGGCGATCGTTGAGGCTGCGCGATTCGACCAGCTTCCAGATCCGGTCGGTCAGCTCGCGCGGGATCACCCGCTTGCGTTGCAGGGTCCACAACCGCTCGAGCATGATCGCGGCCGCGACGACCGAGCACAGGATGATCGGCCACATGACCGGTCCGCCTGCGATGATGATTTCCCACATGGCGCGGAATGATACCGTGCGGACGGCCCTGCTGCCCGCAGGGACCCGCGCGCGGGACCCTGCCGCCACCAATGAGCCGAATCGCCCCGCTCGGTCACGATCTCAAATGCGAGTGGCCGGGGTCCCGCGATGACGGTGATCGCGCCGCTCTCAGCCGTCGAGAGAATGGTCGTGCCGGCGGTGCGCCAGCGCTCGACCACGTGTTCCGATGGCATGCCCCAGCGATTGCCAAAGCCCGCCGATGCGATGCCGAGGCGCGCCGACACGGCTTCGACCAGGGCCGGCGTCGAGGAACTGCGGCTGCCATGGTGCGGCAGCACCACGACGTCAGCCGCAAGCGGCATCGCGAGGAGTCCCGCTTCCGCCTCCGCTTCGGAATCGGCGAGCAGCAGGGCCTTCCCGCCCGGCCCCGCAACGACCAGCGCGCAGGAGCGGTCATTGTCGCTCGCATCCGCGCCTTGGGCAGGGCCCACCACGCGAAAATCGATCCCGTCCCAGCGCCAGGAATCGCCCCTGCGGCATTCGCCGTCGCCGTCCAGCCGGCTGCCGGGCATCGTCATCGTGCGCGTGACCTCGAGGGACTGCCGCAGCACGTCAACGCCGCCGGCGTGGTCCATGTCGTCATGGCTGACAACGAGCAAGTCCACCCTCCGTATGCCGCGCGAGCGCAGGTACGGTATGAGCGAGACTCGGGCGGCCATGCCGCCACCCTGCCATCGGGGACCCGTGTCGAAGACGAGCACGTGCCCTGCGGTCTCGACGACCATGGCAAGACCCTGGCCCACGTCGAGCACGGTCAGTGACCAGGCGCCGTGCGGCGGGCGTCCGGCGCCGCCCGCCAGCAAGGCCGCCAGCAAGGCGACGGCCGCAAGTCGCAGTCCTGCGACCGGCAGCAGCAGGGCCGTCAGCGCCGTGACGACTGTAGCGGCGATCAAGCGGCGCGGATTGGGCTGCGGGAGCCCAGCTCGCGATCGGCCAGCCGGCGACCGTCGTGAGCCGGGGCCAGCTGGCATCGAGAATGGCGCCGAGTGCCTGCCAGATCGCGCCGGGCGTGCCGGGCAGCAGGACCTCGAGCAGGGTCGCCGTGAGCACGGCGGGCAACAGGAGAGTACTGAACAGGGGGATCGCAATCGCATTGACGAGCGGAGAGACGACCGAAACGCGGCCGAAAGTCGCGGCGAGGACCGGCGCGAGGAGCACCGTGATGGCCGCCTGCGCCCGCGCGAATCCAAGGATTCGCGGTCGCCTGCCCTCATTGCGGCTCGCCACGGCGAACAGCGCCGCCGTCGCGACGAAAGAGAGCCAGAAGCCGCCGGTCGTCAGCGCGAGCGGATCCATTGCCACGAGCACGAGCGCCGCGAATGAAAGCATGGCATGCACTGGCAAGCTGCGGCGAAGCAGTCGCAGCCCGGCGAGCAGCGCCACCATGGCCAGAGTACGCAGCGCAGGCACCGACGCCCCGGACAGCAGGGCATAGCCTGCCGTCGCCGCAACGACGAGCACCGATTCCGATTCGAGCCGTGCCGGGAGCCGCGACAGCAGCGGCAGGCGCCAGGCCAGCCGGAGCAGCGAACAGGGCAAGCAGTGCGCAACCGGTCACGTGAAGGCCCGAGATCGCCATGAGGTGCGCGACACCGGTGACTGCGAAGACTTCCCAGAGCGTGTCGGAAATGTTCCCGCGCACGCCAACCGACAGTCCCTGCAATACGGCGACGGAAGGGCCGGGCGCCGAGCGCGGTGGCAATCGATTCCGCGATGCGCGAACGCAGGCGCTCGACGGCATGGCCCGTGGTGGTCGCCATTCGCTCCGCCGGCTGCTTCGAAACCACATAACCGGTCGCGTCGATGCTCCTGGCGCAACAGCTCGAGTTCGCGGTCCGTGCCGCCGGGATTTGCCATGCCGTGGGGGCAGCGCAAGCGCACCGTCATGCGCCAGAGTTCGCCCGGCCGCGGCACTTGCTCTGCGCGATACCAGGCGAGCCGGACTGCGCCGGGGCAATGGGCCGGGCGCGCGCGAATCGAGGACGTCGAATTCGAAATCGGTGCGCCCGTCCCGCAGCAAGGCGGGGGCAGCCACGCGACCGGTCAGCTCGAGTTCCTCGCGATCGCGTTCGCAAGGCCATGCTGCGGCGAGCCCGGCGGAAGCCGGCAGATGGCTCCACGCGAAGCCACCGGCAAAGACGAGCAGCAGCGGGAAACGCCGGATCCAGCTGCCTGCCGCGAGGACTGCCCCGACGAGCGCGGGCGCGGGCCAGAGGGCCGGCAACAATTGGAGGGCTGCGGCACCCGAGCAGAATGCAACTGCGATCTGGAACACCCTGCACCTGCCTGCGGTCGCCCGCCTGCAAGCATGGTGTGTCACCGGGATCGGCGTGCCGCCTTCAGGCTTTGCCTTCGCGCAGAATTCCGTCCTCGAGGACGAGCACGCGATCCATGCGCCCGGCGAGCGCATGGTCATGGGTCACGATGACCAGGCTCGTACCCAGCTCCCGGTTGAGCTCCATCATGAGATCCAGCACCTGCCGCGCGTTCCGGCCGTCGAGATTCCCGGTCGGCTCGTCCGCGAGCACGATGCGCGGGCGCGTAATGAGTGCCCTCGCCACCGCGGCCCGCTGCCTCTCGCCTCCCGACAATTGCGACGGCCGGTGGTCCAGGCGCCCGGCGAGCCCGACCCGCGCCAGCAACTCCGAGGCCTGTTGCGAGGCGTCGGCACGCGGCATGCGCCGGATGAGCAGCGGCATGGCGACATTCTCGAGTGCGCTGAACTCCGGCAGCAGGTGGTGAAACTGGTACACGAAGCCCATCGCGGAATTCCGCAGCCGGCCGCGATCCGCGTCCGCGAGCGCCGACATCTCCTGGCCGTCGATGAGCACGCGCCCGGCGGTCGGCAGGTCGAGCCCGCCGAGGAGTTGCAACAGCGTCGTCTTGCCGGATCCCGACGAGCCGACCACGGCGAGGCGCTCGCCGCGGCGGATCGACGTGTCGACGCCCTGCAACACGCGCACCACCGCCGGTCCCTGCCGGAACTCCTTGACCAGGCCCTCGCAGGCCAGCACGACCGGATCGTTCATGGTGCCGCTCAAACCTCCTGGCGCAGGGCTTCCGCCGGCTGCGTCTTCGCCGCGCGCCAGGCGGGATAGAGCGTCGCGAGGACGCAGAGCGCCAGTGAAACGCCCGCGATCGCGAGCACGTCGTGCGGGCGGATCTCCGTCGGCAGCTCGGAGATGAAATAGACCCGCGGATCCACCAGCGTCACCCCGGTGAGCCGCTGGAGGGCCGCGGCAATCTCCGTGACATTGGCCGCCACCAGCAGTCCGAGCGCGACGCCGATGGACGTGCCGACGACGCCGATGACGGTTCCCTGCGTCACGAAGATCTTCAGCATGTCGCGCGGGGAGCCCCCCTGCGTGCGCAGGATCGCGATGTCGGCGCGCTTTTCCTTCACCACCATCACCAGCGCCGAAATGATGTTGAATGCCGCAACCGCGATGACCAGCAGCAGCACCACGAACATGATCGACTTGGTGACCTGGATTGACCGGAAGAAATTTCCGTGGCGCCGGCTCCAGTCGCTGATGTAATAGCGTCCCGCGAGTCCCTCGGCGATGGCGCGAATGCGCTGCCCGGCGCTCGCCGGGTCCTCGAACGCGTAGCGCAGGCCCGTGACGGCATCGCCGAGCCGGTACAGGCGGCGCGCGTCGTCGAGGTGCACGAGCGCCAGTCCCTGGTCGAATTCGTACATCCCGGCGTCGATGAAACCCGCCACGGTGAACCGTCGCATGCGCGGCGCCACCCCCGCCGGCGTCACGTTGCCCTGCGCAATCACGAGCTGCACCGGGTCGCCCGCCGCGACGCCCAGCTTTTCGGCGAGCCCGCGGCCGAGCAGGATCCGCCACTTGCCGGGCTCGAGCTCATCGAGGCCGCGACCCGTCAGGTGCCGCTCGATGGCGGTGACGCGGCGCTCGTCCGTGGGGCTCACGGCCCGCAGCTCGACGGCCGCCGAGCGCTCGCCGGCGACCAGCATGCCCCTGCCCTCGACGAAGGGCGCGATAGCGCGCACGCCCGGCTCAGTGGCCGTGCGCTTCGCGACCTCGCGCCAGTCCGCCAGCCGGCCGTCGTCACCCTCGAGCGTCGCATGCGAGACGATGTCCAGAATCCGGCGCTGGAGGTCGCGTTCGAACCCGTTCATCACCGACAGCACGACGATCAGCGTGAACACGCCGAGCGCAATGCCGGCCATGGCAATGCCGGATACGAAGCCGACGAATCGCACGTCCAGTCGCGCGCGCAGGTAGCGCAGGCCGATCCACAAGGGCCATCCCATGGGCACGGCCGTGTCCAGGCCTCCGCGGCGGCCGGCGGCGTTACTCATATCGCAGCGCCTCCGCGGGCTCCGTCGCCGCAGCCCGGCGCGCGGGATAAATGGTCGCGAAAAACGTCAGCGCGAGTGCCGTGGCGGCGACGAGGATGACGTCCGAGGCGCGAAGCTCGGACGGGATCCGCGTGATGTAGTACACGGCGGGATCGAAGATCTCGAAGCCGAACCAGCGTTCGAGGGCCGGCGCGATCTCCCCCGCATTCACGGCCAGCAGAATGCCGAGGCCAATCCCGGCAGCCGTGCCGATCCAGCCGATCACGGTGCCCTGGATGATGAATGTCGCAACGACGCCGTTCCGCGAGAAACCCATGGTGCGGAGGATTGCGATGTCATTCCGCTTTTCCGCCACAACCATGACGAGGCTCGCGATGATGTTGAATGCGGCGACCGAGACGATGAGCAGCAGGATTACGGTCATCATCGTCTTCTCGAGGCGGATGGCGCGGAAATACGCCGCATGCTCCTCGGTCCAGTCCGTGCCGGGAGGCGTCCCGAGCATCGCCGCAAGCGCCGGCGTGCCGCCTGGCGCATCAAACGGGTCATCGTAGAAGACCCGGATGCCGGCGGAAGCCGCGGGCCCCGCAAGCGCCGCGACATCCTCGAGCGAGGCGAAGGCCATGCCCGCGTCGTGGTCGGCGAGACCGATCTCGAAGAGGCCGGCGACTTCGAAGGCACCGATACGGGGCAGCAGCTCGCCGTCGGCGCCGGTTCGCAGCAGCAGGATGGTGACGCGGTCGCCGACGCCAGCCTGCAATTGCGCGGCGAGCGCGCGGCCGAGGGCAATTCGTCCGCTGCCGGCGGTCAGTGCTGATACTGAGCCATCCACCATGGCCCGTTCCAGCGACGTGCCGGCGCCATGGTCGCGGGCATCGATGCCGCGAAGCACGGCTCCCGCGAGCGTCGAGCCATGCGATACCAGGCCCTGCGCCTCGACAAACGGCTGTGCGCTCTCGATTCCAGGCTCGCGACGCGCTCGCAGGGCCAGGGCCCGCAGCGGCCCCGCATCGGCCGGTCCCGGAAGGCTTGCATGGGCGGCCAGCGCAAGCAGCCGGCTGCGAAGCTCGCCTTCGAAGCCGTTCATGATCGACAGGATCGTGATGAGCGCGGCAACGCCGAGGCATACGCCGGCGAGGGAAACCCAGCTGATGAATGAGACGAAATACTGGTGCTGGCGGGCACGGACATACCGCAGCCCAAGGCCCAGCGGCAGCGGAGTCAGCATGGTCGGCTAATCATCAGGATTCGGGATGCCTATCAAGGATTTAACGGGGCAATCTCGACAGGCTTCCACCCGGTGCTACACTCGAAGCGGAGGTATCTCGATGCCTATCCTACGCATTTTGTTGTTGCTTGCGCTTGGCGCCGCGGCACCGGCCCTGGCGGAGACACTCAGCACGGAAACCGGAAATCCGGCCCAGGCTTCCGACACGCCGAATCGGGGCAGCTCGATGGCGACCGTCCAAAGCCGCTTTGGCGAGCCGGTCAACCGCCATGCAACGGTCGGCAATCCCCCGATCACCCGCTGGGACTACCCGCAGTTCGCGGTGTATTTCGAGCATGATCGCGTGCTGCATTCGGTCCTCCTGAGGAGCCCGCCCGCGAGCTAGGCGATCCTGGCCGCCTCGGCACAGGTATCCTGCACAGCCTGATCCCGCCGGGTTCGCCCGGAACGGGAAGTTTTGCCTTTTTCAGGACTGGGCATGAACGGCGTTTCCACCCGCGTAGCCGCCTTGCCGGCGGCGAACGAGCAAGTACGCTGGGGCGAGCTGTACGGCAGCAGCCCCGCGTACACCCTCGTGGAAGCCGCGCTCGCGGCCAGCGCACCGCTCGTCGTCGTAACCGTCGGCGGCCGCGAAGCGGACCAGTACCTTGCGGAACTCCGGTTCTTCTCGGGCGGACGGCTGACGATCCTGTCCTTTCCCGATCGCGAAGTCCTACCTTACGACCCGTTCTCGCCGCATCCGGACATCGTCTCCGAACGGCTTCGCACGCTCGCGTCCCTGCCGCAGATGCGACAGGGCATCGTCGTCACCACACTGGCCGCGCTGCTCGACCGGCTCGCCCCGCGCGCGTTCATCGCAGCGCACGCCTTTTTTCTTCGCACCGGCGACCGGATCGACCTGCCCCAATTCAGGGAGCGCCTGACGGACGCCGGCTACGTGCAGGTCACCCAGGTGCTGAGTCCGGGTGAGTTTGCCGTTCGCGGTTCGGTCCTGGACCTCTTTGCCTCCGGGGCCGAGCGGCCGTTCCGTCTCGACCTGTTTGACGACCAGATCGAGTCCATCCGCACATTCGATCCCGCGGACCAGCGCTCCGCTGACCGACTCGATGCCGTGCCGCTCCTGCCGGCGCGCGAGACGCCGGCATCGGCCGGGGCGATCGCCGAGTTTCGCGGACGCTGGCGGGAGCGCTTCGAGGGAGATCCGCAGGCTAGCGCAATCTATCGGAACGTCACCGCGGGCAACGTCCCCGCGGGAATCGAATCCTGGCTCCCGCTCTTCTTCAAGACGACGGCTGAGTTCACGGACTATCTGCCGCCGCAGGCAGTGATCGTGGACCTCGCCGATCTTCGAGCGCTCCCTGCCGGCCTACTGGTCGGAGATCGAGGCTCGTCATGACCAGCGGGCGCACGATCGCGAGAGGCCGCTGCTCCCGCCAGCCGAGGTTTTCGTGCCTGCCGGGAATGCGCTGCAAGCCCTGGCATCGCATCCGCGGATCCTGCTCACGCCGGTCAAGGTGGAACCGATCGCCGCCGGCCTGCCGTACGTCAATTTCTCGTCCGAGCCACCGCCTGAGCTCCGTGGCGACCCGCGGGCCGCCCTGCCGCTCGAAAAACTCGCGCATTTCCTCGCGCAATCCGCGACGCGCGTGCTGATCGCCGCCGATTCGGCCGGCCGCCGGGAAATCCTCCTCGAAATGCTGAGGCGCCAGGGCCTTTCCCCGGCCGCCGCGGCGGACTGGAACTCGTTCCTGGCGGGCGATGCACCACTCGCCGTCACCACCGCGCCGGATGTCCGGGGCCTGTGGCTGCCCGCCGAGTCGATCGCCCTGGTCGCCGAGGCACAGCTCTTCGGCGAGCGGGCGCGACAGGAGCGGCGCCGACGTCGCGCCGATCGCGATCCCGAATCGATCCTGCGCGAACTGGCGGCGCTGTCTCCCGGTGCCCCGGTCGTGCACGAGGAATACGGCGTCGGGCGCTACCGCGGGCTGAAAGTGATGCAGGTCGCCGGCAATCCGGCGGAGTTCCTCGTCATCGAGTACGCGGGCGGCGACCTCGTCTACGTCCCGGTGCATGCGCTCGATCGCGTGACGCGGTACACGGGCGGCTCGCCGGACGCGGCCCCCTGGCATCGCCTCGGCACGGAGCAATGGGCGCGCGCGCGGCGTCGCGCCGCCGACCGTGTCCGCGACGTCGCGGCGGAGCTGCTCGATCTCTATTCGCGGCGCGCGGCCCGCGAGGGCCGTGCCCTCAGCTTTGACGAGACCGCCTACCGCGCCTTCGAGTCGGCGTTTCCCTTCGAGGAGACCGTCGACCAGCACGACGCGATCGAGGCCGTCCTCGCCGACATGCGCTCGGGGCGCCCGATGGACCGCGTCGTTTGCGGCGATGTCGGCTTCGGCAAGACCGAGGTCGCCCTTCGCGCCTGCTTCGCCGCCGTCACCGGCGGGCGGCAGGTCGCGGTGCTGGTGCCGACGACCCTGCTCGCGCAGCAGCACGCCCAGACCTTTTCGGACCGGTTCGCGGACTGGCCCGTGCGCGTCGAAAACCTCTCGCGCTTCCGCACGGCTGCCGAGCAGCAGGCCGTCATTGCGGGGCTCCAGGCGGGCACGATCGACATCGTGATCGGCACGCATCGCCTGCTGCAGCGCGATGTCGCGTTCCACGATCTCGGCCTCGTCGTCGTCGACGAGGAACACCGCTTTGGCGTCGGCCACAAGGAACGGCTCAAGCAGATGCGCGCGGACGTGGACATGCTGACCCTGACCGCGACGCCGATCCCGCGGACGCTCAACATGGCGCTCGGCGGACTGCGCGACCTGTCGCTGATGACGACGCCGCCGGCCGAGCGCGTCGCCATCGAGACCTTCGTCGACGGAATGGAGCGACGGCCTCGTCCGCGAGGCTTGCCTCCGCGAGATCCGCCGCGGCGGCCAGGCGTATTTCGTCCACAACACCATCGAGGACATCGAGGCGTTCGCCGCGCGCCTGCGTCGGCTCGTGCCGGAGGCGACGATCCGCGTCGGCCATGGCCAGATGCGCGAGCGCGACCTCGAGCAGCTGATGCTCGACTTCTATCACCGGCGCTTCCAGATCCTCGTGTGCACGACGATCATCGAATCGGGCATCGACGTGCCGACGGCAAATACCATCCTGATCGACCGCGCGGACCGGTTCGGCCTCGCGCAGCTGCACCAGTTGCGAGGCCGCGTCGGTCGCTCGCATCACCGCGCCTGGGCTTACCTGCTGGCGCCGCCCGTAACTTCGCTGCCCGACGACGCCCGCAAGCGCCTCGAGGCGATCGAGTCGCTCGAGGACCTCGGCGCCGGCTTCACGCTCGCAACCCAGGACCTCGAGATCCGCGGCGCCGGTGAGCTCCTGGGCGAGGAACAGAGCGGCCAGATCCAGGAGATCGGGATCGGGCTGTATCTCGACTTGCTCGAGCGAGCGGTTACCGCCCTGCGCGAAGGTCGCGAGCCCGAACTCGAGAAGCCGCTGTCTGCCGGCTGCGAGGTCGACCTGCAGTTGCCCGCTTTGCTGCCCGAGGACTACATGCCCGACGTTCACCTGCGACTTCAGCTCTACAAGCGGACTCGCGGGCGCAATGGATACCGTGACGCCTCGACGACCTCGAAGCCGAACTCATCGATCGCTTTGGCCCGATGCCGCCGCAAGCGCGATCATTGCTCGTCGTCCATCGCCTGCGACAGCGTGCCCAACGGCTCGGCATTCGCAGGCTGGAACTCGGTGCCTCCGCGGGCCTCGTCGAATTTGGCGCGGATCACCGCGTAGAACCGGCTCGCGTCGTCCGCCTTGTGCAGCGCAAGGACGGCCGCTATCGCCTCGACGGTCCGAACCGCCTGCGCGTCCGGCTGACGGCAGTCGACGCCGCGGTGCGCATCGTTGCTGCCGGCGAGCTCCTGGACGCGCTGGGCGCCTGACCCAAAAGGGGACAGTTGCAGCGACTTGAAGGGGACGCTCACCTTCAGGCCAAACTTGGCTGCAATCCATGAGTCTCGGGCCTGAAGGTGAACGTCCCCTTCAAGTCCCTTCAATTCACGCCGGGCTTTCGCCTTCGAGCCGCAGCGCCGGCCTCTCGGTGATCTCGCGCGCGGGGCCACCGCCGTCTGCCAGCGCGGGTCGGACGTCAGCGCGGATTCGCCGGATTCCCGTCCCGTGCAGTCGCACCAGCCGCATGCCGGCTCACCGGATCCGGATTGCCGCGCAGCGAATCGAGGAGCTCGAGCGTCGCCGCGCGATCATTGCAGACCGGCAGCACGTCGCAACCTGCCGCCCGTGCGAGGCCGGCGCGCGTCGCGATGTCGCCGAATGCGCGGCCGCCCCTTTCATCGACAGGTCGTCGGCGAAGATCGCGCCCTGGAATTCGAGGTCTCCCCGCAGCACGCCGTCGATCCATCGCCGCGACAGGCTCGCCGGCAGGTCGTCCACGGCCGGAAACACGACATGCGCCACCATCACGGCCGGCAAGTCCGTTGGCGATCAGGCGCCGGTACGGCCGGAGATCCGCCTCGATGTCGGGCCACTCGCGGCGATCGACTGGCACGGCGACGTGCGAATCGGCGGCGACCGCGCCATGTCCGGGGAAGTGCTTGGCCGTGGCCGCCATGCCCGCGTCCCGCATGCCAAGCAGATAAGCGACCGCCAGCTCCGCCACGGCGTCCACATCGTCAGCGATGCGCACGGTCGCCGATCGCGCGGCTGACGCCATAGTCGATGTCGACGCAAGGCGCAAAGGACATGTCGACGCCGACGGCGCGCAAGCTCGGCCGCCATCAGCCAGCCGAGTTGCCGCGCGAGCGCGAGTCCCTCCGCCCGGCTTTGCGCGAAACGCCGGCCGAGCTCGCGCATCGCAGGCAGCCGGGTGAATCCGGCCTGGAATCGCTGCACGCGGCCGCCCTCCTGGTCGACGGCGACGAGGAGCGGTGGCGTGCGAATCGAATGTATTTCGGCGACGAGCCGCTGGAGCTGTTCGCGGCTCTCGTAGTTCCGCGTGAACAGGATGACGCTGCCGACCTGCGGATGACGCATCAGTTCGCGGTCGTCGGGCTCGAGCGCGACGCCCGCGAGGTCCATCATGACCGGACCGAGCGTCATCGCGCGTCCTTCGGCTCAAAGAGCGCGATCGATTCGACGTGTGACGTGTGCGGAAACATGTCCATGATGCCCGCCGCAACCAGCCGGTAACCCAGCTTCCCGACGAGTATGCCTGCGTCCCGGGCAAGGTGCCCGCGTGGCAGGACACGTACACGATTCGCCGGGGACGGCTCGCGACGGCCACCGGCAGCGCCTCCTGCGCACCGGCCCGCGGCGGGTCGAGCAGGACGAGATCGTATTGCGCGCCAGTCCATGCGCCCGCCATCGATTCACTTGCGAGGTTCGCTACGTGGAAGCGGACATTGCCGATCCCGTTTCTCGCGGCGTTGGCTTGCGCCCTCTGGACGAGCGCCGCATCGCCCTCGACGGCCGTGACTTCGGCCACGCGACCGGCAAGCGGCAGGCTGAAATTGCCGAGGCCGCAGAACAGGTCGAGTGCCCGGTCCCCGCCCCGAGGCTCGAGCAACTCGAGCGCGCGCTCGACCATGAGCCGGTTCAGCACGCCGTTCACCTGCACGAAGTCCGTCGGAGCGAACTCGATTCCATCGGCGACACCGGGCAAGGCATAGCGGAGCGGACGCGCCGGCGGGCTAAGCGGCACGACGCTATCGAGTCCCTTGGGCTGCAGGTACAGCGCGATCCCGTGGCGGGCCTCGAATTCCCGCAGCCTCGCGCGGTCTGCGTCAGAGGGCTCGTCCAGCACGCGCAGCACGAGCGCGGTCAGGTTTTCTCCGACCGCGACTTCGATCTGGGCGACACGTCGCCGGATCTCGAGCTCACCGATCAGCACGCCCAGTTCCGCGATCAGGCCGCCCGCCGGCGCAGCGAGTACCTCGCAGCTCTCCAGGTCGGCGATCAGCGGGCTCGACCGCTCGCGAAAGCCGACGAGCACCCGCCCCTTCCGGTCCACGAACTTGCTTCCAAGGCGCGCCCGCCGGCGGTATGACCAGATCGGGCCGGCGAGTGGCGCCAGCCAGCGCTCCGGCACGACTCCGCCGATACGCGACAATTCTTCCGCCACCGTCCGGCCCTTTGCTTCGAGCTGGGCAGCATGGTCGAGATGCTGCAGCGAACATCCGCCGCAGGTCCCGAAATGCCGGCAGCGCGGCTCCACGCGATCGGGCGAGGATCGCAACACTTCGACGACCACGGCCTCGTCGTAGCGCCGCCGCCGCCGCAGGCGCTGGAGCCGCACCGACTCGCCGGGAAGCGCGCCGTCCACGAACACGGTCTTGCCGCCGATGCGCGCGACGCCGCGCCCGTCGTGGTCCAGCGACTCGATGTCCGCGACTTCCATCGCGGGCAAAGCTTTCAAGGGCCGGCCCAGGCCGCGGCATATTGCCGCCAGTGGGCGTCGCCGCGATCGGCCAGCCAGGCGCGAACCCGGGCGACTTCGGCGGCGTATTCGACCGGCGTCAGCATGCCGCGTATCAATTCGAACCGCAGCCAGACCAGGTAGGTGTTGAGCACGTCCGTCTCGCAGTACGACCGGATCTCGGCGATGCGGCCGCCGCGCCAGTAATCGAACACCTGGTCCCCGCTCATGCCGAGCTTTCCCGGCAGCCCGAGCAGCAAGGCGATGTTCTCCAGGCTTGCGCGCCCCCGCCCCTGGTACGCGGACAGCACGTCCATCAGGTCGAGATGACGCATGTGATAGCGGTTCAGGTAGTTGTTCCACTTGAAATCGCGATCGTGCTCCCCGGTCTCCCAGTAGGTGGGCGACGCGATCCCGTGCTTCAACATCCGGTAGTGCAGCACCGGGAGATCGAATCCCGAGCCGTTCCACGAGACGAGCGTCGGCCGGAGCTTGTCGATGCCGCTGAAGAATCGCCGTATCAGGTCGTCTTCCGGACTGTCGGCGGAACCGACACTCCAGACCTGCAACTGGTCGCCGCTGCGCAGCAGCGTCGAGATGGCGACGATGCGGTGTTGCTCGAGCGGCAGGAAAGAGGAGCCGGATTCCTCTTCGCGGCGCGCGAGCATTGCGGCAGCGACCTCGAAGTCGTCACCTTCGAGACCGCCGGCCCTCCGGCCGAGCTCGGCGTCGGGAACGGTTTCGATGTCGAATACGAGGCAGGCTCCCGCAGCGCTCATGCCTTCCTCATCAGCACAGCAAACGCCATCACGAGGCCTGCCTCGTCGGTGAGGCTGACATGCCCTTCGCCGGCGCCCAGGCGATCGGCCAGCGCGCGCCCGCGGGCGGAAAAGCGCACTTCAGGCCGGCCCCAGGCATTCGGCATGAATCCGAAGTCGCGAATCCAGACGCCGTGGCGAAAGCCGGTGCCGAGGGCCTTTGCGATCGCCTCCTTGGCCGCGAAGCGCATGGCGAGGAAGCGCACCGGCCGGCGTTCGGGATCGAAGATCGCGCGCTCCTCCGGCAACAGCAGGCGGTCGACGAAATGCTGGCCGAAGCGCTCCCAGGTCGCCGCGATGCGCTCGACGCGCACGAGGTCGGTGCCGATTCCGAAGATCATGCCTTGCGCGCGGCGAGCATGAGGCGCTTCATCTCCGCGACCGCGGGTCCGAGGCCGCTCATGACGGCGCGCGCGACGATCGCGTGCCCGATGTTGAGCTCGACGATTTCCGGAAGCGCGGCGACCGGCTGCACGTTGTGGTAGTCGAGGCCGTGTCCGGCGTTCGCCACGAGTCCCGCGGAGGTTGCGCGCCGCGCGGCGTCCGCGAGGCGCGCGAGCTCGCGCGCCCGCTCGGCGCCGGGTGCCTCGGCATAGGCGCCGGTGTGCAGCTCGACGACCGGCGCGCCCGCCCGCACCGCCGCATCCACCTGGGCCTCGTCCGGGTCGATGAAGAGCGACACGCGAATCCCGCCGGCGGCGAGCCGGCGGCAGGCATCGCCGATCGCCTTCTGCTGGCCCGCAACGTCGAGTCCGCCCTCGGTCGTGACCTCGGAGCGGCGCTCGGGTACGAGGCAGACGTCCTGGGGCTGCACCGAAATCGCGATGGCAATCATTTCTTCCGTCGCGGCAATCTCGAGATTCATTCGCGTCTGCAGGGCGCCCCGCATCGCGGCCACGTCCCGGTCCTGGATGTGGCGCCGGTCCTCGCGCAGGTGCAGGGTGATCCCGTCGGCTCCCCACTGCTCGGCGACGAGCGCCGCGAGGAGCGGATCCGGCGAACGGCCGCCTCGCGCCTGGCGAATCGTCGCCACGTGATCGATGTTGACGCCCAGCATGACCGCCGTACCGCTCATCCATCCTGCTCCCGCCGGCGCATGGCCAGCATCACGTCGCGGCTCGCGAGCCCGCGGCCCTCGAGGCAATGGGCGATCGCGGCTCCGTAGATCCGCCGCGCCGCCTTGAGCACGGGCAGACGGCCGAACTCGCCCCGCGCCACGCCCAGCACGTCCCGTCCGGAATAGGCGTCCGTATCCGGGCCGGCATCGCGCACCGCGATCACGCCCCGGCCCGGCTCGAAATGATAGTACCGATCCGTGTCCAGCGGCCGGCCGTCGCCCGCATCGCGCGCGAGGTCCACGCCATAACCGAGCTCCTCGAGCAGCACGCTTTCGAAGGAGCGCAGTGCCGCCTGCTCCGGTCCTTCGGCGAGTTGCCGGAGCGCCGCCGCATAGGCGTCGTAAAGCGCCTCGTGGCGGTCCTCCTTCGCAAGAAGGCGCAACATCAGCTCGTTGAGGTAGAAGGCCGACATCAGGCGCTGCGACGGCAGCGCAGCCGCGGCTCCGGCGGCCTCGGCGGAAGTGAGCGTGCCGCCGTCCGCGGGACCCGACCAGGAGACGAGGATCGCCTGGAAAGGCTGGAGCACGGCGCGCAGCGCGGAGCGCGGCCGCCGCGCACCGTGCGCAAACAGGGTGATGCGGCCGTGGCCCCGCGTCACGAGCTCGAGGATCCGGCTCGTATCGCTCCACGGCCGGTGATGCAGGAGGAACGCCGGCTCGAGGTGCTTGCGCCGCGCGGCGCTCATGAAGGCTCGTGGCCGAGCCGGCGCAGCATCCGGTCGTCGTCGCTCCAGCCCTCGCGCACCTTGACCCAGGTCGCCAGGTGAACGCGGCGGCCGAACAGTTCGTTGAGCGCGAGTCGTGTCGCGCGGCCGATCGACTTGAGCCGCGCGCCATTCGCGCCGATCACGATCTTTCGCTGGCCGACCCGCTCGACCCAGATCACCGCGTCGATCTCCGTGCGCCCGTCGGGTGTCGCCTCGAAGCGCTCGATCTCGACGGCGATGCCGTAGGGCAGTTCGTCAGAGAGCGCGATCATCAGCTGCTCGCGAAGCGCCTCGGCGGCCTGGAATCGTTCGCCGCGCTCCACGGGCTCGACCGCTTCTTCCGGCGTCGACTCGGGCAACAGGGCCACCACCGCAGCGACGAGCCTTTCGAGGTTTTCCGGTTTCTCCGCCGACACCGGCACGACCGCGGCGAACGCGTGACGCTCCGCGGCGCGTGAGAGGAACGGCAGCATGGCAGAGCGGGGCTTGAAGCGATCGATCTTGTTGATGACCAGCACGATGGGCAGTTGCGAGGATTCCAGGCGCTGGAGCACCGCGTCGTCGCCGGCGGTCCAGCGCGGTGCCGAGACGACGAGCAGCGCCGCGTCCGCCGACCCGAAGGCGGCCTGGGTCTCGCGGTTCATGGCATGCCCCAGCCGGCTGCCGGCCGCAGGTCCCGCGCCCGGCGTGTCCGTCACGACCATGCGGTATCCGGGTCCGGCGACCAGCCCCTGGATCCGGTGCCGGGTCGTCTGCGCCTTCGGCGTGACGATACTGAGCTTGCGGCCCGCGAGCGCATTCAGCAGCGTCGACTTGCCGACGTTCGGCCGGCCCGCGAGCACGACCGTACCCGACCGGAATGCGGTGCCCTTGCTCACCGCCCCGTTTCGAGCGCCGGATTTTCGAGGATCCGCTGCGCCGCCTCCTGCTCCGCGCGCCGCCGGCTGCTGCCGTCGGCGACCGCAGAGAGCGCGAGCTCGGCGACGTCGCAGCGCACGCGGAATCGCTGGTCGTGCGGTTCGCCCGAGACCTCGAGCACGGTATAGGCCGGCAGCGGGTAGCCGCGGCCCTGCAGCCATTCCTGCAATCGCGTCTTGGCGTCCTTCAGCGCGGCGGCGGCCGGCAGCGCGCCGAGCGCGTCACGGTAGAGCCGCGCTGCGGCATCGCGGACGGCATCGAGCCCGCGATCGAGGTAGAGCGCACCGAACAGCGCCTCGAGGGCGTCCGCAAGGATCGTCGTCCGGCGATGGCCGCCCGATTTCAGCTCGCCGTCTCCGAGGCGAAGGTGCGCGCCGAGGCCGCTTGACGCGGCGATGGCGCCCAGCGCCTCGCCGCTCACGAGACTCGCGCGGTAGCGGGAGAGCTCGCCCTCCGGCGCGGACGGAAACCGGGCAAAGAGCATGTCGGCGATGACGAAGTTCAGGACCGCGTCGCCGAGGTATTCGAGGCGCTCATTGTTGTCCGGCCCGTGGCTGCGGTGGGTCAGGGCGCGCACGAGGAGCGCGGGATCGGAGAAGGAGCAGCCCAGGCGCTCCATCAACCAGCGGGCAGCCGGGTCCACGGGCCGCCCTGCGGCTCAGCGCGCGTTGACTTCGACCGACTTGTCGAATTCGAGCAGGAACGAGACGTTTCCGGCAAGCGGCACCGTGTCCTCGTAGGCCGCGCGCAAGGTGAACACGCCGCCTTCCTTCGTGATTTCAACGTCGTTCGAGTCGATCACCTCGACCATGTCGATGTCGAAGTGGCGCTCGACCGCCTTGCGCAGCATGAACTCCGTCGAGCCCGGGTTGCTGTCGAATTCGTCCCGGACCTTCTCGAGCGTCGAAGCGATCCGCATGTACTCGAGGTACTTCGGCGTCAGCCGGATGCCGGCGTAAAGCCACGCGCCGACGACCACGATGATGACGATGATCCCGAGCATTGTCATGCCACGCTGTCTATGCTGCATACCCTGCCTCCCTATCGGATTCCGGTGCCCATCCGTTCCCACAGCAGGAACGATCCCGGCCCCGGATTGAATGACAGCCAGATGGCCTCCGCCTTGCCGATGAAATTCCCTTCGGGCACGAACCCGACCTCGGCGAAGCGGCTGTCGCGGCTGTTGTTGCGGTTGTCACCCATCATGAAATAGTGGCCTTCCGGCACCTGCCATTCGCCCTCCATGCCGGGCCGCGCAGGGTCGAGAAGGAGGCCATGCGACATCTCGCCCAGCCGCTCCTCGGCCACGTGCGAGAACGGATACTGCTCGTTCTTGGGGCCGGAATACAACTCGCCGGCCACAATCTGGGACGGTGTTCCGTTTACCGAGCACATCGGTACCGGTGACGCGAATCGTGTCGCCGGGCAGCCCGACGAGCCGCTTGATGAAGACCTGTGACGGGTCGCTCGGCTTGCGGAAGACGACGACGTCGCCGCGCTGCGGCCTCCCGATCTCGACAATCCGGGTATTGATGACCGGCAGGCGCAGGCCGTAGCGCCACTTGTTCACGAAGATGAAATCGCCCTGGATGAGGGTCGGCATCATCGAGTCCGACGGGATCCGGAACGGCTCGTAGAGGAAGGACCTGAGCGCGAGCACGATGACGATCACGGGAAAGAACGACCGCGAGTAGTCGACCAGGATCGGCTCCTTCGCGATGCCGCGCGCCCTGCGCCGCGGGGCGAAGATGAGGCTGTCGACGGCCCATACGACGCCCGTGAGCGCCGCGAGCGCAACCAGGATGAATGCAAAATCGAATACCATCACCGACCCCCGCTCGTCATTTCTTGCTCATGCTCAGGACCGCCAGGAACGCTTCCTGCGGGATCTCGACCGTGCCGAGCTGCTTCATGCGCTTCTTGCCTTCCTTCTGCTTCTCGAGGAGCTTGCGCTTGCGTGACACGTCACCGCCGTAGCATTTCGCCAGCACGTTCTTGCGTAGGGCCTTGACCGTCGTACGCGCGATGATCTGGCCGCCGATCGCCGCCTGGATCGCGACCTCGAACATCTGGCGCGGGATCAGTTCCTGCATCTTGTCCACCAGTTCGCGGCCCCGCTGGTAGGCGCTTTCGCGGTGGATGATCATAGACAGCGCGTCGACGCGGTCGCCGTTGATCAGGACGTCGAGCCGGGACAGCGGCGCCGCCTGGAAGTGGCTGAACTCGTAGTCGAACGACGCATAGCCACGGCTCACGGACTTCAGCCGGTCGAAGAAGTCGAGCACGACCTCGGCAAGCGGGAGCTGGTACTGCAGCGACATCTGCGTGCCGAGCTGGAGCATCTTCTTCTGCACGCCCCGCTTCTCCTGGCACAGCCCGAGCACCCCGCCGACGTGCTCCGGCGGGACCAGCAGGTTCGCGGTGATGATCGGCTCCCGCAGCTCGCGGTAGTTCGCCGGCAGCTTCGAGGGATTGTCGACCAGGCTGATTCCACCGTCACTGCCGACCACTTCGTAGACGACGGTGGGAGCGCTCGTCACCAGCGCGAGGCCATACTCGCGCTCGAGCCGCTCCTGCACGATGTCCATGTGCAGGAGGCCGAGGAAACCGCAGCGGAAGCCGAACCCGAGTGCGGTCGACACTTCCGGCTCGTAATGCAGGGCCGAATCGTTCAGCTTGAGCTTCTGCAGCGCATCGCGGAAGGATTCGTACTGGTCCGACTGCACCGGGAAGAGCCCGGCGAACACGCGCGGCTGTACCGACTTGAAGCCGGGCAGCGGCTTTTCGCAGGGCCGCGACTCGCTGGTGATCGTGTCGCCGACCGGGGCGCCGTCGATGTCCTTGATGCCGGCCGTCATCCAGCCCACTTCGCCGGTCGACAGCGCGCCCGTCGCGATGCGCTTCGGCGTGAAGCGGCCGACCTCGTCGACCTGCCATCCGCGCCCGGTCGACATCACCTGGATGCGGTCATTCGGCTTGAGCGCCCCGTTCATGACGCGCACGAGCGAAACGACGCCGACATAGTTGTCGAACCAGGAATCGATGATCAAGGCCTGCAGCGGCTCCTTCGTGTCGCCGCGGGGCGGCGGTATGCGCCGCACGAGTTCCTCGAGGAGCTGCGGAACGCCTTCGCCGGTCTTGGCGCTGACACGGACCGCGTCGGTCGCCTCGATCCCGATGATGTTCTCGATCTCCTCGATCACGCGCTCGGGCTCGGCTGACGGCAGGTCGATCTTGTTGATGACGGGCACCACTTCGAGGCCCTGCTCGAGCGCCGTGTAGCAGTTGGCGACGCTCTGGGCCTCCACGCCCTGCGCGGCGTCCACGACCAGCAGCGCACCCTCGCACGCGGCGAGCGAGCGCGACACCTCGTACGAGAAGTCGACGTGCCCGGGCGTGTCGATGAAGTTGAGCTGGTAGTCGAGCCCGTCCGCGGCACGGTAGTTGAGCGTCACGGACTGCGCCTTGATGGTAATGCCGCGCTCACGCTCGAGGTCCATCGAATCGAGCACCTGCGCCTGCATCTCGCGCGCCTCGAGGCCCCCGCAGGTCTGGATGAGGCGGTCTGCGAGCGTGGATTTGCCGTGGTCGACGTGCGCAATGATCGAGAAATTGCGTATTTGCTGCATCAGGGAGGAGCGGGACGCCTTGCCGGACAGGCGCGTCCGGGAAAACGCGATTATAGCAGCCGTTTGCCCCGGCCCCGCCCTGTGGCGACCAGGCGCGCGACGGCGGGTCGATCGAGGTGGCCGTGGCAGACGACGCTGCCGTCGCAAGTCAGCACCGGGACCTTGTGGCCAAAGCGGCGCCGGGTCGTCGCATCGTCGTCGACGTCACGCACCTCGAAAGAGGCGACGAGCCCGGAGAGCCCGGCGATGAACTCGTCGCAGAGAGCACAACCTTCGCGGGTGTAGACGAGGAACCGCGAGTCCGGCATTCGCGGCCGTCAGTTGCGGCGGCTGGCAGCGGTCGCGGGTTGGGCTGCCGGAACGAGCGGCGCCGGCTTGAGTCCCGTCGCGATGAACTTGAGCGTGCGCGGCGGCACCTCGCCGACGGCCGTGACCTGGTGTCCGTCCACGACCGTCGAGAATGCCGAGGCGACGCCTGAGCGCGTCGTGCCCTGCATCGGCGGCTTGCCCGGGGCGGGCGCATGGATGAAAACCGAAACCGACGCGAGGCCGTCCGAATACACGAGGTGATTCACCGGCGCGCCGGCGCCGGCCACGGCCTGCATCCCGCTGACCGACAGCCGGAATCCCGGCGGCACCTGGGCGGCGCGCCAGGCTGGCGCTTCGTCGGCGGTCTGCGGCGTCTGCCGCACCCAGCGCAGCTTGCGCCGGTCGAGCGCGGGCTCGAACGCGGAGTCCGGGATGTCATTGTCGAATTCGAGCTTCGTGAAGCGCAGGCGCTCGACGACGCGCCCTGCCCCGTCAGCCAGGTCGCTGCGAACCGGCATGTGCGAGTCGACGTCGATCCACAGCCGGTACCCGAAGCGGTACCCGTCGAGGGGGCGAACCGCGACGACGGCCGTCGGCCCGAAAATCGTCGTTTCCCGGCCGACATAGTCGACCTTGTACCAGGACGCCATCCGGCCCTCGAATTGCGGCAGCGCGCCCAGGAGGTCACTCCGTCCCGAGCGCCGCTCGATGATGGCGAGCTTCTGGTCCGGCAGGTAGACGACGACCTCGTCGTTCTGGCGGACGAGTTCGCGGCCATTGCCCGAGAGCGACACGAGGCGCTCCGAGACGACGCCGTCCCGGACCCGGTGCGTGATGGCGAGCCGCTCGCTGCGGCCGGCCGATTCCGAGATGAATTCGCCGACGTAGCTCGAGTTGTTCAGCGCGACCGCCATCCGGCTGAGCCACTCCTGCCCGCTTTCCGCGAAAGCCGGCGTGACGACCAGTCCGAGCGCGAGCGCGATGGCTTGGCGTGGATTCACTGGCGGGCCTGTTCCCCGGCGGGCACCACGTCGACGAGCCCCGCTTCGTCCGGCGCGCTCATGAGGCCGGCGCCGACACTGCGGCGGACGAGCGGCGAGGCGTATCCATAGTGCGCAACGAGGTAATTCGCGAGCTGAGCCGGCGCGATCCCGCCCGTCGTATCGGCCGCGGGGGGAGTCACGTAGCTCGTCGCGGGCTCGTCGACGGCCTCGCCCACGTCCGAAACCGGCTCGATCGGCGGGTCGATGGCCTGCGCGATCACGGCCTCGGGCGTCGCGGGGTCCTGCAGGCCCAGTTGCTGGACGAGCATCACCGAGCCGAATGCGACGCCGGCGGCGATCGCCAGCCCGGCCAGGCCATTCAGAAGCCTTCCGACGGACGGAATACGCACGAATGCCGCCGGGCGCAAGGGCTCGCGCGCGATCGCGGCGCTTACGCGCGCGGCAACCTGCCGGGCGGCCGGCACGTCACCGTCATTGCGGAGCACCGCACCGATCAGCGAATAGCGCGACAGCGCGCCGCGCAGCTCGTCGTCGCGCTCGAGGCGCTTCAGCAGGAGCGCGGTTTCCGGCTCCGGCAATTCGCCGTCCAGGAAGGTCGAAAGCTGTTCTCTGATCCGGTCTGTCATTCGAGATCTCCGATTCGCCCGAGGCCGCCGTCGAAGACTTCGCGCAGGCTGCGATCGATCGCTTCGCGTGCGCGGAAAATCCTCGAGCGGACCGTGCCTACCGGGCACTCCATCGTCCTGGCAATGTCCTCGTAACTCAGGCCCTCGAGCTCCCGCAGCACGATCGCGAGGCGCAGATCGTCCGGCAGGGCCTCGATGGCCTCGTTGACCGTCCTGCGGATCTCGTCGGTCAGCGCAAGCGCTTCCGGAGTCTCCGAGTCCGCGAGCCGGGCGTGCGCCTGGACCTGCGACCCGTCCTGCAGGTCGAGGTCATAGGACACGGGCCTGCGCCGGCTGGCCACGAGCGCGTTCTTCGCCGTGTTGATCGCGATCCGGTACAGCCACGTATAAAAGGCGCTGTCGCCCCGGAACGCCGGCAATGCGCGGTACGCCTTGATGAACGCCTCCTGGGCGATGTCCTCGGCTTCCGCGGGATTGCGCACATAGCGCTGAACGAGTTTCAGCACCTTGTGCTGGTACTTGAGCACGAGGGCGTCGAAAGCCGCCTTGTCGCCCTTCTGGACGCGGCGGACCAGCGCGATGTCGCCTGCTTCAGCCCGCATCGGCTCGACGGCTTGCGCTGCGCCCACCACGTGCACGCGGGATATGACCGGCCGACCTCCCGATAGTTCGCAAGGTGGTCATCTGGCGGGCGTACGCCCCTCCTTTCGTGAGAATGCCCACGGATTCTAGCAAGCCAGGCGTATCCGGGCCTTCAGGCGACGGAAATCGGCCGCCGGCAGCGACGCCGGCGTCAGGAGCCAGCCCAGCCGCCGGCCCTCGATGCGAAGCTCGATGAAAACGAGCAGCGGATAGGCGCGCGAGCCCGCACCGACCTCGGCCGCCGCCCAGGACCTGCTCCCGGCCAGGAGCCCGCGGCATCCGCGCGAGTCGATGGCGAGCCCCTTGAGGAGGCAGTGGGCGCCGGGGACGACCCGGAGCGTCAGCGCGAGGCCGACGACTGCAACGACTGACAGGATGGCTGCGAGCGGCGGCGTCACACGCGCGATCCAGGGGCTTGCCGCGACCAGGAGGTGGACGAGAAAGACGGCACCCGCCAGTCGTGGCAGTGGCCCCGGCTCAACCAGGACGGAGAACGATCTCGTCGACGAGTGCCGCATGTCCCGGGTCCTCCGGCCGCGAACCGCCAATCAACCAGTCGGCGAGGTCGGGATCCGGCTGTTCGAGCAGCCACCGGAACGAGCGCCGGCGATCTTCGTCCGCCGCCGGCCATCGCCGTTCGAGCCAGGCGGCGAGTAGCAGGTCGAGTTCCTTCATGCCACGGCGGCAGCGCCAGCGCAGGCGCGCGAAGTCCGGATCATCCACCGCTCACTCGTCCCGCTCGAGGAGCCGGCGCTTGATGTCCGCGATCGCCCGGGCGGGATTGAGGTCCTTCGGGCAGGCCTCCGTGCAGTTCATGATCGTGTGGCAGCGATACAGCCTGAACGCGTCGTCGAGGTCGGCCAGGCGCTGCGCGCGTGCCTCGTCCCGCGTGTCCACGATGAAGCGGTAGCTCGCCAGGAGCGCCGCGGGCCCGAGGAAGCGGTCGCCATTCCACCAGTAGCTCGGGCAGGCCGTCGAGCAGCAGGCGCAGAGGATGCACGCGGAAGGTCGGTCGATGAGCTCCTGGTCCGCGGGCGCCTGTCGTCGCTCGGCAGCATCCGGCGCCGGCGTGCTCGCCTGGAGCCAGGGCCGGACTGCCGCGTACTGCGCGAAGAACTGGCTGAGGTCGGGCACGAGGTCCTTCACGACCGGCATGTGCGGCAGCGGAAAGATCCGGACCGCGCCGCTCACCGACGCGATCGGCAGCGTGCAGGCGAGCGTGTTCACGCCATCGATGTTCATCGCGCAGGACCCGCAGATCCCCTCGCGGCAGGAACGGCGGAAGGTAACGGTCGAATCGACCTCGTTCTTGATCTTGATCAGCGCGTCGAGGACCATCGGACCGCAACGGTCGAGGTCGAGCTCGAAGCGGTCGATGCGGGGCTGCTCGCGCGATTCCGGGTCCCAGCGATAGATCCTGAACTCCCGCACGCGCTTCGCCTCCGGCGGCGCCGAATGGTGGCGGCCCGGCTTGTCGGCGTAGCGGGAATTCGCGGGCAGTCGGAAGTCGGCCATGGTGTCCTCAGTAGGCCCGGGTTTGCGGCGGTATCCGGTCCACCTCGGTGGACTGCGTGTCGAGCTGGACGGGCCGGTAGTCGAATCGCACGCCGCCCCGCTCGTCCACCCACGCGAGGCTGTGCTTCATCCAGTTCGCATCGTCGCGCGCGGGATGATCCTCGCGCGCATGCGCGCCGCGGCTCTCGGTGCGATTCTTCGCGGAATGGATCGTCGCGACCGCCTGGCCGAGGAGGTTCGAGAGTTCGAGCGCCTCGACCAGGTCGGTGTTGAAAATCAGCGAACGATCCGAAAGACGGAGGTCCCCGAAGGCGGCGAAGCTGCGACCCAGCGCCTGGCAGCCCTCGGTCAGGGTTTCCCCCGTCCGGAACACCGCGGCGTCGCGCTGCATGGCGTGCTGCATCTCCTCGCGGAGCGATGCGGTCGGTCGGCTTCCGTTTGCCTGCCGGATGCGGTCGAAGCGCTCGAGCGAGGGCTCGACCGAGCGGGCGCGGGGCTCCGGCAGCGCGGCGCCGGGCTTCAGCGAGCTCCTGCAATGTGCGGCCGCGGCGCGACCGAAGACGACGAGGTCGAGCAGCGAATTGGATCCCAGGCGGTTCGCGCCATGCACGGAGACGCAGGCGGCCTCGCCGATCGCCATCAGCCCCGGCACGACGGACTCGGAGCCGCCGCTCCGGGTCAGCGCCTCGCCGTTCAGGTTGCAGGGAATTCCGCCCATGTTGTAGTGCACGGTCGGCTGCACCGGGATGGGCGCCCGGGTGACGTCCACGTTCGCGAAGATCATCGCGGTTTCCGCGATGCCGGGCAGCCGCTTGGCGATCACCTCGGGGCCGAGGTGCTCGAGGTGCAGGTAGAGGTGATCCCGCGCCGCGCCGACACCGCGCCCCTCCCGGATCTCGATCGTCATCGCGCGACTGACGACGTCGCGCGAGGCCAGGTCCTTCGCATTCGGGGCATAGCGCTCCATGAAGCGCTCGCCTTCCGAGTTGCGCAGGATGCCCCCCTCGCCGCGCACGCCCTCGGTGATCAGGCAACCCGCGCCGTAGATACCGGTCGGATGGAACTGCACGAACTCCATGTCCTGCAGCGGCAGGCCCGCGCGCAGCACCATGCCGCTGCCGTCCCCCGTGCAGGTGTGCGCCGAAGTGCATGAGAAATAGGCGCGGCCGTAGCCGCCGGTCGCGAGAATCGTCGCCTGGGCCAGGAACCGGTGCAGCGTGCCCGTTGCCATGTCGAGCGCCAGCACGCCGCGGCAGGCGCCGTCTTCCATGAGCAGGTCGATCGCGAAGTACTCGATGAAGAACTTCGCCTCGTGGCGCAGGCTCTGCTGATAGAGCGTATGCAGCATCGCATGGCCCGTGCGGTCGGCCGCGGCGCAGGTACGCTGCGCGATGCCCTTGCCGTAATGGGTCGTCATCCCGCCGAATGGCCGCTGGTAGATCCGGCCATCCTCCGTCCGCGAGAACGGCAGGCCGAAATGCTCGAGTTCGATGACCGCTGCGGGCGCCTCGCGGCACATGTAGGCGATCGCGTCCTGGTCGCCGAGCCAGTCGGAGCCCTTGACCGTGTCGTAGAAATGGAAGCGCCAGTCATCGTCGCCCATATTGCCGAGCGCGGCACTGATTCCGCCCTGCGCGGCGACGGTGTGGCTTCGGGTCGGAAATACCTTCGTGATGCATGCCGTGTCGAGCCCCGCCTGGGCGAGCCCCATCGTCGCGCGCAGGCCCGCGCCGCCCGCGCCCACGACGACGACGTCACAGGCGTGATCGACGAGCGGATACGCGCTCATGGGCCGCCGACCGTGACGAGGCGATAGACGGCCCAGGCGAGCACGCCAGCCGCCGCGCCATGAACGACCTGGGAGATGCGGATCGCGAGAGTGCCGGAACGGCCGCCGACATAGTCTTCGAGAACGACCTGCACGCCCTGCGCCGAATGCCAGATCATCGCGATTCCGAAGAGGAGCGCCAGCAATGTCTGCAAGGGCTTCGAGAGCCAAGCTGCGACGGTCGCGTGGTCGAGCGCGGGCTGGCGCAGGAGCGCCAGGAGGAACCAAAGGCCGAGGGGCAGCAGGGCAATCGATGTCGCGCGCTGGTTCCGCCAGTGGCGGGTCGCATGGCCTCGATTGCCGCTCATGGCATCCCCGCAAGCCAGCGCCCGGCCGGCGTCAGGAACAGCGTGGCGGCGAAAGCGCCGGCCGCCAGGACCAGAACGACCGCCGCGCTCCGGCGCGCAGCCGACTTCTCGAAGCCAAGGCCCGTGTCCCAGGCCAGGTGACGGATACCGGCAAACAAGTGATACCAGAATGCCGCGAGCGCAAGGCCGAGCACGATCCGCACGCCGAGGCACGAGAAAAAGCGCCCCGCGATCGCATGGGCGGCGGGCCCTGCCGCGACCGCGGCAATCCAGCCGACGAACAGCAGGCTGCACGCGGAAAGGTACAAGCCGCTTGCGCGATGAAGGATGGACAGCACCATCGTGTACATCGGCCGGTACACCTGCAGGTGCGGAGACAACGGCCGTTCGACGGGTGACTGCATCGCTAAGCTATTCTGCCAGAAGGGGTCCGGCCTTCCCACGGACAATTGCCGCGCATTCGCCCAGATCCGCTGCGATAGGATGGCGCGATGCCGACGACCCGCTGCACGACCTTGCCTTCCCATGCGGTCATCGCAGTGACGGGACGCGACGCGCGCAGCTTCCTGCAGGGCCAGCTCACGAACGACCTGCTCGGCATCGAGCGCCATCCCGGCATGCTGGCCGCATCCTGCAACCGCCAAGGCCGGGTGCTTGCGACGATGCGGCTCGCCGCCGATGGCGACGACGTCCTTCTCGTCCTCCAGCGATCGCTTGCCGGCACCCTGGCAGCGCAGCTTTCCTCTTTCGTCCTGCGCGCCGACGTCCGCTTCGAGGACCGAAGCGCGCGCGTCCAGGTATTCGGCCTGATCGACGCCGAGCCGGATTCGCGATGGTCGCAGTCCGCCGCGGCCGCCGCCGGGCTTTCGATGCTCGTCGCGAGCCCGCGCCGGATCCTGCTCGCCGGCGCGCGGCCCGCGCTCGACACGGCGCTCGCCGCCGTCGCGCGCACGACGTCCGATGACTGGGAGCGCGCCTGCATCGAGGACGGCGAGGCCGCAGTCACGCCCGCGACGGCCGCGCTGTGGTTGCCGCAAATGTTGAACCTCGACCTGGTGGGCGGCGTCAGCTTCAGCAAGGGTTGCTACGTTGGCCAGGAAATCGTCGCGCGCTCGCAGCATCTCGGCCGCGTGAAGCGGCGCATGCTGCGTTACGTCGGCCCCGCGGATGCCGCGTTGCAGCCTGCGCAGGCCCTCTTCAGCGGCGATGCCATGGCCGCCCAGGTGGTTGCCAGCGCCCGTGATGATTCCGCCACCGAATGCCTCGCGGTCGTCGACCTGAAGTACTGCAGCGACCTGCTCGGCGCAAGGCCGGGCGGCTCGGAATTCGTGCCGACGGACCTGCCGTATGCGATTCCGGCGCCGGTGGTGGACGAGTAGGTAGCGTTTAAGGACGGGAGGGGACAGTCCCCTTTGTCAAAGCACAAATGGGACAGTCCCCCTTGCGGCATCCTCAAGGGTCGGCGGCGAGATTGCGGAGCTGCGGGAACAGCAGCACATCGCGGATGCTGGGCGCGTCGGTCAGCAGCATGACGAGCCGGTCGATGCCGACACCGAGGCCAGCCGCCGGCGGCATGCCGTATTCGAGCGCCTGGATATAGTCCGCGTCGAAGTACATGGCCTCCAGGTCGCCCGATTCCTTGCGCGCGACCTGTTCCTGGAACCGCGCGGCCTGGTCCTCCGGGTCATTCAGCTCCGAGAAGCCATTGGCGAGCTCGCGGCCGTCGACGAAGAATTCAAAGCGGTCGGTCACGAAGGGGTCCGTGTCGCGACGCCTCGAAAGCGGCGAGACCTCGGTCGGATACGAATGGATGAATGTCGGCTGCACGAGCAGGTGCTCGCAGGCCTTTTCGAAGAGCGCGAGCTGCAGCGCGCCCGCGCCGTCGCCCTTCCCCGGCTCGATGCCCCGGGCGACGCAGGCCTGGCGAAGGTAGGCGGCGTCGCGCAGCCGCGCGCGATCGAGGTCCGGCAGTGACCCGACGAGCGCCTCCTCGACGGATTGCTTCGCGAAGTGCCCGCCAAGCCCGATCTTCCGGCCCTGGTAGACGACCTCGCGCGAGCCGACGACCGCGTCCGCGAGCCCTTGCATCATCCGCTCGACCAGCCCCATGAAATCCGCGCAGTCGGCGTAGGCCTGATACAGCTCCAGCATGGTGAATTCCGGGTTGTGCTGTGTCGACAGGCCCTCGTTGCGGAAATTGCGGTTGATCTCGTAAACGCGCTCGAACCCTCCGACGACCAGCCGCTTGAGGTAGAGCTCGGGCGCGATGCGCAGGTACATGTCCTGGCCGAGCGCGTTGTGATGGGTGACGAAAGGCCTGGCGACCGCGCCGCCCGGGATCGGCTGCATCATCGGCGTCTCGACCTCGAGGAAACCCCGCGCGTCGAGGAAATCCCGCAGGAAGCGCACGATCCGGGTGCGCACGCGGAATCGTTCGCGCGATTCCTCGCTGACGACCAGGTCCACGTAACGCCGGCGGTAACGCGTCTCCGTATCGGCGAGGCCATGCCACTTGTCCGGCAGCGGCCGGAGCGCCTTCACGAGGAGCCGCACCGACTCCGCCCGCACGGAAAGCTCGCCCGCGCGCGTGCGCATGAGCAGGCCCTGTACCGCGACGATGTCGCCGACGTCCCAGCCCTTGAATTCCTCATATGCGGCGCCGAGCACATCCGACTGGAGGTAGGCCTGTACCTGCCCGCTCGAGTCCTGGAGCTTGGCGAAAGAGGCCTTGCCCATGACGCGCTTGAACATCATCCGGCCCGCGACGCGTACCCGGACCGGGTTGGCGGCCAGCCATTCATCGCTGCGCTCGCTCCAGGTGGCGTGGATGTCGGCCGCGAGTGCGTCGCGCCGGAAGTCATTCGGGTAGGCGACGCCCGCTTCACGCAGGCGGGCGAGCTTCGAGCGCCTCTCCGCGATCAGCGCATTCTCATCCGTGCCGTCGGGCGGCTCTCTCTTCGTCATGGTTCGAAGCTTACAGGCCCTGCTTGAGGCTCGCTTCCATGAACGGATCGAGCGCGCCGTCGAGCACGGCCGACGGGTTGCCGGTCTCGTGGCCCGTACGCAGGTCCTTGATCCGCGACTGGTCGAGCACGTACGAGCGGATCTGGTGACCCCAGCCGACGTCGGTCTTCTGGTCCTCGAGGACCTTGGCCGCGGCGTTGCGCTTGTTCACCTCGAGCTCGTAGAGCTTCGCCTTCAGCATCTTCATCGCGGTCGAGCGGTTCTTGTGCTGGCTGCGCTCGCCCTGGCAGGCCACCACGATCCCGCTCGGCAGGTGCCTCAGCCTCACCGCGGAGTCGGTCTTGTTGACGTGCTGTCCGCCCGCCCCGCTCGCCCGGTAGGTGTCCATCTCGATGTCGGCCGGGTTGACCTCGATATTGATCTCGTCGTCGATGACGGGCGAGACGAACACCGAGGCAAACGACGTGTGGCGGCGATTGCCCGAATCGAAGGGCGACTTCCGCACGAGCCGGTGCACGCCGGTCTCCGTGCGCAGCCACCCATAGGCGTAGTCGCCGTCGACCTCGACCGATGCGCTCTTGATGCCGGCGACTTCGCCCGTGCTCTGGTCGATCACGGCGGCCTTGAATCCGCGCGAGTCGGCCCAGCGCAGGTACATGCGAAGGAGCATCTGCGCCCAGTCCTGGGCCTCGGTGCCGCCCGCGCCGGCCTGGATGTCGAGGAAGGCCCCGCGCGGGTCCATCTCGCCCGGGAACATGCGGGACAGCTCGAGGCGGCGCACGCGCTCCTCGAGCGCCGCGGCGTCGTTCACGATCTCGCGGAAGCCGGACTCGTCGTCCTCGGCCTCGACGAGCGAAAGCAGTTCCGTCGCATCGGAGAGGCCGGCGTGGAGCGTATCGAGTTCGGTGGTCGTCGATTCGAGCCGCGCGCGCTCGCGGCCGAGGGCCTGGGCCTTGTCCGGCGTATTCCAGATGGCCGGATCGGCGAGCTCGTGGTTCAGCTCTTCGAGGCGCTCCCGCTTCGTGTCGTACTCAAAGGTACCCCCTCAGCGCCTTCAGGCGCTCAGTGAGGTCGTCGAGCAGGCGGCGGGTCGGGGCGGTTTCCATGCGGGCGGCATCTTAACAGAGCGTTACGCGCCCAATTGCAGGTATTCGGCGAGCAATTCGGCGCGTTCGACGCCGCCGAAGCGGCTGCATTGCAGGCGGTACGCGAGGCGCACGCGGGTGCCGTCGCGCGGCCGGGCCGCGCCCGCATCGTCGAAGTAGCCGAATGAAATCGCCTCGAGCGGCCGCGTCGCGGGCCCCGGCCGGAGCCACAACTTGAGGTGCCGGTCACCGACCACGCGCGATTCGACGACGTCGAAATTCCCTTCGAACAAGGGCTCCGGAAATCCCTGGCCCCAGGGACCGCCGGATTCCAGCGCACGTGCGGTATCGAGCGACAACTCCTCGCCGGCCAGCTCGCCATCCGTTTCCAGGATGTTCTGCATCTGCTCGGGCGTCAGCTGGCGGCCGACTTCCTCGGAAAACGCGTCCGCGAATTGCGCGAGCTTCTGCCGACGCAGCGTCAGGCCCGCGGCCATGGCATGGCCGCCGAAGCGGTCGATGAGTTCCGGGTGCCGCGTTGCAATCGCCTCGAGTGCGTCACGCACGTGCAGCCCGGTTACCGATCGCGCGGAGCCCCGCAGCTCGTCATCGCCCGCCGGCGCAAAGGCCACGACGGGACGGTGCAGCCGGTCCTTCATGCGCCCGGCGACGAGGCCGACGACGCCCGGATGCCAGCCGGGATCGAATAGCGTGAGGCCGGGCGGCAATTCGCCCTCGGCAATGCGGAGATTCCGCACGGCCGTCGCGGCCTCGTCGCGCATGCGCGTTTCCAGCTCGCGCCGCTCCCGGTTGAGCCGGTCGAGCTCGCCGGCAAGCGCCAGCGCCTCGGACGGGTCATCGGTGAGCAGGCAGCGGATTCCGACGGACATGTCGTCGATGCGGCCCGCCGCATTCAGCCGTGGCGCGATCTGGTGGCCCAGGTGTCGCGCGGTCAGCTCCTCGACGCGGCAGCCGGCCACGCGCGCGAGCGCCATGATGCCGGGCGTCGCGGTCCGCGCGCGCAGGCGCCGCAGGCCTTCCTGCACCAGGATGCGGTTGTTGCGATCGAGCGGGACGACATCCGCCACGGTCCCGAGCGCGACGAGGTCGAGCAGGTCGGCGACCGCCGGGAGCCGGGCGCCGCGCCGAATCTCGAGCTCCCGGGTCAGGGACGCCATCAGGTAGAACGCAACGCCGACGCCGGCGAGCGCGCGGCTGCCGAATACCGCGCCGCGCAGGTTGGGATTCACGTGCGCGGCGCAGTCCGGCACCGCGCTGCCGGGCAAATGGTGATCGGTCACCAGCACCTGCATTCCCAGTGCCTGGGCGGCCTCGATGCCCGCGAAGGCGGACACGCCGTTGTCCACCGTGACGAGGAGGTCCGCCTTCTCGCTGCCGAGATCCGCGACGAGCGCGGGCGTGAGGCCGTAGCCATGGCGCAGGCGGTCCGGCACGCGCATGCCGACGTTCGCATGCCCGAGCCTCTGGAGCTGTCTCATCACGAGCGCGGTGCTCGTGGCGCCGTCCGCGTCGAAGTCCCCGACGACCAGGATCCGGGACCCGCGCGAGAGGTGCTCGACGAGCAGCGCCGTTGCCGGGCCAATGCCGTCCAGCGTCGAGACGGGCAACAGCGAGCGAAGCTCGAGCGATGCCTGGTCCGCGGCATGGACTCCCCGGGAGGCATAGACGCGCCGCAGCACCGGGTGCATCCCTTCGGGCAGTGCCTCAGCCGTGCCTGGCGCCCTGCGCCTCAGCTTCACCGGCTGCGCACGAGGCAGGTCGCGGGAACTCATCGGCGGCAATCATAGCGGCGCGGCATCCGGGCGATTGGCTATATTTCAACCGGAGAACGCGATGCAATTCACCCGGGATGCCGCCAATGAAGCCCATGCCGTCGTCGCCTGTGGCGACGGCCTGCTCCGCCTGCGCGAACGCGAGTTCCGCTCGAGCGTGATCGTGACGCGCAACGCGATTGTCGAAGGCTGGCAGCCGGCTGCCGCCGAGGACCTCACGATCGAGGATTTCGGCCCGTTGCTCGAGCTCGCGCCGGAAGTCGTCCTGCTCGGCACCGGCAGCCGGCAGCGCATTCCGCCGCCGCAGCTCTATGCCGAATTCGCCGCGCGGGGCATCGGCCTCGAGGTCATGGACAACCGCGCCGCCTGCCGCACCTACAACCTCCTGCTCTCGGAGTACCGCGACGTCGCGCTCGCCGTGCTCCTCTGATCAGCGCTTCGGCAGCTGCGAGAGCGGATCGAGCGGTTCACCCTCGAGCCGGATTTCGAAGTAGAGCATGGGCTGTTGCCCGGGCCCGAGGCCCATGGCGGCGATCGCCTGGCCCGCGCGCACCTCGTCGCCTTCCTTCACGTGCACGAATGCGTTGTGGCCGTAGGCCGTCAGCCATCCGCGCACGTGGTTGATGATGATCAGCTGGCCATATCCGCGCAGGCCGCTGCCGGTGTAGACGACCCTGCCGTCTGCGGCCGCGAAGATCGGCTGGTTCAGGCCGCCGTCGATGCGGAGCCCAAGCCCGCCGGAGGGTTGGCGCACGGTTCCGGCGACGCGGCCGACCTGCACGGGCCAGCGCCATTCAGGCGGCCGGTGCGCGGGATCGTCGGGACTGGCCCGTGGCCGTGCATCGACGGGATCGGCCGGCTTTGCCGAGGCGACGGCGCGGCCGCCGGGCGGCGCGCTGAGGCGCAGCCGGTCGCCCGGGTAAATCAGGAAGTCGCGGCCGATGCCGTTCCAGCGCGCGACCTCGCGATAGTCGAGGCCGTAGCGGCGCGCGATGGAATAAAGAGTTTCCCCGGACTTGACGACATGGTGATCCGGAACTTCGGGTCGGCGGTCGTTTCCAGCGCAGGCGGCGACCGCGATCATCGCGACCAGGGCGACCCACAGTCTCAGGAAACACCACCCAGCAGGGGAACGAAGCTGACGAAGCCGAGCCGCTCGCGCAGGAACTGGTCGCCACGGCGCGTCATGCGCAGCAATTCCTGGCGCCCTTCCGGGCCGACGGGTGCGATCAGCCGGCCGCCGTCGGCAAGCTGGTCGAGCAGTTTCTGCGGAAGCGCATGCGGCGCCGCTGCGAGCAGGATGCCGTCGAACGGCGCCTGGGAAATCCAGCCCGCGGCGCCATCGCCGTGCTTGAACCGCACGTTCCTGATCTCGAGTTCGCGCAGGCGTTCGCGCGCGCGCTCGAGCAGCGGCTCGATCCGCTCGATGCTGTAGATCTTCCCGACCAGCGGGGCCAGGACCGCGGTCTGGTAGCCGCAGCCCGTGCCGATCTCCAGTACTTTTTCCGGCGTGCCGCCGATCGTGATCGCCTCGGTCATGCGCGCGACCACGTAGGGCTGGGAAATCGTCTGGCCATGCCCGATGGGCAGCGCCGTGTCCTCGTAGGCCCGGCTCGAAAGGGCCTCGTCGACGAAGAGGTGCCGGGGCACGTTCCGGATCCGGTCGAGCACGCGTGGGTCGCGGATGCCCTGCTCCACCAGCCGCTGGATCAGCCGTTCGCGCGTCCTCGCGCTCGTCATTCCGATGCCGTCGCGCTCGCTCATCCCGGGGGCGGCTCCGCGAGCCATTCACGCAGGCTGTCGAGCGCGGAATGGCGCGTCAGGTCGACCTGGAGCGGCGTCACGGACACGAAGCCATTGGCGACGGCGTGGAAATCCGTGCCAGGGCCCGCGTCCTGGCCCGCTCCCGCGGCGCCGACCCAGTAGATTTCGCGCCCGCGCGGGTCCAGCCCGCGAACCGCCGCCTTGGCCCGATGGCGGTGACCGAGGCGCGTCACTTCGAATCCCTGCAGCGCCTCGTAATGGAGGTCCGGCACGTTGACGTTCAGGATCATCGAGCGATGCAGCGGCTTTGAGAGGAGCCGCAGCACGAGTTCGCGCGCGACCCGGGCCGCCGTCGCAAAATGCGGCCCGCCGCCGGCGGTCGCGACCAGCGATACGGCAACCGTCGGCAGGCCGAGGAAGCGGCCTTCGATGGCCGCGGCGACAGTGCCCGAATACAGCACGTCGTCACCGAGGTTGGCGCCGTCATTGACGCCCGACACGACCATGTCGAATTCGAAGTCGAAGAGCCCGGTGATCGCCAGGTGAACGCAATCGGTCGGCGTGCCGTTGATCACGTACCAGGTGTCTTCGTCCACCCTCTGGACGCGCAGCGGAACTTCGAGCGTCAGCGAATGGCTGGCGCCGCTGCAATTCCGGTCCGGCGCCACCACCGTGAGCGGCGCGACGCCGGTCAGCGCCTCGCGCAGAAAGCGCAGCCCTTCGGCGCGATAGCCGTCGTCATTGGCAAGCAGGATCTTCAAGTCGGACTCTCTTCCTGTCGCGCGTCACGCGACCGGGCCGCACTATACTGTAAGCCCCGTCGCCCCGGCGCATCGACAGAGGCTGCCGCCATCAAGGACGAGGAACGCGAATTGTTTCGCGCCGCCGTGCGCGACGTGAGGCCGCTTCGGCAGCCGAAACCGGCCCCGGAGCGGCCGCGCCGCCGCCCGCGCGCGGCCTCGCGGCGCGCCGACGAAGCGCGCGTCCTCGCCGAGTCGCTAACGCTCGATTCGACCGAGCTCGACGTCGAATCGGGCGAGGAGCTCGCCTGGCGCCGCGAGGGCGTCTCCGAGTCCACCTTGCGTCGCCTGCGCCGCGGGCATTTTGCCGTGCGCGATGAGCTCGACCTGCACGGCATGACGCAGGACGAGGCCCGGGTTGCGCTGACCGCATTCCTCGCGGAAGCCGGGCGACAGGAAAGCCGATGCCTGCGGATCATCCACGGCAAGGGCCGCGGCTCCGGCCATCGCGGGCCGGTGCTTAAATCGGCGGTCAACCGGTGGCTGCGCCGTCACGCCGCCGTGCGCGCATTCTGTTCCGCACGCTGGAACGACGGCGGGACCGGCGCGCTGTACGTCCTGCTCGACTGACTCAGTCCGGATCCGGCTCCGGCACGCCGGAGTCGACGATCTCCCGCAGCACCGACGTCGCGAACGCGCCGCGCGGCAATTCGAACTCGAGCTCGAGCACACCGCCCGCGTGGCGGTGCCCGAGCGCGCGGGGCCGCAGCACGAGGGCGCGGCGCTCGCCGCGCAGGCCCGCCGACGCGAGAGCCGGAGGCAGCGCGGCGACCCCCGCAAGCGCGGAGTCCTCGACACGTCCCGCTTCCCCTGCAGGCAGGCGTCCGCCGGAGCCGCAGAGCGGCCCGGTCGGGCTGATGTCGCCCTCCTCGCAGCGGCGGTGAAGCGTCTCGTCCAGGTCGTCCGCCGCAAAGATCGACTGGCTGCCCGCCAGGTTTACGATCTCGCCGGGAAGCAGGCGATTCCAGGTGAGGGCGGAGACGCGCGCGCCAAGTACCGCATTGAAGGCGAGCGCGCGCGCCGCGGACAGGACGAAGGCCCGCGGCTCCCGCCCGCGCGGCAATCGGCCACTCGCCAGCCAGTCGTGGACACGCGTGAGGTTTGCGCCCTCGATCCCGAATCGCTGCGGACCGAAGTAGTTGGGAACGCCCGTCGCCGCGATGAGCCCGATTCGCGCCTCGACGGTTGCCGGGTCACCGCGAAGCTCGCGCACGCGGATGCGGAACCGATTGCCGGCGAGCGCGCCGCGCCGCAGCTTGCGGGAATGCGCCGCCTCGGCAAGCACGCGAAACCCGTCGCCCGCGAATCCGGCGAACGACGGCGAGGCGCTGGCTCGTCGGCACCGAAAACCACTGGCGCGCAATCGCGCGGCGGTCCTTCAGGCCGGCGAATCCGACTTCCGACGCGGGCTTCGCAATGTGCGCGGCGAGCTGGCGGGCGACAAACAGGGTGTTCGCGTCCCGCTTCTCGACCAGGACCAGGCGATGTGCTTGGCCGCCGTCGGCGTCGAAGCCGAGGCGCTCCTCGACCTCGAAGTCGGCGGCGTCCACTCGCAGCGCGCCTGTTGCCGGCGGTTCGCCGAAGGCCCGGGGGGCTGCGATTGCGATGGCAAGCCAGGCATCGGGCGCGGCCGACTCAGCGGTCCATGCCCCTCCCGCAGGAGCACGACGGCCTGTGCCGCGATCCCTTCGGCGCGGCCGAGGGCGCCGAGGCCTTCGGCCGTCGTCGCCTTGACGTTGACGCAGCCGGGCGCGATGCCGAGATCTGCGGCGATGTTTGCGCAGATCGCATCGCAATGCGTTCCGATCCGGGGTGACTCCGCCACGACCGTCAGGTCGCAATTGACGACCGCGTAGCCGCGCCCCGCGACGATCTTCATGACCTGGCGCAGGAGCGCCCGGCTGTCCGCGCCGGCGAAGCGCGCATCGCCCGGCGGAAAGTGACGCCCGATGTCGCCGGCCGCCGCAGCGCCGAGCAGGGCGTCCATGAGCGCGTGCAGGAGCACGTCGCCGTCCGAATTCGCGACGACGCCCTTCGAGTGCGATATCGACACGCCGCCGATCTTCACGTGATCGCCGGGCCCGAAGCGATGCACGTCGTAGCCGGTGCCGATCCTCATCGCCTCCCCCTCTGCAGCCGCATCGCGGCCTGCGCCAGCATGAGATCTGCGGGCCGCGTGACCTTGATGTTGAGCGGCGTGCCCTCGACGAGGCGCGGCCGCAGGCCCAGTCTTTCGATGGCGGCGGACTCGTCGGTCGCGTCGAATCCTTCCTCGAGTGCCTGCGTGAGCGCGCGGACGAGCCGGGCGTGGCGGAACATCTGCGGCGTCTGCGCGCGCCACAGGCGTTCGCGGGGCAGCGTGCGAAGGCAGCGTCCCTCGTCGTCGGCCTGCTTTATCGTGTCCACGATCGGGCGTTGCCAGCAACCCGCCCACGGGATCGCGCCGGCATTCGGCGACGAGCGCATCGACGTCCTTTGCGCGGAAGGCAGGGCCTCGCCGCGTCATGGACGAGCACCCAGTCGTCCTCCGAGGCCGTGACGAGCGCATTCAGGCCGTTCAGGACGGATAATGCGATCGCGTTGGCCCGCCCGGCGCCGCGATCACGCGCCGCCGGAGCAGCTTCGGCAGGCGCGCGAAACGGCGATCGCCCGGTGCAAGCGACCACCACGCCGCCGCGGCAGCCGTGCACGGCCGTGAGCGTCCGCAGCGAATGCTCCAGCAGGGTCTTGCCGGCAATCTTGAGATAGGGTTTTGGAACCGTGCCGCCGAAGCGCCTTGCGGCGCCGGCGGCGGCGATCACGAAACCAGATGCGTTCGGCCACCGGGAATTCACGGCTTTGCCGCGGCCTGCAGCGTTTCGGGCTCGCCGGGCTCCGATCGGCGGCGCCGGTGCGGCGTGTCGACCACCTGGTAGAAGGTCTCGTTGACCGCCACCATGCCGAGATCGTGCCGGGCGCGCTCTTCGAGCGCGGTGAGCCCCTGCTTGAGGTCCGGCGACTTCCGCCTTCAACTGGTCATTCCGCTCCGCGAGCACCGTATTCTCGGTGCGCTGGTCCTCGACCGCCTTTGCGAGGTGCCAGACCTCGCGCATGCCCTCGTCCGATACCCAGAGCCGGTACTGGAGCAAGGCGAGCGCGACCAGGAGACCGGCGAGCGAGGAACTTCATGGGGCCGGCAGATTAGCACGTTCCGGTCGCAGCGGAGCGCCACGGCGCTCATCGGCGCTTCACCGGAAATGCCTCGCGACCGGCGTAGCGCGCCCGCGCGCCGAGCTGCTCCTCGATGCGGAGCAGCTGGTTGTACTTCGCCACCCGGTCGGAGCGCGAGAGCGACCCGGTCTTGATCTGCGTCGCGGGCGTGCCGACCGCGATGTCGGCGATCGTCGAGTCCTCGGTTTCGCCCGAGCGGTGCGAAACCACGGACGCGTAACCCGCCTTCGTCGCCATGTCGATCGCGGCGAGCGTCTCCGTCAGCGTCCCGATCTGGTTCGGCTTGATGAGGATGGCGTTCGCGACGTTCTCGGAAATGCCGCGCGCGAGGATTTCCGTGTTCGTCACGAACAGGTCGTCGCCGACCAGCTGCACCCGCTGGCCGAGCTTCTTCGTGAGGATGGCCCAGCCATCCCAGTCGGCTTCCGCCATGCCGTCCTCGATCGTGAGGACCGGATAACGGTCCGCCAGGGACGCGAGGTAGTCGGCGAACTGCCCGGCATTGAACTGCCGGCCTTCCGACTCGAGGTGATAACTGCCGTTCTTGCAGAACTCGCTGCTCGCGACGTCGAGCCCGAGCCACACGTCGTGCCCCGGGTGATAGCCGGCCTGCTCCACGGCCTCGAGGATCACGCCCAGCGCCGCCTCGTTCGACGGCAGGTTCGGGGCAAAGCCGCCCTCGTCGCCGACCGCGGTCGACAGGCCGCGCTCGTTGAGGATCTTTTTCAGCCGATGAAACACCTCGGCCCCGCAGCGCAGCGCCTCGCGAAAGCTCGGCAGTCCCGCCGGGACGATCATGAATTCCTGGATGTCGAGGCTGTTGTCGGCGTGGGCGCCGCCATTGACGATGTTCATCATCGGCACCGGCATCACGACCGCGTCGTCGCCCCCGAGGTACCGGTAGAGCGGCAGTTTCTGCGCCGCCGCGGCGGCGCGGGCGCAGGCCAGCGACACGGCCAGTATCGCGTTCGCCCCGAGCTGCGACTTGTTCTCGCTGCCGTCGAGCTCGCGCATCCGGCGGTCGATGCCGGCCTGGTCGGCGGGATCGCGTCCCACCAGCGAGTCCCTGAGCGTGCCGTTGACGTGCTGGACCGCGTTCAGCACGCCCTTGCCGAGGTAGCGCTTCGCATCGCCGTCCCGGAGCTCGACGGCCTCGCGCGTCCCGGTCGAGGCGCCGGACGGGACGGCGGCCCGGCCGACGGTTCCATCATCGAGCTCGACATCCGCTTCCACGGTCGGGTTGCCGCGGGAGTCGATGATCTCGCGGCCACGGATATCGACGATGCGCATCAGAGCGCCGGACTCTGCGAAAGGCCGTGACTTCACGGCACGGTCGAGCTCGACCAGCAGCTCGAGTAGTTCGCGCATGCGCGGCAGGGGCCAGGCGTTCGGGCCGTCCGACAGCGCCTTCTCCGGATCCGGGTGGGTCTCCATGAAGACGCCGGCGACGCCCGCCGCCACCGCCGCGCGCGCGAGCACCGGGACGAATTCGCGCTGGCCGCCCGAAGACTTGCCCTTGCCGCCCGGGAGCTGGACCGAATGGGTCGCGTCGAACACGACCGGCGCGCCGAATTCGCGCATGACGGAAAGCGCGCGCATGTCGGAGATCAGGTTGTTGTACCCGAAGCTGAAGCCCCGCTCGCAGACCATGATCGACTCGTTGCCGGTCGAGCGCGCCTTCTCGACGACGTTCGACATCTCCCAGGGGCTCAGGAACTGGCCCTTCTTGATGTTCACGGGCTTGCCCTGCGAGCAGACATTCACGATGAAGTTCGTCTGGCGGCACAGGAACGCGGGCGTCTGCAGCACATCGACGACGGAGGCCACCTCCGCGAGCGGCGTGTCCTCGTGCACGTCCGTGAGGACCGGCACGCCGAACTGGCGGCGCACGTCATCGAGCACCTTCAGCCCCTGCTCGATGCCGGGGCCCCGAAACGAGGCGCGCGACGAGCGATTGGCCTTGTCATAGGACGCCTTGAAGACGAACGGGACGCCGAGCGAGCCCGTGATTTCCTTGAGCTCGCCTGCGATGTCCTTCGTGAGTCCCGGGTCCTCGACGACGCAGGGCCCGGCGATGAGGAACAGCGGCCGGTCGGGCCCGATTTCGCTGCCCGCGAGCTTCACGCGCTGGCCGCCCGCGGCAGCTTGCCGACCGCATGCTCGCGCGCGGCGCGCACGAAGCTCGTGAACAGCGGGTGGCCGTCGCGCGGGTTCGACGTGAACTCGGGGTGGAACTGCACGCCGATGAACCAGGGATGCGACGGCAGCTCGACAATCTCGACGAGCCCGTCCTCCGAAAACGCCGAGATCGCGAACCCGGCCTTCTGCATCCGCTCGAGGTAGTTGTTGTTGAACTCAAAGCGGTGCCGGTGCCGCTCGTGAATCGAGTCGCGGCCGTAGACCTTGCGCGCCAGCGTACCCGTCAGGATCCGCGACTCCTGGGCCCCGAGGCGCATCGTGCCGCCGAGCTCCGAGCGATCGTCGCGCCGGAGCGTCTCCCCGCTCCGGTCGCGCCATTCCGTGATCAGCGCGATCACGGGGTCGGCGGCGCCGCGCTCGAACTCGGTCGAATTCGCGCCTGGAAGCCCAAGCACGCTGCGCGCGAACTCGATCACCGCGACCTGCATGCCGAGGCAGATCCCCAGGTAGGGCACGCCCTGCTCGCGCGCGTAACGGACCGCCGCGATCTTGCCCTCGATGCCGCGCTCGCCGAAGCCGCCCGGCACGAGGATGGCGTCCATTCCCGACAGGCTCGCAGTCCCCGCGGTCTCGAGATCGGTGGACTCGACGTAGTGCACCTGGACGCGCGTGCGGGTCTTGAGGCCGGCGTGACGCAGCGCTTCATTGAGGGAGATGTAGGAATCGCGGATCTGGACGTACTTGCCGACCATCGCGATGTTGACCGTCACGTCGTGCTGCTGTCGCGCGGCCACGACCTGCTGCCATTCGCGGAGGTCCGTCGGCGGCGCGTCGATTCCCAGCTTGTCGCAGACGATGGCGTCCAGGTGCTGCTCGTGCAGCAGGATCGGGATACGGTAGATGTCGTCGGCGTCGATCGCCGAGATCACCGCGCGCTCCTCGACGTTCGTGAAGAGCGCGATCTTGCGGCGCTGCTCTTCCGGCAGCGGGTCGCGGCAACGGCACAGGAGCACGTCGGGCTGGATGCCGATGCCTCGGAGCTCCTTCACGGAGTGCTGGGTCGGCTTGGTCTTGATCTCCCCCGAGCCGCCGACGATCGGGACGAGGGTCAGGTGGATGTACACGCAGTTGCTGCGGCCGAGCTCGACCCCCATCTGGCGGATCGCCTCGAGGAACGGCAGCGACTCGATGTCGCCGACCGTACCGCCGATCTCGACCATGCAGACGTCGGCATCGCCGGCCCCGAGCTTGATGCTGCGGCGGATCTCGTCCGTGATGTGCGGGATGACCTGGACCGTCGCGCCGAGGTAGTCGCCGCGCCGCTCGCGGGCGATCACGCGCTCGTAGATCCGGCCGGTCGTGAAATTGCTGTTGCGGCCGGTCGTCGTGCGCACGAAGCGCTCGTAGTGGCCGAGATCGAGGTCGGTCTCGGTCCCGTCCTCGGTGACGAAGACCTCACCGTGCTGGAACGGGCTCATCGTGCCCGGGTCCACATTGATATAGGGGTCGAGCTTGACCATGCGGACCTTGAGGCCGCGGCCCTCGAGGATCGCCCCGAGGCTGGCCGAGGCGAGGCCTTTCCCCAGGGAGGAAACCACGCCACCGGTCACGAACACGAATCGCGTCATCTGGGACCCCGCCGTCGGTCGAAACGACGGGAGTTCAGTCTAGTTGAGCGCGGCAAGGGGTGCCAGCGGAAATGTGAAATGGATCACGCGCCGCCGGACATAAGCCGACGGGATGACGCCCCTTATTGCCGTTCGTCGCCATGCTGAAAGCGCCCATCGGAACATGCACTTGGGCCGCGGCCGCGATCCCTATAGTGCAAGCCATGAAAAAGGCCCACTTCCGGCTTCACGCTGCTCGAACTGCTGGTGGTCATCGCGATCGCGGGCATCCTGACCGCCGTCGCCATCCCGGCCATGAGCAATTTCCTGCGCAATTCGCGCATCACGGGCGCCGCCAACGACGTCATGGGCGCCCTGCATTTCACGCGCTCGGAAGCGATCAAGCGCCGGCAGGCGGTCACGCTCTGCACCAGCGCCAATACGCTGAATGCGGACAACTCGCAGAACGACAACCCGACCTGTGCCGCTTCGAACGTCCTGACCGGCTGGTTCGTCTTCGTCGATCTCAACCAGAGCGGCACTCGCGAGGCGGGCGAAGACATCCTGACGCAGCGCGAGCCCATCAACACCGAGATCACGGCAGTGGCGTCGGCTGACCAGTTTGCGGTGACCTACCTCATGAACGGGTTTGCCCTCGACCCGAACGCCTCGCAACTCGTGCTCTGCGATGAGCGAGGCAACACGCCGTCGGGCGGCGAGCTGTCCTCGGCCCGCGGCATCCTGGTCGCGGTCACCGGTCGCGCGGGCGTGACGCGGGACATGGATGAGATCCAGGAACTCATCGATACGATCGACGAAACCATTGGCGGATGCGAGCCGAGCTGAGCCATGAGCAGTCAATTCATGCGAATTCGTGCGTTGAGGCGCCCCTCCGAGGCCGGCTTCACGATGGTCGAAGTGCTGGTGGCGCTCGTCGTGCTGGCGATCGGCCTTCTCGGGATCGCGGCCTTGCTCCTCAAGAGCCTCCAGTCCGGGCGCACGGCGACCTATCGCACGCAGGCCGTCAACCTGGCGGCCGACCTTGCGGATCGCATTCGCATGAATCGGACGGCCCAGGACGGCTACGCGACCCTCTTCGCCGATGCGGAGGTCGAGGATACGGACTGCGACACGACGGGCGGATGCAGCGACGTGGCCCTGGCGTCGACCGACCTGTCGCGCTGGAAGGCCACGCTCGCCCAGGTCCTGCCGAATGGGCAGGGCCAGGTCGTGGTTACGGACCCGTTGGGCGCGGGCGAGCCGACCAACTACGTCATCACCGTGCAATGGTCGGAAGCCGGCGAAGCGGCCTTCGTGAGCTTCCAGATTGGATTCCAGACATGAAGACATTCCGCGCAAGGCACCGCGAGCCACAACGGGGCATGAGCCTCGTTGAACTGATGGTTGCGCTGGGGATCGGCCTCTTCCTGCTCGCCGGCGCAGTCAGCGTGTTCGGCAAGACCCGGGACCTCTACCGGACCAACGACGCCGCGGCGCGCCTGCAGGAAACCGCGCGCTACGCGATGAGCACGATCGAGGCGGACCTGCGCATGGCCAACTACTGGGGCCTCATGAGCAGCGCCGACGCGGTGGATAACGGCCCCGCGCTCGATGAAGCGAACCTGCCGGAGGTCGATCCCCTGTATGTGCTGCCGGCTGAACTCAATGCGTATGCCGTCCCCATCAGTCAGTGCGGCGCCATGTGGGCGGTGAAACTGCCCGCCTACGTCGAGGCCAACGACGACGCCTATGGCTACACCTGTGCCGCATTCGGCACCGCCGTTCCGGGCTCCGACCAGTTGACGATTCGCAGGGCATCGACCGAGGTCATCGCGCCCGCCGCCCTCGCCGCGAGCGCCGGCCAGATCAAGCTCCAGTCGAGCCGCGTCAGGGGAACCCTGTTCGCCAGCGGGGTCTCTCCGGCCGACTACACGCCCCCGACCTCGGAATCGCGCGCGCTGATCGCGAACGGCTATTACGTGGACCAGGATTCCAACGAGCGCGCGGGCACCCCGTCGCTGCGCCGCAAGCAGCTCGAAGTGGCCGGCGGCGCCACGGTCATGGGCGACCTGCAGATCGTTCCGGGCGTGGAGGACCTGCAGGTCGAGTTCGGCGCGGACTTCAACGACGACCAGAACGCCGACTACTTCGTCCAGCCGAATACCGTGATCCCGGCAGGCGATGCCATCGTCTCCGTCCGGGTCTGGCTCCTGGTGCGCGCGGAGCAACAGGAAACCGGCTTCATCGACGGGAACACCTACAGCTATGCGAGCCGCGTCGGTCCCGACGCATACGTGCCCGCGGACGCTTTCAGGCGGGTCCTTATCAACAAGACGATTGCGCTCAGGAACACACGTCGATGAAAGGCATGACAGGCAAGCGGCAGGATGGTGCGGCCCTGGTCATCGGGCTCGTGCTCCTCCTCGTGCTGACGATCCTCGCGGTGTCGGGCGTGTTCACCGCGACCATGGAACTGCGCATGGTCCGCAATGCGCAGAGCCAGGAGCGCGCGTTCCAGGCGGCCGAGGTCGCGATCGAGAATGCGCTGGCCAATCCGCTGATCAGCACCAGCGCGCCGGAGATCCAGGCGCCGACGGCCAATCCCAATGCGCCCGACGACCAGTACTCGTACACGCTCGCGCATACCTGCACGACATTGGTTCCCGTGGGAGAGGAAGGCTGGAGCCTCGGCAGCTCCGGATTCCTCGCCTACCATTTTCAGGTCGACGCCTCCGGTACCGGTCCCGACAACGCAGTGGCCCAGCACGTGCAGGGCTTCTACGTCGTCGGTCCGCCGGGAACCGAGAGCTGCCCCTAGGAGTAGTCGGATGAGCCAATCAAACACGGCCCCCAACAAGCTTCGCCTTCCCGGATTGCCGCGCGCCTCCTGGCTCGCTGTCGCAGCGGGCGTCCTGGTCACGGCCACCGCGGGCGCCGCGCTGCCGCTCAAGACGATCGAGGAATGCGTGGAATCGGGCACCAGCCTTGTCCGTCTTCCCGGAACCGCGGGCGGAACCCTGGCCGCGACCCAGTGCAGCGGCTGCCCGTCGGTGCGCCTTAGCTTCAATTCCCGCACGCGCTACTACATCGGCAAGGACCTCGTCTCCTACGCAAAGCTGCGCGAAGCGGCGGCCAAGGGCGACGACCTGAGGCTCGACCTGTTCTACGACCCCAAGACCCGGAATCTGACCCGTCTGCGCCTGGCCTCGGCCGGCAAGGACAAGTGAGACTGCCATGAACCGGACAATCAATCGCCTCTTTCATTTCGCCGGCGCGGCCGCCCTGACGGCGCTCAACTGCGTCGCGACGGCCGATGAAACCGAGATCTTCGTCGGTGTCGGCAATACCGTGTCGAGCGAGCGGCCGAACATCCTGTTCGTCATCGACACCTCGGGCAGCATGTCGACCGACGTCGTCACGCAGGTCCCGTTCGATCCGGCGACGACCTATCCTGGCACTTGCCTGTCGACCCGCGTCTACCTGCAGCAGGGCAACAACTCGAGCAATCCGCCGGCCTGTAGCAACGCCAACTCGGTGCCGCTGGTCGCGTTCAAGTGCAACGCCGCGCTGCAGTCGTTCACGACCGCCGGCTTCTACATCGCCGACCGTGCCGCCCAGTGGCGCGGCGCAGGCCCGCGCTGGCGCAACATCCAGGGCAACACGGGCAACAACGTCTGGGTCGAATGTCGGGCGGATGCCGGCGTTCACGGCGACGGCGTCAACCTCGCCCGGCTCTGGGCGGCGGACGCGGGCAATGGCCCCTGGACCGCGAACTCGGGCCAGCAGATCGGCTGGAACCTGAACGGCGCCGACCGCAGCTATGTGTTCTATTCCGGCAACTACATCAACTGGCTGCGGAACGCCAGCACGATCACGCAGACGCGCCTCGAAATCGTCCAGGACGTCGCCACGAACACGCTCGGCCAGCTCGCGACCTCGGCCAACGTCAATGTCGGCCTGATGCAGTTCAGCAACAACACCAACGGAGGTTGCGGCACCACGGCAACGTCCGAGGGCGGCATGGTGCTGCGCGAGATGGGTCCAGTCGAAGTACAGGCGCCGCTGATGATCGGGGACATCGCCGCCCTCACCGCGGACGGCTGTACGCCGCTCTCCGAGTCGATGTACGAGGCCTATCTCTACCTCAGCGGCAGCCGGGTCGACTACGGCATCAATTCCAGGAAGAATCCGACCACCAACTGGCCGAGCACCTCGACCTCGCGCCAGGCGGCGCCGAACGGGAACATCTACCAGAGCCCGCTCACGATCTCCTGCCAGAAGAACTTCATCGTTCTCCTGACGGACGGCCTCCCGACCGCGGACAACAGTGCGAATCCCGAGATCGAGGCGCTGAATGGCGGCGCCTGCGCAGGCGCCGGCGACGGCCGCTGCCTCGAGGAAATCGCGCATTACATGTACGACAACGACATTCGCCCGACGCTTCCGGGCATCCAGAACGTCACGACCTACACGATCGGCTTCGGACCGGAGGTGTCGGGCTCGACCGCGCTCCAGAACACCGCGGCCGGCGCCGGCGGCGTCTTCTACGAGGCGAGCGATACGGCGACCCTGTCCACCGTGCTGACCAACATCGTCCGCACGATCCTGGACTTCAACACCTCGTTCACGTCACCGGCGGTGTCGGTCAACGCATTCAACCGTACGCAGAACCTGGACGAGCTCTTCGTCACCGTGTTCCGGCCGAGCGAGACCTACAACTGGGCCGGCAACATCAAGAAGTACCGGCTCGATGCCGCGGGCATCATCGTGGACGCCAACAACGCGCCGGCGGTCGAAGTCTCGACGGGCTTCTTCCGCACGACTGCCCAGAGCTACTGGAGCGGGCTGGTCGACGGCGACAGCGTGAGCCTGGGCGGCGCTGCCAACGAGCTGCCGACGCCGGCCACCCGGAATCTCTACAGCGACGTCAATCCGGCGTCCGCGCTGACCGCGGTCTCGAATACGGTCGTGAGCACGAACGCGGCGATCACGACGGCGATGCTTGGCCTCGGCGCCGCCGAAGCCCCGGGCCGCGTCGCGATGATCGACTGGCTGCGCGGCACCGACATCGACGACTCGAACGGCGATGGCTCGTTCACCGACGCGCGCCTCGCCATGGGCGACCCGATGCACGGCCGGCCCGCGACCGTCATCTACGGCGGCACGCTCGCGAACCCCGACCCGCTGGACGGCGTCGTGTTCGCGGTGACCAACGAGGGCTTCCTGCACGCGTTCAGCGCGGTCGACGGCAGCGAGCTGTGGGCCTTCGTCCCGCAGCAGATGCTGCAGCGCACGCGGGACCTCTACTACGACGAGGCGGTCGCGGAGCGCGTCTTCGGCCTCGACGGCAACATCCGTGTGATCCGGAACGAAGTCAACGGCAATGGCGTGATCGAGCCCGGTCTCGGCGAGACCGTCCGCATCTACTTCGGCATGCGCCGCGGCGGCAGCGAGTACTACGCGCTCGACGTGACCAACCGCAATTCGCCGACGGTGCTGTTCAAGATCGGGCCCAACGAGGCCGGCAGCAAGCGCCTGACCAATGGCGGCCAGAGCTGGTCGATGCCGACGGTCGGACGCGTCAACATCAGCGGCGCCACGCAGAACACTCGCCAGCAGGTGCTCGTGTTCGGCGGCGGCTACGACACCGTCCAGGACAACGGCGTCTACGCCACCGACTCGAACGGCAACCAGGTCTTCATGGTGGACGCCGAGAGCGGCAATGTCCTCTGGTACGCCGGCCCGAGCTCGGACACGGGCGCCGACCTGCGCCTCGCGTCGATGACGCACAGCATCCCGGCCGACGTCCGCGTGTTCGACCTCACGGGCGACGGCTATGCGGACCGCATGTACACGGCCGACATGGGCGGGCGGGTGTGGCGCTTCGACATCAACAACGGCCAGACGCGCCCGAACCTGGTGGCCGGCGGCGTGTTTGCCTCGCTCGGCAACGCGCACCTCGGCGCGCACCCGAACGCGACGACCCGGCGCTTCTACAGCGCGCCGGACGCGGCCTTCCTGAGCGCGAGCGGCCAGACCTGGATCAACCTGGGCATCGGCTCGGGCTACCGCGGCCACCCGCTCAACATCGAGACGGAGGACCGCTTCTACAGCCTGCGGGACCACCAGCCGTTCGCCCGGCTCGCGCAGTCGGACTACGACTCGGCGACGGTGATCACCGAAGCGGACGTCACCCTGATCGACATCACGGACGACATCTCGCCGACGATACCGGCGGGCTCGAGCGGATGGCGCCTGGACCTGCGCCGCCCCGCCGCCGGCTTCACGGGCGAGAAGTCGCTCGCCGAGGCCCGCACGGTGGCGAGCAAGCTCCAGTTCACGACCTACGAGCCGAACAACGACTCGACGGCGCAGAGCAACTCCTGTGCGCCTGGCGTGGGCACGAACCGGCTGTACTCGATCAGCGCCTTCACCGGCGCGCCGGTCCTGGACCGCGAGAACCCGGAGGATCCGCCGGATTCTGTCGACGACCGCGATACCGAGCTCGCCCAGGGCGGCATCGCGCCGGAAGTGGTCTACGTGTTCATCGACAATGACAGCGATGGCGACGGCACTTCGGACAACGAAGACACCGACGACGACGGCGACGGCATCCCGGATGACCAGGACACGGATGACGACGGCGACGGCGTGCCGGACGTCGACGAAGACGAGGATGATGACGGCGGCAAGTGCCTGGTCGGCCTCGAGGTGTGCGACCCGTTGCCTGACCGCGCACCGGTACGGACCTACTGGCGGCAGACTGGATCGAACTGATGTCCCGGGCCCGGCCGCATGGGCGGCCGGGCCATTTCCGGAGCAAGTCCATGAATCCCACTCAATACCAGCGCGGCGTGACCCTCCTCGAACTCGTGGTGGTCATGGTCATCGTCGGCATCCTCGCCGCGGTCGCGATCCCCTCGTACCGCAACTACGTGCTGCGCAGCCAGCGCTCGGACGCGAAGGAGGCACTGCTCGCGCTCTCGACCCAGCAGGAAAAGTTCTACCTCCAGTGCAATACCTATGCGACCGCGATCGCGAACGCGCCGAGCTGCGCCGACGGCGAGTTGCAGGGCGCGGTCGCCAGCGAGAACGGTTGGTACGACCTCGCGATCGACGCCGCCGACGCGACGAGCTTTATGCTCTCCGCGACCGCGGCGGCGGGCGAACAACAGGCACAGGACTCCGCATGCCAGGCTTTCTTCGTCACCGATCGCGGCGTCCGCACGGCTGACAACGACGGCGGTGCCGACAACACGGCGGAATGCTGGCGCTGACCCGCTAGAAGATCCGGGGCCGGTCGGCCCATACGGGCCGCAGCGCCGGCTGGCCCGGCTCCACGACGAATTCCGCATCGATCCACAGGTCGCCGACCGCGGCGAGCCGGTCCCCGACGTAGACCAGCGGCAGGCGGTCGCGCATCCAGGGAACGACCCCGCTTTCCTGGCACAGGTCCTTGAGCCGCTTGCGCGGGCGCCCGGGGTGCGGCCGCAGGCTCTCACCGCCCGTCCGGAACCGGAAGGCCGCATTCGCCGCGAGCGGCGCGCGCAATCCGCCCTGCTCCCCTGCGACCAGGCCGAAACTGCCGAGCCCCGGACCCAGCTCTATTGACGCGACGCTTCCCGCCGTCGCAGTAATTGGCTCCCGGGTCGCAAGCGGCGCGAGCGCATAGAGCCGGCCGCGATAACGCCTCAGTTCGCCGTCACCCCAGCGCAGGCAGGGAGAACCATCGCGACGCGCCACATGGAAGGCCTGTAGCGAACTCGCAAGCCTCGCCGCCGGCGGGGCGCGCAATCCAAGGCCGCGCAGCCACCACCGCACCAGGTTGCACTGCCGGTCCGGCGACAGCCGGGCGAGGCCGTCGATCGCGAGTCGCCCATCGTCGACGATTCCCTCGGCATCGGCTGCCGCGATCTCCGCGAGCAGGCGGGACGCCTGCGCCAGGTGCGCGGCGCTGCGCGCGACGGTCGTCGCGGCCGCCGGCCAGCGCTCGCGCAGCGCCGGCAGGACGCGGGCGCGCAGGAATCCGCGGTCGAACCGGTGCGCTTCGTTCATCGGATCGCGCAGCCATTCGAGCCCGCGCCGCGCCGCATACGCGGCAACGCAGTCGCGCCCGAATTCGAGCAGCGGGCGCGCGTGCCAGCCGGGACCGAAGGCGACACGCGCGGGCATGGCCGCGAGCCCGGCAACGCCCGCGCCACGCAGCAGCTGGATCAGGACGGTCTCGAGCTGGTCGTCGCGATGGTGCGCGGTCAGCAGCCATTCGCCAGGCTGCAGCGCCCGGCCGAGCGCGCGGTAGCGCGCCTCGCGCGCGAAGGCCTCCACGCTCGCCCCGGCCGGCGGCTCGAGGCGGAGCGCCACGACCTCGACCGGCACGCCGATCGACCGGCAGGCCGCGCGGCAGGCATCCGCCCAGGCACCGGAATCCGCGTGCAAGCCGTGATCGACATGGAGCGCGCGCAAGGCGCAGCCGCGAAGCGCGGCGAGTTCGGCCATCGCGTGCAGGAGCACGGTCGAATCCAGGCCGCCGGAGTACGCGACGCAGAGCTTCGCCTCGCTCCAGGCGGGATCGATCGCCGCCAGCGCAGATCCGAGGCGCTCCGCGCCGAACTCCATCCCGGCTTTCCTAGGTCCCGCCGAACATCCCGAACCCGCGCAGGCGCTGCTGCCGCTCGGCGAGGACCTGTTCGGGCGGCAGGGCCGTGAGCGTACCGAGCTGGCGCACCAGCGCCTCGCGCAGGCGCTCCGCCATCGTCTGCGGCTCGCGATGCGCGCCGCCGAGCGGCTCGGCGATCACTTCGTCGATCAGGTTGAGGCGCGACAGCCGCTCCGCCGTGATTCCCATGGCCTCGGCCGCGAGTTCGCGCCGGTCGGCGCTCTTCCAGAGAATGGACGCGCAACCCTCCGGCGAGATCACGGAATAGATGCTGTACTGGAGCATCATCAGGCGGTCGCAGACGCCGATCGCGAGCGCGCCGCCGGAACCACCCTCGCCGATGACGCAGCTCACGATCGGAACTGCGAGCTGGGACATGTCGAAGAGGTTCCGGGCGATCGCCTCGCTCTGGTTTCGCTCCTCCGAGCCGACCCCCGGGTACGCGCCCGGCGTATCGATCAGCGTGATGAGGGGCAGGCCAAAGCGTTCCGCGGTGAGCATCAACCGACGTGCCTTGCGATAGCCCTCGGGCTTCGGCATGCCGTAGTTGCGGCGCACGCGCTCCTTGGTGTCGCGGCCCTTCTGCTGCCCGAGCACCATGACCGGCGTGCCCGACAGTCGCGCGAGTCCGCCGACGATCGACTGGTCGTCCGCATACATGCGGTCACCGTGCAATTCCTGGAACTCGGTGAAGACGAGCGGCAGGTAGTCGAGCGTGTACGGGCGCTGCGGGTGCCGCGCGAGCTGCGTGATCTGCCAGGGCGTCAGGCTCGCAAAGATGCTGTTCGTGAGCGCGCGGCTCCGGGCGCGGAGCTTTTCGATCTCGCCGCCCGTATTGAGGTCGGAATCCTCCGCGAGGAAGCGAAGCTCCTCGATTTTCGCCTCGAGCTCGGCGATGGGCTGTTCGAAGTCCAGGAACTGGAGCGGCATGCCGGCAGTATACGAAAACGAAGGGGACGCACCCCTTTAGCGCGAGCGCCGTAGCTTCTCGGATGGCGCTCGATGCTCGCTAAAGGGGTGCGTCCCCTTCGTTTCCGCGCGGCCCGTAGCCGAGGCGAATCGCGTCGCGGCCGACGAGCGCAGCGAGGCCCTCGAGCAATTCCCGCGTCGGGCGCACCGCCCAGTCGTCGCCGAGCGCGAGCGTCCCGCGCGCCTCGCCGCCGATGTAGTGGATCGCGACATTGCACCGCCCGCCGCGGCAGGGGCGGAGGATTTCCTCGAGCCGCTGCAACAACCGCTCGTCGCCGCCGCCCGCGGGCAGGCGGATCTGGAGCCGCCGCGCCTCGCGCTCCCGCAGCTCGTGGATCGGCGTGAGCTTCCGTGCATTGATCCGCCAGTCCTCGATGAACTCGTCAAATCGCAGCTGCCCTTCGACGACCAGGATCGCGTCGCGCGCGATTACCGCGCGATGCTGCTGCCAGACATCGTCGAACAGGCTCACCTCGATGCGCCCGCTGCGATCGTCGAGCAGCAGGGTCACGCGCTGGCCGCGGCGGCGGATCTCGAGCACGAGCCCGGCGACCGTCACGTTCCGGCCGCCGCCGAAGCCCCGCGAATCGGCGGACGGACGCGGACCGCCAAGGTCAACGATCCGCGCCGGCGCGACCTGGCGCAGCTCCTGCTCGAATTCCGCGATCGGGTGCCCTGACAGGAACAGGCCGAGCGTCTCGCGTTCGCCCTGGAGCCGCTGCGCCTCGCTCCACTCCGGCACCGAGGGAAATTCCACCGCCGCGTGGGCCACGCCGGGTGCCGGCTCCGCCAGCCCGCCGAACAGGTCGTCCTGGCCGGCGGCGAAGGCGCGTGTCCGCTGCTCGCCGAGCTGGATCGCCGCCGGCAGGGCGAGCGCGAGCGTCGCCCGCGTGCGACCGAAGCTGTCGAAGCATCCCGCCTTCACCATGGCCTCGAGCGTGCGCTTGCCGGCGAGCCTGAGGTCCACGCGCCGGCAGAGGTCGACGAGGTCGCGGAAAGCGCCCCCGCGCTCCCGCTCGACGACGATCGCCTCGACCGCGCCCTCGCCCACGCCCTTGATCGCGCCGAGGCCGTAGCGGATGGTGCCGGGCCCTGCGACCGTGAACTGGAACATCGAGCCGTTGACGTCGGGCGGCAGCACCTCGAGGCCGATGCCGCCACACTCGTCGATGAAGGAGACGACCTTGTCCGTGTGTTCCATGTCGGAGGACAGGACGGCCGCCATGAAGGCTTCCGGATGATGCGCCTTGAGCCAGGCGGTCTGGTAGGCGAGCAGCGCATAGGCCGCGGAATGCGACTTGTTGAAGCCGTAACCCGCGAATTTCTCGATGAGGTCGAAGATCTGGCCTGCGCGGGAGGCCGGCACGCCCCGCTGGATCGCGCCTTCGACGAAGACCGAGCGCTGCGTCGCCATTTCCTCGGGCTTCTTCTTGCCCATCGCGCGACGCAGCAGGTCCGCGCCCCCGAGGGTGTAACCCGACAGGATCTGCGCGATCTGCATGACCTGTTCCTGGTAGAGGATCACGCCGTACGTCGGCTTCAGGATCCCGGCCAGGCTCGGGTGCAGGTAATCGATCGGCCCGCTCGTGCGGCCGTGCTTGCGCGCCATGAAATCGTCGACCATGCCCGACTGGAGCGGCCCGGGCCGGAACAGGGCCACGAGCGCCACGATGTCGTCGAAGCAGTCGGGCTGGAGCTTGCGCACCAGGTCCTTCATGCCGCGCGACTCGAGCTGGAAGATCGCGGTCGTCCGGCAGGTTCGCAGCAGCTTGTAGGTTTCCGGGTCGTCGAGCGGCAGGCGCGCGAGGTCGAGCGGCGCCTCGCCGGCCTCGAGCCGCCGCGCGTTGATGAGCCGCACGGTGCGGTCGATGATCGTGAGCGTGCGCAGGCCCAGGAAATCGAACTTCACGAGCCCGACCTGCTCGACATCGTCCTTGTCGAACTGGGTCACGACGCTCGCGCCGGCCGATTCGCAGTAGAGCGCGGTGAAATCGGTCAGCGGGGCCGGGGCGATCACGACGCCGCCCGCGTGCGTGCCCGCATTGCGCGCAAGCCCCTCGAGCCGGCGCGCGAGGTCGATGAGGTCCCGGACCTCGTCCTCGGCGCCATAGCGGCGGGCCAGCTCGGGTTCCTTCTCGAGCGCGTCGCCGAGCGTGATGCCGAGCTCGAATGGGATCAGCTTGGCAACGCCGTCCACGAAGCCATAGGGCAGCCCGAGCACCCGGCCGACATCGCGGACGACCGCGCGCGCGGCGAGCGACCCGAAGGTGATGATCTGGGAAACGCGGTCGCGCCCGTACCGGTCCGCCACGTAGTCGATCACCCGGTCGCGGCGCGACATGCAGAAGTCGATGTCGAAGTCCGGCAGCGAGACGCGCTCGGGATTCAGGAACCGCTCGAACAGCAGGTCGTGTCGGATCGGGTCGAGGTCGGTGATGCCGAGCGCCCAGGCAACGAGCGAACCCGCACCCGAGCCGCGGCCCGGACCGACCGGGATCTCCTCCGCGCGCGCCCAGCGGATGAAGTCGGCGACGACGAGGAAATAGCCCTCGAAGCCCATGCGGCAGATCACGGAGAGCTCGGTGTCGAGCCGCTCACGGTAGCGCGCATCCGTCGCGCCCGCGGCGAGCCGCCGCGCGAGCCCTTCCAGGGCGAGCTTGCGCAGGTGATCGGGCGCCGAGCTCCCGTCCGGCACGTCGAAGGCCGGCATGAAGATCTCACCGTGCGGCAAGGGGAGCGAACAGCGACGGGCGATCTCCACGCTGTTGGCGAGCGCCTCGGGCAGGTCGGCAAAGAGCGCCGCCATCTCGGCCGGTCCCTTCAGGAACTGCTCCGGGGTATAGGCGCGCGGCCGGTCGGGATCGTCGAGGCGGCGGCCCTCGTGGATGCAGACCCGCGCCTCGTGGGCCTCGAACTCGTCGCGCTCGAGAAATCGCACGTCGTTCGTCGCGACGACCGGCACCGGCTGTGCGGCTACGAGGCTCGTGACGCCCGCAATCAACACTTCCTCGCCGGGCCTGCCGGTGCGTTGCACTTCAAAGTAGAACCGGTCGCCAAAAAGGCCGAGCCAGCGTCCGAGCAGGGCCTCGGCGTCTGTGCTGCGGCCGGCGAGCAGGGCCCGACCGACGTCGCCCTGGATGCCCGACAGCGCAATGAGTCCCGCGGTCGAGGCGGAGTCGAGCCAGTCCCGGTCCACGACGGGGCGGCCGCGGTCCTGGCCCTCGAGATAGCTGCGCGAAACGAGCCTCGCGAGGTTCCGGAAACCGGCGGTGCCCTGGGCGAGCAAGGTCACCAGCGACGGCTCGGCCCGATCGCCCGCCTCCGCGAGCCACAGGTCCGCGCCGATGATCGGCTTCACGCCGCGCTTTTCCGCTTCGCGATGGAATTTAACGAGGGCGAACAGGTTGCCCTGGTCGGTCAGCGCAACGGCGGGCATGCTGGCCGCGGCAACGGCGCGCATGAGGCGCGGCACGCGCACGATGCCGTCGACGAGCGAATACTCGGTGTGCAGCCGCAGGTGAACGAACTGCGGGCGCGCCTCGGCGGCTTCAGTCGGTTGCATGCTGCGATCTTACCGGCGCGAAGCTCCGGCGGTGCAGCCGGCAGGGCCCCTTTCTTTCGAGGCATTCGAGGTGGTCGGCCGTGCCATAACCCTTGTGCCGCTCGAAGCCGTATTCCGGGTAGGCGCAGGCGGCCCGCGTCATCCAGGCATCGCGGCTGACTTTCGCGAGGATCGAGGCCGCGCTGATCTCGCGGATCCGGGTGTCGCCGCGCACCACGGCATCGAAGCCGCAGGCGAATCCGAGCATGGCCTCGGTCGGACAGCGGTCACCGTCGACGCAGACGCGCCGGGGCGCGACCGAGAGCCCCTGGAGCGCGCGGCGCATCGCGAGCAGGGAGGCTTCCAGGATATTCAGCACGTCGATCTCCTCGGCATCGACCCAGCCTATCGCCCACGCGATCGATCGCTCGCGGATCTGAACCGCGATACGTCCGCGGGCCTCGGGGCAGAGCTGCTTGGAGTCGCGCAAGCCCGCAATCGGCCGCCTGGCGTCCAGGATGACCGCGGCGGCGACGACCGGGCCGGCGAGCGGGCCCCGCCCTGCCTCGTCGACGCCGGCGGTCAGCCCGCCAGCCAAGCGCGGGCGAATGACCCCCTGCGCGCTCACGAGGCCCGACCCCGCGCCAGGGCAAGGATCGCCTGCGCGGCCTGTTCGCTCGCGCCCTGCTGCAGCTGCCTGTGGATGGCCGTAAACAGGACCTGCAGCTCCGCGACCGAATCGGGCTCATCCAGCCATCCTTCGATCTCCCGTCCGAGCCGCTCCGCCGTCACTTCGGCCTGGGCGAGCTCCGGGACGACGAGGCGGCCGGCAAGCAGGTTCGGCTGGGCGAAGTAAGGCGCCTTCAGGAGCCCAAAGCGCCGGAGCACGAAGGCCGTCAGCGCGCCCAGCCGATAGGCAACGACCATGGGGCGCTTGCTGAGGAGCGTTTCGAGGGTAGCCGTGCCGGAGGCGACGAGGACGACGCTCGCGGCCGCGAGCGCGACCTGGCTTCGCCCCTCGATTACCCGGACCAGGATTCCGGGCGCCTGCCGTGCGAGGGCTTTCTCGAACTCCGCGCGGGTGCGGCCGTTGGCCAACGCCGCGACGAATTGCAGGCCGGGTCGCCGTGCCGCCAGCCAGGCAATCGCGCCGGCGAAGTCGGTGGCCAGGCGCGAGACCTCCCCGAGGCGGCTGCCCGGGAGGACGGCGACGAGCGGCACTCCCGGGGCAATGCCGAGCTCCGCGCGCGCCGCGGCCTCGTCCGGCACGAGCGGGAGCTGGTCCGCCAGCGGGTGGCCCACGAATATCGAGCGAAGGCCCGCCTCGTCGTACACCGCGCGTTCGAACGGAAGCAGGCAGAGCACGAGGTCCAGGAAACCCGCCATGCGCCGGGCGCGACCACGCCGCCAGGCCCATACCTGCGGGCTCACGTACTGCACGGTGGCAATCCCCGCGGCATGCAGCGCCGGCGCCAGGCCCAGGTTGAATTCGGGCGCGTCGATGCCGACGAACACGTCGGGCCGGCGTTCGATCATCGCGCCCCGGATGCGCCTGCGCAGGGCGAGCAGCCGCGGCAGGTGGTGAAGCACTTCAAACAGCCCCATGACCGCGAGTTCCTCGGACTCCGCCCAGGCCTCGCAACCGGCCGCTTTCATCCGCGGGCCGGCGACTCCGACGAAGCGCGTGCCCGGCGCGGATGCGCCGATGGAACGGATCAGCGCGGCGCCCAGGTTGTCGCCGGAGGACTCGCCGGCAACGAGGCCGATCGTCAGCGTGCGCTCACCCGCCATCAACGAATGATGCTGCGTTCGCTGGCGGCGAGGAAATCCACGAACGGCTTCAGCTCCGGCTGCGTCGGCACCAGCGCCTGGAGCCGTTCCTCGGCCTCGGCGCGCTTGAGCCCCGAGCGGTAGAAGAGCCGGTAGGCGCTCTTGATGTTGGCGATCTGGCCCGCATCGAAACCGCGGCGCTTGAGTCCTTCGCTGTTGATGCCCTTCGGCTCCGCCGGCGAGCCCGCCACGAGCAGGTACGGCGGCACGTCGCGCGTCACGGCGGCATTGTTCGCGAGGAAGGCGTGGGCGCCGATCTTGGAGAACTGGTGGATCGCTGAATAGCCCGACAGGATCACCCAGTCGCCCAGCTCGACGTGCCCGGCCAGGGCCGTGCAGTTCGACATGACGCAGTGGCTGCCGACGATGCAGTCGTGCGCGACGTGCGAGTACGCCATGAACAGGCAATCGTCCCCGATGGTGGTGACGCCCCGCCCGCCAACGGTGCCGCGATTGATCGTGCAGAACTCGCGGAACACGTTGCGGTCGCCGACCTCGAGCCGCGTCGGCTCGCCCGCGTACTTCCTGTCCTGCGGCGCGTCGCCGACCGACGCGAACTGGAACACCTTGTTGTCGCGCCCGAGCGTCGTCGGCCCATTGACCACGGCATGCGGACCGATCCAGGTGCCGTCGCCGATCTTCACGCCCTTGCCGATCACGGTGAACGCGCCGATCTCGACCCTTTCGCCGATCTCGGCGTCCGGCGCGACGATGGCGCGCGGGTCGATCAAGCCTTGGCCTCGGGCGCGACCATCATCGTGGCCGACGCCACCACGTCGCCCATGACCTCCGCCACCGTCTCGAACTTCCAGATCCCGCGGATCGCGCGCTCGAGCGTCGCCTTCAGCACGATCTGGTCGCCGGGCATGACGGGCCGCCGGAACCGCGCCTTGTCGATGCCCACGAAGTAGAAGCGGGATTTTTCGTCCGGCACGACCCCCGCGGTCTTGAAGGCGAGGATGCCGGCCGCCTGGGCGAGCGCTTCCAGGATCATGACGCCCGGCATCACCGGGCGGCCCGGAAAATGTCCCGTGAAGAACGGCTCGTTGACGGTCACGTTCTTGATCGCCTCGATGCGCTTGCCGGGGACGCATTCGATGACCCGGTCGACCAGGAGGAACGGATACCGGTGCGGCAGCTGCGCGAGCACCGCCCCGATGTCCATCGGAAATCCTTCGCTCATCGCTTCTTCTCCCGGTCCAGGCGGTGAAGGCGGGCAACCGCGCGCCGCCACTTGGCGGACTCGATCGCCGGCATCCCGGACGAATACATGCCGGGTCCCGGCAGCGAATGCGATACGAGCGAATAGCCGGTCACGATGACGCCATCCCCGATCTCGAGATGCCCCGCGATGCCGACGGCGCCGCCGATCATGCAGCGGCTTCCGATGGTCGTGCTGCCCGAGATCCCCACGCAACCGGCAATCACCGTATGCGCCCCGATGCGGCAGTTATGTCCGACCTGCACCTGGTTGTCCAGTTTGACGCCGTCCTCGATGACGGTGTCTTCGATCGTTCCCCGGTCGATGGTGCTGTTTGACCCGACCTCGACGTCGTTGCCGAGGCGCGCGCCGCCGACGTGCGTGACCTTCACGTAGCCGTCCACGTCGGGTGCATAGCCGAACCCGTCGCCGCCGATGACCGCGCCCGGCTTGAACATGCAGCGCGCGCCGATCGAAACGCCGCGGCAGATCACCACGCGCGCCTGGAGCCGGCAGTCATCGCCGAGGCGCGCGCCGTCCTCGACGACGCAATGCGGCCCGATGGAGCAGCGCTCGCCGATCACGGCGCCCTCGCCGATGACGGCGTACGGTCCGATCCAGGCGCTGGGCGCGACTTTAGCCGACGCCGCGACCTGCGCTCCGGCCGCGACGCCGCCCGTCACCGGCGCCGGCGGGTGGAGCCCGGCCAGGATGCGGGCGAAGCTGGCGTAGGGGCGCTCGCTGATCAGCGCGGCGACCGGGCATTCGGCGGCGAGCTCGCGAGGCAGGACGACCGCCGTCGCCTGCGTGGCGGCGAGCTGCCTGCGGTAACGGGCTCCCGTGCAGAAGCTCAGCTGGCCCTTCGCGGCCGCCGCCAGCGGCGCGACGCCGTCGATCGCGAGCGCGGGATCGCCGGCAAGCTCGAGTCCGTAACGGACTGCGATCTCGCCGAGCGTAATCGCCATCGCGGAACTCCCCTCGCGGCGGCCCGCGCTCAGGGCTTGGGCGGTGTCGCGGCGGCCGGCGCCTTGGACTTGATCGCGGCGACGACCTGCGGCGTGATGTCGACGCCCTCGGCGGCGAACAGCACGCCCTCGCTGACGATCAGCTGGAAGCCGTTCGCGCGCGCGTAGGCCTGGACTTCCTGCAGCAGCGAGCGCTGCATCTTGCCGACTTCCTCGTTCCTGCGGAGGTTCAGGTCCTCCTGCAGCTCGTTGTAGCGGCGCTGCACGTTCAGCTCCAGGTCGCGCACTTCACGCTCGGTGCGGACGCGGTCCGCCTCGGACATCACTGCCGCTTCCTTCGTGAGCTTCTCGCGCTTTTCCTGGAGCGACTTCTGCTGCGCCGCGACCTCGCGCTGGCGCGGCAGGAACTCGCCCTCGAGGGCCTGCTGGGCCGACTTGGCCTGCGGCGACTCCTCGAGCAGGCGCCCGAAGTTGACGAAGCCGATCTTGAGGGCCTGGGCCCCGGCGACGGGAACCGCGGCGATCGCCGCAAGGGCAATCAGCGCGCCGAAAACGGTGTTTCTGGTCATGTGTGTCATCTTGCCTCGACTATCAGAATGCGGAACCGATCGTGAACTGGAAGCGCTCGACCTCGTCCGCATAACGGATGCCGTCGCCCTTGAACTCGTTCAGCGGGAAGCCATAGCTGAACCGGAATACCCCCAGCGGCGCCATCCACTGGATCGCGAGGCCGGCGGACTGCTTCAACTCATTGTAATCGAACTCATAGTCCACGGGCGTACGGCCATCCTGGCCGACGAAGTCGATTGCCTGGCCCTGCGAGAAGACATTGCCGATGTCGAAGAAGGCGCTGATGCGCGTGCTCGCGCGCCATTTGGCCGGGACCGGGAACAGGACTTCCGCCCGCCCGATCACCTTCATGTTGCCGCCATACGGGTTTCCGAATCCGTCCTTGGGCCCGAGCCGGCTCTCGGCGAAGCCGCGCACGGATCCCGGGCCGCCCGCAAAGAACTGGCGGTAGGGCGGCAGGGAGGAAGTGTCGTCACCGATCGCGTCGCCGTAGGCGAGCTCGGCCGAGAGCGCGAACGTCCACTGCCTGTAGATCGGGAGCAGCTGGAGGTAGTCGTAGCGCCAGACGTAGTAGTCCACCTCGCTGCCCGGTGCCGTCACCGCGAGGCTCGTCGTGTGCTGCATGCCGCGATCGGCAAAGATCGCGCGGTTGCGCGAGTCGAAGTACCAGCTCGCCACCAGCTCGTAGGTGTTGAACTTGGTCCCGAAGAGGATGTTGGTGACGATGCTCGGGTCGTCCTCGCCCGGAACGTCGATTTCGCGCTCGATCACCCGCGTGTACGGGTTGCCGTTGTTGCGCACCCAGGTGATCGCCTCGGGGGCGCTGTTCTGGGGATTGACGATCAGGTCCGAGCGCTGGGCAATGAGGCCGAAGCGCAGGCCCTGGTACTCCGAGATCGGGTAGCCGTACTCGAGCGTGCCGGACATGGTCGTCGTCGAGAAATCGGACGCCGCCGAGACGAACTGCGTGACGTCGCGGTACTGCAGGCCGATGGTGCGGGAAACGCCGTCGACGGTCGTGTACGGGTCGGTGTGCGAGAGGCTGTACTGCTGCGAATAGCGCCCCGAGAGCAGCTCGAGCGCCACCCGCTCGCCGGTGCCCATGAAATTCGAGTGCACGAAGCTGCCGTTCAGGATGAACGACTGCGATTCCGAGTAGCCGATGCCGCCGCTGAACTGGCCGGGCAATCCTTCCTTGATGTCGAAATCCACGTCCACGAGGTCCGGCGTGCCCGGAACCGGCGTGGTCTCGAAATCCACCGTCTCGATGTAGGGCAGCCTCTGGATGCGCTCCTTCGACCGCTCGAGCAGGGAATTGGAAAGGTAGGAGCCCTCCATCTGGCGCATTTCGCGCCGCAGGACCTCGTCGTCGATCGCGCTCGTGTTGATGAAATTGATCCGGCGCACGTAGGCGCGGCTGCCCGGGTCGACGAAGAACGTCAGGTCGATCGTCTTCGTTTCCTCGTTGGCATGCGGCACCGGGTCGATCTTCGCGAACGCATAGCCCTCGACGCCGAGCCTGAAGGAGATGAATTCCTGCGACTGGGTGATGAGCTTGCGGGAATAGATCTGGCCCGGGTGGACGAGCAGCAGCCGCCTCAGCTCCGCCTCCGGGACCTTCATCGTGCCGGCGACCTTGACCTCGCCGACGGTGTAGACGTCGCCTTCGTGCAGGTTCATCGTGATGAAGATGTCGTCCATCTCCGGCGCGATCGCGACCTGGGTGGACTCGACGTCGAAGTTCGCGTAGCCGCGGTCCTGGTAGAACGACTGGAGCTTCTCGATGTCGCCCTGCAGCGACTCGCGCGAATAGCGGTCATCCTGCCGGTACCAGGAGAGCCAGTTGGGAGTGTCGAGCTCGAAGGCCTCCCGCAGCTCCTCGTCGCCGAATGCCGCGTTGCCGACCAGGTTGATCTGGCGGATGCGCGCGCGCTTACCCTCGTCGATGTCGATCTTGATGCGGACCTTGTTGCCCGGCACCTCCTCGACCTGCGGGTTGATGCGCACGGCGTACTTGCCGCGGCTGAAATACTGGTCGGTGAGGAAGCCCTGGACCTCGTCGAGCACCGAGCGGTCGAATGTCTTGCCGGTCGCGAGCCCGACCGTCCGCAGCGACTTCTGCAGGTCCTCGGTCTTGATGTCCTTGTTCCCCGCGAGCTCGAAGCTCTCGATCGACGGGCGCTCGCGGACGACCACGACGAGCGTCTCGCCGTCGCGCCGCATCTCGACGTCGCTGAAGAACCCGGTCGCGAACAGCGCGCGGATCGCTTCCTGGATCCGGCGCTGGTCGAGCCGGTCGCCGATGTTCACCGGCAGGTAGTTGTAGATCGTTCCCTCTGAAATTCGCTGCAGCCCCTCGACGCGGATGTCGCCGACGGAAAACGCGGCGGGCGCCTGCGCCGCGGCGGTCCCGGCGAACCCCAGGAGCAGGACGAGGGCGAGCTGCCGCAGCATGTTGCCGTGCCGTCCCCTCATCGTCAGCCGAAGAGCCGGGTGAGGTCGTTGTAGAACGCGAAGCCCATCAGGGCGACGAGCATCGCGATGCCGACTTTCTGGCCGAACACCTGCGCCTTCATCGAAAGCGGCGCGCCTTTCACCATTTCGATGAGCTGGAAGACGATCTGGCCGCCGTCCAGGACGGGCACCGGCAGCAGGTTCAGCACCGCGAGCGAAATCGACACCAGCGCGAGGAAGCCGAGGTAGTAGGAGAAGCCCTCGGTCGCCGTCAGCCCGGCGTATTGCGCGATGTTGATGGGCCCGGAAATGTTCTTGGTCGAGACGTGGCCGGTCACCATCCGCCACAGGAATCGCACGGTGAGCGCGCTCTTCTGCCAGGTCTCGCGCGCTGCGGGAACGATCGCCGCAATCGGGCCGTAGCGCTCCACGGTCCGCATCGACTCCGGGAAACCGCTGCCGTCGCCGAGCGCGGCGCCGAGGCCGATCTTGCCGACCGTGCGCCCCTCCTCCACGACCGGCTTCGGCACGAGGTCGATCGTCAGGCGCCGGCCGTCGCGGATCGCCGTAATGGCCGTGTCGCTTGCCCGGCCGCGAGCGGATCTCGGCGACGAACTTCGCGTAGTCGTCCACCGCCACGCCGTCGACGTCCACGACGCGGTCGCCGAGCGCGAGGCCGGCCAGGATTGCGGGCTCGCCCGGCGTCAGCTCGGCCACGACGACCGGCTGCGGCGGGTACCAGAAGGAGAGCCCGAGCCCGCGCAACAGGATGCCGGGCTCGGTCAGTGCCCGCCGCTCGCCTTCGGGCACGCGGATCGTGACCGAGCGCGTCGCGCCGTCCTCATTGCGGACCTCGAGCGGAACGGCGCCCTCCTCGACCACGTGCTCGAGGATGGAGAGCACCGCCGCCTGGCGCGTCGGCGTCGCCTCGCCGCCGATGCCGACGATCTCGTCGAGCGGCTTCAGGTCGGCGTGCGCGGCATGCGAGTCCGGCACGACTTCGCCGATCACCGGCTTCAGTCCCGGGCACGCCCTGCATGAAGAGGAGCCAGTACGCGACGATCGCAAACAGGAAATTGGCCCCCGGTCCCGCCAGCAGCACGGCGATTCGCGCGAGCGGCGGCTTGCGGTTGAACGCGCGATGCTCCTCGCCGGGCGGCACCGGGCCGTCGCGCTCATCGAGGAGGCGCACGTAGCCGCCGAGCGGAATCGCGGCGAGCACGTACTCGACCGGGTCGTCGTCCCGGCTCATCCGCTTCAGGAGCGGCTTGCCGAAGCCGAGTGAGAACCGCAGCACCTTGAACCCGAGCCGGCGCGCGACCCAGAAGTGGCCGAACTCGTGCACCGAGACGAGCACGCCGATCGCGATCGACGAAGGCGACGATCGACGTCAGGATCGAAGTACTCATGCGCCCGCTGCCTGCCGGGCCGGCAATGCGGCACGCGCGAGCTCGCGCGCCCAGGCGTCCGCCGCGAGCGCATCGTCCAGGCTTCGCACCGGCCCCGCCTCATGCTGTTGCAACACGCTTTCAATGACTGCCGCGATGCCGGCAAAGTTCAGCCGCCTGCCAAGAAACGCTTCGACGGCGACTTCGTTTGCCGCATTCAGGACGGCTGGCGCCGTGCCGCCCCTCCGGGCCGCTTCCAGGGCCAGGGCGAGGCATGGAAACCGTTCAAAATCAGGCTCTTCGAACGACAACCTCCCTATCTGGACGAGGTCGAGGGGAGCGACGCCGGAGTCCATGCGGTCCGGCCAGGCGAGCGCGTGTGCAATCGGCACGCGCATGTCGGGCTGGCTCATCTGCGCGAGCACCGAGCCATCCGCGTACTCGACGAGGGAGTGCACGATGCTCTGGGGATGTATGACGACGCGCACCTGTTCCGGTGCCAACTTGAACAGGTGGCAGGCCTCGATGATCTCGAGGCCCTTGTTCATCAGCGTCGCCGAGTCCACGGAAATCTTCGGTCCCATGCGCCAGTTCGGATGCGCAATCGCCTGCTCGGGCGTCACCGAGGCGAGATCCTCGCGGCGCGTCCTGAGGAATGGCCCGCCGGACGCCGTCAGCACCACCTGCCTGACGCCGCGCGGCGCGGCATCCGGCCGCGTGCCGGAAGGCAGGCACTGGAAGATCGCGTTGTGCTCGCTGTCGATCGGCAGGATCCGGGCGCCGGAGGCCCGCGCAGCGTCGAGCAGCAGGGCTCCGGACAGGACGAGCGCTTCCTTGTTGGCGAGCAGGACCGTCTTGCCGGCGCTCGCGGCCGCAATCGTTGGCGCAAGGCCCGCGGCACCGACGATCGCGGCCATGACGAGGTCGGCCTCCGGCAGGGTCGCGACCGTGGACAGTCGCCTCGGCCCCCGCAAGCACGCGCGTGCCGAGTGCCGGCCGAGGCGACGCGGGCCGCGAGCCTCCCCGCCGCTCCTCGATCGACTAGCACCGCGACGTCGGGCCGGAAGCGCAGGCATTGCGCGAACAGCGATTCATGGTTCGCGTGCGCGGTGAGCGCCACGATGCGGAAACGATCGGGATGGCGGCCCGCGACGTCCAGCGTGTTCTCGCCGATGCTGCCCGTCGAGCCGAGAACCGCGATGCCCTTCATGCCACGATCCCCAGCCAGCCGAACCCGAGCGCGAGGAGCGGAACGGACGAGGTCAGGCTGTCGATCCGGTCGAGCATCCCGCCGTGGCCCGGCAGCAGCGTGCCACTGTCCTTCAGGCCGCGCTGGCGCTTGAACATGCTTTCGAGGAGGTCGCCCACCACGGAAACGAGCACGGCAGCGACGCAAAGCGACAGGAACGCGAGGGCCGGCAGGTCGAACCAGGCGCGACCGGCGAGCGCCACGAGGAAACCCGCGACGAGCCCGCCGAGTACGCCTTCCCAGGTCTTGTTGGGACTGACGACGGGCGCGAGCTGCATTCGCCCGAACCGGCGTCCCGCGAAATAGGCGCCGATGTCGGCAGCCCAGGCGAGCAGCAGCACGAAGACGACGAGCTCGCGGCCATTTCCGTCCTGCAGGTAAAGCCGCGAAAGCGCGAGCCAGGTCGGCGCCAGTGCCCAGAGCCCGGCGATGGCCGCGAGGACCGTCGCCTGCCATCTGCGGCGCCAGCACGACCCAGCCGAAGAGCGGGATCCAGCCGAGCATCGTCAGCATCATCACGCGCCCGAAATCGGCGGGCTGCAGCGTCGCCTGCCCGAGCCAGAACATCAGGGCCGCGCAGGCGACGACGTAGGCCGCGCGCACGAGCGGGCCCTTCAGCCCGGCGAGTTGCGACCATTCCCAGGCGCCCGACCAGGATGAGTCCGCCAAAGGCGATCACGGCGAGCTTGCTCGGCAGCACGATGAGCACGAGCGCGAGCACGACGACGAGGCCGACGGCCGTCAGGATGCGTTGCCCGAGCATCAGTTGGCGCCCGCCTGCCCCGCAACCCGGCCGAAGCGGCGTTGCCGGCTGCCGAAGTCCGCGAGCGCGGCGGCAAGGCAGGCCGCGTCGAAATCCGGCCAGAGGGTGTCGGTGAACCAGAGCTCCGTATAGGCGAGGTCCCAGAGCAGGAAATTGCTGATGCGACGCTCGCCGCCGGTGCGGATGAAGAGGTCGGGCGCCGCGCGCCCCGCGGTCATGAGGCTCGCGCCGAGTGCGTCCTCGTCGATCTCCGACGGCTGGCGGACTCCGGCAACGGATTCGAGCGCGAGGCGGCGCGCGGCCTGGGCCAGGTCCCAGCGTCCGCCATAGGCCACCGCGACGACGAGGTCCAGGCGTTCGCGCCGGGCGGTGCGCTCCTCGGCCGCGGCCATGCGGTCGACGAGCGGCGGCGCGAGGCGCTTGCGGTCGCCGATGAAGCGCAGCCGCACGCCGTTCGCATCGAGTTCCGCAACTTCGCGGTCGAGCGACTCTAGGAAGAGTTGCATGAGCACGCCGACCTCTCCCGCCGGGCGCTGCCAGTTCTCGCTGGAAAACGCGAAGAGCGTCAGTGCGCCGACGCCGAGCCGGACGCACTCCTCGATCGTCGCGCGGACGGCGCGGGCGCCCGCGCGATGCCCGGCGGCCCGGGGGAGTGTCCGCTGCTCGGCCCAGCGGCCATTGCCGTCCATGATCACCGCGACGTGGCGCGGGACCGGGCCCGCACCCGATGCTTGAGGAGCGGTTACCGGCATCTCAGACCTGCAACAGCTCTTTTTCTTTTTCCGCCAGCACCGCGTCGATGTCGTGCACATGCCGGTCGGTGAGCTTCTGGATCTCGTCCTGCGCGCGCCGGTCGTCGTCCTCGGAGATGAGCTTTTCCTTGAGCATTTCCTTCAACTCGTTCATCAGGTCGCGGCGCACGCCGCGCACGGCGACCCGCGCGTTCTCCGCCTCGTGCCTCGCGACCTTGGTGAGGTCCTTGCGCCGCTCCTCGGTCATCGGCGGCAAGGGCAGGCGGATGACCTGCCCCGCCGTGTTCGGCGTCAGCCCGAGGTCGGACTTGAGGATCGCCTTCTCGACGGCGGTCACAGCGGACTTGTCCCACGGGGATACCACCAGCGTGCGCGAGTCCTCGACGCTGATGCTCGCGACCTGGCTGAGCGGCACTTCGCTGCCGTAGTAGTCCACCTTGATACCGTCGAGCAGCCCGGTATTGGCGCGGCCGGTCCTCATCTTGCGGTAGTGGTCCTTGAGCAATGCCACGCACTTCGACATGCGCTGCATCGCGTCCTTGCTCATCGGGTCCTGCATGACTGCCCTCGTTCGCCGCCTACAGACCGTTCGCGACCAGCGTGCCGACGTCCTCGCCATCGACGATCCGCAGCAGGTCGCCTTCGTTCATCAGGTTGAAGACCCGCAGCGGCAAGGCGTTGTCGCGGCACATGACGATCGCGGTCGCATCCATGACGCCGAGCCGGTCGTCGAGCACCTTGTCGAAGGAGAGCCGGCGGTAACGCTCCGCCTTCGGGTTGCGGACCGGGTCGTCGTTGTAGATGCCGTTGACCTTGGTCGCCTTGAGCAGCAGGTCCGCGTCGATCTCGATCGCGCGAAGCGCCGCCGCCGTGTCGGTCGTGAAGAAGGGGTTGCCGGTGCCGGCGGCGAAAATGACGCAGCGTCCCTTCTCGAGGTGGCGGACGGCGCGGCGCCGGATGTAGTCCTCGCAGACTTCCTGGACCCGGACCGCGGACATGACCCGCGCGTGGCTCCCGAGCGACTCGAGCGCGTCCTGGAGCGCGAGGCCGTTCATGACGGTCGCGAGCATGCCCATGTGATCGGCGGTCACGCGATCCATGCCCGCCCGCGCGAGGCCCGCGCCGCGGAAGATGTTGCCGCCGCCGATGACGACAGCCACGTGGATGTTGCGGGCCATCACGTCGCGGATCTCGCCGGCGATGCGCTTCAGGATGGCGGGGTCGATGCCGTAGTCCGCCGCGCCGAGCAGTGCTTCGCCGCTGATCTTGAGCAAGATCCTCGTGAGCGGCTGACGGGCCTGCGTATCGGCCATGTTACTTTTCCTCCGCGGGCCCCATTCTAGATTCAGCTCGGCTTGTCGGGCTGGCCCTTGTCCTTGGCGGCCTCGACCTGGGCCATCACCTCGGCGGCGAAGTTTTCCTGCCTCTTCTCGATGCCCTCGCCGACCTCGAAACGCAGGAATCCGCTGACGGTCGCCTTCGATTTCTCGAGCAGCTGCCCGATCGAGACGTCCGGGTCCTTCACAAACGGTTGGCCCGTGAGGCAGATCTCCGCCAGGTACTTGCGGAGCCGGCCTTCAACCATCTTTTCCACGATCGCGGGCGGCTTGCCCTCGCCGGCCGCCTGCGCGACCAGGATCTCGCGCTCCTTGGCGACCACGTCCGCAGGCACGGACGCCGGCGCGACGTACTGGGGATTCGCGGCCGCGACGTGCATCGCGAGATCGCGCGCGAGCGCCTCGTCGCCGCCCGTCATGCCGACGAGCGTGCCGATCCGGCTTCCGTGGACATAGCTGCCGACCCGCTCCGGCCCGCGCAGGAGCTCCGCCCGCCGGACGTCGATCTTCTCGCCGATCTTGGCGACCAGGTTCCGGCGCGTCTCGTCCACGGTCTTGCCGCCCGGCAGCTCGAGGGCAGCCAGGGCCTGCGGCTGCGTCGCCGCGGCCGCGAGCGCTGCGTCGGCGACCTGCGCGGCAAATGCCTGGAAGTCGGGCTGGCGCGCGACGAAATCGGTCTCGCAGTTGACCTCGACCAGCACGGCGGAGCGCCCGTCGGCGCTCTTCGCGGCGACGATCGCGCCCTCGGCGGCGATGCGTCCGGCCTTCTTGTCCGCCTTCGCGAGGCCCGCCTTGCGCATGACTTCCGCCGCGGCATCGAGGTCGCCGCCGGTCTCGATGAGCGCCTTCTTGCACTCCATCATGCCGGCGCCGGTGCGCTCACGCAGCGTCTTGACCGTTTCAGCAGAGATGCCCATCGCTCAGTCCCCGCTCTTCTCGGGCTTCCGGGGCACGGGGCGACGACGCGGCGCGACCTTCGCGCGCGTGGCGTCCACGACGTGGTCCACCACCGGCTCGTCGTCCGGGACATCGGTGACGACCTCGGCCGCGCCGACGGGCGGCATGGTCGCCGCCGATGAGGTTTCCGCGGACTGGCGCGAGCGGGCCGGCGCCTTGCGCCGCAGGTTCGCGGGCTTGCGCGGCGCACGCGCCTGCGACTTGCGCCGCGGCTGGCCTTCCTCGTCGAGCTCGACGAACTCGTCCTCGCCGGCGGGCACGGACGGTACCGCGGCCCTGCCGTCGATGACGGCGTCGGCGATCCCGGCCGCATAGAGCTGGATCGCCTTCATGGCGTCGTCGTTCCCCGGGACCACGTAGTCGATGCCGTCCGGGCAGCAGTTGCTGTCCACGATCGCGACGACCGGTATGCCGAGCTTGCGCGCCTCGTGCACCGCGATTTCCTCGTGGCCGACGTCGACGACGAAGAGCGCGTCCGGGAGCGCGTTCATGTCCTTGATGCCGCCGAGGCTCCGCATGAGCTTGTCCATCTCGCGGCGAAGCATCTGCGCTTCCTTCTTGTTGCGCCGGTCGAGCGCGCCCGAATCGCGCAGCTCCTCGAGTTCGTGCAGCCGCTTGATCGACTGGCGGATGGTCTTGAAATTCGTGAGCATGCCGCCGAGCCAGCGCTGGTTGACGTAGGGCATGCCGCAGCGGACCGCCTCGGACTGGATCGCGTCGCGGGCGCTGCGCTTGGTGCCGACGAACAGCACCTTGCCGCCGTCGCCGACGACGCCCTTGATGAAGCCGGCCGCGTCGTTATAGAGCGGCAGCGTGCGCTCGAGGTTGATAATGTGGATCTTGTTGCGTTCGCCGAAGATGAACGGCGCCATCTTCGGGTTCCAGAAGCGGGTCTGATGGCCGAAATGAACCCCCGCCTCAAGCATCTGCCTCATGGACAAGCTGGCCATGATTACTCCTTTTCGGGTTAGCCCTCCGCGGACCCGCATGCGGCAACCGGTCTCAGGACCCGGCACCCCGCCGCACGTGACGATTCGCGTGTGGATTTGGTTGAGAAAAAACGCCGCGCTTTATACCATCTTTGTCCCGTCGAAACAACGCGATAGGCGCATTTCACCGGCCCATGCCGGCCCTGACCCATGCTGATGCAAAGCCATAGCCGGGTTTCCGTCAAAACCCCCGCCGAACAGGCCGCCATGCGCCTCGCCGGGCGGCTCGCGGCCGACGTGCTCGACATGATCGGGCCGCGTATCGCCGCCGGCATGACGACCGGCGAAATCGACCGGATCTGCCACGACTACATCGTCGACACTCAGCAGGCCGTGCCGGCGCCCTTGAATTACAAGGGGTTTCCGAAGTCGATCTGCACTTCGGTCAATCACGTCGTCTGCCACGGCATTCCCGGGGACAAGGTCCTGAAGCCCGGGGACATCGTCAACGTGGACATCACCGTCATCAAGGACGGCTTCCATGGCGATACCAGCCGCATGTTCCTGGTCGGCGACGCCTCGATCCAGGCACGGCGGCTCTGCGAGGTCGGCTTCGAGGCGATGTGGAGAGGCATCCGGATGGTCGCCCCGGGAAACCGGCTCGGCGACCTCGGGCATACGATCCAGAAGTTCGTGGAATCGCAGGGCTACTCCGTGGTTCGCGAATACTGCGGCCACGGCATCGGCCGCGTGTTCCACGAAGACCCCCAGGTCCTGCACTACGGCGAGCCGGGCACCGGCATTGAAATCGTGCCCGGCATGACTTTCACCGTCGAGCCGATGGTCAATGCGGGCCGCCGCCACGTGAAGCTGCTCGGCGACGGCTGGACGGTCGTCACAAAGGACCACTCGCTGTCGGCGCAGTGGGAGCACACCGTGCTCGTGACCGGAAACGGCTACGAAGTGCTGACACTCGGCGCCGCCGATCGCGCCGCGGCCTGACCGGTGCCGGCCGGCACCCGCAGCCCGGGCGACGAAACCGCAAACCGGCCCGCTGCAGCCGCCCGCGGCTGGCCCTTCCTCGAATCCCTGGCGCCCCGCCTCGCGGCCTGCACGCAGCCGGTTTCCGATTTTCGCGCGGCGCTGGCCGAGGGCGACCGCGAGCTCGCGCAGCGCTTTCATGCCGATGAGCCAGTCGAAGCGCTGGTGCGCGATCGCGCGGCGCTCGTCGATGCGCTCGTCACGCGCGCCTGGATGCTCCAGGTCGGGGCGGCCGCGCCGGCGCTGTCGCTGGTGGCGGTCGGCGGCTACGGCCGCGGCGAGCTCCTGCCCTGCTCCGACGTGGACGTCATGGTGCTCCTGCCGCAGGGCGAGGAGCCCGCCTGGACGGCCGCGCTCGAACGGTTCCTGACCTTCCTCTGGGACATCGGCCTCGAGACCGGCCATAGCGTCCGCACGATCGACGATTGCCAGCGCGAGGCCCTCGCGGACCTCGGCGTCGCAACCACCCTGTTCGAGGCGCGCCTCCTCGCCGGCTCGCCGGAGCTCTTCGCCGCGATGCGCCGCGCCCTCGCGCCGGATCGACTCTGGCCATCGCGCGAATTCTTCGATGCCAAGCTGCGCGAGCAGTCGGAACGCCATCACCGCTTCCATGACACCGCCTACAACCTCGAGCCGAACGTCAAGCAGGGGCCGGGCGGCCTTCGGGACCTGCAGACGATCGCCTGGGTGGCGAAGCGTCACTTCGGCGTGGAGACCCTGGAGGAGCTGGCCGCGCACGGCTTCCTGGAGTCGCGCGAGCTTGCCCAGCTCCAGGCCGCGCAGTCCTGGCTGTGGCGGATCCGCTTCGCGCTGCACCTCGTGAGCGGGCGCCGCGAGGATCGGCTGCTTTTCGACCACCAGATCCGGCTGGCGCGGCTGTTCGGCTACGAGGACGCGACCTACACGCTCGCGGTCGAGCAGTTCATGCAGCGTTACTACCGCACGGCCATGTTCGTGAGCTGGCTCAACGAGCTGCTGCTTCAGCAGTTCCGCGAGGAGATCCTCGCCGACCGGGACGCCCCTGCCTTGCCGGTCACGCGCCACTTCCTGGAGCGCGACGAGTACCTCGAAGCGGTTTCCGACGACATTTTCGTGCGCAATCCGTCCGCGCTCCTCGAGCTGTTCGTCGTGCTCCAGCAGAATCCGCGGCTCCGGGGCGTGCGCGCGCGAACCATCCGCCTCGTCACCCAGCACCTGTGGCTGATCGACGAGGAATTCCGCCAGAATCCTCGCAATCACCGCCTGTTCCTCGAAATCCTGTGCGCCCCGGCCGGCGTGACGCACGAGCTCAGGCGCATGAACCTCTATGGCGTGCTGGGACGCTACATCCCGGCATTCGGACGCATCGTCGGGCGCATGCAGTACGACCTGTTCCATGCCTACACGGTCGACGCGCATACGCTCTTCGTGGTCAGCAACCTCAGGCGCTTCGCGCTCGAGCGCTACGACCACGAATTCCCGAAGCTCGCGCAGGTCTTCCGCTCGCTGCCGAAGCCCGAGCTCGCCTATCTCGCGGCGATCTTCCACGACATCGCCAAGGGCCGGGGCGGCGATCACTCGGAGCTCGGCGCCGTCGACGCCGAGGCGTTCTGCCTCGAGCAGGGTCTCTCGCGCTACGACGCGCGCCTGGTCGCCTGGCTCGTGCGCCACCACCTGAAGCTGTCGGTCACCGCGCAGAAGCAGGACATCGCGGACCCGCAGGTCTTCAACGAATTCGCGCGCGCGGTGGGCGACCAGGTCCGGCTCGATTACCTGTACGTGCTCACCGTGGCGGACGTGCGCGGCACCAACCCGAAGCTGTGGAACTCGTGGAAGGCGACGCTGTTCGACGAGCTGTACGAGCGCGTCAAGGAGGCGCTGCGGCGCGGGCTCGAGGCGCCCCTCGACCGCGAGGAACTGGTCGCCGAGACCCAGGCGCTCGCGCGCGAGCGCCTCGCCGCGGCCGGCGTCGAGGAGACGAAGCTGCAGCGCGTGTGGTCCACGCTCACCGACGCGTATTTCCTGCGCCACACCGCCGCGGAAATCGCGTGGCACACGGCCGCGCTCGCGGGCCGCGAACCGGATGACAGCCGTCCCCTGATCGCGGTCGCAGGCCATCCCGACCGCGGCGGCGCGACGGTCGTGCTCGTCTACACGCATGGGCGCCACCACAGCTTTGCGCGGGCGACCGCCGCGCTCGACCAGCAGGGACTCAGCATCCAGGACGCGCGAATCACTCCCACGGCGGATGGCGGCAGCCTCGACAGCTACCTCGTGCTGGAAGACACGGGATTGCCGATCGTCGACGGCGAGCGAATCGCCGGCATCGAACGCCATCTCGTGCGCGCACTCTCGGAAAAGAATGCCGCCGCGCCCATGGTGACGCGCCGGATCCCGCGTCAGGTACGGATGTTCACGACCGCGACGCAGGTGACCTTCAGTGCCGATCCCGACAATGGGCGTACCATCCTCGAGGTCGTCGCCGGCGACCGCCCAGGCCTCCTTTCCGAAATCGGCAAGGTGTTCTGGGACCAGAAAGTGGAATTGCATGGCGCCAAGATCATGACGGTGGGCGAGCGCGCCGAGGACGTGTTCAGCGTGACGGATGAAACCGGCCGGCCACTCGAAGCCGGGCGCTGCCAGGCGCTCGTGGACGCGTTGCGGCGCGCGCTCGATGCGCGCGTGGCCGCCGCCTGACGCCGCCATGGGCACAAGGGAACTGATCGAGCGCAGTTTCGAAGGGCGGGCCGGGCTCGCCCCGGGCAAGGCTTCGCGCGAGTTGCTGGCGGCGATCGAAGAGTGCCTCGCGCTCCTCGGCAGCGGACAGGCACGCGTCGCGGAACCCGTGGCGGGCGGCTGGCGTGTGAACGAATGGCTGAAGATGGCGGTGCTCCTTCATTTCCGCACGCACGACAATGCCGTCCGGGAAGCCGGCGAGTTCCGGTTCTTCGACAAGCTGCCCCTCAAGTACTCGGGCTACGACGCCGCGCGCTTCGAGGCCGATGGCGCCCGCGTCGTGCCCGGCGCGATCGTGCGCCAAGGGGCGCACGTCGCGCGGGACGCCGTGCTGATGCCCTGCTTCGTGAATGTCGGCGCCTACGTCGGGGAAGGCACGATGGTGGATACCTGGGCGACAGTCGGTTCCTGCGCGCAGGTCGGCCGGAATGTCCATCTCTCCGGCGGCGTCGGGATCGGCGGCGTGCTCGAACCGCTGCAGGCGAGCCCGACCATCATCGAGGACGACTGCTTCATCGGTGCGCGTTCCGAGGTCGTCGAGGGCGTCATCGTCGAGCGCGGCGCCGTCCTGTCGATGGGAGTGTTCATCGGTTCGAGCACGCGGATCTACGACCGCGAGTCCGGCGAGGTTACTTTTGGCCGCGTGCCGGCAGGATCCGTTGTCGTCCCCGGCAGTCTCCCCGCAGCAGACGGTTCGCACTCTCTCTACTGCGCAGTTATCGTCAAGAAAGTCGACGCCCAGACACGAGCGAAGACGTCCATCAACGAACTCCTGCGGATGTAAGTGTGGCAGGCGCGCGACTTGCGCCGGCCGGGACTCCCTTCGTTCGCTCAGGGGAACGGACATTCGCTCACTCAGGGGTCCCGGCCGGCTTGGTCGCGCGCCAGGTATCGCCACACCCGCCGGTGCGCGGCAAGGCGGCCGGCAATCGGCGAGCAAGCGAATGTCCTATCTTCTGAGCGCGCGAGCCGGATTGCCGGCCGCCGCAGTCGCGCGCCGGCCGTGTTGACGGTATAACTGCGCCCGCGTGAAGAAGTATTCCGACACAGTCGAGTTGACGCGCGAGCTGATCGCCCGGCGTTCCGTGACGCCGGACGACGCCGGCTGCCAGGACATTGCTGATCGCTCGACTCGAGAAGGCCGGGTTCGCGATCGAGAGAATGCGCTTCGGCGCTGTCGACAATACCTGGGCCGTGCACCGCGGGGGCGCGGGACCGCTCCTGTGCTTTGCCGGGCACACCGACGTGGTGCCATCCGGACCGCCGGAGAAGTGGCAGTCGGACCCGTTCGAGCCCGCGATCCGCGACGGGCTGCTGTACGGCCGCGGAGCCGCAGACATGAAGAGTGGCGTCGCCGCGATGGTGACGGCGGCCGAGGCATTCGTCGCGGGCCGGCCGAGGTATCCGGGCGCAATCGGTCTCGTACTCACGAGCGACGAGGAAGGCCCGTCGGTGGACGGAACGCGCCGTGTAGTCGACTCGCTGCGGGAGCGCGGACAGGGAATCGACTACTGCATCGTCGCCGAGCCGTCGAGCCAGCAGGCATTCGGCGACACGATCCGCATCGGCCGCCGTGGCTCGCTGTCAGGCCAGCTTTCCGTCCAGGGAATCCAGGGTCACGTCGCCTATCCGGACCGCGCGCTCAATCCCATCCACGCCATCCTTCCCCCATTCGCGGAGCTTTCCGCGCGGCGCTGGGATGAGGGCAATGCGCACTTTCCGCCGACGAGCTTCCAGCTCAGCAACATCCGGGCTGGCACCGGCGCGACGAACGTGATCCCGGGCGAGCTCACCGCGACATTCAACCTGCGCTGGTCGACCGTGCAGACACTCGATGGGCTGAAGGCCGCGGTCCACGAGAACTTCGACCGGCACGGGCTGCGCTATTCGATCGACTGGCTCGAGGCCTCGCTGCCCTACTACACCGAGCCGGGAAAACTCACCGCGATCGTCGCGGAGTCCGTCGCGGAGGTTGCCGGAACACAGCCGGAGCTCTCGACCGGCGGTGGAACGTCGGACGGCCGGTTCTTCGGCGCGGCCGGCGCTGAGGTCGTCGAGTTCGGGCTACTCAACCGGACGATTCACCAGGTGAACGAGCACTGCCGGGTCGAGGACATCGACCGGCTGCACCGGGTCTACGGGGCCATCCTCAGGCGTGCCTTCGCAGGTTGATCCAGATCCCGCCCGCCGTCAGCGCAATTGCGAGGACCAGCACCCAGGCCGGCATCGAGAGCCCGAGGAACGACCACTCGACCTTCGCGCATTCGCCGCCGGCCTTGAAGACCTTCAGGATCACTTCGGTCAGCGGAAACAAGTCGAGCATGAAATCGAGGTCGGCGCCACAGGCGGGCACCGAGCCCTCGGGCTGGGCCTGGATCCAGACGTGTCGGCCCGAGGTCGCAATCGTCGCGAGGCCGGTGACCGCGATCAGCGCCGCGAAAGCGGCGCCTACGGATCCGGGGCGAGATGCAAGCGCCGCCAGGGCGAAGGCGACTCCGAGCGCGGCCAGCGTCACGCGCTGGAAGATGCAGAGGTGGCAGGGGACGAGGTCCAGCCCGAACTGCGCGTAGAACGCAAATGCGAGAGCGGCGGCGCAGGCCAGGGCCCCGAGCCCGTTGCCCGCGCGCCGGGAGATCATCCGGCTCCCTTGCGCTCGCGGGCGAACTCGCGGATCTGCCGCTCGGCGTCGTCGAGCGACAGGTGGCGGATGTCCTTGCCGTGGACCATGTACACCGTGTACTCGCAGATGTTCTTCGCGTGGTCGCCGATGCGCTCGAGCGCCCGCACGACCCACATGATCTCGAGGGCGCGCCGGATCGAGCGCGGGTCCTCCATCATGAAGGTGATGTTCTGGCGCTGGATCGCCTCGTATTCCTCGTCGACCTTGCGGTCGCGGCGCGCGACCTCGAAGGCCTCGTCGGCCTCGAGCCGCGCGAAAGCATGCAATGCGTCGTGGACCATCTCGGTGACGAGCCGGCCGAGGTGGCGGATCTCGCGGTAGTTGTCGGCCGGCTTTTCCATCGTGGCGAGGCGGGCGGCGATGTGGCCGACTTTCTCGACCTCGTCGCCGATGCGCTCGAGGTCGGTGATCGTCTTGATGATCGCGACCATGACCCGCAGGTCTGAGGCGGTCGGCTGGCGAGTCGCGATGATGCGCCCGCACTCCTCGTCGATCTCGACCTCCATCTGGTTCACGCGATAGTCGTCGCGCGCGACTTCCTCGCCGAGCCGGCTGTCGCCCTCGATGAGCGCCACGACAGCGCGCTGCAGCTGCTGCTCGACGAACCCGCCCATCTGCATGACGCGCGTGCGCACGCGTTCCATGTCCTCGTTGAAGCGTCGGGACGTATGCTGGCCGAGATCAGCCGATTCCATGGAATGAACCCCTGGCCGGCCGTGCCGGCATCACGACATCATAATCAATGTTGGGAGTCGCGGGCAGGCAGGTCGCGCTCGAGGGCCGCGGCATGGCGCACGTCCGCGCCGCTGACGAGGAATACGACGTGTTCGGCCACGTTCTTGGCATGGTCGCCGATCCGCTCGAGGCTCTTCAGCGCGAACACGGTATCGAATATCGGCCGCAGCAGCCGCGTCCGCTCCATGGCGACGGTCACCAGCTGCCGCAATGCCGACTCGAACTCCCTGTCCAGTTCCCGGTCGAGCCGCGCGACGTCGTGCGCCACCTGCGCATCGCCGCGATCGAGCGCATCGACCGCCACGCGCATGGCCTCCGAAGCGAGCTCCGCCATGTGGCGCAATGGCCGGTGCATGACGCGCGACGGGCCGCCTGAGTTTCCGGCGGCGCTTGCAATCGCGAAGCGGGCAATCTTCTTCGACTCGTCGCCGGCGCGCTCGAGGTCGGTCACCGCCCGCGATACCGCGAGCACCATCCTGAGGTCGCTCGCGACGGGTGCGCGTTGCGCCAGCAGCCTGAAGCTCTCGGCCTCGATGTCGGTCTGGTAGGCGTTGATCTGCCGCTCGCGCGCCAGGACGAGTTCGGCAGCCTCGCGGTCCGAGTCGAGCAGCGCCCGGACCGCAGTCTCGACCTGCCCCGCGACCAGGAGGCCCATGGCGTGCGCGCGCAGCCGAAGGTCCGACAGCGCCCCGTCGTAGCCCTTGAAGATGTGCCCTTCGCTCGGCTCGCTCACTTTGCTTTCCTGTTGCCGGCTCAGCCGTACCGGCCCGTGATGTAGTCTTCGGTCGCCTTCTGCGACGGATTGGTGAAGAGCTTGCTGGTGATGTCGAACTCGATCAGCTCACCGAGGTACATGAACGCCGTGAAGTCGGATACGCGGGCAGCCTGCTGCATGTTGTGCGTAACGATGATGACGGTCACCTGGTCGCGAAGCTCCGCGATCAGCTCCTCGATGCGCGCAGTCGCGATCGGGTCGAGTGCCGAGGTGGGCTCGTCGAACAGCAGGATCTCCGGATTTGTCGCAAGTGCACGCGCGATGCAGAGGCGCTGCTGCTGGCCGCCCGAGAGGGAGAGCCCCGAGTTCTGCAGGCGGTCCTTGACCTCGTCCCAGATCGCCGCCCGGCGCAGCGCGTGCTCGACTTCTTCCTCGATGCGCGCATTGGAACGCACGCCGCGCACGCGAAGCCCGTAGGCCACGTTCTCGAATATCGATTTCGGGAACGGATTCGGCTTCTGGAATACCATGCCAATCCGCATCCGCACCTCGATGGCATCTACCCCGCGCCCGACGAGGTCGAGCGAATCCGGGTACAGCATGATCCTGCCTTCGTATCGCGTACCGGGCGTCAGGTCGTGCATGCGATTGAAGCAGCGCAGGAACGTCGTCTTGCCGCAGCCGGACGGCCCGATCAGCGCCGTCACCTGCTTTTCGCGAATCTCGATGTTGAGGTTCTTGAGCGCCTTGACCGTCGCCGTAGTAGAACGAAAGTCCTTCCGCTCGCGACTTGATGACTACCGGCGCTTCGGAATTCGCGGGGGTCCGCGTGACTTCGATCGACGGCCGCGGCGTCTTGAGCCTGCCGTCCACCGCGTGGGTCGCGGCCGGCCGCGCCGGGCTCTCGTGGGTACCGGGTCCGGGATGCATCGTGTTCACCAGTTGATTCTCTTGCGGAAGCGGAAGCGGACGTAGATCGCGATGCCATTCATCAGCAGCGTCATTCCGAGGAGGATCGCGCCTGCCGCCGCTGCATTGACCTGGAAGGCCGGATCCGGCCGCGACACCCAGTTGAACATCTGGATGGGCATTGCGGTAAACGATTCCCCGAGCCAGGCGAACGAAAAGAACGGGAACTCGCCCTTGAACGGGGATTCCGGCAGGAAGGCGATGAACGAAAGCGCGCCGATCGTGATCAGGGGCGCCGTTTCGCCGATCGCCCGGGAGAGCCCGATGATCATGCCGGTCAGGATGCCGCCGGTCGAGTACGGCAGGACGTGGTGTGCCGTGACTTCCCACCGGGTCGCACCGAGCGCGTATGCCGCCTCGCGGATCGCCCGCGGCACGGCGCGCAGCGCTTCGCGGGTCGCGACGATCACGATCGGGAGGATCAGGAGCGACAGGGTCAGGCCCGCAGCCGCAATGCTTTGCCCGAGGTTGAACTGGTAGACGAACAGCCCGAGCGCGAGCAGGCCGTAGATGATCGACGGGACACCGGCCAGGTTCGTCACGTTGATCTCGATGATCGCGGTTACCCAGTTCTTGGGCGCATATTCCTCGAGATAGATCGCGGCCGCGACGCCGACCGGCATCGCGACGGTCGCGGTCGTCAGCATGATCAGCGACGTGCCGACCCAGGCTGAGAGGATGCCGGCGCGCTCGGCCTTGCGGGAAGGAAACGAGGTCAGGAAATCCCAGTTCAGGCGCGGCGCGCCAGTCTGCACCAGGTCGAGGAACAGGATGACCAGCACGAGCAGTGCCGAGAACATGATCAGGAGTCCCACGATCACGAAGATCTGGTCGAAGATCTTCCGCCGGTTGACGTCGGCGCGGATCTGCAGCAGCGCGGTGTCCGCGGTCGAGGCATTCATGTCAGTAAGCCTCCCGGAACCTGCGCGTCAGCGAGAAGCCCGCAATATTGAAAGCCAGGGTCATCAGCATGAGCACGAGCCCGGCCGCGAAGATCGACTGGTAGCCAATGCTGTCGTGCGGCAGGTCTCCGAGGCTTACCTGCACGATGAATGCCGTGATCGTGGCCGCGGGCTGCGTCGGGTCCCAGGTCAGGTTTGGCTGAAGGCCGGCGGCGATGGCAACGACCATCGTCTCTCCGACCGCGCGGGAAATGCCGAGGATGTAGGCCGCCGCGATGCCCGACAGCGCGCCCGGCACGACGACCCGCGTCGCCGTCTGGAAGCGCGTCGCGCCCATGGCGTAGCTGCCTTCCCGCATGAAATTCGGCACCGAGCGCATCGCGTCCTCGCTGACGGATGCGACGTAGGGAATGATCATGATCCCGATCACGAGGCCCGCGGAGAGCATGTTGAAACCGGGCAGCCCGGGAATCAGCTTCTGCAGGAATGGCGTCACGATCATCAATGCAAAATAGCCGTAGACCACTGTCGGCACGGCCCCGAGAAGCTCGAGGGCCGGCTTGATCGTCTCGCGCAATCGATACGGCGCGAACTCGCTGAGGTAGATGGCGATGATCGTGCCCGCCGGGATCGCAACGGCAAGGGCGACGAATGTCGTCACGAGCGTCCCGGCGACGAGCGGCAGGATGCCGTAGCGCGGCTCGGCGAAGAGCGGGATCCACATCGTGTCCGTCAGGAAGTCGACGATCGACACGACCCGGAAGAACGGCAGCGACTCGACGACGAGCACGACGACGATCGCGACGGTCGTGAAAACCGCGACCAGGGCGGCAAGGAGCAGCCCCGCTTCGACCACGCGGTCGCGCGCCTTGCGAAACCGCAGGCCCGCGGGCGGCCCAAGCGTAGAAACGGCAATCTGCTCGGTCATGGCCTGTCGCCGCTCGCGCCCCCGTGTATTGATGGCCCCGGTTGTGCGAAGGCGGGATCCTAAGATCCCGCCCCCGTCTTCTTCACGTTGGGCACAGGCTAGTCCCGCAACCCATGCTTGGCAATCGACTCAGAGCTTCGCCTCGCGGGCCAGCAGCTCCTCGACCTTGAGGCCGACTTCAGGCACGCCGCCGAAGCCGGTGCCGAGCTTGCCGTCCTTGAAATGCTGCGCGCCGAGCTCATACGCCCGGTCGGGCAGCGGCACGTACTTCACTTCCTCGATCAGGGGCTTGCTCTGGCTCAGGTAGAAGTTCACGAACTCGCGCACTTCCGGGCGCTGCGCCGATTTCTCGCTCACGTAGATGAAGATCGGGCGTGAGAGCGGCTCGTAGCTGCCGTCCACGACGCTCTGGAGCGACGGACCGACTGCCTTGCCCGACTTGTTGACGACCGGAACGGCCTTCAGGCGGCTTGCATTCGGCTGGTAGTAGGCGTAGCCGAAGTAGCCGAGCGCGTTCTTGTTGCTCGCGACGCCCTGCACCAGCACGTTGTCGTCTTCGCTGCCGGTGTAGTCGCCGCGGCTCGACTTGGCCTTGCCGACGACGGCCTCGGTGAAGTAATCGAAAGTGCCGGAATCAGAGCCCGGCCCGAACAGCGCGATCGTCTCGTTCGGCCATTTCGGGTTGATCTGGTTCCAGCGCGTGATCTTGCCTTGCGCAGCGGGCTCCCACATCTTCTTCAACTCTTCGACCGTAATCTGGTTGAGCCAGGTGTTCTGCGGGTGCACGGCAACCGTCAATGCGTCGTAGGCGATCGGCAGCTCGAAATACTTGATGCCCGCCGCGCGGCAGGCTTCCATCTCGGCTGTAAGGATCGGGCGCGAGGCATCCTGGACGTCCGTCTCCCCCCGGCAGAATTTCTTGAAGCCGCCCCCGGTGCCGGAAATGCCGACCGTGACGCGGGTCTTGCCGCGCTTCAGGATCTGGAACTCCTCGGCAACGGCTTCGGTGATCGGGAATACGGTGCTCGAGCCGTCGATCTTGATCACCTGTGCGTCGGCCTTGGGCGCGAGTGCCAGTCCCGCAAGGGCGAGTGTCGCGACGGTCAACAGCGAAATTGCTTTCATAAGATTCTATAACTCCTTGCTTTTACAATACTTCCGCACTCGAACACGGGGCCTTGTTCCCTGCCTTGCGGTCACCCTAAGCCCGTTGCATGACAGGCGCGTGACAACCAAAAGCTCAGAACTTGAAGTTCATGTCGATCTGGTAGCGGTCGTAACTGCGCTCTGTCGCGCCCGGTGCGTCCACAAAGCGGTTGTTCATGAAATAGGTGCCGTTCAGGATCCAGTTCTTGGACGGCGCAAAGCCGAACTTGAAAACGCTGCCGTCGACGTCGGTCACGCCACCGCCGAAATCGGAGTCGACGAACTGGCCGAACGTCGCATCCTTCTCGGTCACCTGGTAGGCGTAGCCGAATTCCCAGCTCTTCGGATTTCCAGCCTTGCCGAACGTGAAGCCGGCGGCATAGCCGGTGTCGAGTTCATCTGCTTCCAGGTTCTGGATGTAATGGGCAAAGATCGTCAAGGGCTGCTCTGCCAGCGCGAACTCCGCCTGAACCAGGCCCTCGACCATGTTGAAGTCATTGGCCAGGACGGGACAGCCGGCGGCATTGCGCGTCGTCGTATTGCCCTGTGGTCCGCCGAAGAATGCGGGATTCGCCGTGCAGACCGGAGTGGTGCTGGTGGTCGTGACCTCACCGTACACGCCTCCGACGTCGAAGTAGCCGACGGCGCCCGTGAATTTCGCGCCCGCCAGTGTTCCGGTGAGACCGAACTGGCCTCCGAACATCGAAACGTCACTCGCCGTGCTGCGTTCCGACAGCCAGAAGCCAAAGGTATTGGCGAAGAATATCCCGTTTGCGTACCTGGCCGAAATTCCTTCCGGCGTGATGTCATTGTCCCAGAAATATGTTCCGACCTTCTGCCAGGGCTGCGGCATCTTGCCGAACTGCATCATGAAGCTGTCGGTCGGCCTCCAGTCGACATGCGCGAGATCGACCGCAATCCCCTTGCGTGTCCAGCCCTCGCCGAGCGTCTGGTTGGTCGAACGCGGGTCATTGTTCCCGCCATTGGTCGCAAGTCCGATCGTGCCCGTCAGTGTGTCGCTGAGCTTCGCGGTCATGCCAAGCCGTGCGCGAATCCTGTGCCGCGTCTGGTCATCAGATGCCTCCTCCGGCTCGACGTACTCATGGCGATAGCGCATGTCGGCCTTCCAGCTGAGGCGCGAGGCCCATTCCGCTGCCTTCGTGATCCGTTCGGCCTCCGCGACCTTCGGCCCATCCTGCGCGAGCTGCTTGCGCGTCGCCGAGGCGTTGTCCTTCAGGTACTCCGTCGTTGCCTCGACGCGCTCGTTGCTTTCGCGAAGCGTCGCGTTCTCGGTCCGCAACTGGTTGTTGTCCTGCTCGAGCCTGCCTACCCTTGCGTTCAGCGCCGCCAGTTCCTTCAGGACCTGGTCCATCGTTGCGCCCTGCTGGGCGAGCGCGGGGGTTGCGACGAGTGAGCCGAGCGCGCCGGCAATCAAGAGCTTTTTCACGAGCCGTTCTCCCGTAGGTAATGGGTGCCGGCACCGAATCACGGTACCGGCGGCGGCATCATGGTCGTCGTCTATGAAGCTTTTGTGACAGCCGGTTCGCGCAACAGGACTCGACGCTGCGGAAAGCTGGCGAGGAAAGTCGATCCGCGGCCTTCTTCGCTCGTAATCTCGAGCCGGCCGCCATGCCGCTGCAGTGCATGCTTGACGATCGAGAGCCCGAGCCCGGACCCTCCCTTCGCGCGCGCGCGGGCGCGGTCAACGCGATAGAACCGCTCAGTGAGGCGCGGCAGGTGCTCGGGCGCGATGCCGATGCCCGTGTCCTGGACTTCGAGTCGCGCTCCGGAATCGATGCGTCCCCACCGGATCGTTACAGTGCCGTCGGCCGGCGTGTATTTCACGGCATTCGATATCAGGTTTGAACCGATGGAGTAGAGCTCGCTCTCGCTGCCGCGCAGCACGCATCGGTAGTCGACATCGAGGTCGAACCGCGGCGTGTCCGGCGTTGCAGCCCTTGCTTCGCGGACCAGGCGCTCCAGCAGTTCCGGCACGTCGACCACGGTCATCGGCGCCTCGTCCGCCGTGGATTCGAGCCGCGAAAGTTCCAGGAGGTCATCGACGATTTCGCCCATGCGCCGTGCCTGCCGGCGCATGTCCGCGATCGGCTCCCGCCATTCGCTCCCTATTCCCCGGTCCTCGGCAAGTTCATCCACGTAGCCCGCGACGACCGTCAATGGCGAGCGCAATTCGTGTGACGCATTGGCGACGAAGTCCTTGCGCATCTGCTCGAGGCGCGCCTCGCGCGTGACGTCACGCGCGAGCATCAGGTACTGCCCCCCCACCGGTATGACGAAGAGCGCCAGCCAGGTCTCACCGCTGTGAGCCCGGATGATCACGCCGCCGCCCGGTGCGGGGCGCTCGAGATAACCGGCGAATTCCGGGTCGCGGACGAGATTTGCGATCGGCAAGCCGAGGTCGACCTTGCGCCGGAGCCCGAGCAGGTCTGCGGCCGTGTGGTTGAACCACTGTATTTCCCGGTTCCCTGAGAGCAGGACGACGCCGTCAGGAAACGCGGCGCTCAACCGTCGGAATTCGCGAAAAAGCTGGGTGACCCTGCGCTTGTGAAACTGCTTGCGACGGTAGATGCGGCTCATCACCGCAATGACGTCGCCCCAGAGCCCGCCGATTTCCGGAGGGTCCTCGTGCGACCGATGGCGCAGCCATTGGTGCAAGCGGAACAGGTTGATGAACTGCCAGACGAGGACGGCGCCCAGCACCGCTGTCAGCCAGAAACCCATGTTCCCGAACACGAGTCCGAGGGCGGCAGCCACTGCAAGCGCAGCCAGCAGCCGGATCAGGGCAAAGGACCAGGCCGGCCACATGGCCTAGTTTAGTCTCGCTGTGCCGAAAACCGGTATCCCGATCCCCGTACCGTCTGGATGAAGCGGTCATAGCCGCTCTCCTCGAGCGACTTGCGCAGGCGCCGGATGTGGACGTCCACCGTGCGCTCCTCGACGTAGACGTTCCCGCCCCAGACGCGGTCGAGGAGCTGGCTGCGCGAATACACGCGGTCAGGATGAGTCATCAGGAACGCTAGCAACCGGTATTCCGTCGGGCCGAGGCTGACGGATTTCCCGGCTGCAAGCACCCGGTGTCCCGCCTGGTCGAGCGTCAGGCCGCCAACATCGACGCGCTCCGACTCGCCGGCCGGGGCGCTGCGTCGCAACACGGCCTGGATACGTGCGATCAGCTCGCGCGCGGAAAACGGCTTCGTGATGTAGTCGTCCGCGCCGCTCTCGAGGCCCGACACCTTGTCGGCCTCCTCGGCACGCGCCGTGAGCATGACGATGGGGATATCCTTCGTATTGACGTCGCGACGAAGCTGGCGGACGAGTTCCAGCCCGCTCATGTCCGGCAGCATCCAGTCGACGAGGATCAGGTCCGGACGCCGGTCACCGACGCTCGCGAGCGCCGACTGGCTGTGCTCCGCGAGCGCCACTTCACAGCCCACGCGACGCAAGCCGAACGCGATCATGTCGCGGATCGGCTGTTCGTCTTCGACAACGAGTATTCGGGTGTCCGCCATTCTCAGGCGGTCAGCGTGACGGCTCATTATTGTGGAATTATGACATTGCAGGCGTCAGCGCCTGTGCACGACGTCGTCGCGCAGGTAGACCGGCAGCGCGCGGGCGGGATCGACCGACCGGCCTTCCGCCTGGTCGACCGCCGCGATTTTAGCGATCTCGCCCGCGCGCGGAAGGAGCGCTGCATCCACGCCGCCCAATCGCGCGGCCAGGCGCGCGACGAGTTCCGGATAGCTGGAGAAGCCGTGGCCTGCGCCGAACCAGGTCGCATCGCCCGGCGGCGTCACGGCCGCTGGCATCCGCAAGCCGCTCCTCGCTCATCGCAAGCGGATAGTCGCCGCTGCAATCGAAGGCGGCCCAGTAGACCTGGCCCATGCGCGCATCCATGCAGACGAGAATGCGATCGGCACCCGCGCTTCGCTTCGCTCCGGCTGCGACCGCCGCAAGATTGCTGACGGGCAGGACACGGCGACGGCTCCCGGCCGCCAGTCCCTGCGCGAGGCCCGCCGCGATTCGCAGGCCCGTGAATCCGCCCGGCCCGCGCCCGAATGCGATCGCGTCGATGTCATCGATCGACAGGCGTGATTCCCGTAGCAGTTCATCCACCATCGGCAGCAAGCGTCCCGCATGGCCGCGGCCGATGACTTCGTAGCGCTCCCGAACTGCTCCATCGTGGTAGACCGCCGCCGAACAGGCTTCCGTCGCCGAGTCGAGTGCGAGGATCCTCATGCTTCGCAGGCCACGGGCAGCGTGACGCCGGCGAGCGCGAGTTGCCGCCGGAGGAATGACGCCGCCTCCCCCACTTCGGTCAGGACCGGCGCCGGCGGCAGGGCCGCGATAAAGAGCCTGCCATAGGCGCGCGTACGCAATCGCGGATCGCAGAGGACGACGACGCCGAAGTCCTCGCGGTCCCGGATCAGGCGGCCGAAGCCCTGCTTGAGGGAAAGGACGGCCTGCGGCAACTGGAACTCGTGGAAGGGATTCCCGCCGCGGCGCCGGATCCCCTCGAGTCGCGCCTTGAGGAGCGGCTCGTCCGGCGACGCGAAAGGAAGCTTGTCGATCACGACGAGCGCGAGCGCGTGGCCGCGGACATCGACGCCCTCCCAGAAGCTCGCGGTCCCGAGCAGCACGGCGTTGCCGAGCTCGCGAAAGCGCCGGAGCAGGACCTCGCGCGGCGCCTCGCCCTGCACCAGCACCGGAAAGCGCGCCGCGAAATCCGGCCGTGACTCGAGGCTGCGCGCGGCCTCCGCCAGCGCGCGGTGGCTCGTGAAGAGCAGGAAACTGCGGCCGCCGGCCGCCTCGACGAGCGGCAGCGCGGCCGCGAGTACGCACTCGGTGTAGTCGCGGCTCGCGGGGTCCGGCAGCTGCTCCGGCAGGTAGATGCGCGCCTGGCGCTCGAAATCAAACGGACTTTCGATGCGCACGGCATTTGCCGACGCGGCGCCGATGCGCCCGAGGAAATGCGAAAAGTCGTCGCCTACGGCGAGCGTCGCCGAAGTGAAGATCCAGGCGCCGCCCTGGGCGCGCATCAGCTCGCCGAGCCGTTCCGAGACCTCGAAGGGCGTGAACGAGAGCGTATAGCCGCGCGCCGCCGTTTCCACCCACCGCAGTCCCGACTCCGCTCCCGCATCGACGATGGAGTCCAGGGATTCGGCGAGCCGGGCGGCGCGACGCATGCTGTGTCGCAGGCCCGGATCGTCCGGGCTCGCCGATGAAAGCTCCTGCGCGAGCTGGCCGAGCGTTTCCCGCGTGCGCTCGAGCGCCGCGATGAATGAATCCGGCAGGCCGCTCCAGTCCGTGCGCCCGTCCCGGCCCGCCACCGATGCCATGCTCTCGCCGATGGCGGCTTCGAACGCCGCGACCTGCTCCCGCGCGGAGGTTCCGGCAAGGCCGAGGCGCGCGAACTCGGCCAGCGTGTCGCGCGAGAATCCGAGCGCCTGGCGCGCGGAAAATTCGCGGCCGAAGAACTGCGCCGCGATCTCCGGCACCTGGTGCGCCTCGTCGAGGATCACGGCTTCCGCGCCCGGCAGCAGCTCGCCGAAGCCCTCGTTCTTCAGTGCGAGGTCGGCGAGCAGCAGGTGATGGTTGACGATGACGATATCGGCGGCCTGCGCCTCGCGCCGGGCTGCGGCGACATGGCAGCGCGAATACGACGGGCACTGCGTGCCGAGGCAGTTCTCGCGCGTCGAAGTCACGGCCGCCCGCGCCGGGTCGGAATCGCGCAGGCTCTTCACTTCGGAGAGGTCGCCCGTGACGGTGTCCTGCGACCAGCGGCGGATCCGCGCGATCATGCGCGCATTGGGCGGGCGGATTCCCGGCAGCTCCGGCATCGATTCGACCAGGTCCAGCCGGTGGCGGCAGAGATAGTTCGCGCGTCCCTTCAGGAGCGCAACGCGCGCCGGACGGCCGAGCGCCTTCGCGACAGTCGGCAGGTCGCGGTGATAGAGCTGGTCCTGGAGGGTTCGCGTGCCGGTCGAGATGATGACCTGGCGTCCGGACAACAGCGCAGGCACCAGGTAGGCAAATGTCTTGCCCGTGCCGGTGCCCGCCTCGATCGCGAGCATGCCGCGGGATGCGAGGGTCTCGCCGACCCAGTCGGCCATCAATTGCTGCTCGCGTCGGGACTCGAAATTCTCGATGACGCGAGCGAGTGGCCCCTGCGGCCCGAGCAGCCTGCCGAAGTCCCCGGCGGCGCTCATTCGAGCTTGCGCGCGCGGGCGATATAAGCGTCGACCTGCTTCTCGAGCACCGGCAAGGTCACGCCGCCCTGGGCCTGCACGGCGTCGTGAAACGCGCGGATGTCAAAGCCTGCCCCGAGCGCCTCCTCTGCCCGCCGCCTGAGCGCCTTGATCTGCAGTTCCCCGGTCTTGTAGGCGAGCGCCTGTCCCGGCCAGGCGATGTAGCGATCGACCTCGGTGCGGATTTCGTGCTCCGAGAGGGCGGTATTCGCCTTGAGAAAATCGAGCGCCTGCTGGCGCGACCAGCCCAGGGCATGCATCCCCGTGTCGACCACGAGCCGGCTGGCGCGCCACATTTCGTAGGTCAGCCGGCCGAATCGCTCGTACGGCGTGTGATACACGCCCATCTCCGTGCCGAGAAATTCCGAATAGAGCCCCCAGCCCTCGCCGAAGGCGTGGGGATAGAAATTCCTGCGGAACGCCGGCACGTCCTCGAGCTCGCGCGCGAGCGAGCCCTGGGTATGGTGCCCCGGAGCCGCTTCATGCAGCGTCAGCGCGGGCAGGACATAGAGCGGACGGTTCTGCAGCGCATAGGTGTTGACCCAGTATTCGCCGGCCGCGCCGAGCGGCCCGGGGTTGTATCGCCCGCCGGTGTAATTGGGCGCGAGCGCCGCGGGCACCGGCTTCACGGTGTAGGGCGCGCGCGGGATGCGGCCGAAGAACTCCGGCATGCGCCCGTCGATCTCGCGCGTGATCCACGCGGCGTGGCGCAGCAGCTGCTCCGGCGTCTTCGCGTAGAACTGCGGATCGGTCCGCAGGTAGGCCAGGAACTCCTCAAAGCTTCCCTCGAATTTCACCTCGCGAACGATCGCCTCCATCTCCGCGCGGATCCGTGCCACTTCGGCGAGGCCGGTGTCGTGTACCTTTTGCGGCGTGGAGTCCGGCAGCGTCGTGAAGTAACGGACGAGGTCGGCGTAGTAGGCCGGCCCGTCCGGCAGGTCCTGCGCCGCGATGCTCGCCCGCGCGCGTGGCCGGTATTCCTTCTCGAAGAATTCCTGGAACCGGGCGTAGGCCGGAATGACCGATTGGGTGATTGCCTCGCGACCGGCGCCGGCGAGCCGCTCGCGATCGGGCGCCGGGACGCTCGCCGGAAATTCGGCGAACGGAATCCAGAACGGGCTCGCCTCGGCATCGGCGAACTGCGCCGCCGAGATCACGCTCGAAATGCCGGCGATGATCTCGGCCGGGAGCACGAAGCCGTCCGTCATCCCCTGCCGCATGTTGGCCATGTTCTCGTCGAAATAGCGTGGAACGTCCTTCAGCCGCGCAATGTAATTCTCGTAATCCCGCACGCTTCGCGGCGCCTGTGCATCGTGCAACTGCAGGATGTCCGCGTAGAAGCCGCTGTCGCTGTTGAGCGGCATCCGCCATTCCCGGTACCCGGCGAGCTTGCAGGCGCTGCGACACCATGAAGTCGAACAGGTCGAAGCTGACCGCGTCGAATTCCGTGAGCGCCGCGCGATCGATCTCGCGCAGGCGCCGCAGGAACTCGCGGTCGGCCGCGACGCGCCGCGCCTGGTCGGCAGGCGTGACCGAGGGCAGGCGGTCGTCGTAGTCGTGCTGGCCGTCGTTGGTCGCCGCCAGCGGGTCTTCCTTCCAGGTGAAGGTGCGCTCATCGGCAAACAGCCGCTCGAGCGTCGCTTTCGCGTCGTCCGCCGAGGCGCAGGGCGCCATGGCCGATGCCCATGTGAGCGCCGCGATCGCCATCACAGATTTCATCCCGCACTCCCCCCAGCCCCGCGGGCGATGATCCCCCGGCAGTCTCCGGGCAAACCTTTTCGATATCAACGGGTTTTGCGCGCGCGCAGGCGCGGATTCGGCCATTTTCGACGGTCGCCTGCTAGTATTCCGTCTGACCCTCGTGAGGCCTGGATGGCAACCGCACCCGAACGCTCGGCCGCCCCCGATCACGCACCCGATGCCCTGCAGCACTGGGTGATGCAGGTGGCCGCGCGCACGAAACCCGACCGGGTGCACTGGTGCGACGGCTCCGAGGCCGAATACCGCGAATTGATCCGCCGCATGCAGGCGAGCGGCGACCTCATGAAGCTCCGCGAGGAGACGTTCCCCGGCTGCCACCTGCATCGTTCGAATCCCTCGGACGTCGCGCGCGTCGAGCACCTCACCTTCGTCTGCACCGAGCGGCAGGAGGACGCCGGCCCGAACAACCACTGGATGGCTCCCGCCGATGCGCGGCGCCGCATGGACGCGCTCTTCGAAGGCTGCATGCGCGGCCGCACGATGTACGTGATCCCCTACTGCATGGGCCCGATCGACTCGCCCTATTCGCGCTGCGGGGTCGAGATCACGGACAGCGCCTACGTCGCCGCCAACATGAGGCTCATGACCCGGATGGGCGCGGCGGCGCTCGCGCGCATCGCAAGGGACGGCGTGTTCGTCAGGGGACTGCACTCGATCGGCGAGCTCGATCCCGACCGGCGCTTCATCATGCATTTCCCGGAGTCGCTCGAGATCCAGAGCTACGGCTCCGGCTACGGCGGCAATGCGCTGCTCGGCAAGAAATGCCATGCGCTGCGGATCGCGAGCTGGCAGGCGCGGGACGAGGGCTGGCTCGCCGAGCACATGCTGATCGTCGGCGTGGAGAATCCCGCGGGCGAGACGCATTACCTCGCCTGCGCCTTCCCCTCCGCCTGCGGCAAGACCAATCTCGCGATGCTCATTCCTCCGGCCACGATGCCGGGCTGGAAGATCTGGACGGTCGGCGACGACATTGCCTGGCTGCACCCGGGACCGGACGGCCGGCTCTGGGCGATCAATCCGGAGGCCGGTTACTTCGGCGTCGTGCCGGGCACCAATGCGCAGACGAACCGTCACGCGTTCGAGATGATCCGCCACGACACGATATTCACCAATGTCGCGCTGACGGCGGACAACGAGCCGTGGTGGGAGGGCCTCGACCAGGGCGTGCCGGCATTCGACTGGCAGGGCCGGCCCTTCGATCCGGCACGCGGCCCTGCTGCGCACCCGAATTCACGCTTTACGGTATCCGCTCGCCAGAACCCGAGCTATTCGCCGATGGCCGACGCGCCGGCGGGCGTGCCGATCAGCGCGCTCGTCTTCGGCGGCCGCAGGACGGACGCTGGCCCCGCTCGTGTACCAGGCTCGCGACTGGGCGCATGGCGTGCTGGTCGGCGCCGGCATGGCATCGGAGACGACTGCCGCGGCCGCCGGCGATGTCGGCGTCGTTCGCCGCGACCCGATGGCGATGAAACCCTTCGCCGGCTACAACTTCGGCGACTACTGGGCCCACTGGCTGTCGATGGCGAAGCGCGTCCGCCAGTTGCCCGGCGTTTTCCACGTCAACTGGTTCCGTCGCGATGCCGTCGGCCGTTTCCTCTGGCCGGGCTACGGCGAGAACCTGCGCGTGCTCGCCTGGATCATCGAACGCTGCAAGGGCAGCGCGGCCGCGCTCGACACGCCGATCGGGGCCGTGCCCCGCCGCGACGCGCTCGACTTCAGCGGCCTCGGGCTCGACGACGCCACGATCGACGAGCTGCTTGCGGTCGATCATGCCGCGTGGCGCGAGGAAGCCGCGGAAATCGGCCGCTACCTGGAAAGCTACGGTGCCCGCCTGCCGGCGGGCCTGCGCGATGAAGTCGAACAAGCTGAAGGCGCGCCTCGCAGATTGAAGGGGACGGACCCCTTCAGCACAGTGCAATGCGCAAGTCGGTGGTGGCGTTTCGCTGAAGGGGTCCGTCCCCTTCAACCAACTAGCCGGCGCCGGGCCCGAGCTCGGGGCCGTCTTCGCAGAAAAACTCGACCGTGTGATAGGACTGCGGCTCGGGTACCCGCCCGAGCCCGATCACGCCCTGCCCCCTGAGCGGGATCGCGTCGCGGCGCACGAAGGCGTCGTCGCCGCTCTGGCTCTGCACGAAGGACGCCGTTCGTGCTCTGGTCCACGAGCATGAAGCGGTTCTTGCCCGCCTCGATCCGCGCGTGCAGCCGCGAGACGAGGTTTCCCTTGATCACGAGGTCGTTTTCCTGGCCGCGGCCGAGGGTCGCGTACGAGCGGTTGCGGTGGTCGAGCACGAGCTCGGTCCCGAGGTAACGGAGCCGGATCCGGAACTGCTTCTGCAGCTCGGTGATCGTCGCGATCGCCGGCAGCATGCTCGTCGTCTCGCCGTGCTGCCAGAGCACCTCGAATATCGTCACTTCCTCGTGCTGGCCGCGCGGGACCGCCACGTCGACGCGGCGCGCGACCGCGCGCCACTGCTCCGCAAGTCGCTCGTGGATCGCATCGGTGATGATGACCTGTCCCGGCCTTGGCCTGGCTCGTCATGCGGTTGGCCGTGTGCACGGCCGCGCCGAAAATGTCGCGCGCCTCGATGACGACCGGGCCGAAGTGACAGCCGATGCGGATCGTGATCTGCTGTCCCTCGACCTCGAGGTCCGGGTGTCCGGCGATCGCCGCCTGCATTTCGACGGCGGCGTCGATCGCCGCGTCGCAATCGTTGAAGGTCGCCATGACCTCGTCGCCCATCGTCTTGACGACCGAGCCGCCGTGCTGTTCGGTGGCGCGACGCATGATCTCGATGCAGACCGCGACCTTGTCGCGGGCCGCGACGTCGCCCAGGACTTCGAACAGCCGCGTGCTGCCGACGACGTCGGCGAAGAGGATCGCGAGTTCCTGCTCCTGACCCATGCGCCTGGCGCGTCCCCCGTGGATTACATAATTCGGATTATAGGCAGGAAACTGGCGGGGCGCCCAAACAGGGTCGCTGACATGCTCGAAGCCTGTTCCGCAGGGAGGCGGTCCATGGCCCTGAGCGTAGAAGTCTCGACCGCCGCGATTTTCCGTCACGTCCTCGCGCGATCGCACGGCCGCCGCCTGCTCTATGCAGACGCCGGCTCGCGCGGCAAGGCGGCACGGCGAATCGCGGAATGCTGCGAACGGCATCGTCTCCAATGCGTGGTCTGGTCCGTGACTGACCGGCTCTTGCATCTCGTCGTCCGCGGACCGCCGGGAAGGATCGCGTTCGCGACCGATGAGCTCCTCGGTTCCCGAGTCCGCCACGGCCACTGTCTCTCGACGCAGGTGAACCCGGACATCTACCTGCTCGAGCTCGCGCGTCACGCGCTGCACGCGCCGGTCCGCGGCGGCCTCGTGCGCCGGGCGATCGACTGGCCACACTCGAGCGCGCGCGAATCCTTCGGCCTGTGCGCCGCGCCGGCCTGGCTCGATCCGACGCCGCTCTACGATCTCCTCGGCCCGCGTGACGGCAAGGGCTCCGACCGATTCCGGCGCTTCATGGACAGCAGCTAGCCGCGCGCAGCGCGTCCGGCAGCAAGGCGGGCGACGGATCGCTCCGGTTCACCCCTTCCGAAAGTGCGCGCCGCCAGGCGCGCGCGCCCGCGCGCCCGTTGAAGAGCCCGAGCATGTGGCGCGTGATCGATCGCAGCGGCGTGCCGCCGGCAACCTGCCGTTCCGCGTAGCGCTGCATGCGCAGGACGACGTCCTCGACCGGCGGCATCTCGGAAGTCATCGTCATGGATCGCGCGATGCAGCGCCGGCAGCAGGTAGGGATTGTGATAGGCCTCGCGGCCCAGCATCACGCCATCCGCGTGCGCGAGCTGTTCGGTGACTTCGGCACCGTGCGCAGTCCGCCATTGACGATGACCGTGAGCGCCGGGAACTCCTGCTTGACCCGCCAGGCGCGCGGGTAGTCGAGCGGCGGCACCTCGCGGTTCTGCTTCGGCGACAGCCCTTTCAGGATCGCCTTGCGCGCATGCACGATCACGGTCCTGCAGCCCGCGTCGCGGATCGCCGCGACGAAATCGCGCAGGAACTCCCAGTCGTCGCGGTCATCGATGCCGATCCGGCACTTGACGGTCACGGGCACGCGAACGGCGGCCTGCATCGCGCTGCACGCAATCGGCGACGAGTCGCGGGCGCGCCATCAGGCAGGCGCCGAACGTCGCCTGCTGCACCCGGTCGCTCGGGCATCCGACGTTCAGGTTGATCTCGTCGTAGCCGAACGCCGGCGCCGATCGCGGCGGCCTCGGCGAGGATCGAGGGCTCCGCACCGCCGAGCTGGAGCGCGACCGGGTGCTCTTCCGGATCGAATCTCGAGGAGGTAGTTGCGGTCGCCGCGCAGGATCGCCTGCGCCACGATCATCTCGGTGTACAGCAGCACGCGCGGAGAGAACTGGCGCAGGAAGTACCGGCAGTGCCGGTCGGTCCAGTCCATCATCGGGGCGACGCTGATGCGTCGCTCGAGGTCCTTCATTCGGCCTTCACGACGAGTGCCTTGCCCGCCCATTCCCGCGGCTTGACCCCTTCGATGCGCCTGCGTCTTGCGACCCTCGCGCGTCAGGAACGTCACTTCCACGTCCACCGCCGATTCCTCCGCCAGCCCGAAATGCACCGGCACGAGGCTCTGCGATCCGTAGCCGTCGCCCGTGGGCACGAGCCGCGTGCCGAGCAGCCTGCCGTCGGCCGCGTACAGGCGCACTTCCGATCCATTGCGCGTCGCCCGGCCCTCGCGGTCCAGCACCAGGACCTGCAAGGATCGCCTCGATGTCGCGTCCGGCAGCTCGTTCCGGAAGAGTCGATGCCGGCCTTCGTCCGGGAAAGTTTCCGTCAGCGAGAGATCCAGGTCGCCATCCCGGTCGAAGTCCGCCCACTGCACGCCGTGATCCGACGCATGCAGCGGGCTGTCGCCGCCCAGGACGTCGACGAACTTGCCGCCGTCATTCAGGAACAGGTGATCGCGCGAGCGGGAGTCCGCGCCATCCACGTAACCGGCGACGAACAGGTCGAGGTCCCCGTCGTTGTCCACGTCACCCCAGGAAGCGCCGACCGCATGCAGGTCGAGTCGCACGCCCGCCTCCGCCGCAAGCTCGCGAAAATTCCCGCCGCCCAGGTTTCGATAGAGCAGCGTCGGTCCATAGGTCGCGACGAACAGGTCGAGTCGCCCGTCGTTGTCGTAGTCGCCCACCGTGCAGCCGACCCCGCCTTGCGCGAGCGTCCTCTCGGGCTGGTGCATCTGAAGTTGCGGCGCGATGTCGACGAAGCGGGCGCCGTCATTGCGATAGAGGGCGTCCTTGTCGGCCTGCTGGTTGGCCTGGAAAACATCGAGGTCGCCGTCCTCGTCCATGTCGAACCAGCACGAGCCGACGGTCCTTCTCGGGTCGTCGAGCGCGAGCGCCTCGCTCACGTCGACGAACTTTCCGCCGTCGTTGCGGAACATGCGATTGGTTGCCGAGCGCTGCGCCGAGAACAGGTCGAGATCGCCGTCGTTGTCATAGTCGACCCAGTTGGCCTGCCGGCTGTGGGCGTCCAGGAACGCGAGTCCGAGCCCGGCCGCGGACTCGACGAATGCGCCGCCGCCTTCGTTCCGGAACAGCAGGTTGCGGGCCGGCACGCCCTCTTCGCCCGACAGGCCGGCATACAGGTCGGGATCGCCATCGCCGTCGAAGTCGCCCCAGCTCAGTCCCCGGACTTCCGGTCCGGCTGCGGGAACGCCCTGTGCCGCGCCCTTTTCGACGAACGTTCCCGCGTCGTTTCGGTACAGCCGGATCGCACCGTCGTGGTAGGACACGGCCAGATCCAGGTCGCCATCGCCGTCGAAATCGGCAAACGCGCTGGTCAGGGGATGTGGGGCCGCAAACAACTCCGGTTGCACTGCGGAAAAACGGGGAAGCTCCGCATCGGCTGCTGCAGCGCAGCCGATGAACGCAACCAGGCAACCTGCATGTCCTTCCCATGGGATAATGATAAGAGTTGTCACGCAGGAGCAGCGCCTTGAAATTTTCCCTGGTTGCCACGCTCGTCGTCTGCGGCCTGCTTCTTGCGATGCTGCTGGCGTCGGAAATCGGGCGCCGTGTCGGCAACCGGCATCTGGCGCAAGGCGCGGGAGACCTGCCGAAAGGCGTCGGTGCCGCCGAGGCCGCCATCTTCGCCCTGCTTGGGCTCCTGCTCGCGTTCACGTTCTCGGGCGCGGCATCCCGGTTCGAGGATCGCCGCCACCTGATCACCGCGGAAACCAATGCCATCGGCACCGCCTACCTGCGCATCGACCTGCTGCCGGCCGACGCGCAGCCGGCACTGCGGGACCTCTTTCGTCGCTACGTTGATGTCCGCCTGGCAACGTATCACGACGTGAAAGGGGAAGATGCCGTGAACGCCAGGCTCGCGGAAGGCTCGAACTTGCAGGGCGAAATCTGGACCCGGGCGGTCGAGGCATCGATGCGACCGGGGAATCCCACCTCGATGGCCACGCTGCTGCTGCCGGCGCTCAATGAAATGATCGACATCACGGCCACGCGCGTGATGGCCACCCGGAATCATCCGCCGCCAATCATATTTTTCCTCCTCGTCGCCCTGTCGCTCGTCGGGGCGCTGTTTCTCGGCTATGACACCTGCGTCAACAGGCACAGGAGCTGGCTGCACACCGTGACCCTGGCGGCCATGCTCGCGTTGACGACTTATGTCATCGTCGACCTCGAATATCCGCGGTTTGGCTTCATCCGGGTCGATTCAGCCGACGTCGCATTTGTCGAGCTGAAGGAAAGCATGGATTGACAAGCCCGCAACAACCGCGAAATATCCTGCGCATCGTGGAACAGCTCCCGGCACTCACCGACAATTCGCGCACGACGGGCGACGAGCACGCGCTCGTGCATCGCGCCGAGGCCGACGGCCCGGATGGCTTTGCGGGAATCATGCGCAAGCACAACCAGCGCCTGTACCGGCTCGCGCTCGCGCTGATGAACGATCCGGCGGAAGCCGAAGACGTGCTCCAGGAGAGCTATGTCCGCGCCTACCAGCGGTTGTCGAGCTTCGAGGGCCGCGCGAGCCTCGGCGCCTGGCTCGCGCGCATCGTCCGCAATACGGCGATCGACCAGTTGCGGGCCCGGCGCGTACGCCAGGCCGCGTTCAGCCTGGAATCCGACCTTCCGTGCGTTGATGGCCTCGCGATCTCGGTGCTGGATTCAGCGGCGAGCGACGAGCGGGCATTCAGCCCGGAATTGCGTGTCGAGGGGGATGAAATGAGGGACGTTCTCGAGCAGGCCATTGCCTCTCTTCCCGAGCAGTTCCGCAGCGTCTTCATGCTGCGCGAAGTCGAGGGTCTCTCGCTTCGCGAGACGGCCGAATACCTCGACATTCCCGTCGCGACGGTCAAGACGCGCGATCATCGCGCGAGGCTGCTGCTGCGCAAGAAACTCGACGGCGAAATCGAAGCCGCCATGCGGCGGGCATTCCCGTTCCTCGGCAGTCGCTGCGACCGCATCGTCGCCCGCGTGCTGCGGCGCCTGCAGGTGTCCTGACCGGAACCATTTTCGATCGCGGTTCGTCTCAACCGGATCTTCTCGCTCGGGCTCACTGCCGCCGAGAGGCGCGACCTCGTCGAATACCTGAAGTCTCTCTGACGCGCAGGCCGGTGACGCGCGCGACGAAGTCGGTGATCGCCGACTTCGCCGCGCCCGTTCCAGGACGCCAGCAACTCAGCTGGCGCCCGCCGCCGCGTCGCCCATCTTCGATATCGCGTCGTCGATGGTGAAGCTTCCCGGCTTCTGGATTGGCGGGAAGTCCCTGAACGTGTCGACGAACATCGCAGCCCCCGCCTGGGCGGCATAGATGAAGTACGCGTTTTGGCAGAACCAGTCGTAGTACGAGTTCGAGGTCTGGTCAGCGAACTCGTACGGATCTGTCCGCAGGTTGAATAGCTTCGGCAGGCGCAGCCGCGTGAATGGCTCGGCCCACACCTGCATCGTGCCGCGGCATCGCTGTTCGAGGAACACGAGCTTCCAGTTGTGGTACCGCATCGCGAGGATGTCGCCGTCGTCGCTGATGTAGAAGAAGTAGTTCCGCGGGCTTTCCTTGGTCTTGCCCGTGATGTAGGACAGCAGGCTGAAGCCATCGATGCGGTTCTTGTAGACACGGCCGGCCGCCTTGTAACCCCCCTTGAGCTTGTCCACGACATCGGAGGCTCCCGCCATCTCGAGAAACGTGGGCAACCAGTCGTGATGCTGCACGATGCCGTTGGCGACCGATCCGGCCGGCACCCTCCCTGGCCAGCGCACGAGCAGCGGAATCCGGAACGCCCCCTCCCAATTGGTGTTTTTCTCGCTGCGGAACGGGGTCATGCCGCCGTCCGGCCAAGTGTTGCGGTGCGGACCGTTGTCGGTCGAATACTGCACGAAAGTGTCCTCGGCGATGCCGAGGTCGTCGAGCAGCGCAAGCATCTGGCCGACGTTCTTGTCGTGGTCGATCATCGTGTCGTGGTACGGCGACTGCCACTCGCCGGCCTGGCCGAGACTGCGCTTCTTCGTGTGCGTGAAGCAATGCATGTGGGTGGTGTTGAGCCACACGAACCAAGGCTTGCCCGCCTTCTCCTGCTCCGGGTTACCTGAACATTCATGTACTGAGGAATGAGATCGCCGCGATCCCGATCGCGAGCAGCGCCACGGCGGCGATCAGCGTCAGCGAAACGGGGAACTGGCTCTCGGCGTGGAGCAGGCTCGACGCCTTCATGCTCTTGCGCAACTGGCGCAGGCCGAGCATGAACTGCACATGATAGACGATCCCGAATGCCAGCAAGCCGATGCCGAGCCAGACGAGCGCCATGCCAAACAGGCGCGGCTCATGCGCGCTTTCGACCACGTCCGATTGCCTGAGCTTTTCGAAGAACTGCGCGATCGTGAATCCGAAGCTGATGAGCGACAGCGACGTCCGGATCACCGACATCAGCGTCCGGTCCGCACTCATGCGGGTGCGATGGAACGACATGCCCGTCCGGCGCTCATCTTCGAGAGGTCGACCGAAGCCTCGCCCGAGTTCGACCGGTCGACCTCCGGGAGCGGTGGAAGCACCGTCTCGGCAACGCGCTCCGGTTTCTTCGCCTGCTCGTCAGTCATGTTTTCTTCTCTTCACGTTCGCGCAGCTCGATGTAGTCGCGCTCGAGGAAATAGTTGAGGAAAGTCCGGATCACCGCAATGGCCGCAACCCGCACGATGGCCTCCCAGTTCGTCGTGATCGACGTTTCGATGATGTCGGCTGCCAGCTGGAAAGTGAGCCCGGCGATCAGCCAGCGCGCATATCGGGCCCACACCTCGCGCCGTCGCTGTTCGTTTGGCGGAGTCGCAACCAGTTGCAGCATCCCGACGACCGCCTGGATCGTCGCGCCGACGATCACGACGAGCGCGACCGTGTCGATCTACACGACTGCGTATTCCGTGAACCGGACCAGCCAGTCGTTCATCGCTACGACGCCCCGCGAACGGCCTGGGCGCGCTTGCGCCACGCGAGGTAAGGAACGGTCACGACGCCGCTGACGAGCAGGTAGAGGAGCACGATGCCCGCCACGCCCTTGTCGTTCGGCGCCAGCGCGTGATGGACCGCGAGCACGACGCCCGGGTGCCGGGTCGCGACTGCCAGCGCGAGCGCCTTGCGGTCACCGGCCACGGGACCACCCAGGAAGTGGCCGACGGCGATTCCGAACAGCGCGAACAGGACGATGGCCAGGATCGTGAAATTTCCGATCTGCGCGAAGAGCAGGCGTCGAGCAACGACGAGCACCGGCAGGAAGCTCAGGACGAGCAGCACGACCGACGCGATGCTGACGGGCCCGGTCGCCCTTGCGGCGAATCGCGGGGCCAACCGCGCCACCACGAGACCCGCGACCAGCGGCAGCAGCACCGATGTCGTCACGACTTTCGTGGTCACGCTGAAGGGCACGTCGAGCTCCTGGCCGAAGGCCCGCCCGATCAGCGCAATGCCAACCGGGACGACGACGATCGCGGCGAGCGCGGCGACAACGAGCAGGCCGAGCACATAGGCTTCGGATCCGCCTACCCTGATCTGCCTCTTTGGCAGCACGGGCGGGATGGGCGAGAGCGCGAGCAGGACCAGTCCGGCCTTGAGCGATTGGCTGAAGTCGAAGAACCTGGCAATCAGGATCGCCGCGATCGGCATGATGACGTACATCGCCAGCAGCGAGCGCAGGAGCAAGCCGGGCTTTTGCAGGGCCGGCCGGAAGTGGGCGATGTCCGCGCCCAGGGCAACGCCGAAGACCATCAGCGCCATGCTGACGTTGATCCCGAGTCCAAGGAGGTGCGAAGCCGTCAAGGCGGCGGCCCATGGGTCACGCAGCGAAAGCCGATGTGGCTGGTGGAAGTGTCGACCGGGTGCGCATGGCGTGCCGCCGGCCGGTAGCGCCGGCAATAGTTCGGCGCGCAGAGGTGCGATCCGCCCTTGAGCACTCTGCGCGGGATCCTGATCGTGGTCTCGTTGGGATCGTAACTCGCTTCCCTCCGGCCCCCGCGCGGATTCCTCGCCGCGCAACAGGGTTTCTGCGCCTCGGACGTGTGCCGGGTAGTGAACCAGTCCCGCGTCCATTCCCAGACATTGCCGATCATGTCGTGCAGGCCATAGCCGTTCGGGGGGAATGCGAAGACCGGTGACGTCCGCTCAAAGCCGTCCGTCCTGAGATTCTCGTTCGGGAAATTCCCCTGCCAGGTATTGGCCATCGGGCGCCCTCCCGGCGTGAGCTCGTCGCCCCAGGCAAACTCGGCGGAGTCCAGGCCGCCCCGGGCTGCGAACTCCCATTCAGCCTCCGTGGGAAGCTCCTTGCCCGCCCACTCGGCATAGGCTTCGGCATCCTCGTAGGCGACGTGAACGACCGGATGCTCGTCCAGCCCGTCAATCGAGCTCCCGGACCCATGAGGGTGCCGCCAATCGGCATCGCGCTGGAAGATCCACCAGTTCTCGTGGACGCGCAGGTCCACCGGCCGGCCCGGCGGGGTGAAGACCAGCGAGGCTGCATGCAGCATCTCCGGCAGTGCGCCGGGATAATCCTTGGGGTCGGGCGGAATCTCGGCGAGGGTGACGTACAGCGTTTCCTCGACGAAATTCCGGAATTCGCGGTTGGTGACCGGCGCGCGATCGATCCAGAAGCCGTCCACCTGCGCGAAATGCGTCGGTCCTTCCTCCGGGTAATGGCGGTCCGACCCCATACGGAAGGTGCCACCCGGGATCCACACGACACCGTTGCCCTGCCTGTCCCTGGCGGGAGATTGGTTGCTCAGTGTCCCCACGCGTTCCCCGCTCCGTGGTTGGCCAGCGAGAGCCATGCTCGCCCGGACACGGTGAACGGGAAATAGGACTTTAGTGCAATGGAATCCGGAGGGTGGAGGACACTCAGAGCTGGGCGTCGAGGTGCAGCACGCGCGTCAGCCAGGCCTGGAACTTGCGCGAGCCGGAGGCCTTCGGTTCGGAATCGAATCGTTCCTCGCCATCGCTCCAGGCCAGCGAGTCATTCTCCAGCGTGACCTGCCAGGCATGCTTTCCCGCGGTCTGGGTGGCAAAGATCGCGTCGAGCTGGCGCGCCAGCACTTCGTCTTCCACCATTACTCCCTGCTCGCAGTTCAGCCAGGTTGACCGCGGGTCGACGTTGTAACTCCCGACGAACAGCACCCGCCCGTCTATCGAGATCGCCTTCGTGTGCAGGCTCGCGCCCGACGAGCCGAACAGGCTCGAGCCGGCCGTGCCCCCGGCCTGCGGCTTCAGCTCCCAGAGTTCCACGCCGCCCTCGAGCAATGGCCGCCGGTAGCGCGAATAGCCGCCGTGGACGGCGGCGACGTCATTCGCCACGAGCGAGTTCGTCAGGACCCGCACCTGCTTGCCCACGGCCTCCGCGCCGACGAGCGCCGACGTCGCTTCTTCTCCCGGCACGAAGTACGGCGAGATGATCTGGATCTCTTTCGTGGCGGACTCGATCATGGGCATGAGCGCGGCGCCGACTGCCGTTCTCTCCGCATCGCGCTTCTTCATCGTCACCTTGGCGGGGTCGTCGGAAATGAAGCGGTATTTCGCCGTCCACTGCATCGGCCAGTCCCCGGCGATCATCCGCTTGACCAGGTTTTCGCCGCGCAGTGCGGTCGCATAGCGGCTGCTCTCCGCTTCCGCCGTCTTGCGGGCCAGCAGCTCGCGGAGCTTCGCCAGCGCCTCCTCGTTGACGCTGTCCGGGTCCAGAGCCTCGATCGGGTAGGCCGAGTCGGAGTTCCAGTAGCGGTCGAAGGAAGCCGAAACGTCGCGGACGATCGGGCCGAGCATCGCGAAGTCGAGGTCGACGAAGTTCATCTCCTCGCCGGCGCCGAAATATTCGTCGCCGACGTTGCGCCCGCCCACGATCGCGACGCGGTTGTCCGCGATCCAGCTCTTGTTGTGCATGCGGCGATTGATGCGCTTGAAGCTCATCATGCCCTCGCCCGCCAGTCGCAGCGTGCCATCGCGCGTAACCCACGGATTGAACAGGCGCACGTCGATGTTGGGGTGGGCGGCCATGGCCGCAAAGCGGTCGTTCTTCGCGCGCGCATCGAGGTCGTCGATGAGGAGCCTGACGCGCACGCCGCGATCGGCCGACTCGAGGAGCTGCTCGGCGAGGAAAATCCCCGTCAGGTCGGCGTGCCAGATGTAGGTCTGCACGTCGAGGCTCCGCGCCGCGAGGCGGGCGCTCTGCATGCGGATGACGAATGCCTCGGTGCCTTCGGTGACGAGGCGAAATGCGGATTCGCCGCGGGTGCCGGTCCTCTCCGCCGGCGACCATGTCGTCGATGGCTCCTCCGTCGGCCGGCGCGATCGCCGCGACGTCCGGAAGGTCCGGACGCGGCGGCAACTGGACGCAGCCGCCGAGCGCGGCGAGCGCCAGGCAAGCGAGAATAGGCGGCCCCTCGAAGAGCCGCCCGCGTGTGCGCGCCGAATCGTGCCCAATGGCTAGTCGCGCTCGATCTTGACTTCGAGCCCGGTCAGCGATGAACTGGCGAGCGTCAGCTCGAACTTCGGGGTCTTGCCGGTCCGGCTGACGATGACGTCTTCGCCATCGTCGGTCTCGACGTGGTATCCCTCGCCGAGGGAGACCTTCAGCGAGTCGCGAACGGCCTGGGCCACGCGGTCGGCGCTGCTCTTGGCGGCGATCTTGGTCTCGACATCGACCGGCGTCCCGTCCTTGGGGCTCACGCGGAGCGTCAGCGTGCCATCGTTGTCCGCGTGGTTGTCAAATGCCACCCGCCACTTGCCGGCAGGATCCGCCTGCGCGAAGTTCGCTAACATACCGATGCAAATTGCAGCCATTGCCGCTACGACGGGTCTCCGCAGGAATCTGGCCATTGTCATTCTCCCGAGTTAGTCCTGACCTGAAGGATCGCCGAAGGCAAGCGGCCGCGATGTCGGCCGATGGGCCTATTTGGCGCCGGAACCTACTTTAGCAGGCTCCGCGGGCAGGGCCTTTCGTGCAGTCCGGCTGGCCGTCTTCGTGCTGGCTGGCTTGGGTCTGGCCTGCACCGCGGCCACTGCCCAGGAGATCGAGCCGCGCGCGTATTCGCCGAGCCCGATCGGGGTGACGTTCCTCGTTGTCGCTGCCGGACGCTCGACCGGCTCAGTTCTCACCGATCCTTCGCTGCCAGTGGACGACGTCGAAGCCGAAATCGATGCCGGGGCCCTGGGCATCGGGCACACGTTTGGCCTGTTCGGCCGCCAGGCAAGCGCGGCAATCGCCCTGCCCTACCTGCGCGGCGATTTCAGCGGGCACGCTCGACGGCCAGCCGGCCGAGGCAACCCGCTCCGGCATGGGCGACCTGAAACTCCGATTCTCGACCAACCTGATCGGCGGCCCCGCGCTCAGTCCCAAGGAGTTCGCGCAGCGCACCCCGAGGACGGCGCTGGGTGCGAGCCTCGTGATCTCGGTGCCGACCGGCGACTACGACCCCCCTCGGCTCGTCAATACCGGCACTAACCGCTGGGCATTCAAGCCGGAGATCGGAATCTCGCATCCCATCGGCCAATGGTTTTTCGAGTTCGCCGCCGGGGCCTGGTTCTTTGGCGACAACGACGAATTCCTGGGCGATCGTCTACGTGAGCAGGACCCGCTCGTGAGCTTTCAGGGACACGTGATCTATACCTTCCGGCCTCAGCTCTGGCTCGCGCTCGATGGCACCTACTACAGCGGAGGCGAGACGACGCGTCAATGGCGTGGGCGGCGACAACCGGCAATCGAATTCACGGGTCGGCATCACGTTCTCGCTGCCGCTCACCCGGCACCAGTCGCTGAAGTTCACCTGGAGCGACGGTGCGTCGACGCGGCTCGGCACCGACTTCACGAACTACGGCATCGCCTGGCAGTACACCCTCATCAATTGACGCCTGCAGGTTGCCGGTCAGGTACCGGCCGTGAACTGCAGGAAGACCATCATGCCGTCGGGGCTGCCGCCGTACGATTCCTTCAGCGCCTCCGCGACGGAGTTGATGCTGTACAAGGCACCGAATCCGATTCGGCTGCGTTCCGTGATGCGGAACTCGCGGCGCGCTCCGATCGACGCCTTGGACACCTCGTAAACCGTCTCCGCCGGCGTGAGCTCATGGGTCTCGACCCATTCGGCGCGAGCGAACAACAGCCAGTCGCGCGCGGGCTCCCAGGCGGCTTCCAGCGCCACGGCATTCGTCGATTCGCCTTCACTGGGATTCTTGTGTCCCCAGGCGAGCGTCGTGGACCACGACCGTCCGTCGCCGACCGGGGCCGTGTAGATCGCGCTGGCCGACAGCCGCTCCTCGTCGATCTCCGGCTCGAGCTGCTCCGGGCTCTCGACGTCCGCCCAGGATGCCTGCAGCGACCAGCGCTCGCCGGGATTCCAGCTCGCGCGCAGCGCCGTGCTGTCGAGGCGCGGCCGCTCGATGTCATAGCGGTCCTCGTCCGGCTCGCGACCCGTGAATTGCGAGGCCTCGAGCTTCCAGCGGTCCTTCACCCAGCCCGCCGTGATCACGCCGAAGCTGATGTGGGTCGAATCGAGCCAGTGATGCGTGATCGGCGCTTCAGGGCTCGCCATCGTCGAGCTGCCGATGCATGAAGGCCGGCGGCCCGAACGCCGGCTCGCCCGGCAGTGCCGCATAGAGGAACGCGCTGTTCGCGGCGTCGAACTGCCGCGCCCAGGTCGCGGAGATCTCCATGAACAGGTCGTGCGGATGCTGGCGGTCGACGAGCGTCGTCACGCCATCCGCCGTCTCCCCCGCCGCGAGCAGCAGCGGATAGCCGCGCTTGCCCATGAACGGATCGGGACTCAGCATCGCGCGCAGCGTCAGCGCGTCGCCATTCTCCATGTCGAGCCGCGCCGCGCCCATCACCATGCCGGCGATGAAGGCGAGGTCGTCGCCGCGCGGGCCCTGCTGGTCGCTGTAGACCGCGTTCAGCTGCGTATGACCCGAGATCATCCAGTCGCCGCGCATGACGTGGCCCATGACGTGCGGCGTGGCGTCGGGCTGCCAGGCGGTTCCCGAGGCGTCGCGCGCCATCGGATAGGAACCGAGCGCGCCGGTCATGGGCAACATCGCCGCATGGCCTTCATGCGACGTCTCCACATCCGTCGGACCGCCGAGCAAGGCAGCGAGAGGAATCAGCGTAAGCGCCAGCATCGTGTCGGCGAGTGTAACGCAGGGCCGATCGCGCGCCGGGCGCGGCGAAGGGGACGCACCCCTTCACGAACTTGAAGGGGCGCGTCCCCTTCAGCTCTTGCGGTGGGGGAAGACGGCCATCGGCGCCGGCCGGCCGCAGAGGAATCCCTGCGCGTAGCCGACGCCGATTCGCTTCAGCGTGTCGAGCACTGCGGGCGTCTCGACGCGCTCGGCGACGGTTTCGATCCCGATGGCGCGGCCGATCTGCACGATTGCCTCGACCATGCTGCGATCGATCGGGTCGCTCGCCACGTTCTGGACGAAGTTGCCGTCGATCTTGAGGTAGTTGACCGGAAGCTGGCGCAGGTAGTTGAACGACGACAGGCCGCTGCCGAAATCGTCGAGCGAGATCAGGCAGCCGCGGCTCGCGATCTCCCGCATCAGGTAGCTCGCATGGCCGAGATTCGTGATGGCGGCGGTCTCCGTCACCTCGAAGCACAGGACGCCGGGCGTTGGCTCGTGCGCTTCCAGAACCTCGATCAGGAACTCGAGGAAGCCGGGATCCGACAGCGTCGTGCCGGACAGGTTGACCGCGACCGTGAAGGCCGGCTCCTCGACCCCGTCGCGCGTGGACGGCACATAGTCGCGGAGCACCTTTTCGACGACCCAGCGATCGAGTGACGGCATCAGGTTGTAGCGCTCGGCCGCCGGAATGAACTCGTCCGGCAGCACCATGTGGCCGTTCTCGTCGATGAGTCGCAGCAGGAGTTCGTAGTGTGGCCGCGTCCGAGGGACGTCTCCGCGATACGGACGATCGGCTGGAACATGATTTCGAGCCGGCCCTCGTCGCGCGCGTTCGTGAGGCGCGCCATCCAGCGCATCTCGCGGTGCCGCGCGGACGCGCTCGCCGGGTCGTACACCTGCACGCGGTTGCGGCCGCCGTCCTTGGCGGAATAGCAGGCGATGTCGGCCGCGGAAAGGAGCGTCGCGACGGTCTCGGTGTGCTGGTCGATCTCGACGATGCCGATGCTCGCGCCGATCTGCATCGTGCTCGCGCCCCACTGGAAGCGCAGGTCGTGGATCGCCTGGCGCAGCGTGTCCGCGATGCGCAGCGCCTGCTCCGGCGTGCAGTGCTCGAGCAGCACGCCGAATTCGTCGCCGCCGAGCCGCGCGAGCACGTCATTCGCGCGCACGCGTGTCTGGAGGATTCCCGTCACCTGGCGCAGCAACTGGTCGCCCGCCGGATGGCCGCAGGTGTCGTTGACGACCTTGAACTGGTCGAGGTCGACATAGATCATCGCGTGGCGGATGTGCTTGTCCGAGCGCGCCGACTCGATCGCGCTGCTGAGCCGGCTCTCGAATTCGCGGCGATTGATGAGCCCGGTCAGGGCGTCGTGCGCGGCCTGGTAGGACAGGAGCCGCTTCATGCGCCGCTCGCGGCTCACGTCGCTGAACACGATGACGGTCCCCGCGGTCTGCCCCGCGCGGTCGCGGATCGGCGCGACGGTCGCCTGGATCGGGACCTCGAGTCCGCGGCGGCTGACGAGCGCCGTCTGGTCGGCGAGGTGGATCGGGTCGCCGCTCGCGAGCGCGAGGTTCACCGGATCGTCCACGAGCTCCTGGCCGCCGTCCTTGACGAGCTTGATGATCGCGTTGACGTTCCGGCCGCAGGCCTCGTCCGAGGGCCAGCCCGTCATCTTCTCGGCGACCGGGTTGATGTAGTCCACCGTCCCGGAGCGGTCGGTCGTGATCACGGCGTCCGCGATCGACTGGAGCGTCACCTCGGCGCGCTCCTTCTCGTCGTAGAACTGCTGTTCGGCGCGCTTGCGCTCGGTGATGTCGGTGACCGTGCCCTCGAAGCCGACCGGCTGGCCGCGCTCGTCGCGGTTCAGGCGGGCGTTCTCGGTGATCGTGATGATGCTTCCGTCGCGGCGCTTCAGCTCGTACTCGGCCTCGACCAGCTTCCCGTCGCGCTTCAGCTTCTCGATCAGGCCGGCACGCATGACGGGATCGACGTACAGCCCGTCGGTCGAGCCGATGGCTCGCAGTTCATCGAGCGAGGCATAGCCCAGCATCGCGATCAGCGCCGGATTCGCGGAGAGCAGGTAGCCGTCCATCGTCACCTGGTAGACGCCCTCCACCACGTTGTCGAACAGGCCGCGGAACCGGCCTTCGCTTTCGCGCAGCGCGTCCTCCGAGCGCCGGCGCTCGATCGCGATGCGCGCGAGCTGCGCCATGCGGCCGACCAGCTCGAGGTCGCGGCGCGAGGGCATGCCGGTGCGCTTCATGTAGGTCGCGAAGCTGCCGAGCATCCGCCCGTCGGCGCCCGTGATCGGGGTGGACCAGCAGGCGTGGAGCCCGGCGCGCAGGGCGGCCTCGTGGCGGTATTCCCACAGGGCGTCCTTGGAAATGTCCGGAACGATGATCTGTCGCTGCAACGCGATCGCCGCGGCGCAGGATCCAAAGCGGATCTCCGCCGGGTAGTTGTCCATGAGCGCGACGTATTCGCGCGGCAGGCTGTCGCCGACGAGGTGCTTCAGGACCCGCTTGATCGGGTCGTAGAGCCGGATGCAGCAGATCGCGTCCGGCAACACGCGCTCGACGACCTCGGTGATCGAGCTGAGCGCGCCGGTCAGCGGCTCGCTCGACGCGATCTTCTCGAGCGCCCGGCGCTCCCCGGCCGCAACGAGTTCGGACTGCTTGCGATCGGTGATGTCGATGATACTCGCGCGGATCAGGCTGCCGTTCGAACTCGGCAGACGGACGAACCGCACTTCGCTCGGGATGATCTTTCCCGCGGCATCCTTGTGCAGCCATTCGAACACGGGCGTCTCGCCGGCCAGCGCCTGCTCGATGTACCCCCGCGAGATGCCGAACGAGGGCGTGCCGTCGGCCTGCTCTGTCGGGCTCACGGCCTCCGGGCCGACGCGCAGGAGTTCCTCGCGCGACATCCCGAAGAATTCGGCCGCATTGTCGTTGCAGTCCACGAAGCGGCGTGACCCGACGTCGAGCACGACGACGGCCTCCGGCGCGTTCTCGACCAGCACGCGATAGCGCGCCTCGCTGTCTTTCAGGGCTTCTTCGGCCTTGGAACGCTCCGCCGTGTCGCGGATGCAGATGATGTAGGTGGGCCGGGGCTTGATCTGCATCATGCTGACGAGGATCTCGGCCGGCATCATCTCGCCGCGCCGGTGCCTGGCGACCACCTCGCGGGCCGCGAGGTCGTAGTGCGTGGTCTCCTGGGCGGTCGCCAACTCCTCGAGAGAGCGAGCGACGTCCCCGCCGGGCGCGATGTCCGGAATCAGGGTGTCGATCAGGTCGGACATGACGTCGGTCTGGCGTACGCCAAAGAAGCGCTCGGCGGTCCGGTTCAGGCTCTCGATTCGGCCGAGATGGTCGACCGAGATGATGCCGTCCTTGACGTGGTCGAGGATCGCCTGGAGCCGGACGACGCTTTCGCGTTCGAGCCGCTCGGACATCGCCGTCGCCTCGTCCGATGCGAGGCGGACGACCGTCTCCAGGCTCGTACGGTCGTTCTCGTAGGCGTCGTACTGCCGGCTCACGATCTCGATCAGGCTGCGGAGCTGCATCTTGCCGGCGGTGTCCGCCGCTTCCAGCAACTGCTGTTCGAGCGTGGGGTGAATCCTGCGCTGGCGGCGTTCCCCCGCCGGCGGCAGCGGGCGAACGTGCGCGGCCGTATCCGCTTCGGCGGACGTCTTCAGCTGCACGACATTGCCCGGACTTTTCGTGGTCACCCTGACCCCAAGCGCAAAGTCGCCGCACCCCGAAGAATGCGACGTAATGCAGCGATGCTAGGGGATGCCCCGGGGGGTGAACGTGACGTCGTTCGCGGTTCGGCCGGGGCCGACCCGTGATGCAGGGCGCGGTATTGCGACCTGAAGGGGCCGGTCCCCTTTGAAGGGGACGCACCCCTTCATACGTCCCTATCAGGCCCGGCAGCGGGCGATCCGGATCGGAGGGGACGTCCCCTCCCGGCATTAGCCGAGACGCTCTGCGCGCTTACGCGAAGGGGACGGGCCCCTTCATTTTTGCAGATTCGCGCACCGACGCCGTCACTGCCGCGGCCAAGGTCCCGCTACCGTCGAACCGTGCCAAGACATAGGCGAATCGTGTTCCCGGGCGTTCCTCACCACGTCACACAGCGCGGCAATCACCGTGAGCGGGTCTTTTTCCAGAAGGGCGATACCGAGGCCTACCTATGCCTCCTGCACGCCCACGCCCGACGCCAGCGATTGGCTGTTTTCGGGTACTGCCTGATGCCGAACCACGTGCATCTGGTCGTCGTACCTTCGAATAAAGACGGCATGCATCGGGCACTGCGGACCGTGAACAGCCAGTACGCGCAGCGCATCAATCGCATGCGAGAGACCAGTGGGCATCTCTGGCAGGGCCGCTATCACTCCTCGCCACTGGATGCCAATCACTTTCTGAACGCGATACGCTATGTCGAACTGAATCCCGTCAATGCCGGCATGGTCACATTGGCCGAAGACTATCCCTGGTCCAGCGCAGCGGCGCATTGCGGACTTCGTAACGATCCATTGCTCGAATCGAGGCACCGGTTGGGCTTGTTGCATGGCATCAAGAACTGGTCGAGTTGGCTCGCCCTTGGAGTTCCCGATGACTGCCGGGCCATGCTGCGACTCCATGAACGCCGAAACCTACCTTGTGGTTCGGCGGAGTTCATCGCCGAACTCGAGAAGGTCGCGGGGCGTGAGCTGACGTTTCGCAGCCGTGGGGGTCAAAGGAGGTCTTGAAGATCCGCCGTGAAGGGGTGCGTCCCCTCCGTTAGCCGCGTGAAGGGGTGCGTCCCCTTCGATTAGCCGAGGCGGTCCGCGCGCTTGCGGTCGCCCTCGCTCAGGTGACGCTTGCGAAGCCGGATGTTCTTCGGCGTGACTTCGACGAGCTCGTCGTCACCGATGTACTCCATGGCCTGTTCGAGCGACATCCGGATCGGCGGCGTCAGCAGCACGTTCTCGTCCTTGCTCTGGGTGCGGATGTTGGTGAGCTTCTTGCCCTTCAACGGATTGACGACCATGTCGCCCTCGCGGCTCGTCTCGCCCACGATCTGCCCCTCGTACACCAGGTCGCCCGGTCCGACGAAGAGCGTGCCGCGTTCCTGGAGGTTGAAGAGCGCGTAGGCGAGCACCGGCCCGCGGCCATTCGAGATCATCACGCCCGCCGAGCGCTCGGCGAGCGTGCGATCGACCACCGGGCCGAAGTGATCGAACACGTGGTACATGAGCCCCGTGCCGCTCGTCATCGTGCGGAAATCGGTCTGGAAGCCGATCATGCCGCGCGAGGGAATCTTGTAGTCGAGCCGCACGCGGCCCTTGCCGTCCGGCACCATGTCGACGAGCTCGGCGCCGCGCGCGCCGAGGGCTTCCATGACGGCGCCCTGCGCGGTCGATTCGACGTCAACGGTGAGCTGTTCCCAGGGCTCGAGGCGCTGCCCGCCCTCCTCCTTCACGACGACGCGCGGCCGCGAAACGGCGAGCTCGTAGCCTTCGCGGCGCATGTTCTCGATCAGGATGCCGAGATGCAGCTCGCCGCGGCCGTACACGGTGAAACGGTCCGGGTCGTCCGTCTCCTCGACGCGCAGCGCAACGTTCGCGAGCGTCTCGCGCAGCAGCCGCTCGCGGAGCTGCCGGCTGGTGACGAACTTGCCTTCCTGGCCGAACAGCGGCGAGGTGTTCGTCTCGAACGTCATGCTGATCGTCGGCTCGTCCACGACGAGCGCCGGCAGCGCTTCGACCGTGTCGGGATCGCAGAGCGTGTCGGAGATCTTCGGCGCCTCGAGGCCCGAGAACGCGACGATGTCGCCGGCGCGGGCTTCCTCGACATCGACGCGCTCGAGTCCCATGAAGCCGAACACCTGGCCGATGCGCTCGTTGCGCACCGCGCCGTCGCGATCGACGACGGCGACCGGCATCGCGCGGCGGAGCGTCCCGCGGCGAATCCGGCCGATGCCGATCGAGCCGACATAGCTCGAATAGTCGAGCTGGCTCACCTGGAGCTGCAGGGGGCCATCGACATCCACGTCGGGCGCCGGGCAGCGCGCGACGATCGTCTCGAAGAGCGGCGTCATGTCCGCGGTCATCGCAGTCGGGGAATAGCCGGCGATGCCCTGCAGCGCCGAGGTATAGACGATCGGGAAATCGAGCTGGCGCTCGCTCGCGCCGAGCCGGTCAAACAGATCGAAGGTCTGGTTCACGACCCATTCCGGGCGAGCCTCGGGCCGATCGACCTTGTTCACGACGACGATCGGCGCGAGCCCGTGGACGAACGCCTTCTGCGTGACGAAGCGCGTCTGCGGCATCGGCCCGTCGACCGCATCGACGAGCAGCAGCACGCAGTCCACCATCGACAGCACGCGCTCGACCTCGCCGCCGAAGTCCGCGTGTCCCGGCGTATCCACGATGTTGATCCGGTAGTCGCGCCACTGGATCGCGGTGTTCTTCGCGAGGATCGTGATGCCGCGCTCGCGCTCGAGCGCATTCGAGTCCATGACGCGCTCGGTCAGGGGCTTGCGCGCATCGAGCGTGCCTGACTGCCGTAACAGCTTGTCCACAAGAGTGGTCTTGCCGTGGTCAACGTGCGCGATGATGGCGATGTTGCGGAGATTCTGGATCATATGAATGAAGGGGACGCTCCCCTTCAACAAAGGCAGCGGAATGTAACCCGGTGAGCGTCCCCTTCATTCCCAAAAAAAGGCCGCGATTGATTGTACCCGTAACCGAGCGCGGTCAAGCTGTTCTTCCAGCTCGGCCACGTGGCGTTCCCAGTAGCGCGCTTCGCCGAACCACGGAAAGGCCCGCGGAAAGGCCGGATCATGCCACCGGCGCGCCAGCCAGGCCGCGTAGTGGACCATCCGCAGCGCCCGCAGCGACTCGATCAGCGTCGCCTCGATGGGATCGAAGGTGGCGAACTGCGAATAGCCCTCCAGGATCTCCGCGAGCTGCACGCGCATCTCCTCGGGCGGCCCGCGAGCAGCATCCAGAGATCCTGGATCGCCGGGCCCATCATGCAGTCGTCGAGATCGACGAAATGCGGCCCCGCCGTCCGTCCACAGCACGTTGTTGCGATGGCAATCGCCGTGGATGCGGATGTACCGCAACGGCCCCGCTGCTCTCGAACCGCGACTCGACGACATCGAGCAGTTCTTCCGTCACCTGGTCATAACGGTGCCCGATGTAATCCGGTATGCATTCGCCATCCAGCAGGTACTCGACCGAATCGCGACCCATCGCCGATACGCGACAACCGCGCGCGATGTTGAAAACTGCGCGGCCGCCCCGACGAGATGAATGCGCCCGAGGAATCGCCCGATCCACTGGCGATCGTCCTCGTTCCCGAGCTCCGGCCATTGGCCGCCGCGGCGCGGATAGATCGCAAGTCGATATCCGCCGAAGACCGGCACGGGACCATCGCCCAGCCGTCGTCCCGCAGGGGCGTCGAGCGGCGCGATGACCGGAATCTCCGCGGCGGCGAGTTCGCGCGCGAACGCATGCTCCTCGGCGATCGCCGCATCGGTCCAGCGCCCGGGGCGGTAGAACTTCACGACGACCGGATCGGCATCCTCGAGACCGACCTGGAACACCCGGTTTTCGTAGCTGCCGAGCGCGAGTATCCGGCCGTCGCTCGGGAATCCCGCCGCTTCGACGGCATCCACGATCAAATCTGGTGACAGGTTCGCAAACGGGGCCGAGTCGGCCGTTGGTATCATGCGGGCACGATATCGTGGAGCATCGATGACTACCATCCTCGTCACCGGCGGCGCCGGCTACATCGGCAGCCACGTCGCGCGCCAGCTCGGCGAGCGTGGCGAAAAGCTCGTCACCCTCGACAACCTCTCGACCGGGTTCCGCGGCGCCGTGCTGCACGGCGAGTTCGTCGCAGGCGACACCGGCGATGCCCAGCTCGTCTCGCGCGTGCTCGCCGAACACCGGGTCGACACGGTCATGCATTTCGCGGCGCACATCCAGGTGCCGGAATCGGTCGAGAAGCCGCTCAAGTACTACCGCAACAACACGGCGAACACGCGCACGCTCCTCGAGTGCTGCATCGAGGCCGGCGTGAAGCATTTTGTGTTTTCGTCGACCGCCGCCGTGTACGGCATTCCGGAGTCCGGCGTCGCCACCGAGGACACGCCGACCGTGCCGATCAACCCCTACGGCTGGTCGAAGCTGATGAGCGAGCGGATGCTGCAGGACGTCGCCGCAGTCACGCCGCTGCGCTACGTTGCGCTCCGCTACTTCAATGTCGCCGGAGCCGATCCGGGGGGCCGCATCGGCCAATCGACGCCGGAGGCCACGCACCTCATCAAGGTCGCCTGCGAGCACGTCGTCGGCCGACGCAAGCAGATCTCGATCTTCGGCACCGACTACGACACGCCGGGACGGCACCTGTGTCCGCGACTACATCCACGTCGAGGATCTCGCGGCAGCCCATCTTCAGGCGCTCGACCACCTGCGCGGCGGCGGCGCTTCCGCGACCCTGAATTGCGGCTACGGCAACGGCTTCAGCGTGCGCGAAGTCCTGGACGAAGTGGCCCGTGTGTCGGGCACTCGGCTTTCGATCACGGAAACCGGGCGTCGCGCCGGCGATCCGCCGGAGCTCGTCGCGGCCGCAAGCAGGATCCGGGAGATGCTCCGCTGGACGCCCCGGCACCAGGACCTCGCCGGGATCGTCAAGACCGCCCTGGACTGGGAAAAAAGGCTCCTGCGCCAACCGATGGCCTGACGGTACCATAGGCGGATGGCCCGGATTCGCCCACGCTCCCTGAGCGGCCTGCTGTCGGCCGCACTGCTCCTGATCGTGCTGCCGCTGACTGGCGCTCTCGTATACGGCGGCGTGCAGCTCCGCCAGCTTTCGCGCACGAGCGACGTGCTGGTACGCGACAGCATCGCGCTCACACAGCACACGCAGGCGCTCTTCCAGAACATCGCCGCCATGGAGCGTTCCGCGCGGCTTTATGCGCGTGCTCTACGATCCGCGCCTTGCCGCCTCATTCGACTCCCATTACGCCCAGTTCAGCCGAACCCTCGGCAGGCTCGCAGACTACGTGCCGGCGCCTGACATCGCCCGGGTGCGGGCAGCCGGCGATGCCACGGTCACGCGCGTGCATACAGGGCGGCCCGAGGAATTGAGCGCCGGCCTCGAGCGCCAGTTCAACGAATTGAGCGTCGGGGCGAACCGGCTGGCCGACGAGGCCCGCCTCGGCATCGACCAGCGCCTCGGCCAGGTCGAGCAGAAGGCGAGCGAGACCCAGCAGGGGCTGCTCTGGTCGCTCATGGCGCTGGTACCGGCCGCCCTCGCAATCGCGGGCATCTTCTGGTTCTACGTCCTGCGGCCGCTTCGCGCCATCGACCGCGCGATCAGCGATCTCGGGCGAGGTGCGTTCTCGCATGCGATCGCGATCAGCGGTCCCGCCGACCTCGCGACGCTCGGCCGCCAGCTCGAATGGCTGCGCACCCGCCTCCTCGACATCGCGCTCGAGCGCAATCGCTTCCTCCGGCACATGTCGCACGAGCTCAAGACGCCGCTCGCGAACATCCGCGAAGGCACGGATCTCCTGCTCGACGGCGCCGTGGGGCCGATCGACGACAACCAGCGCGAGGTCGCGGCGATACTCCGCGAGAACGCGCTCCGCCTCCAGCAGCTCATCGAGAATCTCCTGTCCTACAGCGCCTGGAAGTCGCGTGCGAGCAGCGTCGAGCTGACCTCCTTCCGCCTGAGCTCGCTGGTCGGGACCGTCATCGACAGCCAGCGACTCGCGATGGCGGCCCGGAACCTGACGCTCGACATGCACGTCGCCGAGCTTGACCTGGTCGCCGATCGCGCGAAGCTGAAGCTCGTGCTCGAGAACCTCCTGTCGAATGCGCTCAAGTTCACGCCCCGCGGCGGCACCATTCACCTGCACGCCTATGCCGACGGCATGACGACGGTGATCGATTGCGCCGACACCGGCCCGGGCATCCCGCCCGACGAGCGGGACAAGGTGTTCGATGCGTTCTACTCGGGCAACGCGCCGCAGGGCGGTCCGTTGAAGGGCACGGGCATCGGCCTTTCGGTCGTGCGCGAGTTCGTCGAGGCGCATGGCGGAACCGTCGAGATCGTGACCGGTCTGTACCCGGGTGCGCACCTTCGCATCCGCCTGCCGTCCGCAGCGCGACGGGAGTCCGCTCATGCGGCATGAGCGGCTGCTCGCGATCGCCCTCGCCGCCTCGCTTCTCGCGGGCTGCAACAGCGTGGACGACTGGAGCGGCCTCAAGAAGCGCAAGGACACGACGCCCGTCTCGCTGACCGACGACGGCCAGATCGTCGCGGGCTATCTCGCGACGCTCGATCGCCTCGGACGCGGCGGTGCCGCCGAACAGGCCGAGATACTCGAAGCCACGCGCACGGCCTACCTCGCGGATCCCTCGACCCAGAAGCGCCTTCGCTATGCGTTTGTCCTTGCGGTGCCCGGGCATGCCGGCAGCGACGCGACCGGGTGCGCGGACATTGATCGGCGAAGCGCTCGCGATACCCGAGACCCTGCTGCCGTCCGAACGCGCGATGGCCGAACTCATGATCCGCGATCTCGACGCCCGGCTCGCGCTCACGCGCGAGAACGAGGCGCTGCGGGACGGCAACAGCCAGCCGAACGAGGACGAACGCATTGCGGACCTCAATCGCAGGTTGCTGGCCGAGACGGCCGAGAAGGACCGCCTGAGGCGCGAACTCGAGCGCGCCGAGGCCAAGCTCGAGGCGATCGCGACGCTCGAAGGCAATTCGGCGGAACCGCAGCCGTGAAAACACCGCTCGGCCGGCGCGCGCGCATCGTGCTCGTCGACGACGATCCGGGGCTGCTGCGCCTGATCACGATCCGGCTGCGCTCCGAGGGCTTCGAGGTGGCTGCCTGCGAAAACGCGAGCCAGGCGCTGACGACCGTGCCCCGCTTCCTGCCCGACGTGCTCGTGACCGACCTCCGGATGAAGGACAAGGACGGCATCGTGCTCCTGAAGGAGCTCCAGGGCCGTTATCCGGCGCTGCCGGTGATCCTCCTGACCGCGCACGGCACGATTCCCGGACGCCGTCACGGCGACCAAGAGCGGCGCCTTCGCCTTCCTGACGAAACCCGTCGAGAAGGAGCAGCTGCTCGAGCAGATTTCGGCCGCGCTCAAGATCTCGGGATTCGCGAGCGTCACCGAGGACTGGCGCGCGGGCATCATCACGCGCAATCCCGTCATGGAGGAGCGGCTCTCACAGGCCCTGATGGCCGCGAGTTCGGACGCGCCTCTCCTGATCACGGGCCAGCCGGGCACGGGCAAGGCCCAGCTCGCGCGCGCGGTCCACCAGGCGAGCCCGCGGCGCGGCGCCAGCTTCCTGACCCTTTCCTGCGTTACGGCGACTCAGGAATCCCTGCAGGCGGTTCTCGAGGGCCGTGAGGACGGCGCCGAGCCCGCGAGGCCGGACGCCCCCGCGGGCACCGTGCTGCTCGACGAAGTCGGCGACCTGCCGCCGGAACTCCAGATCACGCTCAACAGCCTCCAGGACGAAAAGCCGGTCCGGATCATTTCGAGCACGGCGCGAAACCTCCAGGACCTGATTGCCAAGGGACGCTTCCGCGAGGACCTGTATTACCGGCTGAGCGTGAGCCGGATCGACCTGCCGCCACTTTCGCAACGCCGCGACGACGTCCCGATTCTCGCCGCCCATTTCATGGACGAGCTGGCGCGCCAGAGCGGCCAGCGCCACGTGCTGGCGCCCGAGGCCCTGGAATTACTGATGGTCGGCGAATGGCCCGGCAACGTTCGCCAGCTCGCGACGCTCCTCCAGCATGCGGCCTCGCTCGCGACCGGGCCCGTGATCAGCGCGGAACTCGTGCAGCGCGCGCTCGGCACCGGCACGGCGCCGCAGGTCTCGACCTTCGACGAGGCGCGCGACGAGTTCATGCGGAACTACCTGGTGCAGCTCCTGCAGATCACGCGGGGCAACGTCACCCAGGCGGCCAAGCTCGCGGGCCGGAACCGGACGGACTTCTACAAGCTGCTCGCGCGGCACGGACTCCAGTCGGAGGAATTCAAGACCCGCTAGTCGGTCTGCCGGCGACCGCCGCTCGTTCGCCGATCGGTCATCTTGTGGGCATGCGGATTCGTAAAATTGACGCGTCGATCGCGCATGCTGCGCCGGTCGTTGTGGTGCACGTAACGGCACTGGCAGGGCGTCGAGCTGCAGCCGCGCAAGCGGAAGCATCGGCGGCTTCGAAGCGAGGAAGCGAACGCCCTCGACCTTGCGCGCCTCGACACAGGCCCTTTTCCCAGGCTCGATGCTGACCGCATGGTAAGGATTGACGACGTGCCGATGCTCGACCGGGCGTCCTGACATGCGAACCTGCGCGTCGATCCTCTTGCGCAGGAACCAGCCCGAGAGATTGAAGCGCCATGGCCACCTCCTGTGTGCCGTAGCCAATCTTAGCGGTATCAAGCCGGATTTTGTCCAGTCCTACACGATTATGTCATCCAATCCTGCGTCGGGTCGGCGCTTCCGGGCTCAGTTCGCGGTCTCGACTTGACGCAGGCGCGTCAAGACCTCAGCGGACGGCGGGATCAGCCTTTCCGCGTTTCTGAAGTAGATTTTTTCGAGGACCTCGGCCGGAAGGTGGATTCCGTAGACGCGCCACATGCCCTGCTTTGAAATATCCGACATCGGATACTTGATGTACTCATTGTCGGTCTCGAGAAACTCAAAGTAACTCCGGTACATGCGTTCCGTAGTCCAGCCCTCGCCTCCGGCTTCCATGCCAAAACCACCGTCGGTACCGAAGAGAATGCGATCCTGGTAGCGAATGAAGAAGCGGCGCGTCGAATATGGTTCGCGGCCGAGTTCCTGCACCACGGCTGAAATGTCGACGTAATAGTTCGGGTACTTGTCGAAGAGGTACGCCACGTACTCCAGGTCATCAGCATCCATTCCGAAGTGGGCGCCGATGAAATTTGTCTGGGGATGGCGCGCGAGCAGGCGCTCGCGCTGCTTCCTGAGTTCCTCGCGACTCGGCTTGTCCTTGCCATGCAGGCTCCAGCCCGGATTCTGCAGCAGCTCGAGGTACCGCTCATTGCGCACATCGACGGGTTCCCAGAATGACGGCGGCTCACCCGTGTGGATCAGCAAAGGTAGGCCCAACTTTCCGGCGAAATCCCAGGTCGGGGCGAGACGCACGTCGTCGACGGGAACCAATTTCCCTCGGCATCGCGTTGACCCAATCCAAAAGACTTGTTCTCCTTCAGCCCGCGAGCCCCGGCCTGCACGGCCTTCCGAATATTCCGCAAGTTCAGCAGGTTTCCCTCCTCGTGCCGAAGTGCGTCGGGGTCGGGCTTGACAAACTGGATGATACGATCCGGGTACTTCTCGTAGAAGGCTTCAGCGAGGCGTGCGAACGCCTCGGGACTGCCGTCCAGATTCACGATCCTGTCAACACCGGCCGTGTCCAGCGCCCGAATGAGCCGATCCGCATCGATCTCGGGAATGAGCGAGTCGAGATGAAAGTGCACGTCGACAACCGGAAAGGCGGCGCGAGGGACGGCACGGTGTTTCAGTTTCAGCGTGGGGTCAGGATCAACCCGGGACAACGCAGCATCGGTTCCAACCAGGACCCTGAACGCATCGCCGTAACGTTCCAAATTGGCGACGCCAGCATGCGGAAAACGGAGCTGGAATTCATGAACGGCAACCACCAGCAGCAGCGGGATCACGATCGCTGCGAGCACCAGAAGGTTGCGGAACCTGTGACGGACGAACAGCCAGATCGCGAGGCCGAGCACGCCAGTCAGGGCTATTGCAAGCAACAGCTTCCGGCGATTGAACACGGACCGCAGCAGGTCATCCTGGGCGAGGTTTCCGACCCATTCCGCGATCGGAAGTCGCAGGAACAGGAACAGCAGAAGCACGATAAACAGGACTGCGACCACCGCCAGCCGCTTTGGCCGTCGCAGCAATGAGACAATGAAATTGGTCATCGGTAATCCCTGCTCGAAGCAATGCGTTGCGACTCGGTCATGAACATGTGATTGGCTGAACAACTCGAAACAGTTTCCAGGCAGCGGGTCCCTTGCGCGAGTCGATCAGTTCAAGCCAGCGCGGTAGAGGCTCGCTTTCCAGCTCCAGATTCATTGCCTGCCGGGAAAGCCGTTCCTCGCGACCCATATACAGGTAAAGGGGATTTTCCGGCGACAGAACCTGGATGCTCCTGCAAAGCGCGGCAACGCTCTCCACGTTTGGCAAGTTGACCCGCCGCCTGCCGGAGTATTTCGGCACCGTGTGTTTTCGCGTGAGGATCGATGCATTCGACTCCGTCAGGCGAACTGCGGCAGAGATCGATTCACCGAATTCTGCGAGGTTCTCGAGCTCCCGCACCTGGACCTGCGCTTCCGCGCCTGCGCGAAAGATTCCGAAAAGCATGACTCCGATGCCAATGCCGGCAATGAAGCGAGACGCGGTCAGTCGGGAACCTGACTTTTCAATTACCCAGGAAAGGAAGGTCCCAGCCAATGCGCCGAAGAGCGGCAGCAGATAAAAATGAAAGCGCGGATCAAATGCGTGGAGGTTCAACAACAACAGGCTCGCAATCGTCACCACGGCGAGAATCTGTGCGGCCGGATTGTGGCGATCCCGCCACCAAAGCCAGAATCCACCCAGCGCCAGCAGTAGTACCGGCGGCCAGACAAGTCGGGTTGCGATCGATCCCGGGAGGGAGCGAAGGTCCTGCCAGTAAATCCTGAGGATTCGCACGGGATCGGCCAGGATAAGCTCGGTGGTCGATGAGAACAGCCCGGACACCCTGGCCATTTCGTCCGCACTCTGGCGTGCACCGGTTGAATAGTAGGTGAGCGCCAGGTTGACGTGGTTTCGCTGTGGCAGGAGCGGCGTACCCGTCGCGAGGCTGTATAACGCCCACAGGGCGGCCACGGCCGCAAACGCACCCAATACAACCACCAGGTCCCTTTTCCGCCGGCCACCGCCTGGCGACATCAGGAACGGCAGGAAAAGCAGCGGAAGCAGCGCGATGCCATTTGTACGCATCAGGATTGTCACAGCAACGAATGCCCCGGTAGCCGCCCAATCGAGGGCGCGGGAACTCCGAAACGCACGCGCGGCAAACATCAGGCTGCCAACATAGGCCGCAAGAAACGGAATATCGCTGGTTGCCTGGGCACCATAGGCAAGGAATTCAGCCGATGTTCCAAGGCCGGCGATCGCACCGAGGCCTGCTGCCGGACCCCACAAGCGCTCGAACAGGTGGTAGCTGGCCGCAAGTGCAAATGAAGCCGCAGCCACGGAAACGACGAGACCTGCGACCAGCCAGTCCTTGAAGATCACAAAAGCGACACCGAGCGCCATCGAATAGCCCGGCAGGTGATACTTGACCTGCAGCGGATCGAGTCTCGCCAGCAGTCTCGCTTCCGGGATGAATGAAACCAGCGTGTCGATTTCGACGCCGACATTGAACAGACTGCGCGCGGTGGCCATCGCGGCGATGAATGCGGCAATACCCATGATGCATGCGACGGCCACCCATGCCGCGATCGGCCACCGTTTCACGGCGGACAAACCATGAATCACTTCAATCATTTCGCACTTCCCGAAACTCCGTCACGACAGTCTATCAAGCGAGACGACATCATTGGCCACGCGTAGTGATGCCGATTATGATCGATGCGTGAAGTACTTCACATGCGGAGCCCTGCGAGAATGCAGATGAAGATGCTGGTGGTCGCTCCGCAGCCATTTTTCACGCCGAGAGGAACTCCCTTCAGCGTTTACTATCGCGCGCTCGTCATGTCGGAACTGGGCGTATCCATCGACCTCCTCACCTACGGGGCGGGTCAGGATATCGATGTTGCCAGTGTGCGCACGATTCGGATCCCGCGAATCCGGTTTCTCGAACCGATCCCCATCGGGCCATCCTGGAAGAAGCTCGTCCTCGACTTCATCATGGTTTTCTGGACCATCGGGCTCCTGGCACGGCATCGCTACCGGGTCGTCCATGCTCACGAGGAGGCCGTGTTCTGGTGCCGGCCGCTCAAATGGCTGTTCGGATTTCGTCTCATCTACGATATGCATTCGAGCCTTCCGCAGCAGCTCGACAATTTCAAGTTCACGAAGTCCGGGCTGCTCGTGCGCATATTCCGGTCGCTCGAGGACAGCGCACTGAGGGCCGCCGATGCGGTCATTACGATCTGTCCGGACCTGCGCGACTACGCCCTGAAATCGGGGGTAGAGCCGGCTCGACACCTCCTCATCGAGAACAGCATCTATGAAGACGTGCGATTGAAGGCACAGCCGGCCGGCAGCGCGGAGGGAAAGCCCCGGGTTCCTGTCACGTTCAGTCCCGCGGAAACCGTCATCCTGTATGCGGGAACATTTGAGGCCTACCAGGGAATCGAGATTCTCGTTCAGGCCTTTGCGCAGCTTGTCCCGACGCGTCCGAATGCACGACTGTTGCTCGTGGGCGGGACGGACAAGCAGGTCGATCAAATTGCGGTGCTCGCGAAGAAACTGGGCCTGAGTGATACCTGCATTCTGACCGGTCGCGTGTCGAAGACAGAGGCGATAAAGTACACGCAGAATGCGCACGTGCTGGTATCTCCCAGGATTCACGGCACGAATACCCCGCTCAAGATCTACGAGCAACTTGCGAGTCGTAAGCCGCTGGTCGCTACCCGAATCTGGTCGCACACACAAGTGCTCGACGACCGCGTGTGCTACCTCGTAGACCCGGATCCGGCATCGCTGGCGCACGGCCTGCAGGCCGCAATCGACGATATCGGTCGGACAAAGGAACGGCCGGACAATGCGCGCGCGCTTTACGAACGGGAATATGCGCGCCCTGTCTACGAGGGCAAAATGCGGCGGTTACTGCAAATCGTGGCCTGACCACGATTGATACTGCGCCACGGCCCGGGCACCTAGATCAGGTGCTGCTGCCGATACCACGCCGCCGTTCGCGCAAACCCGTCAGCGAGTGTCACCTTCGGCTCGTACCCGAGATAGTTTCGGGCCTTCGCGATCGAAAACGACCGGTCCATCGTGAAGAACTCAAGTCGGCGCGGGTAAAGCGGGGGATTGATTCCGAGTGGCATGCAGATGCGCTCGCACAGGACGGCGGCAATTTCGACCGGCCACGCGGGAACGCGAAGCTTCGATCGCGGCTTGTGCAGCACGCTCGCGATCGTGTCCAGGGTCTCGCGGATCGTCACGTGAGTTGGACCGCCGATCGTAAAGACCTCGCCAGGCGCGCGAGGGTGGCTTGCGGCGAGGATGAACCCCTCGATCAGGTCATCGATGTAGGTAAAGTGATAGAGCGTTGAGCCATCACCGATGAGCACGAACCAGCCCCGCTGGATTGCCTTGAACAGCTTGAGAAAGCGGAGATCACCGGGTCCATAGATACCGGCAGGTCGAATGACGACACCCGGCAGGCCGCCGGCAAAGTGCTCGAGCGCCACCTGTTCGCCTTCCAGTTTCGTCTGCTGGTAGTGGTCGGCCGGTTGAGTACGGTAGTTCTCGTCGGCCGGCGGATGGTCGATGCGGCCCTGCACTCCGACAGTCGAGCAATGGATGAACCTTCCGACTCCGAACTGTTTGGCGGCAGCCACGAGATTGCGCGTCGCATCCACATTGACCCTCGTGAACTCGGACCGATCAGCCGTTTCGGTTCGAAACAGCGCCGCGATGTGAAAAACGCGATCGAAGGGCTTGAAGGCTTTCAATACCTCTCCGGCATCCGTGATATCGACTACCTGGCAGTCGACTCCCTTCTGGCGCAGGGATTCGGCACGACTCATCGAACGAACAAAGGCAGTGACCTCGGCTCCCTCCCGAATGAGCCGACTTGCGAGAGCGCCTCCCGTAAATCCGGTGGCTCCCGTTACCAGGACTCGCATTGCTACCTCCTGAGTCTCAGCAAGAACTGATTGAGAAAAAACCGCCCGGCCGATTCGCTCTTGCCATAGTCATGCAAGTCTTCGGCAACGGACTGCCTGATCTTCCCGATAATCGTACGGGCAGTCGCTTCCACAGGCATTGCGCCAGTCATCCAGCAGCCAAACTCGCCGACTCGCAGCTCCTCTGCCGGCAGTGGCAGTGGGTCCGACCCCCGCAGCACGTGCCGCCCAGCCGCGCGCGTCCTCTTCAGCAGGGAGTTCTGCCAGAACCAGGGCCGCCCCCGAATGTCTGAAACCAGCAGGCCTGCATCCCCGGTGGCAAGCGTCGATTCCACCAGCTTACCCCGTTTCCCGAGCCATTTACCGACGCCCCACGGCAAGACGGCAACTGCGCCGGAGTCGCGCACTTCTCGAAGCGTGATTGGCAACTTCATTCCGTCCGGGAATTGTTGCCGGGTGGCGAGTGCATGCACTTCAATGCGCTCCGCAGTGACGATCTGCCGCCCCGCCACGATTCGCAAAGTATCGTCAGCACTGCGTGCGACGAGACTCAGTGGGTCATGCGGCAGGACTGAAACCTGCCATGAGCCGAATCGTCGCCCGCCAGGTGACTCGGCCACGGCATCGAACCAGTTCGTTCCGGCAATCTCCGTGAGGAACAGCACGCCATGCCAGGCACTCGTGCCAAGCCGCCCCGCGGTTTCACCGAAGTGGCGCGCGGCCGCACCCAGCAAACCGGCGACATCCGCATTCGGATAGACGTGCACGTGCGCGTCGAGCAGCGTGATGGACTGTGGCAACGGCCGGATCACGGCCCGTGGCCCAGCTTCGCCAATGCCGACGATGGCATGCAACTGGCGAGACGCATATGCACATCGCGGATTTCCACGTCGCGCCGTTGTGCATTCCAGCCGAAACGTTGTGTCAGGGTATCCGCACACCAGGCCAGTTGTTCGGCTGTCAGGTGACCTCGTTCGGCGAGGTCAGCGGCGCGAAACACGGCATCACGCAATCGCATGACCATTTCATTTTCCACCCCATACAGCACACGACACCGGAACGTATGTTCCGCCGATGAGAGCCCATCCCCCGGTGTGCTTTGAACGAGTTCTGCCGCTCGCGCGCCGTAGATCCGCGCAGCCCACTGGGCATCCTGGGTCGCTGCGGTTCCGTCTTGCGCGTCGGGATCGCTCCTGCCGAGACCCTCGCCACCAGGCAGCGGGTCGGAGAACTCCGGCGGCGAAGCGGAAGCTGCGCCCAGCACCCGCGCAATCGCCGTCACGACCCGTCCGGCCACGACCGGTGCCGTCGTGAACTTGATCCCCAGCACGGACAGGAGCCCGCGCACGCCATCGACTGATGCGTGGTCGATGACCGTGCTGCGCTTGGAGCGCTCGACTCCGTCCTCCGCCGGGGTGAGGCCGCTGTGCACGTAGCACAGGTCGCCGGCCTCGAGTCCCAGGCGCGGCAGCGCTTCATTAATCTCTGTGAGAAAGCCTTCGACGTCGGCCTTGACCGAATCCGCGAAGTCATCGGCAGGTCCGTCATGCCGGATGTGGCTCGTCCCGATGATCGAGCAGTCCTGCCACGGCGTGACGAAAAACAGTCGTTGCGATCGTCCGACGGCGGCATCGGAGGCGCGCTTGCTGCCAACCCCAACCGCGTCGGCGGTCTCGAGCACCCTGCGCGTCACGAGGTTCACGTTTCGTGTCCACACAGGTCGCGTCCTGAACTTCAGGGTGGGCGAGCACGAGCTCAGCAATCTTTCGACGAAAGGACCTGTCGCATTCACGGTCACGCGGGCCAAAATGTCGAATTGGCGATCCGTCAGGCGGTCGCGTGCAGCGACGCCCACCACCTTGCCGTCGGCTGTCAGCAATTGCAGTGCCTCGACATGGTTCGCGACGCTTGCGCCGTGGTTACTCGCATCCTGGATGCACTCGAGCGTCAGTCGATTGGCATCCAGCATTTGCGCGTCGTACCAGTAGATGCCTCCGGTCACATCGCGTCGCGACAGCTCGGGATACAGCGAAAGTACTGCGCGGCGGCTCAGCAAGCCAGAACGCGGCAGGCGCGAAACGGGGCAAGCCCCCTGTTGCGATCGCTTGCGGCCACATGAAATGCGCAAAGACCCGCAGCAAAAGCCAGCGGGCCGCGGGTGCCGTAGCCGTACGCGGGAATCACGCAGCGCATCGGCCGCACGAGGTGTGGCGCTGCACTCAACCAGGCCCGCTGCGCGGCCATGGATTCCCGGATCCGCGGCAGGTCGAAGTGCTGAACGTATCGAAACCCCCCGTGCACGATCTTCAATGAATTATGCGAAACGGCGGCACCAAAATCGTCGCGCTCGATGAGAGCAACCGACCATCCGCTTCTGGCCGCAAGACGTGCAATGCAGGCGCCGTAGGCCCCTGCCCCGATGACGAGCACGTCAAACTTTCCATGGAAGGCATCGAGGTCCCGCCGCAAGGGTTTCATTTGCGGCAGAAGGCCATCAAGTGATGTCCCAATGGCCGGACCAGTGACGAGGGCAAGGCATTGAACGTGCCGACGAAGAGCGCGTTGAAAAGTCGCGCCTTCACGCCGGAATGAACCTTGGTTGCCACCGGGAAGCGCTCGGGGACCAGATTCACGCCACTGAACGGGGACAGGAGGTCACGGAATTGCGCGATCGTAAACCGGTGGAAGACCGGCGAATCCGGATAGTCGATCTCGACTTTCATGATTCTCTGCAACAGGAACAGCCAGGACCTGCTGTTGACGGTCATCAGGATCGCCTGCCCTCCGGTCGCAACACCCGGTGAATCTCCGCGACCATGCGCCGGGGATCCGGCGTGAAATGAAGCGTCGTGTGGCAATAGACGACATCGAACGAATTGTCCGCAAAATCGAGCGCCTCGCCATTCATGACGCGAAACTGTCCTTGCAAGCCTCGCTGCGAGAAGTTGGCCTTGGACAGCTCGATTGCCTTCGGCGCGATGTCGATACCTGTGACTACAGCCCCGCCTCGCGCAAACCGGGCCAGGTCGTTGCCAAGTCCACAGCCAACCTCCAGCAGCGACTTTCCGCTAAATCCCGCGAAATCGACGAGCAACGGCAGGTAGTGGAGCTTTTCAAACCGATAGGCCTCGGTCTCCTCGAAGAACTCTGCTGTTCCAGGGGGATGCTTCGCAATCTTCCAGTCGTGAACGTGCTCGTCCCAGTATTGCCTGACGGCTTCGATCGAGGAATCGGCGGCATTCATGAGGCGACCCGCACTCGATTTCCAGCGACATCGGACAGGAACAATGCTCCCGGCAGCGACACGGCCCGCGTGACGACGTGCTCAATGATGGACATGCTCACGGCAATAGCTGGAGTGACGCCAATGAGTGCCATGACTGCCACGTACCCCGCGTCCTGCAGGCCGATGCCTCCGATCGTGATTGGCAACATCACGATGATCCACAGGATTGGGATCACCAGCAACAGATCTGCAAATCCGACGTCGACGCCGAAAGCAAGCACCAGTGCCTTCGCGAAGAGTAGGCGGGCAGCCAAACATGAATCAAGGTCGCGACCGTGACCCAGACGAGCACTCGCCCGTTGTGCCGATACGCAAGCGTCGCGCGGGCGATGTCCGATGCCTTGTCCCGCACCTCGGATCGGGAGGCGCGCGAACAACACGCTCCCTGACCCATCGGCGCACGCCGGGCTGGAGCGATTGCGACGCCGCCGCAAGCATCGTCCCCGTCAACAGCAGGACAACCAGACAAGTCAGCCGGTATACGTGTTCCGGCAAGCCCAATGACCATTGCGGCACCGAACACCAGCGTGGCGACCACGATGGTCATGCGGTCCACCAGTGTCGACGCAATGACGTCGGCCGGCGGCAATCCGGCCCGGCACAGCGCGGCAATGCGAATCGGCATCCACGCCCAATGAGCTCGGCAAGAACGAACCGAGGAAGTTGGCCGCCAGTTGAATGCGGAACAACCGCAGGAACCCCGGGTGCAGGCCGCGAGCATCGAGCAGCAGCTGCCACCGGTAAGTCAGGACCACCCGGTCAAGCGCCGCGAGGCCGGCGGCGCAAGCACACCCAAGCGACATCGACGCTGCGAAGCACCTGCCAGATCGCTCGCCAGTCGGCCACCCACACGACGACCGCCAGCAATCCCGCCGAAACGAGGTAGCGAAACCAACGCGACCTGAAGAAGCTCAAGCCTGGGTCTACCTCGCGTATCGTAAGCGCCAATGGCGGGCCACACGATGCGGTGCAAGCGATTGCGCACGAGTCTGCCAAGCGACATGCGGCCACTTCCCGGCAGCCGTCCGAGGAACTCGTCGCTCATGCGGCTGATGTAGTACGGCGAGTCCCCGCGTCGATTGAGCGAGCGGCCCGGCAGAAGGCCCCAGTAGCAGGCCTCGATGCCGACTGCCTGGGCGTCCTCGATGGCTGCGGCCGTACCCAGGTACATGGGAAACGCCAATTGATTGACCCTGCGCACCGGGCAATCGCGCCTCAATGCAGCAGCTTGCGTGAACGAGCCAGGTCCTCGCGCAACGCCAGTGGCTTGCCCCGCCGCGTCTCCTCGATATCCGGCCTGCAACCCGCCAGCGCCGCCGGCTGCGGCCATCGGGGCACGAAACGACTCTCGAGCGTGTGCGACTGGAACTCGACCAGCCCGGAATCATGAATGGTTCGCGGATTTCCTCCCAATTCATCGGCCTGGCTTCGGTGTCCGGGTCATTTCCGCGTTCGCATGCAGAGCCCGGCGCAATGAATGCAATCGCATGAGCCCGGTAACGCGCGAGCAATGGGAACGAAATGTCAAAGAAGTTCCTGGGTCCATCGTCAAACGTCAGCAGCACCGATCTCTCCGGAATCTCGCGCTCGCCGCGCAAGTGAACTCGATGATCTCCTGGCCGGGCAGGGTCCGGTAGCCGTTACGGGCCAGGTAGCGCGAGATCCGCTTCAAACTGCTCCGGCTCGATCAGGTGGAAGCCGAAAACCGGCACGCCGTCCAAGGTGTCCGGCGGCCTGCGAGCAGATACGAACGACGGCAGCGCCCCATTGAAGAGTCCGCGAAATTCCGCTTCGTTTTTGCGCCAGGCATTCTTGAGCGCGAGCACCGCACCCATCAGGCGACGAGCTCCCGGTAGCAGCTCAACAACTGGCGCACGTGACTTCTCGACGGTAAATCGCTCCGCCGCTCGCCAGGCTCGCGCCGCGAATGCCTTGTACGTGTCCGCATCGAGCAGCAACGAGAGGACCGCTCCAGACGAAGGCTTCCGAATCCGCGTGAGGCACAACGTGGCCCGTGTCGCCGTCGTCGATGACGTCGCTGACGCCACCGACGTCGAATCGCGACCACCGGTTTTGCCATGGCAAACGCCTCGATCGCGGCGATTCGGCAGACCTTCCGATTCCGACGGCATCACGACGATGTCGCAGGCGGAAAGCAATTCCGGGATATCGCTGCGCTGTCCAAGGAACTTGACATGCCCATTCATTCCAAGCTCCCCAACCAGGGCTTCGCAGGCAGCGCGTTCCGGTCCATCGCCGGCCAGCAGCAACAGGACATCCGGGCAACCCTGGACGATGCGAGGCATCATCCGCAGCATCGTTCGGTGCCCCTTGACCGGATGCATGCGCGCCACCATGCCGATCACGTGCGTCTTCCCGGCGATGCCGAGTGACTGGCGCATGCGGTCCCGGACATCCGCCGGAACGCGGCGGAAGCGCTCGAGGTGAATCCCGTTGTGCACCACCCGCACGCGATCGGGATGCACATGGAAGTCGTCGATCGCGATGGGGGTCACCGCACGCGAAACGCAGACTGCAAGTTCAGACGGCCGTGCAAACAGTCGGTGCATGCCGCTCACGAAAGTGCCGGGGCGACCCAGGTCGTGCAGGTGAAGCATCGTGCGCGCAGGTACGAGTGTCGTGGCCATACGCGCCATGAGCGTCCCCTTCACACCCGCTGCGTGCAGGATCGTGCATCCAGTCCGCCGGGCAATGGCTGCCACGCGGAATGCAACGGTAGGATCCATGCGGGCTGCCGACAGAAAATTCGGCGTAATTCCGCGCTCGCGCAGGGCATCGGCCGCCGGGTGCGGCTCTCGCATGAAGCAGGTGTGCACTTCCACTCCCGCCTCCACCAGGGCAGGCAACACCTCCAGGAAATATGTCGTCACGCCGTGGGCAACGCCGCCCGGATAGCCAAAGTGATCGGCAATGACGAGCACACGCGGCAAGCCACTTGCCAATCCGCCGGGCCGGCTGGGATTCCTGATCGGAACATGGGCATTAGGCGATGTTTACCTGTGCAGCGCGGGGTCTTATTGAAGCATGTCGCAATTTTACGTCAGCGGTCACGCTATTATTGTAAGACCTGCGGCACCGACGAGGGCGCGTCGATTGAGACCGGCAGGACCAGGGGAGAATTCGAGGCGTGTCGCTGCAACCCGAACTGTCAGTCATCGTTCCGTTCTATAACGAGGAAGAGAACATCCGCCGCATGCATGCGGCGATCATTGCTGCCATCGAGCCGCTGGCAATCCCCTTCGAGATCGTGCTGGTCAACGATGGCAGCCACGACAGCACGCTGGACCGCGCCATCGAGATTGCGCGTGCAGACCCGCGGGTACGCGTCGTGAATTTCCGGCGGAACTACGGGCAGACACCCGCGATGGCAGCGGGCATCGAGCAGGCCCGCGGCAAGGTGCTCGTCACCATGGACGGCGATCTGCAGAATGATCCGCAGGACATCGTGCACTTCCTCGCGAAGATCGACGAGGGCTACGACATCGTCGTTGGCTGGCGATTCAATCGCCAGGACCGGCTGGTCTCCCGCAAGATTCCGTCGATGATCGCAAACCGGCTGATTGCCAAGGTCACCGGCGTGCCGATCAAGGACAATGGATGCTCGCTCAAGGCCTATCGCGCGCTCGCTCATCAAGGCGATCCCCCTGTACTCGGAAATGCATCGCTTCATTCCGGCAATGGCGTCGATCGCCGGCCCGCGCATCGCCGAAATCAAGGTCAAGCATCATGCCCGACAGTTCGGCAAGTCCAAGTACGGCCTGTCGCGGATCTACAAGGTCCTGCTCGACCTGATGGTCATCAAGACCGTCGCGTCGTTCACGTCACGTCCACTGCAATGGTTTACCCTGCTCGCGCTGCCCTTCGCGCTCGCCGGCACGATCGTCATCAGCTACGCGGTCTGGAGCTGGGCGATGGCCTCCGGCAGGCTGCCGCTTCCGATTGCCGGCACCGGGATCATCCTGCTGATGGCAGCCGTGATCCTGGCCTGCGCCGGCGCGCTTGGCGAACTCGTCTACAAGCTCGGCGACATGCGAGAACATCATTTCTCGAGGCTCAGCGGCACGGTTTGGGGCCCAGGATCAATGGATGATCGTCGAGCTGAAATTGAACTGACCGTCATCGTACCGGTCGGCGCCCGGACGGCGGCGGCAGTGCCGCTGCACGCGGAGTACAAGGCCGGACTCGACTCGCTCGACCGGACATACGAGCTGATCTACGTGCTGGACGGAGCGCATGAGGAGTTTGCGGCCGGCTTGAGGTCACTCCTCGCGGAGGGCGAGCGCTTCACGGTCGTGAGCCTCAACCGCCAATTTGGCGAAGCGACTGCGCTGATGGCGGGCTTCGAGCACGCGGCTGGCAAGACCATCATCACCCTGCCGGCGTACCACCAGATCGTGCCCACCGACGTCGCCAGGCTCGTGGCTGAGCTGGATTCGAGCGACATGGCGATCGGCCGGCGCTGGCCCCGTGCAGGCGGATTGATCGAGCGATTTCGCCGAAACCTGTTCCACGGATTGCTCGCGCTGGGTCACTCGACTCAAGTTTCACGACCTGGGCTGCGGCGCCCGCGCATTCGATCGGCGAGTCCTCGAGGAAATCCAGCTATACGGTGACCAGCACCGCTTCCTGGCATTGCTCGCCGATCGGCTGGGGTTCCGGGTCCACGAAGTCGACGTCAGGCAGTCGCCGAAGGACCGCTACGAGGGCATCTACCGGCCGCGCGAATACATGCGCGGATTGATCGACATCTTCACCGTATTTTTTCTCGTCCGCTTCACCAAGAGGCCGCTGCGATTCTTCGGCATGGTCGGCGTCACGACCTTTCGCGATCGGTGCGTTGCTGATCACCTGGCTGGTCGTCGAGCGATTGTTCTTTGGCCAGGCGCTGGCCGATCGTCCGGCGCTGCTGCTGTCCTCGCTGCTCGTGGTGCTTGGGTTGCAGATTTTCGCACTCGGACTGCTCGGCGAACTGATCATCTTCACCCACGCGCGCGCCATGAAGGATTACCAGATCGAGAGCGTCATCCAGTTCAGCCCTTCAGCGAAGCAAAGGACCCGCCGGTGACGCGGAGTAGGCAATGAAGCTGATCATCCAGATCCCCTGCTACAACGAGGCCGAAACCCTGGAGCGGACCGTTCGCGACCTGCCACTCGTCGTTGCAGGTTTCGACTCGCGTCGAATACCTCGTAATCGACGACGGCAGCCGCGACGGGACGGCCCAGGAAGCGAAGCGCCTGGGCGTCCATCACCTGGTTCGACACCCGACGAACCTCGGGCTGGCTCGCGCGTTTCAGACAGGCATCGACGCCTGCCTTCGATTCGGCGCAGACGTGATCGTCAACACCGACGCGGACAATCAGTACCCCGGTCGTTACATCGAGCAATTGACGATGCCGGTGGCCGAGCAGGTAGCCGACATCGTGGTCGGCGATCGCCGGACGGATGAGATCGAGCACTTCTCCGCGATCAAACGGCTCCTGCAGAAGTTCGGGACGTCGGTCGTCAGGAGCCTGAGCGGCACGGCTGTTGCAGATGCGCCTTCCGGATTTCGCGCCTACTCGCGCGAGGCGGCACTCAGGCTGAATGTCCTGTCACAGTTCAGCTACACGCTCGAAACGATCATCCAGGCCGGAAAGATGGGCCTCAAGATCATCAACGTTCCGATCGAGACGAACCCGCCCCTGCGGCCGTCCCGGTTGCAGAAGAACATGTTTCATTTCATCACGAGCCAGTCGGCGACAATGCTCCGGCTGTATGCGTTCTATGAGCCCCTGAAGACTTTTTCGATCCTCTCGGTGCCGTTCCTGCTGTTGGGCGGCGGCGCCTGGGCCCGGTTTGTGTACCTTTTCTATACCGGGCAGACGGACGTCGGACGGCACGTCCAATCACTGACCATCGGCACCGGCCTCATACTCGTGGGCGTCGTCGTGCTGTTGTTCGGCCTGCAGGCCGACATCGCAAACAAGCATCGCCAACTGACGCAGACCGTCCTGTATCGCCTGCGAAAACTCGAATACCGCCTGTTCACCGATTGACTGCCTTCACGCCCCTGTCGCCAGGGCAGCGCACGACATAGACATCGCCGCTCTGGAAGAGCACGCGGTCAGGCGGCGGAGACTTGAGGACGAAGCCGTCCTCTGCACCGCGCTTCAAGAGTTCGCGCAGCAGATCCTCGAATCCTGCGTCATACCGCTCTTTGGTCCAGACGCTGGCATCGGTCAGCACGACGCAGGGACCGGTCTTGCCAAGTATCGCGTCCAGTTCCTGCCATGACGTGGCATAAGCGGCCCGTAGCGACGTCTTCGATTCGCGGTCGGAACCTGCCGTAGTACCCGAGCATGAACGCAATGCCGCCCTCCGTGGAGGCCAGCACCGAGCGCTTCGAGCGCAAGGGCACGAAATTCGCGAGATCCGGATGCGCCACCACGAGCGTATCCTGCGGGAGGCTTTCGAGAAACCGATAGGCGCGCTCGAGATCGGTGTCCACTGGCCGCGTGAGGACCGCATGCGCCGACGGCGCCAGAACGCCCGCGACCAGCACGTGGCGCAGCCCATGCAATTGCCCTCACCCGTGCTGGATCGAGCGATTCACCGGCTTCTGCCGGCCCGCAGGAGCCAGGTCACGAGCGAGTACGCCAGCCAGCGCAAACACAATGATCGCAAATGCCGCGAGCGACCAGCGCGAGTGGCGATTTGGCAGGTACAGGTCGAAAAGCACCAGGCGAGCGACGAACCACAAGACGATGCCGGTCGCGGCCAGCGTCCAGGCCGCCAGCGGGACGAGACGGAGCCGGTTGCGCCAGTAGATGGACCGCCAGCGCTGCCGCCACGGCCAGCGACCGCCCAAGGCGACCATCCCAGTCCGGTGCGGTGGCCCCGAAACCAGTTGCCACTCAAGCTGGTTCCGAAAAGCTGCTGACGGCCGCCAGGGCCAAACTCGGGCATGAGGCGGGCTTGTTCGTAGGTCACCATCGGACCCACGCCATCCGGCGTGCCCGAGCCGAGCCAGACGATCAGGATCGCCAGGATGCCGAGTACGCCGTTCCAAAGCCAATTGGAAGGCATCCGGCGCTCACGAACGAGCTCCACGAGAAATACGATGACGGCAGTCAGGCCAAGCACCGGAATGATCACGGGGTAAACCAGCGCCGCGCCGATCCAGGAAATGCCAACCAGGCGGTATCTGCCTGACGCCAGCGCCCACAGGCAAAGCAAGGTGATCGGCAATGCAAAAGTTCGCTGAAGACCCAATGCCGGATGCAGGTCGATGACCGGCAGGAGCAGCAGCAATGCGACGACCGCAAAGAGTCCCGTCAGCTCGCGGTCCTCAGTCGCAACGACTCGACCGAGGTGCCAGGCCAGCAGGGCACTGGCCCCCAGCAGCAGGATCGAGATCCATTCCGCCGCAAGCAGCACATCGACCCAGGGAGCGAGCGCGGCATAGATTGCGCGATAACCCATCGGTGCCACCGAGTGTGAACTGAAGTACTCGATGCTGAGGTCACCGGGAAAAAGCAAGGGGTCCGCATACCGATACAGCCAGAAGACATGGTGCGTCGCGTCGCCCGTGAACAGATCGGGACGCAGAATCCATGGCCCCAGCCAGAGCAGAATGCCGACTAGACCAGACACAGCGCTGCCGACCAGCGAAGCATCGATTCAGTCGGGATGCCTGGGCATCACGAAGCTTTCTGCACGCTGCGGCAACTCAGCTTCGACGGCAGGTCCAGGCATGTACGCGGCTTTCGGGCGGGATCTCCAGTTCGACGCACATCGCGTCGATCACTGCCACGACATCGCTGCGGTACGCCAGCCACCTGGGCCAGCTTGTCACCATCGATGACGATCAACGCGGAATCCGAATCGCGCAGTACGCGCGCGAGCGATTCGCGAGTGCTGATCGCAAGACGCCCCGTGCGGCGGTCGCGACCGAATTCCCTGCCTGATTCGCTTTCCGGCACCGTGCTGGCATTCAGTTCGTAGTCGTAGCTTCCCAGGTAGTAGACCCCCTTGACGGCGGACGACACGACAATCGTGCTGCCGGGAACGAAGTTGCGCTTGAAGAGCCGGCATGGCCACGTCGCCAGTCGCTTTCCGAGGCGAACATGCTGAGGTCAGTCCACGACGCCTTGCCGGCAATCAAGCGGGCCGCGAGACGCACCTCCTGGCGAATTGAGCGCAATCAGCGCCACAATGGAGATCGCCGCGAGCATCCCCCGGCCCGGGCTGTCAAAGCCCCGAACTCCGCCGATCCAGGCCGCGAGCAATCTCGCGCCCACTGCAACACCACAGCCAACGACGGCGCACAACAGCGGAATTGCATAGTAGGCGTAACGCAATCGCTTTCGCCGCCAGGATCGAGTGCACTGCAATCACAGCCACGGCCACCGTCACGCAGAACAGGCCAAATCGGCGGAACTCGACAATTGCTGCAATAGCGGCCAGCGGAAACAACGGCCACACGAGCGGCCAGACTGAGCCCAATCGCTGGTTGTAGAAACCGACATCGCCACTGTAATGAGCCGCCCAGAAATGGCACGGCGCCCGCCTTTTCGACAATCCCGGTGTATCGAGCCAACACCAATGCGACGATCATGAGTCCGACTGCCGCCAGCAGATACATGCGTGGATGGCGCCTGAGCTTCACGGCAATCGATGGCCATTGCTCAATTGCGATTAGCACTGCCAAGCCGAGCAAGGTCGCTCCGACAGCAATGAGCGTCGTCTCCTGCAGATGCCACGCCACCGGGATTGCTGCCAGCGCCAACCCGCCCCAAAGGAACTTGGTCGTACGGCTCTGCTCTCGCCCACAAGCCTCGTAGGTAGCGACGAACATGACCATCACCACGAGCGCATGCAGCGTGTAGAAGCGGGCAAATACCGCAAGCTCGACGGAGGTGACGGTCACCGCGAGCAGGACCGCCGCCGTCATGCCTGCCAACAAGCCGGCCTGACGCGTCACCCAGCCCCCTGTCAATACAATGAGCGCCATTCCGCTCACGAGCGCAGGCAGGCGCGCTGCCCACAAGCTCTCACCGCGCGATTCGAATACCCAAGCCACCCAGCGGGTAAAGAGTTCGGCGCGTTCGTAGATTCCGCCAAGAATGGCCGGCTCGCCGGTTGACACCACGCCCCGCGCAGCAAGCACGTGCAGCAATTCATCGTAGGTCGGCGGATGCGAAATGGCTGAGCGGGTTGCAAGCATCAAGAGCATTGCCCCCGTGAACCCCGCCACCAGCGAAGCCCAGGGGGATCGGCTGTCCAGCAGCGCCTTCATCGGTCCGTCTCCGGCTGGCGTGAAAACACGAACCTGTCGAAGAACAGGAACTTCAGGATGAACGAACTCCCCAAGTACGAGCACCAGGGACAGCAGATAGTGCACACCCAGCAGGTGCAGAACAAAGAAGCCTGCGTATTCGAGGCCGCGAATGACGCCACTCGTCCCCAGAAACAGGAAAAGCTGCCGGCCGATTGGCATCCGTGCTCCGTGAAATACAAAGTACCGCAGCATCACGAAGTTCACGACCAATGCGGTTGCAAGGCCAATTGCCGCGGCGATACGCTCGGGAACTGCAAGCAGTTCATGCAATGCCGCCGTGGTACGCAAGAGTGACGCCCAAGCTGACCACGCCGCCGGCAATGAAGCGGCTGAGCGTCTTGAAGTCAAGCGTTGGCAGCAGGTGAATCATTCTGATTTAGCATATTGCAGGCTGGCGTACTCGGGACGTTACACAGTCACATTCTGCACCGCTCCAAGTACTTGGAACGCAACAACTATGCTACGTTTCAGGTATCAGGTCCCCAAACGCGGATGAGTGAAGTCCAGAATCATCTACGTCTGCGTGCGCGACCCATCACAATGTGAAGAAATGACGCGGCGATTCGCTGCAATTGGCAACAGGGTCCGACTCGATGATCTTCCGAAGATTACGCCGCGCATCGCAGCCACCAGCGGCATTATCACCTGCATCACGAATCCTGGCGACCTGGTGGAGATTCTGGGGCAGCCTTGCCACCGGATTCCTGATCAATTCCGGGACATGGGAAGTTCCAGTCAATGCGCTCATGGAAATGCCGTCAAAGCGCCGGCTGCTTATCAGTCATCGCGACGCGCATAGTCTGCAATGAAACCCCGGCTTTGCATCGTAACCCCGGCGCACTGGAAAGCGCGGATGGCCGGCGCAGAATATCAAGTGAAATGTCTCCTCGAATACCTGGCTACACTCGATCGGTACGATATTCACTACATCGCACATAGCGTGCCTGATGTGGTCCACGTTGATGGCTACACGGTTCATCGCGTTGGCCATGGCCACGGAATGCCCCGAATCGGTTACGTAGCAGACGCTCCATCACTGTTTGGAGCCTTGCGACGGCTGCGTCCAGATGTCGTGTACCAACGGGTTGGATGCGCTTACACAGGTATCGCAACTTTCTATGCACGCCGCACGGGTTGTGGCTTGGTCTGGCACGCTTCAAGTGACGCGGACTTGCAGTCCAGCCTGAAGGTCCGAAATCGGAATTTCATACGTCAATGGCTCGATAGGGCCCTGTTACGTTACGGTATTCGCAACGCCGACAGGATTGTGGCTCAGACGGAGCAACAGTCAACGTCTGCTGGAAGAGTACTTTGCGCGCAGGCCAGATTCTGTCAGTTCCCAACTTTCACCCAGATCCGATAGAAGCCATCAACAAGTCAGGGCCGCCACGTGTACTGTGGATTTCGGATTTCAAGCGCTTAAAGCAACCGGAAATATTCCTGAGATTGGCCAAAGCTCTGCAAGACATCGGCAGTGCGCGGTTCTGTAATGATTGGCTCCGCTGGCGCCAGCGGTTCGCCGTGGCACGCATCGGTCATGAATGCCGCCTCTGGAATGCCGAATATCGATTTTTTGCGGTGCGATTTCGCAGCAAGAGGTGAATGCGGAGCTCGCGAATGCGCACGTCCTTGTCAATACGAGCCTTTACGAAGGATTTCCCAACACATTCATCCAGGCATGGATGCGCCGCACCGTGGTCGTCAGCCTGAATGTCAATCCGGACGGCATCTTTGACGAGACGGCCGGTCGGGTTTCATGCTGGAACGTGAGAAGCGCCTTGACAGGCAATTGTAAGACAATTGATTACGGACCGTGCCATTGCGAGAAAAAGTCGCTCAACGGGCGCATGCGCATGCACTTGAATGTCACTCCATGAGGAATGCAATTCGCCTCGAAAAGATCATTCGCGACGCTGCGGAATCGAGCACGCGACAAAGCTAGGCGATGCCAACGCTCCTATCGCCAATAACTACTACTACTACCGCGGGGGCGCCGAGACGGTTTTCCTCGAACATAACCGCATGTTTGAGAATGCGGGCTGGCAAGTCGTGCCGTTCGCCATGAGACATCGCTCGGAATCTTCCGACTTCCTGGAGTGAATATTTCGTCGACGAGATCGAGTTCGGCGAGGACTACTCGCTGCTTGGCAAGCTCGTGCGTACGCCTCGTGTCATTTATTCCTTGCAAGCGCGTGAGCGCCTGGGTCGCCTGCTCGCTGCCACTGCACCAGATATCTGCCACACCCACAATATCTATCACCACATTTCGCCCTCGATTCTTGGCCTACTGAGAGAACGGAAGGTCCCGGTCGTCATGACCTTGCATGACCTCAAGATTGCCTGTCCGGCCTACAACATGCTGGCGCATGACGGCATCTGCGAACGGTGTCGTGGCGGGCTGCTATATAACGTCGCATTGCACCGCTGTATCAAGGGCTCATTCACGCTCAGCACCATCGTCATGCTCGAATCGGCACTGCATCGGCTGATCGGTTCGTATTCCAGGTGTGTCAGCCGGTTCGTGGTGCCTAGCCGCTTCTATGCAACCAAGCTCGAGGAATGGGGCATGCCCGCCGGTTTGTTCCGACACATTCCCAATTTCGTGGATGTGCCGAAGTTCGAGCCGCACTATCGCCCTGGTGACAGGTTCCTGTATTTCGGCAGGCTCTCGCGCGAGAAAGGCCTTCAGACTTTCATACGGGCCGCGGCGAAGGCTCGCTGCAAATTGGCGATTGCCGGCACAGGCCCAGAGCTTGAGACCCTGCGCCGGCTGGCCGCGGAACTGGGAGTTGACGTTGACTTCCCTAGGCTTCCTGACCGGCCGTGAATTGCGCGAGGCAATCCAGCGCGCACGCGCTGTCGTTTTGCCCTCGGAGTGGTACGAAAACGCTCCGATGAGCGTGCTCGAAGCATATGCGTTCGGGAAGCCGGTTGTCGGTGCCCGGATCGGGGGCATTCCGGAGTTGGTCCGACACGACGTAACAGGAATCCAGTTCGAGAGCGGAAACGTTTGGTCACTCGCGGAAGCCTTGAGCCGAATTCAGCATTGCGCCGATTCGGGACTCGAGGAAATGGGCCGTGAGGGTCGACGCTGGGTCGAGTCCGAGTTTACGGCCGATCTGTACCGCGATCGAATCCTTGGTGTGTACCGTGAACTCGGCGTCGACACACGGGTTGCGTCGGCAGCAATCGACCAACCGGCATGAGAGTCATGGTATTTGGCCTGCGCGGCATGCCCAACGTCGAAGGCGGTGTCGAAACGCATGCGGAACACTCTACCCGCGCCTGGCAGCGATGGGCTGGGAGGTGGACGTACTTGGTTCGCAATCTCCTACGTACCGAAACCGGACCAAGCTCTTCGGGCAAGTTCGCTTGCGACGCATCTGGTCACCGACCTTACCCGGCCTCGAGGCCATGATTCACTCGATCCTTGGAGTTCTCTACGCTGGTTTGTCGCGCCCTGACATCTCTGCACATTCATGCCGTGGGGCCGGCCCTGGTAACGCCCATTGCCCGACTATTTGGCCTCAAAGTTGTCGTCACGCACCATGGCCCTGATTACGATCGCGACAAGTGGGGAATCTTCGCGCGTTGGGTCCTTCGCTGCGGCGAACGGCTCGGCATGCGGTTTTCGCACGCGCGCATCGCAATTTCCCAGGTGATCTGTGACCTCATTCGGGCCAAGTACAATCGAGATTCAGAACTGATACCGAATGGTGTGGTCATGCCGAAGCATGAGGTCGATTCCGATTTTGTGCATGCGCTTGGGCTGCAACCTGGGCGGTATTTTCTGCAAGTCAGCCGACTGGTCCCCGAGAAACGTCAACTGGATCTCATCGAGGCCTATCGGTTGACTTTGCCCAATGACTGGAAACTGGCGATTGTTGGTCAGATATCGAATGATGCGTATGCACACGCGGTTGTCGATGCAGCCCGTGCCGTGGATGTCGTGCTGCCTGGCTTTCTTGCGGGGACTCACCTACGTCAGATTTATTCCCATGCAGGCGCCTTCGTGCTTCCTTCGTCTCACGAAGGATTGCCCATTGTTGTTCTCGAGGCCCTGAGCCATGGCCTGCCTGTGCTCGCCAGTGACATTCCGGCAAATATCGCAATTGGACTCAACGCCGATTGCTATTTCCCGCTCGGCGACAGCGCGATCTTGGCGCGCAGCCTGCGAGACGCTTAGTAGGCAACCGCGAGACGCGCACGCAGAGCTGAACGGCGGCGTTGGGTAGCGAAGCACTACGACTGGGACCAGATCGCGGAGCAAACGCACGCCCTTTACTCGCAGGTGGTAAAGAACTGAGCATGAAGATTCGCATGCTATTTTTTCCGCGCGAGTCTTTTCCTTCGGATCGCGTAAGACTGAACACTCTCTTTGGCCGTGAGCTGCTCGGCCGAGGCCACGCGATTGACCTCGTCATGCAAGCGGGCAACACGACGGTTCCTGTCGGGCGGCAAGACTGGTTTGGACGGAGCATATGGGTAGGTCCCACGGACGACGGTGCTGGCTTGCTGCACCGCCTCAGGAAGAATTTGCTGGGGATCTTGCATGATGTTCGGTGGCTCTTGCGCGCCGACAAAAGCAAATATGACTTGATCTTGGTGAGCGACAAGTACTTGATCGCATCTGATCGCATTGGTTGTGGCACGAATTCGCGGCCAACGTTTCATGTTCTGGATGACGTTCCTGTATCACCGGGCACATGTCACCCTCGGTCGAGAGCGCCTCTCTGCTACGCCCTTCGTTGCTCTCGCTCGCGGTCACATCGCAAGCTTTACGTTGCGGCATCTGATCATTCCGCATAGCGACCACCTGCTTGTCCAGAGTCCGCGAATGGCAGCCGAGTTTTGCGCGCTCGGAGCTGATGCACTGAGAACTAACTCCGATTGTTACGGGTATTGACTTGGCCGGCGTCTCACCAGCAATTTGCCTAGCTGCTCGGAATGGCTCTCGCCCATTGACTGTTGCGTACCTCGGAACGCTTGTTCGTGCGCGGAAACTCGAAATCTTGGTGGACATGCTCCAGGAGCTGCGGAAAAGAAGTGTCAACGCAAGGCTACTCTTGATAGGAGATGGCGCGGTGCCTGACGACCGTGATCGCATAGAACAATATGCGCGTGACCTCGGATTGGGTTCATCAGTCGAAATAACAGGATTTCTACCCCGTCGTGACGCGCTTGAACTCGCCAAGACTGCTGATGTATGTGTTTCCCCGATTCGTCCTACTCCTGCGTTCGAAGGTGCCTCACCTACGAAACTGATAGAGTATCTTGCGCTTGGACTTCCTGTCGTCGCCAACACGCATCCCGAACAATCCATGGTATTGCAGGAAAGTCGCGCCGGCGTACTGGTTCCGTGGGGCGCAAGACACTTCGCGCGAGGCGTACACTGGCTGACACGACGCAGCGATGCAGAACTAGCGGCGATGGCAAAGCGCGGTCAGTCTTGGGTTGCAAACAACAGAGGCTATGAGCGCATTGCCGACGCTCTCGAGCGTGCATGCCTGACGTCTCTCGCTTGACAATTGCGAGACATGGTCGAGATCCAAGTTGCCTGAGCAGGCTTCTAGGCGCCTGCGGCTTTCTTCCTGAGCAGAAAGGTGATGGCGTCGGAAACAAGGAATGCGGGCAGCCGCATTTCGACGCTTAGCCCGCATTCCTCGAAGAGGCGTCCTAAATCGCGCTCTGTAATGGGATACCAGGTCGGGTTCCGACTCTGCAGCTTTCCGTACTTCAAGAACCATTTCATGGATCGCAATCCGCTAGTGACGTAGAAAGCAATGACTAGATGCTTCCGGGACAAGCGCGACATTTCCCGCACAACTCGGACCTTTACTTCCCGCGGCAGGTGACCCATCAGGCGAACGCTTGTCACGCAATCAAAGCTCTCCGCCGGCAGTTTTGTGTCTTCCGCATCGACTCGATGCAATCCCTTGAGATTCGGATGAGTTCCTATTTTTTCACGTGCAATTTTCATCATGTCTTGCGAAATATCCGCACCGGACACCTCGTAACCAAGGTCCAATAGATGCTCGGTAATTCTGCCGGTTCCACACGGCATGTCCAGCACGCTGGATCCTGCCGGAATTCCCTTCATCGCTCGCGTTACCGACAGCCGTTCCCTCCAATCGATCCAGCGGCCGAAAGAATTGCTGAACCGCTTGTTGTCATAGTCCTGCGCGACGTCACCTTTATAGGTAGTCTTTGCTTTGTATTCTTCCGTCATGCCTCTTGCTCCATAGGAACTCTTCCTGCTTATGATTTCCGACCATTTGATTGCTGCATTGGATTGACGACGCGGTTGTCTGCTGTTCAGGTTCGCGGCGATGGGACCGAGTTCCAGGGCAACCTCATGAATGTAAGCCCGCCATGTTCGTGCCCATACTTTTTCAATATCCTGTCATAGGCATGTTTGGTGCGGAGCCAAATCAAACGTGACAGTCCTAACCTGTCTCTCAGCTTTCGCATAAAGCGCGGAACGAGCTCTGCATTGGGGTAGACCGCCCAGGTGTAAGTCGCCAGCAATGGGCTAATCATCTCGCTTGAAAGAAAATGAGAAATTCTCGGACTGAAGACTCGCCGCGCGATCTCGACATCGATGCGTCGAAGCTCATCTCCGCCGCAAATCACGATATTGTCGACCGTGAAGTCACGATCAATTATTGCTGCGCCAATCATTGCCTCGACCATTCCGATGATGCTGTTTTCAAAACTCTGCAATTGGTCGTCACGTTCTGCGGCAATCAGGGCTCGAATGTGTTCCGTACCTGTCCTGCATTTTCCAAAATCTTCCATGACCACCGCTTCATCAAATTTGCAATTTTTGTCAGGAGTCAGATGTGCGAAGCCCAAAGGGGTCGGAACCCGAATCCCCATGTGTTTCATGGTGGCGAGATTGCGGACCTCACATTGCGCAGATGAGAGTCGTAACCATTGGCGGATCTTGTGCCTCAACTTGTAGTGCCGCCACATCTTGACGACAACGGACTGGGAAGGCGTTCGCCAAGCACGGATGACAAGCCTTGAGGAGACATCGTGGCTGTGGTGCGATAGCGTTTCGACCTCTGCCTTTTCGCGTAAGGCACGGACCACAAGTTCATTGACTTGCGCTTCAGACATGGGCAGGCGTTTTCGCATTACCTCTCGAAACTCCATGCCGAGGTCGCCACAAGCTCAACCGTGGAGAGTATGGTTAATCAATCTAATAAAGCAATCTGCTGCAATCAATCGGATACGCGTGATTTACGGCATTCTTGCGTTAGAATTTCAACATCGATTCTTGCATAAGCTGTCGTGAATAGCTCGGGTTAGGATCAGCAAATTGTCGACCCAAGTTACAAGCCACCATCGGGTGTTCCGGTGACGAAGTTTAGACGATTGGTTGTCGTTGCTGCACCGTCGTGCTGCGGCAAAACGAATTTCCTTACCCTATTGAAAGCGAATCAGATAGGGGCCCTCACCGGGCTGCTCCAGCTGGCTGAATCGAACTCCCAAGCTTGGCTCTACAAGGATTTGTTCTTGCAGGAGGCCGAGGTACTTTCCCTCAAGGAAACAGGAACGGCTAACGTGATCCTTCACTACACTCTGCCGTACCCATCTATGAAATTCTGGATGCGGCCCGGCTACGACAAGGGTGTGCGCCTTGCAATTATTTGCGCTTCCGATCACGTTACGGCGATCACCTTGTTCGCGAGTAGGACACAACTATTGCGGCGCATCGGTTACCGCAAAGTGCGAATTTTCCAGCAATTGGAGGAGCGTCAGATATCGCGACGCAAGGCCTTGCGAATGCTAAGGACCCTGAATCGCCTTGAGTCGATTTATGGGTCCAAGCATCAACTGAGGTCACTCTACGAAAGATGGTTTGAACATTTGCGCGTTACAGGTATCCGCGACCACCTTCTGTTTGACGTTACTGACATCCCCAGGCTCATGAAAGGGTCCGAGTGGCACGGAGTAGTTTCTTCCTGGGAAGCTCCGGTCAGCAGCACAACTGGCGCCGCGGAAAACTCGACGCGTAGTAGCAGCGGCTTGTAGTCGCACTGCAACCCGTGATCCAGCGCAGGTTATCTAGGCCATCTGAGCTATCGTGTATCACAACCAGCCGCATATCGAGTCGGACAGGCCTGGTTTGTCGGGCGAGGGTTTCCGGCAAGGTATGGCTTGATGTAACTGGCCCAATTGATCTTCACGCTCGACGGCGCCATGACCCAGGACATATGTGTTTCGCCGACGTGCAAGATTATGTAGTCAGCCAGTTCTGCTGGAAGGAATGTTCCCTCCTTCCCGCCGAGTTCTGGAGTCTGAACGCTGTGCAGGACCGGGATAGTGCCGCGGTAGTCGCGTAGGAATTTCGCAGGATCGTCGCCCTTCGACCTATCCGGACTACGCGCGATTACGCGGTCGCCCGCAAGCTGGTGGTCATTCGCCGCTGGCGGCAGCACATCCGGTCCACCCGCTCCAACGCCGCCAATCTGGTAATTGTGTTCGATGATCTGCAATGGACCGTATTCGCCACCGAGAGAATTCGTGTTCATGAAGACATTGGTGTGCTTCCAATGCTGTCGAGCAGCTGTCGCAAGTCGTTTGTATTGCGAGATCATGTTTTCAATTGTGTAATCAGATGGCACTCCATCTGCTCCAGGCGTCATTCCCGCAGTAATCTCCGGAAACCGCAGGCCCTCGAACAAGGGTTCATCGTCAAACTCGGCGGCCATTGCCGCTGAAAGCGCGATCTCGCGATCCATTACGGCTGAATTCCAGAGCCGCGCAATCACGCCGTTGTTGCCGGGTCTCATCACTATGCCGTTGTTTGAGCCCGGTTCGGTTGCCAGGTAACGCGGGAGAGCCGTACCGGTACCACTGCCTTTGGCGCGGTCCATCAACAGCGGAATGAGTCTTTTCCCGTGCGGACGTAGCTTCGCCAAATCAGCGTGAATTGCACTAAAATCATAGTTCCCGCGAGTCGGCTCCAACTGTGACCAATAGTATCGCTGCACGACACCCTGAACCTTCGGCAAACTTGCAATGTCTGCCACGGCGGAATTCGATATCGAGCCATAACTCTGGGTTTCCGCATAATGACCTGGATGCCACTTGATGCCTTTCGTGCTGCTGGTCGGGCCGGCAGTGCAATTTGTGGAGTCATCAATGCAGATCTGAACCGGCGGATTGGGAACTTCCGCAGACGCGCAGAATGGCGCCGCGAAGATCAGTATTGAAACGAGCCAATGGGTTGTGGCGACTGTGGTGCGAGTTGAACTCATTGACGGATCTCCAATGGGCGGAGCGAACTGGCTTTCGCGTTGCGCGTGAACTTTGATCGCAAAACCTATCGTGCTGGTCACACTATCGGCAACTTTGAGCGTCGCAATTCCGTGACAGCTGACTAGACCGCTGGATGCGCCTCGGCTATCGGAGGATAGCGCGTATGCGTGAAATGCGCCCGATGTACCAACGTGAACTGGATCACATGTTGGGACACACGATGGTTTTAATTCGAAATGTGGTCCAACTGAATGTCGGCGGATTATGTCTAGGATATGATCAACAAGAAATCCCATCTCATGGAATTCGATCGAGCGGAGGATGTAGTGTCATTGCGAAGCGTCAAGCAAGCTATTCGTACGGGTGTCAATGATCTCCCTGGCGTAGGCCCCACGCTGCTGGTGGCATACCGAAAGGCCGTGTTCTTCAAGAGATGGGCGACTGCCCGGCTGCGGTCGCTGAAAGCGGACAATCTCCCCGATCCAGAAACCGTGTACTGGCTGGACCCCGCGAGAATCGTACTGCATACCAATTACGACGGCCGCGGAAATGCTTGCCTGCCTAAAGACCGCGTGTTCCACATGCAGCGCCACAAGGGTCAAGTCATTGATGGGAACTGGGACATCTCTACCTATGCTTTCGAAGACCTCGATGTCGTCCAGGCGTTAAGGCAGCGAATCGAGAGCGGCGTCGCCTGGTCGGAAACGGATTTTTACGCACGCCTTCAACGGGAAGTCCGCAGCAAGACAGTGTCTTCCTGGAATATTCATTCCGAGGAGCAACTCGACGAGCGATGTGAATACCTCGACAGGCTGGTTGAGAGCATCAAGCAGAAGGGATTTCGACTGAGCCATGAGGTTTGTCTGGAGAACGAGACGAAAGGCGTTAGCGCTCATCCGGTATTCGGGTCGGAGATCACCGTCAATATTGGTCGAAATGGCCAATACCTATTCCAGGACGGACGCCATCGGTTGGCAATTGCGAAGATTCTCGGCATCAAGCGGGTACCCGTGAAGGTGCTCGTGCGTCACACGCAGTGGGTCAAGTTTCGTCAGTTTATGCGGGCTATCTCGCAAGGGGGAGCTGCATCGTCGCGATCCGGACAGTTGTACCAGAATCCGGTGCACCCGGACCTTCAGGACATACCGTTTGCACACGCATGTGAAGATCGGCTCGCCGCGTTAACCAAATCCGCTGGACCGGGTTCCGGGTCGTTGCTGGACATCGGCGCGAATCTTGGCTTTTTTTGTCATGGCTTCGAGGAACTTGGTTACAACTGCTTTGCGGTGGAACGCTTGCCAGAATGTGCCCGCGCCGCCGAAAAAATTCGCGATTCCGAAGGCAAGACATTCACGGTAATTGCAAAAGACCTTTTCACTGCCTGTTCCATGGAACCGCTCCAGGGCCGACACTTCGATGTGGTGCTCGCTCTCAATATCTTCCACCATTTCATCAAGCAACCCGATATCTTTGAGAAGTTCACGTCGTGGCTCCGGCAACTTCAAGTGAAAACGATGTTTTTCGAACCACACTGCAGCAATGAACCACAAATGGTGGGCGCCTTCGCGAACTTTGACGAAGGGCAGTTCGTCGAGTTCATTCTCGAATCGTCGAACCTGAAGCACTCGGAACTCATTCATCGCTGCGACGACGGGCGACCGATTTACCGGCTTTGGTGCTGACGAGGCAGTCCATGCACTTCGGCCGTCTGGGTCGGTGTTTGTGATTGCCGCCATACCTCGCATACGTGCCGCGGCAATTAGCCCGGAGAAGTACCAAAAAACGTATGAGATTGGTGCTGAAATGATCAGGTCGGTGTATAACATTGACACCGCAACAAGCGCCGTGACACCTACCCAACCTGCAGCAAGGGTTGAAGTAAGTCCATCGTGCCACCGTGACACGGTGCGTGCATCTCTGAACACGAACCACATCAGAACAAGCACCAGTGCGACACCGAACAAGCCGAGCTCCAACATGAGCCGGGCAATCGTCGTCTTTAGATACGGACCAAACCTTCCAAATTGCGCACCAACAAATTGTTTCCCGACAGCCGAGTCCGAAACGTTTCCAATTCCAAAACCGAATGCAAGCTGGGGCGGATCATGCTTCATGCGCTTGAATGGAACAAGAATGGAATCTATCCGGCCTGGCATTCTGGCTGCGCCGATGTCGTCAGTCTTCTGCAGATAATTTCCCATGTACTCGGCGCTGGACAATTTCTCCGCAAGCGGCTCCGAGTATTCCCTCTGGACATTGTAATGCTCGTATATTGGCACGAAGATCGCCCCTGCTACGGAAACCGCAATCAACGCAGTTAGCACAACCTTCAACCGATGTCCGGGGCGTGATGCTGAATAGAATGCGACAAACAGACTTAGCGGAAGCAGAATCACCGTGGCTTTCGTTTCATTGATTGTCGTTGGAATCAACAGAAGCAAGAAAAGCACGATGAACTGGCCCAACTTCAATCGCCCGCGAATGAACATTGCCGCTGCAATACAAGTTGCACCGATCAGAAAGATTGACATGATTGACGAGCTCATCATCGTTCCGAACGTGAAGTCACCCGAACGAACGCCCATTCCCTGACGATTGTAGACGCTGTCCGACGGCGAACGGAACCTGTAGTAGCGCCATGGCGAGTAAGGCCTTCAGTTGTGTCTTGAGCTGACCATCAGGAAACGCAAACACAGCGCCAACAAAGAACCACGGAATTGCGCGAAGATAGGTGCGTGCGCCGGCAAATACCGGGCCGGCTCCCACATCGTTGATCCACGCTCCACAAGCGATAGTCGCCGCCAGAATCCCGAATACGATCCAGTACTGCGCCTGGACGTACTGATAATGATTTCGCGTACCGGCGATCACGACTACGATAGCGGCAGCCATGCCCGTCAACTCCGCGAGATACTCCGAACCGTTGGGCAGAACGGCCAACGTCCTCGTGGGACCTCCGGTGCCGAAAAACTCGAAGGTGGTTACAGCAACAAGCATCAGTAGGGTCAGTGCCTGCATCGCCTGTCTACTGTCGCGGGGGCAGCTGCGGCTTTTCCGCGGTGACGCGCAATAGTCCGACACGCCTCAACCACTCGCTCTCCCTGCCGTGAAACACGTCGGACAAGTATGCGGCGGTCGCGATCATCAATTGCGGGGCCACGGACATGTAGCAGGCCAGCAAACGCGACCACCAATGCTCCAACACAAAGGCTGACGATTGGCATTGCGTGTAGCACTTGCACCCAGCGCTCGGCAAACTACGATTACGGTCAGCCACAGCGTCAGCCCCGCCAATAATGCACGCCCGGCATTCATCCAGCGTGCTCGCTTGCGCACGTGCCACCAAACAAAGCCATTCTTCATCACTGCCGCTGAACCGCTGGCGATCGCGGCACCGTATACGCCCATGATGGGAATCAAAACAAGAAGTGCAATTACGTTATATATACCGAATACCTTGCTAACCAACATGATGCCGGCCTTCTCCTCCTGCTGTGCGACAAGTGTCACCGGTGTGGCGACGACGTTTAGCGTCGTAAAAACCACCATTACCGGCAACAGCCACGAATGTTCGATGAATTTTCCGCCGAACACGACCTGCACGATCTCCGCATGATAGGCGGTCGCATAGGCCAGGATCGGCCACTGCAGCACAAGATTCAGATTTAGGAGCAACGAAAAGTACTGCGGCACCTTCTGGTCGGCGTCTGCTGCTTGTACAGCAAAGAAGACCGGTTGAATGACGTTTTCAAACTGGCGAAGCGGCAACAGGTGCGAAGTAATCAGCGTCAACCGGTTGTAGAAGGCATAGATACCGACTGAGATTGGATCGATGATCGCAGCAATGAAGAAGTTGTCCGATCTTCCGTCGTCAGCATCATCGTGCCGGCATCGTTGAAATTGTTGAAGAAGGCGTAACGAAGCAATCGGCGCCGCTCTACTGGATCCGGCCGGTATCTCTCGACCCTGGCTCTCACAAGGCAATGGCCGCGGTATGCGTTTAGTAGAAACCCGTACGCAATGCCAAATGCGACCGTGTCGGAGAGTATTGCATTCTGGACAGTCAGCGAGTCGTGCCAGGAGAGCACGCTGTATGCGACGAGCTTGACTATCGCCATCACAGCCATCGAGCCGACGCTGAACCGATGCAGCATGTGCGCGGCCAGTGAGATCTGCAGGATGCGCGCCTGGAAATACAACAAGCACGAGCAAGCAAAAGAACGCGAACTCCGCTCGATAGGCGTCCGAGCTTGAATAACGGGGCAATGTAGTTCCAGCCAAGCAGGATGACGCCCAGCAGAATGAGGTTTGTGACGAATCGCGCCGACGCCACGAACCGAACAAGCCAACTGGCCGCTGCGTGATTGCCGGCCTGCAGGTACTCGGGCTGGTAGCGCCGGAAGGTCTGTTCACAGACCAAGAGACGCGGCCGTGCTGATGACCGGAATGAACGCGTAAAGGAGGTTGAAGGTGCCGAAGTCCTGCTTCGACATTCCGCGAACCAGGACGACGAAGCGCAGCGTGCTCGCGACCTGCGATACCGCGCGGAATGCAACCGTATCGATCAGCGAGCGACGGGTACGGCCGCGCGTGTAGAGCGACATGCGCCCCTAGTAGCCGTAGTATTCGGAACCGAGTACCGCGGTCGACCGGTTGAGGATGACTCCGGCGATCGTGAAGTCGCTGAGCATGTCGATCGCCCGCGCCAAGCCATCGCGCCGTGTGATGCCCTCGCTGACCACGAGAAAAAGCGCGTCGGTTCGTGGTGCGACCACGATGGCTTCGTCGGTGCTGAGGGCCGGCGGCAGGTCGAGAAGAACGAGTGCGCCTGGCGAACGTCGTCGAACGTACCTGAGCAGTTCGTCCAGCCGCGTCGAGGCCAGCAGCTCCGAGGCCCCCGTCGACCGGGTCGTGGTTTCCAGCGATTACCAGGTTGTCGACGCTTGTCTCGTAGAGCACGTCCTCTCGCCGCCAGATCTCCGGCAAGGTATTGCGACAACTGACCGGCCGGGATGCACCCACATCGATTCCACACGCTGGGACGGCGCATGTCGAGATCGAGCAGGTAGACCTTGCGCAGCTTTTCCGCGCGCGATGCTGATTGCCAGGTTCAGGGTCGTGATCGTCTTGCCGTCGCCGGGCTCCTGCGCTGGTGATGCCAATACATGACCAGTTGCCGCCCTTGATCCGATGCAGGATTCGGCCGCGCATGAGCCGATAGGCTGCGCCGGCGTGCCCGCGGCGTTGCCAGCTGCGCATCAGTCACGAGAATGTTGTTCTTGCCACAGGTGGCCAAGTCGAACTCCACTCGGTCCAGCGCCGCGATAATGCATCGGAACTTCGGGCACAGCGGGCTCGGCATCGCGAACAACGAGCGAGTCGACCTCGCGTCGTCCCGTGTCATTTCGATTGGATTCTGCGCGCTCCTTGCCCAACTTCTTGGCGCGCTCGAGCGCGTCTTGAATCGTCATCGGATGTCTCCGTTACGCGGCAGCCACGATGACCGCCACGACGGCAGTTGCGACGACCAGGACGCAGGCGTAGGACATTCGCCAGACCAGGCGCTTTCGGCGGTCCTCGTCATTGAGCATGACCGGCACGGATGCAACGGCCGGAATGCCGGTGATCTTGACGCAGGTCTCGCGCGTCCCTCACGGATGGATCGGACGACTCGGCCAATGCGGCCAGGCCAACGGCCAGGCCGCCGCCCAGCACGATTCCCAGCAGGATGATGCCGAGGCGATTTGGCGAGTATGGGGCATCCGGGACGCGCGGTGCGCGAATCTGCGAAAACCTGATCGCCCCTCTGCTCGGTTTCCAGGTTGCGCGAAATGTCCGCTTCGCGCAGCCTCGCATGCAAGTCGTCAAACTGTCTCTGGAGTACCACGTATTCAGCCGCATCAACTCCGCGTACTCGCGTTCGACGCCGGGCTGCCGCAGCGACCCCGATTCAAGTCCATACATGCGCGTTTCGTTCGCGCGCTGCGCTCATCTTCAAGGCCGAGATCTCCCGTTCCGTGGATTCGAGCTGGCCCTGGACCGCGATGTAATCCGGATTGTTCGGCACGATCTCGACCCGCGCTGGGATCCGACGCGGCCTTGGCGGTCAATGCCTCGATCTGGCGCTGCAGTCGCTTGACGTCCGGGTGGTCGGGTGTGTAGCGAACGCGTGCGTCCGCAAGTTGCCCCTGCAGTGTCGCGAGCTCCGTCTGCGTATTGCCTGTCGTGCTCCCGAGCGTCGGGTTCAGCCTGCTGAGCTGCACCTCGAGGAGCCCCCGCCGTTCCTCCGCCCTGCGGATCTGGGACTCGATATCGAAGAGAATCTGCGACGCACGCTCGACCGAATTCTGGTTGCGCACCTGCGCATCCGGCAAGGCGTCCGGATGGCGTTGCTTGAACTGCGCGATCTTCTTGTCGACTTCGCCGATGCGCCGCTCAACTTCGCTCGACTGTGTGAGCAGGAACTCATACGCCGCCGTGGCGCGCTCGCTGCGCGATCGGCGGTTGTAGCTCAGGAACAGGTTGCTCAGTCGCTGCGCAATCGCCGCGGCGATCTCTGGATCCGCATTGTGGTAGTGAATCGAGAACGCGCTCGACTGCTGCAGGACCTCGAGCGTAACCGGATCCACGCGCTCGATCATCGTGTCATCGATGATCTGCTGCGCCTTTTCCTTCGGCGACAAGTCTGGCTGGTCGGGATACGGATCAAGCCTCTTGACCACGGGCACCAGATTTTCCGGCGTAAGAACCCGTCGCTGCACCAGTTCGAACTGCTGGTCGGCATAGCTCGACAAGCGCCGTCACCAGGTCTGAGGAGATCGACAGCGGGCTCGAGCAGGATGGTTGCGGACGAGCGATACTGCGGCGTCAACGTGTACGCGAGCATATACCGACAACAACAGTGAGGCCGGAACGATCGTCAGCAAGATAGACGCGTCGCCGGCGGAGAATGCCGAGATAATCGCCCAGGGTGCTCGGAGCCACTTCAGTATCCATCTAGCGGCGCTGCCTGTCGAGTCCCCTGTACCCGAAGCTGACGAAGAACTGGTTATTGTCCGCGTCGCTGACGGCCGTCTGCCGGTCTTCCCAGATGTAACTGTAGCCTCCGCGCAGGAACCAGGTTGACGTCACCATCCAGCGCAATGAAAGGTCGACACGCGCGTAGTCGCGGTCGTTGCCCTGGCCGTCCAGTCGTGATCGAATTCCGCGACTCATAGCGGCCGGCGCCCGTGAAACTGAGGCGTGGCGTCAAGTCACGGTTGTACTGCAGTCGCGCCTGATCCGATTCCGCCTTGCCGCTCGAACCGGTCGGGACGAACGTACGCCCAACGGAGAATCGCCAATCGCTGACCTCTCCCTTGCGATAGGCTGTGACCGTACCGCCCCAGTCTGACGTGCTCTCTTCCGTGAATACCGGTACGAAGTCGGTCTGTGTCGTTCTGTTCGTAGAGAACATCGACTTCAATTCCGGTGACATCCGACCAGCGATGGTGGTACCCGACCCTGCCCCCATAGGCATCGGTCTCCGTCGAGTCGTCCTTGGCCTCGTACTTGTTCGCATACGCTCCGACGATGAAGTCATTGCGTGGATCCAGCGCCCAACGGACAAATCCACCGCCCGCGTAAAAGTCGTAATCAGTGTTGGTCTGCACCAAGCCAGTGTCAGCGTCAAACTCGACCGTCTGGAAGTCGGCATCCACGCCGAACTCGCTGCGCTCTGTCAGGCGGTACGAATACTCCGGCTGGACCTGGACCCGGGTGCGCGTTTCGCCGAACACAATGGTCCCTGAGTCGGGATTCGTCGGATTGTTCGGATCGAGCGGGTCGAATTCCGCACCCGGCGTTTCCGCGTTGTATGAATCCTGTCGCGAATACCGCCCAAATGTGAGCAACCGGCTGCGTTCCCCTTCATAGAGGGAGCGTAGGTCAAAAAACAGCTCGACTCGTTCGAGGTCTTCGCGATCCGGATACTCCTGGAACCTGACGCGCGGGCGGATTGAGGTGTCGCTGCGCGGCGTCGCGATGCCAATCAGTGCCTGCGCGTCGGCGATGTAGCCGTACACGTTGGAATCGTCACTCCCACCGGGCACGAGGTTGAAGTTGCTGTTGTCCTCGACGCGAAGCTCAACCTGTGGTTGCACATAGGTATCGGCGGCATGCGCCGTGCCCGCCGACAACGCGGCTATTCCGAGCAGCGCGAAAGCCAGCGAAACGGTGCGACCAGGATACGGCTGTTCAGGGAACGACGACGACATCACCAGCCTCCAGTGCAATGTTTTCCACCAGTTCCTTGCCTTCGCTGACCTTGTTGTAATGGAAGGGAATCGATCGCTGTTTGCCACCCTCGCTGCGAACCACGATGATGTTGTCGAGCTTGGCGAATGCTGTCGTACCGCCCGCCACGGCGAGTGCCTGCAGCACGCTGAGGCGCGGGTTCATGACGATCGCGCCGGGCTTGTTCACCTGGCCGATGACATAGATGCTGTGGCCATTCACGCCCGTGACGGTGACCGTCACCACCGGCTCCGGAATGTAGTGTTTGAGCCGCCCTTCGATGTCGCCGCGAATTTCGGTCGGCGAACGGCCGGCCGCCTGCACGTCACCCGTCAGCGGGAACGAGAACTTGCCGTCCGGGCGGATGAGCGTCGTCCGCTGAAGGTCAACCTCCTTCCAGACGGAGACCTCGAGCTGGTCGCCGGCGTGCATCTTGTAGTCGGCAGCGACCGACTGAGCGTCGGCCGAGCCTCCGAAAATCACTGCCGATGCAGAACAGGAGACAGGCCAGCGCTCTTAGGCTGTGAGTCGGGATCATGACCGCATAACCTTTCTAGTTAGTGATCGTAAACACATGACACGACATAACATTCCCTTCCCGGAACGCATGGAACTTTATCATAGAAGCCGCCAGGCACGGGAAAGGGTGGCCACCGAAGCTCGCGCCGCACATGATCAATAGGCCTTGCGGTCGCGCAAGCACCTGAACGGCCGTCTTGAACAGGATCCTGAGATCGAGTCGCCGGCGTCCAGTGGCGCAGGTAGTCGAGGTCGTATTCGATACGCGCCTTCATGTCTTCCAGGCGGCTCGTTTCGCCGCGGCAACCATTGACCTGGGCGAGACCGGTGATGCCCGGGCAGCACCTTGTGGCGCACCATGTAGCCCTTGATCAGCCGGCGATATTCCTCATTATGCGCGACCGCGTGCGGCCGCGGCCCGACCAGGCTCATGCTTGCCTCGCAGGACGTCGAATAGCTGCGGCAGTTCGTCGAGCGAGTAGCGGCGCAGGAAGCGGCCGATCGGGGTGACGCGGCGGTCGTCGCGCGTCGCCTGCTGGATCTGCGGCCCGTCCTCGGTCACCGTCATCGTGCGGAACTTGTGGACGTCGATGATCTGGCCGTCGAGTCCGTAGCGACGCTGCCGGAAGATGACGGGTCCCGGCGAGTCGAGCTTGATCAGCAGCGCGATCAGCAGCAGCAGGGTGCCAGCAGGATCAGGACGACGATGCTGATGCAGACGTCCATCAGCGCGCTTGACCAGTCCGCGCGATCCCTGAAACGGCGTTTCGCACATCGCGACGATCGGGACGCCGGAAATGTCGGCCGTGCGCGACTGAATCAGGTCCATCACGAAAATGTCCGGCACGAAGTAAATCGAAGCCGTCGTGTCGCGCAAGCTCGTCCAGCAGGTCGACGACGCGCTGCACCTGCCGCATCGGCAGGGCGATGAAGATGAGGTCAATCTTCTGCGGAGTTGACGTGAGCCGCCAGATCCGACAGCCCGCCGAGCAGTGCCTTTCCGGCCGGCAATCCGAGACGTTCGGCGCTCCGGTCATCGAAGAATCCCGCGACCCGGATGCCGAGCCCGGGGTCCTCCTGAATCCGCTGCACGAGCGCCACGCTGACGTCGTTGTAGCCGGCGACGACCGCTACGCGCGCATTGCTCGGGCGCCAGCATGAATCGCCGGATGAACTCATTGAGCGCGAGGCTGACGAAGATCAGCGGTATCGGCGTCACCATGGCCCAGGTCAGCACCACGCGGCGGGAGTACTCGGTCGACGTCTTGGTCGCATAGCCGATGGCGAACAGCAACGCCAGCAGCACGAGCCAGCGCATGATGATGCCGACGGCGATCGAGCCCCAGCGCGGCAAGATGGTCAGCGTGCCGAGCTGCGGTCGCTTCATGACAGTCGGCGCAAGAATCGCAACGAGAACCGCGAGCATGCGGAATTCGCGCGTCGAATCTGGCGTCGTACAGGACTGTCAGGCCGTACAGCGTCCCGATCGCGACGAGCGGCAGGAAGCAGCAATTGCACCAGCACGAGCTGGCCGATCAGGACACTGCGCTTGAAGACGATCGGTTCGTTCATTGTAGTTGCCGGTCTGCGCCGGGCTGAATCCCTTCCAGTCATGCAATCGTTTCGAATCCCTCACCGAACGCTCATTGTGGCTGTTCGGGAACGCAACCCGGTGTGAATCGTGTCCTGAACCGGTTATGTCAAGCCTGTAACAGGGCACTCCCGGCAGTCAGCGCTTCGAGCGACTGCAGATGCTCCACGAGCTTGATGTAGCCGCGCATGGCGACGTCCCGGCTCATGCCCTTGCGCGCCGCCCAGGCGTCGTACTTGGCGCGCGCGACGAAGTCGAAGGCGCCCGGCCGGTCGCCGCTGGCATCGCCTTCGGTCGCCTGCTTGAAGTAGGAGTACAGCTCGAGCAGCGTGTCGTTGTCCGGCTTGTCGCGCAGAGCTCCGCGCCGCCGCCTGGGCCGCCTCGAAACGCTTCTGGTAGATCGGCCATGACGCCCTTCCCTGCCCGGCTGACGCGCGATGGTCGCGCGGGCCGGACGGCGGCGTCAATGTCGGAGTTCGGGCTCAGGTGATGATCTTGCTCGCGGTTGCCGAGCGGCAGCTTTCGGTGCCGTTCGAGTTGACCGACGTCATCGCGAAATACCAGGTCGCGGACGTCAGGTTTTCGACGACGTAGCGGGTCAGGCCCGGATTGTCGATCGACGACGACCTGGTCAGGCAGTTCGGCTTGCGGCCGTAATAGATGCGGTAGCCCGGCGAGGTTGGTCAAGCGTGGATCCGTCTGCATTCTCGGTCGGCGGCATCCAGGACAACGTCGCCGAGCCGAGCGCAATCTGGTTGACCGTGATGTCGAAATTCCGCAAGGGCTGCCGAGTCCTTGCCGTCCGATACGGAAATCCCGATATTGGTGAAATTGCCGACGTCCTCGGTATCGCGGCGTACCCCAAAGGCGGCCGGTCGTCCGGTCGAAACTGGCCCAGGCAGGCTTGCGGGTGATCGTAGAATTCCAGCGTGTCGCCGTCGGCGTCGCTGGCGGTCGGCGTGAATTCGTAGGCCTCGCCTTCGCAGGATATTGGGCGGCGGTGAGCCGGAGATTGTCGGTGGCTGGTTTGAAGCCGGCGGTCAGGTCGCTCGGCCGGCGACCTGTGGTTCTTGTCTGTCATCGTCGAAGCAGGCGCTCGAGGACCAGTGCGCGATCCCAGAATCGTCAGCCAGCGGAAATTTCAATTGCATGCCCGCCCCTCTTGTCGCAAAAGGGCGAAACCGAATCGGGCAGGTGGGAACTGTCAGCCGCCGCTGGTCGGTCTTGACGACAATGGAGCGCGAAGCGGAGCGATGGCTGCGATTCGTCGCGCTGTCTTGCCGGCAACCCCGCTGGCATGGACTCGCAGAGAGTCTTTAGCCCGGAAGCTTTGCGTCCCCACCTTTCGATGGGTTTGCCCTTGGTACAGTCGCGAGTCTAGACATAGCGCAGCCGACAAACTGAGAACTGGGTCACGCTGAGTGAATGCGCGCGCAAACTATTGAACGCCAACGGACTTCATGTCCGGGATTATGTGACTTCGTTGTCGCCGATCGGAGACGCGATGATAGGATAACGCCGACCAGACATCGTCTGCCGAAATGGCACACCCGCTGCGAGGCGGGGTCGCAAAGCCACGGGTCTCCCCGCAAGGGAAGACTGCCGGGTTACCGAACAGATCCGCTGTCCACGTAACCGGCGGCAGGAGCTTGCGGCTTGGTTCGATTGAAGGAATTACTGCGGTGACGGACTCATGCGGCCACAATGCCGTGTGCGCCCGCTGCCTGGCGATTGCCCGTCGCCGCGCCCGGATCGAAGGGGGGGGGCGATCAGAAGAACAAGACTGGATTGTTCCGCTGGGGAATGGGGGGCGGCTACGGCCGCCCCTTTTTTTTGCGATGGTGACATCGCGGAAATTCCCCGCCGTTTCGATCGCAACCAAGCTCACGTGCTGTGACGCCGTGAGCGAGCTGGAAGGCGGCAAGATCCTCGCGACCGCAGCTCCGACCCTGCCCATGTCCAATTGCACGATGCCGGCGAAGTGTCGCTGCCGCTTCCAGAAGTACGTCGACCGGCGCGACGATGAACAGCCGGAGATTCCAGTACGGCTCAGAGCGCTCTGCCTGGTATGCGGGTGGCCAGCGCAGAAAATCCAGGGCCGCCGGAACAGCGACTGAAGTCGGCGTCCCGGCGCGAATCCGAGATATATAATTCGAAACCGGGCGCGCGCATGGATTGAGCGTGGCGCCATGATGTTGACGAGGTGATTCCCGTTGGACAAGAAACTTCCGCTATGGCTGTTCCTGCTGTGCCTGCTCCTTGGCGGGCTTGCCACGGTACTCTTCGGCTGGGTCGTCAACGATACCGCAACCGGCCGACGCGGCTTCGGGCGAATTGGTGAAGCCGCCGTTTGGGTCGCATCTTTCCCCAGGACCGTGAAGTCAACATTCAGGGAAATTGCCGAAGATCCGGACGAATACCTCCGCGTGCCACGGACAGCCGCTGATTTGTCGGATTTCCAACCCGTAAAGACGCGAAGCGGGATTAATATCCAGGGCATGGTTATGCGAGCCGACCAGGCTGCCTTGGCGCAGTCGCCGGGATGGCGCGTGCTCGTAGGCGCATTCATGATGGATGGCAAGGTCAACCATGCCGCGCTGGCGCTCTCCCCCGAACTCGAGGTAGTGAAGGTCTGGAACCTGACCGAGGACCAGCTGCCAGGCGAAGAGTCGATGCCGTGGATGCGGAAGTTGGTCCACGGCCTCGCCCTCCTCCAGGACGGTTCGGTGGTCTTTACGTTTGAGGTCGGTGCCTCATTGCAGCGCTTCGACCGATGCGGCAGGAAACTCTGGTCAATTCCTGGAGAGTTCCATCATTCGGTGACAGTCGACGAGCGTGAGGAGTTCGTCTGGGTCCCGCGCGGGAACGAGGTTGTGCAGGTGGCGGTCGCGACAGGCGAAGTGATCCGGCAAATCTCCATGGAGAATATCATTGCCGCCAATCCCGAACTCGACATCCTCCAGGTTCGTGGGCACGACAGGAACGCCGTGAACGAGAACCCGAGGAATACCCCAATCACCTGGCTGGAAGACCCGTTCCACCTGAACGATGTGGAGCCACTGCCAGCAGCAGATCGCCGACAAGTTTCCGGGCTTCCATGCCGGCGATCTCCTGCTGAGTGCGAGATCCCTGAATCTCGTCTTTGTCATGGACCCGGAAACCCTGGCAGTGAAGTGGTGGCGAAGCGGTGCCTTTCGGCGTCAGCATGACCCGGACTGGCAGGCTTCGGGTGCAATCACGGTATATGACAACCGTATGGGCAGGGACTACAGTCGAATCTTGAGCATGGTGCCTGCGTCCCAGAGCGCCAACGTCGTGTTTGACGGGCGCGCGAGTGATTTCTATTCGTACCTGAGAGGCAAGCACCAGGTCACCGGCACGGGAAACCTTCTGCTGACCAGTCCTCAGCAGGGCCGCGTATTTGAAGTCGACCCTGAACGGAAAGATCGTGCTGGAAGTATTCAACACCAAGGCCGGCACCGACGAATTCAGTTACCCCATGTCGCAGGCCAGCTGGTTTCCGCCGGCGATTTCGACTTCGAACGGGATTTCTCATGCGCAAACTAGGCCTTGGTATGTGGAGTACTCGCGGTCTTGCAGTTGCCGACCGCGCAGGCCTACATCGGGCCCGGCGCGGGCGCGGGCACGATCGCCATCGTCCTTGGGATCCTTTCGTCTATCTTCCTCGCGTTCGTCGGCATCCTCTGGTATCCGATAAAGCGACTGCTCAAGCGCTCGGAAGGCCGCCAGGACGGCTTCGGCTGAGTCCAGGCCGGGAACCGGGATCCAGGAATCCTTGACCACCGGGACCTCTATTGGCTGATCGCGGCTACGGTTACCTTGACCGGCTGTTGCACCGGCTCGCGCTGCAATATCGGCCGATTGCAGAATTGAGTTTCGACCTGGACCAGAAATTGGTCCGGAACGACCCCGCAAGAATCGTCCCGCAGAAGCATGTGTTTGTCGCAGGCCTGGCGCGCGCGGGCACGACCGTACTGATGCGACGATTTCATGCGACCGGACTCTACCGGTCGCTCACCTATAGAGACATGCCGTTTGTCCTGGCGCCCAACCTTTGGCGGCGACTGTCCGGGATATCACGCCGCGAATATTGCGAGCTCCGAGCGTGCGCACGGCGACGACTTGATGGTCGACGCTGACAGCCCGGAAAGCCTGGACGAGGTGTTCTGGCGGATCTTCGCCGGTGATGAGTACCTCGAGAAAGACCGATTGAAGCCCCACGAACCAGACGCAGAGGTCGTAGGGATGTACGTGCGATACGTCAATGCCATCCTGTCAGCGCAGGACACGCAGCTCGATCGATACCTATGCAAGAACAACAACAATGTCCTGCGACTCGGCACGATTCACGCTGCATTTCCAAAGGCGTTGATCCTGATCCCGTTCAGGGAACCGCTACAGCATGCCAATTCACTGCTCCGTCAACATCGTCGTTTCTCGGAGCTGCAGGCCAATGATAGTTTCACGCTCTCGTATATGACCTGGCTCGGACACCACGAATTTGGAGTCGACCATCGGCCATTTTCGTTCCACGACGCCGCGCCGTATCCACATCGACCTGACAGCCTGGATTATTGGCTGCAGGTGTGGAGCGAGACATACTCTTGGCTCGAGCAATCCAAGCCAGGCTCCGCGTTGTTCGTGGGCTACGAGGACCTTTGCACGTATCCGGACATCTGGAAGCGCCTTGCGGAACACGCCGACGTTTCCGAATCTATCCGCCGGCGATGAGTCATTCAGGCTGAATAGCCGGTCTGTGGATGCGACCTACGATCATCAGCTTGCCGATCGTGCAAGGGAGATTTACGACCGGCTGGCTGCGCGCGCGCGTAAAGAACTTTCCTGAGACCGATGTGAAATCGACATGACCTACGCAGCCCTATTGTTCTTCTGCATCGTGTTGTTCGAGTTGTTCTTGTACCTGCGAATTGGAAAGGACGCAATGTCGATCATTGCGCGCTCTCAGGAAGCGATGCGTGTGCTGCGATCCCCGGACCTTGGCGACGATGAGAAGGAGTCGTTCATGCGGCGCGGGTCTGCGGAGATTTTCAAGGCGACTCTCTATTTTGCCGTGAAGTTCGCCTTGATCGGCGCGGTCCTATACCTCCTCTTTCTCCTGGTCATTGCGTTCATGCCGGACCGGAAAGAAGCGCTGCTCGAAAGCCTGATGTCGCTTGCGATGATCGTTGCAATGACCGTCGCCACCCTCATCTACGCGTGGGTGCGCAAGACCCTTACTGTTCGTCGATAGCCAGGCTCGGTTCCGAAATCTCAAGCGCTGGGCTTGCGGAAACTTTGCCCAATGTCTGCTCAGCGCCGCTGGGCCATTTCACCGCTATTCGATCAAACGAGCGTCGCCTCGCCCGGACCAAAGTACCAAGGTTGGCGTCCCCACGGGGATTCGAACCCCGGTCGCCGCCGTGAAAGGGCGGTGTCCTAGGCCTCTAGACGATGGGGACCCAGGGAAATGGTGGAGCCAGACGGGATCGAACCGTCGACCTCTTGCATGCCATGCAAGCGCTCTCCCAGCTGAGCTATGGCCCCGATCAGAGGGGGCGAATTCTCCGGAACTACCACCGCAGTGTCAACGATTGGCATGCCAATGGCGATTTCGAGCCTTCTGGGCCACCTTGCCGAGCTTGCGCCCGCCGACCTGGCCAGCTTCCGAAAGTCAAGTACCCTCCGGCCCCCACGTCGTTTTCGGCTGTCGACGCGTCGCTCACGGCTTCGTGATAGCCGCGCACTCGCCGTAGTCAATTTCCGATTTCTACCGTCACCGTGTCGGTAATTGACGACAGGAGCATCTCATGCGGTCCTACAAATTCGGCAATAACGTGCGATCGTGATTCCGCTGCAGCCTTTTTTTATTCGCATCGGGAAAACTTTTCTGAAATTGCCTTGAATCGAAGTCCCGCAGGATTACTATTGCAGTGACATGACAATCTTGTTTCAAGTCATCGCGCTTTCCTTGTCGCCGACCGTGGCGTTCGCGTATTTCGACCCCGGGACCGGCAGCCTGTTGATCCAGGCGTTGATCGGAGGGCTCGCTGCAGTCGCAGTGTTCTGGGGAAATCTGAAGAACTACGTCCGTATCCCTTTTTTCCAAGCGTAAGGCGCATCCTGCTCCATCCGCAGCGGTGAGGACAAGCCCGCTGACCATTCCGATAAATTCCGATTGATGGTTCGCTAGTGGACGGTCGAGATCCGTCGTCCTTTCGAGACCCGTCCGGGCACGTATTTGTCGAGGATGGCGTCGTCAGGCGCCAGGTCAATCCGGCGTATTTCGCTCAGTACGACAGGCTGATGACTTCCGGCTTGTATCCGGCCTTGTCCAATTCATCCTTGCTGGTCAAGCACAGCCTGATCGACGACTCGGCCGAGCGAAAGGTGATCCAGCCCGAGCAACTCGCCTTCGTCTCCTATCCGTACGAATGGAGTTTCTCGCAGCTCCAGGACGCCGCCCTCCTCACGCTCGATGTCCATCTCGCGGCCCTGGAGCACGGGATGGTCCTCAAGGACGCGACGGCATTCAACGTTCAATTCGTCGGATGCGAAGCCTGTCTTCATCGACACCTTGTCCTTCGATTTCTACGAAGAAGGCGCTCCGTGGGCGGCCTACGGGCAATTCTGCCGTCATTTCCTGGCGCCCTTGCTGCTGATGAAGTACGTCGGGACCGACATGGTCCGGCTTCAGACCGTGTTTCTCGATGGCGTTCCGCTGGAAGTGGCGAGCGCGATGCTGCCGCTCCGAACCCACCTGAATCCGCAGATCAAGGCGAACATCCACATGCACGCCGCGTCGCTGCGCAAGCACAAGGAGAGCTTCGAGAGCAGTCGGCAGCCGAAGCTCGCGCCCGCGTACGCACAGGAATATCGTCAACAGCCTGAAGGGCTTCATACGAAAGCATGCAGCTCGAGCAGCAGACCGAATGGGGCGACTACTACAGCCTGACGAACTACGATGACGCGCGTTCAAGTTCAAGGAAAGGACCGTAGTCGGCTGGGTCGAAGGGACCGGTGTCAGGAGGCTCTGGGACATCGGCGGCAATGACGGGCACTTTTCGAGACTGGTCCGCCATCTCTGCGAGCGGATCCTGTGCACCGACATCGACCCGATCGCCGTCGACAAGAACTACCAGTGCTGCAAGTCGCGCAATGAGACAACATCATTCCGCTCGTCGTCGACTACATGAATCCGACGCCGGGCGTGGGATTTGCGAACAGCGAACGCAGGGACCTGCAGTCGCGCGTGAGGCAATTCGATCCGGACTGCATCCTGTCGCTGGCGCTGATTCACCATCTCTGCATCTCGAACAATTGCAGCTTCGAAATGCTGGCGGACTCGTTTGCCTCGTTCGGCGAGACACCTGATCATCGAGTTCGTGCACCCGACCGATTCCTGGGCGGACAAGCTCCTGCAGAGCAAGCGCGAGCGCCAGGCACCTGTTCGACTTCTACAACAAGGACAACTTCGAGACCGTCTTCTCCCGTCATTACCAGATCAAGGAAGTGCGGCGGTCCCGGGCAGCGAACGAACCCTGTATCTCATGTGGTCCAGGCAGATGACTGCGCACGTCAAGCGCGATCGGCGAACCGGACGTCTCGCGGCCGGCAGCGCTGGCGGCCGTGGCTACCGGCTTGTACGTGTCGATTTTCTACATCGCAGGCAACTTCACGATGCTGACGCCTGCGTCGGCACTCGTGGTGGCACTTGGCCTCACGCTGCCAATCGTCATTGCCGTGCTCGTGACGATCGTCGTGCTCGCGATCGACGCAGCTGCGCGACTACATCGGGTTCGCGATCGCCTTCGTATGCGCGCTGTATCTGGCCTAGCCTTGCGCGCTCCGATCTTCGAGAGCGAGGCTGTCAGCGAGTTTCGCGACCAGCTGCAGGGCGGTCCGCGGCTGGCGTTCAACCTGCTCTATCTGCTCGTCCCGGCGACGCTGGTCGGGTTCGTCTTTGAAGGAACCTCGGGAAGGCTGGCAGCAGTCCTGGCGGTGATGACGATTGCCGCGACTGGTGCTCGGATTCCGCAGCGTTTCGAGCGGCAACCTCACGCATCAGTCGGAACAGGCCATCGTCGATGCCGAGCTGGACCGCAAGCCAAACATGTACCTGCTGGTCGCGGACGGTTTTGCGAGCCTGGCCTACATGGATGCCAAGCGAATCGACGTGGCGGAATTCAAGGGCTGGTTGAGGGACAGACGAATTCCGGCTTTACGAAGACACGTTTTCCAACTATCACCCGACCGCTGGATTCCATGCTGTCGATGCTCGAAATGCGGCATCACTACTATCGCGCGTCGCACAAGGTCCTCCGAGGTGAGCCGGGCAGCGCGGCAGGTCGTCGGCGGCGAAAATGACCTGGTCCGGTCTGCTCAAGAGGAACGGCTATCGGACGCAGTACATTCACCAGGACGAACTACCTGCTGCTGCAGGGATGCACGGCCGATTTCTGTTTTCCGCACTACGACCAGTTTTCCGGAGCGCCGGGATTTTCCGCAAGGTCTTGCCGTACGTCGTGCTCGGGCCGTGACGGACCGGAAAAGCAGACCATGGAGGAATTTCGGAACGAAGTGTCGACGCAGACTGAAGATCGGCGGAAGAGTCCAGCTCCCCGGTTCGTGTACGTCCACCTCTTCGAGCCGGGCCACACGAACATCGAGGTCTCGGCCGTGCACGAAGTGGAAGAGCTCGAGCTGTATTCGCGGAACGATCCTCGCTGCCACCGACTGGATCGAATCCATCATCGACGAGATCATCCGGAAGGACCCCGACGCAGTCATCGTCCTCAGCGGCGACCATGGACCATTCATTTCCAGGCGATGCGAGTGGGTCGGCGACATTGGCACGCCCGAGGAATACCGGGATCGAGTCGGGAGTCCTGACGGCGATTCGCTGGCCAGCCGGCTACGACAGCCGTTTTGACGACAGGATCAGGACCAACGTCAACGTATTTCGGTACGTGCTGGCGTCGTTGATCGACGGCAGTACGGAGGCGCTTGGCGGGCACGTCCCGGACGACGTGTTCGTCCGCGGAAACGATCGTGTGCTGAAGATCCTGGACGACGGCGAACTTCTCATTCCGCCTGCCCAATTCTCCACATCGGAGTTGAGCGAACTTTATGCGGGAGATCGGTAGAATACATTGAATCATGTCAAGGCTCATATATGTCTGCACGCGTGATGGATCTCGAATTCAGTCCATCGCGAGATCGCTTCCAGCAATCGATGGCAGGCTCAAACCAGACAATCTTCCTTCAAGTCCGCCTCGCATTTTGATTTCTAATGGTGTCGCAGCCTGCATTACAAATGCCAGCGACTTGATTGCGGTTCGCGGCTCAAGCCTCGCTGCCGGCCATCTGGTTGATGCCGAATCCTGGGAACGCCCGCTGAGTGGCGCGCCGGATGGTTCTTATGCAATTTTTCGAAGTGATGAAGACTTCATTGAGATCGTAAGCGATGCAGTCGCTTCACGCACCGTATGGTACGTGTTGACTGATCACCTGTTTGTCGCATCGACTTCGCAGCGTGCCATCGTTTCGTTGATAGGCAGTTTCGAGTTCAATCAGGCCGCACTTCCATGGATGTTGGTTAACGGAACGCTGGGGCCGGGACTCTCCTGGGACAAACGCATTCGTTGCATCGCAGGCGCCACGTCAGTCGTGCTGGATCGAAAGGCCTGGCAACTACAGACTCATTCGAAACCAATCGAATTCGTCCCGGAAGCAGCATCCAGCAGTGAACACTATGATCGGATCCTTGCCGAGCTACGGCACAGCATTGGCGCCGCATGCGTCGCTGGTCCGCAATGGGCCATCGCACTCTCCGGCGGTATGGATTGCAGGACCATCTTGTGCCTTCTCCGCGACACGCAAGGGCTGCGCGCGGTTACCTGGGGTTTACGAGCGTCACTCAACGATGTGTCGAACGACGCCTACATTGCCCCCCTGGTGGCCCAACACTTTGGCCTCGTGCACCGATACCACGAAACGGATCTTTCCACTGAACCGCTGACTCGAGTTTTCGAACGATTTGTTTCCAACGGCGAGGGTCGAATCGATCACATTTCCGGGTACATGGATGGCTTCCATCTATGGCAGCAATTGGCTCAGGATGGCGTACGCGGGCTGATTCGCGGCGACGAGGCATTTGGAAGGCCTGCCGTTCGATCGCCGCTGGACGTGCGATCGAACATCGGAGTTCTGCAGTGGTCCGACGTCCTGGGCCTTCCGTCGCTCGCTAGTTTCGACTTGCCTGCGCAGGAATGGCCAGACTGGCTCACAAGGAGGAGTGGCGAATCGCTGGAGACATGGCGCGACCGGCTGTATCAGCAATATCGCGTGCCATATTGCCTGGGAGCGTTGAACGACCTCAAACTCCCCTACGTCGAAGTCATCAATCCGCTGCTTTCCAACGGAATCATCAGCCTCGTTCGACGACTGCCGGATACCCTGCGTACCGACAAGGACCTGCTGCAACAAGTTGCGCGGAGGTTGAGCCCGAAAATCGGGTTTGCAAACCGTATCGCCATTCAGGCCGGCAGCGACATTCTTCGAACGCCAGAAGTTGTAAAGCTGCTTGTCGAAAGTCTTTCGAGCGCCAACGCCGGCCCCTGCGTTCCCCCGAAACTTGCGGCCTACGTAGTCAACTCCCTTGCCGAAGTACCGGTAAGGCAACGAGCCAGTTTTGCAGGGCGACTGCGGCATGCGATCGTAAAGCGGGCGCCGTCCTGGGCAGTGCCGTCACGCACCGACCTGTATCCGCCTCCCCGCCTTGACAGCTACCGCCTCGCATTTCGGACATTTCTAGTGTCCCAAGCGAATCGCATGTTCGCCGCCGACGCAAGGCTGCTTCAATAGAGTTCGGGCGCGGGCAGGTGCTTGAACGCTGGCAGCGCTTCCTGAAGCAGTGTCAGCAGCGCTATGCACCGCAGCACATCGCTGCTTCCACGCGCGGGATATCCGCCCGCGATGTTTCTGCTGCCGGGGTAGAGTCCGACCGCGCGAATACGCTGGCGAAGACGCAGCGGCATGTGTCGCGCAAGCGACCGGCGCGGCGACTTGCGCCTCGATGTCGTCGCGGGGGCCTCGAAGAAATCATTCTTGAGCCGGGTGACTGCAACTGGATCGAGTACCGCGCCCAGCGCGCCCTCCAGCCTGCGCTCGTCCAGCAGGCCGAGAAACAGGCGCCGAAGGTCGGGCTTGGTACGGATTTCGCGTGACCACTCCGGCAAGCTTGCGGCGGCCCGCGTGGGAATTGCGGCGACCGCCGGAAAGTAGCGGTCGAACATCGAAATGTAAAGATTCTTTTCGACGCGAAAGCGGCGCGGGACCTGGGCCAAGACGTCCAGCACGCTCGCGAGTAGAAACGGCCGCCGGACTTCGACCGCGAGCTCCTTGTAGTAGCCCAGCGCAAAGATGAAACGGGCGACGCGACCATGAAGATAGAGAAAATCGCGTCTGTCCAGCGGATGTGCGCTGTCGCAAGCTTCGAGCACGTTATCGACTTCTGCCTCGTAGGCGGCCCGGCACTCCTCGACAGCATGCCTTGCGAGGCAGCTGCTCAGCGCGGCGCCCAGGGATGCTGGCAAGCTGGCCTCGCGTGCCTCACGCTCCGATCGCGGGTGGCCGTGCCAGCCCCAGGCTTCGTCGCCGACGAGGGTGAAGTCAGCGTCGGTCCGGTAGCTTTGAGCAAGCAAGCTTGCGCCTTCGGCAAACCAGCCCATGTTGTCGTTAGAAAGCTCGGAAAGCCTGCACCACGATGCGGCGTTGGCGCAGACCTGGTCGGAGTCGTAGCTCACGAACTTCAATGGCAAGCGGAAACGCTCCGCGAGTTGGGCGGCGAGATACGGATCGGAGAGCGGGATGTCCTTGGTCCGCCCCCACGCCATGGCTGCGCGGGGCGGTTTGCCAATGGCGTCGAGGAAGGCAAGTATGCCGCGCGAATCCCAGCCGCCGGACAGCATCAACTCATAGCCGTTACGACTGTCCTCGACAATTTGCGAGTGCGCCAGGCGTGTGACGTCGTACAACGCGGTTTCCGCGGCCCGGCGTTGACGCAGCTCGCTGGCAGGCTCGTAAACTATTTTCCAGTAGCGGCGGGCACGGACCACGCCGGAATCCGCCTCGATTTCCAGCGAGGAGCCGGGTTCGAGACACTGCACCTGGTCGAACAGCGTCGTCTTACCGAGACAGTATCCAGTGTTCAGGAAGGTGACGACGCCGATTCTTGAAAGCCGCGGCTCGACGGCGCCCGTGGCGAAGAGTGCTTTCGCCTCAGGGGCGAACGCGACCGCATCGTCTCCCGCCCGGGCGTAGTACACGGGCAGCGTGCCGAGCCGATCGTTGTAGACGAACACAGTCTGTGTTCGTGGCTCGGCGAGCACGACAACGAATGCGCCGTCCAGCTCGCGTGGATCGAAGGTGTCGTTGCGCAGATACCGTTCCAGAATTCCGCGCGCATAAACTCGCCGCTGCCCAAGACCGTTGGCGAACGCAAAACCGTTGAGCATGACGGCTGCGCCACTGACTGGGTCAACGAACCAGTCGAGTTCGGAACGATCTTGCTCGCGCCACACCTGGCCAAGCTCGACGTTTGCACCGACAGCGAGTTCTTTCGAGCAATAGTTGGGAAAGTGTGTCAGTGCCCGCAACGCTGCCCGGATGCGTGTGCCGTTGGCAGTACGGCCGACAATTCCGACTATTCCCGGCACGGCAGCTCCAATCCTGGCCCCGCGGATTTTCGCCGCGCACGCTGCCTCAGGCGCAGCCCCAATCGCCGCGCCCGCGCCTCGGGTACATTATTCGCTTCGAATCGCACTACCATGCCATTCACTGCAGAAGGGTAACTGCTACGGCTCGCGTGCGCAGAAAGTTTTGAATTTCCGACCCCCTTTCCTTCGCATCAACTCGGATTGTTCATCAATTCTGGGAACTATCATGGCAAAATCTGCGTGTATATGAAGAATCCGGCATTTCGTCGGGCATCTTGCCGGACGTCTGGTCAGACAGTGTCACCTTAAAGGCCTTTTATGCACGTTTGCATGATATTCCGTCGATGCGACCGACCGGCAGTTTCGACAGATTTGGGCGAAGTCGCAGGGCGGGATTGGTCGTTGAGCGTCACAAAATCCATGGCTGCCGGGCCGTGGTATCCGACCGTCGATGAACACGTCGACGACGCCGGCTACCGATTTTTTGCGGGTCGTTTGACGAAGCACAAAGCCAGCGAAGCATTCCCATCCGGTGTCGAGCTCGTTCAAGGGTCGGCAGGCGATTGGACCTTTGACGGCGGGGAGCCTGACGGCAGTTGGATGGGCTTGAAGTTTGATCGCCAGAACGACGAAGTCTCGATTGCCTGCGACCAATGGCTTCATCAGAGATGGTTTTATGCGCAGCACAACGATGTTTGGTACTTCTCGAATTCGCTGGTATTCCTTCGGCAGGTAGCTGGAAGAGGCGTCGGCATCGAGCGTCGCGCAGTTCCCTATTTGTTGTTGTTCGGGTACGTGCCTGGGCGCATCACGCCTTTGAAGGGCGTCTCGTTGCTGTTACCCGGCGAGGCAGTGACTGTGTCGCGCGGACAGATGCGGCGCACAAAGCGGACGCAGCTCAAAGTGAAGCGGGTGATGACTGGTCAGCGATCCGGGGACCTGTCGTCATCGATCTGGCGTGGGTATGCCGAAGGAATCCTCGGGCAGATTCAACAGGCCGTCAGAGATGAACTGGATGGTATCGACAGGATCGTCGTTCCGCTTTCCGGCGGTATGGATTCCCGCTTCGTGCTGGGATGTGCGATGGATGTCCTTCCTCGGGACAGGATTGTCACCTACACCTTTGGCGATCCGCGTACGCTGGACCAAAAGATCGGCAAGGGCCTCGCCAGGAAGTTAGGCCTCGAGCACGTTTCGGTGGCCATGGATCGACGCCCCGTTGACGACGTTTGCGCGGACGGATTCGAGCAGACCGAGGGCATGTTCTTTGTTTTCCCCAATAGTCCCTTGGGTCCGGATCGAAGGGAGTTGCTCAAGCCCGGAACCTGCGTCTTGAGCGGCTACGTCGGTGACGTCGTTTTCGGCTCTCACGATGTGGACGACCTTGATCCGGCGCACAACACCGATGACTTTCTCTTCAAGAAAGTCTTCGCGCACGCGCACTCAAAGGAGGCCCTGCCACTGCTGACGGCAAGCCACTGGGATGAGATGGGGTATGAGAATTACGTGCGAGCGACGTCTGGGGACTCTCTCGCGGAAAGATACGAGCGATGGTTCTATGAGGTCCATTGCCCAAATCGCGTGAACTACATGTTGTTCGTGTTCCGCAACCGTGCTTTCTATCTGACGCCATTCGTTCAACAGAAAGTCTGGGAATATTCACTGCGCCTGCCGGAATCCGTCCGGCGCAGGGAGAGTGGTTATTTCATGGCGATGAAGCTCGGATATCCGGTGCTGCACGCACATCCCACGTCGCGCAACACTGGATTCTCAGCCGGCGTTCAAAGCCGGGCGTTGCGCGGGATCCAAAGAGCGTACTACCAGTCGATGAATGCGTTGGACGATGTCTTATGGAAGTCAATCGGGCGGTCGCCATATTTCGACCCCCGTCAATACTATGGCCACCGGCATGAATTGCAGCAGCCGATGTACCACTCGGCGGTCACGGAATGCATCAAGGACCTGGGACAGTCCCCGGCCTTCCACCGAAAAGGGTTGGATGAACTGCTCGCCCGCTATCGTTCGAGACTGCCGGTGTCGACGCACATCCTGCGGGCGCTGTTTACGGCGCGGGAGTGGGAGAGGCGATACGGATGAGGGAGCGACCCCTCTCAACGATTGGCAAAGGCGATGGCCTTCTCAAGCCTGGACAGGGTCTGCTCCCGGCCGAGGATTGCCAGCGTCTGGTCGATGGGCGGCGAGACGCTGCCGCCCGAGACCGCGACACGGATCGGCTGCGCCACCTTGCCGAGCCCGAGCCCGCCCGCCTCGGCCAGTGCCTGTATCGCCGCGTGGATGGCGGCCGCGGTCCAGTCCTTCAGCTGCGCAAGAGCGACACTCGCGCCTGTTCCAGGACCGGCCCGGTCTCGGCCGTCAGGTGCTTGCGGGCGGCCTTGTCCTCGTAGGCCGTCGGGCGCCTCGAAGAAGAAGCGGCTCGCCTCGGCCATTTCCTTGAGGGTCTTCGAGCGCTCGCGCTGGGCCTCGATGACGGCCTCGAGCGGAAGCGCCCTCCCCGACCGCCACACCGAGCCGCTCGAGCTGCCAGCGCAGCTCCGGCACGACCTCGCGACGGCGGCAGCCGCATCAGGTGCTGCTGGTTGATCCAGGCGAGCTTGTCCGGGTTGATGGCGGAGGCCGACTTGTTGACGTCCGCGATGTCGAAGAGCGCGGTCATCTCCTCGAGCGAAAAGATCTCCTGGTCGCCATGGGACCAGCCGAGGCGCGCCAGGTAGTTGAGGAGCGCTTCCGGCAGGTAGCCCTCCTCCCGGTAATAGAGCACCGACACGGCGCCATGTCGCTTCGAGAGCTTCGTCCCATCCGGCCCGAGGATCATCGGCAGGTGGGCATAGACGGGCGGCTCGACGCCCATCGCGCGCAGCATGTTCATCTGCCGCGGCGTGTTGTTCAGGTGATCGTCGCCGCGGATCACGTGCGTGACCTTCATGTCGTAGTCGTCGACGACGACGCAGAAGTTGTAGGTCGGGTTGCCGTCGGAGCGCTCGATGATGAGGTCGTCGAGCTCGGCGTTCTGGAACACGACGTCGCCGTGCACGGCGTCGGCGACGACGACCGCGCCGTCGAGCGGATTCCGGAATCGCACGACCGGCGTCACGCCGGCAAGCGGCTCCTTGCGCTCGCGGCAGCGACCGTCGTAGCGAGGCTTCTCCTTGCGCGCGAGCTGGGCCGTGCGCATGGCCTCGAGCTCTTCCTTCGCTGCAATAGCAGTGATAGGCCTTGCCCTCGGCAAGCCACTGCTGGATGACTTCGCGGTATCGCGGGTAGCGCTGGCTCTGGTAGAACGGCCCCTCGTCGGCGTCGAGGCCGAGCCACTTCATGCCGTCGAGGATCACCTGCACGGCCTCCGGCGTCGAGCGCTCGCGGTCCGTGTCCTCGACGCGCAGGATGAAGGTGCCGCCGTGGCGGCGCGCGTAGAGCCAGCAGAAGAGCGCCGTGCGCACGCCGCCGATGTGCAGGAGTCCGGTCGGGCTCGGCGCGAAGCGCGTGCGTACGTTCATGGGGCCGCGATTCTAGCGCGTTGACCCGTCGCGACAGCCGCCCGTAGAATCGCGGCCCTCGGCGGGCGGTTAGCTCAGCGGTAGAGCACTGCTTTCACACGGCAGGGGTCACAGGTTCAAATCCTGTACCGCCCACCATTTTGTGCAGTTTTATCAGTTAGTTACGAGACACTTTCTCACGCGAACTGCCCGACGAGCTCCAGGATCTCGTCGCGCTTCTCCTGCATCAGCGCCGGTTCCCCGCGCGCCTCGACATTGAGGCGAAGCAGCGGCTCGGTGTTCGAGCTCCTGAGATTGAAGCGCCAGCGCGGATGCTCGACGGAGAGCCCGTCCACGTTCTCGACCTTGACGGAGCCCGGCACGAAGCGATCCTTGGCTGCGGCAATCGCAGCCTGCGCATCGCCGACGCGACGATTGATCTCGCCGCTCGATGGGAACTGCTTGATGCGCTCATCCACGAGCGTGGACAGCGTCTTGCCGGTGCGCGACAGGTGCTGGGCCATCACGACCCAGGGAATCATGCCGCTGTCGCAGTAGGCGAAATTGCGGAAGTAATGGTGGCCGCTCATCTCGCCGCCATAGATCGCATCCGCCTTGCGCATGCAGTCCTTCATGAAGGCATGGCCGGACTTGCACTGCACCGGCCGCCCGCCGGCTGCGCGCACGATCTGCTGGGTGTTCCAGACCAGGCGCGGGTCGTGGACGATCGGCGCGCCGCGATTCTGATCGAGGAAAGTGCTCGCGAGCAGCCCGACGATGTAATAGCCGTCGATGAACCGCCCTTCCTCGTCGAAGAAGAAGCAGCGATCGAAATCCCCGTCGAAGGCGATGCCCATGTCAGCGCGCGCGAGCCGGACCGAGCGCGCCGTCACCTCGCGGTTCTCCTCGAGCATCGGGTTCGGCACGCCGTTCGGAAAGCTGCCGTCGGCGTCGTGGTGCACCTTGGTGAAGCGGAATGGCAGCTCGTCGCCGAGCAGGTCGAGGGCGATGCCGGCGCCGCCGTTTCCGGCATTGCAGACGATCGAGAGCGGCTTCAGCTTGTCCGCGATCGACATAGGACAGGACGTGATCGCGCCAGGAGGGCCGGATGTCGAAGGGAACGACCGTTCCCCGCCTGGACGCTTCGACGAACTCGCCGGCTTCGGCCAGCTTGCGGATGTCCTGGAGGCCCGTGTCGCCGCTGATCGGCCGCGACTGCTCGCGGACGAACTTGAGGCCGTTGTAGTCCGGCGGGTTGTGGCTCGCCGTCACCATCACGCCGCCGTCGAGGCCCGAGCGACGAGGTCGCGAAATAGACCATCTCCGTGCCGCAGAGTCCGATGTCGACGACATCGACGCCGGAATCGTTGAGTCCGCGTATCAGGGCGTCCGCGAATTCCTGGCTCGAATGCCGGATGTCGCGGCCGACGGCGACGCGCTTGGGCTTCAGCCACTCGGCATAGGCCCGCCCGATCCGGTACACGACGTCCGGATTCAGCTCGTCCGGGATGCGCCCGCGGACGTCGTAGGCCTTGAAGCTGTGCGAAAGATCCATGTCCCTTTATCGCTTGCGGTAGAAGGCGGCTATCGTGTCGACGACGTACTGCAGCTGCGCTTCGACCAGCTCCGGATAGATCGGCAAGCGCCAGCGTCTCGCCTGCCGCCTTCGCGGATTCCGGGCAGTCCTCAGGCCGGTAACCCAGGTAGGCGAAGCACTTCTGCATGTGCAATGGCACCGGATAATAGATCTCCGTGCCAACGCCATTCTCGGCAAGGTAGGCACGCAGGCGGTCGCGATCCGGGACACGGATCACATACTGGTTGTAGATGTGGCGAAAGCCCGGACGAGCGGTCGGTGTGACGACCTGAGCGGCGATCCCGGCGGCCGGAAACGCCCGGTCATAATAGGCCGCGTTCCGCTGCCGCGCCCGGTGCCAGTCCTCGAGGTGGCGGAACTTGACGAGCAGCACGGCCGCCTGGATCTCGTCGATCCGGAAGTTTCCGCCGATCAGCGCGTGGTAGTACTTCGGCTCGCCGCCATGCACCCGGAGCACGCGGAGCTTCGCCGCGAGCGCGTCGTCATTCGTGACGCACATGCCGGCGTCGCCGAAGGCGCCGAGGTTCTTGGTCGGGAAGAACGACAGGCAGCCGATGTCGCCGATGCCGCCGGCGCGCTTGCCGCCGGCCGCCTCGGCGCCGATCGCCTGCGCCGCGTCCTCGATCACGGCGAGCCCGAACTCGCGCGCGAGCTTCATGAATGCGTCCATGTCGGCGGGCTGCCCGTAGAGGTGGACGGGCATGATCGCGCGCACGCGGCCGCCGGTCTTGCGGTTGTAGACGCCGCCGGCCCGGCGCTCGCAATCGCTTCTCGAGGAACTTCCGCACGAGATCGACGCGCAGGTTGTAGGTGACCGGATCGATGTCGAGGTACACGGGACGCGCGCCGACGCGCGCGACCGTGCCGCCGGTCGCGAAGAACGTGTAAGGCGTCGTGACGACCTCGTCGCCGGGCCCGAGGTCGTAGGCCATCAGCGCGATCAGGAGCGCATCGGTGCCGGACGACAGGCCGATGCCGTGCTTCGCGCCGGAATACGCAGCGACCTGTGCTTCGAGTTCCTTGACGGCGGGACCGAGGATGAAATGCTGCGACGCGGCGACCTTCAGGAGCGCGGCGTCGAGCTCGGCCTTCAGCGCCTGGTACTGCGGCTTGAGATCAAGCAGCGGGACGACCACCCGAGGTGACTGGCTCATCTTTCTTCCTTGTGCCGCAACTAGCTCTTCAAGCGGCCCTGCGATTCAAGATACCGGATTACCTTGTCCACGCACTCCGCGACCGAGAGTTTCGAGCTATCGATCACGATCTCGGCCGCTTCCGGGGCCTCGTACGGCGAGCTGACGCCGGTGAAGTTCTTGAGCGAGCCCTCGCGCGCCTTGACATAGAGGCCCTTCGGGTCGCGCTGCTCGCAGACCTCGAGCGGCGTGCTCACGAAGACCTCCACGAACTCGCCCGGCCTGCACCAGGTCGCGCACCAGCCGCGGTCGCTGCGGAACGGCGAGATGAACGCCGTCACGACGATGAGCCCCGCGTCCACGAAGAGCTTCGCGACCTCGCCGATGCGACGGACGTTCTCGACGCGGCCAGCATCGCTGAAGTCGAGGTCCTTGTTGAGGCCATGGCGGATGTTGTCGCCGTCCAGCAGGTAGCTGTGGTGCCCGCGCAGGAAGAGCGACTGCTCGACCGCGTTCGCGATCGTGGACTTGCCAGCGCCGGACAGGCCGGTGAACCACAGGATGCAGGGCCGCTGGGCCTTCTGGTTGGCGCGCTGCTCGTGGCGGACCTTGGTCGGCTGCCAGTAGACCGAGACGTCCTGCTGGAGCCCTGGGGCGCGGCGCTGCGGAGGATCATGCCGGCGCCGGCGGTCGCGTGGGTCAGGCGGTCGACGACGATCAGCGCGCCGGTGCTGCGGCAGGTGCCGTAGGTGTCGAATGCGGCCTGCTCGGCGAGCACGATGCGGCACAGCCCCACTTCGTTGAGCTTGAGCTCGGTGGCCGCGTGCTCGGACAAGTCGTTGACGTCGATGCGGTGCTGGATGCTCTCGACGGTGCCCCGCAGGTAGCGGTGCGACAGCTTGAACTCGTACTGCCGGCCGGGCAGCAGCGGCGAATCGCTCATCCAGATCAGGTGGGCGTCGAATATGCGGCTCACCGACGGCGAGCGGTCCGGATGGACGAGCAGGTCGCCGCGGCTGATGTCGAGCTCGTCCTCGAGCGCGAGCGTGACCGCCATGTCCGCCCCGGCCTTCTGCAGGTTCCCGTCGAACCGGATGATCTCGCGCACCTTGCTCATGCGGCGCGAGGGCACGGCCATGACCGGATCGCCGACGGCCACGCTGCCGGCCGCGATCGTGCCCGAATAGCCGCGGAACGTGGCATCCGGCCGGTTCACGTACTGGACCGGCAGCCGCAGGTCCTTGAGCTCCTGGTCGCGGCCGACGTCGATCGTGTCGAGCACCTGCGATGATCGTCGGTCCCTTGTACCAGGGCATGCCGCTGCCCGGATTCACGACGTTGTCGCCCTTCAGTGCCGACACCGGGACGATGCGCGCGTCCGCGCCCTTGATGCCCGTGATCTCGAGGCACTCGTCGTGGATCTTGCGGAACAGCTTCTCGTCGAAGCCGACGAGGTCCATCTTGTTGACGGCGACGATGATGTGCCGGATGCCGAGCAGCGAGACGATGTAGGCGTGGCGGCGGGTCTGCACCTGCACGCCGCGCGAGGCGTCGATCAGGATGATGGCGAGGTCCGCGGTCGAGGCGCCCGTCGCCATGTTCCGCGTGTACTGCTCGTGTCCCGGGCAGTCGGCGATGATGTACTTGCGCTTGTCGGTGTCGAAGTACCGGTAGGCGACGTCGATCGTGATGCCCTGCTCCCGCTCGGCCTGGAGTCCGTCGACGAGGAGCGCGAGGTCCACCTCGTTGCCGGTCGTGCCCCACTTGCGGCTGTCGCTGGTCACGGCCGCGAGCTGGTCCTCGAGGATCTGCTGCGTGTCGTGCAGCATCCGCCCGATCAGCGTGCTCTTGCCGTCATCCACGCTGCCGCAGGTGATGAACCGCAGCAGGCCCTTGGCCTCGTGGCGCTTCAGGAAGTCGGCCAGTTTCACGGCGGCCATCAGAAATACCCCTCGCGCTTGCGCTTTTCCATGGCCGCGGCCTGGTCGAAGTCGATGGCGCGGCTCTGGCGCTCCGAGGTGCGCGTGACGAGCATTTCCTCGATCAGGCTCGTGAGGTCGGCGGCCGTCGAGCGCATCGCGCCCGAGAGCGGATAGCAGCCGAGGCTGCGGAACCGCACGGTCTCCATGCGCGGCTTCTCGCCCTCCTTCAGCGGCATGCGGTCGTCATCCACCATGATCAGCATGCCGTCGCGGTCGACGACCGGGCGCGGCTTCGCGAAGTAGAGCGGCACGACCGGGATCTTCTCCACGTGGATGTAGAGCCAGACGTCGAGCTCGGTCCAGTTGGAAAGCGGGAACACGCGGATGCTCTCGCCCTGGTTGATGCGCCCGTTGTAGACGCTCCACAGCTCCGGCCGCTGGTTCTTCGGGTCCCAGCGATGCTGGTTGTCGCGGAACGAGAAGACCCGCTCCTTGGCGCGGGACTTCTCCTCGTCGCGGCGCGCGCCGCCGAATGCGGCGTCGAACTTGTGCTCGGACAGCGCGGCCTTGAGCGCCTCGGTCTTCATGACGTCCGTGTAGCGGGAGCCGTGCGTGAACGGCGTTGACGCCGGCAGCGACCGCCTTCTCGTTGGTGTGGACGATCAGGTCGAAGCCGAGCTCCCGCGCCATGCGGTCGCGGAACTGGATCATCTCGCGGAACTTCCAGGTCGTGTCGATGTGCATCAGCGGAAACGGCAGCTTTCCCGGATGGAACGCCTTTCGCGCCAGGTGCAGCAGCACCGAGCTGTCCTTGCCGATCGAATAGAGCATCACCGGGTTGTCGAACTCCGCCGCCACCTCCCGGATGATGAAGATGCTCTCGGCCTCGAGGCGCTCGAGCTGCGACATGTCCAGCGACTGCATCTTTTTCTTCAAAATGGCCACACCCTCGGCACGATGATGACGGTGATGATGCCGCATAAGACATTGAGCGGCAGCCCGAATCGCACGAAGTCCGTGAATCGGTAGCCGCCCGGTCCGTAGACCATGAGGTTCGTCTGGTAACCGAGCGGCGTCGTGAACCCGCAAGACGCGGCGACCATCACGGCGATCACATACGGCATGTAGCTGACGCCGGCGGCTTCGGAGACGGCGATCGCGATCGGGAACATCAGGACGCCGGCGGCGTTGTTGGTGATCAGCTCGGTGACGACCATGGTCGAGAAATAGAGGGCAATCAGCACGAGCAACGGATTCCCGACCGCCAGCGACACGAGCGCGTCGCCGACCAGTTGCGCCGCGCCGGATTCCAGCAGCGCCGCGCCGAGCGCAAACGACGAGGCGATTCCGGCCACGATGTGATACTCGATGCTCCGCGTGGCCGTGTACATCGTCAGGCAGCCGGTGGCCACCATCAGGCCTGCCGCAATGAGGGACGCCTGGAGCAGCGGCACCCACTCGAGCGTCGCGACGACGATCATCACGACCAGGATGCCGAGCGCCAGCGGGGCGCGCCGGAAGTCCGGGGGCGCGGAATCCTGGAGGGCGCTGACCAGCAGGAAATCCCGGTTGTACTTGTGTTTCCGGGCAAACGACGCTTCGGCCTCGACCAGGAGCGTGTCGCCCGGCTGGAACACGATGTCGCCGACCTTGCCCGGCACGCGGCTGCCGTCGCGCGAAATCGAGATGATCGCGGCGCCGTAGATCTGCCGGAAATTGCTGTCGCGCACCGTGCGACCCATGAGCGGCGAGGTCGACGACAGGACGATCTCGACGAGCCGGCGCTGCGCGTGCTTCAGGTTGAGCTTGTAGCCCTGGTCCTCCGCGATCGAAAGCCCAGGCATTCGCCTCATGTCCTTGATGGCGTCCACGACACCGACGCAGGTCAGCCGGTCGCCAGCCAGGAGCACCTCCTCCGGTCCAACGGAAGTCAGGAGCCGGGACTCGCGCTCGATATCGAGCACGTAAGCGCTCTTCAGGCTACGCAGGCCCACTTCGGCAATTGACTTGCCCACCAGGGGCCCGCCTGCGTGGATCCGGACTTCGAATGCGTACTCGCGGGCATTCTCGAGCTGTTCCATCGGGTTCTGGCGATCGGGCAGCAGGGCGCGGGAAAAAGTGACTGCGTACGCGATGCCCGCGAGTGTCAGGGGAACGCCGACCCACGCGAGGTCGAACAGCCCCAGGTCCGCATCCGGCCTTGCCTGGATCAGCAGCCCATAGACGATGAGGTTCGTGCTGGTGCCGATCAGCGTGCACATGCCGGCCAGGATCACGACGTTGTTCATCGGCAGGAGCAGGCGCGAAATCGAGAAACCGTAGCGCGCCGACCATTCCTGTGCGACCGGAATGAACATGGCGACGACCGGCGTATTATTGATTACCGTCGAAAGGACTCCGCTTGCACCGAAGAGCTTGAGCTGCGCCGACAGGAGACTCTTCGGGCGCCCGAAGACGAGTTGCGAGAACCAGGCAATGGTCCCGGTTTCGCGCAGGCCCGCGACGACGACATAGAGCGCGGCGATCGTGATGACGCCGGGGCTCGAGAACCCGGCAAGCGCCTCGGATGTCGTGATCACCCCGCTGATCGACAGTACGACCATCGCGCTGATGAGCACCATCTCGGTCGGCGCCCGGCTCCACGCAAGCGTGGCGAGCACGGCCCCGACGATCGCGAGCGTGAACCAGATTTCCCAGCCCATCGACTGTTACGACTCCCGGTCCGGCAGCCGCTCTCCCCGGCCGATCGCGAAGTAGCGGATGCCCTGCCGCGTCATGAACGAAGGCTCGTAGAGGTTCCGGCCGTCGAACACGACGGCCGACTTCAGCGCGCTCTTGAAGCGCCCGAAATCGGGGCTGCGGAATTCCTGCCACTCCGTGCAGATCGCGAGCGCGTCGGCCCCGTCGAGCGCCTCGCCGCGCTCGCGCAGAGCGCGAAGTCAGGCCGCGTGCCGTAGATCCGCCGGGCCTCGGCCATCGCGACCGGGTCGTAGGCGCGCACCCTGGCGCCCGCCGCCCACAGCGCTTCCATCAGCACGCGCGAGGGCGCTTCGCGCAGGTCGTCGGTATTGGGCTTGAAGGCGAGGCCCCAGACCGCGATCGTGCGGCCGGCGAGCTTGCCGCCGAAGAAGCGCGAGATCTTGTCGAACAGCACGTGCTTCTGGCGGTCGTTGACCGCCTCGACGGCCTTCAGGACGCTGCGCGTCGTGGCCGACGTCCGCGCCGAGCGCACCAGCGCCTTGACGTCCTTCGGAAAGCAGGAGCCGCCGTAGCCGGCGCCGGGATAGATGAACGAATAGCCGATGCGCGGATCCGAGCCGATGCCGGTGCGGATCTTCTCGATGTCGGCGCCGAGGCGCTCCGCGATGTTCGCCAGCTCGTTCATGAAGCTGATCTTGGTCGCGAGCATCGCGTTCGCCGCGTACTTCGTCAGCTCGGCCGAGCGCAGGTCCATGATGATCATGCGCTGGTGGTTGCGCGTGAACGGGTCGTAGAGGACCTTCAGCAACTCCGCGGTGCGCGGATTGTCGGTGCCGACCACCACGCGGTCGGGCTTCATGAAGTCCGCGATCGCCGCGCCTTCCTTCAGGAATTCGGGATTCGAGACCACGTCGAAGTCGACCTGGGCGCCGCGCGCGATCAGGGTCGCGCCGACGGTCGCCTTGACCTTGTCGGAGGTGCCGACCGGCACCGTCGACTTCGTCATGACGACCTTGTATTCGTCCATGTGCTCGCCGATCGTGCGGGCGACGGCCAGCACGTGGCGCAGGTCCGCCGAGCCGTCCTCCTCCGGCGGCGTGCCGACCGCGATGATCTGGAAGAGGCCATGGCTGACCGCGGCCTTTGCGTCGGTCGTGAACGAAAGGCGGCCCTTGTCGCGGTTGCGGGCGATCAGCTCGTCGAGGCCCGGCTCGTGGATCGGCACCTCGCCGGCGTTCAGCCGCGCGATCTTGGCGTCGTCGATGTCGACGCAGACGACCTCATTGCCCGCATCGGCCAGGCAGGCGCCGGTGACGAGGCCGACGTAACCTGAGCCAAAGATCGTAATCTCACGTTAGATCCCTGATTTTCTTCGGAAAAGCGACCGGCAGACTACCCAATGGCGGTGCTATGGTAAAGCGCGGCAGGCGCCCACCGTGAGGCAAGTCTCAGGGTGACCGGAATCAGGCGTTGCTGGGATGTTTCTGCGCCCGATGGGCCGTGAGCACGGCGACTTTGGGATCCGCCGGACGCGGGGCCGTGACCTCCGCGGGCTGCTGGCCGAAGACGAGGTCGTGGATGACCGGCGAGCTGCGGTATTCCCGCACCGCCTTCTCGAGCACCGCCATCACCTGCCGGCAGTCGATCCGGTTGACCGCGATCGCGAGCTCGACCAGGAGCTCGCGCGCCTCCTCCCAGGTCGGAGAAGGCTCGATCGCGCGCATGATCATCGGGTGCTCGGTGCCGGTGACGTTGCTGCCGATCAGCAGCTCCTCGTAGAGCTTCTCGCCGGGCCGCAGGCCCGAGTACTCGATCTCGATGTCGCCGTCCGGATTCGAGGCGTCGCGCACGGTGAGGCCCGTCAGCTTGATCATGCGGCGCGCGAGCTCGTCGATCTCGACCGGCTGGCCCATGTCGAGCACGAACACGTCGCCGCCCGTGCCCATCGAGCCCGCCTGCAGCACGAGCTGCGCGGCCTCCGGGATCGTCATGAAGAAGCGGCGCACCTCGCGATGCGTCACCGTCACCGGCCCGCCGCGGCGGATCTGCTCCTGGAACAGCGGCACGACCGAACCCGAGGAGCCGAGCACGTTGCCGAAGCGCACCATGCAGAAGCGCGTGCGCGATCGTCTGCGTCTGCAGCGCCTGCAGCACGACCTCCGCGAGGCGCTTGGTCGCGCCCATCACGTTGGTCGGGTTGACCGCCTTGTCGGTCGAGATCAGCACGAAGGTCTCGACGCCGACTTCGAGCGCGGCCTCCGCCGCGTGCCAGGTGCTGAAGACGTTGTTGTGGACGCCTTCGACGAGGTTCTGCTCGACGATCGGCACGTGCTTGTACGCCGCTGCGTGATAGACGGTCTGCACGCTGAAACGACTGCATCACGTCGCGCACGCGGTACTTGTGGTGCGCATTGCCGAGCAGCGCGAAGATCTGCACGTCGAGCTTGCGGTTCTCGATGATCGCCTGGAGCTCGCGCTCGATGTTGTAGAGCGCGATCTCGGAATTCTCGAACAGCACGAGCTGCTTCGGCGCCAGCAGCACGATCTGCCGGCACAGCTCGGAGCCGATCGAGCCGCCCGCGCCCGAGACCATCACCGACTTGCCGCGGATCGAGGCGTCGAGCAGTGCCAGGTTCGGCGGGACCGGATCGCGGCCGAGCAGGTCGGCGACGTCGATTTCGCGCAGCTCGTCGACGCGTGCGCGACCCGTCACGACGTCGTTGAATGCCGGGCACGGACTGCACGTGAACGTTGAGCGACTCGAGCCGTCGCAGGATCTCGGCCTTGCGCCGCCGCGACGCGGACGGGACGGCGAGCAGGATGCGCTCGACCTGGTAGCGGCTCACGAACTCCGCAAGGTCCTCCGGAGCGATGACCGGCACGCCGTTCATGAGCGTGCCCTGGAGCGCATGCTTCTCGTCCACGTAGGCGAGCGGCACGAACTGGCGGCCCGATACGAGCGCCATGGAGAGCTGGGCGCCCGGCATCGCCCGCGCCGTAGATCACGACACGCGTGCCGTTGATCTCGAACGGCGTCAGCAGCCAGCGCGCGATCAGGCGCGTCGCCGTGACCCAGACCACGGCGAGCAGCCAGAAGATTGCGGCCACCGACAATGGAATCGGCTGGACGAAGGGGATCGCCGAACTCAGGACCAGAACGCGATTGCCGACCCCGTGACGCCGGCGATGATCGACAGCAGCACGCGGACGCCGATGAACCGGACGACGGCGCGGTACAGGCCGCTGCCGGCGAAAATCAGGTGCTGACCGCGGCAACGCCGATGATAAAACAATGGGTTATGCGTCAAAGCCAGCCGAAAGCGAATCGAACTTCAGGGCGAACGCCATCCAGAGCGCCGCCGGCACGACGACGAGATCCGCGACCACCATCAGGAGGCGCTTGGTCGGGCGCGGCCAGCCGAGCATCTGGCTCACGAGCCGGTTCCGCGGGGTCGAGAACACGGCGGGTCGAGTTCGCGGTCGAATCATTCTTGTTTGCCTCAACCCCCTGCCGCCGGAAGTTTACGCCAGTTCGAGCATGTGCGCTTGGAAGGCCGGATTGGTTGACCCGCAAGTCCGGCATGGAGTTCCGCCCGCCAGGTCCACGCTGCCCTTCAGAACAGCTTGCGGACCTCGGCGACCACGGACTCCGTCGTGGGGTAATAGCGGGACTCGAGCGCGCGGCTCGCAGGCGCCGGCGCGAACGGCAGGGTAATCCGGCGGGGCGGCTGGCGGAGCGCTGCTGGTTTTACCGACTCCACGACCGACGCGATGACCTCGGCGGCAAATCCGGCCGGTCCCCAGCCGCCGTCGACGACGCAGAGCGCGCCGGTGCGCCTGACCGATTCGACGATCACAGACGGATCGAAGGGATTGAGCACGCGCACGTCGATCACGTCGGCGTCGATGCCCTCCGCGGCAAGCGCCGCGGCAGCCTCTTCGCAGAGCCACGCCGAATATCCGGCACCGGCGAGCGTCAGGTTCGACCCGCGCCTGCGCAACACGGGTCCTTCGCCCGCCAGCGGGCGCTCGTCCACGGGCCCGAGCACGGACATGCGCGCGTAGAGCCAGCGATCGTCGATGTACATCACGGGATCGTCCGAGAGCACGCTGGAGATCAGCAGGTCGCGGGCGTCTTCGGCAGTCGAGGGCATCACGACGCGCAAGCCCGGGACGTGGGCAAACCAGGCGTGCAGGGCCTGCGAGTGCTGCGCGCCCTGCTCGCCGCCGCGGTTGATGATCGCGCGGATCGTGACTGCCGGCGACGCCTGGCCGCCGAACATGTGCGACCACTTCGCCGCCTGGTTCACGATCTGGTCCACCGCGAGCAGCATGAAGTCCATGCGCGGATGGATCACGATCGGCCGGTAGCCGCAGAGCGCGGCGCCGATCGCGGCGCCGGTGCAGGCGAGCTCCGACACCGGCGTGTCGATCACGCGTTCCCGTCCGAACTTCTCGTCCAGGCCGGTCATCGAATTGCCGACGTACCACGGGCTCCACACGCCCTGGCCGATCGCGAACACCTCCGGGTGATTGCCGAGCAGATGCTCGAATCCGCGGCAAATTGCTTCGCCGTAGCTCGTTTCGTCAGCGGCGACCATCGACGCTCCGATAGACCGCGCCGAGGAGTGCGGCAGGATCCGGAAAGGGCGCTGCCTCGGCCCTGGCCCTGGCGTCCGCGATTTTCCGCCGGATTTCATCCTGCAAGGCCTCGAATCGCGGCTCGTCGATGAACTCCTGCGCCTGCATGCCCGCCAGCAGCCGCGTGATCGGGTCGCGACGCTTCCATTTGACGAGCTCGGTCATCGTCCTGCGGACTCCGACGTCGACATCGTCCTTGGGCCCGACGTGGCCGCGATGCCGGTACGTCACGGCCTCGAGAAACACCGGACCGCCCCCTTCGCGGGCATGCGCGACGAGCGTGGATGCGGCCGCGGCGACCGCGAGTACGTCGTTGCCGTCCACGGTTGCCGAGCGGATCACATGCGCCTCGGCGAATCGCGCGATCCGGTCACTGGGCTGGCGAAGCAGGATGTCGAGGTGACTGGAGAACAGGTTGTTCTCGCAGACGAAGAGGATCGGGAGACGCTGGGCCGCGGCCAGGTTGAGGGACTCGTGAAACACGCCCTCCTCCGCCGCGCCATCACCGAAATAGCTGACCGCGATCGCGCCCTCGCCGTCCATGCGCGCCGCGAGCGCGGCGCCCACCGCAATCGGGATCGTCGCGCCGACCAGCGGCACGCAACCCATGAAGCCCACTGAAGGCGAATACAGGTGCATCGAGCCACCCATGCCGAGCGACAGGCCGCTCGCCTTGCCGAGGATCTCGGCGATGAGGCCCTCGAGGTCGCCGCCGAGCGCCAGCAGGTGCGAGTGCGAGCGATGTCCGCCGAAGACGCGGTCCCGATGGTTGAGCGCGCTCGAGCAGCCGACCGCGATCGCCTCCTGGCCGATGGCGAGATGGCAGGGGGTCTTTGCGAGCCCCTCCTCCACCAGCGCACCGATTGCCTCTTCCGCGAGGCGGATCGTCAGCATGTCCGTGAGGAACTTGCGCAATGTCGCCGGGTCCCTGCCTGCGACATCGAGCGGGCCCTGGTTCGACGACGGATCCGCGAGGCCGCCAAGCTCGGACTTGAACTCAGTCATCGAATGACCGCGGATCGACTGACCATCCGGTGCTCCCCGCCACTTCTTCGAGTTGTTTCACGCTCTTGACGCCGACCACCGCCGACGTCACCGCGTCGCGCGAGAGTACCCAATTTACCGCAATCTGCGCCGCCGTTTTCGAGTGATCGGCGGCGAGCCGTTTCACGCGCTCGACGATCCCGAGATTCCGCTCGAGCGCCTCCCCCTGGAAATGCGGCAGCCGGCTCCGCCGGTCGCTGGGATCGAATCGGCTTGCAGCCGAATACTTTCCGGCGAGCAGGCCTTCAGCCAAGGGCCCGTAGGTAAAGACGCCGATCCCGCGCTCCCTGCACCAGGGAAACAGTTCCGCTTCCGGGCCGCGTTCCAGCAGGTTGTAACGCAGTTCGACTGCCGCGATCGGCGTCAACTCCTCCGCACGCCGGATGTCGTCGAACGAGAAGTTCGAAAGCCCGAAGGCGCGTATCTTGCCCGCCTCCCTCAGCCCGACGACCGCCTCGAGGGTCTCCTCCAGCGGCACGCGTCGATCCGGTGCGTGGAGAAGGTACAGCGGGACCGAATCGATCTCGAGACGGCGAAGCGAGTCCTCGAGCGCCTGGCGAAGGTAGGCCGGGCTGAGGTCAAAGGACGTATTGGCGCGCTTCGCCCCGGGCGGAAGGTCCCAGCGGACCCCGCCTTTCGTGATGATGAACTGGTCATGCCGCCGTGCGCCGAGCGCGCGCGCGAGGGCCCGTTCCGACTCGCCGAGGCTGTAGACGTCCGCCGTGTCAAATGCGTTGATGCCGAAATCGACCGCGCGCGCCACGGCACGAATTGTCTCGTTGCGATCGTACTCGCCCCAGTCCGTGCCGCCGAGCTGCTCGCAGCCGATGGCGATGCGGGACACGGAAGTACCGAGCCCGCGGGAGGGAAACGTAGTGCATCAGCCGTGAAGCCTGCGGATGACGTGATGCGCCTAGGCGCGCTGCAACGACGAAATACGCGATGGATGTTGACAGATCGACCGGATCGTACCGTCTGAAAGCGGCCGCGAGCGGAACACCGATCTCGTCAATCCGTCGCACGCAGGACCTCGACCGTCGTCAGGGGAAACTCCGCGAACATGCGCTCGTAGTCCGAATGACGCAAGCGGTTCTGGAAATGGTTGGATGGATTCAGCCACCGCCAGGCTTTCTCGCTGTATCGGTAGAAGTTGAACGGCGAAATGGACTTGTCCGCGTAGCTGTAATGATCCTGGTAATCCACGACGTGACTGAATACGGCGCCCCGGCGCGCGACGCGCGCGCATTCGCCGAGGATGCGCCGGATGTCGTCCGGCGGGATGTGCTCGAGCGTGCTGGTCGAGCAGATGAAATCCACGCTTGCATCCGCAAGGCCGGTATTCCTGGCGTCGGCCGGCGCCAGGTAGCGAATTCGATACCTGCGTTCCAGGTCGTCGAAGTCCGCGACCTCCGGCCAGCTTCCGGGCAATCGGCCGCGGAGCTGGCGGATCGTGTGATTGACGAGCGCGGGACTGCTGAGTCGCTCGAGGTCATACACGAGAATTTCGGTGGCGCCTGCGTGCGAAAGCAGCAATGGACTGAGGAAATGCCGCCCGCCCCCGAATTCCAGCGCGCGGCCGGGATGCACTTGCCGGTAGTGGTCGACGTGCGTCTGATGAAGCCTGAGGTACGTGTCCGTCACGGTCAGCAAGGCAGACCCGGTCGCGCTGCTGGATGGCCCGATACAGCCAGGGAGCTCTCGCGAGCACGTGGAACGCGACACATTTCAACCGCCAGTCCATCCGGGCTATCTCGGCCGCGAGAAGCCGAAAAGCCTGGCGAGCGTGCTGACGATGATCTTCATGTCCATCCAGAAGCTCCTTTCCTTGACGTACTGGACGCGCAACCGGTTCTTGATCGGCAGGACCCGGGTTTCGAATGCCGCATCGACGTTCTCCGCCCCGATGTGCGAAGCAAGGTCGATGAACCGGATCGAGGACAGGTCCGTGATGCCGGGACGAACGCTCAGGATGAGTTTTTCTTCGCCTCGATACTGATTCGTGTATTGCGGAACCTCCGGGCGCGGTCCAACGATGCTCATCTTCCCGAATAGCACGCAGACGAGGTTTGGCAGCTCGTCCAGCTTGAATCGCCGCAGAAATGCGCCGAAAGCCGTGACGCGCGGATCATCCTGGCCGGTCGAAGGGCCGCCGATGTCCGCGGCGTCCACCACCATCGTCCGGAACTTCAGTATGCGGAACGGCTTGCCGTGGCGGCCCGTGCGGACGCCCCGATAAAAAACCGGACCCGGCGAGGTGAGCTTGATGCCGGCAGCAATGACGAGCAGCAACGGCGACAGCACGACCAGGGCGGCTGCCGACGACACGATATCGAACAGCCGCTTCGCGGCCGCGTCAATGCGCCCGGGCGCGCGCGATGGTTTCGACATGACGGACGTATTCATCGTAGATCCGGTCGGCGCGGAACTCCTGCTCGAACATCAGGGCCGAACCTGCCGCAAGTTTCCGGCGCAGTTCCCGGTTTTCGGCCAGCGTCGTCACATGCGATGCCAGCGCCTCGAGGTCGCCCGGCAGGTACGACACGCCCGCGCCACGACTTGTCAGTTTCTCGATCATCTCCCCTTCCAGCGAGGAAAGGATGGGCAGCCCGGCTGCCAGAATAGTCGAATATCTTGTTGGGCATCGCGCCGGACATCTGCCGGTATGGCGCGAGCCCCACATCGGAGATTGCCAGGAGGCGATCCGCATCGGCTGACGCGAGCCAGCCCGGCACGGTGACGTTGTCGAGCGCTTTCGCCCTGGCCGTGATCCGGTCGAACTGCTCGCCATCACCCGCCAGTACGAAGTGAACCTGGTGGTTGCCCTTGTTCTTCAGCAGCTCCGCTGCCTCACAGAGCAGTTCGAGCTCGTAAACGTGGCCGAATGATCCGACGAAAGTGAAAATGACCTTGCCGGCGAGCTTCTGCTCGAGCTCTCGAATTCTCGCCGAATTCCCCGCGTTACCCGGGGCGCCTTCCGCCTTGCCGAGGTAAAAGACCCGGTCGCCATCGCGTTGCGCGATGCCGGCCTTGCGCAATCCCCAGTCCAGAAAGCCGCGCGAACAGGCGACGAGGCTGTCGGAGCGGGCAAAGCTCGTGCGCGCTTTCCTTTCCAGCGGGAGGACCGCGATCCGGCCGGCCGCCCGCAGCAGCGGCGGCGCGAGGTCCAGCATGATGTCGGGCCAGGGATCCCGAATGTCGATGATCACGGGGATCCCGCGCGCGCCTGCAAATGCGACGGCCTCATAGGCGAGTTCGATCGTCGGAAATGCGCTGACGATGACATCCGGCCTGGGAAGTGTCGGCGCGAGGCGCCGGAACTTCGCCGCCAGGCGCGAGTGATGCAGCAGCCGGCCCAACGACCGGTTCTTCCGGTATGCACCGGCGTAAAGCAGCTTGAGCCGGAAGCCCCGCGACACCTCGACCTCGCAATCCTCGTCAAACAGCAGGGCCTTCCGCTGATGGGAGTGCGTGCTGGCCCACCAGGTCACCTGGTGTCCGTGTCGCAGCAATTCCTCGGCAAGCATCCACGTCCGCATCCGACGGGCATCCGGTTGAATGGGCAGGTTCTCCCCGTCCTTGACGAGCCAGACATTCATGCCGCCGGCGGCCGGATTGCGTTCGTGGGCGGTTCACGCGATCCATTCGTCGTAACGACGCATCCAGTGCTCGAGCGACAACGGCGCGAAGATCTCGCGGTACCAGATCGATCCGCCGTCCGCAGCTTGCGCACGATACCGATCGTACGTGTCCAGCAGCGCCGTGCTGTCCATGATCTGCTTGCGGCAGATGAGGCTGTCAGGCGCAAATGCCTCGCGGACGGCGGTGCGCAACTCGTGCTTCAGCCATTCGCCCTCCGGATTGGCGAATCCCTTCTTGTCCTTGCGCCAGCAGATTTCACGCGGCAGCAGCGACTGCATTGCGCGGCGAAATGCATACTTTGTCCAGCCATTGCGCAGCTTGTAGGAATCCGGCGCGCGCATCAGCAGGTCGATCAACCTCGGATCGAGAAACGGCAGGCGGATCTCGCGGCTTGCGGACATGGACATCCGGTCTTCGTAGTGGCACAGCGAGGGAACTGAATAGTGACGCAAGTCGAGCCACTGCCGCTCGACCAGCGTTCCCGGCCCGAGGCCCAGCGAACAGGGTTGCCAGCCGCGCAGCCATGGGCCCTGCATGGCCGATGCGGACTCCATGTCCGCGCCTGTGTCGCCTAATCCGCCCAGCAGCGGGATGTATCTCTTGGCATCACCAAGCCTGAACTCGGTCACGATGGTTCGATTGGCCAGAAATCCCGCCAGCACCCAGGCGGCCTTGAACACGTTCCCGCGCCTCAGCAGCGACTGGAGATAGAAGCCCAGGTACTTGCGATAGCCGAGCAGTATCTCGTCCGCCCCCTGCCCGCTCAGAATCACGATGAGTCCCAGCTCCTTCGCCCGTCGCATCAGGTTCCGGTGCGCAAGCGCGGACAACCCCGCGATCGGCGCATCGTTGTACCAGTTGGCGTCGGCCAGTTCGGTCACGAGATTGTCAGGCGCCATCCGCAGATTGATCCTGCTGACAGGCTGCCGCAGGTGGTGCTCCATGATCGCGATGTAGCGGGACTCGTCCACGCGCGGATCGTCGCTCACCGCGGACAGCAGGCGCGGTGGCGTCTCATGCCCGGCCAGCGAGCGCGTCACGGCAGCGATGGCGGACGAGTCGACGCCTCCCGACAGAAGGACTCCAACGGGTACGTCGCTACGCAACCGGATGCGAACGGAGTCGATGAATGTGGCGCGGAGTTCCTCGATGAATTCATCGAGCGACATCCGCGCGGGATCGCCTGCGTATGCGGGCGAGCGGAATCGGGTCGCGCGGAGCTCCGGCCGGTCGCGTGCCAGGTCGAGTTCGACGTAGCTGCCGGGCTCGATGCGCCGGATTCCGTCGAAAAACGTGCGCGTGGAGGTGTCGCTCAACCCCTGAAACACGAATTGCCCCACGACATCGCGATCGAGCGGAAACTTGCGGCCGGCCAGTGTCAGCACCGTCTTGACTTCCGACGCGAAAATGAATCGCGGCCCGTCGTTGCAGTAGTAAATGGGCTTTTCCGCGCCCGCGTCGGTGGCAAGCACGAGCCGTGTCCCCGCGCCGGTCGAGCCAGGCGAGTGCGCCCATCCAGTTGAACTTGCCGAAGGCGTGCGCTGGCCCCCAGTGATGCAGTGCCGCCAGGAGTACCTCGGTGTCCGTGCGGGTCGCAAACCGGAGTCCCGCAGCCGCGAGCTCGGCGCGCAATTCGAGGTAGTTGTAGAGCTCGCCATTGAAGACCAGGCTGCCTTCAGCGCCGCGCTCCATCGGCTGCAGGCCTGCTTCGCTCAAGTCGATGATCGCGAGGCGCTCGTGCCCGATCACGAGCGTGTTGGCGCCCCACACATGGCTCTGCAGGCCGCGGCCATCCGGACCTCGATGTGCCTGGACCCGATGTGCTGCCTGCAGCACCTCGGGATCGAGGCGGAGTGCGCTGGGCTGGAGAATCCCGAAAATCCCGCACATCAGCCAGTCACCAGGCCTTCGCAGATCTCTTCGAATTTTCGCGACCAGAGCTCGTGATCGAACTGCTCCGCGCGCAGCCGCGCGCCTTGCCTGAGTCGGCGCCAAAGGCCGACGTCGCGATGGAGAACGGTCAGGGCCGCGACAAATGCCGCAGTGTCGCCGGGTTCAATCAGGATCCCGCAGCTGTCGTCGACGATCTCGGGAATCGCGAGCCACCTCGTCGTCACGACCGGCAAGCCATGCGCGAATGCCTCCGCAATCACGCCCGGATAGCCCTCCCCTGGATGATGCGTGGGAAGCACGAGGCAATCGTAGTTCCACAGCGCGGCATCGACCTCCTCGTGTGTCAGGCAACCGCGATAGTGGATACGGCCCAGTCCGCGCTGCTCGAGTTCCTCTGCCGTGTATTCGTCGAGCGGCCCGAACAGGTCGATTTCGCATCCCGGCGGCAGCTGGGCGGCCGCCTCCAGCATCGTCTCGACGCCCTTCGAGCGCCACAGGTGACCCAGAAAGACGAAACGACGGCAAGTCTCCGGAAGCGCTGCGGGCGCCTTCCGGCGGTTGGCTCGTGCGCCTGATGTACGTGGAAAACCAGATTGTCTTGCCCGAGGACAGTGGCTGCAATTGACGGATGGCCCGCCGGGTCTGCAACAGCACGACGTCGGCCGACAGGACGAATTTGCGCACGATTGCCCTCGTCAGGGCGTTGCCGGCCTGATAGAAATCGCCGAATGAGCCGCCGAAGACGCGCAGGACGACCGGCAGGCACAACTGCTTTCCGGCCGTGACGACCAGAGGGCCGAACAGGAACATGCCCCGGTCGCTGGCGTGAAAGGAGACGACATCGACACGACGCCGATTGGCGATGATGGCTCGCAGCGCCCTGAGTGACGTACCCAGGTTGCGGAACACGCTCGAGTGCTGTTGACCACGCGAAGTGTTGACGAGCGTGACTTCGAAGCGCCCGTCGGCACGCAGGTCGTCCGCGAGCGTCGCGAAATGGCGGGTGTCGCCCCCCATGGGTGGCGGGAGCGGCCCGATCAGGAGCACCCGGATCACGCGTCTGCCGCCAACGCCGCTTGACCCGATCGTGGCACTACCGGTTCGAGTAGATGAAGTACATCTGCCAGGCCATCAGGCGGATACCGGGGATCTTGAGCACGAGGCGGTCGACGGCCCGCAATGTCGCAAGCAACCCTTCGAACATGCGGGAGTTGCGGAAGGGAATCGCGAGAATCGTGAACAGGTGAAAGAACCGGATGTCGACGTGGGAAAAATGCCTGAGGCCCTTGCGAACTTCCTTCATCGTCAGGATGTGGTCGGTTTCCCACGCCGTCCGCAGGTGCGGCGTGCAGCGACGATAGAGTGCGATTACCGGATTGTAGCCAAGGGCCTCCGCGCAGATGATCTCGCCGGTCGGCTTGAGAACGCGCGCGAGCTCCGGAAATGCGTTGTCCACGTCGAGGTGGTGCAGCACCCCCGAGCAAACGATGATGTCGAAGTAGTCGTCCGGGAATGTCATCGCTTCCGCGTCCATGACCGCAAAATGCGCGCCGCGAGCCACGCCTGCCGCAGCGGCGTTTTTCCTGGCCGTCTCGATCTCTTCGGCGGAAATGTCGATGCCGTGCGCTTCCGCGCCGAGCTGCGCCAGGCGGATCGTGATCTGCCCGTTGCCGCAGCAATAGTCGAGCGCGCGCCTGCCCGGGCAGCGCTCGGCGAGCCAGGCGTACATGAATTCCTTGGGCTCGCGGTCGATCGCGTAGAAAGTGTTGTTCGGGTACTTGCGCAGAAACTCCTCCGGCGACAGGCGATTGCGGTCAAGCTCGCGCTGGTCGTGGAACCGGGCCTCTTCGCGCTTGCGTTCGTCGCTGCCCGTCATGTCCACATTCTAAGGAATTCGCTCGATGGCGCGCTCGCCCATTTTCATGCAGCAGCGGCCCTGAGGACTGCCTTCGCCTTCAGGATCATCGGTCAGGTATTCGGCTTGCGGCATCGCGCTTCGATGCCATTGCCGCCCCGCTCGACCCACAATTCGACTCCACCTAGCCTCTCAATCGTGCGCCGGATCGACCGGCGCGAGCGCAATCGCTTGTACCAGTCAGTGAGTGCGTCGTGGGTGTCGAGTTCGGCCCACTCGTACTGGAGGTCATCTGACAGTTCGGGGAGCGCGTGAAAGTACGTAATGATCGGTGAGACCCTGGACAGGATCATCTGCAGCGCCGTGTACCTGCGCACGGCGCGATGCAGCGGAAAGAAATGACGTGTCAGTGCCTTCGTTGCACTGATGCCCTGCCGCGGCGGCAGGCGCTTCAAGATGGGCCGGAGCAATGCAACGGTGATCTTGGTGTAGGTGGATAGTGCATGGCGATAGTGATCGATCACGAGCCATCCGCCCGGCTTCACCTGCCGGTACAGGTCGGCGATCGTGCGCTCCGGATGCCGCGTGTGCTGGATGACACCGAGACACATAACGACGTCGTACTGCCCGGGAAGGAACGGCAGCTGGTTGATGTCGCATTGCGCAATGCGATGCCGCGGCGATTGCGGACAGTTGAGCTGGTTCGGCTCGACCGCCGCGCTGAGATCCGTCGACGTCACCGCGGCAGCGGGCGTGCCGAGCAGCACTTCCGTGAAGCGACCGGCGCCGCAACCGGCCTCGAGCACCTGCAGCGGCTCCGGCTCCTGCAGCCGCTGCCAGAGCGCCTCGCCGAAACAGCGCCTGAGCCGGTCCTTCGAGAAGGTCGTCCGCGTGTGGGAGTCGAGCTGAGTCCTGCGGTACTGGCGCCACTGCTCACCGAAGGCGTCGGCGTAGTTCTCGCCGGAAGGCAACAGGCGCGGGATGTTCTCGCGCACCGGAAATTCGTGGCCTGCCGGACAGGCAAGCGAATCGCCTCCGGCCTTCGCCTTCAGTTCCCGGTGATCGAAGGGGCAGACAAGGGCCGGAAACGGCGACATGGCAAGGAACGTCACCCGGCGTTCTCCCGCGGGAGGAGCACCTTGAGAAACTGCCCGCGACCCGCTCATGCGAGAATTCGCTCGCCCGCTCGCGCGCCCGCGGAATCGGGCCGGATTCGAGGCATTCGTTCATTGCCGCTGCCATTGCGCCCGGCCGTCCGACCGGCACGAGCCGGCCCCACCGGCCATTCTCGAGGATCTCCGCCGACCCGCCGACCGCGTTCGTGCTCACGATTGCCATGCCGATCGCGAGCGCCTGCATCAGTGCGTTGGGGCAGCCCTCGGTGACGGACGAACTCACGAAGACGCGCGAACGGCGCATCCACGCAAAGGGATTCGGAACAAAGCCCGGCATCAGCACGTCGCCCGCGACCGACGCCTGCTTCGCCACGGACGCGAGGTGCTCGCGTTCCGGTCCCTCGCCGAGAATCACGAGCCTGCATTCACGGCGCGACCGGAGGATTGCGAACGCACGGACGAGCGTCGCAAAGTCCTTGAGCGGCGCGAGACTGCCGACACCGAGAATGACGGGCGGTGCCCCGTCGGCAAGCCATTCATGCGCAAGCGGTGCGCGGCTCTCTTCTTCGATGCGGACAAGATTCAGGGGATTGTAGATGACGTCTATCTCGTCGACCGGGATCCTGAGGAGACGGGAGAGATCGAGCGCAACGGCATGCGAGTTCGCGACGATCGCGTCGGCGAAGCGGTACGCAACCTTCATCAATCGCAACAGGATGCGGCTTCCGACCGAGCCGTCCCTGCGATAGACCTCCGTCGGGACGGAGCGCATGGAAATCACGCATCGTGTCGCTCCGCCCGCGAGTCGCCGCGCGAGCAACGCAACGATGTTCGCATGGTCGAGCGCCGACAGGATCGCGGCCGGTCGCTCGGCGCGCAGGTAGCGAACGAGTCGAGGCAGCGCGCGAAGCATGCGCGGTGCCTCGAGGTCCACGAGGCGCACGGCATCGGACACGTCTGCCAGGTACGGGCCCTCGGCCGAAGCCAGGACGAGGTGGACGCACAAGCCCCGCGCCGCGAACTCGCTGGCAAGGTCGACGAAGACCCGTTCCGCGCCGCCGCCCGCCAGCGAAGGGAGGAACAGGGCGACGTCCGGGGCAGGACCGTTCGAACGGGCAATCACGCCCCGCGGGTCTCGGTGAGCCAGGCCTGGAACATCAGGATCCGCCAGATGCCTTCCCCCGAGCGCGTCCTGCCCTCGAGGTGATGCGACCACTGCTCGCGCACGCGCCGCGCGTCGAGAAAGCCGTCCTGTCCAAGCCGTCCCTCCGCAAGGAGTGACTCCGCCCATTCGCGCATCCCGCCGCGGATCCACTTGCCGACCGGCACCCCGAACCCCTGCTTGGGCCGATCGTGCAAGGCTGCGGGCACATGCCTGCGAAGCAATTGCTTCAGCAGCCACTTGCCTTCGCCGTTTCGATACTTCATCCGAAGCGGCATCTGCCAGGCCAGCTCGACAACCCGATGATCCAGCATCGGTACGCGCGATTCGAGGCTGACGCCCATCGACGCGCGATCGACTTTCACCAGGATGTCGTCGGGAAGATAGGTCGTGCCGTCCGCAAGCATCATGGCCTGGTAGAAATCGCCGTCCGCGAGACTCGCATCCAGTCCGATGGATGCACCGGGCGGTTCGCCTTCCCTGCCCAGGGCGATCCCGTTCGCCGCCGGGTCGAGCATCACGGCGTCGTACAGGTGACTGGCTGTCGGGGCCGCGACGAAGCGCGAATAATGCGGCCCGAACCAGGGGGCGAACGCGGCCCGCAGGAATCCCGGAATGCGCCCCGCCACGCGCCTGAGGTGGTGACCTCGCCAATAGCGCGTGTAACCACCGAACAACTCGTCGCCGCCATCACCCGACAGCGAGACCGTGACGTGCCGGCGCGCAAGCTCCGCAACCAGGAAAGTGGGAATCGCGGAACTGTCGCCGAACGGCTCATCATAAAGTCTCGGGAGACGCGGGATGACTTCCATCGCGGCCCGCGGCGTCACGATGATCTCGGTATGTTCCGTGCCGAGATGCGCGGCCACGGCTCGCGCATGCGGCGCCTCGTTGAACGCCTCTTCCTGGAATCCGATCGCGAAGGTCCGCACGGGGCGGGACGATTGCGCCTGCATGAGCGCGACAATCGTCGACGAGTCGATGCCACCCGAGAGGAAGGCGCCGAGTGGGACATCGGCGATGCTCTGTGAGGCAATGGCCTGCGAAAGGACCGCCTGCAGCCGGTCGATGGCCGATTCATCGCTGCCCTCGAATGGATTGCGAAGGCCGCTCGCCGCGACCTCGGCGAGTGACCAATACGGCCTGGGTTCCGGCAGTTCGCGACTGCGCCTTGTCTCAGTCTGAACTCCACGAAGCAGCCGGGCGGCAGCTTGTGGATGCCGCGATAGATCGATTGCGGCGCTGGAACGTAGCCGCGATGCAGGTAGACGGCAACCTGATCGCGATCGATCTCGGCACGGAACGCCGGGTGCGCACGGAGCGCCTTCAGCTCGGAGCCGAATAGCAGGAGGTCGCCCTGCAGGCCGTAGTACAGCGGTTTTTCTCCGAGCCGGTCGCGGGCGAGCGCAAGGACCTGCTCCTGGCGGTCCCAGAGCGCAAGGGCAAACATGCCGACGGTCCTGCCCAGTGCGGCCTCGATACCCCACCTGTCGAACGCGGCAAGCAGCGACTCCGTGTCCGAATGGCCGCGCCAGGCCGGCTCCGCGCCGTCCCGCGCCAGTGCCTTGCGAATCTCCAGGTGGTTGTAGATCTCGCCATTGGTCACGAGCACGTACCGGCCCGAATGGGAAATCATCGGCTGGCTTCCCGCGGCCGACAATTCGAGGATTGAAAGGCGCCGGTGACCGAGTGCAATGCCTGCCTCGGGATCGATCCACTCGCCGGTGGCGTCCGGACCGCGATGCGCCAGGCAACCCGTCATCATTGCGAGCTGCTCGCGCGCGCCGGGCGCGAGCCCGCCGGCGAGCTGAAAAAAGCCGCGTCACTCCGCACATGACATGCGCCTGGCGACGACCTCGTGGCAACCGAGGCTGCCGGCGCGGCGCGTCGTGACGATGGCGTGGCCTCGGGCCTCCAGAAAGGAGACCAGGGTCTCGAGCGTCGCAAACTCGTAGGGAAATCCGCCGATCCAGTCCACGCGGTCGTGCTTCGCGCTCATGCCCCGCTCCCGGCGATCGCCGAATAGCGGGGCGATCGCGGCCATCGGCCGGAGCAGAATCGTGTACTTGAGGATTACGAGGATCCGGACCAGCGCGCTCACTGCAAGCAGGTAGACCGGCCGCAGGAATCGCGGCAACCGGTTGTAGATGAGCTTCACGAACCACCAGGCGTGGGATTTCCAGCCCTGGTCCGCGTAGATCGCGATGTACAGCCTGCCGCCATCGGGCTCGACGCGGGAGATCGCATGCTCGAGCGCGAGCCACATTGCCCCCGTGTGGTGCAACACGCCCCAGCTATAGACGACGTCGAAACGCCCGAGCTGGTCCACATAGGTCGCGTCCAGCACCGAACCGCTCTCGATCTGCCAGCCCGCGTCGTCCGGACAATATCGCTTCTTCAATTCTCGCGTGCATGCGACTGACTGCGCGTCGAAATCGAAGGAATGCACCGTCGCCCCGAGGCGCCGCGCGGCGAGACTGAAAAGTCCGGAACCGCAACCGATGTCCAGGAATCGCAGGTCGCGCAGGTCCTGTCACCGCGAGCATTTCCCGGAGTGACTGCCTCGGCATCGGCAATGCGCCGGTCGTCGAGGAGCCCGAGAAAGCGGGACCAGTTCTCGCCGAACTCGAACCGCTCGCCCGCCGCCATTTCGCGCTCGGCGCTCATGACGGCAGGAGGAGCGCCTCCCATCGCGCCATGATCGACTCCTGGCGGAAGCGCTCCCGCACTTTCAGTGCCTCGCGGCCGAGGCGCGCCCGCAAGGCAGGGTCGGCCATCAAGTCCCCCATGACGCGGGAGAGCGTGAAGACATCGTCGACCGGCACCAGCCGGCCATTGACGCCATCCTCGATCAGCTCCGCGGGACCTGCGGGACAGTCCGCGCTGATCACGGCCGCTCCCATGCCCATGCTTTCGAGCACGGCGTTCGGAAATCCCTCGAAGCGGGACGGCTGGACGACGAGGCCCGCGCGGGACATCCAGCGTTCGACGTCCCGGACGTAACCCGGCGAGCTCGACGCGAGTCGCCGAGGCCAAGCTCATCGCGAAGCCGTCAGCAGATTGCGCGCGTTCAGGTCCTTCGCCGAGGATCACGAGCCGCCAGTTCCGGCCATTTCGCCGGCGACGAGCGCAAAAGCCTGCAAGAGCAAGTCGAATCCCTTCTGGCGCACGAGTCGCCCGACGCCGATGATCAGCGGCTCCCGGTCGCTCCACGGGTCTGAGGCAGCGCTCGCAGGGCATTGGGAATGACGGCCGACCTCGCTTGCGCCAGTTCTGCCCGAATCCACTGCGCGCGTGCAGCCGGTCTGGCACACGATTGCGTCGGCCGCCCGGCCATAGATCAGAGTCGACGAAGCAATCGCCAGCCGAGCGGCAGGCCTGTTTCCATGCGCGGCTGCACCCGCTCAGAAACGACGATGCGAGGCGCCGGCCAACGCCCGCGAGGATCGTCGGCACATTGCTCCGAGTCAGGAAACTCAGTACGGCATCCTGGCTCGCACTCCTCGAGGAGCCTGTCGGAGCTTCCGGATTCGCCACAGATTTCCGCGGATCCGCCCGGTTGCAGGCACGTCGAGATGCACGCGACGTATCCCGCTGATCGAGCTCATAGAAGTCCGGCGTCCCCGGATCGCTCCAGGTCGCAACCGACACGTCCACGCCCCGCGCGGACCAGTAGTTGGCCATGTCCGCGATCTGCCGTTCGGACCCGCCGCACTCGAGGGACCCCGTCACGAGCAGGAGTTGCGGCTTACTGATCGGGCGGCTTTGCCACGCCTGCGTTGCGCGATTGCCATGAAGGAGTGGCCGCAGAATCCGGCGAGCGCACCGGTGACGTGCACGACGAAGCACGCGTTTCGCGAATCGATCCACGCGAACCGAGCAGCCATTCCACCGGTCGCCTCAGCGATGTCCATGTCCTCCTGCATCGAAACTTCCGGTGCGATGCCGCGCCAATTCAGCAGCTCGAATCCGTGCCGCTCCAGCTGGTCCGACACTTCGCGTCGTCTGAGTGCGAACTGGTAGAAGGCACTCGGGCTCCGATGCGAAATCCTGTCGCGGGATAGCCTCCCCTGCGCGCCCTGAGCCTGCGGTAGGGCGAGAACCACGGCGCTGTCAGAAAGAGCAGGCGACCGGGTCTCAGCACGCGATGAGCCTCAGAGAGGATCGCGTCGTAGCCAGTCCAGAAATGCTCGATGACACCCGATGACCAGTAGCCGTCGAAATAGCCGCCGGAAAACGGCAGCGACCGCACATCGCCTTCGCGGATGTCGAGATCCGGATACTCGAGCCTCGCCCGCCGCACCGATTCCTCGGCGAAGTCGATGCCGATCGCCTTGAACCCGGAGTCAGCGAGGGCCTTGACCTTGTTGGCGCGTCCGCATCCGCCTTCGAGGACGCAGGCGCCCGACGGAAGATACTTCGCCGTCACCCGGACGATTTGCTTGTCCTGGCGCGAAATTCTGGCCTGGCCTTCGGTCCGCCAGCGCGCGTCCCAGAACTCCGGCGTTGCCTTTTCGTCGAGATAGACGAGCCGATCCGCGACCGGCGTGTAGACGACCCGCCTCATGCGCGCTTCAGGATGCCAATGCTCAGCGCAAGAAAGGCCGCAAGGAATGCGCCGTAGTGACTGCTCCCGGCGAAAGAAATGAACAATGCACAAGTCATGCCGCCGAGGATGACCAGTCGCGTGTTGCGCAGATCGCCGTGCCGCGCGCGGTAAAGTCGCAGGAACATCGAAGCAAAGATTCCGTAGAAGAGCGTGAGGCCGATCAGTCCGGAGTTGTAGGCAATGTCCACATGGCTCGCATGCGATGTGATGCCGTATTTCGAGCGAAAAGCCTCGACGCCGTGTCCAAACATCGGATTCTCGGTCCAGCCGCGAAATCCCTCGCGTTGCCAGCTCGCACGCAGCTCGAACGATGAGTAGCCCGGCATCTCCTCGCGCGCACGGAGTATCTCGATTCCCAGCGCCACCCGATTTGCGCCGCGCTCGAGCGACGCCACGGTCTCCTGGTTCGACACGATCGCGAATGAGAGCACGACAGCGACAATGACGATTGCGAGCGCATTTTTCCAAAGCAGACGCAAGACATGGCCGAAATGAATTGCTCCGACTGCCACGGCACCGAGCAAGACTCCGACATTGGTCTTGATCGACGTCGTTGCCACGATGTGGATCCCCATCACAATGGCCAACGCGAAGTACAGCGCCTTCCAGCGCGCGATGGATGCCAGCAACAGGGTCGTGATCAGGCCGAATAGATACATGCCGGCAATTGCGTTATAGGAAAATTCGTCCGGATACCTGAAGGGGAATCCGGACATTGCCGAGTACAGTGCGGCGCCCGCAAGGAGGCCTGTGACGGCACCGGCAAGGACCGCCTTGAGGTCGTGAAACACCGCGAGTGAAGCAAACAGGATCATGACAATGACGAATGTCGTTGCCGGAACAATGGTGTTGAGAGCGAGCGCCCTGTCCTCGGTCCACAGCAATTCCAGAAGCATGTAACCCAGAAAACAGCCATAGATGAGTGTTTCGCGCGCGAGCACGACACTCGCAAACCGGACCAGATGCACGACGAGCAGGGCAAGCAACACGACGCCCAGTCGCGCCGCGTGGAAACTCATGTCATACGCATTCACCGCCAGCGCGAAGGACGCAGCAGCTGACATGCCGAATGAGCCGAGTCGTCCGACGTGTGCGCCTGTGCCGATCACGGCATTCGCCCACGGCGGATCACGAAGATCCATACGCGATGCTTCTTCTCGTGATCAAACTCGAGGATATCGACCAGCCGATACTCGTTCGAACCCCACTTGAACAGGAGGTACGGCATGACCATCGGATGAGCGCCGAATGGATCCATTTCCGAGGACCCTGCCGGTGAGTGCAGCATCGTATGGTCCAGGAACAGCAAGCCCGATTCTTCCAACTGCGCCGTCCACGTCGACAGCGCCTTGCGTGGATCGAACGCCTGGTCGATGGAGTTGCTGTACACAAAGGAAAACGATCCCAGCCACTCTTCCTTCGGTTCATGAAAGTCCCATTGGACCGTGTCTTCGAATTGACTGGCCGAGTCGGATATCTCGGTCCCGATCACCGGGCATCCAAGCAACCTCGAGAACTCAGCCTGCTCGAATCCCCGCCTCGTGCCGTGGCAAAGTCCCGAGCGCACACTGGGAACATGTTCCTTGATATAGGCAGAAATGACGCCAAGCGTTTCCTTGTCTGCCCAGACCTCGTTGATCTTCCGCTTGTTGTGGAAGACCTGGGATTTCCTGTAACCCTCGAATCCGTCCGCACCGTAATCGTGCTGATATGTCAGCAGCAGGTTTTGGCGCGGGACGAGGCTGAAACCGATGGCTCTCAAGAGCCGATTGATCGCCCTGACCAGGAGATCCTTCATTTCAGGGATCCGGGATTGCGGCGTCCGCTGCCAGGCTGGCCTGGAGCCGGTCAAAGAGCCGGACATACGCTTCAATGTCCTGCTCGCCTATCTTGAGCGTCCAATCGTTGTGACTTGCCGGTGCAAATGGCGACAGGTATGAAGCGTATGCCTGCACAATTTCCTCTCGGGTCGGAGGTGGCTCCAAGAGCTTTTTCCGGATGAGCATTGGCAGGTCCTGGATTTCCCCGATTCTCGATGCGCTGGGAAACATCGTAACGGCCGAATCGCCCAGCATGATGACCGGCTTGCCGAGGAGCGCCGCTTCCAGTCCCATCGTGCCCTGGATGGAGACAACCAGATCCGCCTTGTCGATGAACCTGCGGCTGTCGACGAAAGGGCGAACCAGCTTGACGCCAGGCAATGCCTGCATCCGTTCATATTGTTCGCCGGAGTAGTTCGTCAAGTCGCTCATGTGGATTTTCACGAGCAACTGGTGAGATGGAGGGATGGAGCGAGACAGTAATTGAACGACCCATATCTGATCGCTGAAGAATGGAGCCCAGACGTCGATCGATGACTCGGGCTGCATGTGCAAGCCGAAGAGGACGTATCGGCTCGACGGCGGTTCTGCCAGGGCAACTGCGTTTGAAACCGCCCTTCGAGCTGCGGCCGCGCGACGAATGCTTCGCACTGCAGCCGGTACGCTGAGTCGGCCTGGTGGGTCGGTATAGCGCAGGCTGTCGCGGTAGCCGCGATTTTCGCATCGTGCGTACCAGGCCGGCCATTCGACCGGGAATTCTCCCGAGCTTCGCGGCGATCGACGAGGAATGCGCGTCGACATACACCGGGGCACGCAAGCTTCCGCTTTCAAAGTGCCTCAGGGACGCCTCCGCGAGGGCCCGCAATTCGCCGGCATCCATGACGGCGGGAAGCTGGACTCTCGCTGCCGGAGACATGCCATCGCAGAAACACGCGAGTTCCGGCGGGATGACGCTGAAGTTCAGCGCATGCCATGGAATGCCCGCGCGCTTCGCGACGGCGAGTGAAATGCCCGCGTGAATGCCGTCAAATCCACCGATGACGACCGACGGCTTGAGCTTGTCGAACAGTTCCGCCATGCGCCGCGCAAGAAATGTCGCGTAACCCAGGGCCTCGCGATACTCGAGGGCCGACAGCACGCGGTCGCCCAGGATCATGTTGTGTACGGTCGGAACGCCTTCCGCCTCCAGCGACGACAGCAACTCGTGGTCGGGTTCCGGGATGGCGTCTAGCGGGCTTTCGCGAAAAAAATGCAGGTCCGCGCCCGGACGGCCCTGAAACTCGAGTGCCGAATACCTCGGGTGCAGGATGTGCGAAAAGCGGTGCCGATTCTTCGCCGCAACCGGCCGGTACAACCCATCGAGAAGGACTTCATCCAATCCCACTGTCACGACATGAAAATCGCTCACGCGAGCAGGCTCCAGTCAACCGGCGTGCCTTTCTTCGCGTCCCGGCTCGCGCGACGACCCAGCGCCTGCTCGTAAAACCGCGGATGCAGCCCGTTGCCGGGACGGACGATGCGTAGATTTCGCGCAGTAAACACTTCCCCGGCCTTGACATCCTCGGCGACATGGAGCGATCGCCTGAACACCAGCGAATCACGCTCGGCATCGGTCGGGCCGAACTGCACGGATCCAAGCGACTGCCACGCCCGCTCGGTTTCCGTCCTCAGCATCGCGAATTCTGCGGGCTCGAGCGAAAAGGCGCTGTCAACGCCGCCGTCCGCCCGACTCAGCGTAAAGTGCTTTTCCACTACCGATGCGCCGTGAGCGACGGCAGCGACCGAGGCTCCCAGTCCCATCGTGTGGTCCGACAAGCCCGCCTCGACTCCGAACATCGCGCGCAGGTGCGGGATCGTGAGGACGTTGGAATTCACGGGTGAGGCCGGATAAGTGCTCGTGCACTTGAGCAGGACCAGGTCCCCGCTGCCCGCCGATTCTGCTGTCGCAACCGCTTCACCGATTTCCTCGATGGTCGCCATGCCGGTGGAGATGATCATCGGCTTTCCCGTGCCCGCAACCTTCCGGATGAGTCGAAGGTCGGTGATCTCGAAGGACGCAATCTTGTAGGCCGGAACTTCGAGTGACTCGAGGAAGTCCACGGCCGTTTCGTCGAACGGCGAGCTGAAGCAATGGAGCCCGTGCGAAGCCGCCCGTTCCATGATCTGGCGATGCCAGGCCCACGGCGTGTGAGCTTCGTCATACAGTGAATGCAATCGGCGGCCACTCCACAGGCTGTTGGGGTCGCTGATGACGAATCCGGGCCCTTCGACATCAAGCGTCATCGTGTCGGCCGTATAGGTCTGGAGCTTTATCGCATCGGCGCCCGACTGTGCGGCGGCATCGACCAGTTGAAGTGCGCGCTCGAGCGAGCGGTTGTGGTTGCCGGACATCTCTGCAATCAGGTATGGCCTGACTGAAACGCCGATAAGACGTCCGCCGATCGACATCATCGTGCGACTTCCCACAGCCAGGTCGGTCCCTGTCGCCGGAATCCCGTTGCCGCGAATGCGGACATCGATGCCTCGTTTTCCGGCAGTATTTCGGCCTGCAGTCGCTTCCATCCGGTGCCGGACTGGCTTGCCCACTCCTGCCCGGCCAGGAGCATTGCCTTTCCGAGACCGAGGCCCGTGAGTTCGGGATCGATGAAGATGGAAAGTTCCGCCGCCTCGCCCTTCGAGTCGAAACGCAATACGCCGACATCCTGATTTCCACAGCGACCGATGAACAGCCGGCGGCCCGGGATCGCCGAGCGCGTCCCTCCACCACCCACGATGCTCTTCGAGCTTCAATGCGCGGGGATCGCGGCTGTGACGCCGCGTGCGCGGGTCGTTTCTCCATTCCCACACGACCTGGACGTCGTCTGGCACCGCATCGCGCAACCGCAGATTGCCGCCTGCAATCGCGAGCGCGGCGCGCCTGGCACCGCGCCCATCCACGAGTCGGGCCGCGCGCGCGGCCATGCGACGGAGCAGCCCAGGCTTCGCGAGCACGCGAACGATCAGGGCGGCGAGGCTCGCAGGCTCCAGGTCGGCGGCCTGTCCGAGCGCGATTCCCGTCCGCCGCTTCGCAAACAGCTCGAGATTGGATGCCTGGTTGGGAGCCGTCGCAAACAGGAGGGCCGGCACGCCCAGGCAACAGCGCTCCCAGTTGGCGCCCCCGGCAGCGCCGATGAAGAGCTGCGCACCTTCCAGCAACTCGGCCATTCGACTGGTCTGTACGTGCACTTTCACGTCGGCCAGCCCAGCGCAGCGCGCCTCGATTTCGCTGCGTCGCGGATGCTCTTCTCCGATGACCACATCGAGCCGGGGCCGCTCGCCCCTGATCATCTGCCATGCGTCCAGGATCCCGCCGGTCGCGTTGCCGGCATCGCCACTGCCAGCGAAAGCAACGACGCGCCGTGCGGCATCGCCTTCCGCATGCATCTGGCCCTCGTGTCGCGCGAACTCCGGCCGGAGCAGCGCAAAGCGCGGGCCAAGCAACAGGCGACAGTTCCCGGGAACGAGCCCCGAGTAACGGCTGCGCGAGGCCTGAAGATTCGGATCGAGCAGCACCTCAGCATCGTGCGGCCGGTTGGCGAGATCGTCGATCACGGCTACCCGCGGCACGCCGCCCCGAATCGCCCTTTCCCAGGCGCGATCGATGCCGTAGTGATCCACGATCATCCAGTCAACCTGATCGACGCTCGCCAGGGCGTGAAGCACCGCCCCGCAGTCCTCGGCCTGATCGATCGCAGGGCCGGCTGCCGCCATGCGCGCGACCGGGTGCCGCCGGGCGATGCGGACGATGGCGATGCCCAGCCCGGCCAGGACATCTTCCAGCGCGGCCGGCAGGTCCACGGTCACAAATGTGCATCTGACCCCGAGGGAATCCAGCGCCGAAGCCAGGGCGAGGCATCTCATGACGTGTCCATGCCCGATCTCGACAGACGCATCCGCCCGAATCGCCACGTGCCTGACCGGACCGTCGGTCAACGCAGCTTGAAGAGCGACTTGAGCGGTGTGCAACGAAGCGCTTCCTTGAGCGAGCCTTCTTTCAGCGCGCGGCCGGCGATCTCGAAGAACCGCGCATGCGCGGCGACCAATGCATCGATATCTTCTTCGGAATGGGCATCGCTGAAATTGAACGTGCCGATCGTCAGGATGCCTCGGGCAAACATCTCCTGCAGGTAGAGCGTCTTTATCTCCAGCGCCGAGAATCCGTTCGAATCGCGGATGTTGAAGAAGAGCCAGCTCGGGTGGCCGGAAACCGAGAAAGTCTCCGTCAGTCCATGAAATCGGATCAGGCCCTCGATCGCGGCGCGGCACCTGTTGCCTTTGGCGGCAAGTCGCTGTGTCACCGGCTCGCGCCGGAGCTTGAGCAAAGTCGCCTTGGCAGCGGCGAGGGACAGCGTTTCACCGCCGAAAGTGAATGAGAAGAAGATCTCCTCCATCAACCGCATGATTTCCCGCGGACCCGCGACGACCGATATCGGGAATCCATTGGCGAGCCCCTTGCCGAAGGTCGCGAGATCCGGAATGACGCCGAAGAGGCCCTGGGCGCCGGAATTGGAGTAACGAAAGCCGGTAATCGTCTCGTCGAATACCAGCAATGCGCCGTGGGCGTGTGCCAGCTCCTTGATGCGTTCGAGAAAGCCGGTGGCCGGTTCTACGACGTTCATCGGCTCGAGAATCACCGCTGCAAACTCGCCGGGATACCGCTCCAGGAGCTCGCGCAACGCCTCGGAGTCGTTGTATGGGAACGCGTGGGTCAGGTCGCGGGTCGCCTTGGGAACGCCGCGATTGCGGCTGGTCGAGCCGATATACCAGTCCTGCCAGCCGTGATAGCCGCAGACGGCTACTCGATCCCTGCCTGTATGGGCGCGCGCAAGCCTGATTGCGCCCGACGTGGCGTCGGACCCGTTCTTTCCGAAGCGCACCATCTCGGCACACGGGACCATTTCGCAGATGAGCTCGGCCACCTCCGCTTCCAGGGGGTGCGGAAGCGAGAAGATGACGCCGAGCTCGAGCTGGCGCGCGCACCGCGTCATTGACCTCCGCATCGTTGTATCCCAGGGTGACGGAAGCCAGCCCGTTGACGAAGTCGATGAACTCATTCCCGTCCACGTCCCAGACGCGCGACCCGCGGCCATGGGTGATGAAATACGGCGAGACGCCGAACGGGAACTGCGTCCGGCTCTTGCTGAAGGTCTGGCTGCCGAGGGGAATCGTCCGTTCGGCACGCGCCAGGTAGGCTTCCGATGCACTGAAATCCTTCACTCCCGATCCTTCATCGGCAATTCTCCGCCGCAATGTTTCGCCATGAGCAGAAGGTCCTCGCTGCGGCCGTCCAGCAGGAAATGGTCCCTGCGCAGCGCTTCGACATGGAATCCCGCCTTTTCGAACGCCCGCGCGCTGCCGACATTCGATGCGTAGCAGCCGGCCGTCAACTTGCGCAACCCGAGTTGCCTGGCGGCGATCTCGCAAACGACCGTAATCGCGTCCGAAGCGATCCCGCGCCCCCATGCGCCGCGGTCGCCGATCATGAGGCCGATCTCGCCCAATCCGTGGTTGCGATCGATCGGGCCGAGCTTGATGTTTCCGACGTGCCGGTCCAGTTCGAGACTTCGGATGCCCAGCATCAGGGTGTTCGCATCCGCGCGCATCTTCGCGACGAATGCAGTGGTTGAAGCGAAGTCGTGCGGGGTGAAGCGGGATTCGAGATAACGATTGACCTCCGGGTCCCGAAGCCAGCCGACATACTCATTGGTGACGTGCGCCGGGCTCCAGCAGGAACAGCTCCACGCGCTCCGTCCGCCAGGAAAATGCGGGTGCAAGGTCCATTCAGGTCTCGATGCGGATCGGGATGCCCGCATTTCGGATGTGCGCCCGGGTCTGCATGGGATTCTGGTCGCGGAAGCAGAAGTAGGTTCCTGCCGCGACTGCTTCCGCACCGCCGTTCCTGAATCCTTCGACGAAGTGTTCCGCGAGCCCACAGCCCCCCGAAAGGATGACCGGAATCGAAACGGCGGCGGCAACGGCCCGGCCACAGTCGCAATTGAGGCCGGATCCCATGCCGTCGCGATCCGCGTCAGTCAGCAGGATCTCACCCGCCCCCGCCTCGGCGGCTCGAACGGCCGATTCCACGACATCCACGTGCTCCGGCACGCCGGCATGGCGGGTATGCGCGATTGCACGCCCCGCCGCGTCGGTCCGGAAGTCGATCGAGACGACCACGCATTGCGCGCCATACCGGGCCGCCGCCTCGCTGACGAGTTCCGGGCGCCGGAATGCAAGCTCATTGATGCAGACCTTGTCCGCGCCTCGTTCGAGCAAGAGCGCGAAGTCGCCGATCTCACGCACTCCGCCGCCGACGGTGAGCGGCATGAACGTCTCCGTCGCCAGTCGCTCGATCAACGCGAGCAACGGCTCGTCCCTGCCAATGTGCGTGCCGTCGATGTTGAGTACGGCCAGTTCATCGGCAAGCTGCGCTTCATAGATCTTTGCCTGCGATACCGCGTCCCCGACATCCAGCGCGTCCCGATACTGCCTGGTCGTGACGAGCACCGCACGCATGTCGGCGCCGATCCGTCGATGCTTTACGAGGAGCTTGGGTATCAGCCGCTTCTTCAGCAGGGTCGAAGTCAATGTCTCAGGAAGCCGCCGAGGAAACGCATCCCGGCTGACTGGCTCTTCTCGGGATGAAACTGGACGGCGATGATGCTGTCGCGCTGGACGATCGCGTTGAATTGCGCGCCATGGGCACAGCTCCCGACGCAAACCCCGTGACGAGGTTCCTGATAGGCATACGAATGATCGAAATAGAAGTCCGCCGTGCTGCCCGGCAGGTACTCCCCGCACACCCGGTCAAACTGCACGGTATTCCATCCGACGTGCGGGACCCGAATGGACGCGCCGCCTGGAATGCGTCGTACGACACCTCCGATCCAGCCGAGGCCGCTGGCGTCAGGGGATTCCTCGCTCGCATCCGCCAGCAGCTGCATTCCGACACAGATGCCGAGCATCGGGCGACGATCATCGAGCGCCCAGCGCCGCAGTTCATCGAGCAGGCCGCTTGCCTGCAGTTGTTCCGAGCAGAACCCGAATGCGCCCACGCCCGGCAGCACGACGTGAGTGCACGCGGCGAAGTCCGCCGCCTCCCGGATGCGCACGGTGTTTGCGCCGAGGTGCCTGAACGCGCTGTCGATCGAATGGATGTTTCCAGCCTGATAGTTGACGATGCCAACGGTCCGGTTGCGGCCGACCAGGGTCACGGTGGCTGGTTTCCGCGCGCCTTCCGGGCCCGCCATTGCGACATGACCTGCTCGGCATCGATGCGGACCATGGCACCGTCCCGGCTCCACCGCGACAAGTCCGCGGTGGCATCGCCTGCGCGGGTTGTCGCCGGATCGTGCACGTAGGGGCTGACCTGGTGCGACATTGCCACCTCGATGAACTCCTGTTCGCTGAGGCCGACAAACTCCAGGAACAGGTCGAGGCTCGGCGGCCGCCGGCCCTCGTATTCGGCAATGAGCCGCTCACCCTCTTCCTTGGTCATGCGGCCATTCCGCACGTCAATCGCGACCAGGTGCGACGGACGCGAATAGCCCCGCTTGATGTACTTGATGTAATCCCGGACACCCTGCATGTAGCACTCGATCTTTTCGTACTGGTACTCCTCCGGCACGTTCTCGACCCGGTCGCCCTTCCAGCCCAGTTCCTGCCGGATGACTTCAGACTGCCGTTTCGCGTCCCAGGGAATGTACGAGCCCAGGCACACGGAGCGGTAATTGATTGAACGCAACGCGGCCAGCGGCGGATACAGGTACGGCTTGAGGTCGCGGCGATCGACGGCGCCGCCCAGGCGTACGAACATGTCGTCCGCGCTGATACCCAGGTTTATGAAGCGATTGAAACGTTTTTCGTCGACTTCCTCGGCCTGCTCATAGGTGAAGTAGGCCGTGTACTCGGCCGACGGCTCGCCCCAGATGATCAGCGGCACTTTCTTTTCAATGGCGATCCACATCGGGTACGAGAATATTCCGGTATGGCAATGCCAGCAGAAGTCACCCTTCTCCAGGAAGCTCTGCAGCATGAGTCTTTGAACGACCTTCCAGTTCGGAGTGAAATTCAGGAAGTCCACGCCGAGACGCCGGATCGTGCGCTTCACGTTTTCTTCGAGGTTGGGGCGGAGGAAGCCATGGTCGAAGCGCACGACCAGCGGCTTGAGTCCGTATTCCTTCACCAGGTAGTAGAGAGTCCACGTGCTGTCCTTGCCGCCGCTGAATGGCACGATGCAATCGTAGTCATGCTTGCCACGATATTCCTCGATCAGTGAATCGAGCACTGCCTTGTTGGAAGCCCAGTCGATTCGATCTCCCTTGAAGTCGTGCTGCCGGCAAATGTTGCACAGACCCGTCGCATCGAACGAAATGGTCTCGTGGGTTTCCGGCAGTCCGCAGCGGATGCATCGTTTCATGCCGTCTCCAGGCGATTCGTCGTGGCATTCAACTCGATGATCTCCGGGTGTGCCGCAATGCACCGGAGAATGTCGAACATGTCGAAATCGGCTGCGGGGCGCCCGATCAGCTCAATCAGGCGCCGGATTGCGGCGAGGTCCGCGGGATAATCGACCGTCAATCGCAATGGCGAGCCGTCCGCAACGGCGCGAACGTTGGCGCGGCGCAATCCGGCGTCGGCCCGGTGCATCCATGTTGTGACATGCTCGCGCTGAGACTGTTCGCGCGCCTCGCTTGCGGCGCGATCAAGCGCGACTCGCGTAAAGCATTCCACGTCCAGCCCGTCGGGAAACGTCCTTGGATCGACGTTGCTCGCGTAGTCGGCATTCGCTTCGCGGCGCGCACGCACGACCTGGTCGACGATCAGGGGATCGACCAGCGGGCAGTCGCCTGTCAGGCGCACGATCTCGTCGGCGTTACAGGACGCGGCGGCAGCCGCGTATCGCGCAAGCACGTCCTGGAGCTCGCCGCGAAAACAGGAAATCCCATGGGACTCCAGCGTCGCCGCCAGCGGGGTGTCGGAAGCATCCGTGCTGGTGACGACCACGACATCCTGCAGGGTCTTCGCGCGCATGGCGCGGCGGGCCATGAACACGATCATCGGCAGGCCGCCCAGGGCTTCCAGCACCTTGCCGGGAAAGCGGCTGCTCGACATCCGCGCCTGGATCAGGGCGACGGTCCGGCTCATTGCCTGCGGGCCCAGCGGCGTGGGTCGATCACGTCTTCGTCCGTCGTGGCAAGGAACGCAGCCTCAATGGGACCGGTGCTCGCCCACGCCTCGATGATTTCCTCGAGCTGCGATTGCCGGTCGACGCCGACCACGCAGTAGCGGACGCCAGGCAGCGATTTTGCGACTCCGATCGCCCCGCGCACGGGGTCCAGTCCAAGCTCGTTGCGCCACTGTGTCCAGGCCGCAAGCGGCCGCATTGCCGTCGGCACGTGCGCCGCCGCTGCATCCGGCGGCAGCAGCAGGAGGCCCTGCAGGAACACGGACCTCAGGTGGACTTCGGCGCCCTCCAGTCCGCCGCATGCGCCAGTCCATCGAAAGCCTCTGGTCGAAAGCGTTGCCGGGCAATTGCACGACCTCGAGCGGAAATCTCGCCCGTGCCGCAATTGCCTCTTCAGGCGAGTAGCAGGAAATCCCGAGACGGGCGTTTCCCCTTGCCGCCTCCTCACTGGCTTCTTCCCAGGCCACTGCCCCTGTCGCTTCGAGAAGATCCACGCCCCGATGGAACAGGATCGTGTCCAGCCGGGACCCGAGCCGCGAGCGTGACCGACGGATTGAATCCCGGACAAACCGCGCGACTGCCAGGGGTCCTGACCCGGCGGGCAACGCCGGAATCTTCGAGACGATCGAAAACCCGCAATCGCCTCCAGCGGCTTCCAGCAGTGCTTCGATCTCCCCGTAGGCCGGTGCCGTGTCGAGCACGCGTATGCCCGATTGCCACGCGTATTCGAGGATCTTCCGCAGCTCGGGTGACGGCATCGCGCCGGTGCGCCCGGACAATCCGTAAGCCATCCCGAACTGCGCCGTCCCCAGCGCCAACTCGACTTGCGCCGTCATGTCGCCAGCAGCTCACGCACCGCTGCGATCACCCGATCCTGATCCGCGTCCGTCAGGCCTGCATAGAGTGGGAGGGTAATGGCTTCCTCTCCGTGCGCCTCGGACTGCGGAAATTTACCTGGCCCGAACCCGAGCGCCCGGTAGTAGGGCTGCAAGTGAACCGGCATGTAATGCAGGTTCACGCGGATATCCCTCTTTCGCAGGCCAGAGAATGTCTCGCCGTGAGAAAGCGGAGCCGATTGGCGCTGGAGCCGGACGACGTAGAGATGGAATGCGGATTTGTTCTGCGCCAGAACTGCCGGCAACTGCAGGGGCAATCCCTGCAGCGAGCGGTCATAGCGCAGGGCGAGCGCATTGCGGCGCTCGACATTGCCTGCCAGACGCTCGAGCTGGCTCGAACCGAGTGCCGCGTGGATGTCCGTCATCCGGTAGTTGAATCCCAGCAGTTGTTGCTCGTAATACCAGGCGCCGGGGGCTGACCCTGCGAAACGCGCGGGATCGCGCGTAATGCCATGACTGCGCAGCATGGCCATGTCCGCTGCGAGCCGCTCGTCATTCGTCAGGGCCATTCCGCCCTCACCCGACGTGATGATCTTGACCGGGTGGAAACTGAATACCGTGATGTCCGACCAGCGGCAGCTCCCGACCCTCTCGCCGTTGCGCGAGGCGCCGATGGAGTGGGAGGCGTCTTCCAGCACCTTGAATCCGTAGCGCTGCGCGAGCTCCCAGATCGCGTCCTGCTCGGTCGGCTGACCGCCGAAATGCACCGGCACGACGACCTTTGGCAGCCGCCCGTTGCGTTCGGCCAGGCCGAGCTTCTCCTTCAGCGCCGGCACGCTCAGGTTCCAGGTGGCCGGATCGATGTCGACAAAGTCGACATCGGCGCCGCAATAGCGCGCGCAATTTGCCGATGCCACGAAGGTATTCGGAACCGTCCACAGCAGGTCGCCCGGCTTCAGGCCCAGCGCCAGGCAGGCAAGGTGCAGGGCCGAAGTGGCGCTGTTGACCGCCACTGCGTGACGGACGCCGACCAGCGACGCGACCGCGTTCTCGAATCGCGGAACCGCGGGACCTTGCGTCAGAAACTCGGAGCGCAACACGGCCGCGACTGCATCGACGTCCGCCTGAAGAATCTCCTGGCGCCCGTACGGGATCACTGGGCCCCGTCCAGGTTGTTCAGCGCAACAATTTCCGCGACCGTCAGGAAATGCGGATTCCTTCCCGAATGGAACTCAAAACCCTGTTCGACCCGCTTTCCCGTTTCGCCGAGCCTGTTGACGGAAAAATCGACGTCTCCGGAGAACTGGATCGACGGCTTGATGACGTAGTGATCCTCGAACGCAAGCGTCAGGTGCGAGTCGTCGCGCGGGCACATGACCTCGTGGAGTTTCTCGCCGGGACGGATGCCGATGGTCTTGTGAGGAAGCCCGGGCGCCATTGCCGTCGCGAGGTCCACGATTCTCACCGAGGGAATCTTCGGGACAAAGATCTCGCCGCCGTGCATGCGCTCGAAGTTCTTCAGGACGAAATCCACGCCTTGCTGCAGCGTGATCCAGAACCGGGTCATCATCGTGTCGGTGATCGGCAGGTGATCGCAGCCGGCGGCAATCTGGCGCCTGAAGAACGGGATCACGGAGCCCCGCGAGCCGACGACGTTTCCGTACCGCACGACCGAGAACCGCGTCCTGTGCCCCCCGGCGAGATTGTTGGCGGCGACGAAGAGCTTGTCCGAGACGAGCTTGGTCGCACCGTACAGGTTGATCGGGTTCGCCGCCTTGTCCGTGGACAGCGCGATGACTTTCTCCACCTCGTTTGCAAGTGCCGCGTGGATGACGTTCTCCGCGCCGTGGATGTTCGTCTTGACGCATTCCATCGGGTTGTATTCCGCGGCAGGCACCTGCTTGAGGGCGGCCGCGTGGATCACGAAATCGACGCCGTTCATGGCCTGAACCAGCCGGTCGCGGTCGCGCACGTCGCCAATGAAGTAGCGCATGCAGTCCTGGTGGAAATCCTGCTCCATCTCGAACTGCTTGAGCTCGTCGCGCGAGTAGACGATGACTTTCTTCGGTTGGAACCGCGCGAGTATCGTCGCGACGTATTGTCGGCCGAAGGACCCGGTCCCGCCGGTGATCAGAATGGATTTGCCGTCGAACATGGGTGAATTCCGCCGATCAGGTGATTTGAATGGCCTCGACCATCCGCCGGAAGCTCGTGCTGGCCGCGAGGAGCTCTTCATAGCTGCCCTGCGCTACGACCGCACCGCGCTCGAGCTCGACGATCGTGTCGCAACGCCGCACCGTCGTGAGCCGGTGCGCGATGAGCAGCACTGTCAGTTCGCGATCGAGCCCTTCAATCGCATCCAGCACCGACTGCTCGGTGACGTTGTCGAGCGCGCTCGTGGCCTCGTCGAGCACCAGCACGCTCGCCTGCTTGTAGAGCGCACGCGCGATGCCTATGCGCTGGCGCTGGCCGCCGGAAAGACGGATCCCGCGCTCGCCCACGACGGCGTCGTAGCCTTCCGGTCGGCTCTCGATGAATTCCGCGATCTGCGCCTGCCGCGCGGCATTGCGAACGCGACCAAGGTCGATTGCTTCGGGTGGGACGCCGAAGGCGATATTCTCGGCAAGAGTCGTATCCGAGAGATAGATGCTTTGGGGAACGTGTGCAATCGTCCGCTGCCAGGCTTGCACCCGTGCGCCGCGCACCGGCTCGCCGTCAACCAGCAGCTCGCCTTCAACCGGCTCGAGCAGACCCATCAGCAGGTCGAGGGTCGTGCTCTTGCCGCTGCCCGTGCTGCCTACGAAACCGATTCGCGCGCCCTTCGGAATGTCCAGGCTGAGGCCATCCAGCACCCAGGGCGAGTCAGGCCCGTAGCGAAAGTGCACGCGATCGAGTCGAATCACGCGTCGGAGCGGCAGCGGCGCCGGCGCGGCCCCTTCCTGCTCGCGGCTCACGGGCTGATCGAGGAGCTCGATGGTGTCGCGCAGCGACGCCTGGTTGCCGGTAATCACCGCCCAGGAGGCGTAGCTCTGTTGCAGCGACGGAAGCAGCCGCTGCGCGCCGATCGCGAGCGCGCCGAGCACGGGCAACGCCGATGCCAGGCCGCCTGCCTTGCGGCTGAGGCCATACGCGAGGACGGCGATCAGGACCATTCCGAGCGCTTCGATGCTGTAGCGCGGGCTCTGGGAAATGTAGACATTCGCACCCTGGGCGCGGCGCAATTGCCGGTCGGCACGGCCATAGGCTTCGCAGTAGACCGCCTGCGTCCCATCGAGCAGGACATCGCGAATGCCGCCCAGTCCTTCCTGCAGGGCTTTCACGAGCGCCGTGTGCTCGCGGGCGATCAGCAGGCTGTTGCCGTGCAGGCGCCACCCTGAACGCCAGGTGATGACCGCGTAGATGGCGCCGAAGCACAGGCTCGATGCGAGCGCGACGGCGGGATCGATGGCGAGCAGCGCGAGCGTGATCGCCAGGATCGCCGTGCTCGAGCTGATGAGCGTCAGGCTCGGCAGCAGGACACCGAGCATGGTGCCGCCTACCTTGGTCGTGATGCCGCTGATGATCTCGCTGCTGCTTCGGGCCACGTGCACCCGATAAGGCTGATAGAGCGTCCGCCGGTACACCTCGATGCTGAGTTCCGAACCGGTGCCGAACGCGAAGCGCGTGCTCGCCCTCAGGAGCCACAGCCGTATCGCCGCGGAGACGAGCGCCGCAGCGGCGAATGCAATCGTGAGCGGGAGAACGAGACCCTCCGGCGTCGCGATGCCGAGCGATCGAACTACGCCGGCGGCCAGTGGATGTCCGAACACCACTTCCGGCGCGGCGAGCACCGTCAGGAATGGCAGCACCGCGCCGAGGCTCACGACTTCTGCGATGGCGCTGAGCAACACGAGGACCATCAGGAAGGCGAACTCATGCCGCCGCTGCCGCCCCAGGTGGTGCCAAAGCCGGGCGAGCAATGCAACCAGGCCCGGCGTCCGGGTCCGTGGCAGGCAAAGCGCGTGCGGTCACGTTCCCGTGCGCACTCCGGCGGCTTCGCGCTGGCGGTACTTCCGCAGCGTATCTCGCCCGAACGCGAACAGCGCGCCGAGGATCAGGCCGATGGCGACGCCGGTCAAGACCATCAGTCGCCGCTTTGGACGGACCCGCGCCTCGGGCACGGCCGCGGGGTCAATGACCGTGAGCGCAAAATCCGCGCGCGCATTCGCGAGCATCAGGGTTTTCGTTTCATTTTCGATGAGGGTGTACAAGACGCGCTGGATCTCGACGACGTTCGTCGTCGAGATCTGCTTGTTGAGGTAATCGATGTTGCGTTGCGAGTCGGCGATGGCCTTTTGCCGCATCAGTTCGTTGGCGAGGGTGACGAGTCCATTCGCCCAGCTCGCCGCGACCGCGGGATCCGTCCATTCGACGGAAACGGTGGTCATCCCCTCCATGATGTCCGTGTTGATGGAAACCACGGTGTCGCTGAATCTCTGCACCGCATGCCAGAGACTCGATGTCGGGCTGCCTGGCGGCAGCAACTCGTCAACGAGGTCGTTCTGCCGGACAAATTCCTCGATCAGGCGGCGGGACTGCAGCACGGCCCTGGCTTCCTGGGCCGAAGTCCGGCTGGAGCCGAAGTCGAGGCCGGCCAGGCTTGCCAGACCACCGAGCTGCCCGCCAAGCCTCGAGCCGACGCCGCCAAGCCCGGGGTCCACCACCGGCGTCACGACCGCCACGGCCCGGTAGGTCGGGGTCGCAGTAAGCGCGAGGATCACGGCAATCGCGCCGAAAACACCGGCAAAGATTGCGATCACGACCCGTTGTCCCCACAGGAGGCGCCATAACGCGATGACGTCGATCGTGTCGTCGGCATTCATCGGGGCGGGTTGATTTGATCTATTCATTGGATTGACCGTGCGAAACCGCTTTCGCTGAGTTTATACGCTCGGGGCCCGGCTCAAGCGGGGCACGCTACCGCCCTGCAGGAACGCCACTCCGTTCCCGCATCCGTGGTCGGTGGCGCCGCGCGCCTCATCTGTCGATGCTTCGCTCCGCTTCGCGCCGCATCTGCTCAATCTCGGCACGCAAGGACTCGTATTCCTGCACCTTGATCGACAGGAATTTCACGGTCATCCGCGCCTTCATCTCGATGCCACGCGGCGTCAACCAGTAGATGTACGCCGCCTTGTTGTGGCTGTTCTTGAAATTCGTCGCCTTGATCCAGCCCTTGCGCGCGACGGCACGCAGGCAGTAGTTCACCTTGCCGAGGCTCATGCCAAGTTCGCGCGCAATGTCGCGCTGGCTCATGCCGGGGTTCGCCTCGATGAGGCGCATCAGCCTGTAGTGCGATTCGTCGCCGGGAGTCATCGGCAATGCCTAGGCCGCGTAACGCGGCACGACGCTGCCGGCCGGCACGCCGACGCTCGCGGTCTGCCCGAGGACCGAGAGCAGCACGATCGCACGGTCGGGCCCGGATTCACGCTGGAAAACGCCTTCGAGTCCCTCGAATGGCCCCGCGATGATGCGCACGCGCGCGCCCGACGCGAGGCGCGCGGGCAAGTTCAGCCGGTGCACGCCTGTCTCGGGATTTGCGCGCGCGCGGAGTTCCTCGACTACGTCGTCGGGAACGATCGCGTAACTTCGTCCGAAGCGCACCGCACTCATGACGCCCAGCGTCGATTGCACGGGCGCCAGCGGCTGGCGGCCTTCGTCCAGGCGCAGGAAGAGATAACCGGGAAACAGCGGCACGATGCGATCGCGCCATCGGCCCCTGCTCGGCATCGACTGCAGGAGCCGCGGAAAATAAACCTCATAGCCCTGGCGTTCGAGGTTCGTCACCGCGGTTTCTTCCGCGTTGGGCTTGCTGCGGATGAGATACCAGCGCGCCAAGGGATCCCTCGCCAGCCATGCGTTCAACTGGTGAACGCAGCGAGTCTAGGCGTGGCACTCCGGCGATGTCAAACCGCAGGCTGGAAACCCGGACCTGTGTCACTCCCTCACAGGACCATAGCTGGACGAGGCGCCCCAAATGTTGTCTTTGACCCATTGGCCGTTCTCAACGCGCCAGACACGTTTGTCACGGAACTTGTCCGCCGTCAGCCAAAACTCCCGCTCGCTCATCCCGACGTAATCCAGCCAGTGATTCACGTCCTTCGACACCACGTGATCGTGCTTGCGGACCATCTCGATGCCTTGATCACGGGTCATGTAGCCGCTGCGGATGTCCTTGCTCGCGTGATCCGACGCGCGTCCATAGCCGAACTTCACGAACTTCAACAAGTCATGTGCGCCGTTTTCGTATCGGTCGTCCAGATTCGACATGGTTCGATAAGTCCGCTCAAATGGAACCTCGGATGCCTTCCAATGATATTTTTCACGCATGAGCGCGGCGTGTTGATTGGCATCCCACTTGAAGAAATTGCCGATATACAGGCCACGCACGCCGACTTTGATGATCTCTTCGTCGCTGGGGTACTTCGCCCAGGACATGTCTTTTTCGACCAGCGGTTCCTGCGGATCGCCAATGAGGTCGTACCATTCAAATCCTCTCAAGTCGTGCTCATGCCGCGAGCGCGCGCTGAACTCAACAAAATCGTCGGGGGCATGCATGCCCGACACGTCCCAGCTCGACTCTCCCCAGATGATCAGCGGCACTTGAAACTTGACCGCTATCGAAATGGGGTACGTCACGATTCCGCAATGTGCGTGCCAGTTCATGTCTCCCATTTTTCGGAAGCACAATCGATTCAGTTTCTTCAATACGTCGACGCTGGGGCCAAAGACGATGTGGTCGGCATCAAACACATGCCGCATGCGGTCGCGATTGTAGTCGCCCTCAGGCAGATAGTTGTTGCCGTGATACGTGACAAGCAGCGCCTTGAGCCCGTACTCGGATACCATCTTGTGCGTCTGATAGTAGCTGTCCTTGCCGCCGCTCACCGGCACGATGCAATCGTAGTCTCCCTTCTTCTTGCGGATGATCTTCTCGATTGTCTCCTCGAACAGCAGCTTGCGCCGGTTCCAGAACTCCTTGCTGAGCGCGTCAAACTGCTCGGCCACACGACAAGCGGAGCAAATGCCCTCATCGTCGGTGCGCAGGTTCACGGCGATCTGGGGGTACACGCATTTTCGGCAATATTGCATGGCGGTCTTCGGGCTCACAAGGAAATGATCGCAGGCTCCCGCACATTACACTTCGCTTCAAAGAGGTGCTGTTTCGCGTAATAGACGCTTTGATCGGTGTGCTGAAAAATATTGGCAGCAGCGACCGCATCCACGGCGGTCTGTTTGAGCGCCGCCGTGAAATGATCCCAATGGCCGACGCCGCCCATGGCGATCACGGGAATTCTAACGGCCGCACTGACGGCGGCGATCGTCTCGAGGTCGTAGCCGGTTTTCATTCCGTCCCGGTCGATTGAGTTCAGCAGAATCTCTCCGGCGCCGCGCGCTTCCACAACTCTGGCCCATTCCACCGGGCCAAAGCCAGTGTCGCGCTTGCCGCCCTGAACCATGACGCGATTTTCTCCGTCGATTTTCTTGTAGTCGATTGACACCACGATGCACTGCGAGCCGAACTGCGAGGCCGCCTGCCCGATGAACCCGGGATCATCGAACGCAATCGTGTTGATGCTGATCTTGTCGGCGCCGAGATTCAAGCGATCACGAACGCCGCTGAGCGTCCTGATCTTGCCTCCGACCGTGATGGGCATGAACGTCACCTTGGCGACGTCTTCGATGATTTCCAGGAAACTTCGTCGATTGGGTGCGCCCAGGTCTTCGCGACGCATGTCATAGCTGTCGTCATCGGTGATATCCAGGTAGATGAGTTCGTCGGAAGCCCACTCGCTCAAGCGCTTGACTGTCCAGAACGGATTCCCGAGGTTGAGGTAGCGCGAGAACCCGAAACTCTGGACTAACCACCCGTTCTTGAGCAAGACGACGGGAATCAGCCGGTTCTTCTTCATAGCAGCAGAAAATTTGAAAGCAACAGCATGCCGGCCTTCTGGCTTTTTTCCGGGTGGAATTGCACGCCGATGATGTTGTCACGACGAACGATGCTTGGGTAACTTTCGCCATACGTCGTAGTCGCCGCCACATGCTGCGCATCGGGCGTTTGGATGACGTAGCTATGCACAAAATAGAAATCCAATGACCCGTGTTCGCCGAGCAAGGAACCCGGGGCGTTCGACTTGACCTCGTTCCAGCCGACATGGGGTATCGGCAAACCACGATCTTCGAATTTTCGCACGCGACCGGAGATCCAGCCCAGTCCGGCATGGCGGCCAAATTCCTCGCCTTCGTCCGCCAGCACCTGCATGCCTACGCAAATACCGAGAAACGGCTTACGCTGGACCAGGACGGCCTTTGTCAGCGCTTCCAACGGAATCACTTCGCGAATCCTTTCCATGGCGGCGCCGAACGCCCCAACACCTGGAAGGACCAGATGGGTGGCCGCTTCGATACTCTCCACCTTGTTCGACACCACATGGTCTACTTTCAGGAAAGCAAAGAGATTTGCGACCGACCTGACGTTGCCGGAACCATAGTCGAGAATACAGACGTTCTGATCCATGTCACTTGCCCAAGTTGCTATTCAAGCGCGCGGATGCACTGGCGCAATTCCTTTCTCGAAATTGCTTGAGGAGCATGGCTTGAAGTCGAGCATGCCGACCAGATCACGCGCGTGATCTTGAGATAGGTTCTAGAACGAGTTTACAGCCGCGGCGGCAATGGCCATCTGGTAGATGATCTGCGTGACGCCGAGCCAGAGCGGCAGGGGCCGCATGCGCTCCGCGTCGAGCGGCACGACGATCGAATCGCCCGGCCGGATGTCCGTACCCGAACGGCCGAACCACTGGCTGCCGGAGGTCACGACGCTGCCGTCGGCGCGCACGACATAGGTGCGGCCCTCGTCCGCCCTCTGCGTGGTGCCGCCGGACAGCGAGATGTAGTCGTCGCGCATCAGGCCCGGACGGTACAGGTGCGAGGTGAGCGTCTGCACTTCGCCGAGCACCGTGACTTCCTGGGCGCGGCGCGGAACCATGATGCGGTCGCCGTCCTTCATCTCGACGTCCCAGTCGGAGCCCGCCTCGTTCGCCATCACTTTTTCGAGATCGAACACGAGCCGGCCGACGGGCTTCAGGTTCTGCAGGTCTGCGAGCAGCGCCTGGCCGACGGTCACGGCCTGGCTGGCCCGCGAATTCTCCTGCGTCGATTGCAGGGCGAGCGCGGCGATGTCGCTCTTCAGGCGCACGGAGAGCTGCTCGATCCGCTCCTGTTCCTTCCGCCGGAGGTCCTCGCGGAGGAAAATGCTGCCCTCCGCGAACGCGAGGTCGGTCAGTCCACCGGCGCGCTGCATGACGGAATGCAGGGTTTCGCCGCGCTTCACGGGATACGTTCCCGGGAACCGCACCTCGCCGGCGACTTCGACGGCCTCGGCGCGGCTCCACTGCGGCATTTCCTTGACGCTCAGGAAGTCGTAGGGCTCGAGCACGATGTCGGCCACGGGATCTCCCCGCAGTGCCGCGTTGAGGTCCACCTTGACGAGGTCGATCTGCCGGTATTCGCCGTTGACGACGCGATGCCGAGTCAGCTCGGCCATCCCGCCATAGGCCCCCTCTTCCAGGCTGCCCCCGGCACGAATGAGGTCGCTGATGCGCATGCCCTCCTCGAGCGGATAGCGTCCCGGTGACCTGACACGCCCGCCGATGCCGACCATCTGCATTGGCCGGTCGAGGCGCGATTGCAGCCGGAGTTCGTCCAGCAGCGGGGCGAGGATGCGGTCGCGGCTCATCTCGGCGTCGAACACGATGAGCCGGTCCCGCGGCTCGAGCAGGATATCGGCCTCTGATCCGCGCGCTGCCAGTGCGCGTCCAAGGTCCGCCGACCGGAATGTCACGAGCCGGTCGGGCGGCAGTTCGCGCCGCACGAGCACGTAATGACTGTCCGCGCGCGGCTTCAGCTCATCCAGCGATCTGATCACGTCGGAAATCCGCATGCCTGGCCGGTGCTGAACGGCACCCGGCCGGTGAACGGCCCCTTGCAGGACCACGGAACCTTCGAGCACCGAGCGTATCGGCAGGACACGCAGCACGTCGCCGGAAACCAGCGCGGTTGCCGCCCCGTCGGACCGGGTCAGGTCCACGTCGAGCGTGACGCGCTGCCGGCTTGCGTTGATGCGCTCGAGGGTCGCGAGCGAAGGATCCGCTTCCGGCGCGAGGCCGCCCGCGAGTTCCACGAGCTGCCGCGGCGTCGATTCGTTCACGACCTCGTAGATGGCGGGGCGGCGCACTTCGCCGGCGACCGTGATCGTCTTGTCGACCGGCGGAATGAATATCACGTCACCCGGCAGGAGCCGCGCGTCGTCGCTCGTGTCGCCTCGCAACAGCAGGTCGTAAAGGTCGAGCCGGGTGACGAGCTGGCCCTTGCGCTTGAGCTGGATATTTCGAAGCGATCCGATCTCGGTGACGCCACCGCTCACGAAGAGCGCATTCGTGATCGTGGACAACCCGCTCACCGTGTAGGAGCCCGGCCGGTACGCCTCGCCGAGCACGAAGACCCGGATCGAGCGAGTCTCGCCGACGGTGATGCTCGCGCTCGTCCCGATCATCTGCTGCGCGATCCGCTGTTCAAGGTCCTCGCGCACGCTCGCAAACGTCTGGCCCGAGACGTTGATCGGGCCGAGTTCCGGAAAATTGATCGTTCCTTCGCGGCTCACGATCAGGACATAACTCTCGTTGACGTCGCCGAAGAGCTGCACGCGCATCTGGTCGCCGGGGCCGATGACGTAGTCGGCGGGAACGGGAACGTCCGTCGCGGGCGCGAAAGTCGTCGGGATGCCGGCGAACAGCTCGTGGCCGAAGGGCTTGAGCCCTTCCTCCCCGACGCGCTCGAGCGGCAGGCGAATCACGTCGACCTCGAACTCGGCGAGTTGCGCGGCGACTGCGAGGCGTTGCTCCGATTGCGGCTCCGTGAGCCCGGCGATCGGGATTGCGCCGAGTTCCGGAATCTCGAGGCGCCCGAGGTGATCGAGGCGATAGGGATTCCGGCCCTGGATGCGGTCGCGCATTTCCTCGAGTTCTTCAAGTTCTTCGGGCGTCCGGACGATGGGCCGGCGCGACGCAGCAGCGGCCTGGGCGGCCTGGGCGGCCTGAGCACCCGGTTCCGCTGGCGCGATAGTCGCCGGCACCGGCGTCGTCGGATCGGGATCCTCGAACTCGCGGAGTTCGAGCAGCAGGAGCAGCGTGTCATTGGCGCGAAAGCGCGGTTCGCCGAACAGGTCGTCCTGGTCCGTCTCCCTGGCGTCCGGATCGCGCGGCAGCACGGTCTCCGGAAACTGGAGGTCCGGCTCACCCCGCGCGCCGCCTTGCTGTCCCAGCATCTGCTCGATGAGCGCGTCGCGCTGGTCGGGCGGCAGGCTTCGGAGGATCTCGCGCTGCTGGCTCGTGAGCGTAGGGGCCTGGACCTGCGCTGCCGCAAGGCCCGCCGAGAGCCCGAGCAGGACCGCGAGGCCGGACGCCAACAAGCCCGCCCAATGCTTCATCCGCTTCAATTGAAGTCCTTTCGCCACTGCAACAGCCCCCGCAAGTCGCCTTCGCTCAGTCCCGTCGCGTCCGGCTCGCGTTCCTCGTAACCGACCGCGATTTCAAGCTCCCCGCCCAGCAGGGTCCGCCGATGATACAGATCGGCGGAACGGATTCTAGTCGCCTCGAGCACCACGGAGTGCACGGGATTGGCGCTCGCGCGATTGACCCTCGCGCTCTGGGCCGCCAGCTCCCAGCTGCTGCCGTCGCCGTTCACGAGCATCGAGTCCCCCGGCGAACTGCTCGCTGTCGCCATCGAGCGAATGGCCCATCGAGCGGTCGCGGTACTGGTAGCCGTCGAAGTAGATCGACATTGCGGTACGCGCAGCCGAACTGTCGGCTCGCTGTCGAAGAAGTCGCAGGCGGTATCCGCGTACTCGAAGTGCGCGCGCCAGGAACGATCGCCGAAGCCTCCCCAGACCTCCACGCCCCCGAGTCCCAGGTACTCGCTGGGAAACAGCCCGGCCTCGTCCTCGCCGATCGCCTGCGCATAGAGCGCGACCGGGATTCCCGGGACGGACCAGCGCAGGTCAAAGCCGCCCATCTGGTTTCCGGGCTGCTCTTCCGGCGCCTGGTCGTTGTCGTTGCCGGTCAGGAGATCCCAGAACGTGTCCAGGCCGCAGGGCCGCCCGTCGCCGCACCACTGGGCGCTACGCGAGATGCCGATCTCGATGCGCGAATGAGGTTTCCATGTCACGCGCGTGCCGAAGAAATTTGCATTCGGCGCGTCGTCGCGATCGCTTTCGAAGCGTCCCATCGTGACGGCGACCCGGAACTGGCCGATCCATTCGACCCAGGGGTGCTGCACCGCATCCGAGTAGTTCCGCTCGATCGTGATCGACGGAATCGGGCGCGCGTTGTTCCCGTAGATGAGGCTGCCTTCCCAGCCCGGTCCCCACCACCGATCGATGTATCCGGCATGCAGCATCCAGTTGCCGAGCACGACTGCACCATAGCTGCCATCGGGACGGAAGCTCTGGTCGTCGTCGGCATCGACGACGCCGGTCGCCTGGAGGCGATAGGCAAACCGGTGCCCGGTGTACTGCACGCCCGCGGACACCTCGCCTTCCTCGCGTGGCACGTCGCCGAAGCGGCGAAGTGCCATCGGATTCTCCGAGCCCCCGATTCGCAGGTTCCCGTCGATCGAGCCGACGCGTGCCGCGCCGTGCGCGGTGGCCCGCACGCGTGCGAGCGCGGCACTGAGCCACGGCGGGCGGCTCGAATCCATCCGTGCGCGGCCAACATCGCGTTCGACTTCCGCCCAGGACACGGGCCAGGCCGTGAGCGGGGCGCGGACCAGGCCGGCATCGGCCAGCAGTTCGAGGTCGTGGCGCAGCTGCGCGTCGCCGGGCGCGATCCAGGGATCGGCGAATGCAGCGGTCGCGACAATGAGCGCGGCCACGAGCCAGGCGAAACGTCGCGAAATGGCCTCATGACCGATCTTGGAGCGTAGCGCAAGCGCCTGATATTGCTGTCAAACTGGATCTCGTTGCAAGGCGCTCGAGCGAGGCGCCCCGACAGAATATCGGTTTCAGCGGTGACGCGCGATCCAGCCCGCAAGGCCCGCCAGTTCCGGCGGCAGGCCCGCGCGCCCGAGAGGCAGCAGGGCATTGCAGAGCTTTTTGCCGAGCTCAACGCCCCACTGGTCGAAGGGATTGATGTCCCAGAGGACCGACTCGACGAACACCTTGTGCTCGTAGAGCGCAACGATCGCGCCGAGTGTCGAAGGATCGAGTCGCGGAAAGACCATCAGCGACAAGGGCCGGCTCCCCGGGTGAACGCGCTGCGCCTCCGGCGATTCGTGCCCGTCCGCAAAGGCCTGGACCTGCGCGAGGCAATTGGCGATCACGAGCTCATCCGCGGCGGCATCTGCGGCTGCATGGAGCGGAAGAAGGAAATCGAGGCTCACGTTCGCCGTGCCCTGGTGCAGGAGCTGAAAGAAAGAATGCTGCGCATTCGAGGCCGGCTCGCCCCAGATCACGGCGCCGGTCGCGCCGTCGACCGTGCCGCCGGTTCGCGTCGTGCGCTTCCCGAGGCTCTCCATCTCGAGTTGCTGGAGATAGGCGGGCAAGCGCGCGAGACGCTGGCTGTACGGCAAGACGGCGTGGCTCTCGCAACCGAGGGCGCTCCGGTTCCAGACGGCGAGCAGGCCGAGCAGCACGGGCAGGTTGTCGCGCCATGCGCTCGTCTGGAAATGCTCGTCCATGGCATGCGCGCCCGCGAGCATGGCTTCGAAGTGCGCCGTCCCGACCGCGAGCTCGATCGCGAGGCCGACGGCGGACCACAGCGAGTAGCGGCCGCCGACCCAGTCCCACATCGCGAAGCGCGCATCCTGCCCCACCCCGAACTCGTCCATTGCCGCGGCATTGGTCGAGACCGCGGCAAAATGCCGCGGGACGGCGGACTCGCCGAGCTTCGCCGCGAGCCAGGCGCGGACCCGGCGTGCATTGGAGAGCGTTTCCTGGGTCGTGAAGGTCTTCGAGCAGACGATCGCGAGCGTGCGCGCGGGATCGAGCGCGGGCGCGAGGTCGGCGAACTGCGTGCCGTCCACATTGGAAACGAAATGGCAGCGGAGCTTGCCTGCGTTGAATGGCGCGAGCGCGGCAACGGCCATGGCCGGCCCGAGGTCGCTGCCGCCGATGCCGATATTGACGATGTCCGTGAATCGCTCGCCGCCCGCCCCGGTCCGGTGCCCGCCGTGCACGTCGCGGACGAAGTCCGCGGCACTGCGCACGGACCGCGGCCACCTCGGCGTGAAGCGGCGCGAGCCTCGCCGGCACCTTGGCGCGCTGCCGGCACGCGCAGGAGCGTGTGCAATGCCGCGCGATTTTCCGAGTCGTTGACGGGTTCGCCCGCAAACATCGCGTCGATGCGGGCGCGCAACTGGCTCGCGTCCGCGAGTGCGAACAGGGCATCGAGCGCGGGCCCGTCGATGCGCTGCCGGCTGAAGTCGAGCAGGAGTCCGCGGAATTCGCGCGAGAAATTCCGGAACCGGGCGGCGTCCTGGGCAAACAGGGCCTGCACCGGCGTCCCGGCGAGCCGCTTCGCGTGGGGCGCGAGGGCCTCCTCAGCCAAGGTTGGTGACGCGCGGGTCCGGCGGACCGCCGTCCTTGTAGTAGTCGAGGTACCACTCGACGAAGCGCGCGACGCCCGTCTTCGACCGGCGTCGCGGGGCGATAGCCGACGTCCCGCACGAGGTCCTCGGCGTCGGCCCAGGTGTCCGGCACGTCGCCGACCTGCAGCGGCAGCAGGTTCTGCTGCGCCTTGCGCCCGAGGCAGTTCTCGAGCACCTCGATGTAGTGCCGCAGCTCGACGGGGCGGTTGTTGCCGATGTTGTACAGGCGGTAGGGCGCGGGGCTCGTCGCCGGGTCGGGATCATTCCCGTCCCAGGCGGCGTTCGGCGTCGCGACGTGGTCGAGGGCCGCGACCACGCCCGCGGCAATGTCGTCCACGTAGGTGAAATCGCGCCGGTGATTGCCGTAATTGAATACGTCGATCGGCTTGCCGGCGAGGATGTTCCGCGTGAACTGGAAGAGTGCCATGTCCGGTCGGCCCCAGGGCCCGTAAACCGTGAAGAAGCGCAGCCCCGTCACCGGCAACCCGTACAGCGAGGCGTAGGTGTGCGCCATCAGCTCGTTCGCTTTCTTCGTCGCCGCATAGAACGACAGCGGGTGATCCACGTTCTGGTGCACGGAGAACGGCATCTTCGTGTTGGCGCCATAGACCGAGCTCGTCGAAGCGAAGACGAGGTGCTCCACGCGTGCCGCCGGCAGCCTTCGAGGACGTGAAGCGTGCCCGTCAGGTTGCTGTCGGCGTACGCGTGCGGGTTCTCGATCGAGTAGCGCACGCCCGCCTGCGCCGCGAGGTGGACGACCCGCTCGATGTGGCCCTTTGCAAAGAGGTCTTCCATGCCCGCGCGGTCGGCCAGGTCGAGTTTCTCGAAGCGGAATCCGTTCTGTTCGCGAAGCCGTGCGAGCCGGGCCTCCTTCAGCGAAGGATCGTAGTAGGGATTCAGGTTGTCGAGGCCGATGACCTCGTCGCCGCGCGCGAGCAGGAGTCCGGCGACGTGGTAGCCGATGAAGCCTGCCGCACCCGTGACCAGCACTTTCATCAGAGCCGGCCGTCGGACTGTCCGCGGTCCAGCAGGTACTTGATGTCGTAGATCACGTGCTTGCGGCGCGCGAGGCGGCGGATTTCCGCGGGCGTCATCGACTGGAACTGCCGGTGGCCGACGGCCAGGATGATGGCGTCGTAGGCGCCGCGCGCGGGCTTCCGGACGAGCTTGATGCCGTACTCAGCGCGCGCTTCCGCCGCGCTCACCCAGGGATCCCAGACGTCCACCTTCGCTCCGTTCGCCTTGAGCTCGGCGACGACGTCGGCGACCTTCGAGTTCCTCAGGTCCGGCGTGTTCTCCTTGAACGCGAGGCCCAACACCAGGATGCGCGACGACTTGACGTGGATCCGCTTCGCCGTCATCAGCCGGACGACTTCGCCGGCGACGTAGAGCGCCATGTTGTCGTTGATGCGCCGCCCCGCGAGGATCATCTCCGGGTGGTAGCCGATCTGCTGCGCCTTGTGCGTCAGGTAGTAGGGATCGACGCCGATGCAGTGCCCACCTACCAGGCCCGGCCGGAACGGGAGGAAATTCCACTTGCTGCCGGCCGCTTCCAGCACTTCCTGCGTGTCGATGTCGAGCCGGTTGAAGATCATCGCGAGCTCGTTCACGAGCGCGATGTTGACGTCGCGCTGCGTGTTCTCGATGACTTTCGCCGCCTCGGCGACGCGGATGCTCGTCGCCGGGTGCGTGCCGGCCGTGATGATCGACTTGTAGAGCTTGTCCACGAACGCCGCAGCCTCCGGGGTCGAGCCCGAAGTCACCTTGCGGATCGTCGGCAGGCGATGCTCGCGGTCGCCCGGATTGATGCGTTCGGGACTGTAGCCCGCGTAGAAGTCCTTGTTGAACTTGAGTCCCGACTGGCGCTCCAGGATCGGCACGCAGATTTCCTCGGTGCAGCCGGGATAAACGGTCGATTCGTAGATGACGATGTCGCCGCGCTTGAGCACCTTGCCGACGGACTCGCTCGCGCGCTCGAGCGGCGTGAGGTCGGGGCGCTTGTCCTCGTCAATCGGCGTCGGCACGGTGACGATGAAGACGCGGCAGGACTTCAGGTCCCTGAGTTCCGTCGTGAACCGCAGGCGCTTCGCCGTTCTTCAGTTCCGCAGCTTCGACCTCGAGCGTCCGGTCCCGGCCACGGCGCAATTCCGCGATACGCCCGGGGTTCACGTCGAAGCCGGTCGTGTCGTAATGCTTCCCGAACTCGACTGCGAGCGGGAGCCCGACGTAGCCGAGGCCGATCACGCTGATTCGGCAGTTTCTGAGCGACAATTCCGGTGTCCGATCACGCCCCATGATTTGGCTCCATTCGAAACAGTGCCGGCTGATTTGACGCGCGCTCGATGGCCTCGAGCGAGCGCTCGTGGGCGGCGAGCTCCGCATCGCTCGCCGGAATCACCGGGATGCGGACGTCGACACGGCGCGCGGGGACGCCCGCGGATATGGCGCCCTCCGCCGGGCCGGCATCGAGCCCGAGCGCCGCCTGCCCGCCGCTCATCGCGAGGTAGACGTCCGCGAGGATGCGCGCATCCAGCAGCGCGCCGTGAAGGTCGCGCCCGGAATTGTCCACGTTGTAGCGCTTGCACAGGGCGTCCAGGCTGTTGCGCTGGCCCGGATGCAGCCGGCGCGAGAGCGCCAGCGTGTCGAGCACCCGGCAGCGGGTCGCGATCGTCGTCCCGGTGCCGGCGAGTGTCAGCTCGTGATCGAGGAAGCCGACGTCGAACGGCGCGTTGTGGATCACGAGCTCCGCACCGTCGACGAATTCCAGGAACTCGGCCGCGACCTCCCCGAAGGGCGGTTGCGTCGCGAGGAATTCGTTCGTGATGCCGTGCACCGCGAGGGCGCCCGCCTCCACGGCCCGGTCCGGGCGCACATAGCGGTGCCAGCTGCGGCCGCTCGGCCGGCGATGCACGAGCTCGATGCAGCCGATCTCGATGATCCGGTGTCCGTCGGATAATTCGAGTCCGGTCGTTTCGGTGTCGAGGACGATCTGGCGCACGGTGCGAAAGGATACCAGTTAGCGCAATTCGTCGATGCCGCGGTTCGCGAGCGCGTCGGCCCGCTCGTTTTCCGGATGACCGGAATGGCCGCGCACCCAGTGCCACTCGACGTCGTGCGCGGCCGCGAGCGTTTCGAGCTGCATCCAGAGGTCCTGGTTCTTGACCGGCTTGCGGTCGGCGGTCTTCCAGCCGCGGCGCTTCCAGTCGGCCAGCCAGGTGGTGATTCCGTCCCGCAGGTATTTTGAATCCGAATAGACGGCGACCTTGCAGCGGCGCTTCAGCGCCTCGAGCGCGCGGATTGCAGCCAGCAGTTCCATGCGGTTGTTGGTCGTCGCCGCTTCGCCGCCGTACAGCTCGCGCTCGCGGTCGCCGAAGCGCATCACCGCGCCCCAGCCGCCGGCGCCCGGATTTCCGCGGCAGGCGCCGTCGGTGAAGATCTCGACGCGGCTCAAGAGACGCGCCGCGCCGCCGGCTCGGCGAGGCCGCCGATGACGGCCGTGCGCAGCCGCTTGCGCAGGCGCACCGGCGTCATCGAATGTATCCGCTTGCGCGCATGCAGCAGGTAGGCCCCCGAAAAATGCGGCCATGCGCGGCGCCCGATGCGGTCGAACAGGCCGCGCGCCTTGCCGCTGCCGAGGCTCGCGAGCGGCGGCGCATACAGGTAGCGCGCCGTCGCTCCGACCTCGAAGCCGACGAGTTTCATCCACTCGGCGAGCCGCAGCGCGGAAATCGTCCGGCAGATCCCGGGAGGTGATCCGCCCCGCGTGAACGCGTTCCTGAAAGACCAGCTGCCGAGCGGCTCGAACCCGAGCACCACGAGCTCCCCTTCGCCCGTCAGCACGCGCGCTGCCTCGCGAAGCACCTCGTGCGGGTCCGGCGTGAATTCGAGGGTGTGCGGCAGGAGCATGACGTCCACGCTGTCGGATTGAAGCGCGAGCGCCGCGGCATCGGCGACGAGGGCGGCGCCCGGCGTCGCGCTGCCCGCGATGAGCGCGGCCCGGCGGGTCCGCGCCAGCGCGAGAAACGATTCGGGATCTCCCCAGGCGCCGACCTGGACGCAATGAAGCCCGAACGCGCACTCGAGCGCGGTGGCGACGATCGCGCGCTCCTCGCCGTGCAGCATCGCGCCGAGCGGGCCGGAGAGCCAGGCGTCGAGGTCGGGATTGCCAGAGGTCATGCGGAAAGCATAACCGCCGTCCCGCCGCCCCGGCCAGTTGGCCGCATGGCCGCGATTGCAGCACACTCACGCATGCTCGACGTCAGGGCGATCCCGGCCTTCCAGGACAATTACATCTGGATGATTCACGGCGCCCGCGACCCGCGCGCCGTCGCCGTGGTCGATCCCGGCGACGCCGGCCCCGTTCTCGCCGCCCTCACCGCGGATGGCCTGCGGCTCGAAGCGATCCTTGCGACGCATCACCACGCCGACCACGTGGGGGGCGTCGCGCAGCTCGTCGCGGAAACCGGCGCGGGCGTCTTCGGGCCGGCGCGGGAGCGCATGCCCTGCGACGTGACGCGGCTCGCCGCCGGCGATCGCGCGAGGCTTGCCGGCCTCGGGCTCGAATTCGCGGTGCTGGACGTGCCCGGCCACACGGCCGGCCATGTCGCCTATGTCGGCCACGGTGCGCTCTTCTGCGGCGACACCATGTTCAGCGCCGGATGCGGCAGGCTCTTCGAAGGGACCGCGGAACAGATGCTCGCGTCGCTCGATCGCTTCGCGGAGCTGCCCGACGAGACCCGGGTCTACTGTGGCCACGAGTACACCCTGGCCAACCTGCGGTTCGCGCGGTGCGTCGAGGCCGGCAACTCGGACATAATGGACTATGTCAAACGGGCCACGATATTGAGGGCGGAAGGCCGCCCGACGCTGCCGTCAACCATCGGGCTTGAGAAGCGCGTCAATCCATTTCTGCGAAGTCGACATGAAAATGTCAAATCATCGGCTGAACGCCGCGCCGGCAGGATATTGCCGACACCGGTCGCCGTGTTTGCCGAGGTTCGCAGCTGGAAGGATACGTTCCGATGATTGACCCTCGAGACCGCCGCCTCCGCCCGATCCTGCTCGGCGCCCTGGCCATGCCTGGCCGCCGGCTGCGCATCCACGCAGCCGCCGGCGCCCAGTTCGCTGCCGCAGGAGCAGATCGTCAACGATCCCTCCGAGGTCGCCTTCCCGGACGAGAGCCTCGCCCCGGAGACGCCGCCGGAGGCCCTCGAGGCCCAGGCGCCGACCGTCGAGCCGCTCGCCCCCGCCGTCGCCTATGGCGACGTGCTCGTCAGGATCCGTGGCCAGCTTTCGTTGCCGCAGGTCGAACACCAGCGCGTGGATCGCGAGATCGAGTGGCTGCAGCGCAATCCCGAATACCTGACCCGTGTCTTCGGCCGCGGCCAGCGCTACCTGCACCACATCATCAATGAGGTCGAGGCGCGCGGCATGCCGGGCGACCTCGCGCTGCTGCCCGTGGTCGAGAGCGCGTTCAATCCCTTTGCCTATTCGCGAAGCCACGCCTCCGGCCTCTGGCAGTTCATCGCGCCGACCGGCGAGCGTTACGGGCTCAAGCGCAACTACTGGCAGGACCAGCGGCGCGACGTGGTCGAGTCGACCCGGGCAGCGCTCGAATACCTGCAGCAATTGCATGACCGGTTCAATGGCGACTGGTTCCTCGCGATCGCCGCCTACAACTACGGCTCCGGCAACATCCAGCGCGCGATCAACCGCAATCGCGCGCTCGACCGCAAGACCGACTTCTTCTCGCTGTCGCTGCCGGCGGAAACCCGGGCCTACGTGCCGAAGCTGGTCGCGCTCGCCAAGATGATCCGCACGCCCGAGGCCTACGGCTTCTACCTGCCGCCGATTCCGGACACGCCCTATTTCCGCGTCGTGCCGACCGAGGGACCGGTGGACCTGCGGCTGATGGCCGAGCTCGCGGGCGTCGACACCGAGGAACTGCATGCCCTGAATCCGGCCTGGAACCGCTGGGTCACCGACCCCGAGGGCCCGCACCGCGTGCTGATTCCCGAGGTCGTCGCGGAGGGATTTTCGACGAAGCTCGCGGCGCTCGACACGAATTCCCGCGCGCGCCTCGGCGTGCACACGGTCGCTCCCGGTGAGTCGATCGCGTCGATCGCGGGGCACTACAAGGTCCCCGAGAATTTCATCGAGAGCGTCAACGCCGGCAAGCCCGCCGCACTGAACGCAGGCGACCTGCTCTGGGTGCCGGCCGGCGATGTCTCCCAGCTCCGGGCCGGCCTCGGCTCCGACATGGAGCGCCGCACGCACCGCGTGCGCAGCGGCGAGTCCCTGTGGTCGATCTCGCGCCGTTACGGGATGACGGTGCCCCAGCTCGCGCGAATGAACCACCTTTCCGCCAAGTCCATGCTCCAGCCCGGCCAGCGGCTGCAGGTCGCGGGCAGCGGCGGCAAGGCGGTGCAGACCGCTTCCGTCGAGACCCAGGTCGCCAAGGCGGGCAAGGTCAATTACAAGGTGCAGCGTGGCGATACCCTGTCCGGGATTGCGCGCCGGTTCGAGGTGACCGTCCGTCAGCTGCAGTCATGGAATAACATGGGCGGCAGCACCGCACTGCGCGCCGGGCAGTCCCTGACGATCCACGTCGGGGAGTTCGCCCGGCGTCTGAGGATCGGTCGGCCGGAGGGAAGGCATGGGGTTCCTGGCAGGCAAGAAAGCCCTGATCGTCGGGCTCGCGACGGACCGTTCGATCGCCTGGGGCATATCCCAGGCCATGCGGCGCGAAGGCGCCGAGCTGGCGTTCAGCTACCAGAATGACCGGATCAAGGATCGCGTGGTCGACCTCGCGGGCGAGGTCGGATCCGGGCTCATCATGCCGATGGACGTCGGCATCGATGCCGAGATCGACGCCGCATTCGCCCGCCTGCGCGGCGAATGGGGATCGCTGGACATCATCGTGCATTCCGTCGCCTACGCGCCGCGCGAGGCGCTGACCGGGACGTTCGTCGAGGCGACGACGCGCGCGAGCTTCGGGATCGCCCACGACGTCTCGAGCTACAGCCTCACGGCGCTCGCACGCGCGGGACTGCCCTTGATGGAAGGCCGCGCGGGCGCGATGCTCACCCTCTCCTACCTCGGCGCGGTGCGCTCCATCCCTTCCTACAACGTCATGGGTCTCGCGAAGGCGAGCCTCGAGGCCAACGTCCGCTTCCTCGCGGCGGACCTCGGCGCGAAGAACATCCGGGTGAATGCGATCTCGGCGGGGCCGATCAAGACGCTCGCGGCCGCGGGTATCCCGGGATTCCGGAAGATGCTGCATCACGTCGAGCAGGTGTCGCCGCTCAAGCGGAACGTCACGACCGAGGACGTCGGGAATGCCGCAGCGTTTCTCTGTTCGGATCTCGCGGCGGGTATCACGGGCGAGACGCTCTACGTCGACGCCGGCTATTCACACGTCGGGATGAGCTTCCCGGAATAAGGCGACTGTCGAGCTGCGCTGCGTGGGCCGGGCGGGGCATCCCTCGCTCGCTCAGACGGAACGGACATTCGCTCGCTCGGGACCCCGCCCGGCCCACGCGCGCGCGCAACTCGCGTCGCGTCTTTCCGGCTTGACGCAGGAACGGACGTGAATTCACGTGATGCGGCTACGGCGCTCGGCCGTTTTGGGCGGCCGGACACCCGAGCGAGCGAATGTCCGTTCTTCTGAGCGAGCGAGGGTCGGTCCGGCCGGCCAAACAGCCGGCCGGCCCTACTCGAACACCTGCGGATTCACGTCGACGTCGGCGTTCGCCCGCATGGACGTGACGTAGACCGTCGCGTCGGACATGGCCGCGCGATCCCGCGCGTCACTGACCGCCTGCCTGCGCGCCCCCTCGTCGAGCGCCGCGAGCTTGCCGCGCTCGACGGCGGTGACCGTCCAGACCGCGCTGTCGCCGTTGGCGAGCGTGGCGACGCCGAAGCGCGGCTTGTCCGTCGGCGCCTTGGCGCGGAACGCGGCGCTGCGGACCTCAGCCGGAACCGCCTCGTCGTCGCGGCGCACGGCGCCGGTCGCCGCCGGCGCGGCGTCGATCCGCCATTTCGCCGCGACGGCCTGCCAGGACTCGCCTTTCGAGAGCCCCGCGGCGATTTCAGCGGCCCTGGAGGCTGCGATCTTGCCCGCCTCGGCGAGCCGGGCGGATTCGACGACCTCCGCGCGCACCTCCTCGAGCGGTCGCGCGCGCGCCGGCTCGTGGGCGCTGACGCCGACCGCGACGATGCGGCCCGGTGTGAGCTCGACGGTGCGAAGCTCGCGGCCCGCGAGGACATCCGGCGAAAACACCGCTTCGAGCAATTTCGGCGTCGCCTGCAGCTCGGGGCTTCCGGCTCGCGTGAAACGCGCAGCCTGCCGGAGCGGCAGGTTCAGTTTCGTGGCGACGGCGGACAGGTCTCCCGACGCCTCGAATGCCAGGGTATCAAGCTCTTCCTGCGCGTCGCCGAAGGCCTTTTCCACCTGTGTACGCCGCAGCTCGGGCTCGAGCTCTGCCCGGACCTCGTCGAAAGTCCGCATCGATTCCTCGGCAACGCCCTCGAGCTTGATCACGTGCCAGCCGAATTCGGACTTCACCGGCCCGCGGATCTCGCCCGGCTTCATCGCCCACAAGGCATCGCCGAATGCCGCGACGAAGTCGCCCCGCTCCGCGAACCCGAGGTCGCCCCCGGATTCCCGCGAACCCGTGTCGTCGGACAGCTCGCGCGCGAGCTTCGCGAAGTCCTCGCCCGCGCTCGCACGCTCAAAGGCGTTCTTCGCGCGCGCTTCGGCGGCCGCTGCATCGTCGCCCGTCTCGATGAGTATGTGGCGGGCGTGGCGCCGGCCGGCCTGGGTGAAGCGGGCCTTGTTCTCGTCGTAGTACTGGCGAAGCTGCTCGTCGGTGATGACGGCGTCGGCCGCAAATGCATCGATGTCGAGCAGGATGAAATCGACCGTCGCCTGCTCCTCGGTCTGGTATTGCGACTGGTATGCGTCGTAGTGCGCCTGGACCGCGGCGTCGTCGAGCTGGACCGCGTCCAGGAATCGCGAGGCCGGCAAGGCAATCCAGTCCAGGCTCCGCGTCTCGTTCCGCAGCGCGACCTGCCGCTCCACTTCGCCGGGCAGGATGAATGCCGAGTTGTAAAGGCCGCTGTCGAGCTGGCGGGCAAGCACGTATTCGCGCTGCTCGGCCTCGAATCGCTCGGGCGTCATGCCGATCGACCGGAGCGCCGCATGGTAGGCATCGGGGGAGAACTTCCCTTCGACCTGGAATGCCGGCACCTGGCGGATGGCCTCGAGCACCTGCAAATCGGTCGCCTCGAAACCGAGCTTGTTCGTGCGCTGGCGGATCAGCTCGTTTCGCACGGCCTGCTCGAGGACGCGTTGCTGCATCGCCGAGCGCATCTCCTCGGGCACCCCGTCGGCGCCCATGGCCGCCTGGAACCGCGACAGTTCCTCCTGGTAGTTCCGCCGCACTTCCTCGACGGCGATTTCCCGCCCGTTGACCTCGATGCCCCGCGCATTGGTGAAGCTGCCGACGCTGACATCGACTCCCCAGAACACGAACACGACCCCGAGCGCGACGAGGATCGCGATGGCGAAAATTCCCTTCAACTTGTCGTGGATCGTCTGGAGCATGCTCGTGGGTGCCAAAAAAACGGGGCGCTAGGTTAGCATGATCGCGTTTCGACCCGAAGCCGAGGAAACCGAGATGCCGATTCGAGCCGTTTGTCTTTCCCTGCTCATGATTGCCGCGTCGATGCCGGGCATGGCGGCCGCGGCGAAGCCCGCCTTCGGGCCGATGGACGTCTTCGCGCTCGAATGGGCGAGCGACCCGCAAATCTCTCCCGATGGCGCCCAGGTTGCCTACGTGCGCCAGTCCTTCGACATCAAGGGCGACAGTCGCCGGCGCGCGATCTGGCTCGTGGACAGGAACGGCGTCAACCACCGCCCGCTTGCGGGCGGCGCGACCAACGAGACGAGCCCGCGCTGGTCGCCGGACGGGAGCCGGCTCGCGTTCGTCGCGAGCGACGGCGAGGGCGGCGCCCAGATCCACGTGCACTGGTTTGCCGACGGCGTGACATCGCGGGTCACGAACCTGGTCGAGTCCCCTTCCCGCCTCGCCTGGTCGCCCGATGGCAGCCGCCTCGCCTTCGTGATGCGGGTCGCCGCCAAGCACGAGCCTCTCGCGGTCAAGCTGCCCGAGGCACCCAAGGGCGCGAAATGGGCGGAGCCGCTGAAGGCGATCGATCGCATGGTGTACCGCGCCGACGGCGAGGGCTTCCTGCCGGACGCCTTCAGCCAGGTTTTCGTCGTGCCCGCGGACGGCGGTTCGGCGCGCCAGGTCACGGATGGCCGCTGGGATCACGAAGACATCGCCTGGGGCTCCGACGGCCGTGAGCTCCTCGTCTCGGCCAACCGGCGGCCGGACGTGGACCAGATGCCGAACGACAGCGAGCTGCACGCCATCGACCTGGCGAGCGGCGAGATCCGCGCGCTGACGAAGCGCTTCGGCCCGGACGCCGAGCCCGCCGCCTCGCCGGACGGCAAGCACATCGCGTACACCGGTTACGATGACCACTACCAGGGATACCAGCGCGCCCGCCTCTACGTCCTCAACCGGTCAACCGGCGAGACGCGCGAGCTCGCCGCCGACCTCGACCGCGACATCGCGAAGCCGACGTGGAGCCGCGACAGCCGCCGGATCTACTTCAGCTACGACGACCAGGGCACGACGCGGATCGCCGAAGTGGACCTGTCGGGTCGCGTCACGAACCTCGTCGACGACATGGGCGGCGAAGGCTGGTCACGCCCCTATGGCGGCGGCTCGTTTTCGGTCGCGCGCGACGGCACGATCGCCTACAGCGCGAACGAAGCGCTCGCCCCGGCCGAGGTCGGGCTGTTCGACGGCGGCAAGTCGCGGCGATTGACGAAACTCAACGAGGACCTGCTCTCGCAGCGGGAACTCGGCGCGGTCGAGACCCTCTGGAGCACGTCCGTGGACGGGCGCAAGGTCCAGAGCTGGGTGATTCGCCCGCCGGGCTATGACGCGTCGAAGAAATACCCGCTGGTCCTCGAAATCCATGGCGGGCCGTTCCAGAACTACGGCCCGCGGTTCGCGGCCGAGCTGCAGCTCTACGCGGCAGCGGGCAATGTCGTCCTGTTCTCCAATCCTCGCGGCAGCACGAGCTACGGCGAGGAATTCGGGAACCTGATCCATCACGCCTACCCGGGACGCGATTACGACGACCTCATGTCGGCCGTCGACGCCGCGATTGCGAGCGGCGGCGTGGACGAAAACCGCCTGTTCGTCACCGGCGGCAGCGGCGGCGGCGTCCTGACCGCCTGGATCGTCGGCACGACCGATCGGTTCCGCGCGGCCGCGGTGCAGAAGCCCGTCATCAACTGGGCGAGCTTCGTACTGACGGCCGACCTGCCGAATTTCTTCTACAAGTACTGGTTCAGCGCGCCGCCCTGGGAAGACTACGAGCAGTACTGGCAACGCTCGCCGCTCTCGCGGGTCGGCAACGTCAAGACTCCAACGCTGGTGGTGACCGGCGAACAGGACTACCGCACGCCGATCTCGGAGTCCGAGCAGTTCTACCAGGCGCTGCGGCTTCGCGGCGTCGACACGATGCTCGTGCGCGTGCCCGGCGCCTCGCATGCGCTCGACGCGCATCCGAGCCAGCTCATCGCCCGGATCGCCTACATCCTCGCGTGGTTCGCGAAGCACGACCCGGCCGTGTCGCCGCCGTCAACCGACCCTAGCGCGCAAGATATCGCAGCACCACGTCAGGCTGATCCGTGAAGAGTCCGTCCACGCGGGCGCGCCGGACCAGGGCCTCCAGCACTTCGGGCACTCCCGGCGCATTGGCGGGCAGGCTGTCGGCGCGCAGCGTGTAGGCGTGGATCGACAGGCGCTTGGCCCGTGCGAGCTCGCCCAGTGGCTTGAGCGTCGCGGCGCCGCCCGGCTCAGGCCATTCGACCAGCTGGGTGATCTGCGGCCCGATGCCGTCCGCATAGGTCGCGACGCCGGCGATGCCTTCGGCCGTCAGCATGGCGTCATAGTCGGTCGCCGATTCTTTCCAATCGTTCTCGCCGATGAGCTGGACCAGCTTCAGGTCGCTCCGCAATTCGCGGCGGATGCGCTTGAGTTCCGCGGCGTCGAAGCACTGCAGGTAGGCATTCGAACTGCGCTGGCTGTACCCGTGCTCGGCGAGCACTGCGAGGACGATGCGGCTGATGTCCTTGCCCTGCCCGCGATGCCAGGCTGGGCTCTTGATCTCCGGGTAGATGCCGACGTCCCTCCCGCTGCTGCGGTTGTATCCCTTCACGAAGGCGAGCTCTTCCGCGAGGGTCGCGATCCCGAACCGGGCCACGGTATCCGTGTATCGCTTCGGGAAAACGAGGCTGCCGTCGTCGTTGACGCGCTCGCGGCGCGACAGGGTCCGCAGTTCCGCCAGCGTGAAGTCGATGGCGTAGTGACGCCCGTCCGGGCGCGCGCGGCCCGGGAAGCGCGCCGCGATGTCGGTGACGTCATCCAGCGTCAGGTCGTGCGTGACGATCGGGACGTCGTCCTTCGTCAGCACGACGTCCTGCTCGACGAAGTCCGCGCCGAGCCCGATCGCGAGCGCCTTCGCCTCCAGGGTGTGTTCCGGGAGATATCCGGATGCGCCGCGATGTGCGATCACGATCACGTCGGAGGCCTGGGCCAGTTGGCCCGCCAGGAGCAGCGCCCATCCCCATTTCATGGTGACTTCCCCCGCCCGGTTGAATCGACGGAATAGCTCTCGGCGCGATGTTCCAGCGTCAGCGCGCAGAACGCCATGGTCAGCACGCAACAGATGCACATGATGACGATGACGCCGCTCCAGTCCCAGTGATCGGCGATCCAGCCCACGCCTGTCCCCGCCAGGGCGGAGCCAAATACGTATCCGAAGAACCCCGTGAATCCCGCCGCCGTCCCCGCCGCCTTCTTCGGCACCATGTCGAGCGCCTGCAGGCCGATCAGCATGATCGGGCCGTAGATGAAGAACCCGATGGTGACGAGCGCCGTCACGTCGATCCAGAGCGGCCCCTCCCGGTTGAGGCCGTAGGCCACGAGCCCGAGCAGCGTCGGGGCCATGAACAGGATCGTCGCGGGCGCGCGTCGCGAGCGGAAGAACCGGTCCGACACCCAGCCACAGAGGATCGTCCCGGGAATGGCGGACCATTCGAACAGCGCCCAGGCCGTGCTCGACTCCCTGAACGAGAAGTCCTTTGCGGTCTCGAGGTAGGTCGGAATCCAGTCGGCGACGCCGTAGCGCACGAAGTACACGAATGCGTTGGCAATCGCGATCATCCACAGCAGGCGATTGTTCAGCACGTGCCCGAGGAAGATCTCGCGAAAGCCGAAGGTGCGCTCGTGATCGGCGCTGTAGTGCGCCGGATAGTCGTTCTTGTACTGCTCGATCGGCGGCAGCCCGCAGCTCTGCGGCGTGTCGCGCAGGAGCGCCATCGCGACCAGCGCCACGATCGCGGCGACGAAGGCATTGAAGTAGAACTTGGCGCCCCAGTCGTCGAATATCAGGACGCCGGCGAGCGCGATGGTCGCGACCAGGGCGCCGCCCACGTTGTGCGCCACGTTCCACAGCGCGACTGCGCGGCCCCGCTCGCGCGTGCCGTACCAGTGGACCATGATCTTTCCGCAGGGCGGCCACCCCATGCCGCCAAACCAGCCGTTCAGCGCCTGCAGCACGATCATGAGGGTCAACGAGAGGTACACGGCCTTCACGAAGCCGAACACGAACAGGACCGCGCAGGACAGCAGGAGGCCGAGCGGCAGGAAGTATTTCGGGTTGCTGCGGTCCGAGACGCTGCCCATGAGGAACTTCGAGAATCCGTAGGCGACCGACAGCGCGGTCATCGCGAGGCCGAGCTCGGCCTTCGAGTACTGCGGGAATTCGCGGAGGATGTCCGGCATGGCGAGCGCAAAGTTCTTGCGCACGAGGTAGTACGCCGCGTAGCCGATGAAGATGCCGATGAACACCTGCCGGCGGAGCCGGCGATATTCCGGGTCGACGCGTGCCGCCGCGAGCGGCGGGGCGTGTGGCGCGGGATCCAGGAACGCGAACATGGCTATGTTCTTGCCCTGGAAGGAGTGATCTGGCGGAGCGGACGGGACTCGAACCCGCGACCCCCGGCGTGACAGGCCGGTATTCTAACCAACTGAACTACCGCTCCAGATCACTGGTGGGTGCTGCAGGGATCGAACCTGCGACATTCGCCTTGTAAGGGCGACGCTCTACCAGCTGAGCTAAGCACCCCGGCGGACCGAAATCCGGGCCCCCTGGGAGGCGCGGAACTATACGGCATCGGCCCGGACAGGCCAAGTCGCAGAAATGAAGGGGACGCACCCCTTCAGCAGCCGCACTACGAACGCAGCAACAGGATTTCGCTGAAGGGGTGCGTCCCCTTCATTTCAGTGCGGCTGGATCGGCTTGATCGGGCGGCGGGCGCTGCGGCGTTCCGGTTCCTTGGCGGGCTCCACCGCCGCGGGCGCGGCCGCGGTCGTCGTCGTGACCTGAGGGCTTCGTTCGAGCGCGAACTCGAGCACCTCGTCGATCCACTTGACCGGCCGGATGTCGAGCTTCTCCTTGATGTTCTCCGGTATCTCGACCAGGTCTTTCTCGTTCTCGCTCGGGATCAGCACGGTCTCGATGCCGCCGCGCTGCGCGGCCAGCAGCTTTTCCTTCAGGCCGCCGATCGGCAGCACCTCGCCGCGGAGCGTGATCTCGCCCGTCATGGCGACGCTCGCGCGCACGGGAATCTTGGTCAGTGCCGAGACGAGCGCCGTGCACATGCCGGTGCCTGCGCTCGGGCCGTCCTTCGGCGTCGCGCCTTCCGGCACGTGCACGTGGACGTCCATCTTCTGGTGATAGTCGGTCTCGAGGCCGAGCAGGTCCGCGCGGCTTCGCACGACGGTCATCGCCGCCTGGATGGATTCCTGCATGACTTCGCCGAGCTGGCCGGTGTAGAGGAGCTTGCCCTTGCCCGGAACGACGGCCGCCTCGATCGTCAGCAGCTCGCCGCCGACCTCGGTCCAGGCGAGGCCCGTGACGAGGCCGACCCGGTTCGCCTCTTCGGCGCGGCCGAAGCGGAAGCGCCGCACGCCGAGGAAAGTGTCGAGATTTTCAACGTCGACCGCGATCTTCTTCTTCTCGGGCTCGAGCAGGAGCTGCTTGACCGCCTTGCGGCAGATCTTCGCGGTCTCGCGCTCGAGGTTGCGCACGCCGGACTCTCGCGTGTAGTGGCGGATGATGTCGAGGATCGCGGGATCGTCGATCGAGAGCTCGCCGTCCTTGAGGCCGTTCTGCCGGATCTGCTTCGGCAGCAGGAATCGGCGCCCGATGTTCTGCTTCTCGTCCTCGGTGTAGCCCGGCAGCCGGATGACTTCCATGCGGTCGAGGAGCGGCGCCGGGATGTTGAGCGTGTTCGCCGTGCAGACGAACATGACCTCGGAAAGGTCGAAATCGACCTCGAGGTAATGATCCGAGAACGAGGCGTTCTGCTCGGGATCGAGCACTTCGAGCAGCGCCGATGAGGGGTCGCCCCTGAAGTCCATCGACATCTTGTCGACTTCGTCGAAGAGGAAGAGCGGGTTGCGCACGCCGGTGCGCGCCATGTTCTGCAGCACCTTGCCCGGCAGCGAGCCGATGTAGGTGCGGCGGTGGCCGCGAATCTCGGCCTCGTCCCGCACGCCGCCGAGCGACATGCGCACGAACTTGCGGTTCGTGGCGCGCGCGATGGACTGGCCGAGCGAGGTCTTGCCGACGCCGGGAGGCCCGACGAGGCAGAGGATCGGGCCCTTCAGCCGCTTCACCCGCTGCGTGACCGCCAGGTATTCGACGATGCGTTCCTTGACCTTCTCGAGCCCGAAGTGGTCCTCGTCGAGGACCGCCTGCGCGGCCGCGATGTCGTGGTGGACTTTCGTGCGCTTCTTCCAGGGCACCTTGACCAGCCAGTCCACGTAGTTGCGGACGACGGTCGCCTCGGCCGACATCGGCGACATGAGCTTCAGCTTGCTCATCTCGGCCGTGGCCTTTTCGCGCGCCTCCTTCGGCATGCCGGCCTTGGCAATGCGCTTTTCGAGGTCCCCGAGCTCGTTGGGAGCATCCTCGAGGTCTCCGAGCTCCTTCTGGATCGCCTTCATCTGCTCGTTGAGGTAGTACTCGCGCTGGCTCTTCTCCATCTGCGACTTGACGCGGCCGCGGATCTTCTTCTCGATCTGCAGGACTTCCATCTCGCCTTCGATCAGCGACATGACCTGCTCGAGCCGGACCCGGACGTCCTGCGATTCCAGCACCTTCTGCTTCTCGGAGAGCTTGAGCGCCATGTGCGCGGCAACCGTGTCCGCGAGGCGCCCCGGCTGCTCGATGCCCGCCAGCGACGTCAGGATCTCCGGCGGCACCTTCTTGTTGAGCTTCACGTACTGCTCGAAATGCGACACGACCGAGCGCGTCAGCACGTCGATCTCGCGCTCCTCGTACTGTTCGACGTCCGGGAGCGGCGTCATGTCGGCGGTGAAGTAGCCGTCGACATCCATGTTCTCGACCATCGCGCGCGCGACGCCCTCGACCAGCACCTTGACGGTGCCGTCGGGAAGCTTCAGCAGCTGGAGGATGGTTGCGATCGTGCCGACCGTGTAGAGGTCGCGGGATTTCGGGTCGTCGACGTCCGCGGCCTTCTGGGCCACGAGCAGGATCTGCTTGTCGCGGCGCATGGCCTCGTCGAGCGCCAGGATCGACTTGTCGCGGCCCACGAAGAGCGGGATCACCATGTGCGGATAGACCACGACGTCGCGCAGCGGCAGGACCGGGACGCGGGTGGGCTGGGGAGCGCTCGGGGACTTGGATTTCTCTTCAGGCACTGTCGCTTCCTCGGGCGCGGGAGCGCCGCACAGACGTCAGGAAGGATACGTCATGGGGACCGTGCTCGCGCGAAACAAGTCGCATAGTTGAAGGGGACTGTCCCCTTCAGCTGAGACGGACTTCACTGCTGCGCAGACCTTTCGCTGAAGGGGACTGTCCCCTCCTGCGGTGGCCACCGCGCTCAGTGCGTATCCGACCCCGCGGCCCGCCGGATTTCCGGGGCGGCGACCTGGGACTCGTCGCTGCGATAGACGAGGTAGGGCTTGCTGTCGCCCAGGATCACGGTCTCGTCGACGACGACCTTGGCCACGTTCTTGAGCGAGGGCAGGTCGTACATGATGTCGAGCAGGACGTTCTCCAGGATGGTGCGCAGCCCCCTCGCCCCGGTCTTGCGGTCCATGGCCTTGCGGGCGACCGCCCGCAGGCCGTCGTCCCGCAGCTCCAGGTCGACGCTTTCCATCTCGAAGAGCCGCGCGTACTGCTTCGACAGGGCGTTCCGCGGCTGGGTCAGGATCGTGACCAGGGCGTCCTCGTCGAGCTCCTCGAGGGTCGCCACGACCGGGAGCCGTCCGACGAACTCGGGAATCAGGCCGAACTTGATGAGGTCCTCGGGCTCGACGTCCTTGAAGAGGTCCGCGCCCTGGGGCCGCTCGGACGGCGCGCGCACCTCGGCCGCAAAGCCGATCCCGCCGCGGGAACTGCGCTTTTCGATGATCTTCTCGAGCCCGGCGAACGCGCCGCCGCAGATGAAGAGGATGTTGGTGGTGTCGACCTGCAGGAACTCCTGCTGCGGGTGCTTTCGGCCGCCCTGGGGCGGCACCGAGGCGACCGTGCCCTCGATCAGCTTGAGCAGGGCCTGCTGGACGCCCTCGCCCGAGACGTCGCGCGTGATGGACGGGTTATCCGACTTGCGCGAAATCTTGTCGATCTCGTCGATGTAGACGATCCCGGTCTGCGCCTTCTCGACGTCGTAGTCGCACTTCTGAAGGAGCTTCTGGATGATGTTCTCGACGTCCTCGCCGACGTAGCCCGCTTCGGTGAGCGTCGTCGCATCCGCGATCGTGAACGGCACGTTGAGCAGCCGCGCCAGCGTCTCGGCCAGCAGCGTCTTGCCGCAGCCGGTCGGCCCGATCAGCAGGATGTTGCTCTTGGAAAGTTCGACTTCGTCCCGGTCGTTGCGATGGCGCTTGTCGCCCGGCTTCGCCTGCAGGCGCTTGTAATGGTTGTAGACCGCGACCGCCAGGATCTTCTTGGCGCGGTCCTGGCCGATAACGTATTCGTCGAGGACCTTGCGGATCTCGTGGGGCTTCGGCAGGCGGTCGCGGGAGCGCTCCTGCTTCTCCTCGAGTTCCTCGCGGATGATGTCGTTGCAGAGTTCGACGCATTCGTCGCAGACGAATACGGAGGGGCCGGCGATCAGCTTGCGGACTTCGTGCTGGCTCTTGCCGCAGAAGGAGCAATACAGCAGCTTGCCGTCGTCGTGCTTGCCCCGCGTGTCGTCGACCATCGTGCCCCTCGTTCGCCGGGAGGCCGGCTGCCGTCTTATAGCATGCCGGTTTCTGGCGGTAAAATCCTTTTCAGCTCAACCAGTTGCCACTGCTAGCTCGAGCGAAGTCTCGGTCAGTCCTTGCCAAGCTGCGGCAACTGGCCGCGCTTTTCGAGGACCCCGTCCACGATTCCATAGTCACGCGCCTGTTCCCCGCTCATGAAATTGTCGCGGTCGAGGTCCTTGCCGATCTTCTCGAGCGGCTGGCCCGTGTGGTGCGACAGGATCTTGTTCAGCCGGCTCTTCGCGTCGAGGATCTCGCGGGCGTGGATTTCGACGTCCGTCGCCTGGCCGTGGAAGCCGCCGAGCGGCTGGTGGACCATGATGCGCGAATGCGGCAGCGCATAGCGCTTGCCCTTCGCGCCGGCAGCGAGCAGGACGGCGCCCATGCTGGCCGCCTGGCCCACGCAGATGGTGCTGATGTCCGGCTTGATGAACTGCATCGTGTCGTAGATCGCGAGCCCCGCGGTGACCGCGCCGCCCGGCGAATTGACGTAGAGGTGGATGTCCTTGTCCGGGTTCTCGGACTCGAGGAAGAGCAGCTGGGCGACGATCAGGTTCGCCATCTGGTCCTCGACCTCGCCGACGATGAACACGACCCGCTCCTTCAGCAGGCGCGAATAGATGTCGTAGGCGCGTTCCCCGCGCGCGGTCTGTTCGACCACCATGGGGACGAGATTCAAGGCCCTGGTTTCGATGCTTCCACCCACGTACGCCACCTTATCCTTCCGACGCTGCGTCGACCCCGAAGTTCATGATGTCCTTGAAACTGCCCGGCCTGGTCCGTCACCTGGGCCTGGCCGATCACCCAGGCGACCGCCTGGTCCTCGAGCACCGACATCTGCAACTGGCGCGTCGCCGCCTCGTTCTGCAGATACTGACGCCGTGCCTCGTCCGGGTCCGAGAAACCCGACACGATTTCATCCAGCCGGGACTGGACCTGGCGTGGCGTTCGGCTGGATGCCGGCCTGCCGGATCACTTCGTTCAGGATCAGTCCGAGCGCCACGCGGCGCTTCGCCCCCGGCTCGAAGGAATCGCGGGGCGGCAGCTGTCGCGCGTCGCGCGTGCCGGCGCGGCGCAGGAGCTCCATCTGCATGTCGCGGATCTCGGCATCGACCAGGGCCCTCGGCACGGCAATCGGATTGGCCGCGATGAGCTGCTCCATGACCTGGGCCTTGAGGCGCGACTGCACGGCCTGGGCGAGTTCGCGCTCCATGTTCTCGCGGACCTCGGTCCTCAGGGCCTCGATCCCGCCTTCGGTGACCCCGAAGGCCTCGCAGAACTCGGCATTCACCTCGGGCAGGCTGCTTTCCTCGACGCTGCGCAGGCTGGCGCGGAAACGCGCGTTCTTGCCGGCGAGCGTCGTGGCCTGGTATTCGTCCGGAAAGCGCAGGTCGAATTCGCGCTCTTCGCCGGCCGCTGCGCCCCGCACGCCTTGTTCGAAGTCCGGCAGGAGCCGGCCGGCCCCCAGCACGATCGCGAGGTTCTCGCTCTTGCCGCCCTCGAAAGGCTCGCCGTCAATGCGGCCCTCGAAATCGATCGTGATCCGGTCGCCGTCGCGGCAACCGCGATCGACGGGAGTCCAGTCCGGGCGCTGCTGCCGCAGGCTCTCGATCATCGCGTCGAGGTCGCCATCCGTGACGGCCGCGGTCGGGCGCGTGAGCCGTATCGACCCGACGCCCTTCAACTCGAACTGCGGGTAGACCTCGAAGGTGGCCGTGTAGCGCAGGTCGTCGGCCTGCTCGGTTTTCAGCGGTTCGATGCGCGGCCCGCCCGCAGGCTGCAGCTTTTCCTGCCGCAGCGCCTCGGCAAAGGTTTCGCGGATCAGGTCGGATACGACCTCGTCGCGCACCTGCGGCCCGTAATGCTTGCGCACGACGTGGATCGGCGCCTTGCCGGGCCGGAATCCCTTGATGCGCGCGGTCCGGCTCACCTTGAGAAGGCGCGCGTCGACCTGCTGGCGCACGCGGGTCGCCGGCACCGACACCTGCAAGCGGCGTTCGAGCCCCGGTAGTGTCTCGACTGAAACCATCATCGATCGGTCAACCTCGTGGTGCGAAAGGAGAGACTCGAACTCTCAAGGGTTTCCCCACCGGAACCTAAATCCGGCGCGTCTGCCAATTCCGCCACTTTCGCATCTGGAACCGGCTGCGTTTACAGCCGGTAAGTATAGCGTAAGGCGCTCAGGGTCCCGGTGGCCGGCGGCGGCGGGTCCAGCGCGTGCGCAGGAAGGCGACGAGGCTCGGGAGCAGGAACGCGGCGAGTACCGCGACGCTTGCTTTCGTGCGGTCGGGAACGACGCCGCCGTAGGTCGCGAGGTAGAAGAACACGATCGTGACGGCCGCGGCCAGGATGGCGCCGATCTTGAGGGCGGCGAGCGCGGACTCGATCGGGGTCGGATCGTCGTCCGCGGTGGGACCGCCCGGCCATTGGTAGCTCGGCTCCGGAATTGGCCGGCGCGGCTCTGCCATCGAGGACTCCGCCCTTGCCCCGCAGTCACGACTGCGGGGCCCGGGAGTTTGGTGGGCCATGTAGGACTCGAACCTACAACCTACGGATTAAGAGTCCGGAGCTCTACCAATTGAGCTAATGGCCCGTTGTTTGGGGCGAGCGACGGGATTCGAACCCGCGACGGCCGGAATCACAATCCGGGGCTCTACCAGCTGAGCTACGCCCGCCATCGAGGCGCGAAATTATATAGGAAGGCTGGACCGGGTTTCGGCCTGAAGGTGACGAGGGTCGGTCCATGGTGCGCCCGGAGGGACTCGAACCCCCGACCGGCGGATTAGAAATCCGCTGCTCTATCCAGCTGAGCTACGGGCGCGCAGGCCTGTCACAGGACGCGCCCGAGTGTATTACAGGTCGCCGGGCCGAATGAGACGCCGCTATTCCGGCATGGATGCGGCCAATGCGTCCTGGCCGGTCAGCCGGTAAGCCTCGCGCAGGTGAGTCTTGACGGTCGGAAGTGTTTCCCGGGCGAACGCCTTCGTGTCGGCATCGACGCCGGATGAAATTTCCGCTTGCAACAGCTGAACCGTCGCTTCGTGTGCCTTGACCATTTCGGCGAGATATTCCTGGTCAAACCGCGCCCCTTCCTTGGCCTGGAGGCCCTTGAGCGTCTCGGTCTGTTTTTCGCTCGGGGCCGTCGGGAGGGTGATGTTCTTCGACTTCGCCAATTTCGCCAGCTTCTCGTTGGTGGCGCCGTGCTGCTCCACCATCATCGCGCCGAACTTCCGGACGGCGTCGCTCGTGCCCTTGGACTCGGCGAGCTGGCCCGCCTCCACTTCGGTCAGGCCGCCTTGTGCGGCTTTCTGGAGAAATTCCGCATCGGTCGTCGGTGATCCTGCCAACGCAGTTGCCGAGAAGCCGAGGCTCAACAGGATCGCTGCAGTTTTCATGGCCACTCCTTGGTCAGGTCGCGCCGGCGAATCCGCCGGCTACTGCAGATTGGAGCAGGCCGAGGTCGCGAAGGCATCGGAAGAATATCCGCGGCCGGCGTCAGCCGGAGCCGGCAAATTCGTCCGACATCCCGGAATGAAGTGGATTGGTCGGGGCAGAGGGATTTGAACCCCCGACCCTCTGCTCCCAAAGCAGATGCGCTACCAGACTGCGCCATGCCCCGACGCGCGGGCATCGTACGAAGGCCACTCCGAGCGCGTCAATTTGCGAAGCCGGCGGCCGTCCTTAAATGACCACTGGCCAAGCCAAAGTGTTCTTTTTTTACCACAGTGGCTTTTCAATCTTCGAAAGGTGTAGATTTCAGGCAGCACAGTCGCTTTGCGATTGTCGTATTTACGCAAACGAGGGGATCGACCGTGAACAAACGTACGCCATTGGCTCGTGCAATCCGGCTCGCGATCGGCAGTGCAGCAGGCCTTTCCGCCGCACTCATGTCACCGGTCAGCCTGTCGCAGGACGCGCTCGGCGAGGTCGTCGTCACCGGCTCGCGCATCAGGCGCAGCGCGGACTTCCAGAGTCCGTCCCCGGTTCTCACGGTTGACCGCGCTGCCATCGAGACCTCGGGTTACCAGAATCTTCAGCAGCTGATGGAGAAGATCCCGGTCAACGGCAACGGCGCGTTCTCGACCCGCGGCAACAACCAGGATTCGACGGCCAATGGCGCGGCTTCCATCAGCCTGCGCGGCCTCGGCGCCGATGCGACCCTCGTGCTGGTAAACGGCCGCCGCGTCGCGATCAGCGCGTTCGCCGAAAGCGTCACCACCAACTTCGTCGACATCAACACGATTCCGGTTTCCGCGATCGAGCGCGTCGAAGTGCTGAAGGACGGCGCTTCCGCCGTGTACGGTTCGGACGCGGTCGCGGGCGTGGTCAACGTCGTGCTGCGCGACAACTTCGACGGCTTCGAAGTGTCGGCCAGCTACGGCGACGTCACGAGCGGCAGCAACGGCGAGACGAATGCATCCGCGATCTGGGGCACCGGCGACGACGACTCGAACATCACGTTGATCTTCGACTACTTCAAGAACCAGACGCTGTTCAACAGTGAGCGCGGCCGGCTGGGATCCGCAAACCAAACCGAGTTTGGCGGCGCCGACTACCGCTCGTCGCGCGGCTTCCCGGGCCGCTTCTTCGTCGGACCCACGTCCACCATCACGATGGATCCGGCGCTGCCCGCCCGCGAGCGCGCGCCTCCGACGACCTGCCTGTATGACTACGGTCCGTGGAACCTGCTGATCCCCGAATCCGAGCGCACCGGTCTCATGCTGACTGGCCACAGCAGCATCGGTGGCGGCGCTCGAGGTCTTCACGGAAATCGCCGTGCAGCACAACACGTCGATCGCGCAGGGCGCGCCGACGCCGCTCGACGAGACCGCGGGTCTGACGTCCTGAATAATCACCCGAACGATCCGTTCGGCGGCGCGCCGCCGTCGGCATCAGCCGCTTCCGCACGGTGGACGCCGGCGCGCGGCAGTACGACATCGAAACCGACAACCTGCGCGGCGTGCTCGGTTTGCGCGGCCGCTTTCGAGTGACTGGGACTGGGAAGTCGCCGTGCAGCGCGCGCGCAGCGAATCGACCCAGACGGGCAACCGCAACCAGGGCTGGATTCGCACGGATTTCCTGCAGCAACAGACTCGACACCGGCGCCTACAACCCGTTCGGCGGCGTTTTCAACCCGCAGGATGTGCTCGATGCGATCGCGACCAGCGTGGTCCGCCAGGGCGAGTCCAACCTGACGTCGTACGACGCCCAGATCACGGGCCCGGTGTTCGACATGGCGGCCGGGCCGCTCATGATGGCCGCGGGCGCTCGAGTATCGCGAGGAAGACGTCTCCGACGTGCCGGACGACCAGTTCCAGCGTGGCTTGATCTTCGGCACCGAAGCCGTGTCTGCCGCGGCCGCGCGCGAAAACTGGTCAGCCTTCGTCGAGTTCTCGGTCCCGGTGCTCGAGACCCTGGACCTGGAGCTCGCCGCGCGTTACGACGACTACGACGACTTCGGCAGCTCGACGAATCCGAAGGTGGCCGTGCGCTGGGCGCCGTTCGAGCAGCTGGCATTGCGCGCGTCCTGGGGCGAGGGCTTCCGCGCGCCGTCGCTGGCGCAGGTCGGCCTTGGCCCGTCGACAGGAATCGGAGTTCTTCCAGGACACGTTCGGCTGCGCCGTCAATCCGGCGTACTGCGCGAGCACGGACTTCACGATCCTGTTCTCGGGAAATCCGGACCTCGAGCCCGAAGAATCGGAGAACATGAACTTCGGCGTGGTGTGGCAGCCGACGGCTGCGATCAACCTGTCAGTCGATTACTGGGACATCGTGCAGGACAACAAGATCGACGAGGTGCCGCGCATCTTCATCTACGAGCAGGAGTGCAACAACCAGGCGAGCACGATCTGCGTGCGCGGTACGCCGCTGCCGGGCGACGCGCTCGGTCCCTTGACCTTCATTCGCAGCGGCTTCGTCAACATCGGCAAGCAGGAGGCGAGCGGTGTGGACCTGGCCTTCAACTGGGCGCTTGGAATTGGGCGCCTGGAAACCTGACGCTCGGGCTCGACTACACGCATCTGCTCGAGTTCGACAAGATCGTGCTGGACGCGTCCGGACTGGAGTTCGAAGCCCAGGAGTTCGCGGGCGAGTACGAGTATCCGGAGGATCGGGCCGCGTTGACGGGTGACTACCAGATCGGCGACTGGGGCTTTTTCGCTCGGGTGAACTACATCGGCTCGTTCGAGGACTTCCGGCCGCTCTCGCCGCCGGTCGTGCCATCCGTGGGAACCGTCGATTCGTTCACCACCTTGAATTTCCAGGTCTCGTACGCGGGAATCAAGAACACCCGGATTGCGCTCAGCATGGACAACGCGCTTGACGAGTCCGTGCCGGTCGCCATCGGCGACGGCGACACGGACGTCTACGGCTACGTGTCGAGCGTGCACAACCCGCGTGGACGGTTCTGGGTCCTGAGCACGACCTACTCGTTCTGATCGAGTCTCGGTGACCGGACGAAAAGGGGCGCTTCGGCGCCCCTTTTCCTTTTGGGGCCAATGACGCGCATGAGAGAATGACTGCATGAGCGCGAAGATCATCGACGGCAAGAAGATTGCGGCGGAATTCCGGCGCGAGGTCCGTGCCGGCACCGACGACCTCGAACGGCGCGGATTGCGCCGCCCCGGCCTCGCGGTCGTCATGGTCGGCGACAACGCGGCATCCGCCGTCTATGTCCGCAACAAGCGGCGCGCCTGCGAGGAGACCGGCATCGTGTCGGTCGCGCACGACCTCCCTGAGGCGACGAACGACGGGTGAACTGCTCGCGCTGATCGACCGGCTGAACGCGGACCCTTCGATCGACGGCATCCTGGTGCAACTGCCGCTGCCGAAGCACATCGAGCCCGTCGCCGTCCTCGAGCGCATCGATCCGGCCAAGGACATCGACGGCTTCCATCCCTACAACGTGGGTCGACTTGTCGCAACGCATCCCGCTCGTCAGGCCCTGCACGCCCTACGGCATCATCCTGATGCTGGAGCGCGAGGGCCTGGAGGTCCGGGGCAAGAACGCGGTCATCCTCGGGCAGAGCAACATCGTCGGCCGGCCGATGGCGCTCGAGCTCCTGATGAAGGCGGCGACGATCACGGTCTGCCACAGCCAGACACGCGACCTCGCCCGACACGTCGGCGAGGCGGAGATCCTCGTCGCCGCGATCGGCAAGGCGGAGTTCGTGCCCGGGGCCTGGGTCCGGCCCGGGCGCCGTGGTGATCGATGTCGGCATCAACCGACTGGCGGACGGCCGCCTCGTGGGCGACGTGCAATTCAAGGAGGCCGCGGAGCGCGCCGGCCACATCACGCCGGTGCCCGGCGGCGTCGGGCCGATGACGATCGCCGCCCTCATGAAGAACACGCTCGAGGCCGCACAGCGGCGCCTCGTCGCAAGCTAGGCGCACGCTACTTCCGTCGCCAGGTCGTGCCGGCCGGCCCGTCCTCGAGCACGATACCGGCAGCCGCCAGTTCGTCGCGGATCCGGTCGGATTCGCCCCAGTTGCGCTGGCGTCGCGCCTCGATGCGCGCCGCGACCCGTTGATCGATTGCGGATGAATCGAGGTTATCCGCGGCCGGCTGCGAGCCTTCCGCGAGCGCTGGAACCGGTCGCGAGCCATTCCGCCGGCGCGCGTTCCAGCAGGCCCAGCACGCCGCCGAGCTGGCGCAACTCGGCAGCGAGCGCCGATGCGCGCAGCCCCTCGCCCGCGGCCTTCGCGACATTCAGCTCGCGCGCAAGCACCTGCATCGCGGCCAGCGCACCCGGCGTGTTGAAATCGTCGTCCATCGCTTCCGCGAACTGCTTCGAGGGGCTCCCCGGGCGCGAAGGCTTCCGATGGCGTCACGTCGCGGAGCGCAAGATAGAGCCGCTGCAGGGCGGCGTCTGCCTGGCGCAGGTTGTCGTCGGAGTAATTGACCGGCGCGCGATAGTGGGACGACAGCAGGAACGCCCGGAGCACCTCGGGCCGCAGCCGCGGCTGCACTTCGCGCACCGTGAAGAAATTGCCGAGCGACTTCGACATCTTCTCGTCGTCGACGCGGAGGTGGCCGTTGTGCATCCAGACCCTTGCGAACGGCGCGTCGCAGGCGGCGCAGCTCTGCGCGATCTCGTTCTCGTGATGCGGAAACTTGAGGTCCATGCCGCCGCCGTGGATGTCGAATTCGCGGCCCGAGGATCGCGACCGCCATGGCCGAGCATTCGATGTGCCAGCCGGGCCGGCCCGCGCCCCAGGGCGAATCCCAGGACGGCTCGCCGGGTTTCGCGCGCTTCCACAGCACGAAGTCCGCCGGATCGCGCTTGGCCTCGTCCACTTCGACGCGTGCCCCGGCGCGCAGGTCCGCGAGCTTCTTGCCGGACAGCCTGCCGTAGTCGTCGAACTTCGCGACGGCATAGAAGACGTCGCCATTCGACCCGACATAAGCAAAGCCGCGCTCCACGAGTCGCTCGATCATGGCGATGATATCGGGCAGAAACTCGGTCGCGCGCGGCTCGTGATCGGGCTTTTCGATGCCGAGCGAGGCGAAATCCTCGTCCATCGACGCGATGAAGCGCGCCGTCAGCGCCTCGTAGGGTTCGCCGCGCTCGCGCGCGCGGTCGATGATCTTGTCATCGATGTCGGTGATGTTGCGGACGTAGGTGACCTGGTAACCGCTCGCCCGCAGCCATCGACGCACGATGTCGAATGCGAGCTGCGAACGCGCGTGCCCGACGTGAATGTGGTCATAGACCGTCATGCCGCAGACGTACATGCGCACATGCCCCGGTTCGAGCGGCTCGAAGGGCTCCTTGCGGCCGGTGAGCGAATTGTGGATCCGGAGCACGGGCTAGTGCCCCGGCATCCTTGTCGCGCCCGCCAGGCGATCGCGCACGAGCGCCTCGGGCATCGCCGCCAGGAGCGCCGCGAGCTCGGGACCGTCGTGACGGCCCGTGAGTGCAAACCGGAGCGGCATGTAGAGCGAAGCGCCCTTGCGCCCGGTGCGCGCCTTCAGGCGCTCGGCGAATGCGCGAAGGTCCGAGCCGGTTTCCGCAAAGGTCGCGAGTGCCGCCTCGAAGAATCCGGGCCCGGCGTCCGCTATCGCGCTCCGCGCGTCGGCAGCGAAGGGTGGCAGCTTGCCCGCGAGCACCGCGATCCAGTCGCGCGCATCGCGACGGCAGCAGCACATTTCCCTGGAGCAGGGCCGCGGCCGCGCGCCGGCGCTCGCCGGTCCAGTCCGGCGGAAATTCCCCCGCGAGCCACGTGGCCACGCCGTGCCGCATCGAGCCGGTGCACGGCCTCGCGCTGCCAGTGATCGAGCTGCGCCGGATCGAAGTGCGCCGGCGCCCGCCCGAGCCGGTCCGCATGGAAATGCGTCGCGAAATCGCGCCGGGTCGATCCAGTCATCCGCGGCGCCATGATGCCCGAGCCGCAGCAGGTAGTTGCCGACCGCCGATGCGAGATAGCCCTTGCACTCGCAATTCACCGATCGTGACGCTGCCGCGGCGCTTGGACTGCGGCGCGCCGCTCGCATCCAGGAGCAGCGGCAGGTGGCCGTAGCGCGGCGCCGTCAGCCCGAGTGCGCGAAGGACGAGCAGCTGGCGCGGCGTATTGCTCAGGTGGTCGTCGCCGCGCAGCACCTGCGTCACGCCCATCAGCGCGTCGTCCACCGCGTTGCAGAAGAAGAACATGGCGCCGCCGTCGGCCCGCCGGACCACGAAGTCGCCGATCGTTGCGCTCTCGACGGCCTGCGGTCCGCGCACCAGGTCGTCGAAACGGATCTGCTCCGGCTCCGGAATCGCGAATCGCAGCGCCGGCAGCCGGCCGGAGGACGCGCGTTCCGCGCGCTGTGCTTCGTCGAGCGCCGCGGCAGGTGCCCGGATAGCGCGGGGGCGCGCCAGACGCAAGCTGGGCCTTTCGCGCGATGTCGAGCTCCGCCGGCGAGCAATAGCAGGGGTACACGCGCCGGTCGCGCTGGAGGCGCTCGTACAACGACTCGTAGATCGCCGAACGCTGCGACTGCCGGTAGGGCCCCCGGCTGTCCTCTCGATCGGGGCCGGCGTCCCATTCGATTCCGAGCCAAGCGAGCTCCGCGAGCTGCGCGGCGACGAATTCCTCGCCGCCGCGCCCGCGATCCGTGTCCTCGACGCGCAGGATGAAGCGTCCGCCGGCATTGCGCGCCAGCAGCCAGCTGAAGAGCGCCGTCCGGGCATTGCCGGGATGCAGTGCGCCGGTCGGGCTCGGCGCGAATCGCGTGACGATGGCTGCGTTCATTGCGGCCACAGTCTAAGGTATCGGACCCGCCGCCTCACGCGCCCGGTGCGCTAAAATCCGCTCGAGGTGCAATCCATGTCACGCCAATTCGCATTCGTTCTCGGCCTGCTGCTGTCGATCCAGGCTGCGGCCCAGGCGACCGGTTCCCTCGCCCCCAGGGTCCGTTTCGAGACTTCGGCTCGGAGACTTCGTCATCGAGCTCGACGTGGTGCGCGCGCCGCTCACCGCGGAGAACTTCCTGCGCTACGTCCGCGATGGCGCTTACGACGGCACCGTCTTTCACCGGGTCATCGCGAACTTCGTGGTCCAGGGCGGCGGCTACGACGATCGGCTCGCCGAGCGCAAGCCGCGCGCCACCATTCCCAACGAAAGCGGCAATGGACTGTCGAACCGGCGCGGGACGGTCGGCCTCGCGCGCGATGAGTCGCCCGCATTCGGGCTCGTCGCAGTTCTACGTCAATCTCGTCGACAACCAGGGGCTGGACCCGCTGCCGAGCCGTTGGGGTTATGCCGTCTTCGGCCGCGTCGTCGAGGGCATGGACGTCGTCGATCGCATCGGCTACATGCGGACCGAGAACGTGCAGTCGTTCGGGCCGGACGTACCCGTCGAGCGGCCGCTCGTGCGGCGCGCGTTCGTCATCGAGTCCGGGACCCAGCCCGCGGCAACCGCGCCGGCGCCGAAGGCCGCGGACGAGACGAAGTGACCCGCTGGTTCGCATCCGACCTCCATCTCGACCCGTCGACCCCGCAAATCGCGGCACGATTCCTGCGATTCCTCGCAGGCCCGGTTCGCGGCGCGCACTCGCTGTTCCTGCTCGGCGACCTCTTCGAAGCCTGGGTGGGCGACGATGACCCGGAACCGGCGCACCGCGCCGCGATCGACGCGATCGCCGCCCTTGCCCGGGATGGGACGATCGTCTACGTGATGCGTGGCAACCGGGACTTCCTGATCGGCGAGCGCTTCTGCGCCGATTCGGGCGCGGTGCTGCTCGAGGATCCGGCGATCGTCCCGCTGCGGGATGGGCCTGCCCTGCTGTCGCATGGCGACGGGCTTTGCATCGACGACCATGCCTACCAGAAGCTGCGCGCCCTGGTGCGCGACGAGGGCGTCAGGGAGAACTTCGCCCGGCTCCCGCTCGATGCGCGGCGCCGCCTGGCAACCGAGGCGCGGGCCGGCAGCCGCGAGCACCTCGCGAATGCGGTCGAGTACATCACCGACGTGAACCAGTCCGCGGTCGAGTCGCTCATGCGGGACGCGGACATCAGCCTGCTGATCCACGGCCACACGCATCGGCCGGGTATCCATCGCTTCGAGTCCGGTGGCTGCCCACGCACGCGCATCGTGCTCGGCGCCTGGCACGACGAGGCGATGGTCCTCCGTTCCGACGACACCGGCCTGTCGCTCATCCCCTGCCCGGTCTGACGCCGGCGCCGGCGCGGTCCTTGTGCCGGGCGGGGCTCCGTCGCTCGCTCAGAAGAACGGACATTCGCTCGCTCGGGACCCCGCCCGTCACGTGACCGCGCCGAATCGCCGCGGCCTACCGCGCGGGCATGCGCCGAGCGACGGGCGGGTGGCGAGCGAGTGACTGAGTTCCGGCGGAACGAGCGAGCCAGCCCGCCCGGCGCGAAGGTGGCTGCGCCGCGCGCGACTACCGCTCGAGTTCGTCGCGTTCGAGTTCAGCGGCTTCGTCGAGCAACTGGTCCGCGCTGCCGTAGCGGCGCTTGGGATCCTTCGCGATGCAGTTGTACAGCAGCCCCTCGAAGCGCTTCAGCTCCGCCTTGAGCTCCGGCAGCGGCGAATGCGCGTGCTTGTAGATCACCTGCATCGGCGTGCCCGCGACGTAGGGCTTACGCCGCATCAGCATCTCGTAGAAGATGATGCCGATGCTGTAGATGTCGCTCCTCGCGTCGGTGTCCCGGCCGTGGCCCTGCTCCGGGCTCATGTAGTACGGCGTGCCGAAGATCTCGCCGCTGTTGGTGAGCGTCGCGTCCATCTCCACGTGCTTCGACAATCCGTAGTCGATCAGGGCGACCGAGAGCTCGTCGCGGAGCATCACGTTGCCCGGCTTGAGGTCGCGGTGCAGGACGCCCGCGCGATGCAGCACCTGGAGCGCTTCCGCCATCTGGCGCAGGAACGTCAGCGAGCGCAGCGGTGGGATGCCCTGCTTGATCCGCCCGCGCAGGTCGCCGAGCGGGAAGTATTCCATGGCGATGAATGCGTGGTCGTCCGCCACCCCGAAATCCTGGACATGGGCGACGTTCGGATGATCGATGCCCGCGGCGATCTGGTATTCGCGCAGGAAGCGGTCGAAATTCCGGACGCCCGAGCCGCTCGTCGGGCGGCTGGTGCAGCACCTTGAGCGCGACCTTGTCGCCGGTTCGCTCGCTTTCGGCGAGGTAGACGCTGGATACCGGGCTGTCGGCCAGCTGGCTGACGTAGCGGAAGCCGCGAATCGACGCCGCGCCGAAACGCGTGTCGCGCGCCGGTTGCTGCGCGCCGCGGGCCGCGAGAACTGGCCCCGCCGCGCCTGCGCGGCGCGCAACGCGGCGATCAGCGCCTCGTGATCGAGCTTGCCCTTGGCGAGGCAGGCGTGCGCGCCGGCCGCGATGGCGGCTTCCCGGGACTCCGGCGAGAGCCTCGCGACGAGGTAGATGACGGGCGGAAAGCCGTTGCGCCGGCTCAGGTCACGAAGCCAGTCGAGGCCGCTCTCCTTGCCAGGCGAGTCGCCGAGCAGCACGGCGTCATAGGCGCTGCCCGAGAAATCGGCCGGCAGCCGGCCGCGCGCGACCGGATCGTACTCCGCGATCGAGGGCGATTCGAAACCCGTGAGGATGTGCCGTGCCAAGCAGACGCCGGTATTCGTTCTGGTCGTCGATGATCAGAACACGGGCTGTCATGCGTGCATTCTACATGCGCGCCAAACGCGCAGGATCCAGCCGGAGCGCCAGCACGATATCGCCGACATTCGTGCCGGTTTCACCCGTGTAGATCAGGTCGCCGGTGGCTTCGAGCAGGCTTCCGCTGTCGCCGGCAGCGAGCGCAGCCGCCGGGTCGAGATCGTTGCCGACCGCGCGATCCACGGTCTCTCCGTCAACGAGGGCTCCCGCGTCGCCGCCCTCGCCGTCCCGCCCGTCGCTGCCGGCCGCGAGCAGCAGGAATTCCGGATGCCCGGCGATACAGCGGGCCGCCGCCAGGGCGAGGTGCTGGCAGCGGCCGCCCCGGCCCGGACTCGCCGGCAGTCGCACGGTCGTTTCGCCGCCATAGACCCTGAGCTCGGAATTGCCGACCGCGAGTTCGTGGCAGATGCGGCGGGCCGCCGCCTCCGCGTCGCCCTCGAGCCGCGCGGGAATGCGAAGCGCCTCGAGCCCGCGCGCCCCGGCCGCACGCGCGGCGGCGTCGAGTGCATCGTCGAGCGAGCCCACGAGCCTTGGCTGCAGGGAGGGCGCCGCGAGCAGGCCTGAACCGAGCACCGCCGGGTCGTCGCGCGGCACGTCCGAGATGAAGAACGCGTCGATCACTGCGGCCTGGAACATGCCCGGCAATCGGCCGCCCTTGACGCGCGACAACGCCGTTCGCGCGGCGTTCAGGGTCTCGATGTCCTGGCTCTCGGCCAGCGACCGATCGTAGAGGGCGCGCAGGTCCTGCGAGACTGACGCCGGGCGCGGGCACCTCCAGCAGGGCGGAGGCGCCCCCGGAGACCAGGAGCAGCACGCGGTGAGCCGCGGGCGTCGCCTGCGCGAATTCGACGAGCAGGCGCCCGGCCTCGAGACAGCGCTCGTCAGGCCGCGGATGGCACGACTCGAGGCAACGCATGCCCGGTCGTCGGGAGAGCTCCGCGGGGATTGCGCCCTCCGGCGCCACGACGAGACCGCGTTGCAGGCGTTCACCGATTGCGTCGACGGCGCCGAGCATCATGCTCGCGGCCGCCTTGCCGACCGCGAACCCGCTCACCGTCCTGCTGTCCCGGTCGCCCGCGAGGGCCGCGCGCATGCGCCGGCGACCGTCCACGGACGCGAGGGCCGCGTGAAAAAAATCGAGGAGCAGCGCCCGGCGAGGATCGGTGTTGAAGGGGACGCTCACCATCGTTGAAGGGGACGGACCCCTTCAGCGGTAGGTGCGGTTTCAGACGCTTGCAAACGACATCCTGAAGGGGTCCGTCCCCTTCAACTATAGTGCGCGGGCGGTGCGTCCGCCCGGCAGATCCAGCAGGCGCTGGGCGCGCGCTCCGTCCGACCGGTCGCTCTCGAGGCGCGCCAGGAACTGCTCGGTGACGTCGCCCGTGACGTAGCGGCCCGAGAAGCAGGAAGTGTCGAAGTCCGCGATGCGCGCATTGTCGTGGCGGCAGGCGGCCACGAGGTCATCGAGGTCCTGGTAGATCAGCCAGTCGGCGCCGATGAACGCGGCGACGTCGGACTCGGTCCGCCCGTTCGCCACGAGCTCGGCCGCCACCGCCATGTCGATGCCGTACACGTTCGGAAACCGCACGGGGGGCGCCGCCGAGGCGAAGTACACCTTCCGGGCGCCCGCCTCGCGGGCGAGCTCGATGATCTGCGCGGAAGTCGTGCCGCGCACGATCGAGTCGTCGACGAGAAGGACATTGCGGCCGCGGAATTCGAGGTCGATGGCGTTCAGCTTGCCGCGAACGGACTTCTGCCGCATTTCCTGGCCCGGCATGATGAATGTCCGGCCGATGTACCGGTTCTTCACGAAGCCTTCCCGGTACTTCACGCCGAGCGCGAGGGCGAGCTGCAGCGCGCTCGTGCGGCTGGTGTCCGGAATCGGAATCACGACGTCGATGTCGTGCCCGGGCCTCAGGCGCACGATCTTCTCCGCCAGCCTTTCGCCCATGCGCATGCGCGCCTTGTGGACCGAGATGTTGTCGATGATCGAGTCGGGCCGGGCGAAGTACACGTACTCGAAGATGCACGGCGTGTGCTCGAGGGCGGGCGTGCACTGGGCCGCGTGCATGCGTCCCTGCATGTCGATGAAAATCGCCTCGCCCGGGCCGACGTCCCGCACCAGTGAGAAGCCCGCCATGTCGAGCGCCACGCTCTCCGAAGCGAGCATCCACTCGAGTCCGCGGGAGGTCTCGCGCTTGCCGAGCACGAGGGGGCGGATCCCGTGCGGGTCGCGGAATCCCGCGACGCCGTGGCCGACGATCATCATGACGACGGCGTAGCCGCCGCGGCAGCGACGGAACACGGTTTCGAGCGCCCGGAACACGTCCGCGGGCGCAGGCCTCGCCGCGGTCGAGCGCTGCAACTCGCTCGCGAACACGTTCAGCAGGACCTCGGAATCCGAGCGCGTATTCAGGTGGCGGCGGTCCTCGTCCACCATCGTGCGCGACAGTTCATCGGCATTCGTCAGGTTGCCGTTGTGGGCAAGCCCGATGCCGAAGGGCGCGTTGACATAGAAAGGCTGGGCTTCATCCGCGCCGTCGCATCCCGCGGTCGGGTAACGGACGTGTCCGATGCCGGCATTGCCCGCAAGCTGGCGCATGTCGCGCTCGCGGAATACGTCGCGCACGAGCCCCGCGTCCTTGCGCACGAACACGGCGTGCTGGTCCATGGTCATGATGCCGGCGGCGTCCTGCCCGCGATGCTGCAGCACCGTCAAGGCGTCATAGATGCGCTGGTTGACCGCTCCCGTACCGACGATTCCGACGATTCCGCACATGCGATTCAGGTACCGGGCTTCTCTTTGGCCTCTTCGTACAGCTCCATCGCAGCCGGCCGCGCGTAGCGCTCGAGCCAGTTGGCGACCGCCTCGGCCGCGGGCATCGACCGGGTCTTTTCCCACCACGGCTCGAGGTCGAGATTCACCGCGCGGCCGGCGATCACGAGCAGCCCGATGACGACCATCGCCCGCATCAGGCCGAACAGCACGCCGAGCATCCGGTCCATCATCGCGAGGCCGACGGCGCGGCGCGCGAGGTGCGACGCGAGGGCGCCGATGCCGGACCCGACCAGCAGCACGATCAACAGGACGACCGCCCTGCCCGCCCATTCGCGGACGCCGGGCTCGGCAAGCGCGCCGCCGAGCCATGGATTCACGAGGTAGGCGAAGTGCCAGGCGAGCCAGAGGCCGACGAGCCAGGTGAGGAGCGAAATGGACTCGCGGATGAAGCCGCGGAAATAGCCGAGAATGCCCGACAGCAGGAGAATGATGGCAAACAGGTGATCAGCGCCGTTCATCGATCGGTCGTCCCCCGCGAAACGTGCGGCATTCTAGCCGATCACGGATGGCGCGCCACGACGGGCTGGAAGCCGTCCTTGGCCAGCCTTTCCGCGATCGCCGCCGCACGCGCGCGGTCCTGCTCGGGGCCGACGCGCACGCGATACAGGACCTTTCCCGTGGCCCGGTATTCGAGGACGAAGGCCGAGTAGCCGCGCTTGCGCAGGTCCGCGACCAGCTGCTCGGCCTTGGCGCTGCTCGAGAAGGCGCCGAGCTGGACCGCCCACGCCGGGGCGTCGGACGTCCGAGGCGCGACGGTCGTTCGTGGAGGCGCCGCCTCTGCCGTCGCTTTTTCCGGCGCCCGCGCGGGGGTTTCGGGCGGCGTTTCGGCTGGCGTTGCAGCTGGCGTTTCGGCCCGCGCTTCGGCCAGGCTCTTGGGCGTCGCGATTTCGATCGGTGGTGGCGCCGGCGGCGCTTCCGGTTCCGGCACGAGGACCTCGTCCCGGGTCTGCGGTTCCTGTCCCCCGATCGGCACCTCGACCCGGCGAGTCGCCTGGTCCGGTGCGCTGGCAGGCACCGGCTCGCGTCCTTTCAGGATGGAAGGCACGACCAGCACGACGATGGCGACCAGCACCAGCGCTCCAATCAGCCGTTCGCGCACGCGGACTTCCATTGCGATCGATTGTAGCCTGCGATGCGCCTACGAAGACGCGTCGAGCCAGGCGAGCGCAGGGCCGACGGTCAGGAAAGAGCCGAAGGCAAGCACGCGATCGCCGGGCCTGCATTCCGCGCGTGCCTGTTGCATTCCGGCATCCACGGCACCCGCCGCGAGGACCGAGCGCGCCCCGGCGCCAGCGATGCGGCGCGCGAGTTCCGCGGCCGGGAGCGCGCGCGGACCTTCGAGGGCCACGGCAATCCAGCGATCGACCTGGCCGTGGAGCGCGCCGACGATGGCCTCGACGTCCTTGTCGCCGAGGATGCCGCAGACGGCCAGCGTGCGGCCGCGACAGGACCTCGCGGCGAGGCTCGCCGCGAGCACCTCGGCCGCATCGGCGTTGTGCGCCACATCCAGAATCCATTCGGGATCGCCCGCGACGACCTGGAACCGGCCCGGCAGCCGCGTGCCCGCGAGCCCGGCGCGCACGGCCTCGTCCGGCACCAGCAGGGCGGGCTCGGCGGCCTCGAGCACGGCGAGCGCCACGGCGGCATTGCCGAGCTGGGCGGTGCCCGCCAGGGCCGGCAGCGGCAGCTCGCGGCGTCGGGACCCGAAACCGACGTAGTCCCAGCCGTCCGCGCGCTCGACGTAATCGAAATCGACGCCGATCCGCCGCAGCTTCGCACCCACCGAGGATGCCGCCGCGATGACGCTCTGCGGCACGCTGCGCCCGCCGAAGATCGCCGGCTTCCCGGCGCGGAATATCCCCGCCTTCTCGGCGCCGATGGCCTCGACCGTCTCGCCGAGCCACTCGCGGTGATCGAGGCCGACCGAAACGACCGCCGCGACGTCGGCGTCCAGCAGGTTCACGGCGTCCAGCCGGCCGCCCATACCGACCTCGAGCACGGCGACGTCGACGCGCGCGCGCGCGAAGGCGATGAATGCCGCGAGCGTGTTCCATTCAAAGAACGTGAGCGAGATGTCGCCGCGCGCGGCGTCGATCTCGGCGAATGCCGAGAGCAGCACGTCGTCCGCCACCTCGCGCCCGTGCAGGCGGATGCGCTCGTTGTAGCGGATGAGGTGCGGTGAGGTGAACATCCCCGATTCGTAGCCCGCCGCGGTGACGATCGAGTCGAGCGTGACGGCGACCGAGCCCTTGCCGTTCGTGCCGCCGACGGTCAGTACCGTCGGGGCGAATGGAAGCCGAAGCCTGCGCCAGACCGCGCCGACACGCGCGAGTCCCGGATCCACTTGCGACCGGATGCGCGACCTGCTGCCAGGCAAGCCAGTCCGCGACGGTCGCGAAGCGCACGAGATCCGGCTAGGCAGAGGCCGCCGGCTGGCGCAGCAGGATCCTGAGCAGCGACGCAATCCGCTCGCGCAGTTCCCGCCGGTCGAGGATCATGTCGATCGCCCCGTGGTCCAGGAGGAACTCGCTGCGCTGGAATCCCTCGGGCAGGGTTTCCCGCACGGTCTGCTGGATGACGCGCGGGCCCGCAAAGCCGATCAGGGCCTTCGGCTCGGCGATGTTGACGTCGCCGAGCATCGCGAGGCTCGCCGACACGCCGCCGGTCGTCGGGTCGGTCTGGACCGAGATGAACGGGAGGCCAGCGCCCGCGAGCCGCGCGAGCGCGGCGCTCGTCTTCGCCATCTGCATGAGCGACAGCAGCCCTTCCTGCATCCGCGCGCCGCCGCTCGCCGAGAAGCACACGAGCGGAGCGCGTTTCGCCATCGCTTCCTCCACGCCGCGCGTGAACCGCTCGCCGACGACCGATCCCATCGACCCGCCCATGAAGGAAAATTCGAATGCGGCAGCGACGATCTCGATCCCGTCGAGCGTCCCGCTCAGCACGACGAGCGCGTCGCGCTCGCCGACGGCCTTCTGTGCCGCGGCCAGCCGGTCCCGGTAGCGCTTGGTGTCGCGGAAGCGGAGCGGGTCCTCGGGCACGACATCGGCCCCGATCTCGACCGTGTTGTCCGGATCGAGGAACTGCGTGAGCCGCTCGCGCGCGCCGATTCGCATGTGGTGCGCGCACTTGGGGCAGACCTGGAGGTTGCGCTCGACCTCGGGCCGGTAGAGCACCGAGTCGCAGGCCGGGCACTTCATCCACAGGCCCTCGGGTACCGAGCGCGTGCGCCGCTCCGTCTTGATGCGCGACGGGATGATCTTTTCGAACCAGGTCATCTCAGAGGTTCTCCGCCCCTGACTGGCCGGCGATCATAGCCCAGGGACGGCTGGCGACGGGCTCCGGGACCTGCAGCGACGGCGGGTAGCGGACCCGCCACAGGTAGAGGCCGCAGGCCGGGGCGGTGATGCCGGCGCGGGCGCGGTCGCGGGCCGCCAGGATCTCGGCGACCCAGGCCGGCGGCCGCTCGCCGGCGCCGACCTGCATGAGCGTGCCGGCGATGTTCCGCACCATGTGGTGGAGGTAGGAATTGGCGCTTATTTCCATGACGACGAGCGGCCCCTCGCCCGAGACCGAGATCGAATTCACGTGGCGCCGCGCGGTCGGGGACTGGCACTCGACGGCGCGAAACGAGGAGAAGTCGTGCTCGCCGACGAGGGCCTGGGCGCCCTCTTGCATGGCCTCGACATTGAGCGTCGCGCGCGTCCAGCAGACGCGGTCGCGGAGGATCGCAGGCCGCGTTGCCCGTCGCAGCATGCAATAGCGGTAGCTTCGGCCCTGGGCGGTGTGGCGCGCATGGAACGAAGGATCGACTTCCATCGCCCAGTTGATCGCGATGTCCGGCGGCAGGTGGCTGTTGGCGCCCAGGACCCAGCCGCGCACCGGCCGGTCGGCCCGGGTCTCGAAATGCGCGACCTGCGCGCAGGCATGGACGCCGGCATCGGTCCGGCCCGCGGCGGCGACGGTGACGGGGTGATCGGCGACCGCGGACAACGCCTTCTGGACGCAGTCCTGGACCGTCAACAGGTTGGGCTGGTGCTGCCAGCCGGCGTAACGCGTGCCGTCGTATTCGATGCCGACGGCCAGACGTCGCGTCGGGCTGCTCACGCTCCCGGCAGGGTGTCGATCAGCCGGCGCGCCTCCTGCTTCTGGGAAGCGCTGCCTTCGGCAAGCACTTCCTGCAGGATGTTGCGGGCGCCGTCAGGGTCGCCCATGTCCATGTAGGCGCGTGCGAGGTCGAGCTTGGTGCCGACTTCGCTCATCGTGACCGGCTCGAGGTTCGAAAGCTGCGGCATCTGCTCGGTCACGCGGGTGTCGCGCGTCGTCGGCGAGGAATCGCCCTCGTCCGTTGCTTCGCCGAGGTCCAGGTCGATCTCGCCGAAGTCCACTTTCGGAAGGATCGCCGTCGCGCCGGGCTCGCCGCCCGGCATCAGCGCAGTACCATCGTCATCCATCGCGTTGCGCGGCAGCACTTCCGTCGCGATGTGGTGCTGCGCGATCTGCGTGACTTGCTCGTGCACGCCGGTCGCGATCGCGGTGGCGTCGTCGATGTCCGGCAGGTTGTCGAGATTGCCGAGGTCGAGTCCGAGGTCGTCGATCGCCATCTCCGCGGTCGAATCCGTCGTGGCCGGCTGCATCCGGTCGCGGGCCGCGAGGCTGGCCTTGAGGGCAGGCGTCTCGACGGTCGGCGTATCGGAAGAAGGCAGCTCGAGCGTCGGCATCTCGACCGTCCCGAACGATTCGCGCCCCGAGATCTCCTGGGTCGTGGTGAAGCTGGTGGGGCCTTCGTCGAGATTGAATTCGAGGGCCGTGTTCTCGCCCGTCGCGTCCGTGTCCGCGGAAGCCGCGGCGACCTTGCCGAGGTCGATGTCGAGCCCTTCGTCGCCGTCGGGCGCCGACAGCAGGTCGAGGTCGACCAGGTTGTCGCCGCCCTCCAGCGAACAGGTCCACGCCGGCGTCCTGCACGGCGCCCGCGAACAAGGGCTCATCGGGCGCAAGCTGGCGGCCCATGATGACGATGCGATCCCAGTCGCCGCCGGATCCGAGCGACTTGCGCAGGTCCCGCGCCACGGAGAGGAACTGCGTTGGTGTCGCCCGCGACGAAGTGGATCTCCGCGAGCTTCAGCTTGAGGTCCGTGCGATTCGGCGAACTCTGCAAGGCCATGCGCACGAGGTCGACGGCCTGGTCGTACAGGCCATAGGCCATGTGGAAATCGGCCTCTGCCAGCGGATCGGCCTGGTCGAGGTCGAGCGCCGCCTCGGCACTGATCGTTTCCTCGTGGCCCGCGCTCGGCCGCGCGCGCTTCCGTCTTGGGCCGCGCGATCGGCCGTTCCTCGACGACGATGTCCTGGTCGTCGTCATCGTCCTCATCCTCGAATACCGGCGGCCGCACCATTTCCGCGGTCTTGTCGCCGGTCGCGAGTGCGCGCAGGCGCATCGTCTCGGTCGGTATCGGCGCCGATCCCGGCACGTCGAAGCTCTTGAGCGCGCCGTCGACGTCTTCTTCGCGACGACGGCGGACATAGCCAAAGCCCACCATGCCGAGGAGCAGGAGCGCCGCGGCGCCCAATCAGGATCATCCAGTTGTCGGTCAGGGTCTGGAAGAATGACGGGCCGGCTTCCGGCTCCGGCCTGCTGGCCCGCTTCGGCTTCGACTTCTCGGCGATGACCGGCGCCTCGACCGGCGCGTATCGTCTTCCGGCGCGACCGCCGATTCCTCGACCGACGGTGGCGGCGCGACGGGCTCCGGCGCGGGCTTCGCGGCCGCTTCTTCCTCGGCGCGCGAGTCGGCGAGCTTCGACTGGAGGTCGGCGAGTTCCTGGTTCCGCAATTCGAGCAGGCGGCGCTGCTCGGCGATGTCCTTCGAGAGCGAGTCGATCTGCGATTCGACGCGGCCGCTCGATTCCGGGGTCGCGGCCGCAGCCTCGCCCTCCGGCGGCGTGACGAGCCGGAGCTTGCCGCTTTCCTGCGCCGCCGCCGGCCGCCCGCCAGGCGGCATTCTGGTCGCGGACTTCACTCGGCGGCTTCCGCAGCCGCTATCGACGCGATCTCCGCCGAGGGCGGGATGCGCAGGATGGCGCCCGCGCGCAATTGATTGATGTTGCCGCTGAAGGCATCGGGATTCGCGCGGAAGACCGCGATCATCGTTTTCTCGATCGCCTGCCGGTCGTCGCCGGCCAGCGAGCCGGCGATGCCGTAGAGCGTGTCGCCGCGCGCCACCTGATAGGTCGATCGTCGCCGAGACGACTCGCGGCAGGCGGGCGGCGCCGGTGACGGCTGTGGCGCTGGCGGTGCCGGTGGCGGCGCGCTCGGCCTTGCGCGGGCGGCGCTGTCGTCGGCGCCGCCACGGGCGCGGCGGCCGGGCTCGTCCTTGGCCGCCACGAGCGCAGGCGGGTCGAGCAGCACCGTGTATTCCCGGAGCAAGCGGCCGCGCGGCCAGTTCACGTCGATCAGGAATGAAACGAATGGCTCGCTGATGGCATCGCGCGATCGCACGAGCAGGACGCTTCGTCCGTCCTGTCCGCGGCCGACGCTGAATTCGAGGTGTCCTCAGGAAGGCGGGACGGTCGAGGCCGTAGCGCTGGAAGATCTTCCGGCGATGCAAGATGCGCTTCGAGGGCGTTGAGCTCTTCGGGGGTCGCCGCGACGAGATCGATCTCGGCGGCAGAGCGGTTCATTGAGCGCCGAACTCAGTCGGATTTCGCCGAGACCGAGGCCCAAGGCCGCCGTCGGCGTCAGCAAAATCGCCGAAATGAGTGCGCGCAATTTCCAGCTCATCGTGACTCCCCAAGGCCCGGGCAGGCGAAACATTGGCCGCGAGCTTGCGAAATGCGTGTGAAACCGATCACAAGTCCCTGATCCTTTGGGACTATAGCTTACACGCCGTATTTACCAAAATCTTGCCCCGCGTCACGCAATGACGGCCCTCCGAAGACGATCGGCAGGCCGCGACCGCAATGCGTTGATTCGCGGGCATTCAGCGCGTAATGACCGGAGTGCGGGAGACCACGTCGGCGCACTGGGCCCGGTGCCGGAGAACATGGTCCATCAGGACGATCAGGAGCATCGCCTCGACGATCGGCACGGCCCTCAAGTCCGACGCAGGGGTCGTGCCGGCCCGTCGTCACGATCTCGGCCGGCGCGCCGTCGACGTCCACCGTTCGGCCCGGGCACCTGGATGCTCGATGTCGGCTTGAACGACACGTGAACGATCACGTCCTGGCCGGAGCTGATGCCGCCGAGCGTGCCGCCCGAGTGATTCGAGGCGAATCCCGCCGGCGACAGCTCGTCGCGATGCTCCGAACCGCGCTGGCCGGCGACCGCAACGCCGTCGCCGATCTCGACGGCCTTCGCGGCATTGATGCCCATCATGGCGAATGCGATGTCCGCATCGAGCCGGTCGAACATCGGCTCGCCGAGTCCTGGCGGCACGCCGCGGGCGGATACCGAGACGCGCGCGCCCGGCCGAGTCCCCGTCGCGTCGCAGCTGCCGGAGATATTCCTCGAGCAGCGGCAGCTTGTCCGGATCGGCGCAGAAGAACGGATTGCCGCGAGCCGAGGCCGCGTCCACGCAGCCGAGCCGGTGCGGCCCGACTTGCGACAGGTAGCCCGTCGACTTCGATGCCGGATTTCTCGCGCAGGTACTTCCGGGCGATCGCTCCCGCCGCCACGGTCGCGACCGTGATCCGCGCCGAGGAGCGCCCTCCCCCGCGGTAATCGCGGATGCCGTACTTCTGCTGGTAGGCATAGTCGGCATGACCCGGGCGAAACCGGTCCTTGATCTTTTCGTAGTCGCGCGAGCGCGCGTCGACATTGTCGATGCAAAGGCCGATCGCCGTGCCGGTCGTGCGTCCTTCGAAAACGCCGGAGAGGATGCGCACCGGTCGGGCTCCTGGCGCTGGCTGGTGTGCCGCGAAGTCCCGGTACGGCGCAGTTCGAGATCCGCCTGCAGATCCTGCTCCGACAGTTCGAGCCCCGGCGGACAGCCGTCCACGATCGCGCCGAGCGCGGGTCCGTGGCTCTCGCCGAACGTCGTGACGCAGAAGGAGCGGCCGATCGTGTTGCCCGGACATGCGGTTCAGCCCGGCAGATCGGATTCGCGGAGCAGGAACACGCCGTCGCCGCCGTGTTCGAATTCGAGCCAGGTGAATGGCAGGCCGGGATAGCGGCGCTGCAGGCGCGCCGCCGAGCCGCCGGCCTCGACGACCAGGATCCCGTCCCGGCGTCAGGTGCCGGCGCGCGCCGGCGATGATCCGCTCGATCACGGCGAGTCCGCCGTCCGCGGCGCAGCAGGCCGATCGTCGGCTCGGCGCGATGCTCCCGCGGCAGGCGGCGCATCTCGGATGCGGGCACATAGGGCGGATTGCTCACGACGATATCGTAGCGCCGCGCGCCGAGGCCCACATAGACATCCGCGCGCCGCACGCGCACGCGCCGGCCGAGCCGGTGCCGGCGGACGTTCCGCCGGGCGACCGCGAGCGCTCGGCGGCGGAGATATCGGTCGCATCGACCTGCGCCCGCGGCAAGGCCAGCGCGGTGGCGATCGCGATGCAGCCCGAGCCGGTGCCGATGTCGAGCACGCGTCGCACGCGCGACGGCTCGATCCAGGGCGCAAAACCCGCGCAGGCACAGCTCGGCGATGGGCGAGCGAGGCACGAGCACGTCCGGCGTCACGCGGATCTCATGTCCCGCGAACCAGCTGACGCCGGTCAGGTAGGCCGACGGCACGCGCTTCGCGATGCGCTCGTTCAACGAGCGCGCGGGCGCGCGCGGCGTCCTTCGCCGAGACCTGCGAGGCGATAACACTGCGGCGCCGACTCGTGTGACAGGCCAAGCGCGTGGAAGACGAGCGCCGCGGCATCGTCGCGCGGATTGTCCGTGCCGTGACCGTAGTGCAGGCGCGCGCGCGCGAGCCGGTCGGCTCGCCCAGTCGAGCAGTGCGCCGACGTTCCGATCGGCGCGGCCGGCGCCGCTCGATGGCCTGCCATCGCCGGAAGTCTAACCGGACGCGCCCGGAGCGCGCGAAGCCATGGGATAATTCGCGGCCATGAAGCGTGGCCTGGTCGCCGCCATGATCGTCGCGGGCCTTCTCGCGGGCGTTGCCGCGGGCCTGCTATTTCACGCGCCGGCAGCGCGAGCGCCCCGTCGCTCGAGCAAGCGACCCTGTTCGAACACGCCGCGTCCTCTCCCCGAGTTCGCGCTCGTGGACCAGTCCGGCCGGCCGCTTCGATCGCGAAACGCTGCGCGGCCGCTGGTCGTTTCTCTTCTTCGGATTCACGAATTGCCCGGACGTCTGCCCGACGACGCTCGCGACGCTCGCCGAAGTGCGGCGCAAGCTCGCCGACCTGCCGTCCGGCGAGCGCCCGGAAGTCGTCCTCGTCAGCGTCGACCCGGCACGCGACACGCCCGACATGCTGGCGCGCTATGTCGCCCACTTCGATCCGTCGTTCACGGGCGTGACCGGCGAGCCGGACGCCATCGACGCGTTGACGCGCGAGCTCGGCGTCGCCGTCGTCATCGGTCCGGCGGGCCCTGACGGAAGCTATTCCGTCGACCACACGGCGGCGATCTTCCTGGTCGATCCCGGCGCGCGCCTCGCCGCGCTGTTCGGCTCATCGCATGATCCCGCCGTGATCGCGCGCGATTTTCGCCGCATCATCGATTTGCGATCGCGCTAGGAAAGTCGCGTGTCCGGCAGCACCCTCGGCGAACGCGCGTTCATCGGCCTGCAGTACCTGCTGCCGCAGCATATCCTGTCGCAGCTCATCGGCCGGCTGGCGGAATGCCGGGTCGGCTTGGTGCGCTCGGCTCTGATTCGCGCCTTCCTGGCGCGGTTTGCGGTCGACCTTTCGGAAGCCGCGCATCCGGAGCCCGCGGATTACCCGAGCTTCAACGAATTCTTCACGCGGCGGCTGCGCGCGGGAGCGCGCCCGTTCGACCCGGATCCGCGCGCGGCGCTCTGCCCCGTCGACGGCGTCGTGAGCCAGGCGGGCCGCCTGCGCGGCGACACGCTGCTCCAGGCGAAAGGAATGGAGTACACGGCGGCGGCCCTCCTCGGCGGCGATGCTGCGCTCGCGTCGGAATTCGCGGGCGGCGGGTTTGCGACGCTCTACCTCGCGCCCCACAACTACCATCGCGTGCACATGCCGATGGCGGGTAGCTTGCGTGTCGCCCGGTTCATTCCCGGCGACCTCTTCAGCGTGAATGCCGTCACGGCGGCCAGCGTGCCCGGGCTCTTCGCGCGCAACGAGCGCATCGCCTGCGTGTTCGACACCGTGACGGGCCCGCTCGCCGTGGTCCTCGTCGGCGCCCTTTTCGTCGGCAGCATGAGCCTCGCCTGGGCCGGCCGCATCCGCGCACCGTCCCGAAGGAAGCCGCGGGACCTGCCCGCCGGGGATTCCCTCGTGGCACTCGAACGCGGCGCGGAGCTCGGCTGGTTCAACATGGGCTCCACCGTCGTCGTCCTGTTTCCGCCGGCGGGCCCCGCGATCCTGGGCGACTTCATCGCCGGTCGCGCCGTGCGCGTCGGCGAGCGGCTCGCATTGCAGCAATGAGCGCATCGGACTGGCGGCCGGCCGCAACCATCGAGGTACTCCGCAGTCGCGCCGCGATGCTCGAGCGGGTGCGCGCCTATTTCGCCGCGGAAGGCGTGCTCGAAGTTCAGACGCCGCTGCTGTCCGGGGCCGCCGCCAGCGATCCGCAGATTCATTCCATCCGGACGGCGCCCGCCGGCGCGCCGCCGCGGTTCCTGCACACGTCGCCCGAATACGCGATGAAGCGGCTCCTCGCGGCGGGAATCGGCGATTGCTACCAGGTCTGCCCGGTCTTCCGGGACGGCGAAGCCGGCCGGCTGCACAACCCGGAATTCACGATGATCGAATGGTACCGGCTGAATTTCGGGGTCGCTGAATTGCAGCAGGAGGTCGACCGCGTCCTGCGCGTCGCTTGCGGAGAGCTCAGGAGTTTTGCGCCCTCCCGCTCGGTGACATGGCACGAGGCCATCGCGGGCAGCTGCGACATCGATCCGCGGTCCGCGGACATCCCGGCGCTGCGCAACGCGCTCGCGGCGCACGGAGTCGAGCCGTCGGACCCGACGGGTTGGCAGCGCGACGACTGGCTCGATCTACTGGTAGGCGCGCTGGTCGGCCCGGCGCTCGGCCACGACGCGCCGGTCTTCGTGCGTGACTACCCGGCGAGCCAGGCGGCGCTGGCGCGGCTGCGCCGGTTGCCGGACGGCTCGCAGGTGGCGGAACGCTTCGAGCTCTATGTGGACGGGCTCGAGCTTGCGAACGGTTTCCACGAGCTGGGCGACGCGCTGGAGCAGCGCGCTCGATTCGTGCAGGATCTGGAAACGAGGCGCCGGCGCGGCCTGCCGGTCAACCCGCTCGATGAGCGTCTGCTGGCCGCGCTCGGGCACGGGCTTCCGGATTGCGCCGGCGTTGCCCTCGGATTCGACCGACTCGTGATGGTGGCATGCCGGCTGCCGACGCTCGAGGCGGCGATGGCGTTTCCGGCGGACCGGACCTGAGGGGCAGGATGTACGACACACACGGTGGCGCCGCCGACTTGTTGCAACTCGCGGACGGCCTGTTCGCGGGAGAGCGCGATCCCTGGGCGAATGCCGCCAATGCCGCCGCCCTGGTCTTCGAGACGCTGCCTCGCCTCAACTGGGCAGGATTCTATTTCCTGCGCGGCGGCGTCCTGGTCGTCGGGCCGTTCCAGGGACGGGCGGCTTGCGTCCGCATTCCCCTCGGCAGCGGCGTCTGCGGCACGGCAGCGGAGCGCCGCCAGACCCTCATCGTTCCCGATGTGCACGCGTTCCCCGGCCACATCGCCTGCGACTCGGCGTCGAACGCGGAGCTCGTCGTCCCGCTGCTGGCGGGCGACCGCCTGATCGGGGTCCTTGATCTCGACAGTCCGCAACACGGGCGATTCGACGAGACCGACGCCGCGCTGGCCGAAGCGCTCGCCAGCCGCCTCGTCACCGCCAGCGACTGGCGCCTCGCCGGAATCGACGGGTTCTGATCCTGAAGGGGACGCAACCTTCAAAGGGGACGCTCCCCTTTAGTCGAACTTTACATTCGCAAAGGGGAACGTCCCCTTTGAAGGTTACGTCCCCTTCAGATTACTTCGCGCGCGCGATGTAGGCAGCGCTGCGCGTGTCGACCTTGACCACTTCGCCCTGGTTGATGAAGAGCGGGACCTTGACCACGGCGCCGGTCTCGAGCTTGGCCGTCTTCGTGCCGCCAGTGACCGTGTCGCCGCGCATGCCCGGGTCGGTCTCGACGATCTTGAGCTCCACGTGCGGCGGCGGCGTGACCGTCAGCGGCTGGCCATTCCAGAGCGTGACGATGCAGACGGTGCCTTCCTTGAGCCACTGCGCCGCGTCGCCGACGGCGGTCTCCCCCGCCGTGAACTGCTCGAAGGATTCCGGCTGCATGAAGTGCCAGAACTGGCCGTCCGCATACAGGTACTGCATGTCGACATCCATCACGTCCGCGGCCTCGAGCGAGTCGCCGGACTTGAAGGTGCGCTCGATGACGCGGCCGGTGCGCAGGTTGCGGATCCGCACGCGATTGAATGCCTGGCCCTTGCCGGGCTTCACGAATTCGTTCTCGACGATCGAGCACGGGTCATTGTCGAGCATGACCTTCACGCCGGACCGGAAGTCGCTGGTATTGATGCTGGACATCGGAACTCGCCGAAAAAGCCCGGATTGGACGGGCGGGTGCTTGTAAGAGGGCGCGTATCATAGCCGCTGCCCGCTCCACCGGCCACCCCGTCCCGGAGCTTGACGCGGGTCGCGAAATTGGCCGTTTTCGGGGTGCTACTATCCCGGCCACCCACCGAGGCCACTGGCCTCCGGAGCCGGATTTGAAGCCAGCCGCTGCCGTTCCGATGATTGCGCTGACACGCAGTCAGGACAATGTCGAGGCGATCAACAAGGCGCTCAGGAACGCGGGCCACCCGGTCCACGTGACCTGGCTGCCCGACGCGCGCGACCTCGGCGATGCGCTCACCCAGGCTTCCGCCGAGATGCTGATGCTGTTCGCCGACGAGGGCATCGTCGACCTCGCGAGCGCGATGGACTTCCGTGCGCGCTTCGCGCCGGACGTGCCAGTCCTGGTCGTGCGCGAAAAGCTGGGCGAGGTCGAAATCGCGGAGGCGCTGGCGCTCGGCGCGCAGGACGCGGTCACGCTCACCAACGTGCCGCGGCTGCAGCTCGTAGTCGGCCGCGAGCTGCGCACCTACCGCCTCGACCGCGCGCTGTCCACGACGCTCGCTTCGGCACGCGAGTACAAGAAACAGCTGCAGCACGTCGTCGAGGGCTCGACCGACGCGATCGCGCAGGTCCAGGAAGGCATCATCGTCGACGCGAACCCCGCGTGGCTCGCGCTCTTCGGGTATTCCAATGCCGAGGAAGTTGTCGGCACTCCGCTCATGGACGCCTTCGACTCCGACGACCACGCCGCCATCAAGGGCGCGCTCGTCGCCTGCATCCAGGGCAAGTGGTCCGGCCATACGCTGCATGCCTCGGCCCTGGTCGTGAGCGGCCACACGCCGTCGCTCGAGTTCCAGCTCGTCCGCGCCGAGTACGACGGCGAGCCCTGCGTCCAGGTCTGCGTGCCCGCGAAAGTCGCGGATGCCGGCGAATACGAGCGCAAGCTCGAGGACGCGATGCAGAGCGACCCGGCGACCGGGTTCCTGCACCGGCGCTACTTCATCGAGAAGATCCGCGCGCGGCTCGCGGAGCCGGCCAAGGCGGGCGTCCGCTGCCTGGCGTACATCGAGCCGGACAAGTTCGACACGCTCCACGAGGAACTCGGCGTGCTGGTGGGCGAGGACTTCCTGTCCGACTTCGCGCGCCTCCTGCGCGAGCAGGTCCAGCCCGGCGATCTCGCGGGCCGCTTCGGCGGCCACGGCTTCATGCTGCTCCTCGAGCGCGGCAATACGCAGGACGTGGAGGCCTGGTCCGAGCACGTCGTGCAGAAGGTCGGGAGCGAAGTCTTCCAGGCGGGAGCTAAGTCGCTGTCCACGACCTGCACCGTCGGCCTCGGCCCCGTGCCCGCCGAAGTGCGCACGCCCGAGGGCCCGGCGGACGACGCCTACCGGGCGCACCGCCAGGGCCGCGAGGCAGGGGGCAACCGCGTGCAGCTGCTCGAGCACACCGGCATGATGCTGCGCCTGCAGGACCAGGACCGCCTCTGGGTCAAGCAGATCAAGGCGGCGCTGATGGAGAACCGGTTCCGCCTCGTCCAGCAGCCGATCGCGAGCCTCGTCGGCGAGGACCTCGGCATGTTCGACGTGCTGGTGCGAATGCTGGACGAACTGGGGCAGGAAGTGCTGCCGTCGGTCTTCATGCCCGCCGCCGAGCGCAATGACCTCATGAAGAACGTCGACCGCTGGGTGATCGGCGCGGCGATGTCATTCTGCGCCGCGCGCAAACCCGGCGCCCTCTTCGTCCGCCTGTCGCAGGAAACGCTCTCGGATGCCTCGCTGCCCGGCTGGCTCGCAAACCAGCTCAAGACCACGCGCATCGAGCCCGCGCGGATCGTGTTCCAGGTCCGCGAAGAAGTCGCTGCGCAGCAGATCAAGGACGCGGTCAGCCTGCAAAAGACGCTGCGGGAGCGCGGCTTCCGCTTCGCCGTCGAGGGATTCGGCATGGGGCGCGACACGGAGCAGTTGCTCGGCCACCTGAAGCCGGACTTCGTGAAAATCCACGGCGCCCTCATGCAGGGCCTCTCGGCGGACCAGAACAAGCAGGCGCGGGTGAAGGCGATGGTGGAGCTGGCCCGCAAGTGCAAGGCGATCACGATCGGTGAACGGGTACAGGACGCCAACACGATGGCGGTGCTCTGGCAGCTCGGAGTCGAGTTCATCCAGGGCTATTTCGTCAACGCGCCCGAAGAAGTGGTGCTCGGCTAACTCACGAACAGACTGAGCCCGGCCGCTTCGCGCGGCAGGCTCGTTCGCTCGCTCAGAATGACCGGACATTCGCTCGCTCGAACGACCCTGCCGCGCGAAGCGGCCGGGACGGAACTACTCGACACTCAGGCGATCGACTTTTCTCCAGCCGCGCGGCAGCACGGCGCCGCGCTGGCCGCGGGAGCCGAGGTAGTGCTGGAGGTCTTTCCAGGTCACGGTCATCCGGCGCTCGCCGGAATGGACGATGACCGACTGGTTCGGCGCGACGACGACCGCGCCGACCATCAGCTCCTCGCGCGCGCGGGCCTTCTTTCCGGGAATGCCGAAGATCAGGTTGCCGCGTCCCTTCTCCATCTCGGGCAGGTCCGATACCGGAAACGCGAGCATGCGCCCGTCGTTGTTCACGGACGCGACGAGCGCGCCCTCTTCCGCCGGGATCGACGCTGCAGGCAGCACCTTCGCGTTCTCCGGAAGACGGAACACGAGCTTGCCGGCGCGATTGCGGCCGATGAGCGACTCGAGCTTCGCGATGAACCCGTGCCCGGCATCGCAGGCGAGCAGCCAGCGGTCGGCCGGCTCGCCAATCATCACGGCCGCAAAGGTCGAGCCCTCGGGCGGGTCGAGCCGGCCCGATAGCGGTTCGCCCTGACCGCGCGCCGACGGAAGGGTGTGCGCCAGAAGCGAGTAGGCCCGCCCGGTCGAATCGACGAACACCGCCTGCTGGGTGCTGCGCCCGCGCGCGGCGGCCTGGAATGCGTCGCCGGTTTTGTAGGAAAGCTGGCCGGGCTCGAGGTCGTGCCCGCGTGCCTGCCGCACCCAGCCGAGCGTTGACAACACGACCGTCACCGGTTCGGACGTCACCAGTTCCGTCTCGTCGATCGCCTCCGCGGCCTTGCGCTCGACGATCCGCGTCCGCCGCGCATCGCCGAACTCTTCCGCGTCGGCGACGAGCTCGTCCCGGACGAGCTTCGTGAGTTTCGCGCCGCTCTTCAGGGTCTTTTCCAGCATCTCCTGCTCGGCCGCGAGCTCCTTCTGCTCCCCGCGGATCTTCATCTCCTCGAGCTTCGCGAGGTGGCGCAGCTTGGTCTCGAGGATCGCCTCGGCCTGCAGGTCCGAGAGCTTGAAGCGCTTCATCAGCACGGGCTTCGGCTCCTCCTCGCGGCGGACGATGCGAATCACCTCGTCGAGGTTCAGGAAGGCGATCAGCAGTCCGTCGAGGATGTGCAGCCTCGCGGTGACCTTCTCGAGCCGGTAACGCAGCCGGCGCTTGACCGTCTCCTTGCGGTAGCCGAGCCACTCCGTCAGCAGGTCCTTGAGCCCGAGCACGCGTGGGCGGCCATCGAGCGCGATGACATTGATGTTGACGCGGTAACTGCGCTCGAGGTCGGTCGTCGCGAACAGGTGAGCCATCAGCTGCTCGACGTCGACCCGGTTCGAGCGCGGCGTGATGACGAGGCGGGTCGGATGCTCGTGGTCGCTCTCGTCGCGCAGGTCCTCGACCATCGGCAGCTTCTTGGCGCGCATCTGGGCGGCGATCTGCTCGAGCACCTTCGCGCCGGAAACCTGGTACGGCAGCGCGGTCACTACGACCTCGCCCTCCTCCATCTCGTACACGGCCCGCGCCCGGAAGCTGCCATTGCCCGACTTGTACATCGCGCGCAGCTCGGCCTTGGGCGTCACGATCTCGGCGCCCGTCGGGAAGTCCGGCCCCTGCACGTGCTTGCAGAGCTCGGCGGGCGAGGCGTCCGGGTCGTCGAGAAGCTGCACGCAGGCAGCCGCGACTTCGCGCAGGTTGTGCGGCGGGATGTCGGTCGCCATGCCGACCGCGATGCCCTGCGTGCCGTTCAGCAGCACGTTCGGCAGGCGCGCGGGAAGCAGCTTCGGCTCGTCCAGCGTGCCGTCGAAGTTCGGCTGCCAGTCGGCCGTGCCCTGCCCGAGCTCTGACAGCAGCACGTGCGCATAGGGGCGCAGCCGCGATTCCGTGTAGCGCATCGCCGCGAAGGACTTCGGATCGTCGGTCGATCCCCAGTTGCCCTGGCCGTCGACGATCGGGTAGCGATACGAGAAGTCCTGCGCCATCAGCACCATGGCCTCGTAGCAGGCGCTGTCGCCGTGCGGGTGGTACTTGCCGATGACGTCGCCGACCGTGCGCGCGGACTTCTTGTGCTTCGCGCCGGCCGCGAGGCCGAGCTCGCTCATCGCGTAGATGATCCGCCGCTGCACCGGCTTCAGGCCGTCGGCGAGCTGCGGCAGCGCGCGGTCGAGGATCACGTACATCGAGTAATCGAGGTAGGCCTTCTCCGTGAAGGTCCGGAGCGGCTGTTTCTCGATGCCTTCGAAATCGAGGGCCTGGGTCTTCATTCGACGGTCGCCAGGTTGCCCTTGGTCTCGAGCCACTCGCGCCGGTCGGCGGCGCGCTTCTTCGCGAGCAGCATGTCGAGCATCTGGTCGGCACCGTCCTTGGCGTCCACCGTGAGCTGGACCAGCCTGCGCGTGTCGGGCGACATCGTCGTCTCGCGCAGTTGCAGCGGGCTCATCTCACCGAGCCCCTTGAAGCGCGTGATCACGGGCTTTCCGCGGATGCCCTCGGCCTGGATCATGTCGAGCGTGCCGTTCTTGTCGTGCTCGCCGAGCGCGTAGTAGACGTTCTTGCCCACGTCGATCCGGAACAGCGGCGGCATGGCGACGAACACGTGCCCGGCGAGCACGAGCGGCCGGAAATGCCGCAGGAAGAGCGCGCAGAGCAGCGTCGCGATGTGCGCGCCGTCCGAGTCCGCGTCCGCGAGGATGCAGACCTTGTGGTAGCGAAGCCCCGCGAGGTCGGCCGAGCCCGCGTCGACGCCGAGCGCGGTCGTGATGTCGTGCACTTCCTGCGATGCCAGCACGTCGGCCGCATCCACCTCCCAGGTGTTCAGGATCTTGCCGCGCAGCGGCATGACGGCCTGGAACGAGCGGTCGCGCGCCTGCTTCGCGGACCCTCCCGCGGAGTCGCCCTCGACGAGGAAGAGCTCGCAGCGCTCCGGCTCCTGCAACGTGCAGTCGGCGAGCTTGCCGGGAAGCGCGGGGCCGCTCGTGATGCGCTTGCGCGTCACGCGCGCCGCCGCCTTCGTCCGCTCCTGGGCATTGCCGATGGCGAATTGCGCGATCTTCTCGCCGGCCTCCGGGTGCTGGTTGAGCCAGAGCGCGAAGGCATCCTTCACGACGCCGGAGACGAAGGCCGCCGATTCGCGCGAGGACAGCTTCTCCTTCGTCTGTCCGGCAAACTGCGGGTTCGGCATGCGCACCGACAGCACGAAGGCGACGCCCTGCCAGACATCCTCAGGCGCGAGCTTGAGCCCGCGCGGCACGAGGTTCCGGAACTCGCAGAACTCGCGCACCGCGTCCGTCGCGCCGGAGCGCAGGCCGTTCACGTGCGTTCCGCCCTGCGGCGTCGGGATCAGGTTGACGTAGCTCTCGGCCACGGGCTCGGGCGCGTCGGGGGCCCAGCAGAATGCCCAGTTCGCGCTCTCGCCGCCGCCCTTGACGTGACCCGAGTACGGCTCTTCCGGCAGGCGGTCCGCCTTGCCGAGCTGCTCGACGAGGTAGGCTCCGAGATCGCCGGTGAAGTACCACTCGTCCGTTTCGCCGGTCGCATCGACGGCGAGCTTCACGCGAAGGCCGGGGCACAGGACCGCCTTCGCCTTCAGCACGTGCTTCAGGCGCGGCACCGAGATGTTCGCCGAGTCGAAGAAAGCGGCATCCGGCCAGAAGCGGATGGTCGTGCCGGTCTTGCCGCGCTTCGCCTGGCCGACCGCCTCGAGCTTCGAGACCACCTTGCCGTCGCGGAAGCCGATGTTCCACTCGCGGCCATCGCGGCGGACGTTGCATTCGAGGTGCTTCGATAGCGCATTGACCACCGACACGCCGACGCCGTGCAGGCCGCCGGCCTGCTCGTAGGTCTTGTCGGAAAACTTTCCGCCGGCGTGCAGGCGCGTCAGGATCAGTTCGACGCCGCTCACTTTCTCCTTCGGGTGGATGTCGACCGGCATGCCGCGCCCGTCGTCGTCGACCGACACCGAGCCGTCCTTGTGGACGGTGACGGCAATGTTCTCGCAGTGGCCGGAAAGCGCTTCGTCAACGCTGTTGTCCACGACCTCGTGGACCAGGTGGTTCGGGCTCCGCGTGTCGGTGTACATGCCGGGGCGGCGGCGAACGGGTTCGAGGCCCTTGAGGACTTCGATGTCCGATGCGGTGTACGACTGTGCCATGCAGGCCCTTGTGACGGGCGGCAGGCCGCCGCCGGCGCGGCGATTCTAGCAGTCGCGCGAGCGCGGGCGCAGTCGCAATTCACTCGCGTTCGCGCATGCGCCGCACTCGCGCGCCGCGGGAGAGGTGAAGTACACTGCCGCCCCACCCCGACGAGCGGATTACGCGTGACACGGAAGGCTCCCGCCGCACCCGATTTCGAGGCCGCCCTCGCGGAGCTGGAGTCCATCGTCCAGCAGCTCGAGCAGGGCGACCTCTCGCTCGAGGCATCCCTGCGCCAGTTCGAGCGCGGCGTCGCGCTGACACGCAGCTGCCAGAAGGCGCTGCAGCAGGCCGAGCAGAAGATCCGCGTGCTGGCGAAAGGGCGCGACGGCGAGCTCGTCGAGCAGGACTTCGACGCGCCGGATCCCGACTGACCGGATCGCGATGCGGCCCGATCCCGTCGCCGGCTCCTGGCAGTCACATTTCCGCGAGCGCGTCGAGGCGGTCCTCGCCCGGGTGCTCCCGTCGGAGGTTCGCGAGCCGGTGCAACTGCATCGGGCGATGCGCTATGCCGCGCTCGGCGAGGGTAAGCGCGTTCGCCCGGTGCTCGTGTACGCGGCGGGCGCCGCCCTCGGCGTCGCGCCCGCCTCGCTCGATGCGGCCGCGGCAGCTGTCGAGCTGATCCACGCCTATTCCCTGGTGCACGACGACCTGCCCGCGATGGACGATGACGACCTGCGTCGCGGCCGACCGACCACGCACCGCGCCTTCGACGAGGCGACCGCGATCCTGGCCGGCGATGCACTGCAGGTGCTCGCCTTCGAGATCCTCGCCAACGAGCCGATGCCCTCGGTCGACGCCGCCGCGCGCATCGACATGATCCGTCTTCTCGCGAGTGCGAGCGGCACGCTCGGCATGGCGGGCGGGCAGTCGATGGATCTCGCCGCCACGGGACGCCGGCTGGAGCCGCGGCAGATCGAGGACATGCATGCGCTGAAGACCGGCGCGCTGATCCGCGCATCCGTGCTGATGGCCTGTGCCGCCTGCCCCGGCCTGCCGGCGGCGCGGCAGGAGGCGCTCGACCGCTATGGCCGGGCCATCGGCCTGTCGTTCCAGATCGTGGACGACCTGCTCGACGTGCTCGGCGACCCCGCCGTCACCGGCAAGGTCGCCGGCGCCGACGCGCTCCGCGGCAAGCCGACTTACCCGGCGATCGCAGGCGTCGCCGCCGCGCGCGCTCGCGCGACGGAACTCGCGCAGGACGGCGTGGCGGCCCTCGAGATCCTCGGGCCCGAAGCGGGCCTGCTGCGCGAATTTGCGGGTGACCTCGTCCTGCGCGGCCGCTAGGCGGGCAGTGCCGTATGCCGCCTCGCGTCGCTCCAGTAGACTGCCCGCATGAATGATGGAAAGCCGGCCGGCCTGCTTCCCTCGATCGAATCCCCGGCCGACTTGCGCGCGCTGCCTCGCGGGGACCTGGCCGCCCTGTCGAAGGAACTGCGCGAATACCTGATCCAGGCGGTCGGACAGATGGGCGGGCACCTCGCCGCCGGACTCGGCACTGTCGAGCTCGCGATCGCCCTGCACTATGTCTTCGACACGCCGTACGACCGCGTCATCTGGGACGTCGGGCACCAGGCCTATCCGCACAAGGTCCTGACCGGAAGGCGGCGCCGGCTCGGCAGCATCAAGCAGCGCGGCGGGCTTGCGCCATTCCCGGCCCGCGCCGAGAGCGTCTACGACAGCTTCGGCGTGGGGCATTCGAGCACTTCCATCAGCGCGGCCCTCGGCATGGCGATCGCCAATCGAATCACGGGCAGCGACCGCCGCGTCGTCGCGGTCATCGGCGACGGCGCGATGAGCGCGGGGCTCGCATGGGAGGCGCTGAATCACGCGGGCGGCGTCGATGTCGACCTGCTCGTCGTGCTGAATGACAACGACATGTCGATCTCGGAGAACGTCGGCGCGCTCTCGAACTACTTTGCGCGCCTGCTCTCGGGGCGCATGTATTCGCACCTGCGCGCGGGCGGAAAGAAGGTGCTGCGCTCGATGCCGTCGGCCTGGGAGCTCGCGCGCCGCTCGGAAGTGCACGCCAAGGGCATGGTCCTCCCGGGCACGCTGTTCGAGGAAATGGGCTTCAACTACATCGGACCGGTGGACGGCCACGACGTGGACGCGCTCGTCGCGACGCTCGGCAACATGCGCACGCTCCCGGGGCCGCAGTTCCTGCACGTCGTGACGCAGAAGGGCAAGGGCTACGCGCCCGCCGAGGCGGACCCGATCAAGTGGCACGGTCCCGGTCCCTACGATCCCGCGAGCGGGACGCTCTTCAAGGAGCAGGCCGCGGGGCCGACCTACTCCCAGGTCTTCGGCGAGTGGCTCTGCGACATCGCCGAACAGGACTCCCGGTTCGTCGGCATCACGCCGGCGATGCGCGAGGGTTCCGGCATGGTGGAGTTCGAGCGGCGCTACCCGGACCGCTACTTCGACGTCGCGATTGCCGAGCAGCATGCGGTGACGCTCGCGGCGGGCCTCGCCTGCGACGGCCTGCGCCCCGTCGTCGCCATCTATTCGACATTCCTGCAGCGCGGCTATGACCAACTGATTCATGACGTCGCCCTGCAACGGCTGCCCGTCGTGTTTGCGATCGACCGCGCGGGACTCGTCGGCGGCGACGGCGCGACTCACCAGGGCGTATTCGACCTCACCTACCTGCGCTGCGTGCCGAACATGGTCGTGATGGCGCCGGCTGACGAGAACGAATGCCGGCAGATGCTCTACACCGCGGGCTGCCTCGACCAGCCCGCGGCCGTCCGCTATCCGCGCGGTCGCGGACCGGGCGTCGCGGTCCAGCGCACGATGCAGGCGCTCCCGGTGGGCCGCGGCGAGTTGCGGCGCAGCGGCCAGAGCGGCCTCGCCCTCCTCGCATTCGGCGCGATGCTGGCGCCGGCGCAGGCCGCCGCCGAGGCGCTCGATGCAACGCTCGCCAACATGCGGTTCGTGAAGCCGCTCGACGAGGCGCTGGTAGCGTCCATCGCGTCGGATCACGCGGCGATCGTCACGCTCGAGGAAAATGCGGTCGCCGGCGGCGCGGGATCCGCGGTGCTCGAATGCCTGCAGCGCCTCGGCAGCCGCGTCCCGGTGCTGCAGATCGGCGTGCCGGACGGCTTCGTCGAGCACGGTTCGCGCGAGGACAACCTGGCGGCGGCCGGCCTCGATGCAGCCTCGGTGCGCGCGGCCGTCGAGCGCTTCTGGCGCGGCCAGGGCCTCGCGATCGCGCGCCCTGCCGGGTAATCAGGACCGCCATGGTATGATTTCGCAATGAGTGCGAAACCAGCAGAAATCACGGTCAAACCCGTCATCGACGACGTCCAGGGCCGGCCCGACACCCGGCGCATCCCGATCGATCGCGTCGGCATCAAGGACATCTATCATCCGGTGCGCGTGAAGGACCGCTCGGGAGGCGAACAGCACACGATCGCGAACTTCAACATGTACGTTTACCTGCCCCACAACTTCAAGGGCACGCACATGTCGCGCTTCGTCGAGATTCTGAACCAGCACGAGCGCGAGATATCGGTCGAGTCGTTCAACGAGATGCTGACCCAGATGACGACGCGGCTCGACTCGGAGGCCGGCCACCTCGAGATGGCCTTCCCCTACTTCATCATGAAGAAGGCGCCGGTCAGCGGCGTGCAGAGCCTGCTCGACTACCGCGCGACGCTCGCGGCGGAACTCAAGGCCGGCGCCGTGGAGACCTGGCTCAAGGTCCAGGTCCCCGTCACGAGCCTCTGCCCCTGCTCTAAGCAGATTTCAGCCTATGGCGCGCACAACCAGCGCTCGCACGTGACCATCGCGGCGCGGATCTCGGAGCACGTCTGGCTCGAGGAGCTGATCGAAGTGGCCGAGGGCGAGGCGAGCAGCGAGCTCTACGGCATCCTCAAGCGGCCGGACGAGAAGTACGTGACCGAGCACGCCTACGACAACCCCAAGTTCGTCGAGGACCTCGTCCGCGACGTCGCGACCCGGCTCAATTCCGATGAGCGGATCAGGGCCTATGTCATCGAAGCCGAGAACTTCGAGTCGATCCACAATCATTCCGCCTATGCGCGAATCGAGCACGACAAGGACGCCGGGAAAGTAATGACGGGCTAGTCCGGCCGACGGGTCGGACCCCTCGCTCGCTCAGAAGAACGGACATTCGCTCGCGAGCGGGCCCGACCCGTCGGCCGGACTAGCTGGCGACGCGTGACTCGCCGTTCTGGAGCCGCGAGATCAGCGACTTCAGGAACACCTTGTTGAAGCGAAGCTGGCAGGCGGAAGAGGCCTGCTCGAGCAGCGTCGAGCTGACGCGCAGGATCGTGACGTCGTCGCCGGCGACGACCGCAGCCTGGCGTTTCGCGCCGCGCAGGTAGCTCGTCTCGCCGAAGCAGTCACCGGCCTCGAGCCGCCCGACCATCTTCCCGTCGCGCTCGACCGAGCAGGCGCCCGCGACGATGACATAGAAGCGGTCGTCGATGCCGCCCGCGCGGACGATCTCGTCGCCCCGCGCATGCGCCTGCCAGGTGCCGGCGCGAAGCACCTCCCAGATCTCCCCCGAAGAGAAATCGTGGAAGAACTTGAGCCGCCGCAGCAGGTTGAAGTGCTCCTGGCGGTCGCTGCGATCGGTGTCCTTGCGCTGCTGGGCATGCACCCGCGCGATGGCGTTCGCGAATTCGGCGCCGTTCGGATAGCGCTTGTCGGGCTCCTTGTGCATCGCCATGGCGACGACGTTCTCGAGCTCCGCCGGCAGTTCCGCCCGCAGCGACAGGAGCGGCGCCGGGGTCGCATAGACGATGGCGTGCAGGAGCTTCGCGAGCGCGCCCGCCCGGAACGGCCGGTGCCCGGTCAGCAGCTCGTACATCACGGCGCCCAGGGAATAGAGGTCCGAGTGATTCGTGAGCTCGAACGACTGGACCTGCTCGGGCGACATGTAGCTCGGGCTGCCCGCGATGCCCTCGATGCGCGAGAAGTCGGCGTCGTTGTGTAGCGCGATGCCGAAGTCGATCAGCCTGAGGTCGCTGTCGGTCGTCAGCATCAGGTTGCTGGGCTTGATGTCGCGGTGGATCACGCCGCGCGAGTGCGCGTAGTGCAGGGCCTTGGCGCACTTGAACATGATCGTCAGCACGTCGTCGACCGGCAGCAGGTTGTCCGGGCGCGTGTAGGCGGAGAGCGTGCGGGCGCCATGGATGAACTCGGTGACGACGTAGTAGTAGCCGTTCTCCTCCCCGGCGTCGTAGATCGGCATGATGTTCGGGTGCTGCAGCATCCCGACCATGTGCGCCTCGGAGAGGAACATCTTCCGCGCGACCTTGGCGCGCGCCGGATCGTCGTCCGCCGCGATGCGGTAGGCCTTGATCGCGACGTCGCGGCCGTAGTAGGGATCGTGGGAGAGATATACGGTGCCGGTCGAGCCTCGCCCGACCTCGCGGATCACTTCGTACTTGCCGATGCGCTCGCCCATGCCGGACTCGCCGTCCGCGGGCCGTCGGATCGTCGGCACGGTTGCGGTAGCGATGGCCGGTTCCTCCCAGGAATGTCCGGCAAGCGACAGCCACCGGATACCGGGTCAGGATATTTCGTCAAAACCGGCGGAACCGTGAACCGTATCGCGCTTTACCGGGGGGTTCGCGGCCGGTCTGCGAAGTGGTCGAAACCGTGACCCGCATCCCGCTCGGGCGGCTCGCCGTCGACGCGCACGCCGGCCACATCGCTGACGGATCCGATGCGCCGCAGCACGACGCCCGCGTCGAGGGCCGCGATGCGGGCCCGTTCCGCGGGAGCCGCCGTGAACAGCAGCTCGTAGTCGTCCCCGCCCCCGAGCGCATAGGCGAGCCTCGCCTCCATTCCCGCGACCGAGCACAGGCCCGCCGACAGCGGCAGCTCGCGGCTCTCGATGTCGGCGCCGACCCCGCTCGCCCTGCAAAGCTTGTCGAGGTCCGCCACCAGCCCGTCGGACACGTCGATGCACGCCGTGGCAATGCCGCGGAGCGCGATGCCGAGCGCGACGCGCGCCTGCGGCTGCTGGAACCGCCCGAGCAGCGCCTCGCGGGCGCGGCCCTGCGCGGGCTGGCGACCCTCGATGATCGCGAGGCCGGCGGCGGCATCGCCCGGCGTGCCGCTGACCCAGAGGTCGTCGCCCGCCCGCGCGCCGTCCCGGAAAATCGCCTGGCCCGGCGGCACCGTGCCGGCGAGCGTCATCGTCACGGTCAGGGGCCCGCGTGCCGTGTCGCCGCCGACGAGCGCGACGGCATACCGGCGCGCCAGCGCATCGAGTCCCGCCGAAAAGCCGGTGAGCCAGTGCTCATCCGCCGCGGGCAGCGTCAGGCCGAGGAGCGCCCAGGCGGGCTCTGCGCCCATGGCTGCGAGGTCGCTGAGATTCACCGCCAGCGCCCGATGACCGACGTAGCGCGCATCGAATCCCGCCGGAAAATGCAGGCCCTCGACGATCGTGTCGAGCGCCATCACGAGGGTTCCGTCCCGCGGCACTGCGACCACCGCTCCGTCGTCGCCGACGCCGGCCAGCACGTCTTCCCGCGCCGCGCCGCGCCGCGTGAAGTGCCGCTCGATCAGTTCGAATTCACCGGCAGGCATCGGTCAGGCGACCTCCCCGCGCTCGCCGGCGCGGTATGAGCGGGATGCGCGGTCGAGAACCGCGTTCACGTAGCGATGGCCCTCCGTCGCGCCGAACCGCTTCGCGAGCTCGACCGCCTCGTTGATCACCACGCGGTAAGGCACGTCGGGGCGCGTCATCAGTTCCCAGAGGCCGAGCTGCAGGATCGCGTGCTCGACGGGATCCAGCCGGTCGGGGGCGATGTCGGAATGCTGTCGCAGCTCCTCGTCGATGCGGGCCGCATCGGAACAGATTGCCGAGATCGCCTCCCCGAAATACTCCGGGTCCGCGCGCGCGAATTCCGGCGCGGCGGCGAACTGCGCGATCAGCTCGCCCGGCGGCTGCCGTGCCAGCTGCCACTGGTAGAGCGCCTGCACGAGCAGCTTGCGCGTCGCACCGCGCGCGTTCACGCGCTCGCGGCCCTTCGCGGCCACCCTCAGCCGCCCAGCTTGCGCATCAGGTTCGCAAGCTCGATGGCGGCGCGCGCGGCATCGGCGCCCCGGTTTCCTTCGCCTCCCCCGGACCGCTCTTCCGCCTGCTCGACCGTATCCGTGGTCAGGACGCCGAACGCGACCGGCACGCCGGTCTCGCTCGCGATCCTCGCGAGGCCCGCGGCGCATTCCGCCGCCACGAAATCGAAATGCGGCGTGTCGCCGCGGATGACCGCGCCGAGCGCGACGATCGCGTCGAAATTCCGGGAGAGCGCCATGCGGCGGACCACCGGCGGCAGGTCGAACGCGCCGGGCACCCGGACGATCTCGAGCCGGCCGGGATCGGCGCCGCGCTCGACGAGCGCCGCGACCGCGCCCTGCTCCAGGCGGAGGACGATGGCCTCGTTGAAGCGCGACGCGACGAGCGCGATGCGGAGGTCACCGACGCGTGGCTCGCCTTCGACAATGCGGATCGCGTTCACGCGGCGAGTATATCAGGCGATCCCGCGCCGACCGGCGCATCCCTACTCCTCGTAGCCGGTGATCTCGAGCCCGAATGCCGCGATGCCGAGCAGCTGGCGCGGCGCGGAGAGGACGCGCATCTGCGTGACGCCGAGGTCGCGAAGGATCTGCGCGCCGATGCCGTAGGTGCGAAGCACGGCGCGCCCCTCGGCGGAGTCGGCGGCATGGTCCGGCACCCCGGCGCCGATGATCTCGGCCTGCGACTGCTGAGGCCGCAGCACGATGACGATCCCGTGGGGCTCGCGCGCGATGCGTTCGAGCGCCGCGCGCAGCGTCCAGCCGATGCCCTCGCCGCGTACCCCGATGAGGTCGCGCTGCGAATCGCGCAGGTGCACGCGCACGAGCGGCGGCTCCGCGCCCGGCGAGCCATGGGTGAGCGCCACGTGCAGGCTGCCGTGGACGCGGTCCGCGTACCAGCGCATGCGGAACGGCCCGGCCTCCGTCTCCACCGCGCGGTCCGCGACGCACTCGATCGAGCTCTCCTTCTGGAGGCGGTAGCGGATCAGGTCCGCGATCGTGCCGATCGCGAGCCCGTGGGCGGCGGCGAACCGCTCGAGGTCGGGGCGCCGCGCCATGGTCCCGTCTTCGTTCAGTATCTCGACAATCACGGCTGCCGGCTCGAATCCCGCCAGGCGCGCGAGATCGCAGCCCGCCTCCGTGTGCCCGGCGCGCGTCAGGACGCCGCCCGCGCGCGCCATCAGCGGAAAGATGTGGCCGGGCTGCTTCAGGTCCTCGGGCCGCGCGTTCCCTGCGACCGCCGCGCGTACCGTCAGTGCGCGGTCCTGCGCGGAGATGCCGGTCGTGACGCCCCGCGCCGCTTCGATGCTCACGGTGAAGTTCGTGCCGTGGCGGTCCTCGGACTCCGTGACCATCAGCGGCAGGCGAAGCGCCCGGCAACGCTCCTGGGTCAGCGTGAGGCAGATGAGCCCCCGGCCATGGCGCGCCATGAAGTTGATGTCCTCCGGTCGCACGCAGGCCGCGGCCATGATGAGGTCGCCTTCGTTTTCCCGTTCCTCGTCATCCATGACGACGGCCATGCGGCCCGCCCGCATCGATTCGAGCAGTTCGTCGATCGTGTTCATCGAATGCCGCGCGCCTCCAGGAGCCTGTCGAGATAACGCGCGACGAGGTCGACTTCGAGGTTGAGCGACTGCCCGGCCGCAAGCGAACCGAGCGTCGTGACCGCGCGCGTGTGCGGCACGACGTCGATGTCGAAGATATTGCCCGATGCGTCGCTGACCGTGAGGCTCACGCCATCGAGCGTGACGGAGCCCTTGCGCGCGACGTAGCGCGCGAGCGTGGCGGGCACCTGGATCGTTGCGCGGATCGAACCCCCGGATTCCGAGACCTCGCGGACCTCGGCGACGCCGTCGACGTGGCCGGTGACCAGGTGGCCGCCGAGCGCGGCGCCCGCCGCGACCGCCGGCTCGAGGTTGACCCGGCTGCCGGCACGGAGCCTGCCCAACGTCGTCCGGCGCCCGGTCTCGGCGGAGAGATCCGACTCGAAGCGGCCATCGGCCAGCGAGACGACCGTCAGGCACACACCGGCGACGGCCACGCTGTCGCCGACCTGCCAGCCGGCAGTCGCGATGCCGTCCGTCTCGATCACGAGATGCCGCTCCTCGTCACCCTCGACGCGGGCGACATGGCCGATACCCTTGACGATGCCCGTGAACATGCGTACCCCTCAGCGACGCGGCCGCAGCCGGATCAACAGGTCCTCGCCCACATCCTGCCGATCGACGATCGAAAATTCGAGCCGGTCCGCCATCGTCGCGGGCGAGGGCAGTGCCGCGAGCGGACGCGCGTCCTTCCCGAGCAGCGTCGGGGCGAGATACAGGACCAGCTCGTCAGCCAGCCCCGCCGACAGGAAGGCGCCCGCAAGACCCGGTCCGCATTCCGCGAGCACCTCGTTGACCTGCCGCGCGGCGAGCAGCTCGAGCGCCGCGCGGAGATCGACGCCACCCGCCGCGGGCGAGACGGGCACGACTTCGGCCCCCGCCTCCCGCAGCGCGCCCGCCCGCGCCGCGTCCTCCGCCACGCACAGGACCAGCAGCTGGCCCGGCGGCGCGACGATGCGCGCCTGCGGCGAGATCCGAAGCCGGGAGTCCAGCACCACGCGCAGCGGCTGGCGGGTCGCGCCGGGCAGGCGCACGTCGAGCCGCGGGTCGTCCGCGATCACGGTGCCGCTGCCCGTCAGCACGGCCGATGAGCGCGCGCGCAGATGCTGCACGTCATTGCGCGCGGCCTCGCCGGTGATCCAGCGGCTCTCGCCGCCGGGCAGCGCCGTGCCGCCATCGAGGCTCGCTGCGAGTTTCACGACCACCCAGGGCCGCCCGCGTTCCATGCGCGAAATGAAGCCGGGGTTCAGTTCGCGCGCCTCGCTCTCGAGCACGCCGCCGTGGACGGCAATGCCGGCTGCCTCGAGCCGCGAGGCTCCGCCGCCGTCCACGCGGGGATTCGGGTCGCGCATGGCATACACGACGCGGCCGATGCCGGCGGCGACCAATGCATCGACGCAGGGCGGCGTGCGCCCGTGGTGACAACAGGGTTCGAGCGTCACGTATGCGGTGGCGCCTCGCGCCGCGGCGCCTGCCGCCGCCAGGGCCATCACCTCGGCATGCGGGCCGCCGGCACGCTCATGCCAGCCTTCCGCGATCACTCGCCCGCCCGCCGCGATGACGCAGCCGACGCGGGGATTCGGGTCGGTCGTCCACAAGCCGCGGCGTGCGAGCTCGAGCGCCCGCGTCATGTGCCGCGCGTCCTCCGGGTTGCCGGCCGTCATCGCTTGTTCCGCGGCTCTCGCGACTGCGACGGCAGGAGCGACATCTGGCCGCCGGAAGGATCGCGCTGCCGGGTCTTGTCGAGTTGCTCGAGCTGCTCGCGGAACGAGTCCACGTCGTGGAACCGGTGGTAAACGGAGGCGTATCGCACGTAGGCGACTTCGTCGAGCTGTCGCAGCTCCTCCATCACGATCTCGCCGATCGTGCGCGACGCGACCTCACGCTCGCCCGAGCACGCGCAGCCGGTGCGCGATGCGCTCGATCGCGGACTCGACTGCCTCGCGCGCCACGGGCCGCTTCTCGAGCGACTTCATGATTCCGCCGCGCAGCTTGCCCTCGTCGAAGGGCTGCCGCGTCTTGTCGTTCTTCACGACCTGGGGCATGACGAGCTCCGCCGTCTCGAATGTCGAGAAGCGCTCGCCGCAGGACTGGCATTCCCGGCGGCGGCGGATCTGGTGGCCCTCGCCCGCGAGGCGTGAATCGGTCACCTTGGTGTCGTCGTGATTGCAGAACGGGCAGTGCACGGCCGCCGCCTCCCGGCGCTCAGCCGTAAACGGGGAAACGCCCGCAGATCGCCAGCACCTGGGCCCGCACGCGCTCGACCGCGGTCTCGTCGCCCATCGCGTCGAGGACGTCGGCGATCCAGCCGCCGACCTGGCGCGAGTCGTCGAGCCCGAAGCCGCGCGTCGTGATCGCCGGGGTGCCGATCCTGAGGCCGCTCGTGACGAATGGCGGCCGCGGATCGTTGGGGACGGCATTCTTGTTGACGGTGATGTGCGCGCGGCCGAGCGCCGCGTCCGCATCCTTGCCCGTGTAGGCCCTGCCGATCAGGTCGAGCAGGAACAGGTGGTTGTCGGTGCCGCCGGAGACGATCCGGTAGCCGCGGTCCTGGAGCGCTTTCGCCATGCCCTTCGCGTTGGCAACGACCTGCCTCTGGTAGGTCGCGAATTCGGGCGAGAGCGCTTCGAGGAATGCCACGGCCTTTGCGGCGATCACGTGCATGAGCGGCCCGCCCTGCGTGCCCGGGAAGATCATCGAGTTCAGTTTCTTGTGCAGGTCGGGGTGCTCGCGCGCGAGGATCAGGCCGCCGCGCGGGCCGCGGAGTGTCTTGTGCGTGGTCGTCATGACGACGTCGGCGACCGGCACGGGGTTCGGATAGACGCCGGCCGCGACGAGGCCGGCCACGTGGGCCATGTCCACGACGAACCACGCGCCGACCGCGTCCGCGATCGCGCGGAATCGCTGCCAGTCGATCACGCGCGAATAGGCGGAGAAGCCCGCGATGATCATCTTCGGTCGGTGTTCCTGCGCAAGGCGCTCGACCGCCGCGTAGTCGATCTCCCCCGTCGCGGGATCGAGGCCGTACTGCACCGCGTTGAACAGCTTTCCGGAAAAGTTGACCTTGGCGCCGTGCGTGAGGTGCCCGCCATGGTCGAGGCTCATGCCGAGCAGGGTGTCGCCCGGCGCGAGGAGGGCGAGGTAGACGGCGGCATTGGCCTGGGATCCCGAATGCGGCTGGACGTTGGCATACGCGGCTCCGAAGAGCTTTTTCGCGCGCTCGATCGCGAGTGCCTCGGCCACATCCACGAACTCGCAGCCGCCGTAGTAGCGCTTGGAAGGATAGCCCTCCGCGTACTTGTTCGTGAGTACGGACCCCTGCGCCTCGAGCACGCGTGGGCTCGCGTAGTTCTCCGAGGCGATGAGCTCGAGGTGCTCCTCCTGGCGGCGTCGCTCGGAGGCGATGGCGCCGGCGAGTTCCGGATCAAACGACGCGATGCTCATGCCAGGACCGAACATGGGGTTCCTTGCGGGCGGCGGAAAAACGAGGCCCCGCAGTCTACCCGAAAGGTCCCGTTCAGGCCGCTTCGACGAAGGACTGCACCACGCGAGTCCAGGCCCGCGCGATATTGCGCCGGTTGTAGCCGCCGCCGCCGAAGCCGAGCACGCGCCCGGAGGCGTGCCGGTCGGCAATCTCGCAGAGCCGCCGCGCCGCGTGCGCATGCGATTCCTCGGTCAGCCGCAGGTGCGTGATCGGATCGCCGCCCAGGCTGTCGGCACCGCACTGGAAGATCACGAACTCGGGAGCGTGCCTTTCGAGGTGCGCCTCGACGGCCTGCCACGCCGCGAGGAACTCCGCGTCGCCGGCGCCCGGGGGCAGCGGCAGGTTGAGCTTGCTGCCCGTCGCCCTGCCCGCCCCGGTCTCGGATTCCGCGCCCGTGCCCGGATAGAGGTAGCGCCCGTCCTCGTGGGTGTCGGCGAAGATCACCGCCGGGTCGTCCTCGAACGCGTAGAACACGCCGTCGCCGTGGTGCGCGTCGATGTCGACGTAGGCGATGCGCGTGAGTCCATGCGCGCTCTTCAGGTGCTCGATGACGACGCCGATGTCGTTGAAAACGCAAAAGCCCGCCGCATGGGCGCGGCCGGCGTGGTGCAGGCCCGCGATCGGCACGAATCCGCGCCGCGCCCGGCCGGCCATCAGTGCCTCGGTCGCGACCAGGGACGCGCCCACCACGTCGCTCGCGGCCTCGAAAACGCCCTTCCAGGCCGGCGTGTCGCCCGCGTCCAGGAATCCCTCGCCGGTCGCGGAACGCGCCTGTATCAGGTCGACGTAGTCGGGGTGGTGGAACAATTCGAGCTCAGACCGCGTCGCGGTGCGCGGCGCCAGCTGGTTGACGCGCCGGTCCAGCCCCTGCGAAACGAATTCGCGCCAGAAGGCATCGTGCCGGTCCGGGCCGAAAGGATGGCCGTCTCCAAAGCCGTAGCGGGCGATCCGCTCGCCGGCGACGACACAGGTGCCTGCTCCGCCGTTATCAGCCACGCGATGCCGCCGCAGTCCGGGAAAGCCGTTTCGAGACTAGCACGGACGGCCGCCGGCTGGCGGCGGGCCCGGGCATCGCAGATAATCCGCGCCCCGCGGACAGGCAGGACGGCATGGCCCAGTACATTTATACGATGAACCGCGTCGGCAAGGTCGTGCCGCCGAAGCGGCACATCCTGCGCGACATTTCGCTCTCGTTCTTCCCGGGCGCCAAGATCGGCGTGCTCGGCCTCAACGGCTCGGGCAAGTCGACGCTGCTGCGCATCATGGCGGGAACCGATACCGACATCGAGGGCGAGGCCCGGCCGCAGCCGGGCATCAAGGTCGGGCTGCTGCCGCAGGAACCGCAACTCGACCCGGCCGCCGACGTGCGCGGCATCGTCGAAGAGTCGGTGAAGCCGGTGAAGGACGCGCTCGCGCGCCTCGAACAGGTCTATGCGCTCTACAGCGAACCCGATGCGGACTTCGACAAGCTCGCGGCGGAACAGGGGACAGCTCGAGGCGTTCCTCGCGACCGTCGACGGCCACAACCTCGAGCGGCAGCTCGACATCGCGGCCGATGCGCTCCGGCTTCCGCCGTGGGAAGCGAAGGTGTCCCAGCTGTCCGGCGGCGAACGGCGCCGGGTCGCGCTCTGCCGCCTGCTGCTGTCGAAGCCCGACATGCTGCTGCTCGACGAGCCGACGAATCACCTCGACGCCGAGTCCGTGGCCTGGCTCGAGAAGTACCTCGAGCAATACCCGAGCACCGTCATCTGCGTCACCCACGACCGCTATTTCCTCGACAACGTGGCCGGCTGGATCCTCGAGCTCGACCGCGGCCACGGCATCCCGTGGCAGGGCAACTACTCGTCCTGGCTCGAGCAGAAGGAACAGCGGCTTGCGCAGGAAGAGAAGCAGCAGGAGGGACTGCGGCGCACGCTCGCGCGCGAGCTCGAATGGGTGCGCGCGAATCCCAAGGCGCGCCAGGCGAAGAGCAAGGCGCGGCTGCGGCAGTTCGACGAGCTCTCGTCCGTCGAATTCCAGGCGCGTAACGAGACCAACGAGATCTACATCCCGCCGGGGCCGCGGCTCGGCGACCTCGTCATCGAGGTCGAAAACGTCCGCAAGGCCTACGGCGACCGCCTCCTGATCGACGACCTGTCGTTCAAGCTGCCGCCGGGCGCGATCGTCGGCATCATCGGCCCGAACGGCGCCGGCAAGACGACGCTCTTCCGCATGCTGACCGGCGTCGAGAAGGCGGATGCCGGCACGATACGGACCGGCCCCACCGTCAAGATCGCCTATGTCGACCAGTCGCGCGACCGGCTCGACGACTCGAAGACGGTCTGGCAGGAGATTTCCGGCGGCCAGGACATCATCAAGGTCGGCAACTACGAGACGGCCTCGCGCGGCTACGTTGGCCGCTTCAACTTCCGCGGCAACCAGCAGCAGCAGCACATCGGCGAGCTGTCCGGCGGCGAGCGGAATCGCGTCCACCTGGCAAAGGTCCTGCGCAGCGGCGCGAACGTCCTGCTGCTCGACGAGCCGACCAACGACCTCGACGTCGAGACCCTGCGCGCGCTCGAGGAGGCGCTCCTCAATTTCCCCGGCTGCGCGGTCGTGATCTCGCACGACCGCTGGTTCCTCGACCGCATCGCGACGCACATCCTCGCCTTCGAGGGCGACAGCGAGGTCGTCTGGTTCGAGGGCAACTACCAGGAGTACGTGGTGGATCTCAGGCGACGAAAGGGCGAGCTCGCCGACCAGCCGCATCGCCTTCGCTACAAGCCGCTGCACGCCTAGGGGACTGTCACCTTTGCCGGCTTTGCGGCAAAGGGGACTGTCCCCTCCTGAGAGGTTAGACTCCGCCCAACGCGAGGTCGCACATGGCCGTCAACATCGATTCGTCGGGACGCCTGCATCACGACCAGGAATCCGGTCTCGCGCTCAATTGCCCGCATTGCCAGGTGCTCGCGCACATCGCGCCGGTTTCGATCCCGGACTTCAACACGCTGCAGCAGCACAAGCCGTCCCAGGTCGGGCTCGTCTATCGTTGCGAGTCCTGCAATGCGCCGATCTTCCTGCGCTTCCAGGTCAAGCTGTACGCGGGCAGCCGCGTCGAGCTCGCGCCGAATTTCGTCGAGCTCGAGCGGCCGAGGGAGCGGTTCAACTTCACCTACCTGCCGGAAGACGCGGAATCGCTCCTGAAAGAGGCCTTCTCGTGCTTTGGCGCAGGCTGCTACAACGCCTTCGCGTCGATGTGCCGGCGCGTCGCGCAATTCGCGTTCGCTGACCTCGGCGAGGGCGGCAAGCTCGAGATGTACGACGAGCTCGAGAACATCCGCGGCCTGGCGGAACTCGACGACGAGTCCCATTCGATCGTCAAGAAGGTGCTCTTCGAGGTCGACGCGCCCGGCCGCGCCGAACCTGCCCTCATCGACGCGTTCCAGGCGGGCATCCTGCTCGAGGTGCTGAAGGACCTGCTCTACCAGGCCTACGTGCGCCGCGGCCGGCTGCAGCAGGCGATGATGGTGAGGCGCTACTTCGCGGACGACGACTCGAACGTCACGCCGCTGCCCGGCGCGCGGCCCTGAGCCGCCTCAGCCGACCCAGACCCGCGCGTTCCGGAACATCCGCATCCAGCCGCTGTCCTCGCCCGCGTCCTTCGGGTGCCAGGAGTTCTGCACCGTACGGAACACGCGCTCCGGGTGCGGCATCAGGATGGTGACGCGGCCGTCCCGCGAGGTGAGCCCGGCAATGCCGCCGGGCGATCCATTCGGATTCGCGGGATAGGCCAGTCGCCGCGCGTCCGCGATTGTCCGTGAAGCGCAGGACCGTGAGAGGTTCTGCGGACCTTTCTTCCGCGTCGTTCCTGAATTCCGCGCGACCCTCGCCGTGCGCGACGGCGATCGGCAGCAGCGACCCGCCCATGCCCGCTGAAGAACAGTGAATTCGACTTCGACGATCTCGACCAGCGACAGCCGCCCCTCGAACTGCTCCGAGCGATTGCGCCGGAAGCGCGGCCAGCCCGCGGCGCCCGGGATCAGCTCCGACAGCGCGGCGAGCATCTGGCAGCCATTGCACACGCCGAGCGTGAAGCGGTCGTCGCGCGCGGAACCAGCCTTCGAACAGGCCGCGCGCCCGCGCATTGAACAGGATCGACTTCGCCCAGCCCTCGCCTGCGCCGAGCACGTCGCCGTAGCTGAATCCGCCGCAGGCGACGAGGCCGTGATAACCCGTCGAGCGTCGCGCCGCCGTCGATCAGGTCGGTCATGTGCAGGTCGACGGTCGTGAAGCCGGCGCGATCGAAGGCGGCGGCCATCTCGACCTGGCTGTTGACGCCCTGCTCGCGCAGCACCGCGACGCGCGGCCGGACACCGGTCGCGACGAACGGTGCGGCGACGTCCTCGGCCGGGTCGAACCCGAGCCGCCAGCAAAGGCCCGGATCGTCCTCGTCGAGCCGCGCGGCGCGCTCCTCGTCCGCGCAGGCCGGATCGTCGCGCAGCCGCTGCATCCGCCAGCTCGTCTCGGACCACAGGGCGCGCAGCTCCACGCGGTCACTCGTCGACCAGGCGCCGGCCCCCCGCCGAGATGCGGAATATCCGCCCAGCCGATACCTCGCCGATCACGCGCGTGAAAGCGCCGAGGCCGTGGCGCGCAAGCATCGCCAGCGCGACTGCGCGATCGGCCGCGCGCAGCTGCAGGACCGCGCCGAGTTCCTCGCTGAAAAGCGCGGCGACCGGTTCCCTGACCGTGCCGAGGTCGATTTCCAGCGCCGCGCGGCCGGCGAACGCCATTTCGAGCAGCGTGATCGCGAGGCCGCCATCGGAGCGGTCGTGGTACGCCAGGATGAGGCCAGCGTCCTGCAGCTCGCGGATCGCCGCAAAGAAGGAGACGAGGCGCGACGCGTCATCGACGTCGGGCACGGCATCCCCGATCGCGCCGTGCACCTGCGCGAGGCAGGACCCGCCCATGCGGTCCCGGCCGGCGCCGAGATCGATGAGCAGCAGTTCGCTCGGGCCCGCCGTCACGTCGAGGACGGGTGTCAGCGTCTGGCGCGCATCGGCGACCGGCGCAAACGCGGTGACCACCAGCGAGAGCGGCGCCACGACCGAATGCCGGACGCCCTCGGCGTCCCAGGTGGTGCGCATCGACAGCGAATCCTTGCCGACCGGTATCGCGATGCCGAGCGCGGGACAGAGTTCCTCTCCGACGGCGCGGACGGTGTCGTACAGGTCCGCGTCCTCGCCGGGCTCGCCGCAGGCCGCCATCCAGTTGGCGGAAAGCTTGACGTCGCCGAGCTTACGCACGTCGGCGGCGACGATGTTCGTGATCGCCTCGCCGACCGCCATGCGCCCCGAGGCGGGCGCGTCGAGCAACGCGATGGCCGGGCGCTCGCCGATGGCCATCGCCTCGCCGCGGCAGCCGCGCAGATCCCGAGATGGTGACCGCGACGTCGCTCACCGGCACCTGCCAGGGTCCGACGAGCGGATCGCGGCTGATCAGCCCGCCGACGCGTCCGGTCCCCGATCGTGACGAGGAATCCCTTGTCGGCGATCGCGGGCAGCCTGAGCAGCCGTGAGAGTGCCTCGCCGGGATCGAGCGCCGCGGGATCGAATCCGTCGCCGCGGCGTTCGCGCCGCGCCGCGTCGCGGCGCATGCGCGGCGGCTTGCCCGAGCAGGTCCGCGATCGGCATGTCGACCACGCATTCGCCGGAACGCGAGTCGTTGACGACGAGCCGCCCGTCGTCGCTCGCGTGGCCGATGACCGCGTGCGGGCAGCGCTCACGACGGCACAGCGAGACGAATGCATCGAGGCCGTCCGGAGAGAGCGCGAGCACGTAGCGCTCCTGTGCCTCGTTGCACCAGATCTCGAGCGGCGACATGCCGGGTTCGTCGCTCGGCACCTGCGCGAGCTCGATGCGGCCGCCACCCGGCGCCACGACTTCGGGCACGGCATTCGACAGGCCGCCCGCGCCGACGTCGTGGATCATGAGCACCGGGTTGTCGTCGCCGAGCGACCAGCAGGCGTCGATGACCTGCTGCGCGCGGCGCTGCATCTCCGGATTGCCGCGCTGCACGGACGCAAAGTCGAGCGCCTCGCTTGCCGGTGCCGCTGCCCTGCGAAGAGGCCGCGCCGCCGCCGAGCCCGATGAGCATGGCCGGGCCGCCGAGCAGCACGAGCGGCGCCCCCGCCGGCACGGGGTGCTTGTCGACGTGCATGCGGCGCACGTTGCCGAGCCCGCCCGCGATCATGATCGGCTTGTGGTAGCCGCGCACGCGGCCTTCAGGATCGCCCTCCACGCGCTGCTCGAACGTGCGGAAGTAACCGAGGACACCCGGCCGGCCGAACTCGTTGTTGAATGCCGCCGCACCGATCGGGCCCTCGAGCATGATGTCGAGCGCGGACGCAATGCGGGCCGGGCGCCCGTAATCCGTCTCCCAGGGCTGTTCGAACCCGGGAATGCGCAGGTTCGAGACCGTGAAGCCGACCAGCCCGGCCTTCGGTTTCGCGCCGCGCCCGGTCGCGCCCTCGTCGCGGATCTCGCCGCCGGATCCGGTCGCGGCGCCGGGGAACGGAGAAATTGCCGTCGGATGGTTGTGCGTCTCGACCTTGAGCAGGACGTCGACCGGCTCGTCGTGCCAGCCGTACTCGCCATTGACGGGCGAGGGAAAGAAGCGCGAGCCGTCGCCCTCCCTCGAGCACCGCGGCATTGTCGCTGTACGCGGACAGCACGCCGCCGGGGCTGCGGTCGCGCGTATGGCGGATCATCGCGAACGGCGACCGCGTCGCCGCGACGCCGTCGATGCGCCAGTCCGCATTGAAGATCTTGTGGCGGCAATGCTCGCTGTTCGCCTGCGCGAACATCATCACCTCGACGTCGGTCGGGTCGCGCCCGAGCCTCGCGAACACCTCCGCGAGATACGCGATCTCGTCGTCCGACAGCGCGAGTCCGAGGCTCGCGTTCGCGCGCGCGAGGGCGCGTACCGGTTCCCGGCCAAGCCGCGATGTGCCCGAGCAGGCCGCGCTCGTGCGTGGCAAACAGCTGGCTCGCCTCCGACACGTCGCGTCAGGATTGCCTCGGTCATCGGGTCGAAGAGCAGGGCCGCGAGCGCGGAGAGCGAGTCAGTCGCAAGCGGGCGCTCCGCCAGGATCTGCCAGGTCTTGCCGCGCTCGATGCGGTGCACGGCGGCGAGCCCGCAGACGCGCGCGATGTCCGTCGCCTTCGATGACCAGGGCGAGATCGTCCCCGGCCTCGGCACGGTGAAGAGCGCCTGGCCCTCGCCCGGGCCCACGGTTGCGCGCGGATCGAAATCGAGCAGGCGCTCGAGCACCGCCTTCTCGGGCGGCGTGAGTGCGCGCTCCGTGTCGACGAAGTGCAGGAAATCGACCGAGAGACGGCCAATCGCGGGCTCGATGCGACGCAGCGTCGCGAGCAGCCTCTCGATCCGGAATGGTGAAAGTGCCGGCGCGCCGCGGTACAGCAGCATCAAGCCGTCAGCGCTTCAGGCCCGGGTCGGTGCCGGCCGGGTACAGGGCGACGGGAAACTGCGCGACGTTGCCGCCCTCGAGGACGCTGATCTTGCTGACACCTTGCTTCCGAACCTCGTCGATGCGGATGACCGAGTGCAACGGCAGGTAGCTGCGTTTGACGCCGGCAAACTCGGACTTGATCCGCTCTTCCGACGGGTCGAGCACGACGCTGCTGCGCTCGCCGAAGACGAGTTCCTCGACCTCGACGAAGCCAAAGAGACCGCCATGGCTCACCTTGCGGGCGTAGATCTCGTAGACCTTGCCCTGGTTGGCGAAGACGATCCTGAATATGTGACTTGAGGCCATGGTCCGGATGGGGGTCGCCCTGCTGCGGGCGCGTTATTATACGTGCGATGGCACTCAGGCTGAAAATCGTCAGTGACAACGCGGGAGCGGCCGGTGATCACCCGCGCTGGACCTTTGGCGTCAATGGCGGGCGAATCGGCCGGCACACGAGCAACGACTGGGTGCTCAGGGATCCCGACCGGTACGTTTCCGGTCGACACGCCGAAATCGAGCATCGCGGCGGCACCTGGCTGCTTCGCGACACGAGCACGAACGGCACTTTCGTCAACGACTCGGACGAAGCCCTGGGCCCGGACCGCCCGCACCAGCTCTCGAGCGGCGACCGTTTCCGCATCGGCGAGTACGAGATCGAGGTCGAGATCTCCGGAAGCAACGATTTCCTGCCGCAGGAGTCGAGCCCGGTCACCGACGCCGATCTCGACGCGTCGTTCGAGGTGAAGTCCTTCATTTCGACCGGACGCCGCGAACGCGATGCGATCTTGCGCGGTCGTCCCGAACCTGCGCCGCCCCGCGTCCCGCCGCCGGCAGCGCCCCCCGTGCCGCCGGTCGCCCCCGCTCCCGTCGTGCCGGTCGCCTCCTCGCGCGCGCGCGACGACCAGGAACTGTGGCCGGGCGTCGTCGCGCTCTGCAGGGGCGCCGGCATCGACCCGCTGGCCCTGCCCGCCGAGGTGCGCTCGTCGGCGCTGAATCAGGCGGGCCAGCTCCTGCGGGAAACCCTCGTGGGATTCACCGAGCTCGCCCGGACCCGGGCGGATTTCGCCAGCGAATACGGCATATCCTCCGGCGCCCGCCGTCGCGACGCGACGAGCCCGCTGGTGCAGATCGCGGCGGTGGAACAGATCCTCGAGCTCATGCTCGCCGGGCGCGGCCCGGGTGACGCGCGCGCGATTGACGAGATCCGCGGCCAGTTCGCCCGCGCGCGGAACCACGAGATCGCGATCGCGGCGGCGCTGCGCGACGCGCTGGCCGCGGTATTCGAGAAACTGAATCCCGAGGTGCTCGAGGAACAGCTCGGGCGCCGGTCGCATGGCGTCGTCGGGGCCGACCTGCAGGCGCGCTTGTGGAATCGCTACCAGGAGCTCTTCCGCGCCACGGTCCAGGCAGGCGATGCGGGCCTGCCGGCCGTCTTCCTCGTTGCCTTCGCCCGCGCCTACGAGGCGATCGCCGCGGGCGGCCGCTCGCGCGACCCCGGCGACCGCGAAGATTGACGAAGGGGACGGACCCCTTCAGCAATCTACGACCGTTGGCTTGACCGGTGCTGGCTGAAGGGGTCCGTCCCCTTCGTAATCTGGCGGAGAGGGTGGGATTCGAACCCACGAATACCTTGTGGGTATTACTGGAATTCCAGTCCAGCGCCTTCGACCGCTCGGCCACCTCTCCTTCGGAGCGCGCAAGCCTACCGGAGCCGGCCTCCGGGCAGCAAGGCAACCGTCTTCAGAATCCCCAGCCGAAAACCAGCTGGTACGCGTCAAAGCTCGGCGTGCCCGCGGCCTTGGGATAGTCCACCCAGTACATGCGGTAACTGCCGCTCAGCGTGAGCGATTCATTCAGGCGATAGCGCAGGCCGGCGCCCAGTTCGTAGGCGAGCCCATCGACGGTCTTCGTCTCCTGGAAGCCCGAGCAGATGTACCCGTACCACGGGTTCCACCAGCAGCCGACCTGGGGCGGCTCGGTCGGGATCCGCGTGTCCACCCAGTTCCAGCCGACGCCGGTCACGAGGAAGGGAGTGAACGGGCCCGACATGAAATCGTAGGTGAGGTCGAACATCACGCCCATGGACTCGACACTGCCGCTGACCGGGAATACTACGCCCGCTGCGTCTCCCGCAATGTTGGCGTCGTAGTCGCGATCCTCGTAGCCGAAGTTCGCGCCGATCTCGAAGTGGTCCGAAATGTCGTAGCCGAGCCCGACAATGAATCCCAGGCTGCTGTTGAATTCGACCTCCGTTCCGCCGTCGAAATCCACGTCCTGCGTGGGCAGGTAATTGACACCGAGGCGCGTTTCCCAGGGCCTGCCATCATCCATCCCCAGGTCCATCGCCCCGACGGTTGCAGCCGGCGCGGCGGCTCCCGCTTCCGAAGGCGTGGTGGAGCCGGGCGTGGCCGGCGCATTGGCCGCGTAGACGGGTGGGTGATCGAGACAACGGCCGGGCTCGAGCGGCAAGTCCGGGTTCTTGACCTCGGGAATCCGCAGGGCGCTGCGCGTATCCGGCAGGTCGGCGCCCGCCGGAACGCGCAAGGGCTCGGCCTGCCGCGCGGAATGGTACGGCTGGGCCTCGTCGCAACCCGAGTAGGCGTCGGGCATCCAGGCGCAACCGGCGACCGGCAGGGCGATCGCAACCAAGCCCGCGAGCTTCAGGCCATTCCTCATTCAATCACTCCCGCGCGACGCATGGCCGCCAAGACAACACCGTGATGCGCATCCGACAGCCCGACCAGCGGCAGGCGGATGCCCGGGCCGATCAGCCCGAGCCGCCCGAGCGCCCACTTGGAGGGAATCGGATTCGACTCGACGAACAGCGCAGTGTGAAGACCTGCAAGCCGCTCGTCGAGTTCCCTTGCCCCGTCCAGGTCGCCTGACAGCGCGGCTTCGACCATTTCGTGCATCAGGCGCGGTGCGACGTTGCCGGTCACCGTGATGACGCCCTGCGCGCCGGCGCCGATCAGTTCGCGGCAGCTTGCGTCGTCCCCGGAGAGCAGCAGGAAATCATCGCCGCAGCGCTCGATGATCTCGACGCCGCGCTCGACGCTGCCGGTCGCATCCTTGATCCCGATGATCTGCGGGTGGCCCGACAGGCGCTCGACCGTCTCGGGCAGGAGGTCGCAGGCGGTGCGGGACGGCACGTTGTACAGGATGAGCGGCACGCTGGCGGCGTCCGCGACCAGGCTGAAGTGCCGGTACAGGCCTTCCTGCGGCGGACGGTTGTAATAAGGTGTCACGACGAGCACGCCGTCCGCACCGAGCTCGCAGGCCGTGCGCGTGCGCTCGACCGATTGGGCCGTCGAGCTACCGCCGGTCCCGGCAATCACGGGCAGGCGCCCGCCGATGCGCTGCACGGCGATCTGCAGGAGCTCCGCGGCCTCGGCCGCGGTGAGCGTGGCGGATTCTCCCGTCGTGCCCGCGACGATCACGCCGTCGCTGCCTTCGCGCGCGTGCCAGTCGAGCAGGCGGCCGAACGCGACGTGATCGATGTCGCCGGACTCCGTCATCGGCGTCACGAGTGCGACCAGGCTGCCGCGGAACATGTCACCCCCCGGCCGAATGGCCGGCACCGGAGGCGGAATCGTACTGGCGCGGCACGCGCCGGCGCAAGCCGCAGGCCCGGCGCGATATCATCGCCCGTCCGATCCCGGTACACTCTGCGCCACGCTTCCGTCCTCCCCCGCATGAAACAATTCATCGCAATTTCAGCCATCGGCGACGATCGCATCGGTCTGGTTCACGATCTCTCGAAGATCGTCGCGGACTGCGGCGGAAGCATCAGCGAGAGCCGGATGACGGCGCTCGGGTCCGATTTCGCGATGCTCATGCTCATCGCGGGCAACTGGCACTCGATTGCGCGGATCGAGACGGACCTCGGCAAGCTCGCCGAGACGTCGGGCGTCACGATCCAGGTGCGCCGCACCGTGCAGCGGCCGGTTCGCGAGGACATGGTGCCCTACTCGGTCGACGTGGTCTGCATCGACCAGGCGGGCATCGTTTCCGGACTTTCGGGCTTCTTCGCGGCGCGGGGCATCGACATCGGCGAGCTGTCGACGCGCAGCTACGCGGCGGCCCACACCGGCGCGCAGATGTTCTCCGTCTACATGGTCATCAACGTGCCCTCGCGGATCCACGTCGGGGCGCTGCGCGAGGAGTTCATGGACTTCTGCGACCAGATGAACCTCGACGCGATCCTGGAACCGGTCAAGAACTGAGGCACGATGGCCGCGGTGAAGCCTGGCGCCAGGATCCCGGAGTTCCGCATACCGACGACGGACGGCGAGTTCGGCCCGCGCTCAGCCAGGGGCGAAAGCCTCGTCATCTATTTCTACCCGAGGGACAACACGCCGGGTTGCACGACCGAGGGCAGCGATTTCCGGGACCTTGCGCCGGCGTTCAGGCGACTCGGCACGCGGATCCTCGGCATTTCGACCGATACGCTCGAGTCGCACCGCCGCTTTCGTGACAAGCTGAAGTTTCCGTTCGAGCTGGGCTCGGACGAGGACCATTCGGTCGCCCGGCTCTTCGGGGTATGGAAGCAGAAAAACATGTATGGAAGGAAAATGATGGGAATCGAGCGCAGCACCTTCCTCGTCGACGCAAAAGGCCTGCTCCGCCGCGAATGGCGAAAGGTCCGGGTTGCCGGCCACGCCGCGGAGGTCCTCGCCGCCGCGCGCGAACTTTGAGCCCGGCATGCTGAAGAACCGGCCCGCAAAAGGCGCCCGCCGCGCGTTCGTGCTCGACACGAACGTCCTGATGCACGACCCCGCGGCGGTGTTCCGCTTCGAGGAGCACGACATCTACCTGCCGATGGGCGTGCTCGAGGAGCTCGACGCCGGCAAGAAGGGCCTGTCCGAATCGGCGCGTAACGTCCGGCAGGTCACCCGGTTCCTCGACGAGCTGATGGCGAACGCGACCAAGGAGCAGATCGACAAGGGCCTCGAGCTGCCGAGCGGCCGCTCGGGAAACCACGGCAAGAAGCCGCCGTCCGGCCGGCTCTACTTCCAGACGCGCCGGCTCGCGGCCGGCCTGCCCGACACGCTTCCCGGCCACGGGATCGACAACGCCCTGCTCGGCTACACGCTGGCATTGCAGATGGAGATGCCGGCCACGCGGGTGACGCTCGTCTCCAAGGACATCAACCTGCGCATCAAGGCGGCGATCCTCGGCGTCCACGCGGAGGACTACTACAACGACCGCACGATCGAGGATGCCGACCTGCTCTTCAAGGGCGTCACGGCGCTGCCGGGCGACTTCTGGGAGACCCACGGCAACAACGTCGAGTCCTGGCACGACCAGGCGCGCACTTTCTACCGCGTGCGCGGGCCGCTGGTGCGCGAATGGCATCCCAACCAGTTCCTGTACGACACGGCCAGCGACGGCTTCGAGGCGATCGTCCGCAGGATCGAGGAAGACGTCGCGACGCTCGAGGTCACCCAGGACTTCCGCAGCGAGCGACACGCCGTCTGGGGAATCACGGCCAGGAACCGCGAGCAGAACCTCGCGCTCAACCTGCTGCTCGATCCCGAGATCGACTTCGTGACGATCCTCGGGCCCGCCGGAACCGGCAAGACGCTCCTCACGCTCGCCGCGGGACTGGCGCAAACGCTCGACACCAACCGGTTCAGCGAGATCATCATGACGCGCGTGACGATCCCGCTCGGCGAGGACATCGGTTTCCTTCCGGGAACGGAAGAGGAAAAGATGGAGCCCTGGATGGGCGCGCTGATGGACAACCTCGAGGTGCTGACGCAGGGACAGGAAGGCGGAAGCTGGGGCCGCGCCGCCACCCAGGACCTGCTGCGCCACCGGATCAAGATCCGCTCGCTCAACTTCATGCGCGGCCGCACGTTCCTGAACCGCTACCTGATCCTCGACGAGGCGCAGAACCTGACTTCCAAGCAGATGAAGGCGCTCGTCACGCGCGCGGGTCCGGGCACCAAGCTCGTCTGCCTCGGGAACATCGCGCAGATCGACACGCCCTACCTCACCGAGACGACATCCGGCCTGACGTATGTCGTCAACCGGTTCCGCGGGTGGCAGCACGCGGGCCACGTGACGCTCGTTCGCGGCGAGCGCTCGCGGCTCGCGGACTTCGCGTCCGAGGCGCTTTGAGGCGGCGGGCACGCGAACGATGCAGGCGCAATGCGGTCGAACCGGGAAACCCGCCAGGATCGGCATGATGCGCGCACTGATCGTGATCCTCTGTCTCCAGGTCGGCGCCGCGCCGGCCATTGCCCAGTCGACCGGCAGCGAGCTGCCGGACATCGGCACGCCGGCGAGCACGACGCTTTCCCTGATCGACGAGTACAAGATCGGCCTGATGATCGTGCGCAGCCTGCGCGACGCCGGCCAGATCGTCGAGGACCCCGAGATCACCGAGTACCTCCAGTCTCTCGGCATGCGCCTCGCGAGCCAGGCGCACGAGGGGGCGCACCGCTTCACGTTCTTCGCGGTCCGTGACTCGAGCATCAATGCCTTCGCGCTGCCGGGCGGGTTCATCGGGGTCAATGCGGGACTCGTGACTGCCACGCGCAGCGAGGCGGAGCTCGCGGGCGTCCTCGCGCACGAGATCGCGCACGTCACGCAGCGGCACATCGCGCGCTCGATTCAGAACGCCAGCAAGGCCAACCTGGCGTCGATGGCGGCGGTGCTCGCCGCGATCCTGATCGGCGCGACGACCGGCGTCCCGAGCGACGCGGTGCTCGGAAGCGTGACCGCGGCCCAGGGGCTCGCGGCGCAGAACCAGATCAACTACACGCGGGCGAACGAGAGCGAGGCGGACCGCGTCGGCATCGGCATCCTCGCCGCGTCCGGCTTCGACCCGGTTGCGATGCCCGAATTCTTCGGCACGATGCAGCAACGCTCGGGCGGCGCCGGCCGGAACATCCCCGACCTGCTGCGTACCCATCCGGTCACGAGCGAGCGCATCGCGGAGACCCGCGACCGCGCGAGCCGCATGAATCGCCCGCGGACGCCGGACAGCACGAGCTATGCGCTGATCCGCGAACGCCTCGAAATGGAGACGCTGTCGCCCGAAGCCTCGATCAAGGACCTCTACCCGACGGCGAAGAGCGCGGATTTTCCGTCGACGGACGGGGAGCAGTACGGCCGCGCGCTCGCGATGATGCGGCTCGGCTCGCTGGACGAGGCCATTTCCGGGCTGGAGGCGCTGCGCGACCGCCGTCCGGACGTGACGCTGTATCACACCGCGCTCGGGCAGGCGCAGCTCGCGGCCGGCAGGACCACGGCCGCGCGCGAGACGCTCGAGAATGCCATGAGGCTGTTCCCGCGGAGCGTTCCGGTGACGATGCGCTACGCCGAGGCGCTGCTCCGGGACGGCGATGCGCGCCGCGCGCACCTGGTCCTGCTGGACCTCTTCAACAACGTGCCGCCCACCGCCGAGCAGGCGCGCTTCACCGCCATCGCGGCGAACGCGGCGGGCGACGTCGCGGATTCGTATTACTACATGTCGGAGTACCACGTCATCAGCGGCGACCTTTCGCTCGCGATCAACCAGCTCAAGCTCGCGCAGGCCGTTCCCGGCCTCAATTCCGTGCAGCGGGAGCGCTTCGACGCCCGCATCCGGGAGCTCCAGGAATACCTGCCGAAGGGGCGGCGCGCGCGCGAAGTGGCGGAACCCACGGCTCCGGACCCCGAGCGCCGGGGCGACAGCTAGAATTGCCCATGATTTCCCGACTTCGCGCCAGTGCCGGCGCGCTATTCGCCCTGCTGCTCTGCGGATGTGCCACGACCGGCGCGACGACTCCGGGCGATCCGTTCGAGCGCATGAACCGCGGGACCTACCGGTTCAACGACGGGCTCGATCGCGCGGTGATCCGCCCGGTTGCAACCGGCTACCGCAAGCACGTCCCGCAGGTGATCCAGACCGGCATCGACAACTTCATTTCCCACCTGGCGTTCCCGACGACGATCGTCAACGACTTCCTGCAGCTCAAGATCAAGGACGGGTTCATCGACCTCGGGCGGTTCGCGGTCAATTCGACCCTCGGGATCGCCGGGTTGCTGGACCCGGCCACGCATTTCGGGATCCCGTTGAATGACGAGGATTTCGGCCAGACGCTCGGGCGCTGGGGCGTTCCCGCCGGTCCCTACCTCATGCTGCCGTTCCTCGGGCCGTCCACCATGCGCGACGCCCCGTCCTGGTACGTCGACGCCCAGACCGACCTTCGGACCGCGGTCGGCGCAGATCTTGGCATGAGTTCCGAGGTGCGATGGACCCTCATCGGCCTGTCGTTCGTGAATCGCCGCGCCAAGCTCCTGCCCTTCGACCCGTCATTCGACGCCGCGTACGATCGCTACGCGTTCATACGCGACGCCTGGCTGCAGCGTCGGGAGTACCAGGTCCGGGACGGCCAGGTTTCGCAGGAGATCACGCCGGAAGAGCTCGAAGAACTGGAACGCGAATCGGGAGTCCTGGACGAGCCGCCGGATGTCCCGGAGGCGCCGGTAGCCCCGGAGGAACCCGGGACTCAGCCGCCTCCGCCGCCGGAAACCTCGAGCAATTCCGAAACGTCGCTGATGCCCGCGAGCGCGGCGATGGGCGCCGGCAGGTTGCGGTAACGCAGCGCCCGCCCCGACTCGCGCGCCGACAACGACCATTCCAGCAGGAGCGCGAGACCCGCGCTGTCGGCCCGCGTCACCTTCGAAAGGTCGACCTCGGCCTGCTCGAGTGCGCCGAATCCGGCGTCCCCGAGCGCGAGCATCCGCGCCGCATCCTCGAAGCCGAGCTCGCCCGATATCTCGAAGCGGCCGGGGCCAACGGATGTGAGCGTCGCCGGGGCGGCGCCGGAATCAGCGCGCGGCCTGGGGCTCGCCACTGCGATTCTCGTTTTCCAGGCGCTCGATGAGCGCCGGGAAGCCGCGCTGGTCGATTTCCGTGCCGACGTCGTTGCGGAAATTCCTCACGTAGGAAATCCCCTCGATGGTGACGTCCCAGGCCTTCCAGCCCTGCGGAGTCGCCCGCAGCGTGTAGTTCACGGGCACGCGCTGGCCATTGCTGCGCTTGACCTCGGTCCGGACGGTTGCCTGGCCGCTCGACAAGTCGCCGCGGAACGGCAGCACCGTCATGCGGTCCTCGGTGAACTCGGCGAGCGCCGTCCCGTAGTTGCGAAGCAGCGACTGGTAGAACGCGTCGATGAACCGCTGGCGCTGGTCGGGCGTGGCATTCCGCCAGTGCTTGCCCAGCACGAGCCGGGCGGAATAGTCGGTATCGAAATGCGGCAGCAGGATTTCATCGACGAGCTTGCGCACGCGGGACGGGTCCTTGCGCGCGAGCTCGCGGTCGGCATCGAGCGCGGCGAGGAGCCGGCGTGACGTCGTTTCGATGAGCTCCTGCGGCGCGGGACCGGGTACCGCCGCCGGGACGGCGTCCGCGGCGCGGGCGACGCCCGCGAACGCGACGGGCGCCAGGAGCGCGAGGGCGAGGATGGCGAGGCGTCGCGTCATTGCGTGGCTTCCTTCGCGGATCCCTCCGCAGGCTGTTGCTCGGCCGCCTTGCTGAACAGGAACTTGCTGATCAGGTTCTCGAGCACGATGGCCGATTGCGTGAACTGGATTTGATCGCCGTCCTTCAAAAAGGTTTCCGAGCTGCCGGGGCCGATGCCGAGGTATTGCCCCCCCAGCAGGCCCGCCGTCAGGATCCCTGCATCGCTGTCGTCGGGTATGCGGTCGAACGATTTCTCGATGCGAATGGTGACGCGCGCGCGATATTCGTCGAAGTCGTAGGCGATGGACTCGACGCGGCCGATCGTGACGCCCGACATCGATACGGGAGCGCCCGGCTTCAGGCCCCCGACCTGCTCGAACGTCGCCTGCAGGCGATAGCCGTCGTCGCCGAGCCCGAACTCGCGGCTCGTGATCTGCGTGACGAGGAAAAAAAGCGCCGCGAAGCCGAGCAGCACGAACAGCCCGGTCCCCAGCTCGATGGCGCGCGTCTGGCGCATGTCGGACTCCTTAAATCATGACCGCGGTCAGCATGTAGTCCAGCAACAGCACGCTGACCGATGAAATCACCACCGTCCGCGTCGTCGCCCGGCCCACGCCTTCCGCCGTCGGCACTGAATGATAGCCCTCGTAGACTGCCACGAGGCTGCAGGCGATGCCGAAGACCACGCTCTTCAGCACGCCTTCCATGACGTCCGCGAGCTCGACCGCGCTTCGCATCTGCGACCAGAACTGGCCGCTGTCGACCCCCATCAGCTGGACGCCGACGAGCTGCGCTCCATAGAGGCCGATCATGCTGAAGATCGCGGCGAGAAGCGGCATCGAAATGACGCCGCCGAGAAAGCGCGGCATCACGACGCGACGGACCGGGTCGACCGCCATCATCTCCATCGCAGCCAGCTGGTCCGTCGCGCGCATGAGGCCCAGCTCCGATGCGAGCGCGGTTCCGGCGCGGCCCGCAAACAGCAGGGCCGTGATGACCGGCCCGAGCTCCTTGAGGAGCCCGAGTGCGGCCGCAGTTCCGAGCGATTCCTCGGACCCGAACCGCTCGAGCAGGTCATAGCCCTGCAGGCCGAGCACCATGCCGACGAACAGGCCCGACAGCATGATGATCACGAGCGAGAGCGCGCCCGCGTTGTGGACCTGTTCGACGACGAGTCCCGGGCGCAGCAGGGCGCGCGGCGTCTCGCCCGCCAGGCGCGCGGCAAAGAATGCGTACGCCCCCAGCGCCTGCAGGGAGTCGCGGACGCTCGCGGCCAGCTCGCGGACCATGGTCGCCGGCATTCAGCGCACCTGCCGCGCCTGGTGGGCGTAGTCGGGCGCCGGGTAATGGAATGGCACCGGGCCGTCGGGCAAGCCGTGCATGAACTGCCTCACGTCCTCGTGCGCGCTTTCCGACACGGCGGCGGGCGGGCCGCTCGCGATGATCTTCCCGCCGGACAGCAGGTGGCAGTAGTCCGCGACGGCGGTAATCTCGCGCACGTCGTGCGAAACCACGATGCTCGTCAGCCCGAGCGAATCGTTGAGCCGGCGGATCAGGCGCAGCACGACACCCATTGAAATGGGATCGAGGCCCACGAATGGCTCGTCATAGATCAGGAGCTCCGGATCCATGACGATCGCGCGCGCGAGCGCAACGCGGCGCGCCATGCCGCCGGACAGCTCGGCCGGCATGAGGCGGGCGGCGCCCCGCAGGCCGACGGCCTGGAGCTTGGTCAGGACCACGTGGCGGATCAGCCTCTCCGGCAGTCGCGTGTGCTCGCGCAGCGGGAAAGCGATGTTCTCGTAGACGTCGAGGTCGGTCAGCAGGGCGCCGTTCTGGAACAGCATGCCCATGCGCCTTCGCATGCGGTAGATCTCGCGCCGGCCGAGCTGCGATACGTCGTCGCCCTCCACCTCGACGAGCCCGCGATCGGCCCGAAGCTGCCCCGTGATCAGCCGCAGCAGCGTCGTCTTGCCGCTGCCGCTCGGGCCCATGACGGCCGTGACCGAGCCACGGGGAATGTCGAGGTCGACGCCAGCGAAGATCGCGCGCCCGCCCGCCGCGTAGTGCAGGTCGCGCACGCGCACGATCGCGTCGGTCCCGCGACGCATTTCGGAGGTCAAGTCGGGGGCCCGCGCCGCGCGGCCGTCAGGCCGCGGCCTGTTCCATCGCGGACTCGTAGCTGCCGTCGCGCGCGAGCCCGTTCAGCTTTGCGCGCCGCAGGAAGGCCCTCTGCCCTGCCGCGACGTTGGCCGGCAGGCCGCGCCAGGCATCGAGCGTGCTCTGCTGCAATGCCCGGCCGTAGCTGAACGAGAGCTGCCACGGCAGGTCGCGCACGCGGTTCATCAGCGAGAGGTGAAGCGTCGCCTCGGCCTCGCTCTGGCCACCGGAGAGGAAGGCGATTCCAGGCACGGCCGCAGGCACGCGGCGGCGCAGGCAGCGCACGGTGGCATCGGCAACCTCCTGCGGCTTCGATTGCTTCGCGCATTTCTTGCCGGCGATGACCATGTTGGGCTTCAGGATCATGCCCTCGAGGCGCACGCGGTGGCGGAAAAGCGCGTCGAACGTGATCTCGAGCGTCGCGTCGGTGACCTCCTCGCAGCGCGCAATCGTGTGATCGCCGTCCATCAGCACTTCCGGCTCCACGATCGGGACGATCGAGGCTTCCTGGCAGAGCGCGGCATACCGGGCGAGCGCCTCGGCATTCGCCTCGAGGGCGGCCGGCGTCGGAATCACGGCGCTGACGTCGATGACGGCGCGCCACTTCGCGAAACGCGCGCCCAGCGCGCGGTACTCGGCCAGCCGCTCCCGCAGCCCGTCGAGCCCCTCCGTCACGGTTTCTCCCGGGAAGCCCGCGAGCGCCTTCGCGCCGGCATCCACCTTGATGCCCGGCAGGATTCCGCGCGAGGCGAGCAGCGCCGGAAATGGCCGGCCATCGGCCGCCTGCTGGCGGAGCGTCTCGTCATACAGGATCACGCCGGAAATGTGCCGCTCGGCCTCGGGGGCCGTGAAGAGGAGCTCGCGATACGCACGGCGCGACTCGAACGAGGATTCGAGCCCGATCTTGTCGAAACGCTTCTTGATCGTGCCGGTCGACTCGTCCGCGGCGAGGATTCCCCTGCCGGGAGCGACCATGGCGGCTGCATTCCTGTCGAGTTCCGTGCTGTCCATGAGATCGGGATCCTCCAGTTGGCGGGCCGGCCCGTGCCGGGCGCGAAGAATACCAGAGCCATCGCCCCCTACCGCCGCAGGTCTAATAGTACTAAAATCGTACTGTTTATTTCCAGAGCCGCAGGGGACCACTCATGCTGCGAATCAGCCGCCTGACGGACTACGCGACCGTGATCCTCGCGAACCTTCGCGACGGCGGGCTCGCGAGCGCGACCGACATCGCCGAACGGACGCACATCGGGTTGCCGACGGTCAGCAAGCTGCTGAAGGAGCTCCAGCACGCCGGACTGGTGCGCTCCGTGCGCGGCGCGCGCGGCGGCTACCAGCTCGCGCGGCCCGCGGCGAACATCAACGCCGCGGCGATCATCGACGCCGTGGAGGGACCGGTGGCGCTCACCGAATGCGCGAGCGGCGCCGGCCTCTGCGGCCTCGAGGCGAGCTGCCTCGTCGGGCACGGCTGGCAGCGAATCAGCCATTCCATTCGCCGCGCGCTGCACGACGTCAGCCTCGAGGAACTGGTGCGGCGGGACGCGACCTTTGCCCCGCCGGATTTCGCGCGGGCGACGACTGCAATGCGCCCGCCGGTGCGCGGCTGACGGCTCGCCATGTCCACGAAACAGCCGGAACTCGAGTCGCTCGTAGCCCGCAAGTACCGGCACGGCTTCGTCACGGACATCGCGAGCGATACCGTCCCACCGGGCCTCGACGAGGATGTCATCCGGCTGATCTCGGCGAAGAAGGAAGAGCCCGCCTTCATGCTCGACTGGCGGCTCAAGGCCTATCGCCGGTGGCTGCGGATGACGCTGCCGACCTGGGCGCACGTGCACTACCCGCCCATCGACTACCAGGCCATCTCGTACTACTCGGCGCCGAAACAGCGCGGGGACGGGCCTAAGTCGCTCGACGAGGTCGACCCGAAGCTGCTCGAGACCTACGACAAGCTCGGCATCCCGCTGCACGAGCGCGCACGGCTCGCGGGCGTCGCGGTGGATGCCGTCTTCGACAGCGTCTCGGTCGCGACGACTTTCAAGGAACGCCTCGCCGAGGCCGGCGTCATTTTCTGCCCCTTCTCCGAAGCCGTGCAGAAACATCCCGGGCTGGTGGAGAAGTACCTCGGTACGGTCGTGCCGATTGGCGACAATTTCTACGCGGCGCTCAATTCCGCGGTGTTCACGGACGGATCCTTCGTCTACGTGCCGAAGGGCGTGCGCTGCCCGATGGAGCTTTCGACCTATTTCCGCATCAATGCGTCGAAGACCGGGCAATTCGAGCGGACGCTCATCATCGCGGACGAGGGATCGCACGTGAGCTACCTCGAGGGCTGCACCGCGCCGATGCGGGACGAGAACCAGCTTCACGCCGCCGTGGTCGAGCTCATCGCGCTGGACGAGGCGGAGATCAAGTACTCGACCGTGCAGAACTGGTATCCCGGCGACGAGAACGGCGTGGGCGGCATCTACAACTTCGTCACCAAGCGCGGCGACTGCCGCGGCCGCAATTCCAGGATTTCGTGGACCCAGGTCGAGACCGGCTCCGCGATCACCTGGAAATACCCGAGCTGCATCCTGCGCGGCGACGGCTCGGCCGGCGCGTTCCACTCCGTCGCGCTCGCCAATCACCGCCAGCAGGCCGATACCGGGACGAAGATGATCCACATGGGCCGCAACACGAGCTCGACGATCATCTCGAAGGGGATTTCGGCGGGTCACGGCCAGAACGCCTACCGCGGACTGGTGAAGATCCTGCCAGGCGCCGACGGGGCCCGTAATCACACGCAATGCGATTCGCTGCTGATGGGCCCGAATTGCGGGGCGCACACATTTCCGTACATCGAGGTCAGGAATCCGACCGCCGTCGTCGAGCACGAGGCCACGACGTCGAAGATCTCGGACGACCAGCTCTTCTATTGCCTGCAGCGCGGCATCTCGGCCGAGGACGCGGTGAACATGATCGTGAATGGATTCTGCCGCCAGGTGTTCAGGGAGTTGCCGATGGAGTTCGCGGTCGAAGCGCAGAACCTGCTCGCCGTCAGCCTCGAGGGAGCCGTGGGATGAGCGGCCCCGGAGACCTGATCCTCGACGTCCGTGAGCTGCGCGTGCGGGCCGGCGAGCGGCAGATCCTCGACGGCCTCTCGCTCGCGGTGCGCGCGGGCGAAGTGCACGCGATCATGGGGCCCAACGGCTCCGGCAAGAGCACGCTGACGGGCGTACTCGCGGGCCGCCCGGGACTGGAAGTCGTCTCCGGCAGCGCGACCTACCTCGGGCGCGACCTGCTGGCGATGCCGCCCGAGGAGCGCGCGCGCGAAGGCCTCTTCCTCGCGTTCCAGTACCCCGTCGAGATCCCGGGCGTCAACAATGTCTACCTGCTGAAAGCGTCCCTGAATGCGCTGCGCAAGCACCGCGGGGAGCCGGAGCTGGACGCCTTCGAGTTCCTGGCCCTCGTCCGCGGCAAGCTCGCGGAGATGCGCATGGACGAAAGTCTGCTCAATCGCGGCGTCAACGAGGGCTTCTCGGGCGGGGAGAAGAAACGGAACGAGATCCTGCAGATGTGCCTGCTGCAGCCGACACTCGCGCTGCTCGACGAGACCGACTCGGGCCTCGACATCGACGCGCTCAAGATCGTGGCAGAGGGCGTCAACGCGCTGCGCGCGCCCGGCCGGGCGATCGTGCTCGTGACGCACTACCAGAGGCTCCTCGATCACGTCGTGCCCGACCGGGTGCACGTGCTCGCCGGCGGGCGCATCGTCCGGAGCGGCGGGCGGGAGCTTGCGCTCGAGCTCGAACGCCGCGGCTACGACTGGGTCCACGACGGGACGGCGGCCGCGTGAACGCACCGAGTCCCGTCGAGCGCATCGCCGCGGGCCATGCCCGCCTCGCCCCGTCGCTTGCCGGCGGACCCGACTGGGCGCGCCGGCGCGCACGCTCGCTCGCGTCGCTCGTGAAGCGCGGCCTGCCGGACCGGCGCGACGAGAACTGGAAATACCTGGATCATGCGCGCGTCGCGGCGCATCGCTTCGACACGCGCCCGCAGGCGACCGTCACGGCGGCGGAGCTCGGGCCGGTCCTGATGCCGGTCGCGAATGCGCGCCGCATCGTCCTCGTCAACGGACGCTTCGATCCGACGCTGTCCGACGCTTCCGGATCGACGGGCCTCGTCGTGACGGACCTGAACGTCCTGCTCCAGCGCGAACCGCAGGAGGCACTTGCGCTCCTGCGCATGCCCGGGGACGAGGCGGACGACCGCTTCGCCCTCTTCGCCGACGCCTTCTCCGACAACGGGGCCGTGATCCGCGTTGCCGCGGGCACGGCGCTTTCCGCGCCGCTCTACGTCGTCCACGTTTCGACCGCAGGCGCGCCCGCGGTCCACCAGTGCCGCGTCGCCATCGAGGCAGGCGACGAAGCGAAGCTGACGATCGTCGAGCACTTCGTCGCACTCGGAAGCGAAGCCGTCCTCGGCAACCTCGCTGCCGAGCTCACGATCGGCGCGAATGCCGAGGTCGTGCACCTGCGACTGCACCAGCACGCGCAGGCGGCGTCCCAGGTCGAAACCTGGGTCGCGCAGCTCGGGGAGGGCTGCCGCTATGACCAGCATCTCCTCGTCCTCGGCGGCGCGCTCGTCCGCTCGGACCTGCGGCTCTCGCTGGACGGCCGGGGCGCCGCCTGCCGCCTCGCGGGGCTCTTCATGGCGGATGGCGACCGGCAGGTCGACCTGCACACCCAGGTCGCGCACCATGGAGCGGCGACCGAGACCCGCCAGGACTATCGCGGCATCGCAGCCGGCCGCGGTCGCGGCGCCTTCAACGGCCGCATCGTCGTGCACCCGACCGCGCGCGGCGCGAATGCGGGCCAGTCGAGCCGGAACCTGCTCCTGTCACCCCTCGCCGAGATCAATGCGCGGCCCCAGCTCGAGATCCAGGTCGATGACGTCCAGTGCCGCCATGGCGCGACGACCGGCACCCTCGATCCGGCCCAGCTGTTCTACCTCGCCTCGCGCGGCCTCGACCCCGCCGCCGCGCGTGCCCTGCTCACCTTCGCGTTCTGCCAGGACATCATCGGGCGGCTTCCGCTGCCGGAGGTCCGCGCCGCAGCGGAAGCGCTCGTCGCGAGCGCCCTGCCCGACCGCGAGCTGATCCGGGGGCTCGCCTGATGGCCGCCGTTCACGAAATCGCGGCGGGCCTCGATGTCTCCCGCCTGCGCGCGAACTTCCCGGCGCTCTCACGCCGCGTCAACGGCCACCCGCTCGCCTATCTCGACAATGCGGCCTCCTCCCAGCAGCCGGCCGCCGTGATCGACGCAGTCGCGGACTACGCGCGTTCCCACCACGCGAACGTGCACCGCGGGGTACATACGCTGTCGCAGGAAGCGACGGCCCTCTATGAAGGCGCGCGCGAGCGCGTCCGGCGCTTCATCAATGCCGCCTCGACCGCCGAGATCGTGTTCGTGCGCGGCACCACCGAGGCGATCAATCTCGTCGCGCAATCGCATGGCCGGCCGCGCCTCGCGGCCGGCGACGAGATCGTCGTTTCGCGGCTCGAGCACCATTCGAACATCGTGCCCTGGCAGCTCCTGTGCGCCCAGACGGGCGCGAAGCTGCGCGTCATCCCGATCGACCGGCGCGGCGTCGTCGATTTCGACGCCTACCTCGCGTTGCTCGGCCCGCGCACGCGGATCGTTGCGCTTCCGCACGTATCGAATGCGCTCGGCACGATCCTGCCGGTCGCGGACTTCCTCGCCGCCGCGAGGAAGCGCGGCATCACGACCGTCGTCGACGGCGCACAGGCCGTTCCGCACCTGCCGGTCGACGTGCAGGCGCTCGGCAGTGATTTCTACGCGTTCTCCGCCCACAAGATGTACGGGCCGACCGGCATCGGCGTGCTGCACGCCCGGGAGGAGCTGCTCGCCGCGATGCCGCCCTGGCAAGGCGGCGGCGACATGATCCTCTCGGTCTCCTTCGAAGGCTCGACCTGGAACCACCTGCCGCACCGCTTCGAGGCCGGCACGCCGAACATCGGGGGCGCAATCGGGCTCGGCGCCGCGATCGACTACCTGGGCGCCGTCGGGCTGCGGCACATCGCGGCGCACGAGGCAGGCCTCCTCGACTACGCGACCAGCCGTCTTTCGGCGATCGTCGGACTCACGATCATCGGCACCGCGCCGGCCAAGTGCAGCCTCGTCTCGTTCACCCTCGAGGGGATACATCCGCACGACCTCGGGACCGTGCTCGACTCGCGGGGCGTGGCGGTGAGGACCGGACACCACTGCGCGATGCCGGTCATGGAGTATTTCGGCGTGCCCGCGACGACGCGCGCGTCCTTCGGCCTCTACAACACGCGCGATGAAGTCGACGCGCTGCACGGCGCCCTGCAGCACGCGATCCGGATGCTGCGCTGATGGACCTCGCCGACCTCTACCGCGACGTGATCGTCGACCACAACCGCCGGCCGCGGAACCGCGGCCGCCTGCCGGACGCGACCGGGAGCGCGCTTGGCAACAACCCGCTTTGCGGCGACCAGTTGCAGGTCTACGTCGACGTCGCGGGCGACGTCATCCGCGACCTGCGATTCGAGGGCAGCGGCTGCGCGATCTCGACCGCATCGGCATCGCTGATGAGCGAGGCGGTCAAGGGCAAGACCCGGGCCGAGGCGGCTGAGCTCTTCGGCGCGGTCCACCGCATGCTGATTGGCGACGCCGCGGACCCGGCCCGCCTCGGCAAGCTCGCGGCACTCGCGGGCGTCCGCGAATTCCCCGCGCGCGTCAAGTGCGCGAGCCTGTGCTGGCACACCCTGAATGCCGCGCTCGCGGGCAGCGCGGCACCGGTGACGACCGAATGAGCATGCGGCGCTCCGACCACGAGCCGATCGTCGTCACGCGCGACGTGCCTGCCGTGATCGTCCCGGCCGGCGTCGAGGTGAAGCTCCGCACCGGCAGCGTCGGCTACATCACGCAGTCGCTCGGCGGGAGCTTCACGGTCTACGTCGAGGGCAACCTGTTTCGCATCGCGGGCGCGGACGGCGACGCCATCGGCAAGGAGCCGCTGCGCGCCCCCGAGCTGCCGCCCGGCGCCAGCGACGACGACGTCAATCGCGTCGTCTGGGACCAGCTCCGCACCTGCTTCGACCCGGAGATCCCGATCAACATCGTGGACCTCGGCCTCGTCTACGATTGCAGCATCACGCCGAACGGCGACTCCACGCGCGACGTCGCCGTCAAGATGACCCTCACGGCACCCGGCTGCGGCATGGGCGAAGTGCTCGTCGCCGACGTGCGCGACAAGCTCAAGTTGATCCCGACGGTCCGCAACGCGGACGTCGAACTGGTGTTCGACCCGCCGTGGAACCAGTCGATGATGTCGGAGGCGGCGCGGCTTCAGACCGGCATGATGTGAGTGACCTGAAGGGGACGCTAACCTTCAACGATTGGACCTGAAGGGGACGCTAACCTTCAACGATTGAAGGTTAGCGTCCCCTTCAGGTCGATCAGCTTTCGCCGAGCGAGAGCAGAGTCGCGTTGCCGCCGACTGCCGCGGTGTTGATGGTGACGGTCTGCTCGGTGGCGAACCGCGGGAGGTAGTGCGGACCGCCGGCCTTGGGGCCGGTGCCCGACAGTCCGCAGCCGCCAAAGGGCTGCACCCCGACGACGGCGCCGATCATGTTGCGGTTGACGTAGACGTTTCCGACGCGCGCCCGCGCCGCGATGCGCCGCGCCACGCTGTCGATGCGCGTATGGACGCCCAGCGTCAGCCCGTAACCACTGGCGTTGATCTGGTCGACCACCGCGTCGAGCCCGGAACCGGAGAATCGCACGACGTGGAGGATCGGTCCGAAGACCTCGCGCTCGAGCCGGCCGATTCCCTCGATTTCGACGGCGAGCGGCGCGAAAAAATGCCCGCGCGCGAGCCCGGCCGGGAGCCTCGCCCGGTGATGCCAGCGGGCGCCGCGGACGATCGACGCCGCGTGCTCCTCGAGCGTCGAGAGCGATGCGGGATCGATGACCGGCCCGACGTCCGTCGAGAGCAGCGCCGGGTCGCCGATCGACGAGCGTGTCCATCACGCCCGCGAGGAGCTCGAGCACCCGCGGCGCGATGTCGTCCTGCACGAACAGCACGCGCAGCGCCGAGCAGCGCTGCCCGGCGGCATTGAATGCGGACGTCACCGCGTCATTCACGACCTGCTCCGGTAGCGCCGAGCTGTCGACGAGCATGGCGTTCTGGCCGCCCGTCTCGGCGATCAGGACCGGGAGCGGCCCCTCGTTTCCGGCCAGCGTGCGGTTGATCAGCCGCGCGGTCTCGGTCGAGCCGGTGAACGCGACGCCCGCGATGCGATCGTCGCCCGTGATCGATGGCCCGATCTTCGAGCCGCGGCCGGTCAGCAGGTGCAGCACGTCGCCCGGAATGCCCGAGGCATGCAGCAGGCGCACCATTTCGGCCGCGACGAGCGGCGTCTGCTCGGCCGGCTTGGCGACCACGCTGTTACCTGCGGCGAGCGCGGCCGCCACCTGGCCCGTGAAGATCGCGAGCGGAAAATTCCACGGGCTGATGCAGGCGAAGACGCCGCGGCCGCGCAGCGCCAGGCGATTCGATTCGCCCGTGGGTCCCGGCAGGGCCAGCGGCCGGCCGAAGGCTTCCTCGGCGCGCGCCGCGTAGTAGCGGAGGAAGTCGACGGCCTCCCGCACTTCGGCGATCGAGTCCGGGACCGTCTTCCCGCCCTCGGCGACGCAGATCGCGATGAATCGCGCGGCTTCCCGCTCGAGCCCGTCGGCTGCCGCCCGAAGCATGCCGGCCCGCGTGGCCGCAGGCACACGGTCCCATTCGGGCTGCGCGGCCGCGGCGAGCTCGACGGCGCGAGTCGCGATCGCCGCGTCCGCCTCCGCCACCTCGCCGATCACGCGATCGAGATTCGCCGGCGACCGGCAGGCGCGCCGAACGCCATCAACCGCGCGCCCGCCAACGATCGGCCCGGCGGACAGCGGGCGAGACAGCGCCTGCGCGCAGGCCGCCGCCAGCGAGCGCTGCATCCGGCCGTCGGCCAGGTTGACGCCGGAGGAATTCTCCCGCTCCGCGCCGAAGATCGCCTTCGGTACCGGGATGCGGGGATGCGGCCCGGGACCGGCGCGCTCGACCTCACCGACCGGGTCGCCTACGACCTCCTCGACCGGAAGCGACTCGTCCACGATCCGGTTGACGAACGAGGTGTTGGCGCCGTTCTCGAGCAGCCGTCGCACGAGGTACGGCAGCAGTTCCTCGTGCGAGCCGACCGGCGCGTAGACGCGGCACGGCAGGCCGCGACCTGCGGGATCCGTCAGTTCCGCGTACAGCTCCTCGCCCATGCCATGGAGCCGCTGGAACTCGAACTCGCGGCCGCGCGAGCGGGCGAGATGAATGATCGATGCCGCCGTATGCGCGTTGTGCGTGGCGAACTGCGGATAGACCCGGCGCGTGCCGTCGAGCAGGATTCGCGCGCAGGCGAGATAGGCGACGTCGGTGTTGGGCTTGCGCGTGTACACGGGGTAACCCGGCAGGCCGCGCTCCTGCGCGCGCTTGATCTCGCTGTCCCAGTACGCGCCCTTGACGAGGCGGACATTGAGCGCGCGGCCCGCTTCATCCGCGCGCCGCTGTAGGTAGCGGAGCACGTCGGGCGCGCGCTTCGAATAGGCCTGCACGGCGAGCCCGAGCCCGTCCCAGCCGGCGAGCGCCGGCGATTGCAGCAGCCGGTCGATGATCAGGAGCGACAGCTCGAGGCGATCCGCTTCCTCGGCATCGACCGTGAGCGCGATCCCCGCGCGCTTTGCATCCAGCGCGAGCGACTCGAGGCGCGGCGCGAGTTCCTCCATCACCTGCCGCTGCCGGCCGTACTCGTAGCGCGGGTGCAGGGCCGACAGCTTCACGGAAATGCTGGGCCAGCCCGCGGCTGCGCTGCCCGCGCGTACGGAACGGCCGACCGCTTCGATGGCCGCGCGATAGGAATCGAGGTAACGAGCGGCATCCGGCTCAGTCAGGGCGGACTCGCCGAGCATGTCGTAGGTGTGGCGGTAGCGGGAGCCCTCGTCGTCCGCCGCCCGCGCGAGCGCCTCCTCGATGTCCCGTCCCATCACGAACTGCCGGCCCATGATGCGCATCGCCTGGCGGAATGCTGTCCGCACCACGGGCTCGCCGAGCCGCGCGACCAGCCGTTGCAGGAACGACGAAGGGTCGCGGATCTCGAGCTCGGATGCCCGCACCAGCCGGCCGGTCAGCATCAGGCCCCAGGTCGAGGCATTGACGAACAGCGAGTCCGCCTCGCCGAGGTAGTCCGACCATTGGCCGATCGCAATCTTGTCGGCGATCAGCCGGTCCGCGGTATCGGCGTCGGGGATGCGCAGCAGCGCTTCCGCCAGGCACATGAGGACGACGCCCTCCTGCGATGCGAGGCCGTACTGCTGCAGGAAGGCCTCGATTCCCGAGCGCCCGGCGCGGCGGTTCCGCGCCGCCTCGACGAGCGCCGCTGCCTCGCGATGGATGGATTCGCGATCGGCGGCGGGCAGCCGCGCGAGCGCGAGCATTTCCGCGACCACCGTCGCCTCGTCCGCGAGGAAGCGCGCGTTGATCGCCTGCCCCGCAGCCGACTCGAACTCCGTATCGTCGCTGCGCAGGAACCGTGACGTGGCGGAATCGTTCATCGCGCCAATTCTAGCCGCGCCGCGGGCCCGGAGCGCGCCGCCAGGCGCGATAGTCCGAGAGGATGCGGTCGTGATCGAATACGAGCGGCGGCGCCGCGTCGGCATCCGCGACGAGGATCGCGGCGGCATCGTCGCCCGCGACGGGCGTGCCGCTCGCCGTCGCGGCATACACGATGCTCACCGTATGGCCGCGCGGATCGCGGCCCGGATCGGAATAGACGCCGATCAGCGGGCCGAGGGTGATTTCGAGGCCCGTCTCCTCGCGCGCCTCCCGCACGGCCGCGTGCTCCACCGTCTCGCCGATGTCGACGAAGCCGCCCGGCAGCGCATGTCCCGCCGGCGGGCGATCGCGCCGGATGAGCACGACCGGGCGGCCCGGGCGGTCCGCGAGCTCGATCACGACGTCCACCGCGATCTCCGGTGTCCTGGGCCGCGGCATCAGTCCGGGTCCCGCGCCGGCCCGGCGAGATAGGCGCGAATCAGGCGGCGGCCCAGGTAAAGGAGCGGGATCAGCGCGATCGCCATGGCCATCTTGTAGGCGTAATTGACCGTACCCACCGCCAGGAACAGCGGTATCGGCCAGTGCTGCGGGCCGAGCACAAACGCGATGTACAGGACGATGAAGCTGTCCACCAGCTGCGAAACCGCCGTCGAGCCCGTCGCGCGAAGCCAGATCCAGCGCTCGCCGGTCGCGCGGCGAATCCGCTGGAAGAGCGTGACGTCGATGAGCTGGCCGACGAGGAAGGCGGTGACTGAACCCGCGATCGTCCACAGGCCCTGGCCGAAAATGTTCGCGAACGCGGCCTGCATGTCGGGCACGCCGCGTTCGGCGCCGACGGTCACCCACCAGCCGGCGGGCGCGAGGCCGATCGCGAGGTAGGCGAACAGGAAGGCATACACGATGAACGCGACGGCGAGCCAGGAGACGAAGCGGACGCCGCGGAGGCCGAAGTGCTCGTTGATGATGTCGGTCATGATGAACACGACCGGCCAGAGCATGACGCCCGCGGTGAATGACAGCGATCCGCTCTGGCCAAAGAGCCGCCAGTCGAACGGCGCGATCCCGAGCGTGTCCTCGAGCGCGAAGATCTTGACGCCGACGAATTCGGCGATCAGCGCGTTGGTGACGAACAGCCCGGTGAGCGCGATGAACAGCCGTGCCGCGCGCGAGGATACGACGGCCGAGGGGTGATCCGCGCGCGAGCCGTTCATGCGCCCGCGCCCGCCTGGCAGCCGATGCACCCGTCACCTGCGCCCATGATTCCTCCGGGCGGCGATTATACGAGGCACCGGGCGATCGGCCGGTATAATCCGCCGCTGGCACAATCGGCGGAACCGCATGGACAAGGCCCTGCTCGAGCGCCTCGGGTCGGAAACCGAAAGACTGGCCCGCGAGGGGCTGTTCAAGCGTGAGCGCATCATCGCCTCCGCGCAGGATCCGGTGATCCGCCTCGAGGACGGCCGCGAGGTCGTCAATCTCTGCGCCAACAACTACCTCGGCCTGGCAAACCACCCGGCGGTCGTCGCCGCGGCACATGCCGCTCTCGATCGCCATGGCTACGGCATGGCGTCGGTCCGGTTCATCTGCGGCACGCAGACGGTCCACCGCGAACTCGAGCGCCGGCTGTCGCGGTTCCTCGGCACCGAGGACACGATCCTCTACTCCTCCTGCTTCGACGCGAACGGCGGCCTGTTCGAGACGCTGACCGACGAGAAAGACGCCATCATTTCGGACGCGCTGAACCACGCGAGCATCATCGACGGCATCCGCCTCTCGAAGGCGAAGCGGCTGCGCTACGACAATGCCGATCTCGGCCAGCTCGAGGCGCGGCTCGTCGAAGCGCGGGACGCGCGCTCGCGGCTCGTCGTGACCGACGGCGTGTTCTCGATGGACGGCACGATCGCGCCGCTGGCGGGCATCTGCGACCTCGCGGAGCGCCATTCCGCGACCGTCATCGTGGATGACTCGCACGCGACCGGGTTCATGGGCGCCGGCGGGCGCGGCACGCACGAGCACTGCGGCGTCCTCGGCCGGGTCGACCTGCTGACGGGCACGCTCGGCAAGGCGCTCGGCGGCGCGAGCGGAGGCTATGTGTCCGGTCGCGCGCCCGTGATCGCCTGGCTGCGCCAGCGCTCACGCCCCTACCTCTTCTCCAACACGATCGCCCCGGTGGTCGCGGCGACGACGCTCGCCGTACTGGACCTGCTCGAAGCTTCGCCGGCTCCGCGCCGGCAACTCGCGGACAACGCCGCCTGGTTCCGCGCCCGCCTCGCGTCGCTCGGCTTCAGCCTCGTCCCCGGCGAGCACCCGATCATTCCCGTCATGCTGGGCGATGCGGCGCTCGCGGTGCGCATGGCCGACCGGCTGCTCGAGCTCGGCGTCTATGCGATCGGCTTCTCGTACCCGGTCGTCCCCTTGGGCAAGGCGCGCATCCGCACGCAGATGTGCGCGGGCCACACGCGCGCGATGCTCGAGGCCGCGGCGGCGGCATTCGCCAAGGCGGGCCCGGAACTCGGCATCATCGGCGAATGAGGGACTCATGAAGGCACTGATCAAGTCGCGCGCGGAGCCCGGCATCTGGCTCGGCGAATTGCCTCAGCCCGAGCCCGGGCCGAACGACGTGTTGATCCGCATGCGCAAGACGGCGATCTGCGGCACCGACATACACATCTATCAATGGGACGCCTGGGCGAGCCGCACGATCCCCGTGCCGATGCAGATTGGCCACGAGTATTGCGGCGAGATCGTCGCCATCGGCAGCGAAGTGCGCGGCCTCTCGGTGGGCGACCGGGTATCCGGCGAGGGCCACATCACCTGCGGCCACTGCCGCAACTGCCGCGCCGGGCGACGCCACCTCTGCCGCAACACGCAGGGCGTCGGCGTCAACCGACCGGGATGCTTTGCCGAGTACATGGTCCTGCCGGCATCGAATGTCTTCCACCTGCCGCCGGGCATCTCCGACGAGATCGCCTCGATACTCGACCCGCTCGGCAATGCGACCCATGCGGCGCTGTCGTTCAACATGGTTGGCGAGGACGTGCTGATCACGGGGGCCGGCCCGATCGGCATCATGGCCGTCGCCATCGCGCGGTTCATCGGCGCGCGGCACGTGGTGGTGACCGACGTGAATGACTACCGGCTCGACCTCGCGCGGCGCATGGGCGCGACGCGCGCGCTGAACGTGCGAAGCGACAGCATCGACGATGCGATGCGCGAGCTCGGCATGGAGGAAGGCTTTGACGTCGGGCTCGAGATGTCGGGCAATGCCACGGCATTCCGCGACCTGCTGCGCGTCATGCACCACGGCGGCAGCGTCGCGATGCTCGGCATTCCGCCGGCGGAAGTCGCGATCGACTGGAACCAGGTGATCTTCAAGGGCCTCGTGATCAAGGGCATCTACGGCCGGGAGATGTTCGAGACCTGGTACAAGATGGCCGCCATGCTCCAGAGCGGGCTCGACGTGAGCCCCGTCATCACGCACCGCTATGGGGCGCTCGACTATCGCGAGGCGTTCGAGACGATGGGCGGCGGCCAGTCCGGCAAGGTCATCCTCGACTGGGCCGCCTAGGGAATTGAAGGGGACGCACCCCTTCATATTCGTTGCTGCGATCGCGAGAGAAGCAAGCCTCCTTCGCGAATATGAAGGGGTGCGTCCCCTTCAATTCCCCTCCTCGTCAACTCACTCCACGCGGCAAGAGCAGAGATAGAGCGGCCTGCCCTCCGCCGCCAGCGCGATGAGCGCCCGCGCGCGCGCTAGCGCCGACCCGACTACCGGCAATTGCGCGTTGCGCGGGGCGATGGCATCGACGAGCCAGGCCGCGGCCCGGCGAAACTGCAGCACGAGCGCGTCGCGCCAGGACAGCTCCGGCTCGATCCACTCGACGTCGTACTCCTCGTCCAGGCCGGCGAGCTTTGCGGCCTCGGCGATGGCGTCATCCACGCCGCCGAGTTCGTCGACGATGCCCGCCGCCCGCGCATCGGCGCCGGTCCACACCCGGCCCTGGGCCAGGCTGTCGATCTCCTCGGGCCGCCTGTTTCTCGAGTGGGCGACATTCTCGACGAACGTCCGGTATGCGTGCTCGACCGAGGCCTGGAGGATCTGTCGCGACTCGGGCCCGAGCTCGCGGTCGAGGTCGGTCTGGCCCGAGAGCACGCGTCGTGCCGAAGCCGTCATTCGTGATGCCGATCTTTCCGAGCGTGCGCTGGAACGTCGGGATGACCGCGAATACCCCGATCGAGCCGGTGATCGTCGTCGGCGCGGCGATGATCTTGGCCGCGTCCATCGCGATGTAGTACCCGCCGGATGCGGCCACCGTCCCCATGGAGGCGACGACCGGCTTGCCCGCCTCGCGCAGGGCTGCGACCTCGCGGCGAATGACCTCGGACGCCATGATGCTGCCGCCCGGACTGTCGATCCGGAGCACGACGGCCGCGTAATCCTCGTCCAGCCTCGCGTCGCGCAGGAGCTGGGACAGCGAGTCGCCGCCGACGACGCCGGGCGGATGCTCGCCGTCGAGTATCTCGCCCGAGGCCACGATGACACCGACCTTCTCGGCGCCGGTCGCGGCCAGCGCGTGTTCGGAGCGGACGTAGGGCAGGTAGCCCGCCCAGTCGACGGCCGCGAAACCGAACTCCTCGTCCTCGCCCGCGACTTCGGCGACGATCTCCTCGAACTCCTGCCGCGTCTTGAGCCCGTCGACCAGCCCGCGCGCGAGCGCGTACTGGGCGAGGTCCCCGCCGGTCGCCTTGATTCCCTCCGCGGCTTCGTCCGAGTAGGCCTGGATCACCTCGGGCTCGAGCTCGCGAGCCGCGCCGACCTCGGCCTTGTAGGTGTCCCAGAGCGCGCCGATCCAGACTTTCGCGTTCTCGCGGTCCTCGGGAGACATGTCGGTGCGCGTCCATTCGTCCGGGGCCGACTTGTGGCTGCCTGTCTTGAACACGTTGATGTCGACGGCGAGCTTGTCGATCGTGCCGCGGTAGTACGTGCGGAAATAGCCGTAGCCCTCGAGCAGCACGTAGCCCATCGGGTCGAGGTAGACCTCGTCGGCCTGGGACGCCAGGAAATACTGCCGCTGCGAAAACGATTCGCCGTGGGCATAGACTTTCTTGCCGCTCTCGCGGAACCAGCGAATCGACTGCGCCAGGTCCTGCAGCATGGGCAGGCCCGCGCCCTCGAGGCTCTCGAGTTCGAGCACGAGCGCCTGGATTCGGTCGTCGTCGCGCGCCTGGTCGATGACGTCGACGAGGTCGCGCAGCCGCGTCTCGCTGCGGTCGCCGCCGGTGGCGCGCGACAGCGCGCGGTCGAGCGGATCGCCCGAGAGCTCCTCGACCAGGTAGCCCTCGGGGGCAAGGACGAGCGCCGCGCTGTCCGGCACGTAAGGCAATTCGGACTGGCTCGCCACGAGCAGCAGGCCGAACAGCGCCAGCAACAGGATGAGATGCAGCACCTTGCGCAGCCCGTCGAGGGCGAACCAGACGCCCTTCAGGACGGAGCCGATCGCGCGCAGTACCGGCATCGTACGGTCCTCAGCCTCCGAGCTTTTCCTCGATGCGCGCCGACTTCCCGGAGCGATCGCGGAGGTAGTAGAGCTTCGCGCGGCGCACCTTGCCGCGGCGCTTCACCTCGATGTCGGCGATGGCCGGGCTGTGCGTCTGGAAGACGCGCTCGACGCCCTCGCCATGGGAGACCTTCCGCACCGTGAACGAGCTGTTGAGGCCGCGGTTGCGGCAGGCGATGACGACGCCTTCGTAGGCCTGGACGCGCTCGCGGTCGCCCTCGCGCACCTTGACCTGCACGACGACCGTGTCGCCGGTCCCGAACTCGGGCAGCTTGCGCTTCATCGAGCGCGATTCCAGTTCCTGCATGATCTTGTTCATGAAATTCTTCCCGATTTCCGCTTGATCAGTTTCCGTCCATCACCGCGGCGGTGAAACGCCCGCCGCCGCGCAATATTCCTCGAGCAACGATCGCTCCTCCGGCGTCAGGGGCCGGGCCTGCAGCAGGTCCGGCCGAAGCCGCCAGGTCCGGCCGAGCGCCTGCATCAGCCGCCAGCGCCGGATCGCCGCGTGGTTGCCGCCGAGCAGCACCGGGGGCACCGGCCGTCCGTCCCAGACCTCCGGCCGCGTGTAATGCGGCCAGTCGAGCAGTCCGTCGCCGAACGAGTCCTCGGCCGCCGATGCCGCGTCCCCGAGGACGCCCGGCAACAGCCTCGCCACCGCATCGATCACGATCAGGGCCGGGAACTCGCCACCCGACAGCACATAGTCGCCGATCGACAGCTCTTCGTCGATCAGCGCGTCCGATGCGCGCTGGTCGATCCCCTCGTAGCGTCCCGCCACCAGGCCAAAGCCCGGCAGCTGCGCGAGTCGCATGGCCGCCGCCTGCGTGAACGGCCGTCCCTGCGCCGACAGCCCGATCATCGGCACGCCCGCCGGCAATCGTCCCGCCGCGGCGCGCACCGCCTTCGCAGAGCGGCTCCGCCTTGAGCACCATTCCCGGTCCGCCGCCGAACGGCCGGTCATCGACCGTACGGTGCGGATCGTCCGCGTGGTTGCGCGGATTCTCGAGCCCGACCTGCAGCCGGCCCGAATTCACCGCCCGTCCCAGCACGCCGGCGCCAAGCCCGGCCTCGACCAGCTGCGGAAAGAGCGTCACCACCTCGATCCGCATCGCTCAGAACTCCGCGTCCCAGTCGACCGTGATCATCCTGCCGGCGATATCCACCTTCAGGAGCCGGTCCCGGCTCGCCGGCAGCCAGCGTTCGCGCTCTCCCACGACGACCATGACGGGGCTCGCCGGCATGTCCAGGAAATGTTCGACGCGACCGAGCCGCTCGCCCTGCAGGTTCACGACTTCAAACCCGATCAGGTCCGCCTGGTAGTGCTCGCCCTTTTTCAGCGCGGGCAGTTCCTCCCGCTCGACCCACAGCTCCGGTTTCCGGAGCGCGATCGCCGCATCGCGATCGTCGATGCCCTCGAGCCGCACCACCAGCCCCCGGCCATGGCGCCGGCCTTCGGCGTGCCGCAATTCCCGAACGGCGTCGCCCGGTCCATCGGCGCGCCAGGTCGGATAGTCCAGGATCTGCTCGGGTGGATCGGTGAACGACGCGACCTTGACCCAGCCGCGTACGCCGAACGGCCCTGCGATACGCCCGAGCACGACCCGTGTCACCGGAATCGCGCGGGCCGCTCAGGCCGCTGCTTGCTTCCGTGCCGCGGAGACGAGCGTGCGCACGCGGTCCGACATCGTCGCGCCGGTGCCGGTCCAGTACGCAATCCGCGTCAGGTCGAGCTCGAGCTTGCGATCCTTTCCGCGCGCGACCGGATTGAAGAAACCCACCTGCTCGAGCACCGTGCCGCCCTGGCGCTTGCGGCTGTCGGTGACGACGACGTGGTAGAAAGGCGAATTCCTGCCGCCACGGCGCGTCAGTCGAATCGTGACCATCGGTTGAATCCCTCGCAGCCTGGCTGCGTCAGTTTTGCGGGGCTTTCGGCCCCGTCAAAGAGCCGCGCATTCTACTCAAATCACCCGTCGGATGAAAGGCTTACGCCCGGACGGCGCGCGCACGGCCCTAGCGGGGCCCGCCGCGGCCGGGAAACTGGCCCGAAAGGCCTTGCATCAGCTTGCGAAGTCCCCCGCCTTTCATCTTTTTCATCACTTTTTCCATCTGCAGGTGCTGCTTCAGGAGCCGGTTGACCTCCTGGACCGGGACGCCGGCCCCCGCCGCGATGCGGCGCTTTCGGGAGGCGGCGATGATCGCGGGCCGTTTGCGTTCGCCGGGCGTCATCGAATCGATGATGCCGATCTGCCGCCGGATCACGTCCTCGTCCACCTGCGCGAGCGCGCCGGGCGGGAGCGCCTGGGTCGGCAGCTTGCCGGCGAGGGCGGCGATGCCGCCCATGCGGTTGAATTCCGCGAGCTGGTCGCGAAGGTCGGTGAAGTCGAATCCGCGGCCTTTCGTGATCTTGGCGGCGAGCTTCGCGGTCTTCTCGTGGTCGGCGGTCGTCTGCACCTGCTCGATCAGCGACAGCACATCGCCCATGCCGAGGATGCGCGCGGCGACGCGTTCCGGGTGGAAGACCTCGAGCGCATCGGTCTTCTCGCCGACGCCGACGAACAGGATCGGCTTTCCCGTGACCTGCCGGACCGAGAGCGCGACACCGCCGCGCGCGTCGCCGTCGGCCTTCGTCAGGATCACGCCGGTGAGGGCGAGCGCAGCGTCGAAACTCTCGGCCGCCTTGACCGCGTCCTGCCCGGCCATGCTGTCCACGACGAACAGGCGCTCGGTCGCGCCGACTGCGCGATCGATCGCGCGGATCTCCTCCATCATCTCCCCGTCGACGTGCTGGCGACCCGCGGTGTCGACGATGACGACATCCTGCAGGTGCCTTCGCGCATGATCGACGGCCAGCGTCGCAATGCCGACGGGTGCACTGCCGGGCGGCGCGCGAAGTAAGTCGGCCCCGACCTGCCCGGCGAGGCGCTCGAGCTGGGTCATTGCGGCGGGCGGTAGATGTCGGTGCTCACGAGCAGGGGCTTGCGCCGGTGCTGCGTGATCAGGTGGCGCGCGAGCTTGGCGGCGCTCGTCGTCTTGCCGGCGCCCTGCAGTCCCGCGAGCAGGATGACGACCGGCGGCGGCGCGTGCAGATTGAGCCCGCGGCCGCCCTCGCCCATGACGCGCGTGAGTTCTTCGTGAATCACGCGGATGAACGCCTGTCCCGGCGTCAGGCTTCGCATGACTTCGGTGCCGACGGCGCGCGCGCGCGCCGCGTCCGTGAAGGACTTGACGACCGCCACGGCGACGTCCGCCTCGAGCAGCGCCATGCGCACCTGCCGCAACGTGTCCGCGATGTTCTCTTCGGTCAGGCGCCCGCGCCCGCGAAGCGAATCGACGGCCTTGCCGAGCCGGTCGGTCAACGAGTCGAACATCGGAAGTAAGCCTGGCGGCGAAGCCGCAATGTCATGCCGCCGCGGATTATAAGGCCCCGGGAGCGCGCCCTCGCCGGGCCCCTGTACAATGATCCGGCGCGTCTGTGGAGTCGCCGGCCTTTGCGCGGATTTCTCGTCATCCTCCTGTATCTCGTCGCGGCGGCCGCGGCCCTGCACGCGGCCCGGCGCACGGCGCCGCGCCCTGCCTTCCACGAACCAGCCCTCTATCTCGCCGTTGCGGCGCTCATCGCGCATGCCGCCTGGCTTGCCGACGCGCTCCGGCCATTCGGCGAATCGACGCTCGGGCTCGCCGACAGCGCGTCGCTGATGGGGGTCGCGACTGGGTGCCGGCGGCCTGCTCGCCGTGTTCGCACCGAGATTCCGCGCGATTGCAGCCGTGCTGCTCGGGCTCGCGGCGCTGCTTGCGGCCGGAACCGGCAGCCTGCCGTCCCCGCGGGAAATCGCGGCGCCGGGCTGGCCGCTCGCCGTGCATGTCGTGCTCGCGATGGGCTCCGCCGGCATGTTCGCGATCGCAGCGGTCTTCGTCATCATGCTGGCAATCCAGGATTCGGAGCTCCGGAGCGGCCGCGCGACGGCTGGCTCGCGATGCTGCCGCCGGTCGAGAGCCTCGAGCGGGCCCTGTTCTCGGTCATCGCGATCGGCATGGCGGCGCTCACCGTCGCGATCCTCGCCGGGCTCCTGTTCGTCACGGACCTGTTCGCTCAGCACCTCGTGCACAAGACGGTGCTCGCGCTCGTCGCCTGGGCGATCTTCGCCTGCCTGCTGTTCGGTCGCTGGCGCTTTGGCTGGCGCGGCCGCAAGGCGGCGCGCTACACGATCGCCGGGTTCGTCGTGCTGGCAGTCGCCTATTTCGGCAGCAAGTTCGTGCTGGAGATCCTGCTCGGCCGGCACTGGGGTTGAGTCATTGGGCGCAGTGATCGCGGCAATCGCGCTCATCGTGCTCGCCGGCCTCATCGAGGCGGCGATACCTTCCCTGCGCACGCGCCGCGCCGCGCCAGCGACGCTGGAGGAACCGTGGATCCTTCGGCTTCGCCGCCGGATGGCCGACGAGCCGCGACGCACGCGGCTCGCGACCGGCTGCGTGCGCGCGATCGTCCTCGTTGCCCTCCTTGCCTGCATCGCACTGGCCCCTCCGCCGGTGCAATTCGCGGTCGCGGTCGTCGTCGCTGCGGGCCTCGCGCTCCTCCTCCTGCTCGCGAGCGGGGCTGGCTGCGACGCGACGGGATATTCCGCGAACAGGCGGCGCTCGTCGTCGTCTGGCTGGTTGCCCCGGTTTTCCTCCTCCTGCCTCACCGCGACGGAGGCGCGGCTTCACCCTCCGATCCGGCGGATACCATCGCGGATATCGCGGACACGCTCGTCGCGCTGCCGACGGAGAGGCAGGGCATGGTCGAGTCCCTGCTCGCGCTCGAACGCCGCCGGGTCGAGGACGTGATGGTGCCGAGGAGCGAGATCGACGGCATCGACATCGGCGCCGACTGGGACGAAATCTGTGGGCGGCTGCGGGACACCTCCCACACGCGAATACCGCTGTTCGATGGCGACCTCGACCGCGTGCACGGGATCGTGCACATGCGCCTCGTCGCGAACGAGCTCGCAGCCGGGCGCCTGAACCGCGAGCGGCTGCGCGAGATCGCGGTGCGGCGGGAAGCACTCTTCACGCAGGAAGGCACGACGCTCTACGACCAGCTGCTGCGATTCCGCCGCCTGCGGCGGCGCATCGCCTTTGTCGTCGACGAATACGGCGATCTCCAGGGCCTCGTGACGCTCGAGGACATCCTCGAGGAGGTCGTCGGCGAGTTCACGACACAGGCGGAATTGCCGCTCGGCCGCATCGACGCCCGCGCGGACGGCAGCCATGTCGTCGCGGGTGCCCTCAGCCTTCGCGAAATCAACCGCCAGCTCGGCTGCACGCTGCCGCGGGACGGCCCGCGCACGCTCTCGGGCCTGATCGTCGAGCGACTCGAGGCGATACCGGAACCCGGGGCGGTCCTCCGGATCGGCGATTCGTCGATCGAGGTGCTGCAAGTCGCCGGCAACGCGGTCCGCACGGCGCGCATCTGGCGGTCGCCGGCCGCGGAATGAGCTCAGCCGAGGGCGGAAAGCGCCTCGGAGACCTTGGCGACGGCCGCGATTTCCAGCCCTTCCGGAACCTGCCGCGGCGCATTGGCCTTCGGAATGATGGCGCGGCGGAAACCGTGCTTCGCCGCCTCGCGCAGGCGCTCCTCGCCGTAGGGCACGGGACGGATTTCGCCGGTCAGCCCGATCTCGCCGAACACGACCACGTCCTGCCGCAGCGGCCGGCCATTCAGGCTCGACGCAAAGCGCCGCGATCACGGCGAGGTCGGCCGCCGTCTCGGCGAGCCGTACGCCGCCGACCACGTTCACGAACACGTCGTGCGCCGCGAGCGCGACGCCGGCATGGCGATGCAGGACCGCAAGCAGCAGCGCCACCCGGTTCGCCTCGAAGCCGACCGCCACGCGGCGCGGATTCGCGAGCAGGCTCGCGTCGACGAGCGCCTGCACTTCGATCAGCATCTGCCGCGTGCCCTCGCGCGCCACCGTGACCACCGATCCGGGCACGGGTTCGCTGCTGCGCGAGAGGAAAATCGCGGAAGGATTGCGCACCTCGCGCAGGCCGCGCTCCTCCATCGCGAACACGCCGATCTCGTTGACCGCGCCAAACCGGTTCTTGACGGCGCGGATGACGCGGAAGCGGCTGCCCGAATCGCTCTCGAAGTAGAGCACCGTGTCCACCATGTGCTCGAGCACCCGCGGCCCCGCAATCACGCCCTCGCGGGTCACGTGGCCGATCAGCAGCACGGAAGTCCCGGTCGCTCTTGGCGTGCCGGACGAGGCTCGCCGTGGATTCCCGCAGCTGCGTGACGGCGCCGGGCGCGGCGTCGAGGCCCCCGACCGACATGGTCTGGATCGAATCGATCACGATGACCGCCGCCTTCGCCTCGGTTGCGTGATCGAGGATCCGCTCGACCGCGGTCTCAGCGACGAGCGTGAGCGATCCCGCATCCACTGCCAGGCGGCGCGCGCGTTCGGCCACCTGGCGCACGGATTCCTCGCCGGTTGCATACAGGACGCCCTGGTCGCCGGCGAGCGCCGCGGCGCATTGGAGCAGGAGCGTCGACTTGCCGATGCCCGGTTCGCCGCCGATCAGCGTGACCGATCCCGGCACGAGGCCGCCGCCCAGCACGCGATCGAATTCGGCGAATCCGGTCGGCAGGCGCGTTTCCGTTTCCGTCACCAGTCGCGCAATCGACTCCGGCCGTTCCATGCGCCTCACGCCTTCGCGCGCGCCGCCGCGGTCCCGGGCCTCGGTGAATGGCGCGAGCGTGTTCCACTCGCCGCAGGACGCGCATTGCCCGCTCCAGCGGGGCGTGTCCGCGCCGCAGGAGGAACAGACGAATACCGTGCGGGGCTTGGCCATGGGGCGGGTCCGGGACGCGAGAGCGGCGATGCTAGCACGCGAAATGCCGTCAAATTCGGCGGACCGGACTGCGGCGCCAAGTCGCGGTTTCACCCATAAGCTTTTGAAAATCCGGCCCCTGCCTGTATCGGTGGGGGCGATGCCCGTTTATGATTCGTGGATCAGGGTGGTAACGGATCGGACCGCGCATGCCTGACGATTCGAGTCGCGGCGGTTGGCTGCGAGGCTTGTCCGGCGGGTCAAGCAAGAAAGCGGGCGATACGAACCCCCGGTTCGGCAAGCCTCTTGAGGTCGCGGTGGCGGAAAAGCCGCGCCGCCGGCCAGCAGCCGCCCGTCAACCGCGCACGCGGACTGGCTTTCCGTCCGGGCCAGCTGTTCCACCATTTTCGCCTGCAGCAGCAACTCGGCCGCGGCGCGACCGCGACGGTCTACCGCGCGGTCGACGAACGTAACGGCAGCATCGTCGCGCTCAAGCTCCTCTCGCTCGCCGACGACTGGCCGGACGACCTGCTGGACGAGGCCAAGCTCCGGCTCCTGCGCGAGGCCGACGCCGCGGGGTCGCTGGCACATCCCGACATCGTCGAGATCCGCGAAGCCGGCGAGCACGAGGGCCAGGTCTATCTCGCGATGGAATACGTCGAGGGCGTCAACCTCGGCATGCATGCGACCGAGGGACGCATGCTGCCGCCGCGCCTGGTCTGCGAGATGTGCGCGCGCGTCGCCGATGCGCTGTATTTCGCGCACCAGCGCGGCGTCATTCACCGCGACATCAAGCCGGCCAACATCGTCTTCGACCAGAAGAACCGTCGCGTGCGGGTCATGGACTTCGGCGTCGCGCGGCTCGAGAACAGCCGCGCGACGCGCACGGGCGTCATCCTCGGCTCGCCGTCGTACATGGCTCCCGAGCAGCTCGACGCGCGCCCCGTCACGGCGCAGTCCGACCTGTTTTCGCTCGGAGTCATCGCTGTTCCAGCTGCTGACGGGCATGCTGCCGTTCCGCTCCGACTCGATTCCGGGACTGATGCAGAAGATATCCGCGGAACCGCACCCGCCGCTGCGGGTCGTGCGGCCCGACCTGCCCGCGGCGCTCGGCGCCATCATCGATCGCGCGCTGGAGAAGGATCCGGAAGCTCCGCTATCGCAGCGGCGCCGAAATGGCGCAGGCGCTGCGCGACTGCGCGCGCGACATCGACCCGGCGCTTCGTTGATGGGCCGCTACGTCTCGCTCCGCAACCGCGTGCAGGCCGTCGGTTTGACCGACACCGGCAAGGTGCGCGAGCACAACGAGGACTCGATCGCGCTGGACGGCGACATCGGCCTGTACGTGCTCGCGGACGGCATGGGCGGCTACAACGCCGGCGAGGTCGCGAGCGGCATCGCGGTCAAGACGATCACGAACCTGGTGCGCGAGGCCTTCGTGGCCCAGGAGCTCGACGGCAACGACAAGGCGACCGGCCTGCACCGCCCGAGCATCATCCTGCGGGACGCGATCGCGCGCGCCAACAAGATCATCCACCAGACTTCGAAATCGCAGACCCAGTGCGAGGGCATGGGCACGACCGTGGTGGCCGCGCTCCTGCACGACAACCGCATCACGATCGCGCACGTCGGCGATTCGCGTCTGTACCGGCTGCGGAAGGACAGTTTCGAGCAGCTGACCATGGACCATTCGCTGCTCCAGGAGCTGGTGGACCGCGGCTTCTATTCGGCCGAAGAGGCGCAGCGCGCGACCAACAAGAACTACGTGACGCGGGCGCTCGGCGTCGAGGCGACGGTCGAAGTGGAGGTCCATGAACTCCCGGTCGAGCCCGGCGACTGGCTGGTCCTGTGTTCCGACGGCCTGACCGACATGGTCGAGGACGAGGATATTCACTTAACAATCAGTACTTTCGGCGGTAATCTTGATACAGTTGCACGACAATTGGTCCAGTTGGCCAATGATAGCGGCGGACGGGACAACATCTCGGTCGTGCTGGCGCAGGTGGTCGAACTTTTCCCCGCGCGGCGCGGCATACTTGACAGAATATTGGCCTGGTTCGGATAAACGGCAGCGAGGGAGACGATGGCGCGGCTTATCTTGAGTCTGGACGGTCAGGTCATGGCCGAATACAACATGACCAAGGAACGCTACACGGTGGGTCGCCTGCCGGACAACGACGTCCGCATCGACAATGCGGCCGTCAGCGGGCACCACGGTCTCATCATCAACATCCTCAATGACTCTTTTCTCGAGGATTTGAACAGCACGAACGGAACCTACGTCAACGGCAAGCTCATCAAGAAGCATGCCCTGACGCATGGCGACGTGATCACGATCGGGCATCACCACCTTCGCTTCGTGGACAGCCAGGTCGAGAGTTCCGAACAGGACGAGTTCGAGCGCACGCTCGTGATCCAGCCGGGCCAGGTCAACGAAGCCCGGCTCAAGGCGGCGGCCGACTCGATCGCGCCCCCGGCTGCCGCGCCGGCGCCGGTCGCGGAAGCGCGCGCTGCGGCTGCCCCGTCGGAGAAAGGCGCGCCCGCGCGGCCCGCCAAGCTCCAGGTGCTGTCCGGCCAGTTCGCCGGCCGTGAACTCGAGCTCGCCAAGACCCTGACGACGCTCGGCCGGCCCGGTGTCCAGGTGGCGGCAATCAGCCGGCGGGCCGACGGCTACTATGTCGTGCACGTCGAGAGCAGCAAGCCCGGCGATTTCCCGCTCGTGAACGGCCAGCCGATCGGGCCGCAGGCCCGCCGGCTGCACGACAACGACGTCGTGACGCTCGCCGGCGTCAAGATGGGTTTCTTCGAAGCCTAGAACGCTGCGGCGAGACCGGCGATCCCGAATGCCAGGATGCCGAGTGCGGCGCCCGCGCTGATCGCGCGGCGCCAGCCCTCGCCCGGCAATGCCCGCCCGACCGCCACGCCGCCGGCCGCGAGCAGGGCCTGGACCGCGAGGCTACCCAGGAACAGCGCGAACGCGAGCCAGGCGGCGGTCGCGATTGATCCCGCAATCGGCAGCTGCGGCACGATGCCCGAGAAGATGACGAGCGTCATCGGATTGACGATCGTGAGCACGTAGACCGCGAGCAGCTGGCCCGACGCCTCGCGCGGAAGAACCGGCCCGGCGCCCCCCCGCGCCACCGACCACAGCATCCAGGCGCCGAGCCCGACCAGAAGCAGCGCGCAGCCGATGCGGATCGCGGTCTCGTGCTCGGCGAGGAATGGCAGCAGCAGCGCGCCGATCGAGAATGCCGCGAGCGCATAGCTGAGATCGGCGAGCGCCGCGCCGAGCGCGGCGAAGAAGCCCGCCGCGAAACCCTGGCGCGCTCCGGTCGAGAAGATCAGGAGCGCGATCGGCCCGATCGCGCCGGCGACCACTGCGCCAAAAGCGAACGCCTTCCACGTCGCGCCGCCCATGCCCGCTCAGGCCGCGGACGTCGCGAGCCCGTAGCCGAGCACCGCCCAGTACGCGAGCAGCACCAGCCAGCTGGCGGCGAAGGCACGGAATCGCCAGAGCACTTTATTCAGACTCAGGTGGATTGCGCTGTGCACGATGCGGCAGGCCACGTAGGCCCAGCCGAGCGCCACGAGCAGCGCGCCCGACTGGCCCGCCGCGAAGGCGATGGCCGTGCCTGCGTAAAAGAGCGTCGGCATCTCGTACAGGTTGATCAGGTTCCGGGCGACGGCCGCGACGTCGTCCGGCTCGCCCTCCCCCTTGAAGACCTTGTAATACTTCGGCGAGACGCGTCCCCCCGCCGCCGCGGCGAAGCGCATGCGGGCCAGGCGCAGGACGATGGCCATCGTCAGCGTGAACAGCGCGAACGCGGGCCAGAGGATCGCCATCGAAAATATCCCCGCCGCCGCTTCAGCCGTGCGCGACCGGCTTGCTGGTGAACAGGTAGTCCTTGAGTTCCTTCGACAGGACGGGATCGCGGCGGCGGATCCATTCGAGCACCATGGCCGCGTGCTCCTTCTCCTCGTCGCGGTTGTGCGCGAGTATCGCGCGCAGCTCGGGATCCTTGCAGGCGTCGGCGCGTTGCTGGTACCAGTCGATGGCTTCCAGCTCTTCCATCAGGGAGACGATGGCGCGATGCATGTCGCGGGTCTCGTCGGACAGCTCTTCGACAGGCTCGTGATAGCCGACGCTCGACATCGTGTCTCCTCCCGGGCGACCGGTCAGGCCGCCTGCCGTCGAAACAGCGAGGCGAAGTCATGCTCCGGCCGGTAGCCGAGCCCTGCCATCGCCTTGTCCACAACATAAACGCGGTCGATGGACGGTGGCAACAGCCAGGCCCGCCGCGCGAACTCCGCCGCGGCCCAGGGATGGCGTTCCAGTATCAGCGATCCCGCTTCCTCCAGCAGGCGGCCGCAATCGCCCGCGGTGAACGGCGATGGCGCGGAAATGTTGTAGATTTCGTGGCCCGGGTACGGCGACGCCAGGGCAAGCTCGTGCGCCTGGGCCACATCCTGCGCGTCGACGCCGCGATACAGGCGATAAATCGCGACCAGCCGCGGGTCTTCCTCGAAGCAGCGCGACATGCGCAGGCTGATGCAGCCCATGCCGCTTCGGGCCGCGTCCGCGCAGGCCGCCTCCGCGGCGAGCTTCGTCTCGTCATAGATGTCCCGCGGCCGCGGCGCGAGTGCTTCCGTCACCCAGACGGCGGCTCCGGCTTCGGGGACCAGCGCATTCCCGTAGAGCGAGGTCGTGCTGGTGTAGACGAACCGGCGAATGCCTGCGTCGCCGCAGGCCTGCAGCAGCCGGCGGGTCGCATCGACATTGACCTCGCGGAATTCCTGCGCCGTCCGCGCCGCGAGATCGGGCACGTGCAGCGAGGCGGTGTGCACGACGGCGTCCATGCCGGTCGCGAGTTCCGCCATGCGGCGCGTGTCGCGGAGGTCGGCGATCGCCGTCGTCAGCGGTCCCGGGCGAAGATCGACGCCGGTCACCTGATGCCGGAGCATGAGCCGGGCGGCGATCGCGCCGCCAATGCGCCCCGACGAACCGGTGACCAGGACCTTCACGGACCCCGCTTCTCGAAGCGCACGCGCCGGCTGACCCGGCAGGTCAGCTCGTAGCCGATCGTGCCGGCCCGTGCCGCCACGCGCTCGACCGGGACTGCCGTACCCCAGAGCTGGACCGTATCGCCGACGGCCACCTGGAGCACGTCGCTCACGTCGATCGCGAGCATGTCCATCGAGACGCGGCCGGCGAGTTCGGCCGGCATGCCATTGACGTACACGGGCGTGCCGTTGGCGGCGCTGCGCGGGTAACCGTCGCCATAGCCTGCGGCGGCGATGGCGATGCGTGCCCGGCGCTTGGCCGTCCACGTGCCGCCGTAGCCGACGCGGTCGCCCGCGGCCAGGTCCTTGATCGCGAGCACACGGGTCTCGAACGTCATCACGGGCTTCAGGCCGAGATCGGAGCCGACAGCGTCCGCGAACGGCGAGATGCCGTACAGCATGATGCCCGGCCGCACCCAGTCGGCCTGCGCATCGGGCCACGCGATCAGCCCCGCGGAATTGGCGATGCTGCGTTCCCCAGGCATTCCGCGCGTGAGCTCGTTGAAGCCGTCGATCTGCGCGCGCGTCGCTGCGTTGCCACGCTCGTCGGCGTCCGCGAGGTGCGTCACGAGGTTTGCAGGCGCCGGCAACTTGCCGGCAGGCGGCGAGCCTCGCGGCGGCGGCGGCCGCCTCGGCGGGCCTGAATCCGAGCCGGCCCATGCCGCTGTCCAGCTTGAGCCAGACCCGGAAGGCATGGGCACCGCGCCAGGCTTCGAGCAGGGCGATCTGTTCCGCCTGGTGCACGAAGGGCTCGAGGCTGAGCTGTGCGGCCGTCGCGAGCTCGCGCGCGTCGGCAACGCCCTCGAGCAGCACGATGCGCGCGCGGCAGCCGGCCGCCCGCAGCATGACCGCCTCCTCGAGCCGCGCGACCGCGAACGCGTCGGCCGCGGCCAGGGCCTCGGCCACGGTCACGAGGCCATGGCCGTAGGCGTTGGCCTTGATGACCGCCAGCACCCGGCGGCCGGGCGCGAACTCGCGGACCCTCGAAAGATTGTGCTGGAGCGCCGCGGTGTCGATGACGGCGCGCAGGGCCGCGCTCAGAACGCGCCCTCGCCGTAGGATTCGGCCACCAGGTTCTCGAAGCGGGTGTACTCGCCGAGGAAGGTCAACTGCACTTCGCCGACGGGGCCGTTCCTCTGCTTGGCGATGATGATGTCCGCGACACCCCTGCGCGTCGTGTTCGGGTCGTAGACCTCGTCGCGGTAGATCAGGAGGATCAGGTCGCTGTCCTGCTCGATGGCGCCCGATTCGCGAAGGTCCGACATCACCGGCTTCTTGTCGGTGCGTTGCTCGACCGCGCGATTGAGCTGCGAGAGCGCGATCACCGGGACCTGCAATTCCTTCGCGAGCGCTTTCAGGCTTCGCGAGATCTCGGAGATCTCTGTCGCACGGTTCTCCTTCGTGCCGCTCACCTGCATGAGCTGCAGGTAGTCCACGACGATCAGGCCAAGCCCGTGCTCGCGCTTGAGCCGGCGCGCGCGGGCACGGACCTCGGTCGGGGTCAGGGCCGGTGACTCGTCGACATATAGCGGAGCGCCCGAGAGCTGCGCCATCGCGCCCTGGATGCGCGACCAGTCTTCTTCCGAGAAATTCCCGGTCCGCAGGTGCGTCTGGTTCACGCGGCCGAGCGAGGAGATGAGGCGGAGCGTCAGTTGCTCGGCCGACATTTCCATCGAGAAGATCGCGGAAGGCACGCCCTTCTCGATCGCGGCGTATTCGGCGATGTTGACCGCGAGCGTCGTCTTGCCCATGGACGGACGGCCGGCGATCACGACCAGGTCGCCGGGCTGGAAGCCCGTCGTCTTGCGGTCGAGCTGCGTGAATCCGCTCGGGACGCCGCGGATTTCGCCCGGTGACTGGTGCAGCAGGTCGAGCCGGTCGATGGTCTGCGGCAGGACGTCCTTGATCGCGACGAACCCGAGCTTGCCGCGGCTGCCACGCTCGGCGATCTCGAATACGCGGCGCTCGGCTTCGTCAACGAGCTCGCTGGCCGGGCGCCCGCGGCTGTCGGTCGCGGCCGCCGCGATCTCCCCGCCCGCGGCGACGAGCTGCCGAAGGATCGACCGTTCGCGGATGATTTCGGCATAGGCGCGGACATTGGCCGCGGACGGCGTATCGCGCGCGATCGTGCCGAGATACGCGAGACCGCCGATCTCGTCGAGCCTGCCCTTGCCCTCGAGGTTCTCGGAAACCGTGACCGCGTCGCAGGAACCGCGGATCTCGGCGACCTCGGCGATCGCCTCGAATATGAGCCGGTGGTCGCGGCGGTAGAAATCCGTGGCGTGGACGATGTCGGCGACCGCATCCCAGGCGTTCGCATCGAGCATCAGGCCGCCGAGCACGGCCTGTTCCGCCTCCACCGAGTGCGGCGGCATGCGGACCTCGTCCTGGCGGATCATCGCGACCATTGGACGGAAGCTTACTCCTCGGCAACCACCGTCAGCGGGACCGCGACATCGATGTCGCCGTGCAGGTGCAGGTTGATGACGTGCTCGCCGACCATGCGGATCGGACCGCCGGGCAGCCGCACTTCCGAGCGCTCGATGGCCTGGCCGGCCTTCAGGCAGGCTTCGGCGATGTCCGTCGTGCCGATCGACCCGAAGAGCTTTCCCTCGCTGCCGGCCTTGGCGGCGATCGTGAGCGTGAAGCCCTCGAGCGCGGCGGCGCGCGTCCTTGCCGAGGCGATATCGGCCGCGGCCTTCGCCTCGAGCTCCGCGCGGCGGCTCTCGAACCGGGCGATGTTCTCCGCCGTCGCGAGCGTCGCCTTGCCGCCGGGCAGCAGGAAGTTCCGGCCGTAGCCCGGCTTCACCTTCACGCGGTCGCCGATTTCCCCGAGGTTCGCGATCTTCTGCAACAGGATGACTTCCATCGACTTACACTCCTTGACGCGGCGCAAAGCGCTCGCGAAAGCGGACCCAGGTGTCCGCGAATCCGATGCCAACCAAGGCCATCGGCACCAGTATGACGGCCACGTACGCGAGGACCACCGGCACGACGCCGATGACCTGCAGCTCGCGCAGGCCGTGGACGACGGCGAGCGCCTGCACGAGGAAAGCGGCGGCGAGCACGAACAGCACGTCGTCGGCGACCTGCCATTCCTGGCCCGAGCAGCCGGTGCGCGACCAGGCTGGCCGCAAACGTGGCGATGAACAGCCAGGCGACGACGCGCCCGAGCTTGAGGCCCCGGAATTCGCGGCCGAAGAGCCCGGGCTCACGCATGCGCGCGAAGCCCCACAAACCGGCGCATTGCGCCAGAAACGCGTGCAGCAGGACCATCCAGCCGAGCGTCGCCCAGGCGACGCGCGCGGTTGCCGCGCCGATTTCCGCCGGCGAGCGGTCGATGCCGAACTCCGACAGCGTCTCGGCCGTGCGCCGGAGCATCGGTTCGAGCTCCGCGATGACCGGCCGGAGGAATCCCTCCGGGTCGCCGAACAGGGCGTGAATGCCGACCACGAGCACGCAGGCCGCGACGGTCAGCGCCTGGAACACGAAGCCGAGGCTGCGGGTCCGGATGAGCGCGTACGCCGCCAGCACCGACGGCAGCAGGGCGATGGTCGTGATGGCGAGGGCCGGCCCGACGCCGAAGAGCGGCGCGAAGGCCCAGACCAGGACGATTGCCGCGCCGGCCGCCGCCGCAAACGCGAGCGCGTCCCCGCTCGCGAGCAGCGCGAGCACGAAGATGCCGGCCGGCAGCCAGGCCGCCATCGGCAGGGCCACCAGCGCGATCAGGGCAGCGAGTCCGGCCGCCAGGAAGGTCCGGACCGGGCTCCCGGTCATCCACTGCAACAGCGCCGTCATCGGAACGCATCAAGCCGCGGGCCCGGGCCCCGGGGCTCAGTGCTGGTCGGTATACGGCAATAGCGCGAGGTAGCGCGCGCGCTTGATCGCGACCGCGAGCTGGCGCTGGTAGAACGAGCGCGTGCCGGTGATGCGGCTCGGGACGATCTTGCCGGTTTCGGTGATGTAGGCCTTGAGCGTCGCCAGGTCCTTGTAGTCGATCTGGTCGGTGTCTTCGGCCGTGAACTTGCAATACTTCTTGCGCCGGAAAAAACGTGACATCGTGGCCTCCCCGCTCAGTCCATGCCCATGGAGTCGCCGATCGAGTCGCGATCGCGGTCGCGCTCGCGATCACGATCGCTGCGCTCTTCCGGCTCCTTCGCCATCGGCGAGGGATCGGTGACCGCGCGCTCCATCTTGACGACCAGGTGACGCAGTACCGCGTCGCTGAACCGGAATGCACCGGTCAATTCCTCTAGCACCTTTCCGCTGCACTCGACGTTCATCAGGACGTAATGCGCCTTGTGCATCTTCGCGATGGGAAACGCGAGCTGGCGACGGCCCCAGTCCTCGAGGCGATGGACGGCACCGCCGTCCGCGGCGATGAGGCCGCGATACCGCTCGATCATGGCGGGAACCTGTTCACTCTGGTCCGGATGGACGAGGAATACGATCTCGTAATGCCGCATCTTGTGCTCCTTGTGGTCTTGGCCTCCCGCTGACGCGATTGCGGTGAGGCAAGGAGAAAAGCCCCGGTGGTCCGGGGCGAGGGCCGCGTAAGTTACCGGACCGGCTCGACTTCTGCAAGCCTGGCGCGGCGCTGGCGAAGCACCTCGTAAAGGACGATGCCGGTCGCAACCGAGACGTTGAGGCTCTGGACCGCCCCCTGCATCGGCAGGCGCAGGCTGAAATCGCAGCATTCCCGGGTCAGGCGCCGCAGACCCCTGCCCTCCGACCCCATGACCACCGCGAGGGGGCCCGTGAGACCGGCCTGGTACAGCTCCTTTTCCCCGTCCTCGTCCATGCCGGCGATCCACAGCCCTGCCTGCTTCATGTCGCGCAGGGAGCGCGCCAGGTTCGTCACCTGCGCGAAGGGCACGGTCTCGGCGGCGCCGGCCGCCACTTTCCGCACCACGGGCGTGAGGCCGGCCGCCCGGTCCCGCGGCGCAACGACCGCGGTCGCACCCGCAGCGTCAGCGGTACGCAGGCAGGCGCCCAGGTTGTGCGGATCGGAAACCCCGTCGAGCACGAGCACCAGCGAGTGATCCTTCGCCGTGGTGAGCAGGTCGAGCAGCGAGTTCTCGTCCAGCGGCACGCTGGGCCGCACCTCCGCGACGACTCCCTGGTGCGCGGCTCCACCGGCTTCCTGGTCCAGCGACTCCGTCGTGGCGCCGACGACCTTGACGCCGTGCTTCGCCGCGAGTTCGCGCAGCTCCCGGGCACGCGCATCACCGCGCGCGGCGACGATGGACAGGCGAAGCACATCGGCGGGCCTGCGCGTCAACACCGCGAGGACCGCGTGCAGCCCGTAGACAATCGACCCGTTCACTTGTGCCGCGCCGGCGCCTTGGCGGTGCGGCGCCGCGGATGGTAATGAGTCCCCGTCTTCGCGATGTGCTCGAAGTCGATCTTGCGTTCCGCCGAATCCACGCGAACCAGCCGCACGCGCATTTCATCACCGATCGAGATGCGAAGCTTCGTGCGCTCACCGACCAGCGTCCGGTCGCGCTCGTGGAAATGGAAGTAGTCGGCCGGCAATGCCGTCACATGCACGAGTCCGTCGATCTGCATTTCCTTCAGCTGCACGAAGACCCCGAACTCGGCGACGCCGGTCGCCACCGCATCGAACTCCTCGCCGACGCGCGGCCGCATGTACTCGCACTTGAGCCAGGCGACGACCGAGCGGGCCGCCTCGTCCGCGCGCCGCTCGCGCAGGGAGCATTCCTGGCCGAGTGCCTCCATCTCGCGGGCGGAGTGGACGAAGTTCGACGCAGAACCCCCGGCCAGCGCGTGGCGGATCCCGCGATGCACGAGCAGGTCCGGGTATCGCCGGATCGGCGAGGTGAAATGGGCGTACTCCTCGAGCGCGAGGCCGAAGTGGCCGATGTTGAGCGGCTGGTAGAGCGCCTGCGGCAGCGAACGGATGATCGCGTTCTCGAGGACGCCTGCATCCGGCCGGCCCGAGATGCCGGCCAGCACTTTCTGCAGCCGCGCGGGCTTCAGGTCGCCGCCGATCTCGAAGTGCACGCCGCGCATCGACAGGAAACGCTTCAGCTCCTCGATGCGGTCTTCGTCGGGCTTGCCGTGGATCCGGAAGAGCGCGGGCAGGCGCCGCTTCTTGAGGAAACCGGCCGCCTCCACGTTCGCCGCGATCATGCATTCCTCGATCAGGCGATGCGCGTCGTTGCGCGGGTAGGCGCGGATGTCCGTGACCTGGCCCGCGGAGTCCACGAGCACCTTGACTTCCGGCGCCTCGAAGTCGAGCGCGCCACGGCGCACGCGCTGCTTGCGGAGCGCCAGGTAGACGCGATGCAGGCAGTCGATGACCTGCGCAACGGCGGCGGGGGCGCCGCGCGACATGGGCTCCCGGCCATCCAGGTGCGCAGCCACCCGCGTATAGGTAAGGCGCGCCACGGAGCGCATCACCGCCGGATAGAAGCGGCTGCGCGAGATGACGCCGGCCCGCGTGACTTCCATGTCGCAGACCATGCAGAGCCGGTCGACTTCCGGCATCAGCGAACACAGGTGGTTCGAAAGCTCCTCCGGGAGCATCGGCAGGACGCGGTTCGGGAAGTAGACGGACGTCGCGCGCTCACGGGCTTCCCTGTCGAGCGCCGTGCCCGGACGGACGTAATGGCTGACGTCGGCGATCGCGACGATCAGGCGAAAACCGCCCGCGCTCTCCTCGGCCCAGACCGCGTCGTCGAAGTCGCGCGCATCCTCGCCGTCGATCGTCACGAGCGGCATGCTCCGAAGGTCTTCGCGCCCGGCAAGCGCCGCGGGGGTCACGTCGCGACCGTAGCCGCGGGCCTCGGCGAGCGCCTCGGGCGAAAATTCGTGCGACAGGCCATGCGAGGCGATCGCGAGGTCGATTGCGGTGTCGGCACCACCGCCGTCCGGCAGCACGCGCAGGACGCGGCCGACGGCATCCCGATTCCGGCTCGGCTGCTCCGTGATTTCGACGACTGCGAGATCGCCGTGGCGCGCGGAGCTCGTCGCCTCGCGCGGCACCACGACGCGCTGGCTCATGCGGCGGTTGTCCGGCGTCACGAATCCGATGCCGCCCTCGAGCGAGAAGCGGCCGGCCACCTGCCGCGTGCGGCGCTCGAGCACCTCGACGATCGCGCCCTCGGACCTCCCGCGCTCGTCCCGGCCGGTCACGCGCCCCGCCGCGCGGTCGCCATGGAACAGCATCCGCATCTCGCGGTACGGCAGGAACAGGTCGTCGCTGCCATCGTCAGGAACGAGGAAGCCGAATCCATCCCGGTGACCGCTCACCGTGCCGACGACGACGGGCAGCCGCTCGATCAGGCAATACTCGTTCGCGCGATTGACGAGCAGCTGCCCTTCGCGAGCCATCGCGCCGAGACGCTTCGACACCGCCTCGCGCTCGGCTGGATCCGTGATGCCGAGGGCGGCGGCGAGCACGTCGAAGCCGACCGGCTTCTTCGCTTCCGCCAGTTTCGCGAGCAGGAGGTCGCGGCTCGGGATGGGGTGCTCGTAACGCTTGGATTCCTCGCGAAAACGAGGGTCTTCCTTTTGCCAGCGCGGCTTGCGGCTCATGACTTCTTCACAATTGACATCAAATGGGTGCCTGCGTAAATTGACGCGCCTTCGCCGGGGGACCCCGGTCGCAACCTGTGCCCAGGTGGCGGAATTGGTAGACGCGCTAGGTTCAGGTCTTAGTGCCGAGAGGCGTGGAGGTTCGAGTCCTCTCCTGGGCACCATCCTACCATTTTGTCCGATGGCGGCCGGACCCGCGTGTTCAGCGCTTTCCTGCCGGTAGTTCGTTGCCGTCCTTCGAGTACGCGGGCGGCGCGTAGATATTGAGCGTCTTCAGCAACACGCGACCCGTGTTCCTGATTTCGTGGCGATCCCCACGCTCGATCACGAGCAGTGTGCCGGCGACGATTGGCAAACGCCGCCGGTTGACGATCGCCGTTCCCTTGCCCTCGATGACATACAGCCACTGGTCGGCACCACGATGCCGATTGTCCGGGCCGCCTTCGCTCGCGCCGGGCGCCAGGACCATTACCGCCGCCTGCGCGCGACGATTGCGGAATGCGACGCGAAAGCCTGGTCGGAATTTCAGGCGTTGCCGCTTCATGTCCGGAAAGCGTCACCATCCCCCGCTGTAGCCGCCAACCACCGGCAGGACTTCGCCACTGATGTAGCTGGAGCACTGCGCCGAAGCCAGGAACACGAAGGCGGGCGCGATTTCCTCCGGCTGCGCCGGGCGCTTCATCGGCGCGGACGCGCCGAACTTCGCGACAAGGCTGGCGTTCTTGTCGGAAGGATTGAGCGGCGTCCACACGGGTCCCGGGGCGATCGCATTGACCCGGATGCCGCGCGGCATCAGGTGGCTCGCGAGCGAGCGCGTGAAGGCGTGGATGCCGCCCTTCGTCATCGCATAGTCGGGGAGATGATCGCTGCCGAGGAGCCCGGTCACCGAACCCGTATTGATGATCGACGCGCCCTCCTTCATGTGCGCCGCCGCCGCCTGCGCCATGAAGAAGTACCCGTAGAGATTCGTCTTGAGCGTCAGGTCGAAATGATCTTCGGTCAGGTCCTCGAGGCGGGACACGTGCACCTGGAAGGCGGCGTTGTTGACGAGGACATCGATCCTGCCGAATTCGTCCACCGTCTGCCTGACCGCATGGGTGCAGAACTCGCGCTGGCTGACGTCGCCGGGAATCAGGATGGCCCGCCTGCCTTCCGCTTCGACGGCGGCCTGCGTGGCCTCGGCGTCCGCCTGCTCGCACAGGTACTGGATGGCGATGTTCGCACCTTCACGCGCAAACAGGACGGCCACCGCCCGGCCGATGCCGGAGTCGGCGCCGGTGATCAGGGCGGCCTGGCCATAGAGCTTCGAGGAGCCGATGTAGAAGGGCGCGTCGTACATCGGCGGCGGATCGAGCGCGTGCTCCGCCCCGGGCTTGCGCTCGTGCTGTCGCGGGAGGGGCGGCTCGGGATAGCGGCGCGCGCCGGCCTGCATCGGGCGCTTCATTTCCTTGCGCGGCCGGGCCCGGTCCGCGCGCGCGACCTGGCGCTGGATCGCGCGCTGCCGCGCCACGACTTTCCGGACCTGCGCGGCGGGCCTGCGCTTGCGGCGCCCCCCTTTCGGCCCTGGCACCGGTCAGCCCTTCTTCGAACGCGTGGACTTTCTCGCGCGGCGCTTGCGCGGCACGCGTGCGCCCGCCCGTCGCGCCTCGGACAGGCCGATCGCAATCGCCTGTTTCCGGCTCGTGACCTTCTTTCCGGAGCGGCCGCTCCTGAGCGTGCCTTTCTTCCTTTCGTGCATTGCGCGCTTGACCTTGCGCTGGGCTTTCTTGCTGTATTTCCGCGCCATGATGGCAAAACCTCCACGAGCTTCTTTCCAAACTACGACATCCGACCGCGGGCGGGTCTGTAGGACGTCGGAGTGTGTGTTTGACAGCCATGGACCCGCGGCGTAGATTTTTTCGGTGATCACCACCTTTGACGATGCGGCCTTGCGTTCGGATTCCGGCTCCGTCCGCGAGGCGCTCGAAGCCAACCGGATCGTCTACTTCCCGGCCTGCCCGATTCCCCTGCCTGACCCCGCGACACTCGATTTTCTCCGGCGCGAGCTTCCATCGCGACTGAAGCTCAAGAACATCAGCTACCACCCGGAGGCCGGGAAGGTCAGCGGGATCGAGGCGGACGAAGCGACGGTGACTCGCGTCACCGAAGTCCTGCGATCGCACCTCGACGAGGTCACCGCGTTCCTGCGGCGGGTGACGGGAGACCTGACGGACGGCGCGCGCATCGGCACCTGCAGCTTCCGGCCGATCGAGGAAAAAGGCCGCAACCTCAAGCCGCATGCCAGCAACGAGCTCGTGCACGTCGACGCGGGCGCCTATGGCGCGACTGACGGCGACCGCATCCTGCGCTTCTTCGTCAACGTGAATCCGGATCGCGATCGCGTCTGGGCGACCAAGGGCAGCTTCGGCGACATGCTCGAGCGCTATGGCAAGCGCGCGCAGCTGCTGGACGACGCCGGCCGGCTGCGCGTTCCCATCACCAAGGGCGGCGGCGACCGCGCGATCTCGGCGCTGATCTCGGGCCTCACGCGCCTGAATCCGCTCGCGACCGTGCTGGACACCAGCCCCTATGACCGCGCGATGCGGCGCCTGCACAATTACATGAAGGACGATCCCGGCTTCCGCGACGACCCGACGGGGTACCTGGAGGTCCGCTTCCCGCCGAATTCGGCCTGGATGGTCTTCACCGACGGCGTCAGCCACGCGAGCCTGGAAGGCCAGTTCGCGCTCGTCACGACGATGATCGTGCGCCGGGCCCGCATGCGCTGGCCCGAGCATGCGCCCTTCAACGCGCTGCTCGCCCGCAGGCCGGGCGGCTCACCAGTGCACGCCGCGAAGGATTGAGGCGAACATCACCGCCTCTTTCGTCGGCGGCACCTGCGCCTTCTGCCCGCCGGGCTCGCCTTGTGCAGCGGCGGAATCCGGGAACATGCGGTAGGCCGTGTTCATCACGACTTCCGTGATGCGCGGGGCGACGAGGTGCAGCACCTCCGCCGCGATGCCAAGCCGCGTCGCGATCCGCTTCGGCCGGTCGGTGATCGCCTCGGCGACCATGTCGGCCGCCTCCTCGGGCGTCGCGACCGGCATCTGCTCATAGATCTTGGTCGGCGCGATCATCGGGGTGCGCACGAGCGGCATGTTGATGATGGTGAATGTCACGCCGCGGTCGGCGAGCTCGGCGGCCGCGCAGCGCGTCCAGGCTTCCATCGCGGCCTTCGACGAAACATAGGCGGAAAAGCGCGGCGCGTTGGAGAGCACGCCGATCGACGAGATATTCACGACGTGCCCGCCGCGCTCGAGCAGCGAGGGCATCAGCGCCATGGTGAGCCGCACGACCGCGAAATAATTGAGCTGCATCGTCCGCTCGAAGTCGTGGAAGCGGTCGTGGGAGAGGTCGATCGAGCGCCGGATCGAGCGGCCGGCGTTGTTGACGAGGACGTCCACGCCACCGTGTTCCGCGAGCAGCTTCTTCGCAAGGCCGTCGCAGGCCGCGTAATCCGCGATGTCGCAGGCGTAGGCAAATACGCTGGCGCCGCGCTCGGCGAGCCTTGCCCGGGCGGCCTCGAGCTTTTCCGGGTCGCGCGCGACGATGACCACGATGGCGCCGGCGTCCGCGCAGCGCCCGGCGGCCGCGAGGCCGATGCCGGACGAGCCGCCGGTGATGACGACGACCTTTCCGCGGACCGCGCCGGCGAGGCTGCGGTCGAGCGAGAGGTCCGGGTCGAGGTGACGCTCCCAGTAGTCCCAGAGCCGCCACGCGTAATCCTCGAGCACCGGCACACGGACATCCGAGCCCTTCGAGCAGCCGTTGCGTGCGCGTGCAGTCGAATCGCGTCTGCCAGTTGAAGAACTGCATGACGTCCCGCGGAATCCTGAGGTCGCGCAGGATGGTCTCCACCACCTGTTGCAGCGGCCGGTAGTTCGCCATCGAGGCCGTCACGCCGGAGGGAATCAGGTCGAGCAGCTTGGGATCGACGCGGAACGCCATGGTCGGCGCATGGCCCGCGCGCGCGAACAGGTTGAGCACTTCGCCGACGCGGCGCTGCCGCGGATCGGTCAGGTGAAAGCACTGCCCGTCCTGCCCCGGCAGGTGCGCGAGGTGATCCATGGCCGCGACGACATAGTCGACCGGCACGAGGTTGATGTAGCCGCCCTCGAGGCCGATGAGCGGCAGCCACGGCGGCAGGGATTGCCGCAGCTTCTGGATCATCTTGAAGAAGTAGTAAGGCCCGTCGATCTTGTCGATCTGGCCCGTCTGCGAGTGGCCGACCACGATGCCCGGGCGATAGACGCGCCAGGGTCGGTTGCTCCGGTTGCGGACGAGCGCCTCCGATTCGTGCTTCGTGCGGAAGTACGGATGCTCGAGGCCGGTCGCCTCCTCGAACATGTCTTCGCGGAAGCTGCCCTTGTAGAGCCCTGCCGCCGCGATCGAGCTCACGAGGTGGAAGCACCCGGCCTGCACGCTCTCCGCGAACTGCAGGGCGTGGTCGGTGCCCACGATGTTCGCGTTGTCCTGTTCCTCGCTGCCGGCCTGCAGGTCATACACGGCCGCGAGGTGGAACATGTGGTCGATCTTGCCGGTGAGCTTCCTGAGGTCGGCCTTCGACACGCCGAGGTCGCGCCCCGCGAGGTCGCCCGCGATGGGCACGGCGCGGCTCGCGCGCGCGCCCCAGAACTCGCGCACCGCCTCGAATTTCTGCATGGACTGCGGCCGCACGAGCACGTACACGCGCTCGCCGCGTGCCAGCAGTCGTTCCACGAGGTAGCGGCCGATGAATCCGGTCGCGCCGGTGACGAAATACGCCATGTGCTTTACTGTAATCCGATGACCGGGGAAACGGAACGAATGTCCGCGGTGGACGCCGCGTGGCTGCGCATGGACCGGCCGACCAACCTGATGGTGATCGTCGGGGTCGTCGTCTTCGGTTCACGGATCGGCTTCCGGCAATTTCGCCGCACGATCGAGGAGCGCTTCCTCCGGTTTCCGCGCTTCCGCTGCCGCGCGCGCCAGGACGCGATGTCCGCGAGCTGGGAACCGGATCCCGAATTCGACCTCGACGCCCACGTGATCCGCGCGGCGCTTCCCGCGCCGGCGGGCCAGGCCGAGATCGAAGCCTTCGTGTCCGAGCTCGCGGGCACCGATCTCGACCGGCGCCGGCCGATGTGGCAGTTCCATTTCATCGACGACTTCCAGGGCGGCAGCGCGGCGGTCCTGCGCATCCACCACTGCTATGCCGACGGCATGGCGATGATTCGCGTCTTCCTCACCTTGACCGACCCGGCGCCGGATCAACGAAGCGCAGGGATTTCGCCCGCAGGCCGGTGAGGAGAAGGCCGCTGACGAGGCGCCGGGCTGGTTTGACCGCCTGAACGTGCCCGGCGCGGGCCTGCTGAAGCAGGCGTATGCCGAAGGAGCCGCGTTCCTTTCGCGCGCGGTCGACCTTTCGAAGGATCCAGAGCAGGCGAGCGAGATCGCCCGGCACGCACTCGGCGTCGCGGGCGAGCTCGTGCGTGTCGCGACGCTGGCCGATGACCCGCCGACACGCTTCAAGGGACCGCTCGGCACGCGCAAGCTCGCGGCCTGGACCGAGCCATTGCCGCTCGCGGAGGTCAAGGCGATCGCGCGGGCGCTCGGATGCACGGTCAACGACCTGCTCCTCTCGACCGCGGCCGGCGCGCTCGGCAGCTACCTGCGCCAGCATGGCGAGATCGACCGACGGCCTCGTCGATCCGCGCCGCCGTGCCGGTCAACCTTCGCGACCCTGCGGCCGCGGCCTCGCTCGGCAACTATTTCGGCCTGGTGTTCCTCGAATTGCCGATCGGCATCCGCGATCCGTTCGAGCGGCTGTTTGCGGTGCATGCCGCGATGTCGTCGCTGAAGAACTCCTACCAGCCCATCCTGACGCTCGGGCTGATGGCGGCGCTCGGCCGCCTGCCCGCGTCGGTCGAGGCCATGGCCATCGACCTGCTGTCGACCAAGGCGACCGCCGTCGCGACCAATGTCCCCGGACCGCAGGAGCCGCTGTTCCTCGCCGGCGGCCGGATCGACACGGCTCATTTTCTGGGTGCCGCAGTCCGGCGACATCGGGCTCGGGATCAGCATCCTGTCGTATGCCGGCCAGGTGCAGTTCGGGCTCATCGCGGACCAGAAGCGCGTGCCGGACCCGGACGAGGTCACGGCGCGCTTTCGCGAGGAATTCGAGAGGCTCGTCCTGTCAGTCCTGCTGGGCCCGTATCTCAAGCACGGTCGCTGACGTGGCTCATTCCAGCTCGGCCTTGGCCTGTTCGACGTCGAGCCGCTCCATGGCATCGGCGGGCTTGCAGGCCGCTGCCTTGCGATACAGCTCGATGGCCTGTTTCTTCTTCTTTTCGCCGTGGAGCATGAGGAGCCCGTTCGCGTACTCCATGTGCGCAATCGCGGATCCCGGGTTGAGCTTCAGCGCCAGCTCGAAGTGCCTGACGGACGCTGCCGCGTCGACGCCATAAGTCAGCCGGCCGGCGAGCGCGCCGACCTTGTCGATGATCTCCGCGTGATACAGGCCGAGCGCGATGTGCGCATCCGCGTGCTTCGGCTCGAGTTCCAGCACACGGTCGAGCGCCTTGCGCACCTTGTTGCCAAGGCCTTCCGCGAGCGCCTTGACGATGGAGACCTGTTGCGCATAGCGGCCGATGACGAATGCCAGCATGTACCAGGCATTGGCGTGGCCGGGCAGCGTCCGGGTCGCGGCCTCCGCGCGCTTCGCCGCATCCTCGAGCAACCGAAGCGCGCGCCGGTCGTCGTCCTCGAGGTAGGTGGCGGCGACCGCCGCGGCCTTGCTCGCGACGATCGATCCCAGCGAGTCCAGCTTGGTGCCCTGCGCGATCGCCTGCGCGAAGTCGCCGCGGTGGAACTGCCGCCAGGCCTGCTGCAACGCCGGGCTGTCCGGAAATGGCTCGCGATCGCCCTGGTGCAGCCGGTCCCAGGCTTTCTGCAACTCGGCGCCGTCGTAGCTGTAGGGTTTCTGTTCGTAGGGAAAGCGGAGCGGCTTCGCGGCGGCCATCCTGAACTCCTTTCGGGAACGCGCTATTCTGCCGCATCGGCAGGCTGTTTAACCCGCGTCAGGAGAGGATCATGGCGGCAAGGAAGAAGGGCAAGCTCGGCGGCGGCGCGCCGAAGCAGGAACCGGATCTCCTCTACTCCGCCCAGCAGATCTGGCTCGCGGGCCTCGGCGCGCTGTCGCGCGCGCAGGCCGGCGCCCCGAAAATCTTCGATGAGCTGATGCGCGAGGGGTCGAAGCTGCAGGGCGGCGCGCTCGAGGCGGCGCAGAAGGTCGTGATGCAGGCGTTCCAGGGCGCGCAGAAAACCGTCAACCGGCGCATGGACACGGTCAAGGAACAGGCGGGCGAAACCTGGGACAACCTGGAGAAGATCTTCCAGACCCGCGTGCAACGCGCGATTCACCAGCTCGGGATCCCGACGGCCGAGGACCTGGCCGAGCTGAAGCGCCGGGTCGATGCGCTGGCCGCGGGCGTCGATCGCAAGCCGGCCGCGCCTGCCGGCAAGTCCGCACGAAGGCGCCGGGGCTGATTCTCAGTCGAAGGGGTGGCGCGAGATGATCGTCTCGTCCCGCTCCGCGCCGGTCGAAATCATCGTGATGGGCACGCCGCAGGCGGACTCGAGCCGCGCGAGGTAGGCGCGCGCCGCCGCCGGCAATTCGGCAGCCGACCGGATTCCGGCGGTCCTGCCACTCCAGCCCGGCATGGTTTCGTAGCGCGGCGCGCCGTCGCTGCCGTACTCGAGGCAGAGCTTCACCTCGCCGAGTCCATCCAGCACGTCGAGCTTCGTGACGCAGAGGCCCGTGATTCCGTTGTTGATGATCGAGCGCCGCAGCGCGACGGCGTCGAACCATCCGGTGCGCCGCGGGCGGCCGGTCACCGCGCCGAATTCCTGCCCGACCTTCGACAGGTGCCGGCCCGTCTCGTCGTCGAGCTCCGTCGGGAACGGCCCGGAGCCGACGCGCGTCGTATACGCCTTGACGATGCCGAGCACGTCGTCGATGTCGCGCGGGCCGAGGCCCGTGCCGACCGACGCGTAGCCGGCGACCGTGTTCGAGGATGTGACGAACGGGAAGGTGCCGTGATCGACGTCCAGCATGGTGCCCTGCGCGCCCTCCAGCAGGACATTCCCGCCGGCGACCCGCAGTTCGTGGAGCGCGAGGGTGACGTCCCCGACGATCGGGCGGATCCGTTCGCCCTGTGCGAGGCATTGTTCGAGCGTGCGCTCGTAGTCCACGGGTGCCTCGCCGAGGCCGCGTTCCAGCAGGAAGTTGTGGTAGTCGAGGAGCTCCCGGAGCCGCAAGGCGAAGTTCCGCGGCTCCTTCAGCTCACCGATGCGCACGGCGCGGCGCGCGACCTTGTCCTCGTAGGCGGGTCCCGACGCCGCGCCCGGTCGTGCCGATCTTGCGCTCCCCGCTCTTCCGCTCGCGCGCGCGGTCGATCAGCGCGTGGGACGGCAGGACCAGCGGGCACGACGGGCTCACGAGCAGCCGGTCATACGCGGGAACCCCGCGTCCGACCAGCATGTCGGCTTCGGACAGCAGTGCCTCGAGCGAGACGACGACGCCGTTGCCGATGAAGCAGCGCACGCCGTCGCGCAGCACGCCCGACGGGACCAGCGAGAGCACCGTCTTGACGCCGCCGATCACGAGCGTGTGGCCGGCATTGTGCCCGCCCTGGAATCGCGCGACCGCCGCGACGCGCTCGGTCAGGAGGTCGACGACCTTGCCCTTGCCTTCATCGCCCCACTGGGCGCCGACCACGACGACGAAGCGTCCCATGGCGCGCCTCAGCCGCGGGCCAGCCAGAGAAGCAGCAATCCACCGACCATGCTCGCGGCGCCTGCCACGCGAAGCGTGGTGTCACTCATGGTGCCGATTTTCGCCATCGTGAGCCGCACCGCACCCGGGCTCAGGAACGGCATCATTCCCTCGATCACGAGCAAGAGGCCGAGCGCGGCCGCGAGGTCGGGCCATGCGATGCTCATCGGGGTACCCTCAACGGCTCGACTGCTTCAGGTACCTGAAGAACTCGCCCTTGGGCGCGATCACCAGCACGTCGTTCGGCGTGCCGAGCGAATTCCGGTAGGCCTGGAGACTGCGATGCAGCGAATAGAACTCGGGATAGCGCTGGAATGCGTTCGCATAGATGTCGGCGGACTTGCCGTCGCCCTCGCCGCGGATGACCTCGGCATCGCGATTGCCGATCGCGAGCAGTTCCGTGCGCTCGCGCTCCGCCTCGGCGCGGATGCGCTGCGCCTGCTCGTCGCCCTCGGCGCGCAACTGCGACGCCTGGCGCGCGAAGTTCTGTCGCATGCGGTTGTAGACCGACTCCGAGACTTCCTCCGGCAGGTCGATGCGCTTGACGCGCACGTCGACCAGCGTCAGCCCGAGCTGACCGACCGATTGCCCGGCGAACTGGAGGATGTCACCGATGAACTCGGCCCGTTCCGCGGCAACCACCTGCTGGATCGTGCGCTTGGCGATGACGCCCTTGAGGCCGTCCTTGACGTTCTCGGCGAGGCGGCCGGCCGCCACCTCCTCGTCTCCGTTGGTCGCCAGGTAGAACTGCTCGACGTCAGAGACGCGCCACTTCACGAAGAAGTCGACGTTGAGGATCTTGCCTTCGCTCGTCAGGAACTGCTCCGCGGGATAGTTCCGCGTCAGCACCCGCCGATCGAACGTCTGAACCGTATGGATCCAGGGCACCATGAAATGCAGGCCCGGCTCGAAATCGGTCTTGACGATCTCGCGCAACCGGAACTTGATCGCGAGTTCCGTCTCCTTGACCTGGAACATGGAGGCACTCAGCACCCAGACCAGGATGAGCGCGCCGATCACGACCTGCAGCATGCGGCGGTTCATCAGCGTTCCTGCCTGGCGCGCGGGTCTTCACCCTCGACTTCGCTGCCGTCGTCGAGCCGTATTGTCGGCGGCGTTTCGACGACACCGCGCTGGCCGCGCTGCTCGAGCAGCTTGTCGATCGGCAGGTAGATCATGTTGCCCGTGCCGTCCACGTCGACGACGACCTTGGCAGCGGACCCCAGCACCTGCTCCATTGTTTCGATGTAAAGCCGCTCGCGGGTGACCGCGGGCGCGCGCTGGTAGGCGCTCGCGAGCTGCAGGAAGCGCGAGGTCTCGCCCTCGGCATCGGCGATGACGCGGCTGCGGTACGCGCGCGCGCCTTCCACGACGCTGACGGCGGCACCGCGCGCCTTCGGCACGATGTCGTTCGCGTAAGTCTGAGCGGAAAGCGTGGACCTTTCCTTGTCCTCGCGCGCCTTGATCGCGTCCTTCTGCGCCGGGGCGACCTGTTCCGGAACGCTCACATCCTGCAAGTTGACGCTCGTGACCTCGATACCGGTGTTGTAGGCCGCGATCGTGCGTTGGACGAGGTCCTTGGTCTTGGCGCCGATCTCCTGGCGCCCGGTTTCCAGGACGAAGTCGAGCTTGCTCTGGCCGATGATTTCGCGGATCGCGCTCTCGCTGACTTCACCGAGGGTCGCCTCCGGCTCGCGCACGTTGAAGGCGAACTTGACCGGGTCGGCGCGCCGGTACTGCACCGCGAGATTGATGTCCACGAGCGCCTCGTCCTGCGTCAGCATTCGCGTGCGGTCGGTGAAGCTGCTGACCTCGGTCACATTGACGACCGTGCGGCGGTCGATCGGCCAGGGCAGGCGCATGTTGAAGCCGCCGGATGTCGTCCGGACGTACTTGCCGAAGCGCGTGATGACGGAGCGCTCGGCCGCCTCGTTCAGGTAGAAGCTGCCAAACAAGGCCCAGATCGCGACCAGCCCGACCAGCACCGATCCGATTCCGATCGCGCGCTTCCCGCCCCCCATACTCCCGCCGGCGGGCGCGCCCGGGCCGCCGAAAATCGAGCGAAGTTTTTTCTGCAGTCGCCGCAGGAGTTCGTCCAGGTCAGGCGGTCCCTTGTCGGGACGGCGCTGCCAGGGATTCTCGTTCTTGCCGGGCTCGTTCCAGGCCATTGATTGCGCTCGGGGGATGATCTGGGAGTCAGGCCGCGGAACTCGCGGCGTTGCGCGGGAATTCTACGAAGCCGGCGCCGGGCAAACAAGGCGAGACCGCGGCGGCGAAATCGACGCCGGCCTCGCGGCACAGGGCTTCGAGCTGCTGGTGCGACGATTCCACGATGAGGGCCGTGTCGCCGTCCGGCATGCCCGATTCCTCCCGCACGAGCCGCAGCTCGTACAGGCGCGCGCGCAGCCGGCCCTGGGCCGGTGGCAGCACGATCCGCAGCCGCATCGCGGCCTGGCCGAACATCTCCTGGAGGGCGGCGCGAAGCAGCTCGACGCCCGAGCCGGATTCGGCGGAGAGCCAGATCGCCGCGGGCTCGCCCACGGGACCGCGCGCCAGTTCCGGCGGCCGGCCCAGCCGGTCGATCTTGTTGTAGATGCGAAGCTGCGGAATCGACGCCGCGCCGATGCCCGAGATCAGTTCATCGACCTGCTGGATGCGCTGTTCGCGCTCCGGATCCGCCGCGTCCACGACGTGCAGGAGGAGGTCGGCATCGCGCGCTTCCATCAGGGTCGAGCGGAATGCCGCGACGAGTTCGTGCGGGAGATCCCGGATGAAGCCGACGGTGTCCGCCACGACGAGGTCCGGCGTGTGCGGCAGCCGCAGCCGTCGCACGGTCGGGTCGAGCGTCGCGAACAACTGGTCCGCGACGTACGCGTCCGCTCCGGTCAGCGCGCGAAACAGGGTGGACTTGCCCGCATTCGTGTAGCCGATCAGCGCGATCGACGGCACGGGCACGCGCTTGCGGACCTGCCGACCGGTGTCCCGGCGTTGCGCGAGCTTCTCGAGTTTTCCGGTGAGCGTGCGGATCCGCTTGCCGATCAGGCGGCGGTCGGTCTCGAGCTGGGTTTCACCCGGGCCCCTGAGCCCGATGCCGCCCTTCTGGCGTTCGAGGTGGGTCCATCCGCGGACCAGTCGTGTCGACAGGTGGCGCAGTTGCGCCAGTTCGACTTCGAGCTGGCCCTCGGCGCTCCGCGCGCGCCGCGCGAAGATGTCGAGGATGAGCCCCGCACGGTCCAGCACGCGACGACCGATCAACTGCTCGAGATTCCGTTCCTGGCTCGGCGAAAGCTCGTGGTCCACGAGCACGAGGTCGGCGGATGCGGCTGCGACGCGATCGCGGATCTCCTCCGCCTTGCCGCTCCCGATGAAGTACCGGGGCTCCGGTTTCCGGCGCGTCCCGATGATCGTGTCGACCGGCAACGCGCCGGCCGAGCGCGCCAGTGCCTCGAACTCGGCGAGTTCCTCGGTGTCGGGCGCCTGGCCGAGACCGATCCGGACGAGGACTGCGCGTTCGCCGCGCTCAGGCCGTTCGAACAAGGGATTCTGCCGGCGCTCCGGTCAAGCCGTTTCCTGCACCGCGGGGACTTCCTCGTCGGAACCTTCGGCGGAGGGCAAGCGGACGTTCCGGGCCGGCACGACGGTCGAGATCGCGTGCTTGTAGACCATCTGGCTCACGGAGTTTTTCAGCAGCACCACGAACTGGTCGAAAGAGTCCACCTGGCCCTGGAGCTTGATGCCATTCACCAGATAAATGGATACGGGTACGCGTTCCTTGCGTAGCGCATTCAGGAAGGGGTCCTGCAATGATTGTCCTCTGGCCATGGTAACTCCTTGTTTTTTCTAGCACTTTCATGCCGCTCTAGGGGATTCCGGCGGCTCAAGCAACGTATACGTTCGGGCCTGCAAAAGACGCAAAGGGCGTCGCCCGCAATGGATCGAGTCTAGCACCTCCGCGCCAGGATTCACCGGTTCGCGAGCCATCCTGCAATGCGGCGGCCGACCGTTCCGGCCAGGTCCCCATCGACCGGGTCGAACCAGTCGGCGGCCGGTTCCGCACGCAACCACGTCAGTTGCCGGCGCGCGAGCTGGCGCGTGGCGATGACGGCGCGTTCCGCCGCAGCCTCGAGCGTCACGCGTCCCTCGAGGTGCTCCCAGAGTTGCCGGTAGCCGATGATCCGGATGGACGGCAGCCCGGCGTGCAGGTCCCGGCGCGCCTTGAGCGTCCGCACCTCGCCCAGCAGTCCCCGCCCCATCATGTCCTCGAAACGCGCAGCAAGCCGCTCGTGCAGGACGCCGCGGTCGGCGGGCGCGATGACGAGGCGAAGATCCTCGCGCGGTGGATGCGCCGCGCAAGTCCTCGCGGTGCCGCCCCGAGATGGGCTCGCCCGTCAGCTCGATGACCTCGAGTGCCCGCTGGATGCGCTGGCGGTCACTGGGCCGGATGCGCCCCGCCGCCACGGGGTCGAGCCGGGCTAGCTCCGCATGCAGCGCCGGCCAGCCCTCGGTCGCCGCGCGTGCCTCGAGTCGCTGCCGGATGCGCGCGTCGGCCTCGGGCAGCGGCGCGAGGCCGGACTGGAGCGCGCGGAAATAGAGCATGGTTCCGCCGACCAGCAGCGGCGCGCGGCCGCGCGAGGCGATTTCCGCCATCACGCGCCTGGCGTCGGCGAGAAACCGCGCCGCCGAGTACGACTCGGCGGGATCCACCAGGTCGATCAGGTGATGCGGCGCGCGCGCCAGGATCTCGCGGGATGGCTTGGCGGTCCCGATATCCATGCCGCGATAGACCATGGCGGAGTCGACGCTCACGATCTCGAGCGGAAGGCTCTCGACGAGGGCCGCCGCAAGGTCGGTCTTGCCCGACCCGGTCGGGCCCATGAGGAGGATCGCGGGGCTTCGGGACATCAACGACCGCGCAGGAAGATGCGGTCGAGCTCGGCGAGCGACATGCGGGTCCAGGTCGGACGCCCGTGGCTGCACTGCCCCGAACGCTCGGTCCGCTCCATCTCGCGGAGCAGCGCATTCATTTCCGGGATCGACAGCTGCCGGTGCGCGCGAATCGCGCTGCGGCAGGCGATGTTGGCCAGCAGCTCGTCCTGGCTGTCGGTGATGCGATGCGTGGCATTGCCCTGGCCGAGGTCGGCAAGCGCGTCCTTGAGCACGCGCGCGATGTCCTCGCCCGCGAGCACGGCAGGCGCCGCGCGAATCGCGAGCGTCGCCGGCCCGACCCGGTCGACGTCGAAACCGGCCGCACGCAATTCCGCGTCATGTTCCGCGACGAGGCCGGCATCGGATTCGGAGGTCTCGACCAGCGCGGGAACCAGCAGCGCCTGGCTCGCGCGACCGTCGCCGTCGCGCGCGGCCTTCAGTCGCTCATAGAGGATCCGCTCGTGCGCGGCATGCATGTCCACGAGCACCATCCCCTCCGCGTTCTGCGCGACGATGTAGATGCCGTGCAGCTGGCCGACCGCTTGGCCGAGCGGCGCGTCGGTGACGGATGCCTCGAGCCGCGCTTCGGCGGCAGCCCGAGTTGCGACGTCGAAATCCGCAACCGGCTCGCCCAGTGCCAGTGCGCCCGGCTGCACGGGCGCGAAGGCGGCGGCCAGCCTGCCGGCGGTTGCCGGAGCCTGGCTGCCCGGACCCTGCCCGGATTCGGCCAGGGCCCTCTCGATCGTGCGGAACAGGAAGTCGTGGGCGCCGCGCGAGTCACGGAAGCGGACTTCCAGCTTCTGCGGGTGCGCATTCACGTCCACCTGGAGCGGATCGAGCGACAGGTACAGCAGCCACGCGGGATGACGCCCGCCATAGCTCACGTCGCGATAGCCGAGGCGCGCCGCGCTCGCAAGCAGCCGGTCGCGGACCATGCGGCCATTGACGAAGAGAAACTGACGGTCGGGCTGGGCACGTGATTGCGAAGGAAGGCCGATCCAGCCCGCGAGCGAGAATCCCGCCTGGGCATGCGTGACGTAACGGGAATTCGCGACGAAGTCGGCGCCGACGAGCCGCGCGATGCGGGCCTCGCTCTCGCGCCGTCCGGGCGCCGCGGGCAGCGAAAACTGCTCGCGCCGGTTGTGGGTCAGCGTGAATGCCACGTCGAACCGGGACAGCGCGAGCCGCGTGACCGTGCGGAGCACGTGCTGGAACTCCGTGGACTCCGCGCGCAGGAACTTGCGCCGTGCCGGCACCCGGTGAAAGAGGTCCCGCACCTCGACCGTCGTGCCCTGAGGATGCGACGAGGGCGCCAGCCGACCGGTCCGGCCGTCGGCCGATTCGATTTCCGCGGCAGCCGCGGCACCCGCCACGCGTGAAACAAGCCGAAGGCTCGAAACGGAAGCGATGGAAGGCAGGGCCTCGCCACGAAAGCCCAGCGTCGCGACGCGCTCGAGGTCCTCGAGCGAGGCGATCTTGCTGGTGGCATGTCGCGACAGGGCGAGCGGCAACTCGGCGCTTGGGATGCCGATGCCATCGTCGCGCACGCGGATGAGGCGGATGCCGCCGTGCTCGATGTCGATCGTCACATGTCGGGCGCCGGCATCGAGCGCATTCTCGACGAGCTCCTTGACGACGGATGCGGGGCGCTCGACGACCTCGCCGGCGGCGATCTGGTCGACGAGGGGCCCATCGAGGATTTGAATCGGCATGGCGTGGCAACCGGCCCGCCAGTCTAGCAGCGCGTCCCCAGGCGATCAGGTGCCGGTGACGGGAATCTCGAGGATCGTGCCGGAGGCGACCGTCTCCCCGGCGATGCGATTCTTCTGCCGCAGGTCGTCGACGCTCACGGCGTAACGCCCCGCGACGTCGCCCAGCGTCTCGCCCGGCGAAACGACGTGACGCAGCGCCTGCCCGCTGGCGCGCGCGGCGAGGACCGCGATCCGTGATCCCGGCGGCGGATTGTCATAGAAGTAGCGGCGCACGCCCGCGTGGATCGCGCCGGCGAGCTCGGCCTGGTGCCCCGGATCGCGGAGCTTCCGCTCTTCTTCCGGGTTGGAAATGAACGCTGTCTCGACCAGCATCGACGGCACGTCGGGCGAGGTCAGCACGATCAGGCTGGCGTGCTGCACCTCGCTCTTCTTGAGCCGGCCGACGTGATCGAGTTCGGCCAGCACGCGGGCGGCGGCGTCGCGGCTCGCGCTGATCGACGCATTCTGCGAAAGGTCGAGCAGCACCGAGGCGAGCACGTCGCTCTTGTCGTCGAGCGACACGCCGCCGATGAGATCCGCCGCATTCTCGCGCTCCGCGAGCCATCGCGCGGCTTCATTGCTCGCCCGGCGGGTCGACAGCACGTAGACCGAAGAGCCGCGCACCTCGCGATTGATGAAGGCGTCCGCGTGGACCGAGACGAAGAGGTCGGCCTGCTGCACGCGCGCGCGGCGGATGCGCTCGCGGAATGGCACGAAATAATCGCCGGTGCGCGTCAGCACGGCGCGCATGCCGGGTTCGGCGTTGATGCGCTCGGCGAGTTTTTTCGCAACTGCCAGCGCGACGGTCTTCTCGCGCGTGCCGGCGCGGCCGATCGCGCCGGGATCCTCGCCGCCATGCCCGGCATCGATTGCGACCACGATGTCGCGCTGGCCCTCTCCGCCCGCGACCTTGACCGGGCGGGGCGCCTGCTGGACGCCGAGGTCCACGACCAGGCGGTGACCGTAGGTTTCGTTGGGTGGCGTCAGGAAACTCTTGGGCTCGACCTGCGCATTCATGTCGAGCACGATCCGCAGCCCGTCGCCGTCGCGCTCGCCGATTCGCACGGCCTTGACGATCCCGGCACCATCGGGCAATCGCAATGCCGACAGGTTGGCATCGGTCTTTTCGAGATCGATGACGATCCGCTCGGGACCGGAAAGCGAAAAGAGCGTGTAGCTGGCGGCTGCCGAAAGGTCGAGGACGACGCGTGTCGAGTCGGGGCTGGCCCAGACGCGAATGTCCTTGAGTGAAGTCGGCGCCGCCGTCGCCGCTCCCGAAGCGAGCAGCAAGACGACGATGCCGATCCGCTGCAGTGGCCGCATGGCTTCCGTGCGCCGTGTGAAGTCGGGTTACTCTAGCGACAGCAGGTTTTTAATTCAAGATTTTCAGCGAGATACGGCAAACACTTCGAGCGACGCACGACTCGCGGCGAGCCATTCGCGCCCACCTTCCGTCATGGCTTCGAGTGCAAGGCTCCGGCCTCGTTCCCTGTGGGCGAGCCGGACGGCCAGATCCTGCGTCCCGAGCGCCCTGCCCACCCGTTCGGGCCATTCGACGATCACGAGTCCCGGGGCGCCGCAAAGGTCGCGGTAGCCGATGCCCTCGAGGGATGCCCCTCCGCCCTCCAGCCGGTACAGGTCGAGGTGATGCACGCTGCCGCGTTCGGTCGAATACGGCTCGACGAGCGTAAAGGTCGGGCTGCGGATCGTGCCCGTCACGCCGAGCGAGCGCAGGATGCCGCGCGCCAGTGTCGTCTTTCCGCTGCCGAGCTCGCCCGAGAGGCCAAGCAGGAAACTACGCTTCGTGATCGCGGGCAGGCCGGCAGCCAGCGCCGCGCCCACGCCGGCCGTCGCCGCCTCGTCGGCGAGCATCAGCTCCATGGCGCATTGACGACGCCGCGCAGCTCGGCGATGAGGTCGCTCGCGATCACGCCGCGCATGCCGGCACCGGCCGCGCGGTCACCGGCCTCCGCGTGCAGCAACACGCCCGCCGCGGCGGCGAGTCCCGCTTCGCACGCCACCCCCGAGCAGGGCGGCGATGACGCCCGTCAGGACGTCGCCGCTGCCCGCGGTCGCCATGCCGGGGTTGCCACGATCGCAGATCCAGGCCAGCTCATCGCGCGGCTTCACGAGCGTGCCCGCGCCCTTCAGGACGCAGACTCCGCCGAAGCGGTCCACGACTTCTCTTGCCGCGGCGAGCCGGTCACCCTGCACCGTGGCCGCGTCGCTGCCGAGCAGCCGTCCGGCTTCTCCCGGATGCGGCGTCAGGATCCAGTCCGCGTGCCTGCGCGGCTTCGTTGCGAGCAGCGACAGCGCGTCGGCGTCGACGACGAGCGGCCGGCCGCTGTCGATCGCTTCATCCAGCAGGCGGCTTGCGTGGCGATCGATCCCGAGTCCGGGACCGATCGCGACCGCGTCCGCCGCGTCCAGCAGCGATGCGAGCTGTGAGGGCCTGCGCAGCACGCGCGCGATCAGCTCGGGCCGGTCACCGACCAGGGTGGCGGCGGCGGCCGCGCCGGTCGCGATCGTCACGACACCTGCGCCGGTCCGGAGCGCCGATTCTCCGGCGAGCCGCGCGGCGCCCGCCATCGCGAACCCGCCGATGACGAGCACGCGGCCATGGTCGCCCTTGTGCGCCGTGCCGCGCCGAGGCAGGAGCGCGAGTGCCGGCAGTGCCCCGTCCATGCGCCGCAGCACGGGCGACTGCGCGTTCGCGCGCGGCAGCCGGAACATCGAGTCCCGCAAACTCGAGGACTCCGACGTGATCGGGAGCGGCGCCGAGGAAGAGCCCGGACTTCAGCGCGACGAAAGCGATCGTGCGCGTCGCGCGGATGGCCACGCCCTGCGCCAGCCCGGTATCGGCATGCGAGTCCCGACGGCAGGTCGAGCGCGAGCACCGGCAATCCCGCCCGGTTGACCCATTCGATGCAATCGCGCCACGCGCCCTCGACGGGCCGGTCGACGCCGGTTCCGAGCAGGGCATCGACGACGAGTTCCGAGCCGGCGAGCGCCGTCGCCTCGAATGCGCCATGCCGGCCGCCCTCGGCGGTGAAGTCCTCGTACGCCTGGCGCGCATCGCCGCGCAGTCCCGCCGGATCGGCGAGCGCGGCCACGCGGACTTCGAGGCCCGCCGCGCGCGCGAGGCGCGCGAGCACGTAGCCGTCGCCGCCGTTGTTTCCGGCACCGCAGAGGATCGCGAGCTTTGTCCTGCCGGGCCAGTGCCGGCGCACGGCGTCGAGCGCCGCTCCGCCCGCGCGCTGCATCAGCTTGTAGCCCGGAATGCCCGCCTTCTCGATCGCGTGCCGGTCCATGGCCCGCACCTGGGCGGCCGAATAGACCTCGGCGGGCAGCGAGTCCATCGGCGCGATTATACTGGCCGCCCCGCGAGCCCCGCCCTCCCATGGCAAGCCCACTCACCGACAGCGAACTCGCCGCGATCCGCGGGCGCCTCGATGCCCTTGCGCGCGAGCTCGGCTTCGACCAGGTCGGCGTCGCCGGCATCGAGCTTGCCGGAGGACGAGGCGAATCTCGAGCGCTGGATCGCCGAGCGGCGCCACGGCGGGATGGATTACATGGAGCGGCACGGGCAGCGTCGCAGCCGGCCGGACGAGCTGGTGCCCGGGACGCATCCGCGTGATCAGCGTGCGCATGGCGGCCAACGCGCCGGATGCGCGGCCCGCATCGGAAGTCCTCGCGGACGGGCGCAAGGGTTTCGTCGCGCGCTATGCGCTCGGGCGCGACTACCACAAGGTGCTGCGCAAGCGGCTCGCCGAGCTCGCGACCCGCCTCGAATCGGAGATCGGCCCCTTCGGCTATCGCGCGTTCGTGGATTCCGCGCCGGTGATGGAAAAGCCGCTGGCGCGCAACGCGGGGCTCGGCTGGATCGGCAAGCACACGAACCTCATCAACGAGCGCGCCGGATCCCTGTTCATGCTCGGCGAGCTGCTGACGGACCTGCCGCTGCCCGTCGACGCGCGCTCGCCCGATCGCTGCGGCAGCTGCAGCGCCTGCCTGCCGGCCTGCCCGACCGGCGCGATCACCGCGCCCTACCAGCTCGACGCGCGGCGCTGCATCTCCTACCTGACGATCGAACACCACGGCTCGATTCCCGAAGGCGCTTCGAGCCGCGATCGGCAACCGGATCTTCGGCTGCGACGACTGCCAGCTCGTCTGTCCCTGGAACAAGTTCGCGCGCGTCGCGGCCGAGCCCGATTTCCGCGTCCGCCACGGACTCGACGCGCCGGATCTCGTCGAGCTCTTCCGCTGGACGGAAGCGGACTACGACGAGCGCAGCGCCGGCAGCGCGCTGCGCCGGCTCGGCTTTCGCCGCTGGCTCAGGAACATCGCCGTCGCGCTCGGCAATGCGCCGCGCTCGGAAGCGGCCGCCGCCGCGCTCGCCGAGCGCCGCGACGACGCCGATCCCGTCGTCCGCGAACACGTGCGCTGGGCGCTCGCGCGCCAGGAACTCAGGCCCGCACCGGATTGACGTAGTGCCGGCCGCTCGTGGTCTGGCGGATCGTGTCGAACAGGTCGTCGAAATCGCGTGAATTGTTCGCCGGGTCGATCTCGGCCGTGTTGACGATCAGCAGCGGCGACGCCGTGTACTGGTGGAAGTAGCGCGTGTAAGCCTCGCCGAGCCGCTCGAGATAGGCGGCGTCGATGTACTTCTCGTACGGAATGCCGCGCTTGTCGATGCGCGCGAGCAGGATGTCCACGGGCGCCTGGAGGAACACGACGAGGTCGGGGACCGGCGCGTCCATGGCGAGGCGGGTGTAGACCTGGTCGTAGAGCTTGAACTCCTCGTCGTCGAGCACGATGCGCGCGAAGAGCCGGTCCTTCTCCAGCATGTAGTCCGCGACGCGCACCTGCGCGAAGAGGTCGTGCTGTCGCAGGTCCGCGAGCTGCCGCGAGCGCTGGAACAGGAAATAGAGCTGTGCCGGAAATGCCGCGGCCCGCCGGTCCTTGTAGAAGCGCTCCAGGAACGGGTTCTCCATCGGCTGTTCGAACACGGTGCCCGCGCCGACCGCGGCCGCCAGCTTTCGCGCGAGACTGGTCTTGCCGACGCCGATCAGGCCTTCGACGACGACCAGCCGATGGGGCCAGCTCTCCCGTTTTTCTTCAGTCGTCACCGGATTCCCGTGCGGCAAGCCGCTCGATGCCGTCGCCGGAAACCCGTTCCTTGAGCGCGCGAACGCGCGCGTGCCCGGGCACCCAGAGATCGGCGGCGATTTCCGCCAGAGGATACAGCACGAAATTGCGCTGGTGCAGGCCGGGATGCGGGAGCCGAAGTCCCGGCTTCGTCGGCTTCGACCTGGCCGAACGCGAGAAGGTCGAGATCGATCAGCCGCGGCCCCCAGCGCACGGCGGGGGCCGACTTGCCCATGCGACGCTCGATCGCCTGCAGCTGCTGCAGGAGTTCGCGCGGCGCCTGCGTCGTCAGGAGGCCGGCCACGGCGTTGACGAAATCGGGCTGGTCCCGCGGACCCATCGGCCGGCTTCGCCACAGGCTCGAGGTGCTCGCCAGCCGCGCGTCCGCGATGCCGCGCCAGCGCCTCGAGCGCCGTTTCAACCTGCCGCGCGCGGATCCGGAGAGATTGCTGCCGAGGCCGACGTACGCGGGAACCCAGCGCATCGGTCGTGTTCAGGATTCGGTGGTCTGCGGCCTTGCGTCCGCGGCCGCCGCGACGCCTGCGCCTGCGCCGATGGCCGGGACCCTGCCCGCCATCGCCGGTGTCCGCTCCCGCCTGCTCGCAGCTGCCGCTCCGGCGGCAGCTCCTGGATCTCCGTCCACCAGCGCGCGATCTCCGGATCCTCGACGCCGGCCTCCGCGCGTAGCAGGAGGAAGTCGTATGCCGCGCGGAACCGCGGGTGCCCGAGGAAGGCGAGCGCGCGCCGGCCCTCGCGACGATGAAATCGCGGCTGAAGGGCCAGCAACTCGCGCATCGGGATCGAAAAGCGCTTCGGGAATGCCGATGCGCCGGTTCTGCGCGACGACGACCTCGTCGACGGCATCGGCGATCGCCGCGCCCGGATGCATGCCGGACTCGAATCGCCTCTGCGCCGCCGCGGAGACCGGCCCGAACAGCAGGACCGCGAACAGGAACATCGGCGTGACCGGCCGGTCCTCGGCGACGCGCCGGTCCGTGTTCGCGAGCCCCGCGCGGATCAGGCGAAGGGAGACGCCGTCGCCTTCGGTCGCCAGTTGCGCCGCCGTCGCCGGGAACAGGTGCTCGAGCAGCCCGTGCTGCCGCAGGAGATCGAAGGAACGCCCGCCGAAGCCCGCGAGGAAGAGCTTCTGGAACTCGTCGAGCAGCCGCGCCGGGGGAATGTGCTCGAGGAGGCCGGCCAGCGTCGCGAAGGGAGCGCGCGTCGACTCGTGGAGGCTGAAGCCGAGCTTCGCCTCGAAGCGCACGGCGCGCAGCATGCGGACCGGGTCCTCGCGATAGCGCGTCTCCGGATCGCCGATCAGGCGCAGCGTCCGGGCGCGGATGTCGTCGACGCCGCCGACGTAGTCCCAGATCGAGAAGTCCTCGATGTTGTAGTAGAGCGCGTTGCAGGTGAAGTCGCGGCGCCAGACGTCCTGGTCGATCGTGCCGTACACATTGTCCCGCAGCAGCCGGCCGCGATCGTCGTGCACGCGGTCGGGAGACGGTCTCGTCGATCTCCTCCGCGCCTTCTTCCGTAATGCCGTCGAGGTCCGGCTCGGGCGCGATCGGCGCGCCGGCTGCGCGGAATGTCGCGACCTCGATGACCTGGTGGCCGAAGCGGACGTGCGCCAGCCGGAAACGCCGGCCGATCAGGCGGCAGTTGCGGAAGAGCCGTCGCACGTCGTCCGGCGACGCGTCGGTGGCGACGTCGAAATCCTTGGGCTCGCATGTCGATCAGGAGGTCGCGCACGCAGCCGCCGACCAGGAACGCCTGGTAGCCGGCGTCCTTGAGCCGGTACAGGACCTTGAGCGCGTTTCCGGAAATGCGGGAGCGCGAGACCGGATGGTCCGCGCGTGCGACGATCACCGGCGCCGGCGCCCGGTCGTTCTGCTGATCCAATGAAATGACGTCCGCTTGAGGTCGAATGATGGGCCGATATAATACCAGCCCCCTTGCGGGCCCCGGCCGGATGCAAAGGCTTCGCTCCCATCGTCTAGAGGCCTAGGACACAGCCCTCTCAAGGCTGGTACGAGGGTTCGAATCCCTCTGGGAGCGCCATTGGACGCAAGCCGCGGCAAGGCTTGATCGGTAGTCAATCGGGGCCTTCAACCCGCCATTCGAAATGTGACTTCGGTCAAGTTATGTCTTGAGACTCGTAGGACAAGGACACCGAAAGCTTATGATCAATCGAATTGAGGCCGCACAGAATAGCGGCCACGGGGATGCAAGCACATGAAGGGAATGACAGACATGACCTGCGCAAGATCACTCATGGTACTTGCCGCCGTACTTGTTGCCAGGATTCGCGCAGGCAGAGCTGGATATCCGGGTCGAATCGCGACCTGTCAGTGACCCGATCGAAGTCTACGTCACCGTCACCGACAACGGCCAGCCAGTCGGCGGGCTTTCGGTCGGCGACTTCACGGTGACGCTTGATCGGCACGCCCGTCAGCTTTCAACCGGCGGACTTCTCGCTGCCGCCCGCGCAGAATCCGGCCACCCAGGTGTCGGTCGTGTTCGCCATGGATTACAGTCCCAGCACCGAGGGCCAGCCGCGCATCGTCATGCAGGACGCGGTCGTGGATTTCATCAATTCGATGGCACCGGGCGACTATGCGGCCATCGTGAAGTTCAATGGCGACAGCCGGAGCCACCGTAGTCCAGCCGTTCACGCTGATCGACGGGCCAGCGGAACCGGCACGACCATGTTGATCAGCGCCGTCATGGCGCCCTATCCGGGCAATTTACCAACTTGTTCGACGCGACGATCGTGTCGATCCAGCACTTCAGTGCGACGACCGTGGCACTCCCAGACGGCCCGAAAGCAGTGGTCATGATCAGCGACGGTGACGACAACGCCTCGGATGCGACGTTGAACGATGCCGTCGATGCGGCGGGTATCGCCGGCATTCCCGTATTCACGATTGCAGTTCCAACGGCCAGCCAGGCTGGCCGGAACATACTGAATTCAATGGCGGCCCGGACCGGCGGCGAATACATCCCGGCGGCAGACGATGCGGCGGTCACCGAAGCATATGGAACGATCTCGACCCTGCTCGATAACAGTTATCTGTTGACCTTTGCGTCTTCGATCACCGACTGCAATCAGCACGAGATCAGGGTGCAAGTCGCGGGTCAGTCTGCACCGGCCACTGTCCGGTTTACACGTTGTGACGCGGTGACACTCCGCCTCCCCCACCCCGCTGGCGGTGGCGGCGGTGGCGGTGGCGGTGCCCTGGGACTCATGGAATTTCTCACGGGCCTGATCCTTCTGTTCGCAAGACGACGCCGCCACGCCTGAGCTCGATTTGGACTGTATCCTCCGCCAGGTGTACTAAAGAGCTTGGGGAGGCCCACGGAACTCGCGGGGTGATCCCGGCTAACGTGGGAAGCCTGCTTGGTACAGATTCGCGAACCCGTGCGCGTGGCCATGTGGTCCGGTCCGCGCAACATCTCGACCGCGATGCTGCGCTCATTCGGCAATCGTCCGGACACGGCCGTCGTTGACGAGCCGCTCTACGCGCACTACCTGAAAGTCACCGGCGTCGGCCACCCGGGGCGCGACGAGGTGCTCGCGCGCCACGAATCGGACTGGAGGAAGGTCGCGGCCGAGCTGACCGGACCGGTCCCCGGCGATCGCCCGGTCTGGTACCAGAAGCACATGGCGCATCACCTCCTGCCGATGATCGATCGCGGCTGGCTCGACCGGTTGACGCACGCCTTCCTGATCCGCGAGCCGGACGAAATGCTCGCCTCCCTCGTCAAGACCTACCCGGCCGCCGGCCTTGCGGACACCGGGCTGCCGCAGCAATGCGAACTCTTCGACCGTGTCGCCGGGAAAATCGGCCGCGCGCCGCCCGTCATCCTCGCGAGCGACGTGCTGAAGAACCCGCGCGCGCAACTCGAGGCGCTTTGCGACGCCCTGCGAATTCCTTTCCTGCCCGAGATGCTCGCCTGGCCACCGGGCCCGCGCCCGACGGACGGCGCCTGGGCGCCGCACTGGTATGCGGCGGTCGAGGCGTCCACCGGTTTCGAGCCGTACCGGCCGCGGCGCGTCGACTTGCCCGCGGTGCTCGTCCCGCTGCTGGACGAATGCCGGCCGTGGTATGAGAAGCTTTACGCCCTGCGCCTGCGGGCCTGAGGTACTCCGATGCTGCAACAGTTCGACGAGCGTAACCGCGACCTGGTCGTCAACGTGAACGGCAAGCTCGTGCACCGCGACGAAGCCGGCGTGAGCCCGTTCGACAGCGCGGTCCAGGGCGGCGACGCGGTGTGGGAAGGACTTCGGGTCTATGACGGGCGGATATTCGCGCTCGAAGAGCACCTCGCGCGGCTGCGTTCCTCGGCGCTCGCGCTCGCCTTCGAAGGCATTCCCGCCGACGAGGCGATCGTGAAGGAGATCCGTCGCACGCTCGAGGCCAACCGGATGAAGGATGGCGTGCACATCCGCCTGACGCTGACGCGCGGCGTCAAGGTCACCTCGGGAATGGATCCGCGGCTCAACCGATCGGGCCCGACGCTGATCGTGCTCGCCGAGCACAAGCCGCCGGTCTACTCGAAAAAAGGCCTCAGCCTGGTCACGAGCAGCCAGCGGCGCTCGCCGCCCGACTGCCTCGATCCGAAGATCCACCATGCCAACCTGCTGTCCTCGATCCTGGCGAAGATCCAGGCGAACGCGGCGGGAGCGGACGACGCGATCATGCTGGACATCCGCGGCTTCATCGCCGAAACCAATGCCACGCATCTCTTCATCGTCCAGGACGGCGTCGTGCGCACGCCGACGCTCGCCGCCTGCCCCGAGGGCATCACGCGCGCGACCGTCCTCGACATCTGCCGCAGCGAGAAGATCCCGCACGAGGTATCCGACCTGTCATTGACCGAGCTCTATCGCGCGGACGAGGCGTTCTGCACCGGCACGATGGGCGAGCTCGCGGGCGTCACCCAGGCCGACGGCCGGCAGATCGGCGACGGCCAGATTGGCCCGATGACCGGGAGGCTTTCCGCGCTCTTTGCCGGCGCACCGCGAGCGGCGGCACGCGCGTGGTCGACTGAGTGGCGGCCTTGCGCCCGCGGCGCCTCGTGCCCGCGCTGGTCGCGATGGCCGCCACCGGCTGCGCGAGCCAGGCACCTCAGGCTCCAACCACCGCCGCAGCCACGTCCCCGCCCGGTCGTTGCGGCGATGCGCCGGAATTCGCCGCGGGCGGCGAGCGCGCGACGCTCTGGATACTCAACTCCTCGGAATTCCGCGCGGCAAGCGAATCGATCTATCGCGCCGCGCGCGCGTCCCTCGCCGAGGGCCTCGCCGATCCCGAATGGACCGCCGAGCCCGCGCAGGCCGGCAAGGCCTCCGCCTTGCCGCCGGCGATCGTCATGGACATCGACGAGACAGTGCTCGACAACTCCGCGCCAGCAGGCCCGGATGATCCTGGAAGAAACCTGCTTCCCGGATTTCGATGCGGTGTGGGACGCGTGGGTCGCGGAACGCGCGGCCCCAGCCGTGCCGGGCGCCGTCGAGTTCGTGCGCGCGGCGCGCGACGCCCGGGACGCCGAAGGCCGGCCGCCGCGCATCTTCTACATCACCAACCGGGAATGCGCTCGCCGTCCCGGCAGTGACGCCGACTGCCCGCAGCAGGACGACACGGTGGCCAACCTGCGCGCGCTGGGACTCGACTCCCCGACGATCGCCGAAGACCTCATGATCAAGGGCGAGAAGCCGGGCTGGGCCAGCGAAAAGCTCGCGCGCCGCCTCGAGATCGCGACTCGCTACCGCATCGTGCTGAACGTGGGCGACGACCTCGCGGATTTCCTGCCGGAGGTGCGCCGCCAGCCGGTGGCCGAGCGCGAGCGGGCTCGCTGCGCGCACCGCGACGAATGGGGCCGGCGCTGGTTCATGATCCCGAATCCCATGTACGGTTCCTGGCTCGTCGCGCTGGGTCCCGACGCCGAGGGCGGCGCTCGCGGCCGCTCCCCAGGTAAATGCGGACTGCGTCGGCGACTGACGCCCGGCCATTGTGACGGGCGTCAAAAACTGCGGCGAAATGGCTGCGGCAACGATGTCCGTGATTTATGTTGACTGGCATGACGCCGGCCGACGATCGTGTCCTGCAGCTGCTGGCCAAGTGGCAGAAGAGCCTCGACCTGCACGCCCGCTACGCGGACCTGCCGGAAGACCAGTACTGGCTCGTGCAGCCGTGGCCAAATCACCAGCGCCCGACCAAGTGGGTCGTCGATCTCGCGCGCCAGCGGCTGGCCGATCTCCAGAACATCGTCAAGACGCGCCTCAGCGCCGCCGACCCCTCGCTCTCCGAAGCGCTGGAGACTGATGTCCTTCCTGACGAACCTCGTCGGTTCGCAGCATGTCGAGCGCTTCGTGCCGATCGCGGAACCCGAGCGCGAGCGTCAGCTCGACAAGGCGCGTGCGCCGAAGACGACCGGCGGCACGTCCACCTCCACCGTGCTGAAGCCCGCGCCCACGCCGAAACCGGCGAAGGCCACCGCCGGCAAGCCGAAAGGCGGGGCGAAGGCGCCGAAGCCGGTCAACGACACGACCGTCACGGCGGTCGTCAAGGATGCCGCGCGACTCCTGTCCTGGGGCCGGGACTGGCACGAATTGCCGGAGGCCATCGCGCGCATTGCCGGGCGTCCGACCGCGCAGCAGGTCCGCCAGATCCTGAAGGGCAGCAAGTCGGACATCGAACAGCGCGTCGCCCAGCAGGACGAGCACTGACGACCTACGATCCGCGTCCGCATGGATGAAGAATCCACGTCGGGCGCCGCAGCCGGCCTCCTCCGTCGCCTCGCCGCCCTCGCCTACGACCTGCTGCTCGTCGTCGCGCTCGCTGTCATCGTGACGTTTGCGATGTTGCCGCTCACCGGCGGCGAAGCGATCCTCGCGACGACGCAGGGACTCGTCGCGCCATGCCTACCACGCGGCTCCTGCTGCTGGTCGTGTTCGCCTACTTCGGCCTGTGCTGGACGCGCAGCGGCCAGACGCTCGGCATGAGGGCCTGGAGAATCCGGCTCGAAGGAGCGGACGGCGGGCGCCCCGACTGGCTGGACGCCCTGGTCGCGATTCGCGAGCGGGGCCGTGCTCACGTGGGCGGCTGTCGCCGGTACTCGTTTACTGCTGCGGCCGGGCAACTTCGCCGGACTTCGCTGATCACCGGATTGCTGCTGTTGCCTGCCGTCGCGAATTTCGCATGGGTGCTGTTCGACGGCGCGGCGCGGAGCCTGCAGGACCACGCGGGCGACTGCGCGTGACGCGCACGGGCTAGCGTGTCCGCCAGATCGCGACCGTCGAGACGGCAAACAGCAGAAGCGTCGGTCCCCAGGCGACGAACAACGGATTGAGTCCGTACACCTGGCCGCTGTTCTCGAGTGTCTGCGTCAGCAGGACGAACAGCACGCCGGCCATGATGCCGAGCAAGGTGCGCGCGCCCGCGCCGGCGGACCGGAGCGGCCCGAAGGCGAAGGGGACGGCGAACACGCAGACGCGACGGCGGCCACGAGCCTCGAAATGCGGGACCAGAACGCGATGTCCCAGACCGCGGAATCGAGCTGGTTCGCCTCCAGGTGTTCCTTGTAGGCGTAGAGATCCGCGAGCGGCAGCGAGCCGGGCTCCGTGACCGCGACGCCGAGGAATTCGGCGCTGAATTTCGGGTCCGTGACGAGCTTCGCGACTCGATGCGTGCCTTGACGCGGTCGTCCAGGAGCCGGGTCTCGGCGTAGTTCGTGAGCACCCAGCGCCCGCTTCGCATCCTGCGTCGCGGTCTCGGCGCGACCGACCATGCGCAGGCGGCGGTCCTCATCGAGCTCGTACACGAACACGCCGCCGAAAAGGTTCTCCGCGGCCTGGCGCCGCACGTTGATGAAATACGGGCCCTCGCGCACCCAGGAACTGCGGCTGCCCGTGAACTCGAGCTGCGAGTAGCGGCTGAAGATCTTGTACTGGCGGGCATACTGGTCAGCCGGCGGCGCAAAGTACTCGCCGATCACCCACAGGAGCGCGGCGACGACGAGCACCGGCGAGCGCGGCGGACAACGCAATGCGCCCGACCGACACGCCGGCAGCGCGCACGATCGTCAGCTCGCTGTCGCGCGCGAGCCCGCCGAGTCCCATGATCGCGCCGATCAGGGCGCCGATCGGCAGCAGCTCGTAGGCCTGCTGCGGCAGCTGCAGCAGCGTCACGAGGAATGCGCCCGATACGTCGTAGCTGCCCTGGCCGATGTCGTCCTGCTGTCCGATGAAGGTCACGAGCGTCATCAGTGCAAGCAGCACCGCCATGACCATCGCCGTGTGCACGAGCACCGTGCGCGCGAGATAGCGGTCGAGAATCGTCATGCGCGCCGCCCGCCGCGCGCGCCGCCAGCCGGCCAGCGGGCTCTGCCGCAGCAGGAGCACGACGCCGCCGGTCGAGGAACAGCGCATGAACCCACCAGGTGCCTGCCGCGGGCGGCAGGCGCCCCTTCTCGATCCAGACCTGCGCGGCCGACACGAGGTTTGCGTAAACGAAGTACAGGAGGATCCCGAGGGCCACGCGGGCATACCGTCCTTCGCGAGGACGAAGCGCCGCCAGCGGCACGGCGATGAATGCGAGCACCAGCACCATCAGGGGCAGCGAAATCCGGCGCTGGAGTTCGGCGATGTCCACGAGCGCCGACGAGCCCAGCAGCTCGCGGCTCGGCTTGCGCTCCGGAACCGTCCGGCCGGCGCCCGCATCCGGCACCACGACCGGGATCCCGTGCTCGGCGAAGCGGATGCGGCGGAAGCCCGGCTGGCCCGGCACCCCCTCGATGCGCTCGCCGTCGTGCAGCACGATGACCTGGGTACGGCCCCCGGCCTGCATTCGCTGCTCCGCCCAGGCGGCGGTCGCGACCTCGACCCGCTCGCCGGCGTGGTGCTGGACGAAGACGTTGATGAGGCGGCCGTCCGCGCCGCTCTGCTCCGCGTAGAAGACCGCCTTGCCGTCCGCAAAGGTCCGGAATGCGCCCGGCTCGAGCTGGCCGAACTGCGCATCGCGCATGCCGCGGCCGCGCAGCGTCTCGGCCCCGTTGCGGGCTTCCGGCCCGACCACGAAAGTGAGCCAGGCCAGCCCGATCGCGACCGGCAGGGCGAGCGCATACACCGGCAGGTACAGGCGCTCCGGGCCGATGCCGCAGGCCCGGACAGCCGCCATCTCGCTTTCGTGATAGAGCCGGCCGAGCGCGAGCATGGACGCGAGCAGCATGCTGATCGGCACCAGCACCATCAGGTTCTCGAGCGTCGTGAGGCCGATCAGAGCAAGGACGATGTCGTGCGGAAATCCCCGATCGGCCGCGATGCCGAGGATCCGGGCCAGCTGATAGCTCACCAGGATCGCGAGCAGGACGACCGTGACGCGCCGCGAGCGACATCGCGACTTCACGCAGGACATAGCGGTCGATGATGGCAAACAAGGCCGATATTGCGCGGTTCCGGGGACGCGGATCCGCCCTTTTCGATTAAACTGACGCGGACACGGTAAACCAGCGCGGCAATGCACTCAACGGGCGATGCCGCCCGCGAACAGGGTATTCGGGGGACAGAGAGTCATGCAGTTTCATGCGACCAAGGCCGCTGCGACGGGCCAGAAAACCGCCTGCGCGATCGTCGGGATCCACGAGAACGCGATCATGACGACGGCGGCGCGGCAACTCGACCGCGCCTGCGGCGGGGCGATCTCGAAGCTGCTGCGTCGCGGCGATTTTTCCGGCAAGAGCGCGGAGACGCTGCCGATCATCGCGGCACGCCGCGGTCCCGCCGAGCGCGTGCTGCTCGTCGGCCTCGGGCCAAAGGCCGCCTACGGCCGCAAGGCCTACCGGCGCGCGGTCTTCGCGGCGACACAATGGCTCACGAAGACCGGTGCCGCCAACGCGGTGTCGTACCTGGCCGCCGAGCCGGTTCCCGGGCTCGATTCGTACTACGCCGCGCGGCACGCAGTCGAAAGCGTGTCGAACGTGCTCTACCGCGTCCCGGACCTCAAGACGGCGAAGAAGCCGCCGTCGCCGAAACTCGCGCGCTTCGGGATTGCCGTGCCCGACGCGGACGTGGCCGAGGCGCGCCGCGGAATCGAGCATGGGCGCGGCATCGTGGCCGGCACCACGCTGACGCGCGATCTTGCGAACCTGCCGGCCAACGTCTGCACGCCGTCCTATCTCGCGGAAGCCGCGAAGCAGCTCGCGAGCGAGCACCGCAGCGTCCGCGTTCGCGTCCTCGACGTACCGGAGATCCGCCGTCTCGGAATGGGCTCGTTCCTGTCGGTGACCCGCGGCTCCGACGAACCGCCGCGGCTGATCGTGTTCGAGTACCGGGGCGGCAAGAAGGACGAGGCGCCGGTCGCGCTCGTCGGCAAGGGCATCACCTTCGACACCGGCGGAATCTCGCTCAAGCAGCCGCCGGGGATGGACGAGATGAAGTTCGACATGACGGGAGCGGCGAGCGTCTTCGGCGCGATTCAAGGCGCTCGCGACGATCGGCGCGCCGGTCAACCTGGTCGGCATCGTGCCGACCTGCGAGAACATGCCGGGCGGCCGTGCGACCAAGCCGGGCGACATCGTGACGTCCATGTCGGGCAAGACGATCGAGGTGCTGAACACGGATGCGGAGGGGCGGCTGATACTCTGCGACGGCATCACGTTCGCCCGCCGGTTCAAGCCGCGCGCCGTCATCGACATCGCGACCCTGACCGGTGCCTGCGTCATCGCGCTCGGCGCACACTACTCCGGCCTCTTCTCGCCGGACGAGAAGCTCGCGACCGCGATCGCCGCGGCCGGCGATCGCGCCGACGACCGCGCCTGGCGAATGCCGGTCGCGGAGGAGTACTCCGAGCTCCTGAAGAGCAATTTCGCGGACATGGCGAACGTCGCCGGCCGCGAGGCGGGCGCCATCACGGCGGCCTGCTTCCTCTGGCGGTTCACCGACGGCTTGCGTTGGGCGCATCTCGACATTGCCGGCAGCGCCTACCTGACCGGCAGTCACAAGGGCAGCACCGGACGGCCGGTGCCGCTGCTCGTCGACTGGCTGCTGAACGGGGCCTGAGCCGGTGACCGCGCCGCGCGTGGATTTTTACGTGCTGGCCGGCGAGGATCCGGGCGCGCGCCTGCGCTTCGCCTGTCGTCTCGTCGAGAAAGCCTGGCTGAAGCGCAACCGGGTCCGCGTGCAATTCGCGCCGGGCGGGGAACTCGAGGCCTTCGACCAGCTCCTGTGGACGTTTTCCGACCGGAGCTTCGTGCCGCATCGTCGTGCCGGCAGCGCCGAGGCGGTGCCGCCGCCGGCGCTGCGCGCCGGTCGTGCTGGCCGACAGCGCCGAGCCCGATGACGGGGACGGCGGCCTGATCGTCAACCTCGGCGGCGGAGGTCCCTGCGGGCTTCGAAGGCTTCGAGCGCATCGCCGAAGTCGTCGATGCCGACGCGACCCGCCGCCAGCGCGGTCGCGATCGCTTCCGCTTCTACCGGGAACGCGGGATCGAGCCGGAAACTCATGAGATGAGGAGCGAGTCATGAGCCGTGATCCCGTGCGCGAACTGCCCATCCTGACCGACGTCGTCGAGCTGCACGCGACCGGCAGTTTTCCGAAGCCCGAGCGCGCGCCGGAGTCCGAGGCGCCCTTCGGTTCCGGGCTGCTGACCGAGGACGACGTGGCGGCGCTGCAGGCGCTGCTCGTCAGCCGGACGCTGAACCTGACCGACGAGCTCCTCCACGCGGCCGCCCGCGACATCGAGGCCGTCATGTTCGAGCGGGTCATCGACCGGCTTCGCGCCGCGCTGCCCGAGCTCGTGGCCGCCGCGCTTGCGCGAGCAGTTTGCTTCCGGCGACGACTGAGGCCGCGCCCGGCCGCATGGAAAAGACCTACTCGCCCCGCGACATCGAAGAGCGCATCTACCGGCACTGGGAGACGAACGGCCTGTTCGCGCCCGCGGGCAACGGGCCGCCGTTCTGCATCGTCATTCCGCCGCCGAACGTCACCGGCACGCTGCACATGGGCCACGCGTTCCAGGACACGATCATGGATGCCCTGACCCGCTTCCACCGCATGGCGGGCGACCGCGCGCTCTGGCAGCCTGGCACGGACCACGCCGGCATCGCGACGCAGATGGTCGTCGAGCGGCAGTTGAATGCCGAAGGCCGGACCCGCCACGAGCTGGGCCGCGAAGCGTTCAACGATCGCGTCTGGCGCTGGAAGGAGGAATCCGGCGGCACGATCGCGCGCCAGTTGCGCCGCCTCGGCGCCTCGGTCGACTGGTCACGCGACCGCTTCACGATGGACCCCGGCATGTCGCAGGCGGTCCAGGAGGCCTTCGTGCGCCTCCATGCCGAGGGGCTGATCTACCGCGGCAAGCGCCTGGTCAACTGGGACCCGGTGCTGAAGACCGCCGTATCCGACCTCGAGGTGCAGTCGCAGGAAGAAACGGGAAGCCTGTGGCACATCCGCTATCCCTTCGCGGACGGCAAGGGTCATGTCACGGTCGCGACGACGCGGCCCGAAACGATGCTCGGCGACGTGGCCGTCGCCTTCCATCCCGGCGACGAGAGATACCGCGGGCTCGCCGGAAAGAAACTGGCGCTGCCGCTCACGGGCCGCGAGATCCCGCTCGTCGCCGACGAGTTCGCCGACCCGGCCTTTGGCACCGGCTGCGTCAAGCTGACGCCCGCGCACGATTTCAACGATTACGAGGTGGGGCAGCGGCTCGGGCTCCCGCTCATCAATATCCTGACCGCGGACGCGAAGATCGGCGACGAAGCCCCGGCGGCCTACCGCGGCCTCGACCGCTTCGAGGCCCGCAAACGCATCGTCGCCGACCTCGAGGCGGCGGGGCTCCTGGAAAAGGTCGAGCCGCACCGGCTGACGATCCCGAGGGGCGATCGCAGCGGCGCCATCGTCGAGCCCTGGCTGACCGACCAGTGGTACGTGCGCATCGCACCGCTCGCCGGGCCCGCGATCCGCGCGGTCGAGGACGGCCGGATCCGCTTCGTTCCCGAAAACTGGGACAAGACCTACTTCGAGTGGATGCGGAACATCAAGGACTGGTGCATCAGCCGCCAGCTCTGGTGGGGTCATCGCATCCCCGCCTGGTACGGGCCGGACGGCGCCATCTATGTCGGCCGCAGCGAAAGCGAAGTGCGCGAGCGTCACCGCATCGCGCCGTCCACGCCGCTCCGGCAGGACGAAGACGTGCTCGACACCTGGTTCTCCTCGGCGCTCTGGCCGTTCTCGACGCTCGGCTGGCCGGCGCGAAACGGAGGAACAGGAATCGTTCTATCCCACGAGCGTGCTGGTCACGGGCTTCGACATCATCTTCTTCTGGGTCGCGCGGATGATCATGATGGGCTTGCACTTCAAGGGCGAGGTGCCATTCCGCGAGGTCTATGTCCACGGCCTGATCCGCGACCACGAAGGCCAGAAGATGTCGAAGTCGAAAGGCAACGTCATCGATCCCCTCGACATCGTCGACGGCATCGGCCTCGAGGAGCTCGTGGGCAAGCGCAAGAGCGGCCTCATGCAGCCGCAGCTCGCGCCGGCCATCGAGCGCTCGACCCGCAAGCAGTATCCCGGCGGAATTCCCCCGCACGGCACCGACGCGCTCCGCTTCACGTTCGCATCGCTCGCGACGCTGTCACGCGACCTTCGCTTCGATCTCGGCCGCGTCGACGGCTACCGGAACTTCTGCAACAAGATCTGGAATGCCGCGCGCTTCGTGCTGATGTCGACGGAGTCGCCGCTGGCCGACGGGCCGGTCGAGTATTCCGCCTACGACCGCTGGATCCGCTCGCGCCTGCACGCGACGATCGCCGCGGTCCGCGAGGGTTTCGCACAGTACCGCTTCGACCTCGCCGCCCAGGCCGTCTACGAGTTCACCTGGTACGAGTTCTGCGACTGGTACCTCGAGTTCAGCAAGCCCGTGCTTCAGTCCGCCGACAGCAGCGACGCGGCGCGGCGCGGCACGCGCCGCACGCTCATCGAGACGCTCGAGACGCTGCTGCGCCTCCTGCACCCGCTCATGCCGTTCATCACGGAGGAGATCTGGCAGCGGGTAGCGCCACGCGCCGGCATCGCCGGCACCTCGATCATGCGCCAGCCCTTTCCCGTCGCTGCGACCGGCGCCGCCGACTCCGGCCTGGACGCGGAAATGCGCTGGGTGATGGATTTCATCCTTGGCATACGCCGCATCCGCGGCGAGCTGGACATCGCGCCTTCCGTGCCGCTTGCGACCCGGCTCCAGGGCGCGGCGCCGGAAGACCTTGCCCGCTTTGCCCGCAACGAGGCGGTCATCCGCCGGCTCGCGGGCATTTCGGGCGCGACGGCGCTCGCCCCCGGCGAGGCGCCGCCCCAGGCGGCGGCCGCGATGCTCGGCGACCTCAGGATCCTCGTGCCGATGGCCGGCCTCATCGACGTGGACGCGGAGCTTGCGCGACTCGGCAAGCGACGGGGCAAGCTCGAGCAGGAACTTGCGCGCGCAAGCGGTAAGCTCGGCAACGAGAGTTTCGTGCGGAATGCGCCTGCGGAAGTGGTCGCACAGGAACGGGAGCGCGTCGCGGGATTCAAGCGTGAACTGGAGCAACTTGCCGAACAGCACGAGCGGGTAGCCTCGCTGCGATGAACGCGCAGACGCAGGCCTCCGATTCCGGGCGCACCGCGCTCCTGGCCGCGCTCGCGAGCCTGAACCAGGTGCTGCTCGGCAAGGACCGGGAGATACGGCTCGCGCTCTGCTGCATGCTCGCCCGGGGCCACCTCCTGATCGAGGACATCCCGGGCGTCGGCAAGACCGTGCTCGCGCATGCCCTCGCCCGGGTCCTCGGGCTTTCCTACCAGCGCATCCAGTTCACGAGCGACCTCCTGCCGGCCGACGTCATCGGCATCTCGGTCTACGATCGCGCGAGCGGTCGGTTCATGTTCCATCGCGGGCCGGTGTTCGCCCAGCTCGTGATGGCCGACGAGGTCAACCGCGCGACGCCTAAGGCCCAGAGCGCGCTCCTCGAAGCCATGGAGGAGCGGCAGGTCACCATCGACGGCGAAACCCATGACCTGCCGGAGCCGTTCTTCATCGTCGCGACGCAGAATCCCTCGTTCCAGATCGGGACATTTCCCCTGCCCGAGTCGCAGATCGACCGCTTCCTCATGCGGATCGAGCTCGGGTATCCGGCGCCCGGCCACGAGCGCCAGTTGCTACGCGGCCGTGACCGGCGCGACCTGCTCGCCGAACTGCCGGCCGTGCTGGATCCCGCGACGATTCCCGCGCTCCAGCGCCGCGTCACGGAGATCCATGCGAGCGATGCCTTGCTGGACTACGTCCAGGCACTGGCGCGCGCGACGCGTGACGGCGGCCAGTTCCAGGCCGGGCTTTCGCCGCGGGCCGTCATTTCCCTTCTGCGCTCCGCCAAGGCCTGGGCATTCCTGCACGGCCGCACGGGCGTGCTGCCCGAAGACCTCCAGGCCGTGCTGCCCGGCGTCGTCGGACACCGCCTGCGTCCGCGCGACGCCGCCGATGCCCGTGGCCCGAACGAGATCGCAGCGAGCCTCATGAAGTCCGTGCCGATTCCCTGAGCGGGCGCCACCGGCCGGCCATGCGCATCCGGGGCCTCTTGCAGCGAATCGCGCGCGACTGGATTCGCCGCCGACAGGGTCCGGACACGGGTGCCGTCACGCTCAGGCGCGGCCGGATCTACATCCTTCCGACGGGCCTCGGCGCCGCGTTCGGGATCATGCTGTTCGCGATGCTGCTCGGCTCGCTGAACTACGCGAATAACATGGGACTCGCGCTGACATTCATGCTCGCCGCCCTCGGCGTGGTCGCGATGCATGCCTGTCACCGGAACCTGGAGACGCTCGTCGCACGCGGGGCCGGCGCCGAGCCGCCGTTCGCCGGGGGCGATGCGGTATTCAGGATCGCGCTCGCAAACCCCGGCGGCCTCGCCGCGGCCTGACCTCGAGGCGCTCACGCAGGCCGCGCCGCCGGCATCGGTGTCGATCGCGGCGGGCGCCGAGTCCACGATCAGCCTGCGCGTGCCCACGCGACGGCGGGGCTGGGTCGTCCTCGACCGGGTCGAGATCGCGACCCGCTATCCCTACGGCCTGTTCCGCGCCTGGGCCGTCCTTCATCCCGGCGACGCGCTGCCTCGTCTACCCGCGACCGGCGGCGGACGCGCCGCCGCCGCCGCGCGCGCCGGGCATCGCGGGCGGCGGCCTGGCGCGGCGGGGCGAAGAGGACTTTGCCGGGCTCAAGGACTATCACCCGGGTGACCCGCCGCGCCGCATCGCGTGGAAGGCCTACGCGCGCTCCGACGAGATCCTCATCAAGGAGTTCAGCGGAGATGCCGAAGCGACGCCGGTATTCGACCTCGCGGAAACGCCCGGTCCGGACCTGGAAGCGCGCCTGTCGATCCTCACGCGCTGGATCGTCGACGCGCATTCCCGTGGGCTCACCTTCGGGCTCCGGCTACCCGGCGAGGAGATAGCGCCGGAACCGGGCGACGCGCAGCGTCGCCGTTGCCTTGCCGCCGTCGCGCGCTTTGAGGCGCCGGATCCCGATGTCGCCTGAGCGGCAGGAGAGCTTCAGGCGCCTCGGCTGGACCATGGCGGGCCTGGTGGCCGCGCTGGGACCGCATTTCCTGCGGCTGAAACCCTGGGTGAGTGCCTTCGTCCTTGCCGTCTTTGCCTGGCGGCTGCTGGCCGAGCGGCGCGGATGGCGCTTGCCGGGGACGCTGCTGCGCGCTTCCATCGCGCTCGGCGTGACGACGGGCGTGCTGCTCGGATACTCGACGATCTCCGGCCTCGATGGCGGAACGGCATTGCTAGCGCTGATGTCCGCGCTCAAGCTGCTCGAGACGCGGACCCCGCGCGACCTGACCGTGCTGATCTTCATCGGCTGGTTCCTCTGCCTCGCGTCATTCCTTTACACGCAGGACATCGTGACCGCGGCCTGGGTGCTGCCGACGGTGTGGCTGCTCGCTGCCGCCTTGCTCGTCGTTGCGCGACGGGCGGGCGACGGCGCGGTGATGCGGCCATTCCGGACGACGGGTGCGATGCTGCTGAAAGCCGCGCCGGTCGCCCTCGTGCTGTTCTTCTTCTTTCCGCGGCTTGCCGGCAGCTTCTGGGGCGCGCCATCGGCCGAACGCGCGCTTTCCGGCCTGACCGAGGAAATGTCGCCCGGGGACATATCGGACCTCACGCTGAACGACCTGGTGGCCTTCCGTGTGCGGTTCGACGGCGCTCCGCCACCGCCACCGCAACGCTACTGGCGCGGGCTGGTGTTGTCCGAGTTCGACGGCTTCACCTGGTCACGCGGCGGCGCGCAGTATTTCTATCAGCAGGACGTGGTCCACTCCGGCTACCCGGTCGACTACACGGTGACGATGGAGCCGACGGGCCAGCACATGCTGTTCGTGCTCGACATGGTCGAGAGCTGGACGCGCGGCATCGCCGAACAGTCATGGGACTTTGGCCTGCGCACGCGCCGGCCCGTCGATGCGGTGCTGCGCTTCGATGCGCGTTCATTCACGGCGTACCGGGCCGGCACGGCGCTCTCGGCGGCCCTGCGAAATCGCAACCTGCAATTGCCGCGCGGGCGCAATCCGCGGAGCCTGGAACTCGCGCAGGATCTTCGCGCTGCATCGGGCAGCGACACGGCCTACGTGCAGGCGGTGCTCGACCGGTTCCGCAGGGAGGAGTTCTATTACACGCTCACGCCGCCGGGCCTCGAGCGCGATTCCGTCGACGATTTCCTGTTCAACACGCGCCAGGGATTCTGCGGGCATTTCGCCTCGGCGTTCACGACGCTGATGCGGGCGGCCGGCATACCGGCGCGCGTCGTCGCCGGCTACCAGGGCGGAGACTGGAACCCGATCGGCGGCTACCTCATCGTGCGCCAATCCCATGCGCACGCCTGGTCCGAGGTCTGGCTCGGCGAAAAGGGCTGGGCACGCGTCGACCCGACCGCGGCCGTCGCGCCGGAACGCGTCGAGCGCGGGATCGAGGCGGCACTCGCGGACACCGCGCTCCTGCCCGGCGGCCTGATGCGCGATTCGGAATTCTGGTGGCAGGCCGGGATGATCTGGGACAACGTCAACGCGCGCTGGAACGACTGGATCGTGCGTTTCGACCGCGCGACGCAGGAGGCCCTGCTGCTCGACATGGGATTCGACGATCCCGACTGGCGCGACTTCGGCATCGTGCTCGGCATCGGCCTCGTCCTGGCCGTCGGCCTGCTCTTCGCCTGGCTCGCCTGGGAGTTCCGCCCGCGCGGAACGGATCCCGCCGTCCGGAGCTACGACCGCTTTGCGGCAAGGCTCGGGCGCCGCGGCATCGAGCGGGGCATCGGCGAGGCGCCGCGCGACTTTGCGCTTCGCATCCGTCGGCTGCGTCCCGACCTCGCGGTCAATGCGCTTGCGATCACGGAGGTCTACCTGCGGCTGCGCTACCTGCCGTCGCCCGCGGCAGGCGACCTCCGGTTGTTGCGGGCGCTGGTCGGCCGATTCAGGCCGTGACCACCGGCATCGCGACCGCGATCGTCGCTTGCCTGGCCGTTCTGGCATGGATACTGCTGCCGCCGGTGTTCGCTGCTCGCCGGCGCGCGAAGCTCAGCGAGAGGTCGCTGTCCGCCGCCGAACGCGCATTGCTCGCGGAATACTGGCCCGGCTATGCGCGCGTGCCGCCTGCCCTCGCGTCGAGACTCGACGCCTTGTCGGCCGTATTCGCCGCCGAGAAGGACTTCGTCGGCTGCAGAGGCATGGTCGTGACGCCGCCGATGCGGCTCGCGATCGCGGGACAAGCCTGCCTGCTGGCGATCGGCCACGACCGCCCGCCCTACGAGTCCCTGCGCTCGGTGCTGGTCTATCCGTCGCAGTTCGTCGTGCCGGGCGAATGGCACGGCGAGGACGGCGTCGTCACCGAGGAATCGCGCGTGCTCGCGGGCGAGTCCTGGGACGTCAGCCGGGTGATCCTGTCCTGGGAGGACGTGGAAAGCCGCGGCGTGCCGGGTGAAGCCTACAACGTCGTCATCCACGAGTTCGCGCATTACCTGGACCATGAATCCGGCGGCGCGCCATGGATCGAGGAAAGCGACGCGAGGCGGCGCTGGATCCGGCTGCTGGACGAGGAGCTGGAACGCTTGCGCGCGCAGGCGGAAGCCGGCGAGCGAAGCATCCTCGATCCCTACGCGACGGAAGACCGCAGCGAGTTCTTCGCAGTCGCGAGCGAGGCCTTCTTCGAGGAACCGGCGATCTTCGCGCGCGAACTGCCCGCGCTGTACCGCGCACTCTCCGACGCCTATCGGCTGGACCCCGCCGCCTGGTGATGCCTCCCTGGCACGGCTTAAACCTTCGCCGTCTTCCACTTCCCGAGCGAGAACAGCCACAGCGTAAAGAGCCCGACCGCGGTTTCCGATACGAACACTGCCCAGAACACTCCCGAGTGCTGCCAGTCGAGCACGATCGCGAGCAGCCACGCGAGCGGGATCTGGATCAGCCAGAAGAATATGACGTTGATCCAGGTGGGCGTGACCGTGTCGCCGGCGCCGTTGAATGCCTGCACGGCAACCATCCACCACCCGTAGACGAACAGCGAATACGACAGGATCCTGAGCCACTCCGCCCCGATCTCGACCACCGTGGAATCGTCGGTGAAGATGCCCATGAACTCGCGCGGCAGCGCGAAGAACAGCACGGAGATGCCGAGCAGGTACACCATGTTGTACGCGCCGATGCGCCACACCGAGGCCTCGGCGCGATCCGGCTGTCCTGCGCCGAGGTTCTGCCCCACGAGGGTGGCGGCCGCGTTCGACATGCCCCAGGCCGGCATCATGGTGAACATCATGATGCGCACCGCGATGGTCGCGCCGGCGACCGCTTCGCTGCCGATGCCGGCAAGGATCCGCATCAGGAAGATCCACGAGGTCATCGCGACGATCATCTGGCCGATGCCGCCGAGCGAGGTGCGCACGATGTTGGCGAGGATGGTCCCGTGCCAGACGAGCTGCGAGCGCAACACGCGCAGGTGCGGCCCGCCGCGGAACAGGATCCAGAGCTGAAGCAGCACGCCGGCGCCGCGGCCGATGGTTGTCGCGATCGCCGCACCCTCGACGCCGAGCGCAGGCACCGGGCCGAAACCGAAGATCAGGATCGGGTCGAGCACGATGTTGAGCCCGTTTGCGAACCACAGCACTCGCATCGCCGCGGCCGCGTCCCCGGCGCCGCGGAAGATCGCGTTGATGGTGAACAGCAGCAGGATCACCGCGTTGCTGCCGAGCGCCCACTGCATGTACGGATATCCGTGGCTCAGCGTCCACGCGTCCGCGCCCATCAGGCGCAGGATGTCCTGGGCATACGCGATGCCGGCGACGGCGAAGGGCACCGACGCGAGCAGCGCGATCCAGATCGCCTGCACGGCCGTCACCGCCGCTTCCTCGCGATTGCCCTCGCCGACGCGCCGCGCGACCACGGCGGTCACCGCCATCGCGAGGCCGATCCCGATCGCATACAGCAGGAAGAGCATCGTCTCGGTCAGCCCGACCGTCGCCACCGCGGAGGAACCGAGCTTGGCGACGAAAAAGATGTCGACCACCGCGAAGGTGGATTCGAGCACCAGCTCCAGCACCATCGGCACCGCGAGCAGGAACACCGCGCGCTTGAGCGGGATCTTCGTGTAGTCGGCACCCGTGCCGCGGATCGCGTCGCGCAGCTCCACCCACACCGGGCGCCGCCCGGCCATCGCGTCGGGAGTGTCAGTGGCCGTCACGAGGTTTCAGGCCGTGCCGCGGACGTAGCGCGGGTCGTGCGCTTCGCGAGAAAAGATATGCCGCAGGCACGCCATGGGTGCCCACACTAAAGCCACGCGCAAGCACGGGGCAAGCGATTAGGATTACGCCCATGCGCGCCGTATTTTCGCCCCTTGCCGCAATCCTCGTCCTCGTCACCGCGAGCCTCGCCGCGAGATCAGAAACACAGTCATCCGACGTCACATCCCTGCTGGGCCGGCCCCACGCGCCGATGGCGCTGGAACCGGAGACCCAGGCAAAGTTGGAAGCCCAGCTCGCAGACGCCCTCGCCGCCTGGGCGAAGGACCGCAACGACGCAGACGCGCTGATCTGGGTCGGCCGGCGCACTGCGTACCTCGGGCGTTATCGCGAGGCCATCGGTATCTTCTCGGAAGGCGTTGCCCGGCACCCCGCCGACGCGCGCATGTATCGCCATCGCGGTCACCGCTATCTGACCGTACGGGAGATTGATCTAGCCATCGCCGACTTCGAGGAAGCGGTCAGGCTCATGGCGGGCCAGCCGGACGTCGTCGAGCCGGACGGCCTGCCCAACGCACGGAATATTCCGACCGGCACGCTTCACTCGAATGTCTACTACCACCTCGCGCTCGCCTACTATCTGCAAGGCGACTTCAACCGTGCCGCCGAGACCATGGCACAGGCGCGCGACGCGGCAGGCAACGCCGACAATCTCGTGGCTGCAAGCCACTGGCTCTATCTCTCGTTGCGACGGGCGGGCCGGACTGACGAAGCGACGGCGGTCCTCCGGCCGATCTCGGCAGACCTCGACGTCATCGAGAACGGCGAGTACCACCAGCTCCTGCTGATGTACCAGGGCGAACGCACGCCGGAGGCGCTTCTTGCGGCCGCAGGCAGCGATTCGGGCGGTTCGGCCACGCGCTACGGGGTCAGCGCGTGGTACTTGATCAACGGCCGGCGCGACGAAGCCGCGGCCCTTTGGGCGTCTATCCTGGATGGTCCCGACTGGCCTTCGTTCGGCTATCTCGCTGCCGAGGCGGAAGTGGCACGCACGAGCAGGATCGCCCCGCCCACGAACAGCACGAGTATGGAGAGCATCCCGATGCGCGTGTCGCCGGTCAGGAGCGCGGTGATCCCGACCATCGTCGGGCCGAGCACGGCCGCGAACTTGCCCATCATGTTGTAGAAGCCGAAGAACTGGCCCTGCTTGCCTTCCGGCACCAGCGACGCGTAATACGAGCGCGAGAGCGACTGGATGCCGCCCTGCACCAGCCCGATGGCTCCGGCCAGCAGGTAGAAGTGCGAGACCTCGCTCATCCAGTAAGCGGCGACCGTCACCACGGCATAAACCGCGATGGCGATGAAGATGCCGTTGCGCGCGCCGATGCGCTTGCCAAGCCAGCCGAAGGCGAGCGCCGCGGGAAAACCGACGAACTGCGTGATCAGGAGCGCGGCGATCAGGCTCTGTTGCGGAAAGCCGAGCGAAAGCCCGAAGTCCACCGCCATCTTGATGATCGTGTTGACGCCGTCGATGTAGAGCCAGTAGGCCAGCAGGAACCACACGAGCGGCCGGTACTTGCGCACTTCCGCGATCGTCGCGCGCAGCTCGCGCCAGCCGGCCCGGGCCGCGGCCAGCGGTGCGAGCGCGCGCGCCGGTATTTCCTCCCGCACCCACATGAGGCACGGCACCGTGAACAGGACCCACCACACCGCCACCATGAGGAATGCGACGCGAACCGCCTGCGAGGCGTCGGCGAGCCCGAACGCGGCCGGGTTCGTGACCATCGCGACGTTGAGCAGCAGCAGCAGTCCCCCGCCCGCGTAGCCGAGCGAATAGCCGAAGGCGGAGACGAGGTCGTACTGCGGGGGATCCGCGACGTCGACCAGCAGCGCGTCGTTGAAGATGACGCCGCCCCAGAAGCCGATGCCTGCGAGGGAATAAACGACGGCGGCGGTAACCCAGTCGCCCTGGTTGACGAAGTAAAGGCCCGCCGTCGCCGCCGCGCCGATCAGCGTGAAGAAAGCGAGCAATCGGATTCGTGCGCCGCCGCGGTCCGCCATCGCGCCGAGGATCGGCGCGGCCAGCGCGATTACGAGGCTGCCGAGCCCGCTGACCACGCCGAGCCGGAAAGTGCTGACGGAAGCCTCCGCCCCGACGCTCCAGTACTGCTTGAAGAAGACCGGGAAGAATCCGGCCATGACGGTCGTCGCGAATGCGGAATTGGCCCAGTCGTAGAGCGCCCAGGCGACGACCGGCCGGCGCAGCAGCACGCTTTTCACGCAGCCACCGCCAGGTGCTCGCGCGTTTCGCGGAATGACAGCTCGGGCCAGCGCTCGATCGTCAGGCCGAGGTTGACCCGGCTCGGCGCGAGGTAGACGAGCTCGCCCGCGTGATCGAGCGCGAGATGGTCGTGCGCGCGCTCGCGGAACTGCCCGAGCTTCGCGTCGTCCGCCCCGACGATCCAGCGGGCCGTGACGACATTGACCGGCTCGAAGACGCAGGTCACGCCGTACTCGTCCGCAAGCCGGAAGGCCACGACGTCGAATTGCAGCGGCCCGACCGCGCCGAGGATCAGGTCATTGTTCCGCAGCGGCCGGAAGAGCTGCGTGGCGCCCTCCTCGCACAGCTGGTCGAGGCCCTTCTGCAGCGCCTTCATGCGGAGAGGATCCTTCAGCACCGCGCGGCGGAAGAGCTCGGGGGCGAAGTTAGGGATGCCGGTGAAGGTGAGCGCCTCGCCTTCCGTGAACGTGTCCCCGATGTTGATCGTGCCGTGATTGTGGAGCCCGATGATGTCGCCCGCCCAGGCTTCGTCCGCCTGCTGCCGGTCGGCCGCCATGAAGGTCAGCGCGTCCGCGATCCGGACTTCCTTGTCGAGGCGCACGTGAAACAGCCGCATGCCGCGCCGGTACCCGCCCGAGCAGATGCGCAGGAAGGCGATCCGGTCGCGATGGCCCGGGTCCATGTTGGCCTGGATCTTGAACACGAACCCGGTGAGCGCGCCTTCCGCCGGCTCCACCTCGCGCGTCGTCGCGCGGCGCGGACGCGGCGGCGGCGCATGCGCGACGAAAGAATGCAGCAATTCCTCCACGCCGAAATTCGAGATCGCGGAGCCGAAGTGGACCGGCGTCTGCCGGCCTGCCCGGTAGGCGGCGGCGTCGAACGCAGGCATCGCGCCTCGTATCAGCGCGATCTCCTCGCGAATCGGCCCCGCCGCGTCGCCGAGCAGGGCTTCGGCTTCGGCGCCGTCGAGGCCCTCGATCGCGCGATTCGTGCCGACGCGGCCGCCCTTGCCGCCGTCGTACACGTAGATGCGGTCCTCGCGCGAGGTGATAGATGCCCGCGAGCTCGCGGCCCATGCCGAGCGGCCAGGTGACCGGCGCGCACTGGATCCCGAGCACGCGCTCGATTTCGTCGAGCAGCTCGACCGGCGGCCTGCCGTCGCGGTCCAGCTTGTTGATGAAGGTCATGATCGGCGTGTCGCGGAGCCGGCAGACTTCCATCAGCTTGATCGTGCGCTCCTCCACGCCCTTGGCGCAGTCGATCACCATCAGCGCCGAGTCGACGGCCGTCAGCGTCCGGTAGGTGTCTTCCGAGAAATCCTCGTGGCCCGGCGTGTCGAGCAGGTTGACGATGTGCCCGCGGTAAGGGAACTGCATCACCGACGAGGTGACGGAGATGCCGCGCTGCTGCTCGAGCCGCATCCAGTCGGAAGTCGCGTGGCGGGCCGCCTTGCGGCCCTTGACCGCGCCCGCCATCTGGATCGCGCCGCCGAACAGCAGGAGCTTCTCGGTCAGCGTGGTCTTGCCCGCGTCCGGGTGCGAGATGATGGCAAAGCTGCGTCGGCGTTCGATTTCGTCGTTCGGTGCGTTCATGGAGGGCATCGCGCGGGAATGAAGGGGACGCACCCCTTCACATTCGCGGGCGTAATTCAAACAACGAACTTGAAGGGGTGCGTCCCCTTCATTCTAGCGTGCCGAGCTCGAGCCGGTAGACCAGGGCGTCTTCGCGGCCTTCCTGGGCCTGGTAGTAGCCGCGGCGCTGGCCGACGCATTCGAATCCGAGGTCGTGGTAGAGCGCGATCGCCGCGCGGTTGGACCGCCGCACTTCGAGGAATGCGTCGCGGATGCCCCGGTCGCGCGCATGCGCGAGCAGCCCGAGCAGGAGCCCGCGGCCGATGCCGTGGCGCCGCAGCCGCTCGCCGACGCAGATGTTGAGCACGTGCGCCTCGCCCGCGCCCATCGACAGCACGCCATAGCCCGCGACGCCGGACGTCGCTTCGACGACGACACAGTGGTAACCGACCCTCAGGCAGTCGGAGAAGATCTGGTCGTTCCACGGGAAGACATAGGACTCGCGCTCGAGCGCGGCGACGCGCGGAAGGTCCGCCTGCGTCATGGGACGCAGGTTCCAGCTCGACGCCGTCAGTTCTTCACGCGCGGTCGCCATCGGCGAGCACTCCGAGTGCGAGCTTGAGGTCATCCCAGGACTTGCGTTTCTCACCCGGAGAACGCAGCAAATAGGCTGGATGGTAGGTGACGACGACCGGCACGCCGTCGAGTCGGTGAACGCGGCCACGAAGCCGCGCGAGCGTCGCGTCGGTGCCGAGCAGCCGCTGCGCGGCGATGCGGCCGACGCAAAGGATCACCGCCGGCGAAACCAGCTCGATCTGGCGCCGCAGGTAGGGCATGCAACGGCCGGACTCTTCCGGGGTCGGGTCGCGGTTCTGCGGCGGGCGGCACTTGAGGACATTGGCGATGTACACCTCGCCGCGCTCGAATCCCGCGGCGCGCAGCATCGAGTTCAGCAGCTGTCCGGCGCGACCCACGAACGGCTCTCCCTGCCGGTCCTCCTCCGCGCCCGGCGCCTCGCCGATGACCATGAGCCTCGCCTTCCTGTCGCCGGTGCCGAAGACCGTCTGGGTCCGCGTCTCGCACAGCCCGCACAGCCGGCATTGCCGCACCGTATCCGCGAGCGATTCCCAGTCCTGCGACCCGGCCGCCTCGGGGGGCGCCTGCGCACGCGGAACGTAGACGTCGATTCCCATCGCATCGAGGATGGCGAGCTGCCGCGCTTCCATGGGTTCAGCTTTCGCCGCCGGCCGCGGCGTCCCGCGGACGGCGCCGCAGTTTCAGCCAGCTCCAGCCGATGGGCCCCGACAAGGCGTAGATGCCGAACATCGTGAAGGCCACGACGGGCGGATTGATCGCGATGACGGCGAGCGCAAGCGGCACGAGCAGCAGCTTCGAATAACGCACGCGCTCGCCCGCGGCTCGATCCTTGAAGCTGCGATACGGAAACTTGCTGACCATCAGGATCGCCGCGAGCACGGTGATGACGAAAGCGAGGATGAGCCCCGGCAGGCCGGTCACGTCGTAGGCGTGCGCGATCCCCACGAAAGCCGGCGACGATGGCGGCGCCCGACGGGCTCGGCAGGCCCTCGAAGTAACGCTTGTCCTGGGTCGCCGACCGCGCGTTGAATCGCGCGAGGCGCATGGCGGTCGCAGCGGCGAAGAAGAAGGCCGCGATCCAGCCGAAGCGGCCCCAGGCGGCGCCGTACTCCGCGATGCGCTCGACGCCCCACTGGTAACAGACGACCGCGGGCGCGAGGCCGAACGCGACCATGTCGGCCAGGCTGTCGAACTCCTTGCCGAAGGCCGTCTCGGTCCCCATCAGCCGGGCGACCCGTCCGTCGAGCCCGTCGAAGACCATCGCGACGAAGACCGCGACCGTCGCCCGCTCGAAGTTGCCGTCGATCGCCGCGACGATCGCGTAGAAGCCGCCGAACAGGCAGCAGGTCGTCAACAGGTTCGGCAGCAGGAAGATCCCGCGGCGCATGCGTATTTCGTTGAGGTCGACTTTCATGCGTCTGGCGTGGCAAGGCCGTCAGGCAGCGCCTAAGATACCGCGCTTTGGGACCGGCGACACGCTCCGTCCCTGCCATGGTGGTGAGCAATGCGCCTGTCCGAGTTCCCGATCCAGAACCTCAAGGAAGTGCCGGCCGACGCCGAGGTCGTCAGCCATCGCCTGATGCTGCGCGCGGGGCTGATCCGCCGGGTCGCCGGCGGGCTCTACAACTGGCTGCCGATGGGGCTGCGCGTGCTGCGCCGCGTCGAGCGCGTGATCCGCGAGGAAATGAACCGGGCCGGCGCGCTCGAGATCTCGATGCCGGTGGCGCAGCCTGCCGAGCTGTGGGTCGAGTCCGGCCGCTGGGAGCAGTTCGGCCCCGAGCTGCTTCGGTTCAAGGACCGCCACGACCGCGACATGGTGCTCGGGCCGACGCACGAGGAAGTCGTCACCGACCTCGCGCGCCGCGAACTGAAGAGCTACCGCCAGCTTCCAGTCAACTTCTACCAGATCCAGACGAAGTTCCGCGACGAGATCCGCCCGCGCTTCGGCGTGATGCGCGCGCGCGAGTTCATCATGAAGGACGCGTACAGCTTCCATGCCGACGAGGCCTCGCTCGCCGAGGGCTACCGGAAGATGTACGACGCCTATGCCGCGATCTTCACGCGGCTCGGGCTGCGCTTTCGCGCCGTGCAGGCGGATCCCGGCGCGATCGGCGGCAGCACCTCGCAGGAATTCCACGTGCTCGCAGATTCGGGCGAGGATGCGATCGTATTCTCCGACGGCGACGACTACGCTGCGAACCTCGAGCTTGCCGAAGCGCTGCCCCCGGTCGCGGCCCGCCCGGCTCCCTCGGAGGAAAAGCGCCAGGTGAAGACGCCGGGCGCCCGGACGATCGCCGACGTCTCGGCGCAGCTCAAGCTGGACCCGTCCCGCGTCCTCAAGACCCTCGTCGTCGAGGGCGCGGATGGCGGGCTCGTCGCCCTCGTCTTGCGCGGCGATCACGAGATGAACGCCTTGAAGGCCCAGAAGCTGCCCGCGGTCGCCAGGCCGCTTCGGATGGCGGATGCGGGCCGGATTGCGGCGGCCACCGGCTCCGAGCCCGGCTCCATCGGGCCGGTGGGCCTTCGCATTCCGCTCGTCGCGGACCACGCCGCCGCCGGCATCGCGAACTTTGCCTGCGGCGCGAACCAGGCCGATGCCCACCTGACCGGCGTCAACTGGGGACGCGACCTGCCCGAGCCCGTGACCGCGGACCTGCGGAACGTCGTCGACGGCGACCCGAGCCCCGGCGGTCGCGGCCGCCTTGCGATCGCGCGCGGGATCGAAGTCGGTCACATTTTCCAGCTCGGGCGCAAGTACAGCGAGGCAATGGGCGCTACCGTGCAGGACGAGCAGGGCCGCGACATCCACATGCACATGGGTTGCTACGGAATCGGCGTCACGCGCATCGTCGCCGCGGCGATCGAGCAGAACCACGACGAGCGCGGCATCATCTGGCCGGCGCCGCTGGCGCCATTCGACGTCGTGATCGTCGGCCTCAACTGGGAGAAGTCCGAGCCCGTGCGGAATGCGGCGCTCGCGCTCCAGCGCGAACTCGAGGATGCGGGCGTCGAGGTGCTGCTCGACGACCGCGACGCGCGGCCGGGCGTCAAGTTCGCGGACGCCGAGCTCATCGGCATTCCGCACCGTGTCGTCGTCTCGGAGCGCGGCATCGCCGCGGGACGGCTCGAGTACCGGCATCGCCGGGCCGAGTCGAACGAGGAGTTTCCGCAGGCCGAGGCGGTCTCCCTCCTGCGCGAGCGGATCGCGTCCGGAAGATGAGACTACGGGCGGCCGCCGACTACGCGGCACGGCTTGCGGCTCCCGCGCTCCTCGCGCTCGTGCTGGCCGGCGAGGCGCGGGCGGACCGCCAGCAGGACCCGGGACTGCGCGAGGTCATCGCGGCTGCCATCAAGTCGACCACCTGCTTCGAGGGTAAGTACGACGACGTCGTCTGGTTCGCCCTGATGAAGCCGCGCGTCGAGAAGCGCCTCAACCAGCAGCCGGCGGACCTGCGCCTCGGGGACGACATGCAGTCGGCCGCGGAACGGATACTGCGCGCCGTTCATTGCGAGTCGAGCAAGCACGACGATGCTCCGCGACCGGCCGCAGCTCGTGCTCGCGGTCATCGACGTGGAAAGCGCGTTCGATCCGTTCGCCGTGTCCTCCGCGGGCGCGGTCGGCCTGATGCAGGTGATGCCGTTCTGGCCGACCGAGCTCGGGCTGTCGCGCAAGGACCTGATCAACGTCGAGCTGAATATCCGCATGGGCACCAGCATCCTCGCCTACTACATGGAGCGCGAGCGCGGCGACTACCGCCGCGCGCTCGGCCGCTACAACGGCAGCCTCGGAAGGCGCGAGTATCCCGATCTCGTGCTAGGCAGGCTGAATACGCGCTGGCAGCGCTGATGAGTCACTTCTGAAGGAAGCCGTCCGGCCACTCGAGCGTGCCCGGATCGATCGACTCCACCTCCACGAAATCGACGCGGGCCATCGGCGGCCCGTGGCGAAGCCAGTGGATCAATTCGGCGAGCGCCACGGGATTGCCCGCCGCGAGGACGAGCACCGAGCCGTCTTCGCAGTTCTCCGCGGAGCCCTGGAGGGACAGTCTTGCCGCGCGCTCCGCCGTGCTCGCGCGGAACCAGACGCCTTGAACGCGCCCGCGAACCCGCACGCGCCGCGCCGCTTCGGGTGATGGCCTAGAATCCACGGTCCGGGCAGTCTGGAATCAGCCCGCAGCGAAGGCAAGCCGCGATGCCCGAGATCCTGGTCCTCTTCTACAGCCGCCACGGCACGACGGCGGAGCTCGCGCGCCAGGTCGCGCGCGGCGTCGAGGGCGTCGATGGCTGCCGCGCGCGCATCCGCACGGTTCCCTCGCTCGGGGGCCAGGGCCCGCCCACGGCATCGCCGCAGGACGGCGCGGCACTCGCGACCCATGAGGACCTCCGCGAGTGCGCCGGACTCCTTCTCGGGAGCCCGGTGCGTTTCGGCAACATGGCGGCGCCGCTGATGGCCTTCTTCGACGGCACGTCGAGCCTCTGGCTCACCGGCGTGCTGGCCGGCAAGCCGGTCGGCGCTTTCACCTCGGGCAGCACGATGCATGGCGGCCAGGAAACGACGCCGCTCGGCATGCTGCTGCCGCTCCTGCACCACGGCATGCTGATCGTCGGCCTGCCCTTCACGGAGGAGGCGCTCTCGTCCACCTCGGGTGGCGGGACGCCCTATGGCGCAAGCCGGGTCGTTCCGATGGGCGAGCGTCGGGCGCTCACCGACGAGGAGCGGCAGCTCGCCCAGGCGCTCGGGCGGCGCGTAGCTACGGTCGCCCTGCGACTGGGCGCCGGCGACGGATGACCGATCGCGCGCGCACGCACGCGTCGGCTTGCGATCTGCGCCTGGCTCGCACTTACCGTCCTGGTTGCGGCCTGGCCGTTCGTGGGTTCGGCGAACATCGGCGCATTGACGACCGCGCTCGCACTCCTGCCGCTGCTGCTGCCCGTCGTCGGCATCCTGCGCGGCAACCGTCGCAGCTTTCGCCTCGCGACCCTCGTCCTTGCGCCGACGCTCGCGATCACGCTGACGGAATTCCTCGTGAACCGGCACTCGCACCCCATGACGGGTGCGACGCTTGTTCATGATCCTGCTGGCCTTTGCGAGCCTCGTCGCGGCGCTGCGTACCTCTGAAGGTGACGCTCCCCTTTCGCAAAAGGGGACAGTCACTTTTAAAGGGGACAGTCACCTTTAGGTTGCCAACAATTCTGCTCAGCCAAGTCTCAGGCTAAAGGTGACTGTCCCCTTTAAAAGTGACTGTCCCCTCTTGATTACGCATCTCCGCGCGCGAGCCAGTCGCGCACGAAGGGCACCGTCAGTCTTCGCTGCGCCGCGAGCGCCTCGGTGTCGAGCTCATCGAGCATGCGGCAGAGCGTCGCGAAATCGCGCGGCGCGCGGCGGGTCAGGAAGCCGAGCGTCTCTTCGGAGAGCTCGAGCCCGCGGTGAACCGCGCGCCGGCGAAGCGCCTCACCCTGCTCGCTTTCGGACAGCGGTTGAAGGCGGTGCACGACGGACGCCGCCAGTCGCGATGCGAGGTCGGGCAAACGGAATCCGAGCGTCGCGGGAGCCCCGGTGGCGGCGAAGGCGAGCCGGCCACCGTGCTCGGCGAGGCCGTTGTAGAGCGTAAAGATCGCCTGCTCCCAGGCGGAATCCGCGACGACGGCATCGAGGTCGTCGAGCGCGACGAAGGCGATCGCTTCCAGGCCGTCGAGCAGTGCCGCGCCCTCGTGCCGGAGCGTCGCGAGCGGCAGGTAGGCCGCCGTGCGGCCGGCCTCGCCCGCCAGCGCGCAGGCGGCCTGCAGCAGGTGGCTCTTACCCGAACCCGACGGACCCCAGAGCCAGACCGGCGCGCGGGAGCCGCCGCTCGCGAGATCGACGAGCGACGCAACCGCCTCACCATTCGTGCCCGCGTGAAAGGTCTCGAGGCGGAGCGAAACCCCGAGCTGGACGCCGAGTGGCAGCTGGCGCACGGGAACTGCCGTTCAGGCAACGCCGCGGCGTGCCCGGCTCACTGCGACCGCCTTGCGGAAGTAGGTCTGGACGTAATCGACCCCGCTCACGACCGTCGTGACGAGCACGAGGGCGCCGAGCGTCGTGATCACCGACCGCGGAAATCCCGGGAACGCGGCGAGCACGACGACGCCGATGACGAAGGCAAGCTGGATAAGCGTGTTGATCTTCGACGGAATCGTCGGCCGACCCTCGAGCGGACCGAACAGCCACTTGTAGGTCAGTGCGCCGATCCCGATCACGACGTCCCGCGCGACGGCGACGGTGGCCAGCCAGACGGGCACCAGCCCGATCCAGGCGAGCGTGATGAAGACGCTGACGAGCAGGAGCTTGTCGGCGAGCGGATCGAGCACCTTGCCGAGCTCACTCGTCCAGTCGAAGGTCTTCGCCAGATAACCGTCCAGGATGTCGGACGCCGCGGCGAGCCCGAACAGGACGAGCGTGTGGCCGAAGCGGCCTTCGGACAGCAGGATGACGATCGGCACCGTCAGCGCCATGCGCAGCACGCAGATCAGGTTGGGGACGGTTGCGACCTTCATGGCGTCAAAGCGTAGATCAGGCGCCCGGCATCGACCGCCTGCAGCCGGCCGTCGCGCAGGATCGCCTGGTGCAACGCCTCGGGCTCACCCCGCACATTGACCAGGAAGGAGACCGCGTCCGGCGTCACTTCATCGACGGAGACGCCGCGCACCGGCGCGAGGCGCGTGAGCGCCCGCAATGTGGACGCATAGGCCTCGAGCGTGCTGATGCCCGTGACCGTGACCAGCTGTTCGCTGCGCTGGGCCGCGCCGCGCGAGGCATAAAGGCCTGCATATCGCTCGGCAGCCAGTTCCGGTCCCGCCTCGAGCTCGCCGCTGGCGCTCGCGACGATTCCTGCGGACGAAAAACTCCAGTCGACGGCGAATGTTCCGTCCTGGCCCTGGCGCGCGCGCCCGATCAGTACGCCGTCGGCGCCGTAACGGCGGGCCGCATCGACCAGCGCGTCGTGATTGCCCGACCAGGCCTGCTGCATCGCGCGCACCAGGTCGTCGCCGGCGTCGGGCCAGGCGAGCGGCAATCCGCGGCGGGCGGCGTAGGCGTCGAGTCGCGATTTCTCGGCGCTCGTGTCCGTCGCCGACACCAGGGCCTTGCGCCCGCCGCCCCGCTCGATCGCGAGCCACACGAGCGTCACCGGGCGGTCGCTCCCCCAGAAGGCGAGGCCGGAGGCGTCGACCGCGTTCTCGATCGCCGGCCCGTCAAAGGAGACCGTGAGCTGGTTGCCGGCCGCGCGCCGGAAACTCGCCACATAACGCGATGCCTGGGCGACGAGCGGCGCGAGGTTTTCGAGCTCGGGCGCGTCGCGCCGGCCCGTCACGCGCACGAGGATGTCCCTCATCGCCTCGCGGAACGCGGCTTCGTTGTCACCCGTGTACGGCACCGTCACCGAGTACAGGTCGCCTACCGATTCGGCGAGCGCGGCCACCGAAATCGCCACGCAGGCGAGCGCGGCCAGCCAGCCGCGAATTCGAAGTCCGGGGGTCGGGTCAGGGCGTTGGCTCACGCTACAATAGTACACTGCCGGCCCACCGGGCCCGCCCAAACGAGCCCGATCCCGCGCGATGACCGAACGACCCTCATTGACCTACCGGGACGCCGGCGTGGACATCGATGCCGGCGAGGAACTCGTCGAACGCATCAAGCCGCGCGTGGCGCGCACCCAGCGGCCGGAAGTGCTGGCCGGCATCGGAGGCTTCGGCGCCATGATCGAATTGCCCGAGGGCCGCTGGCGAAGACCCGTGCTGGTCGCGGGCACGGACGGCGTCGGCACGAAACTGCGCCTCGCAATCGACACCGGCCTGCACGATGGCGTCGGCCAGGACCTCGTCGCCATGTGCGCGAATGACGTCGTCGTGCAGGGCGCCGAGCCGCTGTTCTTCCTCGACTACTACGCGACGGGCCGCCTTTCGGTCGACGTGGCGGAGCGCGTGATCGCAGGCATCGCCGAGGGCTGCGCGCTGGCGGGCTGCGCCCTGGTCGGCGGCGAAACCGCCGAGATGCCCGGCATGTATTCCGAGGGCGACTACGACCTCGCCGGCTTCTGCGTCGGCGTCGTCGAGCGCGACCGGATCATCGACGGGACCCGCACACGCGCCGGCGATGTCGTCATCGGACTCGCCTCCTCCGGTCCGCACTCCAACGGTTTTTCGCTCATACGCAGGCTGATGGCCGAGGCGCACGCGGACGTGACGACGCAGGTCGCCGGTGCCCGCCTCATCGATCTGCTGATGGCGCCGACGCGGATCTATGTCAAGCCGATGCTCCGCCTCGCCGCCGCACTTCCGGTACACGGCTTCGCGCACATCACCGGCGGCGGGCTGACCGACAACATTCCGCGCGTACTGCCCGACGGCCTCGGCGTGCGCCTCGATCGCGGCGCCTGGCGCCGCGATCCAGTCTGGGACTGGATCCAGAAAGCCGGCCGCATCAGCGACGCCGAGATGCACCGCACCTTCAACTGCGGCATCGGCATGATCGCGGTCGTGGCGCCCGCGGACGCGGACGCCGCGCTCGGGTTGCTGCGGTCCGCCGGCGAGCAGGCGAGCGTCATCGGCGAAGTGGTCCGCGGCACGGGAGTGCAATTCGGCTGATGGCGGGAACCCTGCCTTTTGCCGTGCTGATTTCCGGGCGCGGAAGCAACATGCTGGCGCTCGAGCAGGCGACGAGGGACGGCCGGATCGACGGCCGGATCGTGAGCGTCATCAGCGATCGCGCGGATGCGGCCGGCCTGCCGGAAGCGCGCAGGCGCGGCCTCGCCACGCATGTCCTCGCGCCGGCAGCCGGCCAGGACCGCGCGGCCTACGGGCACGAACTGTCGGGTCTCGTCGAAGCGAGCGGCGCCAGGCTGATCGCGCTGGCCGGCTTCATGCGCGTCCTCGATGGCGGGTTTGTCGCGCGCTGGCAGGGACGCCTGCTCAACATCCATCCGTCGCTGCTGCCCGCGTATCGCGGCTTGCACACGCACCGGCGCGTGCTCGAGGCCGGGAAACGCCAGCACGGCTGCAGCGTGCATTTCGTCGTCGAGGAACTCGATGCCGGACCAACGGTCATTCAAGGCAGGCTGGCTGTCGGGGCCGGCGACGACGAGGCGACCCTTTCAGCGCGGGTTCAGCGTCTCGAGCACATTGTCTATCCGCGCGCGGTCGGCTGGTTCGGCGCCGGCCGACTCGAATGGCGCGAGGGTGCGGCCTTGCTTGACGGCCGTACACTGGCGCCGGAGATCGTCGAGGAGCCTGAATGAAGGCCGTGGCCACCGGCTTGATTGCCGTCCTTTCGTCTCTCGGTCCGCAGGCTGGCGGAGCGGCCGATGCCGCGCTTGCACCTTTTGTCGCGGAATACGACGTCCGCTACGGGCGCATGGCGGTCGGCACGAGCCGGACGGAACTCTCCCGCGCGCAATCCCCGGGCCAATGGATCATGGAGTCCGCCTCGACCGCGAGCGGCTTCGCCCGCGTGATCGCGCCCGGCACCCTGAAGCAGCGTTCGGTCTTCGAGCTGGATACGGCCGGCCCGCGACCTCTTGAATATTCCTTCGACGACGGCACCGAGCGCACCAGCCGCGACATCCGGCTCGAATTCGACTGGCAGCAAGGCAAGGTGCGCGGCACAGCCGAGGACGAAGCCGGTCGAGGTGCCGGCGAGCGCCGGGCTCCAGGACGCGGCCTCGATGCAGGCCCAGGTCCTCGCCAGATTGCGGAGCGGCTCGGAGCCAGGGACGATCGACATGATCGAGAAGGACCGCGTCAAGCAGTATCGCTACACCCTTCCTGCGGCGCGAGACCCTGAAGACCGCGATCGGTGAGCTGGATACTGTCGTCTATCGCAGCGCGCGCGACGGTTCCGGACCGCGAGACGATTTCCTGGTTCGCGCCCGCGCTCGGGTACGCGGTCGTCCAGGCCGAGCAGAGAAGCAACGGCAAGCGCGGCTTCCAGACCTACATCCGCCGCTACCAGCCGGGCGGCTAGGGGGATTGTCCCTATTTCCTGAAGGGGACGCACCCCTTCATATTCGCAAAGGGGCGCATTTCCTCCACGAATATGAAGGGGTGCGTCCCCTTCAGGAAATGCGGACTGTCCCCTCACGTCCGCGGCAGCGTGACGCCCTTCTGGCCCTGGTACTTGCCGCCCCGGTCCTTGTACGAAGTCTCGCAGACTTCGTCCGACTCGAAGAACAGCATCTGGGCGACGCCTTCGTTCGCGTAGATGCGGGCCGGCAGAGTCGTCGTGTTCGAGAACTCGAGCGTCACGTGGCCCTCCCACTCGGGCTCGAGCGGGGTGACGTTGACGATGATGCCGCAGCGCGCATAGGTGCTCTTGCCGAGGCAGATCACCATGACGTTGCGCGGGATGCGGAAGTACTCGACCGTCCGCGCGAGCGCGAAGGAATTCGGCGGGACGATGCACACGTCGCTGTTCACGTCGACGAAATTATTGACGTCGAAATCCTTGGGATCGACGATCGTCGAGTTGATATTCGTGAATATCTTGAACTCGCCGGCACAGCGCACGTCGTAGCCGTAGCTCGACGTCCCGTATGAAACGATCCTGCGCCCGTCGATGCTCCGCACCTGGTTCCCCTCGAACGGCTCGATCATCCCTGCGGCGGCCATGCGGCGGATCCAGCGGTCTGACTTGATCGCCATCACTCTTCCTCGATCCGGATTTCCGGAAGCTTGACCGCGCCCCGGAGCGCGCTGGCCGCGAGCGCACCCGCGGCGCGCCGGGCGATGTCGTGAAAGGCCAAAGCGGCCGGCGACCCCGGGTCGGCGACGACGGTCGGGCGGCCGGAATCCGCCTGCTCGCGGATGGCGGCGTCCAGCGGGAGCTGGCCGAGCAGGATCGCGCCGTAGCGTTCGGCAAGCGCCGCCCCTCCGCCCACGTCGAAGATGTGGGACTCGTGGCCGCAGGCCGGGCAGCGATGAAGCCCCATGTTCTCCACGATGCCGAGGACCGGAACGCCGACCTTGCGGAACATCTGCAGGCCCTTGCGCGCATCCAGCAGCGCGATTTCCTGGGGCGTGGTCACGATGACCGCGCCGGAGACCGGAACGCGCTGCGTCAGCGTGAGCTGGATGTCGCCGGTGCCCGGCGGCATGTCGACGACCAGGTAGTCGAGCGTCCCCCAGCGGGTGTCCGCGAGCATCTGCGATAGCGCCTGCGTCACCATGGGCCCGCGCCAGGCCATCGGCTGGTCCGGGTCGACCAGGAACCCGATGGACATGACCGGCAGCCCGTGGCCCCGGGGCGGATCGAGTGTCTTGCCGTCGGTGGTCGTCGGCCGTTCGCCCGACAATCCCATCATCCGGGGCATGCTCGGCCCGTAGATGTCGGCATCGAGGAGCCCGACGCGTGCGCCCGCCGCCGCAAGGGCGAGCGCGAGGTTGGCCGCCACGGTCGATTTCCCGACACCGCCCTTGCCGGACGCCACGGCGATGACGTTGGCGACGTCGGGCAACGCGCGCTGGCGGGGATCGGCGACGAATGCCGGGATGCGCGCTTCGATTTCGTAGCGGGGCCGGGCCTTGATTCCGGATGCCGCCAAGTGCGCATCCAGCGCCTTGCCGAGCGTCCCGGCGTAGCCGGAAACCGGAAATCCGAGCGCAATACGCGACAATCGGCGCATCCGGTTCGCCCGTGACCGACTCGATCGCACCGGCCTCGGCCAGCGTCATGCCGAGATTGGGCTCGACGAAGCTGCCGAGCACGCTCGTCAGGCGGTCATGAAGGCCGTTGGGCATGGAATGGGTTCCGGTCCGGAGGCGGAATTGTATCCGAAGCGCGGGCTGCGATCGGGGCAACCGGACGCTGTGGCATACTTGTCGGTCAATATTTCAGCCGTTTTGTCCCACTGCAACAGCCGGGGTCGGATGGGAATTTTCGGAGGCTACCGGGCCGATCGCCTCATCGCCGAGGTACGGGAGAGTGGCGACCCGACCAGCGCGAAAGCCCGATCAGCACTGACCAGGCTCCAGGGCCTGGGCCAGAACGCGATCAAGCCGATCGTGGATGCGCTTGCGACCGCGGACAAGCGGGAAACGATCGCGTTCGTCGAGACGCTCACGCCCCTCATCGACAACAAGTCGTTCCCGATCATCGCGCAGGCGCTCGCCGAGGAGAACCCGCGCGCGGTCGCCGGCGTCGCCTGGGCGCTCGCCTCGTCCCGGAATTACTCGCCACCGAAGCTGCTCGAGCTCCTTTCCGAGCCGGGCGTGTCCAAGCCCGCGGTGCTCGACGTGATCGCCGCGCAGAAGAACCGCTTCAACATCCGCGACCTGCTGAACGCGGCGTATGCGCAGGACCCGAATGAAAAGGCGGCCCTGTTCCGGATCGCGGGCGAGATGGTCGACGCGAGCTCCGTGGACGAGCTCGTGGCGCGGGTCGAGGGCAAGGACACGATCGCCCGCACGCACATCATCGCGCTGCTCGCGCGCTTCGACACGCCAAAGGTCCGCGCGGCGCTGCAATCGACGCTGAAGGACCCGAACAAGCTGGTGCGGTCCGCCGCGCTTCGCGCCATCGCGAATGGCAGCGGCCAGGTCGACCCCGCGCTCGTGGCGCCGCTCCTCAGGGATCCCGAGCTCGACGTGCAGAACCCGGCCATCGAGCTCCTGTGCCGCAGCAAGCATCCCGACACGGTCCGCCACCTGGTCGAGGTGCTGAAGGACGAGTCCGAGCACGCGAGGCGCGCGGCGGTCGAGGTGCTGAACGTCGTCGGAGACGAGAGCTCGGTCAAGTTCCTGCTGAAGGCGATTCGCGACGCCGACTGGTGGGTCAGGAGCCGCGCGGCCGATGCGCTCGGAAAGATCGGCGGGCCGCGGGTCATCGGCGCCGCGCTCGAGCTGGTCTCGGACAAGGACGACGAGGTGCGCCGCACCGCAATCGAGATCCTGAACCAGACCCAGGACGAACGCGCGGTCAGCTACCTGCTCGAGGCGACCAAGGACTCCGACTGGTGGGTCAGCGAGCGCGCGATCGACGCCCTCGGCTCGATGGCGAGCAAGAAGGCAGTGCCTCGCCTCCTCGAGATGATGAAGGGCAATCCCAAGTCGATCCCGACCGTCGTCCGGGCTCTCGGCAAGATCGGCGACAAGGTCGCGGTCGAGAGCGTCATGAAGGCGCTGGACCGCGAGGAATCCGACATCCGCGTCGAGGCCATGTCCGCCCTCGTGAAGCTTGCCGACGACCGCTCGGTGGATCCGGTTCGCGCGAAGATAGCGCCGTTCACGGACCTCGCCGACCAGTCGGTCGCGGGCGCCGCGGTGCGCGCGCTGACCGAGCTCGACTCGCGCTATGGCGGGACTTCGGCGATCTCGCAGCCCGGCAGGCCCGGCATGACCGCCGCCGCGCGCGCCGACGCGCAGCGCACGCTGCTGATCGAGTCCGCCGACGTGTCGGCGATCATGAAGTCGGCCGAGGCCATCCAGCGCCTCGACATCGCGACCCTCAAGCCCGGCGACGTGATCGAGGGCCGCTACAAGTATATCGAGCGTATCGGCCGCGGTGCGTTCGGCACCGTCTTGCTGATGGAAGACACGGTCGTCGACGAGCGCCTGATCCTCAAGTTCCTGAATCCGAGCATCTCGCAGGACGAGGAGATGATGCAGCGCTTCGTGCACGAGCTGCGCTACAGCCGCAAGATCACGCACCCCAACGTGATCCGCATCTACGACTTCCTGCACATCCGCGGAAACTACGCGATCTCGATGGAGTACTTCCCGTCGCACACGCTCGGCGGCGAGGTGTCCGACGGCAAGCCGCTCGCGCTGCGCCGCGCGGTGCGCCTCGGGATGGACGTCGCGAAGGGCATGACGGTCGCGCACCAGGTCGGCATCGTGCACCGCGACCTGAAGCCCGCAAACGTGCTGATCAACGACGAGGGCATCGTCAAGATCGTGGACTTCGGCGTGGCCGCGGCACAGCACCAGGGCGACACCCAGCTCACCAAGACCGGCTACGTGATCGGCTCCCCGAAATACATGGCGCCGGAGCAGATCCTCGGCAAGAAAGTCGACGAGCGCGCCGACATCTATTCGCTGGGCGTGATCATGTACGAGATGCTGACGGGCACGCCGCCCTACCACCGCGGCGACCACATGTCGGTCATGTACCAGCACGTCCAGGGCCGCGCCAAGCCGCCGATCGACCTCAATCCGGCGCTGCCGCAGGGCGTCTCCGACGTGGTCATGAAGTGCATGGCGGTGGACAAGGAGAAGCGCTACGCCTCGATGGAAGAGGTGCATGTGGCGCTGGAACGATTCTTGTGATTCACTCGCGCGGCAATGCCGCGCATAGACGCATTTTTGAAGCTCGGTTCGACCCAGGGATGCTCTGACGTCCACCTGGCGGTCGGCGTGCCGCCGATGCTGCGCATGAACGGCGACCTCGTGCCGATCCGCTTCCGCGAACTCGCCGCGGCGGAGCTCGAGGCCTACGTCACCGAGATCCTGTCCCGGAATCTCGCCGACCGCTTCCGGGCGGGCCACGACGTCGACTTCTCGTACGTGTCCGAGGAAGGCGGGCGCTTCCGGGTCAACGTGTTCCGCAAGGACTCCGGCGTCGGCGCCGTATTCCGCACGATCCCGGCCGAGGTGCCGACGCTCGACTCCCTGGCCCTGCCGCCGATCGTCAAGAAGCTGTGCGACTACCACCAGGGCATGATCCTGGTGACGGGCTCGACCGGCACGGGCAAGTCCACGACGCTCGCGGCGATGATCGACCTGCTCAACACGACCCGCAAGCTCAACATCATCAGCCTCGAAGACCCGATCGAGTTCGTCCATCGCAGCAAGCAGAGCCAGGTCGTGCAGCGCGAGCTCGGGACGCACCTGCCCACGTTCGCCGAGGGCGTGCGCGCGGCAATGCGCGAGGACCCGGACGTGATCCTGGTCGGCGAGTTGCGCGACCCGGAAACCATCGCGATGGCGATGACCGCGGCCGAGACCGGCCACCTCGTGCTCGGCACGCTCCACACGACGAGCGCCGTCAAGACGATCGACCGGATGATCGACGCGCTGCCGGCCGACGAGCGCGAGCAGACCAAGAGCTTCCTGGCGCAGAGCCTGATCGCCGTCATCACGCAGGTCCTCGTCAAGCGCCCGGAAGGCCGCGGCCGGCGGGCCGTGTGCGAGATCATGGTGATGAACCGCGCGATCGCGAAGCTGGTCCAGACCGACCAGACGCACCAGGTCCCGGCCCAGCTCCAGACCGGAAAGGACCTCGGCATGGAGCTCATGGACCAGGCGCTCCTGCGGGCGATCAAGAACAAGGAAGTCGATCCGGACGACGCCTACACCTTCGCGAGCGACAAGCGCTCGTTCTCCAAGTTCGTCGTCGACCGCAGCATGCTGCCGAAATTCGAAACCCAGGAGTGACGGAGCGCGCGTTGGCGAAGATCGACGAATACCTGGAAGAGATACTGAAGCGCGACGGCTCGGACCTGCATTTCATGGCGGGCGATCCCCCGCGAATCCGCCAGTACGGGAGGCTTGGGGACCTGCGCGTCGAGCGGCTGGGCGCGGATTTCGTGCGCGAGGCGCTCTACGAGATCATGCCCCGCAAGGCGCTCGAGCGCTTCGAGACCCGCGACGGCACCGACTTCGCGTACACGCTCGGGACGCTCGCGCGTTTCAGGGTGAACGTGCTGCGCCAGCTGAACGGCCTCGGCGGCGTGTTCCGGGCGATCCCCTCGAAGGCGCAGTCGCTCGAGCAGCTCCGCATGCCGGAAGCCGTGCGCAACCTCTGCAAGGTGTCGAATGGCCTGATCCTCGTCACGGGAAAGACGGGATCCGGGAAGTCGACCACGCTCGCGGCGATGATCGACGACCTCAATTCGCGCCTGAAGGGCCACATCCTCACGATCGAGGATCCGATCGAGTTCGTGCACCCGCGCAAGAACTGCCTGATCAGCCAGCGCGAGGTGGGCGTGCACGCCGAATCCTTCGCGAGCGCGCTCCTCTCGGCCCTGCGCGAGGACCCCGACGTGATCCTGGTCGGCGAGCTCAGGGACCTCGAGACGATCTCGACCGCGATCACCGCCGCCGAGATGGGCATCCTCGTGATGGCGACCCTCCACACCAACGGCTCCGCCGCGACCGTGGACCGCATCGTCAACGCCTTCCCGGCCGACAAGCAGAACCACGTGCGCACGATGCTCTCGACGTCGCTGCGCGGCGTCGTTTCGCAGCAGCTGATCTCGCGCAAGGGCTCGGCCGGGCGCGTCGCCGCCCTCGAGGTCCTGATCAACACGCCCGCGGCCGCCAACCTCATCCGGCAGGGCAAGATCGACCAGCTCGAGTCGACCATGCAGTCGGGCGCCGCGGTCGGCATGCGCACCATGGACTCCGCGATCGAGCAGCTGTTCGACCAGGGCCTGATCAGCGGACGCTCCGCCTACGAGAAAGCCATCAGCAAGTCCAAGTTCGAGCCGCTCCGCGAACAGGACTGACGCAGGATGCCGCGACGGATCCTCGTAACCAACGCCCTGCCCTACGCGAACGGGCCCACCCACCTCGGCCACATGACCGAGGCCGTGCAGTGCGACATCTGGGTCCGCTACATGAAGCTCGCGGGCCACGATTGCATCTACGTCTGCGCGGACGACACGCACGGCACGCCCATCATGCTCAAGGCGCAAGCGGAGGGCATCTCGCCCGAGGCGCTGATCGAAAGGGTGGGCGCCGAGCGGCGCCGCGACTTCGCGGCCTTCGGGATCGGGTTCGACAACTACTACACGACGCATTCGCCCGAAAACCGGGAATTGACGGTGCGCATGTACCGGGCGCTCTGCAAGGCCGGGCACATCGCGCGCCGCAGCGTCAGGCAGGCCTATGACGAGAAGGCGGGCATGTTCCTGCCGGACCGCTACGTCAAGGGAACCTGCCCCCTCTGCCGCACGCCGGACCAGTATGGGGACAGCTGCGAGAACTGCAGCGGGACCTACACCCCGCTCGACCTGATCGACCCGGTCTCGGTCGTCACGGGCACGCGACCCGTCGAGCGCGAGTCCGAGCACTTCTTCTTCAAGCTCGGCGACTTCGACGCGATGCTGCGCCAGTGGACGCGCTCCGGCGCGCTGCAGGACGCCGTCGCCAACAAGCTCGACGAATGGTTCGAGGCGGGGCTTCGCGACTGGGACGTTTCCCGCGACGCGCCGTACTTCGGCTTCGAGATTCCCGACGCGCCGGGCAAGTATTTCTACGTGTGGCTAGACGCTCCCGTCGGCTACATGGCGAGCTTCGCCAACCTCTGCGCGCGGACGCGGGCTCTCGTTCGACGACTACTGGAAGCCGGACAGCGCGGCCGAGCTCCATCACTTCATCGGCAAGGACATCCTGTACTTCCACTCGCTGTTCTGGCCGGCCACGCTCGAAGGAGCGGGCTTCCGCAAGCCGACCGCGGTGCATGCCCACGGCTTCCTGACGGTCAACGGCGAGAAGATGTCCAAGTCGCGCGGCACGTTCGTCACGGCGGAGCGCTACGTCGCCGCGCTGCCGCCCGAATACTTCCGATATTTCCTGGCGGCCAAGCTCGGCCCGACGCTCGTCGACGTCGACCTCAATTTCGAGGAGTTCGCGACCCGCATCAATGCCGAGCTGGTCGGCAAGCTCGTGAACATCGCGAGCCGCTGCGCGGGCTTCATCCATCGCGGCCATGGCGGGCGCCTCGCGGAGGCGCTTCCGGACCCGGCGCTCTATCGCGAATTCATCGACGCGGGCGTCGGCATCGGCGAGGCCTGGGAGTCGCTCGAATACGCCGCGGCGATGCGCGAGATCATGGCGCTCGCCGATCGCGCCAACCTCTACATCGACCGCAGCAAGCCCTGGCTCGCGGCCAAGGACCCGGCTCGCGCGGGGGAAGTGCAGGCGGTCTGCACGCAGGGCCTCAACCTGTTCCGCGTGCTCATGACATTCCTGAAGCCGGTGCTGCCGGTGACCGCCGGGCGCGCGGAGGCCTTCCTCCAGGCGCCCATCACGCACTGGAACGACATCGCCGCGCCGCTCCTCGGCACGACGATCGCCGAGTACCAGCCGCTCGCGACGCGGGTCGATGCGGCGATGCTCGGAAAACTCGTGGAGACTTCAATGACGGAATCCGAACCGACTGCCCCGGCCGAGCGGCCCGCCGAGATCAGCGCGGAGGAATTCGCGCGCATTGACCTCCGGGTCGCGCGCATCGAGGCGGCAGACCTGGTCGAGGGCGCCGACCGCCTGCTCAGGCTGACAGTGGACCTCGGCGGCAATCGCCGCACGGTTTTTGCCGGGATCCGCAGCGCCTACGAGCCGGCGCAACTCGTCGGGCGTCACGTCGTGGTCGTCGCCAACATGAAGCCCAAGAAGATGCGTTTCGGCGTGTCCGAAGGCATGGCGCTCGCCGCCTCCGGCGATGGCGGCTTGTTCCTGGTCGCGCCGGATTCCGGCGCCGTCGCCGGCATGAAGGTCAGCTAGCAGGCGGAAATGCCATCCGAAGCTGCCGACGGGCTCGCCATCGCCATTGACGCGCTGCTGCCGCAGACGCAGTGCCGCCGCTGCGGCTTCGACGGCTGCCGGCCCTACGCGGAGGCGCTCTCGCGCGGCGAGTCCGAGCTGAATCGCTGCCCGCCCGGCGGGCGGGAGCTCATCGACTCGCTCGCGGCCCTGCTGGGCCGGGAGCCGCTGCCGCTCGATCCGGCCTGCGGAGCGGAGTCACCTCCCCTCGTCGCGTGGATCGACGAGCCCGCCTGCATCGGCTGCGCGCGCTGCCTCGATCCCTGCCCGACCGACGCGATCGTCGGCGCGCGAAAGCGCATGCACACCGTCATTGCGGCGGACTGCAGCGGTTGCGAGCTCTGCGTGCCCGCCTGCCCGGTCGACTGCATTCTCATGATTCCCGCGCCCGGACTGCCCGAAGAACCGCTCGCACCCGCCGCAATCGCCGCGCGCGCCATGCGATTCCGCAAGCTCTTCGAGACGAGGCGCGCGAGGCTCGCGCGCGATGCCGGCGTCCGCGCACAGGCGCTACGCGCAACCCTCAGCCGCGATGACCCGACGCCGCGCTGAACGGAGGCTCACGGCGCCTGCGCGGCGGAAGCTCTTCGAGCGGCTGCGCGCCGCCAACCCGAAGCCCACGACCGAGCTCGACTATCAATCGCCGTACCAGCTCCTGGTTTCGGTGATCCTGTCGGCCCAGGCCACCGACAAGAGCGTGAACCTCGCGACGGGCCCGCTTTTCCGGGTGGCCGCGACTCCGCAATCCATGGTCGCGCTCGGCGAGCCGGGACTTGCGCGCTACATCCGCACGATCGGCCTGTGGCGGATGAAGGCGAAGCACGTGATCGCGGCGACCCGCATGATCCTCGAAAGGCATGGCGGCGAAGTGCCGCGCGAGCGCGCCGCGCTCGAGGCGCTGCCCGGCGTCGGGCGCAAGACCGCGAACGTCGTGATGAACACGGCCTTCGGCGAGCCGACGATCGCGGTCGATACGCACATCTTCCGGGTCGCGAACCGGACCGGCCTCGCGCCGGGCCGAAACGTCCGCGAAGTCGAGGACCGGCTCCTCGAAGTCACGTCGGAGGAATTCCGGCAGGACGCCCACCACTGGCTGATCCTGCACGGGCGCTACGTCTGCAAGGCGCGGAAACCGCTGTGTCCGCTGTGCCCGATCCGGGACATCTGCCTCTATCCGGACAAGACGCGGGCTATCTCTTCTTCGGAATGAAAAGGTCGGTCAGCGTGCCTTCGAAGGCTTCGGCCGCGAAGGCCACGGTTTCCGACAGCGTCGGGTGCGGATGAATCGTGAGGCCGATGTCGGCCGCGACCGCGCCCATCTCGATCGCGAGCGCGACTTCCGAAATGAGGTCGCCCGCATTGGTCCCGACGATTCCGCCGCCGACAACCCGATGTGACTCGGGGTCGAACAGGAGCTTCGTGAATCCCTCGTCCCGGTTGAGCGACAGGGAACGGCCGCTCGCCATCCACGGAAACAGCCCCTTCTCGAGCTTGCGGCCCGAGGCCTGCGCCTCGGTCTCGGTCACGCCCACCCAGGCGACTTCCGGGTCGGTGTAGGCCACCGACGGGATCACGCGCGCGTCGAACGCGCTCTTGTGGCCGGCCGCGACTTCGGCCGCGACCTTGCCCTCGTGCGTCGCCTTGTGGGCCAGCATCGGCTGGCCGACGATGTCGCCGATCGCGAAGATGTGCGGCACGTTGGTGCGCATCTGCCGGTCGACCGCCAGGTAGCCGCGTTCGTCGACGGTGACGCCGGCGGACTCGGCGCGAACCGTCTTCCCGTTCGGCACGCGTCCGACGGCGCAGAGCACGCGGTCGTAGAGTTGCGGCCCGCCGGCATCCTTGCCCTCGAAGGCGACCTGCAGGCCCTTGTCCGACGCCGTCACGCCCGTCACCTTCGTGCCCGTCAGGATCGCGGCATAGCGCGCGCGCAGGCGTTTTTCGAGCGGCCGCACGAGGTCGCGATCGCAACCGGGCATCAGCGTATCGGTCAGCTCGACGACGCTCACTTCCGAGCCGAGCGCGTCATACACGCAGGCCATCTCGAGGCCGATGATGCCGCCGCCGATGACGAGGAGTTTTTTCGGCAGGTCGCGGAGCTCGAGCGCGCCCGTCGAATCGAGCACGCGCGGGTCGTCCGGCAGGCCGGGGATGCGCGCGGGCTCGGAGCCCGCCGCGATGATGCACTGCTCGAAGCCGATGAGCTGTTTCCTGCCGTCCTCGCCGCGCACCTCGACCCGGTGCGGTGACGTGAATCGGGCCTGGCCCCGAATCACGGTGACCTTGCGCTGCTTGGCGAGGATCACGAGGCCGGCGGTGAGCTTGCCGACGATCCGGTTCTTCCACTGCTTCAGCGCCTGCGGGTCGATCTCGGGCTTGCCGAACCGGATGCCGTTCTCCGACATGGATTCGGCTTCCTCGATGACGCGCGCCGCGTGCAGCAGCGCCTTGGACGGGATGCAGCCGACATTGAGGCAGACGCCGCCGAGCTGTGGCCAGCGATCCACCAGCGTCACGGAAAGACCGAGGTCGGCCGCGCGAAACGCGGCCGTGTAGCCGCCGGGTCCCGCGCCGATGACGAGCAGCTGCGCCGAGATGTCTGCGGCCGGCTCGCTGTCCGATTTCGCGGGTTTCGCACGCCGGTTTCGGTGCGGGCGGTGGCGACGGCGTTTCGAGCATCGCCGTCTTGCGCAGGCCGGGAATCTTGACGGTATCGTCCGCACCGGTGGTCACGAGCGCGATCAGCGAGTCCTTCGACACGCGGTCGCCCTTCTGGACCTTGACCTCCTGCACGACGCCCGCGACGGTCGCGGGCACGTCCATCGTCGCCTTGTCGGTCTCGAGCGTGATGAGGGGCGTCTCGGGCTCCACGCGGTCGCCCGGCTTGACCAGCACCTCGATGACTTCGACGTCGTGAAATTCGCCGAGATCCGGCACCCGCTGCTCGACCGGCTGGCTCAAGGCACGGCCTCGGTCAGGCTATGCGGTGAGCCGAGCGCCTCCGCGAGCGCGACGACGAAGCGGATCGCCTCGGCCCCGTCGATCACGCGGTGGTCATAGGAAAGCGAGAGCGGCAGCATGAGGCGCGGCTCGAACTTGCCGTCCTTCCAGACCGGCCGCTGCTGCGACCTGGAAACGCCGAGTATCGCCACTTCCGGCGCATTGATGATCGGCGTGAATGCGGTCCCGCCGATGCCGCCGAGGCTCGAGATCGTGAAGCAGCCGCCCTGCATTTCTGCGCCGCTCAGCTTGCCGGCGCGCGCCTTGCCGGCCAGCTCGCCGAGGTCGCGCGCCAGCTCGTAGATGTCCTTGCGCCCTGCGTCGCGGATGACGGGGACGACGAGGCCATTCGGCGTGTCGGCCGCGAAGCCGAGGTGCAGGTATTTCTTGAAGACCTGGTTCTGTCCCGTGGCATCGAGCGAGCTCGCGAAATTGGGAAACTGCGCGATGACCTTCGCGCAGGCCCTGGCAATGAAGGCGAGCGGGGTCAGCTTGATGCCGAGGCTGGAGGCGCGGTCCTTGAGCGATGCGCGCAGCTTCTCCATCTCCGTGATGTCCGCCTCGTCGTGCTGCGTGACGTGCGGGATGTTCACCCAGCTCGCCTGGAGCCGCGCACCGGAGATTTTCTGGATGCGCCCGAGCGGCTTCACCTCGACCGGGCCAAAGGCGGCGAAGTCCACTTCCGGGACCCGCGGCAGCGCTCCGCCCGCCGAATCGGCGCGCGGCGGGGCAGCGAGCGCCTTCTTGACGAAGGCCTTGACGTCATCTTCGCTGATGCGTCCCTTGAATCCCGTGCCCTTGACCCGCGTGAGGTCGACGCCGAGCTCCCGCGCGAAGCGGCGCACCGCGGGACCCGCGTGGGCTCCGCGTGCATCAGGCAACGGTGTCGTTCCCGCGGTGGCCGCGGTCGAAACCGTCATGCGGACGGTCGCCTCGGGACTGGGTGTTGCAGCCGGGGCGGACGCCTTCGCCGCAGGCTCTGCCGTTGCAGGCCTGCTTCCGCGAACCGTCGCCACGAGGTCTCCCGCATTGACGCGAGAGCCCTTTGAGACATGCAGCTTCGCAATGCTCCCCGCCGCCGACGAGGGCACGTCCATCGTGGCCTTCTCGGTTTCGAGCGTGACGAGCGGCGACTCGAGGGCGACCGGATCGCCCTCCTTCACGAGCACCTCGATGACCTCGACGTCCTTGAAGTCGCCGAGATCCGGCACGCGAACCTCGAGTGTCGCGACATCGCCGGCAGGGCTCGCCACCGCAGGCGATGCGGCCTCTTTCGCCGGCGCCGACGCGCCCGCCGACTCGAGCACGACGACCGGCGAGCCCTTCGAGACGCGATCGCCCTTCTTCACCGAAACAGCCGAAACCCTGCCCGCAGCCGTCGACGGCACGTCCATCGTCGCCTTGTCGGTCTCGAGCGTGATGAGCGGCGTGTCCACGGCGATCGTGTCGCCCGCCTTCACGAGCACCTCGATGACCTCGACGTCGTGGAAGTCGCCGAGGTCCGGCACGCTGACGGTGGTTTGCCCGCCCATGGGCTCAGCTCACCAGCGGATCGGGCTTGGCCGGGTCGATGCCGAATTTCTTGATCGCGAGCGTCACGCTCGAGCGGTCGATCCGGCCGTCATCGGCGAGCGCCTTGAGCGCCGCAAGCACGATCCAGCGCCGATCCACCTCGAAATGCCGGCGCAAGGCCTCGCGCGAGTCGCTGCGGCCGAATCCGTCGGTGCCGAGCGCGACGTAGCGGCCGGGCACCCATTGCCGGATCTGGTCCGCCACGGTCTTCATGTAGTCGGTCGCGGCGACGAACGGGCCCGTCCGTCCGGCGAGGCACTCGCGAACCCAGGGCTGGCGCGGCTTGTCGCCGGGCTTCAGCATCGCCTCGCGCTCGGCCGCGAGCGCATCGCGGCGGAGTTCCGTGAAGCTGGTGACGCTGAAGACGTCCGCGGGGATCCCGAATTCCGACTCCAGCAGCTCCGCCGCCGCCAGCGCCTCGCGCAGGATCGTGCCCGACCCGAAGAGCGTCGCGCGCACCGCGCCCTTCCCGCCGATGTGCAGCAGGTACATTCCGCGGAGTATTCCCTGCTCGACGCCCTTCGGCATCGCGGGATGCGCGTAGTTCTCGTTCATGCAGGTGATGTAGTAGAAGATGTTTTCCTGCTCCGCGTACATGCGCCGCAGGCCGTCCTGCATGATGACGGCGAGCTCGTAGGCGAAGCAGGGATCGTAGGCGACGCAGTTCGGGATCGTGGACGCCAGCAGGTGGCTGTGCCCGTCCTGGTGCTGCAGCCCCTCGCCCGCGAGCGTCGTGCGCCCGGCCGTCGCGCCCGAGCAGGAATCCGCGCGCCTGCATGTCGCCCGCGGCCCAGGCGAAGTCGCCGATCCGCTGGAAGCCGAACATCGAGTAGAAGATGTACATCGGGATCATGCTGATCCCGTGGTTGGCATAGGCCGTGGCAGCCGCCATCCAGGAGCAGAACGCCCCCGCCTCGTTGATGCCTTCTTCCAGCATCTGGCCCTTGCGGTCTTCCTTGTAGTACATGAGCTGGTCCGCGTCCTGCGGCGTGTAGAGCTGGCCGACCGACGAATAGATGCCGATCTGCCGGAACAGGCCTTCCATGCCGAAGGTGCGCGCCTCGTCGGGAACGATCGGCACGACGTGCGAGCCGATGTTCTTGTCCTTCAGGAGCTGCGTGAGGATCCGCACGAAGGCCATCGTGGTCGAGATCTCGCGGCCTTCGCTGCCGTCGAGCAGGTTCTTGAACGCCTCGAGCGGCGGCACGGCGAGCGCCGGCGCCGCGGTGCGGCGCACGGGAAGCGAGCCGCCGAGCGCCTTGCGGTGACCCTTGAGGTACTGCATCTCCGGGCTGTCGTCGGCCGGACGGAAGAACGGTACCCGCGCGATCTCGTCGTCGGAGATCGGGATGTTGAATCGGTCGCGGAAGGCCTTGAGCGCCTCGTCGTCCATCTTCTTCTGCTGGTGCGTGACGTTCAGCGCCTCGCCGGCCTTGCCCATGCCGTAGCCCTTCACGGTCTTGGCAAGGATCACCGTCGGCCGGCCCTTGTGCGCGACCGCCGACGCATAGGCGTTCCAGACCTTGTGTGAATCGTGCCCGCCGCGGTTCAGCAGCGCGATCTCGTCGTCCGAGAGGTTTGCGACCAGCTCGAGCAGCCGCGGGTTCTTGCCGAAGAAGTTCTCCCGCGTGTACGCGCCGCCTTTCGCCTTGAAGTTCTGGTACTCGCCGTCGACCGCCTCCTCCATGCGACGGCGCAGCAGGCCGTCGGTGTCCCGCGCGAGCAGCGGATCCCAGCGCCCGCCCCAGACCACCTTGACCACGTTCCAGCCGGCGCCGAGGAATGCCGCCTCGAGCTCCTGGATGATCTTGCCGTTGCCGCGCACCGGGCCGTCGAGGCGCTGCAGGTTGCAGTTGATGACGAACACGAGGTTGTCGAGCTTCTCGCGCACCGGCATCGTGAGCGCGCCCATCGACTCCGGCTCGTCCATCTCGCCGTCGCCGAGGAAGCACCAGATCTTCTGGTCCGAGGCCTCGACGAGGCCGCGGTTCTCGAGGTAGCGCACGAATCGCGCCTGCATGATCGCCTGCAGCGGCCCGAGTCCCATCGACACCGTCGGGTACTGCCAGAAATCCGGCATCGACCAGGGATGCGGATAGGAAGGAAGGCCCTTGCCGCCGACCTCCTGGCGGAAATGCCGCAGCTGCTCTTCGGTCAGCCGGCCCTCGAGGTAGGCGCGCGCGTAGATGCCGGGGCTCGAATGGCCCTGGGAGAAGATCATGTCGCCGCGGTGGTGATCCGACGGCGCGCGCCAGAAGTGGTTGAAGCCGACTTCATAAAGCGTAGCGGAGGACGCATAGGTCGCGATGTGGCCGCCGTATTCCGTGCTGACGCGGTTCGCGTGCACGACCATCGCGACCGCATTCCAGCGGATCAGCGACTCGATGCGGCGCTCGAGCGCGCGGTCGCCCGGATACGGCTTCTCGCGCGAGACATGGATCGTGTTGACGTAGGCGGTGTTGGCCTTGAACGGCAGCCACGCGCCCGAGCGGCGCGCGTGATCGATGAGCCGGTCGAGCAGGAAATGGGCGCGAACGGGACCGTGGACCTTCAGGACCGAATCGATCGACTCGAGCCATTCCTGGGTCTCGAGGGGATCGACGTCGTCAGTCTGCGGGCCGTCAGCCATTTGGAATCCTCGGCAATACTCCCATGCCGGCGGCCGGCCCGATATGATCCTGTCTGCGGCGCCCGCGGGTCAAGATTGAATTCCCCATTGCCGAGCCAGAATCCGACACTGACGATCACGAGGCCGGACGACTGGCACCTGCACCTGCGGGACGGCCGGGAGCTCGCCGCGGTCGTCGCCTTCACCGCGCGCCAGTTCGCGCGCGCGGTCGTGATGCCGAACCTGAAGCCACCGATCACCAGCGTCGCAGCCGCGCGCAGCTACCGCGACCGCATTCGCGCGGCTTTGCCGGAAGGTACGAGCTTCGAGCCGCTCATGACACTGTACCTCACCGACGGCATGGAGCCGTCGGAGATCGACCGCGCGGCGGATTCCGGCTTCGTGATCGGAGTCAAGTGCTATCCGGCGGGCGCGACGACGCATTCCGACGCGGGCGTCACCTCGCTTGCGCGCTGCGATGCCGTGCTCGGGCGCATGCAGGAGCGCGACCTCGTACTGCAGCTGCACGGCGAGGCGACTGGATCCGAGGTGGATCCCTTCGACCGCGAGAGCGTCTTCATCGAGCGTGAGCTCGTTCCGCTGGCGCGGAAGTATCCGCGCCTTCGCATCGTGCTCGAGCACGTGACGACGCGCGCAGGCGTCGAATTCGTGCGCGCCGCGGGCAGCAACGTCGCCGCCACGATCACGCCCCAGCACCTGCTGTTCAACCGCGGCGCGCTCTTTACCGGCGGGCTGCGCCCGCATCTCTATTGCCTGCCGCTCCTGAAGCGGGAGCGCGACCGCGAGGCGCTCGTGGACGCTGCGACGGCCGGCGACCCGCATTTTTTCCTTGGCACGGACAGCGCTCCGCACCTGCAGGCCGCGAAGGAATCGTCCTGCGGCTGCGCCGGAATCTTCTCAGCGCCGGCCGCGCTCGAGCTCTACGCCAGGGCATTCGAGGAAGCCGGCCGCCTCGCGGCCCTCGAAGCATTCGCGAGCGTCCACGGACCGCAGTTCTACCGCCTCCCGCGCAATGCCGGGACGGTCACGCTCGAGCGCGCGCCCTGGACCGTGCCGGCGAGCTATGAGTTCGGCGCGGGCGCGGTCGTTCCGATGTGCGCCGGCGAGCGGCTCGACTGGAAATTGCGGACCGGCGGTGACGCGGCATGAGCGCCCTTCCCCCTGCCATGCGCGACCGGTTTCGCGGCTTCCTGCCGGTGGTGGTCGACGTCGAGACCGGCGGCTTCAACGCGGCGACCGACGCGCTGCTCGAGATCGCGGCGGTGCTGCTCGAGATCGACGACGAGGGCCGGCTGGCGCGCGGCCAGACGATACGGGAGCACGTCAGGCCCTTCGAGGGGGGACGGCTCGACCCCGCTTCGCTTGCCGTCAATGGCATCGATCCCTGGCATCCGCTTCGCATCGCCGCGCCCGAGGGCGACGCGCTCGGCACGATTTTCGGCGAGGTGCGCCGCGCGGTGCGCGAAAGCCAGTGCACGCGCGCGATACTCGTGGGCCACAACGCATCCTTCGACCTCGGCTTCCTGAATGCCGCGGTTACGCGCGCGGGGATCCGGCGCAATCCCTTTCATCCGTTCTCGTGCTTCGACACGGCGACGCTCGCGGGCGTCGCGTTCGGCCAGACGGTGCTGTCGCGCGCGATCCAGGCCGCGGGCCTCGACTGGGATTCCGGCGAGGCGCATTCCGCCGCCTACGATGCGGAGCGCACCGCCGATCTCTTCTGCATCGTCTGCAACCAGTTCCAGCCGCTGTACGAAGCCGCGTCGCGGCGCCTCGAGTCGGCGCCGGCGGCGGAACCGCCGAATCCGCTGCTCGAGCCCGCGCCGGAGTAACTGAAGGGGACGCACCCCTTCAGCGAAGCCGATCGTCAATCGAGATGGTTTCTCATCGCTGAAGGGGTGCGTCCCCTTCAGTTTCGATCGCGCCGGCTTCCTGGAGCAGCGTCTTGAGCTCGCCCGAACGGTACATCTCGGTGACGATGTCGCAACCGCCGACGAGCTCGCCTTTCACGTACAGCTGGGGATAGGTCGGCCACTTCGAGTAGGCCTTGAGCGCCTCGCGCAGCTCCGGCTCCTCGAAGATGTTGACGTGCCGGTATTCGGCGTGGAGCGCGCGCAGCGCGCCCGCCGTCTGCGCCGAGAAGCCGCACTGCGGGAAATCCGGCGTTCCCTTCATGAACAGCACGACGGGAGCGGAATCGAGCTGCTCCCGGATGCGCGTCGTCATTGCTTGGTCATTCATCGCTTGCCCCGTTCCTTCTCGTCGTCGAGCCGTCGTTGTTCCGCCCGCGCCACGGTCGCCCATCGCGCCTCCGCGTCCATCCGGGTCCACTCCGCAATCTCCGCCAGCGTCCGGAAGCAACCGCGGCACACGCCCCGGTCGTCCAGCGAGCAGATATTGAGACAGGGAGAGCTGGGGCCGAGTTCGTTCATGCCGGCGTGGCTAACGCGTTGAATTATGGGGTGCGCTGGCCTATTCTTCAATGAATCCAGGGGAGGCACGTCATGAATCCGCTCACGAGCGTCAAGGGTTCGATCGCCACTGCGTTCGTTCTGGCCGCCATCGTCAGCATCTGGCTCACGATCGGCGCCGGCGTCGACATTTCCCTGCACCACCCGCAACTGGGCCGGTGGCTGCACATCGTCTCGGGCGTGATGTGGATTGGCCTCCTCTATTACTTCAACGTGGTGCAGGTGCCGGGCCTCGCCGTCGCCGCCGCGGACAAGGGCGGCCCGGGCGGCGCGGGCGTCAGCAAGTACATCGCGCCACGCGCGCTCTTCTGGTTTCGCTGGGCGGCGGTCGCGACCTGGATCACCGGGGCCTGGTACCTCGGCAGCGGGTATGGCGGGGTCAACGGCTTCGCGCAGGCCTTCATGCTGCAACCGGGATTTCGCGTGATCGGCGTCGGCGCCTGGCTCGGCACGATCATGCTCATCAACGTCTGGGCGTTCATCTGGCCCAACCAGAAGAAGATCCTGGGCATCGTCCCCGCAACCGACGAACAGAAGGCCGCCGCGCGAAAGACGGCGCTTTACGCCTCGCGCGTGAACTTCATCCTGTCGGTGCCGATGCTGATGTGCATGGGCGGCCAGTCACACGGCCTCCCCTTCTAGATGGCGCAGGTCGATCGCCGCGCATTCATCGCCGCGATGGGCGCCGGCGCCGCCTGGCTTGCGTCCGGCCGCGCCCGCAGCGAGGATCTCGCCGCGGTCTACCGCGAGATCGAGCGGCGCCACGATGAGTCCATTGCGCGGCTCCAGGCGTGGATCCGCCAGCCGTCGATCGCGGCAGAGAACAATGGCGTCGAGGAAGGCTGCCAGCTGACGATGCAGATGCTGACCGCGGCGGGATTCCAGCACGCCGAGCGCATCCCGACGGACGGCCAGCCCGGCATTTTCGCCACGCTCGACACCGGCGCGCGCCGCACGATCGGCATGTACTTCATGTACGACGTGAAGCAGGCCGACCCGGCGGAATGGTCCTCACCGCCCTGGGAGGCGAAGGTCGTCGAGCTGCCAAACCTTGGCCGCGCCGTGATGGGCCGCGGCGCCGTGAACCAGAAAGGCCCGCAGGCCGCCTTCCTCGCGGCGCTGCACGCGATCCACGGCGCGGGACACAAGCTCCCGGTCAACCTCGTCATGGTTGCCGAGGGCGAGGAAGAGATCGGCTCGCCGCATTTTCCGCAGGTGGTGCACGCGCCGGCCGTGCGCGCGGCGCTGGCGAAGTGCGAAGGCGTGTTCATGCCGGAAGCCGCCCAGGGCCGCGATGGCGCCGTCACGATTTCGCTCGGCGCCAAGGGCGTCGTCGAGCTCGAGCTCGTCGCGAGCGGCGAGAAATGGGGCCGCGGCCCCTCGAAGGACGTGCATTCCAGCAATCGCGCGCGCATTGACAGCCCGTCCTGGCACCTCATCCAGGCGATGAACACGCTGGTCGACGCGCAGGGCGATCCGGCGATTGACGGCTACCTCGACTCGGTACAGCCGCTCGGCCCGGTCGAGCGCGCGATGCTGGACGACGCCGCGCGCCGGCTCAGCGAGGAAACCGCGAAACAGGGGCTAGGCGTACAGAAGTGGGCGCGCGACGCAAGCTGGCGCCAGGCGCTCGAGGACCTCGCGAACCGGCCAACCGTGAACATCGAGGGACTGGTCGGCGGGTACACGGGTCCCGGCGGCAAGACGATCCTGCCGCACCGCGCGACCGCGAAGCTCGACCTGCGCCTCGTGCCCGACATGACGCGCGACGAAGCGGTGGCAAAGCTCAAGGCGCACCTCGCCCGCCGCGGTTACGGCGACATCGAGGTGAATGTGAGCGGCGGCTACGACCCGACGACCACGTCGCCGGACGCGCGCCTCGTGCGGACCGCGGCGGACGTATACCGGCGTTCGGGCATCGAGCCCGTCCTGTGGCCGCGGCGCGGCGGCTCCTGGCCGGGCTACGTCTTCACCGGCGAGCCGCTGAAGCTCCCCGCCGGCCATTTCGGGCTTGGGCACGGACAGGGCGCGCATGCGCCGGACGAGTATTTCCTGGTGGAGTCGAGCGACCCGAAGATCGCCGGCATCGACGGCGCGGTCCGTTCCTACGTCGACTATCTCTTCTCGCTCGCGTAGCGCGATCAGGCGATCGCGGCCCTCTGGATTTTCTGCGGCTGCGACACGCCGTAACCCTGCGCGTAGTCCACTCCGAGGCCGCGCAGCACCTCGATGATCTCGGCGTTCTCCGCCCACTCGGCGATCGTCTGCTTGCCGGTCAGGTGCCCGATCTCGTTGATCGAGCGGACCATCTCGCGGTCGATCGGGTCGTGCAGCACGCCCTTCACGAAGCTACCGTCGATCTTCAGGAAATCCACCGGGAAGTGCTTCAGGTAGCCGAACGACGAAAGGCCGGTGCCGAAGTCGTCGAGCGCGAACCTGCAGCCGAGCTCCTTCAGCGCCTGGATGAAGCGGCTCGCCTGCGAGAAGTTCGCGATCGCCGCCGTCTCCGTGATCTCGAAGCAGATCTTGCTGCCGTCGATGCCGCTCCGGTGGAACTGCTCGATCACGTAGGGCAGGAACTTGTCGTCGCCGAGGCTCTGGCCCGAGAGGTTGATCGAGCACATCGTCAGCCGCCGCCTCTCGTCCGCCTCGGACACCAGCCAGCGGAACGCGCTGTCGATCACCCAGCGGTCGATGGACGGCGTGATGCCGTAGCGCTCCGCCGCGGCGATGAACTGGTCGGGCGCGACGATCTTTCCGCTCTCGTCGCGCATGCGCAGCAGGAGCTCGAAGTGCTCGCCGGCGTCCTCCTGCTGCAGCGGCAGGATCGTCATGCGGAACAGCTCGAAGCGGGACTCTTCCAGCGCATTGTTGATCCGGGCCGCCCACTGCATTTCGCGACGGCGGCGCATCAGGTCGATGTCGTTTTCCTCGAAGCAATGCACGCGGTTGCGGCCGCTCTCCTTGGCGGCGCCGCAGGCGGAATCCGCGGCCGACAGCACGGAAGCGACGTCCTCGTTCTCGGCCGTGATCGGCACGACGCCGATCGAGGCGCCGAGCCGGAACGTGCGGTCTTCCCAGGTGTAGCGGAAGTTGCGGATCGCCTCGCGCAGCGTCTCGGCCGTGCGGAGCGCCTCCTCCAGCGAGCAGCTTTCGAGCAGGACGCCGAACTCGTCGCCGCCGAGGCGCGCGAGCGTGTCGCGCCAGCGCACCTTGGACTTCAGCAGCGCCCCGACCTGGCCGAGCAGCGCGTCGCCCGCGCTGTGGCCGCAGGTGTCGTTGACGATCTTGAACTGGTCTAGGTCGATGTAGCAGAGCGCGTATGAGGTCTCGCGCGCCTTCGCGCTCTTGAGCGCGCGCTCGAGCCGGGTCTCGAACTCGCGCCGGTTGACGAGCCCCGTCAGCACGTCGTGGCTCGCGTGGTACGAGAGCCGGCGGTTCAGCTCGCGCGACTCCGAGACGTCGTGGAAGACGAGCACGCCGCCGGTGACCGTCCCGCTGCCGTCCCGGATCGGCGAGGCCGTGCTCTCGATGTAGAGCTCGTTGCCGTCCTTGCGGATCAGCAGCATCGGCCGCACCGACTTGATCGAGCGGATCCGGCGCACCGCGACCGCGAGCGGGTTCTCGAGCGGCTCGCAGGTCTCCTCGTGGAAGGCGCGGAAGATCTCGTCGATGGTGCGGCCGAGGCTGTCCTCGAGCCGCCAGCCGGTGAGCTCCTCCGCCACGGGATTCAGGTATTCGACGCGGCCGTGCGCGTCGCAGGTGATCACGCCGTCGCCGATCGACTGGAGCGTGATCTGCGCGCTCTCCTTCTCGCGGAAGAGCGCCTCCTCGTAGAGCTTGCGCTCGGTGATGTCGAGCTCGACCCCGATCAGCCGGCGCAGGCGTCCCTGGTCATCGACGCGCGCGCAGGCGCGGCCGATGACCCATCGCCATTCCCCATCCGTGTGCTTCAGGCGATGGACGCTCTCGAACATCGGCGTCTTGCCCGCGATGTGGTCCCGCATCTGCGCGGACACGCGGGCGAGGTCCTCCGGGTGCACCATGCGGTGCCAGTCCGGCGAGGTGATGACGTCGTTCTCGGCGAAGCCGAGCATTCCCTTCCACCGCGGCGAGAACCAGGTCTGGTTGGTCTGCGCGTCGTAGTCCCAGAGCCCGTCGTTGGCGCAGGGCAATGCCATGTCCTGACGCTCCTGCATGTCGGCGAGCCGGTCCGCGAGCGACACTTTCTCCAGGCCGCAGGCGAGGCTCGTCCCGACGAGCTTCAGCAGCAGGTGCAGGTTGACGTCCCAGCCGTCGCGCGGCGTGGACGAGGCGAAGGCGAGGAAGCCGCGCACGGTACCCTGCACCGCAAACGCGATCAGGAGCAGCGAGCGGATGTCGAGCCCGGCGAGGCGCTCGGCGTCGCCCGACTGCTCGGCGCGCACGTTGACGGTGTCGCGGATCTCGAGGATGCGGACGTGCTCGAGGCGCGAGCGGATCCAGGGCAGCGAATCGAGCGACTCGCCCTTCAGCACCTCGGGCCGGCACTGTGCGAACGGCCCTTTCGCCGTCGCAATCGAGTCGATGCGCTCGCCGTGCCCGTCGAGCAGCACGAGGAATACCGCGTCGGTGTTGATCGCCTCGCGCAGGATGTCGAGGCTCTGGCGAATCACCGCATCGGCATTGCCGGCGGTGATGTTCTGGAAATCGACGGCAATCTTGGTGCAGGCAAGATCAATGCCGAGCGGCGGACGTTCCGTCCGCGGCTGCCACAGCTTCGAGGACAGGACGTCCGAAGCCGTGAACTCAGGAAGCGAATCGCCTTGCACCGTCGGCACCCCGATGGGTTCCCCCCTAGTTTTCAAGGCAGTCTGTACGCGGTCACTTCGTCCGCCACAGGAACCAGTTAACGAAACCAGCCAAGAAGCCAGATCGTCAGTTGCGCCGCATTCTGTCAGAAACGTTTAGGAATGCAAGCTAAGCACCTGTATTTGCTATAATCCTGACCCTATTCCGGCTTCACGATCTCCCCCGATTTGACGATCCTCGGGTTTCCTTCGGCATCGCGCTGCACTTTCCAGCGACGATAGTTCCAGAGCCAATCCGGCGGGTTTTCCCGGGTCAGCGATTCCACCTCGCGCGCGTAGCGTTCGATCAGCGCGCCGGTCGGCAGCTCTTCGCCGGCCGTGGCAAGCGGCATGAAATCGATCCGGTAGTGGCCGCGCGATTCGCGCCGCATCGCGAGGTACCAGACCGGCATGCCGGCGCTGCGCGCGATGGCTTCCGGGCCGATGAAGAATGCCGTGTCGAGACCCATGAACTGGGTGAAGTAACGGACCGCCGACGAGGTCGGCGCCTGGTCCGTGACCATGGCGACGATTCGCGCCGGTCCGCGGTAGCGCAGCACGCGCATCAGCAGCCGCCGGGCCGAGATCATCTGCGCGCCGAATCGCGAGCGGATGGTGAGCATCAGGCGGTCGCCGAACCGGCCTTTCAGCGGCTTGTACGTCGCCTGCACGGGACTTCCCAGGGCGGTGCTGAGCTTCAGGAGCGCCCACTCCCAGTTGCAGTTGTGCGAGGTCACGATGATGATCGACTGACCCGCCTGGAGCGCCGTGCGCGGCGCCTCGTCACCTGCAAACAGGACGCGGCGGTCAATCTCCTCAGGCGTGATCGTCGCAGCCTTGACGATCTCGACCGAGACCTGGGCGAAGTTCCGGAAGAACTCGCGGCGGGTCTCCCTGATCCAGCGGGAGTCCCGGTCCGGAAAGCAGGCCGCGAGCTGCATGTTGATGATCGAGTGCCGGTGCCTGAACACGTGCTCGAGGATCCAGGCCATGAGGCGCGCGAAGGCGTACCAGGCCGGCAGCGGCAACGACGAAAGGATGCGCAGCCACCAGGGCATGCGCTCGAATGGCTGGCGGTCCTCGAAGTCGGCGGGCCGCCGCCGGAACCGCTGGTTTCGGGCCTTGTGGAGCTGGGCCGGTAGTTTCATGCCGCGCCGAAGCTTACCGGAATGGCGCGGTGAGGGGCATCCGCTCCCCGAGGGAAAACCAGCCGAGCCGCGGCGCTGCGCCGCGGCTCGCGAGAAAAGCTAGAACGTCCCGCGGAAGGTCAGGATGTAGACCGGATCGGATTCCTCGATCTGGCGGGTGCTCGAAACCGGCGTATTCGCCTGCAATTCTTCCACCGACTCGAAAACGCTGATCCGCTCGTCCTTCTCCGCGTCGAGCAGGTTCTGGGCGGCAAAGCGGACGACATAGCGCTCGGCGATCTGCTTTTCCAGGAAGAGCTCGAGGTTTCCGTCGTACTCGACGTCGGTGACTTCCTTCGCCTCCGCACTGACGTTGACCCACTCCTCCGCCGGACCCTGCTTGCGGTAGCTCACGCCATAGGTGAAGCGGATGCTCTCGAGGAAGTGATCGAAGCCGACGTTGTAGATGTACTCGGGCTGCAGCGAGAAACGGCGGTCGACCGGGAAGTTCACGTTGGCGTCGCGGATTTCCGAGTCGATCCAGGTGTAGTTGCCGAAGACGTGGAAGTTCGGGTCGAGGAAGCTGAGCGGCGTGCTGAAGTCGAGCTCCACGCCCCAGATGTCGCCCTCGTTCGGGTTGTTCACCCAGACCGTGGCCTCGATGTCCTCGTCCACGAACTCCTGGAAAACCTCATTGACGCCGTCCGGAACGCCGTCGAGCTCGATCTTGCCGTCGATGATGCGATAGAAGGCATTGAGCCCCAGGATCGCCTGGTCCGCGTCCAGCTTGACGTCGACGCCGGCATCAAAGCCGATCGACGTTTCCTGCTCGAGCGTCGGGTTGCCGAGGATGCTTTCCTCGTCGTCGATGATCAGCGTCGGGTTGAGCTGGTCGAAGCTCGGCCGGCGGACAGTCCGCGCCGCCGAGAGCCGCATCTGCGTCCGGTCCGTCATGTCCCAGCGGAAATGCGCGCTGGGGTTGAACTCGAAGGTGTCCTCCGTGATCTCGATCTGGTTCCCGTCGACGATGAAGATGCCGATCGTCGCGAGCTCGGGCGCGGCCTCCGCCAGCGCCTCGGACACCGTCGAGTCGAGGTCGAGGCTCGTGAATTCGCCGCGGCCGCCGAGCTCGATCGCCATGCCGTCGCCGAAATCCATGTTCCACTTCACGTAGCCGTTTGCGCGCTGGTCCTTTGCATCGAACAGCGACAGCCCGGCGTCGTCTTCCTCGAGCACGCCGTCCTCGTTCTCGAATGCTCGGAAGGAGAAATCGCGCTGGCGGTCGATCAGGTCGATGCCGAATTTCAGCTTCGATCCCGAAAGCAGGTATTCGACCGAGGATCCGAGCTTGAGCTCGGCGTCTTCCGCATCGGTTTCCTCAACCGTAGACAGGAATTCCGGGTCGCGAAGGTCTTCAGCGTTGTTTGGCACGTCGGCGAAGATGTCGATGATCTCGCGGTCGCTCTGCTCCAGGAAGGCCAGGATGCCGTCGGCATCGGTCATGCCTGCCGCGTCGAAATCGAAGTCGAGGTCGTCTTCCCAGTTGGTTTCGACGGACTCGAACTCGGTCTGGTCATAGCCGGCCTCGACCTTCCAGACGTGGCCATTGCCGAATTCCGTCTCGAATCCCGTCAGGACCCCGTAGTTGGTTTCGTTGAAGGCGTCGAGCTGATTGGCCTGAATAGAATCCGTCTCGACTACGTCGTCGTCTTCCTCCGCCTCGAACTCGCGCACGACCTCGGTTTCCGCCCGATCGGTGTCCATGTAGAAGGCGTTCGCAAACCACTCGCGTCCCTCGCCCGTCTGCACGCGCACGTCGCCGGTCCAGGCGATATCCGTGCTCTCGCGCTCATCCGGGTCCTCGACGGCTGCGGCGAAGGCGGGCTCCGGCTCGCCCTCGTCCAGCGCGCGCTCGAGCGATGAGGCCGCCTTGCGATTGAACCGGTCCTGGTAGTTGATCGACGTGCCCCATTCCACGTTGTCATTCGTGTCGCCAAACGAGAGGAAGGCACTCGGGTTCGTTTCGCCGTCGTTGTAATAGGCGCCGACCCGATAGATACCGCCGGAAAGCTCCGCGCCTTCCTTCAGGATGATGTTGAGCGTGCCGCCGACGCCCTGGCTGTCGATGTCGCTGCTGGGGCTGCGGATGATCTCGACGCGCTCGACGAGCTCGGACGGAATGCGGTCGACGATGACCGTGTTGTCGTTGGTGCCGCCGGTAATCCGCCGGCCGTTGACCAGGACCTGGGTGTACTCGCTGCCGACGCCTCGCAGCGACGGCTCGGCGTACTCGCCGATGTCGCTCTGGAAGCTGACGCCCGGCACGCGCTTGATCATGTCGCCGACCGAGAGCGGCTCGAAGCGCTGGAAGAATTCCTCGTCGAAGGACAGCGTCGGTGCCACGGTGTCGACGCGGTTGCGCGCATTGACGCGCCGCGCGAGCACCTCGATTTCGGAGAGCTCGGCGCCCGTTGCCGCAGGCGTCGCCTGCGCGAGAACCGTCGCCGGCAGCGCCGCAAGCCCCAGTGCCAGAGTGAATCGCGGAAGTTTCGCCAGTTTTTTCATCGCAAGAATTCCCCTCGGTACGCGCCAATGCGGCCCGACGGCTGCCGGACCGGCCTGCATTCTGCGGATCGATCGTTACGGTCCAAAGACAGTATAGAACGAAATTTTTGTTTTATTCAACATGTGAAACTTTTGTTCTATACTCCCGACTGACATCCAACCCTCCCCTCGGCAACCGCAGTCCGGCGCGCGCGGAGGAAGCGGTGGAATATCTGTTCGAAACTTGAAACGATCGGAGTCCCGCCCATGGCCGAGGCTGCGACCCGCCCGCCGGACCACGCGATGACCGCCCGAAACAACGTCGAGGCCCTGCGCGCGCGCATCGTGCAGCGCTACGAGTCCCTCTCCCCGCGCCTCAAGCAGGTGGCCGCCTACACGCTCGAGCACCCGAACGACATCGGGCTCGAGACGCTCGCCGTGATCGCCAAGCGCTGCAAGGTGCAGCCCTCCACGATCGTCCGATTTGCCAAGAGCTTCGGCTACGGCGGCGCGAGCGAGATGCAGAAGCTGTTCCGCGACGAGCTGCTCTCGCTTGCCCCCAGCCCGAGCTATGCCGAGCGCATCCGGCAGTTCAACGAGCGCGCCGGCGACGCTCGCCCGGCAATCGCCTTCGGACCTGCTGCACGAGTTCGTGGAGGGCAACATCGCGGCCCTGCAGCACCTGAACGAGACCACGCGCCAGTCGGACCTCGAGCGCGGCGTGCGCCTGATCGCGGAGGCCGAGGCCGTCTATCTCGTCGGTCTGCGGCGTTCCTTCCCCGTCGCCGCCTACCTCGCCTACGCGCTCCGCCATGCCGACAAGCGGACCTACCTGGTCGACGGGCTGGCAGGAATGATCGTCGAGCAGAGCACGATGATGGGCCCGGGCGATCTGCTGATTGCGACGAGCTTTCGACCTTACGCGCAGCCGACCGCGGACATCGCCAACGAAGCCAAGGAGCGCGGGGCGCGGGTGATCGCCATCAGCGACAGCCGCCTGTCCCCCATCGCCCGCCGCGCCGATCTCTGTTTCGAGGTCAAGGATGCGGAATTCCGCAAGTTCCGCTCGTTGACGGCATCGCTGTGCCTCGCGCAGACGCTCGTCATCAGCTACGCCTTCCAGCTGACCACCCAGGAGCCGGGCGCGGTTCAGTCATGAAGACCTTTGCGCTCTTCGGCGCCGGCCGCATCGGCCGGATCCACGCAACGAACATCCACGCCCACGCCGAGGCGCGGCTCAAGTACGTCGTCGACGTCGATGCGGCCTCCGCCGGCCGGATTGCGGCGGCCACCGGCTCATCGCACGTGGACGCCGCGACCGCGCTCGGCGACGCCGGCGTCGACGCGCTCCTGATCGCGAGCCCGACCGACACGCACGCCGCGCTGATCGAGGCTGGCGCCGCGGCCGGCAAGGCGATGCTCTGCGAAAAACCGGTCGATCTCGACATCCGCCGCGCACGCGAGTGCGTCGCGGCCGCGGATCGCGCCGGCGTTCTGCTGGCGATCGGGTTCAACCGCCGCTATGACCCTTCGTTCCGCCGCATCCGTCAGGGAATCGACGACGGCGAGATCGGCGACGTCGAATCCGTCCTCATCGTGAGCCGCGACCCGGCACCGCCGCCGGTCTCCTACGTCGAGCGCTCCGGCGGGATGTTCCGCGACATGACGATCCACGATTTCGACATGGCGCGCTGGCTGCTCGGCGAAGAACCGGCGGAGATCACGGCGCACGGCAGCTGCCTCGTCGATCCCGCGATCGGCAAGGCGGGCGACATCGACACGGCCGCGGTCACGCTGCGCACCCCGGGCGGGCGCATCGCGCAAATCGTCAACTCCCGGCGCGCGGCCTTCGGCTACGACCAGCGCATCGAAGTCTGCGGGGCGCGGGGCATGCTGGCGGCCGGAAACCACCGGTCGACGAGCGTCGAGCACGCGACGGCCGGCGGCTACCGCAGCGATCCTGCCCTGCCCTTCTTCCTCGAGCGCTACGCCGATGCCTATCGGCTCGAGCTCGACGCCTTCGTGCGGCGCCTGCACGGAGCAGGTCGCCGACATCGTCGCAGGCCGCGACGGAATCCGTGCCCTCGAGATCGCGGATGCGGCCGACCGCTCGATGCGCGCGCGCGCGACCGTCATCCTGGAGACCCATTGATGCAGAACTATCGAGTCGGCCTCATCGGCAGCGGATTCATCGGCCGCGCGCACGCCATTGCGCTTCAGGGTGTCGGCGCCGTGTTCCCGGACATCGCCGCGCCGGTCTGCGAAATCCTGGCGGACCGTGACGAGGCGCACGCCGTGAATGCCGCCGGCGCGCTCGGATTCAGGCGCGCCACGGGCGACTGGCGGAAGCTCGTCGCCGATCCCGCGGTCGACATCGTCGACATCTGCGCCCCGAACCACCTGCACCGCGAGATGGCGCTCGCCGCGTTCGCGGCGGGCAAGCACGTCTGGTGCGAGAAGCCGCTTGCGCTCGACGTCGCCGAGGCGCGCGAGGTCGCGGCGGCGGCGGCGCGTTCCGGCGTGCGACACCTGATCGGCTTCAACTATTCCTGCAATCCGCTGATCCGCCTCGCGCAGGCGATGATCGCGGGCGGCGAGCTCGGCGCCGATCACCGGATTCAGCGGGCACTATTTCGAGGACTACATGGCCGACCCCGCCGTGCCCCACAGCTGGCGCTGCGAGCGGCGCTTCGCGGGCGCGGGCGCGCTCGCGGACCTCGGCTCCCACCTCATCGACATGGCCGAGACCCTGCTCGGCCCCATCGAGTCGGTCCAGGCGCAGCTCGAGACCATCCACACCCGGCGGCGCGTCCCGGCGACCGGCGCGATGCTCCCCGTGGAAAACGAGGATGTCGCCCGCGCACTCGTGCGGTTTCCCGGCGGTGTCGGCGGCAGCTTCGAGATCAGCCGCGTGGCGACCGGCTTCAAGTGCGGCCTCGCCTTCAGCGTATTCGGGACGGCGGGCAGCATCTCCTTCGACCAGGAGCGCATGAACGAGCTGCGCGTCTACACGGCTGCGGACTCCGCCGGCCGCCGCGGCTTCCGGACCATCCTTGCCGGTCCCGAGCATCCCGATTACGGTCATTTCTGCCCGGCGCCGGGGCACGGCCTCGGCATCAACGACCTGAAGGTCATCGAGGCACGCAACCTCATCCGCGCGATCGCGGACGGCGTGCCGGCGCGCCCTGGCTTCGACGTCGGCCTGCGCGTGCAGCTCGTGATGGACGCCATGGAGCGCTCGCACGCCAGCGGCGCGTGGACGAGCGTTTGAGGAGGGACCCGCCATGAACACGGTCATTTCGAAGCATCGCAGCGGATTCGCGCCTGGATTCACGTCCATCACGACCGCCGGCGAAGCCGACGCGGACACCGGCATTTCGATGGGCGTCCTGCGCCTCGGCGCGGGCGAGCGCCATGTCACGAGCCTCAATGGCGAAACGGCCTACCTGCTGATGGAGGGGCGCGCCACCGGGCAGGTGGGCGGGCTCCGGTTCGAGCTTTCGCGCTCCTCGCTGTTCGACGATTCGCCGGCCTGCCTGCATGCGGCCTCGGGCACGCCGCTCGAGATCCGCGCGGAAACCGCCGCCGAGTTCACCGTGTATTCCTGCGACAACCAGGCGACGTTCATGCCCCGGGTCTTCCGCCCCGGCGACGTCGCCGACGAGCGCCGCGGCGAAGGGCAGGTCGGAGGCCGCTGCCTGCGGCTCGTGCGAACGATATTCGACGGCCGCAATTCCCCGCCCGAGGTGAATCTCGTGCTCGGCGAAGTCGTCACGCTGCCGGGCGGCTGGTCGAGCTACCCGCCGCACCACCATCCCCAGCCCGAGATCTATCACTACCGGTTCACGCATCCGCAGGGCTTCGGACACGCGGAGCTCGGCGAAGACGTGTTCAAGGTCCGCCAGTACGACACGATCAAGATCATGGCCGGCCACGATCACGCGCAATGCGCCGCGCCGGGCTACGGCATGTACTACTCCTGGGTCATACGCCATCTCCCGGACCAGCCCTACACGGTTCCCGAATTCACGTCGGAACATGCGTGGACGATGGAGCCGGGCGCGAAGATCTGGGAGCCACCCGCACGGCCGGTTGCCGGCCGGGCGCCTTCGAGGCACAAGTGACGGCCGACGTTCGACTTCATCTGCCTCGGCCGGGCCGCCGTGGACCTCTATGGCCTCGAGCGCGGGTCGCGGCTCGAGGACGCCCAGCATTTCGCAAAGTATCTCGGGGGATCGTCCGCCAACCTTGCCGTCGGCCTCTCACGGCTCGGCAAGAGCGTCGCGATGCTGACGCGTGTCGGTGACGAGCACATGGGCCGCTTCGTGCGCGAGTCGCTCGCGGCCGAGGGCGTGGACGTCGCGGCGGTCCGCACGGACCCGCGCCGCCTGACCGGCCTCGTGCTGCTCGGCATCGAGGATGCCGAACACTTTCCGCACATTTTCTATCGGCAGGACTGCGCGGACATGGCCCTCGAGCCTGCGGACGCCGAGGCCGCGCCGTTCGCGACGGCTCGGGCGCTCGCGATCACGGGCACGCACCTCTCGACCACCTCGGTGCGCGCGGCGGCCCGCGCGGCAATCGCGCTCGCGAAGAAGCATGGGCTTCGCATCGTGCTCGACGTCGATTACCGGCCCGTGCTCTGGGGCATCGCCGGCCACGGCGGCGGCGCCGATCGCGCCCAGGCCTCGGCGGCGGTCACGCGCGAGCTGCAGGCATTCCTGGAGGATTGCGACCTCGTCGTCGGGACGGAAGAGGAGATCCGCGTCGCGGGCGGCGGCGATTCCGCGCTCGAGGCACTGCGCGCGATTCGCGCCCGCTCGAAGGCGACGATCGTCATGAAGCGCGGCGTCGAGGGCTGCGTCGTCTTCGAGGGAGCGATCCCGGACGATATCTCGCAGGGCCTCGTCGTCGCCGGCTTCCCGGTCGAGGTCCTGAACGTGCTCGGCGCGGGCGACGCCTTCCTGTCCGGCTACCTGAGCGGCTGGATCGAGGGCCTGCCGGCCGCGCATTGCGCCCGGCGCGGGAACGCCGCCGGCGCGATCGTCGTCACGCGCCACGGCTGCACGCCGGCCATGCCGACGCGCGCCGAGCTCGAAGAATTCCTCGCCCGCGGCTCGACACCGGCGCGTCCGGACGAGGACGCGCGCATCGCGAGCCTGCACCGCGCAACCGCCCGGAAGCCGCTCGCGGGCGACCTCTGCGTGCTGGCATTCGATCATCGCCGCCAGTTCGAGCAGATTGCGGCGGCCGCGGGCAGCGACTACGCGCGAATCGCCGGATTCAAGGCGCTCGTCGCCGAAGCCGTGCTCGCGGTCGCGCAGCACGAGCGGCGGGATATCCGGCTCGGTGCCATCGTCGACTGGCGGCACGGGCGGAAGGCGCTTGCGCGCCTCGGCAGCAGCCGGGTCTGGCTGGGACGGCCGGTTGAACTGCCGGGATCGAGGCCGGTGGAATTCGAGGCCACCGGGGGCATCGGGCTCGATCTCCTCGCCTGGCCGCGACATCACGTCATCAAGTGCCTCGTCAACTTCCATCCGGGCGATCCGATCGAGCTGCGCCTCGCGCAGGAAGCGCAGCTCGCCGAGCTCGCGCATGCAGCGGAAACGCTGGAGCGCGAGCTCCTGATCGAGGTCATCAGCTCGGGGCCCGGCCGCACGCTGGACACGCGCACCACGCCCGACGTGTTGCGCCGCCTCTACCACCTCGGCATCCGGCCGGCCTGGTGGAAACTCGAGGCCCAGTCGTCCGAGGCCTGGCGCGAGATCGGCGACGTGATCACTGCGAACGACCCGCTCTGCCATGGCGTGCTGCTGCTCGGACTCGACGCGAGCGAAGAACAGGTTGCGAAATCCTTCGAAGCCGCTGCCCGCCACCCGGTCTGCCGCGGATTCGCGATCGGCCGGACGATCTTCGGTCCGCCCGCCCGCGAATGGTTCGCCGGCGCGATCGACGATGCCACGGCGGTCGCCCGCGTCGCGGCAGGCTACACGCGCGTGATCGACCTGTGGCGGCGCCTGCGGCCCGCGGCGGCGGCCGCGTGAGGAGCGCATGAAGACGGTCCGGCTCACGATGGCGCAGGCGCTGGTGCGGCACCTCGCGGCACAGCGCATCCGGACGGCCACCGGAAGCGAAACGATCTTTCACGGCGTATTCGCAATCTTCGGGCACGGCAATGTCGCGGGCATCGGTGAAGCGCTCGCCGGCAGCCGCAAGGCCCTGCCCACGTTCCGGGCGCACAACGAACAGGCCATGGCCCACGCCGCGATCGCCTTCGCCAAGGCGAGTGCCCGGCGCCGCATGATGGCCTGCACGACCTCGGTCGGCCCCGGTGCCACCAATCTCGTGACGGCCGCCGCGGTCGCGCACGCCAACCGCCTGCCGGTCCTGCTGTTGCCGGGCGACACGTTCGCGAACCGGCAGCCGGATCCGGTGCTCCAGCAGCTCGAGCACTTCGGCGATCCCACGATCACGGCCAATGACTGCCTGAAGCCGGTCTCGCGTTTCTGGGACCGCATCACTCCGACCTGAACAGCTTGCTCGCCTCGCTACCTCAGGCGCTTGCAGTCCTGCTCGACCCGGCCGACTGCGGGCCCGCGACGCTCGCCCTTCCCCAGGACGTCCAGGCCGAGGCCTTCGACTACCCGCTCGCCTTCTTCGACGAGCGGATCCACGACATCGAGCGACCGCGAGCGGATCGCGAGCAGCTCGCGGCGGCCATCGCGCGCCTGAAAGCAGCGAAGCGACCCCTCGTTGTCGCGGGCGGCGGCGTCCACTATTCCGGGGCCTGCGAGGCGCTCGCTGCCTTCGCGACGGAACACGGCATCCCGGTCGCGGAAACGCAGGCCGGCAAGGGCGCGCTTCCCTGGAATCATGCCTGCAATGCCGGCGCGATCGGCGTGACCGGTTCGAGCGCCGCCAACGAACTCCTCGCTGAAGCGGACCTGGTGCTCGCGCTCGGCACGCGCCTGGCGGACTTCACGACCGGCTCCGGAAAACTGGTTCACGCGCTCGACGAGCGTCTCGTCGCGATCAACGTCGCGCGCCACGATGCGATCAAGCGCGGCGCGCTCGCCGTTCGCGGCGACTTGCGCGCGACGCTCGAGGAGATCGCACCGGCCATCCGGGGCTGGGCGGCTGCGCCGGCCTGGGGCACCCGCGCGCGCGCCCTCGTCGCCCGGTGGAATGACGCCGTCGAAGCCGCGACTCGAGCGGGCACGGGACTGCCGACCGACGCGCAGGTGCTCGGTGCGGTCAACCGCGCGCTCGCGCCCGGCTCCACCGTCGTCTGCGCCGCCGGCGGATTGCCCGGCGAACTGCACAAGCTCTGGCGCTCCGCCGGCCCGGGCAGTTATCACGTGGAGTACGGTTACTCCTGCATGGGCTATGAGATCGCGGGCGGCCTCGGCGTGAAGATGGCGACACCCGATCGCACGGTCGCGGTCATGGTCGGCGACGGCAGCTACCTGATGATGAACTCGGAGATCGCGACTTCGGTCGCGAGCGGCCATCCGCTGCTCGTCGTGCTCTGCGACAACCAGGGTTACGGTTGCATCCACCGCCTCCAGCGCGCGACGGCGGGTGCCACTCACAACAACCTGCTGCAGGAATCCTTTCCCGGGGCGAATACCCCAGGCCGGATCGACTTCGTGGCCCACGCGCGCGCGCTCGGTGCCGACGCCGAGCCCGTTTCCGACGTCGCGGCGCTCGAGGCAGCGGTCGGGCGCGCGCAATCCGCGAACCGGACCACCGTCCTCGTGATCGAGACCGACCCGCAGTCGGGCACTGCGGCCGGCGGGGCCTGGTGGAACGTGCCGGTCGCCGAAGTCTCCACGGATCCGCGCGTGCGCGAAGCCCACGAGGCGTGGAAGAAGGCCGTCAAGGACGATGACTCATGAACGTTCGCCTCGGCATCAATCCATTGACCTGGACGATCGACGACCTGCCCGAGGTCGGCGGCGAGACGAGCCTCGAGACTTGCCTGCGCGAAGCGCGAGCTGCCGGTTTCGAGGGCGTCGAGCTCGGCTGCAAATTCCCGCGCACCGCCCCCGAGCTCAAGGCGGCGCTCGCGCCGCATGGCCTCTCGCTCGTTTCCGGCTGGTACAGCTCGAACCTGCTACAACGCGACGCGGCGGCGGAATACGAAGCGATGCGGCCGCACCGCGAGCTGCTTTCGGCGCTCGGATGCGAGGTCGTCGTGGTCGCGGAAACCACGCGATGCATCCACGGCGACCGGCGCGCGCGCCTGTCGCAGCGGCCGGTGCTCTCGCCCGGGGACTGGCCGCAGTTCGCGGCGCGACTCGATGAGCTCGCCGCCCGGCTCGAGGATGGCGGCCTCAGGCTTGGTTACCATCATCACATGGGCACGGTCGTGCAGACCGAGGACGAGGTGGACCGGCTGATGGATTCCTGCGATGACGCAGTCGGCCTCCTGCTAGACACCGGTCACCTGACCTTCGCCGGCGGCGATCCGGCGCGCGCTGCAGCCCGCCATGCATCGCGCATTGCTCACGTGCATTGCAAAGACGTGCGGCGCGCCGTGCTCGAGCGCAGCCTCAACCGCGATTGCAGCTTTCTCGACGCCGTCCTCGACGGCGTCTTCACCGTGCCGGGCGACGGCTGTGTCGATTACCCGGCGACACTCGCGCCGATTGCGCGGGCCGGCTACGACGGCTGGCTCGTCGTCGAGGCGGAGCAGGACCCGAGCGTGGCGCCCTCCGCCGCCTGTGCGAATCTCGGCTACCGGAACCTGCACCGCTTCGCGGAGCTGAATTGAGATCGATCAAGACGAGCCTGATGCGCCGCGGAATCCTCGGATCCGCGCTCGCGACCGCGATGCTGCGGCCATTTCGCGCGCTGGCAGCGACACCCGGCTACCCGCGCCTGATGGAAGGCCCGATGATCGGGGCGGTCACTTCCGACTCGATCACCTTCTGGGGTCGCGCCAGCGGCGAGTTCGACGTGGACGTCGAGTATTCGACCGACCGGCAGTTCACGGCGCCGCAGCGCAGCGCCGCCGTCCGCGCGACCGCCGATTCCGATTTCACCGTGCGCGTGACCGTCGGCGGCCTCGCGCCGGCGACGCGCTACTACTATCGCCTGCGCGTCGACGGCATCCCCGACCGCTATCGCCTGACGCCGTTCTGGACGCGCACCGCGCCGGCCGGCGCCGCGCCGTTTCGACTCGCATTCGGTTCCTGCGCCCGGCACCAGCTCGATTCGGACCAGCCGATATTCCATGCGATCAGCGCGTCGGAACCCGACCTCTTCTTCTGGCTCGGCGACAACATCTATGCCGACAGCGTCTCGACCTTTGTGTTTGCGGAGGACTATCGCCGCCAGCGGGCGATCGCATCCACCCTGCCGCTGACGCGGACCGTCCCGCAGCTCGCGATCTGGGACGATCACGACTTCGGATTGAACAACTCCGACGCGACCAACCCGGCCCGCGACGCGGCGCTGGCCGCGTTCCGGAACTACTGGGCAAACCCGTCCTTCGGCCTGCCCGATAGCCCGGGGGTCTTCTTCCGCTACGCCTACGGGGGCGTCGATTTCTTCATGCTGGACGGGCGCTACAACCGCAACCCCAACACGGATCCCGACAGCCCGACGAAGACCATGCTCGGCGCCCGCCAGGGTGAATGGCTGAGGCAGGAGCTTCTCGCGAGCCGCGCGCCGTTCAAAGTGCTGGTCTGCGGCAGCGGTTGGTCATTTGAGGATGGCCCGACGGGCGACACCTGGGCCGCCTTCCTGACCGAGCGCGATGCGCTCTTCGATTTCATCCGCGACCGCGGTATCGAGGGCGTGTTCTGCCTGTCCGGCGACACGCATTTCGGCGAGCTCAACTGCATCCCGTGGTCGGAGCGCGGCGGCTACGACATCTACGACCTCGTCAGCTCGCCGCTGGCGCAGGCGACCGGCACCTCGTTCCTGGACTCCGAGCCGGAAATCCGGATCCGCTCGCCCTGGTTCCGCACCGTCAACTTCGGCCTGCTCGACTTCGAGTGGGAGCCGGAGCCGAAGGTGACGTTTACGCTCCGCGACGTGCGAGGCGACCGCGCATTCGACGCGCTCATCCTGACGCCCACGGACCTGAAGAACGGCGTTTCGACCTGGCGGTCGAAGATCGACCGGAAGGAACTGAAACGCCGCGAACCCGAGGCGCGCGACGCCTAGCGCGCCGGCTCTTCGCTGAGGCCGAGCGATTTCGCGATGTCGCGCCAGGACACGAACTTGTAGTTCTGGCGTTCCCGCGGCGAAATATTGCGGCCGTCCTGCACCACCATCAGCCCGTCCGGAAATCGCTTGCCGAGCGGCGCGCTCGACACGTCGAGGCCGTCCGTCTCCGAGACGCCATCGATCCCGCGGCCCGGGTCCGCGATGACATGAAAGTGGCCGACGAAGGCGTTGTCGCCTTCGCGCCGGTAGACCGCATAGTTGTCGACGCCCTGGTTCGACAGGACGATGAATCCGCGCCCGTCCTCGCCGTGCCAGATCGAAACGCCCTCGATGTCGGCCTGGAGTCCGTTCGGCCCGTCTACGCGGTCGATTTCGCGACGCTCGGATCCGCCATCGGCGCCGGCCGAGTACCGGAAGAAGCCGCCGCCCTCTTCCGCCACGTAGAGTGCGCCGGTCTCGTCGTCGGCCACGCAGCCCTCGGCCTGGGACCCGACCGTGAATTCGCGCACCTGCTCGGCGACGGCCCGTCCACCCTTTGCCGTGATTCGCCATTGCCGGAACAAGCCGTCGCCGCCGTTGTTGACGAAGACGTAGTGCCCGCCGTCCGCGGACGCATACATGCAGAGCCCGTAGGGATCGCCCATGCCGGTCGGAACGCGATCACCGGCGCTCGAGAGCCGGCGCGTCTCGGCATCGAACCAGTAGAGCGCGATGCTCTTGTCGGTCCGGTTGCTCGCGGCGACCAGGGTGCGCGGCTTGCCGTCGACCAGGAACCCGTCGCGCAGGTCCACGTTGTTCATGCGCCCGTCGGCCAGCGTCTGCAGCACCCGCCCCTCGAGATCGTAGACGTAGAGCCCGAGATTCTTGTCCGTGGCGATCACGACGCTCTTCTCGGGGTTGCGCGGATGCACCCAGATGACGGGATCGTCGGCCGCATCGCCCCAGGTCTCGACGGCGGGCGCTTCCAGCGCCGGAGCGACGGTCCTCGCCGTCGCCGCCAAGGGCTTCCGCGGATCGGCGAACGCTTGCGCGGGGACGCCGATCGCGTCTCGCAGCTCACGCCAGCCCACGAGCTTGAAGTTGCTGTGCGCGCCGTCGTTTTCCTGGTCTGCGATGGCGAGCAAGCCCTCGGGATAAGCGGGACCGAGGTCCGCCGTCGCGAGCGCGAGGCCTTCGCTTTCGCCCACCGCATCCACGGCCCCACCGGCCCCGATCTGTATCCGCCCCTGCAGCTTGCCGTCCGTGTCGTAAACGGAAAGCCGCTCGGCCGACACGTCGGACACGATCAGGAGCGTCGCGCCGTCCGCGCCTTTCGCGAGCGCGAGGCCCTTGACCTCTTCGGCGATGCCGCCGCGCGGCGACGTCATCTCGATGACGGTGCGCATGGCATCCGTTTCGGGTTCCACCGGCAGCGACACCACGCCGAGCGCCTCGTCGCCGTAATACATGGTCGCGCTCGCGTCATCGACCACGCAGTACTCGATGCCCTTGCCGAGCGGCACGTCCCGCACCAGCCGCCCCTGGAGCGCACCGGCGGCGGCATACAGCTCCCATTGCAGCATGTGCCCCGTGTCGGTCATGCCGAGGGCGTAGACGCGCCCCGTGATCGGGCTGCGGAAGCTGCAAAGGCCGGTCAGCTCGTCGTCGGCAAGGATCGCCTCTCCCGGCAGGCGCACGAGTTTCAGCTGTTCGTCGAAGGTGTAGCCGAGGAGCGCTGACGTGACCGGCTCATAGACGAGCACGAGCGGCAGGCGCCGTTCGCCAAACTCGAAGTCGTAGCGCACCGTCACGTGCGAGGCTTCGATGTCCGAGATGCGCTGACGCAGCGTGCCGTCGAGGCCGTACACTTCGAGGCCGCCGGTCCCGCCGGCGCCGAGCACGAGGCTTTGTGCGCCGTCCGTCGGATGAACCCAGATTGCGACTGCGTTTGCACCGTCTTCTGCGGTCGGTGCCGTTTCCGCCGCGGCCGCGACGGTCGCAGTCGCCGGTTCCGCCGGGGTTTCCCCGGCAGGCCTGGAACAGCCGACAAGGGCCGCGATCAGGAGTGGCAGCCAGGCTCGGTTCAGCATCGGGATTTCCTGCGGTCTGGACGAAATGAAATATATGTTCTAAGTTTACACAAAATGGAAATTCTGTTTCAATCAACCCGATCCCCACCCCGGGTACGGGCATGAAGTCCCTGCTGGCCGCGTTTGCGACCGGGCCTGCGGCGCCCGCGCTCGCGAGTCCAGCCGAAGTGGACGCACTCTACCGGCGCCACCGCCGCCGCGTCCTGTTCGCGATCACCATCGGTTATGCCGTCGCCTACACCTGCCGGCTCGCCCTCTCGGTCGTCAAGAAGCCCCTGATCGACGAAGGGATTTTTTCCCCGCAGGACCTCGGCCTCATCGGCTCCGCGCTCTTCTATACCTACGCCTTCGGCAAGCTGGTCAACGGATTCCTCGCCGACCACGCGAACATGAAGCTTTTCTTCGCCACCGGCGTGATCGCCTCGGCCCTCCTCAACATCGGCATGGGCTTTTCGACCGTGCTCACCTTCTCCGTCGCCCTCTGGGCCTTGAACGGCTGGTTCCAGGGCTTCGGCGCGCCGTCGGGCGCGGTGTCGCTCGCGAGCTGGTTCAGCAACCGGGAGCGCGGGCGGTACTACGGCGTCTGGAGCACCGCCCACTCGATAGGCGAAGGGCTGACCTACTACGTCGTTGCTCTTTTCGTGGTCTGGCTTGGATGGCGAGCCGGCTTCTGGGTTCCCGGGGTCTTCTGCATCTTCGCCGGCATCGGCATTTATTTCCTGATGCAGGACCGGCCGCCGACCCTCGGGCTCCCGAAGGTCGCGGACTGGAAGAACGACCATCTCGCGCAATTCGCGCCGCCGGAAACGCCCGTTCTCTCGCTGCAGCTTTCCATCCTCCGGATCCCGGCGATCTGGGTGCTCGCGCTCTCGAGCGCCCTGATGTACGTCACGCGCTACGCGATCTCGAGCTGGGGCATCCTTTACCTGCAGGAATCGCGCGGCTACGGCCTTGCCGAGGCGAGCCTGTTCATGGCCGTCAACACGATTGCCGGGATTGCCGGCTGCCTGCTGTTTGGCTATCTGTCGGACAAGTACTTTGCGGCGCGGCGGCCGCCGGCGAACCTCCTGTTCGCCATTTCGGAGCTCGCCGGGCTGTTCCTGATTTTCTTCGGGCCGAAGAACGACCTGACGCTCGCATTTGCGTTCGTGCTGTTCGGAGTGGGCCTGAACGGCCTGGTGACGTCGCTCGGAGGCCTGTTCGCCATGGACATCGCGCCGAAAAAGGTCGCCGGCGCGGCGCTGGGCCTCATCGGCGTCTTCAGCTACCTCGGCGCGGCGATCCAGGAAAACATCAGCGGCGCGCTGATCGAATCGGGCATGCAGGTGGCCGACGGCGTCCGCACCTACGATTTCAGCTCGGCGATCCGGTTCTGGATCGGCTCCTCGGTCGTCTCCATGCTGCTCGCCGCCACGCTCTGGAAGGTAAAGCTACGCGAATGAACCACTACGATTTCATCACCGTCGGGAATTACACGAAAGACACCATCGTCTCCGCGGCCGGCACGCGCTACGTGGATGGGGGCGGCTACAACTACGCAGCGCATGCCGCGAAGCTCGCGGGCCTTCGCGTCGCTGCCGTCACGCGGCGCGCGGCGGGTGACGCCGGCGTGACGGTGCCGCTGACCGCCGCCGGCATCGACGTCTTTGCCTACGATTCCCCGAGCTCGACACTCATGCGGCTCGAATACCCGACGGCCAATGTCGATGAGCGAATCCTCTCCGTCGCCGGCGTTGCGGATCCGATCGGTCCCGAACATCTCGAGGGACTCACCGCCCATACCTTCCTGGTCACGGCGTCGATTCGCGGCGAGGTGAGCCCGGCCACGGTCCGCGCCATGAAGAAATGCTCCCAACGCCTCGCGGTCGACGTGCAGGGCTTCGTGCGCATCGCTTCCCCGGAGGGACGCCTGCGCTACGAGGCCTGGCCGGAACGGGACGTGGTGCTCGGCATGACGGACATCCTGAAGACGGATGCCGTCGAAGCGGAATTCCTGACCGGCACGGCGGACATCCACGAAGCGGCACGGATCCTGGCGGCACTGGGGCCACGCGAGATCGTCCTGACGCATAAGGACGGACTGCTGGTCCTGGCCGACGGGCAATACCACGAGGCGGGATTTCATCCCGTCGAACTGCGTGGCCGCAGCGGCCGGGGCGACACCTGCGTAGGTTCCTATGCATCGCGGCGGCTCGGCGCCGACCCCGCGGAAGCGACGCGCTGGGCGGCGGCGGTCACGAGCCTCAAGCTCGAGGCGGAAGGACCGATCCGCCGCAGCCGCGCCGACGTCGATCGCTTGCTGAAGGAACGCTATTGATGTGGCGCCGCGGTATCGCGCTCGCGGTCGCCGTGGCGGTCTCGGGATGCGCGACCCAGCGGCCGGTTGCCCAGCTCCTCGCGTTCGGCGACAGCGGCTACCACTACGACTACCGCGAGACGGCGGACGGTCCGGGCCCCAGGACGCTCGAAGCCTTCATCGAGGACGAGCGGCTCGACTGGATGGACGACAAGCGCCCCCCGGCTGAATTCGAGCCGCCGCCCGCCTATCGCGTGCCGGAAACGGGCAGCTGGATCGCCGCGAGCGGCCAGGCTGCCGTCGCCACCGCAATGCGCAGGTACTGCGAAGGCCCGCCCGAATGCGAGTTCGCCGTCATGCTCGGCGACAACATCTATCCGTCCGGGGCGACCGCCGGCGCGGATGGACGCGACGATGCGGAGCGCTTTCGCAAGATCCTGTACGAGCCGTATGCGCCGCTGTCGCGGTTCTCGGAGGATTTCCGGATCTACGTCGCGCTCGGCAACCATGACTGGAAGACCTCGCGCGAAGGCGCCATGGCCCAGGTTCGCTTTCACGAGACGACGCGCCCGTTCTACATGGATGGCATCCGTTACCGCGTGGCGCCGACCGGCGACCCCAGCGAGCTCGAGGTGTTCGTGCTCGACACGCACGTTCTCCTCTCGAGTGTCACCGTGCTGGAAGACGAGCTGACGGATGACGGCAGCGAATTGCACACCGAAGAAGTCGATCCACCCTCGCCCTGGGCTTTGCCGCAGACGGAGGAAGAGCGCGGCATGGTGGATTGGCTCGAGAAGAGCCTCGCAAGCTCCCCCGCTCGATGGAAGATCGTCATCGGTCACCATCCGCTGTGGTCCTCGGCCGGCAGCAAGTTCCAGCAGGCACGCGCACTGCGCGCGCTGATCCTGCCGGCCCTGTGCCGCCACGCCGACCTGTACCTCGCCGGCCACGAGCACACGCTCGAGCTGCACACCGATGCCTGCAAGGACGTGCCGGAGGCCCGTGGCCGGCCGCCGCTCGCGCACGTCGTTTCCGGCGCGGCCGGCAAGCAGCGCCCGCTCAATACGGCCTTTGCGCGACACCAGGTCGCGGCAAATCCCGAGCTCGACAGCATCTGGGCGCGCGGCCTGCTCTGGGGTTTCGCGCATGTGACACTCGACGCCGATGAGGCCACAATCCGGCTGATCTCGACGCCGGACGACGGCAGCGGCAGGCCGCAGCTCGAGTTCGAGCATCGATTTGAACGACGCAGTGGACGGTGAGCATGACTGCCAAACTCGAACAGCTCGGCCATTACATCGGCGGCAATCGCGTCGCGGGACGTTCCGGCCGCTCCGCCCCCGTCTATAACCCGGCGCTCGGCGTCGCGGCGACCGAGGTCGCGCTCGCATCCGCGGACGAGACGCGCGCCGCCATCGCGGCCGCGCACGAAGCGTATCCCGGGTGGTCGGAGACGCCTGCGCTGCGCCGCGCGCGCGTGCTGTTCCGTTTCCGCGATCTCGTCGAGAAGCATTCGGACGAGCTCGCGGCAATCCTGACGCGCGAGCACGGCAAGGTGCTTGCCGACGCGCGCGGGGAAGTCACCCGCGGACTCGAGATCGTCGAGTTCGCCTGCGGCATCCCCCAGCTCCTGAAAGGTGAATACAGCGACGCCGTCGGTCGCGGCATCGACAGCTGGTCGTTGCGGCAACCGCTGGGGGTCTGCGCCGGCATCACGCCCTTCAACTTCCCGGCCATGGTGCCGATGTGGATGTTCCCGATCGCGATCGCCTGCGGAAACACGTTCATCCTCAAGCCCTCCGAGAAGGACCCGGGCTGCCCGCTGCGCCTGGCCGAGCTCATGACCGAGGCCGGAGCGCCGGCCGGCGTACTGAACGTGGTCAACGGTGACCGTGAGTCGGTCGAGACGCTGCTGACGGATCCGCGGGTAGATGCCGTGAGCTTCGTCGGCTCGACGCCGATCGCCGAGCACGTGTACCGCACCGGCTCGAATCACGGCAAGCGCGTCCAGGCGCTCGGCGGTGCGAAGAATCACATGGTCGTCATGCCGGATGCCGATCCTGCGGGCGTGGCACATGCGCTCGCGGGCGCCGCCTACGGTTCGGCGGGCGAACGCTGCATGGCGATTTCAGTCGCGGTCGCCGTCGGCGACGCCGGCGACCGGCTGATCGCGGCGCTGAAGGCCGAGCTCGCGGCAATCAAGGTCCTGCCTGGCACGGCCGACGGCGCGGACATGGGCCCGCTGGTGACCCGCGAGCACCTCGATCGCGTGCTCGGCTACGTGGACACCGGCGTCAAGGAAGGAGCAAAGCTGGTCGTCGATGGCCGAAAAATCTCCGTCGCAGGCCACGAGCGCGGCTTCTTCATGGGACCGGTGCTGTTCGACGGCGTGAGCGAGACGATGCGGATCTACCGCGAGGAGATATTCGGCCCGGTCCTGGTCGTGGTTCGCGTGCCGGACCTCGATGCGGCCCTCGGACTCATCGAGCGCCACGAGTTCGGCAATGGCACGGCGATCTTTACGCGCGACGGCGGCGCCGCGCGCGAGTTCTGCAGGCGCGTCAGCGCGGGCATGGTCGGCGTCAATGTGCCGATCCCCGTGCCGATGGCGTTCCACAGTTTTGGCGGGTGGAAGCGCTCGCTCTTCGGGCCGCTCCACATGCACGGGCCGGACGGCGTGCGCTTCTACACGCGGCTCAAGACCGTCACTGCGCGCTGGCCGGAAGGCTCGAAGGGCGCCGAGTTCACGATGCCGACGATGAAGTGACTCGCGGCCCGCCGGGGCCGGCGAGCACGCGAATGACTCCCCGGATTGCCAGGTAGAGAACCGTCGCAATCAGGAGCCAGCCACCGATGCCGAGATCATCGAACGGCCCACCCGAAGCACTTTCCATCGCGTCCGCGAGCTGGCCGATCGACTCTCCCAGCTCGGCCATCGCCTCCATCGAGCGCTGTTCGGCACGATGCGCGTCAAGCAGGGGCCGGAATCCTGCTACTGCGGCGAGCAGCGGCACCCCGTACGCGAGGGACGCCAGCCGGTGCTTCCAGAAGACTGGCACTGCGACCGTCGCCGCCGCGAGCACGACGAGGAGCGTCCCGCGCACGCTCGTGCCGCCCTGAACCGCCTGCGCGAGGTCGCCCCCCAGTAGGTCGGCGAGCGTGAGCGAGATGCCGATGAAGCCGTCCGGCCGGGTGAGGCCCACGAACAGCGCGAGCGCGAAAAACAGGCCGTAGGCGGCCGCAACGTCGATCCCGACTGCCGCCAGGATGGAATTCGACCGCCCCTTGCCCTCGCCGCTCATGTCGCCTTGCGGAAGCCGAAATGCAGCGCGACGCATACGAGGAGCTGCCACACGTAGTGGCCGGCGATCGGTGCGGATTCCAACGCGCCTCCGAAGCTCCAGTCAAATGTCGAGCCGCCGACTGCACCTGCGACGACGGTCAGCGCAACGAGCAATGCGCTTGGCCGCCGGGGAGCGATCCATGCGGTGGCGAGCCCGACGAGCAAGGCGGCGGCGGTCCCCGAGATGAGGAAAGGCGCGATCGTGCTGTGGATGAAAGGTCCGTCCACGACGAACCGCACGGCCGCATAGTAGATCGCCGCGCTGGCGACGCACATCGCAATGATCCTCAGGATGCGCCGGTCCGGTGCAGCGACGTAAGGCGCCATGACCAGGGCGCCAAACAGGATCCCGACGATATGAAGCCCGAAATTGGCTGTCGAGAGAAACTCGTCGAACGCCGCGCTTCGGTCCGCCAGGAAACTCATGAGCCAGTGCGAACTCGCGGAGACGAGCGCGAGGGCGAGCTTGGCCGGAAATGACAGGTTCATGCCCAGAATGCCCCGATGCGCTCAATGACCCAGAACATCGCGATCGTGCCGATCGCGTATGGCGCCACGCTGTGCGACCAGCGCGGAAATTCGAGCGGCAAGCGGCCGAGCCCGGCGCGCAGCAGGAGCAGGAAAAGCACGAACAACAGCTGCCCGATTTCCACGCCCACGTTGAACATCAGGAGCGCCACCGGAATCGCCTTCTGCGGCAGGCCGACCTCCGCCAGGGCGCCGGCAAAGCCAAAGCCGTGCAGCAGGCCGAAGCTGAATGCCACCACCCAGGGCGCGCGCGCGGTCAGGCCAGGCTTGCCTTGCAGCCCGTGCAGCGCTTCCGCCGCGACGAAGACGATGCTGAGCGCGATCATCGCCTCGACGGGCGGGCCCGGCACGTGAACCCAGCCGAGCGTTGCCGCGACGAGCGTGATGCTGTGTGCGACCGTGAAGGCCGTGATCGTGAACACGATTCGCCTCGCACCGCGGACGACCAGCAGCAGGGCGAGCACGAACAGGAGGTGATCGACGCCGCCGAGGATGTGCTCGACGCCGAGCACCAGGTACGACCAGGCGACTTCGGCCGTCCCGGTGCTCCCCTCAACGACGAACTCGGGCCGCTGCGGCAGCAGGTGCTCCACCTGGCTCGTCCCGTCGAGCCGCTCGATGCGGACGATGACGTCCGTCACGCCACCGGCGATCCCGTCAACGGCGATCGTTTGTCCGGCGAGGCCCCCCGCGCGATGGACCTGCCAGCGCTCGACATAGGCGCCGTCGCCGAACCGGCCCGCCGGACTCGTGATGTCGGTCGTGCCCTCCGGCAAGCGCAGGCGGATGGCCAGGCGCGAATCGCCGAGCGCCGGCACTTTCCACAACACGTCATAGCGGTCATTGCCTGCTTCCCGCATTTCGAGGTAGGCGGGACGGAAAATGTCCGCCTGCGCGACGCAGGCCAGGCCGGACAGCAACAGCGCGACCAGGAACCTCATTCGGCGGTTGCCGCAGTTGTACTTACGGACTCGATCCGGATCTTGTACTTGGAGAGCAGTTTTTCGTAGACCGCTTCCTTGGCTGCGCTGCTGCGCGCCTGCAACAGGTCCCGCTCGACCGCCGCGCGAACCTCGTCCAGCGTTGCGGGTCGCCCCGCTGTCCGGGAGCCGAGTTCAACCAGGTGCACGCCATAGGCCGAGCGCACGGGTCCCTGCCAACCGCCAATGGGCATCGTCTTGAGCGACTCGGCAAACTCGGCGCCGAACTGGCCCTCGATTTCGAACGCGGCCGCATCGGTCAGCGCGGCGGGTAGCAGCGTCGAGTCGCCAACATCCCGGGCGCCAGCAGCAAGCGCGCGCTGCGCTGCGGCAACGACGGCCTCGAGTTTCGTGCCATGGCGTTCCGGATTGAAATAGACCTGCCGGAGCGAATACCGCGCTTCGACAGCGTACTTGTCGGGATTCGCGTCAAGCCAGGCCTGCAGTTCGCCATCGCTGGGCGCCGCCGTGGGCGTCGCATCGATCATGAATTCGACTTTCTGTCCCACGCGCCGTCGCACGATGGGATCGTCCCGATCGAGGCCCGCCGCGAGGCCCTCGCGATAGAAAATCTCCTCCCGCACCCAGCTGTCCACGAGTCCCTGGAGTTCCTGCGACGTCGGCGGACGCTGCCAGGCCCGCTCGAATTGTGCTTTCAGGCTCTGGAGCTGACCGCGGGAAACGACGATCTCGTCGGGCGCATTGAGCACGCCGCCCTGCAGCCAGCCATACAGCAGGAACAGCAGGGCACCGAGCCCCAGAAAATGCACGAGGGGTTCACGTAGCAGGCGGCGCATGAGGCGACTGTCCCCGGAAATCAGGAATGGGACATTATCGCCTCAAAGGCGAAAATCGGCGATCGTCAAGGGACGAGCGCCCACCCCTCCGGATCGAAAGAGGTCATGGCGGCCACCGTCTGCTCGGTGTCATCGCCCAAGTCGCGCTGATAGACCGCGCCATCCTGGTTCACGATGAACGTCATGACTCCGCTGATGCCATAGTCCGCCGGCCAGGCCACCGTCGCGAATCCTTCGCTCAGGACGCCGTCCTTAAAATACTCGCGTGCGCCGCCCGCCGCGGCCGCGCTCTGCGCATACAGCAAACGGTAACGATAGCCGTGATAGGCTCCGCTGTCCTTGCGATAACCCTCTTCCGAGGCTGCGGCCACAAACTCGCCCGCGGGACTCGGCTCTTCACCCTCCTCCGTCGGCCAATACAAGCCGTTCTCGCGTCCCTCGTCGCTGAGCAGCTTGAGCGCGTAGCGCCCCGCCGGGTCGCCATCGTGAGAGTCGGCTGCGTATTCCTCCTGCGCCTCCACGATGCCGCGGCTCACCGCAATCGCGCCGAGCTCGTTGTGGCCGATGCGCCGTAGGATCAGCTCATCGGCGCCGGCCTCGCCATCGAGCCGCCACTTGCCGTCCGATTTCACGATTGGAATCGGCATCGGCCAGTCCTCGGCGCCGACGATCAGCGTGCGCTTGTCGTCACCTTCGGCCTCGAGCGAATGCTTCGCCTTGTAGAGTTTCACGAAATTCTCGCGAGCCACCTTGTCCTGGACGGCATCGCCGGATTCGACGATCCACTCGCTGCCGGGACCCAACAGCCGCACCATCTTGATGGTGTCGCCGGATTCCAGGGTCGCAACAAATGCTTCCGCAGCGGCTTCCGGCGAATCGTACGTCGCCTGGCCCGCATCCTTCGATCCACCGCAGGCCGCGAGAGTGCCGAAAATGAGCGCCAGGCTGCAACACTTGAGTGATTTCATGATGTGCTCCTAGCGCCTCTGCGGCTTGCCGCCGGCCTTCTTTGCCTTGGCCGACACACCTTTCGGCGCACTCTGGTGGCCGCTTGCGCTGGCCGCGCGTTCTGTCTTGCCGCTGTTGCTCGCGCCAATCGCCGAGCGTTGAGTCTGGCTTGATACGGAAGACGTCCTTGCCTTCGGCGCACTCGCCTGCGATGTCGAGGGGACGCGAGACTGCTTTGACGACGGAGCATGCCCGCGATCCGCGTTTTGCGATCCGGCCGGACGATTGGCCGTTGTGCGGTTCTTCGACGCCGACGAAGGGTCCCGCGTCGGCTTCGCCCCGGCATAACTGCCCTGCACCTTTGGCAAGCCATTTGCCGGCGACTTGGACGACGCCGCGCGATTCGACACCGCTGCCCGGTTCTTCGGATCGGCACCGGCATACCCGGACTTGCCTTTCCAGGCGTCGGAAGCCGCAGGGGCTTTGCGGGCCGGACCTCTTGCCGCCTGAGCATTCAGATTCGAAAGGTCCGACCGGTTGGGCTTTGCCCTGGATATCGGGCTGTTGGCGGACTTCCGATTGGACGCGACCGCGCGATCGTTGTCGTAACGTTTGTAGTAGTTGTTGTTCTGGTTGACGATAACCGTGTTGTTGCCACGGACGTAGTTGTTCGGCCGGTTGTAGCCATGTGACGGGTAGTGACCGCCACCGTACGCCGGGCGGTAGGGATACGGCGGGTAGTACGGCACGGGCTGATACCACATGTCGTTGTGGCCATGGTAGTGATCGTCATCGTCATCGAAGACTTCGCTGACGAGGATGCCGGCGCCGAACGCCAGCAAGCCGGTGGTAATCAGTGAACCCGTGCTGTGACCCTTTTCCTCAGTGGTCGTGGTCGTCGCAGCCGGCGCGGCGGCGGGCGCCGCGGCCGGCGGTGCGTAGGCCGCGACCGGGTCGTACTGGGGCACGTAGACGACATCCGGGCTCGGCGGCGTGATCGCGATCGCTTCCTTGCCGCCTTCTGACTGAGTCTCGACCTTCATTTGCGGAGAGCTTGCGAGCGTGCCCACCTCCTGGGCCTGCGCGCGCAGGCGCTGCACGGCATCCATCACGCCCTGCTGGTCATTCACGAACGCCTGTCCGAGTTCTTCCGTCCAGCCCATGTTGAGGCAGAGCTTGTCGATCACCTCCGGCGACTGGATGAGCCCGCGAATGGGAGCAGTGAATCCCACCTTCTCCGCCGCCTCATCCAGGGCATTGCCCTCGAGGTCCGGGTTCGCGACCAGCCAGTTGCCGGCGTCCAGCACTTCCTGAGGATTGGTCGAGGCGGTCAGGACCTGCAACAGGACGGGATCCGGAAAAAGCGCAACCGGGGCCAGCAGCTCTTCAAGCGCTTCCGGCGTCCAGGTGGCATCGGTCGCTTCAAGCGTTTGCGACGCCTCCTCGGTCGCCTCCGCCAGTGCCGCCGGATCGGGCGGCGGGGCCTCCGCGGTTGCAGGTGCCTTGTCGCCTGCCACCGCAGGCAGTCAGAAGGCCGAGCACCATCAATGCCGAAATCCCCGGTACGAGACGCGGTGCGAGTGACATCAGATTCCCCTTTCGGTCCATGTGAGGGACGCGCGGCGTGCCGCCACTTTAGGCGGCCGTTTTGGGGGCGGATATAAGACTTTCAGCCTATGCCGGGAGGCTCTGGCCGTTCTGCTTCATGGCCTATTCCGGGGGCGAAAAACGAACATTCCCTCGCGTGCGCTGCACCGACAACTCGCCATGTCGCAGGAGGTCGAGCCCAATGACGTATTCCTTGCCAATCAGGAATGTGAACCGAGGTGTGTGCAATTGCCCAGCTTAGGTTCGGCATGGGATCCGGCAACGTGCTCCGAATCGACCCTGACCGTCGCGAGTATTGACGTCACGGCCATTGATTATGTGGGCCGCAACGATCGTAAAGCGTCCCGTCAGTGCTGATGCTCAACTGCGTTGGCGACCTGACGCACGTCGCTCAGCTCCATCGACGGACGCAATCTGCATCACTACGGCGCAGATGCCCTGTTGAAGATTTCGTCCAGGATGGCCTGCCTGCACCGCATTACCGACAGCGCGCTGCATCTCGGCGTGGACGTCCCACCGAACACCGGTTGTCGATGCCCGGTACGTGCGGACTCGCTCTGAAGTCTTGCACGTGCCATCTGAGCCGGCGATCCGCCAGGATATTCGCAGCTCAGCCGTTGCATTCACCTACTCGAGTCGAGTCTCGCGTTACCGCATGTCACCTTCGCGTCCCAGGCTATTCCAGGATCAGTCGATGCCAGCTGTTGCCCGACAACTGATGCGCCGCCTAACTATGCGTTGGAGTGGTCCGTGACGGATTGGCGAGCGCGCCGCAGACGTGAGGACGATTTTGCGCCCGCGGCGTCATGCGAACGCCTCGCGCGGCCCGCTCAACGCGGATGTTAGAAGGCCCGGATGCGCACTGCAGCTGCGTTGTTCTTGACGCTGACCTGGACTTCGAGTTCCGCCGCTGGTGAGTGCGCGCCCTTCGCTGGGCGCGAGTGGGAGTTTACGGGCCATCTCGTGAACCGAATCACTCCGGGACCACCGAACTATGAAAGCCTTACAAGCGGCGACAAGCCAGTGACGCGTTGGTACCTACAACTCCGATGGCCAGCTTGCTTCGCAGAGCATAGGTACTTAACCCGATTTCAGCTTGCCCTGAAGCCGGAGGAAGTTGAAAGGTATCGGCCGCTCCTGGGGAAGGAAATCAAAGTTACGGGCACGCTGGCGGAAGGAGCGGCAGGTCTTCATACCACGGCGTTAGTCGTGAATGTCTCAAGCCTCGTCCGGTTCGGAAGGGAAGCACCGTGACAAATACCATATGAAGCTTAACTCTTCAGCCCGCGTCCACAGCTCGCCTGCCGACACTACGGAGGCCGTAGACGCCCTGATGAAGACGCTCCGGCATCCAGCGGAGAAAGAAATTCAAGCTCTGCGTGCCGTGATCTTGCAGGTACACCCTTCCATTCGGGAAGGCGTGAAGTGGAACGCGCCGAGTTTCCGCACGAGCGAGTATTTCGCGACAACCAACCTGCGAACGAAAGTTGGCGTGGGCGTCGTGCTTCACTTCGGGGCGAAAGTTCGACGTGTTGCCGCCAACCGCAGCTCGATCAAAGATCCGCAGAAACTACTCACGTGGGTGGCAAAGGATCGTGCCACGGCGGCCTTTGCGGACATGAATGACCTTGTGGCCAAGAAGAAGGCGTTTCAGTCTGTCTTGCGGCAGTGGATTACCTATGTCTAAAGACCCGACTCTCGAAGCCCAGGTCGCGGCGGCGAAAGCGTACGAGGCGCTCTTCGTTCCCGCCCTATTCGGCCAGTGGGCAACAAGAGTCGTCGATGCGGCGAACCTGGTGGCCGGTCAAAGCGTACTGGACGTCGCCTGCGGCACCGGAGTTGTTGCCCGTGAAGCGCGCCTCCGAACGGGTTCAGCAGGGTACGTCGCCGGCCTGGATCCGGGCGTCGGAATGCTGGCGGTCGCCAAGGAGTTGTCTCCCTCGGTGGACTGGCAACAGGGTACGGCCGAATCGATGCCGTTTGTAGATGCGACGTTCGACGCCGTCCTATGCCAGTTCGGGCTGATGTTCATGGATCGCGGTAGGGCAATCCGCGAAATGCTCCGCGTCCTGAAGCCGGACGGACGATTGGTCGCCGCGGTTTGGGACAGCGTCCAGAACATCCCAGCCTATGCGACCGAAATCGCCCTCCTCGAGCGGCTTGCCGGTACCCGCGCTGCCGATGCGCTGCGCGCCCCGTTCGTGCTGGGAGATCGGGAACTTCTCGCCGAAGTCTTCAACGAGGCCGGCGCCAGTTCTGTCAGGATCAGCACGACCAAGGGCGTTGCGCGGTTTCCCAGCATCCGGGTCATGGTGGAGGCCGACTTGAGGGGCTGGCTGCCACTTGTCGGTGTAAACCTCACCGAGGAGGAGATCGATCGCATCCTTGCAGAGGCGGAACAGGTACTGGACTCATACGTCACCGACGATGATCGAGTGGCATTCGATGCGCCGGCACACATCGTCACGGCCAGGAAACCATAGCCAGTGGACGCAAGCGACGCATGAGTAGCCGAACAGCATCCTGCAGTTGCGGCCAACTCCAGCTCGTGGCTTCCGGCGAGCCGGTACGAATCTCAGTCTGCCACTGCCTCGCGTGCCAACGCCGCACGGGCAGCGTCTTTGGTCAACAAGCTCGATTTCCCGCTGACGCCGTCGTGCTTCAGGGCTCGGCTACGGAGTACACCCGAACGGCCGACTCTGGCACCAAGATCACGTATCACTTCTGCCCCAGGTGCGGATCGACCGTGTACTACCAGTCAGAAGATCAAAAGGAACTCATCGCGGTGCCTGTCGGAACGTTCGCCGACCCCACTTTTCCGGCACCCAAAGTGTCTGTATATGAAAGTCGCAAGCATGAGTGGATCACGATGCCGTCGAATATCGAGCACCAACAGTGAGCGAGCGAACCGGTAGAGGAACGGAGGCATTGGAGATGCCGAAGGCAGCGCCTGTGTTGACGCGCCGCGATCTCCTGGCGAGCCTGGCTGGAGCTGCTGCTCTACCTGCCGCCGCGGTGGCGCAGGAGCGCAGTCCGGCAACCCCGTCGGCCTCGCAAGTGGCCGGGCCGCTGCACTACGCGAGCCTTGCGGAGGTCGCCGAGCGGATCGCTGCGCGAGGGATCCACTCGTCGGATCTGACGCAGCAGATGCTGGACCGCATAGCCGCGGTGGACGGACGCCTGCAGAGCTACGTCACCGTCATGACCGACCAGGCGCTCGCGAGCGCCCGGCGCGCCGACACCGAGATCGCGGCTGGCCGGTACCGCGGCCCTCTCCATGGCGTGCCCGTCGCGGTGAAAGACCTGTGTTGTACGCGCGCCGTTCGCACCATGGCGGGTACGAAGGTCCTTGCCGACTTCGTGCCCGACTTCGACGCCACCGTCGTTGCGCGGCTGGAAGCTGCCGGCGCGGTCATCCTGGGCAAGCTGGTCCTGTGTGAAGGTGCGTTCGGTCCGTACTATCCCGGCCTGCAGGTGCCGGTGAACCCGTGGGACGCGGCACGATGGAGCGGCGTGTCATCGAGCGGCTCTGGCGTGGCGACGGCAGCGGGCCTGTGCTTCGCGTCGGTCGGTACGGACACGGGAGGGTCGATCCGGTACCCGTCGGCCGCGAACGGATGCGTCGGTCTCAAGCCCACGTACGGCCGCGTGAGCCGTTACGGCGTTCTCGCGCTGGCGCCTTCCATGGATCACGTCGGGCCGATGACCCGCACGGTGGAAGACGCTGCCATCCTGTTCGAGGCGATGGCGGGCGCCGATTCACTTGACCCTACGTCGCTGCCGGACCCGGTACCCGCGGTACGTGCCGAACTGGGGCAAGGCGTCGCCGGCCTGCGCGTCGGTTTCGACCGTCGCTATGCCACCGACAACGTAGACCCCGACGTGGCCGAGGCGATGGATGACGTGCTCGCGATCTTGACCCGGTCAGGCGCGACTGTCGTGAACGTCACCCTGCCGGACGTCAGCCGAGTCGGCAGCGCCTGGCTCGACTTGTGTTGTGTCGAGGCGCTTGCCGTGCATGCAAAGACATTTCCGAGTCGGGCCAGCGAGTATGGACCGGGGTTGCGGGCCGCGCTCGAGTCGGGCCAGCGAGTCACCCCCGGCGTGCTGGCCGCGGCCCAGAAGCTTCGATCAGAAGTCTCCGCGTCAATCGAATCCGTGCTGAATGCGGTCGATTGCCTGGTGTGTCCGTCGATGGGCAACAGCGCACGCGTGAAGGAGTCGAATCCGTTCGACGAGGAGACCGCCGAATCGTGGGCCGCAAACGTGCCGAATGACGTTTACTGCCAACCGTTCAATTTCAGCGGCAGTCCCACCCTGTCGGTGCCCTGCGGGTTCTCGGCGGAAGGCTTGCCGCTGAGCGTGCAGTTCGTCGGTCGCCGGTTGAGCGAGTCGTTGCTGTGCCGCATCGGCCACGCGTACGAGCAAGCCACGCAGTGGCACTTGAAGCATCCATTCGTCTAGATCGCGACCCGAATGGTGCCGGTGGAGGGACTCATCTGCTAGACCCGGTGCGCATTCCGCTGCGAAAACAAGCCTGAATCTCCTCTGCCGACTAGGCCCGGTGCCGCAAGGTGCCGGGCCTTTCTACTCCTTCACGCAGGGCAATGCCATCCCTACGCCGAGACTGAACAAATGCTTACGTCGCCACCGGTGATTAGTTGGCCGAAATGACGTAAAACATCCCGTCATGACGTTCAATTGTAGTTAGACCGCTATCCGAAGTTACGACGTCACAATTGGGGGGGAGGAGTACAACCTGTTGTCTTAAATGAATTCCGGCTTCTCGAACTTAGGCTCACATAAGGGGATACCTTTGCCGATTACCGCTTTCAACAGTTACACCGATGGCCTCGATCCGAATCGAAGAAGCCGCGAACACTTCGTTACCAACACCAACCTCGACGAAGGTCCTCATTGGGTTCCGTATGCGGATGGTGTCTGGATCCAGCCCTGCCACTTCAACGTCACCTCCGGGGGATTCAGCGTTTTACTGAAGGGTCTCCCCGATGCCATGCTCGGCACTCACTATCACGTTGGCACGGTACGCGGTTACACGATGCGTGGTCACTGGCGGTACCTGGAGCACGACTGGGTCGCAAAGCCTGGAACATTCATCTATGAACCCGCCGGCGAGGCTCACACGTTGGTTATCACGAAGGACTCACCAGAGCCGGCGCTGATAATGTTTGTGGTTGAAGGTGGCCTCATCTACCTGGACAAGCCGGTCGATGGAAGCGTCGCTGCCTACGAGGACGGATTCACTGCTCTCGAGCTTTGTCGTAAATACTATCGTGAGGCCGGTCTCGATGTGCGCGAACTGGACCTGCTTGTTCGCTAACTGTAGCTCGCGGTCTAACTATGCGATGCAGCGTTCAGCGCTTGAACTGAGGCGTTAAGTGGTGCCGGTGGAGGGACTTCTCCACGAGCACGCATGCGAATTCCGCTGAAAAAACAAGCTTGATCCTCTCCCGCCGACCAGGCCCGGTGTCGCAAGGCGCCAGGTCTTTTTTACTCCTCAACTCAGGGCCCGGCCATCCCAGGCTCAAAGTTAAGCCGCAGTGAGATCATGTCCACGCCGAGCTTGAAAAAGTACCGTAGTTTGCCGGATGCTGAATTCCAGGAGCCAAAAGGGGCGACTTCAAGAGGAAGGGACACAGATGAACCACCAGACCGTCATGTGGGCACTCGTGTTGTTCGGTTCGATGGCCGCCGCGCACGGACAGACGCCCGGGAGCATCTTTCAGGCCACGCTGGGCGAATCCGGTCAACGGACGGTTGAGGTTTCCACCGAGCAGCTCAGAGGTATTCTTGCCGACAAGAGCGCCGTCGTTCTCGACACGCGTCCCTTTCGAGAGTTCGCCATCAGTCACATCCCTGGCGCCGTGAACGTTGCCGCCAAGCCCGGCGTTCCTATGTCGGCCTACGTTTCTGATGTTGCTGAGATCGGCCGATTGCTTGAGGGCAAGAAAGAGACTCCCCTTGTTCTCTACTGTAACGGTCCCTACTGCGGGAAAAGCAAGAGGCTCGCCGAGGAGCTCCTGACCGTGGGCTACACCAACATTCGTCGCTATCAGCTCGGTATTCCGGTCTGGCGGGCTTTGGGCGGCCTGGCGGAGATCGAGCCAGACGGGTTACGACACGTGGTCGCAAATGACCGAACCACAGTTCTCATCGATTCCCGCGAAACTGACGTCTTCCACAGTGGCAGTCTTCCCAACGCCCGTAGCATCCCGCGTAGCGGCGTACTGGAGGGAAAGGACGTGGGTGAGGTGAAGCGTGCGAAGGACGACGGGAGACTGCCCATGGAGGACCACAATACTCGCCTGATCATCATCGGGAGAGATGTTGCCGAGGCCCGATATGTAGCCGAAGCCCTCTCGCGCGAGGCATTCCACAACGTTGCCTACTTCCGCGGGAGCTTCCAGGAAGCGCAGGCGGCCCTGAGGCCATGAGTGACGTAAGTACCGGCTAACAATGGAGCAGGTCGTGACAGGTTCGGCAGTGGGCGCCACGGGCCGCGCAACGCGGACGTTAAGTGGTGCCGGTGGAGGGACTCATCGATTAGAACGGCTACGAATCGCCGTGTAACGCGGCACATCATCGGCGTGCTTGGCTCGGTGCCGCATGATGCCGGGCCTCTTCAAGTATACGCCTAGATCCAAAAAGCACTTACGTTGCGGCCGGTGCATTGTCGGCTCGAATGGCGTAAAACATCCCGTCAACGATGACGTTCAATTGTAGATAGCCGGCACTATGATCGTTGTCGAGGAAAGGTGAGAGGCAGGCCACCGGCGAAATCCAGCAGGAGGAGAGCCTTATGCGCAGGCATGTAGCCACGGGTCTTTGCCTGGTTAGCATTCTGTCTACGCCTGTCGGCGCCACGGCACAGCGACCAACGACGAATTCAGATATTTCAATTGACCCTCTTGCGTTGACGAATGCGAACGTTGTCGATGTTCGCACCGGCCGGATCATCGTGAACGCGACGATCGTCCTGCGCAACGGAAAGATCGAATCCATCGGATCGAATGAACGACCAGCAGACACAGAGGTGGTCGATCTTCGTGGGAAGTATGTATTGCCAGGGCTCATCGACGCGCACGCTCACCCCGTTGACCAGGCGGCCTTTCGCCGCGCACTCGAGTCGGGTGTCACGACGGTCCGGAGCGGTGGAGTCCCGAATTATGCCGACGTAGGTTTCCGCGAACTCGTGAAGCACGGCGCAGTGGCCGGGCCGGGCGTCATCGCCGTCGGCTATCACGTGCGTCGGCAGCTCGCGAACGAGGCCTTTCTCTCCGACCCGCAGTACTGGGATCTCATGGCCGGCGTGAAGACGATCGAGCAGATACGGCGGGCTGTACAGATGAACCTGTCTCACGACGTGGACTGGATTAAGATTCATGCAACCGAGCGTGCCGGTCTGGCCGACACTGATCCCCGAAAACAGGTATTCACCGAGGAGGAGATCAGCGCGATCGTGCGGGAAGCCGCGACACGAAACGTCCCGGTCATGGCGCACGCACACGGCGACGAGGGCGCAGTCGCTGCAGTCAAGGCCGGCGCTAGGACCATCGAGCACGGTACATACTTATCAGATGCCACACTGAAGATGATGAAGGAGAGAGGCACGTACTTGGTTCCTACCTACGCGGTCATAGTCGATACGCTGGATGCCGGTGGCGACTTCGATGAGGCCGCGTTACGCGCCAGAGGCCGGCACATGTTGCCGAGGTTGCGCGACACAATTGAAAGCGCGCATGCGATCGGTGTCACGATCATCGCTGCTACCGACGGTCGTTACCAGGCAAACAGCACCAGCCGCATAGGCCAGGAGATCGCGGATTTTGTCGAAATGGGCTTTACAGCACTCCAAGCGATCCAGTCGGCTACCATCCGCAGTGCCGAGATGCTGCGTCTCGAAAAGTCGATCGGCGTGCTGGAAACGGGCTTTGAAGCCGACATCATCGCGGTCGAGAAGAATCCGCTCGATGACATCGTTACAGTTCAAGATCCGCTCCTCGTGATCAGCAACGGGCGAATCGCACTCGACCGATTGAATCCTCAACGCGCGACAGCGGTGGGAAGCCCGGAGTCGTCAATGTAGAAAACGTCCCACGAGCCGGCTAAGAACCGAATGGAGCCGACGCGCCAGACGGTCTTTTGCGATCATGTCGCCGCGGCGCGCGGCTCATTCGGAAGCGTTAGTCCGCGTTTGGATTTCGTGGTGCCGGTGGAGGGACTTGAACCCCCGACCTCTCGCTTACGAAGCGACTGCTCTACCAACTGAGCTACACCGGCAGCGGGGGCGCGAAGTATAGGCAAGGCCCGGGCGGCGGGCAACGCAGGCCTCAACCCCGCCTGCGGACCCGGATCAGGACCTCGACTCCCACGGATTCGGTGCCCGGCGGCAATGGCGGTAATTGCGCGAATTTCACGCATTCCGGCGGGACATCGATCAGCTCGCCCGTGTCCTCCACGTGGAAGTGGTAGTGCGGCGCGGTGTTGGAGTCGAAAAGTGCGCGCTCCGGATCGACCTGCAGCGGCTTCAGCAGCTCCTTGGCCGCGAACAGGTTGAGCGTGTTGTACACGGTCGCCTTCGAGACCCGGACCCCGCGCTCGGCGAGCGCCTGGATGACCTGCTCCGCCGTCAGGTGCTGGTCGCGCGCGAACAGGAGCTCGGCGATCTGCAGGCGCTGGGCCGTCGGCTGGATGCCGCGCTCGGCGAGCAGGGAATGGATCCGCTTGCGATCGACGTCGGTGTTCATGGGGCGGGAATATACGCTGCTGCGGAAATCCGCTCAAACGCGGCGAAATTGCATCATGGCGGCCAATCGCGATCGGCAGCTAGTCTCGCCGCATGCTTGACGGAACCAGACACTGCCATGGCCACACTCTGACCGAGTCGTTGGTGCTGCTCGGCATTGTCGCGATTCTGGCGAGCGCGGCCGTACCTTCGTTCTCGAACTTGCTGCTAGACAGCCGGATGAATGCGGCCATTACGACGGCAATGCATGCCGTCAACCTGGCGCGACAGTTTTCTTCAACTCGAAGCGAAACCATACGGCTTTGCGGAAGTGACGATGCGCAGGCCTGTTCCGACCGGCCTGACTGGTCGCCGGGGTTGCTGCTACTCGACGACGGCATGCTCCTGCGCCGCAGCCTGCCGCTCGCAGGTGGACAAGGCGCGCCGGATATTCGCTCGAATCGCCCGACCGTGAGCTTCGAGGGTGGCTCGGGTTTCGCGACCCCGGCGACACTCACGGTTTGTGATCGGCGCGGCGCGCGGGCTGCGCGCGCCGTCATCATCAGCCGAAGCGGCCGGCCGCGGGTCAGCGAGCGCGATGCGTCCGACCGGTTGCTGACATGCTGACCGGGCGGCGGGCGTGCGGATTCACGCTGGTCGAGACGATGGTCGCGCTGGCATTGATGCTGGCTGGTCTTGCCGGTGCCGGCATCGTGCTGCTTCAGGGTGTCCAGTACGAGCGCGAGTCGTCGAATCGACGAACCGCAATCCGTTTCGCGGGATCCCTTGCGGAAGAGCTGCGCGCGCTCAACCGGAGCGATGGCGTCGCACTCGCTGCCGACACGCCCGCAATCCTCGCCTGGGTGGCAGCAGTCGAAGCTGCACTCCCCGTCGGGAAGCACGGCAAGCGTGGAAGCCGAAGACTCCGCGCCCGTGAACTACCTGATCTCGATCGAATGGCCGGTTGCGGGCGTCGGCATGCAGCGGCTCGTGCTGCCGGTGACGACGTGACTCGCGACTCCGGCCTCACCCTGGTCGAAGTCCTGGTCGCGATGTTGATCGTGCTGATCGTCCTCACCGGGTCGCTTGCGTTCGTTGCGCGCGGACGGGCCGCACACCGCACGAGCGAGTCACTGGCGCAGCTCGAAGAGGCGCTGGATGCCGCGTTCTCGGTTCTAGTCGCCGAGATCCAGCTCGCGGGCTACCTGGGCCTCGCTCCGCCTGCGAGCGCGGTGGCAGGCGCTTCGGCAGTGGGTACGCCGGAGCGCGCCGACCTCCTCGTTTCAGGTTCATGCGGTCCGTCGCTCGCGCACGATCTCGGCACATCCTTGGCGGCCGTGGACTCCGCGTTCGAGGCGCTGCCAGGACTTCCGATCCGCTGCCGGCCATCGCCAGACGGGCGGCATGTGCCGCAAACCGACACACTCCTGGTGCGCCATGCGGCGGCGACCGAATCGAGGGCACAGCCGGGCCGCCTGCAGCTGGAAACGAATCTGCGGTCGGCAGTCCTTTCCGCCAGTGGCAGCGGCAGCCTCGGCGCGAACTCGCGCTGGCACGATCTCGAGGTCGGTACCTATTACATTAGTGCAGACTCGACAGGTCGCGCCGACTGGCCCTCACTCCGCCGCAAGCGCCTCGTCGGCGGAACGCGGCCAGCGTTCCAGGACGAGGAACTCGTCAGCGGAATCGCCGACTTGCAGATCGAACTGGGCGTCGACGATCCGGACGATTCCGACACCGCGGTTGACCGCTGGGTTCGGCCCAACGACCCGCTGCTCGGAGGCGCGATACGTGCCTTGAAGCTCGAACTCGAGGCCCGAAGCGACGTCCCCGAACTTTCGCAACCGGGCATGAGCCGCCGCAAGCGGGTTGCTCGCGTGGTCGAGCTGCGCAATCACGGTGCCCTGCCGTGATCCGCTTCGAGCGAGGTTCCGCACTCGTCGTCACGCTCGTGCTGCTCACGGGACTGGGCGCGCTGGCGCTGGCAGCTGCCGCAGCCGCCATGACCGCTCTCGCCCTCTCCGGCCACCAGCAGATGGCGCAGAACGCATTCGAAGCGGCGGAAACCGGCATCGTGCATGCGCTGGACCAGGCCGCGGCAGTCCGCAGCTCTGGAACCGGAACCTCCACGATCCTGCCCGACACTGCGACCGCAGCCGCAGAGTTTCACACTCAAACCGTCGAAGCGGCCGGTCCCGGCGCATTGCCGACGGGGTTCAGCATTGGCGAAAACGCCGGAACATTCACGGCCCGGCATTTCTTCATTACCGCCGACGGTAGCTCCGGTCGCGGGGCGCGCGCCCGGCATGAGCAAGGCTTCTACCTGGTAGTTCCTACCTCGTGAATTCCGTGCAATTGCGGATCTCGACGCTGGCCGTCGGCACACTTTTCGGTGTCCTGGCGACTTTCAGGGTTCATGCGGATTCCGACGAAGCCTGGCTGCAACGTGCACGCCTGCCCAACGGCGTGCAACCGCTCCTGGCAATCGTCATCGACACTTCAGCAGCGACAGGTGAAATGATCACGGTTGCTGAAGCCTACGACCCGGCTCGCAACTATGGCGCGGGGCTGGCAGCAGCTTGCGACGCCTCCCGTGTTTTCTGGCGCCGCGGCGTGGGGCCCGTGCCGGATTGCAGGCAACAGGTGGGAGTTGAACTCTCCCCTGCGCGCGTGACGGAAGGACTGCAGTGCGAAGCGGCCCGCGGTCCGCTGGAAATCCAGGGCTATTTCATTGCTTCGCGCGCCGCGCAGTGGCGGGCCGACGGGAACTACTGGTCGGAACCGAAGGCCGGGAGCGCGGATGCGATCGAGTGCCGGGCTGACCGCGGCCGCCACGGCGCGGCGCCGGGCACCTGGCATGCAAGCGACGGCCCCGACGGCCCGTGGAACGGTTCCACTGCCGTCGAGATCGCGTGGGACGATTCGCCATTTGCCAATGCCTATGCGTTCTATTCCGGCAACTACCTGAATTATCTCGAGACCACGCAGGTGCCGGTCGAGCGCCCGATTCGCGACGTCATGCTGCAAACGCTGGCCGCGACGCTTGCGGCAACCGCGGACCTCGAAGTCGCGATCGTGCGAATCGACAATGACGGGCCGGAAGGTGGGTACGTCGCGCGCGCACCCGTTGCCAGCGCACTTGCTGCCTCGGAATTCCAGGCTCTGGCCGGCGAACTCCCTGCAGGAAGCGCTCCGCTCGCGGAGACGATGGCGGAGGCCGCGGCCTGGCTGTCGGGCGCTCCGATTCGCTTTGGCAGCGATTCGCGCGCCGATGCCACGGCGAGGGATGCAGCGACCAGCAGTTACAAGTCGCCCTTCGGGCACGCTTGCCGGCCGGTCTCGCTGGCCGTCGTGACCGCCGGGCAATCCTCCGACGACGATCTTGCCGCCAGCGCCGCCGGCGCATTGCCGCGATTCGAGGAATTGACGGGAGGATGTGGCTCGGGCTGTCTCGCGGCGCTCCAACACTGGATACAAACGGCGGATCTGAGCGAGGCATTGCCCGGGACTCAGAACGCGGCAGTCGAATGGATGGCACCGCCCGTATTTGCGGAGGCACTTCCCGCCACGGTTGATCCGATTGCGGATCCGCAGTCCTACCTCAATCTCGTGGTGCGTGCTTTCCAGCACGATGCCGCCGTTCCTGCGGCACCACAACTTTCAGCAGCGGCCATGACGCTCCTCTCCGATGCGATCGCGCAAGCCGGGCATCTTCTTTGGTCTGACCGCACCCGTGGCTCGTGAGCGCTGGCCCGGAAACCTCTTTCGATACGGGTTGCGCGCACCGGCCTCGCCCCTGGCGCCACCCGCGATCATCGATCGTGACGGCAACGAGGCCATGGACCCGGCAAGTGGACTGCCGTACCCGAGCTCCCGCAGCCTGTGGAGTGATGCTCCTGATGCGAACCTGCTTGCCGGAGGTGCCGCCGGCAGGCTTCCACTGCCGGATTCGCGTCACATGCATTCGGATGTTGCGGATTCGCGCCTGCTCGATCCCGCCAATCGGCTGGCACCCGCGACACAGCTGACCTCCCTGGGCGACCCCGGTCGGCATGCGCCAATCGTCGTCGACTACCCGGACGACGGTCGTCAGGTCGTCTTCATCACGACACAAGACGGCCTGCTACAGGCATTCGATGCCGAGAGCGGCATTGAACTCTGGGCATGGATGCCACAGGAACTACTGGATCGATTGCCGGATCTCCTGCGCAACGAAGCGACGCACACGCGCAGCCACGGCATCGATGGTCCCCTCGTCCTGCATCGTCACGATCCAGACGGTGATGGATTCATCGATACCGACGCCGGCGAGCACCTGTGGCTGCTGTTCGGACTCGGCCGGGGAGGCAACCATTACTACGCGATCGACATCGCCTCCCCCGATGATCCGGTTCGGCTCTGGTCGGTCGAATTGCCCGGCGCCGCGGATCTCGAGGCCCGGGCGGAACCCGTCGTCACGCGTCTCGCGATCGCGGGCTCGGGACAGAGTGCGGACGACTGGGTCGTATTGATCGCGGGTGGACATGATCGGCGCTTCGATGCCTCTGCCTCGACCGGAACCGGCGCGGGTAACCGGTTACTCATCTTTGACGCGGTTGATGGTAGCCAGCTCTGGTCCGGCGGCGACAACGACGATGATGATCTTCACATGCCCGGGCTCGCGAGCGTTTCCGCGGCGCCTCGCGCGCTCGATCTCGACGGCGACCGGTATCTCGACCGCGCCTACGTCGCCGACGTGACCGGACAATTGTGGCGGATCGAATTCACCAGCGGACTTGACGCGGGTACGCTCGCCGAGTCGACACTGCTGGCACGCCTCGGCACCGGAGCCCAGCATTTCCACGCGACGCCCGACGTCTCGGTCGCGCGCATGTCCGGCGTCAATCGGCTTGCCGTCGCCCTGGGTTCCGGCTGGATAGGCCGGCCGCGCGACGCTTCGGTCGTCGACCGCCTCTACACCATCTTTGACGATGAAACTCCGGGTAGCGCGGGTGTCCTGGCCGAACCGGACTTGTACGATGCGACCGACGCCGATGGCCTCATGCCGCCATCCGCGCCGGGCTGGTTCCTGCGGCTCGACCAGCATGGACCGGGTGAGAAAGTCATCGGCCCGACGGTGACTTTCGATCACGCTGCTGCGGTTCCAGACGTATCAGCCGCTGCCGGCCGTCGATTCGGAGCCCTGCGGTCCGCCACGCGCGCAGCTTCGCCTCCATGCCGTCGACGTACGAAGCGGACTACCGCATGCCACGGCAGTCGAGTCCGAGGAAGAGGATGTCGAAGACGTCGCGGGTTCCGGCCTGCCAGTCGATCTCCGCTTCGGCTTTCCCGAGCGCTGGCAGGAAACCTGCGCCGGTTGCCGGCCGCGTCCCTTCGGCACGGCGGGTGCGCAGACATTCGACACCGGCTATGCCGGCGATCCAGTCAAGACCTCATGGCGCAAGCTGAATCCTCCGCCGGTTTCACCCTGATCGAGGTCGTGATCGCCCTCGCAATCGTCGCGATCACGACGATGATCGCGGCCTCGTCGTATCGAAATCAAGTTCTGCGGAGCCATCGCGTCGAAGCCGTGCAGTCGCTGCTCGCGGCGGCTGCTGAACAGGAAAAATTCCACCTTTCGCATGGCCGATATGGCGATCGGCTGGATGCGGCTGTCGGGGATGATCCGCCTGGGCTGCCAGTGGCATCGCGCACGCCCGGCGGTCACTACCGGCTGGCAGTTGAAAGCGCCGACGCCGCAGGATTCCGCGTCGTCGCGATGGCGACGAGCGATCGCGCCGATCCGCTTTGCCAAAGCCTTTCGATCGATGAAAGCGGACGCCGGAGCGCGACCGATGTGCGGGGAGCGGACAGCGCTCGCAGGTGCTGGTGAGTGCTATCGAGCGACCGGTCCGGACCGGGCCACCTGGCGCAACGCCTGCGGCAATCCGAATACCACGCGCTCTTCCCGACCGACGACCTCGACGGCCTCGCGGCCACCCCACTCCCGCAGCCGCTCCACGACTTCCTGCACGAGTGATTCCGGCGCCGACGCGCCCGCCGTCACGCCGACCGCGCTCTTGCCCTCGAACCACTCGCGCTTGAGGTCGTTCGCGCCGTCCACGAGATAGCCTGGAATGCCCGCGCGTAGTCGCGATCTCGCGCAGGCGGTTGGAATTCGAGCTCGACTGCGAGCCGACGACGACGATCACGTCGCACTGCGCGACGAGCTGCTTGACCGCGTCCTGGCGGTTCTGGGTCGCGTAGCAGATGTCTTCCTTGCGCGGTGTCGCGAGCGACGGGAAGCGCTCGCGCAGCGCCGTCATCACCTTCGCCGTGTCGTCGACCGAGAGCGTCGTCTGCGTCACGACCGCGAGGCGCGCCGGATCGCGCACCTCGAGCTTCGCCGCATCCGCCACCGTCTCGACGAGGTGGATGTGGCCGCCATGGCCCGTATCGAAGCGCCCCATCGTGCCCTCGACCTCCGGGTGGCCGGCATGGCCGATCAGGATCACGTCGAGGCCTTCGCGCGCGTACTTGCCCACTTCCATGTGGACCTTGGTGACGAGCGGACAGGTCGCGTCGAACACGGCGAGCCCGCGCCGCGCCGCTTCGTCCTCGACCGCGCTCGGCACGCCATGGGCGCTGAAGATCACGGTGGCGCCGTCCGGCACCGCGTCGAGCTCGTCCACGAACACGGCGCCGAGATCGCGCAAGCGATCGACGACGAACTTGTTGTGGACGACCTCGTGCCGCACGTAGATCGGCGCACCGAAAAGCTCGATCGCCCGCTCCACGATGTCGATCGCGCGATCGACGCCCGCGCAGAATCCCCGCGGATTCGCGAGCAGGACCTTCACGGCGCCGCGGCCCGGCTCTGCCGGCTGTGCAGGAGCGCGTCGATGATGAGCATGATGGCGCCCGTCGTGATCGCGATGTCCGCGACGTTGAACGCCGGGAAGAACGCCTCGTTGAGGTGGAAGTGCAGGAAATCCACGACATGGCCGGTCCTGAACCGGTCATAGGCATTGCCGAGCGCGCCGCCGAGGATCAGCGCGAGGCCGATCGTCAGCCAGTAGTGGCCCCGGGCCGGCAGCGTGCGCAGCCACCAGACGATCGAGATCCCGATCAAGCCCGCGAGGCCCGAGGAAGAACCAGCGCTGCCAGCCGCCGGCCTGCGCGAGCAGCCCGAAAGCCGCGCCCTCGTTGTGGATGCGCGTGATGTCGAGGAAGGGGCCCACCGGCAGGATCTCGAACAGCTCGAAATTCTCCGCGATGTACCACTTCGTGATCTGGTCGAGCGCGACCACGATCGCCGAAAGCCAGAGCCAGGAGAGTCCGGTCTTCTCGTGAAAGAACTGCCGCGTCATGCGTAGCGCCTCGTTTCGCCGGGTCCGTCGAGATTCGTGACGCAGCGCGAGCAGATTTCCGGGTGCTGCGGGTCCCGGCCCACGTCCTCGCGCCGGTGCCAGCAGCGCGCGCACTTGGGCGCCTGCTCGACGGCGACGGAAATCCAGGCGCCCTCCTTCGCGACCGATTCGGCAGCAACCGCCGAGGCGGGCCGCTCCGCGGCCGGCCGGAGCCTTGCCTGCGAGGTGATCAATACGAATCTCAGCTCGTCACCGAGGGCGGCCATCCGGCGATGCTGCGCCTCATCGACATACACGTCCACCGCGGCCTCGAGCGGCGCGCCGAGCTCGCCGGCCGCGCGCAGCCGCTCGAGCTCGCGCGAGACGTCGGTCTTGAGCGCGATCACCGCCTCCCAGTCCACCGGGCCGTCCGGCGAGACCGCGGGCAGTTGCCACCAGGTCGCAAAGAAGACGGACGGGTCGCGCGGTGCCGGCAGGTATTTCCAGATCTCTTCCGCGGTGAACGAGAGGATCGGGCGCGAGCCAGCGCACCATGGCCTCGGCAATGTGATACATCGCCGTCTGCGCCGAGCGGCGCGCCTCGCTCTTGGCCGGCGTCGTGTAGAGCCGGTCCTTCAGGATGTCGAGCCAGAACGAGCCCATCTCGACGACGCAGAAGTTGTGCACCTTCTGGTAGATCAGATGGAACTCGTAGCTGCGATAGGCGGCGGTCACCTCCTCCTGCAGGCGCACGGCGCGCGCGAGCGCCCAGCGGTCGAGGTCGAGGAGTTGCTCGACGGGCAGCGAATCCGTGGCCGGATCGAAGCCCGCCAGGTTGCCGAGCAGGAAACGCACCGTGTTGCGCATGCGCCGGTAGCTGTCCGACATGCGCTTCAGGATCTCCTCGGACGTGCTGATCTCGCCGCTGTAGTCCGTGGCCGCGACCCAGAGGCGCAGCACGTCGGCGCCGAGCGTCTGCATCACTTTCTGCGGCGCGACGACGTTGCCGAGCGACTTCGACATCTTTCGGCCCTTCTCGTCGACCGTGAAGCCGTGCGTCAGCACCTGCCGGTACGGCGCGACGCCATGGCCCGCGACGGAGGCCAGCAGCGAACTGTGGAACCAGCCGCGATGCTGGTCCGAGCCCTCGAGGTAGATGTCGGCCGGGAACGGGATCAGGCCCGGCCGCAGTGCCGGCAGGCAATGGTGGACGACGCCGGAATCCATCCAGACGTCCATCACGTCCTCGCACTTCTCGTACACGAGCGCCTCGTCGCCGAGCAGGTGCCGCGGATTCAGCGCAAACCAGGCCTCGATGCCGCCCTCCGCCACGAGGTCGGCCACGCGCTCGAGCAGCTCCGGTGTCTGCGGATGCGGATCGCCGGTCTCCTTGTGCACGAACATCGCGAGCGGCACGCCCCAGGTGCGCTGCCGCGAGATGCACCAGTCCGGCCGCGTCTCGATCATGTTGAGGATCCGCTGCTCGCCCCAGCCGGGAATCCACGCGACCTTGCGGATCTCGGCGAGCGTGTCGCGGCGCAGGCCCGCCTTCTCCATGCTGATGAACCACTGCGGTGTCGCGCGGAAGATCACCGGCGACTTGTGGCGCCAGCAATGCGGGTAGCTGTGGCGGTAGGTCTCGAAATGGATGAGCCGGCCGGCCTGTTCCAGTGCCTCGACGATCTTCGCATTGGCGTCGAAGACCGGCAGTCCTTCGAACATCGGCGTGCCGGCGACGAATCGCCCGTCGTTGCCGACGGGGTTGTCGATCGGCAGTCCGTAGCGGCGGCCCATCTCGTAGTCGTCGGCGCCGTGGCCGGGCGCGGTGTGCACGGCGCCGGTGCCCGCATCGAGCGTGACGTGCTCGCCGAGGATGACGGGAACCTCGCGCTCATAGAAAGGATGCTCGAGACGAAGCCCTTCGAGTGCCTCACCCTTGGCCTTGCCGAGCACGCGCCGCGCGGTTGCGCCGATGCGCGCGGCGATCGGATCGAGCAGCGCCTCGGCGACCACCATGCGCTCGGTTCCCGTGGGTCGCTCGAACTCGACGAGCACGTAGTCATAGAGCGGATGCAGGCAGACCGCCTGGTTCGCGGGCAATGTCCAGGGCGTCGTGGTCCAGATCGCGACCGAAGCGCCCGCCAGTTCGTCCCCGGTTGCCCCGAAGCGGCGCGCCGCGTCGAGGCCGTCGACGATGGCGAAGCGCACGTCGATCGCCGGCGAATTGCGCTCCTCGTACTCGACTTCCGCCTCGGCGAGCGACGAGCGGCAATCGAGGCACCAGTGCACCGGCTTGAAGCCGCGCACGATGTGGCCGCGCCGGATGATCGCGGCGAAGGCGCGAAGCTGCTCGGCCTCGTAGCGCGAGGCCATCGTGAGATACGGATCGTTCCAGTCGCCGATCACGCCGAGGCGCTGGAAATCGACGCGCTGCGCATCGACCTGGCTCGCGGCGAACTCGCGGCAGGCCTTGCGGAACGCATCGGCATCGAGCTTCTGGCCGACGCGGCCGTGCTTCTTCTCGACCTGCTGCTCGATCGGCAGGCCGTGGCAATCCCAGCCCGGGACATAGGGCGAGTCAAAGCCGTCGAGGGACTTCGACTTGACGATGATGTCCTTGAGGATCTTGTTGACCGCATGGCCAATGTGGATGGCGCCGTTGGCGTAGGGCGGGCCGTCCACCAGCACGAACTTCGGCCGCCCCGCGGCACGCTGGCGAAGCTGCATATAAATGTCATCGCCGAGCCAGCGCGCGACCAGCTCCGGCTCGCGACGCGCCAGGTCCGCCTTCATCGGGAAGTCGGTGTTCGGCAGGTTGATGGTCTGCTTGTAGTCCACTCGTATCCTCAGGCGTCCAGCAGTTCGCGCGCCTGGCGCGCATCGTGGTGCATCTGCGTCTTCATGCTCTCGAGATCCGGGTAGTGGATTTCGTCGCGCAGCCGCGCGATGAAATCGACATCCAGTCTCCGGCCGTACAGGTTGCCATCGAAATCGAAGAGGTGCGTCTCGAGCAGCCACTCGCTGCCGCCGACCGTCGGTCGCGTGCCCACCGAGGCGACTCCCGGGTGACGCTCGAGGCCCGCGCCTGTCGCGCGCACCGCGAAAATACCCGCGACGGGTGACACTCGCCGGTGCAGGCGCATGTTCGCGGTGCGGTAGCCGAGCTTCTGGCCGAGCCGCTCGCCCTCGACGACGCGCCCGCTGATCCGGAAATCGCGCCCGAGCAGCATCCGCGCCTCGTCGAGCCGGCCCGCCGCGAGCGCCTTGCGGACGCGCGTCGAGCTCGCGGTACTGCCGCCGACCTGGAGCGGCGGGACCTCGTCGACGCCAAAGCCGCGGCGTTCGCCCTCGTGGCGCAGCGTCGCGACATCGCCGCCACGATTGCGCCCGAACCGGAATCCCTCGCCGATCACCACTCGCTTTGCTCCCAGGGCTCCAACCAGTACCCGCTCCACGAATGTCCCGGCATCCCAGCTCGCCAGTTCCTTGCCGAAGCGCAGCACCCGCATTTCGGACAGGCCGGCTCTCCGCCAGTCGTTCGGCCTTGTCCCGAAGCCGCATCAGCCGCGCCGGCGCCTCTGCCGGCGAAAAAAACTCCCGCGGATGCGGCTCGAAACAGACGAGGGCCGTCGGCAGCCGCGCCTCGAGGCCGCGTTGCTGCAACACCGCCAGGATCGCCTGGTGTCCGAGGTGAACGCCGTCGAAGTTGCCGATCGCAACGGCGTATCCGCGGTCCGCGTCCCGGCAGGGTTTGAAACCGCGTCGAATCAGCATGGCCCTGCCGGATCGGTAATCGTGCCCGGCAATTATAGGGGCTTCAGGTCACGCGGGCGCGTGCCGGTCATCCAGAGCGTGCCGAAGTAGAGGGCACCGCCGCCAGCAACCGCCAGCGCAAGCCAGAGCACGCGTTGCGTGGCCGGCCAGCCGTTCCAGGCCGACCAGTCGCCGGATATCCACCAGAGAAAGCCGGCCATGACGAGGCTCGCGAGGCCGATCTGCGGCAGGAGCCTGCGCCACTCGGCTGACGGCGACGTAGATGCCGTCGTGCCGCAGGCCGCGAAACAGGAGCGCCGCATTCAGGATCGCCGACAGGCCGGTCGAAACCGCGAGCAGCACGTGTGGAATCGCGAAGCCGGCCAGGAACGCGGGCACCACGACGGCGACATTGAAGATCATGTTGAGCGCCAGCGCGATCAGCCCCACTTTCACCGGCGTTTTCGTGTCCTGCCGGGCGAAGTAGCCGGGGGCCAGCACCTTGACCATCGAGAAACCGATCAGGCCGAGCGAATAGGCCATGAGCGCATAGCTCGACATCAGCACGTCGCGCGCCGTGAACGCCCCATACCCGAAAATCGTCGACATCAGCGGTCCCGAGAGCATCAGGAGCCCGATCGCGGCCGGCGTCACGATCGTGATCGTGAGCCGGAGCGCCCAGTCGAGCGTCGAATTGAATTTCTCCGGCGACTTCTCCGAATGGTGCGAGGACAGCCCGGGCAGGATGACGGTCGCGAGCGCGATCGAGAATACGCCCATGGGGAACTCGACCAGCCGGTCCGCGCTGTAGAGCCAGGTGACGCTGCCGACCATCAGGAAGGACGCGATGATGGTGTCGAGCAGGAGCGAGACCTGCGCAACCGACGATCCGAAGATCCCGGGGATCATGAGCCGTCCGATGCGCCGGACACCCTCGTGCGCGCGGTCGAAGCGCGGCCGCGGCAACAGGCCGAGCGCGCGCAACGCGGGGAATTGCGCGATCAGTTGCACGATGCCCGCGACGAAAACGCCGATGGCGAGGATGAGCCCGGGCCGCTCGAAGTGCGGCGCGACGAGGCCCGCCGTCGCGATCATCACGAGATTCAGGAGCGTCTGGTTGAGTGCCGGAACGGCGAAGCGGCCGTAACTGTTCAGGACGCCGCTGCCGAGCGCAACGAGCGAGATGAAGAACATGTAGGGAAACGTGAAACGGAGCATCTCGACCGTGAGGTCGAAGCGGTCGCCCTCCGCGCGGAAGCCCGGCGCGAAGATGAATGCGAGGATCGGCGCTGCGATCACGCCGACGAGCGTCACGACGAACAGCAGGGTGCCGAACACGCCCGAGACGCCTGCCACCAGTTCCCGGACCTCCGCGTGCGGGCGCTGCACCTTGTATTCCGAGATCACCGGGACGAAGGCCTGCGAGAAGGCGCCCTCCGCCGTCAGGCGCCTGAGGAAGTTCGGGATCTTGAACGCCACCAGGAAGGCGTCCATCAAGGGCCCGGCGCCGAAGGAAATCAGGTAGACCATGTCGCGGATCACGCCGGTGACCCGGGAGAGGAGCGTCAGCAGGCCGACAATCGTCGTATTTCGCAGGAATGCGTGCGACATGCGGGCCGCACTATACCGCGTTGACAACGCGCGCCCGCATACGGACAATGCGCGCCCTTATGGCCAATACCAAATCAGCCGAAAAACGGGCCCGCGAGGCGGTCGAACGACGCGCGCGGAATGTCGCGCATCGCTCGAAAGTGCGCAGCGCCGTGCGCAAGGTCGTCGAGGCAATCAATGCCGGCAAGAAGGCCGAGGCGGCTGCCGCGCTGAAGGCGGCTTCTCCCGTGATCGATGCGATGGCCCGCAAGGGAATCATTCACAAGAACAAGGCTGCCCGCCACAAGAGCCGACTCGCAAGCCAGATCAAGGCGCTCCCGGCGAAGTAAGGGCGATAAAAGGGGACAGTCACTTTTAAAGGGGACAGTCCCCTTTAGTGGCATGGCCTCGCAATCGAGCATTCGTCACGCTAAAGGGGACTGTCCCCTTTAAAAGTGACTGTCCCCTTTTAGTCTTCCAGCTCCCGCATCACCGCCTGGCAGAGCTCCCGGGTCCCCGCGCCGGTCGCGCCGGAGATCCTGAAAACCGGTCCCTTGAAGCGCAGCTTGCGCACGATTTCGGCGCAGCGGTCTTCGAGTTCCTTGCCGCCCAGCAGGTCGATCTTGTTGAGCACGAGCCAGCGCTTCTTCCGGGCGAGCTCCGGGCTGAACTTCTTCAGTTCCTTCACGATGGCGCGCGCACCGACGACCGGGTCCGCATCCGGGTCGGGCGGCGCGATATCGACGAGATGCAGCAGGATGCGCGTGCGCTGCAGGTGCTTCAGGAAGCGGATCCCGAGGCCCGCGCCCTCCGCCGCGCCTTCGATGAGTCCCGGAATGTCGGCCATCACGAAGCTCTTGAGCGGACCGACCGACACGACGCCGAGCTGCGGATGCAGCGTCGTGAACGGATAGTCGGCCACCTTCGGCCGCGCAGCCGAAACCGCGCGGATCAGCGTGGATTTCCCGGCATTCGGCAGGCCCAGCAGCCCGACGTCCGCGAGAAGCCGCAATTCCACCCGCAATGTCCGTGACTCGCCGGGCAAGCCGGTCCCGCTTTGCCGCGGCGTGCGGTTCGTCGAGCTCTTGAAGCGCTGGTTGCCCCAGCCGCCCTTGCCGCCTTTCGCGACGAGCAGGGTCTGCCCGGCCCGGGAAAGATCCCCGAGCACTTCGTCGGTGTCGTCATCGAGCACGATCGTGCCGACCGGCATCGGGACGAACAGGTCCTCCCCGCTCCGGCCCGTGCAGTCCTGGCCGCCTCCCGGCTGGCCGTTCTGCCCGCGGAAAGTGCGCTGGATGCGGTAGTCGACGAGCGTGTTGATGCCGTTCTGCGCGCGCAGCCACACGCTGCCGCCGACGCCGCCGTCGCCCCCGTCCGGACCGCCGAAGGGCACGAATTTCTCGCGACGGAAGCCGACCGCGCCGCGGCCGCCGTTGCCGGCCTTTACCCTGACGATCGCTTCATCGACGAATTTCATGGCGGCTTGCCGCTGAAACGAAAAACCCCGGCCGGGCCGGGGTTTCAGCTCGATTCTCGCGGCCCTTGCTTACTCCGGGAGGACGCTGACGAAAGTGCGCCGCTCGGCGCCCTTCTTCCTGAACTGCACGCGGCCGGTCTTGAGCGCGAAGAGCGTGTGATCCGTGCCGACGCCGACGTTCTCGCCTGCACGATACGGCGTGCCGCGCTGGCGAACGAGGATGTTGCCGGCGAGCACGCGCTCACCGCCGAACTTCTTCACGCCGAGACGCTTCGACTGCGACTCGCGCCCGTTCTTGGTACTGCCGCCTGCCTTCTTGTGTGCCATTTTCCTTTCCTCAGGCCGCCGTGATGCCCGTCACCTTCACTTCGGTGTACGGCTGGCGATGCCCCTTCTGCCGCAGGTAATGCTTGCGGCGCCGGAATTTCACGATACTGACCTTGTCGGCCTTGCCGTGCGCCTGCACGGTCGCGGTGACGCGGGCACCCGTGACATAGGGGGCACCCACGGCGACGTCCACGCCCTCGCCGATCAGCAGGACCTGGTTGAATTCGACAGTGGCGCCCGCGTCGGCGTCGAGTTTCTCGACCCGCACGACGGTGCCCTCGCTCACCCGGTACTGTTTGCCCCCGGTGGCAATGACGGCGTACATGATTGACTGGACTCCGAAAAGAGCCGGCAATTGTAGTGTCGCGACCCCCCGGGGTCAAACCGGCCGCATTTCCTGCCGGGGCATTTGCCGCTAGGATGCGCCTGCCCCGCCGTAATGCCAGGAAACCATGCAACTCAACGACATACGTGCCCTCGTAGCCGCCGACATCGCCGCGGTCGACGCCGAAATCAGGCGCCAGCTCGGCAGCGACGTCCAGCTCGTCAACCAGGTGGGCGACTACATCGTCGGGGGCGGCGGCAAGCGGCTCCGGCCGCTCCTCGTGGTGCTCGCCGCACGGGCTGCCGGCGCCCAGGGCTCGGCACATATTGCGGCGGCCGCGCTCATCGAATTCATCCACACCGCCACGCTCCTCCACGACGACGTCGTCGACGATTCCGCCCGCCGCCGGGGACGCGAGACCGCCAACCACGCCTTCGGCAACCCGGCCTCGGTGCTGGTCGGCGACTTCCTCTACTCCCGCGCCTTCCAGATGATGGCCGCGCTCGATTCCGCCCCCCTGATCCGCGTGATGGCGGACGCGACCAACACCATCGCTGCCGGCGAGGTGCTGCAGCTGATGAACTCCGGCGATCCGGACACGACCGAAATCCGCTACATGGAGGTCATCTACCGCAAGACCGCGCGCCTGTTCGAGGCCGGGGCACAGATCGCCGCCATCGTCGCGCGCGCGCCGGCCGACGTCGAAGCGGCGCTCGCGCGCTACGGCAAGCACCTCGGAATCGCGTTCCAGCTCGTCGATGACGCGCTCGACTACCGGGGCAGCGACGAAGAGCTCGGCAAGAACGTCGGCGACGACCTGGCCGAGGGCAAGCCCACGCTGCCCCTGATCCATGCGCTCGCGCACAGCGATGCCGACGCGGCATCCATGATCCGGAACGCCATCGAACAGGGCGGCATCGAAGAACAGGGCCCGATTCGCGATGTCGTCGAGCGCACGGGCGGCCTTGATTACACCGCCCGGCTCGCCGAGGAGGAGGTCGATCGGGCCCTCGAGGCGCTGGCCGAAATTCCGCGCGTCGCGCTATCGCGATGCGCTCGATGCGCTGGCCCGCTTCGCGGTCAACCGAAGCAGCTGACGGTTAGAGCCCCGCTCCTTCCACGACGACGTTGCCGTTGCTGATGACGAGGCGCGGCTCGAAGAACGTATTGCTGTCGGAAAGCGGATCGCCATCGTAGGCGACGAGGTCGGCTTCGAGGCCGACTCGGACCGTGCCCGTGCGTGACTCGATGCCGAGCACGCGCGCTGCGTCTCGGGTCGCCGCGGTAATGGACTCGAGTGGCGTGAACCCCTGCTCGCGCAACATCGCGATCTCGTGGGCGATGCGGATGCTGCCGGTGTCGTCGTCGCCATAACTGCCGTCCGTTGCCGTCGCGACGACGACGCCAAGCTGGTGCGCCTTGCGCACCGCCGCGCGCACGGGTCCCATCATCGCCTGCGTACGGAGCCGGATGGCCACGTCGTCCGGCGAATTGCCCCGCGGATCGCCGAGCGGGCTCATGACGGCGAGCGTCGGCACGAAGAACGTGCCGCGCCGCTTCATCTCGGCGAGGGTTTCATCGTCAACCCAGGTGCCGTGCTCGATGCTGCGCACGCCGGCCCGCACGGCATTCGCCGCGCCTTCGCGGGCATGCGCATGGGCCGCGACGTACAGTCCCTTCTTTGCGGCCTCCGTCACCGCCGCCCGCATCTCGTCTTCGGTGAGTTCGGGCTTGCGCGGATCGGTATCCGCGAGGCCGGCACGCTCGCTGGCGCCGACCTTGATGACGTCTGCACCCTTCGCGATGAATGCCCGGGTCGCCTCCGCGATGCGGTCGGGACCGCGCAGCTCGCCTTCAAGGGCGTCACCGAACTGCGGATAGACCATGAAGAACGCGAGGCCGGGTTTCGGCCGGATGTGGCCCGGCGATACCAGGAGCTCGGGCCCGGGCACGTGGCCCGCGCGAACCAGGTCCCGCGTGCCCATCGCCTGGAGGAAGGTGTCGCCCAGTACCCGGGCCGTCGTGACACCCGACTGCAACGCCCGCAACGCGGCCGCGGGTGACTCGATGTGCGCATGCGCGTCGATCAGCCCTGGCATCAGGTAGCGGCCACCGAGATCGATTCGCCGCACGCCGTCGGTTGCCGCCGGCGCCTGGTCCGTGATCGCCGTGATCTTGCCGCCGCGTACGCTGACGGTGACGTCCTGGCGCGGCGCCGCGCCGCTGCCGTCGATGAGCGTCACGTTGACAAGATCAATGTCCTGAGCCGTGGCCAGCAGCGGCAGCGTCGCGACGAGGATCGTCACTCCGCGGCGAATCCTGTGGAACGGAACTTTCAGCCCTGAGCTGCTCGTCATTCGCGGGGCTCCCCATTCGCGCACGAGGAGCCATCTTACCCGTCCCGGCAATGCCGCTTTCAGGCTTCGAACTGTCGACGTACAGCCGGTACTCTCCTCGCTGGCTGACCGGTCGTATCCGGCTCATCAGCGCGTCGGGCACGCGCTCGAGGTGACGATTCTTGATCGCAATAAATGCTGTTCCACGCGCGAGTCGTCGCTCGAGGTCGTGCACGCTGGGCGCCATTTCGGCCCGGCCTCGGCTGTAGAAAGCGCCTGATGCGGGCTGCACCCGGAAGAACACGAGGAACGAGTCATCGGCCCGCAGTGACTTGAAGTCCCCGACCAGCGCTTTCGTCGACTTGCGATCGTTCCAGCCGCCCAGGTTGAAGCCTGCGACAATTCCGAGCGATGCGACGGCTGTCAAGGCAACGCCGCCGGCGAGCCAGCGCCTGGGCGATGTCTGGTCCGGCAACCGGTTCAGCCAGAGCGCCGCCAGCATTGAGAAAGCCGGAACTCCAGGCAACACGTAGGTCCAGAGGATGTTGCCTGCGCCGGTGAAAAAGATGCAGGGGGACAGTGCCCAGGCAAGCAGGTAGCCGGCGAGCGACCGGTCGCCGGTCGTGACCGGTGCCACGACACGACGCCATTTCCATGCTGCGACGAACGCCATGAACGACCAGGGCAGAGTCGCCAGGATCGCAAACAGCCAGATCGTGCCATGCGGAAACGCATGCGAACTGCCGTACAGGTCACCCTGCCACCCCGGATTCACGAAGCGATGCCAGTGTTCTCCCACGATGAAGTACTGCAGGAAACCAGGAGTCCGTGCCTCGGCCCAGAAGTACCAGGGCGCCGCGATTGCCAGGGTAAAAACAAGTCCGCGCCCCCAGTGAATTTCGCGCCAGACTTTCTTGCCTTCGCCCGCTCGCAGCGTCCAGATCGCAATCGGGATTGCGGCAAGGATCAAGGCAATGGGACCCTTCGCCAAAAGGCCGATCGCGAGCCCAAGGAACATCAGGAACTGCTCCCGCAGGCGCACCGCGGGCAGGCCATGCAGCGCCAGCCAGAAGCCGCGCATGGCAAGCGTCATGCCGAGCGCAAGCGCCATGTCGGTCATGACCGCACCCGCGGCGGCGAAGTACAGGCTGGAGCCAGCCATGATTGCGAGCTGCGTAGGTCGCTTCTCGCCGGGAACGCTGGGCGAGCCAGTTCCAGACGATCCACGCAAGCAGGATGCCGCATAGCCAGTGCGGCAATCGCGCGGCAAATTCGCTGACGCCGAGGAGCTTGAAGCTCGCGGCAGTCATCCAGAAGGACAATGGGGGCTTGCCCCAGAATGGCTCCGACTGCGCGACCCAGGGAGTCACCCAGTCGTTCAACTCAGCCATCCGGCGGGCGATCTCGGCGTAACGCGCTTCCGTCGTATCCATCAGCGGATACATGCCGAGCAGTGCCAATCGCGTGGCTGCCGCCACGACGATCGCAATCCACAGCGCGCTATCCGAGATTCGACGATTCGCGCGCGACAGGATCGACAAATCCGCGGCTCCAGCTGGTGTGCGGCGCCAGTTTGGGGGCGTGAAACTCCTCGATGAGGTACAAGGGCCGTTGCTTCGCCTCGATGAACAGGCGGCCGACGTACTCGCCGAGTACACCGATGGCCATCAACTGCAGGCCACCCAGGAAAGAGATGACGATAATCAGCGTCGGGAATCCGCGAACCGGGTCTCCGAGCGCGATCGTCTTGACCAGGACGAATGACGCATAGGCGAACGCCGAAAATGCGGTCAGGAAGCCCACGTAAGCGGCGACCTTGAGTGGCGCGACCGAAAATCCGGTGATGCCTTCCAGGGCGAGGTTCCAGAGCCGCCAATAGCGCCAATTGCTCTTTCCCGCGGCGCGTGGATCGCGGTCGTACTCGATCGTCTCCTGCCGGAATCCGATCCAGGCGAACAGCCCTTTCATGACGCGGCTGCGTTCTGGAAGCTTGTTCAATGCATCGACGGCGCGGCGACTCAGCAGGCGAAAGTCGCCGGTATCCACCGGAATCTGCACATCGCTCAAGAGATTCATCACGCGGTAAAAAGCGTAGGCAGTCGCTCGCTTCAGCCAGTTCTCGCCTGCGCGACTGCGTCGGCGCATGTTTATGACGTCGGCGCCCTTGCGCCAGGCCGCCAGCATCGACGGGATCAGTTCCGGCGGATCCTGCAGATCGGCGTCGATCACCACGATTGCCGCGCCTCGCGCATGCTGGAGGCCCGCGCTCAAGGCCTGCTCCTTGCCGAAATTGCGGCTCAATCGAATGACACCGACACGGTCATGGAAGTCGCGCAATCCTTCGAGCACCGAGGCTGTCCCATCGTCGCTGCCATCGTCGACGTAGATGATCTCGTAACCACCCGCGGTACCCTGAATCGACTTTTCCAATCGTCGATGAAACGTCGCCAGTACGGCTTCCTCGTTACGCACGGGCACGATCACACTCAAGCTGCAGCTGACCGGAAAACTGGTACCCAGACGGTTCCTGGGATTGCCCACTGTCACGCAAAACTCCATCGTCGGTTGAGCTCGAATCCCAACCACAAGATCAGCGCCGTCCCGACCATCTGTGCTAGCAAGTAGTGCATTTTCAGCAGCTCCGTACCGGCCCAGACGACGAGCCCGCTGACAATCGCGGCCAGGCCGGCAACTACAACGAAGCGAGGCAGCACCCGCCCATGCGCGGCACGGCTCTGGAACGTAAACCAGCGATTGCCCGCGTAAGCAGCGAAGGCGCCGCCCGTCGAGCCGATCGCCGCCGAGAGCCCGGCTTCCATACGGGCGAACTCGACGAGTGCGGCCAGCAAGGCGTAATGAACGCCCGTGGCCGCGAGGCCCACGAGCGCGTAGCGCAGAAACATGTCGCCTCCGCTTGCTGCCTGATTTGGGCCACGGATCAGGAACTTGCGGGTTTCAACAAGGGGATCAGTGCATGCCATGCCTATTGGACGCTTGTTCTGGAAATATCAGTCGCAAGGAAAGCGATTGCATGGGACGACGCAATCTCGTGCAGCCAGCAGTGGCGATCAATGGCGGCTGAGTTTCTAATGTCCGGATGTTCCGGCTGCGTTGCCTTCATTTTCCTGGAATCGTCCTGGTCTGCTTGCTCGCTTCCGCTGCGGCGACAGCTGCGGATGCGCAGTATTCCGGTCGCCCGGTCGTTGAAGTGCTTCTGGAACTGCGCGATTCGGGGCTCGATTTCATCTTCAGTTCCGAACTGGTACCCGGTACCCTGAACGTTCTTTCTGAACCCTCTTCGCAGAATCGCCTGTTGATCGCGCGCGAGATACTGGCGGAGCACGGCCTTGCGCTTTCGGCCATCCGGCCCGGCCTTTATGCGGTGGTGCCGGCGAAGAGTCGATCCGAAGGACAGACCGTTCAGAGGCCGAATCCTGTCAGTGACTGATGGCCAGCCGATCACGTCCGCGAAGGTCACGCTTCAGCCTATCGGCGCCAGTGGCTGGACCGACACTGAAGGCCGGTTCGTGGTCGGGCCCGTACCGGAAGGCAATTACAACTTGCGCGTGGAAGCCGGTGGATTTGAACCGACGGAATGGGCTGGATTCGTCGTTTCACCGTCATCTGCGGAAGCAATACTGAGCCTGTCACCGGCGCAGTCCCAACTGGGCGAAGTCGTGGTTTCGACGAGTCGATATTCCATCGACCGTTCCGGTGCAACCGGTGCCGTTCGCATCGACGGCGGCATGCTCGCCGTGCAGCCGGTTATCGGGGAGGATGCGCTGCGCACACTGGCTCGACTTCCGGGGATCGCGCAAAACGGTGTTTCGGCGCAGTCGAGCGTTCGCGGCGGCGAAGCGGCGGACGTGCTGACGCTGCTGGACGGTTTCCCGCTCCGGCAGGCTTTTCACATGCCGGGCTACCAGAGCGTGTTTGGGGTTATCGACCCGGGCCTTGTCGATGAAGCGGAGGTCTATACCGGCGGGTTCCCGGTCCGCTATGGCAACCGAATGGCCGGTGTCTTCGACCTCGGCACGATCGATGCGACAAGCGAACCCGGAACTGCACTTGGACTCTCTGTTTTCAATGCCATGGCGCGAAACGGCGGAAAATTGGAGGGCACTCCCGTGAGTTGGCTGGGTGCTGCGCGCGTGGGCACCTTGCGCCCGTTCATCGAGGCGTTTGGCGACGGTGCGACCAGCCCGAGGTATACGGACGTCTACGCGCGCGCGGGATTCGACGCCCCGGATGGCACGCGAGTTCAGCGCGAACCTGTTGTGGACGCGCGACGAGCTCACGATCGAACGCGAAGGACATGGTGAGCGCGCAGAAATCGAAAGCCGCAATCGATACCTCTGGCTGCGCGGCGATCACGAGTGGGATGGCGGCATCCAGGCGTCCTTCTGGCTCGGGCACAGCACCGTTGACGGCTTCCGCAACGGCGCAATCGAGAAACCCGACATCGCTACCGGATCCGTGACGGATCGCAGGTCGTCGGAGTATCAGGAGCTGCGTGGTCGAGTCGCCTGGCAAGCTGCACCCCGGCACTGGTTTGAGGGCGGATTCGAATGGACCGGTGAGGACGCGACCTATCGCTATGTGGCGAGCGCGGCCTATACCGATGCCGTCGCTGAATTGTTCTCGCGCGACGCCCAGCTCGCGCGTGAAATCGACCTCAGCCCGCATCGCGAACGCATTGCGTTGTTCGCGTCGCATCGATGGCAGGTTCTCGACGACCTGACTTCGGACCTGGGTCTGCGGGCGCAACACACGATAACGAGCGGCACGGAGGCGGAGTCGTGGCTATATGACCCGCGCTTGAGCTTGCGCTGGGAAATCACGCCAGCCACGAACCTGCGGGGGCATTGGGGGCGCTTTCACCAGACAGACGAGGTTCATGAACTGAAGGTCGAGGATGGCCTGACAGCATTTCCGAAGGCGCAACGATCGGACCACCTCATTTTCGGCGTGGACCACCAGCTGCAGAGCGGCCCCACGTTGCGGCTCGAATGGTTCCGGAAAACCCAGTCAGAACCGCGGCCGCACTTCGAGAATATTCTGGATCCGATGACCGTGTTGCCGGAGATTGCGCCCGATCGTACGCAGGTGTCGCCCTTGGCAACCGAAGTGCGAGGCGCGGAGTTCTCGGTCGCTGTCGATTGGCTGGAGGCCCATGGGTGGGCCAGCCTGGCGTGGTCCGATGCCAGGGACAGCGTCGATGGTCGCAGCGTGCCCCGCAGCTGGGACCAGACCTGGGCCGTGACCGCAGGAATCGACTGGACGCGTGGTGACTGGCGATATGGAGCCGTAGCCGGGGCTCGGCGGGGCTGGCCAACCACCCTCATCCAGGACTCGGAACTCGGCGAGCGTAATGCCGAGCGCTTCGGGACTCGGGTCACCGTGGACCTTCGCGCCGAGCACCGGCGGCCGCTCGCCACGGGTAGCCTGGCTTTCACCTTCGAGCTGTCCAACGCGCTGAACATTGGGAATACCTGTTGTTACAAGCTGATCGTCAACGACGATGGCGCCGGTGGCGTCGCTTTCACGACCCGCACGAGCGATTGGCTGCCGCTGGTGCCCTCCCTCGGCGTCCTCTGGGAGTTTTGAGGATGCGTCGCCAATCCGACCTGCAGCGCGCGATTGTTCTTCCCTCGGGCGCAGCGTCCAACGGAATGGTAGGGGCGTCTCGCGAAATGGACGATAGGCCGGTAGATGACAAGGAGTTGATCAAGCGCATGCTCGCGGGCGATGAGCGTGCGTTTGACCTGTTCTTCAACACCTATTTTCCGCGGATCTACCGCTTCGCGCTGCCGCGACTGAATGGTGACATCGAAGCGGCCCGGGACGTCGTCCAGAACACACTGGGCAAGGCGATCCGCAAGCTGGCGGATTTTCGCGGCGAGTCCGGTCTCTTCACGTGGGTCTGCCAGATCTGCCGCAATGAAGTCGTGGACTACATCCGGGCGCGCGGGCGTACACGCCACGTCGTCCTGATCGACGACCAGCCGGAGATACGCGCGGCAGTCGAATCGGTCGAGGCGCCGGAGGAATACGACCTGGCCAAGAGCTATGGCAGGACCGAAGCGGCCCGCCTCGTGAAAGTCGTGCTCGACAGGCTGCCCTCGAATTACGGTGATGCGCTGGAGTGGAAGTACCTGGAAGGCCAATCCGTGGAAACCATCGGTAAACGCCTCGGGATCGGGACGATCGCGGCGCAATCCTTGCTGGCGAGGGCACGCGTTGCATTTCGTGAAGGGCTGGAAAGCGTCTTCGGGGCTGATGCCGCCGATATCGCGTCCAGCCTGGGGGCATAGGACAGTTCAATGAACGATCAAGACATCGAGCGACTGTTGAAAACGGCCGGCGCGAGGGAAAAACCGCCGGCGGATTTCGAACAGGCGGTACGACAGCAGTTGCATCAGGAATGGCGTGCGGTCGTCACCGACCGCAGATCGTCATGGGCGACGCAGGACGATCGTCGCACTGGCCGCTGGTGTTTTCGCGGCAGCCATCGGCATCGGGATCATCGCGTTCCGATCGTCGGGTCCAGGTGACGTTGTTGCAACCGTCGCGCTCGCATCGGGCGAGCTGCGCGTGACTTCGGGTTGGCTCGATGGCTGGCACGAGGTCGTCGACGGCCAACAACTGCGAGAAGGTCAGATCCTTGAAACCGGTCAATCCGGACGCGGTGCCCTGGCACTTTCAGATGGAGTCTCAGCGCGTCTCGACACGGAAACGCGGCTGGTGATGAGCGCGACCGATCGCTTGAACCTCGACCGAGGCGCCCTGTATGTGGATTCGGGTGCCGGCAAGACGACCTCGAAACTGGACGTGATGACTTCATCGGGTTCCGTCCGGCACATCGGCACCCAGTACGAAGTCCGCCTGCTCGAATCCGGCGTAAGACTGAGTGTGCGCGACGGCCGCATCGAATGGCGGTCGAAGGGCGGCGCCGTCGAGCACAGCCAGTCCGGCGAGCAACTCACGATTTCGGATGATGGCCGCGTCGAGAGACAACCGTTGCCGCGCTACGGAGCGCCTTGGGACTGGGCCGCTGCGACCACGCCGGCGATCGACATCGAGGGCATGCCGCTTGCGACGTTTCTTTCCTGGGCCGCGCGTGAGCTTGGGCGCGATGTCGTCTATGCCTCGCCGGCGGTAGCGGCCGACGTCGAGGGCGTCGTCGTCCATGGCTCGATTTCCGGCTTGAACCCCGAACAGGCGCTGGATGCGGTGCTGGCGACGACGACCGTGCGCGCCGTGCTCGATGGAGGGCGCATTGTCATCGAGCCTGGCGGACAGTCCCTCCAGTAATACCGCCGGTCTGCGCCAAGTTGCGGCCCGGGCGTCATTGAAAGACCGGGGTGCCTTGATTACACTGCCCGACTCGCTTTCGGGGTGTAGCTCAGCCTGGTAGAGCACTACGTTCGGGACGTAGGAGTCGCAGGTTCAAATCCTGTCACCCCGACCAAGATTGAGGATGTCGAAGCAGCCCAGTTACTGGATCAGCCCTGCAAAGAGCTCCGGCTTCATCGCAATGACTAATGCGATCATGCCGCCGATGGCCAAACCCAGAAGCGTGCCAGCCGCTACTCCGCGCCAAAGCACCTTTTGTTCGCTGCTAGTCATTTCAGCCTCTGAAAGGCGTGGGATACCCCACCACAATCTTAGGTCAATTGTAAGAATACACAGACCACAAGAAGATTCAAATTGAGACACTTTCAAGGCGGTCCTACTTCACCCTGACCGTCAACGCGCAAGTTCCTCGCTCATTCTCAGCTTAATCTGGGTCAGCTCCGTCACGCTCCCGTCAGTGGTCTTGTAAACCGCTTTGAGAAACGATTGGTCCCAGTCGGTCAAACCTTTTGGCCTGCCAGCGCCGCTTGTTGCGAACAAGCCCAGAATGGTTGGAACTTCGCCCATATCCGAGCTGGGTCGAATTTGCGCGAGACCGACCATGGCCACGAAGTCCGCCAATTGCCCGAAGGTCAGGCCTTCGATCTGCGTGAGATCAACAACTACGATGGCCGCGTAGATCGCCCGCACCACAGCCCACGTGAGTCGCGATCCCGTGACACCAACGCCGCAATGCTCGCTCGTTGAGAAGGCATAGGCGGGAATTTCCGGCGGAGCGTTGCAGGCGTTGTGCCAGACACGCACCGGTTGATCCGTCTGAATGAAGCGGTTCACGCCGCCATAGCCGCGATCGCGATTGAATAGTTGATGGCTCTCTGACCACCAGTCCTTTAGAAGTTTTTCCGGCTCGGACGTCACGATGACCACGAAATTCGGACCGCAATCGGGTCCACCCAAAGGAACGCCGGCGCCCGTTGCGATCTGCAAGATCCGCTTCTTGACGAAATCAGTTTCGGCCGCGGTCAGCCCGGCCGTCGCAACACAAACAGGAACATTCCAGCGCGCCAGCGATTCGACTTTCGTAGGACCGACGATCGAGTAGACGAACTCGCCAATCTGCTTGTCAATGCGCTCCCTGCGCCGCTGGGCCTCGACCGTGACCGATTCGAGTTCAGTGTCAGGGGTGGCCGACGTCGTCGGCTGCCCGGATTCGGGGGTTGATTCCGCGCCTGCCATTGCGCGAGCGGCAATCAGAGAAAGTACGGCGATTGCTACGAGTGTGATTGGGCGACCGCAAAGAGAGACGGACTGACGTCCCGGCGCGATGACCGCGATCGATGGATCGCGACTCAGCTGACGGCAAATGCCATGCATGGAGACGACTCTAGTTGACGCTTAGCCCCAAGTCATTTCGCCCAACTAATCTCCTGCCGCAATGTGAGTTATTGTTCAACATGGGTTTTGCCCACTCCTGGACTTTGTCCCTGCCAATTCTCCTGCTTGCAGCCACGCTCGCCCCGGCCGCGCGCGCCCAATCCCTGCTGTCCGGCGACGAGCAGAACGTCGTCAATTTCGCTTTCGCGACGCAACTCGGCTCGGGCGTGTATTCGGTTTCCGGCAGGACACTGCAGATCTACCGGCTGCCATTCGGCTACACGATCAGATCCGCGGAAGATTCCAGCTTCGGAGTCGAGCTGACCCTGCCGGTAACGTTCGGCTTCTATGATTTCGAACTGCAGGACATCGACGACGGCGACATGCCAACGCAGGTGGATTCGCTGAGTTTCGTGCCGGGCCTGAAGTTCGTGTTCGATCTGCAGCCCGACTGGTCGCTCGAGCCGTACTTTGAGGCCGGCATAGCGCGCGCCCGCGACGCGAATGCCAACGCAAGCGTCTATGCAATCGGGCTTGCAAGCCTCTACGATTTCGAGGGGCAGGGATTCGACTGGTTGCTGCGAAACGACCTCACGTTTGCGGGTGTCGACGTGCGGGGCACCGATGGCTCGGATCGTCTCGTACGGCTGCAGAATGTACTGACAGCGCGCCGGCCATTTAGCCGCGAATCGAGGATTGATTACCTGGTCTACGCCTTGAACGAATTCTACGGCGATCAGCCGGGTGGACCCATCGACAGCGCCGAGCAGAGCGGCCATTCGGTGCAGTACGAGATTGGATTCACGCTTGGATCGCCCGAAACGATTCGCGTGTGGGGCATTCCCCTGCCCCGAATCGGCATTGGCTATCGGTTCGGATCGAACCTGGACGTGTTCCGCATCGTGATCGGTGCGCCCTTCTAGCCTTTTGCGTCCACATCCTCCCGCAGCATCCGCATCAGCGACAGGGCCATCAGCACGCCCACGCCGATGAGCGGCAACGACACGACGATCGTCGCGGACTGGATCACCTTGAGTCCGCCCTCCGCAAACAGAAGCGTGATCGGCAGGAAGCCGAGCGCGCAGGCCCAGAACACGCGGTTCCAGCGGGCCGGGTCGCGCCCCGCTTCCAGTCGCTGCGTGGAAACGGCGGCGAGCGTGTGCGAGGCCGAGTCATAGGTCGTCGCAAGCAGCACGACCGCGACGAGCAGGAAGACCGCAAGCGCCACCTGTCCGAATGGCAGGCTCCGCATCACGGCCGTAATGGCCGCGGGTTCGCCGCCGTTTGCCATCATGCCCGTCACGTCCAGCATGCCCTTCAAGTCGAGGTGCAGGGCGTAGTTCCCGAGCACAATGTAGAAGACCGCGGCTCCCAGGTTGCCGAACGTCAGCATGCCACCGATGACTTCGCGCAGCGTCCTGCCGCGGGATATGCGGGCCACGAAGATCCCGACGAAAGGCGCATAGGCCATCCACCACGCCCAGTAGAACACCGTCCAGCTCTCGACGAATCCGCTGTTGCGGATCGGATCGGTCCAGGTGTTCATCCGGAGGAAGTTCTGAAGGATGAGGCCGATGCTGTTCGTTCCCATCTTCAGGATGAAGAGCGTGGGCCCGACGACCAGGACGAATAGCAGCAGCAAGAGTGCGAGCACCATCGTGGCATCGGCCATGCGCTTGAAGCCCCGCTGCAGCCCAAGGAATGCGCTCGTGCCATAGACCGCTATGCACCCGATGACGACGGCGACATCGAGCATGAAGCGCCGGTCGAGCCCGGCGAGCTCGGCCACGGCCGCCGAAATCATCGGCGTGGAAAGCCCGAGTGAGGTGCCGGTGCCGCCGATGAGGTTGATCATGTAAAGGAAATCGAGCGCACGACCCCGCCCGCTTGCTACGCCGTGCGGCAGGAAGGCGATGCAGCTCGTGCTGAGCCGGAGGTAGGGAACCTTGCGCACATAGTAGGGATAGGCGATCGCGATGGCCGGCAGGCAGAAGATCGCCCATCCAGTGATGCCCCAGTGGAACATGCCATAGGTCGCGGCCCACTCGATTGCCTCGGGGCTGCGTGCCGCGAGCCCGTGCGGCGGCCGTCCAATGTAGTAGCCCCACTCGATGATCGACCAGTAGAGGAGCGTTGCGCCGACGCCCGCACAGAAGATCATCGCGAGCCAGCTCAACGTGGAGAACTCGGGTCGCTCGTGCGACTCGCCAAGACGAACGCGACCGAACCGGCTGGCGGCCAGCCACACCAGGAAGAACACGACGCCGGTTCCGTACCAGAGATACACGACGCCGAAATTCCCTGTCACGGCATCGAAGAGCCGGGTGATCGCCGCGGCAGCGCTGTCATGAAATGCGAAGACCGGAACGCAGGCGAGCGCGATCGTCGCGACGGTCGTCAGGAATATCGGCCAGTCCGTGCGGAGCTCAGGCTGTGAAATAGCGGCCACCCGGGACTTCTTTCAAACGCGAGGGCCGACCCGCCGGGCCAATCGATGACATGTACCACTCGCGAAAGCCGGCGAGATCCGCCTCCAGCAGGGACGCCGGTCCCGGCTGGTAGCTCGGTGAACTGATGCCTGCGGCATTGGCCTCGATGATCGCCTTGTCCTGTTCCGTGGTGACTGTCCACAGCCAGGTCAGGCGATCGAGTTCGTAGTCCCTGCCCTCGCGCGCCTTGCCATGCACGAACCAGGTGCAGACGATGTCCGATCGATCGGCTTCGCGTGGCACGAAGGTGAAGAAGACGGCGTGGTCGTTGTACGCGAGCATGTAGGTGAACGGGTCCGCGGCGAGCGCCGTTTCGCCGCCATCGTAGCCGCGGAACCTGCCCATGAGCGGCGCCGCGGGGCGTCCGTCCTGCGTCGCCGTCACGTGCGAGGCGCGCAGCGGGGCGCGGTAGGCCGCCACGATGGCCGTTTTCGCCAGCCGATCGTCGAGCGGCAGGTTCGTGCCCACCTCAGGGAGTAACGCATCCAGCCGGCCCGCCTCGGCGCGCCATTCGCGCTCGCGCGCCTCATAGCGCTCGCGCGCCGCCGGAGAACGGTCGCCGATGCTGTCCGCCTTGATCTCGACCATGCAGTACTCGCGGTGTGCGGGCTTGCAGTGGTAACACTCGAGGTAGTTCTCGACGACGAGCTTCCAGTTGGCGCGCACCGGAAAAACCCGCTGGACCGCGACGCGCGCCGTGGCAAGCCCGTGCAGCACGAGGTAGGGACGCAGGCTTCCTGCCATGGCGTCGAATTCCGGCGCCGCCTCCTCTGCCAGGCTGATGAAAACCAGGCCATCGAGGATCCCGACGTGACACGCCCGCAGGCCGAATCGCGAGCGGTCAAAGTCTTCCGGCATGTGGGTCGCGGCCCGGAGCGAGCCGTCGAGCGCGTACGTCCACCCGTGATACCGGCACGTCAGGGCCGACGCGTTGCCGCAGGGCTCGAGCACGACGCGGCTCCCGCGGTGGCGGCAAACGTTGTAGTGGGCGCGTATTGCTCCGTCGCGGTCCCGAACGAGCACGATGCTCTCGCCCGCCACGTCGAGGAGCCGGTAATCCCCGGCTTTTTCGAATTGCGATTCGTGGCCCGCCAGGATCCAGTGATTGCGGAAGACGCGATCGCGGTCGAGCTCGAATATCGTGGTATCCGAGTAGAACGCCCGGTCCAGTGAATAGCCGGGCCGCTGCGAATTGAGCAGGCGCTCCAGGGCTTGATCGCGGTCGGCGTGCATGGCGTGGCTACCGGGCAAGGGCATTCCAGTCCTTCAGTATCTCGCGTGCCGCATTGTGCCCGGGAATCCCCGATACGCCGCCGCCGGGATGGGTGGACGAGCCGCATTGATACAGGCCGCGAATCGGCGAACGGTAGTCCGAGTAATGCGGCGCCGGCCGCTGGAAGAAGAGCTGCTCGAGGGACAGTTCGCCGTGGAAGATGTGCCCCTGCGGTGTGTTGATGATGCGTTCGATGTCCGGTGGCAGCAGGACCTGGCTGTCGATGATTCCGTCGCTGAAGCCGGGCGCCAGCTCGTCGATCGTGTCGAAGACATTCTTCACGAAGGCCGGCCGCGCCTCGTTCCAGTCGCATCCCTCGAGCGCATACGGCGCATGGCCGCCGAACAGGTTGACGACATGCTTGCCGGGCGGGGCGAGCGTGTCGTCGACGGTCGTCGGCACGACGGCCGTGATGAAGGGACGGCGGGAATAGCGTCCATGGCAGGCATCCTCATAGGCCGCCTGCAGGTACTCCACGGTCGGGCCAATGTGGATGTAATTGGGCGAATCGAAACCGCATCGCGCAGCGTCGAAGGCCTTGAAGCGCGGCGGCGCCTCCGCGGCGACATTCATCTTGAACGCCGTCGAGAACGTCCGGTAGCCGCGGATATGCTTCAGGAAATCCGCCGGCAGATGTTCAGGCGCGACCAGCCGGTCGAAGAGGACCTTGCAGCTCGCGTTGCTGACGACCGCACGGGCAGAGAATTCCTCGCCGCTCGCGGTGACGACGCGCGACACGCGGCCGGCTGCGACCTCGACGCGCGTCACCTCCGCATTTGTCCGTATTTCCATGCCATGGCGCCGCCCGCTTTCGGCGATTGCCTCGCTGATCCTGCCCATGCCGCCGCGGATGAAACCCCAACCGCCGGCACCTTCGTGCTCGCCCATGATGTGATGCAGCACGACGTAGGCCGAGCCCGGCGTCTTCGGTCCCGCAAACGTGCCGATCGAGCAGTAATACCCGAGTACCGCCCGCGTCACGCTGTGCTCGAACCAGCGCGCCAGGAAATCGTCGGCGCTCATGGTCATCAGGTCCATGAGTCGGTAAAACTTCCCGCCGATCTTCCGATACTTCCAGGCAAGCCTGAAGAGGTCGCGCCGGCCCTTGAAATCGCTCCGCGACGGATCGATCGGCGTATCGAGCAACAGTTGTCGCACGATGTTCGCAGCCTCGTTGAGCCAGGCGTCAAATTGCGGGTAAATCTCCCCGTCGTGCCGCGAGAAGCGGGCGAACTGGGCAGCGGTCTTCCGGGCATCGCCGCTGAATACGATGAAGTCGTCGGTGCCAATCGGGCAGAACAGGTCGGTCGCCGGCAGCACCGTCAGCCCGAATTGCCGGAGCTCGAGGTCACGGATGACCTTCGGATGCAGCAGGCTCATCAGGTAGGAGAACGTCGAAGTCCTGAAGCCGGGAGAAAATTCCTCGGTCACGGCGGCGCCGCCGATCAATGGCCGACGCTCAAGCACGAGGACTTTCTTGCCTGCCCTGGCGAGATACGCGCCGCAGGTCAGGCCATTGTGGCCGCCGCCGATGACAATCGCGTCAAGGACTGCGCTGGGCACCGGCCGGATGATGCCCGAGGCACCCCCGGAAGTCACCGGCTAGGAGAGCGTGTCACTCGGTGAGGTGATCAGCAGGCACGTACAGCCGGTGTCGCTCCACACCCGCTCGTTGGAGCTACCGGGCTCAGCCCGGTAGTAATCACCGGGCTGCAGCTTTCTGTCGTCGATCCACAATTCGCCATGAAGCAGGTGCAACTCCTCGACGCCGGCATGGCGGTGAGGCGGATAGGCCATGCCCGGGTCGAGTCGGACCAGCATGCTGACCCTGTCCCTGACCGGATCGGTTGCGAGCAGCTTGCAGGCGATCCCGGAAGAGACTTCCTCCCAATCCGGTTCCACCCATTTCTTCAGCGCCGGATCCGCCGACGCGACGGTCTCGCCGCCAATACGTTGCGAGAGCCGGTCCCAAATCGACACCGAAGGCCGCAGCACGTCCGTTGGCCACTGTGCAAGGCTGTCGACGACCGGGCGGAGCGATTCGACTTCCCGGCGACATTCCGCACAAAGGGATACGTGCGCCGCCGCAGCCGCCATCTCATCATTCGAAAGCGCGCCGAGCGCCAGCGCATGCGTGAGTTCAGCCTGTTCGCACGCAGGCTGTGTCGTCGGCGTATTCATGGCGTCTCCTCGTCCGGCGCGAGATGCTCCCGGAGCTTCTGCAGCCCGGCGCGAATGCGCGTCTTGACTGTCCCGGGCGGTAGTTTGTAGCGCGCCGCGACTTCGGTGTACGTCAGTTCTGAAAAGTATGCCGCCTCGATGACCACGCGCTCCTCGGCGGACAGGATTGCGATCGCGCGGCGGAGGCGCCTTCCCATTTCTTCGCGGTCGAGCGCATCGTCGCCTTCAATTGATTGGGTCGCCGGCACTGGATCGGTCGGGTAAGGATTGACGCGCTTCCGGCGCTGGTCGTGGCGCAGCCGGTCGATGGCCCGCGACCGCGCCTGGTTCATGATCCATCCGAGCACGGGCCCATTGACCGGGTCGTACTGCGCTGCCCGGCGCCACACGTCGTGATAGACGTCGAGCGTCAGTTCCTCCGCAGTCTCCAGATTGTGGGTGATGCGCATGATCAGGGTAAAAGCGATGCGATGGGATCGTTGATACAGCGCGCGCAGGGCCGATTGATCGCCGGCGCCAATGGCCCGGACGAGGCCAACCCATTCCGTTTCGGGTATCTGGACCTTCGATTTTTCCGGATACAGGAGGTCGCCGAGAGTACGAGGCGCGTCATCGACCGGGTTCCTTCCCGGGACTGACGGCCCGTCCGTTCTCGCCGGGCTGACCGTCTTTCCGGTTCTCGTGCCCATTCAGGTTGGCTCCCGCAATTGCGACATTCCGGCATTCGGACTGCCAGGCAGCATGACATGCCTCATGGAGAAGGTGGCTGGCTTCCGGCTCGCCATTCTGCGCAAACTGAATGCCACATCCAAGGTCGGCCTCTGTCACTGGCAATTGGCAGACCGAGCAACGCGAACCATCGCCGGAACTGTTCCACACCCGCTCCGGGCTGCGCCGAGGCAGCCTTCCGTAGAGGATTGCCTCCCGGGCCAGCACCGCCCGGAACCCGCCTTCGTCCAGCAACTGGCCGAATTCGCCTGAATCCTGGTCGAATGGCGTCGCCTGCGGGCCGCCGTTGCCGTCGGTCGTCGAATACTTTCTCATTTTCCGGACCTCGAACTATTCGTCCCCGATGACATAGAACGACAACGACGCCGCATCGGATTGCGGGGCGCGCCTTACCGCGTCATGGCGAGTCGCCTATCATCCCTGCCGGAGTCCAGGGCGGCCGAAGGGAACCATGACGCTACTGCTTCTGTTTTTCGCGATCGTGGCGAGCGCTGCCGCCTCGCCCACGACGCTGCCCATTGAGATCCGCGACAATTTCCCGATTCTCATTGCCGTCATCAACGACATCGAGGTGCCGTTGAAGTTCGACCTCGGCGACGGCGACACGCTCGTCCTGCAGCCGGAGGTGCTCGACCAGGCAAAGGCCGTGGCGACCGGCGAATCCGTCAAGATGATGGGACTCAACGGCCCGTTCGAGGCCCCGCTTTTCCGGGTGCCGCGCATCCGCATCGGCGACCTCGTCTTCACCGACGTGGTGGCTCGCCTCGACCGGCGCGACGACTCCTATGTGCCCGGCGCAAGCGGCGAAAAAGGCTATCTCGGAACTGGCTTGCTGAAGTCGCACGTCGTCGTGATCGACTACCCGCGGCGAACCATGACGCTCCTCGCGTCCGAGAGCGCCGCTGAATCGCGGGATCGCCTGCCAGGGAACCGCGGTTCCGTTTTCATCGAAATGGCCGGGCGAGCCCGTCACCGCGGCGGAAACGGACTTCGGGCCTGCGCTGCTCTGGTGGGATACCGGTTCTCCCCTGTCGTTCCTGACCCACGAATTTGTCGGCGATTCCAGCCTACCCGCCGAGGGCGCGACGGTCGAAAGCCGGCAGGTTCCGCCTCGGTGGCACCGAGTTCGGGCCCTGGCGCTTCGACGTCTGGAGCGTGTCGCCGCCCGGATTCCACGGGATCGTGGGCTACGACTTCTTCGCCAGCCACGTCGTGTGTGTCGATTTTCCGGGCAAGCGACTGGTGATTGCCGGCGGCCCCGAATCGAGATGAAGACCGCGGCTGCGCTCCTGCTCGCCCTCCTCGTGCCGGTCGCGTCGACACATGCGGATACCCGGGCAACAACTCGCCGCGACGATCGACGTGCGTTCGCGCGCAAGGCTGCGGGAGACAGCCTGGCACCTCACCGGCGCTGCGACGCGATTCCGTGCTCGACAGCGTTGCCGATGCGCTGGCGTCCGGCCGCAAGCTGAAGGACGGCATGAAAGCCGCGGGCTACCGCGCCGTGCAGGCCACGGTTCTCGAAGTCTCCGGCAGCAAGACGGCGATGACGGAAAGGCTCGCCGACGACGGTTGCAAGGACATCGCCAATCCGGCCTATCGGGACGTCGGCATCGCTCTGCGCCGTGGCACGGCCTGGATCGTGCTCGCGGTCCCGCTCGTGCCGCCGGCGGCCGACGACGTGGAGCGTGTCGGCCTCCGCGTGCTCGAGCTCGTCAACGAGGCCCGGGCACAATCGCGCCGCTGCGGGCGGCAGTGGCATGCTGCTGCTCCGCCGCTCATTCACTCGGAGCTGTTGCAGAAGGCTGCACTCGCGCATGCGCGCGACATGGCGAACCGTAGCGTCCTTGGCCACGCAGGCTCCGACGGCAGCACGCCGGCCGAGCGTGCGACGCGCGAGGGCTACCGTTGGCGCGTGGTCGGAGAGAACATCGCCTCCGGCCAGGCGACGCCGGAGCAGGTCGTCGAGGAGTGGCTCGGCAGCCCGCATCACTGCGCCAACCTCATGGACGCGGACTTCACCGAGATGGGCGTCGGCTATGCGTCCGACACGGGCAGCAGCGGCGGAATCTACTGGTCCCAGGTGTTCGGGACGCCGAGCTCGACGCGCTGAAACCGGCTCGAATCCTTCGCTATCGGCCGATCCGCGGCTTCGGCACCTTGACGCCGTACTTCTTGAGGAGGTCATTCACCGCCTCCCGCAGGTACTCGGCCAGCGGGATGCGGGTCTCCTTGCTCAGCTGTCTCAAGGCATCGTGCTGCGGGCGGTCGAAGTAGACGCCCGTGAATACCCGCTTCTCCGGATCCTTCTTTTGCGGCATCGGGTTCACTCCACGCGGCGCGCTCAGGCCGCGGCGACCCGCCATAAGTCGCCACCGGAATACTTCAGCCGCATGCAGCGGCCATTGACGATCTCGCCAAACCGCAGCCACTCGGCGTTGCCGGGACTGTCTGCGGGCCGGAACAGCTCGCCGTCGGCCGCGAGCGCCGTCGTGCCGTCGATCATCAGCCTCCCCTTGTTCAGCACGATGCGCAGGCTCCCGACCCAGGGGTTTTCGTTGCGATAGTGGCCGACGTAGCTCTCCCACTCCTTCGGATACTTGAACTCGACGGGTCCCTCGTATTGCGCGTTTCCGAACCAGTCACCGCCCCAGCTGACTTCGACGACGGCACTGTCCGGCTCCTCGGCGTCCTTGCGGCCGAATACCAGGGGGAACCGGTCGAGCGCGTCATGCCGTGCGATGAATTGATCCGGTTCGGACAACCGTTCCAGCGACACGCGCGAACCCTCGTGCATCACGAACAGCCTGTCGCCGTCCGCCCGGATTTCGAGGCTGCGATTGCCGCCGGCGTAAGTGCCCGCGTAGTCGGCGGCGTTCTTGACGGTGACCGCGACATCCGCTTCGGGCATCGGCGGCAAGGCCGCGCCCTTGCGCTCGGCCCGCATCAGCTGGATCGCGTACCTGACGACGTCATTCGGCCGGTAGTTCTGTTGCGCATTGACGGATGCAAACCCGCCGACGCCTTCGTCGATGTCGACCATCATCGACGACATGAACGACACCATGCCGCCCGTGTGCCGGAGGATCTTGTTGCCGTCCAGCGTGTCCACCGCGACACCGTAGCCGTAGTGCGCGCCCGGCCCGAAGTCCTCGGCGAGCACGTGCGGCCTGGCGAAGAGCTCGAATGCCTCCTCGGACACGAGCCGCCCGCCGGGCGTCTTGCCGTGATTCGCGATCATTCGCACGTAGGCACCCATGTCCTGCGCGCTGCAGGCGACGCAGCCGGCGCCGGACGTGATGACGATGCCGGGCGATTCGCTGAGTCGGCCGCTGCGCGGATAGGGCCGGTCGCTCAGGAAAGGGACATAGCTCTTGACCGTCTTGCCGCGCATGTCGAAGGTGATCACCGGTTCGCTTCGCGACATCCCGAGTGGCCGCAATATCCGCTCGCGCAGGACCTCCGGAAGCTCACGCCCGTCCAGCGTCCACGCCAGGTAGCCGAGCACTCCATAGAGCATGTTGTTGTAGTGGAAATGCTCGCCGGGCGCGTAGGCGGCCAGGTGGCCCTGCTCCGGGTCCGCAGGAAAGACGTCCCAGCCCGCCGACACGCCCGCGGAATGCGTCAGCATGTGATGCGCCGTAATCGGCGCGAAGCTGGACTTGATACGGAGCCACGGCAGGTACTCGATGACGGGCCGGTGGAGGTCGAGCTTGCCCTCGTCGCGCAATTGCAGGAGCGCGAGGCCCACGAACGACTTCGAGATCGACCCGATCTGGAACAGCTCCTGTTCCGCCACCGGTTGCCGCGCGGCAAGGTCGCTGAATCCGTAGCTCACCACGCGGTGCACGGCGTCGCGATCCGCCAGCACCAGGGTCATGCCCGGTGAATTCATGTCGCGCATGAATTGCTCGGCAAACCGGTCGAGCTGCGGATAGATTGCCGCGTAACGGTTCGTGCCGCCCGCGGACTGGGCCTCGCTCGCGCGGAATCGACCCAGCCCGATGATGGACGCCCCGAGCACGCCCGCTTCCAATACCGCCCTGCGACTGATCGTCATCATTGTCCTCGGTGGGGGACCGCGTCGGCCGCTGCGATCCTAGTCAAGTTTCCCAACTGGCACAATTGCGCCCGCGATGGCGCCGGATGTGCCATTCGGACTATTCTCCGTGGCACGAGGGGATGCATGAACTCGCAGGCGAAAAACGACCTCACGCGCACGACCTTGCTCGTGCTCTTCATCCTCGCGCTGATCGTCGGCAGCCTCTACACCCTGCTCCCGTTTCTCGGCGCCCTGATCTGGGCGACGACAATCGTCGTGGCGACCTGGCCCCTGTTGCGGCTGGTGGAACGCATGGTCGGGGGCCGCAGGACCATCGCCACCGTCGTCATGACGGCCGTGATTCTTGCGGTTTTCATCGTGCCTGTCTGGTTCGCGATCGGCATGTTGCTCGAGTCGGCCGTCCAGGGTTTCGAAGTCGCCAAGACGTATTTTTCGCATGGGCTCGGGGCGCCGCCGGCCTGGCTGGACAGGGTGCCCTGGGTCGGAGCGCGGGTCGCCGGCGAATGGCGTGAACTCGCCGCGGGCGGCCCCGAGATGCTGGCCGAACTCGTCCGGCCCCATCTTCGTACGGCGGCGAGCGTCCTGTTGGCGCTGACCGGCGGTTTCGGGATCGTCGTCGTGCACCTGTTCCTCACGGTAGTCATCGCGGCAATCCTCTATTCAAATGGCGAGACGGCCGCAGAGGGCGTGCTGAAATTTTCGCGCCGCTTCGGCCAGGAACGCGGCGAAAAAGTCGTTCACCTGGCTGGCCAGGCCATTCGTGGCGTCGCGCTCGGTGTCATCGTCACTGCCCTCGTGCAGTCACTGCTGGCCGGCCTTGGCCTGTGGGTCAGCGGTGTGCCGCGGCCTGGCCTCTTGTTTGCCGTGATATTCGTCCTCGGGATCGCCCAGCTTGGCCCGCTGCCCGTGCTCCTGCCCGCCGTCATATGGCTCTACTGGAGTGGCAGCATTGGCTGGGCGGTCGCGCTCTTTGTCTGGATGATCATCGTGGGCGCGCTCGACAATATCCTGCGGCCGATCCTGATTCGCCGCGGCGTGGACCTTCCGCTCCTGTTGATCGTTGCCGGCGTCATCGGCGGCCTGGTCGCCTTCGGGGTCGTCGGCCTCTTCATCGGCCCCGTGATCCTGGCCGTGACCTACACATTGCTGCAGTCCTGGATCAACGAGAATCCCCCGGCAGCCTGACCCGTTCCACGGCGCGTATTTCCAACGGTCGGTCGCATGACTCTCCGCGATCTGGCGGGATCGCACTAGCATTGCAGGCATGAACGACCTGGCCGCTGTGGTACTGGGCGTGGCGCAAGCCGCAATGGCGCCCGCGACATCCTTCGCCGTCCCTCCTCCGCAGGAAATCGCCCCGGGCGTCGAGCTCCTGCGCGGCGCGATCCTTCCCGAGCGCGGGCCGGATGGAAACACGATCGTGTTCGACGCGCCGCAGGGGCTCGTCGTCGTCGACACGGGCCGGCACGCCTGGCACAGCGATGCGATCCTCGCATTGGCCGCCGCGCGGAATCGCCCGGTCGCCGCCGTCATCAACACGCACTGGCATCTCGATCACACGAGCGGCAACGGACGCATCAAGGCCGCATTCCCGAAGGCGCCGGTCTACGCCACGAATGCGGTCGAGCGCGTGCTGGCGGAAGGCGGTTTCCTGGCGCGCAACCTCGAGTCTTCGCGTCCGATGCTTGACGATCCCAAGCTGAGCGCAACACAGAAGGAAGAGGTGCAGATCTTCATCGCGACGATGGAGGAGCGCGACATCTTGCGCCCGGACATCGTCGTCGCGCGCCGTGGCGAGACGACCGTCGCGGGCCGGACCTTCGACCTGAGGGTCGCGAATGGCGCGGTGACTGATGCGGACATCTGGCTGTATGACGGCGCGAGCGGCATCGTCGTGCTCGGCGACCTCGTGACGCTGCCGGCGCCATTTTTCGAAACGGCCTGCCCGTCGCAGTGGCGCTCGGCGCTCGACGAGGTCTGGAGCCTGCCATTCAGGGTCGCCATTCCAGGCCACGGAGAGCCCATGGACCGCGTCCAGTTCGACACCTGGCGCGGCGCGTTCAATGCCTACATGGACTGCGTGGAGGGCGAGTCAGAAGCGGCCCAGTGCGCCACGACCTGGGCGGACCGGGTAGCGCCGCTCGCGGCGAACGACGAAGGCGCGCGCCGCATGGCGCGAGGCTATGCCGAGTACTACGTCGGGATGCTGCGCGAGCACGGCGGCCGGAGCGCCGACTGCCTGGAGCGGTAGTCGGCGGCCCGCCCCGTCTAGCGGAAGTTGTAGCGCAACCCCAGGGTGATCAGGTCGACGTCGATGTCGCCCGCGAGCTCTTCCGAGCCCACGTCGGCATAGCGATCCCATTCGACGCGGACGCCGAACCGGTCACCGATGCCGTATTCGACCCCGACGCCATAGACCGCGTTGGAACGCGTCGTGGAAGCACTGTCGTTCGCCGGAGTGCCGCCGAGCGTCAGGCCGATATCGGCATCGACATTCATGAGGGCAAGCCCGAGGCGGCCATAGACCGAAAACCGGCTGTTGCCGACAGGTACGATCCCCAGCAGCGAGATCACCGGGCCGTCGGCGGATTGCGAGAGCGTCGCTTCCATGTCTGACACGACGACACCGTCGGTGACCGTGCCCGCGGCGTCATAGGTGATGTCGCCAAGGTCGACGTAGGCGAGTTCCGCCGCGAAATAGTCGCTGACCTGGTAGCCGGCAGCCAGGCCGAAGCCGGTGTCGGAGTCGTCAAGCGATGAGGTCGCGTCCACGATCGTGAGGCCGACCGAACCAAAATCGTTGATCAGCGTGTTGTCCAGGTCTCCCTGGCTGACGTTCTGGGCGCTCGACTCGCCGCCAAACGCGACGACATACCAGCCCAGCTCCGCAGCCTGCGCGGAACCGGCGATGCCGCAAGACACACACAACGCTACCGGGCTGATCCACTTCGGAAAATTCATGATTGGCACTCCGTGCAATCGGGTGAACTGCAAGTCCAGGGTTGCAAGCCTATCGACATAACGAGCCGGGCGTGGGCTTCTTGGGTCACAATTCACCCCGAAATTCCCCTGTTCCGCCCCCCAAAACGTGATCAACGTCTAGTTTGGCGCTGCCGCTGACGCCGATTTCACCTCGATGCCAATGACCCGGCCGCTGCCGGCAATTGCATCCCAGGCGTGCGTCCCGCCCTCGCCGAGCCAGAGCACTTGGCTGGGGCTGAAGTCGTGAATGACGCTCTTGCCGTCGGGCAGCGCCAGCTTGAGCCGCATCCAGTCGAGGCTCACCAGCAGGGTCGGCGGGTGGCTGTGCATGGGACTGTTGCGCCCGTGCGAAGTGCGCCCCTCGAAGACACGGACATGCGGGTTCTCGAAGAGGACGTGATGCGCGTCGGGATCGGCAGCGACGGCGTTATTTTCCTTGCGCACCGGCGCGGCCGGCGGCGGTCCCTCCTTCTGCGCCGACTTGATCTCGACGCCGATGGCGTGCAGTTCGCCGGCCATCAGTTCCCAGGAATGCCTCACGCCCTCGAGCCAGATCACCTGGCCGGGATTCAGGTCCGCGACGGCCGTCTTGCCGTCCGATCCCGTGACGCGGATGCGGGTTGATTCCAGGCTGATCAGGACCGTCGGCGGATGCGAGTGCATCGGGCTCTTCGTGCCCTTCGAAGCGCGTGCATCGAACACGCGAACCTGCTCGTTGTCGAGGATGACGCGGTGGACGTCGGGGTCCACGCTGACCGCGTCACCGGCCTGGGCGAGAACCTGCAAGGGGAATGCAAACGCGATGGCAAGCACGAGCCGGACTTGGCGGATCATCAGACGCTCCCTGGACCGTGCGCCGGGCGGCGCCTGCACATGCTAGGGCGGCGCTGCGGTTGCGACAACCTGTTTCTTGAATTGCGCATGCGCGCTCTGCCAGTCCGGCGCTTCGACGCGCGCGACGAATGCATCCTGCCGGCCACCGCCGAGGTTGCTGCTGTAGCCGCCGAGCAGCAGCGCGCCGTCCGCAAGCGGCAGGATCGCCGTGCCTTCGTCGTCCGCGGGCCCGCCAAGCGTCGAGACAAATCCTTCGAACCCGCCCCCCGCGTCCAGGCGCGTGATGAATGCGTCCCATCCGCCGGCGCCCGCGCTCTTCGTGTAGCCGGTGAGCCAGGCCCGGCCCGCGGCATCGAGGCGCGCCATCATCACCCTGTCATCGCCGGCGCCCCCGAAAATCTCGTGGCGCAGGACTGCGCCGCCCGTCGTCAATGTGACGGCGAGCATGTCGTTCTCACGCGCACCCCAGCTCTCGGTGTACCCGACCGCGAGAATCCGCCCGTCGGCGTGCACGGCCAGGCTGTGATTGGTGTCGTCGGTTTCGGGCGACCCGATGAGCTTTCGCCAGAGCAGCGCGCCTTTTGCGTCCACTTTCATGACCAGCATGTCCGAGTCGGATTCCGGTCCAGGAGTCAAGGAGACGCCGCCCGAGAGCACGTAGCCACCGTCGGATGTCGGCTCGAGGTAAAGGGCCACGTCGCTGCCGGGGCCGCCATAGGTCTTGCGCCATTCCTCGATGCCGGTGGCATTTGTCTTGAGCAGCAGGATGTCGCGGTGCTTAACGTCGCTGCCGACTTCCGTGAATCCCGCCAGCACGTAGCCGCCGTCAGATGCCGCGGCGATGTCCGTGAAGCGATCGTAGTTCGGCCCGCCGAACGCGTTTTCCTTGACGATCCAGCCGTCCGCATCGAGCGCGGCGAGATGGCCGTCGATGCCGCCCGCGCCCATGCGCGTGGTGAAGCCCGCGGTGGCAAGTCGACCCCCGGCGCCCTCCTGGATCGCCCAGTAGGCATCGACGCCGCCGCCGGAACCGTGCTCGCGCTGCCAGAGGATCTCGCCCCGCGGGTCGAATTTCACCACCAGCGCCCGCCAGTCGCTGGGTCCATCGTCATTGCGATTCAGGAATCCGACCGCGACGTGGTTGCCGTCGCTGAGTGCCACGATCTGGTTGATCCAGTCGTCGAGCGGCGATGCGAATCGCCGCTGCCAGGCCACAGCAAGGCTTCCGTCGCTGGCGAGTACGGTCGAATCCCTGGCCACCGTGCTTACTGCAGGGCCTTCGGCTGCCTTGCCCGGTTGTAGCGACATCCACAGCACGCCGAGGGCGGCGATCTGGGCGGCATCGCGTTTCGCGGTTCTTTCTCTCATGGCGACAGGGTAGTCGCGAATGCGCGGAGCGGGTCCACGCCGGCCGGGAAAACCGGTGCCGTTTGCGGCGAGCCGAGCGGCTGGCCCGGTGAATGGTGCGCTATCGGCGTTTATCGACACCGGTGATCAGTCGCGCCCCGCGCTCGAACCACAGGTAAGACCACAGCCATTGCGTCACGACGATCACGCGATTGCGCAGGCTCACGAGGAAATAGACGTGCGCGATGCCCCAGAGCCACCAGGCGAGCCAGCCCGAAAGCCGCAGGCGCTTGTAGGCGATGACGGCGGACTTCCGGCCGATCGTGGCGAGCAGGCCGCGATCGCGATACGCGAACGGTGCCGGGGCCGCGCGTTTCGAGAGGCTCGCCGCGATGACGCGCGCGACGTGGGCACCCTGCTGCTTGGCGACCGGCGCGATGCCAGGCAGCACGGCACCATCCGGATTCCTGGCGAGCGCCGTGTCTCCGATCACGAAGATGTTCTCGTGGCCCGGCGCGCGCAGGTCCGGGCCGACGGGCACGCGACCAGCCCGGTCGGTTTCGGCGCCGAGCCATTCGCCGGCCGGCGAAGCACGGACTCCCGCCGCCCAGACTACGGTAGCCGCCTCGATGAATTCCTCCCCAACCTGCACGCCCCGCGCTTCGCAATGCGTCACCGCCTGGCCCAGCCTCACTTCGACGCCGAGCCGTCGCAGCGCGCCGGCGGTGTAGCTCGAAAGCGCTTCCGGAAAATTCGCGAGCAGGCGCGGCCCCGCCTCGATCAGCAGGACGCGCGTCTGCTTCGGATCGACCTCGCGGAAGTCCCGGGCGAGCGCGCGGCGCGCAAGCTCGGCAACGGCGCCGGCGAGCTCGACGCCCGTGGGCCCGCCACCGACGATGACGACCGTGAGCAGCCGAGCCGCAACCGCCGGGTTCGACGCCATCTCGGCGTGCTCGAATGCGAGCAGCAGCCGGCGCCGGATCGCCGTCGCGTCATCGAGGCTCTTGAGTCCCGGCGCGTGCTCCGCCCATTCGTCGCGGCCAAAGTAGCCGTGCGTCGCGCCCGTCGAGAGCACGAGCCAGTCATAGGCGACGGGTCCCTCCGCCAGCATCACCACGCGGCGCCCGGGATCGACCGCCTTGACCTCCCCCAACAGCACCCGCGTGTTGCGCTGCCGGCTGAGGAGGTGGCGGATGGGCCAGGCGATCTCCGCCGGCGACAGTCCCGCCGTCGCCACTTGGTACAGCAGCGGCTGGAAAAGGTGATGGTTCTGGCGGTCAATGAGGGTGACCTCGGCATCGGCCCGCGAAAGCCCTTGGGCGACGGCCAGGCCCCCGAATCCGGCGCCGATGATGACGATTCTAGGTCTTGTGAGGTAAGTCATTGGCAACGCACACGTTTTTGTCTAGTATACGCGCTGCGCCCTGGCCAGCGGGCCGCGCCGGGTGTCTTGCTGCCGGTCCGGGCCGGGCGTAGTGTGATCCGTCGGCGCGAAGGGGGGTGGAATGCTTCGCATCGTCCTGCTCAACCCAAAGGGTGGCTCGGGCAAGTCCACGATCGCGACCGGCATCGCCGCCATGTACGCGGCCCGGGGCTATCGCCCCGTCCTGATGGACTTCGATCCCCAGGGCTCCAGCATGCGCTGGCTCGAGAAGCGCTCCCCGCTTCAGCCTCCGATTCATGGCATCGCCGCCTATGCGCGGGCGCTCGGGGTCACGCGGAGCTTCCAGCTGCGCGTCCCCAACGGCACTGACCGCGTCGTCATCGACACGCCGGCCGCGCTGCAACCGCCGCATTTCAACGAACACGTGCGTGAGGCGGACGCGGTGCTGGTTCCGGTGATGCCATCGGATGCCGACATCCATGCCTGCTCGCGCTGCATCGGCCACCTGCTCATCTCCGGCAAGATCAAGCGCCGCGAGAACCGCCTTGCCGTCATCGCGAACCGCGTCAAGCCGAACACGATCATTTTCCGCACGCTGATGAAATTCCTCGACCAGATGCAGATCCCGGTCATCACGACGCTGCGGGACTCGCAGTACTACGTCTACGCCAACGAACAGGGCCTCGGCCTGCACGACATGAGTCCCGCGCGCGTCCATCCCGAGCTGCCGCAGTGGGACGCGCTCTGGGCCTGGCTCGAGTCGCGGCGCCCATTCCAGCAGCCCGCTGTCGCCATCGGAGCCGATTAGTCCGCTGAACCGCGGTTGACTGGCGACCTCGCCGACGTCAAACCGTGAGTGTCAGGACGAAATTTTCTCCTGCAGGCTCTCGGCGTCGCAAGACTTACCGACTACGCGAATCTGGGCCGCATGTGCCGTGTTGGCGCCAGGGATTGCTGCCCTCAGCCGGTGCAGATGACATGGCCGAGTCGACGTCGTGGCCGACCTGCCCTGCCGTGGGCCAAGCCGAAGCAACCGACCTGAAGATCGGCAGTGTCACCGTCCGTGACCTGCCGATATTCGATCCCGAAGCGCCAGGCGAGGCGCGGGCTGCTTACAGGCTTGCCGATCGCCTGCACGTTGACACCCGCGATTCCGTGGTCCAGGCACAGTTGTTGTTCCAGGAAGGCGATCCGTTTTCCTGCAGCAAGCTCGATGAGACCACGCGTAACCTGCGCCAGCTTCGATTCATCCGCGAGCCGGAGATCCGTGTCGTCGGCTACCACGACGGTCTGGTCGACCTGGAAGTCGTCACGCATGACGTGTGGACGACCAACCCCGGTATCTCGTTCAACCGCGGTGGCGGCGCAAACTCGACCAACATCGAATTGGAGGAGCTCAACCTATTCGGACTTGGCAAGCATGTCGCGCTCGACTTCTCCAACGACGTCGACCGCAGCTCTTATGCATTGACCTGGATCGACCCGTCGATGGCAGGCAGCCGTTGGCGCAATGCCGTCGTGTTCCGCGACAGCAGCGATGGCGCCGGGCAATCCGTGGTCATTGAGCATCCATTCTTTTCACTTGACTCGCGCTGGAGTGCGGGTCTCGCGGTCGCGCAAAACGAGGAGATCGCGACCATCTATCGCCTGGGCGAACAGGTCGCAGGCTACCGGCAGAGCACCGAATCCGCAGGCCTGAGCTACGGATGGTCGCGCGGACTGCATGACGGATGGACGCGCCGACTGATCGCAGGCCTGCGATACGACCAGGCGAGATTTGAGATCGCACCGGGAGAAATCCCGCCATCGGTCCTTCCTGAAGACCGGAATCTCGCCTACCCGTTCCTGCGGGTCGAGGGCGTCCAGGATGACTTCGAGACGACGAGGAACCAGGACCAGATCTCGCGAACGGAAGACCTGCAATTTGGCGTGCACTATGCGATGGAAATCGGCGTCGCGGATCCGGCATTCGGGGCTGACCGTAGCGCCGCGCTATTCCGGGCTGAAACAGGTCGCGGCTTTCGTCTGGGCGAACACCGCACGCTCTTTCTCGACGCCTCCTTTGGCGGGCGCATGGAAGGTCTTTCCCTGGTCGATGGCCTGCTCGCCGCGAGTCTGCGTTTCTATCGAGCGACCGGGCCACGCAGCACGTTCTACGCGGCACTGAACACCGAGCTGGGACATGACCTCGACGCCGATCACGAGCTTTCGCTCGGAGGTGACAACGGCCTTCGCGGATATCCGCTTCGCTACCAAACGGGCAGCAGCCGCGCACTGCTCACGCTCGAGCAGCGCATATTTACCAAATGGTCGGTGTGGAAACTCGCGGACATCGGTGGCGCCGTGTTTTTCGACGCGGGGCGTACCTGGGGTGGTTCTGCATTCGGGCCGACCGAGAACCTGGGCCTCCTGAAGGACATTGGGCTTGGACTCCGGTTCGGCAGCACACGCAGTGCGCTTGGAAACGTGCTGCACGTCGATCTCGCATTCCCGCTCGACGGTCCGAAGTCGATCAATCGCGTGCAATTGCTGATTCAGACCAAGAAGAGCTTCTGAACGGGGCAGAGCCGTTGGCATTGGGCCAGGCGCTGCTAGAATCTCGTCAGAGTGGCAAGCTCTACCTCAGGATCCGTAGAGGCCCACATTGGGCTCTCGGACATATCCAGCCTGCTCGCCTGCCCGGAATGCCGTGCCCCGCTCGCGGTCGGGCCGGACTGGATCCGTTGCGAGACTTGCGATGCGCGTTATCCGATCGAAGACGGCGTTCCATTGCTCGCCATTCACGGCGCTTCGGAAACCTGGGGCGCGCCACAGGACTCGCGGCAGAGCGGCGCATACCAATCGACGTTCGAGGATATCGAGAAGGCAGCCGCCTACAACCTCCAGTTCAAGCGGCGCCCGCTCAAGCTCGGCGTCACCGCACGCGAGGGCCGGCTGATTGGCCGCTTCATTGGCCGGGTCGGACGTTCGCGTGCCGTGCTCGAATTGCCCTGCGGCGGCGGGCGGCTGACGCACGCTTTCTCCGATTCCGCCGAAATCGTCATCGAGGCCGACATCGCAATCGGCCAGATACGCTATGGCCGTGCCCATTCGAGCGTCGCCACACCGCGAATCTGGATGACCGCCTCCGCCTTTCACATCCCGCTGCGCGACCGGAGCGTGGACGGTACGATCTGCGTGCGGCTCGCACACCATTTGCCGACCACCCTGGAGAGGGAGCGGCTCTTCGCCGAATTGCTGCGCGTATCGCGCCGCTTCGTGATCGTGACCTACTTCGACCGGTACTCGCTGAAGCACCTCACCTGGCGCCTGCGGCATCCCTTCCGCCGCGCCCGGCCCGAGAGGACGATGACGAAATCCGAGGTCGCTGGACTCGCCCGCGCAGGTAGTGCGCGACTGATCGCGGTATCGCCGCTATCCCGCTTCGGCTCAGGACATCGCTATGCACTGATCCTGAAAAATCCCGCTAGGTCGCCCGCCAGCCGAGGGTGAGCATGAGCGTGGCAAAGCCGACCACATAGGCGACAGCGATGAGCCAGCCTTCACGGAGCCAGCGGCCGGTCGACCGCGCTTCCGGGTACATGTTGCAGATCGCGACGCCCGCGGACGAACCAAACCAGATCATCGAGCCGCCAAAGCCGACGGCATAGGCCAACACGCCCCAGTCGTAGCCGCCCTGCTGCAGTGCCAATGCCGTCAGCGGAATGTTGTCAAAGAATGACGACACGAAGCCGAGCGCGAACGCCGTTTGCCACGAAGCATCCGGGAGCGATTCGACCGGCATCAGCGAAGCCGAGGTCACGAGGCACAGCAGGAAGAGGGAGCCCTTTGCGGCGCCGGGGAGGATGTTCCAGTCGGGTCGCCGCCAGGCCATCGAGATGACTAGCGCTCCCGTAACCGCGGCGCCGATAAATGGAAACCGGCCTGCAAGCTCCGGTGCTTCGGAATTCACGCCGACATTGACCGCGACGGCGCTCGCGAGGATGAAGAGAACGATCACGACGCGCGGCCAGTCGATCGCAAGCGACGGCTCCGGATCCTTGATGATCGGCGAGAACTGTTGCTGGGCCCGTGCGGCGGCAAAGCCGAAGGTCAGGAAAGCGGCGATTGCCGCGACATAGGCGTGCAGGACAGCGATTGGCGACACGCCGCTGATCCACATCATCGTCGTCGTCGTGTCTCCGATCACGCTGCCCGCCCCACCTGCATTCGAGGAAGCGACGATCGCCGCGAGGAACCCGACACGCACCCGGCCCCTGAACAAGGTGTGGGCCATTGCCCCGCCGATCAGCGCACCGGCAATGTTGTCCAGGAATCCGGAAATCAGGAACACGATCGCGAGCAACGCGAATGCCCCGGTCCAGTCGTCCGGCAGGTATTTGGGCAGCGCCTTCGGCAACCCGCTTTGCTCGAAGTGAGCCGCGAGCAACGCGAAGCCCACCAGCAGCAGGAACAGGTTCACGAGGATCACCCATTCGTGCGCGAAATGCGCGACGAGTCCGATGGCGCCGGGACCGGCGGGGAACTGGGTGAACAGCCACTCGAAGGCAACGACAGCCAGCAGGCCCGCGGCCGCGATCGGCAGTGCGCGCCGGTGAAACACGGCGACGCCCGCAAGCGTCGCGCCGAAGATCAGGAATTCAACGGGCAACGGCCTGGTGCCATTCCCAGTCGCTCGATGAAGCGCGGCAGCCGCCGTCCGGCCAGCCGGTCCAGGCGCGCCCGCGTACGAATCGGCCCGGGCGGGCCTCGGTCGGCTCGCCATTGTCGAGCGCCAGCACGCCATTGACGACGACCTGCGAGACGCCGGTGGCGTACTGGTGCGGCTTCACGTAGGTCGCGTGGTCCTGGACCTTCGCCGGGTCGAAGACGACGATGTCCGCGACATTGCCGGCGGCCAGCCTGCCGCGATCCCGCAGTCCCAGGACGTCGGCGGGATGCCCCGTCATGCGGTGAATCGCGTCCTCCAGCGTCACGAGCTTCTCGTCGCGCACGTAGCGCCCGAGCACGCGCGCGAAATTGCCGTAACTCCGGGGATGCAGGTTGCTCTTCAGGAACACGCCCTCGGCCGCGACCGCGCTGCCGTCCGAACCGAAGCTCATGAATGGCAGCGCCACCTTCCGGCGGACTTCGTCTTCCGACATGATGAAATAGATCGCGCCGACGCGGCTTTCGTCGGCGGCGACGAGGTCCATGGCCGCCTCTTCCGGGCTCACGCCGCGTTCCCGGGCAATCTCGGCGAGCGTCTTGCCGATCAGGGGCTTCAGCTCGGGGTTGCGGAGCACGACGACCAGGACCTGCTCCGCGCCACCGGCCGCGCGCATCAGGTTCTCCCAGTCCGTCTTGTCGGCGCGCATCTCCTGCGCGACGCGGCGGCGCACGCCGGGATCGCGCAGGCGCGCATACCAGGCGGCATTGCCCCCTTCCTGCACCCACGGCGGCATGGCGGCGTCGAGCCCGGTGGCGCCCGCCGGATAGGCGTACATGTCGGCGGTGATGTGCAGCCCCTCGCGCCGCGCGGCCTCGATGCGCGCGATCGCCTCGTCCATCTTGGGCCAGTTCTCGCGACCGGCCGCCTTCAGGTGCCAGATCTCGGCCGGCGCGCCGGAGCGGCGGGAGATCTCGATCGTCTCGTCGATCGCCGCCAGCAGCCCGCTGCCTTCGCTGCGCATGTGCGTCGCGTAGATGCCGCCGCAGCGCGCCGCCGTTTCCGCGAGCGCGGCCAGCTCGTCCGTTTCCGCAAAGGTGCCCGGCACGTAGATCAGCGACGATCCGACGCCGAGCGCGCCCTCTTCCATTGCCTTGCGGACCGCATCCTGCATGGCCGCGAGCTGCTCAGGCGTGGGATCCACGTCGGCGGAGCCGAGCAGGAACATGCGCGCGGTGGCCGCGCCGATCAGCGAGGCGACGTTGAGCGAGACGCCCTTGCGCTCGAGGGTCTCGAGGTATTCACCGAGCGTCGTCCATTCCACCGGATACTTGAGGTCACCCTGCTGCGCGACGAGGTCCTTCTTCATGGCCTCGGTCAGGGGGCCCATCGACTCGCCTTCCCCCATGACCTGGAGGGTGACTCCCTGGCGCAGCTCGCCCTGCCCGCGACCGTCGATGAGCAGCGACTCGTTCGACCAGGAGAGCATGTTGATGAAGCCGGGCGTCACGGCCTTCCCGGTCGCGTCGATCTCGCGCCGGGCTCTTCCCGGCGCTTTCGGCCCGACGTAGGCGATCCGGTCGCCCTTGATCGCGACGTCGCCCGCGAATCCCGCGGCGCCGGTGCCGTCGTAGACCGTTCCGCCGCGCACGAGCAGGTCGTACTCCGGCTCCCTGCTGCATGACAGGGCGAGAGGCAGCAAAATCCACAGCAGTGCGCGATGCAGGCGCATGGGCGGTGCGGCGGTCTATCGGACCGTGATCGTGATCGGCTTCGACATCACCGGCGGGTCGTGCGGGATGTGAAGGTGATCGGCCAGCAGCAGGCGCAATTCATGCCGCCCCGGCGCGAGGGTGATGACAGCCTCGGTCTGGCCCTTGCCGAAATGCACGTGACTGGCATCCGCCGGAATCGGCTGGTTGAGCGCGGGCGCCGGCGCGTCGATCAACAGGTGATGGTGGCCCGTGTTCTCGACGGCGACGCCCGCCGGAGCGATGCCCATGCCCCGGAGGCCGAAGCGCACGGTGACGGGATTCGCGACCGTCTCGCCGTCCTTCGGAGAGATGATGTAGAGCTCGACATCGGCCGGCGCCTTGCTGCGCGGCAGGTCAGCCGCGACCGTCGCCGCGATTCCCGCGAAAAAGAACAGCAGCGCAGCAACGAGTCTCGTCGTCATGGGAGAGATTATGCACCGCCACGCGCAATCGCGCGCGAGCCGCGCCGGACGTGCGCCCCGGGCGACACTTTGCTAGGGTTCCGCTGTGTCCGGCAACCGCATCGAAACCGCCGAATTCTCCGGTCGCGTGCTGATGGTCGGCTGCGGGAGCATCGGCCAGGCCATGCTGCCGTTGCTGCGCCGGCACCTCACCTTGCCCGAGGACGGCCTCACCGTGCTCGAGGCGAGCGAACAGGGCCGGGCGCTCGCGGCCGCGAACCAGGCGAAGTTCGTGCATTGCCACCTGAAGCCCTCGACCTACCAGCGCGAGCTCCGCCGCCGCCTCAAGGCCGGAGACCTGCTGCTCAACCTGTCCGTCGATGTCTCAAGCCTCGATCTCGTCGAATGGTGCGTCGGGTCATGGCGTGCTCTACGTCGATACTTCGATCGAGCCCTGGCCCGGCGTGTTCGACAACCCGATGCTGACGATGCGCGAGCGCACGAACTACCGCACGCGCGAGGACATGCTGAGGCTCGGGCGGCGCCTGAAGCCGGGCTCGCCGACGGCCGTCGTCGATCACGGCGCAAATCCGGGCCTCGTGTCCCATTTCGTGAAGCAGGGCCTGCTCGACCTGGCGAGCGGCCTCAACAGGAACGGCGAAACGCCGTCGGACCAGTCGGGCTGGGCAACGCTCGCGCGCGACATGGGCGTCACGCTGATCCAGATCTCCGAGCGGGACACGCAGGCGACCGATCGCCCGAAACGTCCGAACGAATTCGTCAACACCTGGTCGATCGACGGCTTCGTCGACGAGCTCATGCAGCCTTCCGAACTTTCGCTCGGCACCTCGGAGTCCGGCAAGCCTCGCGGATCGCACTGGCACCGGCCACGCTGCGGCTCGATCTACCTCCATCGCCCCGGCGGCGCCACGTTCGCGCGCAGCTGGCTGCCCTCGTCGGGCGGATTCCAGGGCCTGCTCATGACCCACGACGAGGTGTTCTCGATCGCGGACTACCTGACGCTGAAACAGGCCTCGAAAATCGAGTATCGCCCGACCGTGATGTTCGTCTATCACCCCTGTGACGACGCGATGCTGTCGGCACTCGAGCTCGAGGGCCGGGGCTGGATACCGCAACCGGCCCGGCGGATCATCCGCGCCGAGATCGTGACGGGCATGGACGAGCTCGGCGTGCTGATCGCCGGCCATGCGAAGAACGCGTACTGGTTCGGGTCTCAGCTGTCGATCGCTGAAGCGAGGCGCCACGTGCCGTACACGAACGCCACCTGCCTCCAGGTCGCCGCCGGTGCGCTCGGCGCCGTGGTCTGGGCGATCCGCAATCCCGGCGAAGGGCTCCGCGAGGCCGACGACCTCGATTTCCGACAGGTGCTCGAGATCGCGCGCCCCTACCTCGGCTCGCTGGTCGGCGCCTACACCGACTGGACTCCGTTGCAGGGGCGCGGCGAATTGTTCAGCGAACGCATCACGCCCGAGCATCCCTGGCTTCTCCAGAACGTGCGCGCCCGCCAGTGGCGCGCCTGAGGTTCCGCATGAATCATCGTTTCGCCTGCATCACCCTCGCGCTTTGCCTCGCCGCCCTGCATTCGACGGCCGATGCCGAGAAGCGGCCCATCACGCACGAAGACGTGTGGCTCATGAAGCGCGTCGGCACGCCGGCCTTGAGCCCGGACGGCCGGCTCATCGTCGTTCCGGTGACCGAGCCCGCCTATGCGGAAAGCGACAAGAAAAGCGACTTGTGGCTCGTGCCTGCGGACGGGAGCGCGCCGCCCCGGCGCCTCACTTTTTCGACGAGTGCCGAGGCGAATCCCGCCTGGAGCCCGGATTCGCGCCGGATCGCCTTCGCGGCCAAGCGCGACGGGCAGGACGAGACGCAGATCTACGTGCTCGACATCGCGGGCGGCGGCGAAGCCGAGCGCGTGACCGATGTCGCGACCGGCGCGACCCGGCCCGCTGTGGAGGCCCGACGGACAGGCAATCCTGTTTTCGAGCATGACGTTTCCCGGCGCGCGCGACGACGCCGAGAATCGCAAGCAGATCGAGGAGCGCAAGGCGCGCAAGTACAACGCGCGGGTCTTCGTGGAGTTTCCGATCCGCCACTGGGACCGCTGGCTCGACGAGCGTCGCCCGACGCTCATGGTCCAGCCGCTCGGCGGCGAGACGGAAGCGCAGGACCTCCTGGCCGGCACCGGGCTCGTCGCCGGCCGCGGGTTCGGTGGAGATCTCGACAACGACGGCGAGCTGCTGCACGTCGCCTGGTCCCCGGACGGCAGCACCATCGTCTTCACCGCGACGACTTCGCGCGACCAGGCTGCGCGGGCGGACGTGCAACAGTCGCTGTTCGCGATTCCGGCGGGCGGCGGCGAGCCGCGCCGCCTGACGGGCGATGAAGCGAGCTACTCGCGCCCGCAGTTCGCGCCGGACGGCTCGGCTCTCTACGCGCGCGCGAACCCGCAGACGAAGTTCGTGTACAACAACGAGCGCCTGGTGCGATTCGCCTGGCCCGAGCCGTCGCCGAAGCCCGTTTCATTCAGCTTCGACCGCTCGGTCGGCGACTTCGCCGTCGCGCCCGACGGTGCGAGCGCTATTCCTGCTCGCCGAGGACGAAGGCCACGATCGCCTGTTTACGGTGGCCGCCGCGGGCGGCGAAGTCCGCGAGCTCGGCCGGCTCGAAGCCGGCAGCCTGTCGGGACTCCAGGTCGAGGGCAGCGGCGCAGCACCCGTCATCGTCGCGAACTGGGACAGCGCCGTCAGCCCGCCGGAAGTCATGCGCATCGATTCGGCAAGCGGCGCGCGCAGCGCGCTCACCGCATTCAATGCCGAGCGCGTCGCCGAGATCGACTGGGCGCCGCTCCAGGAATTCTGGTTCAAGTCGAAGCGCGGCCGGCGCATCCACAACCTGGTCGCGCTGCCGCCCGCCTTCGACCCGGCGAAGAAGTATCCGCTCTTCGTGCTGATCCACGGCGGACCCCACACGATGTTCAAGGACCAGTTCTTCGTGCGCTGGAACTACCACCTGCTCGCGGAGCCGGGCTACATCGTCGTGATGCCGAACTACAGCGGTTCGACGGGATTTGGCGAGGCATTCGCGCAGGCGATCCAGGGCGACCCGCTCGAGGGGCCGGCCGACGAGATCAACCAGGCCGCGGACGAGGCCATCCGCCGCTATCCTGCGATCGACGCGAGCCGGCAGGCGGCGGGCGGAGCGAGCTACGGCGGACACCTCACCAACTGGCTGGCAGTCTCGACCGACCGCTACCGCGCGCTCGTGAGTCACGCCGGGCTCTATGACCTGAAAACCCAGTGGACGACGAGCGACATCGCGTACTCACGCGAGCGCAACCTCGGAGGGCCGCCCTGGGATGGCGGCGCCGGCTGGAAGGACCAGAGTCCGTTCTGGCGCTCGACCCGGCTGAAGACGCCCATCCTCGTGACGTTCGGCGAGAAGGATTTCCGCGTGCCCTACAACAACGGGCTCGAATTCTGGACCGTGCTGCAACGCCAGCAGGTGGAAAGCCGGCTCGTGATCTTCCCGGACGAAAATCACTGGATACTGAAGGGAGAAAACAGCCGCTACTTCTACCAGGAAGTGCAGGACTGGCTCGCCCAGCACTACAGTAGCGACGACGAAGGGGACTGTCCCCTTCAACGCAACGCCGTCAATGACGAAGGGAAAAGATCATCGTTGAAGGGGACTGTCCCCTCCTGACGCGACTCCCGCCCTACGGAATCTGAATCCCGCCCTTCCCGCCCATGCCTTTCAGCGCGGCGGCCGAGCCCGCTTCCGGGATCACGATGGACGAGGCGGCCTGGCGCCGCATCTCCTGGATCTCGCGCGCGGCTTCCTCGATCGCCTGCTGGGCCGCGCGGCCGAACTGCGAGACGGCCTCGGCGAGCGTCGTCGCCTCGAGCTCGAATGACAGCGGCAGGGATCCCATCGGCGTCATGACCGTCGCCTGTCCCACGAAGACGAGCGGCCGCGAGGGGTCGTCGCTGCCATCGGCTTTCACGGGCGTCATGCGGCGCACCGTGCCCACGCGCTGGTCCGTGAACACGTCCTCGCGGTAGAGCGTGTCGGCGCTCATCTGCGCGTCGCCCGGTCGTTCGTTGCTCATGCCCGGATTTTATCCGATTCAGCGCACGACGGCGAAATCGCGGCTCCCGGCGTCCCACGAAGCCGAGGTCGCGATCGCCGGCAGCACGTCCTCCGGCCCCTCGACGACCGTCCACATCGACTCGTGGCGCCCGTCCATGAATCGCTCGCCGATCGCCGCGGCGAGTTGCGCGACCAGGGGGTCGTAGAACCGCTTCGTGTTGACGATGACGATGGGGCCGAGGAAGAGGCCGAGGCGCTTCAGCGTGATCGCCTCGAAGAGCTCCTCGAGCGTGCCGGTCCCGCCGGCGAGGGCGACCACGGCCGATGCGCGCGTCAGCATTTCGTGCTTGCGCGTCCGCATGTCCTCGACGACGTGCAGCTCCGAGAGGTCGTCGTGTCCCCACTCGAGGTCGACCATGAACTTCGGAATCACGCCGACGACGCGCCCGCCGTTCGCGAGCGCGCCCTCGGCCAGCGCTCCCATCGAGCCCGCCCGCCCGCCGCCGTAGACGATGCAGCAACCCGCGCGAGCGAGGATCTCGCCGAGCCTGCGCGCAACCGCGTGATACGCCGCGTCGCAGGCCTGGCTCGACGCGCAGTAGACGACGATGCTGCGCTCCGGTTCCGCCATCAGCCGGTCGCCTGCAGGCCGAGTGCGATGCCGGAAACGCTCGCGAGCAGCGCATCGAGGATGGCGGCATCGGAACTGCCGCCCGCGCGCCAGCGCCTCAGCAGGTCCACCTGCATGAGGTGCACGGGATCGAGGTAGGGCGCGCGCAGGAGCACCGCGCGCTGCATCTGCGGCCGGTCGCCCAGCAGGTCCGCCTGGCCCTTGATCGAGACGATCCACTGCTTCGCGAGCGCGTGCTCGCGCCGGATCTCGGCGCCGATCGCGGAGACGTCGCCGCCCGCGAGCGAATCGTAGTGCGAGGCGATGTCGAGGTCCGCGCGCACCAGGTCCATTTCCACGTCGTCCAGCAGGTTCGAGAGGAATGTCCAGCCGCTCCAGGCCGTCGCAAGCCGTTCCGCGCCGTGCTCGCGCGCCGCGGCGTCGAGGCCGGTCCCGATTCCGTACCAGCCGGGCAGCACGTGGCGGCTCTGCATCCACGCGTAGACCCAGGGCACGGGCTTGACCGATTCCACCCCGCTGCCCTGCCGGTGCGCGACCCGGCCGCCGATCTGCATGCGCTCGATCACGTCGATCGGCGTGACCTCGCGGAAATACCGGTGGAAGTCCGCCCGGCCATGGATGAGCGCGCGGTACTGCGCCCGGCTCGCCGTCGCGATCGTCGCCATCAGCGCGTGCAGGTCGCGCGCGCGGTCGTCGGGCAGGGGCGGCTCGAAGCGGTCCATGGCGACCGCGAACACGGCTTTCTCGAAACTGCGCAGCGCAATGCGCCGCAGGCCATAGCTGTTGCTGATGCCCTCGCCCTGCTCCGTCGCGCGAAGCCGCCCGCGCGTCGCGCCGGCGGGCGCGCTCTGCACCAGCCGCTCGATCGGGCCGCCGCCGCGGCTCGACGGACCGCCGCGCCCGTAGAAGAGCGTCAGGTCGACGTTCGCCTGTTCTGGCCGCCTGCATGACCTTGACCTGCGCCTCGTAGATCGCGTGGCGCGACGCCGCGATGCCGATGGCCTGGTTGCTCTCGGAATAGCCGAGCAGGACGGTCTGGCGGCCGCCACGCGCATCGAGATGCCTGCGGTAGCTCGGCTCGGCCAGCAGGTCCGTGAGCAGCGGGCCCGCGCCCTCGAGGGCGCTGACCGTCTCGAGCAGCGGCACGACGTCGAGCGGCACCTCGCCCTTCTTGCGGTCCGTGATGTTCGCCCAGCGCGCAAGCAGGAGCGCGGACAGCACGTCGTCGGCGGATTCCGTGCCGCTGACGATGTAATCGCCGATCGCGCGCTCGCCGTACTTGTAGCGTGCCTGCATCATCGTCTCGAAGACGGCGAGCGTGCGGCGCCCGACCGCATCGAAGCCGGCGGTCGGGCCACGATCCCGCGAAATCGACTCGCATAGCGCGGCGGTGCGCGCCTGCGGGCCCTGTGCCTCCCAGTCCTCGCGCCCGAGCCCCTGGCCCACGACGTCGCGATGGACAGAGGCGTGCTGCCGCACGTCGAGGGTCGCGAGGTGAAAGCCGAACGTGAGCGCGCGGCACAGCAGGCGCTCGACGGCGAAGAGTCCCGCGTGCCGGCCGTGGTTCGCCCGGAGGCTGGCGGCCACGAGCTCGACATCGCGCACAAACTGGTCGGCCGATTCGTAGTGATTCGGCCGGCCGTCGTAGGTCGTGCGGAGCCGCTCGCCCACCTGGGCGAGGAATATCCGGTAGGGCATGCGGTCATGTCGCGTCGACGCGAATTCGCGGGCCCGCGGGAGCAGGATGTCGTACTCGGCGATGCGCGCCTCGAGCTCGCGGCTCACGTCCACCCGGCCCGCGCTTTGCGAGAGCTTGTCCGCGAGCGCGCGGCATTCCTGGAAATAGGCCGAGATGACGCGCTGCTGCTGGCGCCGCAAGGTCTCGCGGATCGTCTTCGCGTGCACTTCGGTGTTGCCGTCCATGTCGCCGCCGACCCAGCTCCCGAACCGCAGCATCAGCGGCATGCGGTCGAGCTCGGGCGGCAGGCCGAAAACCCTCTGCATCCAGAGCGCGATTTCCTCGTAGAGCGCCGGCACGACGCGATAGACGACTTCCGCCAGGTAGAAGAGCACGTGCTCGCGCTCGTCCGCGACGGTCAGCCGCTCGCGCGGGTGCACCTCCGTCTGCCATCCCGAGGTGACCTCCGTGCGGATGCGTTCCCAGACGGAGCGCTGTTCGAACGGCGTCAGCGTGGGATCAAGCCGCTCGATCATCATGTCGGCGATCTGCTGCTGCTTGCGGAGCATCGTCCGGCGGGTCGACTCCGTCGGGTGCGCCGTGAACACCGGGTAGATCGTGACGCCCGCCAGCAGCTCGAGCACCCTGCGCGCGTCGAGCCCGGAGTTCTTCAGCCGGTACATGCAGTCGCCGATTCCGCCCGGCTGCGGCCGGTCGCTGTGGAGCAGGTATTCCCGCCGGCGGCGCACGCGGTGGACGCGCTCGGTCAGGTTGACCACCTCGAACCACGTGCTGAAGGCGCGGATCAGGTCGCGCGCTTCACCCGACTCGCGGCCGGCCGTGCGCGCGACCAGCAGGACTTCGCTGCCCTCCTTGCCTTCGCGACGCGCAATCGCGGCGACGCGATCGCCCTCGACCTGTTCGAACAGGCGCTCGCCGCCCTGGTCGCGAAGCACGTCGCCGACGAGGCCGCCGAGCGCGTGGACGTCCTCGCGGAGCGCGGTGTCCTTCTCGGGAAACTGGAGATTCTGGCGGTGGATCACGCAAGGCCCTGGGACGGGGGATGCCCCCGCCTAGTGCGCGTGCCCGCCGGGTCCGTGCACGTGGCCGTGCGAGACTTCTTCGTGCGTCGCCTTGCGCACCTCGGCGATCTCGACCGAGAAGTGCAGCGTCCGCCCCGCGAGCGGATGATTGCCGTCGATGGTCACGAAGTCGCGCTCGACCCGCACGATCGTGACGATCCGCGCGCCCTGCGGGCCACTGGTGCGGACCTGCATGCCCGGCGTCGGTTCCGCGATCTCGGTGAACTTGTTGCGCGGAACGATCTGGACCAGCCGTTCGTCGCGCCTTCCGTAGCCCTGCTCCGGAGCCACCGTGACGTCCAGCTTGTCGCCGGCGGCCTTGCCGACGAGGGCCTGCTCCAGGCCCGGGATGATGTTGCCCTTGCCGTGCAGGTAGCTGAGCGGTCCCCGCCCGCCCGAGGAATCGAGGACGGCGCCCTGCTCGTCACGCAGGGTGTAGTTCAGCGTTACGACGCGGTTCTTTTCAATGAGCACGGCGACCCCTGCGATTGGCAGGAGCCGAATGGTAGCCGTTTGGCGTCAGGCCGGGAAGAATTCGATCGGTTTGGTCGTGGTCATCGCTTCGACGTCCCTGTCCTCGAAGCGGAACATGCGGATACGGGCGACCAGCTTGCGCTCGAGCTCGGCGTCGTTGAGCTCCGTCGAGACGATCCGGACGTCGGTGACCTCCCCCGACGGGGCGATCGTGAGCTGCACGACGACCTTGCCCTGGAGTTCCGGCTGCTCGCGGAGCGCGCGGCTGTAGAGCGAATAGATCGCGGACTTGTTGCGGTCGAACACGATCTCGATTTCCTCGCGGCTGCGCGCGGCCTTGCCGCCGGAGCCGCTGCGGCTCGCCTGCGGCTGCTCATCGCCGATCTTGTCGGCGAAGGAAGGCACGGCCGTGCCGGTCGAATGTCCTTTCAGGTTGCCCGGCCCGCTGCCAAATCCCGATGACAGGCGGCCGGTGTTGATGCCGCCGCTGCCGACCCCCGTACGCGACGTGACCAGCGAGCGTTCGGCGCGGCTCTGGCCCTCGACCTTGCCGATCATGGGCGCGGAAGTCATCTCGGTCGGCTCGAGCGCCTGGCGCAGGTCCTCGAGCTGGTCTTTCATGGCGAGCAGGCCCGAGTTCTCGGCTTTCTTGCGCGCCTCCGCCTTGCGATCGACGGGCTTCGGCACGGGCTTCGGCGGAACCTCGGGCTTCGCCTCCGGCTTGGGCTCCGGCTTCTTCACTTCCGGCGGCGGTGGCGGTGGCGGTGGCGGCGGCTCGAGCACGAGCCTCACGACCTCCTCCGGCAGCGCGGCCGGCGGCGGCCGCTCGGACATCGGGCAGGAGCGGAATGAGGATGCCGAGCTGCGGCGAAGGCGAGGAGCAGCGTGCGCGCGGTCTTGCGCAGGCGCTGCTGTTCGTCCTCGTCCGGCGTCCACGGGCAGGTCGAATATCCGGTAGTTGGCAGCGATTGCGGTCATGGGGCGCCTCAGCACCGCGCCCGGGCCGCGATATTCGCGTTCCCGCTCGAGCACCGCGAGCGAGACCTTGCCGTATTCGGCGGCGGTGCAGGTCGAGAGGATCGTCTTCAGGAAGCTGTACGGCAGGTCCTTGTCGGCGAGCACGGTCACCTCGTGCGACGACGGGATCGTCACGGTCCTTGAGCACGCGCTTGCCGGCCTCGTCGCGCAGCACCTTGCGCAATGGCTCGATCACGGGATCATGCCGGCGCCGGAGCTCGGCAACACTCGCAAGCTCGTCGCCATTCACGAAGATCGTTTCCTTCGTGATCAGCACGAGTGACCGTCTCGCGCGGCTTGGTCTCCGACGTCGACAGCGGGATCTGGATGCTCTTTGTGTTCGGCAGGATCTCGTAGTCCGCCGCATGCACCAGCAGGTAGACGACGAGGATCGTCAGCATGTCGATCATCGGGATGAGCGACGACATGCCGTGAGAGCCGCCCGTGACGGCCCGACTTGCGGTGGCGCTTGAGCCGCGCGGCGATCATCGCGAGGCCACCCGGTCGATCGGCGCGTCGCCGACCGCAGATCTGCGGGAACAGCTCGCCGCGCACCGGCTGCTCGTCGAGCACGCGTGTCGAATGACTTCATCGTGTCCATCGTCTGCACCATCGTGTCGTACGGCATGTCCGACTCGAGCAGCACGGTCGCGTCCTTCTTCTCGGGGAACCGGATCTTCACTCGCCGCAGGAAATTCGAGAGGCCCGTGTAATCCGGGCCTTCGCGCAGTGTCGCGGCAGCGCCTGGAGCAGGCCCGGTGTTGCGGTCCGCGACCTCGATGATGCCCTGGCGCACGATCACTTCCAGTTCCAGCACGGCCGGCAGCTCCGGGGGCGGCCCGCCGTCCACCGGCAGGTTGAGCTCGAGGATGTTCATCTTCGAAAACACGGCCGTGAAGATCAGGAAAAAGATCAGGATGACCATCACGTCCAGCATCGGGACGATGTTGATGTCATTCCTGCCGTGCATGCGCGCGTGGCTGCGCGCCTGCCGCCTGCGATGCGCGATCCGCTCATGCCCTGGCGCCCCTCACACCGGCCTCCATCGAGCGATGTGGCCGCGGGCCGCCTCCTGCTGCGACTCGGGATCCATCTTCTTCTCGTTCAGCGCATTCAGGAACTTGACCGACGCGACCTCGAGGCTGTCCACGATCTCGGTGGTCTTCGTCTCGAGATAGAGGTGCGCGAGCAGCAGCGTGATCGCCGTGACGAGGCCGAGCGCCGTGTTGTTCATCGCGACCGAGATCGACGCCGCGAGCAGGCTCGCCTTCTCGGCCGGGTTCGCCTGGGCGACCGCCGCGAAGGCGCTGATCAAGCCGATGACCGTGCCGAGCAGGCCCATGAGCATCGCCGATGTTCGCGAGCGACGCGAGGTAGTGCGTGCGCTTCTCGAGGCGCGGGATCACCTCGACCAGACTTTCCTCCATCGCCTTCTCGATGTCGTCGCGGCGTCGCGCGGTCTGGATGCGCGTGATGCCGTAACGCATGATGTGGGCGAGCGCCGTTTCCGAGTTGGACACGGCCTGCAGGGCCTCGCGGAACCGGCCGCTTCGAGCAGGGGCTGGATCTGCGACCACATGTTCCGGTTGCCGGCGCCGACGCGCACGACGAACCCGAATCGCTCGAGCGCGATCACGAGTCCGATGACCCAGACGAGGGCGATCGGGTAGAGGAAGACGCCTCCCTCGCGGAAGAAGTTGAGGATGATGTCCAGGGCGTGCATGGGCGGCTCCAGGTTGGATCTCTAAGGGGGTTAGGTTGCCGTTGACGGGGTCTTGAAAACCGTGCCTACGTCTCGGGTTTGGTCGCCAGGGCGTCGAAATAGCGCATTTCTCGCCGGAAAACGTCGCGATCGACCGGCTCCAGCACCTCGTTCAGGAGGCTGTTGGCAGGCCGGCCCTCGAGGTCACCGAGCTCCGCCTGCTTCCAGGGCACGATCACCATGACCTTCGGGAGCTCCCGGTTGCCGGTGATCGAGGTCGGGTCCAGTTCGAGGTAATCGACGGTCGATGACGCCGGATCGTCGGCCGTCACGGCCGGTTCTTCCGCAGGCGTACGCGGGCGCATCGGCGGCGGCGACGGGCTCAGCGTCCTGGGCCCGCGTGAGCGGGGCCAGCAGGAGCAGCACCAGGGAAAGGGCCAGCCGGGCGCTCATGGCGAAACCTCCGCGGTCTGGGCGACCTCTCCGACGCGGCGCTTGAGCTCGGCAACCCAGCCCGAGACCTGGCGATCCGCCCCGCCCGTCTTGGCGAGATAAGCCTCGAAGTGCTGGAGCGCCTCGGCCGGCCGCCGGAGATAGAGGTCGAGCAGCACGGCGATGTTCCGGTGCGTGCGCGCGTGTTCGGGATCCGCGGTCAGCGCCTGGCGATACGCGGATTCGGCGTCGCCGAAGCGCCCGTTCTCGCGCTGCACGGCCGCAAGTTCGTTGAGCGCGACGGCATTGTCCGGATCGCGACGGATGCCCTCGGCGAGGGCCGCCTCGGCGTCGGGCCAGCGGCTTTCGCGCGCGTGCAGCATGCCGAGATTGACGGCAGGCGCCGCGAGCGTCGGCTCCGCCGACACGAGCTGCTCGAGGATCGGGCGCGCCGCCGGATAGTTCCCGGACTCGAGCAGGCGCACGGCCTCGGTGAATTGCTGCACCACGGCCGGCGCGATGACCGGCGCGGCAGGCGCGGCTTCGACGGCCGCCTTCTCGTCCTTCCTCGCCTTCTTCGGCGCTTCCGCGCTGGCGACGACCGGGGCCGGCGGCAACGCGGGAAGCTCGAGCTCGGTCACGAAGGCTTCCGCCTCGATCGCCTTGCCGAATCGCGCGGGCTCGATTTCGGCGAGGACCGCGTAGCTCTTGCGCACCCATTCGTCGTAGAGGCCCTCGGCGGCGCGTGCCGCATTCAGCTCGTGGACTTCGACCGCCTTCTCCTCGAACGGATAGGACTGTTCCTCGAGCAGCAGGTCGTATTCCTCGAGCGCTTCCGTATCGAGATTTGCCGGGCGCTCGGACTTCATGAGGTCCGCCGCCAGCCGGCGATAGAGCTCGCCCATCTCGAACGTCGCGGCCGTCGTCACTTCCGCGACCGCGTAGCCCGTTGCCGCCTGGTAGCCCGCGAGCGCCCGTTCCATGGCCGCCTTCTTGTCGGCGAGCGTGCGCGCCAGCGGCGCGACCAGCGGGATGGACTGGAAGGCGTCGCGGCTCGCGCTCGTGAGCTCGAGGGTCGCGAGCGCCGCAAGGTAGCGGCTGCGATCCGTGCGCGAAGCGCCCGCGTCGCGGTCGGCCACGACGATTCGGTCGAGCCACTCGCGCCGGCCGAGCACGTCGCCCGTCGCCTTCGCATGCTCCGCGAGCTTCTGCCGGGCCTCCATCGCCTCCGCCAGCGGCGCCGGGAAGCGATTGACGTAGTTCGCGTAGCTCGCCATGGCCCGCGCCGGCTGCGAGGACTTCTCGTAGAGCTCGGCCGCCTGCCAGAGCGCGTTGCGCTGCACTTCGGGCGATTCGTCGCCGGAGATCGCGATGCGCTCGAACTCGCCTGCCGCCTCGCCGGTGCGCCCGCCTTCGAGGTAGGCCAACGCGAGGTTGCGCGTCACGTCGGCCTGGCGCGCGCTCGCCGGCCAGGTGCTGCGGAACGACTCGAAGACGCCGATCGCGCGCGGCCAGTCCTTGAGCCCGACCAGCAATGCGCCTGCGTCGAATTCGGCTGTCTCGCGGATCGCCGCGCCCGGCGCGAGCTGGCCGACGCGCAGGTAGGCGTCGACCGCGCCCGCGGTGTCGCCCGCGGACTGCTTCATCTCGCCCTGCTTGTAGATGGAAGCGGCGAGCCGCTCGTTGATCGCGGAAGCCTCCGGGTCCTGCGGCAGGAGCAGCGACTGGACCTGCAGGTAGGCGCCTTCGGCATCGGCGTACCGGCCGGTATCGAACTGGGCGTTGCCGGTCACCGTCCACGCCGTGCGCTGCATGGCGGCATCCACCGGCGGCTGCCGTGCCAGCACGAGGCCCGCGACTTCGAGGGCGCGCGGCAGGTCCTTGAGGTCGTAGTACTCCCGCGCGGTGCGGGTCAGGAGCGTCGCGCTCTCCGGGTGCGCGGGGAAGGTCATCGCAAAGCGCTGCTGGCTCTCGAGTCGCTTGCCGTTCAGCTCGGCCCCCGCGCCGCCTTCGGCCGATTTCGCCTCGCGCTCGTAGGCGACGAGCGCCGCATAGCCCGCGGTGGCCGATTTCTCGTGGAAGGGATAGGCATACGCCGTGCGCTCGTACTCGAGCGCCGCGGTGCGGAAGTCCTCGCTCTCGAACAGCGTTTCCGCGAGCAGGTAATTCGTCTCCGGCGCCGTCGGGTCGTCGGGGAAGGACTGCAGGAATTCGCGATACCAGCGCGCCGCCTCGTGGTAGTCCGGCTTCGTCTTCGAGCGCTGGGCCTCCGCGTGGTAGTACTGCGCGAGGTCGGTCAGGTTCGTCTTGAGCTCGCGCGCGACCGCCGGGAACTGTTCCGGGGTGCGTGCTGCCCAGTACGAGCTCCCGAGACGGTAGCGCTCGACGAATTCCTTCTTGCCGTCGAGTACGAGCTGGGCGAAGCCGCCCTTCTTGTAGGCCTCGATCGCCTGCATCTGCAGGAGCGGCGCGCGCTCGTGGTCCGGATTGCGTTCGACGAAGGCGCGATAGGTGTCGGCCGCGTCGGTGAAGCGCTGCTTGCCGACGTACAGGTCGCCGAGCTCCGAATACAGCATGTGGGCATAGGGCAGGTCGCCGCGCCGGGACAGGAAGCGGTCGAGCGTCTGCTGGCCGTCGACATAGGAGAAGCCGATCGAGAGCACGCGGAACGTGTCCTGCACGAGCTCGCGGTCCGCGCGCGCGAGATCCGCCGGCTCGGTGACGCCACCGGGCTTCGAGGGATCGATCAGCTTCAGGTCGAGCACCCGCACGAACGGGTCGATGGCCGCCTCGTTCTCCGACTGCTTGAAGAGCGACCAGCCGAGCTTGTAGAGGCTCTGTTCGTAGAACTCGCTTTTCTCGCCGTACGCGCTGGCCGCCTCGTAAGCCTTCTGCGCCTCGCCATAGCGCTTCTCGACGAACAGGATCTCGCCGCGCCGGAACTGCGCCTCGTCGATCCGCGGGCTCGACGGGTACTTGGCGACGAGCTGGTCGAGGTAGGCGAGCGCCTTGTCGGTTTCGCCGAGCGATTCCCAGCCGCGCGCCAGCTGGTACATCACCACGTCTGCGCGCGCGTAGTCCGGCTGCTGCTCGAGCAGGCGCGTGTAGATCTCGATCGCCTCGCGCGTCTCGGCCTCGCCGAGTCCCGCGGTTTCGCCGCGCGCGCTGTCGCCCGCGTCGAGCTGCAGGTCGCCGAGGCGCCGCATGGCCTCGGTACGAAGTGACGGGTCGCCGGCCTCCAGTTCGAGGAAGCGGCGGTACAGCTCGCGCGCGCGATCGGGATCCGGGGCGACGGTCTCGCCGCTGCGGATCTCCGGCGGAGGCCGCTTGAGGTCCTTGAGCGTCGGCGCGGGCTTGGGCTCGGCGCCGCCGGCCGCAAGCGGCAGCAGCGCGAGCCACGTGGCAATGAGGATGGCCCGGTTCACGGCGCCCCGCCATGCGGCGCCACGGGCGCTGCATTGGCCGTCGCCCGGTCATAGATCGTCGCGAGCGCATAGCGCGCCTGGACGGAATAGGCGTCGAGCCGCGCGCGCTGTGCTTCGAGCTCCTGGATCGCGATGTCGGCGAGATGCTCGCCCTGCGCCTGCTTTGCGGCATCGACGCGCACCGCCAGCGCGACGACGCGCGGCGAGACCTGCTTCACCCGCACGCCGAGCGCCGCATTGCGCTCCGGCGCGCCCTCGCGAGCCCGCCCGGAGGCGGTTTCGCGCGTGCGGGCATCGTAGACGGCGGCATTCAGGTCGCGCAGCGCGCGATTCGCCTGCCAGCTGCGGACCTTCCAGGCGGAATCGACCTTCCACAAGAGGACTCCGCGCGCGAGGCGCGCCTTCTCGCGTGCTTCGTCATACGCCGGATCGCCGGGATGCAGCGCAAGCTCCGCATCGACGGCGTCGAGCATGCCGAGCTGCTCGCGCTCGGCCTCCGTCGCCAGTGCATACACGTCGCGCGCGGCGATGGCCGATTCGAGCTCGCGCGTGCAGTTCGTCGCGACGGCCATTGATGGTCGCGACGTCCACGGTGGCAAGCCGCGCGTCGGCCGCCGGCAGGCGCATCGTGAAGGCCTGCTGCCGCGTTTCGACCATGTCCGTGAACGCGCCGAGGCTGTCCGACCAGTCGGAGAGGTTCTTCGACATGGCCTCGAGCGCGCGGTAGCTCTTGAGGCCCTCCTGGAATTCGTGGCCCGCGAGCAGGTGATAGAGGTAGCGCGATTCCGGCGAGTCCGGCAGGTCGGCCAGCTGGCCGAACCAGCCCTCCCGCCCGTCCCGCTCCGACTCGAGCGCGGCGTCGAGCAGGCGGCCTGAGCGGATGGCGCCGATCGATTCGCCGATGCGCGCGCGCTCGGCATCGTAGGCAGCGATCGCCTTCTCGTAGTAGTCGACTGCCTGGGCCATTGCGCCGAGCTCGGCGTAGGCATAGGGAACGGCCAGGTAGGATTCCTGCACCGCCGCATCGAGGAGGTCCCTGCCCTGCAGCTCCTGCCAGGGCAGCAGCGCGGCTTCGTATTGCTTCGCCGCCGCGTCCGCCCAGCCCGCGCCGAGCAAGGCCTTGCTGGACTGCGGGCCGGCCAGCCGCACGCGATCGAGCGCGGTGCGCGCGGCCGCGGGCTCGCCCGCCTGGAGGTGCGCATAGCCGATCGCGAGGTTCGCCTTGTCGCGAAGCGCCATCAGCTCGGGCCACGCCGTGACGATCTGCCCGACGCTGTCGAGGAGCGCGAGTCCGCGCTCCTTCTCTCCGACGCGGACGAGCGCGACGCCGAGGTTGAACTGCCCGTAGGCGAGCCAGAGCCGCGGGCCCTGCCAGCCCGAGAGCTCCGCGATCGCCGCGTCGTAGCGCTGCCGGTACATCAGGCCCTGGGCGAGCAGCAGGCGCCGCTCCGCCTCGAGCTCCTCGGAGAGCGTTCCGGACGTCGAGCGCAGGGCGCGCTCCGATTCCTCGAACAGCCCGGCCGCGTAGAGCACCTTGCCGAGGTAGAACCATGCCTTGTCACGCACCGGCGCCGGCGTCGTGCCGTCGGCGAGGAGGCGCTCGAAGATCGCGCGTGCCTCGCGGTGCTGACCGAGCGAGAGGTAGAGCCCGCCACGCAGCAGCTCCGAGTCCCGCGCGTGCGCCTCCAGCCGTCCCTGGTCGCGATAGGACGCCAGGCGCACCAGCGCGTCGAAGTGATCGTGCTGGTAGAAATAGAAGAGCACGTCGCCGTAGTGCAGGTCCTGCACCGTGACCGCCGGAAGCCCGGGAATGGCCTCCGCCTCCTCCGCCACGGGCGCAGCCGACGCGCAGGGCGTCAGTGCCGCCAGGATGAGGAGTTTGCGCAGCACCGGGCGTTCACTCCCAGACGCGGACGACGAACTCGGGCTGCAGCTTGCTCAGGCGGTCGCTGATCTTGAGCTCGACGTATTTCGCGCCGACGCCCTTCTCCACTTTCAGGGTCGTTCCGCGCTTGTAGTCGCGCTCGTGCGTGCCCTGGCCGGTGAAGAAGGCCACGACCTCGTGCTCGCCGGCTTTCAGGTTGCCCAGCCAGACGCGATGTACGCCGCCGCGCTTCAGCGCCGCGAGCTCGCGCTCCGTGTACAGGTAGTTGGCGACCTCCTTGTCGTCCACCTTGATCTGGACGGAATCCAGCGCGAAGAACGTGCCGATGTCCATCGAGACAAACACCGCGATCTGCGTGCTCGCGGGGAACAGCAGGTCCTCTTCGAGCATGAACAGGTCGCGATTGAGGTCGATGACCTCGTGCCTCAGCGCCTGGACTTCGCCATCGAGCGCGGAGCGTTCGACGGCGGCCTCGGCTGCGGGTTCCGCGGCGTCATCGGCCATCGCGGGCATGGACGCCACGATCGCCGCCAAGAATGAAACGAATGCCTTTCTCATGCGAGCTCCCGCCTATTCGTCGATCAGGTCCCGGAGATTCACCAGGAGTCCCCGCTCCTCGCGCTCGTCGAGCGCGTCGTGCCGTGCGCGGATCGCGCCATGCCGGTCGATCAGTACGATCAGCGGCAGGTCGTCCGCGCGATAGGTCCTGCTGACGTCCTTCGCGGAGTCGAGCAGTACCGGATAGCCGATGCCCGCGGCGCCCGCGAGCGCCGAGGCGCGTTCGGGCTCCTGGTCGAGGTTCACGCCGAGCACCACGAGCCCGACGCTGCCGTAAGTCCGGCGCAGCCGCTCGAAGCGCTCGAGCTCGCGGCGGCATTCGCCGCACCAGCTCGCCCAGAAGACGAGCGCGACGACTTCACCGCGGTGCTCCGAGAGGCGATAGTTGGTGCCGGCGGTCGACGACAGCGCAAAGTCCGGTGCTGAGCCGTCTTCCACCGCGGATGCGGCGAGCGTTGAAGTCGCAGCCACTGCGACGAGGAGGAGGCGCGCTGCCGCGCGGCGGAGAACACTTCGGTCGTTCATATCGCCAACCCCGTGTGACATAACGCCGGCCATTCCGGCACGGGATATGTTTACTCAGGCCGCGCCGTCGATCTCGGCGCACGTCACACAATGGTGCCGTTGACGATCGGATTGAACGCGATGAGGCTGTCCTGGAGCGTCGCCGATCCAAGGCCGTGGCCCGGGAATTGCGTGCCGAACTGGGCCTGCTGCCCGTGCAGCGCCATGTAGTTGAGGATGATCGTTTCGACGAGCAGGTTGACGTTGTTCGCCGCGGGCGTGCCGGCCGTCTCGACCGACCCGTCGCTCCGGAACCAGCCGATCTGCTGGTGCTGCGCGGGCGGGCGGCTGTCGCCGGTGTAGAGTTGCGCGCGGCCGCCGTTCGTGGGCGGATTGTAGACGAGGAAGAACGACGCGGCCGTCTGCTGGTTGTCGCTCGACCAGTCGAACTTGCCGCGGCCGTCGACGCTGTTGTCGACGACGCCGTCCGCTGAAAGCGAGCCGTCGCTGAAAACGTAGAGCATCAGGGGAACGCCGCGGCGCGCCGCATATTCCAGGCAGGCGCCCATGCAGCGCCCGGCGCGAATGTCGCGAAGCTCGCCGGTCGCGCGGCCCTGGCCGTGGTAGTCGTAGCCGCCCATCGTGATCGTCCCGGCGCCCGCATAGCCGTTGATGACGAGCTTCATGATGGCGGCCGTCTTGCGGAATTCGTTGTCGTTGTCGAACTCGGCTTCCGTGAAAATGCCCGCGGGACCGACGATGTCCGGATCGAGCTCCGGGTTGAGAGCCGAGGGATCGCCGTAACGGTCGGTGAGGTCCGCCGCCTTGACGTAGTTGCAGCGGACGAGGTCCTTGATGATCGCGTCGCGCGTAATGCCGGTGGTCACCTTCGTCAGCTTGTCGTCCGACAGGCGCTGGATGGATTCCATGACGCGCACCGCGTCGTCCTGCTCGAGGAGACCGACGAGCTTGCCGGTGTCGACGAGGCCGGTGACGTCGCTCGTGCGATCGACCTTGGTCGGCCGGGCCGACGGGTCCACGAGGTAGGCGGGCGCCATCGAATTGCCGCCCGACTCGGAGCTTGCCGATCCGATCAGGGTCAGGAGCTCACCGTCCGCCCCGGCACGGAAGATGCCGTACATCGGGTTGTGCGGATTGTTGCCGGTATCGTTTTCGGAACGCGCGGGGATCACGGCGCCATTCGTGTTCGCCGCGGTCGTCACGCTGACGCGTTCGAGGATGCCGCGCACGAAGGCGCTGTCGAGGTGGAACGAGAGCCCGAGCGCGCTCTGGATGAAGTTGTTGGTGGGGCTTCCCGGATTCGGCGCATTGGGCACCATGTCGCCCGGAAGGCCCTGACGGCCGTAGCCCGCGACGGACAGGAAATCCATCTGGCCGCCCTGCCCGCCCACGAGCACGTTCGAGCCGACCATGTTGGCGCCGCCGGCCAGGTCGATGCAGATGAAGGGAATCTTGCCCGCGCCCTGCACCGCGAAGCCGCAGCTCGTCTTGAGCGCCTCGAGATCCGGCGAAAGCGCCGCCTGCGCCGCACGCGGGTTGGCGAAGAGCCCGAACAGCGTGGGCGCGATGACGGTCGCGGCACCCGCGACGAAGCCCTGCGAGACGAACTGCCGGCGCGTGACCGGTCGCGGATGATCCACCTGGTAGAGGGGCGCATCCGGATGGAGCGGGCCGCGGCGCGATTTTCTGCTCATCGTTGCAAGCACCTCATTGGAGCAGCGTGCTGGCGCTGCCGATCACCGCGGAACAGGCCGACTTCACGATCACCATCGTGCGATCCGGCGCGCAGCTTCCGCCGCAGGCAGTCAGCAGTCCGATCATTGAGTCGATTTCCGTCGAGATTTCGATTGCCGCGGGCTGGGAAGCCAGGCCCGTGCCGACCGCGCGCGCAATGAGCGGCGTCGTGATCTGGGCGCGCTGCACCGGCGTGCTGAATGCCGCGGCCGCGGCCGCGCCGAAATTGAATCCCGGGAAGTACGCGGTTCGGAGGCCCGCGTCTTCGACGAGCTCGTTGCAGTACTCGATGGCGAGCTGCGCGGCACCCACCTGGTGCGAGGACAGGAAGCCCTCGATGTTCTCGACCGTGGGCAGCTGCTCGCGCACGCGGTTATAGGTTTCCGCAACCCGCGGGTTCGTCGTGGGCACGCCGGTCATCGCGGACATCGAGGACGAGATCTCCGCGAAGTTGCGGAGGCCGATCTCCGAGGCCGGGACGCCATCGGGCGGCGGCGGCAGCGGCGACGGCGCCGGCTCGACGAAGGGGTGCGAGTTCGAGCCGATGTGCTCGAACGTCAGGAAGAACTCGTCGGCGGCCGGCCCCTTGTCGAGGGCGACGACCGTTCCGATGCCGGAGAGGCCGAAGCCGGTCGCCGGTTCGTACACGGCCGCGGTCACCGTGCGGTCGAGCGGCGAATAGGCCTGGCCCGCTTTCGCCTCGGAGCCGTTGACACCGATGCGCACGCCCTGGATCCGGACCTGGTCCGGGTCCTGGCTGCCGTCGAGGCTGATGAAGGCCGGCTTGTTGAAGAGGTACGAGTAGCTGTCGAACTGGCTCGCCTCGAACAGCAGGTAGCTCTGCGGCACGTTGACGAGGTGCGCGACCGAGAACAGGAGGTAGAAGCGCTCGCCCACGCCCGCCTCGAAGTTCTGCGTGATCTGCGCCTCCGTCAGCGCCCGGTTGTGGATCGCGACCATGCGGACCACGCCCTGCCAGGTGCGGTCGTTGCTGACCTCGTTGCCGAGCACGAGGGCGAAGGTGTCGTTCCAGTCGGTAAAGAGGCCGGCCGGCACCGGGTCCGTCGCCGTGCGGAGCTGGCCGTTGACATAGATGCGACGGCCGTCGACCGCGCTGTAGGTCGCGACGACGTGCTGGAGAGTCGCCTGCAGCACCTCGTCCGCCGAGGGCGTCGACAGCGCGGGATTGCCGTTGCCGTCGGTCGTCGTCGCACGGTTGAAGTAGTCGTAGTTGTACATCGTCTGGCCGAGCGTGAAGTTGCGCGCGGTCGTGCCGCCGGAGTAGCTCACGATGTGGGCCATTTCCTGGACTACGTTTGCCGGCGCGACCCAGGCCTCGACCGTGTACTCGCCGGTCGCGCGGATCAGGTCGTGCAGCTTGCGGCTCGAGGCGGTCGTGCCCTGGGCCTTGCCGCCACGCAGGTCGATGCCCCAGCCGCCGACCCAGGTCGCGGCGCCCGAGAGCGTCAGGTTGAGCGCCGGCTCGACACCCGAGGTGTCGTAGGCAACCGTGCCCGTGCCCGTCTTGAACTCGTAGAGCGCAATCGCGGCGTTGTCGAATCGGCTGCCGCCACTCGCGACCGTGCCGTCATAGAGCGTCAGCGCCTTGGAGACGATGAGGTTCGGGTCGACCTGCGTCAGGGGCACGCCGTCGGAAAAGTCCTGGATCGCCGCCTGCATGGCGTTCGCACTCTGCGCGCAGTCGGTCCAGCAGTTGTGGAACTCGTCGCGAAGCCTGACCACGAGCCGCGACTGCGCCGGCGTGTCGAGGTTGATCTTCGCCCGCACCGCCGCATAGGCGGCGTCGACGTCGCCTTCCGCGAAGAAAGGCGACTGCGGCGTGAGCGCGCCCGACGAATGGCAGCGCGCGCAGTACTGCGTCAGCAGCGGATAGACGGTCGAGGCGAACAGCGCGGGATCCGTCGGGAAGGACTTGCTCGCGCCCACGTCGCGGATCGGCGGCGGCTGCAGGGGCGCGCCGCGCGTGCCGCCCAGCGTCTGCCCGGCCCAGTTGCGGATCCAGACGGTCAGCTGGTCGGCGCAGGCCGAATCGGCCGCGAGCCAGCAGTTGTGCCCGCCCCCGACCTTCGCGACCATCATCGAGGCCGAAGGATTGCCGAGGTCCACGACGCCATTCGCCGCCTCGTAGGCGAGGTTGATGTCGTCGTTGCGCACGAAGCTCGGGACCTGGCCGCCCGCGCCGTGGCACGAGCCGCAGCGATTCGACGCCTGGAGGTTGTCCCAGACATTCAGCTTGAAGGACTGCACGTCCTGGCTCGCCGGCGGCGGGCCGTTGTAGCCTGCGGGCGGCGGCGGGGTGGTCGACGGATTCTCCGTGGTCGAAGCGCCGCCGCCACAGGCCGCCAGCGCGACAGCCAGCACTGCCGGCGACAGGGCCGTGAGAATGCGCATGCGAAAACTGACCGTGCGATTCATCGGCTAGCCCTCAGTCGCCCATGCAATACGTGGCGGCATCCGCAAAAGCCTGCTTCAGCCGGTAGCCACTGGATCGGAACGAAGCCGCCATCGAGCCGACCTGGTTGCGGTCGGCCGCGTCCTGCGGATTGCGCAGGCAGACGGTGCGGAAGACTTTTTCGACCTGGCAGGACGCGAATGCGTCGCTTGCGCCGAATTCCTCGCCGAGCGACTTTGCGCCGGTGCCGGAGCCCGGCAACGACGAGTCCCAGCCCATCAGCGCGTTCTCGCCGGCGCGCCAGCGGTTTTCCCACCGGTCGTCCGGCGTCACGAAGCCGAACGAGAAGGTCGCGTCGTTGTTGAAGTACTTCGGCTGCACGGCACCGGGCGTGTACACCAGGCGCCCCTGCACGTCGTCGAAGGTGTAGAACGCGAATGCCTGCGCCATCGGGTCCATGCCCGAATGGCAGCCGACGCAGTTGTTGAGGAACAGCCGCGCGTCGCCGCCCGGGCTCCGGCTGACGTCCTGGCGGATGCGGTCCGGCGAGCGGGACGTGTCCTGGACCTGCTCGAGGTCGCGGCACATGTGGTTCAGCAGCGTAAAGCGGAACATCGCGCGGTTCGTGCCGGCGATGAAGAAGGACTGCGCCGCCGCGCGGCTCGTGATGACGCCCGCGGTCGCCGCCGGCGGCGTGCCGTAGACACCCGACTGCGTCGTGCGCTGCAGGTCGTCCCGCAGGTTCACGCCTCGCGTTTCCATCTCCTCGTAGTGGGCATTGCTGGCCGCGGAAACGGCCGGCAGGCCGAGGCCCGCTTCGCCTACGTAGAGGATGTCGGCGGACAGCAGCTCGTTGAACGGCACGTCGTCACGCACCATGCCGATCACCGTTGCGGTGTAGTCGTTGAGCGGCGCGAACACGGTCTGCTCGCGGTTCGTCCATGGCGTGACGAGATTCTTGAGCGTCACCGAGTAGAACGCCGGGTTGTCCATCGCCATCAGCGCAGCCTGCTGCGTGCGTCCCGCGGCGATCTCGGTTTCCATCGCGTCGAGGACGGCGTCGGCGGGCGGCACGCCCGCGATGCGGTCGTGCATGCGCTTCGCCTGCTCGCGCGGCCCCGCATCCGCAGCAGTTGCGAATGCAGCGAACGCCACGAGAGCGGTGACGCGCTTCACGAACGAACCGACATGACTTGTCGACCAACGCATTTCCGTGCTCCAGTCACTCGCGGTTTCCGAGAGTGCGATCGAATATATCGGCGGGTTCCTGGACCGGTAATGTCTCTGAACCGCGACATTCACCCGAGACGCAGGTCAAGGTAGGCTCGATCCATGACGAGTCGTCAATCGCGCAAATGCTTGTATTCATGGGAACCCAGGTGGGTTGCCGCGTCCGTGACGCAATCGTTCGCCCGCATTCTGTCCAACCAGAAGCAGTGCAGTGACCGGAGTTAATTGAGATGCGTGTCACGAATCAGACATCGTGGATATTGTCGCTTGCAGCCATCTGGCTCGCAGGATGTGCGACCGGGCACGACGGAGACGTCAACATCGGCGGCGGCCAGCAGCCCGATCCGGTGGTGCTCGACATCCCTGTCGCGTACATCAAGGGAACGCTGCCCGAGGAGGCCGATGACGACGACCTCGAGGTGCGCGAGCTCGAGACATTCGTCGAGGGCACCGACCTGTGGCTCCGCGACCGCGCCGCGCCCGATGTCCCGGAACGCAACATCACGGGGCCGGTGACCGGCGGCCTGTGGAGCGTGCGCGACGTCGATGCATCGTACGACGGCAACAAGCTCGTGTTCGCGATGCGCATGCCGCTGATCCCGGGTGCCATGGACAGCGAGCAGCCGACCTGGAACATCTGGGAATACGACCGCACCACCGACGTGCTGCGGCGCGTCATCGCCTCCGACGTCGTCGCCGAGGAAGGCCACGACGTCGCCCCCCACTACCTGCCGGACGGGCGCATCGTCTTCTCGTCGACGCGCCAGCGCCAGTCGAAGGCCGTGCTGATCGACGAAGGCAAGCCGCAGTTCGCGGCCGAGGACGAGGACCGCAACGAGCACGCCTTCGTCCTGCACGTGATGAACGAGGACGGCTCGGGCATCCGCCAGATTTCCTTCAACCAGAGCCATGACATGGACCCGAGCGTGCTGGACGACGGCCGCATCGTGTTCAGCCGCTGGGAGAATGCGGGCGGCAGCTCGATACACTTGTATACGGTCAACCCGGACGGCAGCGGGCTCGAGCTGCTCTACGGCGCAAACAGCCACGCGACGGGCACCGGCACGACCAACATCCAGTTCCTCGCGCCGCGGCCGGCCGAGGACGGACGGATCGTCTCGCTGCTCATGCCGTTCAACGGCACCGAGCTCGGCGGCGACCCGGTCGCGATCGACTCGGCGGCTTTCGTCGAGATCAGCCAGGCGAACCTCGCGAACGCGGGACTCGCCGGCCCGGCGCAGGCCCGGCTCTCGGTCAATGACGTTCGCACCGACCCGGGCCTCTCGCCCGGCGGGCGCTACTCGTCGGTGTTCCCGCTCAGGGACGGCACCGGCCGCCTGCTGACGACCTGGACCCAGTGCCGGCTGAACGACACCGAGGGACGGACCCTGCCCTGCACGGAGGAGAACCTCGCCGACGCGACGCTCCTGCCCGCACCACCTTTATATGGTGTATGGCTCTACGATCCGCGCGACCTGACCCAGCGGCCCGTGCTCCAGCCGGTCGAGGGACTGCGCTACTCGGAAGTGATTTCCCTCGCTCCGCGGTCGCCCCTGCCCGCGGTGATCCTGGACGCGGTGCCCGGCGTCGACTACGACCCGGTGCTCGCCTCCGAGAATGTCGGGATCCTCAACATCCGCAGCGTCTACGACTTCGACGGCGCGGACACCGCGCCCGGCGGCATCCCGGCGCTCACCGACCCGGTGCAGACGACGGCGGACGAGCGGCCGGCGCGTTTCATCCGCATCGAGAAGGCCGTCGGACTGCCGGACGACGAAGTGCGGGACTTCCGCGCGACGGCGTTCGGCGCCGCGGGCGGCATCGGCATGCGCGAGATCCTCGGCTATGCGCCCGTCGAGCCGGACGGCTCCGTGCAGATCAAGGTCCCGGCCGGCGTGCCCTTTGCGATCGGCGTCCTCGACGCGAATGGCCGGCGGATCTCGCCGCGGCATCTCAACTGGATGCAGGTTCGCGCGGGCGAGACGCTGAACTGCAACGGCTGCCACGTGCCGGCCGGCGCGCAACCCGGCGCGCCGCCCGCGAATTCACACGGCCGGCGCGAGCTGTTCGTCGCGGCGAACGCCGGGGCGGCGACCACGGGGCTGCCGTTCCCGAATTCAAATCCGGCGATGTTCGCAAACCAGGGCGAGACCCAGGGCGAGGCGCGCGCGCGGTTCAGCTGCCAGACGGATTGCGCCGCGCAGAAGCCGTCGGTCAACGTGAACTATGAGGACGTCTGGACCGATCCGGTCGCGTCGGGACGCGCGCCCGATGCGCCGTTCAGCTATTCCTATTCACTGCTCACGAGCCCGGTGCCGACGAGCGCGACCTGCCAGTCCGACTGGTCCTCGCTCTGCCGCATCACGATCCACTATCCGGATCACATCCATCCGCTCTGGTCTGTGTCGCGGCCGGTGCTGGACGCAGTCGGCACCGTCGTTGGCGACAACGCCTGCATCGGCTGTCACAGCCCGGTCGATGCTGCCGGCGCCGTGCGCGTGCCTGCATCACAACTCGACCTGTCGGGCGGGGATTCGCCGGACGAGACTGATCACCTTGTCTCATATCGAGAGCTTTTGTTCACGGACAATGCCCAGGAACTCAATATGGGCGCGCTGCAGGACATCCTGGTACCGGGGCCTCCGGATCCGGTGACAGGGCAGCCGACGCTGGTGCCGGTGCCGGTAAGCCCGTCGATGACTGCGGCCGGCGCGCGGGCTTCGGTGCCGTTCTTCAGCCGCTTTGACGCGGGCGGTACGCACGCAGGCTGGCTAACGCCGGCTGAACTGCGGTTGATCGCCGAGTGGCTGGACATCGGTGGACAGTATTACAACGACCCGTTCATGGCTCCGGTCAACTGACGCGATGGCGCGGCTCGCGGCCTGCGGGCTGCTTTTGTGCTTCATGGCGATCTCTGCAGCCTGGGCCGAGGGGTTGAGCGTCACCGTCGCCGACCCCTACCTCGAGCTTCGCACCGGACCGGGCCGCGGATTCCCGGTCGTCCAGGTCGTCGAGCGCGGCGCCTCGGTCGAGGTGCTGAAGCGCCGCACCGACTGGTTCCAGGTCATCGACGCGGACGGGCGCGAGGGCTGGGTGCATCGCTCGCAGATGATCGAAACGCTCGTGCCGGCCGGCGAGCGCATGGCGATCGACGATCCCGCGCGCGAGGACTTCGGCGCGCACCGGCGCGAGGTCGGGCTGCTGATCGGGGACTTCGAGGGATCGAACGTCGTGACGGGTTACGGCGCGTATGCATTCAACCAGCACCTGGCCGGCGAGTTCGCGATCTCGCACCTGCTCGGCAACTTTTCCGACGGGCAGCTCGCCACTATCGGCGTGACGCACGTGCCGGTCCCGGAATGGCGCATCCAGCCGTTCCTGTCGATCGGCACCGGCGCAATCCGCATCAGGCCCAAGGGGACGCTCGTGCAGTCGGAGGATCGCACTGACCAGGTTGCCTACGCCGGAATCGGCGTTCGCGCCTACCTGGCGAGGCGATTCATCGTGCGTGGTGAAATCAAGGAATACGTGGTCTTCACGGACCGCGACGAGAACGAGGAAGCCGTCGAATGGAAACTCGGATTCGCATTCTTCTTCTGAGCGCCGCTCTTGCGGTTGCAGGATGCTCCAGCATGCCCTGGCGCGACGACGTGCCCGAGGAGGGCCCGCCTCCGCCCGAGCAGGGCGGCGAGACGCCGGTCGTGATCGAGCCGCAGGTCGAGCGGCGCGAGGTCAAGCCCGCGGAGATCGACACCGAGAACTGGGAGGCCGGCGCCTATGTCGGGTCGCTCTCGGTCGAGGACTTCGAGGTCAACCCGGTCTACGGCGTCCGGATCGCTTACCACATCAGCGAGGACTTCTTTACCGAGGCGATCGCCGGCACCAGTGATGCGGGACTGTCCAGTTTCGAGCGCCTTTCGGGCGGGGCGCCCCTTTTGACCGACAGTGAGAGGGAGTTCACTTATTACAGCCTCGGATTCGGCTGGAATGCGCTACCGGGCGAGATATTCCTCGGGGGCAAGCGCGCGTACAACAGCGCCGTTTACCTCACGCTCGGGGCGGGCAGTACGCGATTCGCCGGTGGCGATCGCTTCACGCTCACCGCGGGGGCCGGAGCGCGCGTGCTGATCAGGGACTGGCTCGCCCTGCATCTGAACATACGCGACCACATTCACGAGATCGACGTGCTGGGCAGCAACAAGACGAGCCACAACTACGAAGCGACGGTGTCGCTGACGGCGTTCTTCTGAGGAGGTCACGTGGACGGATTACGCAGGTTCAGGTTCGCCGGGCTCATCGCCGCCATCTTTGCGCTGTCCTGGCCCGCCGTCGCGACCGACGGTTCGCCGCCGGCGCCGACGTTCACGCTCGCCAACCGGGCGGGCGGTGAGCTTTCGCTGGCCGGCCTCAAGGGCCAGGTCGTGATGATCAACTTCTGGGCCAGCTGGTGTGGGCCCTGCCGCCAGGAGTTCCCGGCGCTCGACCAGATCTACGCCAAGTACAAGCCGATGGGCTTCCAGATGGTCGCGATCAACGTCGAGAGCGAGAAGTCGGACGCCGAGAAGTTCCTCGGCAAGACGCCGGTCAGCTTCCCCATCCTGTTCGACCCGGACAACACGGTCAGCGGCAACTACGGCGTGAGCGCGATGCCGACGACTTTCCTCGTCGACCGCCAGGGCCGGCTGCGCTGGCAGCACCGGGCCTACAAGCCGGGCGACGAGGCCAAGTACATCGAGCAGATCCGGCTGATGCTGCGGGAAAAATCGTGAGGGTCGGCCGCATTGCGGGCATCGTCCTCCTCGGCCTCGCGGCCGCCGGCTGCTCGCGCCTCGAGCCCTGGGTGAAACCCTACGAGCGCGAGAACATCGCGGACCCAATCATGGCCTGGGACCGCGACCCGGTCGCTTCTTCCTACATGCGCCACGTCTACGAGGCGCGCGAGGGCGCGCGCGGAGCGGCCGGTGCCAGCGGCGGCGGTTGCGGATGCAACTGATCCGCCGCATCGCCCTGCTCTGCCTCCTGCCGCTCACGGCGGTCGCGGGCGTCCTGCCGGAAGACCGGGCGGACCTCCTGTATCACTATTACGACGGCGGCGGAGTGACCATCGACGGCCCGTCGCTGCTCGTCCGCAAGAAATTCGCCGAGAAGTACGCAGCCAATGCGAGCTTCTACATCGACATGGTGTCGTCCGCCTCGATCGACGTCGTCACGACCGCGAGCCCGTACGAGGAAGAGCGCACGCAGTACGGCGTCGGCTTCGAATACCTGCGCGGCAAGGTGACCTACGCCGCGAATTTCAGCAATTCGAGCGAGAACGACTACGAGGCCGACACGGCGAGCCTGTCGATCAGCCAGGACATGTTCGGCGACCTCACCACGGTGTCGCTCTTCTTCACCCGCGGCTGGGACGATGTCACGCGACGCGGCGACGCCACCTTTGCCGACGTGGTCGACCGGCGCATCTACGGCGTCGACATCTCGCAGGTCGCGACCAAGAGCCTGGTCCTCGGCCTGTCGTACGAGGCCATCACCGAGGAGGGATTCCTCAACAATCCCTACCGCCAGGTGCGCTATCTCGACGCGGAGGCCGCGCGCGGGTTCTCCTTCGAGTTCGAGCGCTATCCGCGCACGCGGACCGGTAACGCGATTTCGGCGCGGGCCCGCTGGTTCATGCCCTATCGCGCGGCGCTGCAGGCCGACTACCGCTTCTACACCGACACCTGGGAAATCAACTCGAGCACCTTCGACATTGCCTATACGCACCCGCTCAGGAATGAGTGGATGTTCGACGTGCACTATCGCTTCTACACGCAGAATGCGGCGGAGTTCTATTCGGACCTCTTCCCGCGCGCGGACTTCCAGAACTTCCTCGCCCGCGACAAGGAACTCGCGGACATGCAGAGCCATACGCTCGGATTCGGCGTGTCCTACGAGTTCAAGCCATCCTGGGCCGATTTCCTCGGCAAGGCGGCGGTCAACCTGAAATACGACCGGATCCGCTTCGACTATGACGATTTCCGGGACATCCGCGTCGTCACCACCCCGGGCACCGAACCGCTGTACCAGTTCGATGCCGACGTCATCCGCCTATTCTTCACCGGGTGGTTCTAGGCCCTTCGAGTAGATCACCCGCCCCTCGGCGGTGACGACGACGGCATCCGCATCCGGCTGGGCCTCGACCAGCGCAATGCCCCGTTCCGGGCCGAGGATGAAGACGCTCTTCGTCAGCCCTTCGGCCTCCGTCGAGGTCGGGGCGATGACGGTCACGCTGCGCACTCCGTGCGGGCTCTTGCCGGTCTTCGGGTCGATGATGTGGTGGTAGCGCACGCCGTCCTCGTCGAAAAACCGCTCGTAGTCCCCCGATGTGGAGATGGCCGAGTCCTCGAGCGGGATGCGGGCGATCAGCCGGTTGCGGTCGTCGGGGTGCCGGATGCCGACGAACCAGGGCCGCCCGTGACGGTCCCCGAGCATCCGGCTGTCCCCGCCGGCGGTCACCGTTGCGTTCCGGATTCCCCGGGCGCGGAGTATCGCGATGCTGGTATCGACCGCATGGCCCTTGGCGATCCCGCCGAGGTCGATGCGGACGCCCGGCTTCAGGAAGCTGACGGTCGACGCCGCGGGATCGACGACCACGTGCCGCCAGTTCACCGCAGGCAGGGCGGCCTCGATCTGGGCCTCGGTCGGGTGCCTGCGGTCGCGGTAGTCATACAGGTAGCCCACGCTCGCGTAGGTGATGTCGAAGGCGCCGCCCGACATCTCGGAGAACTCGAGCGCCCGCGCGATGAGGCGGGACAATTCCGGATCGACCTTGACCGGAGCTTTCGCGGCGTCGCGATTGACCCTCGACAGCTGGCTTTCCGGCTTGTAGACCGACATCAGCTCGTCGATCCGGTGCATCTCGGCGATCACGGCGTCGATCGCCGTGGCGGCGGCGGCGGGGTCCTCGTGCCAGAGCTCGATGGCGATTCGCGTGCCCATGATCGCTTCTTCGCGTGCATGCCATTCGGCGCGCGCGGAGCCGGTCGCCATGAAAAGCAGCGTGACCGTGATGGAGATTCGGCGCATCATCACGCCCGCAGTTTGGACGATGCGGCGCCGTGCTGTCGAACGCTTAAGGCACCGTCGCGTAACGGCTACACTAGGCCCCGACCCCGCCACGCCCGGAACCTGTCACCATGCGCGCGGTCTGTCGGGATAGCCCACGAACAGGAACAACGCCATGAAATTGCTTTCGACGGTCTTCTCCGCCTTGCTTGCCGCCACTTTCCTGGTGACGCCAGCGGCCGCGGACACGGCCACATCCAACGAAGCGGCGATGCTCGACCAGTCGCTCAAGGTCCTGCGCGACCTGCAGGCGATCCCGGATACTGAAATTCCCGACATGCTGCTCGCCAAGGCCGAGGGCATCGTCATCCTGCCGGCCAACGTCAAGATCGGCCTGATCTTTGGCGCCAGCTTCGGCAATGGCGTCATGCTGGTGCGCCGCGCCGACCGGAGCTGGAGCAACCCGGTCTTCGTGTCGACGGGTGGCGGCAGCTGGGGATTCCAGGCCGGCGGCCAGGTGTCAGACATCGTGCTGGTGCTGACCACCCGCGAGAGCGTCGACGGCATCACCGACGGAAAGCTGACGCTCGGCGCGGATGCATCCGTCGCCGCGGGCCCGGTCGGCCGCACGGCGAAGGCTTCGACCAGCGTGACCTTCGACGCGGAGGTGTACGCGTATTCGAAGTCGCAAGGGCTCTTTGCCGGCGTTTCGCTCGAGGGCAACGGCATTTTCATCTATAAGAAAGCCAACAAGCGCTTCTACGGCACCGCGTCCAGTGCTTCCGAGATCCTGGCGAGCACGGCCGCTGCGCCCACTCCGGCTCCGGCGCTCGTCGAAGAAGTGACTCGCCTGACCTCCGGCGCTGCGCAGAGTGTCGAGAGCAACGCGGCCGCGCAGCCTGCAAAGCCCGCGGCGGCGCCCACCGAGGCCAAGACGTATCCGCTGCCGGACCCGGAACCGGGTGCCGAGCCGGGCGGAACCTAGGCGGTAATCAGGCGCTCGCGAGGGCGCCGACAGGGGCGGGACAGGCGACGCCCGTGCCCGCGAGTCCGCAATAGCCGTCGGGATTCTTCGCCAGGTACTGCTGGTGATAATCCTCGGCATAGAAGAAATCCGGCGCCGGCAGCACCTCGGTCGTGATGGCACTGTCCTTGCCCGCCGCATGGAGCGCGCGCTGGTAAGCGGCCTTCGATTGCCGCGCCTGCTCGAGCTGTTCCGCCCCGACCGCAAGGATCGCCGAGCGGTACTGCGTCCCGACATCGCCGCCCTGGCGCATGCCCTGGGTGGGATCATGCGATTCCCAGAACGCCTTAAGCAGGTCAGGGTAACGGACTTTCCGGGGATCGAAGACGACGCGCACGACTTCCGTATGGCCGGTCTGGCCGGTGCAGACTTCCTGGTAGGTCGGATTCGGCGTATACCCGCCCGCATAGCCGACCGACGTGGACCAGACGCCGGGCATTTCCCAGAACAGGCGCTCGGCGCCCCAGAAGCAGCCGAGCCCGAACATCGCAAGCTCGAGGCCCGCCGGAAAAGGCGGCGCCAGCCGGTTGCCGTTGACGAAATGCTTCTCCGCAACCGGCAAGGGCTGCGGGCGTCCCGGCAAGGCCTCGGCGGCCGCGGGCATCGTGGTCTTGCGCAGCTTGGTGGACATGCCCTTATCTTACAATGACCGGTCATGCGCGAGCTCAAGTCGGATCTGTTCGGGACGGTCTGGCTTGGCAAGGGCCCCGGATGCGAGTTCGTCGTGCGTGACACCGCGGGCGCGCGCTGGTGGACGGCCTGGCTCGCGCGCCGCCTGTGCCGGCGCGAGGCGCGCGCGCTCGCGCGGCTCGACGGCCTGCCGGGTACGCCGCGTCTCCTTTCGAGCGATCGCGGCGCGCTGCGACGCGAGTGGATCGAGGGCCGGCCCATGCAGGCTGCGAGGCCGCGAAACGCTGGCTATTTCCGCGCGGCGCGCCGCCTGCTGTCGGCGATCCACCGCCGGGGGGTTGCCCATAACGACCTCGCCAAGGAGCCGAACTGGCTCGTGACGCCGACCGGCAATCCCGCCCTCGTCGATTTCCAGCTCGCGCTCGTCGCACCGCGCCGCGGGCGGCTGTTTCGCGCGCTGGCGCGCGAGGACCTGCGGCACCTGCTGAAACACAAGCGGTCCTATTGCCCGGAGCTGCTGACCGCGCGCGAACGCGGCATCCTCGCGCGGCCCGCGGCGTTCTCGCGGCTCTGGATGGCGACCGGCAAGCCGGTCTACACCTTCGTGACACGGCGGCTGTTCGGCTGGGCCGATCGCGAGGGCGCGGGCGATCGCCGGTTCTGATCCGGCGGGTTTGACGGCGCGGCCGGTTTCGCTATTGTTGCTTCATGGCGATCAGCAACGAGCACAACCTGGTACGGCCGCCGCCTGCGGTGCGGCCTTACGGCATACGCGTGAGCCTGCGGCGGCGGGACCCCTTCACGCGCCTCGTCGGCGCCGACTGGCAGAAGCTGCACTGGTTCGCGACGGAGCGGGAGCGCGACGAGGCCTACGACGACATGTCCAGCCGGCATCGCTACTCGCGCCGCGGCGACGAACCGGCCGTCGTTTACGAAAAAGTTTCGGGCGACGTGAAGCCCTAGCGCGTCAGCGCACGCGGCCGAGCAGCAGGTACAGGCTCCTGTCGCCGCCCTCGCCGAAGCCGGCGGCGACGTATACCGGCCCCAGGAACGTGTCGAAACCCACGTAGGCCGCGCCATTGAAAAGCGCCGTGCTCGCGCTCGCGTCGCCACGCCGCTCCCAGACGTTTCCAAGCTCGAGCGAGACGCCGATGTAAGTCGGCACGTCAAAGAGTCCGTCCTGCCCGCTCCCGATGCGCCGGTAGTAGATCGTGCGCGCGATGCCGAAATGCGGCCCGCTGATCGCGTCCGGCGACAGGCCCGAGAGGTTGAAGAGCCCGCCCAGGCTGTAGAAATCCTGGACCTGGTCCGTGGGTCCCGAAACGTGGGCGCCGCCGGCCGCCGAGAGGATGAGCGTATTGCGGCCGCGCGAGCGCGCGTGCGTCCAGTCGAAAGAGACGCGATCCGAGTTCGCATCCGCGCCGAGGCCGTCGCGCGGGCCGTTCCACTGCAGCGTGAACAGCTCCCCGTGCCGCGGAAAGAACACGTCGTCCAGCAGGTCGACGCTGAAGCGCGCGGTGAATTCGCCGCGGTCGAAGCGGTCGCGCGGCGGGAGCGTCGGGTCATCGGGATCGCCGACCAGCAGGTCGCGGTTGCCCTCGCCGCGCACCACGCCCCCGCGCAGCTCGCCCCAGCTTCCGAACTCGCGGCCGACATCGAAAGCGACCTCGCGATTGTGGATGCGATAGGTCGCCCGCCGGTCGTCGCCCTCGAAGATGTCGATGTTCTCGCGCTCGACGAGCAGGCTCGGCAGGACGAACCAGTTCGAGGCGTAGCCGATCGGCTGGAAGAACTCGGTCGCAAAGCGCGGGTTCTCGCCGACCTGCAGGTCCGTCTGCCATTCCGCGCCGTAGCGGTTGACCTCGGTGACCTGGGCACGCACGCCCGCGTTGAAGCTGTTGCCGCCCTCGAAGTCGTCCTGCAACTCGAGGCCGAAGCGCAGGAAATTGGGCCCCCAGCTCTTGCGCCGCGCGCTGACCTCGATGCCGGTCAGCACGCCGTCGTGGACCAGGCGGTAGTCGAGCGCCTCGAAATTGTCGCTGCCGTAGAAGTGCGAGAGCCGTTCGTCCATCTCCTGCGGGTCGAGCGGCTGGCCGATGATGGGCCCGAGCTCCGCCTGGATGCGTTCCTGGTAGCGCTCCGAGCGCCGGTCGGTCCGCACGAAGTGCACGACGGGCTCGGTTCCGGGGGATTCGCCGCGCGAGGCCAGGAACTGCTCCCACTGCCCCTCGTCGAGCGCCAGGTGCGCGAGGCGGTCGGCGTTCGCCCGCGTCGCGACGAGCCCGAGGCCGATCGTGCGTTCCCCCGCGGCGAAGTCGGTCGACTGGAGGCTGCCGAGCTCGGGCTCGATCAGGACGTCGGTCTCGGTCAGCAGGCTCCGCTGACGCAGCGGTCTCGCGCCGCATCATGATCGTGACCGCCTGGTTGGAGACTGCGAGCGCGGACGTCAGCTCGCGGCGGCCGACCGGCTGGAAGCCGACATCGACCGCGATGACGACGTCGACGCCCATGGCCTTTGCGACGTCGACCGGCAGGTTTTCGACCACGCCGCCGTCCACGAGCAGGCGCCCGCCGACCTCGACCGGCGCGAAGACGCCCGGCGCCGACATGCTCGCGCGCATCGCCGACGTCAGGTCGCCGTTCTCGAGCACGATGCGCTCGCCGGTCTCGAGGTCCGCGGCGACCGCGCGAAACGGCGTCGGCAGCGCATCGAAGTCGTCGATGGCCGCGACCGGAAGCGTCTTGAGCCGCAGCGTCTGCGTGAGCTTCTGGCCCTGGATCAGGCCGCGCGGAACCTTGAAGCTCCCGCTCTGGATGCCGATCGGAATGCGCACGAGGAACTCGCGATCGTCCTGCTTGCGCCGGAAATTGAGCGTGTTTCGTGCCGGCCGGTCGCGGAAGGCCGCGCTCCAGTCGATTCCCCGCATGAACTCGTCGATTTCCGCGGCGGTCATGCCGGAGGCATACAGGCCGCCGACGACCGCGCCCATGCTCGTGCCGGCAATCGCGTCGACCGGAATGCGCTGTTCCTCGAGTGCCTGCAGCACGCCGACGTGCGCAAGCCCGCGGGAGCCGCCGCCCGAAAGGACGAGGCCGATGCGGGGACGCCCGGGCGGCGCCGGCTCGGCCGCCATGGCGATTCCCGCAAGCAGCGAGGCCAGGAGGCAAGCCAGTAGAGCCGGCACGCGGAACATCGGGGAATTCATCGAGTCACAGGAATGTTAGCACGGGCATCCGGGCCAGCCGTTCACGCAACCCTATAATCCGTCGAATGAATGCAGGTCCTGGTGCAGGCAGCTTGATTGCCGCGGCGGCGGTCCTCACTGCATGGCCCGTATCCTCGCGGGCGCTCGAGGAGGTCATCGTCACCGCGACGCGGACGCCGCTCGCGCTCACAAGCTATCCCGGCAGCGCGACGCGGATCGGGGCTGAAACCGTCGAATTCACCGGCGCGACGCACGTCGCGGAACTCCTCAACCGCGCGGCCGGCACGATGATCCAGCGCGGCAGCGGCCAGGAATCGCTCACGGCATTGCGCTCCCCCGTGCTGACCGGCGCCGGCGCCTGCGGCGCGGTGCTCGTGCTCGAGGACGGCATCCCGATCCGGCCGGTCGGCACCTGCAATGTCAACGACCTGTTCGAGGTGAATGTCGAGCAGGCCGCGGCCGTCGAGATCCTCCGAGGCCCGGGCAGCGTCCTTTACGGCTCGAGCGCCGTGCACGGCATCATCAATGTCGTTCCAGCGCTTCCCAATGACCTGCCGCTTCTAGGGATCGCGCTCGAAGGCGGCAGCGACGAATATTTCCGCGCGCTCCTCGCTTCGGCCAGCGGCACCAACGAGCGCGGCCTCGGGATTGCCGCGCACGCGACCGACGACGGCGGCTGGCGCGATTCGTCGGGCTTCCAGGAACAGAAGCTGAATGCGGCGTGGACCCGGCCGCTCGCCGACGGCGGGCTCACCCTGCGGTTTGCGGCCTCCAATCTCAACCAGCAGACGGCTGGCTTCATCATCGGCGAGGACGCCTACCGGGATCCCGCGATCGCGCGCTCCAATCCCGATCCCGACGCCTACCGCGACGCGACCAGCTTCCGGCTTGCCGCGCAGTACTTCGACGGCGAGCGCCTCGATTTCCGCGCCTACCTGCGCAGCTCCCGCATGGATTTCCTGCAGCACTTCCTGCTCGGCCAGCCGATCGAGGAAAACGGCCAGGACAGCGGCGGGCTGATGTTCAAGTCCACGGGCGGATCGCTGGCCGGCGGCGAGTTGACGCTCGGCCTCGACGCCGAGATTGCGCAGAGCTTCCTCCTGCAATTCCAGGGCGGTCCGACGACCGACGGCTCGCCCGCCGCCAATGCGATCAGGCCGGCCGGCAGGCACTATGACTACGACGTCGATTCGCTCGTGTTCGCGGCCTACGCGCAGTGGCAGCGCGAATTGTCGCCGCGCTGGTCGATCGAGGCGGGGCTCCGGCTCGAGAACGCGAGCTACGACTATGACAATCGCATGATCGACGGCAACACGGACGAGAACGGCGTCCCCTGCCCCGGCGGCTGCCTCTATTCACGGCCCGCGGACCGGTCGGATGACTTCACCAACCTGGCGCCACGCCTCGGCCTCCTGTGGGAGGCGAGCGACGCCGTCTCGGCGTATCTCTCGCTCGCGCGCGGCTTTCGCGCGCCCGAGACGACCGAGCTCTACCGGCTCCAGCGGCAGCAGTCGATCGCGGACCTCGACTCGGAAAGCGTGGATGCGGCCGAGCTCGGCCTGCGCTGGCGGAGTGACTCGCTCGCCGTAGACCTCGCGCTCTTTCACATGGACAAGGATGACGTGATCCTGCGCGATTCCGCGGGGTTCAATGTCAGCGGCGGCAAGACGCGGCACTACGGCCTCGAATACCAGGGCGACTGGTCGTTCGCGGGCAATTGGCTGCTGTCCTCCGCCGGGACGTTCGCGCGTCACGAGTACCGGTTCACCGCCGCCGTCGAGCAGGGCGAGCAGATCACGTCCGGCAACGACATGGACACGGCCCCGCACGACATCCACACGCTGCGGCTGCGTCGCGAATCGGAGCGCCTGCTGGCCGAGCTCGAATGGATGTACGTCGGAAGCTACTGGGCGAATGCCGCGAACACCGCGGGCTATGGCGGTCACGACCTGGCGAACCTGCGGATCACCGCGAGGCCGGGCGAGGCCTGGTCGCTGACCGCCCGCGTGACGAACCTGTTCGACACGGCCTACGCCGACCGGGCGGACTTTGCCTTCGGCGATTTCCGCTATTTTCCCGGCCGCGGCCGCGCGTACTTCCTCGAAGTCGGCTGGCGCAAGCACTAGTATCGAAGGGGACGCTAACCTTCATTTAAGAGGGACGGTCCCCTTCAGACGGTCCCCTTCAAATGAAGGTTAGCGTCCCCTTCGATACCCTCTATTTCCCTCGCGGCTGCTGCTGGGTGATGCAGTGGATGTTACCGCCACCCAACAGGATTTCGCGCGACGGTACGCCGATGACCTTGCGGCGGGGGAAGAGGCGCGCCAGCGCCGCTTTTGCGCGGCCGTCGGTCCGCGGGTCGAGCAAGGGCATGACGATGTGGCGGTTCGAGATGTAGAAGTTGACATAGGAGCCGGCGAGCCGTTCACCCGCGCGGCGGCGCCTGCAATCAGGCGAGGGTTCGATACCTGCCGCCTCCGACTCGTTCATGTAGAGCGGACCGGGCTGCATCAGCTTGTGGATCCTGAGGCGCCGGCCGCGGCAATCCTTGGCCTTGGCGAGCACGTCGAAGGCCGCGCGCGAGATGTCGTACTGCGGATCGTCGGGGTCATCGCACCAGGTAAGCACAACTTCGCCCGGCCGCACGAAGCAGCAGAGGTTGTCGACGTGGCCATCGGTCTCGTCGTTGAACACGCCCCGCGACAGCCAGATGATCTCGCGTACGCCGAGATAGCGCTGCAGCAGGCTCTCGATCTGCCCGCGCCGCAGCGCCGGATTGCGGTTCGGGTCGAGCAGGCATTCCTCGGTCGTCAGCAACGTGCCCTGCCCGTCCGAATGGACTGAACCCCCTTCCAGAATGAAGGGGGCGCGATAGCGGTCACTGGATTCGATCTCGAGAACCTTCGCCGCCACCTGGTCATCGAGAGCCCAGTCCGAATAAGCACCGCCGGCCTTGCCGCCCCAGGCATTGAACATCCAGTCGACGCCGCGCACGCGCTTCTTCCGGTCGACCACGAAGGTCGGCCCGACGTCGCGCATCCAGGCATCGTTCGACGAGATCTCGACGACCCGCACGCCATGGGCCAGCATCCGCCGTGCCACCTCGAACTGGCCGGCCGATACACCCATCGTCACCGGCTCGCTCTTCGCAATGGCGGCCGCAACGGCCGCGTATGCTCGCTGCGCGGGCACTGCGTTGTCACGCCAGTTGTCCGCCCGCTCGGGCCAGAGCATCCACGTGCCGGCATGCGGCTCCCACTCCGCGGGCATGCGGAAGCCGTCCTTTGCGGGAGTTCCGCGCAGCGCTGTCGCTGTCACCGGGTGCTTCATGGCGGCGATTCTACGCGATGCCGTGATAGCATTTGCCCATGGGCGAGAAGATCCGCATTGCCAATGGCAAGCTGCAGGTTCCGGACAATCCGGTCATTCCATTCATCGAGGGCGACGGCACGGGCCCCGACATCTGGCGCGCGAGCGTGCGCGTGCTCGATGCCGCAGTGCAGAAAGCCCATGGCGGAAAGCGCCGCATCGAGTGGATGGAAGTCTATGCGGGCGAAAAGGCCAATCGCCTGAAGAACACCTGGCTTCCGGACGAGACCGTCGCGGCCTGCCGGGAATACCTAGTCTCGATCAAGGGCCCGCTCACGACGCCGATCGGCGGCGGCATCCGCTCGCTCAACGTCGCGCTCCGGCAGATGCTCGACCTCTACGTCTGCCTGCGCCCGGTGCGCTGGTTCAAGGGCGTGCCCTCGCCCGTGCGCTCCCCCGAGAAGGTGGACATGGTCATCTTCCGGGAGAACACGGAGGACATCTACGCGGGCATCGAGTTCGAAGCCGGTTCCGCCGAGAACACGAAGTTCCTCGCGCTCCTGAAGGAGCACTTCCCCCGGATGCACGGCAAGATCCGCTTCCCGGACAGCTCCGGCATCGGCCTCAAGCCCATCTCGCGCGAGGGCACGGAACGCCTGGTGCGCTCGACGATCGAGTACGCGGTCGCGAACCGCCGCAAGAGCGTGACCTTCGTGCACAAGGGCAACATCATGAAGTTCACGGAAGGCGCCTTCCGGAACTGGGGCTACGCGCTCGCCGAGCGCGAGTTCGCAAAGGAAACCTACACCTGGGACCAGTGGGAGCGCACGCGCGCCGCCAAGGGCGACGCCGCGGCGAATGACGAGCAGAAGCAGGCGCTCTCCGCGGGCAGGGTCCTGGTCAAGGACGCGATCGCGGACATCACGCTGCAGCAGGTGCTGACGCGGCCCGAGGACTTCGACGTCATCGCCACCATGAACCTGAACGGCGACTACCTGTCGGACGCGCTCGCGGCGCAGGTTGGCGGGATCGGCATCGCCCCGGGCGGCAACGTCAACTACATGACCGGCCACGCCGTCTTCGAGGCGACGCACGGGACGGCGCCGAAGTACGCCAACCTCGACAAGGTCAACCCGAGCTCGGTGATCCTCTCGGGCGAGATGATGCTGCGCTACATGGGCTGGACCGAGGCCGCCGATCTGGTGCTCGCGGCGATGGACCGCACGATCGCCGAAAAGGTCGTCACTTACGACTTCGCGCGCCTCATGGAAGGCGCGACCGAAGTGAAGTGCAGCGAGTTCGGCGACGCCTTGATCCGCAACATGCGTTGAGCGACCCGCGCGCCGCCGAGTGCTCCGCCGCCATCGTCGCGGCGTTCGCGCGCTACAACGCCGAGTACCGCGCGATCACCCGGCGCGCCCCCGAGCGCTTCGAGAACCGCGACTGGGCGGGTTCCCAGGCCGACGTCGTCGAGCGGATCGAGCTCTATTCGACGATGGTCAGCCAGGCGGTTGCCGAGCTGCGGACCGCCCTCGGCGATGACGCGCTGGACGACGCCCTGTGGATGGCCATCAAGCGCGACTATGCGCGCCGCATCGAGACGCTGGCCGACCCGGAGTTCCTGAAGACCTTCTTCAGCTCCATCACGCGCCGGCTGTTCGGGACCGTCGGCGTGAATCCCGAAATCGAGTTCTTTGCCCTCGACGTCGATCCGTTGCGCGGCTTCGGGTCCACCGTCGTGACGAACCGCTATGTCAACCGCGGCTCGCTCGACCTCCTGTTCGAGGAGCTCCTGTCCGACTACCGGTTCCGGACGCGCTGGCGCGACTTCGAGGGCAGCGTCAGCCACGTGACCGCGGACGTCGAGCTTCACCTGAGGCGCATCGGGGAAAGCCGCCCGCTTCGCGAAGTCGAAGTGATCCGGCCGGTGTTCTACCAGATGAGCCGCGCCTATGTCGTCGGCTGCCTGCATGGGGAAGGCTGGACGCTGCCGCTCGCGATCGCATTCCGCAACTCGCCGCTCGGCGTCCTCGTGGACGCCGTCATGCTCCAGGAGGGCGACGTCGCGATCCTCCTGAGCTTCACCCGCTCGTACTTCCACGTGGACCTCGAGCGTGTCGGGGAAGCCGTGCTGTTCCTGCACCAGATCCTGCCGCTGAAGCCGGTCTCCGAGCTCTTCACCGTGCTCGGCCGCGCCAAGCAGGGAAAGACCGAGCGGTTCCGCGAGATCTTCCGGCACCTCGGGCGGTCCGAAGACCGCTTCGTGCGCGCGCCGGGCGAGCGCGGCATGGTCATGGCCTGCTTCACGCTCGAGAACTTCGACGTGATCTTCAAGGTGATCCGCGACCGTTTCCCGGCGGTCAAGAACGTCCGCCGCGAGGAGGTCATGGCGAAGTACGACATGGTCTTCCGCCACGACCGCGCGGGCCGGCTCGTCGATGCTCAGGAATTCCGCGACATCCGGCTGCCGCGGAGCCGCTTCGCGCCGGACATGCTGGAGGAACTGCTCGAAGAGTGCGCCATGAACGTCAAGCTCGACGGCGAGGACGTCATCGTCGCGCACGTGTACATCGAGCGGCAGATGACGCCCGCTCAACCTGTACCTGCGAACGGCGACCCGCGAGCAGGCCGAGCTCGCGGTCATCGAATATGGCCAGGCGATCCGCGACCTCGCCTACACCAACATCTTCGCGGGCGACCTGCTGCTCAAGAATTTCGGCGTCACGCGCCACAGTCGCGTCATCTTCTACGACTACGACGAGCTCTGCCGCGTCACGGACTGCCGCTTCCGCGACGTGCCGCGGGCGACGACCGATGAGGACGAAATGCGGGACGAGAGCTGGTTCTACGTCGCCGAGAACGACGTCTTCCCCGAGACCTTCCTGAAGTTCCTCGGCTTCGAGGGCCGGCTGCAGGACGTGTTCCTGGAAAAGCACGGCGAGATCCTCGAAGCCGGCTGGTGGCGCGCGCTCCAGGAGCGGCTCGCGGCGGGCGACGTCGTCGAGGTCCTGCCCTATCACCCGCACCGGGTTCGGGTCGCAAGCAGCGTCTAGTCGCAGCCTACCCTCGCGCGGCGCGTCCGGGCGCGCCATTCAATCGGCTCATCGATAGCGGCTGGCGCATCCGCCGCTGCGGCGATACGTTCGACTGGAGGGGTTTCATCAATGCGTCGTCACAGCCATTCGCGTGCCCGTTGCTGGATCGCCCGGTTCGCCGCGGCAGCCGCCGGTTGCATCGCGCTCCTGTCGAGTCCTGCCGGATTCGCCCAGACAGCGGGGCCTTACGCCGCGCTCGAGCCGCTGATCGGGGAATGGGACGTGGGCGCTGCGGGCGCGGCTCCAACCTTCGTGCAGGGCTTTTCCTGGGGACCGAAGCAGAGCTATGTCTGGGTGAGCGTCAACCTGCTCGAGGCCGGCGGCGAGAAACACCTGCACTTCGAAGGACTCGTCCTCTGGAACGGCGCGAGCCGCAAGTTCGACTACCTGTTTGTCGTCGAGCCCGGGTCATTGGGCCAGGAACGAGGCGAGATCCACGTGGAAGCAGACGGGCTGATCGTGCGCGACGTCGCCCTGACGGCTGCCAACGGAAAGACGAGCCGGTTCCGCCAGACATTCCGCCTGCTCGACGCGGGCCGGATTGAGACTTCCCTGATGCGCGAGACTGACGGTGGCTGGGCACCGACTTTTCCGGGGAGCGACCGGCTCACGATGGTGCGCCGCGAAGGCTGACGCCTCCTGCTCACTTCACCGCATTCAACGCGGCATCCAGATCCTCAATCAAGTCCTCCGTATCCTCGATCCCGATCGAGAGCCGGATCGTGCCGTCGCCGATGCCGCTGATCGTCGCCTGCTCCGCTGTCAGCCCCCGCCCGCGCAGGAGTTGCGGCGGCATGACGAGCGACTCGACCGACCCCAGGCTAGGCGCAATCGCGAAGAACTCGAGCGCGTCGGCAAACTCGCGGACCGCGTCGGCGCCGCCGGCAAGGTCAAATGCGACGATCGATCCGAAATCCCGCATCTGCTCGCGTGCGAGCGCGTGCCTCGGGTGCGACGGCAGTCCCGGGTAGTGGACCCGCTCGACGGCCGGGTGCTCTTCGAGGAAGGCGGCGATCTGCGCGGCGCTCGCTGCCTGTGCCTCGCAGCGCAGGTAGTAGGTCTTCATGCCGCGCATGATCAGGAACGCGGCATGCGGGTCGAGCAGGTTGCCTAGCAGGATGGCCTCGCGCCGGATTGCCTTGACCAGTTCCGGGCGCGAGACGATCGCCCCGCCCATGACGTCGCCATGGCCCGAGGCGTACTTCGTCAGGCTGTGCACGAAGACGTCGATGCCGTACTGGCCGTGGTTGTGGAATCCGGCGAAGGTGTTGTCGAGCACCGTCAGCGCGCCATGGACATGTGCGGCGCGGGTGATGTGCGCGATGTCCGCGATGCGCGTGACCGGGTTGGTCGGCGACTCGAAGAAGACGAGCTTCGTCGGCCGGCTGGCGAGCACCCGGTCGATTCCGGCGTCGTCCTCGATGGAAAGCATCGTGTGGTCCACGCCGAACCGCTTCAGCAGTCCCTGGATCAGGTGCCGGGTCGGCCCATAGGTCTCGACGAAGCAGAGCACATGGTCGCCTGCGCGAAGCAGCCCGAGCAGGCAGGTGGAAATCGCCGCGACGCCCGACCCGACCGCGATGCAGTCGTCGCGCTGCTGCAGTTCCGCCAGCAATTTCTCGAGCTGGCGGATCGTCGGGTTCGCGGTGCGCGTGTAGATATAGCCATCGCGCTCGCCGCGGCTCGTGCGAAGCGTCTCCTCGAGGCTCTCGAAGGCGAACTTGACGGTCTGGTGGATCGGCGCGACGAGCGGCCGATTATCCGGCGGGAGGGAAACCTCCGGCGGATGATTGACGCGCGTGCGGCCCTTCATTGCTCCTCGCCGCGCCGCGGCTGCTCAGACCCGCGTGATCCAGCCCGCGGGCGTCGGGATCTCGCCGTGCTGCATCGAGACGAGGGCGGCGCGGAGCCGCTTGGTGTTCGGGCCTGACTCGCCGCTGCCGACCGTGTACTCGCGCCCGCCGGAGCGGATGAGCGTGCCGACGCCGGACAACACGGCCGCGGTTCCGCAGAGCGCCGCTTCGCCATCCTTCACCCAGTCGAGCATCTCGTCGACTGTGAAGATGCGCTCCTCGACCTTGTAGCCGAGCGGCTGGGCGATCGTGAGCAGCGAATCACGCGTCACGCCGTGCAGGAAAGTCGTGTCGAGGCTCCGCGTCAGGATCTTGCCATCGCGGATCAGCAGGAAATTGGCGGCGCCCGTCTCCTGGACCTCCCCGCCCGGGCAGAAGACGACCTGGTCGGCCTGGTGCTGCTGACGCGCCGCGATCGTCGGGCCCAGGGCCGCCGCGTAGTTGCCGCCGGCCTTGACCATTCCCATCTGGGAGGCCGTGCGCGTCGATTTCTCCTCGACATAGATGCGAAGCGGCTTCAGGCCCTTCGCGAAATAGTCCCAGACCGGGCTTGCCAGCACGATCAGCATGGCCTCCGTCGCGGGCGACGTGGCGCCGCCGATGCTCGCGCCGGTGCCGAAGAGCGTCGGCCGCAGGTACAGGGCGCCCGGCGCCTCGGGCACCTCGTCGCGCACGCGATCCACGACGCCGGTGATCATCGTCGCGAGCTGCGCGGCGTCCGGCTGCGGCAGGACGAGCGAAGTCGCGCTCTGGCGCATGCGCGCGACGTGCCGGTCCATGCGGAAGATGTTGATGCTGCCGTCCGCCCAGCGGTAGGCCTTGAAGCCCTCGAAGCAGGTGCTGCCATAGTGCAGCCCGTGTATCGCCGGCGACATTTCGATCGGCCCGTACTTGCGGAACTCGTGCGACGACCACTTGCCGTCCTTCCAGGCCGTGACCGCCATCGTGCTAGCGAGCACCGTGCCAAAGGCCGGGCGCGCGGCGGCGTCGGAAGGGGAAATCGCATGCGGCATGGCCTGTGCGTTCATGTGTTCAGTCCTGTATGAAGATGGTTGCAGGATGCTCGAGTCGTTCCTTGAGCGCCTGGATCATTGCGGCGGCATCGAAGCCGTCCACGAAGCGATGATCGAACGAGGAAGAGAGGTTCATGATGCGGCGGATCGCGATCGTCCCGTCGATGACGACCGGGCGTTCGACGGCCTTGTTCACGCCGATGATCGCGACTTCGGGCGCATTGATGACCGGCGTCGAGGCGATGCCTCCGAGGCGGCCGAGGCTCGTGACCGTGATCGTGGAGCCGAGCAGCTCCTCGCGCGTCGCCTTGTTGCTGCGCGCGGCCTCGGTGACCCGGCGGATTTCCGCGGCGAGGTCGTGGAGCGAGCGCGCCTCGGCATGCTTCACGACCGGCACTTTCAGCCCGTCCGGCGTCTGGGTCGCGACGCCCACGTGCACCGCGGCATGGCGCAGGATCAGGTTGCGCTCGGCGTCATGCGTGGCGTTGCACTGCGGGAAGCCCTCGAGCACGCGCACCAGGGCGGCGACCAGGAATGGCAGGTAGGTCAAAGACGGCGCGCCCTTTGCCTGGCGCGAGTTGAGGTATTGCCGGAGTCCCTCGAGCTCGGTGACGTCGACTTCCTCGACATAGGCGAAGTGCGGGATGTTGCGCTTGGCCGCGCTCATGCGCTCCGCGATGACGCGGCGCACGCCGATGATCTTGATCTCCTCGACGCCCTTGCGCGGCGCGTGCGAGACCGGCCTCGCCGTCGTGCTGCCCTTGCCGGTGATGACCGATTCGAGGTCCTGCGCGGAAATTCGCCCGCCGGGGCCGGTGCCATTGACCGTCGCGAGGTCCACTCCCGCCACGTGCGCCTTGCGGCGGGTCGCCGGGGAAGCCATCACGCGTGCCGAGGCCGCGGCAACGGCAGCCGCCGGGGCCTGCGAGTCGGCAGCGGGCGCTGCCTTGGCAGCAGGCAGGGGCGCCACGGGCGGCGCGGAGGGCTCGGCCGAAGTCTCGAAAGCAATCAGTTCGGCACCGACGGCCACCATTTCACCCGGCTGGCCGGTGATCGCGACGACGCGACCACTCACCGGCGCGGGAATCTCGACGGCCGCCTTGTCGGTCATCACCTCGGCGATGATCTGGTCTTCCTTGACCGTGTCGCCGACCTTGACCTTCCATTCCACGACCTCGGCTGACACCGTGCCTTCCCCGAGATCCGGCATCTTGAATACGTAGCGGCTCATGAGGCCTCCATGACGGCCTTCAGTGCTTTCGCGACCCGCGCCTGGCCGGGGAAGTATTCCCACTCGAAGGCGTGCGGATAAGGCGTGTCCCAGCCGGCGACGCGCAGGATCGGGGCCTCGAGATTCCAGAAGCACCGCTCCTGGATGGTGGCGGAGAGCTCGGCGCCTAGGCCCGCGAATCGCGTCGCTTCGTGGACGACGACGCAGCGCCCGGTGCGCGCAACCGAGTTGCAGATCGTATCGCTGTCCAGCGGCACCATCGTTCTCACGTCGATGATCTCCGCGTCGAGCCCGAGGCCGCGGGCCGCAGCCTCGCTGACGTGCACCATGGTGCCATAGGTGACGATCGTGAGGTCGCTGCCGGCGCGCACGATTTCGGCCTGGCCGATCGGCACCGTGTAGTGCCCGTCCGGCACCTCGCCTTTCGGATGCGTGCTCCAGGGCACGGCCGGCTTGTGCGGGTCGCCGTCGAACGGGCCGTTGTAGATGCGTTTCGGCTCGAAATAGATGACCGGATCGTCGTCCTCGATCGCCGAGATCAGGAGTCCCTTGGCGTCGTAGGGATTCGAGGGCATCACGACCTTGAGGCCCGCGACGTGGGCGAACAGCGCCTCGGGACTTTGCGAATGGGTTTGCCCGCCGCGGATTCCGCCGCCGCAGGGCGTGCGCACCGTGACGGGCGCCGAGAACTCGCCGGCGCTGCGGTAGCGGATGCGCGCGAGCTCGCTCACGATCTGGTCGTAGGCCGGGTAGATGTAGTCGGCGAACTGGATTTCCGCGACCGGCCGCAGGCCATTGACCGCCATGCCGATCGCCGCGGCGAGGATCCCGCCCTCCGCGATCGGCGTGTCGAGCACGCGGCTCTCGCCGTACTTGCGCTGCAGGCCGTCCGTGACGCGGAACACGCCGCCGAAGTAGCCGATGTCCTCGCCGAGGATGACCACCGACGGGTCCTGGCCGAGCTTGATGTCCATCGCCGAATTCAGCGCCTGGATCATGTTCATCTGGGCCATGGCGCTATTTTCCCGCCGTTTCTTCGCGCATTTCGGCAGCCTGCCGGCGGAGGTGCTCGGGCATCTCCTTGAAGACGTCCTGGAACATCAGTTCCGGATCGAGGCGCGGCGGACTGGTCAGCGTGCCGTGGCTCACCGCCTCCTTCCACGAGGACGCGACGTGCTCCTCGAGTTCCGTGATGAGCGCCGCGTGCCGCGCATCGGACCACTCGCCGAGCTGGATGAGGTGGTTCTTGAGGCGCTCGACCGGGTCGCCGAGGGGGAATCCCTCGTAGTCGTCCTTCGGCCGGTAGCGGGCCGGATCGTCGCTGGTCGAATGCGCCGCGGCGCGGTACGTGACGTGCTCGATCAGGGTCGGGCCGCGGCCGGTGCGCGCCCGTTCGGCGGCCCACTGCGTCACGGCGTGCACCGCCAGGAAATCGTTGCCGTCGACCCGGATGCCCGCGATGCCATAGCCCGGCCCGCGCGCCGCGAACGTCTGGCGCTCGCCGCCCGCGTGGCCCTGGAAAGTCGAGATCGCCCACTGGTTGTTCACGACGCAGAGGATCACCGGGGCCTTGTAGACGGACGCGAAGAGGAGCGCGTGGTGGAAGTCCGCCTCGGCGCTCGATCCCTCGCCGAGCCAGCTCGCCGCGATCGCGTCCTGGCCCTTGATGGCTGCCGCCATCGCCCAGCCGACGGCCTGCGGGAACTGCGTCGCGAGATTCCCCGAGATGGAGAAGATGTTGCCGTCGCGCCAGTGATACATGACGGGAAGCTGCCGGCCCTTGCACATGTCGCGGGTGTTCGAGAGGAGCTGGCACATGAGGTCGAGCAGCGGCCGGCCGCGGACGATGTAAATCCCCTGGTTGCGATAGGAAGGAAACAGCATGTCCGACGGGCGCAGCGCCATCGCCATCGCGACCGAGACCGCCTCTTCGCCATAGGAGCGCATGTAGAACGAGATCTTTCCCGAGCGCTGGATGCGCTGCATGCGGTCGTCGTACACGCGCGTCAGCAGCATGTGGCGCAGCCCGACCTGCAGCTCCGACGCATCGAGATGGGGATGCCAGGGGCCGACCGCGCGATGCTCGTCGTCGAGCACGCGCACGAGGCCTTCCGAAAGGTGGCGCGTCTCGAGCGGCGGCGCACCGGCCTCGGGCCGCGCGACCTTGCCGGCCGGTGAAAGCTTGAGATAGCTGAAATCGGGGGCATCGCCGGGCCGCGCGGGCGTCTTCGGGACATGGAGGCGGGACTGGGCAACCATCGGTTCCCTCATGGCGCGGCGGGCCTTGGATGACAGCCGGGCATGCTACGCCCCGCCGCCGCGCTTTTGGCAAAGGCTTGTACTGTCCTGCAAAATAGTGGAATAATCATTCCACTTTGCTCAACTTTGTGAATCAATGAGTTCAATAAGCCTGGACCAAGTCGATCGCCGCATCCTCGACGAGCTCCAGCGCGACGGCGCCCAGTCCGCTGCCGACGTCGCGACGAAGCTCGCCCTCTCGAACACGACCTGCTGGCGGCGCATCCAGCAGCTCGAGCAGGACGGCGTGATCCGCAAGCGCGTCGCCCTCCTCGACCGCGAGGCGCTCGGGCTCGACGTGATGGTCTACGTCCACGTCAGGCTTTCGAGCCAGGGGCGCGATGCGCTGGCGCAATTCGAGCGCGCGATCCGCGACCGGCCGGAAGTGCTCGATTGCTGCACCCTGACGGGGGAGTGGGACTTTCACCTGCGGATCGTCACGCACGACATGAAGGAGTACGAGGCCTTCTTCCTGGATCACTTGTCGAAGATCCCGAACGTGCAGTCCGTGAACTCATCCATCGTCGTCACGGTGATCAAGGAATCGACCGTGCTGCCGCTGGCAAGGGGCTGACTGGGGCCACGGGTGAATTCTACGCCCGCCCCGGTTTAGAATGCCGCCGGTCGCGACAATGATGAACCGACTTTTCAAGCCGCTGTTCGAGAGCGTGATCGCGGGATCCGGCGTCCGGGTCAACGGCGACCGTCCCTGGGACATCCGGGTCAACCGCGACCGGCTCTATCGCCGGGCACTCCGAGGCTCGCTGGGTATCGGCGAAGCCTACATCGACGGCGACTGGGACTGCGATGCGCTCGACGAGCTGTTCCGCCGCGTGCTCAGCTCGGATGCCCAGCAGCGGCTGCTGATCCGCGCGGCGGGCGCCCTGAAAGCCCTGCAATCCCGGCTGACGAACCTGCAGACGAAGCGCCGCTCGCGCGCCGTCGCCGAGGAGCATTACGACATCGATCACCGGATGTACGCGCAATTCCTCGGGCCCTGGAACCAGTACACCTGCTGCTTCTTCGAGGGCACGACGGACCTCGAGCGGGCCGAGGTGATCAAGCTGGAAATGCTTTGCGACAAGCTGGAGCTCAAGGCCGGCGACCGCCTGCTCGACATCGGATGCGGCTGGGGCGGCTTCGCGAAGTACGCGGCCCAGACCCGCGGCTGCGAGGTCACGGGTATCAGCCTTTCCGACGAGCAGATCCGCTACGCCCTGGAGTACACCAGGGGCCTGCCGGTCACCATCCGCAAGCTCGACTACCGCGACCTGCCCCAGTCGGACCTTTCGCCCTTCGACAAGATCTCGATCGTCGGCATGATCGAGCACGTCGGCTACAAGAACTACGCCGGCATCATGGACGTCGTGCACCAGATGCTGAAGCCCAACGGGCTCTTCCTGCTGCACACCATCGGCAACTGCGAGAAGACGACAGTTGCAGATGCCTGGATCGAGAAATACATATTCCGCAACTCGATGGTGCCGGCGATGCAGCAGCTTGCCGACGCCGCTGAAGGCAAGTTCGTCGTCGAGGACTGGGAGAACTACGGGCACTACTACTCGCCGACACTCCAGGCCTGGTACGACCGGTTCAACGCGAACTGGGACCGGATCCGTTCCCTGAAGACCGTGCGGCCGTTCGACGACCGCTTCCGGCGGATGTGGAACTACTACCTGATGTCGTCGAAGGCGGCATTCGACGTGGAACAGCTGCACCTGTGGCAGCTCGTGATGACGCGACGCAATTCCGGGCGCGGCGTCTATCGCCGCGTGATGCGAAGCTCGCGCGCCACCTCGCGCCAGGCCGACGCCCAGGACGCCGCCTAGCCCTCGGGCCGCTCAGTCGGTGAAGACGAGTTCGCGGATGTGGCCGCGGCCATAGTCGAGGACATACAGCTCCCCGTCGAGGTCCTCGGCAAAAGAAGAGACTTGCAGCACGCCAGGTGCCCCGTTGGGCGCGCATTCCCCATCGGCAAACTGTTCGATGGTGAATCCGCCGACGCCGTCCGGCGCGAGTGACGCGATCATGCCGCCAAAATCTGCGAAGACATAGCGGCCCGCGACCTGCGTCGACTGAAGTCCGCGGTACACGTACCCCCCGGTGATCGAATTTCCGAGGTTGCGCCCGTATTCCGCGATTGGATCGGTGAGGCCGACGGTCGCGCAGCCGGAAGCCGGCTCGAAGCAATGCGCGCCCTCGCGCTCGTCCCAGCCGTAGTTGTCGCCGCGCTCGATGAGGTTGATTTCCTCGAAGCTGCCCTGGCCGACGTCGCCTAGCCACAGCTCGTCGGTCTGCCGGTCGAAACTCCAGCGCCAGGGATTCCTGAGCCCGAGCGCGTAGATTTCGGGGCACGCGAGCGTCCCCGTTCCATCGACGTTGCAGAGCGGGTTGCCGGCAAAGGGGTTGCCCGTCGCGCCTGCGGGGATTGCATAGGGCGCGCCGCCCGGCTGCTGGTCCACGTTGATCCGCAGCATCTTGCCGAGCAGGCGCTGCGGGTCCTGCGCGTTTTCCTGCGGATCGCCGCCGCCGCCGCCGTCGCCGAGCCCGACATACAGGAATCCGTCCGGGCCGAATTCGAGGTTTCCGCCGTTGTGGTTGGACGCGTTCTTCGGGACAGTCATGAGCACGCGCTCGGAATTCGGGGCAAGCGTCAGTCCGCCGTCGGCGCTCGTGAACTCCGCGGTCACCGAGCGGACCACGCCGCCGACCAGCTCGCTGAAATTGAGGTACACGCGGCCGTTCGCGGCAAAGTCGGGATGGAAGGCAAGACCCAGCAGGCCGGCTTCACCGCTGAAGTTGACCCGAGAGCGGAGGTCCACGAAGTCCTGCGTGGCGTTGGCTGCAGGAACGTTGTCGAACACGCGGATGAGCCCGGCCTGCTCGACCACGAACCACCGCGAGGGGTCGCCCGGCGCCTGTTTCATCGCGACGGGGGACGCGAAAGTCAGGCCCGGAAATGCCCGCGGGGTCGAAAGGCCCTGGCTGCATCCCGGTGGCACGGGAACCGGCGGTGGCGGCGTAGTACCGTCGCCGCCACTGCCGCCGCAGGCCGGCAAGGCGATCGCCAGGAAGGCCGGAATCAGTGCGCGTCGCAACATGGCAGCTCCATTTCCCGTCTGGACCGCTCACACCGTGCTTAGTTTCGCCGCGGCCGCCTCCAGTGTCCGGTCGTGCTTTGCAAAACAGAAGCGGACCAGCCGTGCCGCGGGCGGCTCGTCGCAGAACGGAGACAGCGGGATGGCGGCGACGCCATGCCGGCGCGCCAGCTCCTCGCAGAAAAGCAGGTCGGGCTGGTCCGAAATGGCCGAGTAGTCCGCGAGCTGGAAGTACGTGCCGGCGACCGGTCGCAGCTTGAAGCGCGACCCTGTCATAAGGCCGGCGAAGCGATCGCGCCGCGCCTGGTAGAACGGCGCCAGCTCGCCGGGAAAGCCGGGCACTTCGCGCATGAAATCCGCGATCGCGTGCTGGACGGGCGTCGAGACGGCGAAGGTCAGGAACTGGTGCACTTTGCGGAATTCCGACGTGAGCGGCGGCGCGGCGATGCAGTAGCCGACTTTCCAGCCGGTCGCGTTGTAGGTCTTGCCGAAGGAGAAGACGGCGAACGCCCGCTCGCGCAGTCGCGGGTTCGAAAGGACCCCCGCATGCCGGCGCCCGTCGAATACGAGCGACTCGTACACCTCGTCCGAGAGCACGAACGCATCCAGTGGCTCGATGAGGTCCGCGATCCGCTCCCAGTCGGCGGGCGTCAGCATGGCGCCCGCGGGATTGAGCGGGGTGTTGACGACCAAGAGCCGCGTGCGCGGAGTGATCGCATCCGCGAGCCGCCCGAAGTCGATGCTGAAATCGGCGAGCGCGAGCGGCACGCGCTTTACGCGCGCGCCGGCGAGTTCCGCTGCCGGCCCGTACGAGTCGTAGCTCGGGTCGAGCAGCACCACCTCGTCGCCGGCATGCACGACGGCGTGGATCGCCGCGAAGATCGCCTCGGTGCCGCCCGCCGTGACCGTGATTTCGGATGCGGCATCGACCTGCCAGCCGTGCCGGGTCCGCGCGCCCTCGGCGATGGCGTCGCAGAGCGACGGCAGCCCGGCCATGGGCGCGTACTGGTTGTGCCCTGCGGCCAGGTGCCGCGTGACGAGCGCGCGCAGACGCTCGGGCGGATCGAAATCCGGAAAGCCCTGCCCGAGGTTGATCGCACCCGTCTCGGCGGCGAGCCGCGACATGACCGTGAAAATGGTCGTGCCGACACCGGGCAGCTTCGAGGCCGGCATCACTCGTTGGCAGCGATCGCGCGCTGCGCGTCCAGGTCGCGCCGCTTCTGCTGGCGCTGCATGTAGATGCCGAAGATGGCCGTGAACACCGCGACCATCAGGACGAGGATGGTCGCGAGCGCATTGATGTCTGGGCTGACGCCGAGCCGCACCTTGGAGAAGATGACGATCGGCAGCGTGCTCGAGCCCGGGCCGGTCACGAAGCTCGTGATGACGAGGTCGTCCCAGGAGAGCGTGAACGCGAGCAGCCAGCCGGCGCAGATGGCCGGCAGGATGATCGGCAATGTGATCAGGAAGAAGACCTTCGCCGGGCGGGCGCCGAGGTCCATGGCGGCTTCTTCCAGCGATTCGTCGAGGTTCGCCAGCCGCGATTGTACGACGACCGTCACGTAGGCCATCGAGAACGTCATGTGCGCGATCGTGATCGTCGTGATGCCGCGCCCCGCGGGCCAGCCGATCGCCTGTTCCATCGCGACGAAGAGCAGCAGGAGCGATAGTCCCGTGATCACTTCCGGCATGACGAGCGGCGCGGTCGCGAGTCCGGTCAGGAGCGGCCGGCCGCGGAAGCGGCCGAAGCGCGCGAGCGCGAGGCCCGCGAGCGTGCCGAGTATCGTCGCCCCGGTCGCATTCATGGCCGCGATCTTGAAGGAGAGCCAGGCTGCATTCAGCACCTGCTCGTTCCGGAACAGCTCGCCGTACCACTTCGTCGAGAAGCCGCCCCAGACCGTGACCAGGCGCGACTCGTTGAACGAATACAGGATGAGCAGCAGGATCGGGATGTAGAGGAACAGGAATCCCGCGACCATCATCGTCGTCACGAACGCCGAGCGCTTGCCGGTCATCGGTGCGCCCCCAGTTGCTGGCCCTGCGAGCGCTGGTAGAACATGATCGGGACGACGAGCAGGAGGAGCATCGCGATCGCGACCGCGCTCGCAACCGGCCAGTCGCGGTTGTTGAAGAACTCCTCCCACAGCACGCGCCCGATCATCAGCGAGTCCGGCCCGCCGAGCAGCGCCGGGATCACGAACTCGCCCACCGCCGGGATGAATACGAGCATGCAGCCCGCGATGATTCCGTGCCGCGTCAGCGGAACCGTGATACGGAAGAACGCCTTGATGGGCCGGCAGCCGAGGTCCGCGGCCGCCTCGAGCAGTGACAGGTCGAGCCTCTCGATCGCCGTGTAGAGCGGCAGCACCATGAACGGCAGGTAGGAGTAGACGATGCCGACGTAGACCGCGAAGTTGGTCTGCAGCATCACGATCGGCTCGTCGATGATGCCGAGCGACATCAGGACGTTGTTGATGACGCCGTTGTTCTTGAGGATCCCGATCCACGCATAGACACGCAGGAGGAACGACGTCCAGAACGGCAGCATCACGAGCAGCAGCAGGAGGTTCCGCCAGGCCGGCTTGCTGCGCGCGATTCCGTAGGCCATCGGATAGCCGATCAGCAGGCAGAGCACCGTCGAGATCGCCGCGGTGACGATCGAGTTCACGTAGGAATTGAAGTAGAGCGAGTCCTGCAGGAGGAACGCGTAGTTCCCGAAATTGATCCGGAGCCCGACGACCTGGGACGAGATCCAGGTGACGAGCGGCTCGTAGGGCGGCATGGCGAGGCGGATCTCGGAGACCGAGATCTTGAGCACGATCAGGAACGGCACGAGGAAGAACAGGATCAGCCAGAGGTAAGGCACCCCCGTGACCAGGGTCCGGCCCGAATAGCCACGCCTGCGAAGGCCCTGGCTCGCCCACCGGTACGGCCCGAGCGCGCGGATCCACGCCATCACCTCGGCCAGCAGGAAGGGCGAACTGCGCACCGCTCGCGTGCCCGACCGGTTCACTGCGTGACCACGACCGGGCTCGAGGAATCCCACGAAAGCCAGACCGCGTCGTCCCAGCGAACGCGGTCCCCTGCGCCCTGGCGCAGCGAATTCGGCTGCGCGATGCGCACTTGCCGGCCGCCCGCGAGGCGCACGAGGTAGATCGACTGGTCGCCCCGGTAGGCCACTTCCGACACGACTCCCGAGACGCGATTGTCATCGCTGCCATCGGGGCGCTCGCGCGACAGGATGATCTTCTCGGGCCGCAGCGCGACCCACACCGTCGCGTCCGGCGCCGCGCTGACGCCGTGGCTTACGTGAAAGGTTCCGCCGAGTTCCGGGGACGCGACGCGAACATAGTCCGGCTCGTCCTCGATCAGCCGGCCCTCGAACATGTTCACCGACCCGATGAAATCGGCCACGAAGCGCGAGCTCGGGTATTCGTAGATGTCGCTCGGCGTGCCGACCTGCACGATCTCGCCGTGGTTCATGACGCCGATGCGCGTGGCGAGCGTCATCGCCTCTTCCTGGTCGTGCGTCACGACCACGAAGGTGACCCCGAGCGTCTCCTGGATGTTCAGCAGCTCGAACTGCGTGTGCTCGCGGAGCTTGCGGTCGAGCGCAGCCAGTGGTTCGTCCAGCAGCAGCAGCTTCGGGCGCTTGACGAGCGCGCGCGCGAGCGCGACGCGCTGGCGTTGCCCGCCGGACAGCTGGTGCGGCGCCCGGCTGGCGTATTGCTCCATCCGCACGAGCTTCAGGATCTCGGCGACGCGGTCGTCGATCTCGCCCTTCGCCAGGCGGTCCTGCTTGAGCCCGAACGCGACGTTGTTCCGCACCGTCATGTGGGGAAAGATCGCGTAGGACTGGAACATCATGTTGACGGGCCGCTCGTAGGGCGGCATCGCGGTGACGTCCACGCCGTCGATCGAGATCGTCCCCGCGGTCGGCGTCTCGAAGCCCGCCATCATCCGCAGCAGCGTCGTCTTGCCGCAACCGGAGCCGCCCAGCAGGCAGAAGATCTCGCCCCGGTAGATGCTGAGCGAGACGTCGTCGACCGCGACGAAGTCGCCGAACTTCTTCGTGATCTTGTCGATCCGGACGTACGGAACGGCGCCCGGGTCCCGCCAGGGCTCGCTGCGTTGCTCGGGTCTTGCGGTGCTCATGCTGTCGATTCCCCCTGCCTCGTTCGCCGGCTTACTGCCCGGTCTTTATCCGTGTCCAGGCGCGCGTGACCTCGCGGACGTATGCCGGCGATTCGGCGACGTCCGTATGCAATTTACCGGCGATTTCATCGGGCGGATAGACCGAGGGATTGTCCCTGATGTCCGCGTCGAGGAACGGGCGCGATGCGGCGTTGCCATTCGCATAGCCTATTTCATTGCTGATACCCGCAATCACCTCGGGTTCCATCAGGAAATTCAGGAAGGCGTGGGCATTATCCACGTGCGGGGCATCGGCCGGAATCGCCATCGTGTCGAACCACACATACGTTCCCTCCTTCGGGATCGCAAAGGCGACCTCGACCGGCGCCTGGGCGGCCGCACCCCGGTCCCGGGCCTGGAGGATCATGCCGTTCCAGCTCAGCGAGACGCAGATTTCTCCGCTCGCGAGGTCGTTGACGTGCTGTGACGAGTGGAAGTAGCGCACGTACGGGCGCACGGACTTCAGCAGCTTTTCCGCTGCGGCCAGGTCCTCGGGGTCTTCGCTGTTCGCATCGAGGCCCAGGTAGATGCGCGCGCTCATGAAGGCGTCTTCGGGGTTGTCCAGCATCGCGATGCCGCACTTCGCCAGTTTCGACGCAATCGCCGGGTCGAATACCGCGCCCCAGCTGTCGATCGTGCCGGTGCCCAGCGCCTTTTCCACCAGTTTCGGGTTGTACCCGATTCCCGTCGTTCCCCACATATAGCTGATCGCATGCTCGTTGCCCGGGTCGTTGACGGCGAGCCGTTCCATGATCAGCGGATCCATGTTGGAAAGATTCGGCAGCTTCGACTTGTCGAGCTTGCGATACACCCCTGCCCTGACCTGCTGTTCGAGGCGTGTGGACGAAGGAAATACGACGTCGTAACCCGAGCGTCCGGTCAGCATCTTGGTTTCGAGGACCTCGTTGGACTCATAGGTGTCGTAGGTCACCTCGATCCCGGTCCTGGCTTCAAAGTCGGCGATCGTGGTGGGTGCGATGTAGTCGGTCCAGTTGTAGACGTGAAGGATTTTTTCCTCATCGCCGCCGCCACTGCATGCGACCAACAGGAAGAGAAGCGCCCCTCCACCCAGTGTCCTCACTGCCCGGTCTTCACGCGCGTCCATGCGCGATTCTGGATGCGGCTGAACTCCTGCGACTTCAGCCCGGACCGATGCAGCGTCTTCATGACCGCTTCGGTCGGAAAGATGCCCGGATCGTTCCTGAGCACGTCGTCGATGAATTTCACGGATGCCGCGTTGCCATTGGCATAGCCGATGTGATTGCTGACGGCCGCAATCACCTCGGGCTCCATCAGGAAGTTGATGAACGCGTGCGCATTGTCCGGATGCGGCGCATCGGCCGGTATTGCGACCATGTCGAACCAGATGGTCGTTCCCTCTTTGGGTACAACGTAGGCCATTTCGACCGGCGACTGGGACGCCGCTCCGCGGGATCGCGCCTGGAGGACCAGGCCGCTCCAGCTCAGCGACACGCAGATCTCGCCGCTCGCGAGGTCGTTGACGTGCTGGGACGAATGGAAGTACTTCACGTAAGGGCGCACGCGGGTCAGCAAGGCCTCCACTGGCGTAAGGTCGCCCTGCAGTTCGCTGTTCGGGTCACGGCCCTGGTAGATCCGCGCGATCTCGAAGACGTCTTCCGGGGCGTCCAGCATCGTGATGCCGCACTTCGCGAGCTTCGCGGCGATCGCCGGATCAAATATCGCATCCCAGCTGTCGAGCCGGCGGGTGCCCAGCGCCTGTTCGACCAGTTCGGGGTTGTAGCCGAGGCCGGTCGTGCCCCACATGTAGTTGATCGAGTGCTCGTTGCCCGGATCGTGGTCGGCGGAAAGCCGCATGATTTCCGGATCCATGTTCGCGAGGTTCGGGAGCTTCGACTTGTCGAGCGGGAGGAATACGCCGGCCTTGACCATCCGCTGCAGGAAATTTCCCGAGGGAAAGACCACGTCGTATCCCGTGTTTCCGGTCAGCAGCTTGGTCTCGAGGATCTCGTTGGAATCGTAGGTGTCGTAGGTGACCTTGATGCCGGTCTTCTTCTCGAAATCGGCGATCGTGCTTGCGCCGATGTAGTCGGCCCAGTTGTAGACGTAGAGGACTTTGGCATCCGCCGCGGATTCCGGCCGCGCCGTCTCATCCGGGCCGCCGCCACAGGCCGACAGCAGGAGTGCGGCCGCCAGCGCTGGCCCGCTGCCGGGGTAGGAGCGCACCCCCTACTGGCCGCTGCGAACCCGTGTCCAGGACCGGTTCAGCTCGCGGCTGAACTGCTGCGACTCGACCAGGTCCGGATGCAGCCGGCTGCGAACCTCGGCATCGGGATAGATTCCCGGGTCGTTCCGGATCGCCTCGTCGACGTGGGCGAGCGAAGCCGCGTTCGCGTTCGCGAACCGGACCTTGTTGGTGACCTTCGCGATCGCCTGCGGGTCCATCATGTAGTTGATGAATGCGTGTGCGTTGTCCGGGTGCGGGGCGTCTGCCGGGATCGCGAGCATGTCGAAGTAGTTGATCGCGCCTTCCTTCGGCACCGCGTACTTGATGTTGACCGGCCGCGTACCGGCGGCACCGCGGTCGCGCGCCTGGAGCACGTCGCCGCTCCAGCCCAGTGCCACGCAGATCTCGCCCGAGGCCAGGTCATTGATGTATTGCGAGGAGTGGAAGTACCGGATGTAGGGGCGGATCTTCATGAGCGCCGCTTCGACGGCCGCCAGGTCCTCCGGCTTTTCGCTGTTCGGGTCGAGGCCGAGGTAGATCGCGACCGAGCCGAATACGTCCGTCGGCGCGTCGAGCATCGTGATGCCGCATTTCGCGAGCTTCTTCGCGTTCTCCGGGTCGAGGATCGCGGCCCAGCTGTCGATCGTGTCCGTGCCGAGGGCCTTCTTGACCTGGTCGGCGTTGTAGCCGAGGCCGATCGTGCCCCAGAGGTAATTGATCGAGTGCTTGTTCTCCGGGTCATGCGCGGCGACGCGCTGCATGATCTCCGGGTCCATGTTCTTGAGGTTCGGCAGCTTCGACTTGTCGAGCGGCAGGAACACGCCCGCCTTGATCTGCCGCTCGAGGAACGGCGCCGTCGGCACGACGACGTCATAGCCGGAGCGGCCGGCGAGAAGCTTCGTTTCCAGCATCTCGTTCGAGTCGAACACGTCGTAGGTCACCTTGATGCCGGTGGCCTTTTCGAAGTCCGCGACCGTGGAGTCGGCGATGTAGTCCGACCAGTTGAGCACGCTCACGATTTTTTCTTCCGGCACCGGCGTTTCGGCGGCCGTCCCGGGTTCCTGCTTGCTGCCGCAGGCGGCAAGCGCCATCCCGGCGGCCACGACGGGCCAGAATCGAATCGATGCGCTGCATGTCCCCTTCCCTCCTCAGCCGACGCCGATGTCTTTCGCGGTCAGGTCCAGGCACTTGCGCGCCTTCTCGACCAGTTCATCGATGTTCTCTTTCGTCATGACGAGCGGCGGCGCCGTGATCAGCGTGTCGCGCACGGCGCGCATGATCAGGCCGTTCTTGAAGCAATGGTCGCGGCAGACGAGCCCGGCCGCGCCGCGGTCGCGGAAGAAGGTCTTGCTCCCCTTGTGCGCCACGAGCTCGATCGCGGCCAGCATGCCGAGCGAGCGCACTTCGCCGACCAGCCGATGGTCCGCCAGCTCGCGGATCCGCTTCTGGAAGTACGGCGCGATTTCCTCGCGCGTGCGCTCGACGATCTTCTCGCGCCGCATGATGTTGAGGTTCTCGATCGCGACGGCGCAGCAGACCGGGTGGCCGGACCAGGTGAAGCCGTGTGCGAACTCGCCGCCCTTGTTGATCAGCACGTCTGCCACGCGGTCCGAGATCATGGCGCCCCCGAGCGGCTGGTAGCCCGAGGTGATGCCCTTGGCGATCGTCATGAAGTCCGGCTCGATGCCGAAATGCTCGCAGCCGAACCAGCGGCCGGTGCGGCCGAACCCGCAGATCACCTCGTCCGAGACCAGCAGGATCCCGTACTCGCGGCAGATGCGCTGGATTTCCGGCCAGTAGGTCGACGGCGGGATGATCACGCCGCCCGCGCCCTGGACCGGCTCGCCGATGAAGGCGGCGACATTCTCCGGACCCAGTTCCTCGATCTTCTCGGCGAGGCGGCGCGCCGCGCGCAGGCCGTATTCCTCGGGACTGAGGTCGATGCCGTTCTCGTACCAGTACGGCTGCTCGATGTGCACGATGCCGGGAATCGGCAGGCCGGCCTGGGCGTGCATCGCCGACATGCCGCCGAGGCTCGCCGCCGCAATCGTGCTGCCGTGGTAGGCATTGAGCCGGCTGATGACGATGTTGCGCTTCGGCTGGTCCATCAGGTCCCAGTAGCGCCGCACCATGCGCAGGATCGTGTCGTTGGCCTCCGACCCCGAGTTCGTGAAGAACACGCGGTGGAACTGCGGCGGGGTCAGCTCGTCGAGGAGCTGCGCGAGCTCGATGGCCGGCGGGTTCGCGCTCTTGAAGAAGCTGTTGTAGTACGGAAGCTCGCGCATCTGGCGCGCGGCGACATCCGCCAGCTCGTGCCGGCCGTAGCCGATGTTCACGCACCAGAGGCCGGACATCCCGTCGAGGATCTTCTGCCCCTCGGAGTCGTACAGGTGCACGCCCTCGGCGCGCGTGATGACGCGCGAGCCCTCGGCGGCGAGCGACCGGAAGTCGGTGAAGGGATGCAGGTAGTGGCGGGCGTCGAGTTCCTGCCAGTCGCGCGTCGCTCGTTCCGTGATACGTGGCTTCGCGCTCATGGGACCCCCGACCGTCAGACGTTCAGCAACAGGTGTTCCCGTTCCCACGAGCTGATCACCCGCGAAAACGTTTCGTACTCGTTTTCCTTGACGGCACAGTATGCCGCAACGAAGCGCTCGCCGAACAACTCGACGAGCGGCTTGCAGGCGCGCATGAGCGCGAGCGCATCCGCGAGCGTCATCGGCAGCGAAAACGGCAGGTCATAGGCCGAGCCGGTGATCGGCGCGGTCGGCTTCAGCTCCTCGATCATCCCGAGGTAGCCGCAGGCGAGCGAGGCCGCAATGGCGAGGTAGCTGTTGGCATCCGCCCCGCCCAGGCGGTTCTCGACCCGGCGGGCCTGGGGCTCGGACGTGGGCACCCGAAGCCCGGCCGTGCGGTTGTCGAAGCCCCATTGGACGTTGATCGGCGCGGAGTTGTAGCGCGTGATGCGGCGGTAGCTGTTGACGTTCGGCGCAAACAGCGACATCGCGGCAGGCAGGTACTTCTGCAGTCCCGCGATGTGCGATTCGAAGAGCGGCGTCGGCTTGCCCTCGCCGTCGCTGAAGATGTTGTCGCCCGTCTTCGCATCCACGATGCTCTGGTGGATGTGCATCGCGCTTCCGGGCTCCCCGGCCAGCGGCTTTGCCATGAAGGTCGCGTACATCTTGTGGCGCAGCGCCGCCTCGCGCGCCGTGCGCTTGAACAGGAAGGCCTGGTCGGCGAGGTCGAGCGCATCGCCGTGGTTGAGGTTGATCTCCATCTGCGCCGCGCCCGCCTCGTGGATGAGCGTGTCGATGTCGAGGTCCTGCGCTTCGCAATAGGCGTAGATGTCGTCGAACAGCGGGTCGAACTCGTTGACCGCCGCGATACTGTAGGCCTGGCGGCCGGTTTCCGGCCGGCCCGAGCGGCCCACCGGCGGCTTCAGCGGATAGTCCGAATCGGTGTTCGGCTCGACGAGGAAGAATTCCAGCTCCGGCGCCACGACCGGCCGCCAGCCGCGCGCGGCATAGAGGTCGAGCACGCGCCGCAGCACGTAGCGCGGCGCCATCGGCACGGGACGGCCGTCGTCATAGGAGCAGTCGTGGATCACCTGCGCCGTCGGTTCCGCGGCCCAGGGCACGACCCGGATCGTCTTCGGGTCGCCGGTCAGGTCGATGTCGATCTCGGAGGGATGGATCGAGCTGTCGTCATCCGGGTATTCGCCCGTGACGGTCTGGAGGAAGATCGACTCGGGCAGGCGCATGCCCTCGTCTTCCGCGTACTTGTCGGCCGGCATCACCTTGCCGCGCGCGACGCCCGCCATGTCCGGGACGATCGCCTCGACCTCGGTGATCCCGTGGTCCTTCAGGAACTGCTGGATGTTGCTCATCGGGTCCGCCTGCTCACGTGATCGCGCCCGGCCTGGCCGAAAGCCTGGAACAGCGCCCGCGAGAACGGGTTCTCCATGACCTTCCATTCCGGATGCCACTGCACGGCGAGCGCAAAGCTCTTTGCACCGTCGATGCGAAACGCCTCGATCACGCCGTCCTCGGCCTTCGCTTCCGGGACGAGCCGCGGCGCGAGGCGCTCGACGCCCTGCGAATGCAACGAATTGACCTTGATCCGGCGGCTGCCCGAGATCCGGTGCAGCTCGCCGCCCTCGACGAATTCGACCTCGTGCGCGGGGCCGTATTGCTCTTCGAGCGACAGCTCGGCGTCCTCGCGATGGTCGAGATTGCCCGGGATGTCGTGGAGCTTCTGGATCAGCGACCCACCAAAGGCGACGTTGATCTCCTGGAAGCCGCGGCAGATCCCGAAGACCGGCAGGCCCGCATCCACGGCACCGGTGATCATGGGCAGCGTGGTCGCGTCGCGCTCCGGGTCGTGCAGCGTCCCGGGCGCGGACTTGGGCCCGAGGTAGCGATGCGGCTCGACATTCGAGGGGCTGCCGGTGAAGAGAATGCCGTCGAAAGCGCCCAGCCATTCGCGCAGGTAGCGGTCGCCTAGCGCCGGCACGAGGACCGGCACCGCATCGGCCGCCTGGACGATGGCATTGATGTACTTCTCGCCGACGCAATGAAACCAGTGCGAGCCCAATAGGCGGCGATCGGCCGGGATTCCGATGACGGGCTTGCGCATGTGCATCTGTTAATTATTTTGAACAGCCCCCGGTATGGAGGCCTGTTCGACGGGGTCCATTGTCTCACAAACAGGGCATTTGGCGCCCCGCGGGATCGGGGGTGATGGCACGTTCTGTCAGCCCGCAAGGGGGTATTTTGGGCCGGTTATGTTGCACCGCATGAACCTTGCCGGGGCCAAGGGCCGGTGGTTATCCTGCCCTGCGGCCAGGTCCGGCACGCGATACAAGATCTTAAACGCCAGGTGCGCGATGGCCCTCGTCCGGGACGAATTTGCGAATGCCGAGGCCTTCCTGACCGCGCGTCCCGCGGTGCGGGTGATCGACGTTTTGCTGCCGGATCTCTGCGGCGTGCTCCGGGGCAAGCGGGTCGACCGGGCTGACCTGGCGGGCGTTTACCAGCGCGGCATGTTCCTGCCCGGTTCCATGTTCGCGCTCGACGTGCTCGGCGGGACCATCGAAGCCACCGGCCTCGGCTTTGACGAAGGCGATGCCGACCGGGCCTGCGTGCCGGTTGCGCGCAGCCTGTATCCGGCGCCCTGGATGGGCCCGAGCGTCGCACAGCTCCAGGTGCAGATGCTCGACCTCGACGGCACGCCGTTCTACGGCGACCCGCGGCACCTGCTCGACACCGTGCTCGAGCGCTACGCCGCGCGCGGCTGGACGCCGGTCATCGCCATCGAGCTCGAGTTCTATTTCGTCGATCCCGAGCGGACGGCCCTCGGCCACGCGCAGCCGCCGCGCTCGCCCTACACGGGCCGGCGCGAGACCCGCACCCAGATCAATTCGATGGGCGACCTCGAGTCGGTCTCCGACGTCCTTTCCGAAATCGCGACGACCTGCGAGGCGCAGGACGTGCCGACCGGCGCGGCCCTCGCGGAGTACGGGCCGAACCAGTGGGAGGTCAACCTCCGCCACGTCGCGGACGCCCGCCTCGCCTGCGACCAGGCGATCCGGTTCAAGCGCATCGTGAAGGGCGTGGCTCACCGGAACGGATTCGAAGCGACGTTCATGGCGAAGCCGTATGCCGACAAGGCCGGCAGCGGCCTGCACATCCACGTGAGCGTGCAGGACGCCGCGGGCGAGAACATCTTCAAGTCCGAGGACACACTCGGCAACGCGCTGCTCAAGCAGGCGGCGGCGGGCCTGCTCGACACGATGGCGGATGGTATGGCCGTCTTCGCGCCCAATGCCAACAGCTATCGGCGGCTGAAGCCCGCGGCCTACGTGCCGATGAACCCGACCTGGGGCTACAACAACCGCGGCGTCGCGGTGCGCGTGCCGGTGTCCGGCGCGGGCGACCGGCGCCTCGAGCACCGCGTGGCCGGCGCGGATGCAAATCCCTATCTCGTCGCGGCCGTCGTGCTGGCCGGCATGCTCCACGGCATCGAGCGGAAACTGGCGGCGCCGGCGCCGCTCGAGGGCAATGCCTACACGCAGCCGCTGTCCGCGCCGCGCCTGCCGGGCGACTGGCCGACGGCGCTCACGCGCTTTGGAGAAAGCGGCTTCCTGCGCGAATATTTCGGCGAGCGATTCGTGAGGCTCTACGAGCTGACGCGCCGCGGCGAGATGCAGGATTTCAACGCGCGGCTCACGGCGCAGGACTTTGCCTGGTACCTGGAGTCCGTATGAGCCAGCGCCCCGCCAACAGCTGGTATGAAGCGACCGCGCAGCGCCCGGCCGCGCAACCGCCGCTCGCCGGCGATGTCGAGGCCGACGTCTGCGTCGTGGGCGCCGGCATCTCCGGTTGTTCGACCGCGCTCCACCTGGCCGAGCGCGGCTACAAGGTCGTGCTGCTCGAGGCGGAGCGCGTCGGCTACGGCGCTTCGGGCCGCTCGGGCGGCCAGATCATCCCGGGCTACTCCTGTGGCATGGGGAAGCTCGCCGACCAGATCGGCAAGGCCGACGCCCAGCGCCTCTGGGACTACAGCATCGAGGGCGTCGAGCTCACACGCGCCCTGATCGAGCGTTACCGCATCGATTGCGACCTCACCTGGGGTCATTTGCACGTCGGCATCAAGCCGCGGCAGCGCGACGAGCTGAAGGAATGGCAGCGGGAGCAGGAAGACGATTACGGCTACCGCAAGCTCCGGTTCATGGAAAAGGACGAAGTCGGCCAGTGGATCGCGAGCAAGCGCTACATCGCCGGGCTTCACGACGCGGGCGCGGGCCACCTGCATCCGCTGCGCTACACCATCGGCGTCGGCCGTGCGGCGGTCGAAGCCGGCGTGACGCTCCACGAGAACAGCCCGGTGACCGATATCGGCTATGGGCCGACGGTCACCGTGCGGACGGACAAGGGCAGCGTGCGCGCCAAGTTCCTCGCGCTCTGCGCCAATGTCGGGCACATCGACCTGTCGCGCCGGCTTGCGAGCAAGCTGATCGGCGTCGCTTCCTACATCGTCGCGACGAAGCCGCTCGGCGCAGAGCGTGCGGAGGCGCTGCTGCGGGACAACGTCGCTGTCGCCGACGTCAACTGGATCATCGACTATTACCGGCGCTCGGCGGACCACCGGCTGCTCTTCGGCGGCCGTGTCAGCTACTCGGGCCTCGACCCGCTCGGCACGGCGCGGGCAACGCGCCAGCGCATGCTGAACGTCTTCCCGCAGCTTGCGGACGTCGAGATCGACTACGCCTGGGGCGGGTTGATCGACATCACGATGAGCCGCGCGCCGAACTTCGGGCGGCTCGCGCCCAACGTCTACTACCTGCAGGGCTATTCCGGCCACGGAATGGCCTCGACCAGCATTGCCGGGAGGATCGTCGCCGAGGCGATCGCGGGCCAGGCCGAGCGCTTCGACATCTTCGCGCGGCTGAAGCACCACGACTTCCCCGGCGGCAAGCTGTTCCGCCGGCCGACGCTCGTGATGGCGATGACCTGGTTCCGGCTCCGGGACCTGATGCCCTGAGCCGAAATCGGCTACGGCGGAGGCTTCTTCGCTGCCGCCCGCTCGCGGCGCACACGCTCGATCAGCGAATTGGCGAACGTAAGCTGGTCCGCGAACTTGCCGTTGTCGGAAATCGGCAGCAGGTACCGGCCGTCGATGACTAGCGAGGGAACGCTGGGTAATCGCAGCTTGCGGGACTGCTCGTCCGCGCGTTTCGCCTGGAGCTGGACGCTGAACGAACGGTAGAGATTCTCGAATTTCGCGCGATCGATGCCCTGCCCGGCCAGCCAGGTGGCATAGGCCGCTTCGTCCGCCAGCTTGACGCGCTTGCGGTGAATCGCCGCGAAGACCGCCTCGTCGATTGCGGGCGTCGCCTTCATGGCCGCCAGTGCGTAGTAGGCCTGTGCCGAGGCAACCCAGCCTGCGTGGCCGATTGAAACCGCGGTGCGCTCGGCCTTGACGTCCTGCGGCAGGCTGGCGGACCAGGCGGCAAAGGGCTCCGCGAAGGCATAGCAGTGCGGACACTGGTACGAGAAGAATTCGGTCACGACGATTTTCGTGGCATCCGAAGTCGGCTGCGCCGGTTCGATCCGGAAATAGTCCTGACCTTCGACCGGGGTCGCCGACCGCGCAACCGACGCAGAAATTGCGAAGACGGCAACCAGCGCGACGCACGAAACGAGGTTCATGCGGTTGTTCCTCCCGGCGAGTTGAAGGCTTGCTGTTCGAACCAGTTGTCGCGATAGACACGCCGGCCGCACAGGAGTTGCCAAATGCTCGAAGCGACATACGCCGGCAGGAAAAAGGGCCCCCATTGCTCGTATTGCCGCACGTGGACCTGCTCGTGATCGCGTGAGCAATCGAGGGCCACCTCGTCGCTGCCGAGGATGACGTGGCCCAGGGTCATGGCATGGTAGGGGCAGGCCACCGCCGGCGATGTGACGAGCGAACCGATCAGCCCGCCCGAGAATTCCGCAGCGCCCCGGACGAACCGCAACCTCGCGCCGCAGGTCAGCATCACGACACCCGCGGCGAGGCCGATCAGCGTATTCGGACTCGCCCAGGCATAGGCCGCGATCCGCTGGATCATTCTCCGGCCAGGCTCATGCGATGCCCTCACCCGTCGCGAGCCAGCGCGCGCAGTCCGGTCCCAGTTTCTTGACGGCCAGGGCTTCGAATTCCGCCTTCTCCGCCGCGCTCAGGTCATCCTTCCAGCGGCCGTTCTTGCCCTTGGTTGATGAATACCTGCGCGCCCGCATCCCAGAACGCGCCACCGAGCGGCACGCTCTTGGTGGCGTTCTGCTTCATCCAGTCGAACGAGCAGTACTCGACGATCGTGTTCCACTTCGACTCGTTGATCGGGATGTCGAGGAACGCCGCCATGCGCCGCATCTGCCCCGCCAGGTCGCGCTTCATGTTCGCGTAGTGCACGAGCTGCACGTTCGGGAGGTTGCGGATCGCCCACCAGGTGCGGGCATTATCCCAGTACGACCACCACGGAAAGCCGTCGCCGGCCAGCCATTCGCGCCAGTATTGGCGGACGTCCGCCGGCGGCGGCCCGATCGGCGGACCCACGAGGCCCGGCGTGTCGTTCAGCGCGGAATACCAGACTTGGTTCGCGTTGACGTGATGGTTGTGGAAGCTCCACACGACGTCACGGGCGTCACGCCCGATGTAGATGTACTTCGCCTTCGGCCAAAACACGAGCGCGTCCACGGGCAGGTGTGTCTTCAGGAAACGCCGGTGCGTCTGCGCCTCGACGATCGGCAGCTTCACGGCCTTCGGCGGAATGCGAAGGTCCAGCCACGGCGACATGTCCGCGACTGCGAGCTCGGGATCCGGCCCGTACAGCATCTGCGCAATGATCTGCTGCATCCAGGTGGTGCCGGACTTGGCATAGGTGGCGATGATGATGTCGTCATCGCGGAACTTGAAGTCGTTCCAGATGGTGGAGTCGAAGTGGTGGCTGTGCAGCTCGTGGGTTTTTTTCGGCCATTCCGCCGTTTCAGTGAGCCTTTGCATCGCTTGCATCCCTCACCAGTCTTGAGAACCTCACGGCCTCGATGTCGTGCCGCGACGGTACATAGCCGTCGCTGCAATTGACATGCGCCAGGCCGCCGAAGCGTATGCCAAGGTAATCGAAGGTATCCAGGAATGCACCCCGGAATGGCTGCGGCACCTCATCGTAGATGGAGGTGCACACGACGTAGCCCTGCTTTCCCCGCAGCTTCCGGCCCGCATCCAGGAGATCCGGCAAGTCGAGGAAGTCGGAAATCCGATCGAGGAACACCTTCATCGCCGAGCTCACCGAATACCAGTACACCGGCGAGGCAAGGATTAGCTGATCGTAGGCGAGGACGCGCTGCATCAAGGGCTCGAAATCATCGTCCCGGTTGCGATGTTCATAATCATACGGCGACATGCGCAGCGTGGAGAGATCCACCACCTCGATTCCAAGCTCAGTCGCGATGCGATCCATCAACTGGCCGGTATTGCCGTTCCGACGGGCACTGGCGAAGAGCGCAATGCATTTGGACATGCGACGATCAGGACCGGCGGGCCGAACCGCGAAAGACGGCTTCGATGACATGGCCGTCAGGATCGCGCACAAAGGCCGCGTAGTAGCCCTCGCCGTACCCCGGTCTCAGCCCGGGTTTGCCGTGATCGACACCGCCCGCTGCGATTGCAGCGGCATGGAATTCGTCGACGGCTGTCTCCGACCTCGCTGCAAATGCCACGTGGAGCCGGCCACCCACGGGTGTGCCGCCGCCAATGAAGAATTCGCCGATTGGCCCCGATCCGAAACCAGTGCCGATGCGACCGTCCTCCCTGGCCACCTCGACAATGGGAAGAAGACTCAGTGGTGCGAGTGCTGCAACGTAGAAAGCTCGGCTCTTCGCAACATCGCGTACGGCGAAATCCACGTGGTCCAGCATGAGCAAGCCTCGAGTTTTGCCTAAGTCCGCGCGTGGCGAACGACATTGAATCCTTCTTCAGCGGCGGGCGGCTGAAAATAGGCGGTGATCGCATCGAATTCGGCATCGGTGGTCCATTTCGTTCCTTGCGGATAGTCCCTGTTCCGCTCTTTCAGCTGGGCCTTGCAAACGTCGTCCGGCACATCGATGAAATGGAGTTCGTGGTCGGCATCGGTTCCCTCCAGGAGCACACGAAACCAATTTCGCTGACCGGCCGTGTTACCCGGAAAATCGAGCATGACGGAGATGCCCTTCAATAGTAGGGCCCGGATATGGGGTGTCAGCGAGCGCTTGATCCGCGTCGAATACTCCACGAAAGTTGCAATGTCGACGATTGCCCCCGGGTACAAGGACTCCACGAAGTCGTCCTGAGAGAGGAGCACTGCGTCGTGCTGCCTCGCCAGCCGTTTCGCGAGCGTCGTTTTTCCCGCCGCCATCTTGCCGCAAAGGAGTATCAGCTTTCCCCTTGGAGGCATGCGTGGGTTCAGTGGCCTCTTTTGCGTGAAGCGAACGCCCAGGCGCTCAAGCTGCCGAAGACCAATGCGGCGAGCCAGGAAACCCAGACAGGGATTTCGGCAGTGCCCACCTGAACCGGCACTTGATTCACGGCACGGATCAACTGGGCCAAGGCAATGAAACCGAAGATTGCACCTGACACGTCAAAGTATCTGCCACTCATTGCATGCTCCTATTCAACGTCAATCACTGCTCGCTTGTGTGGAAACGAATGGATTGCGTCATGCGTTCCAGCAACGGCGCCCTCTCCGTACCAATACCCGCCGTGTAAAAGTACTGAATGACGACGTATCCGTTCTTCAATCGGCCCACGAGCTGCCGCTCGGCCATAGCCTCCGAACTTCGACGGCAGTCACGCCAGGAAACATTCGCTTCGCTGGTCTCCTTCAGGTCGGCACAATCGGTCCAGCCGGGGGATTCAGCTCCATTCGCGACTTCAATGGCCAGCAGGTCTATTCCCCTGGAGAGCGTCGATTGCACATGCATCCGGCGCCCTTCGCGATCGATCCCAACGAGGAAATCGGGCTCGATGTCGATTGAAAAGTGCGGTGTTTCAATTCTCTGCGCGGCATGGAGGTGGCACAAGTCAGGCCCATCGCCGGCGCTCTTCATTGGCTGAGCGCAGAGCTCGGCTGTTGCAAGAGCACTGGCTATCAGAAGCTGTGCCGCGAGGTCCACTGGTTCACCGTCCCCGTTGAGCGCGCTTGGAGTGGAAGTCAATCAAAGCGTGAACGGCGGTCGAGCACCAGCAATTCTTTCAGGTCGGGTGGAATTGGCAGCGGCTGGAAGGCGCTTACGCGCGCTCCCCCGGTGTTGCCGCGCGGCACACGACCGATGGCTGAGCCGATCATGCCTCCAGGGATACGCATGAGCTGTCCGATGATTTCGCGCACATCACGTCGTCGCCATCCAATGCGCAACATGCCCAGGTGAGCGATCAAGTGCGACCGGACATACCACTGCCCGAGAACGTGAGCGCGTTCAAAGTGGGTAAACGCTCGGTCCAGATTGTCGTTGGCGAGCGCCTGCTCGGCATATTGAATCTCGGCACGGTAAGCAGCTTCCAATGTTGGATGCATGGACTATGCCTAATTCACGTGGGTTTGCCAGATGCGTGACTTGAAAAGAAGCTTATGACTTGGCCTCCCGGTTCGCGGACGGTGAAGATCCTGTGATGCACGGATGGACGGTCTTCAATGGGCGACGGGGCCAGCCCCAGCGAAACGAATCGCTGATGGGTCGCATCAAGATCATCAACCATCAGGTCGAAAGGCGCGTCACCCTTGGCGACCTCGTCTTTCTGCATCAGTATCAGGTGTGTGCCTCCGCGCATTTCATAGACGGAAACTTCTGGGCCATCGAAAATGGGGCGCATGCCGATGGTGCGCATGAACTGGGCCGATTCATTCATGCAGACTGTTTCCAGCAGGACATGCGCAACGCCTACGGCGGGACGCAAGTCATTCATGGTCACGAACCTCAACGACAAAGCTGAGTCTCTGGCCCAGGTAATCGCCGGTGATTTCCCAGCACCCGGCCGCCGGAAATTCCACGGCTACCAGCATGGTCCAGCCACCCAGTGATGGCGCATGCGCACCTGTGGGTATGGAGATTTCGGCAGCCAGGGAGCTGTCGCTCAAGTTCCTGGCCGACACCTTGAAGTTCGACTCGCCTCCCGGCTTGAATCCGTAGCTCCACCAAAACAGCTTGTCGCGATAGTGGTGCTCCGGGCCCATCCCGCGCCAGATGCCATTTGGCGGCAGCATCACCGCCAGCGATTCACTTCCGTACCAGCGATCCGAGGAAGGAAACGGCTTTCCGAAAATCTGGCCGGAAGCTGTCGTCGTCAGACATTCGGTGAGGGACTCGCCGAATGCCTGCGGCGCAAGCACTAGCGGTGCGACTACGAGAATCGTCCGAAAAAGCAGCAGCTTCACTGACCGCTCCCGCGCATAGTCAGGCGTCAGGGTCTTCCCGGGTAGCACTTTTGTCGTCACGACGACCGGGAACAAGCCATCCAAACAGGAATCCTTCCAGGACGACACGCAGTCGATCCCGCCACCGAATTGGCGTAGAGCTTACGCTGGAATCATCGCGCCTGAAGTCAGACAGTAACTCCAGGGCATCGGTTGCATGCTCTTCCGGGACCATGATGCTCTGCGTGTTGTAGTTCCCAATCTGCAGTCCCGGCAAGAGACTGCCAAGGTGCCGACCGTGAATGAACACTGGAATGCCGTGAGCCTCGAGTAACGAAGTCACCACGGCGATTTCGGGCTCCGACTGTGGGGACAAGACTCGAACGAGACCCATTAAACGCGCACCATTCGATAGAATCGCATTTGCTACCTGAAAATCAGATGTGCCACGGTCGATTCGAGATTCCAGTAGATCATTGCCAGCGCAGTCAGGTCGAAGGCGGCGTGCGCAATCATCAACATGAAAATCCGGCCGGTGACGGCGAAGATCGTGCCGAAAGCGAGCCCGACGATCGTAGCCTGCTGCACTCCAGGGACACCTTGCTCAAAGTAGTGGGCCAGTCCAAACAAGCCAGCGGTAATCAACACGATCAAGGTTTTGACTTTAGACCCAGGCCCTAGGAACGTACCCAAGCGTTCGAACAGGAACCCGCGAAATAGCGTCTCTTCTCCGAAACCCGCGCCGATGATTATGGCGTAAAACATTCCCGGGAGCGCCGACCGGTTTCCGGCAAGGTAGTGGTATGTCTGATTGACGGGGTCGGCCGCAAGCAACGGCATCACGAGGGACTTCATCAGAAACTTGAGGGCGATTCCGAACGAGATGCCGACGAAGATGGTACGGACCCAGCTCTTAGGCCGCACGAAGCCAAGCGCGCTTAACGGCGTACCAGACCGTTGAGCCCATAACAACACGAGAATCGCACTGAGCGGCACAACAACCAAGTTGCCCGCGAAGACCACGAGAATCGCAAGGGATCCTCCCGGCCCGAATCCACGCAGTGCTGCCGCGACACGATCTTTAGGTTGCATGTCGACTTCGGCCGTAGCTTGAGGTACCGATACTCGCAATTTCGAGACGTCGCTTGGCATGCCGATCTCACCAGGCAGCGGCTGCCACGACCATGGTGTGACGCCCGTTTATCGTCCGCGTTGAGCGGGCCGGGCGCAGCCTGGCCAACGCGCCGCAGGCGCACAATCGTTCCGCGCGCCTGCGGCGCGCTTACTCCAATCATTCACGGACCGCTCCAACGCATAGTTAGGCGGCGAACAACACAATTTACTCAATGAATGTCCAAGTGTCGGCGCCGTCGAACTTGCGAATCGGCAAGGAGCTCAATACTGCCGGTTCAAAGTTGCGCATGTTGATTCCCACATATTCCTGAGTGCTGTCTAGCGGCTCCCAATGCGTATTACAGCCGCAGACCCTGCACCGAAGGTTTCGCAATGTCTTGTCACCCCAGACGTACTCGATCGTGTTTTCAGGGTGGCCGGCGATGCGCACAGCCAACCGGGGGAATCGCGCCCAAAGACCCGCAGTGCGGCGGCAGACTGAACAGTTGCAGGAGATGACAGCCGCCGGCAGATCGGCGACTTCGATGGTGACTGCTCCACAGTGACAACTGCCGACATACATGGTTGGAGGTTCGCCGTCTAACGTCTATTGATAGTCATTAATGACGTGATGTTTTACGTCATTTCTGACTATTAATCACCGGCAACCGCAGTAAGTACTTGTTTGTGCTGGTGTGACTGATGCAAACCGTCCAATTGGATCAGCGATTTAACCAGTGGTTAAACGTCAGTCTGCTCGTCGTCGAAAAATGACAATCCACCTGTCTTGCAGGCATCCTACGCAGCTATTTTCCGTGCCGGAGAACTCGCAGCATGCCGCCGACCAAGGGTAGTGCCCTCAGCAACATCGAGATTGCCCAGCACGCAAAGATGAAGCCGATCGTTCCGCTCGCAACGGAACGGCTCGGAATTCCCGCAGCGGAGCTGCAACCCTTCGGCCATTACAAGGCGAAGGTCTCGCTCGACTACTGCACGCACCTCGACAAGCGCAAGGACGGCAAGCTCATCCTGGTCACCGCGATCTCCCCCACTCCGGCGGGAGAAGGCAAGACGACGATGACGGTGGGCCTCGGCGATGCGCTCAACCGCATCGGCAAGAAGGCCATCATCTGCCTGCGCGAGCCGGCGCTCGGGCCGGTATTCGGCATGAAGGGTGGCGCGGCCGGCGGTGGTTATGCTCAGGTCGTGCCGATGGAGGACATCAACCTCCACTTCACCGGCGACTTCTCCGCGATCGCGCTCGCGAACAACCTGCTCGCCGCGATGATCGACAACCATGTCTATCACGGCAATGCCGCCGGCTTCGACGTGCGACGCATCGCCTGGCGCCGCGTCGTCGACGTCAACGACCGCTCGCTCCGCGACATCACGATCGGCCTCGGCGGCCCGGGCAACGGCTATCCGCGCCAGGACGGCTTCGACATCGTGGTCGCGTCCGAAGTCATGGCGATCTTCTGCCTCGCGACCAGCCTGAAGGACCTCAAGGAACGGCTCGGAAAGATCGTCGTGGGGTACACGCGCGAGCACAAGCCGATCCTCGCGCGCGACATCAAGGCGCACGGCGCGATGGCGGCGCTCCTGAAGGACGCGCTCGCACCCAACCTCGTGCAGACGCTCGAGAACAATCCCGCATTCATCCACGGGGGTCCTTTCGCCAACATCGCGCACGGTTGCAACTCCGTCATGGCGACGAAAACGGCGCTCAAGCTCGGCGACTACGTGGTGACGGAAGGCGGCTTCGGCGCGGACCTCGGCGCCGAGAAGTTCGTGGACATCAAGTGCCGCAAGGCGGGCCTGAAGCCCGATGCGGCAGTGATCGTCGCGACCGTGCGCGCGATCAAGTATCACGGCGGCGTCGAGGTTCCGGACCTCGGCAAGGAGAACCTGAAGGCGCTCCAGACCGGCATCGCAAACCTCGACCGGCACATCGACAATGTGCGCGATGTGTTCGGCCTCCCCTGCCTGGTCGCGATCAATCATCGCGCCGAGGACAGCGAGGCCGAGCTCCGCTGGCTCATCGAACGTACGACGCACCACGGAGTGAAGGTCATCGTTGCGAGGCACTATGCCGAAGGCAGCAAGGGCGCGGTGGAGGTCGCAAACGAAGTCGTGGAGCTCTGCAACCACGCGAACTACTTCAAGTTCGTTTACGACGAGAAGGATACGCTCTGGGACAAGATGAAGGCCGTCGCGACCAAGATTTACGGCGCCTCGGACATCACGGCCGACAGCAAGGTGCGGGCGCAGATCAAGCAGCTCCAGGAAGCCGGCTATGGCCACTATCCCATCTGCGTGGCGAAGACCCAGTACTCCTTCTCGACCGACCCGAAGCTCCGCGGCGCCCCCCATGGCCACTCGGTCAACATCCGCGAGGTGCGGCTCGCAGCCGGCGCCGAGTTCGTCGTCATGATCTGCGGCGACATCATGACGATGCCGGGCCTGCCCGCGGTCCCCGCGGCGAGCGCCATCGACGTCACCGACGACGGAAAGATCACGGGGCTGTTCTGAGTCCGGCCTGCCGGTCGCCCTGGAGTTCCGCCAGTACCTGCGCGGCTGCCACCGTGCGCGGGTGATCGGGCCCGAGTTCCGCGAGCAGGATCGTATGCCCGGCGCTGACCTCGGCGAGCGCCTCGGCGTGCTTGCCGCGATCGCGTAACACAATGCCGAGCTGGTACTGCGCATTGGCCGTACGCCAGTGCTGCGGACCCAGGCTCTTCGCGAAGGCCGCCTTCGCATCGCGGAGCATCGCCTCGGCTTCGGCCCTCTCCCCAAGCTTGTTAAGAGCTACCCCAAGGCCCATGCGCGATGCCGTCGTGCTGGGATGATCCGGCCCTATCGTCACCATGCGTTGCTTCAATGCGAGGCGGTACGCATCCGCAGCCTTCTGCGGCTTGTCCGTCTTGTTGTAGAGCGCGCCGAGGTTGTTGTAGGAATTGGAAACTTCGGGATGCTCGGGACCCAGGGCAACGGTGAGAATGCGGATGGCTTCGAGGTACGCCTTCTCCGCTTCGCCGTAACGCGCGGGAATGTCGGATAGCGCGTTCGCGAGGTTGTTCCAGGCGATGCCGAGCGTCGCGTCCTTGTCGCCGTATATCTGGCGCACCGCGTCGACGTTTCGGCGAAACAGCGACTCGGCTTCGTCGGTATTGCCGCGAACGACCAGGAAATCCGCAAGCCCGTTCCGGACGTTCACGGTGTCAACGGAAAATTCGCCGGTCAGCTTCGTCTGGAGGTCGTACGCGCGACGCAGCAGGGGCTCTGCCGCCTTCAGGTCCCCGCGGGCCTGGTGCACTCGCCCGAGCATGAAGAGCGCCGCGATATGGCCCTCTGTCCCGCGCGCCCGCTGCTCGAGGTCGGCGACGGCCGCGCTCGTGAGTTTCGCTGCCTCGTCCAGCTGGCTGTCACGCCGGAGGATTTCCGCCAGCTCGACACGGGTCTCCGTCAAGCCCTCGGCCGCCGACGGCAGGCCATTGATGTCGGCAGCATCGAACACGGCGAGTGCCTGGCGTGCGAGGTTGGCGGCCTGCTGATACTTGCCCTCGTCGCGCCGCAGCAGCGCCTCGCGCAGCAGCGCCCGGCCGTAGGCCACGGGATCCTCGGACTCCCGTTCCTTGCGGATTGCGACCGCTTCCTCGAGAAGTGCGGATGACTTGTCGAACTCGCCGATGGCGCGATAGGTATCGCCGGCAGCCTCGAGCAGCGCGGCGCGGACTTCCGGTTGCTCGCGCGCAAGCTCGCCCTGGAGCCGTTCGACGCCGGCGTCGAGCAGCTCGCGCGCGGAGATCTCGACTGCTGCTGCTTTCCTCCGGGCTCGCAAGCGAAAAGAGCTTCGCCGTGAATGCCGTGACGCGCCGCGCGACCTCGGCCTCGGCGTTCGCCCGGTCGCGCTCGCGCGCGTTCTCGCGGGCAAGCCAGGCCATCGCCGACCCGAAGGCCAGCATGGCGACGAACAGGCTTGCGGTCAGCGCGACGGCAAGCTTGTGCCGCCGCATGAAGCGCCCGGCGCGATAGGACCAGGACGGCGGTCCGGCGAGGACCGGCTCGTTGCGCCCATGCCGCTCGAGGTCGGCCGAGAGTTCCTGCACCGACGAGTATCGCCGGGTCCGGTCCTTCTCGATCGCCTTCAGCACGATCCAGTCGAGGTCGCCGCGCAGCATGTCCGCGCGCGTGCCGGTCACGCAGTCGCTCGGCCGCCGCACTTCGCCCTCCCCGATCTCGCGCGCGAGCTGTTCTCGCGAGAGCTGGTCGCGGGATACGCCATACGGCCGCACGCCAGTCAGCAGCTCGTAGAGCACGACGCCGAGCGAATACACGTCGGTGCGCAGGTCGATGTCGAGCGGCGCGAGCTGGGCCTGTTCCGGGCTCATGTATTCCGGCGTGCCGAGCAGGTGGCCGAAGCGGGTCTGGGCAAGCGTGTCCATGCCCTGCGAGGTCGTCGCCTTGGCGATGCCGAAGTCGATGATGCGCGGCGCGGGCGCGCCGTCCGCCTCCGTGACCAGGATGTTCGAGGGCTTGAGGTCGCGATGGATGATGCCGCGCAGGTGGGCGTGCTGGACCCCCGCGCAGACCTGCGAGAAGAGCGCGAGCCTCGCGCCCATGTCGAGTCCATGCTCGTCGCAATAGCGCCCGATCGGCGTGCCGTCCACGTATTCCATCGCGAAGTACGGGCGGCCGTCGTTGGTCGAGCCGGCGTCGAGGATGCGGGCGATGTTCGGGTGCGCGAGCATCGCGAGCGCCTGGCGCTCGAGCTCGAATCGCGCGATGACGTCGCGGGTGCTCAAGCCGAACTTGATGACCTTGATCGCGACCCGCCGGCGCACGGGTTCGTGCTGCTCGCCGAGATAAACCTCGCCCATCGCGCCATCGCCGATCCGCTCGAGTACCTGGTAGGGACCGATCCGCGCCGGCATCGCGAGCGGCGACAGCGACTCGAGCCGGGCCTCGAGCGCCGAGGCCCCGCCGTCGTGAATCTCGAGCAGGCGCCGCACGCGCCTGGCAAGCGCCGCATCGCCACAAGCGGCCAGCAGCTCTTCGCGCCGCTCCGCGTCCGCCGAGAGACAGGCGTCGAACAGGGCCTGCTCGGCTTCGAGATTCATGGCGCCCCCTTTGGACCGAGGCGTTCCGCAAGCCAGGCACGCGCGAAGGCCCAGTCGCGCTTTGCGGTCGCAGGCGAGACTTCAAGCGCCGCGGCCGCTTCGTCGATGCTGAGGCCGGCAAAGCAGCGCAGGTTTACGAGCTCGGCGAGGCGCGGCCTGGCGGCGGCCAATTCGGAAAGCGCCGCGTCGATCGCGAGCACGTCGACCGCCATTGACTCCGCCGCGATATCGACGCCTGCAAGCGTCACGCGCTCGAGGCCGCCGCCGCGTTTTTCGGCTCGCCGCGCCCGCGCGTGATCGACGAGTATCCGGCGCATCGCTTCCGCCGCGGCACCGAAGAAATGGCGCCGGTTGTCCCAGCCGGCGGCGCCGGGCACGAGCCGCAGGTAGGCCTCGTTCACGAGCGCGGTGGGCTGGAGGGTATGGCCGGGCGCTTCGCGCCGCAGTTTCGCGCCGGCGACGCGCCTCAGTTCGGCATAAACGGCCTCGAACAGGCGCTCATGCGCCGCGCGGTCGCCGCCACCGGCGGCTTTCAGCAGGAGCGTGACATCCCCCTGATTCAAAGACTTGCGTGTCCGTGAGCCGGTTTGCCGGGATTTTACGCATGTAGCGGCAGAAGGGGCAGATTCGCCCCCGAAACCGGAGTATCGAGCCATGAATGCCGTCGCCAAGGAAGTCCTCCCCGAAGCCGTGCGCGTCTCGCGCTACGCCCGCATCGTCAAGATGTCGAAGAAGGTCGAGTGGCAGATCGACCGCGACCTGATCCGCGGCCGCGACTTCGACTTTTCGCGCAAGTTCCTGCCGGACGGGCTGTCGTACATCGACCGCCTCCCCTTCCTCGGCGAGGACGACGCCCGCCTGCTGTCGCAGGTGCAGGGGCGGACCTACGCGTACCTCTTCGGACTCGTCGAGCGCTTCATCAGCGCCAAGATGCTGGAACAGAGCCGCGGCCACGTGCTCGGCGACCAGCTGGCCCTCGAAGGCCTGGTCCGATTTTCGGCGGAGGAGATCAAGCACCAGGAGCTGTTCCGCCGCATGGAGCAGATGATGGGCGCGCAGATGCCGGCCGGCTATCGCATGGTCGCCGACCCGAACGACGTGGCGCGCGCCGTGCTGGCGGCGAGCAGCTGGTCGGTCCTCGCGCTGACCTGCCACATCGAGCTCTTCGTGCAGTCGCACTACGACCAGAGCATCGCCCCGCGCGCGGACATCTGCGCGCTGTTCAAGGACGTCTTCTACTACCACTGGAAGGACGAGTGCCAGCACGTGATGCTGGACGAGCTCGAGTGGACGGCGGAGCACGCGAAGCTGTCGGCGGATGAGCGCGACCGGGCGGTCACGGACCTGATCAACCTCGTCGGCGCTGTGGATGGAATCCTCCAGGCGCAGTCCGCCGCGGACGTCGAGTATTTCCTCGCAGCTGCCGCGCGCGACTTCAGCGAGCCGGAAAAGAAGTCGATCTCCGCCTGCGTGCTCGCAGCCTATCGCTGGCAGTACATCATCTCGGGCGTGCAGCACCTGCATTTCGGGCGGCTGCTGACCTCGATGACGACGCCCGAGCAGATGGCGCGGATCCAGCAGGCGCTGAAGCCGATCCTGGAAGCCCGGTAGGGAGCGCCGATGACGACGGCAAGACGCATCGATCTCTTTGACAGCACCTACGGCCATTTCACCGAGCAGGTGCTGGGGGCGGTCCGACGGGAAACCTTCGGCCGCGACATCGGGCAGACGAGCTGGCTCACGGCGGAAGAGCTCGATCGGTTCGTCGCCTGGCTTGGCCTCGGCGCGAAGGACCATCTGCTGGAAGTGGCGAGCGGTTCCGGCGGGCCGTCGCGCTACGTCGCCGAGCGAACGGGCTGCGAGGTCACGGGCATCGATGTCAACGAGAGCGGCGTCGCGACCGCGACGAAAGGCGCGACTGGCCTGTCGCGCCGGCTGCGTTACACGGTGGCGGACGCCACGGCGACACTGCCATTTGCGGACAATGCTTTCGACGCCCTGACATGCATCGACTCGATGAACCATTTTCCGGACCGGCTGCGCGTGTTCCGGGAGTGGTGCCGGGTACTGCGCCCGGGTGGGCGCGCGCTGTTCACCGATCCGGTCGTGATTACGGGGCCGGTGACCAACGACGAGCTCGCGCGTCGCAGCTCCATCGGACTCTTCCTCTTCGTGCCGCCCGGGATCAACGAGCGCCTGATCCGGGAGTCGGGCCTGCGCCTCCTGCGGCAGCAGGACGTCACGGAAAATGCGGCCCTGGTTTCGCGCCGGTGGCATGACGCCCGGCAGCGCCATCGCGAGGAATTGCACTGGATCGAGGGTGAGGAGCGCTTCGAGGGCCTGCAGCGATTCTTCGCGGCCGTCCACGGACTGACGGCCGAAAGGCGGCTCTCGCGCATCGCCTACCTGGTCGACAAGCCCTAGGGCTCGTCCTTCCGGCGGATTTCGAAGCAGGCGTGGGTCCGGGCGTCGCGCGCGAAGTCCGCCGGGATCGTCTTTTTCGTGATGTCCGCGACCTGAAGGTCCTTCAGCGACTCGCCATCGAGCTTGAACTTGCGGAAGTTCGTCGAGAAGAGCAGCAATCCGCCCGGTGCGAGGCGACGCAGCGCATTCCGGATCAGGCCGACGTGGTCGCGCTGCACGTCGAACTCGCGGTCCATGCGCTTTGAATTCGAGAATGTCGGCGGGTCGAGGAAGATGAGGTCGTAGCGCGCGGGGTCGTCAGCTTCGAGCCAGGCGATGCAGTCCTCCTGGATGAAGCGGTGATCGCCTTCGAGGCCGTTGACCGCGAGGTTGCGCCGGGCCCAGTCGAGGTAGGTGCGTGACATGTCCACGCTCGTCGTGGCTCTCGCACCGCCCGCAGCCGCGTGCACCGTGGCGGCGCCCGTGTAGCAGAAGAGGTTCAGGAACCGCTTGTCCTTCGCTGCCGCGCGGATGCGCGCGCGCGTTGGGCGATGGTCGAGGAAAAGGCCCGTGTCGAGGTAGTCGGTGAAGTTCACGAGGAACTTGAGGCCGCCCTCCTCCACGACGACGCGCTCATCCACCTCGGCGATCGCCTCGTACTGCGACTTGCCCTTCTGCGGCCGCCGCGTGCGCCAGTAGATCGCCTCATTCGTCAGGCCGGTGACCTCGGGCAGCACGGAGATCGCCTCCTCGCGCCGCGCGCGCGCCCTGTCGCGGTCGACGGTCGCGGGCGGAGCGTACTCCTGCACGTAGAGCCAGCGGCCGGCGCTTCCCGCCGGGTCGGACTGGTAGAGATCGATCGCGAAGGCGTACTCGGGCATGTCGGCGTCGTACACGCGATAGCAGGAGACCTTCTCGCGCCGGGCCCAGCCCGTGAACTTGTCGATGTTCTTCCGCAGGCGGTTCGCGAACATCTGCGCGCCCGGCCGCTCGCGCGCGGTTTCCGCGTCGATGACGGGCAGCCGCCCCGGCTCGCGCGCCTGCACGAATTCGGAAGGCTCGACGCTGATTCGGAGCAGCCGGCACTCGATCGGGCCGTTCATGAGCCGGTGGGTGCGGCGCGCATTGATGCCGAGCTCGCGGCCGAGCGCGGGATTGCCCGTGAGCACCGCGGCCTCCCAGTCGCGATAATCCGCGCGCAGGCGCTCGCCCAGGAGCGCATAGAGCGCGCGCAGCTCCTCCGACTCCCCGATGCGCTCGCCGTAAGGCGGATTCACCGCGACGAGGCCGCTCGCCGCAGGCGCGGCGGGCAGCTTCTCGAGCTCGCAGCGCTGGAACATGATCAGCCGTGCGAGCCCGGCCCGCGTGGCGTTCGCCTCGGCATCTCGGATCGCCATCGGGTCGCGGTCGAATCCGCGAATGCGCCCGGGTGTCAGCAGGTCCGGCTGTCGGCGCACCTCCGCGGCCTCGCGGTGTTCTCGCCAGGCGGCGACGTCATGTTGTTTCCAGCGTTCGAAGCCGAACTTTTCGCGAAACAGCCCGGGTGCGATGTCCGCGGCGATCAGCGCCGCTTCGATCGGCAACGTGCCCGAGCCGCACATCGGGTCCACGAAACTCCCGCCCGCCGCCGCGATGGCAGGCCAGCCGGCGCGGATCAGGATCGCAGCCGCGAGGTTTTCCTTGAGCGGCGCCGCGCCCTGCCCTCCGCGGTAGCCCCGCCGGTGCAGGCTGTCGCCCGACAGGTCGATCGCGACGGTGACGGCGCCGCGGGCGGCGTGCACGTTGACGCGCAGCATCGGTGAATCACGGTCCACCGAGGGACGCGTGCCCGTGCGCTCCCGGAACTGGTCGACGATGGCGTCCTTCACGCGCTGCGCGCCGAACTGCGTGTGCGTGATGCCCGGGACGCTGCCGGAGAAATCGACGGCCAGCGTGCCGTCGGTGTCCATGTGCGCGGACCAGTCGATCTCGCGAAGTCCCGCGTAGAGCGCGCCGGCGTCCGCGACCGGAAATCGTGCAATTTCCCAGAGCACGCGCAGGGCCAACCTCGATTCCAGGCAGGCGCGGTAGGCGTCGGCGAGGGAGGATTCGCAGGCGACGCCGCCCTGGACTTCGCGCGCGCCCTCGATGCCGAGCGCGGCGAGCTCCGCCGCGAGCAGGTCCGCCGTCCCGGCCGCCGCCGTCACGAAGAAGGGTGCGCGGTTCACCGTTCGCCCGGCACCACGAGCTCGGCGCCGCGCGTCGGCCGGTCGAGGAACCCCGCGAGTATCCGGTAGACGTCCGGATCGAAGGGCTCGTCGCCGTAGCACCAGCGATCGAAGACGTGGGTCTCTTCGACGCCTCTCCAATCGCGCTCGCGGATTCCGATGGGGCCCGCGAATGGCCATTCCTTTCGCTTGAGGCCGGAGAGAGCGAGCTTCGCGCGCACCGCGTGCACCGCCGGCAGCTCGCGGCCGACACAGACGCCACGGCAGCGGCCGAGCTGGAACCCGACGCAGGACCCCGCGGCCTCCTCGATCCCTAGCCATTTGGCGCACAGCGCGTGTTCGCGCGTCAGGCCCTCGAGCGCGCGCTCTGCGTCCACTCTTCTCTTGAACATGCCGTACCCGACGCCCGGGTCGTCGAGGACATCCAGCATCGCGAACTGCGCGAGCGGCATGGAAGAATCCTCGCGCAGTGTGATCGTCCAGAGCCCGGAGGCGCCTCGAAGCTTCCGGTTGAGGGCGGGCTTCCGGTTCCTGATGAGCCGTGCTTCCGTGACGAGCGCGCCGAACTCGCCCGCCGTCTCGACCCACTCGATGCGCCGCACCTGCTGCGTGAGCTGTTGCTCGAGCCGGGCGCGCGGCTTGGCGAAATGGGCGGGCACGCGATTCGCGAGGTTCTTCGCCGTGCCGACGTAGAGGAGCGCATCGTCCTCGCCGTAGAAGAGGTAGACACCGGGCCCTTCCGGCAGCTCATCAGCCAGGGTCGGGTCGAGCTGCGGCGGCAGCCGCGAGCTGCCGGCCAGGCGATCGACGATCGCGGCGAGCTCCGTGGCGGGCCAGCGCTCGCGCGCGATGCGCAGGAATTCCGCGAGGACTTTCGCATCACCGAGCGCCCGGTGGCGCGCGTCGCAGGCGATGCCATGGCGCTGCATCACGGCGTCCAGGTTGTGGCCGCGCTCGTTGGGCGTCAGCGCGCGGGAGAGCCGCACCGTGCACAGCACCGGCGCGCGAAAACGGCGATCGACGCGGCGGAATTCGCTGCGCAGGAATCCATAGTCGAAGCGCGCGTTGTGGGCGACGAAGAGCCGCCCCGCGAGCCGCGATTCGATGGCGCCGGCGACCGCATCGAAGGGCGGCGCATCCGCGACCATCGCTTCCGTGATGCCGGTGAACTGCTGGATTGCGTAGGGGATGCGCGTGCCCGGGTTGACGAGCGTCGAGTACTCCTCGACGACTTCGCCGTCCTCGAGCAGGACGACGCCCGCCTCGATGATCCGGTCGCGCGCCGCCTGGCCGCCCGTGGTCTCGAGGTCCACGCAGGCGATGCGGCCTGCGAGCGTCGGGTCAGTCGCTGCCACCGTCCAGCTTCAGGAGCGTGCCGTAGAGGTCCGGCCGCCGGTCGCGGTACACGCCCCAGGAATGGCGATAGCGGCGAATCTCCTCGAGGTCGAAGGTCGCCGTGATGACCTGCTCGCTGTGGTCATCGGCCTGGGCCACGACCTCGCCCGTGTGGTCGGCGATGAAGGAATGCCCGTAGAACGTGATGTCGAGCTTCTCGCCCTTCTCCGTGCCGATGCGGTTCGAGGCGACGAGCGGCATCACGTTCGCCGCCGCATGGCCTTGCATCGTGCGCTGCCAGTGCCAGCGCGAGTCGAGCGACGGGTCCTGCGGCTCCGAGCCGATCGCCGTCGGGTAAAAAAGGATCTCGGCGCCCTTCAGCGCCATGGCGCGCGCGCTCTCCGGGAACCACTGGTCCCAGCAGACGGCGACGCCGGGCGTGCCGAAGCGCGTGGGCCAGACCTTGAACCCCGTGTCGCCCGGCGAGAAGTAGAACTTCTCGTGGTAACCCGGGCTCTCCGGGATGTGAGCCTTGCGATAGATGCCCATGGTCGAGCCGTCGGCGTCCACCATGACGAGCGTGTTGAAGTACGCGTTCTGCGCGCGCTCGAAAACCGACAGCGGCAGCACGACCTTGAGCTCGGCCGCGACCTTCGAGAGCCGCTTGATGGCGGGATTTTCCGCGATCGGCAGGGCCAGCTCGAAGTGCTTCGCGAGGTGGTCCTTGCAGAAGTAAGGTGCCTCGAACAGCTCCTGGATCAGGATGATGTTGGCGCCCTGCTTTGCCGCCTCGCGGATCAGCTTCTCGGCATTGCGGATGTTGGCGTCGCGGTCCCAGCCGCAGGCCATCTGTGTCGCGGCAACCGTGACTTTCACGAGAGGTCCACCCAGGTCGTCTTCAGCTCGGTGTACTTGTCCATCGCATGCAGCGACTTGTCGCGGCCGTTGCCGGACTGCTTGAATCCGCCGAACGGCACGGTGATGTCGTCGGCGTCGTAGCAGTTCACGTAGACGGTCCCGGCGCGCAGCCTCTTCGCCACGCGGTGCGCGGTCGTGATGTCCCGGCTCCAGACCGCTGCCGTCAGGCCATAGCTCACGTCGTTCGCGATCCTGACGGCCTCCTCGACGTCGCTGAACGAGATCGTCGCGAGGACCGGGCCGAATATCTCCTCGCGCGCGATCTTCATGTCCGGCTTCACGTCGGCGAAGACCGTCGGCTCCACGAAGTAGCCGCCGCTGTCCTGGCGCGCCCGCTTGCCGCCGAGCCGGACCTCGGCGCCCTCCTGCCGGCCGGACTCGATGTAGCCGAGGACGGTGTTGAGCTGCACCTGGTCCACGATCGCGCCGAGGCGCGTCTTGGGATCGAGCGGGTCGCCGGGCGCCATGGACTTGCCGATCTCGACGATCTTCTCGAGCATCGCGTCCCTAACCGACTCGTGCACGACGAGGCGCGAGGCCGCGGAGCACATCTCGCCCTGGTTGAAGAAGATGCCGGCCGCCGCCGCGCTCGCGGCGCGCTCGATGTCGGCGAACGTCGCCCATCACGACGTTCGGCGCCTTGCCGCCGCATTCGAGCCAGACCCGCTTCATGTTGGACCGGCCCGAATATTCGAGCATGCGCTTGCCGACACGCGTCGAGCCCGTGAACGCGACGCAATCGACGTCCATGTGCATCGCGAGCGCCTCGCCTGCCGTGTAGCCGAAGCCCGGCACGACATTCAGCACGCCCTCCGGCAGGCCGGCCTCGAGCGCGAGCTCGGCGACGCGGAGCGCCGTCAGCGGGGATTTCTCCGACGGCTTCAGCACGACGGAGTTGCCGGTCGCGAGTGCCGGCCCGAGCTTCCAGGACGCCATCAGGAGCGGGAAATTCCAGGGCACGATGGCGCCGACGACGCCCGCCGGCTCGCGCGTGATCAGCGCGAGGGAATCGTGCGACGTCGGCGCGACCTCGTCGTAGACCTTGTCGATCGCCTCGGCATACCAGGCGATGCAATTCGCCGCGGCCGGCACGTCGATCTTGAGCGAGTCCGTGATCGGCTTGCCCATGTCCAGGGTCTCGGTGAGGGCGAGCTCTTCGCGGTGCTTGCGAATCAGCTCGGCGAATCGCAGCAATACTTTCTTCCGCGCCGCCGGTGCGCGGCGGGACCAGTGGCCCGCGTCGAACGCGCGGCGCGCGCCGGCAACCGCGGCATCCACGTCCGCGGTATCGCAGGAAGCGACCGCGGCGATCACCGAGCCGTCGGCGGGGTTGACGCAGTCAAACGTCGCGCCGGAAACGGCCGGCACGTACTTGCCGTCAATGAACGCCAGCGTGCGCGGGGCCAGCGTCTTCGCCAGCTCGCGCCAGTCGACCGATTTCTGCTCCCGGGTCACGGGATTCTCCTCACAGCGTCGGGGGGCTCGAGGCGCTGATGATCTCACAGCGCTCGCGCCCGCGATTGCGGAACCGGTGCGGCACCGCGCTCGCGAAATAATAGGCGTCGCCGGGGCCGAGCACCCGGGTCTGGCCGCCGATCGTGACCTCGACCCGGCCGCTCACGACGACACCGCCCTCCTCGCCGGCATGCCGGAGCATGTCGGAACCCGTGTCGGCGCCCGGCTCGTAGGTCTCCCGCAGGATCGCCATGCGCCGCCCGGGGCGGCGCGCCGCGACCAGGCAGAGCGAGACGTCGCCCTCGCCGAGCTCGACCAGCTCGCTCCGGGTATAGAAAACCTGGGCCGTGCCGGCCGGGTCCATGGTGAAGAACTCCGACAGGCTCATGGGCAGGCCGTCGAGCACCTTCTTGAGGGAGGCGACCGAGGGACTGACGCGCCCCTGCTCGATGAGCGAGATCATGCCGTTGGTGACACCCGCGCGCTTTGCGAGTTCGCGCTGCGAGAGTCCGTGCATCTGGCGCACGGCCTTGAGCCGCGCGCTGACGTCATTGGCCATGGTGACCCCGGATGTCTATGATATTAAACATACCATGAGCGCACTCCCCAGAGACCTCGACGCCTTCTGGATGCCGTTCACCGCGAACCGGCAGTTCAAGGCGAATCCACGCCTGCTCTCGCGCGCCGAGGGCATGTACTACTGGACGCCCGAGGGACGGCAGGTGCTGGATGCCGCGGCCGGCCTCTGGTGCGTCAATGCCGGCCACGGCCGCAAGGAAATCACGGAGGCTGTCGCGCAGCAGATCGCGACGATGGACTACGCGCCGCCCTTCCAGATGGGTCATCCGGTCGCCTTCGAGCTCGCGAACGCGCTGGTCGAGATCACGCCGAAGGGGCTCGACCGCGTCTTCTTCACGAACTCGGGCTCGGAGTCGGTGGACACCGCGCTCAAGATCGCCATCGCCTATCACCGCGTGCGCGGCGAAGGCGCGCGCAGCCGCCTGATCGGCCGCGAGCGCGGCTATCACGGCGTCGGCTTCGGCGGCATCTCCGTCGGCGGCATGGTCAACAACCGCAAGTACTTCGGCGCGATGCTGCCGGGCGTCGATCACATCCGCCACACGCACGACCCGACACGGAACCTCTACTCGCGCGGCCTGCCCGCACACGGCGCCGAGTTCGCGGACGACCTCGAGCGGCTCGTCGCGCTGCACGACGCCTCGACGATCGCCGCCGTGATCGTCGAGCCGATCGCGGGCTCGACCGGCGTGCTGCTGCCGCCGAAGGGTTACCTCCAGCGGCTCCGCGAGATCTGCACGAAGCACGGCATCCTCCTCATCTTCGACGAGGTGATCACCGGTTTCGGCCGCACGGGCTCGGCCTTCGCGGCACTCGAATTCGACGTCGTGCCGGACATGATGACCTGCGCGAAAGGGCTCACGAATGGCGCGGTGCCGATGGGCGCGGTCATCGTGAAGCGGGAGATCCACGACGCTTTCATGTCGGGCCCGCCCGCCGCGATCGAGCTCTTCCACGGCTACACGTATTCGGCGCACCCCGTCGCCTGTGCGGCCGGCCTCGCGACGCAGGGGCTCTATCGCGACGGGCTCTTCGAGCGCGCGCGGGCAATCGCGCCCTACTGGAGCGACGCGGTGCACTCGCTGAAGGACCGCAAGCATGTGGTTGACCTGCGTGCCTATGGCCTGGTCGCGGGCATCGAGCTCGAACCGCGCGCTGGCAGTCCGGCTGCGCGCGGCTACGATGCCATGGTCGCGGCCTTCAATGCGGGGCTGCTCATCCGCACCACGGGCGACACCATCGCGATGTCGCCGCCGCTCATCATTGAGCGCGCGCAGGTCGACCGGATTTTCGAGACTCTTGCGACAATAATCGACCGCTTGGACTGATTCCGCGCCGGCGCGTATTCTGTTCGTAGGGATCGGCGCCGTCGGCGCCGTGGGGGGATGCCAGATGAAGAGCCTGAACCAGGCCGCAGTCCGCATGGCTGTCGCTGCCGCTTTGTCATGCCCGTTCGCCGTGCAGGCGCAGGAAACTGCCCAACCGCCCGAGGACGAGGCGCCCGCCGAGATCGTGGGCCTCGACGAGGTGGTCGTCACTGCGCAGAAGCGCCAGCAGTCCCTCCAGGACGTGCCGCTGTCGGTATCGGCTTTCACGAGCGAGATGCTGTCCGCAGGCCGGATGGCGGACGTCCGGAGCATCGTCGACTTCACGCCGGGCTTCAGCGGCAATACCGCGGACGGCTTCACGGACGCGCTGTCGATGCGCGGCATCGCGACCAACGACTTCGGCATCGGCGGCGATCCGTCGGTCGCCGTGTTCGTCGACGGCATCTGGGCGGGCCGCACGGGCGGCGTCATGACCTCGATGTACGACGTCGAGCGCGTGGAAGTCGTAAAGGGCCCGCAGGGCACACTCTTTGGCCGCAATTCGATCGCGGGCGCCGTCAGCATCCTGACCAACAAGCCGCAGAGCCATTTCGGGGCCAGTGCCGAGCTCACGCTCGCGGACGACAACGAGGTCGAGGCGACGGGCATGGTCAACATGCCGCTCGGGGAGAACTGGGCGCTGCGCGCGAGCGGTTACCTGCTCACGAATGACGGCTACCTCGAGAACCTTCAGGGCGGAGACGACCTCGGATTCCACGAGGTCAGCTCCGGCAGGCTGGGGCTCCGCTACACGGGCGATACGATCGACGCGACGTTCACCGTGGCCTATGAGGACCGCGAGCAGGATCCTTCCGTGTACTGGGTGCCGGCGGACGGATTGCCGGTGGACCAGGTCGACATCGACCTCGCCGACGACGGCATCAACGAATCCGAGGTCTTCGACGGCCGCGCGGTCATCGAGTTTTCCCTTTCGGGCGACTACACGGTCACCTCGCTCACTGGCTACAAGAAATTCAACTTTCACTATCTCGAGGACTATGACGCCCGGCCTGAACGGGTGAACGATTACCGTCAGCTGAATGACGTCGAGTACTGGAGCCAGGAACTTCGGCTCAATTCCCCGTCCGACGGCAAGGTCACCTGGTTCGCAGGCGCAAGCGTCTACCGGGAGGAGATCGAAGGGTATTTCGAGTACATCTACGACGAGGACGCCCTGTGCCGCGCGCTCAGCATCACGGAAGCGCCGGACTTCAACGGTCCGGCCGCGGGCTGCGACGATCCCAATTTTGAGGCGTACTGGGAGGACGACATCGATCCTGCCGATATCCTGGAGGACAAGGTCGAGGCCAGCTACGTGGACGTCGAGAGCGAGGGATGGGCGGTCTACGGCGACTTCACCTGGGCGGTCACCGACCGCTTCGAGCTGACCGCGGGTGCGCGCTATACCTTCGACAAGAAGGAGATGCGCAGCCAGGTTCTCGACAGCGGCGGCGCTCTCGGCAACAACTTCAACTACGAATTCTTCACCGACGGGTTCGTGGGTGATGACGCGGACTGGAGCGAGTTCACGCCGCGCATCGCCGCGAGCTTTGACGTCAACGACGACGTCACGGTCTATGCGACCGCGTCCAGGGGCTACAAGTCCGGCGGCTTCGCCACCTTCGGCTTCGACCTGCACGGGGAGGAAATCTCGGACGAGGGCCTGGCCCCGCCCGGCACCACGCCCAAGGCCTTCGAACCGGAAGAGGTCGACAGCTACGAGATCGGCGCCAAGACACGCCTGTTCGACAACACGGTCCAGCTCAACGCGGCACTGTTCCATTACGACTACGTGGACCTGCAGCTCGTCTATTTCCTGGATGGCTCTTCACAGGTCGCAAACGTGGGCGAGGCGCGCGGCCAAGGCCTCGAAGTGGACCTGCGCTGGGTCCCGAGCGCGAACTGGGATGCGACCGTCGGGCTTTCGCTTCTTGACACCGAGATCACGGACGCCGCGGAGATGGTGGATATCGGGGCCTGCGGCGATTGCGATGGGAACAACCTGCCCTTCGCGCCCGAAGTCAGCGGCTCCGGAATCCTCACCTACACCCGCCCGGCGGGATCGGGCGAGATGTTCTTCACGACCGAGTACGTGTACCGGGCTGAAATGTTCGGCGGCCCCGACAACCTACCGGACGCGGCGGTCGACTCCTGGCAGGAGGTCAATTTCCGCCTCGGCTACCGCAGCGACTCCGCCTGGTGGGTCACTCTCTGGCTGGAGAACGCGTTCGACGAGGAATACTTCGAGCGCGGCTGGGAAAACGCGGACGAAAACAACGAGTTCGGCTACGGCCTGGTCAACACGCTGGTCTGGCCGGCGCGCCCGCAGACGATCGGCATCAGCTTCGGGATGGAGTGGGAATAGCTACGCCTGGCCGGGCTTCGGCTCGAAGATCGCGTAGCGCTTGCGGGCGGCTTCGACCGTCTCCCAGGTGCCGCTGAAGCCCGCGGGAATGACCCAGGCGTCGCCCGCGTTGAATTGCCAGCGCTTTCCTTCCTCGGACGTGATCACCACGCGCCCTTCGAGCAGGTGACAGAACTCGTTCTCGGTATACGCGATCTTCCACTTGCCGACGCTGCTCGCCCAGGTGCCGGCAAAGAACTGGCCTGACGGATCGCTGAAGTAGTTCTTGGCGACGGTTTTCGGCTCGCCCTTCACCACCTTGTCGGCGGCCGGCGCCGATTCCTCGCCCTTGATGTTTCGCCGAAAGTCCACGATCGCCGGTGTCGCCATCGCCGTCTCCATCGCCTGCGTTTTCCCGATTGTAGTCCCTAGCGTGTGACCGAAATCGGGCGTAGGATGGATTTGCCGCCCGCCACGAGCGTGTGGCGGGCCTTTGCACCCGAGGTGCCGGGGCGTGAGCAATCGACTGCCGCCAATCGTCGGAAACTGGTACAGCCACCGCGACAAGGGTGAGCTGTTCCAGGTCGTTGCGCTCGACGAAGACGCCGGCACGGTAGAGATCCAGGAATTCGACGGGGGCATCGACGAGCTCGACCTCGACGAGTGGCGCACGCTCTTGGTCGAGAGCGCGGCGCAACCGGAAGACTGGGGCGGGCCACTCGACGACGTGGAACCCGACGAGTTCGGCTACACCGATCTCGGGGAATCCGCGGACCCGGCGAATGCGCTCGAGACGGCGACCACGACCTGGGAGCAGATCGTCGAGGATGACGACCTCGACGAGGTACAGATTCACTGACGGGAGACAGGCGTGGGCAGCAATGAATCACTGGTCGCAAGGCGCCAGGCCGCCGTCGCGCGCGGCGTGTCGATGGTCCACCCGGTTTTCATCGAGCGCGCCGAGAACGCGCTCCTCTGGGACGCCGACGGGCGCCGTTACATCGATTTTGCGGGCGGAATTGCGGTGCAGAACACGGGCCATCGCCACCGGCGCGTGCTCGAGGCCGTGCGCGCGCAGCTCGACAAGGTCACGCACACCTGCTTCCAGATCACCCCCTACGAGCCCTACGTCGCGCTCTGTGAAAAGCTGAACGCGCTCGCGCCCGGCAAGGGACCGAACAAGACGGTCCTGATGTCCACCGGCGCGGAGGCAGTCGAGAATGCAGTCAAGATCGCGCGCTCGAGCACCGGCCGCGCGGCCGTGATCGCGTACTCCGGCTCATTCCATGGCCGGACGATGATGGCGCTCGCGCTGACCGGCAAGTTTGATCCATATAAAGTGGGCTTCGGCCCCTACCCGGCCGAGGTCTACCACGCGCCCTTCCCGAACGCGCTGCACGGCGTGTCGGTGGACGATTCCTTCCGCGCGCTCGAGATGATCTTCAAGTGCGACGTGGCGGCCGACCGGGTCGCCGCGATCATCTTCGAGCCGGTGCAGGGCGAAGGCGGTTTCTACGTCGCGCCGAAGGAATTCGTGCTGCGGCTGCGCGAGCTCTGCGACCGCCACGGCATCGTCCTCATCGCGGACGAGATCCAGAGTGGTGCGGGCCGCACCGGCCGCATGTTCGCGATGGAGCACTACGGCGTCGCCGCCGATCTCTATACGCTCGCGAAATCGCTCGGCGGCGGCTTCCCGCTGTCGGCCATCGTCGGGCGCGCCGAAGTCATGGATGCCTGCGGCCCGGGCGGCCTCGGCGGAACCTACGCGGGCAATCCCGTCGCCTGCGCAGCGGCGCTCGCCGTGCTCGAGGTATTCGAGCAGGAAAGAATCTTCGAGCGCGCCGACCGGCTGGGCGAACGGATCGGCAAGGCGCTGGAAGCGCTTGCCGCTCGTCATGCCGAGGTCGTCGAGGTGCGCCAGCTCGGCGCCATGGTTGCATTCGAGCTTGGGGAAGGCGGCGATCCGCATCGCCCCGCGGCGGATCTCACGAAGAAGCTCACTGCGCGGGCGCGCGAGCTCGGGCTGATCCTGTTGTCCTGCGGGATCTACAGCAATGTCGTGCGCATCCTCGTGCCGATCACGGCCGAGGACGCAATCGTCGATGAAGGGCTCGCGATCCTCGCGAAGGCGTCGTATGAGCTTCTCTCCGACGCCAACGCGACCGTCCCGCGGCTGCGACCCGCCCGCTAGTCCTGGGATCAGGCCGTCCGTTTCTTTCCGGCGATGTACTCGTTGACGAGTTCCTCGAGGACGGGCAGCGGCACCGCGCCGCTCTTCAGCACGACGTCGTGGAATTCGCGGATGTCGAACCGGTCGCCGAGCGCCGTCTTCGCCCTTTCCCGCAGCTCGAGGATCTTCAGCATGCCGATCTTGTACGACAGGGCCTGCCCCGGCGTGTCGATGTAGCGCTCGACTTCCTTGGTGGCTTCCTCGACCGTCATCGGGTTGTTGTCGAGCATGAACTTGATCATTTGTTCACGCGTCCACTGCTTCGAGTGCGCGCCGGTATCGACCACGAGCCGCGCGGCGCGGAGCATTTCGTTCTGCAGCCGGCCGAAATCCTGGATCGGATCGGTGAAGCGCCCCTGCTCCTTGGCCAGGCGCTCCGCGTAGAGGCCCCAGCCCTCGATGTAGGCGCCGAAGAAGGCGAACTTCTGGAATGAGGGCACGCCCTCGAGTTCCTGCTGGATCGCGATCTGGAAATGGTGGCCCGGCGCGCCCTCGTGATAGGCGACCGTTTCCATCTCGTGCTTCTGCCGCGTCGTCATGTCCTTGAGGTTCACGTAGTAGATGCCGGGACGGCTGCCGTCCGGCGTCGGCTGGTTGTAGAAGGCGATGGGCGCCGTTTCCTCGCGCCAGTCCTCGACGCGCCGGACTTCGAGCGGGGCCTTCGGCAGCACGTTGAAGTATTTGCCGACGTCGGAGTAAATGGCATCGATATAGGCTTTCGACTGGTCGAGATAGGCCTGCTTGCCCGCGTCCGTGTCCGGGTAGAAATTCGCCGGGTTCGTGCGCAAGTGCTTGAAGAACGCCGGCAGATCGCCCTGGAACCCGACCTTCTTCATGATCGTTTCCATCTCGCCGCGGATGCGCGCGACCTCGGCCAGGCCGATGTTGTGGATTTCCGCCGCGCCGAGCTTGGGCTCGGTAGTCCAGAACTCGATCCGCGACTTGTAGTAGGCCTCACCGTCCGGAAGCTTCCACACGCCATGCGGGCCGGGCGACTTCTCGCGGACGCTCTCGATGCTCGCGACCATGGCCTTGATGCCGGACTGCATCGGGCCCTTCATCGCCGCGATGCCCTCGTCCATCAGCCGCTTCTTTTCGGCCTCGGGGATCGCGAGCTTTTCGACCTTGCCGCGAAAGTCGGCGAGGATCGCCGAGTCCTTTCCGCTGTCATCGAAAGGAGCGCCCGCCAGGACCGCGCGCGCGTCGCTCAGCACCGGGTCGAACGAATAGGACGTGGGCACGATCCCGCGATCGGCCGCCATGACGATGCCCTCGATACCCTGCTGCGAAGCCGGCTCGATCAGCTTCAGGCGGGAGATGTAGGCCTCGGCATCGGAAACGTCGTCCACCCGGTGGATGTTCTGCATGAAGGTGGCGAACTGGGTCACGGGGTTCTGCATCGTCGAGAACGCGTAAGTGTGGAATCGCCACGGGAAGATCTTCAGCGCCGACTCCTGCTGCAGCTCGAAGATCCGGTAGCTGACCTTCATCTGGTCGGAGAGCGCGTCGAACTTGAATTCCGAACGCAAGCCGCTCGAGGTCCACTCGCGTCAGCTCGTTCTGCCGCTCTGCTTCCTTGTCGGAGAAATCGCCCCACTTGCCGTAGTCCGGGCCCTTCATGCCGAGCTGCGCCTGGAAGATCGGGCTGTCCTTGAGGTTGCGCTGGAACACCTCCTCGAAGAACGCCGCGAGGCGCTCGTCCTCGCTCGCCGCTTGCGCGGCGGCAGCAGCCTGCTGCGCGCCGGCGGCGCCCGCGGCGAGACACATGATCACAAGGCCGCAGGTCGCGGCCAGTCGGCGAAGGAACGCAGTCATTCGAATCTCCTCGTGGAATCCGGCGCCCACGCTAGTGGCTGGCGCCAGCCGGCGCAGCCCCGTCTGTCGCGGCATTGGGGCTTCCTGTCTCAAAGCGGGCGGATAAATGGCGGCCAGGGAGCCTGTCGCGTCGAAGCGCGAAATATAGCGGCTCACGTGCTCCTGCGCGCAGAAGTGCGGCCCGAGCCCGCGGCCGGCCTTTGCATGGGGCTCGAGCAGCACTCCGCTAGTTGTGGTACGGAATCAGCCGCCGCTCGTACATGTCCTTCAAGTTGAGGTAGCGATACGTGACCTCACCGTAGGGATTCTTGTTCGCAATGACCTTGTACTTGGGCTTGAGCTTGTCGTTTAGCTGCAGGAGCAGCTTGACCTTGAACAGCGCCGCATCGTAGTGGCCCTTATCGTGGAAGTAGAGCGCCGCTTCGGCCAGCACGCGCAGGGCGAGCCACTCGACCGGCTTCAGTGCCGGCTTCGCCGCGTCGACCGCCGCCACCGCCTTCTTCAGCTTGTACCTCTGCAGTGCAATCACGAGCCCGTGATGGGCAAGGGCATTCTGGTCAAAGAGATAGCCATTCGGGAACTGAATGCGCAGGCCCTCGATGAAATAGGAGCCCTTGCCGCCCGCACCGCGCGGCGGGTTGATTACGCCGTTGGTAGTCTCGGCCACGTTGCCGCGGAACAACTCGGCCACGCTGCTCTCACCAGCCTTTTCAAGCTGGTCGATATCCCGGGTATTTCGGTACACGACGATATCCTGGTCGGTCGGGTCGCAGGGCAGCGGGGCTTCCTCCTCGCAGGAGTGCGGGTTCGTATCCGTACCGTACTTGTTCGTGCCCGTGATCTGGACGATACCGTTCGGAACCTGCACGTCCGTCACGGTGCGTCTCACAGTGATCACGCCATCGCTCGAGCACATGAATGGCGCAATGACCAAGGGCCCATCATCTTCTTCCGGCACCAGATCCAGGATCACCGGGTCCGGGATTACGCCGACTCCCAGGTTTTCTGCACAGAGCCCCGGACCGACGTTTAGCGTCCACGAGCGAACCTCGACGAACTTGTTGTCGGTTAGCGTTCCCGCCGGGTACTTGATGAACGGGCCGCCCTCGCCGAGCGGGCATCCGGGGCCGGGGACGCTAGACGCGCAAGTGCCGGCGGGGATGGGCGCCAGCACGTCGCCAAACTCGACGACATAGGAACCGATGTTGTCGAGATTACCTTCGTCATTCCAGCCGAAGTCGCCGTTGTGGCTGGCGCCCAGGTGCTTCTCTGTGCCGTTGTTGACGTTGTTGGGCTCGCCATCCTGCCAATTCGTATAGTGCTCGCCATCTGTGTTGAGGGGGTCGATCAGCTCGCCATTGATCCACTGCCAGCCCTCATCGGGCTCGGTTGAATCGTCTGCCTTGAAGCCGCCGATCCAGGCTTCCTTGTCCGCGGCGCCCGTTTTGGCCTGAATCAGGCAATGGACGTACTCGTCCTCCGCGAAGGAGTTGATCGTCGCGAGCTGCCCGTGAACGCCGTCCTCGCTGACCATCCCTTCGGCCTGCGCGCGTGCACCTTCCGGTCCATCCCAGCTTATGCCCCGGCGCAAGGCTACCACCTGGTAGAAACGGCCGTCGAACTCACCGGTGTAACTTTCTCTCGTCGCATTCAGCTTCCGCCGAATTCGCCAGCGGCGAAAACGCGGCGAGCACGATTGCCGCCAGGAAGTAATAGCCATGCCTGATTGACGTCATTCGTTCACCCATCCTGAGATTCGCAACAGGAAACGCGACGGTGCCTCGTCAGCACGTCGCATCTGCCTGTGCGTGATTGTCGGTTCTCCCCTTCTTCGCCCGGTTCTACGCCCGGATGCATCGCTTGAGCCCCCACGCCCCGCGATGCGAGCGGATTGCAGGATGCACCCCTGATGCTACAAGCGCAATACTGGGCAATGCGGCCGACCTGCGTTATGTCGCTGTGCGCGACCCCGGGGTCAGCCGTGCTGGCTCACGCGGTACCGGGCTGCCTTGGCCGGCTGGCCCATTGCCTGGTAGAGCTTCGCGAGCCAGCGGCTGGAATTCACCACATACACGTGCGCGGCTCCTTTTTCTTCATGTAGGACGCCGTAACTCGCAAGCAGCAACTTCTCCGCCTCGTCGTACCTGCCTAGCCCGGCCAGGGCCGCACCTTCCACCGCCTCGGCGCTGGCCATGCGCCAGTGTCCGGGAGCCAGCGCCTTGCTCCAGATGGCCTTGGCGTCCTTGGCCAGCGCGAGCGCCTCCTCGTAGCGCCCGGTGTCGATCAGCAGGCTGGCCAACAGTGTCATGCTGGTGGCGACATCCGAATGTTCCGGCCCCAGCAGCTTCCTTCTCATTTCAACGGCTTGGCGCACCATTGGCTCGGCCGACGCAAGATCACCGTCCTCGATCAGCCACATGGCCAGCGAGTGCATTCCCTGGGCTACCAGGGGGTGCTCCTCGCCCAGCGTGCGCCGGTACATCTCGAGCGAGTCCCGCGACATCGTGGCAGCCTTCTTCAGGTCGCCCTTGTCGTGGGCCAGGTACGCGAGATTATTGAGTGCCAATGCGATGTCCGGATGGTCTTCGCCGAGGAGTTTGCGCTGCATGGTGATTGCGTCGAGGTAGAGGGACTCGGCCGCCTCGTACTTGCCCTGCTGCTGCAGAACGAACGCGACGTTGTTCAACCCGATGGCGATGAAGGGGTGGGTGTCGCCGACCAGGACGCGCTGCATCTCGAGTGCTTCCCGGTACAGCTGCTCGGTTTCCTTGTACTGGCCCATCTCGCCGAGCACCCAGCCGAGATTGTTGACCGCATCCGCGAGTCGCGGATGCGGCTCGTCGTGCAGCTTGCGCTGCATCGCGACGGCCTCGCGCATCAAGGTCTCCGCCTCTTCGAACTTGCCCTGGTCGAAGAGGTTGAGCGCCAGCCCTTCCGTACTCTGCGCAACCTCCGGGCTCTGCGCGCCGGCCAGCGTGCGCCGCACCGCAAGTGCCTCCCGAAACAAGGGTTCGGCTTCGGCGAACTCGCCCATCCGCTCGAGCAGGTCGGCGAGCTCATAGACGCTTCGTGCCGTATCGGCGTGCTCGTCGCCGAGGATCTCCCGCCGCAGTGCCAGGGCTTCGCGATGCATCGACAGTGCGCGGTCGTATTCGGCCTTGAGCTTGAGCACCTCGCCGAGACGGTCCAGGGACCGGGCAACCTCGAGATGATTGTCGCCAAAGAGCGATTTGCGCTTCTCGAGCGCGCTTTCGAGCAGCGAAACCGCCTGGTCATAGAGGCCGAGGCTCGTATAGACCGTGCCCATGGTCTCCATGAGAGTCGCCTGGATCCGGGGTTGCGCCGCCAGCTCGTTCTGGATCCGCTCGGCACCGCGGTCCATGATCTCGCGGGCCGTGATCGTGTTGCCGCGCGCCTCGCTCGGGTCCGACACCTCGAACAGCCGCAGCATGAAGTTCGTGGTCTGGTTGGCGGTCTCGGCTTCGACCTTGGCGAGCCGCTGCTGCTGGTTGGCGATGAAGGCGAATGCGACCGCGACCAGGCCCAGAATCGCCACCGTCGCGACCACACCCGCCTTGAGCCTCTGCAGGCGCCGGGCACGCGCCATCGAGGCCTGGATGTACTGCGCCTCGTCCTGGTGCAGTTCGATGCCGTACTCGAGCAGCGTTTCCGCTTCGATCAACGGCTTGCCGGCAGGCAGCAGGAGGTCATGCGGCCGTTTCTCGGCATCCCAGCGCTGTGCGGCGACCGCGATGCGGGCCCGGATACGAAGAGTCTCGCGGTTCTGCGCGACCCAGTCCGTGATGCGGGGCCAATGCCAGAGCAGGGCCTCGTGCGCCACCGTCACCACGGCGCTCCCGTCATCGGCGAGCTCGGTCACGAACAGGCGATTGTCAACAAAGGCGTCGACCAACAAGCGACTCTTGCCGCCCGACAGGTCGGACCTGGGCGCACGCTTGCGACCGATCGCGGCTTGTGCGTCGTGCCCGATGCTGACCAGCTCGTTCAGCACCCGGGGCAGCTCGGCCTCGACGTCTTCCGGCAGCTGCTTGAACACGGTCTCTGCGCGCTTGGCGAGCGAGCCTTCGACTCCGCCCAGCTCGCGGTACGCGGCGAGCGTGAGCAGACCGTGCTCGGTGCGTCGCTGGTAGAGCTCCTCGAGCGTGAACTGCAGCAGCGGCAGGATTTCCCGATGCCCGGCCGCCGCATCGCGCAGCATGTCGTCGAGTCGCTCGGTGCTGGCCGGATCCTCCTCGAAGCGCAGGCCGGCGGCGTTTGCCGGCAGGCGGATCATCTGGCCGATGTCGCTCGCGGTCGGCGGCATCAGGTCGTACTGCCCCGCGCCCTCCTTGAGCGCGCCGAGCTTCGGGTAATTGGCAAGCCGAGGATAGAAGTCGCTGCGCAGCGTGCAGATGACCCAGACACGCCCGCTGCGCGCGAGGGCATCGATCACGTCGATGAACGTCTGCCGTTGCACGGAGGGAGTCTCTTCCTGCGTGTACGATTCTTCCTGCGTGTACATCTCCTCCATCTGGTCGATGACCAGCGCGAGCCGGGCGTTCGACTTGCCGTCCTGCTGTTCTTCGCGCTGCAGGGCGTTGCGTATCAGCGAGGTTGCCGCCTGCGGCGATTCCCGGAGTATCTGCGCGAGCTCCTCCGGCCCCTTGCCGTCGGCGTCGAGCGAAGGCAGCGCATGCTCGCGCAACAGCGCCTTTGCAAGCCCCGCAAACAGGTCGCCGCGCACGTCCGTCGGCCGGAACACCGCGCGCCGCCACAGCCCGACACCCTCGATGACGCCCGGCTTGGTCAGCATCGGCAGCACGCCGGCGCGGACGACCGAGGACTTGCCGCCGCCGCTCATGCCGAGGATCAGCACGAAGGAGCGACCTTCCGCGGCCTGCTCACGCAGCGCCTGCAGGACATCGGAGACGGCGCGTGTCCTGCCGAAGAATACCGGTGCGTGTTCGAACTCGAAGGCCTCCAGGCCGCGGAAGGGCGAGCCCTTCTTCCAGACCGCGCGCGCCTCCGAGGTGGCGGCGACGCTGCGCGGCAGCTCACGCTCGATCAGCCTGCGCAGGTGGTTCTCCACCAGGATCTCGAAGTCGCTCGGCGATGCGAAGGGATGGAAGGCCGCGACCAGGGTCCCCTCGGCCTTGTCGTGGAACCACTTGTCGACGAACACGTCGAGCTTTTTCTTCTGCGCGAGCCGCTCCATCAGGTCCTTCTCGTCGTCCAGCCGGACCGACGGCGGCGCTGTCTTGCGATAGACGAGCAGGCTGGGCTTGCCGTTCCTGCGAAAGCCCTCCATCGCTTCCTCGAACTCGAACTCGGTGCCCGACTCGTAGCGCGAGCCGTCCTCGCGCCGGAACGCGTCGGACAGCTTCGTGCCGAGGCGTGACCAGAGAATCGCGACTACGACGTCGGTGGCCGACGGCTTCACGATCTGGTGCTGGAATGTTGAGGTCGCGACCAACGGCTCGTGCTCCCAGAGCACCGGCTCGAGCACCGCCCGGCCGATATATTCGCTCTGCAGCCGTTCGATGACCCGGCCCGCGATCGCCCGCTCCTCGACGACGTCGCCGGGCGAGGAAATGAAGAATCGCAGCGTCTTCACGGTACGGCCCGTTGGCCTCGGCGATGCATGGCCGCCCAAGATAGCAAAGATAGCGGCACGCAGGTCGGGTACGGAGTCGGATGATGCCTGGCGAAGAAATGGTGGCTAGGGAGAGAATCGAACTCTCGACCCCGGGGTTATGAATCCCGTGCTCTAACCAGCTGAGCTACCTAGCCACGCGGTGGGAAGGTACCCTCGGGGAGGGCGGGATTGTCGGGACCGTACCCGACGCTGTCAAGGTTTGGGATTTTGCCCCGTGCTCGCGCTTCAATGCGACTCGCTGAAGCTCCGGATCGAATGCCACTCGATCACCTCCTGCAGGAGCGCGCGCTCCGTCTTGAGCACGACGTGCTCGAGGCTGTTCCACGTCAGGCAGGAGGACACCTGCGTCCGGTTGGCTTCCAGCAGGGAGCACATTTCCTGGTAGCGCGCCACGCGCCGCTGCAGGTCGTTGATGGAAATGATGGATATTGCCGAGGCCGCGAGCACCGGCAGGGAGATCGGCAGGAAGTGGAAGGCCGTCTGGCGCAGCCAGTCCGGCATCGCTGTTTCGAACGTACCGCGTCAGCGCGTAGGACTGCGGTGCAGGTGAGTGCGAAGATCGTCGCGAACCAGAAGGCGGCCTTCAGCCGCTTGAAGAGCGGCAGCGCGCGGTTTACCTGCCTCTGGAAATAGGCGAGCTGGTCGTCGACCCGCTTCGCGAGGTAGATCCGCTTGAATTCCGCGATCGGCAGCGAACGGGTCGCCGTGCGAGCGCGTGTGCAGGATGTACAGCGCGCGCGTCAGGCGGCGGGCTCCAGCGAGGTCGAGGTCCTGCAGCAGGGGCGCGGCGCGCGGCAGCCCCCAGGTCGCCAGCGCCGACCGGCAGAACTCCGCGGCCAGCCGGCAGCGCACCCAGCTGTGGTGGGAGTGCAGGTGGTGGCGCAGCACGAGCGCAGCACCGAGCGCGAAGGTGAGGCAGGCCAATTCGGCCCAGGGCAAGGCCAGCAGGTGCAGCCCGTAGGCGACTGTCGCCGCGGCGATCAGGGTCGCCGTGATGTGGGCGACGACGGTCGAGACGATCAGGCGACGGAACTGCGGCGCGCCGTGGGTCGCGTGGTAGTCGCACTTCTGCTCGAAAAGGAACACGTGCTCCGGTGCGTTGAAGGGATTCTGCGCCCAGGGACTCTCGGCATCCGGCAGCTCGTTCAGGTCCGCCAGCACCGGATCGCCGGGCGCGAGCCTGTCCCAGTTCTCCCTGCGGACCTCGTGCGTGGCCGCATCGATGATCATCACGGGCTTGCCGATCGACAGAGCGTACTGCACGACGTCCGCGGTCCCGCCCTTGCCCCGCGCCGGCTCGCCGTCCCAGACGCGCGAGCAGCACGTCCGCGCCGTTGACCGTCTCGATGCCGCAGTCGAGGTAGCTGTCCTCGCGGTCGCCGTTCTCGCTGACGACTGCGTAAGTGATCGGCATTGGCGAGCATCTGCCTCGACGTTCGACCACTCGCTGGGCGTGAAGTCCTGGGCGAATTCCGCGCGCGGCAGCGGCAGGATCGCGTGCCATGACATGCCGATGGCCCGCGACTCGCGCACGAACAGCTGGTCGCTGCCACCGGCGATCGAGGACAGCGCGATCCATTCGCCGGGGTTTTCGCTGTCGCAGGGTATCCAGCGCGCCGCGGATTCACCGCGGCGGCGCCGGTCATGTTTTCGCGATGGCGGTGGCCGGTGAATCCCACGACGTGGAACAGCGGCAGCCGGCCGCGGGGTGCGGCGGGCGCAGGCTCTTGGAGAATTGGCAGGCACGATCGATACCGGTTCCCGGACTGGGTGCGATCCCGCTAGCTTACCGGTAGCCTCGGCGGGGGCAGGCAGGTTTCAGGGAAAATTCGCCCTGCGCCTCGAATCTCACCGATCCGGAGGTTGCGCGGCTCAGCTTGCCGGTCATCGAGTACCGGATCTGGTCCGCGGGCTGGTCGTCGGCCATGCCGATGACCTGGCGCGCCATGCGCAGCACCGACACCGTGACCGGGACGCTGACGATGGTTTCGCCGAAGCGCGGCATGCTTCCGCTCGCGTCGCTGGCCCCGGTCGCGAAGGTCTTGCCCTGCACCTCGAGCTTGACGTAGGCGCCGTCGAAGTCGATCGCGACATCGTTCGGGTTCAGCACGCGAAGCTTCACCATCAGGCGCAGCTCGAGTCCTTCGCCCGGGAGCGGCTCGATGCCGGCGACCGTCACCTGCAGCGGGTCCTGGTCCTGACGAGCGTGGCGCAGGCACCGAGGAACGGCAGCGTGAGCATCAGAGGAGAATGGTTCGCTTCATGGAGGTGGCTCCCGATGCGGTCAGACATTGAAGCGGAAATGCATGACGTCGCCCTCGGCGACGACGTACTCCTTGCCCTCGAGCCGCAGCCTCCCGGCCTCGCGCGCGCCGTTCTCGCCCTTGTACGCGATGTAGTCGTCGTAGGCGATCGTTTCGGCGCGGATGAAGCCGCGCTCGAAATCCGTGTGGATCGACGCCCGCGGCCTGCGGCGCCGTGCTGCCTGCGCGCACGGTCCAGGCCCGCACTTCCTTCGGCCCCGCCGTGAAGAACGTGAGGAGCCCGAGCAGCCGGTAGCCCGCGCGGATGATGCGGTCGAGCCCCGGCTCGGCGAGGCCGAGGTCGGCGAGGAATGCCGCGCGATCGGCTTCGTCGAGCTCGCGAGATCTCCGCCTCGATCGCCGCGCAGACGGCGACGACCGCCGAGCCCTCGCGCTGCCGCGAGCTTCTCGAGCGCTTCGAGCCGCGCATTGCCGGTGAAGCCGCCCTCGTCCACGTTCGCGACGTACATCACCGGCTTCGCCGTGAGGAGCGAAAGCTCGCGGAGCCGCTCGCGCTCGAACGAATCGAGGCTCATCGCGCGCACGGGCGCGCCCTTCGTCGAGCTGCCTGCGCATCCGCTCGAGCGAGTCGCGCCAGCGCATCGCGTCCTTGTCCATGGCCTTTGCCGATTTCTCGGCGCGCTGGCGCGCGCGGTCCACGGTCTCGAGGTCGGCGAGCGCGAGTTCGGTGTTGATGATCGCGACGTCGGCGGCCGGGTCGACGCGGCCCGACACGTGCACGACGTCCGGGTCCTCGAAGCAGCGCACGACGTGGGCGATGGCATCGACCTCGCGGATGTGCGCAAGGAACTTGTTGCCGAGCCCCTCGCCCTGCGAGGCGCCGGCGACGAGGCCCGCGATGTCCACGAACTCGACGGTGGTCGGCACGATCTTCTCGGGCCGCGCGATGCCCGCGAGCGCCGCGAGGCGCGGGTCCGGCACCGGCACGATGCCGACATTCGGGTCGATAGTGCAGAATGGGTAGTTCTCGGCCGCGATCCCCGCGCGCGTCAGCGCGTTGAACAGCGTGGACTTGCCGACGTTGGGCAGGCCGACGATGCCGCAGCGGATGCCCATTACTGCGGGGCCGCGGGTGGCGCGGTGTGTAGCCGGTTCATCATCTTTTCCGGGCCCTCGGAGAGCAGGCGCGGAAATTCGGCGATCGCGAGCTCGATCGCCTCGCGCATCAGGCGCTCGTCCACGGCGCTCGCGCGCTCGAGCACATAGCCGATCACTTCGTCGCGGTGTCCCGGGTGGCCGATGCCGATCCGCAGCCGCCAGAAGTCCTCGCCGAGGTGCGCGATGACGTCCTTCAGCCCGTTGTGCCCGCCGGCGCCGCCGCCCCGCTTCAGGCGCGCGACGCCGACCGGCAGGTCGAGCTCGTCATGCACGACGAGCGCCTGGTCGGCCGGCAGTTGCAGGTAGTCGCAAAAGGCGCGCACGGACTGGCCGCTGCGATTCATGAAGCCCATCGGCTTCAGGAGCCACAGCGGCACGCCCGCGATCGTGACGCGGCCGGCTTCCGCGTTGTAGCGGCGTTCCGGCTTCAGCCGGCCGTCGTGACGGTTCGCCAGCTCGTCGATGAACCAGAAGCCCGCGTTGTGGCGCGTGTCCTCGTGCTCGACGCCCGGATTCCCGAGGCCGACGACCAGTTGCAGCGGAAGCCCTGCCACACCTTACTTCTTGCCGTCGCCCTTCTTCGCGTCCTTGCCGGGCGCGGGTCCCTTGCCGGCGCCCTTCGCGTCGCCGGCCGGCGCGGCGCCAGGGGCCGCACCGGGTGCGGCTCCGGCGGGCGCGGCGCCCGGTGCGCCGGGCGCAGCAGCAGGCGCGCCGGGCGCGCCGGGTACTGCCGCGGCTGCGGCGGCCTCGTCGACGGCCGGAGTTTCCTCCTCCTCGACGCGCGGCATGTGGATCGAGGCGACCGGGTTGTCGCGTCCGGCCAGCAGGTCCGTGAGCTCGACGCCCGCGGGCAGCTTGAGGCCGGAGAGCCGGATGACCTGGTTGATCTCGAGGCCGGATACGTCGACCTCGATGAACTCCGGAAGGTCCTTCGGCAGGCAGCTGACCTCGACGTCGTTGCGCACGTGCCCGAGCACGCCGCCCTGTTCCTTGACGCCCTTGGCCTCGGCGCCGCCCTTGAAGTGCAGCGGAATCTGCATCCGGATCTTCTCGTCCTCCAGCACGCGCTGGAAGTCGATGTGCACGATCTGGTTCTTGTACGGGTGGCGCTGCACGTCCTTCAGCACGGCCGCCTGGCTCTGGCTTCCGACCTTGAGCGCGACGATGGTCGAGTAGAAGCGCTCGTTATCCATCAGCTGCGCCAGCCGGGTGTGGTCGAGCAGCAGCGCGCGCGCGTCGCGCTTGCCGCCGTAGAGGATCGCCGGGACCTTGCCGAGATGACGCAGGCGGCGGCTCGCACCCTTGCCCTGGTCTTCCCGGAACTCGGCGTCGAGTTCGAAGGAAATCTTCATGTTCATTGCTCCAGTTGTCAGTCTACATACAGCGAACTGACGGATTCCTCGTCGCGAATCCGTCGCATCGTCTCCGCGAGCAGCTCTGCGACCGAGAGCACGCGGATACGCTTGCACTTCTTTGCCTCCTCGCCGAGCGGAATCGTGTCCGTCACGACGAGCTCGTCGAGCGACGACGTGGAGACCTTCTCCACCGCGCTGCCCGACAGCACCGGGTGCGTGATATAGGCGATCACGCGCTCCGCGCCTTCGTCCTTCAACGCCTTCGCCGCCTGGCACAGCGTCCCGGCGGTGTCGACCAGGTCGTCCACCAGCACGCAGGACCTGCCGCGCACGTCGCCGATGATGTTCATCACCTGCGACTCGTTGGCGCGCTGGCGCCGCTTGTCGATGATCGCGAGGTCCGCGTTGTCGAGGCGGCGCGCGAGCGCCCTCGCCCGGACCACGCCGCCGACGTCCGGCGACACCACGATCATCCTGTCGTACTTCTGCTTCCAGACCTCCCCGAGCAGCACCGGCGACGCGTACACGTTGTCCACGGGCACGTTGAAGAAGCCCTGGATCTGGTCCGCGTGCAGGTCCACCGTCAACACCCGGTTCACGCCGGCGCAGCTGATCATGTCAGCGACCAGCTTCGCCGTGATCGGCACGCGCATCGCGCGTTGCCGCCGGTCCTGCCGCGCATAGCCGAGGTACGGGATCACCGCGGTGATCCGCCCGGCCGAGGCGCGCCGGCAGGCGTCGGCCATGACCAGGAGCTCCATCAGGTGCTCGTTCGCCGGCGGACAGGTCGACTGCACCAGGTAGACGTCCTTGCCGCGGACGTTCTCCATGATCTCGACCTGGATCTCGCCGTCGCTGAACCGCCCGACGAGCGCGCGGCCGAGCGGCTGCATCAGGTGCCGCGCGATGTCCTGCGCGAGCCCCGGATTCGCATTGCCCGTGAACACCGCCATCGTGGAGTGGTCCACGCGCTTCTCCCTAACTGGCTGGGGTGGAAGGATTCGAACCTTCGTATGACGGGATCAAAACCCGTTGCCTTACCACTTGGCGACACCCCAATTTCAAACCCTCCCGCCATCGCGGGACAGCCGCTCCGCCGCCAGGCGTTCCTGCAGTGGTGAGCGATCGAGGCCCCGGGCCGCGAATCCGCGCCAGCCCTGCGGCAGGTCGGTGAGCGCGGCTGCCGCGGCCTCGCGATCGGCGAAGGCCGCGAACACGCAACTGCCCGTGCCGGTCATGCGTGCGCTGCCTCGCGCCGAGAGCCAGGCCAATGCCTGCCGCACCTCGGGACTGCGTCCGGCCACGACCGGCTCGCAATCGTTGTGTCCACCTGCCTTCAGGAAGGCGCGAATTGTCGTCTTGGGCGTTTTCCTTGTCAATTCAGCCGCCTGAAACACTTCGGCCGTGGAAACGCCCACCCCCGGAAAGACGATGGCGTAGTGCCGGGGCGGCAGTTCCAGGGGGGTCAGGCGCTCCCCGATGCCTTCGCCCCAGGCGCTCTGGCCCCGCACGAACAGGGGAACGTCGGCCCCGAGTCCGAGCCCGAGCTCCGCGAGGCGATCGACCCCGAAATCCAGCCCCCAGAGCGCATTCAGCGCGACCAGGGTCGTCGCCGCATCCGAACTGCCGCCGCCGAGCCCGCCCTGGACCGGGATGCGCTTCTCGAGCCGGATGTCGGCACCTTTTGACGTCGCGCCGGCCGCCTGGAGCAGCCGCGCCGCGCGCAGGCAGAGGTCGTCCGCCTCGGCGACGTCGTCCGGTCCCTCCACGCGGCGGATCGCACCGTCGCCGCGCGGCGAGAAGACGAGCCTGTCTTCCAGGTCGAGCAGTTGAAAAACGGTCTGGATCTCGTGATAGCCGTCTTCGCGCCGGCCGACCACGTGGAGGAACAGGTTGAGCTTCGCCGGCGCCGGCCACGCCGCGCCCGTCATGGCGCGAGCTGCCAGTCGGAAATCGCGACGCGCAGCCGCAGCCCACCGGTCGTCAATTCGAGTCGCTCCGGCAATGCCATGTCGCCGACCGCGCGGAAGCGGTCGAAGCGCACCGACCAGCCCGACTGTTCGAGGACGGCGAGCCGTCCGCTTTCGGTCATCGTCTCGCTGAATGGCGTGCCGGGCGCGGGCGCGCCGACAAGCCAGTAGCGCAATTCGTGGATCGGGAGCGGCGAGTCCGACCCGAGGCGCTCTTCGATGAAACGGCGCGCTTCATCGCCATCCAGCTGCGTCCCGCGCTCGTCGGTGACCTCGTACTGCGCGGCGTCGACGCGGATGTGGAGCGCCGATCCGCCCAGGGGACCGCGGAGCGCGATCTCGGCCCTCGATCCCTGCTGCCGCCAGTTCATCCCGCCGGAGAATCCCTCGGTGCCGGCGGCGACCGCGATGCGCCCTTTCAGGGACCAGTCGTCCAGGGACTGCAATTGCGCGCGGCGTTCCGGCCAGCCGATGTTACCCGCGGGTTTTTCGACGGTTGCGCAAGCGCTCGCAAGTATTGCCACGAGGACCGCGGCAAACCGGGCGTTCACTTCGGATGGCGCTCGATCGCGCGCTTGAGTGGCGGGCTGTCCGGGTTGTCCGCGAGCGCCTCGTCCCAGACCTTGCGCGCCTCCGCTTCGCGTCCCATGCGCCACAGCGTTTCCCCGAGGTGCGCGGCGACCTCGGGATCCTCCGAGCGGTTCCACGCCGTCTCGAGCCAGGCCTTGCCTTCCTCGAGCTGGCCCATCTGCACGAGGGCCCAGCCCATGGAGTCCTGGATCGCGTAGCTGTCCGGCTTCGCGGCGAGGGCCTGCTCGATCAGCAAGCGTCCTTCCTCGAAGGACCGCGTCCGGTCGACCAGCGTGTAGCCGAGGGCATTCTGCGTCATGGGATCATTCGGCCTGCGCTCCGCGACATTCCGGAAGTCCTCGATCGCCTCCGGCACGCGATCGAGCCGCTCGAGCAGGAAACCCCGCGCAAGCAGGAGGCTGTCGTCCGGCATGAGAGCCAGCGCGCGATCGACGAGCGCGATGGCGTCTTCGCCGCGGCCTTCCTCGACGTGGATCCCCGCGACGCCCGCGACGATGTCGGCGGAATCCGCCGGTGAGGACGCGAGGAAGTCCTCGATCAGCACCTCCGCGAGCGAGCCGGCACCCTGCTCCCGCAGGAGACGGTACGCGCGAAGCTGACCGGTGATCGCGCGCGGGCCGGACTCGATGCTCTGGTACTGGCGCGCGGCCGCGAGCTCGTCGCCCCGCTCTTCCGCGACGCGGCCCAGGTGCCAGGGCAGCGCCTCGGCCTGCTCCGGATCGCGCGCCGCCTCGTCGAGCAGGCGCGCGGCGTCATCGAGCCGGCCCTCGTCGATTGCGATCGCGGCCAGCGCGGCGATCGCATCGCCCGTCGCCGGTCCGCCGGAGCGGCGCAGCGCCTCGAGCAATTCGACGGCATCGTCGCGCCGATGCTGCTCGAGAAGCAGCCACGCGTGGCTGATGCGGAGGTAAGGATCGCCGGTGGCGGCCAGCTCCGTCGATCGCGCGAGCGCGTCGTCGCTGCGACCCGCGGTCGCGAGCGCACGCACGCGCGCGAGCTCGGCCTGCGGCCAGTCGGCGCGCAGCGCGATCGCCCGGTCGGCCGCCGCAAGCGCCTTCGCGCCGTGCTCGGCGCGTTGCCAGAGCACGCTCGCGGCATATTGCGCCTCGGGCGAAGCGGGATCCGCGGCCGCGAGCCCGTCCATGACCCGGGCCGCACCGGTGTCATTGCCCTCGCCCGACAGGATCCCGAGGAGGACGAGATAGCCGCGGGCTCGATCCGCATAGGAAGTCTTCAGCAGCTCGGCGAACTGGGCGGCCGCCGCTTCGTCGTCGTGCAGCCGCAGCAGGCCGGTCGCCAGGTAGCGGCGCGCGACCTCGTTCTCCGGCGCGATCTCGAGCCAGCGCCGGGCCGCTTCCACGGCGCGCTCGAGCTGGAGATTTCCGTAGGCGGTCCGCGTCGCGCGCTCGGCGACGGCGGCGTCCTCGCTCGCCAGCGCAGCGCATGAATAAAGGCGCGCGCCCTCCGGCCAGTCGCCGCGCTCGAGCGCCCGCTCCGCGTCGACCGACAATGTCCAGGCGTCGTCCCGCGGGCACCGGGCATCGTCCGCGCCGGCTTGCGCGGCTACGAACAGGAGCGCCAGGGCGGCAATGTGACCGGACGGAACTCGCATCACATCACTATAGCCCAGCGCTTGTGCTGCCGTGATCGTTACCGGACAATTCGGCGGGTTCCCGCTGCCGGCACATCATGTCGCTCGTCGTCCTCGGACTCAATCACCGCACCGCGCCGATCGAAGTGCGAGAGCGCATCGTGTTCGATGCGGAACGCCTGCCGCGGGCGCTTGCGTCGCTTCACGCGCTGCCCGGCATGCGCGAGGCGCTGATCGTCTCCACCTGCAATCGCACGGAACTCTATTGCGTCGGCGACGGCGGGCCGGAGCCGCTCGCGGGATGGCTCGCCGCGGAATCGGGCGGCAATCGCGCGCTCGCCGACTGCCTATATCTCGTCGAGGGACCCGAGGCGGTGCGTCACGCATTCTCCGTCGCCGCGGGGCTCGACTCGCTGATCCTCGGCGAGCCGCAGATCCTCGGGCAGCTCAAGGACGCCTATCGTGCGGCGCAGAAGGCCGGCACTGCGGGCGCCCTGCTCAACCGGCTTTTCCAGACGACGTTCTCGGTCGCCAAGAAGGTGCGCAGCGACACCGCGATCGGCGCGAGCGCCGTGTCCGTCGCCTCCGCCGGCATCCAGCTCGCACGCCGGGTCTTCGCGGGATTCGAGCGCCACACCGCCCTGCTGGTCGGCGCCGGCGAGATGATCGAGCTCACCGCGCGTCACCTGTACGCCCAGAAGATCGGTCGCCTGATCATTGCGAACCGCAGCGCGAATCGCGCCGAGCGGCTTGCCGAAGGACTCAAGGCCTCGGCGATCGGGCTCGACGCGCTGGCCGCGCACCTGCCGGCCGCCGACATCGTCGTTTCCTCCACGGCGCGGCCGGGATTCGTGATCAGCCTCGCCGACGTGCGCAGCGCCGTGGAAGCGCGCCGCCACCGGCCGATGTTCATGCTCGACCTCGCGGTGCCGCGCGACATCGATCCCGCGGTCGGCGCGCTCGAGGACGTTTACCTGTATTCGATCGACGACCTCCGGCAGGTCGTCGACGAAAACGTGAAGGCGCGCCAGGAAGAGGCGGCGGTCGCGCGCCGGATGATCGACGCGGACGTCGCCGAGTTCATGGCCGGCCTCAAGGTGCTGGACGCCGTGCCGATGATCCGTGAACTGCGCGGCCAGGCCGAGGCCGCCCGCGACCAGGCGCTCGAGCAGGCCCGCCGCCAGCTCGCGGCGGGCCAGGCCCCGGAGCAGGTCCTCGAGCAGCTCGCGACGACCCTGACGAACCGCCTGCTGCACGCGCCGTCAGCGGCGCTTCGCGATGCCGCCGAGAGCGGCGATGCCGGTCTCGCCGATGCGGCTGCGCGGCTGTTTCGCACCGGCCGCGATCCCCAGTGAAGGACTCGATCCGCCGCCGGCTCGAGCGCGTGGCCGACCGCCATGCCGAGATCGAGCGCATGCTCGCGGACCCGCAGGTGCTCGGACGCTCCGAGCAGTTCCGCGACCTGTCCATGGAGTTCGCGCGCATCGACCCGGTCGCGCGCGGCTTCGCCCGGCTCGCCAGTCGCGAGCGTGACCTCGCCGCCGCGCGCTCGGTGGCCGCGGACCCGGACGCGGGCATGCGGCAGCTTGCGGAGCAGGAAATCACGGCGCTCGAAGCCGCGGTCGCCGCAGACGAGGCGTGGCTCCAGGAAATGCTCGTGCCGCCGGACCCGCTCGACGACCACGACGTCTTCCTCGAGATCCGCGCCGCGGCCGGCGGCGACGAGGCAGCGATCTTCGCGGGCGACCTCCATCGCATGTATTCGCGCTATGCGGAGCGGCGCGGCTGGACCGTCGAAGTCCTTTCCGAGAACCGCGGGGAACACGGCGGCTTCCGCGAAGTCATCAGCCGGATCGCGGGCAAGGGCGTGTACGCGCGCCTCAAGTTCGAATCGGGCACGCACCGCGTGCAGCGCGTGCCGGCGACCGAATCCCAGGGAAGGATCCACACCTCGACCTGCACGGTCGCGGTGCTGCCGGAGATCGCCGAGGTCGAGAGCGTCGCCATCAATCCGGCGGACCTGAAGACCGACACCTACCGCTCGTCCGGCGCCGGCGGCCAGCACGTCAACAAGACCGACTCGGCGGTGCGCATCACGCACCTGCCCACCGGAATCGTCGTGGAGTGCCAGGACGAGCGCTCGCAGCACAAGAACCGCTCGCGCGCGATGGCGCTGCTGCGCGCGAAGCTGCTCGCGGCGGAGCGCGAGCGCGCGACCGCGGAACAGGCGCGCAAGCGGCGCCTCCAGGTCGGCAGCGGCGACCGCTCGGAGCGCATCCGCACCTACAATTTTCCGCAGGGACGGCTGACCGATCACCGCGTGGACCTCACCCTCTACCGGCTGGACGCCATCGTCGACGGCGAGCTTGACGAAGTGATCGGCACGCTCTTGCGCGAGCACCAGGCGGAAGAGCTGGCGTCGCTCGAATGACGCGCGTCGGCGATGCGCTCGCGTCCCTGCGCGGACGCCTCGCGGCGGCATCGGGGACCGCGGCGCTCGACGCCGAGATCCTGCTCGCACACGTCCTCGGCACCGGCCGCGCGGCGCTCGCCGCGGCACCCGGACGAGTCATCACACCGTCGGAGGCCGAGGCGCTCGAGGCGCTCGCCCGGCGGCGGATCCTCGGCGAGCCGATAGCCTACCTCACCGGGCGGCGCGAATTCTGGTCGCTCGAGCTCGAAGTCACGCCCGACGTGCTCGTGCCGCGCCCGGAAACGGAGCACGTCGTCGAGCTCGCGCTCGCCGCGCTCGCGGGTGTCGCGGGCCCGGCGGTGCTCGACCTCGGGACGGGCAGCGGCGCGATCGCGCTCGCGATCGCGCGCGAGCGGGCGGACGCCCTCGTGACGGCAGTGGATTCGAGCGCCCCCGCCCTCGCGGTCGCGAAGCGCAACGCCGGCCGCCTCGGGATCGGAAACGTCCGGCTGTTGGCGGGATCGTGGTACGAGCCGGTCGGGGCGCGCCGCTTCGCCGCGATCGTGTCGAATCCGCCCTATGTCGCCGCCGGGGACCCGGCCCTCGCGGCACTCTCGCACGAGCCGCGCGAGGCGCTGGTCGCGGACCGTGAAGGGATCGGCGCGATCGCCGAGATCTGCGGCGGCGCGGCCGCGCATCTCCTGCCGGGCGGCTTTCTCCTTGTCGAGCACGGCGCGAGCCAGGGCGCCGTCGTCCGGGGACTGATGGCGGGCGCCGGGCTCAGCGACGTGAAGACGCACCACGACCTCGCGGGCCTCGAGCGCGTCACGGCAGGCACGGCCCGCCGCGAGGCATTAGAATTGCGCGAAGCCCAGGAGAACACGCAATGATCCGGTTCGAAACTTCGCACGGCGACTTCACGGTGGAACTCGACGAGGAGTCGGCGCCGGTATCGAGCAAGAACTTCCTGCGCTACGTCGACGAGGGATTCTTCGACGGCACCGTCTTTCACCGGGTCATCCCGGGATTCATGGTCCAGGGCGGCGGCTTCACGCCTGAAATGACGCAGAAGTCCGGTCACGCCGCGATCACCAACGAGGCGAACAACGGGCTCCGGAACCAGCGCGGCACGCTCGCCATGGCCCGCACGAACGACCTGCACAGCGCCACGTCCCAGTTCTTCATCAACCTGGTCGACAACGCCTTCCTGGATCACAGGACGGGCAGCTTCGGCTACGCGGTCTTCGGCCGCGTGACCGCCGGCATGGACGTCGTCGACAAGATCGCAAAGGTCAAGACCGGGCGCCGGGGCGGCCACGACGACGTTCCCGCCGAAGCAGTCGTCATCAAGTCCGCCCGGCGCGCCAGCGCCGCCTGAACCGCGCCGCGGATGAAGCCGCGTTCGCTGCCGGCGCGGGTCGCCCGGTGGATCGTGACGGCCCTGCTCGTCTCGGCCCTGGCGAGCGTCGTCGTCGTCGCTGCATTCCGGTGGGTTCCCGTGCCGGTGACCGCGTTCATGGTCCACGAGCGGATCGCAGCCGCCTCGAGTACCGAGCCGTTGCGCCAGCAACACGCCTGGGTTCCCTGGGCGCGGATCTCCCGCCACGCGGCGCTCGCGGTGATCGCGGCGGAGGACCAGAAATTCCTGGCGCACGACGGCTTTGATTTCGAGGCCATCGAAAAGGCCGTGACCGAAGCGCAGCGCGGGCGACGCCTGCGCGGCGCGAGCACCATCAGCCAGCAGGTGGCGAAAAACCTGTTCCTGTGGCCGGGCCAGGACTGGATCCGGAAAGGCCTGGAAGCCTGGTTCACGGTCTGGATCGAGTTTCTCTGGCCGAAGCGGCGCATCCTCGAGGTCTACCTCAACAGCGCGCAGTTCGGCCGCGGGGTCTGGGGCGTAGAAGCGGCGAGCCAGTACTTCTTCAGGAAAGAGGCGGCGAGGCTCAACCGCGAACAAGCGGCACTTCTCGCTGCGGTGCTTCCAAGCCCGACCCGCTATCGCGTCGTCAGTCCCGGGCCCTACGTCCGCAAGCGCCAGATCTGGATCCTCGGGCAGATGGGGCGGCTCGAACGGGCGGACCTTCTCGACGGGCTCGACTAGCCGCCACGCTCAGGCGGCGTCGGCCTCCGCGTCGCGCCCGAGATTGGGGGAAAGCCAGCGGCGGGCTTCATCGACGGCAATTCCCTTGCGCGTCGCATAGTCCTCGAGCTGGTCCGCCCCGATAGGCCCGACCGCGAAATACCGCGCCTCGGCGTGCGAAAAATACCAGCCGCTCACCGAGGCGGCGGGAAACATCGCGAAGGACTCCGTGAGGCGGATGCCCGTCGCCGCCTCGGCATCCAGCAGGCGCCAGAGCGTTTCCTTCTCGGTGTGATCCGGGCAGGCGGGATAGCCCGGCGCCGGGCGGATACCGCGGTATTCCTCGCGCACCAGCTGCTCGTTGGTCAGGCTTTCCTCCGGCGCATAGCCCCAGAACTCGCGTCGCACCCGAAGGTGCAGGGACTCGGCGAGCGCCTCCGCGAAGCGGTCGGCCAGCGACTTCAGCAGGATCGCCGAATAGTCGTCGTGCGCGGCCTCGAACGCGGCGACCCGCGGCTCGATCCCGATGCCCGCGGTCACGGCGAACGCGCCGACATAGTCCTCGACGCCGGAAGCCCGGGGCGCGACGAAATCCGCGAGGCAGAGCTGGGGCTGCCCGGCCGGCTTGACCTTCTGCTGCCTCAACTGGTGCAGCGTCGCCCGTTGCCGCGCCCGTGTCGCGTCCTCGAACACCGCGATGTCGTCGCCCGCGCCGGCCGCCGGAAAGAAGCCGAGCACCGCGCGCGCGGTCAGCCAGCGTTCGCGCACCAGCGTCCCGAGCATGCGCTGCGCATCCTCCCACAGGGCACTTGCGGCGGCACCGCGCGAGGGATCCTTCAGGATGTCCGGGAACTTCCCGGAGAATTCCCAGGCATTGAAGAACGGCATCCAGTCGATGAACGGAACGAGGTCCTTGAGCGGCACGCTCTCGAGCGTGCGCGTGCCGAGGAATTTCGGCACCGGCGCGCGGTAGCCTGCCCAGTCGAGCGCCAGCGCCCGCGCGCGCGCGTCGGCGAGCGGGTGGCCCTCGGGCCGGCGCTTGCGCCCCGCGTGCTGCTCGCGCCGGTTCGCGTGCTCGGTGCGGACGCGCTCGAAGAACTTTTCGCGCGCCTCCTCCGAAATGAGCGTCTGGCAGACGCCGACCGAGCGGGAGGCGTCCTTGACGTAGACGACGCCATGCCGGTACTCGGGGTCGATGCGCACCGAGGTGTGCGCGGGCGAGGTCGTCGCGCCGCCGATCAGGAGCGGGATCGTGAATCCCTGGCGTTGCATCTCGTGCGCGACGTGCACCATCTCGTCCAGCGAGGGCGTGATCAGGCCGGAGAGCCCGATCATGTCCGCGGACTCGGTCCGCGCGGTCTCGAGGATCCGGTCGGCGGGCACCATCACGCCGAGGTCCACCACCTCGAAGTTGTTGCACTGGAGCACGACGCCGACGATGTTCTTGCCGATGTCGTGCACGTCGCCCTTGACGGTGGCGATGACGATCTTGCCGTTGCTCGCCCTGGCCCCGCCCTGCGCGTGCTCGATGAAGGGCACGAGGTGCGCGACCGCGCGCTTCATCACGCGCGCCGACTTGACCACCTGCGGCAGGAACATCTTCCCGGCGCCGAACAGGTCGCCGACCACGTTCATGCCGTCCATCAGCGGTCCCTCGATCACGTCGAGCGGGCGGTCCGCCGCGAGCCGCGCCTCCTCGACGTCCGCGAGGATGAACTCGTCGATGCCCTTCACGAGCGAATGCTCGAGCCGCTTCCCGACCGGCCAGCTGCGCCATTCGAGGTCCTCGCCGCGGCGCGCCGCGGCATCGCCGCGATAGCGCTCGGCGATCTCGAGCAGGCGCTCGGTCGCGTCCGGCCGCCGGTTCAGGATCACGTCCTCGCAGCGTTCGCGCAGTTCCGGCGCGATCTCCTCGTAGATGCCGAGCTGGCCCGCGTTGACGATGCCCATGTCGAGGCCCGCGCGGATCGCGTGATAGAGGAATACTGCGTGCATCGCCTCGCGCACCATGTCGTTTCCGCGGAATGCGAATGACACGTTGCTGACGCCGCCGCTCGTCAGTGCGCCGGGGCAGCGCTGCTTGATGAGCCGGACGGCCTCGATGAAGCCTCGCCCGTAGTCGGCGTGCTCCTCGATGCCGGTCGCGACCGCAAAGATGTTGGCGTCGAAGATGATGTCCTCGGGATCGAACCCTGCCCGCCCGGTCAGCAGCCGGTAGGCACGCTCGCAGATCGCCACTTTTCGCTCGATGCTGTCGGCCTGGCCGGATTCGTCGAAGGCCATGACGACGGCTGCCGCGCCGTAACGGCGCACGCGGGCCGCCTGCTCGAGGAACGGGCCCTCCCCTTCCTTGAGCGAGATCGAATTGACGATGCCCTTGCCCTGGAGGCAGCGGAGCCCCGCTTCGATCACCGTCCATTTCGACGAGTCGATCATCACCGGCACGCGCGCGATGTCGGGCTCGGATGCGACCAGGTTCAGGAAGCGCTGCATCGCGGCCAGCGAATCGAGCATGCCCTCGTCCATGTTGACGTCGATGACCTGCGCGCCGTTCGCCACCTGGTCACGCGCGATGGCGAGCGCGGCGATGTAGTCGTCCGCCTCGATCAGCTTCCGGAACTTCGCGGAGCCGGTGACGTTCGTGCGCTCGCCGACATTCACGAACAGCATCTCGGGCTCGATGTTGAGCGCCTCGAGCCCCGACAGGCGGCAGCGGCGCGGGACCTTCGCGGGCGACCGGGGCGGCCTGCCTGCCACCGCCCGTGCGATCTGCGTAATGTGCTCCGGCGTCGTCCCGCAGCAGCCGCCGACGATGTTGACGAGGCCGCTCGCCGCCCATTCGCCGAGGTGGCCGGCCGTCTCGGCCGCCTGTTCCTCGTATTCGCCGAAGGCATTCGGCAGGCCCGCGTTCGGGTAGGCGCAGACGAAACAGTCGGCGAGGCGCGACAGCTCCTCGACGTGCGGCCGCAGCTGCTTTGCGCCGAGCGCGCAGTTGAGCCCCACCGCGAGCGGGCGCACGTGGCGCACCGAGTTCCAGAAGGCCTCGACCGTCTGTCCCGACAGCGTGCGGCCCGAGGCGTCGGTGATCGTGCCCGACACGATGACGGGGATCTCGACGCCAACCGCCTCCAGCACTTCGCTGATCGCGTAGAGCGCCGCCTTGGCGTTCAGCGTGTCGAAGATCGTCTCGACGATCAGGAGGTCGACGCCGCCTTCCACCAGCGCGCGCGTGGCGACGCCGTAGGTCTCGCGGAGCGCGTCGAAGTTCGTGTTGCGGAAGCCCGGGTCGTTGACGTCGGGCGACAGCGAGGCCGTGCGGCTCGTCGGCCCGATCGCGCCCGCAACGAAGCGCGGCCGGCCGTCGGCCGCGGCCGCTCGGTCCGCGGCGACGCGCGCGATGCGCGCCGCTTCGAGGTTGATCTCGGCCACGTACTCCTCGAGCCCGTAGTCCGCGAGCGAGGGCGCGCTCGCATTGAAGGTGTTCGTCTCGATGATGTCGGCGCCCGCCGCGAGGTATTCCGCATGGATGGACGAGACCAGGTCCGGGCGCGTCAGCGTCAGGAGGTCATTCGCGCCCTTGAGCTCGCGGGGCCAGCTCGCGAAGCGCTGGCCGCGATAGTCGGATGCCTCGAGCCGCGCGCGCTGGATCATCGTTCCCATGGCGCCGTCTAGCACGAGGATGCGCTCTCCCAGCGCCGCCCGGAGCGCCGCGATGCGCGCCTGTCGCGCGTCGCTCATGCGGCGGCCCTCAAGCCGAGCGCATGGCAGATCGCGTAGGTCAGCTCGGCGCGATTGAGCGTGTAGAAATGGAACTCTGCGACGCCCTCGCGCCTGAGGCGCGCAACCTGCTCGATGGCGACCGACGCGGCGATCATCTTGCGCGTCTCGGCGTCGTCATCGAGGCCCTCGAACCGCTCCGCAAGCCAGTCGGGAACGGTAGCGCCGCAGCGGGCCGCGAACCTGAGCAGCTGCGGGAAGCGCGTGATGGGCAGTATTCCCGGCACGATGACGGCCCGGATGCCGCGGCGCGCACAGGCGTCCCGGAACCGGAGATAGCAGTCGACGTCGAAGAAGAACTGCGTGATGGCGCGCGCGGCGCCGGCGTCGATCTTGCGCTTGAGGTTGTCGAGGTCCTGCTCCGGCCCTGCGGCCTCGGGATGCGTTTCAGGATAGGCGGCGACCGAGACCTCGAAGTCCGCCACGCTCCTGAGGCCCGCGACCAGGTCCGAAGCATGGGCGAACCCGTCGGGATGCGGCGCATACGGCCCGCTGCCCGCGGGCGGGTCGCCGCGAAGCGCGACGATGTGCCGCACGCCTTCTTCCCAATAGCCGCGCGCGATGTCCAGTATCTCCGCGCGGCTTGCGCCGATGCAGGTCAGGTGCGGCGCGCCGGTCAGCCGCGTCTCGCGGAGCACGCGCGACACGACCCGGTGCGTCCGGTCGCGCGTCGACCCGTCGGCGCCGTAGGTCACCGAGACGAAACGCGGGGCGAGCGGCGCCAGCCGCTCGATCGATGCCCAGAGCGCCTGCTCCATCGCTTCGTCATGTGGCGGGAAAAACTCGAACGAGACCTGTACCGGCGGCCGGGGCGACATCCGATCGAGTATACAATGTCGGGGGAAATCAGGAGTTTCCGGAATATGTTGGAAAGACCACTCGAACGCCTGCTATTCGCCTGCCGCTGGCTGCTCGCGCCGCTTTATCTCGGCTTGTCCCTCGGCCTGCTCGTGCTCGGCATCAAGTTCTTCCAGGAAGCGTTCCACGTCATCGTGCAGGTATTGACGCTCACGGAATCCGATCTCGTGCTGACCGTGCTCGCGATGATCGACCTCGTGCTCGTCGGAAGCCTGATCGTGATGGTCATGTTCGCGGGCTACGAGAACTTCGTGTCGCGGATCGACGTCGAGGAAGGCGGCGACAAGCCGGCCTGGCTGTCGAAGCTCGACGCCGGCACGCTGAAGCTCAAGGTCGCCGCCTCGATCGTCGCGATCTCCTCGATCCACCTGCTTCGGATCTTCATGAATGCGCAGCAGACGGACAACGACAAGATCATGTGGTACGTGATCCTGCACCTGACCTTCGTCGTATCGGCCGTGCTGCTCGGCGTGCTCGACCGCCTCGCATTCGGCTCGCACCGGAAAGCGTGAGCGAGGTCTAGTCACCCGGCGGGTCGGGCAGTTTCAGCGACGCCTGCCCGAAGAAATACTTCCAGCCGGCCGGCGTGCGCACATAGGTATCGCTGAACCAGAGCCGCCGGTCGAATGCGGCGCCGTCCTTCGTGCCCTTGATCCACAGCCGCGCCGTCACGACGGCGGTGTCGCCGGTCACCCGCACGACCTGCGTGCCGGGATCCTCGTCCTGGACCTCGTACCGGATCGACTTCTGGCGTGCCGCCTCGAGGTGGTCTTCCCGGGTGACGACACGGCCGTCCCCGAGTATCAGGATCATGTCGTCGTGCAGGGTCCGGTCGATGGTCGCGACATCGTGGTGCTTGACCGCGGCCTGGAATGCCGTGTCGAGCGCAGCCACGGCCTTGCGGTCGTCTTCGGGGGACGCCGCGGCGCCGGCAACTGGTCCGAGACTCATGGAGAGCGCGATCGCCGCGGCGAAGAGATTGGATTGCATCGGTTCATTCCTCCATGCGTCATTGAAATCATCAGTGCAGGCCGCGCGGCGCCTGCTGCGCCGCGCCCGTCGAGAAGAGCCCCGCGACGTCCACCGCGTCGAAGCGCCAGGCCCGGTTGCAGAACTCGCAACGCACCTCGACGTCGCCGCGCTCCTTCAGCAGATCCTGCACTTCCTCCGCGCCCAGCGCCTGCAGGATTCCCGCGACGCGCTCGCGCGAGCAACTGCACTGGAAAAACACGGGCGTGCCTTCGAACAGGCGGATGTCGTCCTCGCGGAAGAGCTTGCCGAGCAGCTCGCGGCAGGGCGTGTCGAGCAGCTCGCGCGGCGAAACCGTGCCCGCGAGGAGCCCGAGGCGAAGCCAGGCATCGTCGGCCTCGGCCAGCTCGGCGGCGGAGCCCGAAGCGCCGACGGCAACGCGCTGCAGCAGCAGGCCGGCCGCCCGGTCCGGCGTCGATGCCAGGATCATCCGCGAAGGCAGCTGCTCGGAGCGCTCGAAGTATTGCTCGAGGCAATGCGACAACTCCGCCGCCACGAGCGGCACGACGCCCTGGTAGCGCTCGCCCCCGTCGTCCTGCTCGATGGTCACCGCGAGCTGGCCGCCGCCGAACAGGTCGCCCGCGCCCCTCGCCGTGGCCGGCAATTCGTCGTGGCGCGCGACGCCCCGGATTGCGTGCCTGTGGGTGCATTGCGCGAGCATCAGCCTCACGGGGCCGGGACTCTCGAACTGCAGCGACAGGCGGCCCTCGAATTTCAGCGCGCCCGCCATGAGCACGGAAGCCGCCATCGCCTCGCCGAGCGCGTCGCCGACGGCCTGCGGGTACTCGTGGTGCTCGATCGCCGCGCGCCAGCTCGCGTCGAGACGGACCAGGTGGCCGCGAACCGGCAGCCGCTCGAAGAGGAAGCGATGCAGCAGGTCGCCGGTCGCCGTCATGGACCCGGGAGCAGGCGTTTCAGGAGCTCGTTCAACTGGGCGGGATTCGCCTTGCCGCCGGTTGCCTTCATGACCTGGCCGACGAAGAACCCGAAGAGCTTTTCCTTGCCGGAACGGTAATCGGCGAGCTGGCCGGGATTCGCCGCCATGACTTCGCGAATCGCCTGCTCGATTGCGCCCGTGTCCGTGATCTGCCGCAGGCCCTTCGCCGCGATGACCGCGTCCGCTTCCGCGCGCTCCGACCACATCGCCTCGAACACGTCCTTGGCGATCTTGCCGGAGATCGTGCCGTCGGAGATCCGGCGCAGGAGGCCCGCGAGCGCATCCGCGGGTACGGGCGAATCGCCGACCTCGAGGCCGTCGCGATTCAGGAATGCGGACAGCTCGCCCATCACCCAGTTCGCGGCCAGCTTGGCGTCGCCCGCGCCGGCGACGACGCGCTCGTAGTAGCCGGCGACGTCGCGGCTCGCCGTCAGCACGCCGGCGTCGTACGCGGACAATCCGTGCTCGCGCGAAAAACGCGCCGCCTTGGCATCCGGAAGCTCCGGCAGGCCGGCACGCACGCCCTCGATGAACGCGTCGTCGATCGCGAGCGGCAGCAGGTCCGGATCCGGGAAGTAGCGATAGTCGTTCGCCTCCTCCTTGCTGCGCATCGGGCGGGTTTCGTGGCGATCGGGGTCGTAGAGCCTCGTCTCCTGGACGATGCTGCCGCCGCCTTCCAGCACCTCGACCTGCCGCTCGACCTCGAAATTGATCGCGCGCTCGACGAAGCGGAAGGAATTGAGGTTCTTGATCTCGCAGCGCGTGCCGAACTCCCTGCGTCCCCTCGGCCTCACCGAGACGTTGGCGTCGCAGCGGAAGGAGCCCTCCTGCATGTTGCCGTCGCAGATCTCGAGGTAGCGGACGAGCGTGTGGATCTTCTTCATGTACGCGATCGCCTCGCGGGCCGACCGGAGATCGGGCTCGGAGACGATCTCGAGCAGTGGCGTGCCGGCGCGATTGAGGTCGATGCCCGTGGAGCTGCCGAGGCCCTCGTGCAATGACTTGCCCGCGTCCTCTTCGAGGTGCGCGCGCGTGACGCCCACGCCCTTCTTCGCGCCGTCCTCGAGCAGGATCTCGACGGCGCCCGCCTGGACGATCGGCAGTTCGTACTGGCTGATCTGGTAGCCCTTCGGGAGGTCGGGATAGAAGTAGTTCTTGCGCGCGAAGACGGATCGCTTCGCGATCTTCGCGCCGATTGCGAGCCCGAAGCGCACCGCCATCCGCACGGCCTCGCGATTCAGGACCGGCAGCACGCCGGGATAGCCGAGGTCGACCAGGTTTGCCTGCGTGTTCGGCAGCCCGCCGTACGCCGTCGAAGAGCCCGAGAAGATCTTGGAGCGCGTCGCGAGCTGCGCGTGGATCTCGAGGCCGATGACGGTTTCCCACTCGGTGGTCATGGATTCACGCACAGCCTTCCGGCAGCCTCCGATGCCAGTCGGTCCCGCGCTGCCAGGCATGGGCCACGGCCAGGAGCCGCTCTTCGGAGAAATGCGGGCCGATGACCTGCAACCCCACCGGCAGTCCGCCGACCAGCCCGCAGGGCACCGACACCGCGGGCAGGCCCGCGAGGTTTGCGCCGATCGTGTAGATGTCGTTCAGGTACATCAGGATCGGATCGTCGGTCTTCGCGCCGATCTCGAAGGCCGGTGTCGGTGTCGTCGGCCCCATCAGCACGTCGACGGACTCGAACGCGCGGCGGAAATCCGCATTGATGAGGCTGCGCACCTTCTGGGCCTTCAGGTAGTAGGCGTCGTAGTAGCCGGCCGAGAGCACGTACGTGCCCGTCATGATGCGGCGCTTGACCTCCGCGCCGAATCCCTCGCCGCGCGTGCGCCGGTAGAGGTCCGCCAGGTCGCGCGGATCCTTGCAGCGGTGGCCGAAGCGCACGCCGTCGAAGCGCGACAGGTTCGAGGAGCACTCCGCCGGCGCGACGACGTAGTAGGTCGGCACGGACAGCGGCAGGCTCGGCAGGCTGAGCTCGACGACCGACGCGCCCTGGCCACGGAATTCCTCGATCGCGGCGCGCACGGCGGCGCCCGTCCCCGCATCGAGGCCCTCGCCGAAGAATTCGCGGATGATGCCGATTTTCAGGCCTTTTACCGGCTTTTCCAGCCCGGCCGAATAGTCCGGCACCGGCGCTTCCACGCTTGTCGAGTCGCGGCTGTCGTGGCCCGCCATCGCGCCGAGCACGAGCGCCGCGTCCTCCGCCGACTGCGCGAGCACGCCCGCCTGGTCGAGGCTCGACGCGAACGCGATCATTCCGTAGCGCGAAACGCGCCCGTAGGTCGGCTTGAAGCCGGTGAGTCCCGTGAGCGCGCCGGGCTGGCGTATGGAGCCGCCCGTGTCCGTGCCCGTCGCGACCGGCACGATCCGCGCCGCGACCGCCGCGGCGGAGCCGCCCGACGACCCGCCCGGCACGCGGTCCGTGTCCCAGGGATTCCTGACCGGGCCGTAGAAACTCGTCTCGTTCGACGAGCCCATCGCGAACTCGTCCATGTTGGTCTTGCCGAGGAGCACCATGCCGGCGGCATCGAGCCGCTCGACGACCGTCGCATCGTAGGGCGAGACGAAGTTCGAGAGCATTCGCGAGCCGCAGCTCGTCAGGATGCCGGTCGTGCAGAAGATGTCCTTGTGCGCGAGCGGCACCCCGGTGAGCGGGCCGCCCTCGCCGCGCGCGATCCGGAGGTCCGCGCGCCGCGCGTCTTCGAGCGCGCGCTCGCGGGTGATCGTCACGAACGCGTTGAGCTTCGGGTTCGCGCGCTCGATGCGGCCGAGGAAGTGGTTCGTGACCTCGACGCTCGAGTACTCGCGCGCGCGAAGGCCGCGCCCGATCTCGGCCGCGGTCGAAAGATGCGCGTTCATTCGATCACTTTCGGGACGAGGTAGAGCCCCGCCTCGACCGCGGCGGCATTCGCCTGGTAGGCGTCGCGACGATCCGATTCCGTGACGCGGTCCTCACGCAGCGGCTGGACCTGGCCTTCGAGCGGATGGGCCATCGCCGTCACGCCCTCGGTCGCCGCATTCGAGAGCTGTTCCACGAATTCGAGAATCGCGGACAGGCTTCCGACGTATACGGGCATCTCCGCCTCCGTGATCTGGAGGCGAGCGAGGTGCGCGATGTTTTCGACGTCGCGGCGGGTCAGAGACACGTGCGCTCCACTCGGGAAAATATGGGAAAAACTTGACGGAAATCATACATGTCGGCTTGTGGAAAGTCGCGCCCGCGGCTACACTCCCGGCCCTCATTCCGAACGCCCGCCGGCATTCAGGCAATCATGTTCAAGAGCCTCCGGGGATACTTTTCCAGCGACATCTCGATCGACCTCGGCACGGCGAACACGCTGATCTACGTGCGCGGCCAGGGGATCGTGCTGAACGAGCCCTCGGTCGTCGCGATCCAGGACGAGCCCGGGCGCGGCGGCAAGATGATCGTCGCCGTCGGCGTGGAGGCCAAGGGCATGCTCGGCCGCACGCCCGGACACATCACCGCCGTGCGACCGATGAAGGACGGCGTCATCGCCGATTTCACCTACACCGAGCGCATGCTCCAGTATTTCATCACCAAGGTTCACGGCAACCGCTGGCTGCGTCCCTCGCCGCGCGTGCTGATCTGCGTGCCGTTCGGATCGACCCAGGTCGAGAAGCGCGCCATCCAGGAATCCGCCGAGGGCGCGGGCGCCCGCCGCGTGGACGTGATCCCGGAACCGATGGCCGCGGCCGTCGGCGCGGGCCTGCCGGTCAACGAGGCGCGCGGCTCCATGGTCCTCGACATCGGCGGCGGCACGTCCGAAGTCGCGGTGATCTCGCTGAATGGCATCGTGTACGCAGAGTCGGTGCGCATCGGTGGCGACCGCTTCGACGAGGCGATCACGAACTACGTCCGTCGCAACTACGGCATCCTGATCGGCGAGGCGACCGCGGAGCGGATCAAGATCGAGATCGGCTCGGCCTACCCCGGCCAGCAGGTCCGCGAGATGTCGGTCAAGGGCCGCAATCTCTCCGAGGGCGTGCCGCGGAGCTTCACGCTCAATTCCAACGAGATCCTCGAGGCGATGCAGGAACCGCTCCAGGGCATCGTGCAGGCCGTGAAGAAGGCGCTCGAGCAGACACCGCCCGAGCTCGGCGCCGACGTCGCGGAACGCGGCATCGTGCTGACCGGCGGCGGCGCCCTGCTGAAGGACATCGACAAGCTCCTGATGGAAGAGACCGGCCTGCCGGTGGTCATCGCCGATGATCCGCTGACCTGCGTGGCGCGCGGCGGCGGCCGTATCCTCGAATTGTCCGAGGAGCATCCGGGGCTGTTCGGCCTCGGTTAGAGGCCGCGTTGTCCGCACACGAGTCCGATCCCCGTCCCCTGCTGCTAGGCGGTCCCGCACTCGGGCTGCGGCTCATCGTGCTCGTCCTGTTGGCCGCGGGACTCATGGTCGCGGACCATCGCCAGCATCATCTCTCGATGATCCGCGACTGGGTCGCGACGGCAGCGTATCCGGTCCAGTGGGCGGTACAGGCGCCCGTGCAGGCCTGGTCGGCGATGCGGGAGTCGCTCTCGTCAAAGTCCCGGCTCGAGGCCGAGAACGTCAGGCTCGCCGCCGATAACCTGGTCCTCCGCCTGAAGCTCATGCGCTTCGAATCGCTCGAGCAGGAGAACAACCGGCTCCGCGCCGCCCGTGAGAGCACGTCGCGCATCGTCCAGCGCACGATGGTCGCCGAAATCGTGCGCGTGGACCTCGACCCGTTCCGCCAGCGCGTGCTGCTGAACAAGGGCACGCGTGCGGGTGTCTTCCGTGGACAGGCCGCGCTCGACGCCAATGGCGTCTTCGGCCAGGTCACGCGCGCCGGACCGGTCTCCTCCGAGGTGATCCTGATCTCGGATCCCGAGCATGCGATCCCGGTGCAGGTGAACCGCACCGGCGCGCGGACCATCGCGCTCGGCACCGGAAGGTCGGGACTCCTGTCGTTGCCGTACCTGCCGCAGAACGCCGACGTCATCGTCGGCGACCTGCTTGTCAGCTCCGGCCTCGGTGGCGTCTATCCCCCAGGTTATCCCGTCGGCAAGGTGACCGCCGTCAACCGCGACCCGGCCCAGCCGCTGCTCGGGGTGGAAGCCGAGCCGCTCGCGCAACTAGACCGCGATCCCGAGGTGCTGCTCGCCTGGTTCGACAGCGCCGTGGTGGAGCCGCCGCCGGAACCCGAGCCCGAGGCGCCGCCACCGGCCGCGCAGGCGACAGCGCCCCCGGCACCGCAAACGCGGGCGGAAACGCCGCCGGCGGAACAGGCGCCGGTGCCGCAGGCCGCTCCGGCGGAAGCGCCACCGGCGGAGCCCGCACCATGATGCGCACGGGCCGTACGAATGTCGGATGGCCGCGCGTCATCGCGCTCACGATCGCCTCGCTCGCCGCGACCGTCGCCCCGTTGCCGGAAGCCCTCGAGCTCCTGCGGCCCGACTTCGTCGCGCTGACGGTCCTCTGGTTCAGCCTGCTCGCGCCGCGCCTGCTCGGGCTTTCCTACGGGTGGTGCGCGGGACTTGCGCTCGACGGGTTCCGCGGCGTCCTGCTCGGCCAGCACGCGCTTTCGCTGACGGTGATCGCTTACGTCGCCTCGAAGCTCCGGCTGCAGATCCGCGCCTTCCCGCCGTTGCAGCAGTCGGCGGTGATACTCGCGCTGCTCTGGCTCAACGAATTCCTCGTGTTCTGGATCGACGGCGTGGCCGGGCATCCCGTCACCGACTGGCGGCGCTGGCTCGCCGTGCCGATCGGCGCGGCCTGCTGGCCGCTGCTGGCCTCGCTCTTCGCGCGCTTCGTGGCGCGGCGGTAGCCGATCCCGTGCGTCGCGTGCGAATCAAGGACGAGGCCCTCGAGCAGCGCATGTTCCTGCAGCGGTCGCTGTTCGCGGCCGCCGTCGTCGGTGTGCTCGCGCTGCTGCTCTCGGGGCGCGCCTTCTGGCTGCAGGTCGTGCAGCACGCGCACTACGTCGAGCTCTCGCAGGGCAATCGCGCGCGCATCGTGCCGCTGCCGCCCAACCGCGGCGTCATCTACGACCGCGGCGGCCGGGTGATCGCCGAGAACACGCCGGCCTACCAGCTCGAAATCGTGCGCGAGCAGGCCGGCGATTTCGAGGTCACGCTGCAGCGGCTCGCGCGATTCGGCCTCCTCGATCCGGCCGATGTCGCGCGGGTGCGTCAGCTCGTGCTGTCGCGCCGCTCGTTCGAGGCCGTGCCCTTTCTGCTCCAGCTCGACGACGAGGAGGTCGCCCGCTACGCCGTGCACCGGCACGAGCTGCCGGGCGTCCTGCTCGAGACCCGGATGGCGCGCCACTACCCCTACGGCACGCTCGCCGCGCACGCGCTCGGCTACGTCGGCACGATCAGCGCCGATGACCTCTCGCGCGTCGACCGCGAGCGCTACTTCGGCACCGGCGCGATCGGGAAGACCGGCATCGAGCGCGCGTACGAGGACAAGCTCCTGGGCGTCGGCGGCTACCGCGAAGTGCTCGTCAACGCGGAAGGGCGGCCGGTGAAGGTCCTGAGCGAGGCCGACGCGCAGCTCCAGAGCCGCGAGCCGCAGGCGGGGCGCGAATTGCGCCTCACGATCGACATCGAGCTGCAGCGCGTCGCCGAGGAGGCGATGGCGGGCCGCCGCGGCGCCGTAGTCGCGATCGAGCCGTCGACGGGCGACGTGCTCGTGTTCGCGAGCATGCCCTCGTTCGACCCGAACGGCTTCGCGCGGGGCATCTCGCGCAGCGAGTACATCGCGCTCACGGACAATCCCGACCAGCCGCTCTTCAACCGCGTGCTCCGTGGGACCTACCCGCCCGGCTCGACGATCAAGCCGCTCATGGCGCTCGCGGGCCTCGAGTACGAGGTCGTGCGCCCGGAAGACACGGCCTACTGTCCCGGCCACTACTCGCTGCCCGGCTCGCGCCATCGCTTCCGCGACTTCAAGCGCGAGGGCCACGGCACGATGGACATGAAGAACGCGGTAATGCAGTCCTGCGACGTGTATTTCTACAAGCTCGCGAACACGCTCGGCATCGACCGGATACACGACGCGATGGCGCGGATGGGGTTCGGCGAGCCCACCGGCATCGACATCGCCGGCGAGCGCGGCGGCATCATGCCGTCGCCGCAATGGAAGAAGTCGGCGTTCTCGGGCCGCGAGCACCAGGTCTGGTTCCCGGGCGAGACGGTGATCGTAGGCATCGGCCAGGGTTACTGGACGGCGACGATCCTCCAGCTCGCGAAGGCGACCGCCCTCCTCTCCACCCGCGGCAAGCACTTCCGCCCGCGGCTCGTGCGGGCGATGGTGGATCCCGCGACCGGCAAGGTCGAGGAAATTCCGCCCGAGCCGCTGCCGCCGATCGAGCTCAAGCACGCGGAGAACTGGGAGACGATCGTGGAGGCCATGGTCGCAGTCACGAGCGGCCCCCGCGGTACGGCAACGCGCGCGGCACGCGGCGCCACTTACTCGATCGCCGGCAAGACGGGCACTGCCCAGGTCTTCTCCGTCGGGCAAACCGAGAAATACAACGAGAAGGATGTCGCCGAGCGGCTTCGCGACCACGCGCTCTTCGTCGCTTTCGCGCCCGCCGACAAGCCGGCGCTCGCGATCGCGGTGCTGGTCGAGAACGGCGGATTCGGCGCCTCGGCCGCCGCGCCGGTCGCGCGCGCCGTCTTCGACGCCTACCTCGCGAGGCCGCCCGGATGATGTACGGGGAGCTCAGCCCGTCACGCACGCGGCGCACGGTCACCGGCATGGCCCGCGTGCTGCGGGCGCTGCGCCTGGACGGCATGCTGCTGTCCGGGCTCATCGCGGTCAGCCTGTTCGGGCTCTTCGTGCTCTACAGCGCCGCGGGGGACAACACGACGCTCTGGTTCAACCAGCTCGCGCGCGTGGGCATCGGCTTCGCGTTGATGATCGCGCTCTCGCAGGTTCCCGACCATTTCCTGCGCATGCTCTCGCCCGCGGTCTACCTGCTCGGGCTCGTGCTGCTCGTCGTCGTCGCGATTGCCGGGGACATCGGCAAGGGCGCGCAGCGCTGGCTGGACCTCGGCGTCGTGCGCTTCCAGCCGTCCGAGATCATGAAGCTCGCCGTGCCGATGATGTGCGCCTGGTACCTGCACCAGCGACCGCTGCCTCCCTCGTTCAGGGACGTCTCGATCGTGATCCTGATCGTGCTGCTGCCCGTCCTGCTCATCGCGGAGCAGCCGGACCTCGGCACGGCGCTCCTGGTCGCCGCCGCGGGAATGATCGTCCTCGTCATGGGCGGCCTTTCGCCCGCCTACCTGCTGGGAAGCGCCGCCGTGCTCGGCGCCGCCGTGCCTCTGGTCTGGCGCTTCCTGCTGCACGACTACCAGCGGCAGCGCGTGCTCACGCTCCTCGATCCGCAGAGCGACGCGCTGGGCGCCGGCTACCACATCATCCAGTCGCAGATCGCGATCGGCTCGGGCGGCGTGTTCGGCAAAGGCTGGATGAACGGCAGCCAGGCGCAGCTCGAGTTCCTTCCGGAGCGCTCGACCGACTTCATCTTCGCGGTGATCGGCGAGGAGCTCGGGCTGCTCGGCCTCTTCGCGCTGCTGATCGGCTACCTGTTCATCATCGGGCGCGGCATCTACATGTCGATGCAGTGCCGCGACGCGTACTCGCGCCTGCTCGCCGGCAGTATCGCACTGACGTTTTTCGTCTATGCCTGCGTGAACGCGGGCATGGTTATGGGCCTGCTCCCGGTCGTCGGCGTGCCGCTGCCGCTCGTGAGCTACGGCGGAACTTCGTTCGTGACGCTGATGGCGGGCTTCGGTATCCTGATGTCGCTGCATTCCAGCAGAAAGCTCGTGGGTTGACGATGAGGGACGCGACAAGGACGCTGCGGGCGCCATTGCTGGCCATTGCCCTCGTGACGCTGGCTGCGCCGGCCCGGCCGCTCGACCTCGCGCGCGAGGACGTTCGCGCGTTCAGCGAGCAGATGCAGAAGAAGCACGGCTTCGACGCCGCCTGGGTCGACGACATCCTGGCCGACGCCGCGATCCAGCCGAAAATCATCGAGCGCATGACCCGGCCGGCCGAGGCCGTCATGCCCTGGCACAAGTATCGCGACCACTTCCTGACGGAAGAGCGGATCCAGGCAGGGATCGCGTTCTGGACCGAACACCGCGACGAGATCGCCGCGATCGAGAAGTCGACCGGCGTCGCCGCGCACGTGATCGTCGGCATCATCGGCGCAGAGACCTTCTTCGGGCGCATCACCGGCCGTGACCGGGTCGTGGATGCGCTCTCGACCCTCGCCTTCGACTACCCGGCGCGCAGCAGCTTCTTCCGTTCCGAGCTGGAGCAGTTCCTGCTGCTTGCGCGGGAAGAAGGCCTCGACGTCAAGGCGGTGCAGGGCTCCTACGCCGGCGCCATGGGCCGCGCGCAGTTCATGCCGAGCAGCTACCGCGCCTACGCACTGGACGGGGACGGCGACGAAAAGCGCGACCTCTGGGGAAGCTGGCCCGACGTGTTCGCGAGCATCGCGAATTATCTCGACGAGCACGGCTGGCGCGAGGGCGAGCCGGTCGTCGTGCCCGCGGGACTCTGGTTTCCGCGCGCCGACGGGCTCGTGTCCGGAAAGCTCGCGCCCGACTCGACCGTGAAGGCGCTGCGCGACCGGGGGCTCGGCTTCGAGACCACGCTCGGGGACAAGGCGCCCGCGCTCTTCATCAACGTGGCAGGCGATTCGGGCCCGGAGCTCCGCGCCGCCTTCCACAACTTCGGCGTGATCACGCGCTACAACCGCAGCATCCTCTACGCGCTCGTGGTGAACGACCTCGGCCGGCGCATCGAATCGCAGTTGCCGCCGCCGTGATGCGCGTCGCGACGGCAGTGCTGGCCATTACCCTGCTCGCGATCGCGGGCTGCGCTCGCGAGCCCCTGAAGCCCGCGCCCCCGCCCGCGAGCGTGCCGGCGCCTGCGCCGGTGCCATTCCCCGGCGGCGAGGCGGTGCCGCGCGACGAGCCGCGGTCCCGGAACGGCAATCCGCCCTTCTACGAGGTGGGTGGCCGGCGCTACGTCGTCCTGCCGACCGCCGCGGGCTATGTCGAGCAGGGCGTCGCGTCCTGGTACGGCCCCGATTTCCACGGCGGCCGCACGGCGACGGGCGAGACCTACGACATGAATGCCATGACCGGCGCGCACCCGACATTGCCCCTGCCCGCCTGGGTGCGGGTGACGAACCTGGAGAATGGCCGGAGCGTCGTCGTGCGCCTCAACGATCGCGGGCCGTTCAGCAAGGAACGCATCATCGACCTCTCGAAAGCGGCGGCCGAGCAGCTCGACATGATTCGCGCGGGCACCGCGCGGGTCGAGGTCAGGAGCCTCGCCGGCGGCGACCCGGCGCCCGCGGCACCACCGCCGGCCGCCTACTTCGCGCAGGCCGGCGCCTTTGGCGAACGCGCGAACGCGGAAGCCCTGGCAAGCCGCCTGCGCGCGGCCGGAATCGACGGCGTCAGCGTCTCCGAGGCGACGGCCGATGGCCGCCCGGTATTCCGCGTGCGCGCCGGTCCCGCGGCCAGCCTGGCCGAATTCGACGCGCTGATCGAGCGCCTGCGCGCCGCCGGCGCCGAAGGCGCCCGGCTCGCGCTGTAATAATGGTGTCCCCCCGCTCCCCCCACATGAAGATGAGGTTGCCCTTGAGAATCCTGCCTGCCCTCTCCCTCGCCCTGCTGTCCACGATCGCCGCGGCCGCCAGCGGTCCGGTGCCGCCGCCGCCGGAGCTCGCAGCCACGGCATGGACCCTCGTCGACCAGCAAAGCGGCCAGATGCTCGCGGGACATCGGGCGGACGACCGGATCGAGCCGGCGAGCATCACCAAGCTGATGACGGCCTATGCCGTGTTCCATGCGCTCAAGGACGGCAAGCTGAAGCTCGACACGGAAGTCCCGATCAGCGAAAGGGCCTGGCGCTCCGAGGGCTCGCGCACCTACCTCGACCTGAACTCCCGGGTCCCTGTGGAAGTGCTGATCCAGGGAATGATCGTGCAGAGCGGCAACGACGCGACCATCGCGCTCGCCGAGGCCATCGCCGGCACCGAGGACACGTTTGCCGCGCTGATGAACCAGTACGCCGAGCGGCTCGGCATGCGCCAGAGCCATTTCCAGAACTCGACCGGGCTTCCCGGCACGAACCACCAGATGTCGGTCGCCGACATCGCGCGCCTCACGCGCGCGATCATCGCGGAATTCCCGGAATACTACCGCTGGTACTCGCAGCGCGAGTTCACCTGGAACAAGATCACCCAGCCGAATCGCAACGGCCTGCTGGGCCGCGACCCGAGCGTCGACGGCGTCAAGACGGGCATGACAGAGGCGGCCGGTTACTGCCTGGTCTCGTCCGCGAAGCGCGACGGCATGCGGCTGGTCGCCGTCGTCACGGGCACGAAGAGCATGAAGGCACGCGAGGACGCGAGCCTCGCGCTCCTGAACTACGGATTCAATTTCTTCGAGACGAAGACGCTCGGGAAGGCGCGGACGGAATTGGCCGTGCACCGCGTCTACAAGGCGCCCGGCGGCCGCGCCGCGGTCGGCCTGGCCGAGGACCTGCTGGTCACGCTCCCGCGGGGCCAGGCCGATCGCGTCGAGCTCAAGGTCGAGCTCGCGCCACGGGTCTTCGCTCCCCTCTCGAAATCGGACCGCGTCGGCGTCCTGCGGGCGGTGCTCGACGGGAAGGTCATCGCCGAGACATCGCTTCATCCCGTCGCGGACGTCCCGCGCGGCAACATCTTCCGCAGGATCTGGGACACGATCCTGTCCTGGTTCGACTGAGACGCCCGGCGTGACGCTGCCGCTCGTCTGGCTCGATGGCCGGCTGCTTCCGCTCGCGGAGGCGCGCATCTCGCCGCTCGACCGCGGCTTCCTGTTCGGCGACGGCGTCTACGAAGTCCTTCCGGTCTACGGCGGCCGGGCCTACCGCCTCGATGCGCATCTCGAGCGCCTCGACCGCAGCCTCGGGGAAATCCGGATGCCGCCCGCGCTCGACCGCGCGGGCTGGCTCACCGCGTTCGGCGCGCTCGTGCATGGCAATGGCGGCGGCGACCTGCTCCTGTATGTCCAGGTGACGCGGGGTGTCGAAGCCGTACGTAACCACGTGCCGCAGCCCGCCACGCGCCCGACCGTGTTCGCCAGCGTCCAGCCGTTGCCGGTCATCCCGGCCTCCCTCATCGAGAAGGGAGCCGCGGGGGTCACGGCCGAGGACATCCGGTGGGCGCGCTGCGACATCAAGTCAACGTCGCTGCTCGGGAACGTGCTGCTGCGCTGGATGGCTGCGGATGCCGGCGCGGCGGAAACCCTATTGCTCCGCGGCGGCATGCTCACCGAGGGCAGCACGAGCAGCGCCCACGTCGTGAAGGGCGGGCGCATCGCCACGCCCCCGCAGACCAATGCGATCCTGCCGGGCACGACCCGCGGGGTCCTCTTCGAGCTCGCGCAAAGGGCCGGCATCGCTTCCGAGCGCCGGCCGGTCAGCGAAGCGGAGCTGCGCTCGGCGGACGAGGTCATCGTCGCCTCCGCCGGCGGCGGCATCCGCGCGATAACGAAAATCGACGGCCGTCCGGTGGGCAGCGGCGTTCCCGGCCCGGCCTTCCGCAGCATCCACGCGGCCTTCATCGCCACGCGCCGGGAGTTCTCGACCGAGCTGCCCGCATGAGCGGAACGGACGAGCTGTTCAACTTTCCCTGCGAGTTCCCCATCAAGGTGATGGGGCGCGATTCGGAGTCGTTCCGCACGTTGACGCTCGCGATCATCGAGCGCCACGCCGGCGCGCTCGCGGCCGACAGGATCAGCGAGCGCATGAGCAGCAAGGGACGTTTCCTGGCGCTGACCTATACCATCCGTGCGGAAAGCCGCGCCCAGCTCGACAGGATCTACCAGGACCTGACCGACAGCGGCGTCGTGCTCGTCGCGCTGTAGGGGTCTGTCCCCTTCATATTCGCGAGGTAACCTCCGCGGGGCGAATATGAAGGGGACAGACCCCTTCGTGATTCCACACGCGATCCCAATAGAGACCGAGCGCCTCGCAGGCGAGCGGCGCCAGCGCCAGCGCCGCGGCGGGCACGTCCATCGTCGCGCCTTCGGCCGTGAGCTGCGTCATCGCGAGGCCGGCCATCCCGCAGGGATTGATGCGGCCGAACGGCTCGAGGTCCATGTCCACGTTCAGGGCAAGCCCGTGGTAGCTGCAGCCGCGGCGTACCCTGAGCCCGATGCTCGCGAGCTTCCGCCCGCGGACATAGACACCCGGGGCCTCCCGCCGGCCTGATGCCTCGATGCCGGACTGCGCCGCGAGGGCGATCACGGCATTCTCGAGCGCGACCACCAGTTCCCGCACGCCGATGCCGCGGCGCCTGAGGTCCACGAGCGCATACATCACGAGCTGGCCCGGGCCGTGGTAGGTCACCTGCCCGCCACGGTCGATGCCGACGACGGGGATGTCGCCGGTCGCCAGCAGGTGCTCGGGCTTTCCGTTCAGCCCCTGGGTGAAGACCGGCTCGTGCTCGAGGAACCAGAGCTCGTCCGGCGTGTCCTCGTCGCGCGCATCGGTGAAGTCCTGCATCGCGCGCCAGGTCGGCGCAAAGTCCACGCGTCCGAGCTGGCGAACGACGGCGCTCATCCGGCCTCGACGACCTCGGCCTCGACGCGCTTCGCGGCCGTGAGCGAGTTCGACACCGGGCAGCCCTTCTCGGCCTTTTCCAGGAGCTGCTTCGCGCGGCCTGCGTCGCTGCCGCGGGGGACGACCAGCCGCACGCGGATCGCGACCTCGGTGAACCGGCTGTTGCCGTCGATGCGATCGAGCTTGCCTTCGACTACGGCTGCGATCTCGCTCCACTCGAAGCGCGAGGCTTTCGCGATCGCGCGGAAGGTCATCATCGTGCAGTCGCCGAGCGCGGCCAGCAGCAGCGTCTCCGGCGACCAGTAACCGCCCGGGCCGCCCCATTCCGGCGGCGGCTGCGAGCGAAGCTGCGGCAATCCCTCGGAGTCGAGGCTGACCTCGCCCTCGGGCCGGATGCCGATGCGGACGCGATAATGGTGCGGGAACGGATGCATCACGCCGCCGTGATGCCGCAGTTGTTGCCGGCGAGCGCGCGCTCGGCGCGATAGCTCGAGCGCACCATCGGCCCGGAGACGCATTCCAGGAAGCCGCGCGCGAGCGCCGCGTCGCGGAGCCGGAGGAATTCCTCCGGCGTCACGAAGCGCTCGACGGGCAGGTGATTCGCGGTGGGCCGCAGGTACTGTCCGAGCGTCAGCAGGTCGCAGCCGATGGCGCGCAGGTCGTCCATCGTCGCGAGCACCTCGTCGTCCGTTTCGCCGAGCCCGAGCATGAGGCTCGTCTTGGTGAGGACCGGCGGGCGATGCCGCTTGGCATGCGCGATGACGTCGAGCGTCTGCCGGTAACCCGCGCGCGGGTCGCGCACGGGATGAGTGAGCCGCTCGACCGTCTCGACGTTCTGCGCGAAGACCTCGATCCCCGAATCGACCACGGTCTCGACGTCGCGCAGCACGCCCTGGAAATCGGGCGTCAGGGCCTCGACGCCGGTGCCCGGGCTCAGGGCCTTGATCGCGCGCACGCAGGCCGCGAAGTGCGCGGCGCCGCCGTCGGCCAGGTCGTCGCGGTCCACCGAGGTCAGCACGACGTACCCGAGCCCCATCAGCTGCACGGTCCGCGCGGCATTCGCGGGTTCGTCGGCATCGAGCCAGCCCCGCGGATTGCCGGTATCCACGGCGCAGAAGCGGCAGGCGCGCGTGCAGACGGAACCCATGAGCAGCAGCGTGGCCGTGCCTGCATTCCAGCACTCGCCGATGTTCGGGCAGTGCGCTTCCTCGCAGACCGTGGAAAGCCGGTGCTCGCGCACGACCCGGCGGAGCCCCTCGTAGCGCGCGCCGGTCGCGAGCGGCGCGCGCAGCCATTTCGGCTTGGCCCCGGGCGCGAACGCCTTCGCCGCGGCATTGGGCTTGATGCCGTCGCGAATCGCCGTGAATCCCTGGGGCGTGACGAATTTCTCCCCGCTTTTCGCGGGGCGCCGCTCGACCTGGATCGGGATACCTTTGAGATCAGACACTTGCGTGTCGTGCCGGGCCTGCCATTCGCGTATTTTAGCCGACCGGCGACGACAGCACGGGATGCCGCGCCTTGCCGAGTCGAAGCTCCGAATCGAGCGCGGCGAGCCGCGCCGGGGTGCCGACGTCGCACCAGGCCCCGCCATGGCGCTGGCCGGTCAGGCGTCCGCTTCCCATCGCGCGCTCGAGGAGCGGCTTCAGCGGGAATTCGCCCGGCTCGCAGCCATCGAACAGCCGCGGATCGAGCATCGAGATCCCGGAAAACGTCAGTCGCTCCGGTCCCGCATTCAGCAATCCCCCTGCTTCCAGCCCGAAGTCCCCTCCCGGGTGATGCTCGGGATTCGCGACGAGCACGAGGTGAGCGTGCGAATCCCGCGCGGGCCGAAGCGCCGACAGGTCGAAATCCGACCAGACATCGCCGTTCACGACCAGGAAGGGCTCGTCGCCCAGCAGGGGAAGCGCCGCAAACAATCCGCCGCCGGTGCCGAGCGGGGCCGCGCCCTCCTCGCTGTAGTGGATCGCGAGCCCGTGACTGCCGCCGTCGCCGAGCGTCTCGCGGATACGCTCGCCGAACCACGACAGGTTGATGACGACGTCGCGGACGCGAAGCTTCGCGAGGGACGCGAGGTGATACTCGATCAGCCGGTGCCCGCCGACCTCGAGCAGCGGCTTCGGCAGCCTCTCGGTCAGCGGGCGCATGCGCTCGCCGCGCCCCGCGGCCAGGATCATCGCTTTCAACGGGACTGGCCCGCGCGCCGCGAAACGGCGGCAAAGGCGGGAACGACCTGCCTGCGAAGGAAGGCATCGAAGGCCGAGAGCCGCGGCAGCGCGGCCGTCACCTCGACCGTGTAGTCGAGCACGCGCGGAAGGTCGGCGAGATAGCCGGCCTTGCCGTCGCGGTGCCACAGCCGCGCGAAGATGCCGAGGACTTTCAGGTGCCGCTGCAGCCCCATGCGGTCGAACCATTGCAGGAACTGCTCGCGGTCGGCGCCGACGTCGAGCCCGGCCGCGGCGGCACGCGCCCGGTAGAGATCGAGCCACGCGAGCAGGCGCTTGCGGGGCCAGACCACGTAGCAATCCTTCAGCAGCGACACGAGGTCATAGCTGATCGGCCCGCGCACCGCGTCCTGGAAATCGATGATGCCGGGATTTCCTTCGGGGCGGACGAGCAGGTTCCGCGAGTGGTAGTCGCGGTGCACCAGCACGACCGGTTGCGCGAGCGCCTCGTCGCACAGCCATTCGAACGCGTCTGCAACGGCCTCGCGCTCGCTGCGCTCGGGCGTGAGGCCGAGGTGCCGCGCGGTGAACCATTCGTTGAACAGCGAAAGCTCGCGCATCAGGAGTTCGCGGTCGTAAGGCGGAAGCTCGGCCGCGGCTGCCGCCTCGCCCGACTGCATCTGCACGAGCGCCCCGATCGCATCGGCGTAGAGCGGCTCGGGATCCGCGCCGGCGCCGAGCGCCTCGAGGTAGTGGTGCCGGCCGAGGTCGCCGATCAGCACGAATCCCTGCTCGACGTCGACGGCGAGCACCGGCGGCACGTGTACGCCGGTCGCAGCCAGGATGCGCGCGACGCGCAGCCAAGAATCGAGGCTCTCGCGCTCCGGCGGCGCATCCATCGCGATCTGCGTCGCGCCCGCGCGGTACACGCGGAAATAGCGCCTGAAGCTCGCATCGGCGGACGCGGGCGCGATGCGATCGACCGGCGGGCCTGGCAGGCCGGCGATCCATCGTTCGAGTCGTTGCAGCCGCGGATCGGAGTTGTCGTTCGTTGTCATGCAGAGGCGACGGCCGGGGTGCCCGCATTATAGACTCCCCGGCTCCAGTGCCTTTCCGACGCTCAATCGCATTGCTCGCAACGACCGGCGTGCTGGCACAGGCCGGAGCCGACGAGTGCCTGTGGCCCGCCTACGACGACCTTCCGGTCGCGGTCGCCCCCGCGCCCGGCGGCCTCGCCGTCGAAGGACCGGATGAATTGCCGGTGCAGATCAAGAGCGGCGGCGCGGAAGTCACGCGCGAGGGCGATGCGAAGCTCTCGGGTGGTGTCACGATCGTCCAGGGCGACCGGGCACTCTCGGCCGCCTCCGCGACCTTCGACGCCTCGGACCGGCGCTTCGAGGTCGAGGGAGACGTGCAATTCCGGTCTCCGGACCTGCGGATACGCGGCGGCGCCGGCAACTGGGAAGCGAGCGGCGCGGGCGAGTTCAGCGGCGCCGAGTTCGAGCTGCCGCAGCGCCCGGCGCGTGGATCGGCCGAATCCCTGAAGATGAATTCCGCCGGCGAGCTGACGATGCGCGAAGTGCGCTTCACGACCTGTCCCGCCGGCAAGACGGACTGGGAGCTCCGCGCCTCAACGATCGAGATCGACCAGGCGACCCAGCAAGGCCAGGGTCGCAACGTCCGCGTCGACCTGAAGGGCGTGCCCATCCTCTACACGCCGGTCATCACCTTCCCGGTCGGCTCCGCCCGCAAGTCCGGGTTCCTGTTTCCCTCGTTCGGGAATTCGGACAAGAGCGGCTTCGAGCTCGGCGTGCCGTACTACTTCAACCTCGCGCCGAACTACGACCTGACGCTGACGCCGTTCCTGCTCTCGCGGCGCGGCTTGGGCATCGGCGCGGATTTCCGCTACCTGACGGAGCGCAGCCGCGGCAGGCTCGACACGCAGTTCCTGCCCGGCGACGACCTTGCGGGCAGGGACCGCCATCTCACGACGCTGCGGCACCGCACCGACCTCCTGGATGACCTCCGGGTCGAGGCGAACCTCGCGCATGCGAGCGACAGCCGCTATTTCGAGGACTTCGGGCTCGGGCCGGACGGCACGAGCATCACCTTCCTCAACCGCTACATCCGGCTCGCGTGGCTCGGCGACGGCTGGCGCCTCGACGGGCGCGTGCAGGAGTTCCAGACCATCGACACGACCGTCGATCCGCTCGACAGGCCGTACTCGCGGCTGCCGGAACTCGCATTCACCGGCGTATGGCCCGTCTTGGGCGGCCTCGAGGCGTCGCTCGATGCCGGGTCCACGTGGTTCTACCGCGACGTCGGCGTGACGGGACTGCGAACCGGCGCGACGCCGCGCGTCGCCTGGCCGGCGCGCGGTGCCGGCTGGCATTTCGAGCCGAGCGCCGCGTGGTCGGCGACCACGTACAGCCTGTCGGATACCGCGCCGGGCCAGGACGATTCGCCCGACCGCTACCTCCCGATCGCGTCGCTCGACACCGGCCTCGTGTTCGAGCGCGAGGCGGGCTCGCGCAATCACCTCGTCAACACGCTGGAACCGCGCATCCGCTACACCTGGATCCCGTTCGAGGACCAATCGGACCTGCCGGTCTTCGACACGGCCGTGCCCGACCTCAACCTCGTGCAGCTCTTTCGCACGAACCGCTACGTCGGCGAGGACCGCATCGGGGACGCGAACGAGCTGGCGGCCGGAATCACGACGCGGCTCCTGCGCTCCGAGAGCGGCCAGCAATACCTGACGGCGACGATCGGCCAGCGCTTCTATTTCGAGAGCCCGAGGGTCGTGCTGCCGGGCGAGGCCGCCGAGACGCGGAACGCATCGAACCTCGTGGGCGAGGTCGAGCTCTCGGCCTGGCGCGACTGGAGCGCGCGCCTCGCGATGGAATACGACGCCGAGGAGTCGAACACGCTGCGCGGCGAGGCCGGCCTGCAGTACCGGCCGCGCCCGGACACGGTCGTGAACCTCGGCTATCGCTATCGCGAGGGCATCCTCGAGCAATGGGACGCGGCCTTCGCCTGGCGGCTGTCGCCGTCCTGGCAGCTCTTCGCCCGCCAGGTCTATTCAACCAAGGAGGACAAGTCGATCGACCGCTTCGCGGGCTTCGAGTATTCCGGCTGCTGCTGGCGGGTACGACTGCTCGGGCGGAACTACGTGTCGAATCGCACGGGCGAAAGCGACAATTCCGTGCTCCTGCAGGTGGAACTCACGGGACTGTCGTCGGTCGGATCACGCAACGATGCTTTCCTGGAACGCGGCATTCGGGGATACTCCCCCGCCTTCGCAACCCCCTTACCCTGACATGGTCGAATCATGAGCCGGATCCTCGGGTGTTTCCTCTGCATGGCGCTTGCGGCCGGAGCGGCATTTGCGCAGACCCGCGAGCTGTCCTCGAGCGGAGTCGCCCTCGATCGCGTGATCGCCGTCGTCAACGACGGCATCGTCCTGCAGAGCCAGCTCGACGGCCAGGTCGCGCTCATCACCGAGCGGCTGCGCGGCCAGGGCACGCAGCTGCCGCCCCCCGACGTGATCCGGCAACAGGTGCTGGAGCGGCTGGTCCTGCAGGAGATCCAGGTCCAGCGCGCGACGCGCGTCGGCGTGCAGGTCCCGGACGAGATGCTGAACGAGGCGCTCCGCGACGTGGCGAAGCGCAACAACATCGACTTCGAGCAGATGCCGCGCGCGCTGGAGGCGCAGGGCATCGACTACGCCTCGTACCGCGAGGAGATGCGGCGCGAGATCATGCTGACCATGCTCCGCCAGCGCGACGTCTATCCCCGCATCTACGTGTCGCCGCGCGAGCTCGACCAGGCACTGGAGCGCGAGTCCGGGCAGGGGGGGCAGAACACCGAGTACGACGTGTCCCACATCCTGCTGTCGCTTCCGGAATCCGCGACCACCGAGCAGATGGCGAAGGTGGAGGCGCTCGCGCGCGACATCCACCGCCGCGCAGCCGGCGGAGAGGACTTCGGCCAGCTCGCCCTCGCCTATTCGCAGGCGCAGTCGGCGCTCGAGCGCGGCAAGCTGGGCTGGCGGCGCATGAACCAGCTCCCGCAGTTCATCGCGGAGCTGGTGAGCGGAATGAGCGCGGGCGACGTCAGCGAGCCTGTGCGCACCCCGACCGGCTTTCACCTCGTGCGGCTCGACGAGACCCGCGGCGGAGAAAGCGGGCCGGTGCTGGTCGAGCAGATCCACTCGCGCCACATCCTGCTGCGGCCGAACGAGGTGCAGGACGACGCGACGACGCGCCAGCGGCTCAGCGCCATCCGCGACCGGATCCTCGCCGGCGAGGACTTCGCGGCGCTCGCGAGCGTCACCTCGGAGGACCCCGGCTCGGCGAGCCGCGGCGGCGACCTCGACTGGAGCTCGCCGGGCACCTTCGCTCCCGAGTTCGAAAAGGTGCTCGAATCGCTCCAGCAGGACGAGATCAGCGAGCCGTTTCGCAGCCAGTTCGGCTGGCATATCGTGCAACTCCTGGGCCGGCGCACCTACGACCAGAGCGACGAGCTGCGCCGGCAGCGCGTGCTGACCGCATTGCGCGAGAGCAAGGTCGACGAGGAGACCGAGTTGTGGCTGCGACGACTCCGCGACGAGGCCTACGTCGAGGTCCGGAATCCCTGAGCCCCCGGCGTCTCGTCGTCACGACCGGGGAGCCCGCGGGGATCGGGCCCGACATCGCGCTGGCCGCGGCCCTGTCCGACTGGCCCTGCGAGCTCGTTTTCGCCGGTGACCCCGCGCTCCTCGCGTCGCGCGCGAAGCAGCTCGGCCTCGACATCCGCCCGCGGGAATGGCGGGACTCCGGCCCGCCCGTGCCGCATCGCGCCGGCAGCCTGCCGGTGCTTCCCTCGACGCTCGCAACGGATGCTTCGGCCGGCCGTCCCGACCCGGCCAATGCGCGCTACGTCCTGGACACGATCGACGCCGCCGCGCAGGGCTGTATCGACGGGCGATTTGCGGCCATGGTGACCGCGCCCGTGCAGAAATCCACGATCAACGAGGCCGGCATCCCCTTCCAGGGGCACACCGAATACCTGGCCGCCAAATGCGGCGGCGCGCGTCCCGTCATGGTCCTCGTGGCGGGAGAAATGCGGGTCGCGCTCGCGACCACGCACCTGCCGCTGGCCGACGTGCCGCGGAAATTGACGCGACAGTCGCTCGAGGAAGTCCTGGCCGTCCTCGACCGGGGACTCCGGGACGCCTTCCGCCTGCCGTCTCCCCGCATCGTCGTCTGCGGGCTCAACCCGCATGCGGGCGAGAGCGGCTATCTCGGGCGCGAGGAAATCGACGTCATCCGCCCCGCAATCGAGGCGCTCCGCGCGCGCGGCGTCGCAGTCAGCGGCCCCGTGCCCGCGGACACGGCGTTCACGCCGGCCGCGCTCGAGGGCGCGGACGTGGTGCTCGCGATGTACCACGACCAGGGACTGCCGGTGATCAAGCATGCGGGGTTCGGCCGCACGGTGAACGTCACGCTGGGACTCCCGTTCTGCCGCACCTCGGTGGACCACGGCACGGCGCTCGACCTCGCGGGCACCGGCCGCGCCGACCCGGGCAGCCTGTTCGAGGCGATCCAGCTTGCCCGGCAACTGGGGCCCGCCTGAGTTGATCCGCACGCGCAAGCGCTTCGGCCAGCACTTCCTGCACGACCCGGGCGTCCGCTCGCGCATCGTGGCGGCGATCGATCCGCAGCCGGGCGAGCGAATCCTCGAGATCGGCCCGGGCCGCGGCGCGCTGTCGCGACCGCTGCTCGAGCGTTGCCGCCGCCTCGAGGCGATCGAGATCGACCGCGACCTGATACCGCTGCTGCGCGCGCATTGCGCGGGCGCCGGCGAGCTCATCGTGCACGAGGGCGACGTGCTCGAGATGGACCTGGGCGCGCTCCACGGCGGCGGCCCGAAATTCCGCGTCTGCGGCAACCTGCCGTACAACATCTCGACACCCCTGCTGTTTCACCTGCTCGCCTCGCACGAGGCCGTTGCCGACATGCACTTCATGCTCCAGAAGGAAGTCGTCGACCGCATCGTCGCGCCGCCCGGAGGCAAGACCTACGGTCGGCTCACTGTGATGCTTGCGGCTGCCTGCCGCGCGGAGGCGCTCTTCCGCGTCGGGCGCGGCGCATTCCAGCCGCCGCCCGCCGTCGACTCGGCCGTCATCCGCCTCGTGCCGCATGCCTCCGACCCGTTTCCATTGCCGGATCGCGCCCGTTTCGCCCGCGTCGTGGCCGCGGCGTTCTCGATGCGCCGCAAGACCCTGCGCAATTCCCTGCGCGGCATCGTCTCGGCCGGCCAGTTCGCGGCGGCGGAAATCGATGCCGACCGGCGTCCGGAAACGCTGGCGGCCGCCGAATTCGGCAGGCTGGCCGCCGAGACCGTGGCGGCCGAGGCCCTATAATGGCGAGGCGATGACGATCTACCGCAAGATCCTCCTGGTCGTCGACCTCGGCGAGCACTCCGAGCAGATCGCCGAGCGCGCGCGCGACCTGGCCGCCTCGCAGGGCGCCGAGCTCTCGCTCCTGCACGTCGTCGAGTACGTTCCCGTCGAGCCCATGGGCGAGACGCTCCTGCCGGCGGTGCAGATCGAGGAGGAGCTGGTGCAGCGCGCCGGGCAGCGGCTGGCGGAGCTGGCGACGAAGCTCGGCATCGGTTCCGCGAAGCGCCAGGTGGCGGCCGGCAACATCAAGGCCGAGATCGTGCGCGCCGCCCAGGAACAGCAGGCGGACCTGATCGTGCTCGGCTCGCGCGAGCGGCGCGGCCCCTCGATCCTGGTCAATTTCACGGAAGACACGGTGCTGCATGCCGCGCCCTGCGACGTGCTCGCCGTGCGGCTGCGCTAGGGGCGGCCCGTGGACGAAACGAGCGACAACCACATCTCGGTCAACGTGGATACCCGCTATCTCGAGGACCAGTCGGATCCGGACGAGAAGCGGTACGTGTTCGCCTATACGATCACGATCCGCAACCGTGGCACCGTGCCCGCGAAGCTGCTCGCGCGCCATTGGGTCATCACGGATGCCAACGGCAAGGTGCAGGAGGTGCGCGGCGAAGGCGTCGTCGGCGAGCAGCCCCACCTGATGCCGGGCCAGGGCTTCCGGTACACGAGTGGCGCCGTCCTCGAGACGCCCGTCGGCTCGATGCAGGGCTCGTACCAGATGCTCGCCGACAACGGCGTGAAGTTCGACGCGCCGATCCCGGCATTCACGCTCGCGATCCCCGGGACGATCCACTAGGACGGCTTTGGCCCTTTACGCGATCGGCGACCTGCAGGGCTGCCATGCGGAGTTCATGGCCCTGCTCGCGCGGATCCGCTTCGACCCGGCGCGCGACCGGCTCTGGCTCACCGGCGACCTCGTCAACCGCGGGCCCGATTCGCTGGCCGCGCTGCGCGAAGTGCGCTCGCTCGGCGACAGCGCGACGGTCGTGCTCGGCAACCATGACCTGCACTTGCTGGCCATGGCCTTCGCGCCTGATACGGTGAAGAAGCGCGAGCCGGAACTCGAGACGGTAATCGATGCGCCGGATGCCGCCGAGCTCCTGGCCTGGCTCGCGTCGCGGCCGCTGATGCACCGAGACCGGAAGCTCGGCTGGACCCTGATCCATGCCGGGCTTGCCCCGCAGTGGACGCTCGCGCAGGCGGAAGCTTGCGCGCGCGAGGTCGAGCGCGCGCTCGCGCAGGACGCGCCTGCACTGCTCGCCGGCATGTACGGCGACCGGCCCGACCGCTGGTCTCCCGCGCTCGAGGGCATCGAGCGGCTGCGGTTCTCGGTCAATTGCCTGACGCGTCTGCGATTCGTCGACGCGGACGGCCGGCTGAGGCTTGCGCACAAGGGAACGGTCGGGGACGCTCCCAAGGACGTCATGCCCTGGTTCCGGCACCCGGCGCGCAAGACGAAGCGCGATGCGCTCGTATTCGGGCACTGGTCGGCGCTCGGCTACCTGTCGGAGCCGGGCCTGCGCTGTCTCGATACGGGTTGCGTCTGGGGCGGCGCGCTCACCGCGCTGCGCCTCGACCGTGAAGAGGAACCGGTGTCGCTGCCATGTGCCGGCAGCCGCCGCGCGGGCGACTGATCAGCGATTCTTGGCCTGCGCGGTGTCGACGGACTCGACGCCCGTCAGCACTTCGAACCGCAGGTCGATGCGGTTTCCGACGAGCTGGTGCGGGATGCAGTTGACGTCGCCCTCGACCGATCGCGTGAGGAATTTCGGGAGCACGCGGTCGCGGAAGATCTCGACGAGCTCGCAATCCCCCATCTCGAGCCCCTTCGGGGAATTCCGCTTGATGACGACCGGCTTCCAGACACCGAGCACGGGCTCGCCGACGTCGCGCGCGCCCTGTTCGGGAATCGCCGGCGCATAGAACGTGATCTTCAGCCGCGGAAAATCGGCGACTTTCTCGTAACCGAACTCGCAGCCGCGCTCGATGATCTTGACGTCATCCCGCACGCCGAGGTGCTTGAGGAGCAGTTTGACCTTGCTCTTGAGGCCGCCGCAGGTGTAACGGGTCGTGAACCCCATGTACTGGAAATCCACTTCGTGGCGGGTCCAGGCGGCGGCTTCCTCGGTCGGGAGAGACTCGTCGGCGAAGGCCGGCACTGCGGCCAGCCATGCGCATAACACGAGTCCGGCGCGCGACGCCATGTCAAAGGCTCCTTCAAGGGTTCCATCCCTATGACCGGAGACGCCCGGTCGGGTTCCATGGGGCCACTATAATGACAGCATGACCGTGATGCGATTCGAAGCGGGGAGCCGCCGGCTCCAGGCCGACTTTGCAAAGCCCCTTTCGATTGCGATCCCGATGAACTTCCAGGGTCCGCAACCCGCCTGCTTCGATGCGCCACCCGCGACCGCGACGGCGCTCCGCGCCGGCGACTTTGTGGGCGACATGCGAAAGGGCGGAACTTGCAATTGCGAGCTCCTGACGCTCGCGCCGCATTGCAACGGCACGCACACCGAGTGCGTCGGCCATGTCACCGACGCCCGGGTCGCGATTGCCGACCGATTGCGCGGCGGCGTATCGCTCTCGCTCCTGATCTCGGTCCCGGCATCCGATGCCGGCGACCTGCAGGAGGATAGCGATCCATTGCCCCAGCCCGGCGACCGCTTGATCACCGCCGCGGCGCTCGCCGCGAGCTTCGCTCGCCATCCGGGGCCGGCGCCCACCGCCCTCGTCGTCCGGACGCTGATGGCCGGACAGGGACCGATCCAGGCCTATCGCGGACCCTCGCCCGCGCCCTATCTCTCGCGCCAGGCCGCGGCCTGGCTCGTCGAGCATGGAATCGAGCACCTCGTCCTCGACCTGCCGTCGGCCGATCGCGCCGCGGATGGCGGGCGCCTGACAGCGCATCGCATCTTCTTCGGCTTGCCGCCCGGATCGAAGGACGCGCAGGCCGCCGCGCGGCCCCGGGCGAGCATCACGGAACTCGCCTGGATCGCACCGGCCATCGAGGACGGCTTCTACCTGCTCGACCTCCAGATCCCGCCGTTCCTCACCGACGCGGCGCCCAGCCGCCCGCTCCTCTACGCGATCCGCGCCGAATGACCGCCGCCCTTTCCCACGAGGCCGCCCTCGCGCTCGATGCCGCCGACCCGGGCGCTTCGCATCGGGCCGATTTCCACTTTCCCCTGACCGCGGCCGGCGAACCCGTCACCTATCTCTGCGGCAATTCGCTCGGCCTGCAACCGCGGCGCGCGGCGGCGGACGTCGCGGGCTTCATGGGCGAGTGGCAGCGGCTCGGCGTCCTCGGCTATCACGATTCCGGCGCCGACTGGCTAAACCTGCACGAGCGGCTCGCGCCGACCGCGGCCGCCCTCGCCGGCGCCCGGGTCTCCGAAACGATCGTCATGAACTCGCTGACGATCAACCTGCACCTGCTGATGGCGAGCTTCTACCGTCCGACTTCCGGGCGGCACGTCATCCTCATCGAGCAGGGCGCGTTCCCTTCCGACCGCTATGCCGTCACCTCGCAGCTCGGCTGGCATGGACGCGACCCGGCCGCGTCCCTCGTCCAGGTGGCGCCCCGCGCCGGCGAGCAGCTGCTGCGGCACGAAGACCTCGTCGGCGAGATCGAACGGCAGGGCGAGCGGCTCGCGCTCGTGCTCCTGCCCGGAATCCAGTACCTGACCGGGCAACTGCTCGACATGGAAGGACTCGTCGCGGCCGCGCATCGCGTCGGTGCCGTCATCGGGTTCGACCTCGCGCATGCCGTGGGCAACGTGCCGCTGTCGCTTCACGACTGGGGCGCCGATTTCGCCGCGTGGTGCTCGTACAAGTACCTGAATGGCGGCCCGGGGGCGACGGCCGGCGCCTTCGTCCACGAGCGTCATTTCGGGACGAAGGCGCCGCGGCTTGCAGGCTGGTGGGGCAACGACCTCGAATCGCGATTCGACATGGCCGCGGAGTTCCGGCCCTACCACGGAGCCGCCGGCTGGCAGGTCAGCAATCACCCGCTGCTGGGAATGGTTCCCCTGCTCTCTTCCTTTGCGCTGTTCGCCGCGGCCGGCCCTGCGAAGCTCCGGGCCCGCTCGCTCGCGCTGACGGCCTGGCTGGAGCGCCTGCTGGATGAGCGGCTCGGCGACCGCATCGAGATCCTGACGCCGCGGGAACCCGGCGCGCGCGGCGCCCAGCTGTCGGTGCGCCTGCGCGACACGCGCGGCAGGGGACGCGCGCTGTTCGACCGGCTGCTGGCGGGCGGGCTCACCTGCGACTGGCGCGAGCCCGACGTCATCCGGCTCGCGCCGGCCCCGCTCTACAACAGCTACGAGGACTGCTGGCGCGCCGTCGAGCTCGTCGAGGGCGCGCTCAACGCCGCTCGAGCGTGACGAAACTGAAAGGGAGGTCGTGCCGCTCGTCCGCGAGATGATCCTCGCGAGCGACTTCCCTCCACTGCCGCCGCACGAATCCGGCGAGGCGGACGTCGCCTTCGACGTCGGCGTGCACCTCGGTCAGCTCGACGCGCCGCACGAGCGGCCAGAAGGCCGAAAACACATCCGCGCCCCCGATCACGAAGAGCTGCGACGTGCCGGTCGCGTCAACCGCCTCGGCCGGCGACTTCACCGTTTCGACGCCGTCGGCGCGCCACTCGGGATTTCGCGTCAGGACGAGATTCCGCCGGCCCGGCAGCGCATGGCCGATCGAATCGAAGGTGCGCCGGCCCATCACGACGACGTGGCCGAGGGTCAGCGACTTGAAGCGCCGCAGGTCGTCGGGCAGGTGCCAGGGCAGGCGGTTGTCGCGGCCGATCACGCCGTTGTCGGCCATCGCGACGAGCGCGACCGGCGCCTGCGTCATGCCGGCCCCTCAGACCGCGACTGGCGCGCGAATCGCGGCATGCGGCTCGTAGCCCGAGACCTCGAAGTCCGCGGCCTCGTATTCCGCCACGTCCGCGGGCCGTCGCAGCAGGGCCAGCGTCGGCAGTGCCTGCGGCTCGCGCGCGAGCTGCAGGTCGGCCTGCGGCAGGTGATTGAGGTACAGGTGGCAGTCGCCGCCCGTCCAGACGAGATCGCCCACCGCGAGGTCGGACTGCTGCGCCAGGATGTGCGTCAGGAGCGCATAGGAAGCGATGTTGAACGGGACGCCGAGGAAGATGTCGGCGCTGCGCTGGTAGACCTGGCAGGAAAGGCGCCCGCCCGCGACATGGAACTGGAAGAACGCGTGGCAGGGCGCCAGCGCCATTTTCTCGAGCTCGCCCACGTTCCAGGCGCTCACGATGATGCGGCGCGAATCCGGCTCCTGCCGCAGCTGCTGGACCACGCGCCCGATCTGGTCGATCTGCCGCCCGTCGGCCGCCTGCCAGGCGCGCCATTGGCGGCCGTACACCGGGCCGAGCTCGCCCTTCTCGTCCGCCCATTCGTTCCAGATCGTGACGCCCCGTTCCTGGAGCGGACGCACGTTCGTCTCGCCGCGCAGGAACCAGAGGAGCTCCTCGATCACGGACTTGAGGTGCACGCGCTTGGTCGTGACGAGCGGGAATCCCGCCGCGAGGTCGAAGCGAAGCTGGTGGCCGAATACCGAGAGCGTGCCGGTGCCGGTCCGGTCGGCCTTGCGCACCCCCCGCTCCCGCACGAGCCGCATCAGGTCGAGATAGGCGCGCATCAGGCGTAATTCCCCGACGGCTCGCGGCGCGCATACGCATACGCGAGCATCGCGAGGCCCGCGGCGAGCACCGGCAATGACAGCAACTGGCCCATGGTCACCCACCCCGCCGCGAGATAGCCGATATGCGCATCCGGAACCCGGACGAATTCGACGGCAATGCGGAATATCGCATACAGCGTCAGGAAGAGTCCCGCGGGCGCGAGCTGCGGGCGCGGTTTCGAAGTGAACCACCAGATGACCGCGAACAGGACGATTCCTTCTAGGATCGCCTCGTACAGCTGGGAAGGATGCAGCACTTCGCCGTTCACCCGCATACCCCAGGGAAGGCCCGTCGCCTTTCCCCAGAGCTCGCCATTGATGAAGTTCCCGATGCGCCCCGCCAGGAGCCCGATGGCCGGCAAGGGTGCCATGAAGTCGAACACGTCTGCGACGCGCCGCCCCCGTCGCCACGCGAAGAGCGCGACGGCCGCCATGACGCCGACCAGTCCGCCATGGAATGACATGCCACCTTCCCAGACGCGCACGATCGACAGCGGGTCCGCACGCAGCGCCTCGAATCCGTACACCAGGATCCAGCCGAGCCGTCCGCCAGCGATGACGCCGATGGCGGCGAAGAAAATCAGGTCGTCCACGTCGATGGGCTTCCAGGTCGAGCGCGGGTCCGCCGCGCGCCGGCGCGCGAGCCACCAGCCCGCGATGAAGCCGACCACGTACATGAGCCCGTACCAATGCACCTTGACCGGGCCGATCGCCAGTGCCACCGGGTCGATGTCGGGATAGGTCAGCACGAGTCGGTCACGCGGAACAGGAAAGCGCGCAGGTACCGGGTCTCCTCGATCGCGGGATGCACCGGGTGGTCCGGCGCCTGGCCTCCCACGGCGATGAGCTGGGCGAAGCGCCCGAGGTGCCGCGCGGCGCGCTGGACCGCGTCGGTCAGCTCGCCCGGCCCGAGGTGATAGGAACAGGAGCAGGCGAGCAGCAGGCCGTCGCGGTCGAGCGCCTGCATCGCGAGCTGGTTGATGCGGCGGTAGGCAGCGAGACCCTTGGGGTGGTCTTTCTTCCGCTTGATGAAGGCCGGCGGATCGACCACCACCACGTCGAAGCGCCGGCGCTCCGCGACCAGCGCCTCGAGCGTGTCGAAGGCATCGCCCTGCAGCAGCTCGACATCGAGCCCGTTCGCGTCGGCCGTCGCGGAGGCGACTTCGAGCGCCGCCTCCGAGGAATCGACGCAGGTCACCGAGGCCGCGCCCGCTCGCGCTGCCTGCAGGCCGAAGCTCCCGGCGTAGCTGAAGACATCCAGCACGCGCGCGTTCCGGGCCTGCCGCGCGAGCATGGCCCGGTTGGCGGCCTGGTCGTAATACCAGCCGGTCTTCTGGCCCGTCGCGAGCGGCACGCGGTAGGTGACCCCACCCTCCGGCACCTCGACGAAATCCGGGATGTCGCCGAACGCGGTCATGACGCGACGTTCGAGGCCCTCGAGCTCGCGGATCGGCGATTCGTTCTTCCAGAGCAGCGCCTTCGGCGCCACGACCTTGATGAGCGCCTGCTCGATGTCTTCCTTCATCGCCTCCATGCCCGCAGTCCCGATCTGGCCGACGAGCACGTCGCCATAGCGGTCCACGACAAGGCCCGGCAGCAGGTCGGATTCGCCAAAGACGAGGCGATAGAACGGCATGGGGTAGAGGCGCTTCCTGAGCGCCAGCGCCACCTTCAGCCGGTGCACGAGCAGCGACTTTCCCGGCGGATATTCCGGGTCGCGCCCGAGCAGGCGCGCGCTGATCAGCGTGCGCGGATTCACGTAGGCATAGCCGAGGAAGCGGTTGCTGCCCGACAGCACCTGCACGTGCGCACCCGGCTCGAATGCCGTCAACGGCGTCGCGGCCACGTTGACCTCGTTCGAGAAAATCCACAGGTGCCCGGCCTGGAGCCGGCGCTCCTCGTGCGGCTTGAGGACGAGCGGCGGCAACGCGCTCCCGGCAACTGCGGCGGTTTCGGAGTGGCTCGGCATTCGCGGGAACGGAGCGCCGTGGCTATAGTGAACGCAATTCTACCCGACCGCAGCCGCACCGCCATGAATCGCCTCGCGGAGGAAACGAGCCCGTATCTGCGGCAGCACGCCGAGAACCCGGTCGACTGGCATGCCTGGGGCGACGAAGCGATATCGAAGGCGAAGGAATCGGACCGGCCGATCCTGCTCTCGATCGGCTATTCGGCCTGCCACTGGTGCCACGTGATGGCGCACGAGTCCTTCGAGGACGAAGAAACCGCAGCGGTCATGAACCGCCTCTTCGTCAACGTGAAAGTGGACCGGGAAGAAAGGCCGGACCTCGACAAGGTCTACCAGTTCGCGCACCAGCTCCTGACCCAGCGAGGCGGCGGGTGGCCGCTCACGATGTTCCTCGCGCCCGACGACCTCACGCCGTTTTTCGGCGGCACCTACTTTCCGAAGGTGGCGCGCTACGGCATGCCGGCGTTCACAGACCTGCTCGAGCGGGTTGCCGGCTTCTACCGCGACGAGCGCGAGTCGGTGAAGTCGCAGAACGCGGCGCTTCGAGGCGTGTTCGCCGACCTCGATCCGCCGGCCGCCGCTGCGGGAGTCGAGATCAGCGCCGAGCCGATCGCCCGCGCGCGCCGTGACCTCGAGGCCTCCTTCGACGAGCGCTTCGGCGGCTTCGGCCCCGCGCCGAAATTCCCGCATGCCTCGAGCATCGAGTTCCTGCTGCGCGCGCGTTCGGACGAGCGGGCGCTGCACATGGCGGCGTTCAGCCTCACGCGCATGGCGCAAGGCGGGATCTTCGACCAGCTCGGTGGCGGCTTCTGCCGGTATTCCGTCGATCCGTATTGGATGATCCCGCACTTCGAGAAGATGCTTTACGACAACGGCGCCCTGCTCGCCCTCTGCGCGCAGGCGGCGATCGCGACCGGCAGCGAGACGCTGCGCGGCGCGGCGCTCGAGACCGCTGTCCTGGGCCCTGCGCGAAATGCAGGCGCCCGATGGCGGCTTCTACGCGGCGCTCGACGCGGACTCCGAAGGCCATGAGGGCCGCTACTACGTCTGGCGGCGCGACGAGGTCGAGTCCCTCCTCTCGCCCGACGAGTATCGCGTGCTCGCGAGCCGCTACGGACTCGATCGCGAGCCCAACTTCGAGGGCGAGTGGCACCTGCACGTGTTCGCCAACGTCGATCCCGCGGACGCCGGCCTGCTGCGTTCCGCCCGCGCGAAGCTCTTCGCCGCGCGCGAGCGGCGCGTGCGCCCGGGCCTCGACGACAAGATTCTGACTGCCTGGAACGGCCTCATGATTCGCGGCCTCGCCGTCAGCGGGCGCCTGCTCGCAGAGCCCGCCCATGTCGATGCGGCGGTGCGGGCCGTGGACTTCATCCGCGCGAACTGCTGGAAGGACGGCGAACTCTTCGCGAGCTGGAAGGATGGCGAGGCGCGCTTCCCGGCCTATCTCGACGACCATGCGTTTCTGCTGGATGCCCTGCTCGAAGTGATGCAGTCGCACTTCCGGGTTGAGGACCTGGATTTTGCCCGCAGAGCTCGCCGACGCGCTGCTGGAGAAATTCCAGGACCGCGCGCGTGGCGGCTTCTGGTTCACTGCCGAGGGTCTGGACCCGCCGCTCCATCGCCCGAAGAGCTTTGCCGACGACTCGATGGCCGGCGGCAACGGGATCGCGGCTTTCGCGCTCGCCCGCCTCGGCTGGCTGCTCGGTGAAACGCGTTACCTCGATGCCGGCGAGGCCGCGGTGCGCGGCGGCTTCCCGTCGCTTGCCCGCGCGCCGCAGGCGCACGCGGCGATGCTGATAGCGCTGGACGAGTACCTCGATTCCGTCGAGATCGTGATCGTCCGCGGACCGGCGGCCGAAGCGGCAGAATGGTCGGTGAAACTTGCAGAGCGTCATTCGCCCCGCCGGATGGTTCTGGCGATCCCATCCGAAGTCTCTGGGCTTCCCCAGGCGCTCGAGAGCAAGCCGCCACGGGAGCGGACTGTCGCCTACGTCTGCCGGGGGCCGAGCTGCTCGGAGCCACTCACCGACCTCGCGAGCCTGCGCGACTAGGTGCGGACCGCCTTGTATTTTGCGAGGCCGGGCTCTTCGCTGGTGTAACGCGGCAGTGAATCGCCCACCTCGATCCACTCCGCATGCTGGTCATAGAAGACATGGCACTGCGGCTCGCGGTCGATGGCACCGGGAATCGCGGGACGCGCCACGTGGATTTCGCCGGGACAGATCGTCGACGCAAAGAACAGCGTCGTGCCGCAGGTCGCACAGAATCCGCGCCGGCTCTGCTGTGAGGACTGGTACCACTTCGGTTCCGCCGAGCCCGGCAGGAACCGGAACCGCTCCTCGGCGGCACCCACCCAGCTCACGAACGCCGCGCCGTGCGCGTCGCGGCAATAGTGGCAATGGCAATGCGCGAAGAAGAGCGTGGGCGGCGTGACCGCGAACCGGACGGCACCGCAGAGGCAGTGTCCCTCGAAGTCGCCCATCAGAGGATCCTCGCGACAAATGCGGCCCACATGCCAAAGAGCAGGACGGTGCTCGCCACATAGACGAGGAACCGGTGGACCACGCGGTTGTAGGTCACGTGGATGAGACTGTGCAGCGCCCGAAGCCCGACGTACGCCCACGCCGCGGCGACGAAGCCCGGCGTCGAACCGCCGCTCTGCGCAAGCGCGACGCACAGGAGGTAGAAGAGCACCGGCACTTCGAACAGGTTGCGGAAATTGTCGGCCGCCTGCGTGCGCTCGAGCTGGCCGGCCGCGGCGCGCACCGTCGAGAGCGCCTGCGGATCGATCCGCCGCGCCCGCATCTCGCCCAGCCGGTCCGCATAGAGCTTCAACCAGACGAGCGCGGTGACTCCGACGAGCGCCGCACAGGGCAACCAGATCGGATCGGCGTTCACGCAACGTGCCTCGCGCGGCGGCGCAGGCTTGCGAACGCGTGGATCAGCACCCCGCCGAACAGCGCGAACAGGCCCAGGTTGCTCACGGGGCCCGGCCAGTTCCCGGCCATGGGCTCCACGAAGAATGCAAAGAAGAGGAGCAAGGCGCTCGCAAGGACGAGCAGCGACCCGGCAATCGCCGCACCATGCCGGAATGCTCCCTCCGGCAGGCCGTAGTTCAGGCCGAGTGCCACGTTCACCAGAGCGCCGCACAGGAGATAGATGTGACGCGAGCGGAACAGGAGCCGTTCGCCCCACTCCATCGCGGACACCGGCGGCTCGTGCCCCGACATGATCATCCCGGTGACCAGGAATGCCACGACCGCGATCGCACCGACGACGAGGTGCGCCATGCGCAATGTGCCCTGCATGCGGCGTAACATATCACCCGATGAATGCGGAATACGAATCGCGCCCCCTGCCGGATTTCGACGACGTGCTGGCGGCCGCCACGCGGATCGCGGGCGTCGCCCGGCGAACGCCGCTCCTTTCCGCCACGCCGCTGGACGAGCTCACGGGAGGCCGCGTGGTGGTGAAGGTCGAGTCCCTGCAGCGAACCGGCTCGTTCAAGATCCGGGGTGCGTACAACCGCCTGGTCCAGCTCAACGCGCAGGAGCGCGCCCGCGGCGTCGTCGCCTTTTCCTCCGGCAATCACGCGCAGGGCGTCGCGGCCGCGGCGCGGCTGCTCGGCATTCGCGCCACCATCGTCATGCCGTCGGACGCGCCGCTCGCCAAGCTCGAGAACACGCGCGCGCTCGGGGCCGAAGTCGTCACTTACGATAGGATCCGTGAAAGCCGCGAGCAGATCGCGGGAAGGCTCGCCACGGAACGCGGCGCGACGCTCGTCCCCGCATTCGACGACCCGCACATCATCGCCGGCCAGGGCACGACCGGCCTCGAGTTGATGCAGCAGGCGGAGGAGCTCGGCCTGTTTCCCGACCAGGTGCTGGTGCCCTGCAGCGGCGGCGGGCTCGTCAGTGGGTCGGCGATCGCGATCCGGGCGCTCTCGCCCACGACATCGGTGTTCGGCGTGGAGCCCGAAGCGTTTGACGATACGCGCCGCTCGCTGGCCGTCGGCGAGCTGCTGCCGAACCCGCCGGGCGCGCGATCCATCTGCGACGCGCTGCAATCGTCCCCGCCAGGCAAGCTGACGTTCGCGCTCAATCGCGAACTGCTCGCCGGCGTCGTGACGGTCAGCGATCCGGAAGTCGAAGCGGCGATGGCCTACGCCTTCCGTCACCTGCGGCTCGTAGTGGAGCCCGGCGGCGCCGTCGCGCTCGCCGCGCTCCTGGCCGGGAAGCTGCCCGCGCGGGACTGGACGACGGCAATCATCATAAGCGGCGGCAATGTCGATGCCGCGACCCTCATCGGCGCGCTAAGCCGGTAGGGTTTCCTCGAGGAACTCGACTTTCCCGGTCTCGAGCGAATACCAGGCGCCGATCACGACGAGCCCGTCGGATGCGATCAGGCCCTCGATGAGCGCGGAGCCGTGACGGAGCTGATTGACGGAAGCGCGCACATTCGCGGTCATCGCCGCATGCTCGACCGCCAGCGCGCCTTCCGGCGCCATGCGCTTCACCAGCTCTTCGACGCCCGGCCGGATCCGGTCGACGATATCCAGCAGGTTCGCCGATTGATTCATGGTCGGGCGATGAAGCTCCTCGATCGTCGCCGCGATGGCGCCGCAGGAGGCATGGCCAAGCACGACGACGAGGCGCGTGCCGAAGCGGTCCGCCGCGAACTCGACGCTGCCGACCAGCGACGGCGCGACGATGTTGCCGGCGACGCGTATCACGAACAGGTCGCCCGGTCCCTGGTTGAAGACGAGCTCTACCGGCACGCGCGAATCCGAGCATCCGAGCACGATCGCAATCGGCTCCTGCGCGGCGGAGAGCTTTGCGCGTCGCGCCGCCGTCAGGAGGGTTCCCGTCCCGCGGGCATGCGCAACGAAGCGCGCATTGCCTTCACGCAGTTTCTGGAGCGCGACGGCGGCACTGACCTTGCGCCTCATCGGCCGATCTCCGACTCGAGCTGCCCGATGAAGGCGCGGATGAATGCGGTCCTGCGCTCGGCCTCGCGCCGGCCGGCCTCCGTCTGCATCGTCCCCGCAAGCTTCAGGAGCTTCGAATAGAAATGGTCGATCGAGGCGCCGGCATCGTCCGGCGCGCGCCCGGCGCAGAACGGATCCTCGCGCTCGTAGAGCGGCCGGCCGAGCGCGGCGCCGACCGCAATGCAGCGCGCGATGCCGATCGCGCCTAGCGCATCGAGCCGGTCGGCGTCCTGCACGACCTTGGCCTCGATCGTCCGGGGCGGGATGCCCGCGGAATAGCTGTGCGCCTCGATCGCATGGCGGATTTCGGGCAGCCATCCCGCGGGATAGCCCGCCTGCCCGAGATACGTCGTCGCATGGTCCGCCGCGAGCCGCGACGCATGCGCGCGGTCAGGCGAATCCTTGGCGACATGCACGCAGTCGTGGAGCCAGGCGGCGGGCAGTACGATCTCGGCGCGCGCGCCCTCTTCCGCCGCGAGTCGCATCGCTGACGTGACTACCCGTTCCAGGTGAACGAGCCCGTGGCCGGGATCGGCGCCGGGCTGCTCCGCGACGAATGCCCGGAACCGGGGCTCCCAGTCCCGGCGAAGCAGGTCGATCGCGGGAAGCGGATTCGCGCTCATCGCCGCGACGACTTGCGGCCACGGGCCTCGGAGCGCCGGCGGGCCGGGCGCTTCGTGCGCGCGGCGAGTGCGACGTTCTTCGCTTCGCGCGCCCAGGCGGCGAGCGCTTCGGAATCCTCGAGTACTTCCACGGGGACCTGCCAATAGGCCATCGACTTCTCCGGCCGGTCCGGAAACGGGCAGAAGGGCCGGGACCCGGCGCTCTCGAAGCGCGCGCGGTTCGAGTCGTCGGTCTTGAAATAGAGCGTGTCGTCGTCGATCAGCGCGAAGAAGAGGCCCTCGAGGTAGAGGCCGACGCCGCCGAACATCGGGCGCGCGCTGACCCGGCCCGAGGGCGCGAGCTGCTCGAGCACGAACTCCCTGAAATCGTCGCTGACGGGCATCGGGACAGTGTAATGCAGGTCATCGCGAGCTGCGCCTGCTCAGGGCCGCATGCAGGTTGTTCCGGAGTTCCCGGTGCAGCTCGGCGTCGAATGCCGGCGCGGCGTTCCAGTCGTAAGCCCAGGGCTGCGCCGTCACGAACTGTGCGGGTTCGTGCGCGAAGCGCGGGATCACGTGCGCATGCAGCGCGGGATCCTGGTTGCCGAAGATCGCGTAATTGATCCGTGCCGCGCGGGTGACGACAAGCACGGCGTCGCCGAGCGCGGCCATGTCGGCGAGGAATGCGGCGCGCACCGCGTCCTGGAGCGCATTGAGCGTCGGCACGACCGGGTCCGGCAGCAACAGGCAATAGCCGGGAAGCACCTGCTGCTCGCCCAGCACTGCCCAGCCGGATTCGAGCCGCGCGACGAAGGTCGGATCCCGCCCTTCGCGTAGCGCGTCGACCCGGCGATGGATCGAAGTGCTCATCACCATGTCCTCACGCGACCGACGTCGAGGTGCACGAAGTCGGAATCCGGATAATAGCCGACGCCACCCAGCGCCCTCGCGAGCGCGAGGTCGCGCAGCGTCGCGAGCGGCACGCCGACGAGCCTCACGTCCACCGCCTTGCCTTCCATGTGCAGGCTTCGCGACGAAACCCCGTCGGATTTCGCCGCGAGCATGGCGTTCGTCGCCGGCGAGCGGTAGCCGGAGATGATCTGGTAGCGCGGCGGGACGCCCGCCTGCGAGGCCAGCTCGTGCAGGAGGTCGTAGAGCCTGGGATCGATCGGCAGCACCTCCCCGGTCCGGTGATCGCGGAACATCCAGTCGATGCGCCCGAGCTCGCCGGGCTGCAGCCGGGCCCCGACGCGATAAGTCGTCTCCAGCACCTCGCCCGTGTGCGTGTTCTCGAGGACGAGCATCTTCGTCTCGCCTTCCGCCAGCGCGACGGAAAGCAGGCCGCAACCGGCCAGCACTGCGGCCAGTCTACGGCTCCACATTGACCGCGATCACCCGCGCGCGCGGGAAGAAATTGAAGTCCGTCGCCGTCGCCACGGTGTAGGCGCCGATCTGGCGCGCGACGAGCAGCTCGCCGATCTCGAGTTCCGGCATCGGGAAATCTTCCGCGACGACATCGAGGCTGTCGCAGGTCGGGCCGGAGAGCACGCAGGGATGGCGAGGCCGGTCGCGCCCGCGCACCGGCTCCACCGGAAAGCGCATCTTGTCGTAGAGCTGGCCGCTGAACGTTCCGTAGACGCCGTCGTCGAGGTAGTACCACCAGCGTCCCTCGCGGCGGGCGCGCCCCATGACCGTCGTGAGACAGATGCCCGCCGGCCCGCAGATGAACCGGCCCGGCTCGGCAATGATGCGAAGGCCTTTCGGCAGGCGTGCGAGCGCCGCCCGGATGGGCGCGCAGAATCCGTCGATTGCGGGCGCCGGCTCGAGGTAGTCGATCGCGAAGCCGCCGCCGATGTCGAGTTCCTCGAGCGGCGGGAGTCCCCGCTCGCGCGCCTGTTCGATGATCCGGCCGCAGGTGTCGATCGCCTCGACGTACTTTTCCGGGCTGCCGACCTGCGAGCCGACGTGGAAGGAGAGCCCGGCCACGCGCAGTCCCCCGCGGTTGGCCTGCTCGATGAGCCCGATCGCGGCGTCGGCGTCGCAGCCGAACTTGCGCGAGAGGTCGATGATGGCCTGCGGGTTCCTGAATGAGACGCGCAGCAGCAGGCGCAGCTGCTCGCGGTAGATCACGCACTTGGCGAGCTCGTCCGGATTGTCCACGACGAAGGTCTTCACGCCGTAGGCGAGCGCATGCCGGATGTCACCGTCGCGCTTGATCGGGTGCGTGTGGATGCAGCGGCTGGCCGGGATGCCGGCCTTGCGGACGAGGTCCACCTCGCCGTTCGTCGCGAGGTCGAACCAGGCGCCCTCGCGCTCGAGCGCCTGGACCACGGTCGCATCCGGCAGCGGCTTCAACGCGTAGTGCAGGTCCACGCCCGGCAGGGCGGATGCGAGCGCGCGGTACTGGCGCCGCAGGACGTTGCAGTCGATCACGAACAGCGGGGATCCGAACTGCGCGACCAGCGCCTGGAGCGAGTCCTCGGTGTAGGGCGCGGCAAGGCGCACGTCGGTTTTCAAGTCAATTCTCCGTCGTTGAGCAAGGGATCCACCAGGGTGAGCAGGCGGTCGAGCGCGCCCCGGTTGGCGTCGAGCACGGCCTTGCCGGCCGCGCCCATGACGCCGCGAAGGTCCGCCGTGTCGAACAGGCCGCAGATCGCATGCGCGAGCTGCGCGGTATCCGTGACGATGAATGCGGCGCCCGCGTCTATCAGGAGCTGTGCGATCTCCTCGCTATTGAAATTGTGCGGGCCGGTCAGCACCGGCAGGCCGACCGACGCCGGCTCGAGCAGGTTGTGGCCGCCGATCGGCACCAGGCTCCCCGCGACGAAAGCGACGTCGGCGGCGGCATAGAACATCATGAGTTCGCCCATCGTGTCGCCGAGCATCACGCTCGTTTGCGGCGAGATCGCGGCACCGGAGGAGCGATTGGTCGAACGATCATGGCGCTTCGCGAGCAGCTCCCGGACGGAATCGAATCTCTGGGGGTGGCGCGGCACGAGGACGAGCAGTGCGTCGGGGAAACGCTCGAGAACCCGCCGGTGCGCGTCAAGGACGATAACCTCCTCGCCCTCATGGGTACTGCCTGCCACCCAGACCGGCCGTCCGGGCGCATTACGCTCGCGCCAGCGCCGGCCTGCCTCGTCGATGCCGGGCGGCGGCTGGAAATCAAACTTGATGTTGCCCGTGACGTGCGTCCTCTCGGGCGTCGCGCCGATCGACCGGAACCGTTCGGCATCCGTCTCGCTCTGGGCCGCGATGAGGATGCCGTGCGAGAGCGTCTTGCGGAAGAGCGACACGAGCAGGCGGTATTTTCCCACGGAGCGCGGGGATATCCGGGCGCTTGCAAGCACGAGCGGCACCCTGCGGCGCCCGCACTCGGCATAGAGGTTCGGCCACAGCTCGGTTTCCAGGATGATCGCGAGCTGCGGCTGGACCCGATCGAAGAAGCGGCGGACCGCAACGGGCAGGTCGAGCGGCACATAACGGAGCTCGATCTGGTCGCCGAACAGGAGCCGGGCCCGCGCCGCCCCTGTCGGCGTGACGGTCGTGAGCAGCACCTTGTAGCGCGGATGGCGCCTGCGCAGCTGCGCGACGAGCGGATGCGCGGCCTGGACCTCGCCGACCGACACCGCGTGGATCCAGATGGTCGGACCCGTGATTTCCGGGCCGTAGCCGAGCCGCTCGCCGATCCGCTCGCGATAGCTGGGATCCCGGAGCCCGCGCCAGAGCTGAACCAGGATCGCGAACGGCGCCGCGAGATAGACCAGCACGTTGTAGAGGTAGCTCATGGCAGCCTATGCATCATGCGCGAGGCGAAGCAGCCTGAAACCGTCCTGCCATCCGCCCTTGCCGCCGATCCTCTTCACCAGGCTGCGCTCGAGCCGGTCGAGCACGCGCTCGCGCCAGGGGCCCGGCTCGCGGAGCCGCCCGCGGTCGAAATCCAGCACCCAGACGCCCTCGTTCTCGCCGAGCATGATGTTGTCCGCGTTGAGATCCGCGTGCTGGACGCCGGCGTCGTGAAATCGCCTCAGGCAGCGGCCGGTCTCGGCCCAGCGCGCGTCGCTCATCCGCCCGGCGACGAGCGCTTCCGTGAGCGAGGTGACGTTCTCCAGCCGCTCCGTCATCAGCGCGGCGCGATACGTCAGGCACGCGCGGCGATAGCTGGCGGCTACCGGGACCGGCACCGGCAGGCCGCGCTCGCGCAGCGCGGCCAGCAACCGGAGTTCGCGGAACGAGCGCGTCCGCTCCTCGCCGAGGAAGAGGTAGCGCTCGCGCGCGAACTGCGCCGCCACCCCTCCGCGGAGGTAGCGGCGCATGACCCAGTGGTGGCCGCCTGCCTCGATATAGTCGATCGAGCCACGCCCGCCCGTCCGTTCGGTCAGTGCGCCTCGCGCGCGCCATTGCCCGCGATCGAACAGGTCTTCGCCGGGAGCGGAGACACGATCGGCATCAAACAGGATTGCGCCGCGGTCGATTGCGAGCCGCTGGAACATCGGCGATCAGCGCGTCAACACGTACTCGGCGCTGCAATACGGGCACTTCGCTAAGCCCGTCGCCTCGATCGGCAGGTACACCCGCGGATGGCTGTTCCAGAGCGACATCGCGGGCATCGGGCAGGAAAGCGGGAGGTCGGCCGCCGTCACCTCGTAGCGTTCGCTGGCGTTCGGCGGCTGCAGTTCGTGCGGTTGGGACACGGGGCGATTATAGCGGCGCCGGGTCCGCGCCCGCGACCATCACCCGCTCCCAGATTGAAGCGACCACGGTCCGCATCGCCGAATGCGCGGAATCCTCGACGATCGCCGGGAGCTGTTCCAGCGAGCGGTGGTGCGCGGCCTGCCGGTAGGTCCGGTAGGCATCCACCAGCCGGTCGATGATCCGGTGGTCGATGAGCGCCGCCGATCCGACCGACTCGAGGTGCCGGATGGTATCCGCGTACTCGGCGAGTGGTGGATGCGAGTGGACGTCGCGAAGCACCCAGTACTGTGCGAGGAATTCGATGTCCGCGATGCCGCCCCGATCCTGCTTGAGGTCGAAGCAACCTTCGCGCGTCGGGCCATGGCTGGCGCGCATCCGTTCCCGCATCGCCACGATGTCCTCGCGGAGCGTCTCCCGCCTGACGCATTCCACGAGCACCGCGCGCCGGATGCGCGTGAATGCGGCGCCGAGGAGCGGGTCTCCGGCGACCCAGCGCGAATGCAGCAGGGCCTGGTGCTCCCAGGTCCAGGCCTCGCGGCGCTGGTATTCCTCGAACACCCCGATCTGCGTGAACGCGAGCCCGCCCTTGCCTGAAGGACGCAGACGGACATCGACCTCGTACAGGCGGCCGGCCGCGGTGTGGACCGTCAGCAGGTGCACGAGCCGCTGCGCGAGCCGGAGGAAGAAAACCTCGTTCTCGACGACCTTCGGCCCGGTCGTGAACTGCCGCTCACCCGCGGCATCGTGAAGGAACACGAGGTCCAGGTCCGAGCCGTAGCCGAGCTCCATGCCGCCGAGCTTGCCGTAGCCTGCGATGGCGACCCGCGCCGTGCGCGCGCCGCCTTCGTCGTCGCAGCGCGGTTCTCCGTACTGCGCGACGGTGTGCTGCCACGCGAGCGCGAGCGATTTCTCGAGGATGAGTTCCGCGACGTCGGTGAGCCGGTCGCTCACCTGCATCAGGGGAAGCCGTCCGGTCAGGTCGAGCAGTGCGACGCGGAATGTCGCGGCGCGCCGGAAGAGCCTGAGAGCGTCCACGCGCTGCTCGTCGTCCGTGCCCGCGTGTTCGAGGCGTGCGGCGAGTTCCCGTTCGAACTGCGCGCGGTCCGGGAGGGTGTCGAACACGCGCGTGTCGAGCAATTCGTCGAGCAGCAGCGGATGCGCGGCCACCCGCTGCGCAAGGTAGTCGCCGAGGCCGCAGATCTCGACCAGGCGGCGCAATGCCAGCGCATTCTCATTGAGGAGCGCGAGATACGCCGTGCGCCCGCCGATCGCCTCCACGATGCGGACGAGCCGCGCCAGCACGGCCTGCCGGTCGAAGTCCTGGCCGCCGCCGGCGAGAGAAATTTCCTCCAGCGCGCGCGGCAGCAGGGTCGCGAGCCGCCTGCGGCCGTGATCGTCGAGCCGCCGGAAATACGATGAACGGCGCAGCTCGAGCAGCACGCGAGCGGCGGCCTCCGCGTCCGCGAAGCCGGACCCGGCCAGGTCGCCCGCGATCCGGTCGACGGAAAGCTCGTCGGCCCACAGGCCCGCGAGCCAGGCGGCGGGCGGCGCATCGCCCGCGCTCGCGCGGCCGAGCACGACATTGGTGAAATGCGCCGTCACCGAGTTGCGGATCGTCCGGAGCCTTGCCTCGAACTCGGGCCAGGCGGGAAATCCCATGCTGACGGCGAGCCTTTCACGCCCGAGTGGCTCGTCCGGCAGCGCATGCGTCTGGGCGTCGTCGACCATCTGCAGCCGGTTCTCGACGCGCCGCAGGAATTCGTAGGCGACGCCGAGGTCGGCGACGGTCGAGGCCGGAAGGAGCTTGGCGCCGGCCAGCCGCGGCAGCGCGGCCTGCAGCGAAGGCGTCTGGAGGCCGGGCTCCGCACCGCCTCGGATCAGCTGCTGCGACTGCACGATGAACTCGATCTCGCGGATGCCGCCGGGGCCGAGCTTGACGTTCTCCTGCAACTCGCGGCGGGCCACTTCACGCGCGATCAACGCCTTCATTTCGCGAAGGCTCTCGTAAACGCCGAAGTCGAGGTACCGGCGATAGACGAATGGCCGCACAACCCCGTCGAACAACTCGCCATACCGCGCGGCACCGGTGATGGCCCGCGCCTTGACCCAGGCATAGCGTTCCCAGTCGCGGCCATGCTGCTGCAGGTAGTCCTCGAACGCGCCGAAGTTCATGACCAGCGGGCCGGGCTCTCCCAGCGGCCGGAGCCGCATGTCCACGCGGAACACGAATCCTTCCGCGGTGCGCTGGTCGAGCAGTCGGATCAGCGACTGCCCGAGTCGCGTGAAATATTCCTCGTTGGAAACCGCGCGCGGCCCGTCGGTCTCGCCGCCTTCCGGAAACAGGAAGATGAGGTCGATGTCGGAGGAAAAGTTGAGCTCGCGGCCACCCAGCTTGCCCATGCCGATGACGAGCAGTTGCTGCGGCTCCCCGCCCGTTGAGCGGGGCGTGCCGTGCCGCGCCTCGAGCGCCCGCGACGAGAATGCGAGCGAGGCCGAGATCGCGGCGTCCGCGAATGCCGAGAGTTCGCCGAGGGTTTCTGCGAGTGCCGCTTCACCCGTGAGGTCGCGCCAGGCAACCCGCACGAGTTCGCGCCGCCGCAGGCGCCGCAGGGAATCCATGAACGCGGATTCGTCGTTGGTCGCGTCGGCGAGCGCAGCCGCAAGCCCGGCGATCTCCCCCGGCGCGCGCGGGCGGCCGAGTTCGCCCTCCTGCGAGTCCCTCGATCAGCGCGGGGTCGCGGCTTGTGGCATCGGCAAGGAATTCGCTCGCCCCGAAAACACCCTCGAGCGCGGCGGCGACGGTCGGCGGCAGGTGCAATCCGTCGCCGCCGGCGTCACGCCAGCGGGACAGCAGCTCGGCCGCGCGCTGCCGCAGTTCGCTCATGCGGACGCGGAGTGACGCCTTTCGAGTTCCATCAGCCGCGGGCGGGCGTGGGCCTCGACCGCCTGCCGAAGTGCACTGGTCACGGACATCTGCTTCGCCTCGCGGTCACTCTTCGAATTTCGTGCTCGCGCCGGGCGGGGATTTCGAATCCCTGCCGGCCGCCTCGGACATCCGCCGGCGCGTCTCGTCGTCGAGCGCGAGCGAGAATCGCGGGGCCACCTCGTCGCAGACGGCGGACGGCAGGCTCTCGTAGGGCACGAGTCTTCCCTGGGCGGGATCGAGTCCGGCGGCCGCCTTGCACAGGGCTCCGTACAGCCGGGCGACGTATTCCTCGCGCGAACCCGACACGCCATCGGGATCCACGAAGGCGGAGAATTCCGGGAGCCATCCGGGCGGCCGCTGCAGCAGCGAGACACCGACCTCGAGCGGATCGCGGATACAGAGAATCCATGGCGTCTGCGGGAATGCATCCGCGACGATGCCGCAGAAGAGGGTGTTCCAGCTCGTGAGCTTCAGCACGTAACGCCTGCGCGCGTGCCGGGCAAAAGCGATCCCGAGCGACCGGAGCGCCGCAACGATCTCCTCGCGCGGCCAGCGGTGCGGCGGCAACAGGATCTCGTTGACGGGCAAGGGCTCGGCATAGACGACGAGCCCCGCATGCTGCTTCAGCATCTGCGAGACCAGCGTCGATCCGCAGCGCGCGACGTGGAAGATGATGCCGGCCGGCGCGGAACCCTCGGCGCCCTTGCCGAGGTCCTCGCGCAGGACCTGCACGACCTGTTCGCGCCCGCCGATGCGCGTGATCGTTTCCTGCATGAAGGCGTCCTGGAGCTCGGCCGGCGCAATGTCGCGGAGCGACAAATAGAGGCCAGTCGGGTGCAGGGCCGCGCGCGCCGGCAGCCAGTCCCCTTGCGTCTCAAGCATCCCGGCAGCGTTCCTCGACAGGAACGGATTGTCAATGATAACGTCGCCGCGCCATGCAATTCGCCGAGTTCATCGCGCCCTTCGATGCCGGCACGTTCCGTTCGCAGTACTTCGGACAGCGCCCGCTGCACATCGAGGCGAGTGCCAACCGGCGCCACAGCCTCCTCCCGTGGGCGCGATTCAACGAAGTGCTCGGCATCACGCCCTATTGGAACGAAGACTCGCTGAAGGTTTACTTCAAGAGCCGGGCTGCGCTGCGGGAGAACTACTGCGACACGACGGAGCTTCGGCCCGGGACGAGCGCGCCCGTCAATCCGGCGAAGGTGAAGGCGCTCATGGGCCTCGGCGCGAGCCTCATCGCGAACCACCTGCACAAGGTCTGCCCCGAGGTTGCGGCGGTTGCATCCATGCTCGAGCGCGAGTTCGCTGCGCGCTCCTTCGCGAATGTGTACTGCTCCTTCAAAGGCGTGCAGGCGTTCCAGACCCACTACGACCTGCACGACGTCTTCGCGGTGCAGGCCGAGGGCGAGAAGACCTGGCGGATCTACGAATCGCGCGCCGATGCGCCGGTGAATCCCGTGCCCCCGGGGGACGAGTACGAGAAGTGGCTGACCGAGTCGCGCGGGAAGCTGCTGTTCGAAGCGCACATGAAGCCCGGCGACATCCTCTACCTGCCGCGCGGCCAGTACCACGACGCGCTGACCGGCGGACAGGCCTCCTTGCACGTGACCTTCGGCGTCGCGCCGGCGACCGGGCTCTCGCTCTTCAAGCTGCTCGAGTCGGCACTCACGAAGGAGAGCGAGTTCCGCTCCTACCTGCCGGATGCGCGCTCCGACACCGAATTGCGCGAGCGCCTCTCGCGGCTGGCGGAGCGGGTCCGCGCGGTGATGACCTCCCCTGCCTTCGCAATCGACGTCCTGAACCACCAGCGCGATCTCGCGCGCGTGTCTGCCGACTATGAGCTGCCGGCGCAGAGGCCGCCCGCCTGGTATTCCGTCGCGCGCCGCGCGCAGGTGGCCCGCCGGGATGCGGGCTTCGCGGTCGTGTTCGAGGGCGGCGAGATCCCGGTCGGCGCGACCTATCCAACCGTGGAGTGGATCCTGAAGCAGCGCATGTTCTCGGTGGACGACGCGCTCGCGCGGCAGCCGGGCGCCGACCGCGCCGCCCTGGCCGCCGATATCGAGCGCCTGGAGGGCGCGGGCATCCTCGTCGCGACCGAGATGCGGTGATCGCTGCAGCCGCGCTGCTTGCCCTCGCGCTGCTCCCGCGCGGCGAGGCCGTGCCGGGCGGGGTCGTGCTGCTGCCGATCGACGCGCCGGCCGACACGATGCCGGTCGCTACGCTCGACGGCGCGCGTGTCATGGTGCTGCGGGACGAGGGGCAATGGATCGCCGTCGTCGGCATTCCACTGGGCACGAAGCCCGGACGCCAGGAACTGGTCGTGGGCCACGGCGGCAACACGGAACGCCTGGCGTTCGACGTTAATGACAAGAAATACGATGTCCAAAAGCTCAAGGTGGCGCCGGGCCAGGTAGACCTCTCGAAGCGCGACCTCGAGCGCGTCGAGGGCGAGAGAGCAAGGATCCGCAAGGCGCTGGACGCGTTTTCCGACCGCTCGCCCGACATGCTGCGGCTGGTGCAGCCCGTCCCCGGAGAGCGCTCAAGCTCTTACGGCCTGCGCCGCTTCTTCAACGATCAGCCGCGCAGCCCGCACACCGGCATGGACATCGCCGCTCCTGCCGGCACGCCGATCCAGGCAGCGGCCGCGGGCACCGTCGCCGACGTCGGCGACTACTTCTTCAACGGCAACACCGTCATCCTCGACCATGGCTCCGGACTGGTGACGATGTATTGCCACCTGAGCCGCATCGACGTGAAGGCCGGTCAAACCGTGAGCGCCGGCGAGACGATCGGCGCCGTTGGCGCCACCGGCCGCGTCACCGGCGCGCACCTTCACTTCGGCGTGACCTTGAACAGGACGATGGTGGACCCGGCGCTCTTCCTGCCGGCAATGGAATGAGCTCGCCGCGCTTCGTGCTCGGACTCCTCCTCACGCTCACCACCGGCGTCCTCACGGGCGCATCAGCCGCCGAGCCGCCCGCGGACGGCATCTACCTGCCGGCGGCCACGGCCCAGTCCGAAACCGACGAATACACGCGCTACGAGCTGCTCGCGCCCGGGAGCGGGAAGTTCAGGATCACCTACGAGGTCACCGCCACCACCGCCGGCGCAAGGACGTTCTACAACCCCATTCGAAAGGGCAGCGCCGCGAGCGACGAGGCTGTCCTCGACGCGATGACCGGCAAGCCGCTGCACTTCGAGGTCGTCAGCGGCGCCGACGCACGCAAGGATCCCTTGATGCCCGACGCCGAGCTCGACACCGATTACATCAAGGTGACGCTTGCTCGCCCCGTGCCGGCGAATGGCCAGGCACGCCTCGTCATCCTCAAGACCTACGAGGACAAGAAGAGCTACTACGTCGACGGCAAGACGATCGTGTTCGACCGGCCGCTCGGGATACGTCGCAACAAGGTCGTGCTGCCCGCGGGCTACGAAGTCGTCGGACTGACAGTGCCTTCGCAGGTCATCACCGAAGCGGACGGCCGGATCGGCATCAGCTTCGTGAATGGCACGGAAGGCCAGGCGCCGCTCGTGCTCCGCGCGGCGAAGGGCGCGCGGACCGGGGCGGCGGCAGCGCCGAAGGCCGCCACGAAGCAGCGCAGCTGGGAATCACCGTTCGAAGGCGAGACCGAGGAGGATCGCCTCGCCGAGCGCGCGCGCCAGGATCGCGACATCGTTTACTTCCTGCAGCAGCCCGAGTCGCACGCGTTCCAGCTCTACCACGACTACACCGAGTCGCGCCCGGGCATCAACGGCTACGCCAACGTCGTCCGCACCGGCAGCACGGCCAGCCATCCGTCGGCGCGCATTCTCGATACCGGCGAGCAACTGGAGGCGAAGGAGATGAGCGGTGCCGAGATGGCCGCGCTCAAGATCAATGCCGGCGAAGCCGTCGATCCCGACGCGCGCGTCGTGGTGATACCGTTCGCGCCCGTGAAGCCCGGGCAGTCGTTGCGGCTCCGGATCACCGAAACCTACACCGCACCGCTCAGCTACCGGCTGGACGGCGACGAGCTGGTGTTCGACCGCAGCCTCGGCAGGCCGCGCAACGCCGTCGTGCTGCCGTCAGGCTGGTACTGCGCGTTCAGCTCGATTCCCGCGACGGTCAGTCAACTCCCGGATGGGCGCGTGCGCCTCGACTACTGGAACGGCCGGCCGGAGCCCGTTGCCGTGCTGCTCAAGGCACGTCGCCGCACCCCGTAACGAAAAGGCCCGGGAGTCGCCTCCCGGGCCTTTTGACCGAACCGCAAAGCCCTGCGGCCTTACATGTCCATTCCGCCCATGCCGCCCATGCCGCCGCCCGGCGACGGATGGTCGTGCTCCTCCTTCGGAGCCTCGGCCACCATCACTTCGGTCGTCAGCAGGAGGCCCGCGACGGATGCCGCATTCTGGAGCGCCAGGCGTGTGACCTTGGTCGGGTCCAGGATGCCCATCTCGATCATGTCGCCGTACTCGCCGGTCGCGGCGTTGTAGCCGTAGCTGCCCTTGCCCTCGCGGACTTTGGCCAGCACGACCGAACCGTCTTCGCCCGCGTTCTGCACGATCTGGCGCAGCGGCTCTTCGATGGAGCGCGACAGGATGCGAATGCCGACGTTCTGGTCGTCGTTCGCACCCACCAGCTTGTCGAGCATCTTCTGCACGCGAACGAACGCGACGCCGCCACCCGGCACTACGCCCTCCTCGACCGCCGCACGGGTTGCGTGCAACGCGTCCTCGAGGCGAGCCTTCTTTTCCTTCATCTCGATCTCGGTCGCCGCGCCGACCTTGATCACGGCAACGCCGCCCGAGAGCTTTGCGACGCGCTCCTGCAGCTTTTCCTTGTCGTAGTCGGAAGTGGCCTCTTCGATCTGGCGACGGATCTGCTCGATCCGGCCCTTGATGTCGCCCGGCTTGCCGGCGCCGTCGATGATCGTCGTGTTTTCCTTGTCGGCGACGATCTTCTTGGCCTTGCCGAGGTCATTCAGCGTCGCCTTCTCGAGCGACAGGCCGACTTCCTCGGCAATCACGGTGCCGCCCGTCAGGATCGCGATGTCCTTCAGCATTTCCTTGCGGCGGTCCCCGAAGCCCGGCGCCTTGACGGCGCAGACCTTGACGATGCCACGGATCGTGTTGACCACGAGTGTCGCAAGCGCCTCGCCCTCGACGTCCTCGGCGACGACGAGCAGCGGCTTGCCCGCCTTGGCAATGCTTTCGAGCAGCGGCAGCATTTCGCGAATGTTCGAGACCTTCTTGTCGTACAGGAGGACGTACGGGCCCTCGAGCTCGCTCGTCTGGTTCTGGGCGTTGTTGATGAAGTACGGCGACAGGTAACCGCGGTCGAACTGCATGCCCTCGACGACCTCGAGCTCGTTGTCGAGACCCGAGCCTTCCTCGACCGTGATCACGCCTTCCTTGCCGACCTTCTCCATTGCCTCGGCGATCTTCTTGCCGATCGCCTCGTCGCTGTTCGCCGAGATCGTGCCGACCTGGGCGATGGCTTTCGAGTCCTTGCAGGGCTTGGAGAGCTTCTTGAGCTCCTCGACCGCGGCCGTCACGGCCAGGTCGACGCCACGCTTGACGTCCATCGGGTTGATGCCCGAAGCGACGGCCTTCATGCCCTCGCGGATGATCGCCTGCGCGAGCAGGGTCGCCGTGGTCGTGCCGTCGCCGGCTTCATCGGAAGTCGATGAGGCGACCTCCTTGACCATCTGCGCGCCCATGTTCTCGAACTTGTCCTTCAGCTCGATTTCCTTGGCGACCGAAACGCCATCCTTGGTGATGGTCGGCGCACCGAAGCTCTTGTCGAGCACGGCATTGCGCCCCTTCGGTCCCAGCGTCGCCTTGACGGCGTTCGCGAGCAGGTTGACGCCGCGGACCAAGCGGGTGCGCGCGTCGTCTGAAAATCTGACTTCCTTGGCTGCCATTGGTACTTATCCTCTTTACTTTTCGATCACGGCCATGACGTCTTCCTCGCGCATCACGAGGAGCTCGTCGCCGTCGACCTTGACTTCGGTTCCACCGTATTTGCCGAACAGGATCTTGTCGCCGACCTTGAGGTCGAGCGGACGAACGTTCCCGTTCTCGAGAATCTTGCCCTTGCCGACTGCAACGATCTTGCCGCGGATGGGCTTCTCGGCCGCGGTGTCGGGAATCACGATGCCGCCGGGTGATTTGCGCTCTTCGTCTTCGCGCTTGACGATCACACGATCATGAAGCGGACGGATCTTCATGGTTCAACACTCCTTGGAAATTCGACTGTTGGTGCCGGGAAGCGACCGCATCAGCGGTTAGCACTCTCCCCGGTCGGGTGCTAATGATAGGGCTCGCGGATGCAAATTCAAGCACTCTGTGGCATCGAGTGACAGAATCGGGCAACTCATTGATCAAACACGAGAAATCGGCAGTGGTGCGCAGTTGTTCGCGCGGCCGGTGCCCAAAACCGGGCAAGCCGTCGCGACAATCCCGCAGGAGGCCGTTAACCTCCGCGCCATGACGAAATTCAGGACCTTCCTCCTGCTGCTCGGCATTGCCCTTTCGGGGGCCGTTTCCGCGCAAGGCCTCCTCGGTCCCTCGACCAACGATGACCAGTTCCTGCCCGTCGACCAGGCCTTTGTCTTCACGGCGATCGCGGATGGCGCGGACCAGGTGTTGCTCGACTGGCAGATCGCCCCGGACTACTACCTCTATCGCCACCGGATCTCGGCCAAGACGGCGACGCCGGGATTCACGCTCGGCGAGATCGCGATGCCGCCCGGCAAGAAGAAGACGGACGAATTCTTCGGCGATGTCGAGGTTTATTACGGAGCCCTGAGTGCGACGATTCCGGTCACGCGTCCGGCGGACGCATCGTCGTTCGAGATTGCGGTGACCTTCCAGGGCTGCGCCGACGCGGGCCTCTGCTATCCGCCCGTCACGAAGACGGTCACCGTCGAGCTGCCGCCGCCAGGCACGCCGTCGCGGGCCGATGCGCCGCCGATGGTTTCGGAACAGGACGGACTGGCAGGCCTGCTGGTCAGCGGCAGCCTGTTCGCCGTCTTCGGGGCATTCTGGTTCGCGGGCTTGCTGCTTTCCTATACGCCCTGCGTGTTACCGATGGTGCCCATCCTTTCCGGCATCATCGCCGGCCAGGGTGCCGCGGCCACGCCCACTCGCTCCTTCCTGCTGTCGCTGACCTATGTGCTTGGCATGGCGGTGACTTACGCCATCGCGGGCGCCGCCTTCGCCGCAGCCGGCCAGCAGGCACAGGCATTCTTCCAGCAGCCCTGGATCATCATTTCATTCGCAGCGCTCTTCGTCGTGCTCGCGCTTGCCATGTTCGGGCTCTTCGACCTGAGGCTGCCCGCAGCGCTCGAATCGCGTCTCGCTGCGATCTCTGGCCGCCAGAAGGCCGGCAGCCTGTTTGGCACCGGCGTGATGGGCGCGCTCTCGGCGCTCGTCGTTACGGCATGCGTTGCGCCCGCCCTGGTCGGTGCGCTCGCCTTCATTGGGCAGACTGGCGACGTAGTCCGTGGGGCGTTTGCGCTCTTCAGCATGGCCTTGGGGATGGGCACACCCCTGCTGCTCGTCGGCATTGCCGGCGGGCGATTCCTGCCCCACGCGGGCCCCTGGATGACCACGGTCAAGTCCCTCTTCGGCGTCTTTTTCCTCGGCGTCGCCGTGTGGCTGCTCGAGCGCGTGATGCCTGGCTCGCTCGCCCTCGCCCTCTGGGCCCTGCTCGCGATCGTCGGCGGCTACTACTTCGGCGGTTTCGGCCGGGCGAGCGCGGGCAGCGATGCCTGGCGCCTCGTGGCGCGGGGCACCGGGCTCGCGGCCATCGTCTGGGGCATCATCATGATGGTGGGCGCTGCGGCGGGTGGACACGATCCCCTGCAACCCCTGCGCGGCGCGGCACTGCCCGGCATCCCGGGCGAGGCCTCCGCGCGGAGCGTGGCGGAGCTGCCATTCAGGATGGTGGCCTCGGTCGAGGAGCTCGACCGGGAACTCGCCGCCGCGAAGGCCGCGGGACAACCCGCGATGCTCGACTTCTATGCCGACTGGTGCGTGTCCTGCAAGGAAATGGAGAAGTACACGTTCTCCGTGCCGGAGATCCAGAAGGACCTGTCCGGATTCGTCCTGCTCAAGGCGGACGTAACTGCGAACAGCGAGGCTGACCAAGCCCTTTTCCGGCGGTTCGGCGTCTACGGCCCGCCGACCACCGCGTTCTTCGGGACCCACGGCCGCGAATGTCGGGGATTCCGTCTCGTCGGCTTCGTGGCGGCCGACGACTTCCGGTCGCACCTCGCCCGTTTCTCGCGCGAATGCTGAGTCGCGGGCGGACTGCGCGGTGGGCGCTCGTGGCCCTGATCGCCGTAGCCGCCGGTGTCGCCGCATTCTTCGCCAGCCGGACAGTCCTCGCCCCCGAGAAACCCCCGCTACCGCCGCCGCCGCAGGCGGTCATACCGGACCTGCGCCCCGACGTCCGCCTCGCGGACCGGGACGGCAAGCTGCGCGCGCTGTCGGAATGGGACGGCAAGCCCGCCATCATCAATTTCTGGGCGACCTGGTGCGCGCCTTGCCGGCGTGAGATCCCGATGCTGAACGCGCTCGCGCGCGACCCTGCCTACGCAGAGTTCGCCATGATCGGCATCGCCATCGACTTTCGCGAGGACGTGCTGCGTTATCTCGGCGAAATGCCGATCGACTACACCGTCCTCATCGGCGAACAGGAAGGGCTCGATGCCGCCCGCGCCTTCGGCATGGAGTCGATAGGCTTGCCCTTCACCGTCTTCACCGACCGGCAGGCGCGGATCGTGACGGTCCACGTGGGCGAGTTGCACCGTCCGCAGGCCGAAGTCATCCTGTCTGCCGTTCGGGCGATCGATGCCGGCGAGATCGACCTGCCAACCGCCCGGGACCGGATCCGGTCCAGCCACTCCAAGATCAGCTAGATTCGCGCCAGATCGGCGCTGATCGGCTCCAGATTGGCCCCAAATCTGGACAAATTGCCCTCCGTCCTGTTGAATCCCGTCCCATGGACATCCGCAAGATCAAGAAGCTCATCGAGCTGCTCGAGGAATCCGGGCTGGCCGAAATCGAGATCTCCGAGGGCGAGGAGTCGGTGCGCATCGCGCGATTCAGCCAGGCCGCGGCCCCCGCCGTGACCCAGGCACCGGCACCGGTCGTCGTCGCAGGCGCTGCACCTTCGGCGCCCGCTCCCCCGGCTCCCGCCGTTGCACAGGCCCCTGCCGCGCGCGATGAGAACCTGGTCACCGCCCCGATGGTCGGCACCTTCTACGCGTCGCCGGCGCCCGGCGCCAAGTCCTTCGTCGAAGTGGGCCAGGAAGTCCGGGTCGGCCAGGTGCTCTGCATCATCGAGGCGATGAAGATGATGAACCAGATCGAGAGCGAGCGCGCCGGCAAGGTCGTCGCCGTGCTCGCCAAGAACGGCGAACCGGTCGAGTTCGGCCAACCCCTGTTCGCGATCGAGTAGGCGCGGTGCTCGACAAGATCGTCATCGCCAACCGCGGCGAGATCGCGCTTCGCATCCTGCGCGCCTGCCGCGAGCTCGGGATCAAGACGGTCGCCGTGCATTCGACGGCGGACCAGAACCTGAAGCACGTGCTGCTTGCCGACGAGACGGTGTGCATCGGGCCCGCCCCGTCGCGCGACAGCTACCTCAACATGCCGGCGATCATCAGCGCCGCCGAGGTGACCGACGCGGTCGGCATCCACCCCGGATACGGATTCCTGTCCGAGAACGCGGATTTCGCGGAGCGCGTCGAAAACAGCGGCTTCGTGTTCATCGGCCCGAAGAGCGAGACGATCCGCCAGATGGGCGACAAGGTCTCGGCGATCCGCACGATGAAGGAGCACGGCGTGCCCTGCGTTCCCGGGTCCGACGGCCCGCTGCCCGAAGACCAGGACGAGTGCTTCCGGATGGCCCGGTCGATCGGCTATCCCGTGATCATCAAGGCCTCGGGGGGCGGCGGCGGCCGGGGCATGCGCGTCGTGCACAGCGACGCGACGCTCGTCAACGCCCTCAATGTCGCCAAGACGGAGGCGCTGGCCGCCTTCGGCAACGACACGGTCTACATGGAGAAATTCCTCGAGAAGCCGCGCCACATCGAGTTCCAGGTGCTCGGCGACAACTACGGCAGCGTCGTATCCCTCGGCGAGCGCGACTGCTCGCTGCAGCGGCGACGCCAGAAGATCATCGAGGAGTCCCCCGCGCCCGGCATCACTGCGAAGCAGCGCGCGGAGATGGGCGAAAAGCTCGTCGCTGCCTGCGCGGCGGTCGGTTACCGCGGCGCCGGCACGCTCGAGTTCCTGTTCGAGGACGGCCACTTCTACTTCATCGAGATGAATACCCGGGTGCAGGTCGAGCATCCCGTGACCGAGCTCGTGACCGGCATCGACATCGTCAAGATGCAGCTCCGGATCGCGGCGGGCGAGCCCCTGCCCTTCAAGCAGGAAGACATCGTGTTGCGTGGCTGGTCCATGGAATGCCGCATCAATGCCGAGGATCCGAAGACCTTCGCCCCGTCGCCGGGCCCGGTGCGGCTCTGGCACGCTCCGGGCGGTCCCGGGGTGCGGGTCGACAGCCACCTTTATTCGGGTTACGCCGTGCCGCCCTTCTACGACTCGCTGATTGCCAAGCTGATTTCGTACGGCGAGAACCGCGACACGGCGATCGCGCGCATGCGTAACGCGCTCTCTGAAATGGTGGTCGAGGGAATCAAGACGAACGCGCCGCTGCACCAGGAGATCTTCGGCCACTCCGCGTTCCGGCAGGGCGGGCTCGACATCCACTATCTCGAGCGCCGCCTCGGCCTGAAGTGAGCTGGCACCAGCTCGTCATCGAGCTCGGCCGCGACGACCTCGCCGACGCCGAGAACGCCTGCACCCGGCTCGGCGCCATCGCGCTTTCCCTGGCCGACGCCGGGGACGAACCCCTGCTCGAACCGGCGCCCGGCACGACACCGCTGTGGCAGGCGATCCGGCTGCGGGCGCTGTTCCCGGAATCGCCTGAGCCATCCATGCTCGCGGCGACGCTCCAGGCGGTGCTCGGCCTGCCCCCGGAAGCGATCCGCGTGGAGCAACTCGCCGACCGCGCCTGGGAGCGCGAATGGCTCAGGGACTTCCGGCCGATGCAATTCGGCCGCCGCCTGTGGGTCTGCCCGGACGGACAGCGGCCGGAACAGGCCGCCGCCGTCATTCTCGAACTCGACCCGGGCCTCGCTTTCGGCACCGGCACGCATGCGACGACCGCGCTTTGCCTCGAATGGCTGGAAGCACAGTCGCTCGCGGGCTTGTCATTGCTCGACTACGGCTGCGGGTCCGGGATCCTCGCGCTGGCTGCGCTCAAGCTCGGCGCCGCCGCCGCGACGGCCCATGACATCGATCCCCAGGCCTTGCTCGCGACGCGGGAAAATGCCGCGAAGAACGGGCTTTCCGCTTCGGTCACGATCCTGGCAAGTGCCGATGGCATTGCAGGTCCCTTCGACGTGGTGGTCGCCAACATCCTCTCCGGGCCCTTGATCGAGCTGGCCCCGCGGCTTGCCTTGCTTTGCCGGGCCGGAGGCGCAGTTGCCCTCGCGGGCCTGCTCGAACGTCAGGGCGAGGAAGTAGCGCGGGCCTATCGCCCGTGGTTTGATATCGAAACGACGGCGGAGCGCGAAGGCTGGGTCCTGCTCACGGGCCGCCGCCGCGCGGAGTAAGCGTGTACACCCAATGTCCTGATTGCGCGACGGTCTTTCGCGTCACCGCGGAGGCGTTGAAGATTGCCCAGGGCGACGTGCGTTGCGGCGTCTGCTCGACGAGCTTCAACGCGCTCGAGAACCTGAGCGAACAGGCCTTCAAGGCGGCACCGGCTTCCGAAGACGGCTCGCCGGACGATTCCATGACCGTCGAGGAACTGCCGGACAGCGAGAACATCGAGCTGTCCTCACCGGTCGAGCTTTCCGTCGTTCCGGTTGCGGTCGAACCGGAGCCCGAGGCGGCGCCGGAGCCGGACCCAGAGCCGGAGCCAGAGCCGGAGCCGGAGCCGGTGCCGGTGACGGAAGACGAGAACGGCGAAGAGCAGGCCATGGAGTTCCACGGCAATGCGGCCGATCTCGATCGCCTGTTCGTCATCGAGACGCCGGAGGTCATGCACTTCGATCCGGGCGAGCAGAAGGGCGACCTCGACAGCACGGACGAGCATCCGATCCTCGTGCTCGACGAGCACGACGAACCGATCGAAGAGGCCGCTGTCGAGGCGGTAAAGAAACCCGTCGAGCCACCCAAGCCGCCCCTTGAAGTGCCGAAGGCAACGAGCGAAGCGCCGAGGACGCCCGTCGAAGTGCCCAAGGCACCTGTCGCGGTGCCACCGCCGCCGATCAAGGTGCCCAAGGCAATGGTCGAGCTGCCCGAGGAGTTCTCGGAGCCCGATGTCCACATCGAGACCATCGTCCTCGAATCGGAACCGTCCCCGGCTCCCGCGCCGCCCGCGCCACCCGCCTCCCCGGCGCGGGCGGAATCGCCGACCGCCTCCCACACCGCGCCTCGCATCCTGATTCCGGACGAGATGCGCCGCAGGCTCGCGGAGGAAGCTGCCGCGCGTGCCGCCGCGGCGCGCGAATTCGAGCCGCAGCAGACCTCGAATTTCCTGTCCCAGCGCTGGCCCTGGGTCGCGGGTGTTTCGATCCTCGCGTTCCTGTTCTTACTCCAGGTCGTGCACAGCAACCGCAATGACCTGGTCAAGAGCCCGGCCCTGGGGCCGATGGTCGCCGGAACGTATTCCTTCTTCGGCCTGTCGCTCATGTCGCCGGTCGACCTGGCCGCCTACGAGCTGCATCAATATGGCGCGGCCAGCGACCCGAACGAGGCCAATCGCCTGATGCTTCGCGCGAGCATCGTCAATCGCGCCACCTACGCCCAGCCATTTCCCCTGCTTCGGCTCGTTCTCCAGGACCGCTACGGCGGGACGCTCGGCATGCGGGACATCGGGCCCGCTGACTACCTGCCGGGCGCGGTCGACCTGGGCCTGCTCGGGCCCGGCGAGCGCGCCGACGCCCTGATCCGCATCGTCGACCCGGGCACGGAGGCCGTCGGCTTCGAGCTCGATATCTGTCTGCCGGCGTCCGGCGGCGTGCTTTGCGCCAACCAGATCAAGACCGCGCTTCAATGAAAATCGGGACTTACGAACTCGCGGCGCCGCTCGCGCTCGCGCCGATGGCGGGCGTCACCGATCTCCCTTTCCGGCGCCTCTGCCGCCGGATGGGCGCCGGAATCGCGGCTTCCGAAATGGTGACGTCGGACGTCCGCCTCTGGAATACGTCCAAGTCGCGCCTGCGGCTCGATCATCGCGACGAGCCCGAGCCGCGCGTCGTGCAGATTGCGGGCTACGACGCGGGAATGATGGCCGAGGCGGCGCGCATGAACGTCGAGCTCGGCGCCCAGGTCATCGACATCAATTTCGGCTGCCCCGCGAAGAAAGTCTGCAACCGCGCTGCCGGGTCCGCGCTGATGCGCGACGAAGCGCTCGTGCGTCAGATACTTGCGGCGGTCGTCGCGGCGGCGCAGGTGCCCGTCACGATGAAGACACGCACCGGCTGGGACCGCGAGAGCCGCAACGCCGTCGCGATTGCCCGCATCGCGGAGCAGGAAGGCATCGCCGCAATCGCCGTCCACGGCCGCACTCGCGCCGATTTTTTCCAGGGCGATGCCGAATACCACACCGTCGCGGCCGTCAAGCAGGCGGTGCGGATCCCCGTATTCGTCAATGGCGACATCGATTGTGCTGCCAAGGCATTGAAGGCGCTGGAACAAAGCGGCGCCGATGGCGTGATGATCGGCCGCGCCGCGCAAGGACGTCCATGGATCTTCCGCGAATTGCGCGCCGGACTCGCCGGAACGAGCGCGCCACGACCTTTGCTCGATGAAGTCCGTGTTATCATGCTCTCGCACCTCGAGGCCCTTTATTCGTTTTACGGCGACATGAAAGGTGTCCGCGTGGCGCGCAAGCATCTCGGCTGGTATTGCCGGCTTCATCCGGAAGTCGGTCACTTGCCCGCCGGGTTGTTGACGACGGAGTGCGCGAGGGAACAGTTTTCGCTCACGAGCGAATTCCTGTCAGGACTGATCGGCCGCGTGGCGCGGGCAGCCTGACCGACGAAGCCGGGCTGAATCGGGGACTCAACGATAATGACCGCGAAGACACGGGCGCAGATTTCGCGCCGTCCGCAGCTTTCCCGTCCCGTCAATGGGCACGCCCGCGACATTCCGCTCCGCGATCACACCGAGCAGGCGCTTTGCACCTATTTCGACAGCCTGAACGGCCATCGCCCCGGCAGGCTCTACGACCTCGTGATGCGCGAGGTTGAACTGCCGCTCTTCCAGGCCGTCATGGACTATGCGGACGGCAACCAGAGCCAGGCAGCGACGATCCTCGGCATCAATCGCGGCACCCTGCGCAAGAAATTGCGCGAGTACGGGCTCGCCTCCTGAGCAGATGACGCGGCCGAACGCCCGGCGGGCGTTGCTCTCCGTTTCCAACAAGTCCGGCATCGTCGATTTCGCGCGCGAGCTGCGCCGGATCGGCTTCGAGCTGGTCTCGACGGGCGGCACGGCGCGCTCGCTCGCGGATGCCGGCCTGCAGGTGACCGAAGTCTCGGGCGAGACCGGCTTCCCGGAGATCATGGACGGGCGGGTGAAGACCCTGCACCCGAAGGTGCATGGCGCGCTCCTCGGCCGCGCCGGACAGGACGACGCCGTCATGCGCGAGCACGGCATCCGCCCGATCGACCTGCTCGTCGTCAACCTCTATCCCTTCGCCGAGACGCAGTCCATCGAGAACATCGACGTCGGCGGACCGGCGATGCTGCGCGCCGCGGCGAAGAACCACGAGCGGCTCACCGTACTGGTGGATCCCGCGGACTATCCCGGCGCGCTCGAGGAGTTGCGCGCGGGCGCCGTGTCTGCCGCGACGCGCCGGCGGCTTGCGGCAAAGGCCTTCGCGCACACGGGCCAGTACGACGCGATGGTCTCGGACTGGCTTCGCAGGGAAGCCGGGGACGACTCCTGGCCGGACGAGCTGGCGCTGGGCTTTCGAAAAAAGCAGGACCTCCGCTACGGCGAGAATCCGCACCAGCCCGCGGCGTTCTACGTGGAGCCGCTCGCGCGGGCCGCATCGATCGCGACCGCGGAACAGCTCCAGGGCAAGGAGCTTTCCTTCAACAACATCGCCGACGGAGATACCGCAATCGAGTGCGTGCGGCAGTTCGAGACGCCCGCCTGCGTCATCGTCAAGCACGCGAATCCCTGCGGCGTCGCGGTGGCCGCGGGCACGTTCGAGGCCTATCTCGCGGCCTACGAGCCGGACCCGACCTCCGCCTTTGGCGGGATCATCGCCTTCAACCGCCCGGTCGATGCGAAAACGGCGGCGGCGATCGTGGATCGCCAGTTCGTTGAGGTCGTCGCGGCGCCGGACCTTGCGCCGGATGCGCTCGCGGCCTTCGCCGCGAAACAGAATGTCCGCGTGCTGCGCACCGGGCCGCTCGACGGCATCGCGCGGCGTGCGCCCGAGCTGAAGTCGGTCGCGGGCGGATTGCTCGTGCAGTCGCGCGATGACGGCTCGGTCGACGTGTCGGCCCTGAAGGCCGTCACCCGCCGCGCCCCCACGACCGCCGAGCTTGCGGACCTCCAGTTTGCCTGGCGTGTCTGCAAGTACGTGAAGTCGAATGCCATCGTGTTTGCCCGTGATGGCCGGAGCGTCGGGATCGGCGCGGGCCAGACGAGCCGGGTCGTCTCGACGCGCATCGCCGCGATGAAGGCCGCTGACGCAAATCTCGCGGTCGAAGGCAGCGTCATGGCCTCGGACGCTTTCTTCCCGTTTCGCGACGGCCTCGATGCCGCGGCCGCGCTCGGCATCCGCGCGGTAATCCAGCCCGGCGGGTCGCTCCGCGACACGGAAGTCATCGCGGCCGCCGACGAGCGCGACATCGCGATGGTCTTCACCGGCATGCGGCATTTCCGGCACTGAGCCCATGAAGGTCCTCGTCATCGGCAGCGGCGGCCGCGAGCACGCGCTGGCCTGGAAGTTCGCGCAGTCGCCACGAGTCTCCGAAGTACTGGTTGCGCCGGGCAATGCCGGGACAGCGACCGAGGCGAAATGCCGGAACCTGCCGGTCGGCGCGATGGACATCGCAGGCCTCATCAAGCTCGCGCAAGCCGAGCGGATCGGGCTCACGGTCGTCGGACCCGAGGGCCCGCTCGTCGCCGGCGTGGTGGACGCATTCGAGTCGGCGGGACTCGCCTGCTTCGGGCCGAGCCGCCTTGCCGCGCGACTCGAGGGCAGCAAGCAGTTCACCAAGGAATTCCTGGTGCGCCACGGCATCCCGACCGCGCGTTACGCCGCGTTCACGCGCTCGAGTTTCGACGCCTCCGCGATACGGGCGCAGCGCCCGCCGATCGTCGTCAAGGCGGACGGGCTCGCCGCGGGCAAGGGCGTCATCATCGCCGCGAGCGCCGACGAGGCGATCGAGGCCGCCGAGGCGATGTTTGCCGGCAGTTTCGGCGACGCGGGCCGCGTCGTCGTCGTCGAGGAGTTCCTCGAAGGCGAAGAAGCGAGCTTCATCGTCATGGCCGACGGCGAGCACGTGCTGCCGCTGGCGACATCCCAGGACCACAAGCGTCTCCTCGACGGCGACGCAGGACCGAACACCGGCGGCATGGGCGCCTACTCGCCCGCGCCCGTCGTCACGCCGGCCCTGCACGAGCGGATCATGCGCGAGGTCATCGCGCCGACGCTGCGCGGGCTCGCCGCCGAGGGCATGCCCTATACGGGCTTCCTCTACGCGGGGATCATGGTCGCGCCCGACGGCACGCCGAACGTGCTCGAGTTCAACTGCCGCTTTGGCGACCCGGAAACGCAGCCGATCATGGCCCGGCTCACGAGCGACCTCACGACGCTCTGCGAAGCCGCGCTCGCGGGGCGGCTCCATGAGGTGAAAGCCGACTGGGATCCGCGCGCGGCGCTCGGCGTCGTGCTCGCCGCCGGCGGTTATCCCGACGAGCCGCGCGCGGGCGACGTCATCACGGGCCTCGAAGAGGCCGCGAAACTGCCCGGCAAGGTCTTTCATGCGGGCACGCGCCTGGACGGCGGGCGCATCGTGACCGCGGGTGGCCGCGTGCTCTGCGCGGTCGGCCTCGGCGCCGGCGTCGCCGAAGCGCAGCGCGCGGCTTACGCCCTCGTCGGGCGCGTGAACTGGAATGGCATGCAGTGCCGCCGGGATATAGGCTGGCGGGCGCTATGAGCCGGATTCACCTCCGCCGCAGCCACGACCTCACGCCGAAAGCCGCGCGCCAGAAGGTGGATCGAATGGCGGCCAAGCTCGCCAAGCGCTTCGATGCGGAATGCAGCTGGAAAGGAAACGTGCTTTCGATCGAGCACCCGAGCGTCTCGGGCAAGGTCGAGGTCGGCGAGGACGAAGTCGTCGTCGAGGCGAAGCTCGGGTTCCTGCTCGCAATGTTCCGGGACCGCATCGACGAGGAACTGATCGGCATCCTCGATTCGGAGTTCCCCGAGGCGAAGGCCTAGCCCGCCGGCCGCACCAGGATCGGCCAGTTCAGGGTCGCCTCGACATTCGCCCCGTTCCTTCGCGCCGGCACGAACACGAGCCGCCGCAGGATGCAGAGCCCCGCCTCGTCGAGCGCGTCGTCGCCGCTGGAATTCACGACCTCGGCCTTCCGCACGCGGCCGCCGTCGGTCACGGTGATCCGGTAGTTGACCTTCACTTCGTCGCTGCGGCCCGCGGGATAGCAATCGCGATAGGCCTCCAGGATCTGCTCGTCGCTGGAGCGCACGGTCGGTGCGTCGAGGCGGACGCGCTCGTGCGGATTGCGCGAGAGATTGAAGTCCACCGGCACGAGCGTCCATGACTCGACCGCGGCGAGGTCGAGGCGTGCCGGAAAGAAATCGAGGCGTTCCTCCAGGCATTCCGCCGCTTTCTCCATCCAGGGCAGCACGCCGTCCGGTAACACCGTCTCGACGACCCGCCCGTCCTTGCCCACCTTGACGAGCAGGTCGACGCGGCCTTCGTAGGCCGCATTGAGCGTGACGAGCGGCTGGATCGCCGGCTGGCAGTAGGCGATCGCGCGCTGCAGATCCTGCCGGAGCTGTGGCGGTGTCGGAAACCCGATGGCGACGGTGGCCTTGCCCGCGACCGGCTGCTCGCCGGACAGCGCGGGCTCGAATTTCATCGTCACGGCGACACATTGCGCGGCCGCGGCGAGCGGCTCCGGCGTGCCCGGCGCGGTCGTCGCGCCGCTGACCCGGCCGTCCGCATCCACGGACACGGTGACCTGGGCTTCGCCGCTGACTTCGCCGCTTCGGCTGTGCAGCCGGAAGCAGTTGTCCGTCGCGTTGCCCGGACTGCCGAGCGCCCGCGGGGGCCGGTCCTCCGCGAATGCGGCGGTGACTGACAGACAGAGGACGGCGCAAGGGACGACGCTGCGCATGGCTATGCACAGACATCATATGTCCTGGCTGGCTGCCGCGACGGCGTTTGCCCTGACGGCTTGCGGCAGCGAGGCGCAGTTGCAGGTCGCCGACGGTACGGGACCCACCCCCGAGCTGCCGGCACCCGAGAAATCGCTCGTGCCGACCGTACACATCGCACCTGCCATCGGCTGGCCGGCGGGCGCGCGGCCGGTTCCCGCGGCCGGGACCCAGGTCGTCGCTTTCGCGGATGGCCTCGACCACCCGCGCTGGCTCTACGTACTGCCCAATGGCGACGTGCTCGTGGCCGAGACGGCGGCGCCCGAGCGACCGGAGGACGGCAAGGGCATCAAGGGCTTCTTCATGAAGAAGGCGATGAAGCGCGCGGGGTCGGCCGTGCCGAGCGCGAATCGCATCACGCTCCTGCGCGATCACGACGGCGACGGCGTCGCCGACGAGCGCTCCGTGCTGCTGGCCGACCTCAATTCGCCATTCGGGATGGACCTGGTCGGCGACCAGCTTTACGTTGCCAACACCGACGCCTTGTTGCGGTTCCCCTACCGCACGGGCGACACGAAGATCACGGCGCAGGGCACGAAAGTGGCGGACCTGCCCGGCGGTCTCCGGAACCATCACTGGACCAAAAACGTCATTGCAGGGAGGGATGGCTCAAAGCTGTATGTCACCGTGGGCTCGAACAGCAACGTCGCCGAAAACGGCATGGAAGAGGAACATGAGCGCGCTGCAATCCTGGAGATCGACGCGACCACCGGTGCGCGCAGGATCTACGCCTCGGGGCTCAGGAATCCCAATGGCCTCGTGTGGGAGCCGACGACCGGGCTCCTCTGGACCGTCGTGAACGAACGCGACGAGTTGGGCAGCGACCTCGTGCCGGATTACCTGACCTCGGTGCGCGACGGCGGCTTCTATGGCTGGCCCTACAGCTACTACGGACAGGTGATCGACGATCGCGTCCAGCCGCCGCGACCCGATCTCGTGGCCAGGGCAATCAAGCCCGACTACGCGCTCGGGCCGCACACGGCATCGCTCGGACTCGCGCTCACGCACGGCACGAAGCTGCCCGAGCCGTTCCGGAACGGGATGCTGGTCGGCCAGCACGGCTCCTGGAACCGCGAGCCGTTTTCCGGATATCGCGTGATCTTCGTTCCCTTCAGCGGCGGGCGTCCCAGCGGGCCGCCGCTCGACCTGCTGACGGGGTTCGTCGACGACGACGGGAATGCAAAGGGCCGGCCCGTCGGCGTGGTGGTGGACAAGCGCGGTGGCGTCCTCGTGGCAGATGACGTTGGAAACGTCATCTGGCGGGTCAGCGCAGCCGGCAACGACGTCCGAGCAGCCAACAACCAATAAGCAAGGAGAAGGGAGATGTTCAACTATGCCGTCCTGCTGATCGCGGTCGCCGCGGTCATCGGCCTCTACATGGCCGTCGGGCACTTCAAGGGGCGGACGCCGCCGAAGGCCGGGGTCGCGATCCTCCACGGCCTGGTCGCTGTTTCCGGCGTGATCCTGCTGTTGCTCGGTGTCTGGGAAATCGGCTTCGGGACCGCCCACACCTGGGCGCTCGTGCTGTTCGGCGTCGCCGCGCTCGGCGGCCTCTATCTCGTGAGCCATCACATGCGCCAGCGGCCCCTGCCGAATGGCGTGATCGTGATACACGGGCTGGTGGCCGTGGTTGCCTTCCTGGTGTTGTTGACGGCGGTCTATCTCGCGCCGTAATTTCGTGCCCCGGGGAGGGGGCATGAAGAAGGCACTCAGGGTCCTGGGCTTCGGGCTGCTCGTGTTGCTCGGGCTCGCGGTCGCCGCCTATGCCGTCGCCTGGGGCATGGCGAAATACCGCCACGAGAAGCAGTGGGTCGCCCACGCCGTGGACTTCCCGATCCCATTCCCGCTCGACGACGCGGAACTCGCCTCGCTGCCTGTGGGAGCGCAGCCCGACGCAATCGCGCTCGAGCGCTCAGTCGCGCGAGGACAGCGCATCGTCGCGACGCGCGCGGGCTGCTCCGGATGCCACGGGCCGGACTTTGGGGGCCGCGAGCTGGTTGACGAATGGATCGTCGGCCGCTGGACCGCGCCCAACCTCACGACGGGCAAGGGCGGCGTGACCGCCGATTTCCGGCCTTCGGATTGGGATTACGCGGTGCGGCATGGGCTGCGCCACGGCGGCCGCACGTCGACCATGCCGACGTTCGAGTTCGCCAACCTGTCCGACCGCGAGCTGTCGGATATCGTCGCCTACATACGCAGCATGCCGCCGGTGGATCACCAGCCGGGCAGCATGCGCTTCGGCCCGGTTCTCGCGTATGTGTTCGCGTCGAAGCCCGATTTCATCGCCGCGTTCGACCTCGACCACCAGAAACCGCACGCGCGCGAGCCGCCGGTGGCCGGAGTGACCGCGGAATTCGGCGGACACCTCGTGCAGGTCTGCCGCGGTTGCCACGGGCCGGGACTCTCGGGCGGCAGGATCCAGGGCGACCCGGACGGGACGATCTACCCGAACCTGACGCCGCACGAGACCGGGCTGAAGGACTGGAGCGAGGCCGATTTCATCCGCGCCATACGCGAGGGCAAGCGCAAGGACGGATCGGCCATTTCCAATGACATGCCCTGGAAAGAGTACGCCGCGTTGAGCGACGAAGAGCTGAAGGCGATTTATGCCTACCTGCGAACGGTGACGCCGCTCGAAAAAGGCAATCGCTAGCGCGTCGCGCGGTGCAGGTCCACCGCACGCCAGAGATACCACGACGCCGTGGTCCGATACGGCGCCCAGAGTTCCCCGTACTTTGCGAGCGCCTTCTGCTTCGGCAGCGTCCGCTTGCCGTAGGCGATCTTGTAACCCAGGCGAATTCCGTAGTCGTCGACGGGGAGGACGTCCGGCCGGCCCAGCGTGAACATCAGGAACATCTCGACGGTCCAGCGGCCGACGCCGCGGGCCTCGACCAGCCGTTCGATGATGGCCTCGTTCTTCATGCGCGCGAGCGCCCGTCGTGGCGGGATGCTGCCGTCGATCGTGCGGGCGGCGATGTCCTTCAGGGAAGCCGCCTTGGCGCGCGAGAAGCCGCAGCCGCGGAGCGCCCTGTCGGGTGTCTCGACGAGCCGCGCCGGCTCCGGGCAGCAGTCGCCGCCGTAGAGCGCATAGAACCGGCCGAGGATCGTCTGCGCGGCCTTGCCCGTCAGCTGCTGGTGGGCGACGGCCTGCACCAGCGCCTCGTAGGGGCCGACACCGCGCTCGGGCTTGATCCCGCAGGGACCCGCGCGGCGAATGAGCTGCGCCATCACCGGATCGACCCGGCGAAGGTGGCGCAGCGCCTCGCTCATCCGCGCTTCATCGAATCGAAGAAGTCGGCGTTGGTCTTCGTGTCCTTCATCTTGTCGAGCAGGAACTCGACCGCGGCGAGCTCGTCCATCGGGTGCAGGAGCTTGCGCAGGATCCAGATCTTCGCGAGCTCGTCGGACGTCGTGATCAGCTCCTCGCGGCGGGTGCCGGAGCGGTTGATGTTGAACGCCGGGAACACGCGCTTCTCGGAGATGCGCCGGTCGAGGTGGATTTCGCTGTTGCCCGTGCCCTTGAACTCCTCGTAGATCACGTCGTCCATGCGCGAGCCGGTGTCGATCAGCGCGGTCGCGATGATCGTGAGCGAGCCGCCCTCCTCCACGTTGCGCGCCGCGCCGAAGAAGCGCTTCGGCCGCTGGAGCGCGTTGGCGTCCACGCCGCCCGTCAGCACCTTGCCGGAGCTCGGCACGACGGTGTTGTAGGCGCGAGCGAGGCGCGTGATCGAGTCGAGCAGCACCACGACGTCGCGCTTGTGCTCGACGAGGCGCTTCGCCTTCTCGATCACCATCTCCGCCACCTGCACGTGCCGGCTGGCAGGCTCGTCGAAGGTGGAGGCCACGACCTCGCCCTTCACCGTCCGCGACATCTCGGTCACTTCCTCGGGCCGCTCGTCGATGAGCAGCACGATCAGGTAGACGTCGGGGTGGTTCCAGGTGATGGAGGTCGCGATGTTCTGTAGCAGCATCGTCTTGCCGGCCTTCGGCGGCGAGATGATGAGGCCGCGCTGCCCCTTTCCGAGCGGCGCCATCAGGTCGATCATCCGCGCCGTGAGGTCCTCGGTCGAGCCGTTGCCGCGCTCGAGCTTGAGGCGCTTGGTCGGGTGCAGCGGCGTCAGGTTCTCGAACAGCAGCTTGTGCCGCGCGCTCTCCGGCGTGTCGTAGTTGATCTCGCCGACCTTCAGGAGCGCGAAGTAGCGTTCGCCGTCCTTCGGCGGGCGGATCAGCCCTGAAATCGAATCGCCGGTGCGGAGGTTGAACCTGCGGATCTGGCTCGGACTGACGTAGATGTCGTCGGGCCCGGCGAGGTAGGAGCTGTCAGCGGAGCGGAGGAAGCCGAAGCCGTCCTGGAGTATCTCGAGGACGCCGTCGCCGTAGATGTCCTCGCCGCCCCTCGCGTGCGCCTTCAGGATCGAGAAGATCACGTCCTGCTTGCGCTGCCTCGCCATGTTCTCGAGGCCCATGGACTCGGCCATGGTCACGAGCTCGTGGACGGGCTTGGTCTTCAGCACCGTCAGGCTCATGGCGCTGCGGGATGCCGCGAGCTCCTCCGGCGAGATGATGTCGGCCTCGCCGCCCTCCATCATGTGGTCGTCGACCGGCAGCCCTTCGTTGCCGTGCCGTGGACCGCCACCACCGCGATTGCGATGGCCCTTCTGGCGATTGCGCGCCTGGTTGCCGAGATAGCCCCTCACAGGTGCTGGTCCAGCAGGGCGGTCAATTTCGACTTCCCGACGAGGCCCACCTGCTGCGCCTCCGGGGCGCCGTTCTTGAACAGGATGAGCGTCGGGATGCCGCGCACGCCGTACTTCACGGGCGTGTGGCGGTTGTCATCGATATTGAGCTTTGCCACCTTGACCCGGCCCGCGTAGTCCTTCGCGATGTCGTCGAGGATCGGGGCGATGGCCTTGCAGGGTCCGCACCATTCAGCCCAGAAATCGAGCAGAACCGGTGTTTCGGACTTGAGGACGTCGGATTCGAATGTTGCGTCTGTCGTATGGACGATATTGCCGCTCACGCGGGAATTACTCCTGATTTGATTTGGTCGGTGACGGGCGAATGCCCGATACGGCACAATGTTTGGCGCGGTAGGGGGCGTTACGTGCGGGAGTCCGCACCGCTAGGGTGCTTTTGTAGCGCGTTGGAGATCATTTTTCAAGTGCAACAGTTCTCGGACCTTTCTTTCACCAGCCTTCATTTACCCGAATCCATCGCCCGCGGCGTCGCCGATGCGGGCTTCGAGCGCTGCACGCCGATCCAGGCGCAGGCCTTGCCACGGGCGCTCGCCGGGCTCGATGTCGCGGGCCAGGCGCAGACCGGCACCGGCAAGACCGCCGCGTTCCTGATCGCCCTCTTCGCGCACCTGCTGCGGTATCCCGCGTCGGCCAGCCGACCCAGCACCTCGCCGCGCGCGCTCATCCTCGCGCCCACGCGCGAGCTCGCGATCCAGATCCATCGCGATGCCGAGATCCTCGTGCAGTACACGGGCCTCACGCTCGGGCTCGCGTTCGGCGGCGTCGACTACGACAAGCAGCGCCGGACGCTCGCCGCGGGCGTAGACGTCCTGATCGGAACGCCGGGCCGCATCATCGACTTCTTCCGGCAGCACGTATTCGACCTGCGCCACGTGCAGGTCATGGTGCTCGACGAAGCCGACCGCATGTTCGACCTCGGCTTCATCAAGGACATCCGCTTCCTGCTGCGGCGGCTGCCGGACCCCGAATTCCGGCTCAACATGCTGTTTTCCGCGACCCTGTCGCATCGCGTGCTCGAGCTCGCCTACGAGCACATGAACGACCCGGAGCTGGTCCGCATCGAGCCGGAGCGCATCACCGCGGAGCGGGTCCGCCAGGTCATCTACTACCCGGCCATGGAGGAAAAGGCGACGCTCCTCGTCCACCTGCTGCGCACCGATGCGGCGACCCGCACGCTCGTGTTCGTGAACACCAAGCGCCTCGCGGAGAGGCTGGAACGGCTGCTGCGCGCCAACGGCGTCGTGGCCGCGGCAATGTCGGGCGACGTTCCGCAGCGCAAGCGGATGCGGATGCTGCGCGAGTTCCATGACGGCAAGCTCGCGGCGCTCGTCGCGACCGACGTCGCGGCGCGGGGTCTGCACATCCCCGACGTGAGCCACGTGTTCAACTACGACCTGCCCCAGGATCCCGAGGACTACGTGCACCGCATCGGGCGCACGGCCCGTGCCGGCGCCGCGGGCGACGCCGTCAGCTTCGGCTGCGAGCAGTACGTCGAGTCGCTCCCGGACATCGAGGCCTTCATCGGCCACCGGATCCCGGTCGGTAGCTTCGACCCGGCGGTCCTGCCGTCGCTGAAGCCTGCGCACTACGCACCGCGCTCCTACGGGGACGAGGAAGGCGACGGGCCGCCGCCAGGCCAGTTGCACCGGCCGCACGGCCGGCACGAAGGCCATGGCGCAAGGCCTTCACCCGGCCTTGCACACCCCGCGGATGCCGCTGCGGCGCCTCCGAAGAACAAGCGGCGCCGCCGGCGGCGCCATGGCGGGCCTGCGGGCGGCGGAACTCAGGGTCCCGCCAACTGAACCGCTGCGCCGCGCGGCACGAGTCCCGCGGCCAGCTCCTTCACTGATTCGACGCCCGCGAATTCGCCTGTCACGCGCGCGGGTGCCTGCCGGATCGGCCGGCGGATGGCGTAGATCCAGCGGATTCCATGCTCCCTCGCCGCGCGAAGCACCGGCAGGCTGTCGTCGGCAAAGAGTGTCCGTGCCGGTTCGAAGGATTCGCGCGCGGCGAGGCGCGGCCAGAACGCGGCGCTTTCCTTGGGTTCCCCGAGGTCGTGCGACGAATACACCGCGTCGAAGCGGCGGCAGATGCCGAGGTGCGCATCCTTGATCGCCAGGATCCCGGGATGGGCATTCGTGACGAGCGCGAGCCGGCGGCCCGTGGCGCGCACGCTGGCGAGGAACGAGCGCGCCTCCGGCAGCCATTCGATCTGGTGGCGCATCGCGCGCTTGAGCGCCAGGATGTCGAGCGAAAGCGCCCGGCTCCAGTAGTCGACGCAGTACCAGTCGAGCGTGCCTGCTGTCGAGTCGAAGATGGGCTTCATGAAGCTGCGCGCTTCGTCGAGCGAGGTGCCCCGGGACTCGGCGACGCGGCGCGGGAGGAATTCGCCCCAGAATTCATGATCGAAGCCGAGATCGAGCAAGGTCCCGTCCATGTCGAGCAGGACGGTGTCGATCGATTGCCAGTCCGGCGGATGGGCGCTCACCTTCACGCGCCTATGATATAACGCCCCACTTTCCGGAGCCGAAATGTCAGTCGACCCGAACCGGTTGCTGCTAGAAGTGACGGCGCTCGCGCGCGAAGCGGGCCGCGCGATCCTCGAGGTCTATGCGTCGTCATTCAGCGTTTCCGAGAAGGAGGATCGCTCGCCGCTGACGGAGGCTGACCTGCGCTCCGAGAAGCTGATCCTGGCCGGCCTCCGGCGCATCGCGCCGGAAATCCCGGTCCTTTCCGAGGAATCGGCCCAGGCGCCGTACTCGACGCGCCGGCACTGGAGCCGGCTCTGGGTCGTCGACCCGCTGGACGGGACGCGGGAATTCGTGCAGCGAAACGGCGAGTTCACCGTGAACATCGCGCTCGTCGACAATCACCGCGCCGTGCTCGGGATCGTGCACGCGCCCGTGCTCGGGCGCGACTATTTCGCCTGCGAGGGCATCGGGGCGTTTCGCTCCGACGCGCAGGCCGCGGGACAGCCGATACGCGTCGCGAAGCGCGGCGCGGGCCCCGTGCGCGTCGTCGGCAGCCGGTCGCACCGCGGCAGCTCGCTGGACGGGTTTCTCGGGCGCGTCGGTGCCCACGAGTTCGTCGAGGTGGGAAGCAGCCTGAAGCTCTGCCTCGTCGCCGAGGGCAAGGCCGACGTCTATCCGCGGCTCGGGCCGACGAGCGAATGGGACACGGCGGCGGGCCAGTGCGTGCTCGAGCATGCGGGCGGAGTGGTGCTCAAGCTCGACGGCGAGCCGCTCGAGTACAACGCCCGCGACGAAGTCCTCAATCCGCATTTCGTGGGCATCGCCGATACGGACGTCGACTGGCTCGCGATGATGCGATGACCTGGGAGCTCCTGCTCTTGGTGGCCCTCCTGGCGGCGATTGCCCTCTTCTGGCACTCCAGCCTCGCGGCGCGCGAGCTCGCCAACCGGATCGCGATGGAGACTTGTGAGAACGCCAGCGTCCAGATGCTCGACGGCACCGTCGCGATCCACCGGCTCCGCCTCGTGCGCACCGGCGACGCGCCGCTCGCCTGGCATCGCACCTATGTCTTCGACTACACCACGGACGGTTTCGCCCGCCAGCGCGGCTTCGTGGTGCTGACGGGCGACACCGTCGATACCGTCGGCCTCGGCCCGCGCGCCGTATGAACGAGCCGTCCCCCGTCGACCTGCACCTGCACTCGACGGCCTCGGACGGCATGCTCGACCCGGAAGCGCTGGTTGCGCACGTGGCGTCCTGCGGCGTGCGGCTCATGGCGCTCACCGACCACGACACGGTCGCGGGCGTCGAAGCGGCATCCGCGGCCGCGCGCAGGCACGGCATCGGCTTCGTCGCAGGTGTCGAGATCTCCGCCGCGTGGCGGGGCAAGGCGCTGCACGTCCTCGGCCTCGCAATCGATCCGCGCACGCCCGCATTGACCCGCGCGCTGCAAGCCCAGCGCGCGATTCGCGAGGAGCGCGCGGACCGCATCGCGGACAAGCTCGAGGCGGCCGGCGCTCCGGGGCGCAGCGCGCTCGAGCGCATTCGCTCAAATGGCAGCCTGCCGACCCGCACCCATTTCGCCCGCGCGCTCGTCGCGCTCGGTACCGCGGGGGACATGGGCGCGGCATTCGACCGCTGGCTCGGCCGCGGCAAGCCCGGCCATGTCGGCAGCGCCTGGCCCACGCTCGAGGAGGCGACCGCGTGGATCGTCGAGTCCGGGGGCAAGGCCGTCATCGCGCACCCGATGCGTTACCCGCTGTCGGCCGGCGCGCGACGCGAGCTCTGCGCGGATTTCGCCGCCGCGGGCGGTCGCGGGATCGAAGTGATCACCGGCGGCGGCAGCGTCCGCGATCGCGAGCAGGCCATTTCACTCGCCGTGCGCTGCCGGCTCGAAGGCTCGGTCGGCTCGGACTTCCACGACCCGGCGGTGCCGTGGAATCCTCCGGGTCGATTGGCTAAGCTTCCCGGGTCGGTCCGCCCGGTGTGGTCGGACCCGCCGTTTCCCGTGTTCGAGACCGACGACGAGCCGGCATGACGGACGAAGACAAGGTCAACACCAAGCTGTTCGAACAGATTCAGCGACTCCGCGAATTGCGCATCGAGCACCGCGACCTCGACGACGTGATCTGCCGACTGTCGCTCGACATCTATGTCGATGAGCTGCAACTTCGCCGCCTGAAGAAGCGCAAGCTCCTGCTGAAGGACCAGATCATGCGGCTCGAGAGCGAGCTGATTCCGGACCTGAACGCGTGACGGAACAACCGGTGGCCGTGCTCGACACCTTGAAGGACGTCGTCGCCAACCCGCAGTTCGGCTCCCTCGTCGCCGCAGCCATTGTGGTGGTCGTCGGCGTGCTTATCGGGCGCCGCTGGTACGTGTACCGGGCCAACGGGGGCCACACGCACGGCGTGCTGCTCGATGCGCTCGCGGTGGTAGCGCCGTATTTTGCGGGACTTGCCATCGTCGGCATGGCCAAGCTGTCCCTCGGCGACGAGGGCCTCTCGACCGACTGGCTCGAGACCGCCTGGAGCCTGCTCGCCTGGCTCGCGCTGATCCGGCTGCTCGTCTTCCTGCTCCGCCTCTCCCTGGGGCGCAGCACCATGATCAAGGCCTGGGAGTTGCGCGTCACGCTCATCGTCTGGGCGGTGATCGCCGCCCGCATCCTGGGCTTCCTCGATCCCGTCGTCGAGCAACTCGACTCGATCGGCATCACCAAGGGCAAGGCGCGCTTCACGATCTGGACGGTGCTGAAGGCATTCGCGACGGTGACGGTCTTCGTCGTCGTCAGCGTCTGGATCGCGCGCTGGATCGACCGTCGCATCAGCACGATGCAGGCGCTGGCGCCGTCGACGCGCATCGGCATCGGCAAGTTCGCCTATGCCTTCCTGATTGCCTTCGGCGTGCTGCTCGGCCTGCAGGCCTCCGGCGTCGACCTGACCGCCCTGACCGTTTTTTCCGGCGCCATCGGCCTCGGCCTCGGCTTCGGCCTGCAGGCGATCGCCGCGAACTTCGTCAGCGGGTTCGTGCTCCTCATTGACCGTTCGATCAAGCCGGGCGACGTCATCAGCTTCACCGGCACGACCGGCACCAGCACGTCGGGCTTCGGCTGGGTCGAGGAGCTGCGCGGCCGGCACATCGTCATCCGCGACCGCGACGGCGTCGCGACCCTGGTCCCGAACCAGAACGTGATCACGAATTCTCTGATCAACTGGAGCTACGGCCATCCGCGCGTGCGCCTGCGCCTGCCGGTCCGCATCGCGTACCACGACGACGTCGAGCTCGCCCTCAAGCTGCTTCTCGACGCCGCCGACCACCCGCGAATTCTGCGCGACCCGCCGGCGGTTTCGCGGCTGCTGGAATTCGCCGACTACGGCATGGAAGTGGAGCTGCGATTCTGGATCGGCGACCCGGCCGAGGGCGTCAACAACGTGCGATCCGACGTCAACCGGCGGATCTGGGCCTTGTTCCGCGAGCAGGGCCTGACCATCCCGCCGGCACAGCGCGAGCTGCGCATCCTGGAGGGCAACAAGTCCGCTTCCTCCCTCGCGCCGCTGCCGTCGAAGCCGTTCACGCCCTCGGCTGACGGCCAGGACTGAGCATGATCCCCGAGAGCGAGTACACGCTCTCCTATGTCCGAAGCCCCGGTCCCGGCGGCCAGAACGTCAACAAGGTGGCGACGGCCTGCGAACTGCGCTTTTCGGTCGCCACGAGCTCGGTGCTGGACGAGGACGCGAAGCGGCGCCTGCGCGCGCTCGCGGGCCGGCGCCTCACGCTGGACGACGAGATCATCCTCGAAGCGCATCGCCATCGGTCGCGCGAGGCGAATCGCCGCGATGCGGTTGCGCGACTCGAGGAGCTGGTCGCCCGCGCGTCGATCGTGCCCAAGGTCCGCAAGGCCACGCGTCCCGGGCGCGCGGCGAAGGCGCGGCGGCTCGAGGGCAAGCGCCTTCGCAAGAACGTCAAGCGGTTGCGGTCAAGGCCCGCGATGGATTGAGGAGGATCGGTGTCATGAGAACAACCACAGCGCTCCTGGCGTGCGCGGCATGCGTCCCGCTCCAGGCTTTTGCAGAAGAGCCCTACCTGGAGGTCGGGGGACTGAAGATAACGCGCGGCATGTCCGCTGAGTCGATCCGCTCGGGGCTCGCGGAACCGTTCCGTCTCACGTGCTACGAATCGGGCGCGGACACGGATCTCACGGCGTGCTCGGTGTCGGCGCCGGACGGTACCCGAGGCAGTGTTCAGGTCACACTTCAGGCTGGTCGCGTACTGACGGCCTCGCAAGGCTACGCAGTTCCGCCGACAGCGATCGACGCGTACATGGTCCTGTACAAGCTCCTCCTGGAACTGACGGGAGGACAGGACACCTGCGCCGTCATCCGGGTGTCGGAGGGTCCGCCGCCGCAATTCGCGATCGCGCTACCGGAGAAGTATGTGGCCGCATTCCTGCATGTGCGCGACCAGGGTCAGGTTGGGCTCAATGTCGGGTTGAGACAAAACCCGACGCCACAAATCCAGTTGACGGATTGCTGGCCGACGGCGGCCGCGAAAGGATCATGACCTGATCCGCCACCGGCGTCAGGCCGCGGGCGCCTTCGTCCTGATCAGCCACGCCCCCAGCGCCGGCAACAACAACATCGCCCCCAGCATGTTGACCAGGAACATGAAGGTCAGCATGAGGCCGACGTCGGCCTGGAACTTGAGCGGCGAGAACACCCAGGTCGCGACGCCGATCGCGAGCGTGACGCCCGTGAAGAAGATCGCGGCGCCCGTGACGCGCAGCGCCCCCAGGTAGGCGTAGTGCACGTTGTGCCCGCGCTTCAGGAACTCCTGCATGCGGCTGAAGAGGTAGATGCCGTAGTCGACGCCGATGCCGGCGCCGAGGGCGACCATCGGCAGCGTGTTGACCTTGAGGCCGATGCCGACGAAGGCCATCACCGCGTAGACGAGGATCGAGACGAGGGCCAGCGGGATGATGACCATGATGGTGCCGGTCACGGACCGGAAGTTCACGAGGCACATGATCGTCACGGCAGCGAACACCCAGCCGAGGATCACGAATTCCTTGGCCTTCACTTCCTCGTTCTGGGCGGCCATCACGCCGACGTTGCCGGTCGCGAGCCGGTAGGTCACGCCCTCGGTCGGCACGCGTTCACGGTAGTCCTTGACCGCAGCCATGACCCGCTCGATCGTCTCGGCACGGTGGTCCGACAGGAAGAGCATCACCGGCATGACGCTGCAGTCTCGATTCAGGAGCCCGGTGCTGGTCTCGATGTAGTTCTGCGCCTGCACGAGCTGGCGCTCGTCGCGCGGCAGGTTCCGCCACTTGAGGCTGCCCTCGCTCCATCCGGCGCTCACGACCTTCGATGCGCCGGCGAGCGACATGACGTCACGCACGCCTTCGACGTTCGCCATGTGCCAGGCGAAGCGGTCGATGGCGTCGATGACAGGGAATTCGATGCAGCCGTCGGCCTTGGTCTCGACGATCACGTTGACGACGTCCGTGCCGATCGAGAAGCGGCGGCTGATCAGGTCGGTGTCGCGGTTGTAGCGCGAGTCGGCACGCAGCTCCGGCACCCCGGCCTGCGTGTCGCCGATCGGCGTTTCCAGGCCCTTGATCGCGCCGAGCACGCCGAGGACGAGCGCGATCCCGATGATCACCGCCGCGGGGCCGCGATGCGTGATGCGCGCGAGCCGGTTCCAGACGCCCTGCAGCGCCTCCTGCCGCCGCTCCACGCGGGAACGGAAGGCCCCTGTGATCGGCACGAAGGACACGAGCACCGGAAGCAGGATCAGGTCGGTCAGGATGATGACGCCGATGCCGATGCTGGCCGTGACCGCCATTTCGCGGATCACCTGCACCGGGATCAGCAGGATCGTGATGAATCCGACGAGGTTCGCGAGCAATGCCACGATCGCGGGCAGGAACAGCAGCCGGAAGGTGCGGCGCGCCGCCTCGTTGCTGTCGGCCCCGCTCATCGCCGCGTCGCTCACGGCGCTGATCTTCTGCACGCCATGGCTCGTGCCGATCGCGAAGATGATGAACGGCACGAGGATGCCGAGCGGGTCCACGCCGTATCCCAGGATCACGAGCAGGCCGAGCATCCACACCATGGCGACGAGCGACGATATGACCGGCACGATGGCGATCCGCAGCGACTGGATGTAGATCCACACGAAGAGCAGCGTGAGCGCGACGGTGACGATGGCGAAGGTGACGACCGAGAGCGCCCCGTCCGCGACGTCGCCCACGACCTTGGCGAAGCCGATCATGTGCACGGAAACCGCCGTCTCGACGCGCACGTCCACCGGCTTGCCCTCGATGCGCGCGCGGACCTTCTCCTCGAGGTCCCTGGAAATCGCGATGTAGTCGACCGGCGCGCCGGTCTCCGGGTCGGCGTCGAGGAGCTGCGCGCTGATCATCGCGCCCGAAAAGTCGTTTGCGACGAGCCGGCCAACGATGCCGGCCTTCAGGATGTTCTCGCGGACCCGCCCGAGGCCGGCGGCGTCCGGCTGGAAATCCGAGGGCATCACGTCCCCCGCCTCGATGCCGCCCTCCACGACTTCCGTGTAGCGCGTGTTCGGCGTCCAGAGCGACTGGACGCGCGAGCGGTCGACGCCGTCGATGAAGAAAACCTCGTCGGTCGCGATCTTGAGGGCCTCGAAGAACTCCGGCGTGAACATGTTGCCGTCGCGGGCCATCACCGCGATGAGGAGCCGGTTTGCGCCGCCGAATTCCTCCTTGTGATCGAGGTAGGTGCGGATGTACTCGTGCTGGAGCGGAAGCTGCTTGTTGAAGTTGGTGTCGAGCCTGAGGCCCGTTGCCGCGATCCAGCCGAGCGCCAGCGTAACGAGCGCGAAGGCCGCGAGGATCAGCGTGCGGTGGCCAAAGACGTGGGGTTCGAGCCAGGCGGCAATGCGCGCGTCGCCGGATTCCTTCATGGCTCCGTACCGCCCGGAAGCGGCAGCCGACGCACGCCACCCTCCCCGGCCACGACCAGCGACCCGTCACCCGACGGCACGATCGCCGCGATGGCCTTGCGGTCATCCTGCTGGGTGAGGCGGAACGTCCGGCCGCCGTCGCGGCTCAGGAGAATCACGCCGGCCATGCCCGCGACGACGACCGTGCGCTCGTCGACGCGCGCGCCGGCATCGAGGAGCGCGGTCGTGCCCGTCTCGATGACAGTCCAGTGCATGCCGCCATCCTCGGAGCGGAACAGGTTGCCCCGCAGCCCGTAAGCGAGCAAGGCATCGCCATCGAGCGGGAGGATTCCATGGAACGAGCCGTCATACGGGGACGGCAGTTCCCGCCAGCTCGCGCCGTCGTCGTCGGACCGGAACAGCCGCCCCGCCTCGGCGCCGAGGTAGAGGCGCTGTCCCGGGCCGCGCGCGAGCGCATTCAGGTGAAACTCGAAGCCGAGATCGACGTCGGCTTCCATTTCATCGGGAGCCGGCTCGACGCGGGCAGCGCCGGCGAGCGGCTCCGGTTCGAAGGGCACATGGCTCCAGACGGCGCCGCCGTCCGTCGTCGAGTAGATGACGCCATAGGCACCGACCGCAATCCCGCGCAGCGCATCCGCGAAACTGACGTCGAGGAAGGGATCGGCCTCTTCAGGCTCGAACTGTGCGACGACCCAGGTGTTCCCGCCGTCTTGCGTGCGCAGGATCGTCTGCGCGTGCCCCACGGCCCAGCCATTCTGAGGGTCCGCGAAATAGACGGCGGTGAGGTTCGCGCTGGCAGGCACCTGCACCTGCGTCCAGGTATTTCCTGCGTCACCGGAATGCAGGACGTGGCCGCGCTCCCCGACCGCGAAGAGCCGGGGGCCCGCCCACGCGAGGTCGAGCAGAAGCGACCGGGGCGCGAGCGGCGCAATGATCGAGGGCTGCGCCGCGGGATCCGTCGCAGCGGCCTCCTGGGGATGCACCTGCGGCGCCACCGCGAGGGCGAACGCCGCGAGCGCGAGTCTCACCGGGTACGCCCGACCGCTAGCGCGTGCCGCGATTCGCGATCGCCGCCGGCGTGAAATCCGCGGCAGTACGCTTCGCGCTGAAATTGACGGTCTGCGGCTCCTCGTTGTCGAGGCCGAGGGCCAGGTAGCGCCCCGCCTGGAGGTCGTAGGTCGTCTCGAGCGTCGTCCAGAAGGTCGGGACATCGAAGTAGTTGATCGAGTGGCCTTCCTGCACGCGCCACAGCTGGTCGCGGTTGTCGTAACAGTCCACTACCAGGATCTGCCACGAGTCCTCGTCGATATAGAACGTGCGGCGCTTGTAGAGGTGCCGCTGGCCGGCCTTCAGCGTCGCATCCACGACCCAGACGCGATGCAGCTCGTAGCGCGCGTGCTGCTGGTTGATGTGAAGCGGCTTCAGGATGTCCGCATTCTTGAGCTTGTTGCTGTGGAGCGGATAGGCATTGTACGGGACGATGATTTCCTGCTTGCCCACGAGCTTCCAGTCATAGCGCTCGGGGCTGCCGTTGAGGATGTCGAACTGGTCGGAAGTGCGCAGGCCGTCCGAGCCGGTGCCGGGATTGTCGAATGCGACATTCGGCGCGCGGCGAACGCGGCGCTGGCCCGGGTTGTAGAGCCAGGCCTTGCGGTGCTCGATGGTCTGGTCGAGCGTCTCGTGCACCAGCAGGATCTCGCCCGCCAGCCGCGCCGGCGCGATCGTCTCCTGGATGAAGTAGAGCACGACGTTGTCGAGCGCGGCCTCGGTCGCGCCCGGCAGCGCAAAGCCGACGTAGGTCTCGTCGTGGAATTTGACCATGTTGTAGCTGCCCGCGCGCGTCACGGCGGCCTGGCCGATCACGCGTTCCGCGACCTCGGCGCGAAACCGGAGGATGTGGTTCCAGATCACCTCGACGCCCGACTGCGGGATCGGGAACGGCGGGCCGCCGATCGCGCCGGTGACGCCGTTGCCTTCGCCGGTGAGCTTCGCGGTGGTGGCGTTTGCCTTGACCGCGTCGTAGATGCGCTGCGGGAAGGCCGCGCTGCGATGCGACGGGTAGACGTTCATGAAGTAGCTGGTCTTGTACGCCGCGAGCAGGGCCTTGTGCCCGGCCGTGAGGTTCGCCGCGTACTTCGCCGCATTCGAGGCATCGACCTTGTAGAGCGGCTTGTCGCCGGCGAACGGATCCGGATGGTGGCCGCCGGACTTGAAGCCTGGCGCGGCGGCGTCCGCCGCCGACTTGAGGCCGCCGGTCCAGGCCGGGATCGTGCCGGCCGCGTTGCCGGCTTTCTCGCCGCCCATCGGCGTCAGGTCCGTGCCGAGGCGGGCCGCCTGCTGCGCCGTGACGCCGGCGGTCGCCATCGCGACGACGCCCGCCGCGGCCAGCAGCCCGGGACCGAGGATGTGCTTGAGCTTCATGAGTTGCCTCCGTCCCGGTTCAGAACGAGTACTTGATCGTCGCCGACAGGAAATCGCGATCCGTCAACTCGTTGTAGCGGCTTGCGCCGTCGAAAATGGTGTAGCTCATGTCGAACTCGAGGCTCGACTGGTAGCTCGCGAGGATGCCGAACGTCGCGCCGTAGCGGCCTTCGACGAAGTTGCCGCCCGGCCCCGGTGTCGTGCCGTCGACGTCCTGCGACCAGACGAAGCGCGGCGAGAGGTTCCAGGCGCCGATCACGCTCAGGTAATCGAGGCGGAACGCCGCGCGATAACCCCAGGACCACTCGTCCGCGAAACGATCGAGCGGCTCGACCTCGCCGAAATGGCGGCTGGCGAGCTCGGCATTGCCTGAAACCGAGGTGCCCGGTCCGTTCAGGCGTAGCCCCCGGCCATTCGGCCCGCCGGTCGTCTTGTCCGGCATTTCGTCGATCTTCGTGATGCCGGCCTCGATGACCGCGACGAGTTGCGCGGCGCCGAGCATGGGCGGGAATGCCTGCGTTGCCGTCATCTGGGCCTGCCATGTGTCAAACAGGCCCCAACCCGGCACCTCCTGGTCGACGCCGAAGCCGCCGAGCTGGCCGCAGCGCGTCAGCGTTGTCACGGGCGGCGCGCAGGTCGCCGGCATCGGGATGTTCTGCGCGCCGAGCGCGACGGCCTCGAACGGCGTGAGCGCGGCGAACAGCAATTCGACGTCGTCGAACTGCAGCGGCACGTCCTGGCGGTACGAGACTTCGCCCTGCAGGGCGATGCCCGTCGTGCCGAGCTGCGTGTTGAACGACACGCCGATCAGCTGGATGTCCTCGGGATACTCGGTGAAGTAGCTCGCGGTCTGCGCGTATTCATGCGTGGCGAGCGCCGTCGCCTGGCCGGTGGCGCTGCCGCCGCCGAGCACCGTATTGGCGGCGATCGTCGCGTAGCTGGTCGCGGTGTCGGACGACATGTTGCCGCCGGCTGCCGCCGCCCGCGATACCGCGGTGCTCGATGCGACCGCGATGGCCGTCCCGACCGGCAGGCCGGAAGCGATCCCCTGGGCCGTCGCGCCGACGGCCGTGAGCGCGCCAACCGAGTTGCCGATGCCCACCTGGGTACCGGTGCGGCCGCTGATGACCGGCAGCTTGCTGTGATAGTTGACGTAGTAGAAGCCAAATTCCGTGCCCTGGCTGAAATCCGGCAGGAACCAGCGGAACGACATGCCGTACTGGCCGGAGTCGGAGGGTTCGCGCGTCGGGCCGCGCGGGACGCCCTGGAAGTTCTCGATGAACGGCCCGCCGAGCGAAGTGAAATCGGTGCCGAAGTCGGAGAATGCGCCGAAGCCGAGGAAGACCTGCTCGCCGCCGCGCGGGACGAAGTCGTTGCTCGCAAAATAGGTGCCGACCGGCTCCGGCTCGGTGCGATTCCAGTCGAAGATGCCGATTGCCTCCGCAGTCAGGTTGTCGGTCAGCCCGAACCCGACCTTCAGGATCTCCTGCGGCAGGTAGGCTTCGCGCAGTTCCGAGCCCGGGACGCGCAGCGCCGACACGTCGAAATGGTTGATGGCGTTGTTGATGCCGCCCTGGATGAACGTGCTCTCGCCCCAGTTGACCACCTGGCGGCCTGCGCGAATGTCCAGCTCGTGACCGCCGAGGTCCCAGGTCCCGTAAATGAAGGCGTCGAGCAGGCGCAGGTAGGAGCCGGCCACGTTCTTGCCGGATTCCGAGATTGGCGTGCGCTCGGTCTGCGAGTCCTCGACCAGGGTGTCGTAGAGCAACTGGCCGCGCACGAAGAGGCCAAAGTTGCCGCGGTCGAGGGACAATTCCGACACCGCCTTGTATGCGCTCGAGACGCGGCCCTTGCGGTAATTGAGGTTGCCGTCGTCGATGTTCGGCGACCTTCCGCTGCCGCCGTTCGCGGTGCCGATCAGTCGCGGGTCGCGGGATTCCTGGCGCCAGGTCTGGCCGAACGAAACCGTGGTGTCGAAACTGCCGTTCCAGCCGCCGGCCGCGAAGTCGATCGCCTGCGCGGCGCCCGGCACGCAGAGCGCGGCAACGAGGGCCGACAGTCGCTTTGGATTCATGGTCATGTGGTTCCCCAGGGCCAGACCGATCGGAATTTTGCGCAAGGATATATCAGCGTCCCCGCTTTGCAGTGCAAAAGGGGGCCCGCCTTCAGCTGTGAGTCACCTGCAGGATGCTGTTGCGAATCTGCTCCGAGAGGACGATGCGCGCGTCCTCGGCGACCGCCAGCAAGGCATCGTCATAGGTCAGGCGGCCTTCACCGTCCTGGCGGATCACGCCACGCGCGCGCAGCAGCTCGATGAAGTCGCGGAACATCGCACGATCGAAGAATTCCGGGGCCGCGAGGCCGTACAGCATCGACATCCGCTGCGCCATCGCGACGCAGCGCTGCTCGAGCAAATCCGGCGTCAGGGTCGAGCGTCCCGCGCGCAGCAGCAGGGCGATGGCGAGGTAATAGCGCTCGATCGTCTGGATCGTCGCCTGCGCAAGCACCGACAGGCGTACGGCTTCGGCGCTGCCCGTCGTGGAGCGCCGCCAGACCGCGCCGTCGGCGTCGCGCTCGAGGAGTCCCTGCTGCGCCAGCGCCGCCAGGACGCCGTCGATCACGCCCGGCAGCTCGTCCTCGCGCCAGCGCAGGCAGAGTTCCGCCCGGATGTAGGGATAGACGCGCCAGACCAGGCGCTGGATGTCCTCGTGCCGCATGGCGGGGTTGTTCAGGAATGCGCAGGCGACCAGCGACGGCATCGCGAACAGGTGCAGGACGTTGTTGCGGTAGTAGGTCGCGAGCACCGCGTTTCGCTCGTCCATCCGGAGCACGTCGCCGAGCGGGTGCCCGCGGCGCTCGAGCATGCCCATCTGCTCGCCGTGCTTGATGATCGCCGCGCCGTCGCTGGCCGCGACCGAGACGTCCGGCGAATACGGAAACGCGCGCAACAGGTCGATGTAGAGCTGGAGCTGCCGTTCGAGGTCGCTTTCGAGCATCGCCTGGCGCGGGGCCGCGAGCAGCGCGACGGAGAGCAGGTTGACGGGCGTCACCGCAGCCGCCGCATTGATCCGGCGCATGATCTCCGCCGCGACCGCGTCCACCGCGTCGCCGAACCAGGTGGGCCGCGCGTTCTCGTCGTGCGATCCCTCCCGCCAGTCCGACTGGACCTGGTCGAGCACGCCGTCGAGCAGCAGCGGCTCGCCGAACGCGACATAGACGCGGCCGAGTTGCCGCCGGAGCTGCGGAAGGACCCGCAGCAGTCCGCCCACGGACTCCTTCTTCTTCGGCCGGCCGAGCAGCTCGTCGATATAGCTTTCGCCTTCCAGCAGCCGGTCATAGCCGAAATAGGCCGGCACGTAGGCGACCGGCCGGCGCGTGTCCCGCAGGAAGCTCCGCACCGTCATGCCGAGCATGCCGGTGCGCGGCCGCAGCAACCGGCCGGTGCGGCTGCGCCCGCCCTCGATGAAGAACTCGATCGGGTGCCCGCGGTTCATCATGACGTCGACGTACTTCATGAACACGATCGGGTACAGGCCCGAGCCGCGGAAGCTCCGGCGGATGAAGAAGGCGCCTCCCTTCCGGAGGTAGCGGCCGATGACCGGCAGGTTCAGGTTGACGCCGGCCGCGACGTAAGGAAGGGCATAGCCGCGCTGGTAGATCACGTACGACAGAAGGAGGTAGTCGACGTGGCTCCGGTGACAGGGCACGTAGACGATCTCGCAGGTCGGCGGCAGGCGGTCGAGGTACTCGGCGTTGCGGACCTCGACGCCGTCGTACACGCGCATCAGGAAGCGGTTGAGGATGCGCTCCGCGAAGCGGACGAAGGTATGCGAGTAGTTGGCGGAGATCTCGAGCGCGTGGCGGCGCGCGACGCGCAGGCCGTCGCGGCGGGAATGCTTCGTGTCGCGGACCTCCTGGCGCACGGCCTGGCGCACGGCGCGCGTGCGGAGCACCTGGGCGATGATCGCGCGGCGGCGCGACAGGTCCGGGCCGAGCGTGTCGGTGCGCATGTGCCGGAATTCGGCGCGCATGTCCTTCAGCAGGCGCCGCGCGCCGCGCGCGCCGTCGGGCCCGCCGGCGCCATAGCCCTTGAGCGCCCGCGGCTCGCCGAAGCGGATCAGCGTGCTGCGGCCGTTGAACACGATCGACAGCAGGCGACGGAACGGCCCGACGAGCGCCCAGTTCTCGGACAGGATCATCCGCATGACGGATTTCTCGCGCTGCGGTGCGCGGCCCCAGTAGACCGCGACCGGCACGATGTCGAGCTCGAGTGTCTCGTCCGCGCCCGCGGCCGCGACGGCTTTCGCGAGCTCGGGCGGCGTGCGCCGGTCCGCGCGCCGGCGCAGCACACCGGCGCTCCGCTCGAGCGCGACCGCGGAATGAGGCAGGTCGAGGCCGCGAAGCTTCAGGCGCTTGCCCGGGCGCCGAAGCCCGCCGTTCATGCAGGCGATCTCGAGCGCGAGCAGGTCGGAAGTGCTGCGCTCCTCGAGCACGTAGAGCAGCGGTCGCGCGCGCCCGTGCAGGCGCTGCAGCGCGTCTTCCGGCACGACGGTCGGGCGCACGAACACGCGCATGAGTCCGCGCAGCGCCCACATGAGGGTGCGATTCACGGGGTTGGCCGCTATTCCTCGGGCGGGGGCTCTTCGGGCGGCGCGCCTTCGTCCGCGTCGAGGCGCTCGTTCATCGATTTGCGGTGCAGCTCGACGGCGGCATTCGAGCGGTCGCGGGCCTTGTCCTGCGTGCCGACGAGATCGCCGAAGACTGTCTCTTCGACCTTCATGGGCTCTTCTTCGGCCTCCGGTTCATCGCTGCCGCCGCATCCGGTCAGCGCGACGACCGCCAGCACACCCAATGCAAGACATGCGCGCATCGCAGGCCCTCCCCTTCCGGCAATCCCGCAAGTCTAACGCGATCCTGTGATGTAGCTGAGGCTCGCGCGGACTGCGCGCCGGTCGGGGACCCTCGCTCGCTCAGAAGATCGGACATTCGCTCGCTCGGGGACCCGCCCGGCGCTGGTCCGCGCCTGCTGTGCAGCGGCATGCATCGAGCCGTCGCAAGCCGAGCGGCGGGCGGGTGGCGAGCGAGTGACTAAGTTCCGGCGGAACGAGCGAGCCAGCCCGCCCGACGCGACGGCAGCGACGGCGCGTTGAATCATAGCAACGCGATGGGCGCCGTGATCAGCGGCGCTTGGGGAGATCGAGCGCGACGAGGAAGTATTCGAAGAGGTAATTGACGAGCGAAAGCTCGCTGTGCAGCCGGTGGTCCGAGTCGAGGATGTGCAGCGTCGCCGAATGCTCGCGCGCGAATTTCATGCTGTTCTCGACCGGGACGACATCGTCTTTCCACCCGTGCACGATCGCCTTCGGGCAGGGCGCGGGCTTCGCCGTCAGCTGCTCCGTTCCGGGCATGTAGAAGGCGGGCGCCATGAGGAAGAGCCCGCGCGCGTGCAGGAGCGCGGACGCCGAGGTCGCGACATAGCCGCCGAGGCTCGATCCCACGAGCACGAGGTCGCCGCGGATGTCGCGGCAGAACGAGAGCAGCCGCGTGACGCGGTCGCGCGCATCATTGACGCCGCGGTAGTCGACCGAGTCGACGTTCCAGCCCTCGCTCTTCGCGACTTCCGACATTGCGGAGATCTTGGTTCCCCACGGCCCGCTTTCGAGGCCGTGCGAGAACACCACGTGACGACTCGCCATGCGCCGATGGTATCAGTCTCGGCGCGGGCGCCACAGGAGGGCGTCGAGGTCGAGCGTGCCCGACTCCGAGAGATCGACCTTGCCATTTCGGAATACCAAGCCCTCTTCTTCCAGCAGTCGCCGCTGCATGCGGTGTCCCTTCGAGCCCGCGGGCAGGCTGATGCGACCCTGGGCATTGACGACGCGGTGCCAGGGCAGGCGCAGCTTCGCCGGCGCGACCTTGAGCGCATGCCCGACGAGGCGAGCGCGCCGCGGCAGCCCCGCTCGCCGGGCGATGCCGCCGTAGCTCGCGACGGAGCCGCGCGGTATCTCGCCGACGGCCTTCCAGATCCGCTCCAGCAGCTTGCGGTCCGTCACAGTCATGGCCGCCGATTCTAGCCGCCATGTTCCCGCGTGATATCGTCCCGCTGCCGTGGACGCAGAGGACGACCGGACCCAGATCGACCCGCGGGCCAACCCCTGGGCGATGCTCGCCGCTTTGCCCCTGTTCAATGGCCTTCCGAAGAGCATCATCGACGCGGCCGTCACCGAGATCGAATGGATGTCGCTGCCGGGCGGCCGGGTGCTGTTCGAGGCCGGCGCGCCGGCCGACGCCGTGTATTTCGTGGTGAGCGGCTGCCTCGGCGTTTACGGCAGCGGCGGCGAGCTGGTGCGGCGGATCGCGGCCGGCGAGACGGTCGGCGAGATGGGCCTCATCGTCCCGCGCCCGCGCACGCTGACGGTCCGGGCGCTCCGCGACTCGGATCTCGCGATGCTCTCCGCGGGAACCTTCGAGCGCGTGCTGCTCGGCCACCCCGAGGCGATCCTCCGGCTCGCGCGCATCACGGTGCAGCGGCTCGAGGACGCCGATGCGAACCGCGAGCGCCAGATGGCGCCGCGCACGCTCGCGATCCTCCCGCAGGACGCGAACATCGACCTCATGCCGCACGCCGCCCGGCTCGTGGCTGCGCTGGAGCGCCTGGGGCGCGTGGACCTCGTCGGCCGGGAGCGCGCGGGCAGCCACAGCTCGCAGTGGTTCCACGAGCGCGAGTCGCGGAACGATTTCGTCGTCTACACGGCCGATGCCGACGACACTCCCTGGACTCGATTCTGTCTCCGGCAGGCCGACGTCGTGCTGATCGCGGCGCGCGCGGACGACGAGCCCGCCGGCTGGTCCGGCCGGCAATGGATCGACGGAACGATGCGCCGCGCCGAGCTGCTGCTGCTGCACGAGGACCGGATCATGCGCGGCGCCGCGGCGCGCTGGCACGCGATCCTCCCCGGCATGCCGCATCACCACATGCGCGGGCCCGCGGACTACGACCGGCTCGTGCGCCTGCTGACGGGTCGCGCCGTCGGCCTCGTCCTGTCGGGCGGCGGCGCGCGGGGTTTCGCCCACCTCGGCGTCGTGCGCGCCTTGCGCGAGCACGGCGTGCCGATCGACCTCGTCGGCGGCACCAGCATGGGCGGCATCCTGGCGGCGGGCGTCGCGTCGGACTGGAACGACGAGGAGCTCATCGAGCGCTTCCGGCGCTGCTTCGTCGACACGAACCCGCTCTCCGACTACACGCTGCCGCTGGTGTCGCTCGTCGCCGGCCGCAAGGTCGGCATGCTCCTGCGCCGCGAGCTCGGCGACATCGACATCGAGGACCTGCCGCTCCCCTTCTTCTGCGTGTCGTCGAACCTCACGACTGGCCGTATCGCCGTCCACCAGCAGGGACCGCTGTGGCGCTGGCTGCGCGCCTCCGTCGCGATCCCGGGCGTGCTTCCCCCCGTGCTCCAGGGCGGCGAGGTCTTCGTCGACGGCGGCGCGATGAACAACCTGCCGGTCGACGTGATGCGCGCAAAGGGCCGCGGGCCGGTCATCGGCGTCGACGTCGGCACGGACCGCGCCTTCACGACGAACGTGGATGCGACCGAGGCGCCGTCCTTCTGGAACGCTTTCGGCGGGCGCAGCAGCCGGCGTCCCAACATCCTGCAGATCCTGTTCCGCTGCGGCATGGTCAACAGCACGACGGCAAAGCTCGAGCACCGCGCGCAGAGCGACCTCCTGCTCACGCCCGCGCTCGAGTCACTCGACCTGCTCGACTGGAAGGCATTCGAGCGCGCCATCTCCATCGGTTACCACGATGCCTGCGAGCGCCTCGCCAACGGCGGGCTCGCGCGACTGCAACAGGGAATTGCCGCCAACAAGCTATCCTGAGCGAATGGGCAGGGCGCGCGGCTGGCAATTCTGGCTCGATCGGGGCGGCACTTTCACGGACATCATCGGCTGCGCGCCCGACGGTCGCCTGGTCGTCGGCAAGCGCCTGAGCGAAGCGGCCGCGGGCGCGCCCGATTCCGGCGTCGCGGGAATACTCGACCTGCTCGGGCGCGAGGGCGGCGCGGAGGGCGTGATCGACGTCATCCGCATCGGCACGACCGTTGCGACCAATGCACTCCTCGAGCGACGCGGCGTTCCGACGGCCCTGGTCACCACCCGCGGCTTCGGCGACGCGCTCGCCATCGGTTACCAGAATCGTCCCCGCCTGTTCACCCTCCGGATCGAGCTGCCGGCGCCGCTCTACGCGGAAGTCGTCGAGGCGGATGAGCGCGTCACGGCCGACGGCGAGGTCCTCTGCCCGCTCGACGAGGAGCGGCTGCTGGAGGACCTCCGGCGCCTGCGGGCCTCCGGCATCGCGAGCGTCGCGATCGTCTTCGTCCACGGATACCGCCACGCGGCGCACGAGCGACGCGCGGCCGCGCTCGCCCGCGAGGCCGGTTTCGGCGAGGTCATCGCTTCGCACGAGGCGTCTCCCCTCATCCGCTTCGTCAGCCGCGGCGACACCACCGTGGTGGACGCCTACCTGACGCCCCTTCTCGCGCGCTACGTTCGCCATTTCCGCGAAGCGCTCGGCCCGCGCCACCAGGGCGCGCGCCTGGAATTCATGCAAAGCAACGGCGGGCTGGTCGCGCCGGAGGCGTTTCGGGCCTGCAATGCGGTGCTCTCGGGCCCGGCCGGCGGGCTCGTCGCCACGGCGCGCATCGCGCGCAACCTCCGCCGCCCGCGCTTGATCGCATTCGACATGGGCGGGACCTCGACCGATGTCGCGCTCTATGACGGCGCGATGCCGCAGCGCTTCGAGACCGCAATTGCGGGCGTCCGGCTCCAGGCGCCGATGATGAACATCCACACGGTGGCCGCGGGCGGCGGCTCGATACTCGCGTACGAAGGCGGGCGGCTGCGCGTCGGCCCCCAGTCGGCGGGCTCCCGGCCCGGCCCTGCCTGTTACCGCAACGGCGGGCCGCTCACGGTGACGGACGTACAGGTGCTGCTCGGCCGCATCCGGCCGGAGGACTTCCCGGCGATTTTCGGCGCCGGCGGCGACGAGGCGCTCGATTCCGCCGTCGTACGGGGAAAATTCGACGAGCTCGCCGCGCGCGTCACCGAGGTGGGTGCGGTTGCAACCGACGCGCTGCGCCTTGCCTCCGGCTTCCTCGACGTCGCCGTCGAATCGATGGCGCGGGCGATCCGGCACGTGTCGGTCCGCGAGGGTCACGACCCCGCAGACTTCGCGCTGCTCTGCTACGGCGGCGCGGCACCGCAGCACGCCTGCCGCGTCGCCGATGCGCTCGCCATCGTCGAAATCCTGGTTCATCCGCTGGCCGGCGTCCTATCCGCCTGGGGCATCGGGCTCGCCGACCGCCGGCTCGTGCGGCGTCTGAGCATCGAACGGGCGCTCGACGCCATGACGCCCGCCTCGCTCGAGGCGGAATTCGCGGCAATGAGCCGGCCGCTCATCGATGCCATGATTGCGCAGGGCGCGGGCATCGCGGAGGTGCGCGTGCGCCGCGTGCTCGAACTGCGCGCCCCGGGAACCGAGACCGCGCTCGAAATCGAGTACGCCCCGCTCCCGGAAGTCGACCGCGGTTTTCGCGCCGAATTCGCGCGGCGCTTCGGCTTTGCGCCGCCCGCGGACGACCCGTTCCTCGCGACCCTGCAGGTCGAGGTCGTCGTCGAAGGCGAAGACCACCCGGTGCCGGTCGCGACGGAAGCGCGTAGCCCGGCGAACCGGACGGCCGAGGCCTGGTTCGACGGCTGGCGAGAGGTTCCGCGGCGCGATCGCGCGACGATCGCGCCTGGCGAAGTCATCCCGGGACCCGCGCTCATCGTCGAGCCGAATTCGACGACGGTGCTCGAGGCCGGCTGGTCCGCCGAGCGGCTCGATGACGGCAGCCTGCGCCTCGCCCGGCATGCCGACCGGCAGGTGGCGAGCATCGAATCCGCGGGACCCGACCCTGCCCGCCTCGAGCTCTTCAATCACCGGTTCATGCAGGTGGCCGAGCAGATGGGCGCCGTCCTCCAGGCGACGGCCGTTTCCGTCAACATCCGGGAGCGCCTCGACTTCTCCTGCGCCTTGTTCGATTCCGAGGGCGCGCTCATCGCGAATGCGCCGCACATGCCGGTGCATCTCGGCTCGATGGGCGCAAGCGTCCGTGCCGTCATCGCCGCGAACCGCGGCGGCATGCGCCGTGGCCGCGCCTGGATGCTGAATGCGCCCTATGCCGGCGGAACTCACCTTCCCGACATCACGGTCGTGAGCCCGGTGTTCACCGGGCAGGAACCGGAGCCGGCTTTCTTCGTCGCCTCACGCGCGCACCACGCCGACATCGGCGGCATCACGCCCGGTTCGATGCCCCCGGCCTCGCGGACGATCGACGAGGAAGGCGTGCTGTTCGACAATTTCCTGCTGCTCGACGAAGGACGGATCCACGAGGGTGAGCTGCGCGCCTGCCTGGCGGGCGGCCCCTGGCCCGCGCGCAACCCGGACCAGAACGTTGCCGACCTGAAGGCACAGCTTGCCGCGAATGCACGCGGCATCGCGGAACTTGAGTCGCTCATCGGGCGTTGCGGCCGCGAGACCGTCGTCCGCTACATGGCGCACGTCCAGGACAACGCGGAGGCCTGCGTGCGCGAGGTCATCGGGCGGCTCGGCGACGGGCACCTTCGTTACGAGATGGACGACGGCAGCGCGATCGAGGTGACGGTCCGGGTCGACCGCGCCAGGCGAACCGCGATCGTCGACTTCGCGGGCACCTCGCCGCAACGGGAGGGCAATTTCAACGCGCCCTTCGCGGTCTGCACCGCGGCGGTCCTCTATGTGTTCCGCACGCTCGTCGATGCCGACTTCCCACTGAACGAGGGCTGCCTGCGACCGCTGACGATCCGCGTCGATCGCGGCTCGATGCTGAATCCCGTCCCGCCGGCGGCCGTCGTCGCGGGAAACGTCGAGACTTCGCAGTGCATCGTCGATGCGCTCCTCGGCGCACTCGGCGTGCTCGCCGCCTCCCAGGGCACGATGAATAACCTCACCTTCGGCGATGCCGGACACCAGTACTACGAGACGATCGCCGGCGGTGCCGGCGCCGGAGCCGGCTTCGACGGGGCGTCCGGCGTGCAGACGCACATGACCAATTCGCGGCTGACGGACCCCGAAGTGCTCGAGTCGCGGCACCCGGTGCTCCTGCGCGAGTTCCGCTACCGCCGCGGATCCGGCGGCTCCGGGAGGCATCGGGGCGGCGACGGCCTTGTCCGGCGACTGGCGTTCCGCGCGCCGATGACGGTCGCCATCCTGTCGAACCACCGCCGCATCGCGCCCTTCGGGCTTGCAGGCGGCGCGAGCGGAGCGACCGGAATCAACCGCCTCGTGCGCGCGGACGGAAAATCGTCCGAGCTGCCGGCATGCGCGAGCGCCAGGGTCGAAACAGGCGACGAGATCGTGATCGAGACCCCGGGCGGCGGAGGATTCGGCTAGACGCCGTCGACGGCCGGCACTTCGAGCTCGGCCAGTGCCTGAGTGAGCCCGGTGTCCGGCAGCCCGGCGAGGTTCGGGCTGACGGTCTGCACGCGACTGCCGCCCGCGCGATGGCTGACGAGATACGCGTGGAATCCGCCCGACCGCTGCGCGGGAAACCCGAACATCAGGTTGACGATTCCCTGCTCGCGATGACGGTCGCGGTTCACGCGCTCGTCGCAGAGCACGAACCAGCGGTCGCCCTGCTCGCGATGGTCGAATGCGCCGCGCTCCTCGAGCATTCCGAGGAACTCGCGCACCTGCTGCGCCGCGCGGCTCCAGGTCGGCGGCTCATTCGGCTCGAACAGCATCCAGCGCGTGCCGCGCTCGATGCTGTTGACGATCAGCAGCGCAAGCCGGCGTGCCGGGAGCGAGCGCCAGTCGGCCGCGACCGCGCCCCGGCCCGCGAGCGTGCAGGCCCGCGGCGCGTCGCCACCGGAGCGTCGCACGGACTGGATCGTGTTCACGCCCGCGGCAGCAAGGCGCAGGCGATGCTCGTCGTCGACCGTGCAGGCGGGACGCAGGCCCGGTCGCAAGACAGTGTCCTCGCTGCAGGCGCCGTTCCAGACCGGCCAGTGTTCGGACGCGCGCGACAGGGTTCCCGCCACGGCACCGGAGGGAGCAAACGCCTCGAAGCGCCCGCGCAGCTTGTCGTAGCCGAGCACGCGCGGATAGAACATGCAGGCCGAATCGGAGGGCAGCGGCCAGTGGCGCATTTCCGCGACCGCCTTTGCCGCGCTGTCCCAGGCGAGCGGCGGATCGACGAAAAGCAGCGCGCGGCGCTCGCGGCAGAAGCGGTTCGCGACGAGCAGCGTGCTCGCGCCGACGTCGACGTCCCGCGAAAGCGGCGGAATGCAGAGCAGGTTGAATGGCTCGCCCGCGTCGAGGGCGAAGAGGCCCGTGCCCTGCGTCGCGGAGCCGATGATGTCGTAGTCCGTGAGCGGCGCGCCGTCATCGGCATCGGTGCCGGAGAAAACGTATCCCGCGATGCCGCGCGGATCGTGCCGAGGCGTCGGGTCGGGACGGATCGGCGGCAGCGGGCCCGCGACCCTCGCGAGCTCCGAGTCCGCGAGCACCGCCGCGACCGAACGGACCGAGTCCGGATCGATCGACAGCCTGCGATAGATCTCCTGGTCCTCGATGTGCTCGGAGCCGGGCGTGCGCACCCGCTGGATCACGAGGTTGAAGGACTGCTCTTCGTTTTCGCCGATGCCGTCGTAGTCGACCGCGGCGCGGAGGAATTCGCGCGTGCCGGGCGCGAGCGCCTGGAGCACGAGCGCCTGGTTTCCGGCCGGCAGGGTCAGCGTGCAGCAGCGCGCGCCATTCGTGACGCGGACGATGACCGCCGTGCGTCCGCCGTTCTCGAAGAACTGCTCGACCGCATAGGACAGGGTCGACGGCTGCCACAGCCCGCCGAAGATGCGCTGGAATTCGTTGAAGCCGGAGAGCCGGTACGGCCGGTTGACTGGTCCACGCAGGCAACGCCCGACGAATGCCGTGACGGCCGTCGGCGATTCCGCAATCGATTGCCCCGCGCCGGCTTCTTCTTGAACACGGATGCCGGCCAGTCGTTCCGTCACGGCTGACTCCCCCAACTGCGGCGCAGATTATCATGAATGGACATGACGGGCGTTTCCACCAACTGGCGGCTCGGTTTCACGCTTTCCCTCACGACCGCCGCGTTGTGGGGGCTGCTGCCCATTGCGCTCAAGGTCGTGCTCGAGGGAATGGACGCCTACACGATCGTCTGGTGGCGCTTTGCGATCTCGATGGTGGGGCTCGGCGCCGTCCTCGCGGTCCGCGGCACGCTGCCGCGCGTGCGCGGGGCGGGCCGGGCGGCGGTCCTGCTGCTCGCCGTCGCGACGATCATGCTCATCGGCAATTACGTCCTCTATCTCGTCGCGCTCGACCACGCCACGCCTTCGGTGACGCAGGTCGTCATCCAGCTCGCGCCGATGATGCTGCTGGTCGGCGGCGTGCTCGTATTCCACGAGCGGTTTGCGCGCGTGCAATGGTTCGGTTTCGTCGTGCTGGGCGCCGGACTCCTGCTCTTCTTCAACGAGCGCCTGCCCGAGCTCCTGCGCCCGACGGAAGGACTCGGCCTCGGCGTCGCCCTCACGGTCGCGGCCGGCGTCTCGTGGGCGATCTACGGCCTCGCGCAGAAGCAGCTGCTGAAGCACTTCAGCGCGCAGCAGGTGCTCTGGATGATCTACATCGGCGCGGTCGTCGTGATGCTGCCGGCGAGCGATCCGCTCGGGATCCGCGATCTCGACGGGCTACAGCTCGGCATGCTCGCCTTCTGCTGCGCCAACACGCTCGGCGCCTACGGCGCGTTCGGCGAGGCGCTCTATCACTGGGACCTGTCGCGCGTCAGTGCCGTGCTCGCGACGGCGCCGCTCTTCACGATAGGCGCCATGTGGGCGGTCGAGCACTCGGGACTCGCGCTCGTCGCCGCGGAAGGCCTCAACGCGCTCTCGATCGTCGGCGCATTGATGGTCGTCGTGGGATCGATGACTTCCGCGCTCGCGGCGAGGAACTAAAAGGGACAGTCACTTTGAAAGGGGACGCTCACCTTTGCTGGATGCACCGCACACCGGTGAAGGTGAGCGTCCCCTTCAAATGACTGTCCCCTTTTAAGGCGCAGTGCTCGCCTTGCTGCCTTCTTCCTCGGCGGGCTTTGCGAACTGCGGGTCGCCGGCATACTGGTCCTCGACGCCGTCCCAGGTCGCGCCGGTCGGGATCGCATTCCGGACGCGCTTCGCGCCGGCGACCGTCGCCTCGAGGTCGCGCCCCTCGCCGGGCCCGACGGAGAATGCAATTCCGCGCGGCTTGGCGGCCGCGTCGGCAACCACTGCCCAGTCGATCGCCTCGTCGTGCTCGGCGACCTTCTTCCAGAGCGGCGCCTTCGGTTTCTTCGTCTTCTGCCGCAGCGCCTTCGGCACGTCGGACCAGTCGCGCTTGTCGTCCTCGAGCGGCTCGTAGGTCTGCACCAGCAGGCGGTCGCCACGCCAGCCGAGCAGCACTGGCTGGTTCACGACCGTGACTTTCGTCCCATCCGGCACGGCCTCGAATATGAGCGCGATGTCCTCGGGATAGAGCCGGACGCAGCCGGCACTCGCGCGCATGCCGACGGCGGGCGGCTTGTTGGTACCGTGAATGAGGTAGCTTGGCCAGGCGAGGCGCATCATGTGACGGCCGAGCGGATTTTCCGGACCAGGCGGCACGGTCGGCGGGAGAATGTCGCCCTCCAACTCATGCTCCTTGCGCACGGATACGGGCGGCGTCCAGGTCGGATCCTTGACGTGCGAAACGACCTTGGTCGTGCCCTCGGGTGTCGCCCAGCCCACCTTGCCGATGCCGATCGGGTGCGTTACGACCTCAACCGGGCCGTCCTTCGGTGAATCCTTCTCCGGCTTCGGGAAGTAATAGAGCCGCATCTGCGCGAGGTTCAGCACCAGACCCTCGCGCGGCGCGTCCGGCAGGATGAACTCGGTCGGCAGCACGATGGTCGTGCCCTTCCCCGGTAGCCAGGGGTCCACGCCCGGATTGGCGCGCACGAGCTCCGCGTAGCCCACGTTGAAGCGCCGCGCGATGTCGGCGAACGTGTCTTCGTGCCGCGCGACCGTAACCTGAAGCTTGCCGACCACGTCCTGGTCAGGCGCCACCATGAATCGATGCGTGGCCTCCGCGAGCGGAAGCTGCGGCTGCGCTGCCGTCGCAGCCGCCGGGGCCGGCGGCTTGTCGGTGTCCTTGGGCTTGCGCCAGAGCGATTCGAAGGGCACGCAGGCCGTGAGCGCCGCGGCAAGCAATGGGAGCGCGCAACGGATGACTGGCCGGATCATGGCCGGTCATTATCCACTCAAAGCGCGGCCTTCGGCCAGCCTCGGGGGGCTTCGCCTCACCAGATCTTCACGCGCTCCGCGGCGGGCCGCCACAGCTTGTCGCCCTCCTTCACGCCGAACGCCGCGTAGAACTCGTCCATGTTCGAGACGACGCCGTTCGCGCGGAATTCGCTCGGCGAATGCGGATCGGTCAGCACGACCTCCCGCATCAGCCCGTCGCGCCACTTCGTGCGCCAGGCCTGGGCGTAGCCGAGGAAGAAACGCTGCGGCCCGGTGTTGCCGTCGATGACCGGCGCATCGGCGCCGCCCAGCGAGTGGACGTAGGCGTTGTAGGCAACCGCAGCGCCCGACAGGTCGCCGATGTTCTCGCCGAGCGTCAGCTCGCCGTTGACGTTGAGGTCCGGAAGCGCCTGGAACGAGGAATACTGCTTGATGAGGCCGTTTGCGCGCGCCTTGAATTTCTCGTTGTCCTCCGGCGTCCACCAGTCGCGCAGGTTGCCGTCGCCGTCGTACTGCCGACCGCGGTCGTCGAAGCCGTGGCTGATCTCGTGGCCGATCACGGAGCCGATCGCGCCGTAGTTCGCGGCGTCGTCCGCCCGCATGTCGAAGTACGGCGGCTGCAGGAAGGCGGCCGGGAAGACGATTTCGTTGTTGGTCGGCAGGTAATAGGCGTTGACCGTCTGCGGCGTCATGAACCACTCGGTCGGATCCTTGGGCTTGCCGGCGCGCGCCGCCTGCCATTCCCACTCGAACTGGTTCGCCCGCATGACGTTGCCGACGAGGTCGTCCTTGCGGATCTCGAGGCCCGAGTAATCGCGCCACTTGTCGGGATAGCCGATTTTCACGTTGATCTTCTTGAGCTTCGTGTGCGCTTCCGACTTGGTCGAGTCGCTCATCCACTCGAGCCGGTCGATCCCGCGGTCGAATTCCGCGAGCAGGTTCTGGACCAGCACGTCCATGCGCGCCTTCGCTTCCGGCGGGAAATGGCGCGCGACATAGGCCGCGCCGATCGCCTCGCCCATCGCGCCGTCGGTCTCCTGCACGGCGCGCTTCCAGCGTGGGCGCAGCGCCTCGGTCCCGCGCAGCGTGCGCGAATTGAAGTCGAACGAAGCGTCGACGTACGCGGCCGGCAGCACGCGCGCGTAGGCGCCGATCGTGCGCACCTTCAGGTAGTCCTTCCAGACCGCGAGGTCGGAGCCGGTCATGTGCTTGCCGAGCGCCGTCGCGTAGGTCGGCTGCCGCAGGATGAAATCGCCGGCCGGCAGGCCGCTCGCCGCGTGGTAGGCCTTCCAGTCGAATGCGGGCGCGAGGGCGGCCGCGGAATCGAGGCCGTGCTTGTTGTAGGTCGCGATCGGGTCGCGGTTCTGCACCGGCGTCCACTGGTCGGTCGCGATCCGGGTCTCGAGCTCGAGGATCTTCGCCGCGCGCGCCGCGCCGTCGGGTTCGCCGGCGAGTGTGAGCAGCTTGGCCAGGTACTCGACGTACTTGCGGCGGAATTCGACGTAGGTATCTTCCGTCTTGAGGTAGTAGTCGCGGTTCGGCATGCCGAGCCCGTCCTGGCTCAGGTAGGCGACGTTGTGCGTCGAGTTGCGCGCGTCGGGATAGACATAGACGCCCATCGGCACGCTGATGCCGAGGCCCTGGGCGCGGCCGAAGAAGCCGGCGAGCGCCTCGGGCCCGTCGATCGCCGCGATTTCGGCGAAGAGCGGCTTCAGGGGCTCGATGCCACGCTCCTCGACTTTCTTCTCGTCCATGAAGCTCGTGTACATGTCGCCGAGCCGGCGCATGTCGGGAGTCGCCTTGTCGCCGGCCGCTGCCGCTTCCAGGAGGATCGCCTGGACGTCGGCCTGCGCCTTCTCGAACAGCATGATGCCGATGCCTGCGCTCGCGTACTCGGCGGGGAACGGCGTGTTCGTCAGCCAGGTTCCGTTCACGTGACGGAACAGGTCATCCTGCGGCCGGACTTGCCGGTCCATCGCGGTGGGATCGATGCCGGAGGCAAGCGGAGCCTGTGCATCGTCGGCGGATGCGAGGCCGGTGAACGATGCGATGAGAATGGCAACGAGCGAATTACGCAGGGACATTCCGGGTTCTCCAGTCGATGAGGGCGCGGAGTATAAGGCAGCCCTGCGCCGGCCGGGTTCCACGGCGCGACCAACCGTTTGTCAGGCGCGACCGGTCTTGAGGGTCAGGGGCCAGCGCACGGGTCGCGCGCCTTCGCCCCAGGCGGCCGCGAGCGGCGCGGCGAGAATGGCAAGGGCGTCGCGGCCGGTGCGCGCGCGCTGGCGGCGGACGGCGGACCAGGTGTCGAGATACCCGAGCATCGCGGCGGCATCCCAGCTCGCGCGCATCTCGAAGTCGGGCGCCTCGATCGGCGGAAACGGCAGCGGCAGGTCGCGATAGCCCTCGTCGACATGGCGGCGCTCGCGCGGCCACCAGGGTCCCACGGCATCGCGCGAGAAATCCTCCAGCAGGCGGTCGATGGCCGGCGCGACCTCGGCGTTGCCGTAGGTCCAGATCGCGAGCACGCCACCCGGGCACAGGACGCGCCGCGCCTCGGAAACGAAGCGCGGCCAGTCAAACCAGTGCGCCGCCTGGGCGGCGACGAGCAGGTCGACCGAAGCAGACGCCACGGAAATCGCCTCGGCCGGTTCCTGCCGGTACTCGACACGCGGAACGGCGCGCGCCTCGCGAAGCTGCGCAGCCGAAGGATCGGTTGCGATCACCGACTCGAAATGCCGGGCCAGGGCGGTCGCAGCCTGGCCATTGCCGGTCGCCACGTCCACCGCAAGCCGGCGTGACGGGGATTCGCCCGCGAGCCATGCGAAAAGTCCCGACGGGTAGTCCGGGCGATACTTTTGATAGGCGTCTGACTGGCCGGAAAAGTGGTCCTTGAAGGACATCGTGGCAGCATAAAAAAACCCCGGGCTTTTGGCCCGGGGCTTGAAGGGCGGACTTTCGGTGAAGGGAAGGAAGTCCGCTAGGGGATACTGACGTAAGCCGAAATGACGCCTGAAAGCCTAGCGCCCGGTCGAGCGGGCATGCGTGAAGTGCGCCACAGTTTGGGACGCCGGCTCCGGCACAGCCAGAACGGCTTATAATTCATAGAGTTAACGACAGGACGAAGTACCCGCGTGGGCTCCAAGTACGCGACTCCCGAAGGTGCAAGGCGGCTTCGCGCCGAACTCGACGAGCTCTGGCTCGTCGAGCGGCCCGCCGTGACGCGCGCGGTCGCCGAAGCCGCGGCCCAGGGCGACCGGTCGGAAAACGCCGAATACATTTATGGAAAGCGCCGACTGCGGGAGATCGACCGGCGCGTGCGGTTTCTCCGCGGGCGGCTCGATGGGCTCACGATCGTCTCCGGGCCGCCGGCCGACCGGGAGCGCGCGTACTTCGGCGCCTGGGTGACGATCGAGGAAGAAAAAAGCGGTGCCCGCCGGCGTCACCGCATCGTCGGACCGGACGAATTCGACCGCGAAGCCGGGTACATCAGCATGGACTCGCCGCTCGGGCGCGCCCTGCTCGGCAAGCGTGTCGACGACGCGATCGAAGTCGCCCTTCCGGCCGGCGTGCTGCGCGCCGTGATCACCGCGATCGAGTACGAGCCTGAAGGGAGTTGAAGGGGACGCTCACCTTCAGCGATCGGCATGCCTGAACCAACTGTCGGCGGCGCTGAAGGTGAGCGTCCCCTTCAACTCAGATAACGCGGATGTTCTTGAACTGCCAGGGGTCGCTTTCGTCGAGGTCCTCAGGGAAGAGGCGGCCGCGGTCGAAGAGCGGCGTCCAGTCCGTGTACTTGCCGACCACGGGTCCGAGGTAGGGCCGGCAGATCTCGAGGTTCCGCCGGAAGTCGATCTCGTCCGGCTCGACGATGCCCATCGCCGGGTTCTCGATCGCCCAGATCATGCCGGACAGCGCCGAGACCGTGACCTGCAGCGACGTCGCGCTGTTGTAGGGCGCGAGCTTGCGCGCCTCGTCGATCGAGAGCTGCGACCCGAACCAGTAGGCGTTCTTCGGGTGTCCCGCGAGCAGCACGCCGAGCTCGTCGATGCCCGTCGTGATCTCGCCCATCATGATCCGCTTGTGCTCCTGCAGCTGGAAGTTGCGGCCGCAGAATTCATGGACCGATAGCACCGCGTTGTCGGAGGGGTGATACGCGTAATGCACGGTCGGGCGGTACAGCACGCGGTCGTTCTGCCGGACAGTGAGGAAATCCGAGATCGAGATCGCCTCGCCGTGCGTGATCAGGAAAGCGTGGAAATGCTTCGCCTCCGGCGTCCAGGTGCGCACCCGCGTCGCGCAGCCGGGCTGCGTCAGGAATATCGCGCTCTTGCGCCCGAAGTCGTGCTGGCGCCCGTCGCGCGGAAAGTGCCGCTCGTGCGTGCCCCAGCCGAGCTCGGCCGGCTGGCTGCCCTCGCTCACGAAGCCGTCCACCGACCAGGTGTTGACGAACTCGCCCGGCATCTTCGGCCGGTTCGAAACCTGGGTGTCGCGCTCGGCGATGTGGATGACCTTGACGCCCAGCTCCTTCGCGAGGTTCGCCCAGTCGTCCCGGCTCTTCGGTTCGCCGGGATCGCGCCCGCAGCCCGCGGCGATGTCGAGCAGCGCCTGCTTGACGAAGTGCGAGACGAGACCCGGGTTCGCGCCATGCGTGATCACGGCCGTCGGTCCGTTGGTCCAGCCCTTGCGAAGCTCGAGCACTTCCTCGCGAAGCGCATAGTTGGTTCGCCGGCTGGCGGGGATGTTCGGGTCCGTGTACCCGCCCGGCCAGGGCTCGATGCAGGTGTCGAGGTACAGCGCGCCCTTTTCGTGGCAGAGCTTGATGAGCGCGATGCTGGACACGTCGACGGACAGGTTGAGCACGAAGTCGCCGCGCCCGACGAGCGGGTCGAGCACGTGCCGGTAGTTCTCCCGCGTCAGCGGGTGATTGACCATCTTGATGCCGAATTTCGCGGCCTCTTCGCGGCCCGCGTCGTCGGCCGTGACGATCGTGATGCGATCCGCGGTCAATCCGCCGACGTGGCGCATGATCAGCGGCAGGACGCCCTGGCCGATGCTGCCGAAGCCGATGAATATCAGCCGGCCGGGAAAATGCGTATGGATCGCGTGCTCTGTCATAGGGCGCAGAATGTACCGCAAATCCGCGGCGCACGCCGCCGCGCGGGACCGGCCGTCGGGGCGCGGTCAGTCGGCCTGGAACGGAAACGGCGCGGGGCGCCCGCATTTCTGGCGGGCGCGCTCCTGCTGCACGGCGCGGCGCCAGAATTCGCGCTCGGCATTCGTCACGGACGGCAGCGGGCACTCCGCCTGCGGCACCGGTCGGCGCGCGCTCGTCAGGGGCACGGCGAGAGGGGTAGAGTCTTCCATCGCAGGTAAGATGCGCGCGGCGGAAAAAAGGTTGCGAACCCCCCTTCTCTCGACCGGCGATCTCGCGGCCCGGCTGTCCGACCCGGACTGGCTCGTCGCCGACTGCCGCTTCGAGCTCGGCAAGCCGGAATCCGGCTTCGCGGCCTGGCGCGCGGGGCACATACCCGGCGCTGTCCACGTGGACCTCGAGCGGGACCTCGCCGCGACCGTGACCGCGCGCACCGGCCGCCATCCGCTGCCCGCGATCGCCGATTTCGCCGCGACGCTCTCGCGGCTCGGCGTCGGGCCGGACACGACCGTCGCCTGCTACGACGCGGGCAGCAGCGCGTTCGCCGCGCGCCTCTGGTGGATGCTGCGCTGGGCCGGCCACGACCGGGTCTGCGTGCTCGACGGCGGATTCGCGGCCTGGACCGCCGAGGGAAGGCCGGTCTCGACGGACGCCTTGTCGCGCAGGCCGACCCGCTTCGTCGCGCATCCGCGACCGGAGATGCTCTGTGATGTCGCGGCCGTCGTGGACGCCCTCGCCCGCGGCGAAACCCTGGTCGACGTCCGCGGCGCGGAACGCTTCGCCGGGAAAGTCGAGCCGCTCGACGCGGTCGCGGGCCACGTGCCGGGCGCCGTCAACCTCCCGTATCTGGAGAACCTGGGTGCGGACGGCCGGTTCCTCGCGCCCGAAAAACTGGCGGGACTCTGGCGCGAGCGCACCGGCGTCGCTCCCGGGCGGGCGCCGATCTGCATGTGCGGCTCGGGCGTCACGGCCTGCCAGGGACTGCTCGCGCTCGAATCGGCCGGCATCGCGGGCGCGCGCCTCTATGGCGGCTCATGGAGCGAATGGATCCGGGATCCCGCGCGCCCGATTGCGCGAGGCACGGCATGATCTGCTATCGTCCGCGCCCTCTGGCATCGAACAGGATCGCCTAGTTGGACAGCGTGACGCGCGGACCGGTGACGACACGGCCGCCCTGGAGCATCGAGGACTCCGAACAGCTCTTCGCGGCAGGCTCCTGGGGCGGCGGCTATTTCGGCATCAACGCCGCCGGGCACGTCGTCTGCCGTCCCGGCAGGGACGCCGCGCGCGAGATCGACCTCTTCGAAGTCGTGCAGCAGCTCGGCGCGCGCGACCTGACCGCGCCGATGGTGCTCCGCTTCTCCGGCATCCTGCGCGACCGGCTGCGCTCCCTGCACGATGCGTTCGCCGCCGCGATCACCGAAAACGACTACAAGAACCGCTATGCGGCGGTCTTCCCGATCAAGGTCAACCAGCAGCGGCTCGTCGTCGAGGAAGTCTATCGGGGCAGCGCCGACCTCGGCTTCGGCCTCGAGTGCGGCAGCAAGCCCGAGCTCCTCGCCGTCATGGCCATGACCGGCGACGCGCCGAAGCGCCTCATCATCTGCAACGGCTTCAAGGACGACAGCTACATCGAGGCCGTGATCCTCGCGACCAAGCTCGGCCGCTCGATCATCCCGGTGGTCGAGAACTTCTCCGAGCTCGGCTACATCCTGCGTCACGCCGAGAAGTACCAGGTGCGCCCGCAGATCGGCGTGCGCGTGAAGCTCGCGGCCGAGGGCGCGGGCCGCTGGCGCGAGTCGGCGGGCGACCGCTCGAAGTTCGGCCTGTTCACCACCGAGATCCTCGAGATGGTGGAGGTGCTGCGCTCCCACGGCATGCTCGACTGCCTGAAGCTCGTGCACTGCCACCCCGGCTCGCAGCTGCACGACATCCGCCGCGTCAAGGACGCCGTGAACGAGCTTGCCCAGGTCTACGCGGAACTCGCACGGCTCGGCGCGGGGCTCGAGTACATCGACGTCGGCGGCGGGCTCGGCATCGATTACGACGGGTCAAAGACCAACTTCGAGTCCTCGATGAACTATTCGCTGCGCGAGTACGCGAACGACGTCGTCTATCGCGTCGCGAGCGTCTGCAACGCGCGCGGGCTCGCGCACCCGATGATCCTCAGCGAGTCCGGCCGGGCGATCACGGCGCACCACAGCGTGCTGGTGTTCAACGTGCTCGGTGCGGCGCGCCTCGACCTCTTCAGCGTGCCGGACCGGCCGGCGGCCGACGACAGCGGCCTGCCGCAGCCGATCGCGGACCTCTACGACGCCTACGCGACCGTCAGCGAACGGCGACTCGTCGAGTGCTGGCACGACGCGCAGCAGGCACGCGAGCAGGCGCAGCAGATGTTCAGCCTCGGTTACCTCAGCATCGAGATGCGCAGCCTCGCGGAGCGCCTCTACTGGGCAACCTGCGCGAAAGTGCGCGACCTGACCCGCAAGCTCGGGCGGGTACCCGAGGAGCTCGAGGACATCGAGGGCGTGCTTTCCGACATCTACTTCTGCAACATGTCGGTGTTCCAGTCGCTGCCGGACAGCTGGGCGATCGACCAGCTGTTCCCGATCATGCCGCTGCACCGGCTCGACGAGCGCCCGACGCGGACCGCGGTCCTCGCCGACATCACCTGCGATTCGGACGGCAAGATCGACCGCTTCGTGTCGCAGCGCGATACCAAGCGCTCGCTGGAAGTGCATGAGCTCGTGCCCGGGGAGGACTACTTCCTCGCCACCTTCCTAGTCGGCGCCTACCAGGAGACCCTCGGCGACCTGCACAACCTGTTCGGCGACACGCACGTCGCGCACATCCGGCTCGACGACGAGCACGGCTGGTGGATCGAGGAGATCATCAAGGGCGACACCGCGAGCACGGTGCTCGGCTACATGCAATACGCGCAGGACGAGTTGTACCCGCGCTTCGCGCGCGACTGCGAGCGCGCCATGCGGGACGGCAGCCTCTCCGTCGCGGAAGGACAGGCGCTCAAGCGCTTCTACGAACTGGAACTCGCTGGCTACACGTATCTCGAACCGGATGGCGCCGCCTGAAAGCGGCCGCAAGGAGCAATAAGATGAGCATGACAGGTCAAGTTTCCCGTGCCGCCGTCGCGGCAGTCGCCTGCCTCGCCGCCTGGGGCAGCCTCGCGGCCCCGGCCGCGCCCGTCACCGACGCGGCGACGCTCGCCACGCTCGATCGCGTGCTGGCCGGCAGCCACCGCTCGGAGCAGAACCGCGCGCGCGACAGGTATCGCAACCCGAAGGAGACGCTCCAGTTCTTCGGCTTGCGGCAGGACATGACGGTCATGGAGGTCTGGCCGGGCGGCGGCGGCTGGTACACCGAGGTGCTCGCGCCGACCTTGCGCGAACACGGCAAGTACATCGCGGCGAGCTGGGACCCGGATTCCACCAGCGACTACGTGAAGACGAATTCGAAGAAGTTCGCCGCGAAGCTCGCGGGCGACCCGGCCAGCTTCGACCGCGCCACGGTGGTCGGGCTCCAGTTCCCCAACGCGCTGAAGCCCGTGCCGGAGGGGAGCGTCGACATGGTGCTCACGTTCCGCAACATCCACAGCTGGATGGGCAATGATGACGGCGCGCAGCAGATGTTCAACGCGATGTACCGTTCGCTCAAGCCGGGCGGCATCCTCGGCGTCGTCGAGCACCGCGCGAAGGAAGACAAGCCGCAGGACCCGGAAGCCGAATCGGGCTACGTGCGCACCGACTACGCGATCGCGCTCGCGGAGAAGGCGGGCTTCAAGCTGATCGGGCAGAGCGAGATCAACGCCAACCCGAAGGACACCCGCGACCATCCGAACGGCGTCTGGTCGTTGCCGCCGGCGCTGCGCGGCGGGGACGTCGACCGCGACAAGTTCCTGGCCATCGGCGAAAGCGACCGCTTCACGCTGCGTTTCCAGAAACCCTGAGGGCGCGCGGCCCGCGCACATTCAGGTGTCCGCGGGCCGTTTCTGGCCGCATCCGGCATGCGGATGGCGGGCTGTACGCCCATCCAGCCCGGCAATCTCCGGCGGCTGAACCCGTTATGTGAAGCCCTTCGCGGATTGGCCCCGTCCGCTCCTTTACCGTTCCGTGACAGGCGCAAGGGGGCGCGAGCGGCAAGCCGATGGGTGACAAGGACAAATCACGGAAGATCTCCGACGACGCGAAGGAGATGTCGCACTACGCCGAGGAACAGCGCCTCGGTCACGGCCGCATCGAGTTCGACGAGCTTGGCAATGCGGTCTGGGTGCCCGCCTCGGGCAACGCCAGCGACGAGGTCATGCGCCGGTTGCTCGACGACCCGACCCTCGCATTCAGCAACGAGTATTCGCAGGGCAGCCAGAAGCGCATCCAGCAGAACCAGCTCGGCGTGAAGAAGGGCTACGATCCCTACGACAGCGGCCTGCTGGTCAAAAAGGAATGGAAGAAGAAGAAGGACCTTCGCAAGCTGTCCACCTGGATCAAGCAGCGCAAGCCCAAGGACGAATGAGCGGTTGACCGTCCGCGGCCGGACGCGCAGTCTCGGCCGCATGAGCGCCCTCACGCTGGTGATCGGCACGCGCAACTACAGCTCGTGGTCCCTGCGCCCGTGGCTGCTGCTCCGGCATCTCGGCCTCGAGTTCCAGGAAAAGCAGTTCCACCTCGACACGCCCGAATTCGACGCCGAGATCCCGAAGTTCTCCCCGACGCGGCAGGTGCCGGTCCTGCTCCACGGCGAGCATCGCGTCTGGGAGTCGCTGGCGATCTGCGAGTACGTATCGGAGCTCGCGGAGGGCCGCGGTTGGCCGGAAGACAGGGGGCAGCGGGCGATCGCGCGCTCGGTCGCGACCGAAATCCATGCCGGATTCCATGCGCTTCGCAACGCCTGCCCGATGAATGCGCGCGCGACCGGTCGCCGGGTCCCGATGACGGCCCCGCTCGAGCGGGACCTCAAGCGCATCGACGCCATCTGGTCCGGCTGCCGCCGCGACCATGGCGACCGGGGTTCCTATCTCTTCGGCCGGTTCAGCGTCGCAGATGCCATGTATGCGCCCGTCGTGCTGCGCGTGCGGAGCTACGGCCTGCCGCTGTCGGGCCTCGCAACGCGCTACCTCGAGACCATGCTCGCGGACGAGCAGCTCGGAGACTGGATCGAGGCATCCTGCCGCGAGTCGATCGTGATCCCGAAAGAGGAAGTCGGTGCCGGCGCCTGATTCCCGGGGCGCCATGTCATGGGCCAGCGCGATCGGCCTCGGCGCGCGGCTCGAAACCGCGGTGGCCGATGCGCTACAGCAGCTCGGCGGCCTGCCGGGCGCGACGCGCCCGGACCTCGCGATCGCGTTCGTGTCGGCCGCCTACGGTCCGGCCATCGAGCGCCTGCCGCAGCTGCTGCGCCCGGCATTGAATAATTGCCTGCTCTTCGGCTGCAACGCGGGGGGATTGATCGGCGGCGGCAGCGAGGAAGAAGAGGAACCGGGCCTCGCACTCCTCTGCGGGAAGCTTCCCGACACCACCTTGACCTGCCTTCACCTCGAACAGTCGACACTGCCGCCCATCACGGCCTCGCGCGAGCACTGGTGGCGCCTGCTCGATCTCGCGCCCGAGTCCGGAGCGAGCTTCATGGTGCTCGTGGACCCGGCGACGCTGGACGCCGAGGCCTGCGCGCGCGGCCTCGACCGCGCATTCCCGGGCTCAACCGTCATCGGTGGCCTGACGAGCGGGATGCTGGAACCGGGCACGGCCAGCCTCCTGACGAACGGCGAGGTGCACCGCACGGGTGGACTGCTGCTCGCGCTCTCCGGAAACGTCGTGATCGACCCGGTGCTGGCCCAGGGTTGCCGGCCGATCGGCGATCCGCTCTTCGTCACCGCCTGCGACGGCAACCTGATCACCGAACTCGATGGGCGGCGGCCGAAGGAACTCCTGACGGCGCTGTTCGCCACGCTCGACGAGGCGGATCGCGGCCGGTTCGGCGATTCGCTCTGCCTCGGGCTCGCACTCCCGGGACCGCGCCAGGCGGTCGGCGCAGGCGATTTCCTCATCAGGAACGTCCTCGGCCTCGACCCGGACAGCGGCGCCCTCTGGATCGGCTCGCGCATTGCGCGCAATGCCGTCGTCCAGTTCCACCTGCGCGACGCGAGGTCCGCATCCGACGAGCTCGAGTCGCGCCTCGCCGCTTCGCTCGCGGGCTCACTGCCGCCCGCTGCCGCCCTCCTCTTCGCCTGCGCGGGGCGCGGCCGGAACCTGTTCGGCGTCAGCGGCCACGACTCGGGAACGCTCCGGAGGATGATCGACATCCCGGTGGCCGGCATGTTCAGCGCCGGGGAGATCGCCCCCGTGCAGGGCGCGACCTTCGTGCACGGCTACTCGAGCGTGTTCGGGCTCATCCGCCCGCGGACCGGCGCGGCCGCCGGCTGAGTCGCCGGTCAATCCTCGCGCCACTTGGCGCGATACGCGCGGCCGAGCGAAATCAGCCGGTTCAGCAGCCCCGGATACGGGATGCCGTCGTGCAGCGCCGCGTCCGCGAAGTCCTCCTCCCGCTCGAGGTTCGGGTTGGCGTTGGCTTCGAGCACGAAGGGCGTGCCATCCGCGCGGACGCGGAAATCGATCCGTGCATAGCCCGTCATGTGCAGCGCGCGGTAGATCCTGCGCGCCATCCGGTCGAGTCGGTCGGCGAGGCCCGGCGGCAGGTTCTCGGCCTTGCCGCTCGTGATGCCGTGCCGCGCCTGGTAGGCGCGGTCCCACTTGGCCTTGCGCGTCGCGATGGCGGCGCGCCCGGACTTCAGCTCGCCGAAGATGAATTCCCAGGGCGTGAGGGTGCGGATGCGCTCATTGCCGAGGATGCCGACATAGAGCTCACGGCCCTCGATGTATTCCTCGACCAGCGCGTCCGACTGCGTGTGCTCGTGGATGAATTCGATCCGCTCGCGCAGCCGCGCCGCGTCCTCGACGATCGACGCCTGCGATATGCCGAGCGAGGCATCCTCCGTCGCCGACTTGACGAACAGGGGATAGCGCAGTTCCTTCGGTATGCGGATCGCGCCGCCCTGCCGGAACACGGCGAAGTGCGGTGTCGGAATGCGGTGGTAGCTCAGGATCTGCTTCGACAGGACCTTGTCGCGCGACAGCATCATCCCGCGCGGATTGCAGCCGGTGTACGACTGGCGCAGCAGCTCGAGGTAGGCGACGACGTGCTGGTCGTAGGTCACGATGCCGCCGAACTCCTCGAGCAGGTTGAAGCAGACCTGCGGCTGCCACTCGTGGATGACCGTGCGCAGCTCCGTCAGGCTGTCCCCGATCCCGATCGGCCGCACGTCGTGCCCGCAGTCGCGCAGGCAGCTCACCACGTCGAATTCCGTGCGGTATTCGGCGGCCGCCTGCTCGCCCACGCCCTCGAGCGTGTCGGGCGGCACCAGGGCTTCGTGCACGGGAACGAGGATGCGGAATTTCTGGCTCGCCATCAGCCACCCCGCAGGCGCGGTGCCGCGTCGACCAGGCGGTCCGCGAGCGACTCGATCTCGTCGGCGCGGGCGAGGCCCTGGCGCCATTCGGCGGGCAGGCCGGATGCGCCGTAGTGGGCGCCTGCGAGCTGGCCGACGATGGCGGCCGCCGTCTGCGCATCGCCCGGCTGCGTGGCTGCGGCCTCGATGCATCGCGCGAGGTCCTCCCCTGCTTCGAAAGCCGTGAGCGCCGTTTCGAGTGCGGTCGCCGCCGCGAACCGTCCGCGCTGGATCTTGCGTGGCTTGCGCCCGCGCCAGGCGCCGCTCGCGAGTTCCCGTACGGGCGACCGCAGGGCTTCCGGATTCCAGCGCGCGGGTTCCGGGCTGAAGTCGGGCGCAAGCAGCTCCGCCTTGCCCGTGCCCGCAAGCGCCCCGGCCAGCAGTGCCGCGAGTAGCCGCGTCGCATCGAGCGTGAGCGGGGCCTGGTGCGTGATGCGCGCGCAGTTCACCGCTGCCTCGATGGACGAAGCCGGGTTAGCCCAATGCCAGGCGACGGCCGGGCCGACATGTCCGAGCGGCTCGGCGTCGGCGTGCGCGGGATCATGCGATCCGGAATAGGGATTCCCGGACCAACGCGCGGCCGCAAGCGCGCGGCTCGTCGCGGCGCTGACGCCGACGCAAGTGCCGGTGCTCGACCAGCGGCCCGTGCGCTGCCAGTCCTGGTAGCGGGCGGCCTGGTCCGACGCATCAGGCCCCCCCATCACGACGAAACTCTCCGCCAGGCAGAGCGCCATGGCCGTCCGGCCCGCCCAGGCACCCACGGGCAGGCCATGAATCGCGTGCCCGAGGGCGTCGCCGGCGGCGAGTCCCAGCAGGAGCCCGCGTACGCGATCGCGCAAGTCGCCGGCAAGCGTCGGGACTGCGACAGCGGCGGGTCGTCGTTCCTTGCGCGGCCGCCAGCCCCTCACGAATTCCACCTGGGCTTCGGTTTCCGGCACGGTCGGCCAGGATCGCGAGCGCCGTGACCCGCGCCATTGGTGGTTCAGGTGCTCGAGTGCAGCGTCGCCGCCGCCACCCTGGCTCGCCAGCCAGCATCCCGCCACCAGGTTCGTGCGACCGATGCCGGCACGGCAGTGCAGGTAGACGCAACGGCCGTCCGCAAGCGCTCCCTCGAGCGCATCGAGGATTTCCTGCATTTTTGCCCGCGACTCGGGCACACCGTGGTCGGGAATCGGCCTTTGCAGGTAAACGGCTTCGCGCTGGCCCGCGACCTTGGCGAGCTGCCGCTCGTAGGAATCCAGCTCGCCCGCCTCGGTCAGGTCGATGAAGCAGTCGATGCCCGCTTCGAGCAGGGCGCGGAGCCGCTTGGCGGTCGCGTCGTCACCGGCGCCCGACGGGTGCTCGCCGGCCAGGATCCGCTTCGGTTCCAGCCAATAGCTGTTGGGGAGCGGCGTCCGCGCCACTTCAGTCGCCGGCGCCCGGCGGCGCGCGATCGAGCCCGGCGAAGTCGAAGGCGCCGGGGTCCGCGAGGTGCGAGGCCTCGACGTTGCAGATGGCATTGAATATCGACTCGACGCGCCCGGGGCTCTTCCGCTCCCAGTCCGCCAGCATCTGCCCGATCGCCTCGCGCTGCAGGTTCGGCTGCGAGCCGCAGAGCGTGCAAGGAATGATCGGGAATCCGCGGGCGCGCGCGTATCGCGCGATCTCGCGCTCCGGCACGTAGCAGAGCGGCCGTATCACGACGTTCTGGCCGTCGTCGGAGCGGAGCTTGGGCGGCATGGCCTTCAGCCGGCCGCCATGGAACAGGTTGAGGAACAGCGTCTCGACGATGTCGTCGCGGTGATGGCCGAGCGCGATCCGCGTGAAGCCGTTCTCCCGCGCGAAGCGATAGAGGGCGCCCCGGCGCAGGCGGCTGCAGAGGCCGCACTGCGTGCGGCCTTCCGGTATTACGCGCCGCACGACGCTGTAGGTGTCCTGCTCGATGACGTGGTACGGGACGCCGAGCGACTCGAGGTAGTCGGGAAGCACGTGCTCCGGAAATCCGGGCTGCTTCTGGTCCAGGTTGACGGCGCAGAGTTCGAATGACACCGGCGCCGCGCGCCTGAGCGAAAGGAGCATGTCGAGCAGCGTGTACGAGTCCTTGCCGCCCGAGAGGCAGACCATCACGCGGTCGCCCTCGCCGATCATGCTGAAATCGGCGATCGCCTTGCCGACCAGCCCCCGGATCCGCGCCGAGAGGCGGCGGAAGTTCGAGGACGACTCGTTCGCCGCGGGAATCATGCCGGCATTCTAAGGGCCCTGGTTTTCGGCGACGTACTTGCGCTCCAGGTAGCGCAGGAAAGGCGTGGCGGACAGCGGGCGCCCGGTCGCGTGCTGCACGAGCTGCGGCACGCCCATGCTCGCGCCGGTCGAATGGACGCGCTCGCGCAGCCAGGCGAACAGGCCCCCGAACTGGCCCGCCGCGATCTCGGATTCGATGCCCGGCAGCTGTTCGCGGATCGTCTCCCAGAGCTGGCCCGCGATCACGGCGCCGACGCCATAGGAGGGGAAATGGCCGAAGGAGCCGATCGCCCAGTGGATGTCCTGGAGGCAGCCCTCGAGGTCGGTCGCGGGCACGAGCCCGAGGCGGTCGGAAGACAGCGCGTTCCAGGCCTCGCGCAGGTCCTTGACCGCGAGCTCGCCCGACAGCAGGCGCCGCTCGAGCTCGTATCGCATCCAGATGTGCGTCTGGTAGGTCAGCTCGTCGGCATCCATGCGATTGGTGCCGCGCGCCACGCGATTGAGGTGGCGATAGAGGTTGTCCTCGGACCATTCCGGCCCGGCCGCGCCGTAGTGCTTCTCGAGCAGCGGGCGCAGGAAGGTGACGAAGGCGCGGCTCCTGCCGACCATCATCTCGAGCAGCAGCGACTGGCTCTCCTCCAGCGCCATGCCGCGGTCCTGCCCCACCGGCTGGTCGACCCATTCCGACGGCAGCCCGAGGTCATAGAGCGCCTGGCCCGTTTCGTGCAGCGCGCCCAGCAGGCCCTGGAAGGGAACCTTCAGCTCGAATCGCGTGGTGACACGGATGTCGCCCGGAACGCCCTCGGTGAAGGGATGGTCGCTCTCGTCGAAGCGGCCGCGGTCGAACGGAAAGCCGAGCGCCTTCATCACGTCGATGCAGAGTCCGCGCTGGCGGCTGACGGAAAACCGGCCTTCGATCCGCGCCGCGGGCGCCGCGGCCTGGAGCTCGATCGCCTCGGTCACGAGCCCTGGCAGGCGCTGCGTGAGGGGCGTGAAGATCGCCTCGATGTCGCGCGACAGGAGCCCGGGCGTGAACTCGTCGGCCAGCGCATCCCAGGGATCCAGCGAAAATCGCTGCGCGAGCAGCTCGGCCTTGCTTCGCACCAGCTTGATGGTCTCGTCGAGCTGCGGCGCCAGGACGTTGAAGTCGTTCTGCTCGCGCGCCTCGCGCCATCGCGCCTCGGCGTTCGCAAAAGCCTTCGCCATCCGGGTAATGAGTGACGGGGGCGTCGCGATCGCGTGGTCGTGCAGGCGGCGCATCTCGCGCAGGTTGGCGGCCTGCCAGGCGGCGAGCGACCGGGCGCTCGCGTCGGCTCGGTCGAGCAGGCGCGAGATGCGGGGCGAGACCAGCAGCGAATGGCATTCGAGCTGCAGCGCGGCGAGCTGGTCGCCGCGGATGTCGGCGCTCGCGCGCGGCATGGTGACGGCAGCGTCCCAGCGCAGGAGCGCGAGCACGCCACGGAAGGCATGGAGCCTCCGGAATTCCTGCTCGAGCTGCTGGTACGGGGTCGCCGTCGCCAAAGCGCCGCTCCTGTCTTGCCGGGTGGTAGGCGCTCGCGGGGGCTCCGCGAGGCCTGCAATGCGCCGTCGATTCTACCAGCCGGGGCAGATCAGGCCCGGCGCGCATGGAAAAATGGCTGCGAAATCAGTGCCTTGAGGGAAGGAGCCCGGCTTGACACTGCGGGGCGCGCGGGCGCCGCTTCAGGCCGGTCCGGTGAGCTCCGGCGTCTGCCGCTCGAGGCTTTCCAGGCGCTTCGACAAGGCGTCCGGCGAGCCCGTATGCGGCGCGAGCAGCGCATAGAACGAGGGCACGACAAAGAGCGAAAGCAGGGTCGAGAACGCGACGCCGAAGATGACGACGACGCCGATCGCGGAACGGCTGGCCGACCCGGGTCCGCCCGAGGCGACCAGCGGCACGGCGCCGGCGATGGTCGCGATCGAGGTCATCAGGATCGGCCGAAGCCGCACGGCCGCAGCCTCGACGATGGCGTCGCGCACTGCCCTCCCCTCATCCCGCAACTGGTTCGCGAAGTCCACGATCAGGATGCCGTTCTTGGCCGCGAGGCCGACCAGCATGACGATGCCGATCTGGCTGAAGAGGTTCAGCGTCTTGCCTGCGACCCAGAGACCGAGCAGCGCGCCCGTTACGGCGAGCGGCACGGTCAGCATGATGACGAAGGGATGGATGAAGCTCTCGAACTGCGCCGCCAGCACCAGGTAGACGATCAGGAGCGCCATCGCGAACGTGAACAGCACGGCGCCCCCCGCGGTCATGAACTCGCGCGACTGGCCCTTGTAGTCGATCTGCGCGACCTCGGGCAGTTCCTCGGCCGCGGTCTTCTTCATCCAGTCGATCGCTTCGCCCAGCGTATAGCCGGACGCGAGGCTGGCCGAGATCGTGATCGCCCGCAGGCGGTTGAAGCGGTTGAGCGTACCGGGCTCGGCGATTTCGGTGAGGTTCACGAGCGAGGACAGCGGCACGAGCTGCCCGCTGCGGGTCGAGCGCACATAGAGGTTCTCGAGATTCGCGGGCGCGGCGCGGTCGTCGGCGCGGGCCTGCAGCACGACGTCGTATTCCTCGCCGTCCGCGACGAATGTCGTCACGCGCCGGGAGCCCATCATCGTTTCGAGCGTCGTGCCGATCTCCTCGGTCGAGACACCAAGGTCCGCCGCGCGCTCGAAGTTGATCTCGACCCGCAGTTGCGGGCGCGTTTCCTTGTAGTCGGAGTCCACGTCGAGGATGCCCGGATTCTCCGCCATGCGCGCGAGCATGCGGTCGCGCCAGCCCGCAATCTCCTTGTAATCCGGCCCGCCGAGCACGATCTGCAGCGGGCGGCTGTTGCTGCGGATGAGGCCCGTGCGGACGAAGGGCGACGCGCGCACGCTCGGTATCGCGGCGAGCTCGCTGCGCAACGAAGCGACGACCTCGCCCGTCGTCGCGTCCCGCTTGTCCCAGTCCTGCAGGAAGATGATGGCCTGGCCGCTGTTCATGTCCTCGCTCGCGCCGAAGAAGCCGGGAACGCGCGTGTTGACGCGCTGGATCGGCTTGTCCGGGCCGATCAACGGCGCCAGCAGGGCTTCCACCTTCTTGATCTGCGCGACCGTGTAGTCGTAACCCGCGCCCTCGGGCGCCTCGACCGAGATGAAGAAAGCGCCGCGGTCTTCCCCCGGGGCGAGCTCCTTGGGCACGACGTAGAACAGCAGCACGCTCAGCAGCCCGCTGCCGGCGAGCACCGCGCCGAAAATCAAGGGCCGGCCGATGGTCGCCGCGACCTGGCGGCGATAGGCTTCGGCGAGTCGCGTGAGCCGCGCGTGGATCCACGCGTTGAGCCCGCGCGGCTCCGCGTGCGGGCGGATCAGCATCGACGACATCATCGGCGTCAGCGTCAGCGCCACGAAGCAGGAGATCGCCACGGCGCTCGCGAGCGCGACGGAGAGTTCCCGGAACAGGCGCCCCGTATTGCCTTCCATGAAGCCCACGGGCAGGAAGACCGCGACCAGCACCGCGGTCGTCGCGATCACCGCGAAGGCGACCTGGGCCGTGCCGCGCTTTGCCGCGACGAGCGGCGGCTCGCCGCGATCCGCCCGGCGCTGGATGTTCTCGACGACGACGATCGCGTCGTCGACCACCAGTCCGATGCAAAGCACGATGGCGAGCAGCGTCAGCAGGTTGATCGTGAAGCCGAAGGCCCACAGCGCCGCGAACGCCGTCACCAGGCAGACCGGAATGGTGACCGCCGGGATCAGAGCCGTGCGCGCGCTGCCGAGGAACAGGTAGATCACGACGATCACGAGCGCGATCGCCTCGAACAGCGTCTCGAACACGCGCTCGACTGCCGCGTCGATGAAGACGGTCGAATCGAAGGCCACGAAGATCTGCGTGCCTTCGGGCAGGCTCTTCTGTATCTCCTCCGCCGTCGCGCGGGCGGCGCGCGCGACATCGAGGCTGTTCGCCGTCGAGGTCTTGACGATGCCGAGCCCGACGTTCTCGACCCCGTTGCTGCGGTAATAGGCCCGCCGCTCTTCCGAGGCGCGCTCGACGCGCGCGACGTCCCCGAGCCGCACCAGGTAGCCGTCCTCTCCCTTGGCCAGCGTCAGCTTTGCGAAATCCGCCGGCTCCCGGTAGCCGCGCTGCACGCGCAGCGTGAAGTCCCGGTCCGTCGATTCGATCGAGCCCGCGGGCAGCTCGACGTTCTCGCGCTCGAGCGCTTCCTCGACGTCTGCGACCGTCAGCCCGCGTGCCGCGAGCGCGGCGCTGTCGAGCCAAATGCGCATCGCGTAGCGCTGCCCGCCGCCGACACGCACGCGCGAGACGCCGTCGAGCGACGAGAGGCGATCCACGACATAGCGGTCCGCGTAATCGGTCAGCTCGAGCGTGTCCATCCGCGTGGAGCTCATGTTGAGCCAGAGGATCACGTCCGAGTCGGACTCCGCTTTCTCGATCTCGGGCGGGTCCGCCTCCTCCGGCATGCGGTCCACCACGCGGCTGACCGCGTCGCGCACGTCGTTCGCAGCGGCCTCGATGTCGCGTTCGAGCGAGAACTCGATGCTGATGCTGCCCTCGCCGTTGCTGCTCTCCGACTCGATGGTCGCGACGCCCTCGATGCCCGACAGGGCGTCCTCGAGCACCTGGGTGATGCGCGTCTCGACGACGGCGGCCGATGCACCCGGGTACTCGACGGACACCGACACGATCGGCGGGTCGATCGCAGGCAGCTCGCGCAGCGTCAGGCGCGTATAGGCGATCACGCCGAGCACGACGAGCAACAGGCTCATCACGGTCGCAAGGACCGGGCGGCGGATCGAGAGATCGGAGAGGACCACGTTACTCGCCGGCTGCGGCTGCCGCCGGTGCGGACGCAACGCGCGCGCCATCGCGGAGCTTGACCGCGCCCTCGGTCACGATGGTCTCGCCGGCAGCGAGCCCCGAGGCGACTTCGACCTCGCCGCGGCGCCGCGAGCCGAGCTCGACCTTCACGCGCTCCGCGGTCTGGTCCTTCGACACGCGGTAGATGAAGGCTTCGGTCCCGACCTGGATCACCGCGATCTCGGGCACGACGATGGCGTTGCGCGGCGCCTGGTAGAGGCGCACCGACAGCAGCATGCCCGGGCGCAGCAGGCGCTCCGGGTTCGGCACCTCGGCGCGCACCGTGACCGAGCGCGTCACCGGATCCACGCGCGAATCGACGCTCGCGACGGTGCCGGCGAATTCGCGTTCCGGGTAGGTTTCGCTGCGCGCCGCGACATCCTGCCCGCGCTCGAGTACCGCGAGGTAGCGTTCGGGCACCGAGAAGTCGAGCTTGATGACGGAAACGTCGTCGAGCGTCGCGATCGGCGTGCCGGGCGTCACGAGCGAGCCCGGGCTCACCCGCCTGAGGCCGAGGACGCCATCGAACGGGGCCGTGATCACGCGATCCGAAAGCTGTGCGCGGACGACGTCCATGCGCGCCTTTGCGGCGTCGCGCGTCGAGCGCTGGGTGTCGAGCTGGCTCGCGGAAATGAGCTGCTTCTGCGCGAGCTCCTGCCCGCGCGCGAGCTGCCGCTCCGACTCCTGGAAGGCGGCGCGTGCCTCCTCGAGCCCCGCGAGCTGCGCGCCGCTCGAAAGGTCGACGATCACGTCGCCGGCGCGCACGAGGTCGCCGCTGTCGAACCCGACCTTGCGCACGGTCTCGCTGACTTTCGCGGTCAGGGTGACCGACTCGTTGGCGCGCGCCGTGCCGAGCGCCTCGATCATGTCGCGCCATTCCGTCTGGGCGAGCTTCGTCGTGACGACGATCGTCGCGGCGGACGCCTCGCCCGCCTCGGGGCCGGCATCGCCGCAACCGGACAGGAGCCCTGCCCCTGCGAGCAGGGCGGCCGTGGCGCAAACGCGAAAATCGGGAAATCGACGGGCTATTGTCATCGAACCTGTAATGCTAACTGAAGCCCGCGACTGTCGTGCGTCAATGGCTCGCCAGCCATTGGGCGATGGTCCGCGGCAGAAGTTCCTGCGCGCCCTTGCTGACGTAGATGCCGATGTGCCCGCCGTCGAACTCGAATGCCGTGTAGTCCTGGCTGCCGGTCAGGCCGGCCAGGGGCCGCGATGCCGAGGGCGGCACCAGGTGATCCTGCGTCGCATAGATATTGAGGATCGGGCAGCTGATCCGCTTCGGGTCGACTGCGTGCCCGCCGATTTCGAGTCCGCCCTGCATCAACCGGTTCTCCTGGAAGAACCATTTGACGAATTCCCGGAAGGCGGTGCCGGCCTGGTCGGGGCTGTCCTGGATCCACCGTTCCATGCGCAGGAAATTCGCGAGCGCCTCGCGGTCGTCCGCGATGTCGGCGATGCCGACGTACTTGCGCGCCGTCAGCCGGAGCGGCATCAGCGCGACGAAGGCGGCGTTCAGGAGCTCGCCGGGCACGTTGCCGAGCGAGTCCACCAGGCGGTCCACGTCGAGCTTCCGTGCCCACTTCGACAGCAGGTTTTCCGTCGTGTGGAAATCGACCGGTGTCACCATGGTCACGAGATTGCGCACGCGCTCCGGAAAGAGCGCGGCGTGACAGACGGACATCGTCCCGCCCTGGCAGACGCCGAGCAGGTTGACGGACGGCACTCCCGCGGCGCTTCGCACGTGGTCGATGCAGGTGCCGAGGTAGCGCGAGACATAGTCGTCGAGTCCGAGGTGCCGGTCCCCTGCGGCCGGGTAACCCCAGTCGACGAGATAGACGTCGAGACCACGCGCCAGCAGGCCGCGGATCAGCGATCGATCGGGCTGGAGATCGAGCATGTACGGCCGGTTGACGAGCGCGTAACAGATAACGAGCGGCGGAATGCCGGAGGCCGCGGCGCTGCCGTCGTAGCGCCAGAGAACCGTCCTGTCCTGGCGGAATACCTCGGTCCGCGGTGAACATCCTTCCGCATGCTCGCCCATCGTCGCGAATTCGCTCGCGGCGGCGGCCATGCGGCGGCTGAATTCCGCAACCTCCGTGGCGACGCGGGCCGGATCCAGCGCGAGCCGTGTCATGGCCGCAGCTGCCCGGCGCGCAGCTCGACGAACGCGGCGAGGAGCTCGGCCTGCGCATCGGCGAAGTCCGAACGGTGAGCGGCTTCCGCGTAGGCCGCTTCGCCGCAGTCGATCCAGAGCTCGTGCAACTCGCGAAGGCTCGTGATCGGCGCTGCGGCCGGATCCGTGCTGGCAAGCGCCTCGGCAAGTCGTCGGCTGGCGTCGACCGCGATCGACGAGACCTGCCGGCCAAAGCGTTCGGCCGCCTGCTGGTAGCGGGCGAATGCAGGGGCCGCTCCGGCCGGCGCGGCATCGGGCAGGGCGAACGGCGCAAAGAGCTGCCGATAGCGCTCGACGAGGCCGGACTGCATTCCGGACGGGCCGCCCTGTGGCGACTGGACCTGCCGGCAGAAATCGGCGGCCAGTCCCGCGTAGGAGTCGGCGAACTCCTTCAATTGCTGCCGGGCGGCCAGCCAGGGAGTTGCGGGGTCGCCCTCAGCCATGGCCGCGGTACGTCGGGTTTAGGGTGCGCCGCAAAATAGGACCGTTCGGCGGGAAAACATAATCTGGCATCATTGATATAATAACGTATTGATTTAGATAGACTTTCTAGAAATAGATATCTCTTGAATGCCGCGGTAGGAAATCATGTTGCACTGCAACACGACCTCCGCTACAATGCCCGCCATCGTTCACCGACCCATTCGTTTTCAAGGATGCCAGAAATGACCAACCCGACTTTCGATTTCAATGCGTTCCTCGACGCCGGCAAGAAGGCGTTTGCCCCGGCCGTGAAGTTCAACGAGCTCTCGATGCAGGGCTTCGAGCGCATTGCCCGCCAGCAGTTCGCCTTCGCGGGCGAAGTGCTCGAGTACTCGCTCCAGCAGATGCAGCTCGCGACGACCGTGCGCGACATCAACGACCTGGCCGCGCGCCAGATCGAGCTGTCGACGCAGTTCGCCGAGCGTGCGACCCAGCGTTCGCAGGACCTGATGAAGCTCTCTTCGGAGCACCAGGCCCAGATGACGAAGTGGTTCGACCAGACCGTTACCGAGTCTGCGCACACTGTTTCTGAGTCCGCCAAGACCGCCAAGAAGGCCGCCTGACCGGATTCCAACGCTCCCCCCTCGGGACGGCGCGCCGCAAGGCCGCCGTCCTTTTTTTCGTCCGGAATCCGAGGAATTATGTCCATGCCGCACTGCGATAACGCACTGCGGCATGATCCGGTAGACTTTCGTCATGACAAAAGAAAGGTTGATCAAGAAGTACGCCAACCGGCGGCTCTACGACGCTTCGATCAGCAAGCACGTGACGCTGGAGGACATCCGGGACCTGATCGTCCGCGGCGAGAAGATTCGGGTCGTCGAAGACAAGTCGGGCGAGGACATCACCCGCCTCATCCTCCTGCAGGTGATCGCCGAGCAGGAGCAGTTCGGAAAGCCGATCCTGACGACCCAGCTCCTCGAATCGATCATCCGCTACTACGGCGGGCCCATGCAGGAATTCATGGCCGGTTACCTCGAGCAGAGCGTCACGGCATTCATGCGGCAGCAGGAAAACGTCCAGCAGCAGCTTTCCCAGATGCTGACCAGCGCGCCGCCGCCCGTGAATGCGATGGCGGAGCTCACGCGCCAGAACATGGAAATGTGGAATCGCATGCAGGAAGGCATGCTAGCGATGCTCGTCCCGGCGCGGAAAGGCGCCGGAACCGCGGAGACGGACGCCAGTCCCGAACCCGACGGCAAGGACGCCGCGTAGTCACTCTAATGGGTGTCGAAGGGGACGCTCACCTTCACTGGAGGTAGCACGCCCCGTGAAGGTGAGCGTCCCCTTCGACACCCTTCGCCAGTCAGTGGTTGCCGCCTTTCGATGTCAGCTTCGCGGCGTGCTCCCAGGCGAGCATCGCCCGCTTGCGCGGAATGCCCCAGTGATAGCCGCCGAGGCCGCCGTCGCGGCGGAGCACGCGGTGGCAGGGAATGAGCCAGGCCACGGGATTCGCACCGACCGCCTGCCCGACGGCCCGGCTCGCGCCGGGATTCCCGATGGCCGCGGCCAGCGCTGAATAAGAGGTTGGGCCTCGTGAACCGAGCTCGAGCAGCGCTTCCCAGACCTTGACCTGGAAGTTCGTTCCGACCGGAGCCAGCACGATCCGGCCGCCACGCTCGTCGAACACCTGCCGCGCAACGCCAGCCGCCTCGGCATCGTCGCGTTCGAGTGCGGCCTTCGGCCAGCGATGCTGCAGCGCCTCGATTGCCCGGGTATCGCTGCCATCCACGAATGCGAGGTAGGCGAGCCCGCGATCTGAGAGCGCGGCATGAATGCGCCCGAATGGCGAGTCGGCAAAGCCATGCCTGAGACGGAGTCCCCCTCCGCCCGCCTTGTACTCGCCGGGCGTCACCGCCTCGAACTGGACGAACAGGTCATGGAGTCGCCCCCCGCCCGAAAGCCCCGCCGCCCAGGCGGCTGCGAGTACCGAACCGCGGTCGTCGAGCTCCTGCTTGGCCACGGAGAGCGACAGTGTCCGCAGGTAACGAGCGGGCGAGAGTCCCGCCCAGCGGCGGAATTCGCGCGAGAAATGAAAGACCGAGAGCCCGGCGACGCGCGCGAGCTCGTCGAGTCCCGGCTGGCGCGCATGGTGCCGGTCGATGTGCGTGATGACTTTTTCGATGCGGCGATAGTTCGCGGATTCGTTCATGGCGCCAGATTGCGGTCGCCCGGCGCGCGAGGCAACCCGGATCTTGCTCAGTTTCAGGCGCCTTTTCGCCGCTTGCCGAGCAGGTCCGCGACCGGCAGCGTCCCCGATTCCTCGAACGGAATCGTCCGCAGCATCCCGAGGCGCGTGGACAGCTTGCCCTTCATCCGGTAGCTGATTTCCTCGGACTTGCGATCGCCTCCAATGATCTTGAGGATCGCCGTCGCCGCATTCGCCGTGACGATCATGTCGAACTCGGCCTCTCCCGACGCGGGAACGACGAATTCGCGCGCCGAGACACCACGCGCGAAGGGCTCATCCGCGAGCCAGACATCCACTTCGAGGCCATTGACGGGGAGCTCAATGGCATTCGGGTTCTGGACCTTCATGCGGACCTCGAGCTTCTGCTCGAGGAAATTGACTTCGATGGGCTTGAGGCCCACGAACGACACTTCCGGGGTTTTCAGGTCTCTCGGAATGCCGGTGCAGGCGGCAAGGCCAACCGCCAGGACCGTGGCAATGATGCGTTTTTTCATGGGAAGGGAAACCTTGCCTGAATCCAGGGAATATTTCTTGACTACTACTCACTTAGTAGTACTATCAACTCGGTAATGCTAGTGAACAGGTAAGCCTTTGTGAGGGAAGAACCCAGTTTCGAGGCCGAGCCGGGGCGCGACGACCAGGAGCGCCTGTCGCAGAAGTTCCAGCGGGAGCTGAATGCCGGACTCGTCGGGCTGGTCCTGCTGGCCGTCCTCGAGCGGGCCGAAGAAGACCTCTATGGCTACCAGATTGCCAAGCGCCTCCAGGAGCTCGCCGACGGCAGCCCGCCGGTGAAGCAGGGTGCGCTCTACCCCGTATTGCGCCAGCTGTCGGCCAATGGACTGCTGGCGAGCCGCATCGTGCCGTCCTACGCTGGCCCGCCCCGCCGCTACTACCGAATCACCGAAGCCGGGCGCACCACGCTCGCGGAGTGGCGCGGCATCTGGCGGAATACGCGCGACTTCGTCGACGGCTTTACGGATTCGAACGGAGCCTCCTCATGAACGAAAAAACCGCACCCCGCTCGATCGAGCAGTACCTTGCCGCGCTGCGCGCTGCGCTCGCGGGCGAGGACCCGGCGCTCATCCAGGATGCGCTCTATGACGCCGAGGAATATCTCCGCGCGGAAGTCGCCGCCAACCCGACGCGCAACGAGGCCGACACGCTCGAGCTGATTTCAAGCACGTATGGCGCGCCCGAGGAAGTGGCGGAGGCCTATCTCACGACGGAGAAGCAGGTGCGCACGGCCCTGGCGCCGCCGCCCCGCAAGGCCGCGCGCACTGCGTTCGGGCGCTTTTTCAGCGTTTACGGCGATTCGCGCACCTGGACCGCCCTTTTCTACATGCTGCTTTCGCTCGTCACGGGTGTCTTCTACTTCACGCTGACGGTCACCGGGCTCTCGATGTCAGCAGGCCTCATCGTCCTGATCGTCGGCATCCCGTTCTTCCTGCTGTTCGTGGGTTTCACGCGCGTGCTCGCGCTTGCGGAAGGCCGCCTGATCGAGGGCCTGCTCGGCCAGCGGATGCCCCGCCGGCCGCTGTATCCCTCGAAAGGCGTGCCGATCTTCGAAAGGATCAAGCAGATGCTCGTCGACCGTCGCACGTGGACGACGATGTTCTATTTCCTGCTCATGCTCCCGCTCGGTATCTTCTACTTCGTGGTCGTGACCGTCGGGATCAGCGTCGGCATCGGCCTGATCGGCGGCCCGATTGCGAGCCTGCTCTTGGAAACCGGGATCGCCGATGGTGCAATATCGCTCGACGGCCACGGTATCTATTACGGTCCATCGCCGCTCGCGATGCCCTTCATCCTGATTGCGGGAGTCCTCCTGTTGACAGCCGTGATGCACCTCATTCGCGCAATCGGCCGCGGTCACGGCACGCTCGCCAAGCACCTGCTCGTCGCGCGCGCGGACGCGGAGTGACGGCCGGGGGCGCATGACGGCGGTCGCCCTCCTCCTGCTGCTGGCACAGCCCGTTCCAGAGCCTGCCGCTGCGCCGGGTCCACACTGCCTGCCGGCACAGGACGGCTTCCTCTCGATGCGCCTTCGCGGCAGCATCGAAGCGGAAATACGCTGGACCGAACCGGGGCTCGACTGCACCGGCATGTCCCGGCCCGACGGGCGCGGCCTGAGGATCCGCTTCGCGGGGCCCCTCGCAACCGGCGGCGAACTGGCGGTCGTCTTCGCGGCGCCTGAACTCGGCATGGGCGATTCGGGGCGCGGCGTGCCGGTGAATGTCACGCTGCTCGACGCGGGCGGCGAGCGGATCTACGGGACCCAGGGGGACAGTCGCTGCGTCCTTGATGAGGTCGAGCAAAAAGCCCTCGTGGACAGCTCGCTGCCGCCCCACAGCTTCAGGGTGAGCGCGAGTGGATTCTGCGTCGCGCCCGCGCGCGCGATGGATGGGGAAGGCTCGGTGCTCCTGACGCGATTCGACTTCACGGGACTCGTGACATTTCGCGAGGACGATGGCGCCGCCACCCCGGCCGGGACGGATGGGATTTGAGGGCATTCCGGCTACTGTTCGCCGCGGCAGCGCTCGTGCTTGCGTCTGCTAATTCGCCCGTGAAATCCGCCCCGCCTTTTCCCGACCTGCAACAGGCGGAAATCGAGGCGAAGACGCGGACAGGGACGCATCGATTCACGGTCTGGATCGCCGCAGACGACCCGAGCCGCGAACGCGGGCTGATGTTCGTCCGCGAGCTCCCCCCCGATCGCGGAATGCTGTTCCTGTTCGAACAACCCGAATTCGCAGCCTTCTGGATGAAGAACACCTATATATCCCTGGACCTGGTCTTCATCGATCCGGACGGCGTGGTCCTGAACGTCGCCAGTCATGCAAAACCGCACTCCCTGGCGCCGATCCCCTCGGATGGGCCGGTCATCGCGGTGCTGGAAGTCGTGGCCGGGACTGCCGGCCGGATTGCGCTCGAGGCCGGCGATCGGGTCACTCTTCCGACTTTGCGAACGACATCCGCCTTTCCGAGGTCGCCAAAAGCAAATCGGGGCGCGCGCCGCCCGGAGTAGGCCGGCTTTTCCGATTTTGCCGATTGTGCCGGCCCCGGTGGGGGGCCATAGCATTCGGGACGCTTCCGCAATCCCTTAGGTGGGACAGAATGCAGGGTCCTGGCTCCAGGCGCCAGGCGGGGCCTGATGGCAGTTCGCCGGTCCTCTGTCGCATGTTTACAACAAACTGGCCGTCGACAGGGATAATTTGTCCTGAGCCAAGGCCATTCTGTTGCTACATGGCAACCAATCTCGGCCAGCTATTTCCCCGCAGTTTCGCTCAATAGTGTTGCTTGTTTGCCACTATTGTTGCGCTCCGAATCATTGTTGCTATGATGCCGCCATCCAAAGTGGCGGGAAGAACGTATCTATTTCGCCACGGTGGCTTTGGGCTACTTGGTTGACATGGCAACTCAATGAACCAATGAACGGCATCGCCGTTCTCGGGAGGACGTAAGCAATGGAACGTAAATACCAGGTCGCATCGGCGGTACGTCGCGCGCTCGTCATGAGCGCGATGGCGGCAACCGGCGTTGCGGCACCTGCGCTCGCGCAGGAAAACCTGGGTGAGATCGTCGTGACGGGTTCGCGCATCAAGTCCGCGAACCTCGAGGCGACGACACCCGTCACGCAAGTGACCGCTGCGGATGTCGTGACGCAAGGCGTCACCCGCATCGAAGACCTCGTAAACCAGTTGCCGCAGGCTTTTGCGGCGCAGAACGTGACGGTCGCCAACGGCTCGACCGGTACGGCAACGCTGAACCTTCGCGGTCTCGGCTCGCCCCGTACCCTCGTGCTGGTCGACGGTCGTCGCATGCCCTATGGCGGCGTGACGAACTCGGCGGCGGACATCAACCAGATCCCGACCCAGATGGTCGAGCGGGTTGACATCCTGACCGGCGGCGCATCGGCCGTTTACGGATCGGATGCGGTGGCCGGCGTCGTCAACTTCATCATGAAGAAGGACTTCGAGGGCGTGGAAGTCACCTCCCAGTACGCTACGTACTGGCACGAGAACGATTTCAAAGGACCCGGCACCATCAAGCTTCGTGACACCATCGCAACCCGTGCTGCGACCAGCCCGGACCAGTTCGCGCTTCCTGACAGCACCGTCACCGACGGCGAGGGCCTCGAACTGTCGGTCATGATGGGCATCAACAGTGGCGACGGCCGCGGCAACATCACCGCCTACGCTTCGGTGTTCGACAGCGAGGAAGTGATGCAGGGCGATCGCGACTACTCGGCCTGCTCGCTGAACCCGGCTGGGAACACGTCATTCACTTGCGGCGGTTCTTCCACTTCCGCAACCGGCCGATTCACCAACCTCGGCATCGGCGGCCCGGCCTTTAACTTCACGGCCACCAATGATCCGGAAGCCATGAACGTGTTCAGCAATGCGACCGACCTGTACAACTTCGGCCCGCTGAATCACTACCAGCGTCCGGAGCGTCGTTACAGCATGGGCGCGATGGGACACTACGAGTTCAACGAAAACGCGGATGTCTACACGCAGCTGGCGTTCGCCGACTACGAGTCGATCGCGCAGATCGCGCCGGGTGGCGCCTTCGGCGAGACTTCTTCGATCAACTGCGGCAATCCCCTGATCCCCGCCAATATCCTCGCGCCCATGGGTTGCACTGCGGGCGCAATTGCGGCCAACACTTCGGTGCCGTTCTTCATCCTGCGCCGCAACGTCGAGGGTGGCGGTCGCCAGCAGTCGTTCGCGAACCAGGGGTTCCGCACGGTGATTGGCCTGCGTGGTGCGATCAACGACGGGTGGGGCTACGACGTGTCGGCCCAGTACTCGCAGGGTACGGGCACGAACTCGACGCTCAACTACTTCCAGATCGACCGTGTGGCCAGGGCGCTCAATGTCACCGACGTGGGCGGCGTGCCGACCTGCGTGTCGGCGCAGACCGGGGCGGACCCGAACTGCGTACCCTGGAATCCGTTCGTCGTGGGCGGCATCACCCAGGCCCAGCTAGATTACCTGCAGGTGAAGGGCATCCAGACGTCCCGCATCAACCAGGAAATCTACAACGGCATCATCACGGGTGACCTCGGTGTGTATAACATCAAGTCACCGATGGCGTCCGACGGCATCCAGCTCGTGTTCGGTGCCGAGTACCGCCGCGACTCGATGGATCACAAGGTCGATGCGTTGCAGGAAGCGGCGCAGCTCGCCGGCTCAGGCGGCGCCACGATCGGCAAGGTGGGCTCGACCAAGGTCGAAGAACTCTTCATGGAAGCCCGCGTCCCGATCGCGCAGGACCAGGCGTTCGCTGAGAGCCTGACGTTTGATACCGCGTACCGGTATTCAGACTACGGCGACGGCATCCAGACCGACACCTACAAGTTCGGCCTGGAGTGGGCGCCGATTGCCGACGTCCGCCTGCGTGGAAGCTTCCAGCATGCGGTCCGTGCGGCGAACATCGTGGAGTTGTTCACGGCCCAGGGCTTCAACCTGTTCGATGCTCCGGGCGATCCCTGCGGTTGGGCGCTCAACACGCCGAACCCGACACCGACAATCCGGCCGTCAATGCGCCGCTCGCTCCGGCACTGTCCGCGTTGTGCCAGCAAACCGGCGTACCCGTGGGCAACCTCGGGGCGTCGACTCTCGACAGTCCGGCAGGACAGTACAGTTTCCTGCAGGGCGGCAATCTGGATCTGACGCCTGAGGAATCGGACACGATCTCCTACGGCGTGGTGTTCCAGCCGCGGTTCGCTCCGGGTCTCGCGGTCACGGTCGACTACTTCGACATTGACATCGAGAACACGATCTCGACGATCGGTGCGAACAACACCTTTACGGCGTGCTACCAGACCAATAACCAGCAGGCCTGCGACCTCATCGATCGCGATGTGGCAAGCGGAACGCTCTGGCTCGGTACGGGCAACGTGATCGACACCAACGTCAACATCGGCTCGCTGTCGACGAAAGGGTATGACGTCAACATCCAGTACACGGGGCTGGAGATGGGCCGCTTCGGCAGCCTGGCCTTCAGCATGACCGGTACGTACCTTGAAGAGCTCATCACCCAGCCGGTGCCGGGTCTCGACATTGACCCGACGACAAGGGTAAGGGACTACTACGACTGCACGGGTTTCTACTCGACAGTCTGCGGTACCCCGAACCCGCAGTGGCGTCACCGGTTCCGGACGAGCTGGCAGACCCCGTGGGATCTGGACCTGTCATTCACGTGGCGCTACTACCACAGCGTGACGGGCCTGACGGGAGCCAACGACGAAATGCCGGTTGACCAGCTCGACTACGAGCTGTCAGCTGAGAGCTACTTCGACCTGGCAGCCAACTGGGCCGTCACGGAGAAGGCCTCGGTCACGCTCGGCATCAACAACGTCGCGGACGACAATCCGTCGATCAGCGGCGCTGTCGGTACCACGGGCAACGGCAACACCTTCCCGCAGACCTACGACGCCCTCGGTCGTTACGTCTTCCTGCGGGCGACGGTGGGCTTCTAAGTCCGTCCGAAAACAATTCGCTTCAACTTCTGGCGGCGGCCCTCGGGCCGCCGCTTTTTTTTGCCCGCCGACTGCCCTCGATTCTTCGGGGCGCACCGGCCAAACTAGCACGCCATGGCAGACGACCGACCAACCGCCGCGGCCGCTGACCTTCGGGAACTGCTGCCGGTTTCGCCGGACGCGTATCCCCAGAAAGTCGACCTGGCGAGCGAACGGGTGCTCGTCATCCGCATGGACGCGCGCGCCTACCGTGCAGCGAGCTTCCTCGATGACCGGGTCCTCGGGCCTGGAACGCAGGGGGGGTGGTTTTCCGGCGCGGCAGTCGCCGAAGCAGCACGGCGCGTGCGGGTCGAACGGCCACTGCATTTCATCTTCCATGCCGGCCACGTCGGCTCGACACTCGTGAGCCGGCTGCTGGATGAAACGGCCGCGGTGCTGCCGCTCCGCGAACCCCTGCCGCTGCGGGCGATCGCCGAAGCCGCGGACGTGCTCGGTTTGCCCGAATCGCTCCTGAGCGAATCGCAATTTCAGGCCCTCCTCGACTTGTGCCTGAGGCTGTGGCGCCGCGGCTACGACGCGACACATGCCGTCATCCTGAAGGCCACGAGCACGGCCGCCCGGCATGGGGGCCGCCTGCTGGATGCAAGCCAGCAGTCGCGGGCGATTTACCTGAACCTGGCCGCGGAGCCTTATCTCGCGACGCTTCTCGGCGGGGCGGACTCCGCAATCGACATGCGCGGCCACGCTCCCGGTCGCATGCGGCGCCTCGTCGCGCGCTACGGCCATCCGGTTGCACCACTGCACGCCCTGTCAATCGGCGAACTGGCCGCGCTTGGCTGGCTGGTCGAAAGCCTTACGGCGCGCGACCTGCTGGAGTCCTTTCCCGGCCGGGTGCTGGCTCTCGATTTCGACGGCTTCCTCGCGGATGTCGAGGACGGCCTGGGCAGAGTCCTTCGGCATTTCGGGCTTGCGGGCAATGAGCAGCTCCTCGCCAGGATTTCCGCGAGCCCCGTTCTGCGGCAGTACTCGAAAGCACCCGAGCTGCCGTTTCCGGCAGGCGAGCGGGTCGCGCGGCTCGCCGAGTCCCGCCGCATCAACCGCGATGAAATTGCGAAAGGACTTGCCTGGCTCGAAAAGCTCGCGCGCCAGGATGATTCCGTGGCGACCTTGCTGGCCGGGAGGGCGGCTTGAACGCGCCGTTCGACGTCGCGCTGGAGCTCGCGGCGAAACTCGAACAGGCCGGCAGCCTGGCGGACGCCGAAGACACTTATCGCCGGTTCATCGACGAGCTGCCCGGCCACGCGGTCGCGCGATTCAACTTTGCCTGCTTCCTGCGGCGCCGCGGACGGAACGACGAGGCGCTGGACGAACACCAGGCGGCGCTCGATCTCCGGATCGACCATCCCGAGGAGGTTTTCTCGAACATGGCGGTCATCCACGCGGAGCTCCACCGGGATGCGGTTGCAAAATTGCTGCTCGAGCGGGCGCTGGCGGCCAATCCGGACTACATCCCGGCGATGTTCAACCTCGCCCTGCAACACGAGGAACTCGGTGACCGCGAGGCCGCGCTCGTGCTCTTCAACCGGATCCTCGACCTGAATCCGGGCTGGCATGACGCGTTGATCCGCATCACGCATGCCGAAACCGTGCGTGATGCGGACGGTCCGGTGGTGCGCCGGCTTCGCCGCGCGCTCCGCCGCTCCAACATCAACATCCTGACTCGCGAGAGCCTGCATTTCGCGCTCGGCAAGGCGCTCGATGACTGCGGTCGCTACGACGAGGCATTTGCACAATACGAGCTCGGAAACCGCAGCAGCGCTTCACGACTCGTGCGCTACGACCGCGCGGCCGAGGAACGCGGCGCTTCACGGATCGTCGAAACCTTCACTGCGGAACTCATGGCGGCGGCACAGCCCGTCTCGGAACGGCCCCTCGTCTTCGTCACGGGAATGTTCCGATCGGGCTCGACCCTCTTCGAGCAGGTCCTCGCGGCGCATCCCGAAGTGACGGCCGGCGGCGAGATCAACTACCTGATGAACCGGCCGTTGCCGCTGGAGCCGGCCCAGTGGCCGGACATCGCGGGCGGTTATCTCGAGTACCTGGACCGGACCTTTCCCGGCGCCGGGATCGTCACCAACAAGCGGCCGGACGCCTTTGCGTTGCTCGGCATGCTGAAGGCGATGTTCCCGAACGCGCGTTTCATCAATACGGTCCGCGACCCGCGCGATACCTGCCTGTCGATCTGGTTCCAGCAGTTCGACGGCGGACTCGGCTATGCGAACGACTTCGCAAACATCGCGCACCACTTCGGCCAGTACCAGCGGCTGATGCTGCACTGGCGGACGCTATTCAGCGAAAGCATCTTCGACGCGGACTACGACCGGTACGTCGCAGATCCGCGGGGCGCGACCGCGGAACTGCTCGCCTTCCTCGGCCTGCCATGGCATGAGGGATGCCTGAATTTCCAGGAGAGCCGCACGCGCGTCAGGACCGCGAGCGTCACGCAGGTTCGCGAACCCCTGTACCGGAAATCATCCGGCCGGTGGCGAAACTACGAGCGACAGCTCGGGGGCTTGTTGCGGCAGCTCGGCGCCGGCTAGGTTGACGACCACATCCTGAGCAGGTTCTGGCGCACGACGTCGAGCCGGACGCGGTTCTCCGGGTTCATGCGGTTGCCTTCGAGCGCCGCGATCTCGTTCAGCTCGTAGACCTGCATGCGCTCGTGCTGGTCGGCGATCAGGCTCTCGATGAACGTGATCGACACGAGGCGCTGGCCCGAGCGGACGGGCACGACCTCGTGCAGGAGCGTCGACGGGTAGACGATCGCTTCGCCCGGCGCGCCCTTGAACGCGAGCGTCTGGTTGCCGACGACCATGGCGAGCTCGCCGCCCTCATAGCTCGCGGGGTCGCCGACAAAGACGGTGCACGAGAGGTCGGAGCGCAATTTCGCGTTGGAAAGCTGGATGATCCCGGCATCCGCGTGCTGGCCGTACTTCATGCCGGGCTCATAGCGGCACAGGAGCGGCGGCGCGATCCGTTTCGGCAGCGCAAAGCTTCCGAACTCGCGCGAGCGTGACAGCGCGCCGCCGACGATCTTGACAGTCTCGGCATAGCCCGGGTCGGCGGGGTCCGCCTGGAGATTCTGCTTGCTGGTATTGGCGGGATTGGAAACGCGTCCGTCGACGAAATTGAGGTCCTTTGCGAGGGCCACGAGCCGACCGCATTCCTCCTCGCTCAGCAGGTTCTTGATCTTGAGCAGCATTTTCGACGCGCACTATATATGAGCGGCCGGCACCGTGCCCTTGAAGGCATCCGCCGCGGCGATGACCGAGCGGATGGCAGCGCGTTCCTCGGGCGAGAGCCGCGGACTCCAGACGTCGCAGATGAGGATAATCCGCGTCACGTCGCTGTCGTTCCATGCCTCGTGCTCGATCGTGTCGTCGAATACCCAGGCTTCTCCCATCCTCCATTCGCGCGTTTCGCCCCCGACGCGGAATCCGCAACCGGGCGGCAGCACGAGCGGCAGGTGGACGACGAGGCGGAAATTCGCGACCCCCGTGTGCGGCGGTATCCGGGTCTTCGGCTTCAGCACCGAGAACATGGCCGTCGGCGAGCGCAGGTCCACTTCCGCCTGCGGCAGTTTCCGGACAGCTTCAATCGTCGCGGGCGCCCTCGCGCAGCGATCCGCGATCGGCCGGCCCTTGTCATAGAAATGGAACGCGCTCCACCGCGGCGACTTGTTGAGCTCGCGCCACTGGTCGAGGGGCAGGTGGTCGTCGTAATGGATGTAGGGGCTGAATCCCGCTTCGTCCTCGACGAGAATCCGGCCGAGCTCTCCGCAGATCGCCCCGGTCGCGGACTCGAAGCCCGGCAGCCAGGGAAATTCCTCCCGCTCGTAGAACTCGATCGCGGGAAGCCCCGGGTAGTAGTACTCCATCGGCTCCTGCTGGAAGCGCCTGCGCGTGCGCAGCGTCGTGTCGATGAAGGACTCGATGCGGCGGCGCTCGACCACGGTGCATTGCTCGCGCGCGGCGGCGGCCTGCTCGCGCACGTGGCGGCCGAGCTCGGCAACGTGGCTGTCGTGCACTTCGCGCGCGCGCTGGACGGCCTGCCGGGTCGGGGCGTCGAGCTCGGAATCCGGCGGCGCCTGCACGAGCGCGATGCCATATGCGATGGCCGCCTCCTTCGCCTTCCCCTGGCGGTCGAGCAGTGCCGCCTGCATCAGCAGCGCGGGAAAATTCCGGTTGTCGAGCAGGAGCGCCTCGCGCAGGGCTTCGAATACTCCCCCGAAGTCCTGCAACTGGCGCCTGACGACCGCCAGGTTGAGCCACAGCCTGATGTTCGCGCGGTCGAGCGCGAGCGCTTCGACGAGGACCGCTTGCGCCCCGCGCATGTCGCCCGCGGCCATTGCCTGTACCGCGGTCTTGTTGAGGCGTGTGGCGTCCTCGGTCATGCGGGCGCTAGCCTAAGGCATAATGCGGCCCGACCGGAACATGGGAAATCAAGCCTCATGAAGGGCGATTTGGCGAGCCAGGCCGCGGCACTCGACCGGCTGCTCGCGGCGGATCCGAGGAATCTCGCGGCCCTGATCCAGCGCGCCGACTGCTACGCGGCCGCCGGTGACGCGCGCTCCGCGTCCTCGTTTTACCTGATGGCAATTCGAAGCGCGCCGCAAGGCGCGCTGCCCCAGGAAATGGCGCGGGAACTCGCCCGCGCACGTCAGGCCTGCGATCGCTATGCCGCCGAGTACCGCAGCTACCTGCTCGACAGCCTGGCCGCGGAGGGCTTCGACGCGGAAACATCGAGCTCGCGCTTTGCGCAGTCGGTGGATATCGCGCTCGGGGCCCGGCAGATCTTTCTCCAGCAACCGAAGTACTACTACTTTCCGGGACTGCCGCAGACCCAGTTTTACGAGCGAAGCGCGTTCCCCTGGTTCGATGACGTCGAGGCCGCGACCGCGGATATCCGGGACGAGCTCGAGGCGATCCTGCAAGAGCCCGACGCCTTTGCGCCCTACGTGCAGGGCCACGCCAACCGCCCGCGCAAGGACCAGATGGGGATGCTCGACAATCCGGCCTGGAGCGCGTACTACCTCTGGAAGAACGGGGAACCGGTCGCCGGGAATGAGGCGCGTTTTCCGAAGACGACGCATGCGCTCAGGAACGCTCCGCTCGCGCACGTGCCCAATCGATCGCCGTCGATCCTGTTTTCGCTGCTGCGGCCCGGCGCGCACATACCGCCGCACAACGGCCTCGTCAACACGCGTCTCATCTGCCACCTGCCCGTGATCGTGCCGGGGAAATGCCGCTTCCGGGTCGGCAACGAAACGCGCGACTGGGTCGAGGGCAAGGGCTGGGCATTCGACGACTCGATCGAGCACGAGGCCTGGAACGGAAGCGACCAGACGCGGGTCATATTGTTGTTCGACGTCTGGCGCCCGGAGCTCACTATCGAGGAACGCTCCCTCGTCGTCGCCCTGTTCAAGGCGATCGACGCGCACAGCGGGAAGAAACCGGACTGGGAGATCTGAGATGGGCTGGTTGCCACTGTTTTCTGCTTCGCTCGCGCTTCTGTTCGCACTCGGAACGGCGCGCGCCGCCGAACTGTCGGACGTCGCATTGAAAGCCTGCCGCGCCGAGCCTGACGCTACCCGTCGACTCGCCTGCTACGACCGGGAACTCGATCGCGTGCAGGCCGTCGTGGCGCGATCCGATCCTGCGCCAGCCGCCGCGGCGCCAATCGTCGCGGCGCCAGCCGCTGCCGCGCCAGCTGCGGCGGCACCAGCCGCCGCCCCGCCGGCCGTGCAGACGGCGGAAGAGAATTTCGGCCGCCAAGGCGCGATGGCGCGCGAGGAATCCGACAGGAAGGAAATGGAATCGCGCCTGCTCGACGAACTGCAGGCGAAGGTCACCGAGATCTGGACGCGCAGCGACGGCCTCATGGTCGTCACGCTCGACAACGGCCAGGAATGGAAGCAGAACCGCCCGGACGGCTTTTTCAGGCTCAAGACCGGGGACACGGTGAAGATCCAGCCCGCCGCGCTCGGCTCCTTCCTGATGTCGAGCCCCTCCAAGCGCTCGACGCGGGTGACGCGGGTGAAATGAGTGGCCGCCCCGCCACTCGACTGCTGGAAATGCGGCGCGCCGCTCGCGGAACTCCTGCTCCCCGTGGGGCGCGCGGAATACTGCCGCGCCTGCCGCGCCGAGGTTCACGTATGCCGGATGTGCCGCTTTTACGACACGAGCAAGGCGAAGCATTGTTCGGAACCCGTCGCGGAACCGGTGAGCGACAAGGAACGGGCCAACTTCTGCGGATACTACGAGCCCGTTGCGGGCCGGTATCACTCCGGTGGTCCCGTCGCCAACCAGGCCCTGGATGCACTCAACGCCCTATTTGGCGCAAAAAAGTGAACTTGCTCCGGATTCGGGGTATTCACGCCCGGCCGCTTCGTCCACAATGCCCCGTCCTTTCCCTGCCGGAAAATCCAGGATGAATACGATCGCCGCCCAGGAACGCGCGCCCATACTGTGGGCCAATGTGTTGATGTTCGTGCTGACGCTCGCGGTCGCCGTCATCGTCGTGCCCTGGTACGGCTTCACCCAGGGCTACAGCGTTGCGGCCTGGGTCTGGTTCGCGGTGCTCCTGTACGGCAACGGCCTTGCAATCACTACGGGCTATCACCGCCTCTGGTCCCACAAGACTTACGATGCCCACTGGTCGCTGCGGCTCGTCATGATGCTGGTGGGCGCGATGGCGCTCCAGAACAGCATCCTCGTCTGGGCCTCCGGCCACCGGATGCATCACCAGCACGTCGACGACAACGACAAGGATCCTTACTCCGCCGGCCGCGGGCTCTGGTTCTCCCACATCGGCTGGATGCTGAGGCGCTATCCGAGCGGCGAGGCGGACTTCAGCAATGTCCGCGACCTGCAGCGCGATCCCATCGTCGCGTTCCAGCACAAGTACTATTACGTCCTCGCGATCGGGCTCAACGTGCTCGTGCCGCTTGCTCTCGGCTGGCTGCACGGCGACCTCTGGGGCGTGTTCCTGCTCGCCGGCGTCCTGCGCCTGGTCGTCAGCCATCACTTCACGTTCCTGATCAATTCGTTCGCCCACGCCTTCGGCCGGCAGCCCTACAGCGACGAGCACAGTGCGCGTGACAATGGCTGGCTCGCCGTCCTGACGTATGGCGAGGGCTACCACAACTTCCATCACCAGTTCGCCCACGACTACCGCAACGGCATCCGCTGGTGGCACTGGGACCCGAGCAAGTGGATCATCTGCTCGCTGTCATGGGTCGGCGTGACGAAGCGGCTTCGTCGTACTCCGGCGGTCGTGATCCAGCGCACGCGGCTCGCGATGCAGTTCCGCCGGGTCGAGGCCAGCCTGAATGACAAGGGGGCGACGATCCCCCACGTCGACCTCGAGCGCCTGCGCGCCTCGATCGCCCGGGAATACGAGCAGTTCGTCGCGACGATCGCGGACTGGTCGAAGCTCACGGACGCCTGGTACCAGAAGACGCGCGAGAATCTCGCGCAGCGCTGGGAAGAGGCCCGGTTCCGCTCCGAAACCCGCGCCCTGCTGGCGGAACTGCGCATGCAGCACCGCCGGCTCAAGGTCCTGGGCGCCCAGCTCGCCTGACGCGCCGCGCAGGCGAGGGCGCCTGGCACCCCGTGAACGGCAGATTCCACGCAGCGTGGACGACGGGCCTGGCGGCCGGCTTCGCCACGTTGATTGCAGCCTGTGGCGGCGGGGGAAACGGCGGTTCCGCGGCGTCCGGGGATGCCTGTTCCGATGCCAACCAGAAGAACTTCGTGCTGGATGCGACCCGCGAGTGGTACCTGTTCCAGGACCAGCTGCCCGCGAATGTCGACATTGCCGACTTCGCGACCCCGGCCCTGTTGCTGGATGGGCTGACTGCGGCCTCCCGCGCAGAGGGCAAGGACCGCTTCTTCAGCTACCTGACGACTCCCCAGGCGGACAGCTCCTTCCTGCAGGAAGGCGAATACATCGGCTTTGGATTCCGCTCTAGCATCCAGCAGGACCGCCTCTTCCTCCCGGACGTCTACGAGGAGAGCCCTGCTGCCGAGGGCGGCCTCGCGCGGGGCACGGAAATCACGCACGTGGATTCCGGCAGCGGTTTCGTCTCCATCGCAACCATTCTCGCGGCGGACCCGGACCTGGAACTGGCATTCGGGGAGGCGGCCGAGGGCGTCGAGCGCGGCCTGCGTTACGTCCTGCCGGGTGGCCAGCAGGGCGAGTCGGTTTTCACGAAGCGGGTCGTCCGGATTCCGCCTATTCCCGCGGGAGGCGCGGCGGTGCTCACCCTGCCCTCCAACACCTCGATACCCGTCGGCTACGTCAACCTGCGCACCTTCATCTCCACGGCGGAGACGCCACTGCGCGATGCCTATGCCGAATTCCGCGCCCAGGGTATCCAGTACTTCATCGTCGACTTCCGGTACAACGGCGGCGGCCTGGTCAGCATCGCGGAGATACTCGGCGACCTGAACGCGCAGGCTCGCAGTGCCTCCGACGTCCTGTCGCGGACGCACTTCAATGCCCGCAAGGCGTCGAACGATTCCGTGCGAAGGTTCGTCCCGCGGACCCAGTCCGTCGCTCCGGTGCGCATCGCGTTCATCACGACCGGCCTCACGGCTTCCGCCAGCGAAATCGTCATCAACACCCTCGCCCCCTGGGTGGAAGTCGCAATCGTGGGTTCCGACACCTACGGGAAGCCCGTTGGCCAGTCGGCGTTCGACCTGGGACGCTGCGACCTCCGGCTGCGACTCGTCAGCTTCGAGACCCGGAATGTCGATGACGAGGGCGAATATTATTCAGGCCTGGCGGAAACCTTGCCGTTTGCCTGTGCGGCCAGCGACGACCTGACGCTCGCCCCCGGCAACGCCGCCGAGGATTCGACCGCCGCGGCGCTCACGTGGCTCGAAACCGGCGCCTGTGGCGCGGTCATACCCGCCGCTACAGGCCTGCAGAAGGGCCCAGGCGCCGTTCGAATACCGCGATCGAGACGGCCGAGCCCCGCGCAGGCCTGGCTCCCTGGCCTCTTCTAGCGAGCCTGCCGCCGGGCCGAGTGTCGCAAAACGGCGACAGCGAATTCCGCGCCTCGAAACGGTACTCCGTGCTCGCCCGCGGCCTTCCAACTGGCTACTCTAACCGTCCCCCACCGGAGGATCCCCATGGCCATTTGGAAGGACATCGTTGCGAAGGATTCGACCCAGCCCGACACGCTCGCGCCAAGCGCACCGCCCTTGAATCGCCCGAGGCCGGAGGTCGTCCCGCCTGCCCCGTCGCCCCAGGTCGGCTCGACGAGCCGCAAGGAATTGAAAGAATCGGTCATTGCAACCGGGCTCACTTTCGAGGGAAAGATCGAGGGCTCGGGCCATGTCCGCATCTCCGGGAAATTCAAGGGTGACGTGCACGTCGATGGCCAGCTGACGGTCGAGGCCGGCGCCCATCTCGCCGGCGCCGTGCGCGCGGCTTCGGTGGTCGTCGCCGGGGAAATCGAGGGCAACATCGAAGGCGCGCAACGGGTCGAGCTGCACCAGAGCGGAATCGTCAACGGCGATGTCAGCGCGGGCTCACTGACCGTCGCGGACGGCGCGCGCATGCGTGGCCGCGCGGAATTTGGCTGGAGCGAATCCGGCAAGGGCAGCGGTCGCGGCTGATCCATGGCACGGGTGGTAGAACGGCGCGCGACGGTCGGCAAGACCCGATCCTGCCCGCATTGCCGGGCGACGATCCTGGAAAGCGCCGCCGTCTGCCCTGCCTGCCGGCATCACCTTCGGTTTGAGTCACGTCGCGGAGAGCAGCCAGAACAGGCGAGCCAGGTCGCGCTCAAGATTTCGGGTCAGTTCGCGCGGGCGGCGGCGGATGGGCCGGGGGAATACCACGTCGTCGTCGTGATCCGCGATGCGGCCGGGGCGGAACTCGCGCGAAAGGTGATCGGTGTCGGCGGCCTGGCGCCGGGCGAAGAGCGCCGCGTCGACCTGAGCGTCGAGATCTTCGATCCACCAGCGGGATCATGACGCTCAAAATCGCGGAACTGCATCACCTCGCAATACGCATCGCGCCGGGTCCCGATGCCGCCGGCGCGTCGCTGCGCTTCTATGGCGACGTCCTCGGCCTCGAGTCCGACCACGTTCCCTGGGACCGTACGGGCGAGGATCACCGCATCAATGCCGGTGAATTCGCGCAAATCCACCTGATAGGCGGGAGCACGAAGCCGTCCCTGGCGAGCGGCGAACTCGACCTGTCGGCGCCCCACATGGCCCTGGCCGTGACCTCAATCGACGAGGCGCAGGCGGAGCTCGACCGCCTCGCGGTCCGTTACCGGGTCGTCCACGGGCGACTGGGCCCCGATTCGCGCCGGCTTTTCATGTCGGACCCGGGTGGCAACCTCATTGAGCTGCACCAGCTCGGGACCTGCCGCTGCACCGCCCGGGCCCGTGACGGCGTCGGCCAGGCACGCGTCTCGGGCACGGTATTGTTCGCCGACATGCGGGGCTTCACGGCCGTGGCCGAGCGGCTCTCGCCCTCCGACGTCGTGCCGCTGCTGAACGAGTATTTCTCGATGCTGTCGGCCGTGACGCGCGAGCACGGCGGGACGGTATTCCACATGGCCGGCGACGGCCTGATGGCCGGCTTCGGCCTGCCGCTGCCTTCGGACGACGCCAGCGGACGGGCGATCTCGGCGGCGCGGGGGATGATTACCGGATTCGGCCAGCTGGCCGCCGAATGGAAGGCAAAGCTCGGCATCGACACCGGCATCGGCATCGGGATCAATGCCGGCGACGTGATCGTCGGCGACGTGGGTGCGCCTGAACGGCCGAGCTATACCCTGATCGGCGATACCGTCAACGTCGCAGCCCGGCTGGTCCAGCGCGCGCGTGCCGGCGAGGCCCTGTTTTCGCTCTCGGTCAAGCAGGCCCTCGACCCGGTGCCCGGCGGAATCGTGGAATTGCCGCCGCTCGTGCTGCGGGGCCGCTCGCGGCCCGTCGAGATCTACTGCATGGCGTCGTCGGAACGAATTGACCTGCGTCCGGTAGCGGCCTGAGCCGGAGATTCCCGGGTTCACGGGGTTATAATGGCGACGCCGCCGGTTAGCGGCGGAACTGTCGCGCATCGTGACCGTCTATCGGTCGCGGAATATCAACTGAGACGGGACCCCGATCCAATGGCATTGGCAACCTCATCCGCCCCACGGGCGGTCACCGGAATGTGCGCCCTGTTTGGGCTCATCTTGCTTGCCAGCTGCGAGGGAACGCTCGGGACCAGCCCGCCGCATGCGGCTCCTTCAGATCCGGTTGCGGAAGGCGCGGATGGACAGGTCGAGCTCACCTGGGGGGCCGTCACGGACGCCACCCGATACGTGGTCCTGTGGGAAGAAGGCGTCAGCACTTCAACTTTTAGCAATCAAATCACAGGGGTAGAGGGGACCAGTTACACCCATACCGGCCTCAACAACTTCAGCCGCTATCACTACAAGATCGTCGCCGAGACGAGTGGCGGGCGCGGGCCTGCCAGCAGCCCGGTCTTTGCGACGCCAGGTCCCGTAGCGGAACCCGTGGAATGGGTCGCGGTGACGAGCGAAGACCCGGGCCACACCATCCATTTTGCGACGGCGGCGGGTGCGACCCACTATCGCGTCTACTTCGGCGCCGTCGAATCGCAGCTGGTCGGCAGGCGGCCGTTTGCGGCCTTCGAGGAAACCGACGCCTCGCCTTTGGTGCGTCCTGATGTGACCGTGACGACGCCGGTTTTTTATCGTGTCATCGCTATGAACGACACGCGCCTGGGTTCCGGCGGGCCGATCGCGCTGTCTCCGACCCAGATCGTCTCGGAGCACGACCTGCCCGTGGCGGGAGCCGCCTTCGGCGACCCGAACGACGATGGATGCCTCGACCTTCCGACCGCGGGTGGGACAGTCCAGACGGGGAACTGCACAGGTAGTTTCGTGGCCCGCGTGCTGCCCGAAGCCGGGCTGTCGGACCTGCTGGCGGAGGGGCGGACGACCGGTGATTCGCGATTCGCCGATTTCACGGGTGACGGCTTCGACGACATCTTCAGCAACACGCAGTCGGCGAACGGCACCCCGGCCTCGGTCGCCCTCATGCACGTGAACCAGGGCAATGGCAACTACCAGACCTCCGCCGGCGTCTCCGCCCTCGCGATCGGGGGCTACGGCGGGACGCTGCTCGCAGCCGATTTCGACAATGATGGCGACGTCGATCTCTTCGCGCCCAACGATCACACCATGCTCGACGGCGCGCACAACTGGTTGCTGGTGAACGACGGCAGCGGCGCATTCACGGACGTGTCGGTGGCTGCCGGCGTCGCCACCAACCCGGCGGGCGCGCCCTACGTCCCGCGCGGCGGCCAGGCTGTCGATTTCAACGAGGACGGATTCGTTGACCTGCTGTTCGGTTCGCGGCTGCTTCTGAACAACGGCAACGGGACCTTCAGCAACGGCAGCGCGGCGGCGGGAATTCCCGTCCGCGAGGACAACGGGCTGAAAGTTCTCGATGTCGACCTCGACGGCGATCTTGACCTCCTCCACCACACGGGCATCGTCACGCGGCTGCACCGGAATACGGGGGGTGTCTTCGACGCCGGCGAGGTCCTGGATCCGGAACTGCTCCCGCATTTCGGCTTCGGGCTTACCGTCTGCGACATCAACGTCGACGGCTTCGAGGACGTGGTCATCGCCAACAACCTGACGGCCACCGGTTTTGGCGTGCCAAGGCTCCTCGTCAATGTAGGCGGCACGCTGATGCGATCGGAACTGCAGCGCGGAACCGCTGCGGAACCGGATCTCCTGGTCAATCGCAATGACCAGCTCGCCTGCGGTGACACCGATGCCGACGGCAATGGCGACATCCTGGCGCGCTGGGGGGCCAGTTACAGGCTGTTGCGCGGCGCCAATTCGCTGACACGCAGGATACGACTGCGGATCCTCGGTGACGACGGCGAGCGCAATCAGCAGGGTCGCATCGTGCGCGTCGTGCCGAAGGAAGCGCCGGCCCGCATCATGACCCGGGTGGTCGAGTCCGGCTCGGGACTGCAATCCCAGAGCATGTACGACCTGGTATTCGCGGCGCCCTGGTCCGGCGAATACGACGTCACCGTGCGATTCGCCGGTGGCGACGTCACGACGACTGTGGAATCCGGCGACCAGCTCGCAATCCACGCCGACGGAACCGTTGAGGATCTCGACCCGTAACGGGCTTTCAGGCGAGCGCCGCCTCCAGGTCCGCGACAAGGTCCTCGGCATCCTCGATGCCGATCGATAGCCGCACCAGGGAATCGCTGATCCCGAGCTTCGCGCGCGCCTCCGGCGGCACGGAGGCATGGGTCATGATGGCCGGATGGTCCACGAGGCTCTCGACGCCGCCCAGGCTCTCGGCGAGCGTAAACACCTCGAGGCGCTCCAGGAAGTCCCGCGCCTCGGCGAGCCCGCCTTTCAGGAAAAACGTCACGATTCCGCTGCCGCCCTTCGCCATCTGGCGGGCGGCGAGCGCGTGCTGCGGATGCGAAGCCAGCCCTGGGTAGATCACGCGCTCGACGCGCGGATGGCGTTCGAGGCGCGTCGCGATCTCGAGTGCGCTTTCGCTCGACTGCCGCATGCGGAGCGGCAGCGTCTTGAGGCCCCGCAGCGCCAGGAAGCTGTCGAAGGGACCGCCGACCGCCCCGATCGCGTTCTGCAGGAACCCGATCCTCTCGCCCAGCTCCGCATCCCCGACCACCGCGACGCCGCCGACCATGTCCGAGTGGCCGTTCAGGAACTTGGTCGCGGAATGCATGACGATATCGGCCCCGAGCTCGAGCGGCCGCTGGATCCACGGCGTCGCAAAGGTATTGTCGACGACCGTCAGGATGCGGCGCTCCCGTGTGGCCGCGGCGATGGCCGAGATGTCGACGAGCCGCAGCAGCGGGTTGGACGGGGATTCGATCCAGATCATGCGTGTCTTCGGGCGGATCGCCGCAAGCGCCGCCTTGGGGTCCGACAGGTCCACGAAGCTGAAGTCGAGTGCCGCCGAACGGCGCCGAACCCGCTCGAACAGGCGAAAGCTGCCGCCATACAGGTCATCCATCGCGACCACGTGGTCGCCGCTGTCGAGCAGCTCGAGCAGCGTCGCCGTCGTCGCCATGCCGGAGGCAAAGGCAAACCCGCGGCTGCCGCCCTCGAGGTCCGCGATGCAGCGCTCGAAGGCCATGCGCGTCGGGTTCTGCGTGCGCGAATACTCATAGCCCTTGTGCACGCCGGGGCTTTCCTGGGCGTAGGTCGACGTCGCGTAGATCGGCGGCATCACGGCGCCGGTCGATGGGTCCGGCGACTGCCCGGCATGGATGGCGCGGGTCGAGAACCCGAGGCCCTTCCCGGCGTCTTTCTTCATCAGTTTGCCCCTTGCGACGGCGCCGGAGTCATCTGGCGGCGCAGGTAGTTGAGCACGTCGGCGCGCGTGATGAGCCCGTGGAAGCCGTCCTCGTCCATGACCGCGGCGTAGGGCTGGACGTCCAGCATTGCGACGAGGTTTCGAAGCGCCAGCGTCGGCTCGACCACGAGGAAATTCGTGTGCATGGCGCTACGCACCGGGTCGTTGAACCGCTCGGGCTTGCCGAAGGCGTGCCTCAGGATGTCGTCCTCGTCGATGAACCCGACGAGGTGCTCGGCTTCCATCACCGGAAGCTGGCTGAAGCCTGCATTCCGCAACCGGTTGTGCGCGGTCGCCAGCACGTCCTCGGGGCCCACCGTGATCGTCGCGCGCTCGCCATGCGGCCGGCCGATGAGGTCGCGCAGGTTCCCGTGCTGCGGCCGCTGGATGAAACCCTGGTCCTCCATCCAGAAGTCGTTGAAGAGCTTCGACAGGTACTTGTTTCCCGTGTCGCAGGCGAAGGTCACGACGCGCTTCGCCTTCTTCTGCTCGCGGCAATACCGGAGCGCGCCCGCGACCAGCGTGCCCGTCGACGATCCGACCAGAAGCCCTTCCTTCAGCAGGATCGACCTCGCGACCGCGAAGGATTCGCCGTCGGGAATGCTGTAGGCCCTGCGGCACATCGAAAAGTCGCAGATCTCCGGGATGAAATCCTCGCCGATCCCCTCGACGAGCCAGGAGCCGGCCTTGCCGTAGCTGCCCTCGTTGACCTGGTCGGCGAGCACCGATCCCTCCGGATCGGCGAGCACGATCTCGAGCGTGGGTAGGCGCTCGCGGAAGAACTGCGTCAGGCCCGCGATCGTCCCGCTCGAGCCGATCCCCACGACGACCGCGTCGAGATTGCCTTCCATCTGCTCGAGGATCTCGGGACCCGTCGTCGTCGCGTGCGCCTTCGGATTGTCCGGATTGCCGAACTGGTTGATGTGGAAGTAGCCGTGCTCGCGCGCTAGGCGCGCGCCGAGGTCCTGGTAGTACTCCGGATGGCCTTTCTCGACGTCGGAGCGCGTGAGCACGACCTCCGCGCCCATGGCCCGCAGGTTGAAGATTTTCTCCTGGCTCATCTTGTCCGGCAGCACGAGCACGACCCGGTAGCCCTTCTGCGCGGCGACGAGCGCGAGCCCCAGGCCCGTGTTGCCGGCCGTCGCCTCGATGATCGTCCCGCCCGGCTTCAGGTCGCCGCGGCGTTCCGCTTCCTCGATCATCGAGAGGCCGATGCGGTCCTTGATCGAGCCGGCGGGGTTCTGCAACTCGAGCTTCAGGAACAGCCGGCAGTTTCCCGCGTCGAACTTGCGCAATTCGAGCATCGGCGTCCTGCCGATCATGTCGAGCACGTTGCCGTAGACCTGCATGGTTGTCGCTCCGCCCGCGGGACGCTACTGTGACGGAATTGTAGCGGGAGACGCTCGGTGCATTGGCGAATGATCGCGGCCGCCTTGCGGTCCGCCTGTGGACTCGCGCTCCTGCTCGCCGCCCTGCCCGCCCGCGCGGACGCCTTCCTTCCTCCCGTTCGCGACGATGCCCGGGTGCAGGCTGCGCTCGAGGACGCGCGCACGCGGTTTCTCGCCGGCCAGCGCTTCGACCGCCTCGATGTCACCGTGCTCCTCGCCACGGCGGGGGGCAACTGGCTTCGCGGCAGCGTCGGGGGCGACCGTCCCTGGTACCCGGCGAGCTGCGTCAAGCTCGGCTTCGCGGTCGCGGCGGTTCACTGGTGCGAAGCCGCGGGCCGCGCGCCGGACTGCCTCGACGAGCCGGTGCTGCCCATGCTCCGCGATTCCGACAATGTCGCGACCGGGGTGGTCGTCGACGCCATTACCGGCGCCCCCAACGGCCCGGCGGAGGGTGCCGACTACGAGGCCTGGTTTGCAAAGCGGCTCTTTACCGAGGACTACCTGGCCGCGAACGGCCTGCTGCTCAGCCAGCGGTTCATCAACAAGACCTACCCGACGAATTCCGGCGAGGAGCCCGCCGGCCTCGAGGCGCTCGCGCGAGAGCGCCATGGGCGGAATTCGATGCATGCGGATGGCGCGGCCACGCTGATGCTCGCGCTCGTGACCGGCCATTTCGGCGCGCCGGCCGCTGACTACATCCGCTCGCGGCTCCGGCGCCCGCGGCTGTCGCGGAACAGCAGCATGGGCGGGGGGTTTCCGGAGGGCACGGAATACGAGAGCAAGATCGGCGACGCCTATGACACGCTCGCCGAGATCGTTCACGCGGAGCTGCCCGACGGGCGCCGCGTCATCGTCGCCGCGTTTTCGAACGCCCGCGATCCGGATGGTCCTGACGAGCAGGACCTGACGGCACTCGCCGGTTTCTCGAGGCTGCTGGTCGAGCGCCTGCCCATGCCCGATGACTGAGCGCGCCGACCGGCTGCGCGGCGTGCTCCTCATGCTCGTGGCCGTAGGCGTCTTTGCCGTGATGGATGCGTGCATGAAACACATCTCCATCCGGTACCCCGCCATACAGATCGCGTGCCTGCGTGGCCTCAGCTCGCTGCCGTTCGTGGTCCTGATGTATTCGCTGACGGGCCAGGTCCGGCTGTTGCGGCCGGTGCGGTTCGGCATTCACCTGCTGCGCGGCGTGCTCGCGATCGCCATGCTCTGGGGCTTTCTCTGGGCACTTGCGCGGGCGAGCATGGCGGACACCTACGCGGTCTACATGTGCGCGCCGCTGCTGGTGGTGCTCGTGGCCGCCCTGCTGCTCGGCGAAAAAGTGGACCGCCACACCTGGCTCGCCGTCATCACGGGACTCGCGGGCGTCTTCGTGATCCTCAAGCCGTCCGTCGAGGGCATCGCGAGCCTGGCGGGCCTCGCCACTTTTCTCTCCGCGATCGCCTACGCATTCGTGGTCGTGCTCGTGCGCGTGCTGTCGCGGACGGAGACGACGGCCTCGATGGTTTTCTGGTTCCTGCTGATGCTCTCGATCGGGGCAGGACTCCTGGCTGCACCGGTCTGGGTGCCGATCGTGGTGAGCGACTGGGTCTGGATCGCGGGAATCGGCCTCACGGGCTGGATCGCGCAGCACCTGCTCACCGAGGCATTCCGCCTGGCGCCGGCGTCGCTGGTCTCGCCATTCGAATACACCGCCCTGCTCTGGGCGATCAGCATCGACTGGGTCGTCTGGCAGGCGCTGCCGGGCGCGCGCATGCTCGCAGGCTCGGCGATCATCTGCACTGCCGGCCTGTATCTGCTGCTCCGCGTTCGCCAAGCGTCGTAAGAGTGTACGTGGTAAGGTTTTCGGCAACACGGCGAGAGGACGAACGGCCATGAACAGCAACGAGCGGCGCAATGCGCGCCTCCTGGCAGGAAGCATCGCATCGGTACTTGCGGTGCACGGGGCTGGCGCACAGGAACCAGCGGAGGAGTTGCTCGAGGTGGTGGTTACCGGCACGCGTGTCGCGAATCGTTCGTCACTCGAGACGGCGGTCCCAGTGGACGTCGTCTCCGGTGAAACGTTGCAGAATGGCGGGATCACGGAGTTGAATCAGGCGCTGGCGATCGCCCTGCCTTCATTCAACTTTCCGCGACCGGGCCTCCAGGATGGAACGGATACGGTCCGCCCGGCGGCGCTGCGCGGTCTCGCGCCGGACCAGACGCTGGTGCTGCTGAATTCCAAGCGCCGGCATGCCTCGGCATTGGTCAACGTCAACCAGTCGATCGGCCGCGGCGCGGCGGCGGTTGATCTCAATACCATCCCGACCGCGATCGTCCGCTCTATTGAAGTGTTGCGCGACGGGGCATCCGCACAGTATGGGTCGGACGCGATCGCCGGTGTAATCAATGTGCGTCTGCGCGAGGATCGCAGCGGCGGCGGCCTGAGCGGAACTTTCGGCGTCAGGGAATCCGATTACACGACGCCGACCGGCGCACCACCCGCAGGCGCCACCTGGTCCGCGCCCCCGCAGCTCAACAACGACGGATCCGATGGCGACACGATGACCATTTCCGCCTGGAAAGGCCTGGCATTCGGCGATGACGGATTCGTGACGCTTGCGCTGGAATACAAGGACCAGGAGCGCACCGAGCGGGGCGGCTGGGATTTCCGTCAACAATACCCGTTGGTCGCTGGCGCATTCGATCCGCGTGAAGCCGATTTCGATCGCTTCAATGCCTGGTACGGTGAGCCGGAACTCGAACAGATCAGCTTTTTTGCGAATGCAGGCACTGAGTTGAGCAGTGGCGTGAAGCTCTATGGCTGGGCGAGTTACCAGGATCGCGAGGCTCTTTCAGCAGGCTTTTTCCGTCGCGCACTCGATGACCGCAACGTCATCCAGATCTATCCCGACGGCTTCCTGCCGATCATCGCGCCCGACGTGACGGATTTGAGCGTGGCCGGAGGAATCGAGTGGGCCTGGGGCGAATGGGACATGGACAGCTCGCTGGTCTACGGCCAGAGCGAAATGGAATTCACGATCGAAAACACGCTCAATCGCTCTCTCGGCGCCGCGAGTCCGACCGTATTCGATTCCGGCGGATTCGATTACGACCAGTTGACGTTCAATTTCACCGGCGTGCGCGAGGTGACGATCGGCAATCTCGCCTCCCCGCTCAATATCGCGGCAGGCATTGAAGGCAGGCTCGAGAATTACTCGATCACGGCCGGCGAGCTGGATTCGCACAGAAACGGCGGTGTGCTGCTGCCGCTCGGCGGTAGCGGCTGCACCACGCCGACCCCGGCGCAGATCGTGGCCGGTGGTTGCGCCACGGCGTCGGGCGCGCAGGTTTTCCCCGGCTTCCGTCCATCCAACGAAGTGGACGAGGACCGCACGGCGTTTGGCGCCTACATCGACCTGGAGGCCAATCTGACCGAAAAACTGCTGGGCTCGGTGGCACTGCGTGTCGAGGACTATTCCGACTTCGGCAGCAACGTCTCCGGCAAGATCGCCATGCGTTACGATTTTACCGAGGCGTTCGCGCTGCGCGGCTCGGTGCAGAACGGTTTCCGCGCGCCTTCATTGCCGCAGCAGTACTTCGCGACGACATCGACCAACTTCATCAACGGCGTGCCATTCGACATCACGACCTTCCCGGTCAGCGACCCGGTCGCGGTTGCGCTCGGCGCACAACCCCTTGATGCCGAGGAATCGACCAACTTCTCGCTCGGCGCGGTGCTGCGGCTTGGCGAGGTGACGATCACGGTCGACGCGTACCGGATCGACATCGACGACCGCATCGTCCTGTCGGAGAATCTGACCCAGGCAAATGTCCGCGCGTATCTCGAAAGCCAGGGCTTCGTCGGCATCGGCGGCGGGCGGTTTTTCATCAATGGCGTTGACACCGAGACCGAGGGCGTCGATGTGGTGGTCAACTGGCCCATCGAGACCGGGGGCACGGGCAGATTCGACCTCACATTGGCCGCGAATTTCAACTCGACTGACGTGACCCGCGTGCCGGAGACGGCCCCGCTTGCTGCACTCACCCCGCCGCCGCCGCTGTTCGACCGGATCAATGTCCTGACCCTGGAGCAGGGAAGCCCGAAGGACAAATACACGGCAATGGTCGACTGGCAGCTCGGCCGGTTCGGAGCGACATTCCGCGCGTCGCGCTATGGCGACGTACTCGATCCCGGCACGACAGCGGCACTCGATTTCAGCCAGGGCGAGGCGACGCTCATCGATCTCGAAGGCCGGTTTGACCTGACGGATCGCATCCGCCTCGCTATCGGCGCGGACAACCTGAGCGACGAATATCCGGATGCATTCCAGGTTGCGCGCAACACGACCGGCAATACGCCATTCTCGAACTACTCCCCGTTCGGGCGATCGGGGCGATTCGTGTACGGACGGTTGTCCGTCAGTTTCTGATCGCGGCGGCGGGCACGGCTAGCGCGCGAGGTCCTTGATCAGGCTCCGCCACTGGATCACCGAGCCGTCGATCGTCGCGACCGGCACGCGCTCGTTGAGCCCGTGGGAGAAGCTGTCCTTCGGGTGCATGAAGGTGCCGGACACGCCGTAGCTCGGCACGCCGAGGTTGCGGAAGTAGAGGCTGTCGGTCGCACCCGCGGACATCGACGGCACGATCGGCAGGCCCGGCGCGCGCAGGTCGATGGCCTTCCTCAGCGCCTTCATCACGTCATCCCTGAGCGGCGAGGCATCGCTCGGCACCGGCGTATTGACCAGTTTCACCTGCGCCGCGGGATTGTCGATCACGCGAACGAGCGTCGACTGCACGCTCTCCACCGACTCCCCCGGAAACACGCGGCAGTTGATGTTGACCGTCGCGCTCTGCGGCAGCGCATTCGGGGCGTGCCCCGCCCTCGCCGTCGTCGCGATGCAGGTCGTGCCGAGCTGGCCGATATAATCCGGATTCGACGACAGCAGGTCGTAGGCTTCCTTGTCGGCGGGATCCGCCGCGTAACGAAGCATCGCGGGGCCGAAGGGTGCGGGCGTCGTCGCGCCGGCCGCCTTGAAGTACGCGGTGGTGAGCTCGCTGCTTCGCGCCGGGAACCGGAATTCCGCGACGCGCGTGATCGCACGCGCGAGGTCGTAGATCGCGTTCGAGGGTCCCGGGCGGCTGCTGTGGCCACCCGGGTTGGTGAACGTCACCTCGAAGTCCATGTAGGTCTTTTCCGCGGCCTGCAGGGCATAGACGACCGGCTTGCCGTCATCGCCGAGATAGGCGCCGCCGGCATCGCTGTTCAGCACGAGCTCCGAGTCCTTCAGCTGCTGGGCCAGCGCCGCAGTCGTGTCCTGTACCGTTTCCTCGTCGCCGGTCAGCGCAAGCAGGATGTCGCGGCGGGGCTTGAATCCTTCCTGCTTCAGCCACAGGAGCGCGGCCACGGTCGAGGTAAGGCCGAGCTTGTTGTCAGAGGATCCGCGCCCGAAGACGAATCCGTCCTCGACCACGGCGACATAAGGGTCGCGTTCCCAGTCTTCGCGGCGCGCGGCGACGACGTCCATGTGCGATGCAACGACGATCGGCTTCGCGGACGGGTCCTTGCCGCGGTAACGGGCGACGAGCGTCGCGGTCTCGCCCATCGGCGTAATGGTGATGTCTTCCGTCGCGAAGCCGCCCGCCTTCAGCACGCCCGCAAGGTATTCCGCATAGGCCGGCACCTGGCCTTCGCCGGCGGCAGTCTTGAACCCGATCGACCGTTTCAGGAGTTCGAGGGCCTGCGCGGAAATATCCGGCGGAATGGCAGGTTCCGCGGGCCAAGCCGGCAGCGCGATCGACAGACACAATAAAATGGCGCCCAGGCGGCGCCCGGAGAATCCAGCATGCATGTGACGAGTCCCTTGGGGCAGGTGGCGTCATTCTGCGGTAGAGTACGCGCGATGCGCAAACGCGGGCCCCAATGATCCTCGCCATCCTGCTCATCGCGCTTGGCATCCTCGGCCTCGCGTTCACCGCCGTTTTTCTCTCCGCGCTGAAGAAGAGCGGCGTAACGCGCCCGAATGCCGAGGCCATCGGGCTCGGCGCCGTCACGAACTTCTTCGACACGCTCGGCATCGGCTCGTTCGCGCCGACGACCGCCTGGCTGAAGTTCCGCAGGCTCGTGCCCGACAGCTTCATACCGGCGACGCTGAATGTCGGCCATGCGATCCCGACGGTGGTCCAGTCCGCGATCTTCCTCGTCCTGCTCGGCGTACACGTCGACCCGGTGCTGCTCGCCTCCTGCATCGCGGCGGCCGTGGCCGGAGCGCTCATCGGGGCGCCGATCGTCGTCAGGGCGCCCGTGCGGCTCGTGCAGGGCGTCGTCGGCGTCGCCCTCCTGATCGCGGCCGCGCTCTATGCCATGAGAAACCTGAACCTGATGCCCGAGGGGGGGCTTCTGACATCGCTGCCGTCCCCGGACATGTACATCGCGATTGGCGTGCATTTCCTGCTGGGCGCGCTGATGACGTTTGGCATCGGACTCTATGCCCCGTCGCTGATCCTCCTCAGTCTGCTCGGCCTCGACCCGCGGCTCGCGTTTCCGATCATGTCGGGCGCCTGTGCCTTCCTGATGCCGACGACCGGCTTCACCTTCATCAAGACCGACCGGATCGACCTGAAGATAATCCTCGGCATCACCCTGGGCGGCATCCCGGCGGTTCTCCTCGCGGCATTCATCGTCAAGGAAATGCCGATGGTCTGGCTGCGATGGGGCGTCGTCGTCGTCGTGCTGTATGCCGCGATCCTGCTGATCCGGTCGGCATTGAAAGGCCAGCCCGCACCCGTTGGAGCAGTGCCATGATGAATCGTCGACACTTCGTCCAGTCCACGGTCGCCGCGGCAGTTGCGTCCGCCCTGCCCTGGTCGCGCCTGTACGCGCTCGACCAGGAGGCATCGCAGGCCGCTGCCGGGATCCCCGCCGTCAGGCTCGACGGCTCGGCCACGGTCATCGAGCAGGCCGCGCTGAAGGACCTCCGCGCGAGCCTGCGCGGCCCGCTCCTGCTCGCGGGCGAGCCCGGCTATGACCAGGCCCGGCGCGTGCTCAACGAATCGATCGACAAGCACCCCGCCCTCGTCGTGCAGCCGACCGGCGTCGCGGACATCCAGGCCGCGGTGAATTTCGCGCGCGAGAATGGGCTTCTCCTCGCGGTGAAGTGCGGCGGACACAGCCCCGGCGGCAAGTCCACCTGCGAAAAGGGGATGCAGATCGACCTCTCGCGCTTCCGCGGCGCGCGCGTCGACCCGGCCGCCCGCCGCGCCTGGGTGGATGGCGGCAGCCTGCTCGGCGACCTGGATCACGAGGCGATGGCGCACGGGCTCGTCACCACCGCGGGCACCGTGTCGCACACCGGCGTCGGCGGGCTCACGCTGGGCGGCGGCTTCGGCCGCCTCGCGCGCCGTTACGGCCTGGCCCTCGACAACGTGCGTTCGGTAGACATCGTCACGCCGGACGGCACCCTCCGCCACGCGAGCCCGACGGAAAATCCGGACCTCTACTGGGGCGTGCGCGGCGGCGGCGGCAATTTCGGCATCGTGACGACCTTCGAGTTCGAGCTGCACCCGATGCAGCGGCAGGTGGTCGCGGGCGGCGTCGTGTTCCCGATCGAGCGCGCGCGCGAGCTCCTCGCCTTCTACGGGGAGTACACCGCAAGCGCGCCGGACGAGCTCTACGTCGACGCGATCATATCGGCCCCGATGGGCAAGCCCGGGATGTTCATCATCGCGCCGGTCTGGTCGGGCCCGGCGGGCGACGCCGACCGGGTGCTCGCGCCGCTGCGCAAGCTCGGCACACCGATCGCCGACACCATCAAGGCCTGGGACTACGAGGCGCTCCAGCGAAGCACCGACCGCAGCGACCCGCGAAACGAAGGGACCTACCTGAAGTCGGGATTCATCGACGCCTACCCGGCGGAACTGCCCGGTGCGATCATGGACGGCTTCAAGGCGGACCCGGGGCGGAATACCGTGCTCTTCTTCCAGCACTCCGGCGGCGCCATCGGCCGCGTCGCGAAGGACGCGACCGCGTTCCCGCACCGCCACTCGACCCACAACATGCTGTCGGTCGTGTCCTGGAAGCTCGCGGACGACGCAAAGCCGCACATGGACTACCTCAGGAATTACTGGGCTGGCCTCGACCGTTTCACCAACGGCTACTACACGAACGAGACCGCCGACGAGGCACAGGGCGTGATCGACGAAAACTACCAGGGCAACCTGGCGCGCATGCGCGAGGTCAAGAAGAAGTACGACCCGATCAACCTGTTCCGCCTGAACGCGAACGTGCAGCCGGCCTGAAAGCGGGCATCCAGCTCGCCTGCCTGATCGGCGGCCTCGCCGCCGCGCCCGGCATTCACGCCGCGATCACCGTCGACGGGCTACTCGACGAGCCCGAATGGTCCGGCGCGGAGGTCATCGACGATTTCCGCGTCACCTCGCCCCTCACTCGCGCGGTCCCGAAGCTTGCGACGCAGGCGCGCGTCTTCACCGCCTGGGACATCGACCCGGCAGGCGACCTCGTTCCGGCTTCCATCGGGTTGCCAGACTTCAGCCTGAGCGACCTCGGGCTCCAGGCGCGGTTCCGCTACGAGTTCAAGCCGCTGTCGGAGTTGTTCCTCGTGTATTCCTACGGCGGAGATGCGTTCCTGGAAGAGGACACCTCCATGGATGACCTGCTCACCGAGAGCATCGACAACCCGAACGCTCACCAGGTCCTCGCCAAGCTGGCCTGGCGGTTCTGATCGGCGAGGCGTCAGTCGTCGAGCGCGAGTACCGGGCTGTAGGCCCAGCCGACCTGGATGCCGATGTCCGGCGTGTTGTTGATGTTCTGCAAGGTTTTCGGTGAGCGCGAACGAAATCACGCCGCGGCCGACGCGGCGATAGATGCCGAGGCTCAGCTGGTACTTCGTTTCGAGCAGGTCGCTGACGTCCGTTTCATCGCGCGTGAAGATGCTGTCGCTCACGTAACCCTGCAGGATCAGGTGCGTCTGCGGGTTGAGCTTCCTCTCATAGCCGACGACCAGCGTCGGAACCCATTGCGGCGGCGTCGGCATGACATTCGAGCTGCCGTCGTAGTACACGGTCGAGGCGCTCACGTACCAGGCATGGTGCTCCGAGAATCGCTGGAAGGTCGCCTGCAGCCCGAAATCCGTCTTTCCGGTCGTGATGAACTCCTCGCTGCCCCGGTATGCGAGCTTAGCCGCGGCCTCGAGCACGACGTTCCAGCCCTTCACCTGTTCGGCGAGCGAATACCGGAACCCGATGGTCGGATCGAGCATGCCGCCCGTGGTGGGTGATTCGAGCAGGCCGAGGTCCACGGACTTCAGGTCCGCGATGATGTTGACGTCGTTTCGCTCGGCCTGGGGCCGGCCGTTGTCGTCGAATCCGAAGAAATCGTGGAACTGCTCGATCGAATGGTCGAGGAAGCCGCCGCTGTAGTTGACGCCGCTCAGGACGAGATACCCGCCCCAGTGACTGCTGAACTTGTAGTGGAACGTCACGTCGAGCTCGGCAAGCTCCATGTCGACGAGGTAGTTCTCGCCGGGGAGCGCGCGGATGCCGGCAAGCTCGGCGTCCCCCAGGCGGGTACGTCCGGGCCGCGATTCGAGGTATTGCTCGACCGCCTTGCTCAGGGCCCAGGTGTTCTGGTGCGCAAGTTCCGCCTCGATGGCCCAGGTTCCCTTCGGCGAAACGACGGCGTGCGCGGGTCGCATGTCGAGCCGGAGGAAGCCGAACGGCGTGAGGTCGCGCGCGCGCAGGAGGCCGAGGAAATCGCTGTCGGCGGCCGCGGCCGGCGCCCCGTGAGCCGCGAGGGCCACGAGGAGCGCCGTGGCCGTGATGTGGATTCGCGCGCGCGGTGGCCGACCCGCCGCTGCATCGTCCGTGCAGCGGCGGGATGGCGACCGTCGATCCGGCTCAGAAGTCCCGGGTGACGCGAACCCCGAACTCGCTCGCGTCGTTGCTGAGAATGACCAGCACATAATCCGTGACGTTCAGCCGCGCGTTGTCGTAGCGCTCATCCGTGACATTCTTGCCGTAGCCCGAGACGGACCATTTGCCATCGGCGGGCCGGTAAGTGATGTCGAAATTGATGAGGTCACGACTCTCGATGCGCGTGAAACGGCCCGGGTCGGAGCTCGGCTCGCCGTACATGTCGTCGCGGAACGAGTAATCGGCACGCAGCGTAAGGTCGCCGTCGCCAAGCGGGAAGCTGAATTCCGGGCTCAGCGAAAAAGTGAGCTCGGGTGTCAGCGGCGCGACGGCGGCCGAGTTCTCGTCCTTCACGTCGGCATCGATGTATCCGAGTGTCGTGTAAAGGCGGAAAGCATCCGTAATCAACCAGGTGCTCTCCCACTCAACCCCCATCGAAGTCTGGTCGACGATGATGTTTTCCGTATTGAATCCGCCGCCGCCCGCGGTCGTGCTGACCTGATACGGCAGGTCTGAGTAATCGGTGTAGAAGACCGCCAGGCTCATCTGCAGGTTGTCGATCGGCTGTCCCTTGAGGCCCGCTTCGTAGTTCAGCGCCGTCACGTTGTCGTTCGCAACGAAGCAGTTCGGCCTGCTGACGTTGCCCGGCTGCGTGAAGTCCAGGGACCCGAACAGGCAGAACGGCCGCGGCGGGAACTGTCCTGACTGGTAGCCGCTCTGGATCGTGCCGTAGACGTTCAGGCGATCGTTAAGCTGGTAGTTCCCCGAAATGTCCCAGCTCGTTTCGGACCAGTCGCGCGAGTTCGATTCCACGATCAGGCCGGAATTGATGTTGGTGCCGGCCGTCTTGTCGTCCTGCGTGTAACGCAGCCCGCCCGATATCCGGAACTCGTCCGTCATGTTGTAGCCGACATTCGCGTAGATCGCCTGGCTGTCGACTTTCTGCGACAGCCGGAAGTCACCAGGGCCGCCGAGGAATATCGTCGGATCCTGGATGTTCTGGCCTTCCTCCTCGAACCAGTAGAGTCCGGCAACGTAGTCAAAGGCGCCAAACGTGCCCGTCAGCTGCAGTTCGGCGGATTGCTGGTCCGCCTCGCCAAATTCCGGGAAACTCAGGAAGTCGTCGAAAAAGCCGTCGTCGTCGAGGCCGGCCTTGTACTCCGAACTGCGGTCGCTGAGCAGCAGCTTGGCCGCCATGCTGTCGGAAATAGCGTAATCCACCGTCAACGAGACGCCCCGCGCCTCGTTCGTCACGGCGATCTGCGACTCCTGGCCGGTGTTGTTGTTGTACGGATTCGAGGCCGTGTCGGAATTGCGGTAGCCCGCGGCGTATACGCCGCCATCCGGAACCTCGTCAATCAGCGTGTCATAGGGGCGAAGTCCGTTGTCGCCCTCATTGCCGTCGGCCGTCAGCAGGAATGAAAGACGATCGGTTGGCGACCACTTCATGGCGATCCGCGCGGAGACGTCCTCCAGCTCGCCGACCTCCTTGCGCGGATTCTCGAGCAACGTGAAACTTCCAAGCCCGTCCCGGCTCAGGAATGCGCCTGTCACGGACATTGCGAGCTGGTCCGAGAACCTCATGTTCGTGTAGAAATCCGCGTTCAGTCGCCCGCGAGATCCGGCCGTCAGCGAAACCCGACCGCCGTCCTCGTCACCCGGCTTGGCCGTGATGATGTTGATGGCGCCCCCGATCGAATTACGTCCATAAAGTGTTCCCTGGGGTCCGCGCAGCACCTCGACGCGCTCGATGTTCGCCAGGCTCCAGTTCTGGCCGACCTGGCGGCCCAGGTAGATGCCATCGACATAGACACCCACGCCCGGGTCGGTCGTGATCAGGTGATCCTGCAGGCCGATGCCGCGGATGAAGGGATTGGCCGAGGACGTATGGCCGGCCGAAAATCCCGTTACGTTCAGGTTTGGCACGAACTTGCCAATGTCCGTCAGGTCCGTAATTCCCTGCCTCTCGATCGTATCCGCAGAAAACGCACTGATCGCGACCGGCACGTCGTAGATGCTCTGTTCGCGCTTCTGGGCCGTCACGATGACCGGCTCGAAGGCGGTTTCCTGCGCGATGGCGGATTGGCCGGCCATCAGGCTTCCGATCGGCATGGCGCTCGCGATGAGGGCCAGGTTTTTCTTGTGCACTGCGAAACTCCCCCTGTCCGGTTTCAATTGGTGGTGATCATAACGCGTGTCGAGGATCGGGGTTATTCCCGGCCGATATCCTCGTTCCAGACACCAGGTTGCTCGCGTATGAACTCGGCCAGCAAGCCGATGCATTCGGCCGCTTGCAAGTCGATCACCTGAACTCCGCATTCACGCAGCCATTCGATGCCGCCTGAGAAATTTTCCGATTCCCCGATCACGACCGTGCCGATACCGAACTGACGCACGAGGCCGCTGCAATACCAGCAAGGAGCGAGTGTCGTGACCATCACCTTGTCCCTGTAGGACAACTGGCGGCCAGCCTTGCGGAACGCGTCGGTTTCCCCGTGGGCCGACGGATCGCCTTCCTGAATCCGCCGGTTGCGGCCGCGCCCAAGAATGCGGCCGGCCGAGTCGAATAGCGCGGCACCGATCGGGATACCGCCCTCCGCCCGGCCGATACGAGCTTCCTCGATTGCGACCGCGAGCATCGCGTCGTAGTCCGGGTTCACTCGGCTTGCCGGCGCATGGGGTTGTTTGGATGCGTGGTCCAGTCCGCCTTGGGGACGTCCACCGGCCGGCCCGTGCGCGGGTCGGTGCCGGTTGTCAGCCGCTCCATGGTGATGCAGTCGGCGACCGGGCAGACGCTCACGCAGAGATTGCAACCGACGCATTCTTCGTCGATGACCTCGAATCTCCGTTGACCATTCACGGTGTGGGTGATGGCCTGGTGCGAGGCATCCTCGCAGACGATGTGACAGCGGCCACACTGGATGCAGAGATCCTGGCTGATTCGCGCCTTGACCACGTAGTTCAGGTTCAGGTACTGCCAGTCCGTCACCGAGGGAACGGCACGGCCGACCAGCTCACTGACGCTCCTTATCCCCTTGTCTCGCAGGAAATGAGACAGCCCGCTCGTGAGGTCGTCGATGATCTTGAAGCCGTAGACCATCGCAGCGGTGCAGACCTGCACATTGCTTGCCCCGAGCGCCAGGAAATCGACAGCGTCGCGCCAGTCCGTGACCCCGCCAATGCCGGAAATCGGGAGCCCCCGCGTCGCGGGATTGCGCGCGATCTCGGCAACCATGTGCAGCGCAATCGGCTTGACCGCCGGGCCGCAGTAGCCCCCGTGGGAGCCCATGCCGTCGGTCGTCGGATACATCGTGAGCGTGTCGTAGTCGACCCGCATGATCGAGTTCAGCGTATTGATGAGTGACACCGCGTCGGCACCGCCCTCCTTCGCCGCCTTGGCCGGTCCGAGGATGTTGGTCACGTTCGGTGTCAGCTTGATCACGACCGGAATGCGCGCAACCGACTTGCACCACTCCGTCGCCTGCTGGATGTATTCCGGCACCTGTCCGACCGCCGATCCCATGCCGCGTTCCGACATGCCATGTGGGCAGCCGAAATTGAGCTCGAGCGCATCGGCGCCCGTGTCCTCGATCATCGGCACATATTTCGCCCAGACCTGGCGATTCATCGGCAGCATCACCGAAACGACGAGCGCCCGGTCCGGCCAGTCCCGCTTGACTTGCCGGATTTCGTCGAGATTCGTCTGAAGCGGGCGGTCGGTGATCAACTCGACGTTGTTGAAGCCGATGACCCGGCGGTCATTGGAATGGATGGCGCCGTAGCGCGGTCCGCTGACGTTGACGATCGGCGGATCCTCGCCGAGCGTCTTCCAGACGACACCGCCCCAGCCGGCCTCGAATGCGCGATTGACGTTGTAGGCCTTGTCGGTCGGTGGCGCCGAGGCAAGCCAGAACGGGTTTGGGGAACGGATGCCGAGGAATTCGGACGCGAGGTCGGTCGCGCCGCTGCCATTGCCGAATGCCGGTCTGCTCATGGCTCACCTGCCTGAGTTCAGGTACTCATCGATCGCCTGCGCCGCAATTTTCCCGTCCTGGACTGCGGTCACCGTCAAGTCCTTGCCGCCCGCTGCGCAGTCGCCGCCCGCCCAGACATTGTCGAGCGAGGTCTTGCGGTTCACATCGACCGCAATGCGCCCGTCCGCGACGCGGAGAATGGTGCTCGCGGCGCCGAGCTCATCCCACGCGATCTCCTGGCCGATCGCCTTGAATACGACATCCGCATTCATGGCGAAGGTCTCGCCGGTGCCTTCCAGTCGCCGGTCCGGGCCTTCGCGCGTGCCCTCGAATTCGACCCGCGACACAAAGCCTTTTCCAACCAGCCGCACCGGCCGTGCCCAGTCCTTGATGCGCACGCCGCCGCTCTGGGCGAGTTCCTGCTCGTAGCGGCTAGCGCCCATCTGCGACCTGCCGCGGCGATAGACGATCGTCACGTCCTCGGCGCCCAGACGCTTGCACTGCACCGCGACATCGATCGCCGTCATGCCCCCGCCGATGACGACGACGCGCCGGCCGACCGGCAACTGCGACTTGTCCCGCGCCTGGCGCAGTTCCGCGATGAAACGCACGGCGTCCAGCACGCCGGGCAAATCCTCCGATTCGAGGCCGAGCCGATTGACGCCCGCAAGCCCGACCGCCAGAAATACGGCGTCGTGCTCACGGCAAAGCTTGGCCAGCGACAGGTCCCGGCCGAGCGCAGCGCCGGTCACCGCTTCGATGCCGCCGATGCCCAGGATGTAGGCCACTTCGCGCTGGGCAAAATCGTCCACGGTCTTGTAGGCCGCAATGCCATACTCATTCAGGCCGCCGAGCTTGCCGTCGCGGCTGAAAACAGTGACTTCGTGGCCGAACCAGCTGAGACGATGCGCGCAGGAGAGCGCCGCCGGCCCGCCGCCGACGACGGCGACGCGTTTGCCTGTCGGCGCGGCGCGCGGGAATAGCTGCGTGCCCGCGTCGAGGATCGGGTCCGTCGCGTAGCGCTGCAGCAGCCCGATATCGACGGGCTTCTCTTCGTGGACGTTGCGTACGCAGGCCTGTTCGCAAAGCACTTCCGTCGGGCAGACGCGCGCGCACATGCCGCCCATGATGTTCTCGGAAAGGATTGCCCAGGCGGCACCCTCGATGTCGTCGCTCCGGATCGACTGGATGAAACGCGGGATGTCGATTCCCGTCGGACAGGCGGAGGTGCACGGCGCCGCGAAGCAGAAATAGCAGCGGTCGGCGGCGATCAGGGCCTGCGATTTCGAGAGCGGTGGGTGCAGGTCAGCGAATTGGCGCTCGATTTCGTCCGCACTCAGTCGTCCCGGCGCGATGTCGGGGGTGTTCAATTTCGCTTGACGGCGGAGGGCCGCGCGAGTTCCGCCTGTTTCTTGACGGCCTGGTAGTAGGATGGATACGGCGGCCGGTCGACGTGGCGGCCGGCCCCGCGCTCGACGCGCAAGTCGCCGTTCGCGAACACGAGCTTGCCGGCGCTGATCGTGTGCGACGCGGTGCCTTGCACGGTCATGCCTTCAAAAATGTTGTAATCGACGTTCTGCCGGTGCGACTTCGCCGAAATCGTCTTGCTGGCCTTCGGATCCCAGACGACGAGGTCCGCATCGGCGCCGACCGAAATGCTGCCCTTGCGCGGGTAGATGTTGAATATCTGCGCCGCATTCGTGGACGTCACGCGCACGAACTCGTTCATCGTGAGGCGCCCGGTTCCGACGCCGTGGTGCCAGAGCACTTCCATGCGGTTCTCGATGCCAGCGGTCCCGTTCGGGATCTTGCGGAAGTCATCGCGGCCCGCCGCCTTCTGCGGAGCACAGAAGCAGCAGTGGTCGGTCGCGGTCGTCTGCAGGTTGCCTGACTGCAAGCCGCGCCAGAGCGCGGCCTGGTGTTCGGCGGGACGGTACGGCGGGCTCATGACGTGGGCCGCGGCCCGCGTGAAGTCCGGGTCGCGATACACCGAGTCGTCGATCAGCAGATGACCCGCCAGTACCTCCCCGAAGACCCGCTGTCCTTCGTTCCTTGCCCGCGTGATCGCTTCGAGCGCCTGCCGGCAGGACACGTGGACGACGTAGAGCGGAACGCGGAGCACTTCGGCGATGCGGATCGCGCGGTTGGCGGCCTCTCCCTCCACTTCCGGCGGACGCGAAAGCGGATGGCCCTCGGGCCCGGTGATCCCCTGGCGGAATATCCGGTCCTGCAGCGTGTAGACGAGCTCGCCGTTCTCGGCATGCACGGTTACGATCGCGCCGAGCGTGATCGCCTTCGAGAAGCTGTTCACCAGCGTCTCGTCGTCGGCCATGATCGCGCCCTTGTAGGCCATGAAATGCTTGAAACTGTTGACGCCGTGCTCGCGCACGAGCGTCTCCATGTCGCGGCTGACCGACTCGTCCCACCACGTGATCGCGACATGGAACGAGTAGTCCGCGCAGGCTTTTTCGGCCCAGCCGCGCCACTGGCGATAGGCCTCCATCACGTTCTGCTTCGGATTCGGAATCACGAAATCGATGATCATCGTCGTGCCGCCGGCGAGGCCCGCCGCCGTGCCGCTGTAGAAATCGTCGCTCGCGACCGTGCCCATGAAGGGCAGCTGCATGTGGGTATGTGGATCGATGCCGCCCGGCATGACGTACTGCGAGCCGGCATCGACGATTTCGGCGCCCTTGGGGGCGTCGATCTTCGCCGCGATACCGGCGATGCGTCCGCCATCGCAGAGCACGTCGGCGCGCACGGTCTCGTCCGCCGTGACCACCGTACCGCCCCGAATGACCAGTGCCAAGCCCTACCTCCTGCTGCTCAGAAGATAATAGAGCAATCCGCCGATCAGGGAGCCCGTGAACCAGCCGTATTTGTAGAACCAGCCGAGCCAGCCCGTCGTAATCGCGACCAGCGTGAGGCTGACCGGCACCAGGAAGGCGACGAAGCCCGGCCGGTTCCAGGCCGGATAGGGGCCGTCGTCCTTGTAGAGGCCCGCAAGATCGTACTGCTGACGCCGCACGACGAAGTAATCCACGATCATGATGCCGGCAATCGGGCCGAGCAGGCTCGAATAGCCGATCAGCCAGTTCGAGTAGAGGCTCTCGACGCTGACGTCGGACACGAGCCATCCCATCTTCTTGAAGAGCTCCCAGCTCATCAGGAAGATGCCGATCAGGCCCGTCAGCAGCACGCCCTTCGTCTGGTTGATCAGCCGGGGCGCGGCATTCTGGAAATCGTTCGTCGGCGACACGATGTTTGCCGCGATGTTGGTCGAGATCGTCGCGAGGATGATGACGAACATCGACAGCACGACCCAGAACGGGCTGTCGATGTGGCCAATCAGCGTGATCGGATCGGAGACCGTCTCGCCAACGAGTTGGGCGGACGCCGCGGTCATCAGCACGCCGAGGCCTGCGAACAGGAACATCGTGAGCGGCAGGCTGATGATCTGGCCGACGATCTGGCTCTTCTGGGATTGCACGAACCGGCTGAAATCCGGGATGTTGAGTGACAGTGTCGCCCAGAAACCGACCATTGCGGTCAAGCCGCCGAAGAAGTAGCCGTAGAAGGACGAGCCTTCGGGACGGCTCGGCGGTTGCGCCATCAACTCGGTCACCGACGCCTGCGGCCAGGCCCAGATGATCAGGCCGATTCCGACCGCGAGCAGCATCGGTGCCGCCAGGACCTCGAGTCGCTTGATCGACTCGGGCCCGCGGATGACGACCCACACATTTGCGATCCAGAAGATGAAGAACCCGGCGACCTCGCCACGGCCCCCGAGGCTCGCCCACGATTCGGACATGGCGGAAAGCATCAGGTGGACTGCAATGCCCCCGAACATCGTCTGAATGCCGAACCAGCCGCAGGCGACGAGCGCACGAATCAGGGCCGGCACATTCGATCCGATGATCCCGAACGACGAACGCAGAACGACGGGGAACGGGATGCCGAATTTCGTGCCCGGGAAGGCATTCAGCGTCAGCGGGATCAGGATGACGACATTCGCGATCAGGATCGTCCAGAGTGCCTCGACCACGGAGAGGCCGAAGTAGGCGGTCAGGACTCCGCCCAGCGTGTAGGTCGGCACGCAGATTGCCATCCCCACCCAGAGCGCGGCGACATGCCAGGTGTTCCAGGTGCGCTGGCTCGCTCGTGTCGGCGCGATGTCCGCGTTGTAGCGCGGGCTGCCGGTGACGTCGGTCCCGGCGTCGAGCTCGTAAAGCTTGCCGACCTTGAGTACCTGGCTCGCGGTCGTGAGCTCCGGCATCGGATCAGACCAGCGGCCCGTAGGTCTCCGGCCGGCGGTCGCGGAAGAACTGCCACGTATTCCTGACTTCGCGGATCATGTCGAGGTCGATCGTGTGGACGAGAAGCTCGTCCTTGTCGTAACTCGCCTGTGCCTCGATCTTGCCGCGCGGATTCACGATGTAGCTCGAACCGTAGAACTCACCCATCTTCGCGGCCCAGGGCTCCTCCTTGCCGATTCGGTTGATGGCGCCGATGAAGACGCCGTTCGCCGCCGCCGATGCGGGCTGCTCGAGTTCCCAAAGGTACTTGCTGAGTCCCGCGACGGTCGCGGACGGGTTGACGATGTACTCGGCGCCATTCAGGGCGAGTGCGCGCCAGCCCTCCGGGAAATGCCGGTCGTAACAGATGTAGACGCCGAGCTTGACGTAGGCGGTCTCGAATACGGGATAGCCCAGATCGCCCGGCTTGAAGAAGAATTTTTCGTAGAAGCCGGGATCGACCTGCGGGATGTGGGTCTTTCGGTACTTGCCGAGATACCCGCCGTCGGCGTCGATCACCGCCGCAGTGTTGTAGTAGACGCCTGCCATCGCCTCCTCGTAAAGTGAGGCGACGATCACCATATTGTGCTTGCGCGCATAGTCCTGCATCAGCCGCGTCGTATGGCCGTCCGGGATGCGCTCCGCAGCCGCGTACCATTTGCGGTCCTGGCCCGGGCAGAAGTACGGCTGGGTAAACACTTCCTGGAAACAAAGCACCTGCACGCCCTTTTTGCCCGCTTCATCGATGTACGGAACATGCGCCTCGATCATGAGATCGCGGATCCGATCCGGCGCCATCGAGGTGTCGGCCTTCAGCCCCATCTGGATCAGCCCGCAGGTCAGCTTGCTCATATCCGGATCCCTCGGCTTTGGTCGCGCTGGATGCGAGTCTAATTAGAAGTAGCGCCGCCAGTCGAATGTCGCCCGCACGCCGATCGAATACACGCGATCAAAGCGGATCTCGGGCGCGCCTTCGGGAAAAATGAGGCGCTCGCCGTGAGGGTCGTCCACCCCGACGTAGAGCTGGAAGATCACCGCGGATGACTGGGTCGTATCGAAGGCGCGGTAAGACCGGAATTCGAGCACCGGCAAGTCCCAGTAGGTCGACTTGAAGGTGAAGACGCGCGGCGTACCCGGGGGGACTCCCGGCGCAAGCAGGGTGTCGTCGGACTGCGCGCCATAAAACGTCACGCCGACCTCGCGGCCGAGCACGAACTGGAACCGGCCGAACCGCGTGGCCCAACCGAGCTGCCACGGAATCAGGCCGCCGTTGCCTGCCGTGACCGCCATGTTCTGGTAGGTCGTCGGCGACACGAAGTACAGCGGCGAAAGCAGCAGCAGGTCGCCGGGAATCAGGTAGAACGGCATGCGCATTCGCACCCCGAATCCCGTGCGGCCCGGGATCGCGGCCGTCAGGCTGCCGCCCTGCTCCGCAAACGACGCCTCGGTGAACTTGCTCGACGATTCCGTATCGCCCCTGTAGCTCATCCCCAGGAAAACGAGCCCGTCGCCCGCTTCGCCCAGGACTCCCTCGAGCCCGTACCCGACGCGGAACGACAGCTCGGCTCCGCCCACGTAGCCGCTCCCGTCTTCCAGCCCGGTGAAACCGCCGTCGATGTGACGAATGTCCATCGCACCGGTCGCACCGACGAATGGGCCGACTTCCGCGCGAAACCGCGGCATCGCGCCGACGACCCTCGGCGAGGCTCGGATACCGGAGTCTGTCGCAGACCTCGACGCCGAGTTCCAGCGCCTCGGGTCCCGCCTCCTCCCCTTGGGTCTTTGCGGCAGGACGTTGTTCTTGCAGACGTCGAATGTCGTCAGGCTCGCGAGGGCGCCGTGGGCGCGTACGGCATGCTCCGCCTCGCGCTTGCGACCGGATGCCGTGTCGAGTACCTGTTCGAGACTAGCCGCACGGTTTCCCCGGCCCGTGCGGCGTCCTCGGCCGCATGTGCGCATCGCCCATCAGCACGACGGATCTGAGCACCGGCTGCCAGATGTCGCATCTCCAGGCCGCTCGCGTTGTAGAAGTCATGCGTGCCCTTGCGCTGCGACACGTCGCCCCAGGTCCCGGCGATATGGCCCGCGGCGTAGATGTCCTCGACGAAGTGCAGCGCGAAAGCCTCGTCGGCGAACATCGCGCGCACGAGCGCTCGAATGCTCCGCGGGCGGCGAGCGATTCATTCGCAAGCCGGGTCGCCTTCTGCAGCGCGCTCAGGTGATACCACGCGTACACGCCGACAGCGCTGATCTCGGGCCGGGCTTGAATGTCACGCTCAAGGTATTCGGCGCGAGTGAAGTCGCGTCTCGGGCCTTGCGAGCAGGAAATGCGCATTGTTGGAACCGGCGCGCGTCGCATACTCGGGATCGGCGCGCTGCAGCCGGATGTCGGCGACGCGGACCGTGTTGACCCTGTCGGCCCGCGCGGCTTCGTCCTCGAGCTGCCGCTGGATGTCGCGAATCGGCGTGATGCCCTGGTTTTCCGGCTTGGCTGTGGGCCCGGTCGCAAGTCTGCGCCAGGTCGACCTTGAACTGCGCGGCGACATCCGCGACTGCAAGGATCCAGTCCGAGGCCGTCACCGTGTCGAACATCTGCCGCGCTCGAACAGGAATGGTCTCCGGCGATCGCCGACATCGCGGCCCAGTCGATGCATTCCGGAGCGACGCCCTGGGCGGAATCCGCACCCTGGGCGCACAGGCGTCCCTTCGTGGCCGGTCCGCGCCTCGGCCCAGAGGCGATCGAAGTCGGCGCGGCGTTCCGCATCGAGTTTTTCGACCGCCAGCACCGCGATGTCGCGGTGTTCCGGGTAGACCCAGGCGAGCGCCGGGCCGGCCAGGCACAAGAGGCCCGGCGCAACGATGATTGCGTGCAATTGGCGTCGGAGCACGATCGTCACCTCGTGGTAGCTGCGCTCTCGAGATCTTCTTCGATGAAACGCAGCACGGCTTCGAGCAGCGCTTCGCGTGGATAGGCATTCTGCGTGACGAACAGCTTGCCGACCGTCTCGTGCGACCGGGCGATGGGCAAGGTGAGTGCCCAGTGGTCCGCATTGACGTAGGCCATCAGCGTGCTGCCCGGAATCACCTGGTCGTAGAAGACCATCTGGCTGTCATTTCGCGCATCGATGCTGGCCAGCTTGCGGTAGCCCGACTTCAGGACCCTGGAGATGCGCTCCGGATCGGGAAAGGTGACGAGCGAGTAGTACCGCAGGTCCGACGGCAGCGGATTCAGCGCGAGCCATTTCCTGCGCTCGCCGGTGCGAAGGCTGGCGACGCCGCCGCCGTCGCCCGGGCCGCACTCCGCGCCGGGAAAATGGCGAAACAAGTTCGCCTGATACTGCTCGGAGTCGTCCGCTAGCGGCGAGCCGCCGACCGCGCCTGCTGCGCTCACGACGGCCGCCACGCGACTGCGGATCTCCGGATACGCTACGATCGCTTCGAGGATGTCCGGCGCGCCCTTGGAGTATCCGATCAACACGAGATTCGGGCCATCCTCCCTGGCCGGCATTGCGAGCAATGCGTCCCGGATCTGGCGGGCATTCTTGGCCGAACTCGAGAGCCCGTCGACCTGCATCACGGCCGAGTTGTATCCGTAGGCGGACACGTGCCGGGCGACGCTGCCGTCGGGCTCCATCCAGGGGCCGATGCATTCGTAGCCGATTCCCGGCACGACGAGGGCCGAGAGCTGGAGTTTCGACGCACCCAGTTCGACGGGTTGTCCCGTTCCGGCCGGTTCGTTGCCAACCCGCGTCAGGGCATCGTCACACGGGCGGTAGTCCGGGAGATCGCGGCCATGTGTTTCGAGCACGGCGCAATAGATCTCGCGAAAGCGCGCGCGACGGTCGGTAACGCCCGCCTGCGCGGCGGGCACCAGCACGAGTGGCGGCGTGTCGGTCGAGTACGGGGCGAGCGGCGCCGAAGAGCAGGCGCCGAGAATCAGGCAGGCAATCGCGACCTGCAAGGCGAAGTGCGCTTTCATGGATGCACGGTGAGCTATTGACCCCCGCGCCAGTGTAAACCGAGTTCAGGGCGGAAATCCCCCGCCGGGCGATTGCCCGGCAGGGGTTTGCTATCGCGGGGATTTGCCGCGACCGGCGATCAGAAGTTCGCGGTCACACCCACCCGGAACGCGAGCGGCGATCCCGGCGTGATGTTGTTGTTGTTGTGCGCGTTCGGGTAGTACTCCTCGTCGAGCAGGTTCTCGACGTTGAGCTGCATGCTCAGGCGATCGCTCAGCGTGTAGTACACGGCGGCATCGATACGCGTGAAATCCGGCAGCTCGACGGCGTTGTCCGCAGCCGCATACATCTCGGTCTGGTAAACGATGCCGAGGCCCACGCCCCAGGACTGGGCGAAATCGTACCGGTTCCACAGCGACACGACGTGCTCCGGCAGCTGCGCGAGGCGCGTGCCGCCGAGGGCGCCGGTCAGGTTGCCGTCCTGCCAGGCATAGCCGCCGAGGAGGCTCCAGGACTCGTTGATCGAGCCGCTCACCCCGAATTCGAAGCCTTCCGTGCGCTGCCCCCTGACGAGGAGCGAAACGTTCGGATCATTCGGGTCCGGAATGACGACATTGGTCCGGTCGAGCTGGAAGAGCGCGGCGGTCAGCGCGAGGCCCGGCCGAACGTCCCACTTGGCGCCGACCTCGATGTTCTCGAATTCCTCGGGATCGAAGGCCTGGTTGGTCGGGTTCAGGGACGCGAGCTGCGCGCCCGCCCTGGGCACGTGCGACATGCTGTAGCTCGCGTAGATCGATACCGGCTCGACGGGCTTGTAGATCAGGCCCGCGCGCGGTGAGAACAGGTCGTCGGACGTCTCGATGTTGTCGCCGGTCCGGTAGTTCGTGAAGTCCATTTCGAAGCGGTCGAAGCGCAGGCCGAGTATCGCCTGCCACTGCGGCGAGAACTCGATCTGGTCCTGCACATAGGCCGCCGCAACGGTCGCGCGGCCGTGGTTGTTCGCGTCGGTCGCGTTCTGCCTGAACGTGACCGGCACCGAAACCGTCGGGTTGTCGAGCGGCGCCTGGATCGAAGTGGCGACGTCGTTGAAGTATCCAGTGTTGCGGAAGTTGCTCGTCGTCTGCTTGCCGTATTCCATCCCGGCCAGGAATCCATGCCGGATGCCGCCCGTATCGAAGGAAAACGTCAGGTCGGTCTGGTTGAAGAAGTTCTCGCGCATCTGCTCGTTGTTGTAGGCCGTGATCGTGACGGTGCCGGCCCCCGCGTCCACCGCGCCAGGAAATATGTTCTGGTAGAACTTGTCGTAATCGGCGTACTGCGTGCGGTTGCGGAGCGCCACGTTGTCGTTGAACGCGTGGTCAACGACGATCGAGCCCTGGTTGACCGTCGCATTGGTCGGACTTTGCCCCGGGTCGCCGAAGAACGTCGACTCGTCGGTCGGGAACGGCCGGCCGTCGAGCGACGGGATGCCGCGGTCCGCCACGCGGTCGTAGTCGAAGTATTCGTAGGCGAAGCGGATCACCGTGCTGTCGCCGATGCCCCAGGCCGCGGTCGGGTTGAAACCCATCCGCTCGAGCTCCACGCCGTCGCGGTAGCTCTCAGAGTCCTCGTACACGCCCGTGAGCCGGGCAGTGAAGTTGTCGCTGAGGCTGTCGCCGACGTCGAAGGTCGCGCGGCGGTTGTCCCAGGAGCCGCCCTGCAGCGTGACCTCGCGCACCTCGTCCCAGTTCGCCTGGCGTGTCACGCGGTTGACAACGCCGCCCGCGCCGCCGCGGCCGAAGATCATGGCATTCGGGCCCTTCAGTATCTCGACTCGATCGATGTTGTAGAGGTCGCGGAAATATTCGACGTCGTCGCGGACGCCGTCGAGGAAGAAATCGGAGGTGGAACTGTTGCCCCGCAGAATGATCGTGTCGCGGTTGCCCTCCCCCTGCGCCATGCCGGCGCCCGGAACGTAGCGCGCGACATCGGCCATGCTCTGCATCGACTGGTCGCGGATCACGTCCCGCGTCACGACCGAAACCGACTGCGGCACGTCGAGGAGCGGCGTGTCCGTCTTCGTGGCGGTGCGGGTGCGATCGACTCGATAGCCTTCCGAGATGTGCTCCGCCGTTACCGTGACCCTTGGCAGCGGCGTCGGTTCTGTGGCGGCGGCATCATCGGCATTTGCAGCCGGGATGGCGGCGCAACCTAAGGACAATGCGACCGCAAGACGCAGGGCACGGGACGTCGCCATGGCAGTTCCTTTGTGAATACGAATGCGAACGATTCGCATTAGCATAACGCAGGAACTTCTCGAATGTCACGCAGACCGTCAAATCAGCAAATGTTCAATCCGGCGATGGCGCGGACTGTCAGCCCGTAGCGCGTGTAATCGCCTGATATTGGGCCGAAATCCAGAAATCGACGCGCTGGTTGCAGGGCTGGCGATTGGTGCCGCCCGCCGTGCGCGAACCAGGGCAATTGAGCGTCCCGTCGACATGGGAGCCCGCGCTCTTCAGCATCGGCAGGGCGACGCCATTCAGGTCGACACTGCCATCGCAGTCGCCATGCGGACAGGCGAACTCGAAATACGCCTGCGCCGAAGGATAGAGGGCATGCGTCTGTGCGGCAGGCGCCACACCCACGGTCGAGATGAACCGCAATTGCAGGCGGATCTGCTCGACCCGGGGGAAAGCCGTTGCAAGGGTGCCGGCCGCCGCGCGCTTGCGCAGCGACTTCTCACGCTTCTGCTCGAGAAGTGACCGGGTGGTGCGAGACACGATTCGCATGGCTCTCTCCCTCGCTGAAAAAACCGGACTAGCGCAGGAAACACGGCCGGCAACGGGTCTTGCGACCCGCCGCCGGCCGGGCGCTGAAATCAGTAACGATTCCCGCCGCGGTGTCCGCCACCGCCGCCGCCGCCACCGGCCGAACGCTCGCGCGCCTGGGCCTCGTTCACCTTGAGGGCACGACCTTCGAAGTCGCGGCCGTTCAGGGCCTGCATGGCCTTGGCAGCATCGGCATTCGACATTTCGATGAAGCCGAAACCGCGGGGGCGGCCGGTCTCACGGTCGTTGATCAGGGCGAGCGACTCGATCGTGCCGTGCTGGGCGAACAACGCACGCACGGACTCTTCGGTCGCGGAGAAGGGAAGATTTCCTACAAATAGCTTGGTCACTATGAATTACTCACTTGAGAAAGATTGCAGCGGGCGGATTTCCACCAACTGGTTAGGCGACGCTTTTCGTTGTGGCTGGACCGGGTCAGAAGGCGCGCCGAAGCGGCGCAACGAGCCAGGCAAGACAATACTAGGGAATCACCAGACCGGGGCATTCTACCCGATTTTGGGCGCCCTCGCTCGGAAATCGCACCCCCTGCCCCGGAGCCTCAATCGGCTGTGACGCGCCTCGCAACTTCTGTCATATCCGCGCAGATGTTGTCCGCACCCACCAGCGCGAGAATCTCGGCACGCTCCAGGGCGCGCCAGAGCCGATCCTGTATGCCGCACAGGATGACCCGAATGCCTCGCCGCTTGAAGCGCTCGATGATCTCGGAAAGCGTGTGCATGCCGGTCGCGTCCATGAAGGGCACCCGACCAAGCCGGATGACCACGGTCCCGACATGAAGCTGCGCGCGTTCCACCGTGCTTTCCAGTTTCTCCGCGGCGCCGAAAAAGAACGGTCCGTCTATGCGATACACGAGCACATTCGAAGGCAGGATGACGTCCTGCGGCGAGTCCCCCCTGGCAGGATCTTCCGGGCCGCCGAAGACCTCCTGCTGCACGCTGACGGTTTCCGCCATGCGCCGCATGAAGAGAAGCGCCGCGATCACGACGCCGACATTGACCGCGACCACCAGGTCGACGAACACGGTCAGCCCGAACGTGATCACGAGCACCAGGCGATCGGACCGCGCGGCGCGCGTTAGTAATCGCGAGAAGTGGCGGACGTCGCTCATGTTCCACGCAACGTAGAAGAGGATCGCGGCGAGTGCCGCAAGCGGTATGTGTGCCGCCCACGGCGCGAGCAGGACGATGACCAGGACCAGGAACAGCGAGTGCACGATGCCCGCTACCGGACTCGTGGCGCCGTTCCTGATGCCGGTTGCGGTACGCGCGATCGCCCCGGTCGCGGCAAATCCGCCAAAAAGCGGCGACAGGATGTTGGCTGCGCCCTGCCCGATCAATTCCTGGTTGGGATTGTGACGCGTGCCGGTCATTCCGTCGGCGACCACCGCCGTGAGCAACGACTCGATCGCTCCGAGCAGTGCGATCGTGAAGGCGGGGCCGACGAGCTGAATGACCTCGGCGGTCGAGAGAATTGGCCATTGCAGGGGAGGCAGTTCGCGTGGAATGCCGCCGAACGCGCTGCCGATCGTCGCAACGTCGGGGAAATGCCAGATTGCCTGGACCGCGGTCGCAAGCAGCATGGCGACGAGCGGCGCCGGCACGAGGCCGAGACCCGGAATGCGGTCGAGGATACGGCCGCCCGCCACGACGACGATGAGGGCCAGCAATGCGATGCCCGTAGTCGGCACGTCGAGCCCCGGCAGCGCCTCGATGAGTGCCCAGGTTTTCTCATGAAAATGCGTTCCGGACTCCCCCGGGTCCAGGCCGAAAAAGTCCTTCCACTGGCCGACCCAGATGATCACCGCGATGCCCGAGGTAAAGCCGACAATGACCGGATTCGGGATGAATCGGATCACTCCACCGAGCTGCGCGAATCCCATGGCGAGCAGCATGAGGCCCGCCATGAGGGTCGCGACCTGGAGGCCGGCGACGCCGTATTGCGCGGTGATCCCGGCAAGCACGACGATGAATGCGCCGGTTGGCCCGGAAATCTGAACCCGCGTCCCGCCGAGCAGCGACGTCGCGAGTCCCGCAATGATCGCGGTGTAGATTCCCTGCTCCGGTTCCGCGCCGGAGGCGATCGCAAACGCCATCGCGAGCGGGAGCGCGACCACCCCGACAACGATCCCTGCAACGGTGTTCCGCCAGAAATGCCCCGGACGGAAAAGGCCGGCGCGATGAGCCTCAATCAGAGCGATCATGACAAGTCACAGGGTAATAGAATGCCTCTGTCCTTGAGTAGGAGCATGTCAATGTCGTCCAGACAGAAAGCGCGAGCCCCCACCCTGGCATTGGCTGTCTTGATGCTGGCCGCCTGCGGCTCGGACGCACCGGTGCCGCAATCGCGGTCGGAGCCAGCGAGCGAGCCGGCCGCGGCGGCGCCAAGAAACGAAGCGGTCGCGGTGGCGATCGCGGCGGAACTCGAGGCGCTGATGAACCCCGAGGTCAACACCGTCCACGGGGCGTCCGTCGTCATGCAGGAGCGGATCCAGGAGTTTTACGCGCGGCGCGGTTTCCACCCCGCCTGGGACAATCCGCGGAACGCTTCCGAGCTTCAGAGGGCGCTTGCCGACAGTGCGAACGACGGGCTCGATCCCGCGGACTATCACCTGCCCCTCCTCCAGGACCTTTCCGGTCAGCTGACGCAGGCTTCGGCGACGGATACCCTGCGCGCCCAGTACGACATATTGATGACCGAGGCGCTGTTGCGGCTCGCCTATCATCTCTCGTTCGGAAAGGTTGCCGCCGAGTCATTCGACGCGCAGTGGAATTTCGCCAGGACGCTGGAAAACCTGGATGTCGCGCAGGAGATCGAGAAGGCGCTCGCAGCGAGTGACGTCTATAAACGAATCGAGGCCCTGAAGCCGACTCACCGGCTGTACGTCAAGCTCAAGGACGAGCTCGCGCGCTATCGCAAGGCTGCCGAATCGACGAGCTGGACAGCGATACCGGCGGGCCCGACATTGAAGCCGGGCATGAGTGATCCGCGCGTACCCGGGCTGCGCGCGCGCCTGATCGGCAGCGGTGACCTCGCAGCCTCCGCGGCGAGCGAATCGCTGGTATACGACCCGCCGCTCGAGAAGGCCATGCGGCAGTTCCAGCTCCGCATGGGACACGAAGGCGACGGGGCCGTCGGTCCGGGCACGATTGCCGAGTTGAATGTCCCCATCGCCGACCGCATCCGGCAACTCCGCGTCAATCTCGACCGGGGGCGCGTGCTCCTGCACGACCTGCCGGAGGAATTCGTGATCGTGAACATAGCGGGTTACACGGCTTATTTCGTGCGCGGCCAGGAGATCGTCTGGAACTCGCGCGTGCAGGTCGGAAAGACCTATCGCCGCACTCCGCTCTTCCGCTCCGAAATCAACTATCTCGTGCTGAATCCGACCTGGACCGTGCCGCCCGGGATCATCAAGAACGACATCCTGCCGGCCGCGAAAAAGGATCCCGCTTCCATCACGCGCAGGGGACTGCGCGTGCTCGATTCGAGCGGGCGCGAGCTCGACCCCGCTTCGATCGACTGGTCGAGATTCCGCGGCGGAAACATTCCCTACACGCTGAGGCAGGACCCCGGCCCGAAGAATGCGCTCGGACGCGTCAAGCTCATGTTCCCGAACTCCTACCTCGTGTACCTGCACGACACGCCGTCGCAGGCGCTCTTCGAGCAGGCTGAGCGCGCATTCAGCTCGGGATGCGTTCGCGTGGAGCGCGCCCTGGAGCTGGCGGAGCTGGTGCTGGACGACCCGGAGCGCTGGAACGCGAAATCGATCGGTGCCGTGATCCAGGGCGGCCGGCTGCAGAACGTGACGCTCAAGCGGAAGGTTCCCGTGCTCCTCGCCTACTGGACCGCATGGGTCGACCCGCAGGGCCAGATGAACTTCCGCCGGGACATCTACGGCCAGGACGAGAAGTGGGCACAGGCTCTCGATGCACCCTTCGTCGTCCGCAGCCGCCCGCTGTACTCCGAGGCCGGTACGGCCGGTTGACACTCGCAGCCGGTACGATCGTCCTCGACGGCGGGCTCGCGACCGAGCTCGAGCGGCGCGGCCACGACATCTCCGGCGCGTTGTGGTCCGCGAGGGTGCTGCGGGAGGCGCCGGAGGCAATCGAGCAGCTTCACTACGACTACTTCGCTGCCGGCGCGAATTGCGCGATCTCGGCGAGCTACCAGGCGAGCTACGAGGGATTCGCGGCAGCCGGACTCGACGCCGGAGAAACGACCGCGCTCCTGCGCCGGTCCGTCGAGCTGGCGCGATCGGCGCGCGCGCGTTTTCTTCGCGACAATCCCGCCGAACAACGCCCGCTGTATGTCGCCGCTTCGGTCGGACCCTACGGCGCGATCACGCATGACGGCGCCGAGTACCGCGGGGACTACGGACTGTCGGTCGACGAGCTCGTCTCATTCCACGCCCGTCGTTTCGGGGTCCTCGCGTCTTCCGGCGCGGACTTCCTGGCCTGCGAGACCTTGCCCCTGCTGGACGAGGCGCGCGCGCTCATCCAATTGCTGGCGCAACATCCCGACGCGAGCGCCTGGCTCAGCTTCACGTCAGCCGACGGCATCCACACGTCCCACGGCGAGCGCCTGGCCGACGCCGCGGCTCTGGCTGAACGGGCATCGAACGTGATCGCCGTGGGCGTGAATTGCGTAAAGCCGGAGATCGTTGGTGACGCAATCCGCTCATTGAGGACGGGCACGAACAAGGACATCGTCGTCTACCCGAATTCGGGCGAACGTTGGCAGGCGGCGATGGAAAGCTGGCAGGGCGATCGGACCCGCGAGGGGCTGGCGACGCTCGGCCCGCAATGGGTACGCGCGGGTGCGCGCATCGTGGGCGGTTGCTGCCGGATCGGGCCGCAGGAAATTGCCGCACTCAGCTCGGCGCTGGCCGCGTCGCCGTAGAACCAAGACAGTCGGCTTGGGCGGTGGCACCGCTGTCCCGGATCTGAATGAGGGACCGAATCGGCGCCACCTTCGGAAATGGATCTGGAGAGGCGAAGCGGTCAATCGCCTACATCAGTATTTCGATCTCAGCTTAGCTTTCCGATTTCCGTCCGGAGCGCGTTGGTATCGATCTTCGACAGATCCCAACCACGCTCTTCCGCGATTTGACTCAAGGCGCCCTTCACGTCGTCGGGATGAGCCTTGAAAAAATCCCTCGCTTTTCTTGCCACGTCTGGATGCGTCTTCAGATAGTCAACGACCTGTTGAACAGTCTGTGTTTCCATCGTTCGCCTCCTTGCGATCTGCCTCGCCTCTCCAGACTCCATCTCCGTAATGCTCTTCGGCGTAGCTCCCGAAGCATACTCCCGGATTGCTTCACCGGCGTGAATGCAAACTGGAGATTTGTCGCAGTGCGGCCGTAGGTCTTTAGTCCTACGCCCGCCCGGAGAAGCCGGGTGGGTCCTGCTGGCTCCGAGCCCCCAACTTCCCGGGATTACAGGCGGCGCACGCGCCAGGCTCCGGCTCCACGGACCCTGATTTCCACAAATTCGTAGTGCCAAGGTCCAATTGCGGAGAACCGGCGACCCTCCCGAAGATGATCGTGCCCGGGGTGCGCGCAGCATTTCCCGTGCCGCGGGCCCGACAAGAACCAGGCTGGCGACAAGGAGGACGGACAATGTCTGCTTCACTTCTCGACGGATTGATTGGGCAGATCTCTCCTGATGTCGTCGGCAAGGCCGCATCGATGCTGGGAGAGTCCGAATCCGCCATCCGCAAGGGCGCGGGCGGCGCAATCCCTGTTCTGCTCAGCGGCCTGGCGAACCGCTCCGACGATCCCGGTTTCGCCTCGTCGCTCTTCGACCTGGTGCGCTCGCCGGCAAATGACGGCGATGTCCTGAGCGATGTTGGCAGCCTCCTCGGCTCCGATGACTCCTCGCCGATGGCTGGCCTCGGCAGCAACCTGCTCGGCATGCTGTCCGGCGGCAACACCGCCAACGTCGCGAATGCCCTGGCGGGTTATGCCGGCATCAAGAGCTCAACCGCCCTGAAGCTGCTGAGCTTCCTGGCGCCGCTCGTGCTGGCGTTCCTGGGCAAGCGGGCGCGCAAGGACAACCTGAACGCCGCTTCGCTCGCAAACCTGCTTCGAAGCCAGAAGAGCGCCATTACCGCCGCGGTGCCGGGTCCGCTGGCGAATATCGGTAATTACCTCGGAGCACCGGTGAAGGAGCGCGCGGTATACACGCCTCCCGTGGTCGAACAGCGCGCCCCGATCTGGCGCTGGCTGCTTCCGGCGCTGGCCGCGATCGCAGCGATCGCGATCCTCGTCCCGATGTTCGGGCGTAATGACCGCGCAGAGGAACCCGCCGCGCAGGTAGCCACGGTCGAGCCGGCAGGAGCGCCCGCGACCGAAGTGATCGCACCGACTGTCGCAGCGCCTAGCGGGACCGTCTACTTCGATGTCGACCAGTCGGCGCTGACTGCGAATGGCGTGGCGTCATTGTCGCCCGTTATCGAGTACCTGAGGCAGAACCCGGGCGCGACTGCCGTCGTTTCCGGCTACCACGATCCCTCTGGCGACGTGGCGGCCAATGAAGAACTCGCCAAGAACCGGGCCGATGCCGTTCGCTCGAGCCTGATCGCGGCGGGAATCGAAGAGTCGCGAATCGAGCTGCAGAAGCCGGTCGTGACCGAGGGCGGCGGGCCGCCCGAGGAAGCCCGAAAAGTCGAGGTGAATGCAAGCAGTTGATCGGTCAAGGGCGTCGACCACGTGCGAGCAACTGAAATCCCCCAATAGCGCCGCACGCCGATCGACGCCAGGGTCCCCGGGGTTGCAAGAGCCCCGGGGACCTTTCTCAAAGGATCTCGTTGAACAGGTAGTACATGTTGTCGATGAGCCGGTGACCCAGGCCGCGCCCTCGCCAGGCTTCCAGCTTGATTTCCTGCGACTTCGAAGCGTACTTCTCGAAGATCCGATCGAGCTTCCCCGCCGTCTTCGCATCGAGAAACCCGAGCGTGATCTCGTCGTTGATCTCAAATGAGCGGTCGTCGAAATTGGCCGAGCCGACGCTGCACCACACGCCGTCGATCGTCATGACCTTCTGGTGCAGGAGCGTCGACGGATACTCGAAGAGCCGCACACCCGAGCGCAACAGCCTTTCGAAGTTGCGGTGCCCTGCGTGCTGCACCATCGGATTGTCCGAGCCGCTCGTCGAAGGCATCAGTACGCGCACGTCGACGCCGCGGGCGACGGCGCTCCCAAATGCCTCGATGGCCGCGGGCTCGGGAATGAAATACGGGTTCTGGATCCAGATCCGCTTCTTCGCGCAGCAGATCGCCGCGTGGTGGAGGATCTGCACGGCCGGCGCGGAGCCCTCGGGCTTCACATAGGCGGCGTGGACCGTGACCTGCCCCGCGCACTCGAGGCGCGGGAACACGTCGTCGCCCATGAACAGCTCGCCGGTGTGGCCGACCCAGTTCTCGCTGAATGCCGCCTGCACGGCATTCACGATCGGCCCGCGCAGCCGGACGCTGACATCCGCCACGTGCTCCTTGTCTTCAGCGTTACCCAGCCAGTCATCCACGATGCAATGGCCGCCGAGCAAGGCGACCTTGCCGTCGAGCACCACGAGTTTGCGGTGATCGCGCTCGTTCATCACGCCGATGTTCTTGATGTGCCATTTGTGGAACTTCACCAGCTTGCAACCGGCATCCTCGAGCTGCCGCTCGACGTCCTTGCCCATTTTCTTGGAGCCGGTGGCATCGAGCAGCACGCGCACCTTCACTCCCGCGCGCGCCCGCGCGCACATGGCATCGGCGACACGCTGCCCCAGCTTCCCCTCCTTCCAGAGGAAACTCTCGAAATGTACGGAGCGTTGTGCCGTCGTGATTTCTTCGACCAGGACGTCGAAGAAGGCGCCGTTCTCGAGCACCTCGACGCTGTTTCCCTCGACGGCTCCGCCCAGCGTGAGGCCCGCCAGCGACGGGATCAGGTCCTCGATGGAATCGTCGCACTCGACCCGCAGCGTCGGGCTGCGGTGGCGCTTCATCGACCAGATGATCGCGACGAGCAGGACGACGAGCCCGACGCCAGCCAGCAGGGCGATCGTGACGCCGGTTCCAAGATCACTCATGGCGCCTAGAATGCACGAATGTCCGTCGCGATCCGAGTGCTGACGCTGAACGCCCACCAGGGTTTCGGCGCCCTTCGCCGTCGCGGCGCGCTGTTGCGGATCCGTGAATGCCTGCGCTCATCCGGCGCGGAGCTCGTTTTCCTGCAGGAAATCGGCGTCGCGAACGGTCCGGAGCCATCGTCCACGCAGTATGAAATCCTCGCCGACCAGGTCTGGTCGCAGCATGCCTACGGCCGCAACGCTGTGACGACCAGCGGCCATCATGGCAATGCGCTGCTTTCGAAGTACCCCATCGCTGCCTGGGAGAACGTCGATATCTCGGTCGGCAACTCCGAGCGAAGGGGGATGCTGCATTGCGTGCTGGACATCCCGGACTCCACCCAGCAGCTCCACGCCGTCTGCCTGCACCTTGCGCTGCGGGAATCCCAGCGCCGACAGCAGGTCGAACGCCTGCTCGCGCTGCTCGAACGCACGATCCCGAGCGATGCTCCATTGGTCGTTGCAGGTGATTTCAATGACTGGCGGGAGAGCGCCCATCGGAGGCTGGTGCAGTCGGGCAACCTGCAGGAAGTGCATGCCACCGCCCAGGGCCGTCCGGCCCGCACATTCCCTGCCCGCTTTCCGCTGCTTCGCCTCGACCGAATCTACGTGCGAGACCTCCGCCACCGCCCTTGGCAGCTACCGCGTAAGCCTTGGTCGGCCGTGTCCGATCACATCCCCCTCGGCGGGGAGCTTGGGCTTTAGGCTAGTAAAATCTCCAGCCAACGCCAACGAAGACTTCTTCCTGCAGTGTTCGGACGCCGCCGTCGTCGATGAGATCGAACTCGAACCAGCGCATGCCTCCAAACAACGTCAAGCGCTGCTGGAGCCTGACCTCCAGTCGCGCGCTCAAGTCGGTAAGACTGTCAGCGCTGCCAAAGGTCAGTATGTCCGGGGCATAGAATGCCTCGCCCGCAACGGCGAAGCCGCTTTCTGGGTGGATCGCGAACCGCATTTGTGCGCCCAGTGTCGCGGCGAGAACATCGTCGTTTTCATCCTCGAGGAGTGCCGCATAGGCGCGCGGCCCGAAATTGATCTGGAACCGGTCCGACCACAGGTCACCTGAAAAAAGGATGTCCCCGGTCAGGACGATGTCGCGCTCTTCGCTCAGGAAGAAGCCGGCGCCAAACCGCCCTTCGGCCATCCGATCGGCGTCGTCCACATAGCGCAATTGCACGGCTTCTTCGCTGAGGGCGATCTCGCCGTACGACTGATCCTCCGGCCGCTCGGGGGGTGGCGTTTCCTGCGCGACGGCAGATCCAGCGGCGAAACCAAGCGACACGAAGGCGCATACGAGATACCGCTGCATCGTCACTCTCCTCGTGATGCGCCGCGTGGCTACTCAGGGCATTGAGGTTGCGCCTCGGGTTCCGGCTGGATAACTACGCGATTGCCCGTCTGCGTGTAGGAGGGTCCCGATGCGTCCGACAGAAAAGTCCGCGTTTTAACGGGACTCAGTCGCCCGACAGCGCGGCGACGAGCGCCAGGTCCCCCGGCCGCACCTTGCCGACATCGAAACCTTTCGCGGCAGCCGTCATGCGGGTGAGCGCCGCCGCAATCGGCATCGGCGGCTTATTGTCGCCCGGCTTGGTGCGATGGAATCGCACCGGATTGATGCGCGCAACGACAAACGCGCGGAGATACGGCGACTTGAAGCCGCGTGCCTCCAGTGTCTTGATGATCTTGCGAACCTGCGTATCGATTTCGCGCAAGCGCGAGGCGTAGCCTTCGCGCTCGCGCAGGCTCACGGACAGCGTGCGATCGGTGAAGCGGTCCACTTTCCTGAGGAACGAGCCATACGCGCCGCCGGCGAAGCGCCCGTCCTTCGCATAGAGCACCCCGAGCGTCAGGAATTCCGGCGATTCGAACTGCGCGGAATAGTCGCTCTCCTTCGCTCTCGGCTCGCGGCGCGCCAGCGCGCGCGCCATCCGGATCACTTCGAGGCTCCGGTCCTTGAGGTTGTGCGCTTTCTCCGTATTGAGCGCGAGGATGCGGAACGCCAGGCCTTCATCGGGTGAAACGAGCGCGGTGATCTGCTTCAGGCCGAGTACCTTGGCGGCGGCAAGGCGGTGGCGGCCGTTCGGCGTGCAGAATTCGCCATCATCACCCCGCACCACGATGATCGGGTCGAGGAACGAGCCTGCCTCATCGATCTTCTGCGCGAGGCGCTTGGTATGGGTCGGCGAGAGATCGCGCTGGAAGGGCGTCGGTTGCACCGACGCGAGCGGCAACGCGGCCACCAGCACGGTGCTGCCGGACAGCGGCTCGCGATAGGCCCCGATCGGTGCGCCGCCGCGCTCGCGCACCTGCGCAGCGAGCGCAGCGATCCGTTCGTCGTCGATCGGCAGCGCGATTTCCGACGCATCCAGGCCACGGCTGGATTTGCTCGGGGCGAGGGACTTGCGGCGGGCGCCGCCCTTCTTTTTCGCAGCCATCAGGAACGCAGCAGCTTCCAGAGACCGACCGTCAGCACCGGCACGATCAGTATGGCAATGAATGCATATGTGAGGTAGCCGTAGCCCTTCGCGATCAGGTCGACGAGCCCGATGGCGGAAGCGGCATACACGGAAATGACCATGATTCCTATGGCAAGCGCCGGGCGAAGCATTCTCGGCATGGGCCGTGATTTTTCCTCATAGGCCTTCGCAACGCGCTCGTTGATCGCGTGTAGCAGCGCGACGCCCGTATCGACGAGCGTCAGCAGCACGGCGAACTGGAAAGCCAGCTCGAACCAGGGCGCCTGGAGCTTGCCCAGCAGGAATGCCGACGGCAGGGAGACATCGGCGAGCTCGCGGTGAAAGCCGATCATCGCGATGAAGAAGAGCACGCCGGGCAGCATGCCGAGAGGCCCGGCGAGGAAGCCCGCAATCAGCGTCTCGCGAGGCCGCGTGAGGTGCCGAATGCAGAACAGCACCGCCGGCAAGGTCGCGACGTTGTAGCCGGCATAGGTGATTCCTGCCTTGAACCACTGGTTGCCAACCGGTTCGGTCGCAAGTGCAAGCTCGATCCTGTCGCCAAAGACGGCGATGCTCCAAATCACGAACACGATGTAGACGAGGTACAGGTAGCCCACCGAAAGGGCGAGGAAGTGCTCGATTGTCGCGCTGCTGTAAAAGAGCAATAAACCCGTCAGAAGGATCATCCCAAGAGAACCAACCAGCTTCGGCAGTCCGAACAGGCTGTGCACGATCTCGCCGGCGGCCGCGCCCATGACCGCGAGGATGATCACGAGCAGGAGCAGGTAGGCGATCTCGAACAGGAACCAGCCCCGACCGAGCAGCAGCTTGAAGAAGGAACGGTAGTCGTAACTCCGGGCGCGGCGCGCGAGCTCGAAGCTGATCATCAGGACCGCGCTCCAGAAGAGCATGCTGACCAGCATCCCCAGCAGGCCTCCCCACGGCCCCGCGGGCAGGAAGAACTCCACCAGCTCGCGGCCGGTCGCGTAGCCGCCGGCGATGACAGCCGCTTCGAAGACGAATCCAGGCAGCAGATAGCGCCGGAACCAGTCGCTCATGGTCGATCCCCTACCCCAGCCCTTGCGCGGCGACTTTACGCGATTTCGCTTTCAGGTGCCTCCCGTGCAACCATTCGCACCATGCTGAAGACAGTGGTCGTCTACGGCTTGGCGCTCGCAGCCGGCGCTGTTGCACTGCAGTGGCTCGAGTACCAGGTCTGGGCGCGCACGCATCCGGGTACCGTCTACATCGCGCTGATCGCAGTGGCGTTCATGGGCCTCGGCATCTGGGTGGGCCGGAGGCTGTTTCGCAGCGAGCCGCCCGCCGGAGAATTCACTCCGAACGAGCGCGCGCAGGCTTCGCTCGGCATCACCGAGCGCGAGCGCCAGGTCCTGCAGCTGCTGGCGGATGGCCGCTCCAACAAGGAGATCGCCCGGCAACTCAGCCTGTCGCCGAATACGGTGAAGACCCACGTCGCTCGCCTGTTTGAAAAGCTGCGGGTCGCCCGGCGAACCGAGGCGATCCATCTCGCCCGCGACCTCGGATTGGTGCCGTAGGCCTGCCAAACCGTCGCCATTTGGGTCATATGGCCAAAATCACCCTTTCGGGCGATGGCACGACGGTAGCGGCTGCACCGTAATGGCGCCACCCACACCAGGAGGAATTCCCCAATGTCCCGCATCATCCTGATCTTCGGCATTGCCGCCGGCCTGCTCGTCGCGGTACCCATGTGTTTGATGGTGGCGAATGCCGAGCCGGGATCGGCGGCCACCTCCCATTTCACCGGCTACCTGATCATGCTTCTCGCGCTCAGCCTGGTCTTCTTCGGCGTGAAGCGCCTGCGCGACCGCGAGCTGGGAGGCGTGATCCGTTTCTTCCCTGCCCTCCTGGCCGGTCTCGGGATCAGCGCCGTGGCAGGCGTGATCTATGTTATTGGCTGGGAGATCACGCTGGCGGCCACGGATTTCGCATTCATCGATTCCTACAGTGCCTCCGCGGTCGAATCGGCGAGAGCCAAGGGCGCATCGGCGGCCGAGATCGACGAAGTGGTCGCGCAGATGGACGAATTCCGCCGGCAGTATGCAAACCCGCTTTTCCGGATGCCGGTGACCTTCATCGAGATCTTTCCGGTCGGCCTCCTCGTCTCGCTGATCTCGGCGGCGCTGCTGCGCAACAGCCGGTTCCTGCCGGCGCGGACTCCAACGCCAGCGTCAGGAGCCTGAACGCAACGCGCCAGTCTCCAGGTCGACGCCCGCGGCGAGCAGCGCATCCGCAAGCGGCTTGAGCTCGGTCGCGTACTGCTTGGCGCTTCCGGCGCGCGCTTCCAGCGGCCTGCGCGCCTGCATCGTGCTCATCGTGCCGATCACGCGACGGCTCTCCCAGAAATTGCGGCACGCCGGTTCCCAGGCGAGGCCGCAGGCCTGGAGCAGCGCCGGACCGGACGAATCGAAGTCCGCGACGAATTCCTCGTACTGGATCGTGGTGAATCGCCCGCCGGCGACACGATCCCAATGTGACATGAGCCGCGCGTACTCGCCGTAGTAGTGACCGATGTCCTCGAGCCGATTGGCGAACTGCATGGCCTTGGAAAACTGGTTCCTGTAGATCGAAAGCCCGGTATCCATCGGATTGCGCCGCAGGTGGATGATCCGGGCGTCCGGAAACAGGCGCAGGATCAGCCCGATCGCGTCGAAGTTCCAGGGATTCTTGTCGGTCACGACCGGGGCTCCCTGTCCCGGCGGGATTCCGTCCCAATACCGCCTGCGCCACTCGCGTAACGAATCTTCGTCGGTCGCCGGTTTCGCGCCCGCGCGCGAGCGGGAAACAAACTCCTCGATGATCCAGCGCATGGCCAGGCGTTCGCCACAGGCCAGGACATTCGAGTGTGCTCCGATGACGCTCTCGAGCAGTGTCGTTCCCGAGCGAGGCATGCCGACGATGAATACTGGGCGGGTCCCCGAACCGCCAGCCGGCAGGTCCGGGACTGGGTCGAACAACTGCATGAGCTCGGCGACGTACGACTTGCGTGCCGCCGCATCGTAGGCAATCCCCTCGGACGCGCCGGCCTCGCGGGCCAGTCGATTGGCACGGTCATAAGCGGCAAATGCCGCTCCGTCATTCGCCTGGGCTGCACGGCAGTCGGCAAGCGCGAACGCGCCGGTGACCCGGTCGATCAACCTCAGGTCCGCGCGATCGACCAGCGCCTCGAGCGCCGCCAGGTCTTCCTTGGGCAGCCGGCCGCCCGTCAACTGCACGAGTGACTTGTAGGCGGAGACATCGCTCCTGTCCCTGTCGAGCGCGCGGCGGCCATAGGACTGTGCTTCCTCGTAGCGCCCCGAGACCATCAGCAAGTTCGCTTTTGCGGAAAGCACGAGGGCGAGTTCCGGGTCGAGGGATTCGGCTTCGTCGAGCGCCTGGGCTGCCTCGTCGAATCGGAGTGCCGACATGCAAAGCACGCCGTACGTTGCAAGGCTTCGGGCATCGCGTACGCCAAACGACAGCGCATGCCCGAACGATTCCATTGCCCGCCCGAAATAGCCGGCTTCTGATTGCGCCTTCGCGAGCGAACGCCATGCTTCCGGATCGCGCGGATTGACCGCGATCCATGCATTGGCCGTCGCCTCGAGCGCCGCCCAGTTCCCGCGCGCCTCATGCTCGCCTGCATGCTGCCGGAGGGTAGCCACTTTGGCCTCCGCAAGATTTGTTGCCCTTCGCGAAAATGCGCTCTGCGTCTGCCTTGCGGCCGTCGTCGAGGCAGGCCTGTGCGAACTTGACCAGCAGCGCCGGATCCTGCGGCCTCAATTCGCTTGCACGCTCGAAACAGGCGCCAGCTTCCCAGAAATTCCGCTGCCTCGACTTCAGCTCCCCCAGCCGGTCCCAGGCCCACCAATGCCCGGGATCGTATTTGACGATTCCGGCGACGACTTCCACCGCTTCGTCCGTCTTGTCCTGTTGGGCGAGCCACTGCGCGAGGTTCATCAGCAGTGCGGGATGGCGCGGCGCAATCTCGACCGCCTGGCGCAACGGCGCTTCTGCTTCATCCGCTCGGCCAAGCTGCAGCAGTTGCAAACCGTAGACGCTGAGCGCTTCGGCGTTCCCCGGCTCCTGGTCAACCGCTGAGCGATAGTAACCGAGCGCCTCGGCATTCCGGCCGGCCCGGCGCGCGGCGTGGCCAAGCTGAATGCATTCCGTTGCCCGGTTGGTCATGGCCCTCCCCTACGCCCGCGCGGCAACCTCACGCGTGACGTCGAGGATCACGTCCACGTCGGCCGGGCTCACGTACATATGCGCCGAGACGCGGACGCCCCGCTCGTCGTTCTGCGCACGGACCCTCACGCGCTTCGCCCAGAGCGCGTCTTGCAGAGCCTTCGCCTTCGTGCCGTCAACGCGGAAGGTCGTGATGGCCGCAGTCAGCTGCGGGTTGGCGGGCGATGCGATGCGTACCTTCGGAATGTCCGCCAGGCCGAGCCGTAATTGCTTCGTGAGGCCTGCGTCCCATCGCTCGATGCGCGCCATGCCGATCTTCTCGATGAACTGGAGCGCTGCCGTCAAGCCCTGCGCGACTGGAACGCTGCCGGTGCCGAACTGCATGAACCGGAACGCGCCGTCCTTGTGGTTGTCCCACTGGTAGCTCGCGAGCGTCGTCCAGAACCGGTCCTGCACTTCGGGCCGAAGACACAGGAAGCCCGTTCCCTTCGGCGCCATCATCCACTTGTGCGGGCTACCGACGTAGGCGTCGCAGCCGAGTGCCTTCACGTCCACCTGGATCTGCCCCACCGCCTGCGCACCATCCACTATTGAAAGCGCGCCGCGGCTTCGCGCGAGTGCGCACAACTCGCGCGCCGGCAGCAGTACGCCGAGACCACTGGTGATGTGGCTGAACATCACGACTTTCGTGCGCGGCGTAATTGCGGCCTCGAACAAGCCCACGATCGCGTCCAGCCCGCCTGCGAGAGCGGGCTCGAGCGGCAGTTCCTTGACGACGATGCCGCGGCGCTTGGCGAGCAGGCGCCAGGGCGAAATGCCGCCGCCGTGTTCCTGGTCCGTGCTGATGACCTCGTCGCCCGACGCCAGGTCGAGGCCGTTGGCCAGGAAGTTGATTCCCATCGTGGCGTTCTGCGTGAGCGCGATCTCGTCAGCCGACGCATTGACGAACCGTCCCACCGCCCCACGGACTTCGGTCAACTTCTGGTAACCGGTCAGCGGTTCACCGTCGGCCTGCTCGTAGGGCCAGGCCGCGAGATCGGTTTCCAAGCGGCGAATGCCCTCAGTCAGGGCGTCCACGACTTCCCGCGGCGATGCGCCCAGCGTGCCGGTATTGCAGTAGGCGACTCCTGCGGGAATCAGGAAGTGCTCGCGCGCCGCCGCGAACACGGCTGCGTCGTCCGCCTGGGCGTCCGGTACGAAGGGCGCAGCCTGGGAGAATGCCCTCGCAGCGGGGGCAGCGCCCATCACCAGCCCGGGAACCGCGAGGATGGAAAGGAAATCGCGTCGTGTGCTCATGGGCTCACCAGCATGGAAACTGGCGCAGCATATGCCGAAGGCCCGGAAGTTGGGACGATTCAGCCCGACGCGACGATTGCAGGCCTGGCTGAGGCGCAGCGCAGGAATTTCGATTTCGTGAGCCAGGCGGGATCGGGGTAGTACGAAAAGACAACGCCACCATCGCGGACCGTATCGATCAGCCGGCGCGCGACCGCCTCGCGCAGCGCCGGACATCCCCAGCTCCTGCCCACACGCCCGCTGGCACGGGCAATGGTCGAATCCACGTATTCCGCACCGTGCATCACGATGGCCCGCTCTCGCGCATGGCTGTTGAAGCCGGGCTCGAGCCCGTCGAGGCGAAGCGAGTATCCATTCCGTCCCACATAGGTGTCCGCAGTACGGAACAGGCCCAGGCTCGACTGGTGGCTCCCGGTCTTGTCGGAGAAGTTCGTTGCCATCGCAACGCCGCTGTTCCGGCCGTGGGCAACCAGTTCCTTGAACAGGAGCCGGCCCGATCTCAGGTCGAAAACCCACAGGCGCGGGCGGGCCGAAGGCAACGAATAGTCGATGACCGTCAGGGTCGGTGGCGCCACGAGGTCGCCTGATGCAACACCGCAGGTGACGGCGTTCATCGCGAGGTCCACCAGGCGTGCCGAGACGCCCGCGCGGATCGCAGTCTCGCGATCGAGGTTGAGCGTCGATGCCGCCTTGGCCTGCGCCTGCGCTGCCTGGAAACAAAGACTCGCGAGCCCAGCCAGCAGAAAGGCTGATAAATGCTTATGAATCAACAAGATATTTCAAGCACCGGTATGCGTGAGCCGCGCATCTTACCAGCGCTCCACCGGCATGACTAGGTGCGCGGGAAGGCACCCGTGAACGCATAGCCGACCTCGACGTTCACGACACCGATGATCACTTCTTGGGGTGACGCGGTCGTATCGAGAGTCGCGAGGCCGTCGGCAACGGTGCCATTCAGGATCGCAGACTGGCCTTTGCAATTCGAAAACTCGTAGTGCACGCGATATGCATTGAAGGTCGGGTCGATGATCGAAATGGTTCCATTGATCACGCAATCCGTCGCGGGCTCCTGGGAAAAAACCACGCCGCTGCTGTTCACGTTGATGACCGCATTCGTATCGGTGTTGCGATAGTTGCCAGCGATGGTCGCCAGCGACGAATCAATCTCGTAGAGAACGTTGTAGGAAAGCGTAAACGTCGAATCAACTGTCGCTCCCTTGGCCGTCGTAAAGCTCGAGTTTCCAGAGATGGTGGTTCGTTCCTCCACCGTTCCGGTCAGCGTGCCGGTGCCGGTCGTGGAACCGTCGCCAAATGCTTTTCCGAACGGCGTTACGCCGACGAAGTCTGCGGATAACGCGGTCACCGCGGTTGTTGCGGTGCCGACGTACTGGACGCCGTCGTTCTGAATGAAGTGAAACTCGCCAGTCTCTGCCACCAGGCCGAGTATTCCTACGCCGGTCGACGACAGGCCTTCCCAAATGCCGCCGGCCGACGCATCCGGTGGAGGTGGCGGAGGTGGCGGGGGTGGCAGCGCTGGGGGCTGCGGAACCGGTATGCCGTCCTCGCCGCTGTCACCGCAACCGGCGCCCAGCGCCAGGATGGCAAGAATAAACGGAACAGTTCGACGCACTTGCTACTTCCATTTAGCAAAGCTATGAATTCATTGTTGCACCGATCGACCTTGCAATCCAATGGAGGGGTTGTCCTGCACAATATCGGCGCCGGCTCCTACCTCTGCCACGTTTTCAGTACGCAATAAGGGGTGGTCCTATGCACAAGAACACGCTCTGCCTGTGGTACGACAAGGATGCCGAGGAAGCCGCGCGGTTCTACGCGCAGACCTTCCCGGACAGCAGCGTCGGCGCGGTATTCCGCGCGCCGGGCGACTACCCAAGCGGCAAGGCCGGCGACGTGCTGACCGTCGAGTTCACGGTCTGCGGCGTGCCCTGCATCGGCCTCAACGGCGGGCCTGCATTCCAGCACAGCGAGGCGTTCTCTTTCCAGATCGCGACCGACGACCAGGCGGAAACCGACAAGTACTGGAATGCCATCGTCGGCAACGGCGGCAAGGAGAGCGAGTGCGGCTGGTGCAAGGACAAGTGGGGCTTGTCGTGGCAAATCACTCCCCGCGTGCTGACGGAAGCGATGGCGCGTGGCGGCGATGTCGCCAAGCACGCGTTCGAAGCGATGTTGACGATGAAAAAGATCGACGTCGCCAGGATCGAAGCTGCGGTGAAGCGTAAGACGAGCAAAGCGTAGGGCAACTATCGCTATTCGACGCGTTGCGCGCGATAGATCTCCCCGGTGTCGAGAATGTCGATCCGCACGACCCGTCCGCCCTCGCGCACGAAGGTCATCGTCCATGGACGGATCTTCAGGAACAGCTGGGTGGGCGATTCTGCGAACAGTTCGGTTCGGCTGTCCTGGGGAAAATCAATTAATAGTCGGCTGCCTTCACGCGTGATGGTGACGATGCGGCCTGGGAACTGGTAGCGGCCGGCGTACGCTGCTGCGAGTGTCGCTTCGAGAGGGACAATCCGGCGCGCCTTGGCGCGGCGGTCGGCGATCCACTTGTCCACGGCGATCCGCGAGGTGCGCTCACAGTCGGTCGACGCAGCTGTCGGTGATGCCGGCGCCGACGAATCGGACACACTGCGTTCGTTCGCTACCTCCGGCACGAACGCACTGGATGAAGCTGCAGGCGAATACATTGTGGGTAATGTCCTCGCCGACCTGGTAGTGATGGTCGGCGAGTGCTTCGCTGTTCGCGAGCATGACGAGCGTGAGCCGCCGCGCCGGTACTTTGAGGTACATCGCGGAAAAGCCCGTACCCCAGTGGCCGAAGTGCCATACCAGGCGCGTGCCGCGGTAATCCGTGACGTACCAGCCGAGGCCCTGCGCGAGGGGCTGCCCGGCATTCGAGAGGAATGGCGTCCACGCGCGGGCCTGCATCGCCTCGCCGAGGAACGCGTGGCGATCGACGGCGGCATCGTATTTCGCGAGGTCGCGCACCGTGGACAGCAGCCCGGCCGACGCCCAGAAATCCGCGGGCGGATAGCCAGCGCGCAGCACCTCCCCATCGCCGTAGTAGGTGTAAGGCTGGGAAAATTTCGTGAGGGCCTGGCGATAGCCTTCGAGGGTGGTCTCGCCGAGCACGGCCCAGGTCTTTGCGTCATCGGCGACGTCAGGGCCCGGCACGCTGTCTCGCATCGCCAGCGGATCGAGGAACGTCTCGACAAACAGCACGCGCAGCGGCTGCCCGGTTGTCTGCTCGAGGATGACCTTGAGGTGCTCGAAGCGATCCGGGTTGTAGCGGAACTGCTCGCCCGGCGTGCCTTCGGAAGTGTGGCTGAGCAGGTGCTTGATCTGGATGCGGTCGTCCTTGATCTCGGGCACGTAGCGCGACACCGGCGCGTCGAGGTCGAGCTTGCCCTGCTCGACGAGCTGCAGCACGAGGATCGCCGTGAATGTCTTGGTGAGCGACGCGATGTGGTAAAGCGTGTCCGGCGTGGCGGGGACGCGGCTCTCGACGTCCGCGTAGCCGAACCCCTGGGTCCAGAGGACCACCCCGTCCTCGAGAATTGCGACGGAGAGTCCGGGAATCTTCAGTCGCTCACGATCGGCTTCGATTTGTTGGCGGAAGCGATCGACGCGAAGGTCGTTCGGGTCCGCAGGGGCCGCTTCCTGCGCCTGCCCTCGCCCGTCCCCGGCGCCTAGCAGCATCAGCCCGGCGAGCAGAGCCGTCGCGAGGGACAGGGAAGCGTGAGGCAGCATGGCTCTTGCTTAGAGTCCCGATTGGACCAAATGGTTGGCATGACGTCTGGCCAATTGCGAGCCAGGTCCCTACCGCCATTGCCTGGTGGGGAAGTCCGCCTCGCCAAAAATCTGGCGGATCTCGATCACGTCGCCTTCATCGGCGGGGCACCGCTGCGCCCATTTCACAGAGCTCCTCTCTTGAGTCAGCCTCCACGATCCAGTAACCGCCCAGCACCTCTTTCGTTTCGATGAACGGCCCATCAGTCACGGTCGGCTTGCCGCCGCCGAACGAAATGCGCGTGCCGGTGTTGAGGGGATGAAGGCCGTTCAGCGCAAGGATCTTGACGGCCTTACCCAACTCCTCATTGAAGCGGGTCATCTCTTCAATTTTCTTCGGGTCGGGTACAAAGCCTGCTTCCACCTTGTTGCCTCTGTAGACATTCGGAATCATCAGCATCATGAAATCCATGGGCTCTCTTCGTGGGTGGTGTTTTGGTCCTGCACGCCCTAGTCGATTGGCGGTACCCAAAATCGACACACCATGCCGGAGAACGCCCAATCGTGCTGGAAATGAGGTGAAACAGGCCGTTTGAAGCGTTGTTACGGGGCGTAATCGAGCCACTGACACGCGGATTTTCAGTCTGAGCCCCGAGTCGCCGGCGGTTGCTTCGCCTGCTCGAGTGACTGTGCGCAGATGTCCGCTTCTCCCTGCGCGCGGTCCAGGAGCCCCTTCGCGACGATCGATACGCCGCCGGTTGCAGCGGCAACTGCACCGGCTGCCACACCTTTGCCGCCGATCGCTATCCTCGGGCTCGCGAGCGTACCTTCGAGCTTGATGAAAGGATTGGTGAACATCCCCGGGCTGACGCCAATGCCTTCGCGCGGGCGGGTGTTGAAATCGACCGTGAGATCCTCGGTGTGAAGGTCCACCTTGCCGTTCGCAGTGATGGTGACCTTCTCCAACTGCACGAGCACGGGGTCGACCGTCGCCTGGCCGTCGGTGATATCGACCCGGGCAACGGTGCAGTCCAGCTGCGTATGCGGGTCCTGCGCCGAGAACGGATTCAGCTTGCCGGCAAGCTGGCCGAAAATGCCGCCCCCGAACGCGTCGACGGAGCCGCTCTTGACCTTGCCGGGACCCTGCGTCAGCAGCACGACCCCATTGGCGGACGAGGCGATCTGGCGCGCTGAGCCGCCGCTCGACCGGAGCTGCGCCTCCACGTTGGTCGGCGGGACCTGGCCAGGGTCGATGCCCTCACCGGCGCCAAGGCCGGCCCGCAGGTCCTTGACGGTCAGCTTGAGATCGACGTCTGCGGCTCGGTCGTTCGTCGATTTCAGCTTGAGCACGCTGTCGATCGTGCCTCCATTGCCGCCCTGCGCCCGTCCTTCGAAAGTCATCTGCCCTGCGCCTACGACCAGCGTGCCATCGACGCCCTTCAGCGTTCTTTCGGCAAGCTTCACCTCGCTGAAAACGAAATGCAGCCGTGCATCGGTGCGCGTCAGCTCGCCGAAGGAAATGGGTTCCTCGCTGAAGACGTACTTGTCCTTCGGTTCCTTCGCAGGCTGATTTGCGTCCGGGGACGGGACGCTCGCGCCGGGCGATTGCGCCTGTGTCTTGCCGTCCTCCTCCTTCCCGGCAAACGGCGTGAGGTCGAGACGCGGCGAGGCAATTTCCACGTCGATGCGACCCTTTTCTTTCCGCATCATCGACGCCGATCCGGATACCTCGGTTTCGCCGATACGCGACGTGAAGTCCCTGACCTCGAACTTGTCGCGGCTTTCGACGAAGTTGCCACTCATGGCCAGGGCGATATCCGGGAGCCCCTTCCGCAGCTTCATCAGGTTTTCGGCGCTCAGCTCGAATCGGATGTCGGCGTCCCGGTCGCGAGCCAGGCGGATCGTTCCGTCGGCCTTTACTTCTGCCCCAGCCAGTCGGGCGCTGAGTCCCTCGAACGTGACTTCTTTTTTCGACGACGCAACTCGACCGCGCGCCGTCAAGCGCTCGGCCGGCACGTCGGTCACATCAAAGACCTTTGGCGAGCCGCGCCGCATCAGCGACTGAGGCCTCGAACTTCAGGTCTGACCCCGGAAGGCCGAGGGTTCGAAGCGTTCCGTTGACCTTGGCCGTGATATCGCCGAGTTTCGCGTCGAGATCGAGCTGGCTCGGCTCGCCGGCGTCCTTCAGTCGGATATCGACGTCGAGCGTACCGGTTGCAACGACCGGCAATCGGAGGTTCTTCAGCATCCCGCCGAGATCCGGGTGCTCGAGTTTCAGCACGAGATCCGCGCCGTCCAGCGGATCGAGGCGCCCGAGGCTGCCATTGATATCGAGTTGCAGCCTCTCGATTGCAGCTTGCAGTTCCATGCGGATGTTCCGCCCGGAGAAGAGTGCTTCGATTGGCCCCAGGTGTCCGTCGACTTTCGTCCTGTACGCGTCGAGCCTTTCCATTGCCGGAGATCGACAGCAGGCCGTCGGTGCCGGGTTCGATGGTCAACGCCTCGAGGAGCGCGACGCGATCCGGCACGGCGGGCTCGCGATAGGTGACTTGCACATTACTGAGTTTTGCGTGCTGAATGACCACCGGGAACTCGGTGACACCCGGGTCGAGCGAGGCTTTTTCTTCGGACTCATCCTGCTCCGACAATGTCCAGTTGTCACCGCCCTCGCGGTTCCGCTCAAGCAGTACTGAAACATCCGTCAGCTCGAACGAGCGGACATCCACCGGGCCTGAGATCAGCGACCAAAGCCCGACGTTTGTCGAGAAGCGACCGACTTCCAGCATTTGCGGCTTCGTGCCCCATTCCGCGTTGCCGATGCGGACACGCTCGGCCAGGACGGAAACCGACGGCAGCACATCGAGCTCGAACGCCCCGTCGATCGCGAAAGGCCGGCCGAGCTGCTTCGTGACGAAGGACTCGACCTGGCCCTTGTGTCGAGCCAGGTCGGCGAAAGCGACATAGAGCACGATCGCAAGGAGCAAGGCCCCCGCGACTGAAAGCACGATGACGACGACACGACGCAGTGACACCTGGCTGTCGGTACTCTGGTTCTAGTTGTGTGCAGACTCCCCGCGCGTAGCCTGCAGGGAATCTGGGTGCCTGTCGAGATGGACCTTGGTCTTACTACTTAGCCCTCATGGCTGCGACCAGCTCTTTCGATCCCGATCCCCAGCGCGAGACGGACTTCATGGCCTGCGTGAATGGGACGTCGACGAGATGCACGCGATCCCGGGGGAGAATGTAGACGGCGCCGGCGAACGGCGTCGGCACCGACGGCACGAATACGGTGAAGCGCCCATCGTCGAGCTCCTCGACGATGAAGGCCGGAACGAGGGCATCCTCGATTTCAGCGAGCACGGGCTTCCACTCGTTTTCGTCGCCTTTCCCTGCCATCCGCTGCGTCATGCCGCGAATCACGGAATAACCAGGCAGTTTTTCAAAGAGCGAAATCTCGAGGCGCTCCCGGGCGGCTCGCCCCGCCCTCGTACGGACGGCGGCGCCGACGAGAAAGGAGATGACCAGCACCACCATCAGCGCCAGCAGGTTCTCCGCCGGCATCCATTCCGGAAACACTCCGGGCAATCGGCCGCACGAGACCCGCCACCGACTTCATCGCCTTGAGCAGCAGCAGGACGGCCAGATAGATCGGCAGCACGACGAGCAAGCCGCCAATCAGCGCGTTGGTCACGAAATTGCGTGCACGTTTCATTGATTTGAGCCTCCGCAACAAGACGGCGAGACTGACGCAGCTTACAACGGAGTCCGGCCCGTTCGACCGCATCGACCCACCCACACGCGGATCTTCGGTAGCAGGCGCTGTTAGCACGCTTGCCTGTACCCGGTGTCACTAGAAAGGCCTTGCGCCTTGCGCCTTCCATCCTGCATCCTGTGTTCGATCAGGGGGCCGTGAAATGCCGGAATATGTGATCGAGCGGGAGATGCCGGGCGCGGGGCAATTGAGCTCAGCTGACCTCAAGATGGCGTCGCAGACCTCGTGTTCGGTATTGCGCGAACTCGGGCCCCAGATTCAATGGGTCGAAAGCTTCGTCACCGACAACAAGATCTATTGCATCTACCGGGCGCCCAACGAGGAAATCATCCGCGAACATGCGCAGCGCGGCGGCTTTCCGGCGAACAAGATCTCGCGGGTCCGAACGATAATCAACCCGACTACGGCCGAATAGCCAGGCAGTCCACGCGCCGAGATTCCGCGCTGAAGTCCTGTTATCTGCGGCCTGGGGGACAAGATGGCGGACGTGTTCGTCTCCTACGCGCGGCCCGACGAGCCGCATTCGAAGCGCGTGTCCGAAACCCTGCGCGCTGCCGGCTATCACGTCTGGAGCGATGACGAGCTTCCCGCCCACCGCCTGTATGCCGAGGTCATCGAAGAGCGGCTGAAGTCAGCCAAATGTGTTGTCGTGCTGTGGTCGGCCGAAGCGGCGAAATCCCAGTGGGTACGCGCCGAGGCCGATATCGCGCGCGCTGCCGGCACGCTGGTACAGGCGACACTCGACGGCACCATTCCTCCGCTCCCGTTCAACCAGATTCATTGCGCCGATCTCAATGAATGGAGCGGCGACACCGGAGCGCCCGGCTGGTGCAAGCTGGTCGCCAGCGCCCAGGCTCTGGTCGGAGCGCCGCCGGTTGACAAGCCCGTCCCGCGCAGCGGCGGGCGCTCCCTATCAATCTGCGTCCTGGCATTCCAGAACATGAGCGGCGATGCCGAGCAGGAATATTTCAGCGACGGGATCAGCGAGGACATCACCACTGATCTGTCGCAAGTCTCGGCACTCGGAGTCGTCGCGCGCAACACCGCGTTCACCTTCAAGGGCCGGTCTGTGGATGTCTGCGAAATCGCCCGGAGGCTCGGGGTCAGCCACGTCCTCGAAGGCAGCGTGCGCAAGGCCGCGGGCCGTGTGCGGATCAGCGCGCAGCTAATCGACGGGGCGACTGGCGACCATGTCTGGGCCGACCGCTATGACCGCGACCTCGACGATATATTCGCGATCCAGGACGAGATTTCCAAGGCAATCGTCGGCGCGCTCAAACTCAAGCTGCTTCCGCAGGAGAAGAAGGCGATAGAGCAGCGCGGGACGACAAGCGTCGAAGCCTACAGCCTCTACCTGCTGGCGCGGCAATATTGGATTACCGGCAATTTCGGCGATGCCCGTCGTGAGGAGCGGGTCATGCGGATCTGCAGCCGCGCCGTCCAGCTCGATCCCCAATATGGACAGGCGTGGGCGCTGCTCGCCTTCGCGCAGTCAACCTTGCGCTACTGCTTCGGATGCGAGGTTGATGACGGATTTGCGGCGGCGCATGCCGCTCTTTCGATCGATTCGAACATCGCGGAAGCGCATTGCACAATGGCCCGCCGCCTCGAGGAAAGGCTGCTTTTCGCCGAGGCGGACGCGAAGATGGAGACGGCGTGCGGCTCGACCCCGACTCATGGGACGTAAACAGGGAAATCGCGCGCGTCTATTTGCGTGACGGCCGAATCGCCGAGGCCGCGCGATACTTCGAACGTGCCGTATCGCTGATGGAATCTGACGTGCAGTCCTGGGCCAGGCTGGTGACCTGTTATCACGCCCTCGGCGACCGGCCGCGCATGCGCAAGGCAGCGGAAAAGGCGGTCGCACATGCCGAGCAGGTCCTTGCGCAAGACCCGAGCAATGGAGCGGCAATAAGCTTCGGAGCGCGCGGCTATGTGGCGTTGGGCGAGATGGAGCGCGCGAAAGAATGGATGGACCGGGCGATGCTGATCGACCCGGACAACCTAATCATGCGCTACAACCTCGCATGCATGATCGCCGCTCATTTTGACGAGAAGGACGTGGCAATCAGCCTGCTCGAACGCAATTTCTCCAACGGTGGTGTCCTGAACGTCAGAGCGGCCGAGGCAGACCCGGACCTCGATCGGCTGCGCGACGATCACAGATTCCAGGCAATGCTCGATTCCGCCAGAAAACGGCTCGGCATGGTAAGGACAGAAGTTGGGGCGTCTGCCGGCACCTGAATGAATGACCGATGCGAGTTGCCGTTGAAGCAAGGTTTCACCGCCGTTGCCTGTCTGACGGCAGCGCTGGTGTCCGCCTGCGCCATCACATCCACCCAGGCGGCAGCGCAGCCTCCAATTGCCGCGCCAACAGGTACGAGAGTGTGCGCGCATCGGCCGCGGTGAATCGAACCACCGACACGCTGGCTTTCAGTCGTTGCGGTAGGCGACTCGCGACGTCTGCATCGGCCTAAAGTCGTATTTTCAGCTCTAGAAAAAGCCTGTATTGGTCAACTACTGCGATCGCCAACCTGCCTGGCTAGGAGAAGCTAATGGCCACGAAACCGTCGAAGGACAAGCCGAACATCCTGTTCATCATGGCCGACGATATCGGCTGGTATAACGTGAGTGCCTACAACCTAGGCGTCATGGGCTACCGCACGCCGAATATCGACCGTATCGCGCGCGAAGGCGCGATGTTCACGGACTTCTACGGGCAGCAGAGTTGCACCGCCGGACGCGCGGCTTTCATCACCGGCCAATCGCCCATTCGCACGGGTCTCACGAAAGTCGGCATGCCCGGCGCGACGCTCGGGCTCTCGGCCGAGGATCCCTCGGTCGGCCAGGTCCTCAAGCACTTCGGCTATGCAACCGGCCAGTTCGGCAAGAACCATCTCGGGGACCGTAACGAACACCTGCCAACGGTCCACGGCTTCGATGAATTCTTCGGCAACCTCTATCACCTGAACGCCGAGGAAGAGCCGGAATACGAGAATTACCCGAAGGATCCGGAATTCCGCAAGAAATATGGCCCGCGCGGCGTCCTGAAGTGCAAGGCGTCCGCGAAGGACAACACGACGGTCGATCCGCAGTTCGGCAAGGTCGGCAAGCAGGTGATCGAAAACACGGGCCCGCTGACGCGCAAGCGGATGGAGACGGTAGACGAGGAATTCCTCGACGCCGCGCTCGATTTCATCGACCGAGCAAAAGTCGGGCGCGCCGTGGTTCTGCTATTTCAATCCCACGCGCATGCACGTCTTCACGCACCTGAAGAAGTCATCCAGGGCAAAACCGGTCTCGGACTGTACCCGACGGCATGGTCGAGCTCGATGGCCACGTCGGCAAGCTGCTCAAGAAGCTCGATGACCTGGCATCGCGGACAACACGATCGTCGTGTTCACGACCGACAACGGCGCCGAAGTCATGACTTGGCCGGATGGCGGCTCGACGTCGTTCCGAGGTGAAAAGGACACGAACTGGGAGGGCGGCTGGCGTATTCCCTGCGTCATGCGCTGGCCAAGCGTCATCGAACCCGGCCGCGTCATCAACGACATCTGCTCGCTGCAGGATTTCCTCCCGACATTCGCGGCGGCGAATGGCGAGCCAGAGCTCGTTGCCAAGGGGAAGAATGGCTACAAGATCGGCGAGAAGTCCTACATGGTCCACCTCGATGGATTCAGCCTGGTGCCGTTCCTTTCGGGCGCAGCGGAGAAGTCGCCGCGCGAGGCTTTCATCTACTGGAGCGACGACGGCGAGTGCATGGCAGTCCGCACCGGGCGCTACAAGGTGGTCTTTTCCGAGCAGCGCCACACCGGACTGGACGTGTGGCGCGAGCCGCTTTCGCAGATGCGAGTGCCGAAATTCTTCGACTTGCGCGCCGACCCGTTTGAGCGGGGCGAGGAAAGCTTCAGGTACAACAATTGGATGATGGAGCAGAATTTCCTGCTCTACGCCGTACCCCCGATGCTGGGCAAGTGGCTCGCGAGCTTCAACGAGTTTCCGCCGCGCGCGAAGGCGCGAGCTGCAGCATCGACCTGGTGGTCGGGCGCTGATGCCGAGACCGGATGAGCGCTAGCCCTGGCGGGGGGCGTATCCAGCTCGAAGTATTCAGGCAGGAACAGACTCCGCATTTCCGGGTGCCAACTGCGGGTCATCTGGCGATAGACCTGCAGTTGCGCCTCGGACGGGCGGCGCTTGCGGAATGGGATGACTTTACGATCGTCCATGGTCGCCCTCGCAAGCAGCTGTCGGGCGACCTGAATTCTGTGCCCTCGGTCTTCGCGATCTCGTGCCGTAGTTCGCAGGTTCGCGACCCAGGTCCCGCTCAGGCAAGCCGTGGTTCACATCCCGAGCGATTGCTGAGAGGCAAAGTCATGGATAACAAGCGCATCCTTGCCGCATCGCTCGCAATATCGAGTGTCGTCGTCGCCGGCATTGCTCCGCTGCCGGCTCGCGCGGCGGACGAGTTGACCTGAGTTGTCTCGGGTCGGCTTGAAACAATTGCAATTGGTAGCCTGGATTGCGCAGATCTACCGACAGACACCACGGCCCTAAGGGCGTACTGTCTAACATCCAATCGGACTTAGGCATTGCATCCCATGCCTGTGCTTGGTCTAAGCCATTTCAATATTCGAGCGTCCCGTCCCTTGCTTGATCAGCTGCGAGACTTCTACGTTGACGTCGTCGGACTCCGCCCTGGGTTTCGCCCGCCCTTTCAGCGTTTCGGCTACTGGCTATATGCCGGAGACTCTGATGTTTTGCACCTGACCGAAGCTGACGGCTCTGAAAGGCAAGTTCTCAACGTCCTCACGACGCTTGATCACGTGGCGCTGAAGTGCGCTGGGCGCGCTGCGTACGAGGCTGTGCTTTCGCAACATGGCGTGCAATACAAGGTTGCTGCAGTTCCCCAAACGCAACAGGTACAGCTATTTTTCGATGATCCGGCGGGCAATGGCGTGGAATTGATTTTTGCGGCGACAGACGCCTAGGGCCGCAATCAGCACCGCTTACTACGCCTGCGCTAAATCTCCCCCCGCCGCGCAAATACGCCAATGTGCTCCGCGGCCCGGAACGCGAGGGCCTGGATCGTCATCGTCGGTTGGCCACGACCGGAAGTGACGAGGCTGCTGCCGTCGCAGAGGAAGAGATTCGGGATGTCGTGAGAGCGGTGATACCGGTCGACGACGGAGCTGGCGGGATCGTCGCCCATGCGGCATGTGCCGAGCAGATGCATGCGGAGGAATTCTGCTCGCTGACCGGTTCAGGACTGATGCGCAGGGCACCCGCTGCCTCGAGGATCTCGACGGCGCGCGCCTGCTGAAAGCGCGAATTGGCGAGATCGTCCGGGTGGTCCTTGTACGTAACGCGGATGGCAGGCATTCCCCAGGCATCCTTGAGTGTCGGGTCGAGGCCGACGCTGTTGGACTCGACCGGCAGCGACGTGCCATGGGCGGAGATGATCATGGACCGCGGAAACTCGGCGAGCCGCTCCTTGAACTCGGTGCCCCAGGACGGAGTCTCGCGGGCGAGGCGCTGCGCCCAGAAGACGGGTTGCGGCCCGATTCGCGCGTCCATGCCCCCTCCCCCGTAGAAACCGCGCTTCGGATCGGCGTCGTAGAAGTCGTGCAGGACGCGCGTGACCTGCACGCTCTTGTACTCGTTCAGCTCGTGTTCGAACACGCCCCGGGTGCGGGCGGTGGTGTTGAACATGAGGTATTTGCCGACGAGGCCGCTCGAATTGCCAAGGCCCTCGGGGAACCGCGCATTCGCGGACATCAGCAGCAGACGTGGCGTTTCGGCGCCGTTCGCGGAGACGATGACGGCCCGCGCTTTCTGGAATCGCTCGGCGCCGTCGCGATCGAAGTAGTGCACGCCCGCGGCGCGGCCCTGGTTGTCGGTCTCGATGCGAAAAACGTAGCTCTCCGTGCGGATCTCGCAGCGGCCGGTAGCTTCCGCCTCGGGAATCATGTTGAAGAGCGTCGAGGACTTGGCGGTGATCTCGCAGGCAAAGCCGTGGCAGAAGCCGCAGTGCACGCAGGCAGGCCGGCCGCGGTAGGGCTCCGAGTTGATGGCCATCGGCGCGGGGAACGGATGCAGCCCGAGCTTGCGCGCGCCGCGCTCGAACAGCACGCCGGAGGATTTCACCGGCAGCGGCGGCATCGGGTACGGCCGCGTGCGCGGCGGATCGAAGGGGCTCGCACCGGCGAGGCCGGAGACGCCGATATCCCATTCCACCTTCGTGTAATAAGGCTCGAGCTCGGCGTAACGGATCGGCCAGTCGGCGAATCCGGTGCCGGCGATCGGTCCGAAGCGGCTGCGTTCCTCGAAGTCGATCTCGTGGAAGCGCCAGTAGTTGGCCGTGAAGTGGACGGACGCTCCGCCGAGCGTTCGGGCATAAGTCAGCGGCGGCTTGTCGCGGACCCAGCGGGCTTCGCTCGCGGGGTCGCTGCGGAAAGTTTGCGGGTTCCGGACGGGATCGTTGCTGATGCCCGCGAGGAACCAGTACTTCAGCTCGTCGTGCTCGAAATCGGTCGGCGCCAGGCGTGGACCCTGCTCGAACATCACGACGGAAAATCCCGCCACCGAGAGCTCCCGCGCCATGACGCCGCCAGCGGCGCCCGAGCCGATGACGATGAAGTCGACCTGCTCGGCGTTTTCGTAGAGAGCGCTCATCAGCGCTTCAGCGGCGGCATCTCGAAGCCGGGGTAGTCACGATCGTAGTAGCCGAAGGGCGGTGAGAAGACGTGCTGATCCTGGAAGCCGATCACCTGCCAGCCGAGGCCGTTGCGATTGCCACCGTATTTAGGGTCCGCGAACATCGCGATGACGGTGAGCTGACGCATGCGGTCGAAGAAGGGCGAATGTTCCACGGCCTTGAGCCATTCCAGCTGCAGGTCAGCGGAAAGGCTGGCGAAGGATTCGACGTCCGGGTAGCGGGCGCGACAGTCGCGGGCGAACTCGGTCAGGCCGGCGCGGAACTCATCGGCCATGTGCGCGAAGAAAGTGGCGAGCGCCCGGTCAATGAAGAAGACGACGCCGGCCTCGCGTGCACCGGGTGTGGCGTCGGTCGGGATGATCTGGGCAGCGATTGCATCGACAATTGCGGTTTCAGACGGCGTCAGGAAGCTGGTCGTGGCGGTGGACGGGGATTGGGCGGATTCAAGTGCGTGGTGAGCCGCGGCGGAGACGTCACGCCAGTCGAGAGCGAGCCAGGCCGCGCCAAGTGTGCCGCCAGTCACCTGCAAGAAGGATCTACGTGTGGTCATGCGTGGATTGTGGATTCGCTCGCGGTCGCCGTCGAGTGCGCCGAAAATCCGCCCGCCGCTAAACTGTCACCGTTGTGACCGGAATAGACCAGTGGGGGATGGTGGCCAGGGGCGGAATCGAACCACCGACACGCGGATTTCCAGTCCGCGCCGACCAGTTCCTGTTGGCAGCAGCAGATTTCCGGTTACCTGTTGCCACGACCCCGGGCCGACCGGTAACGTCATGCTCACATTCCGCTAGAGACGAGTTTCATATGCACACCAATCACGCCAGTCGCTCATTCCGTCGCTGCGCCGCGATCCTGGCCGTCACTTCGATCGCGATTGCCGCGTCGCATGTTGCCGTCGCCGATATCGTCACTGGCACGCTCAAACCGGCGTCCGCCAAGGCGAGCTTTGTCAACGCCAAGGGCGAGGTCGTTGCTGAGCTCAAGCCGGGTGCGTACCAGTTGCAGCTGCCGGTCGGCAAGTACACGGCCAGATGCGAAGCGCCGAAGGCCAAGGAGCAGGACGTGCTCGTGCTGTCCGAGCCCGTCACGTTCAACCTCGACTGCGGCTGATCGAGCGGACAAGGCTTGAGTCCCACCGACGATCCGCGGGCCAACGTGTCCGGGCGCAACGCCGCCGCACCCGGCCGATGCGCCGCAAAGGGCGCACCGCGACTGGCGCGAAAACGCCAGGTTCGTCGGCCAGCGTCGTCAATTCAGCCTCGCGATCCCGCTGCTTGACCGTCGCCGCCACCAGCGGTCGGCCTCTACGCGACCAACACCCTCAAGGAGCGCGAGATCGCCATTGCCGACCAAGAACAACTGCCCAGGCGCTGCGCAACCAGCGCGAGGAGTCCGGAGACGAACCTGCGTTCGGCGATGTTCCGCGAGCTCGTGGGCCCGCTGCTGCAGAGCGAGACCGGAAGTCCGGTCAAGGCCGGCGACCAGGCACGGACCTGCCCCGCGCCCAGCGGCTCGCGCTGCTGGCCGAACTGCTCGCCCTGAACTTTCCACGAGCACTTCGAGCTCGGGCCCCCTGCTGCGCTACGTCGACACGCTGCCCGGACAGACCGAGGACGCGCGACAGCGCCTGCGCAGCACTTCCCGGCGCGTGATCTCGAGACAGCTCGCGCCGCTGCTGTCTTCCGCGACTTCAACCAGCCAGAAGCACCCGGCGTTTCTTGAGCTCTCGCTGAACTCGGACGCCACCGAGCCCGCCGACAAGGCTGCTCTCCTGCGCCGTGCCCGCGACGGCTCCGCAGCCCCGCGAGCCAGGCTCGCTGGCGCTGCAACTGCTCGAGCATCGGCGCATGGGCGCGCCGCTGCAGCATCGACTACGCCCGACGGCCAGCGATCAGGCCTGCAGGTCAACGTCCGCGCCGTCAGCTGGGCCGCGCAGACGGTCGGCATCTACACGGTGCTGCTCGGCGCGCGAAACGGCGAATCGCAGGCGCACACGCCGCCGATCGAGTTCACGCTGTCGCCCTACTCGTTCCCGTTCTCGGACAACACCCTGCTGCCGAGCGGCAATCGCTTCGGCATCTACCTGACGCGCATCGACGACATCCCGGGCGTCGCGCGGATCATGCGGCTCTCGTTCGTCTGGTTCCCCAAGGATTTTGTTCCGCCGCGCGAGCGACCGTTCGATTTGGACTTAGAGACGCCGCCGGTCGCCGCCGCCCCATCTAGTCTTGCCGAGCCGGACCGAAGGTCCGGCGAGGGTGACGGCACCTAGCGAAGACAAGTAGCCAGGGGCGGAATCGAACCACCGACGCGCGGAATTGAGCGTGCGCTACACTTGCGCATTCGGTCCCGTTCCTTACCAAGAGAGCCGCTGGTCGCCGAGATGAACCCGCAGAACGGCGTCGCGAAGTCGCGCTCGGCAGAGGCAGAGGAGCTGCTCGCGCCGGCGTGGTGCGATTTGCGCGTTTACTGGCGCCAGTCGTTCGGATTTCACCTGCTTATCCAGTTGCTCGGCGTCGCGATCTTTGCGCCGATTGTAGGCTGGCTCACCGAACGCATGGTGCTCGCGGCGGGCGCTCCGGTGATCAGCAACTACGACATCACGAGCTTCGTTTTGTCGCCGACGGGGCTTGCATTCGTGCTGGTCGCGGCCGCGCTCATGTTGGGGTTGGTGCTCGCGGCGCTCGCAGGTCAGACTTTCATCGCGGGTCATGCGATCACGCGGAGGCCCGTCAGGGTCACATCGACCGTCGCGTTCGTGTTGCCGCGGCTGCCGCGGATCATCGTATTGGCGGCCCGTGTGTTCCTGCGGCTCGTCGTTCTGTCCGGCGCCGTTTCTCGCCGCGGCAGCGGTCGTTTGGTTTGCGACGCTGCGCGGGCACGACATAAATTACTACCTGACCGATAATCCCGTCGAGTGGCGCCGCGCAAAAGTGCTTGCGGTTCTATTGGGAGCCGGCTATGCGCTGCTGGCTGCATGGCAGCTCGTGCGCTGGTTGTTCGCGGTGCCGCTGCTCATGCTCGAGGGCGCGGCGCCGG
>CAVTIE010000003.1:0-236033 GCA_963734735.1 uncultured Gammaproteobacteria bacterium | reverse complement strand
GGCCTGATACGAAAGCATGATAGGCGCAGATAGCGTCATCTTAGCCGCGTAATCGAAGAGGATAGGCGCTTTTAGAAGACGATCGCCCGCGGCGCGGTCGGCGACGGCCTGGTAACGAGCCCTCGGGACAAAACCCGACTCACGCCGGAGCTTCGCCGGAAAAGTCAGTGCGTCATGAATTGCTTGCTGCCGCTTCGTCACGTATGCGCGAGTTAGACTGCGAGCGCCGGCAACGGCCGGAAAAATGGCGGAGTTCTGGATGAAACGGATTGCGCTCCTGGGTGCGCTGCTGCTGATCGTTGGCTGCGACCGGTCAGCCGAACAGCCGGCGGGAATGGAAGGCGCCACATCCGCGAGTCCGGAATTCGGCGAGCGCTGGCAGTATCCGCGAGAGCGCGAAATCAACGGCCGGCGGATCGTCGTGCATGCGCCGCAGATCCGCAGCTGGGAAAACTTCGAGCATTTCACTGCGCAGGTCGCCGTGGAATCCCTCGAAACGGACGCCGTGGCGAAATACGGCGCCATCGACATTTCGGGAGACACGGAGGTCGACCTCGATGCCCGCCTCGTGAAGGTGGCGAAGCCGAAAGTCGATCAAGTCACCTTTACCGACGTTGAATCATCGCCCGACCAGGAAAATCGCATCCGGGCGGCCGTCGAAAGCGAGCCGCTCGAAATCCCGCTCGATGTCTTCCTGTATTACCTCGCGGACGGCGTGCTCGAGGCGCCCCCGCCGGAAGGATTCAACACGGACGCGCCGCCGATCCACGTGGTGGAAACGCCGACTTTCCTGCTGTTCATCAACGGCGAGCCGGTCACGGCAAAACTCGGCGAAACCGGCCTCGAACAGGTCGTCAACGCGAATTTCCCGACATTCCGGGATACCGCGAGCGGCAGCGTACTACCTGTTGACCGGAAAATACCGCTATTCCGCCGCGAAAGCCGCGGGTCCCTGGTCTTCGGTTGACGAGCTGCCGGCGGGCTTCGCGAAGATTCCAGCAAAGGGGGAGACCGCCTCCCTCGCATCCGTTGTCTCAACGCCGCCGACGGCCGGGCTTGCGCCGCGCGTCATCACGGAATTCAAACCGGCCGAGATCGTCGTGCTCGACGGCAAGGCGGTGACCGAGGAGATCCCGGGCACCGGCGGGCTCGAATCCGTCACGAACACCGAAAGCCCGCTCTTCAGGCTCGACGACAAGTATTACCTCCTCGTGTCGGGCCGCTGGTTCTCGACGAAACACCTGCTCACGGGCCCGTGGAAATTCACGAACCCCTTGCCGGAAGCGTTCCAGAATATTCCGGCGGACCATGCAGCGGCGGACGCGCGCGCTTCGGTTCCCGGGACGCTGGAGGCACGGCGCGCACTGCTCGAGGCGATGCTGCCGATCAAGAAGACCGTGAAGGCGGGCGCCGCCCCGAAGGTCGCGATGGATTACGCGGGCGAGCCGAAGTTCGAGCGCATCCCGGAGACGCAAGTCGAACGCGCGGTGAACACGAGCCGCGACATCATCAAGGCCAACGGAAAGTACTACCTCGTTTACGAGGGCATCTGGTACGTCGGGCCGAGTCCCACCGGTCCCTGGGCCGCGACCGGCGACGTTCCGGGCGAGATCTACGAGATTCCGCCGAGCTCGCCGTCGTATCCGGTCACGCAGGTGCAGGCACAAACCGACCCGTACGGCACGGTTACGACGACATACACGTCGGCCTACGCCACGGGCATGTTCATCGGCTTCGGCGTCGCGTATTACGGCACCGGCTATTACTACCCGCCCTATGCGTACGGCGGCTACTACTACCCGTACTACGGATCGTATGGCCACGGCAGCTGGTACAACCCGAACACCGGCGGTTATGGATCGCGCTCGGTTTACTACGGCCCCTACGGCGGTTACAGCTACAACCAGGGCTACAACCCGCAGACCGGCCGCTACGGCGCAGTCGAAACCGCCTGGGATGGCGACGAGTGGGCGAGCTCCGGCGGGACTTACAACCCGCGCACCGGCATCAGCACGGAGACGGACCGCCATTACTCCGAAGACTCGAACAAGATGAAGATGGAGCGCACGGTCGAGGGACCGGGCGGCCAGGAGATGCAGGTCGAGCGCAAGACGGACTTCGATACCGGCACCAGCACGACCACGCGAAAGACCGACGCCGGCGGCAGTTCGGAGATGACGCGCCAGCGCAATGCGGACGGCAGCGTGAGCCGGTCGGGCTCGGTCGAAACCGCGGGCGGAAAAACGGCCGACATCGAGGGCGAGCGCCACCGCGGCGGAGGTTCTTCCACGATCACGGGCGCGGACGGCAAGTCGGTCGACACCGAGACGCGCCGGCAGGACGGCAGGAGCGTCACGAAGGCGGAGGGCAGCGAAGGCGGGCGCGCCATCTCCGCATCCGGCCAGGGCCCGGGGCGCACGACGATTGCCGAATCCGCCGGCGGCGATCTCTACGCCGGCCACAACGGCGAGGTCTTCAAGAAGACCGACGACGGCTGGCAGAAGCACGAAAACGGCGGCTGGCAGGACGTGCAGACGCCGGAACGGCCCGAGGGCGCAGGGGAACGCGACGGTAATTTCTCGCGCGAGCAGTTCGATGGCGCATCGCGTGATGCGGCGTCGCAGGCCGCGGGCGGCGGCGGCCAGCTCGCTGACCGCGCGGGCCAGAACAGTGCGGGGGCGGAGCCCCGGTACGGCGGCAGCGGCAGCCTGAGTGGCGCGGGCGATTCATCCCGGTATGGTGGCAACTCATCCACGCGCCCGTCGTCGGGCTCGAACTACTCGCATTCGCAGCTCAGCCGCGATGCGGCGGCGCGTCAGGGCGGCTACCAGAGTCACCAGAACCGGCGGCCGGCCGGCGGCGGCGGAATGCATCGACCGGCGGGCGGCGCGCGGCCGCGGCGTCGTTAAACCGGAATTCACAGCAATTGTCGGAAACGAGACAACAACGAGGGGACACGGCAATGAGGATTTACCTGCAAGCGCTTGCCTGTGCACTGCTCCTGTGCGGAATCGCAAGTCCCGCCGGCGCGAAGGAAGAGGCCGGCAAAACCTGGGATGGCCTCGTCGAGGTCAAGCCGAAGCGGCTCGACGCGGTGTACCTGAAGCCCGGCGCGGATTTCAGGCAGTACAAGAAGCTCATGGTGGATCCGGTCGAGGTGGCGTTCCACAAGGACTGGATGAAGCGCTACAACCAGTCGGCGACGCCTTCGAATCGTCTGACTCAGGCGGACGCCGACCGGATTGCCGGTGAAGCGCGCCAGCTCTTTGCAGAAGTGTTTGGCGAAGTCTTCAGGGAAAAGGGACTGGAGATCGTGACGGCACCCGGCCCCGACGTGCTGCGTGTTCGCCCGGGCGTGGTCAATCTCTACATCACGGCGCCAGACACGATGTCGAGCAGCCGCTCGAGGACGTACACGATGGAATCGGGCGAGGCCACGCTGTTCCTGGAAGCCCTGGATTCGACGACGCAGGCATTGCTTGGCCGCGCCCTTGACCAGCGCCAGACGCGCAACACGGGGCGCGTCCAGATCTCAAACAGCGTCACGAACCTGAGCGACTTCAAGGCGCTGTTCAAGCAATGGGCGGAAGTCGCCGCAAATGGACTTGAGGAACTGCGCGCCGTTTCACCGGTGCCCGAAGACCTGAAGCCCGGCCAGAAACTGCAGGATTGAATGACATGAACCATTGGAAACGCATTGCCGGCGCCGTGTCGGCCGCGACCCTCGTTACGGTGTCTACGGGCGCCCGCGCGGAAGACATGGACTGGATTGGCATTGCCTATCTGTGGGGTGCGGGAATCACGATCGACACCCAGAACCAGACCGCCGACATCGATTTTGAGGATCTCATCGACAATCTCGAGATGAGCTTCATGGGCCATGTGGAAGCGCAGGGCGACACGCTCGGTGGTTTCGTGGACGTCGCTTTTGTGGGGGTGGGCGACAACGAGTCGCGGCCCAATGCAGACCTCAACACCGACAACGACACGATCAACATGGATATTGCCTTGACCTGGAATCCGGGCGCGGAACGCATGTCGGGCCTCTCGGTCTATGGCGGCTTGCGGTACGTCAGCAACGATTTCCATATCGTCGTGGACCCGGTTCCGCCCTTGCTGCCGAGCTTCGAAGGCGGCATCGACAAGAGCTATTACGACCTGCTCTTCGGCGCTCGTTACGTCGTCCCGTTTTCCAGCAACTGGCGAGCCACGTTCCAGGGCGATTTTTCCTTGGGCGACACGGAGGGGACATTCGGCCTCGGCGCCTATGCCGCATACGTGTCGGGTCAGCATCATTTCCTCGTGGGCTACAAGCACCTCCAGATGGACCTCGAGTCGGGCGGCGGCAACGAGTTGACGGTGACCCTGACCGGGCCTGCGATTGCTTACGGCTACGCTTTCTGACAAGGCGAATTTCGGCTGAAAATCCGCGGTTTTCAGAAGGGGGCGACACTGACGGCAAGCAACTGAAAAACAAAGTAAAAACCGGAGTTTTCTGCTAGAATTTCCGGATCATGCAGGACGGCCCGGCCACCCCTAAAAACGACACCTACGACTCCACCAAAATCAAGGTGTTGAAGGGCCTCGAGGCCGTCCGGAAAAGGCCCGGCATGTACATCGGCGACACCGATGACGGCACCGGCCTGCACCACATGGTTTTCGAAGTCGTCGACAACTCGATCGACGAGGCCCTCGGCGGCCATTGCGACCGCATCGTCGTGACGATCCACGCGGACGAATCCGTCACCGTGACCGACAACGGCCGCGGCATCCCGACCGACATTCACGCCGAGGAAAACCGCTCCGCCGCCGAAGTCATCATGACGGTGCTGCACGCCGGCGGAAAATTCGACGACAACTCGTACAAGGTGGCCGGTGGCCTGCACGGCGTCGGCGTCTCGGTCGTGAACGCCCTCTCCATGTCGCTCACGCTGACGATCGCGCGCGACGGGAAGCTGAACCGCCAGCAATACCGGATGGGCGAGCCGCTCGGCCCGCTCGCCGTCGTCGGCACGACGACGGAGCGCGGCACGACGATCCGCTTCAAGCCCAGCAACACGATCTTCACGAACACGACGTTTTCGTACGACTGGCTCGCCAAGCGCCTGCGGGAGCTGTCCTTCCTGAATTCAGGCGTTCGCATCGAGCTGATCGACGAGCGCGAGGACAAGAACGACGTGTTCGAGCACCAGGGTGGCGTGTCCGCCTTCGTGCAGTACCTGAATCGCAGCCGCACGGCGATCCACCCCAACATCTTCTATTTCCAGGGCCAGGAAGGCCCCATTTCGGTCGAGGTCGCGGCGCAGTGGAACGATTCCTACCAGGAGTCGATGTACTGCTACACGAACAACATCCCGCAGAAGGACGGCGGCACGCACCTCGCGGGGTTCCGGGCGGCCCTGACCCGGAAAATCAACGATTTCATCGAGAAAGAGGGCCTCGCCAAGCGCGAGAACGTCTCGCTGACGGGCGATGACGCGCGCGAGGGCATGACCGCCATCCTCTCGATCAAGATGCCGGACCCGAAGTTCTCCTCGCAGACGAAGGACAAGCTCGTCTCGTCCGAGGTCAAGGGCGCGGTCGAGTCCGTGGTCGCGCAGAAGCTCGGCGAGTTCCTGCTCGAGCGGCCGGCGGACGCGAAGGGCATCTGCCTCAAGATCATCGACGCGGCGCGCGCGCGCGAAGCGGCGCGGAAGGCCCGTGAAATGACGCGCCGGAAAGGCGCGCTGGACTCATCGGGGCTCCCCGGCAAGCTCGCCGACTGCCAGGAGAAGGATCCCGGCAAGTCCGAGATCTTCCTGGTCGAGGGCGAATCGGCGGGCGGCTCGGCAAAACAGGGCCGCGACCGCCGCACCCAGGCCGTGCTGCCCCTCAAGGGCAAGATCCTGAACGTCGAGAAGGCCCGGTTCGACAAGATGCTGTCGTCGCAGGAGGTCGTGACCCTCATCAGCGCCCTCGGCACCGGCATCGGCCGCGACGATTTCGACGCGGCGAAGCTGCGCTATCACCGCGTCATCATCATGAGTGTGGACGGTGACGACCACGTATTCGTGAGAAAGGGCGCCGGAATGGCGCGCATGGTGCGGATCGGAGAGTTCATCGATGCGACGCTCGATGCGCATCGTGAAACCGGCGCCGTCGAATCAGACGGCCAGGTTGAGAAGGTTCGCGATCGGGAGCTCGGCGACGTGCTCTGCTTTGGCCTCGAGGCGCACGATGTCCGCTTCCGCCCGATCAAGGCGGTGATCCGCCATCCCTTGCACGAAAAGCTTTTCAAGATCCGGTCGGCCTATGGCCGCTCCGTGCGCGTGACGTCGAGTCACAGCGTGTTTGTGCATGAAAACGGCGCAATTCGCCTCAAGAAAGGCGATGAATTGCGAAAAGGGGACGATCTGGTCGCACCGCGGAATCTGCGCCTGCCCGATAACGCACCGGGGCGAATCGACCTGCTGCGCGAACTCCGGGCCGACGAGCACGCGGCCAGGCAAGTGTGGATTCGCGGCCCGGCGGTGGAAGCCTGGGGCAGGCAGCGCGTGTTGCGCAGGCACGCCGGCAATCGCACCCTGACAGCGCCTCGTGTCGAAATTCCGGAACGCGTGCGCGCGGTACTGGGCGCGCGCCGCCGCGCCAGCGGCATTTCCAACCGGGCGCTTTGCAGCGTCGTGGGCATTGCCCAGCCCGTGACGTTCTACGCCTGGGAGCGTGGGACGCTGCGGCCGAGCACGGAACACTTTCAGGGCTACCTGAAAGCGGTCGGTGCGGACGTAGCGGCCGTGATGGCGGAAGTCGCGATCGGACCCAGCCGGCTCGAGCGCATCTGGGAAACGCAATACCGGGCTTCGGGCCGCAACGAAGTACGCGACCTGGTGCGCCTGTCGGAACTCACGCCGGAAGACGTGGAATGGTTCGGCGACCGTGACGATCTCGAACTGACGCCCGAGCACTATCGCGGTCACGGGATTTCACGCCACATCAGCGTGAACGAGGATCTTCTCTGCCTGCTGGGCTTCTATCTCGCGGAAGGCTCTGCCTCCGACCGTGGCGGCGTTCGATTTGCGATTGGGTCGGGGAATGCGGGCCTGGTGCCCGAAATGCAGGCGAGGTTGGCGCGCGTCTTTGGCCAAAGCTCCACGATCTATTCGAACCGAACCGGCACAGCCGATCTCAAGCTCGTCAATCGGGTCGCTTCGCTGGCCTGGCAGCGGGTGTTCGGATTCCGCGGCGCTGAGTCGGTGAGCAAGCGCATTCCGGATCTGGTCTTCAATGTCCCGGAAAAGCTGCGGCTCGCGTTTCTTCGCGGCTACCTGCTCGGCGATGGCACAGTGACAGCCGCGCGGATCGCGTTCTCGACTTCTTCGTACGACCTGGCCAGCGGGCTCATGTACCTGCTCTCGTCCCTGGGCGTCATCGGTTCGCTCAGCGAGCTGGAACCGGATGGCGTCACGCGGGAGATCCGTGGCGCGCCCTGCATCACGAAGAGCCGTCACTGGACCATTTCGGTCTGTGCTTCGGAGGATTTGCAGAAACTGGCCGGCGTTTGGGAAGGCCACAGGAATGGTCCGCGCTCGCGGATCGGCTCGGCAAGCCGGCGCTGCGGAATAAATCGGCGATTCAAGGCCTTAGGCGGCGACCTGATGGCTCTGCCCATCGTTTCCATCGAGGAAGTCGAAGCGAGCAACGGGTACGTTTACGACTTTTCAGTGGATTCGGATGAGAATTTTGTGGCGGGCATGGGTGGCATCTGCTGTCACAACACCGACGCCGACGTGGACGGCAGCCACATCCGGACGCTCCTCCTGACGTTCTTCTATCGCCAGATGCCCGAGCTGATCGAGAAGGGCCACATCTACATCGCCCAGCCGCCGCTCTTCAAGATCAAGCGCGGCAAGCAGGAGATGTACGTCAAGGACGAGGCGGAGCTCGACCAGCTGTTGCTCACCAGCGCGCTCGACAACGCTGCGCTGCACGTGAATCCGGAGGCGCCGCCGCTCGCGGGCTCCGCCCTCGAGATGCTGGCCCGCCAGTACATGGAAGTGAGGGCGATCATCGGGCGCTGGTCGCGGCGCTATGACCGCCGGCTCCTCGAGCAGCTGCTGGCCATGCGCCCCGTCGGCGAACAGCAGTTCTCGGATATCGCCTGGCTCGAGGGCTGGGCGAAGGAACTGGAGGCCCGGCTCAATGCCGATGGCAGCCTGGTGCACAGCTATGCGCTCTCGGTACGGCGTAACGAGGCGGGCGAGCCGGACCGCGTGGACGTGTCGCGCACGGAGCACGGCGTCACGACGGAAAAGCACCTCCAGCCGGAGTTCTTCGAGTCGGCGGAGTACGGCCGGATCGCGGAGCTCGGCACGACCCTCAACGACTTCATCGGCAGCGGCGCTTTCGTCAGCCGCGGCGATGAACGCCAGGACATCGCGGCCTTCCCGGAGGCGATGGCCTGGCTGCTGGACCAGGCCCGCAAGGGCCAGTCGATCCAGCGCTACAAGGGCCTCGGCGAGATGAATCCCTCGCAGCTCTGGGAAACGACGATCAACCCCGAGGTGCGCCGGCTGCTGCAGGTGCGCATCGAAGACGCGGTCGCGGCGGACGACATTTTCACGACGCTGATGGGCGATGCAGTCGAGCCCCGGCGCGAGTTCATCGAGAAAAACGCGCTCTACGTCGTCAACCTCGACGTCTAGCGAACCGATTCAACGCCGTAGGCCGAAACCGGATGCCCAGGCCCATCCGGCAATGGCGTCATTTCCTTCGCGAAAAGAAGTAAAACGGCAGGCCCGCGGCGATCAGCGCGACGAGAATCCAGAGCTGCTCGAATGTCCGGGTCGTGATCAGCCACAGGCAGAACGCGACCGCGAGGACCGCGATCACTACACCGCCGCGAAGCCGGAAACCCGGCGCTTCGCCCCCGCGCTTTCTTAGCACGATCAACGCGGCGCAAGTCAGCCCGTAGTAGACGAGGCGCACGATGGCCGCGAAGGTCGCATTGGCTGCGAAGCTGCCGGCGAGCGCCAGCGCGAGCCCGACCAGGATGAACACCAGGATCGCGGGTACCGGCGTCCGGAAGCGGGGATGCAGCCAGGCGAGCGGGCGCGGCAGCTCGCCCCGCTCGGCCATCGCGTAGATCACGCGCGGCTGCGCGAGCGTCGCGCCGGTCGTCCAGCCATACACGGAAATCATCGCGGCAATGCTGGCGAGCAGGAGCCCGGGCGGGCCGAGCAGGGTGCCGAGCGCCGTCGCGAGCGGGGCGCTCGCATCGGCGGCGTGGGCGACGACACCCACCACCACCACCTGCACCAGCACATAGACGGCGGCGACGATCGAAAGCCCGACCAGGAGGGCGAACCCGATATCGCGTTTCGGGTCGCGCATCTCGCCGGCCGGCAGCAGCGCCGACTCGAATCCGCCGAATGCGAACATCATGATGAGGACCGCCTCGGTCCAGTCCGGGTCGGCAACCGCCTGGCCCGCGATGATGTCCGCATCGACCTGCGGCAGGCCGAGGACGATCAGGAGCGCGAGGGGCGTGAGCTTCGCGATCGTGAAGACGTTGATCGCCCAGGCGGCACTGCGTACCCCGATGACGTTCGTGACGGCGACGGTTCCGGCCAGGGCGGTCATCACGAGCGCGCGGGGAGCGCCGGTCGAGACCTCGGGCCACAGCTCGGCCAGGTACACGACGAACAGGTTGAGGTTCGCGGCGGCGCTCAGGAGGCGGGTCCAGATCAGGAGCCAGCCGACCTCGAACCCGACCAGGGGCCCGTAGGCCACGCGCGAGTAGAGGTACACGCCGCCATGCTCGCGAAAGCGGCTGCCCACCTCCGCGAAGCAGAGGACGATGAGGCCGATCCCGGCGCCGGCGGCCAGCGACGGCGAACGGGCTCAGGGAACCGGTCCTCGCGGCGAGGACGGCGGGAAGCCCGAAGATCGCGCTGCCGATGACGCCGTTGATGACGAGGGCGGTCAGGTCCCAGCGGCCGATGGCGCGGATGAATCCCCGGTCGCCTGTCATGGGTCGGCCGCGCCGGCGCGAATGCGCCGGATCGCGCCTTCGATCCACTCCTGCACCTCGGCATTGAGCGCGCGGGGATCCCGTCCCGCCGCCTCGATGGGCGGGCCGATCACGACCTGGATCTGGCCGGGGGTTTTCAAGAGCCCGCGCCGCGGCCAGAAGTCTCCGGCGTTGTGGGCGACCGGCACGAGCTTCACGCCGGCCTGCGATGCGAGGAGCGCGCCCGACATCCCGTACTTGCGCGTCTCGCCGGGCGCCATCCGCGTGCCCTCGGGAAAGATCAGGACCCAGATGCCGGCTGCGAGCCGCTCGCGCCCCTGGTCGAGCACCTGGTTGACGGCGCGATGACCGGCGCCGCGGTCGATCGCGATGCACTTCATCAGCCAGGTCGCCCAGCCGACCAGCGGGATCCAGAGGATCTCGCGCTTCAGCACCCAGGCCTGCGGCGGAAACACGATCATCTGTGCCATCGTTTCCCAGGTGGAGGTGTGCTTCCACATCGTGACGTGCGCGCCCTCGCGCGGAATGTGTTCGCGCCCGACGACGGTCCAGTCGAGTCCGCAGAAAAATTTCGCGAGCGAGATGTTCGTTTGCGCCCAGGCGCGCGCGAGCCTGTAGCGCTGGCGGAACGGCAGCCAGCCGAGGAGCACGATCACGAATCCGAAGACGACCGAGTCGAGAAAAAGAATCGCCGTGTAGATGATCGAACAGGTCCACTGCAGTGGCAGGATCTTGCGCCACTTCGGGATGCTCAAAGACATCCGGAAAGACGCCTGTTCAGCCCGGCAAACGGGACAGGTTTGCCATGTGCAGGAAGAGGCGCTGCAGCGCCGCGAGGAGCGCGAGTCGATTCGCGCGCACGCGCACGTCTTCTGCCATCACGAGCACCTGGTCGAAGAACGCATCGACCGCGGGACGCAGCGACGCGAGTCGCGCGAGGGCGTCGGCGTAGCGGCGCGCAGTGACGAGCCGCTCGACATCCTGGCGAAGCGATTCCACTTCGGTCGCGAGCTGGCGCTCGTTCGGATCCGTCAGCAGCCCGGGGTCGACGCGCGGGCTCGGCTGCTCACCCGCCTTCCTCAGGATGTTGGCGATGCGCTTGTTGGCAGCCGTGAGTCCCGCGGCGTCCGGCAGCTTCAGGAAACTGGCGAGCGCACGCAGGCGATCGTCGAAGTCGAGCGGCGAGACGGGCCGCGTGTCGAGGACCGCGTCGAACATCTCGGTCGTGACGTCGCCCGGCCCCTCGAGGTACCAGGCCCGCAGCCGCTCCATCATGTAGTCGTAGATCTCGTCGGCGAGTCCCTCGGAAGGCGCGGCCGCTTTTTCGTCCGCAACCCGCGCGAGGTCCGCGCGCACCGAATCGAGCGCCGTCCGGATGAGCTCGCGCAGGTCGAGGCCGATGCCGGTCTCGATCAGGATCCTGAGCACCCCGAGCGCGGAGCGGCGAAGCCCGTAGGGGTCCTTGGTCCCGGTCGGTTTCTGGCCGATGGCGAAGATGCCGACCAGGGTGTCGAGCTTGTCGGCGACTGCGAGCGCGAGCCCCGCGCCGCTTCCCGGCAGGGCATCGCCGGCAAACCGGGGAAGGTACTGTTCCGCCAGCGCCTCGGCGACGGCATCGGGTTCGCCGTCGTTCAGGGCGTAGTAGCGGCCCATGATGCCCTGCAATTCCGGGAATTCCCCGACCATGGCGGTCAGGAGGTCGCACTTCGCAAGCTGTGCGGCGCGCTGCGCCGCCGCCGGGTCCTGGCCGGCGACCTGGGCAATCTGGCCGGCGAGGACGGTGATCCGCGCCGTCTTGTCGGCCAAGGTGCCGAGCCGGGCCTGGAAAGTGACGCGTCCGAGCGCTTCCCGGCGGGAATCGAGGCTCAGCTTGCGATCGGCGGCGTAAAAGAACGCCGCGTCCGCCAGGCGTGGCCGGACGACGCGCTCGTTGCCGGCGCGCACCTGCGCCGGGTCGCGGCTCTTGAGGTTGGCGACGGCAATGAAGCGCGGAAGAAGCCCCCCGTCCTTCGCCCGCACCGGGAAATAGCGCTGGTGATCCTGGAGGGTCGCGACCAGCACTTCCGGCGGCAGGTCGAGAAAGCGCGGCTCGAAATGGCCCGCGAGCGGGACCGGCCATTCGGTCAGCGACGTCACTTCGTCGAGCACCGCCGGGTCGATGACGGCGGAGCCACCCTCGGCCTCGGCCGCCGCGACGGCGCCGGCGCGGATGCGTTCGCGCCGCACCTCGAAATCGGCGATGACATGCCCCTTCTCGAGCGCCGCCAGGTAGCCGCCAGGCGAACGAAGGGCAATCGGCTTGCGGGCGTGGAAGCGATGGCCGCGTGTCATCCGGCCGCTCGCGATGTCGAGGATCTTCCCCGGCACGACCTGGTCGCCGTGGAGCATCACGACCCAGTGGACCGGGCGGACGAACTGGGCATTTCCCTCGCCCCAGCGCATCCGCCGCGCGATCGGAAGCGCATCGAGCGCCCCCTGCACGAGCGCCGGAAGCAGCTTCGCGGCCGGTTCGCCCGCACGGGTCGTCCGGCAGAAAAGGAACTCGCCCTTGGCATCCTGGATGCGGGTGAGCTCGTCGACCTTGACGCCGCAGGACTCGGCGAACGCGGTTGCCGCGCGTGTCGGCTTGCCGGCCGCGTCGAATGCGGCGGAGAGCGGCGGGCCGCGGCGCTCGACACGCTGCTCCGGTTGCCGGTCGATCAGCTTGCGCACGAGGACCGCCAGGCGGCGTGGCGTGAAATAGGCGAGCGCGGCGCCGTGCGTGAGGCCTGCGGAATCGAGGCCGCCGAGGAGGGCGTCGCGGAATGCCTCACCGAGTGTCCCGAGGCTTTTCGGGGGCATCTCCTCTGCGCCGATCTCCACGAGGAAGTCGTGGCGGTTCATGCGCTCGCCTTGAGCAGCGGGAACCCCTGGGCTTCGCGGCTCGCGAGCCAGGCCGTGGCAACCGCGCGCGCCAGGGTGCGGACGCGAAGGATGTAGCGCTGCCGTTCCGTCACCGAGATGGCCTTGCGCGCGTCCAGCAGGTTGAAGACGTGCGAGGCCTTCAGCGTCTGTTCGTAGGCGGGCAGCGGCAGGGCCGCGTCGAGCAGCGCGCGGCAATTCTTCTCGCGCTGGTCGAACTCGGCGAAGAGCGACGGCGCATCGGCGTGCTCGAAGTTGAAGGCCGACTGCTCGACCTCGTTCTGGTGATAGACGTCGCCGTAGGTGATGCGGCCGGCCGCGCCCTCGGTCCAGAGCAGGTCGTAAACGCTTTCGACGCCCTGCAGGTACATCGCGAGGCGTTCGAGCCCGTAGGTGATCTCCCCCATCACCGGCCGGCAGTCGAGGCCGCCGGCCTGCTGGAAGTACGTGAACTGCGTGACTTCCATGCCGTTCAGCCAGATTTCCCAGCCGAGCCCCCAGGCGCCGAGCGTCGGCGATTCCCAGTTGTCCTCGACGAGCCGGATGTCGTGCGTCAGCGGATCGATGCCGAGTACCGCGAGCGACCCGAGGTAGCGGTCGATGATATCGTCGGGCGAGGGCTTCATCGCCACCTGGAACTGGTAGTAGTGCTGCAGCCGGAACGGGTTGTCGCCGTAGCGTCCGTCGGTGGGCCGGCGGCTCGGCTGCACGTAGGCCGCGTTCCACGGTTCCGGCCCGATCGCGCGCAGGAAGGTCGCCGTGTGAAACGTGCCGGCGCCCACTTCCATGTCGTAGGGCTGGAGCAACACGCAGCCCTGCTCGGCCCAATAGCGCTGCAAGGCCAGGATGAGGTCCTGGAACGTGCGGGGCGTGATTTTCTGGATCTTCGTCGACATGCGAACGAAGTATAGCGACCGAAGGGGACGCACCCCTTCACCGCCGCGGTGAAGGGGTGCGTCCCCTCCGGAGAAGTGGAGCAACTTCAGCCGGCGTGAGATCGCGCCAGCGGCCGCTTTCGAGCGATCCGAGCCGGATGTGCATGATGCGAAGCCGCTGGAGCCGCTTCACGCGCCAGCCGAGCGCGGAGCACATGCGGCGGATCTGCCGGTTCAGCCCCTGCGTCAGCACGATGCGAAACGACGCCGGGCCGGCTCGCGTGACCACGCAGGGCTTCGTCTTTTCACCGCCGATGCGCACGCCCGCAGCCATCATCGAAAGAAAGGTGGCGGTGACGGGCCGGTCGACCGTCACGACGTACTCTTTTTCGTGGCCATGCTCGACGCGCAGGATCTCGTTGACGATGTCCCCGTTGTTGGTGAGGAGGATCAGGCCTTCCGAATCCTTGTCGAGCCGGCCGATGGGAAATATCCGCTCGCGATGCCCGACGAAGTCGATGATGTTGCCCTCGACATCGCGTTCCGTCGTGCAGGTGATTCCCGGCGGCTTGTTGAGGGCGATGTAGACATCGCGACTGCGACGGGGAAGCGGCTTGCCGTCGACACAGACCGTCGTCGGCGTCCGTGACCTGCGTGCCGAGCACCCCGGCCGTGCCATTGACCGTCACGCGGCCGGCGGCGATCCAGGCGTCGGCTTCGCGGCGGGAACAGATTCCGCTTTCGCTGATGAACTTGTTGAGGCGCATTGGCCGGCGATTGTGCCGACTGCCGGCCAGACTGCGTGGAAATGGCTGCGCACCGAATGAGTGCGGCGGACAAATCATATGCACTATAACAGTGCATTAGTGATTCCAAGCTCCCGATAGGAGCTAGTAAGATATTGATTAATAGATATAATCAGCGGCGCCGTAACTGGCACGGTCCTTGCACCACGGTGGGGATCGCAATCATCCGCAAATGAACAGGGAGACGAGCATGACCCCGGCCGACGTCGTGACACTGATCAAGGAGAAGGAGGCGACGTACTGCGACCTGCGCTTCACGGACACGCGCGGCAAGGAACAGCACGTCACGATCCCGACGCGCATGGTCGACGAGGATTTCTTCGTCGACGGCAAGATGTTCGACGGCTCGTCGATCGCCGGCTGGAAGGGCATCAACGAGTCCGACATGATCCTCATGCCGGACGCGTCCACCGCGATGATCGACCCGTTCTTCGAGGAGACGACGCTGCTCCTGCGCTGCGACGTCGTCGAGCCGACGACGATGCAGGGCTACAACCGCGACCCGCGCTCGCTCGCCAAGCGCGCCGAGGCCTACCTCAAGTCCACGGGAATCGCGGACAGCTGCCTGTTCGGCCCCGAGAACGAATTCTTCATCTTCGACAGCGCGCGCTGGACGAACGAGATCAACGGCTGCAGCTATCTAATCGACTCAGTGCAGGGCGCGTGGAACTCCGGGTCAAGCTATGACAGCGGCAACATGGGCCATCGGCCCGGGATCAAGGGCGGTTATTTCCCCGTGCCGCCGGTCGATCGCTTCCAGGACCTCCGCACCGCGATGTGCCAGGCCTGCGAGGAGCTCGGCCTCAAGGTCGAGGTGCACCACCACGAAGTCGGCACCGGTGGCCAGGGCGAGATCAACGTCTCCGCCAACACGCTCACGAAGAAGGGCGACGAGGTCCAGATCCTCAAGTACGCGCTCTGGAACGTGGCGCATGGCTACGGCAAGACGCTCACCTTCATGCCGAAGCCGCTCGTCGGCGACAACGGCAGCGGCATGCACGTCCACCAGTCGCTGCAGAAGGGCGGCAAGAACATCTTCGCGGGCGAGCGCTATGCGGGCCTGTCCGACGTCGCGCTCTACTACATCGGCGGGATCATCAAGCACGCCAAGGCGCTGAATGCGTTCACGAATCCCGGCACGAACAGCTACAAGCGCCTCGTCCCGGGCTTCGAGGCGCCGGTGATGCTCGCCTACAGCGCGCGCAACCGTTCCGCGTCGATCCGCATTCCCTGGGTGTCGAACCCGAAGGGCCGGCGCATCGAGGTGCGCTTCCCGGATTCGACCGCGAATCCGTACTTCGCCTTCGCGTCGATGATGATGGCGGGGCTCGACGGCATCCAGAACAAGATCCACCCGGGCGAGGCGTCGGACAAGGATCTGTACGACCTGCCGCCGGAAGAGGCGAAGAACATTCCCGAGGTCTGCCATTCGCTCGACATGGCCCTCGACCACCTCGACCGCGATCGCGAGTTCCTGAAGCGCGGCGGCGTGTTCAGCGACGACCTGATCGACGCCTATATCGCCCTGAAACAGGGCGAAGTGACGCGCTTCCGGATGTCGACGCATCCGGTCGAGATGGACATGTACTACAGCCTCTGAGGGCTGGCGCGCAGGGTTGGGACGGCGGTCACAGATGCCGTCCCGGTTTTGTCACTCTGGCGGGACAGGGGATATGCTGTCGCAATGCGTATCCTCTTGATCCTCGCCGGATTGGCACTCTCCCTGGCGGCCGCCTCCCAGGAGATCTACCGGTGGGTGGACAAGGACGGCATCGTTCATTTCTCGGACCAGCCGGGCGCGCCGAACGCCGAGCTGATCACCGTCATCGAGCCGAATTCCTTCGATTCCGAGACTGCGGGTACGGCAGCGAACGCTTCCGCGTCGGAGCCCGAGGACGAGGAGGAGGATGCCGGAGCCTCGCCCTACGAGTCGCTGGCCATCGTATCGCCGGGCCAGGACGAGGTCTTCTTCGGTTCGGACGCGACGGTGACGATTGCGGCCGAACTCGACGGCACGCTGCAGCCGGATCACAGCGTCGCCTTTTTCGTCAATGGCAACCGCCGGCCGGCGTCGGGCCTCTCGCTGGAACTGGCCAACCTCGAGCGCGGGACTCATTTCGTGCGCGCCAGCATCCTCGACCAGAATGGCAAGCCGGTGATTTCGAGCCAGCAGACGAGCTTCCACGTTCGCCAGAACTCGATACAGAATCCGCGCAACCCGCAGAATCGCCCGCCAACAGGATCGCCACCGCGCCCGCGGCCGACCCCGCTGCCCGCCCCCGCGCGACCGCCCTCGCCCTGACACGGAAGTCACGCGATGGCGCGTGACTTCGCAGCATCGGCCGCGATCGATCCGGCCACCACCCTTGACCTCCTCAGCACGGCCATCCTGGTCGTTGATGAAGAATCGATCGTCCTCTGGCTGAACCACGCCGCGGCCGGCTTGCTGGCGACGAGTCCGACCGCCGCGCGCGGGCGCCGTCTCGCCGCACTCGTCGAAGACGGTGAAGCCGTCGAATCGCTCGTGGCGCGAAGCCGGAACGGGCAGGAACGCCTCGCGCTCCGCGGCCTCGAGCTCGTGCCGAGCGCGCGCAGCGATACCCGTTACGAGGTCGACGTCGCCCTGACGCCGCTCGCGGAGCCGGCGCCGATGGCGGGCGCGGTGCTCGTCGAAATCACGGACACGACGCAACCCTCCCGCATGACGCGAGACAGTGCGCTCCTCGCCCAGCAGGGCGGCAGCCGCGCCATGGCCCGCCAGCTCGCGCATGAAATCAAGAATCCGCTCGGGGGCCTGCGCGGTGCCGCGCAACTGCTCGAGCGCGAGCTGCCGAACGCCGAGCTCAAGGAATACACGCGCGTGATCATCGGCGAGGCGGATCGCCTCTGCGCGCTCGTCGACAGCCTGCTCGGGCCGGCGCGGCCGATCCGCTGCGAGCCGGTCAATGTGCACGAGGTGATGGACCGCGTTTACCGGCTTGCCCGGGCCGAGGCGCCGGACGGCGTCGCGATCGAGCGCGACTACGATCCGAGCCTGCCGCTGCTGGCCCTCGACCGCGACCTGGTCGTGCAGGCGATGCTCAACCTGGCGAGGAACGCGGTGCAGGCGCTCGGCGAACAGGGGCGCCTCACGTTTCGCAGCCGTGCGCTGACGCACACGACCATCGGCGCCGCGCGCCACCGCATGGTGGCCTCGCTGCAGTTCGAGGACGACGGTCCCGGCGTGCCGCCGGCCCTCGGGGAAACGATTTTCTATCCGCTGGTCACGGCGCGCGCGGGCGGGACCGGGCTCGGCCTCGCGGTCGCCCAGGACATCGCGACGCGACACGGCGGAATCATCGAATTCGACAGCCGGCCCGGGCGAACGGTGTTTTCGCTGCTGCTGCCGATGGAGGAAAGGCATGAACGAGCCGCTTGAGGTCTGGGTGGTGGACGACGATGCGTCGATCCGCTGGGTGCTCGAACGCGCGCTGCGCCGGGACGGCATGGAACCGCGGCCATTCGAGCATGCCGACGCCGCGCTCGCCGCACTGGCCGGGCATCGCCCGGACGTCCTCATCACCGACGTGCGCATGCCGGGGACCCAGGGACTCGAGCTGCTCGAAATCGCGCGCCGCGATCACCCGGGCCTTCCGGTGATCGTGATGACGGCGCACTCGGACCTCGACCACGCCGTTGCCGCTTACCGCGGCGGCGCGTTCGAGTACCTGCCGAAGCCGTTCGACATCGACGAAGCGGTCGCGCTCGTGCGCCGCGCCGCGACGCAGGGCACGGCCGGCCGCGCCGGGAGCGGGAGCGCCGCGATCGACGGGATCCTCGGCCAGGCACCCGCCATGCAGGAGGTGTTCCGCGCGATCGGGCGCCTGTCGCGCTCGAGCCTTTCGGTGCTCGTCACCGGGGAATCGGGAACGGGCAAGGAGCTGGTCGCGCGCGCCTTGCACCAGCACAGCCCGCGTGCCGCGGCGCCCTTCATCGCCCTCAACACCTCGGCGATCGCCTCCGAGCTTCTCGAATCGGAATTGTTCGGCCATGAGAAGGGTGCCTTCACCGGGGCCGACGCGATGCGGCGCGGACGCTTCGAGCAGGCGAATGGCGGGACGCTCTTCCTCGACGAGATCGGCGACATGAGCCTCGCTTTGCAGGTTCGCCTGCTTCGCGTGCTGGCGGAGGGCGAGTTCTACCGCGTCGGAGGCAACACGCCGGTCGAGGTCGACGTGCGCGTGATCGCCGCGACGCACCAGGACCTCGACGCGCTCGTGAAGCGCGGCCAGTTCCGCGAGGACCTGCTGCACCGGCTGAACGTGATCCGGATCCGCGTGCCGTCGCTGCGCGAACGGCCCGGCGACACGCCCGAGTTGCTGGCCCACTATCTCGCCTCGGCCGCGCTCGAGCTCGGCGTCGAGCCGAAGACGCTGGCAGCGGATGCCGAGGCGCGGCTGGTTGCCTTTGCCTGGCCGGGCAACGTCAGGCAGCTCGTGAATGCGGCGCGCCGGCTGACCGTCACGGCGCCCGGGCGCGAAATCCGCGTCGAAGACATTCCGCCGGACCTCGGCGGCGAAGGCGCGGCGTCGCCGACCGCGGATGACTGGTGCCGGGAGCTCGAGGCCTGGGCCGCGCGGCATCTCGCGGGCAACGGGCCGCCGCTTCTCACGGTTGCCGCCGCGCGATTCGAGGGCACGCTCGCGCGCGCCGCGCTCGCGCGGGTGCAGGGCCGCCGCCAGGAGGCCGCGAAGCTGATCGGCTGGGGCAGGAATACGCTGACGCGGAAGCTGCGGGAGCTAGGAATCGACTGAGTCTGGTGGCGCGCGAGCGCCCCAAAGAAAAGGCCCCCGCCATTGCTGGCGGGGGCCTGAGCAAATCAGGTCAGTCGTCTACTTCCTCGAGGCGCACGCCGTCCGCGGTCACGGCGAGCTTCCAGTCTTCTTCTGGCTCATGCCTGCCGTGACGGTAATGATCGCGATGATGATTTTCGTCGTCATCGATCTCGGAGCGGACGGTGAAGCCGTCGATCAGCACGGTCCATACACCGGCTGCCGGGGCATCGATCACGACTCGTTCCGGACTGTTGCCAGTCACACCCTCCTCAATTTCAGTTCCATCCGGCTGCTCCAGGTAAAGGTCGAGATCATTTGTGGGATAACGACCCCAGTGACCATCCCAGTGCAGTTCGAATACCACCTGCTCTGTGCCTGCCGGAATGTTGACTTCGACCAGTTCGAACTCACCCTGTCTCAACATCGCCATCGGCCGTGCGCCTGCCGAACGAGCTGCGCTTGCGCGTGATCGTCACGTCCACGGACACCGCCCCGGCGTTCGTCCAGTCGCCCTGCACGGCGACGCGCACGAGACCCGTTTGCGGATTGGGGATGGTGATCGGGAGTTCCAGACCGGCAGGTACAAACTCAGCGGCTAGCAGTTCTGCGTAGGACGTAGGCGCGTCAACGATCTGAATGAACACGTCATCGGTAAAGAAAAAGTTCTGCTCCGCAGGCGGCAGTTGAGGCGTCACGTTGCTGAACGTCACGGTCAACTCGTCCGTGAAGACGTCCACGGGAACGAAGAACTGCTTGACTTGGCCCGGAACGAGATTGCTCACCTTTGCGGTGAACGAGTCGTTCTTGAAGCTGATCGCCCTGAAGCCCTGCTCCTGGATGTTCTCCGCCACGCTCGAGGAAACGTTATCGTCGTGATCGTGATGGCCGGTTTCCGGCAGGTACTTGCTCGCCTTGCCGGAGAGGAGACGATCGAGGGCTGCCGGGACGTCGAGGAAACCGTTGCCGCGATCGTTCGGACCCGACTTGTCCCCGATCAAGGCCCGATTGGCCGTTTCGAAGAGAGCATTGCGCACCTGCGTCGCAGTCGTTTTTGGTCGATTCTTTCCGCAATAGAGCAGCCGCGCCCGCCACGGTTGGCGAAGAGAACGAGGTTCCCGAGACCAGGCTCAGCGGAGCGAGGACGTCACCGGCGACGCAGGCCTCATAGTCCTCATCTAGAGGATCACACGTGCCCTGGGCGAAGCTGGCGTATCCGTTGGCCACGAGCTCCGGGTCGCGACGTCCGTCCGCAGTCGGACCGCGGGCGCTGAAATCGGCCGTCTGAATGTGTGTGCTGGCGCGGTAGAGCTCGCCGATTCCAAAGCCGAATTGAACGTCGCGCAGCACACGCTCGTGAACTGCAGTATTGGCCGCGCCCGTGGTCAAGCTACCGAGTCCGGTGCCAGGACTACCACCCGTGATGGCCGCGAATCCGTCGTTGCCGGCCGAGGTGACGATCGTGATGCCCACGGCCAGCAACTCTCGCGTCAACTGGTCTTCAATGTCGCGTCCAGCGAACAGCGTCGGCCCGCCCAAGCTCATGTTGACGACCTGGATCTTGAGCGAGTTGTAGACGAAGGGGTCGTCCTCTGTGCCGGTACCTAGCGCAACTGGCGACATGCCCTTGTTGAAATTACGCCGCAACGTGATGGCCCGGTCCATGGCCGCGATGATGCGGGACTCGGGAGCACCGCCTCCCGCCGACGAAAAGACCTTCATCGCGTAGATATTCGCCAACGGCGCCGTGCCGATCATTGGAACGATCGATAGGGTCGCCGAGAATGGAATCGTACTGCCGGGCGCGTGAAAGTTAAGCGACTGAACCAGTGCTGAGGTGTTGCTGAATATGAAGCCGGCATGGCCTGCGATCATGCAGCCGACCCACGTGCCGTGAGGATCGTTCAAACGGCTCGTTGCCGAATGATCACCCTCTACGAAGTTCTCACCGCCAATGACGGTTCCATCGAGCGCGGGCACTACATCCGGAGCGTTAGTCGTGCCGCTGTCGATGACGGCGACGATGACGCCCTCGCCGAATTTGCCTGCGGCGTGCAGCGCCGCCGCCCCGGTCAGGTTGTTGTTGTAGTTGTAGTTGTTCGGCTGCGCACCCAGAAGCTTTGTCAGTTCTTGTCCCGCGAGCGAGAAACTCCGCACAGGCGCCTGTCCGCCGGACAAATTGGTGACATCCCGCGGAATCGGTGCATTGACGATGCTGTCCTTGATCACCTGGTCCGCGCCGAGCGCCGCTCCCAACTGCGGCAGCGCCGCCGTTGGCAGCCGGGCCGCGACCGCGTCCACATTCTGATACTGCTCGGTGACCACACCGCCAAGGCTGCGAACCGCCGCGATGGCGGTCGTGCAGGGGCGCACGCAGCGGACAATGACCGCCTCGTCATTGGCGGCCGTTGCAAGCGACGGGACAAATGCCAGGAAAGCTGCGAAGGCCGGTGCTGCAAGCAGCCAGCGCGACTGGCGACTGAACATGGTGAACTCCCCTATATACGGCGCATTTCAAGACAATTGCGCTTGTCTACATTACCGATCTCGTGATCGGGTGTTATGTCGAATTGGCGTTATGATCACCGAATCGACAGCGGCAAAGTTAAGGAGTCGAGCATGCGCGTGTCAAGACAAGTTCTCCTGTTCGGTCCAGCACTCCTGGCCGTTTCGCTGAATACCGCCATGGCCGCCGATTTGACGCGTGACGACGCAATCCGGAAAGCGAAGGAAACGCTGAGCCTCGAGCGCGGGATTCGATGCGATGCGCATTTCCGTCGCAAGCGCCGAACCGGCCGAGTGGAGCGATGGAAGCCTGGGCTGCCCGCGCCCCGGAATGTCCTACATGCAGGTCATCACCAACGGCTATCGCGTGATCCTGCACGTGGCGAGCGCCTCGTACGATGTGCGTGTCGCCGGCAGCCCACGCGGTCATATGCGATTCTGGGGGCTCGAGCCAGAAGTCCGTGGATGCCGGGGCGGCGGCCGCATCGGTCCGCATGGCCAAACTTGCGCGCCAGGATCTCGCGACCCGACTGCAGCTGGAAACCGGCAAGGTCAGTATCGATTCCATTCGACCCATGCTCTGGCCGGACACGAGTCTCGGATGTCCGGAGTCAGGCCAGAAAGCCGAGGCCATCCCGACGCCCGGGTTCGCCATCGAGCTAGCGCCAGCGCCGCGCGCTACACCTATCACTCGGATCGCGAACGTGTCGTGCTGTGCAAGCCGTTAACAGGCCGAAACCGTGATGGACGAAGTACTCGAATTCGGCCGGCAGGTCTGGCTCGGCAACGAGCTGCGCGCCTGGCTGGGCGCGGCCGTCACCTTTGCGCTCTGGTTCACCGTCCTGCCACTCATCCGTGGCTTCGTGCTGCGACGCCTGCGGAAGCTTCACCCGGCGCAATCCGCCCATGCGCTGGAGCTCGTTCTCGCCCTGCTCGGCGCGACCACGCGGCTGTTTCTGATCGCGGTCGCGGTCTGGCTGTCGCTGCGCTGGCTGCACATCCCGAACAAGCCGGAGCGCGGCCTCGAAATCGCGTTTCTCGCCATCGTCTGGTTCCAGATCGGACTTTGGGCCATGACGGTGGTGCGGAACCTCGTTCAAGCGCGGCAACGCGCGACGTCGGCCGCCGAGGGCGCGGCCAGCCTCAATATCCTCCGGTTCATCGGCATCACGGCGGTATGGGTCATCGCGCTCCTGATGCTGCTCGCGAACCTCGGCGTCGCGATCATGCCGCTCGTCGCAGGTCTCGGCATCGGCGGCGTCGCCATCGCGCTTGCGGTGCAGAACATTCTCGGCGACCTCTTCGCGTCACTGTCGATCGCGCTCGACAAGCCGTTCCGCGTCGGGGATTTCCTGTCAGTCGGGGAAGAGAGGGGGACGGTCGAGCAGATCGGCATCAAGAGCACCCGACTTCGGTCGGTGACCGGCGAGCAGATTGTCTTTGCGAACGGGGAGCTGCTGAAAAGCCGGCTGCGGAACTACGGCCTGATGGCCGAGCGGCGGGCAGAGCTGACCTTTCGGGTGCCGTACGACACGCCGCGCGCGCTGGTCGCGGAGATTCCCTCGATTGTCGAGGCCACGATCCGCGCCCAGAAGAACGCGCGCTTCGAACGCGCCCACCTCGCGCGCTTCGGCGACTACGCGCTGCAGTTCGAAGCGGTGTATTTCGTGCAGGACAGCGAGTTGAACGTGTTCATGGACGCGCAGCAGGCGATCAACCTGGCGGTGCTCGACGAGTTCGCTCGTCGCGGCGTCGCCTTTGCATATCCGACGACGCGGGCGTGGAATGCGCCGGCGCCGGCCGCCACCATCCAAGGCCTCATGAAAAAGCCCCCGCCATTGCTGGCGGGGGCCTGATTTCGACAATCGCTTCTTGTGGCGTTACGGCCGGTCGATCGTCACGACCGGCGAGTCCCAGGTCTCCCAGTGCGCCGGATTGTTCGCGTCGCCGAGGGCCTTCAGCACCCGCAGCTGCACGATGTACTGAGCCATCCGGCACGACCTTCCGCAGGTTGTGGTTGCCATTGCTGTGGGCGCGCGTGCCGTCCCAGGCGAAGGCGAAGAACGCCGATCGCCGTCAGGTATTGCGACCGACGAACTCGTCGTCGTCGAACTTCGAGAACACCGGGTGCAGCGGCTGGCCGTTCGCCGCGTTCAGAATGCGGAACTCGTAGCGCCGCGACTGGTGGTCGAAGTGCACCAGGAAGAACGGCATGTCGTCGCCGACCATCGTGAAGGTTGCTCCATCCGGCTGGTTGATCGAAGAAACCGCCGATCCAACTTTGCCAACCACGGGAAGCCGTTGCCGCACGGATCGGTAAAATTCGCCGACGGCGTGATTACCTGCACGGTCTGGTAGTCGCCCTTGAAGCCGGCGAACGGCACCCGGTACGTCTTGCCGCCACCCTGCGGTGTCAGCACGACATAGCCGCCGTACTGGCACTGGTCGCCAAGCCAGCGTCCGGAGCGATCGTCACGTCCACCGTGCGGGTCGCGCCCGGCGGGACAGTGACGGACGGCGTGCTGAAGCCGATTGTCGGACACGCCAACGTGCGAAGGTACATTGGCTGGCGAAACCGGCCTCGCTCTTTGGTCCGGTCGCAAGTGCGGCGTCGATGCGACAGGTCGAAAGTGACCGGCGAAGAGCCGCGATTGCGTGATCGTCAGTCGTCCGCGTCTGCGGTCCCGCCTGGCTCTCGCCGAGCGACAGCTTGCCGGGCGTGACATCCACGTCCGCCGTGATCGCGTCGTCGATGTCCACCAGGCCCGCCCCCTGCCGATGCGCGCTCTCGAGGAAGCCGAGCCCCGGGTTTCCGGACCAGGCCGCCGGGTCCGCCGAATTCTGCAGCCGCGCGCGCACCGCGGACGGCGAAATGTTCGGCTCGTCCTGGAGCAGCAGCGCCACGGCGCCCGCCACGTGCGGCGATGACATGGAAGTTCCGCTGTTGATTGCCATAGCCGCCGAGTTCGAGCGGGATCGTCGAGAAGATCGACCCGCCCGGCGCGCCGATGTCGGCTTCAGCGTCAGATCGGCGGCCATGCCATAGGAGCTGAAAGCCGGAAATCAAGCCGCCCGTCGCGAACGGAAAAGTGACCGCATCACTCGTCCAGGTCAGCGTCGTCGCTGCCATCGGCGATGTTCGGGAGTCGATCAATGCGCCGTCCGTCGCAGTAATTCCGACCACTGGAATGGTAATCGGCCGGCGCGCCGGCAACCGTACGCATTCACCGCGCCTGGTTGATTGTTGTAAAGCACGACCGCCGCTGCCCCCGCCTTCTGCGCATTGAGGGCCTTGGTATGGAACGGACAAGTGCCACGGCGTATCAACACGCATTCCGGTCTGCCAGCCGCGAGTGCCGGCGCAACTGGGCTGGCACCGACAACCGTCATTCGCTACGGTCGGAATCGCCGGTCTTTGCCAGCGTGAAAGCTGCCAGCTGGTGGGAGGCAGTGGCGAACCAGTCGCCGGGTTGTAGCCAACCGGCCTGGTCGTCCGGAGATACTCGTAAACGCGAGCCGTGCGCTCGATTGTCGAATGACGCGACGCCGATGACGTCGGCGCCGACGCCGGGCGCGCCGGCCGCATAGGGGCCATCCGGACGCGGAGCCGCCGGGACCGTTGTTGCCGATCGAGGCCACGACGACCATGCCCTTCTTGAGCAGGCGAGTCGCGGCGGCGGCCGTCGGATACTGCGGCCATTGCGTGCGCGAACCGATGCTCATGTTGAGCACGTCCATGTCGTCCGCGAGCGCAGCCTCCATCGCCGCCAGCATGATGTCCGAAGTCGTGGAGCCGGCGCAGCCGAACACGCGGTAGGCGCCGAAGACGACATCCGGGCGCGACGCCGACTGCGTCGCCGTTCGCCCCGACGATGCCCGCGACATGCGAGCCGTGGCTGTTGCAGTCGTCCGGGAAGGCATCCGGCACCGGCGTGTTGCCGCCGGTGAAATCGTCGCCGACGAAATCGAAGCCGGCCACAACGCGCGGAGTTCGGGAAATTCGCGGCTGTTCGTCGCGTGCCGTGCCGTCGCCACCGAGATCGGCATGGTCGTAGTCGATGCCGGTGTCCATGACGGCGACCCGCACGCCCGCGCCGTGATGCCGAGCGTCGTCATGCGCGATGTCGGCGCCCGTCATCTGCGATGCCGTTGTCGAGGTTCGGTGCGCTGCCGCCGCCTCTTCCGGCTCCGGGATTGCAGATCGGTTTCGATTGGCCACATCGCCTTGACGCCGGACACGGCCGAGAGCTTCTGGCGCTCGGACGGTGCTCGCTTTCACCGCAAAGCCCGTTGAACAGCACGTCGAATAGCCGCGCGTTCCTGACGAAACTGACGCCCGCCGCGGCCGCAGCCTTGCGAAACGCGGCTTTCTCGGCTCTGGGTGCCTTCGAAAGGCTGTTGCCGTCAGCCGTGGGCGCGCCTGTCAGTTCGACGAACCACAGGTCGCTGTTCTCGGCGTCGCTGGCTGGAACCGATTCCTGCGCATGAACGGTCGCGAAGCCAAAGGAAAGCACCAGCGCGCCGCATAGCGCGGCGGCGTGAAAGGCGTTCTTCATTTGTCGAGCTCCCAAAGTTTTCTTGGCATGGGTCATCGAGGACCGGCGCTTTCTATACCACCATCTGAAGCGCGCGTCACAATTTTTTCTTGGCGAAAGTTACATAACGACGCGCGTGTAGGACGGAGACGCTACATCGCTCAGGAGCCGCCGCAGTCCTCCGACGCTCCGGCGACCAGCGATCCAGTCAGCTCGCCGACGGAGGCCATGCCGGACGAGGCGAGATAAGCGGCGATTCCGGCGTTGATCTTCGGGCACAGCAGCGGATCGTAGAAGAGCGCCGTGCCGAGGCCGACCGCGGTCGCGCCGGCGATCAGGAACTCGAGCGCGTCGGCGATGTTCGCGATGCCGCCCTGGCCGATGATCGGCACGCGCTTCGGCCCGGCGACTTCGTAGACCTGCTTCACTTTCAAGAGCGCGATCGGCTTGATCGCGGGGCCCGAGACGCCGCCCTGCACGTTGCCGATGATCGCGCGCCGTGTCGCGGGGTCGATCGCCATGCCGGAGATCGTGTTGATGACGGCGAGCCCGTCGCTGCCGGCCTCGATGCAGAGCCGTGCGTTCTCGCGGATATCCGTCTGATTTGGCGAGAGTTTCGTGATGAGCGGCTTCTTCGTCGCCTGGCGGCAGGCCGCGACGACGCGCGCGCTCATCTCCGGGTAGTTGCCGAACTGGACGCCGCCTTCCTTGACGTTCGGGCAGGAGATGTTGATCTCCATCGCGTCGATCGGGGAATCGTCGAAGCGGCGCGTGACTTCCACGTACTCCTCGATCGTCGAGCCGCAGACATTCGCGATGAAGCGCGTCTCGCTGAAGTCGAGCGTCGGCAGGATCTTCCGCACGACGTGGTCGACGCCCGGATTCTGCAGCCCGATCGCATTGATCATGCCGTGGGGCGTCTCGGTCACGCGGTGCGGCAGGATTGCCGAGCCGCGGTTTCCCGGTCGTGCCCTTGAGGACGATGGCGCCCGTATCCCGGTTCGAGAAGCCCGCGATGCGGGTGTATTCCTCGCCAAAGCCCACGCAGCCGGAGAGGAGCACGATCGGCGAGGCGAACTTCAGTCCGCAGAAGTCGAGCGCAAGCGAGGGAGCCGGACCCGGCGAGATCGTGTCCACAATGCAATTATAGGGGCATGTTCCACATCATCCTCTTCGAACCCGAAATCCCGCCGAACGCGGGCAACGTCATCCGGCTCTGCGCCAACACCGGCTCGACGCTGCACCTCGTTCGCCCGCTCGGGTTCACGCTCGACGACGCGCGCGTCAAGCGCGCGGGACTCGACTATCACGAGATGGCCCGGGTACGGGAGCACGAGACTCTCGCCGCCTGCCTTGCTGCCCTCGACCGCAGCCGCGTGTTCGCCGTCGAGACGACCGGCGGCCCGCGCTACGACGAGGTCGGTTACCGGGCGGGCGACGCCTTCCTCTTTGGACGCGAAACTTCCGGTCTGCCTGGCGAGGTCACCGCAAGCTGGCCGCGGGAACAATTGATCCGCCTGCCGATGGTCGCCGGCAACCGGAGCCTTAACCTGTCGAATGCGGTCGCTGTCGTGGTCTTCGAGGCCTGGCGGCAGCTCGGCTTTGCCGGAAGCTGATCAGGCACACTATCGGCAGCAGGGGGTGGGTGACGAACGATGAAAAGGACCAGCAGCGATCACGCCTTCACGGCACAGGAACTCAAGGGCACGAGGCAAGAGCCGACTTTCTCCGGTGCGCTGAGTTTTCTCCGGCGCCGCTATACGAAGGACCTGACCGGCGTTGATGTGGCCGTCACCGGCATTCCACTCGACACGGCGACGACCAGCCGGCCAGGAGCTCGCTACGGGCCGCGGGGAATTCGCACGATGTCCAGCCAAATCGCCTGGACCCGACCCTATGGGTGGGGCTTCGATCCGCTGGAGAAACTGGCGATCGTCGACTACGGCGACTGCGCCTGGGATCATGGACGGCCGGCTGAGATTCCCCAGGCGATCGAGGCGCACGCAGACGCCATCATTGCGACGGGCGCGGCGCTGCTGTCGATGGGTGGAGATCACTTCATCAGCTATCCGCTGTTGAAGGCCCATGCGAGACGGCACGGGCCGCTGTCGTTGGTGCACTTCGACGCACATTCGGATACGTGGAATGATGCGGAAGGAATCGGGCGAGTCGATCACGGCACGATGTTCTATCACGCCGCGCGCGAGGGATTGGTCGATCCCAGGAGGTCCGTCCAAATCGGATTGCGGACCCACAACGACGACCTGATGGGCTTCAACGTGCTCGATGCGCCCTGGGTGCACGAACATGGCGCGAAGGCGGTTGCGTCCGAGGCGTGTCGTGTCGTCGGCGGAAACAAGGCTTATCTGACGTTCGATATCGATTGCCTCGATCCGAGCTTCGCGCCGGGCACGGGGACGCCCGTCGCGGGCGGGCTCTCGTCAGCCCAGGCGCTGGCCATCCTGAAGGGACTCGCCGGCATCGATTTCGTGGGGATGGACATCGTCGAAGTCGCGCCGCCGTATGACTCCGCCGACATTACGGCGCTTGCCGCTGCGCACATCGCGCACGAATGGCTGGCGCTCTTCGCCGTGCGGCCAGGCGGTCCTGCTGCCTGACGGCCGACACGCACGCGAGGTTTCTGCGGAGGTTTCTCCCTCAGTTCTCCGGCGTGACCTCGCGCTGAAGCATCGTCTCGACGACCTGCTCGAGCGGAATGCCCTGGTGCAGCACTTCGTACACATGCCGGCAGATCGGCATGTCGACGCCGTGTTTCGTCGCAACGCCGTGCACGGCCTTGGCCGCGTGATAACCCTCGACCACCTGGCCGATCTCCGCGATGGCCGCGTCCACGGGCTTGCCCGCCGCGAGCGCGCGTCCGAACCGGCGATTGCGCGACTGGTCGTCCGTGCAGGTGAGCACGAGGTCGCCGAGGCCGGCGAGACCCATGAGCGTTTCGGGCTTCGCGCCGAGGGCGATGCCGAGCCGCGCCATCTCCGCGAGCCCGCGGGTGATGAGAAATACCCGGCTGTTGGAGCCGTAGCCGAGCCCGTCGGAGACGCCGGTCGCGATCGCGAGCACGTTCTTGACCGCGCCGCCGATCTCGACGCCGACGATGTCGGACTGCGTATAGGCGCGGAATCCGCCGGAGGAAATTCGCTCGGCGAGGGAGAGCGCGAATGCGCCGTCGGTGGATGCGACCGCAATCGCGGTCGGCAGGCCCATGCCGACCTCTTTCGCAAAAGTCGGCCCGGACAGCACGGCGATCGGCACGCCCGGCCCGAGGACTTCCCCCGCCACCTGGTGCGGCAGCTTGCCGGTCTCGAGTTCGAAGCCCTTGCTCGCCCAGGCGACGCGCGCCCTGGGACCCAGCATCGGCTTGACCTGCTTCAGCACCGCCCGGAGCACGCTCGACGGCACGACGAGCACGAGGTCCTCGCCGCTCGCGACGGCCTTCGTCAGGTCGGGCTCGATGGCGAGGGAGGGCGGAAAGGCCGCGCCCGGCAGGTATCGCTCGTTCGTCCGCGCGCGGGCGAGTTCTTCCGGGTTGTCCTCGGCGCGACCCCACAGGATGGTCGGCTCACCGCCTCGCGCGAACTGGATGGCGAGTGCGGTGCCCCAGGAGCCGGCGCCGAGTACGACGATCGGCCGCACGCGGACCCCGCTCAGTTCGTCTGTTCGGGCGGCGGCGAAGCCTGGCGTGCTGCCTGTTCCTGCAGCGAGCGCTCGAAGAGCGAGTCGAAATTGACGTGCGGCAACAGGAACGGCGGGAAGCCACCCTTGCTGATGACGTCCGACACGGTCTGGCGGATGTAGGGAAACAGGATGTTCGGCGCGAAGGAGCCGAGGATGCGGCGCGTCTCATCGACGCCGAAGCCGCGCACGACGAAGACGCCCGCCTGCTTGACCTCGGCGAGGTAGACGGCGACGTCGCCGTTCTTCGCTTCGAGCGTCACGGTGAGCACGACTTCGTGCGCGTCCTGGCCGACGTTGTTCGACATCGTGCTGAGGTTCAGCGAGATCTTCGGGTCCTGGACCTGCGCCGGCAGGAACGGGCCCTTGGGCGCCTCGAACGAAAGGTCCTTGATGTAGACCGTCTGGAGAGCGACCGCCGGGCCCTGGCCATTGCTCGCCGGTTCGCCCGAACCCGCCGGGGTGGTGTTTTCGTCAGCCATCGTCATTCCTCATTTTGCAGTAGTTTCTCGAGTTCCCCGCGCCGGTCGAGCGCCGCGAGCTCCGTGGCGCCGCCGACGTACCGCTCGCCCACATAGACCTGTGGCAGCGTGCGCCGTCCGCTCCTCGCCAGCAACTTTTCCCTCAGGTCCGGGTGATCCTCGACGTTCACCTCGGCAAAGGAGATTCCGCGCCGCTCGAGGAGCGCGCGCACCTGCACGCAATAGCCACAGAAGCTCCCGGTGTAGAGGGTGACGGCGGGCATGGCCGGCTCAACCCTTGACGACCGGCAGGTTCTCCTGCTTCCAGGCCGCAAGTCCCCCACGGAGGCTGAATACCTTCGTCATGCCCGCGCGCGCGAGCGTCCTCTGGGCGGCGGCCGTCGTCGTGCCGGTGTCGCAGTAGAGCACGACCGTCTTCCCGGAGAGCCGGTCGAGCGATTTCGGATCGGCGGCGAGCTGGTCGCCCGGCAGGTTTCGCGCGCCCTCGATGTGGCCGTCCTTGAACTGGTTGGTCGAGCGCAGGTCAACGAGCACGGCGCCGGAATTCATGAGGCGGATCGCCTCGAAGGGCGCGATCGCGGCGGACGCGGACCCGCGCTGGCGAAGCTCGAATGCGATCACGAGCATGAGCATCAAGAGGAAGCCGCCCGCAAGGAACGGATGATTGGTGGAATAATCGAGGAGTCGGTCCATGGGGGTGGGTCGCGAAAATGGCCGCGCATTATATCAGCGCATCCGCGTGGCCCCCGCCATCGCCGTGATTGAAGGATATTCCCTGATAAATCATAAGTTTGCACGCGCTGGCCGGGGCGTGATCGCCCTGGCCGCGGGCCTCGTGCTCGGGCTAGGCTCGCTCGCGTCTTCGGCCGAAACCGACGCGGAAAAGGAACTCCGCGAAGTGCGCGAGCGCATCGCCGAACTGCAGCGTTCGATGCGCCGCGACACCGACAAACGCGATGCCCTGTCGGGCCAGCTGCGAAACGCCGAGGAGAGCGTGCGCGATGCACGGTCGCGCCTCGGAGACGTCCGCAAGCGCCTGGCTGCGAGCGATGCGCGCATGAAGGAGCTGGTGGCCGCCCGCGCGAAGAACGAGAGCGCCCTTCGCGAACACCGCGAGGTCCTGGCGGCGGAGCTTCGGACGGCCTACATGGGCGGCCGGGAGGAGCAGTTCAAGATGCTGCTCTCGCAGGACGACCCGACGGAGTTCGGGCGCATGCTCGTCTACTACGGCTACTTCGGCCGGGCGCGTGCGGCGCGGATCGCGGAGATCCAGCAGATCGTGGCCGCGCTGGAACAGGCCGCCGAGGAGGAAACCCGGGAACGCGAACGACTGGCGGCGCTCGAGGCAGAGAGCCGGCAGGAGCTCAGCTCGGTGGACGCCGCGCGCGATGAGCGCAGCCGCGCGCTCAAGGCGATGAACGCCCAGATCCGGACGCGCAACGACTCGATCGCCAAGCTGAAGCGCGAGGCCGCTGCGCTCGAGAAGCTGATCAAGGACCTGCGCCAGGCGATGCAGGACCTTCCGCCGAGCGGCGGGCAGGCATTCGAAAAAGTGCGCGGGCGGCTGGCCTGGCCGGTGCCGGGCAAGCTGGTCGCGCGATTCGGGCAGGCGCGGGGCGGCGGCTTGAAATGGAACGGGGTCATGATCGAGTCGAGCCGCGGAACCGGCGTGCGCGCCCTGTATGACGGTCGGGTCGCGTACGCGGACTGGCTGCCGGGCATGGGCCTCCTTCTCATCATCGATCACGGCGGGTACATGAGCCTGTACGCCCACAATGAGCAGCTCTACAAGTCCGCGGGCGACCGTGTCGAGGGTGGAGAAGTGGTCGGCACGGTGGGCGACAGCGGCGGCCGCAGCCAGCCCGGCCTTTACCTCGAAATTCGCCGTGGGGCCAAGGCCATAGACCCAGTGCCCTGGTTTCGGCGGTCGTCCCCCTAGGGCGGGCTTCGCCTCCTACAAACTGCGGATTACGTCAAAGACGCTGTCGCCGTCCTGAGCGACGCTGCCGGGCAAGCTTGGCGCCGCGCCAGGCAGGAGAGCGTCAATCGTGGCTTCGATCGCCCCCGTGGACCTGCCGACGCACCTGGCGAGTGCGAAGCCGAACCTCGACCCGTACGGGCAGCTCCTGCGGATGCTGATGCCGCGAGCGCTCGGCATCGCCTTTCACGATGCCAAGGGCAACCTGCTCTGGACGACGGCCGGCTACGACGGGCCCGATCCGGCGCCGCTCGTGGCGGCGGCCCTGGCCCAGATCCCGCCGGCCACGACCGGCCGCATCGACGGCTTCCTCCAGGACCACGAAGGCGCGCCCGCCTACGTGTTCCGGCTCCGGAACGACGAAGGCGAGGTAATCGCGATCGCGTCGCTCCTCACGCGTGACGGCGAGAACCGGCCCTATTCCTTCGTGCAGTCCATGGTGCAGCCCGCGCTCGAGTGCCTGCAGCGCGAGATTGAGGCCCGCGCCAGCGTGGATTTCCTGACGCGCGACCTGCGATCGCGGGACGACGACCTGGAGCTGCTGCTCAAGATGGCGCCGTCCGATCCGGACAGCCCGCTCGCCGGCGACGAGCTGGGAGTTCTCGTGCAGACCTGCGTCGATCACCTCGGCTGCGTGCTGGGGGCGCTGGTCGTGCCGGAACGCGGCATCGCGATCTGCAAGGCCCCGCGCGGCGAGAGGCCTCAGGTCGAGATCCTCACCAAGATCCACCGGCACCTGCTCAACTGGGCCCAGCTCCAGCGCCGCAACCTCGTGATCAACAAGATCAAGGTGCGCCCGATCGAGCTGCCGCCAAACAAGATCCTCTGCACCCCCGTGCGCCACGCCTCGGGGCGGGTCCTCGGATTCCTCGCGATGTTCCGCGAGGAGAACGGGCCGAACTTCGAGCCGCGCACGGAGCGGCTGGTCGAACTGCTTTCCCGCAAGACGACCACGACGCTGCAGAACAACTACGACCAGTTGACGGCCCTCCTGACGCGCCCGGCCTTCGAGACCCAGGTGCGCGCCCAGCTCGCGTCGCGGCGAAAAACGGTTCCCGAATGCGTGCTCTACCTCGACGTCGACCGCATGCACGTCGTCAACGACAACTTCGGTATGCACATCGGCGACGAGTTGATCGGCAAGGTGGCCGAAGTCCTGCGCAAGAAAGCGCGCCCGGGGGCGCTGGCGGCGCGCATCGCGGGGGACCGCTTCGCGGTTTTCCTGCCGGATTGCACGCTCGAATTCGCGCAGCAGATCGGCGAGATGCTGCGCAGGCAATGCGCGGAACTGACGCATTCACGCGGGGACGGCACGGTGCAGGCCTCGGTCAGCGTCGGCGCGGCGGAGCTGCCGGCGGACTCGCAGCACCGCCTGGCGCACGGGCTCGCGAATGCCGAGATCGCCTGCAAGGCGGCCAAGGACCGCGGCCGCAACAGGGTCGAGATCTTCCAGGACGCCGACCAGAGCATCATCCGCCGCAGCACCGACGTGCTCGTGGTGCAGGCCCTGCACGAAGCGCTCGCGGCCGACCGCTTCGCCCTCTTCGCACAACCGATCCTGCCGCTACAGGCCGACCATTCCGAGCCGCATTTCGAATTCCTGCTCCGCATGGTGAACGAGAACAGCGAGCTCCTGCCTCCGGAGAAGTTCCTGTCCGCGGCGGAGCGCTACCAGCTGCTGCCCGCCATCGACCGGTGGGTGATCAAGAACGCCCTCGCCGCGCTTGCGGGGCACGCGAACGCGCTCCGCGGCCGCAATATGCGGTTCTCGATGAACATCTCGGGCGCCTCGATCGCGTCCGAGGAATTCCTGGAATACCTGGAAGGGACGATCCGGGACTCGGGCGTTCCGCCCGAGATGCTCTGCTTCGAGTTGACGGAGACTTCGGCGGTCTCGAACCTGACGCGCGCGGACCGGCTGATGCAGCGCCTGCGCGTCATGGGCTGCACCTTCGCGCTCGACGATTTCGGCACGGGCCTGTCTTCGCTCGTTTACCTCAAGTCGCTTCCGGTCTCGGTGCTCAAGATCGACGGCGCTTTCGTGCGGGATGCGGGCAAGAACCAGCGCACGGAATCGATGGTGCGGGCGATCGCCCAGCTGGCCCATACGATGGGCATGGAAACCGTCGCTGAATATGTCGAGACGGACGAGCTGCGCACGCGCATGACTGCCCTGGGCGTGGACTACGGCCAGGGCTTTGCGATCGGGCGCCCCGTCCCCATCGACGAGATTCTCGGGGACCTCGCGCTTTATGAAGCGATGGCCCAGCAGGAACCCCGGGAAGTACCATAGCGGGATGACCGACCGGAAAAGCACCCTGCTGGTCGCCCTGGTGGGTTGCCTCGCGGGGGTGCTGTTGACTGCCGGCGCCCTGTGGTTTGCCCGGCACCGCGACAACAGCCTCGTGATGGCACCCGGCGACGAGCGCCTCTTCGCCGAGGTCCTCGACCTCATCCATGACGATTACGTCGACCGCACCGACGACCACGAGCTCATGTCCAACGCCATCCGCGGCATGGTGGGGGAGCTCGACCCGCATTCCGCCTTCATGGATGCGGAGGAATTCGAGGACCTCAGGATCGCCACCGAGGGCAATTACTCGGGGATCGGCGTCGAGGTTTCGCTCGAGTCCGGCGTGGTGACGGTCATCGCCCCGATCGACGGCTCGCCCGCCGCACGGGCGGGAGTCCTGCCGGGCGACGCGATACTCGGGATCGACGGCCGTGCCCTCCGGAGCGCGCGGCTCGCGGACGCCATCACGAGCATCCGCGGCGAGCCCGGCACGATCGTCAAGCTCAGCATCGGGCGGGATTCGGAGCCGCAGCCGCTGGAGCTCGCGATCGAACGCGCGCTGATTTCCGTCCATTCCGTGCGCTACGAGATACTGGAGCCCGGCTATGGATACCTCCGCATCTCGCAGTTCAGCGAGACGACGGGACCCGACACCGCCGCGGCGGTGCGCGCGCTGCAGCAGAAGGCGGGCGGAAAATTGCGCGGGCTGGTGCTCGACCTCCGCAACAACCCGGGCGGCGTCCTGGATGCGGCCGTCGAGGTCTCCGACGTGTTCCTCGAGACGGGCATGATCGTGTCCGCGGAAGGCCGCTCCGAGGCATCGCGATTTCGCATGGAGGCGGAGGCGGGTGACCTCTCGCGTGGCGCGCCGATCGCGGTGCTCCTCAACGAAGGCTCCGCATCGGCTGCCGAGATCGTCGCGGGGGCGCTCCGGGACAATGGCCGCGCAAAACTCCTCGGCCGGCGCAGCTTCGGCAAGGGTTCCGTCCAGACCGTCATGCCGCTCTCGGACGGGCAGGCGCTCAAGCTCACGACCTCGCGCTACTTCACGCCATCCGGCGTCTCGATCCACGAACGCGGGATCGAGCCGGACCTGCCGCTGCCGGAGCCGGCGACGCCCGCGCCCGCCGGCGACACGCCCCTGCTCGAGCGCGATTCCGATGTCCGGGCGGCCCTCACCTGGCTCCAGACGGGCAACACCGCCCTCGTGACGGCACAGGCCGCGCCGGACGGCGGCTAGTGCCGGCATGAAACGCGTGCTCGTCCCGCTCGCTGAAGGTTTCGAGGAGCTCGAGGCGGTCACGATCATCGACGTGCTGCGGCGCGCCGGCATCGACGTCGTCGTCGCATCCCTGGCCGCGAGCCCCGTTACCGGCGCGCACGGCATCCGGCTCTCGGCCGACACGCCGCTCGGCGCGCTTGCGGAGCAGGACTTCGACATGATCGCGCTGCCCGGCGGCATGCCGGGCGCGGAACACCTGAAGAAGGACGCGCGCATCGCCGAGATCATCCGGCGCCTGCACGACAAGGGGCGGCCGGTCGCGGCGATCTGCGCGGCGCCCATGGTCCTCGCCGCCGCCGGCGTGCTCGACGGGCGCCGCGCGACGAGCTACCCGGGATTCCTCGAGGATGCGGAACGCACGACCGTGGTCGGCGATGCGGTCGTGGTCGATCGTGGCGTGATCACCTCGCGCGGACCCGGCACGGCGCTCGATTTCGCGCTCGCGCTCGTCACCGAGCTCGCCGGGCCCTCCGTCCGCGAGGCGATCGAGTCGCGCCTCGAGCGCGAGAAGGTTGTACCGGCGTGACCGGGGCGCCGGGAAACGCGGACTCCGCCGGGCCTCTTCCGCACACGCGTCGCGAGATCGTCGAGCGCGACCTGCACGCGCGCATCGTGCAGAGCCTCACGCGCATCGACTGGCTGGTCCTGCTGGTCGTCGCGCTCTACGCGCTGGTGCTGCGGGCGCCGGAAGGCTCGCCGCGGATTCTCTACGCCGCCATGGCCGGGTACACGCTTTTCATCGTGGCGTTCCGCTGGAGCGGATTTCCGGTCAGGGAAACAGGTGCGCGCATCGCGCTCGACGCCGCCGCCATGGTCGCATTCATCACGGTCGTGGCGAACCAGACCGGCGGCACCGCGAGCCCCATGGTGAATCTCTACCTGCTGCCGATCGTGGTGGTCGCGATGACCCTGGCGCGGCGCGGAGCGCTCGTGATATTCGCCGGCGTCGCCCTGGCCTGGCTCTCGCTCGTCGCGGGCGAGGGCCTCTCGCCCCCCACGGTCGAGCTCCTCGCGCGGCTGTTTGGCGAGCTCGGCCCCTACGCGCTGGTCGCCTACCTGACCCAGGCGCTTGCGGGCACGATCCTGACGGCACAGCGGCGCATCGAGGAGATGGCCGAGCGCGACAGCCTGACGGGGATGCTGAACCTGCGCACCTTCAAGGCGATGCTGCACCGCGAGCATGGACTGCGCGCGCGCGACGGGCGGGGCAGCTATGCGATCCTGCTGGTCGACATGGACGACCTCAAGGCGCTCAACGACGAGCACGGCCACCAGGCGGGCAACCGCGCGATCACGTCGGTCGCGAGCGCGATCCAGCGCGCCATCCGCACGACGGACATGGCTGCGCGCTCCGGCGGCGACGAGTTCGTCGTGTTCCTGCCGGATGCGACGCCCGAAGTCGCCGAAACGGTCGCCCAGCGGATCCGCAACCACGTGTACCGCAGCCTGTTTCCCGTCGGGGAACGGCTGCAGCGGATCACCGTGAGCGTCGGGACCGCGAGCTATCCGCGCGACGGCGGCGAGCAGGACGACATCGTGGCCGAGGCCGGCACCCGGATGCGGCGTGACCGGGAATTGCGCCAGGGCGACGGCGACCCGGCGACATGAGGCGACAGAACCGCGGCTACATGCAGGGATTCGAGACGGCTGCAAGCGCGGTGACCGTGTGGCGCGCGCTGATCGAGCCTGCGGCGATGCAGCTCTGGTTTGCGGCGGAAGCGATCGTGGAGCCGCGGGCGGGCGGTCGCTACGCCACGATGTCGCGGCTTTTCGGGCGGCGCGAGGCGCGTATCGAGCGCTTCGAGCCCGGCGCGCGCCTGCAACTGCTGTACGAGCCGACCGTGGACTGGCCACCGCTGCCTGACAGCGCGCTGGTCGAGGATTTCATCATCGACGAACGCAAGGGACAGAGAATGCTGCGCATCATGGGATCGGGCGTTCCATCGGACGAGGAATGGGCGAAGACGCTGGTGCGGCTGCGGACCGGCTGGGCGCTTGCCTTCGCGCAGCTTCAAATGCGCCTGCGCGACGGTTCGATTGCCGAGCCCACGGCATGAAGCGGGCGATCGCATTGATTGCAGGCAGCTTGCTCGCGGCGGCGGCGCAGGCCGCGACCCTCGTGCTCGCGGGCGGAACGGTCATCGACGGCTACGGCAATGCGCCGATCCAGGACGGCATCGTGGTCATCGAGAACGACCGCATCCTCGCGGTCGGCGGTGTCGGCCAGGTCGTCGTGCCGGACGGCGCGGAAGTCATTTCGACCGAGGGCATGACCGTGCTGCCCGGCCTCTGGGACATGCAGGTCGAGTTGATGCGTCTCGGGCACGGCGACACCGCGCGTTGGAACGAGACCTATGGCCCGCTCGCCGAGCGCGTCGTCATGCCGATCGCCGCGAGGCAACTGCTCCAGGCGGGGGTCACGAGTGCGCGCGATGTCGCGGCGCCGCTCGAGGCCGCGGTGCGTGTGCGCAACCGGGTCCGGGAGCGGATCATCGATGGCCCGGAGCTGTTCGTGTCCGGGCCCACGCTCCGCAAGCTGGCGCCGGCCGGCACCGGCGAATGGCAGTGGGAAGTGAGCAGCGCAGCCGACGCCCGGGCGAAGGTGCAAAGGCTCGCGGGCGCCGGCGTCGATTACGTCCTGCTCGCGGACGTCGAGATGTGGACCGCGGAGGAGCTGGAATCGGTCGTTTCCGAGGCGCGGATCCGCGGCCTGCCGGTCCATGCCTTTGCCGACGGCCCGGCGGCCATCGTGCGCGGGGCGGCCGCGCAATTCGACGGCTTCATCGGCACGGGCATGCGCCCGGAGGCGTTTCCGCCCGAGGTCACGCAGGCGCTGTCCGGCCGGCTCTCGCAGGCGGGCGCGCGCCCCATCGCATGGACGCCCGCGATCTCGGCGTTCCTCAATCTCGAGTCGTTGCGGGCCAACGACGAGCCGCTCGACGATCCCGGGGCGATCAAGGAAATGCCGGAGCTGGTCGCCGCCGACGTGCGGGGCTCGCTCGCGAGCCTCGATCGCGTGGCCGCCGCGGAACTGTCCGCCGCGCGAGCCGCGACGGCCTGCGAGAAACTGAGGCAGCTCGATGAGGCGAAGGTCCTGCTTCTCCTCGGTTCGGGCGCGGGCGCTCCCGGCCACCTGCACGCGCGCGCGACCTGGCAGGAAATCGACTTCTGGGTGCGGCAATGCGGGATGCCCGCGGTCCGCGCGATTCGCGCGGCGACGCATGACGCGGCGACCGCGATGGGCGTCGGTCACCAGTCCGGCGCGATTTCGCCGGGCAAGATCGCGGACGTCATCGCCGTCCGGGGCGACGCCTTGCGTAACCCCGCGCTGCTGGAATCCGTGGACATCGTCATCCGCAGGGGGCGCCGGGTCCGGTGAGCGAGGCCGGGCTGGCGACGGTTGCCAAGTACGCCATAATGCATCCATGATCTATTTCATCCTGCGCGTGCTGATTGCCGCGCTCGGACTCTGGCTCGCGACCGAGTGGGTCGCCGGAATAAGCGTATCGACTGCGGGCACCCTCATCCTCGCCGCGCTGCTGCTCGGCGTGGTGAATGCGATCGTCAAGCCGATCGTCGTGATCCTCACGATTCCATTCACGCTCCTGACCCTCGGCCTGTTCCTGCTGGTGGTCAACGCCGCGATGCTCGGCCTCGTGGCCGCCTTCCTGCCGGGATTCAGCATCAGCGGCTTCTGGTCCGCGTTCTGGGCCGCGATCATCGTCAGCGTCGTGAGCTGGATCGGCTCCGCAATGTTCAGCTCGCGCGGAAAGTCGGATTAGCCCCAAGAAAAGCCGCGTCCCATGAGCATCAAGTTCCGCCTCACGGTGATGAACTTCATGCAGTTCTTCGTCTGGGGTGCATGGCTGATCTCGTTCAGCGGATACACGAGCCAGGCACTGGGTTTCACGGGGCTGCAGATCGGCAGCATCTACGGGACGATGGGCGTCGCCTCGCTGTTCATGCCGGGGCTCATGGGAATCATCGCGGACCGGTGGGTCAACGCGGAGCGGCTGTACGGAATCCTGCACCTGACCGGCGCCGGGCTGCTGATGTGGGCCTCGACGGTGCGGGACTACGAGACGCTCTACTTCATCATGCTGCTGAACGCCATGGTCTACATGCCGACCATCGCGCTCAACAACGCGATCTCCTACCGCGTGCTCGAGCAGCAGGGCATGAACTTCATCGAGAAGTTCCCGCCGATCCGTGTCTGGGGCACGGTCGGCTTCATCCTCGCGATGTGGTTCACGGACCTCTCGGGCTCCACGCTGACGACCGGGCAGCTCTACATCAGCGCGGCCGCCGCCGCGTTCCTCGGCGCCTATGGCTTCACGATGCCGGCCTGCCCGCCCGCGCGGGATGCGGGCAAGCGGAGCCTCGCGCAGGCGCTCGGGCTAGACGCATTCGTGCTGTTCAAGCGCGCCCAGATGGTTGCCTTCTTCCTGTGCGCGATGCTGCTCGGCGGGGCGCTGCAGATCACGAACGCCTTCGGCGGCGCCTTTCTCGCGGATTTCTCGGGGACTTACCCGGATTCGTTCGGCGTTCGTTACTCGAACATCCTCATCTCGATCTCGCAGATTTCCGAGACGCTGTTCATCCTGACGATCCCGTTCTTCCTGAAGCGCTTCGGGATCAAGGTGGTGATGCTGATCGCGATCTTCGCGTGGATGTTCCGCTTCGGGTTGTTCGCCTATGGCGACCCGGGGCCGGGGCTGTGGATGCTCGTGCTGTCGATGATCGTCTACGGCATGGCTTTCGATTTCTTCAACATCTCGGGCTCGATGTACGTGAACCTCGAGGCGAACGCGCGCATCCGGGCGAGCGCCCAGGGCCTGTTCATGATCATGACCAACGGGCTGGGGGCTTTCCTCGGCACGATGGTGGCGGGCGCGGTCGTGGACCATTACACGGTCGATGGCCTGCGCGACTGGCAGAGCATCTGGCTGACGTTCGCCGGCTATGCGCTCGTGCTCGGGTTGGTCTTCCCGCTGGTGTTCCGCTACAGGCACGACCCGGCGAGGATGGTGGCGGCGGGGCATTGAAGGCATTGAAGGGGACGCTAACCTATTCAAGACTCAGCTTGAACCGAGTTGAAGGTGCGTCCCCTTCAATTTCAATGCCGCTTCTCCGCGACGATCTCGAGCACCATCGGCGTGATGAGGAGCGTCGCGGCCTGCTGCTCCGCCGCGGCTAATTCCGCCCGCACTTCTTCGGCCCACGAAGCCTCGATCCGGCCGAGCTCGAGCTGGTGGCGCAGGTGGATGTCGATGAACGTGGCGGGCCACTGCCACATCGCATCGCCCGGCCGCACGCAGAAGACGCGCGGGATCGCGTCGCGGATCGAGAATCCGCGCTCCTGAAGCAGCCGCACCACGACCGGCGCGATATTCGGCTCGCCCCCCGCCTCGCGCCAGCCCTGTTCGACCTGGCGGACGAATTCCCGCATGCGCGGACCCGCGGTCGTGATGCGCAGGCTGTCGTACTGCATGTACTCGTGGAAGATCGCGACGCCGCCGGGGCGGATGGTCGTCGCGATCTTGTCGAGCAGCAGCGCGGGCGAGGAGACGAAGCAGGCGACCCAGCGGCACCAGCTCGCATCCACGCCGCCGGCGGGCAGCGGATCCGCCATCAGGTCGAGCTCGTGATAGCGGACGTTGTCGAGCCCCTCGCTCGCGAGCATGGCGCGCCCGGCCTCGACGAAACGGGCCGAGCGCTCCACGGCGACGACCACGCCCGAAGGGCCGACGATCTCCGCGAGATCCGCGGCCGCAAAGCCGGGGCCGGCGCCGACATCGAGGACCTTCGAGCCCGGCCCGATGCCGGACCGCTTCCAGCACTCGAGCACGGTCGGCCGCCAGACGCGGTGCTGCAGGCCGAGCCGTTCCAGCTCCTCGTCGTGGGTACCCAGGAAATAGGTCCGTTCAGTCACCGGTCACAGCCACTTCGACTTGCGCAGGCGATAGAAGAGGTAGGCGTCGATGGCGACCATCAATCCGATCGCGACGGCATATCCGTAGCGCCAGCCGAGCTCCGGCATGTGCTCGAAATTCATGCCATACACACCGGCGATCATGGTCGGCACCGCCACCAGCGCGCCGTAGGCGGCGAGGCGCTTCACCGTCGCGTTCTCCTGCAGGCTGATGACCGACAGGTTGACCGCGATCGCGGTCGCGACCATGTCGCGAATGGCCTCGATCGTCTGGTTGAGGCGCTGCAGGTGATCCGAGACGTCGCGGTAGTACTCACGCATCCCGCTGCAGATCGCGGGCACGCGCGCGCCATACAGGTTGTTCACGGCGTCGAGCAGCGGCGCGATCGCGTGCCGCAGCACGCCGAGCTTCTGCTTGAGCGCGTACAGCGCCTCGACGTTCTCCTGCGGCGACGTGCCGGCGAAGATGCGGTCCTCGATCGCCTCGAGCTCGGTCTCGACCGCGTCGAGGAGCGGGAAGTAGCGATCGACGACCGCGTCGATCAGCACGTAGAGCACGTAGCCGGAGCCGTTCTTCAGCAGCTCCGGCTCACGCTCGCAGCGCGCACGCACGGCCTGGAAGCCCTTTTCGGCATGGCTGCGGATCGTCAGGACGTAGTTCGGGCCGGCGAACACGTCCACTTCGCCGACGCGCAATTCACCGTTGTCCGGCTCGAGCAGGTGCAGGACCGCGAACAGGGACTCGCCGTATTCCTCGATCTTCGGTCGCTGGTGGCCGTGTTTCGCATCCTCGACCGCGAGCGGATGCAGGTCGAATTCCGCCTGCATGAGCTCGAGGGCGCCGTCGTCGCGATCGAGCAGGGCGACCCAGACGAAGCAACCCGGCCTCGCGATGTAGCGATGGATGTCCTGCGGTTCGATCTCTGCGAGCCGCTTGCCGTCCTGGTAGGCGACGCAGTTGATCAGCATCGGGAGGGCAGCTACTCCGCGAGCGTCACGCCGGAGCCGCCGAGCTCCGCAGGCACGTCCTTCTGCTTGGGCAGCCCGTCCTTGATGCGCAGCACGGTCTCCGCGTAGAACACGTGGAGACCCGGCTTGAAGGAAAGCTTCGGGAGGATGGCCGCATAGACGTCGGTCAGCCCCATGGCGGGATGCTCGGTCAGGAGATGGCCGCCGCAGGTCTTGCACCACTTGCGGATGCTCTTCGGCGTCTTGGCGAAGCTGCCGAGGTTGTCCGCGCCCTTCGTGACCTTGACCGCTTCGGGCTTCCACAGCGTGAATGCATTGACCGGCCCGGCCGACCAGTGCCGGCAGGAGTCGCAGTGGCAATAACCCATGGCGGCCGGCTCGCCGGTCGCGGTCACTTCCACGGCGCCACAGAAACAGTTGCCCTTGAAGGTATTTTCATTGGCCATTGTGATGTCCTCAGGAGGCGCTGCGCAGCGCAGAGCCGTTCTTCAGGTAATGATTCATCCGGGCTTCCCACTCGCGCATGAACTGCACGAAGTACTCGGCCGTGAAGGAGGAGATGAAGGTGTCGCCCTCGGGGCCGAGGCTCGTGTGGCTGTAAGTGATCTCTGCTTCGCATCCCGGCTTTGCCGGGCGGACCCGGATCGTCAGCTTGCAGGCGGTGACGCCCGGCGTGATCTTGATCATCTCGACGAATCCGCGTGCCGGGTCGTGGCGCGTGATGAACCAGATCGAATCGTGGACCTTCGCGTCCGTGACGAAGACGCAGTCCTGCTCTGCGAAGCCCGACTGGGTGAGGACGAGGATGGGGTTCCAGCCGTCGATCCAGTCCGCCTCGCGCACCGGGCAGAGGAGCGGGAAAACCTTCGACAGGGAGCCGCTGAGGCGCTGCTTGTAGGTCCGGGTGATGCGATTGGGGGCGCGGATATTCATGCGGTCACGTCTCACCCCGGATGACCCCGCGATTGTACCGGCCGTTCGTGGCGCACAAAAGCAAGCCGATGCCGCAAACTGGTCACCCCGGCGCGGGCCCAGTCACCATACTGGCCAGTATGCGCCCGGCCCGGCTGGCAGCGGCAGGAGAGTGACGATGGACGAGCAGCAGGCACAGCCGGCGCGTGGCCGCCGCCCGAGCGCCCGCGACGCCAAGCGCACGGCGCGCGCCGCGCAGGCGGGCAAGTCGGTCCCGTACATCACGCGGAAAATCCCCTGTTACGAGGTGCTGGACGAGGAAGGCCTGTCCCTGGTCGAGCGCAATGCCGACACGATCCTCGAGGAGATCGGCATCGAATTCCGCGAGGACCCGGAAGCCCTGTCGATCTGGAAGTCCGCGGGCGCGGACGTGCAGGGCGAGCGCGTCCGCATGCCGCGGGGCATGTGCCGACAGCTCATCCAGGCGAGCGCGCCGCGCGAGTTCACGCAGCACGCGCGAAACCCGGCCCGGAGCGTGCAGATCGGCGGCCCGCACACGGTATTCGCACCGGCTTATGGCTCGCCATTCATCCGCAACCTCGACGAGGGGCGGCGCTATGCGCGCATTGAGGATTTCCGCAACTTCGTGAAGCTCGCCTATCTCTCGAAATCGCTGCACCACTCGGGCGGGACGATCTGCGAGCCGGTGGACCTGCCGGTCAACAAGCGCCACTTCGACATGGTCTACAGCCACATGAAGTACAGCGACAAGGCCTTCATGGGCTCCGTGACGCACCCGGAGCGCGCCAAAGATACCGTCGAGATGGCGAAGATCCTGTTCGGAGACGGCTACATCGATGCGGCCACCGGACGGCCGAACACCGTGATCGTGAGCCTCATCAACGTGAATTCGCCGATGACCTACGACTCGACGATGCTCGGCGCGCTCAAGGTGTACGCGCGCGCCAACCAGGCCTGCATCGTGACGCCGTTCATCCTCGCGGGCGCGATGTCGCCCGTCACCGTCACCGGCACGGCGACGCAGACGCTGGCGGAGGCCCTCGCCGGCATGGCCTTCATCCAGCTCCTGAATCCCGGCGCGCCGATGGTGTTCGGCAGCTTCGCGTCGTCGCTCTCCATGCAGTCAGGGGCGCCGACATTCGGCACGCCCGAGCCCGCGCTCGTGCTCTACATCATGGCGACCCTGGCGCGCCGGCTCGGCGTTCCCTTCCGGTCCGGCGGGAGCCTCTGCGCGTCGAAGATCCCGGATGCCCAGGCCGCCTTCGAATCGGCGCAGACGCTGTTGCCGACTTGCCTCGCCGGCGTGAACTTCGTGCTTCACGTCGCCGGCTGGCTCGAAGGCGGGCTCGCGATGGGCTACGAGAAGTTCGTGATGGACGTGGACCAGGCGGGGATGATGCACACGCTGCTCGCGGGCGTGGACCTCTCGGACAACGGCCAGGCCCTCGATGCGATCCGCGAAGTCGGGCCCGGCAAGCACTTCCTCGGCTGCGCGCACACGCTCGCGAACTTCGAGACCGCGTTCTACCGCTCGCCGCTCGCCGACAACAACAGCTTCGAGCAATGGGAAGCCGAGGGCGCGAGGGACATGGCGGTGCGCGCAAACGAGTCGTGGAAGAAGCAGCTTGCGGAATACGTCGAGCCGCCGCTCGACCCGGCCGTGGACGAGGCGCTGCTCGATTACATGAACCGGCGCAAGGCGTCGTTCCCGGATTCGAACGTGTGAAAGAAGAAGGGGCGTCTCTCGACGCCCCCTTGCTGGTCAGGTCGGACCGGCCCAGAAGTCCTGCCGGAACCGGATGCCGAGGTTCGCGGCCTGGGAGTCACGCCATGGGCGGCAGCGCCGCAGACGCCCGGCTCGCAATTGCCTTGCAAGTTCAGTGGGTCGTCCTCGTCTAATGCGTTCGATACGAAGAACTCGATGCCGTACTTATCGTTGGTGAGGCCGAAGGCGAGGTCGAGGAAAGTGGCCGACGGGATATCTCCGAGGATTTCGGCATCGTCGACGTTGAGGAGCGACGAGCGGCTGCCTTCGTAGGAGAACGCGCCTTGCATGTAAGCCTGGAACCCGCCGAGGTCGAAGTCATAGCGTGCGATCAGGTTTCCCTTGAAATCCGCGGTGACCGGCAGCTGAGTCCCGGCCGGCGCCTTCAACTCGCCCAGCGGCGCATAGTCACTCGTGAGCTCCGTGTCGTAGTAGGCACCCGCCGCAGACAGACGCAGCCGCTCGGTGACGAGCCAGTCGAGCTGCATTTCCGTTCCCACGATCTCCGCTTCCGGCCCATTCTCGGTCTGCGTGATGCCGTTCAGGCCCTGAAAGGACACCTGGACCTCGTCCCATTCCTCCAGGAACACGGCGCCGTTGAATTGCAGCCGGTCACCGGCAAACCGTGTCTTCCAGCCAATCTCGTAGTTGGTCAGGAAGTCCGGGACGTAGTCGGGAACCTGCGGATTGCGGTTGCATGCCGCCTGGCCGGAACCCTTCCGACCAGGTCGCATAAAGAAGGGCCGTCGTCAGTCACTTTCCAGCCGAGGTTGACGCGGAATACCTGGTCGGTCTCGCTGGTCGTCCGATCGGCATTGACGCAGGGTGCGTCCTTGCGGTCTTCCTGGGATATACAACGCCATTCGCCATTGCGCGACCAGCCCGCGCCGTCGGGGGAGAAGACGCCCGAGCCGCCGTTGTCCGGATCGCCGGGTTCGTTGGGCTGCATGTCGCCGGGATTGGTGCCCGGCACCCTGGTCGGGTTGAAGCCGAGGCCGAAACCGAAGAATCCCCTGACCGTCGTTTCCGCCTCGAAATAGCGCGCGCCGAGCGACAGCTCCAGCCGTGTCCGTGATGTCGAACTGGATTTGCCCGAAGACGGCCTCGTCCGTATCGGTGCGATCCATGCTGTTGAGGTAGACGACCCCCGGGAACTGCTGCGCGCCGGGCTCGAGGGCGTTCATCAACCGGAAATCCGCAAGGCCCTCCACGTCTGCCGAACTGCTGGTAGAAGTCGTGGTACTGCCGCTGGTAGAAGAAGCCCAGCAGGCCGCGCACGCGCTTTTCCGGATCCGTCGTAACGCGTAGTTCGTGGCTCCGCCGGTCGTAATAGTCATCGTTGGTGTACGAATGCGCCCGGTCGACGAAGCTGCCGTCATTGGCGACGAACAGATTGGCAAACGAACCGGTGGTGAGCCCCGTGTCATAGAAATACGAGTAATCCGAATAATCGAACTCGCCGTCGACGTCGCGCTCGAGGTAATTGCCGGAGTAGACGACGTCGAAGTTGCCGATCGAGCCTTCGACGGTCAAGCCGGCCTGCCACCATTCATCGTCCGTGAACTCGTCCCGGAAAGCCGCCACCGTGTTCTTGCCTTCGACGAAAGAATCGTTGCGGTCGTCGCCCCAGGAGCCTTCCTGCTCCATCGTCTGATACATGAGGCTGGGCGTGAGGGTCCAGTTGTCGCCAAGATCGATACGAAGGGCCGCGCGTGCGCCCAGCGTATCGATCGTGTTGTAGTTGTCTTCGACGAATTCTGCATTGTCGACGACGACATCGTCGTCCGTCGTGCTTAAATCGCCCGGGTATGTCCGGATGGAGGGCAGATTGTCGATCCAGCCCGCCTCGGAGATCTTCCCCAGCCCACGATACGGATCGCCATGTTGTCGCCGATCGGAATGTTCACGAAGCCTTCCGCGACATAACCGGGGTCGTCGGCGTCGACGTAGTTGCCCTCGAGCGAGTAACCCGCCGAAAAACCGGAGGGATCCGGCTGGTTGGTAATGATCCGGATCGTGCCCGACTGCGAGCTCGCCCCGAACAGCGTGCCCTGCGGGCCGGCGAGCGCCTCGACGCGCGCGATGTCGTACAGGTGAACGTCGAGGTTGCCCTGCACCGTGGTGATCGGCTGCTCGTCCAGGTAGGTGCCGACGCTGGGCGTTGAGGTAATGGCCTGGCCGTCGCCGCCGGTCGCAACGCCGCGCATGTAGACGAGGTTGAAGCCGGAGCCGGAGCCGTAGAACGGCTGCTGGCGATACGGTCGGCAGGAACTGCACGTAGTTCTTGAAATTCTGGATGTTCAGTTGGTCCAGCGTTTCAGTGCCCAAGGGAGTTCAGGCTGATCGGCACGTCCTGCAGATTTTCGGTGCGCTTCTGCGCCGTGACGATGACTTCGCCGAGCGTGGTCGACTGGTCTTGGGCCATCGCTAGGGGGCTCGCCAGCGCCAGCAACACGGCTGATGCGACGGGTGTGCGCCTGAGGACGGACTGCGGATGCGTGGGGAGGACAACCGGCATTGCCATTCTCCAGTGGGGGCTCTGTGCGCCAGAGACTACGACCAAAGTGGTTTTAACGCAAAGAGCGGCAGTTACCGCGTCGCGCGAGCGCAACACGGAAGGCCGCCAACGGGAGTCCAAGCAAGCAGATGAAGGGTCAGAATCTCGGGACCGCGGGATAGTCGGTCAGGACCGCGCCGAGCGCGGACTTCAGGGGGTCCGAGCCATTCCTCGAAATGGCGCCAGTGGTTGATCCCTTCGCGATAGATGGGCTGGCGGACCTGCTCGGAGCTGGCCGTCCGAACCGGCCGCTCGTTTTCGAAGAATCGCAGGCAACCCTCCTCGAACGGCAGGCCGCAATAGTCGAGCAGGCGCCGGACCTCCGCCTCTGTGTCCTCGATCATCCGTTCGTAGAACACGCGATGGACGCGGCCGGGAAGTAGCCCGTCGAAATGAGCCATCAGGTCCACATAATCGGCGTAGAAGCGCCCCATGTCCACGAGGTCGTAGCTGAACCGCTGGCCGCGCGCATAGAGCTGCTTGAAATTCGAGAAACAGCAGGCGAGCGGATGCCGCCGCGCGTCGATGATCTTCGCGTTCGGCAGCATCAGGTGGATCATTCCGACGTGCAGGAAGTTGTTGGGCATCTTGTCGATGAAATGCGGGCGACCGCTCTTGCGTTGGATGCGCGTCCGGTCGATGTACTGCTCCCCCAGCTCGCGCAATTCCCCGGCGCTCTTTGCGGCGAGGACCCGGGCGTGGGCGACGATTTCGTCGACGCCGGCTTCGGTGCGCAGATCCTTGGCGATCGTCAAGACCACGGGCAGTTCGCTGGTTCCTTCCACCGCCGAATGGCTGGAAAGGATCTGCTCGAGCAAGGTCGAGCCCGCGCGCGGCATGCTGACGATGAAAACCGGGTCGGGCGCCGCGCAGCCGTATCCGGCGCGTTCGGCGAAGAATTCGCGCGTGAAGACACCCTTCAGACGCGCGATACGCTCGGAATTCCGGTCGGCATTGTGCGGATGGCCGTCCCGGTACAGTGCATTGCCGCTCGCATAGTGATCGAACGCCTGCGCGTACTCGGCGCGATCCTCGTGGGCCTTGCCCAGGCGAAATGGAGCGGCACGCGTTTTACGTCGTCAAGTTCCGTCCGTGCCAGCTGGGCGCTCATTGCCGACACGTCGGCTTCCTCGAAACGGAAGGTCTTGAGGTTGGCAAGGCCCCAGTACGCTTCGCCGAAGCCCGTGCTCGCAGGCGATGCTCTGGCGATAGGCGGCGATGCTGTCTGCCAGGCGACCGTCGGTCTTGAGCACGTGGCCGTAGCTGAGCCACACCTTTGAATGAGCCGGATACTCGCGCAAGAGTTCCGCATAGATCTCCAACGCTCTACGGTACTCGCCGACGTGGCTCAGGATCACCGCGTGCAGGTTGCGGTAGCCCGGATTACGGGGATCTATGGCCAGCAGGCGCTCGACCTGGACCAGCGCCCCGGCGGCATCGTTGTTTCGTTGCAGCAGGACGGCGTAGTTGTAGCGCGCCGGAGCAAAACCGGGCGCAAGCTCGAGACAGCGGTCGAGCAGGTTCAAGGCCTCGTCATTGCGACCGAACGCGCACGGCGACCTCGGCCAGCATGCGTATCGCCGGCACGTCGGTGGGCGCCTGCTTGAGGTGCGTCTTCAGCAGCCTCTCGGCGTTCGGGATGTCATTCCTGATCATCGCGATCGCGGCCTTCTGCAATTGCGGATTCCGCGTCGAACAGCGGATGTGCCGAGCGTAGGCGGCGTCGGCGCCTTCCGAATCGCCGATGGCAAACAAGTGGTCGGCAAGATGGCGCCAAGCCTCGGGGTGGTCCGGCTTCAGCTCCACCGTCCTGCGGAGGGCGGCGATCGCGTCATCTCCGCGGCCGGCAGCGGCGAGCGAAAGTCCATGCTCGAAATGCGCAGCGGCCCAGCGTTCCTGAGCCTTCACCAGCGGGCCGGTCACCTCAAGTGCTCCCGAAGCGTTGCCAGAGCGGCGGCGGGCGGTCGCGAGCATCAACAAGGCGGGCGGGTGGTCCGGGACGACCTTCAGGATCTCGAGCGCCTGTTCGGCCGCGAGCGCAGGCTTCGCTTCCAGCAATTGGGCGGCGCGCGCCAGGGCGGCATCGACAGTTCCAAGCTGCTCGGGGGGCGCATTCACGCTCGAATCCTATCAAGCCTTGCGGAATGCCTCCCGCAGGCGGGCGATGCCGTCGTGAATCTCAGGCACCGTGTAATGCGCGAAGGACAGGCGCAGGCAATGGCCGAGGCCGCCCGAGGTCGAGCAGGCCGTGCCGGGCAGGAATCCGGTTCCGGCGGCGCGCGCCGCGGCCTCGAGCTTGCCGGCATCGGCGCCTTCCGGCAGCTCGAGCCAGAAAAAGTAGCCGCCGCCGGGTTTCTGCCAGCTCGCGATGCCGCCAAGGTGCTTGCGGAGCGCCGAGTCCATGGCCTGCGCACGCTCCGCGTAGCGCGCACGCAGTTGCGTGACAAAGGCCGCAAGCTCGCCGCTCTCCATGAGCTGGCGCACGACGTGCGAGGTGAAATGGTTGAAGTTGCCGCCGCTCACGAGGGCGCCACTCGCGAGCAGCGTCTTCATGAGGTCCGGCGTCGTCTGGATCCAGCCGAGGCGCAGCCCCGGCGCGAGGATCTTCGAGAAGGTCCCGAGCGAGAGCACGTTGCCATCCTTGCCGAGGGTCCCGAAGGAAGGCGGCGGCGGCGCGCCGTGATACAGGAGCTGGTACACCTCGTCGGCCACGATCACGAAGCCGCGCTCGCGCGAGAGCGTGATGAGCCGCTCGCGGCGCGCTCGATCGAGGACCTGGCCGGTCGGGTTGTGGAAGGCGGGGATGGTGTAGACGAGCTTCGGGCGGCGCTTCGCGAGTTCCCGTTCGAACTGCGCGATGTCGAGTCCTGCGCCGTCTACCGGCACGCCGACGATCTCGAGCCCGTGGTCCCGGAAGATCTGGAACGAATAGGGGTAGCTCGGCTCCTCGATGAAGACCACATCGCCCGGCCGCGTGAAGCGACCGCAGACGAAGTCGAGTGCCTGGGAGATGCCGCCGGTGAGCATCAGAGAATCCGGGTCGACCGGGCTGCCCGACGCATTGCCGAGGAAGTCCGCGAGCGCGGCGCGGAAGCGCGCGTCGCCCTGGCGCTGGCCGTAGTTCAACTCGAGCGGCTGGGCACCGGCGAAGAAGCGCTCGCCGGCCGTGCCGAGAAGCGCAAGCGGCAGGAGATCGGCCGAGGGCTGCCCGACGCTGAAATTGATCGTGCCCTGTTCAGGCGCGCCGTCAAAGGTGACCTTGCCGCTCATGCCGGGGGCTCGACGAGCCGGAAGACTTTCTCCGGCCGCCCCTCCAGGAATTCGCGGATGTTCGACGCCGAGATGCGCCTCAGGTCCAGCATGGCCGACTCCGAATAGAAAGCGACGTGCGGCGTCAATAGCACATCCGGTCGCCCTGCGAGCGGATGACGCCCGAGATCCGGCGATTCCTCGGCCAGCACGTCGAGTGCCGCGCCCGCAATGAGGCCGCGGTCGAGTGCATCGATGAGATCCGGCTCTACGATCAGTGCGCCACGCGCGACGTTGATGAGGAGCGGCTTGCGCTTCATCTTCCCGAAGGCGCGGCGGTCGAGGAGCCCGCGGCTCCCGGCCTCCAGGTTGCTGTGCAGGCTGATGATGTCCGAGCGCGAGAGCAGCTCATCGAGGCTAGCAGCCACGGCGCCGAGGCGGCGTGCGGCATCGGTGTCCAGGCGCGGGTCGCAGGCAAGGACCTTGAGGCCGAAGCCGAGCGCGCGCCGGCAGACCGCCTGGCCGATGCGGCCGAAGCCGACGAGGCCCAGTGTCTGGCCTGCGAGGCGCTGCACGCCGTGGACCGAATTCCACTGCCAGTTGCGATCGTCCTGTACCTGGCGGTGATACGCGAGGAGCTTTCGATTGAGCGCAAGGAGCAGCGCGAGCGTGTGGTCCGCGACCTCGTCCGTGCAGTATTCGCCGATGCAGCACACGCGAATGCCGCAATCTGCGGCAGCGCGCAGGTCGACGCAGTCCCAACCCGTTGCGGCGACCGAGATGATGCGGCAGTGATCCAGCTGCTGCAGCACAGGCAGGTCGAAGGGGACATAGTCGGTCAGGATCGCGTCGGCCGCGCGGCAAGCGTCGGCGAGTGCGGCGCGATCGCCGCGGTAGGTGAAGCGCTCGATGCGCGTGCCCGCAGGCAAGTGGCTTTCCTCGACTGCGAGGTCGCGGCCCTCGGCCTCGGGCATTTCGGCGAATACGACGACGGCAGGCGCGCTCAGGCAACCGCCTTTGCGACGCCACGCGAACGGAAAGTCGTGAGTCCAAACAACAGGGCCGCGGAAACGACGAGGCCCGGCCACAGCGGGTCGATCGCAAAGATTCCGCCTGCCCCGGCATCGGCCGCAATGCGCCAGCCGACCACGGTCGCAAGCGACAGGCTGCTGCTCCAGAACGCGGCGCTCGCCGGCACGCGGGGCCAGCAGATGGCCGCCACCGTCGGCAGGAAGAGCGCCGCCGAGTTGATGGTGAAGCCGAGCTGCAGGATGTCCACGATGTCGCGCATCTTCCAGGCCATCAGCATCGCGAGCCCGCCTGCGCCTAGCGAGGCGAGCGTTCCGACCCGCAACATGGCGGCTTGGGCGATGCCCGGCTGGATGTAGCGCTGGTGGATGTCGCGCGCGTAGTTCGCGGATGCCGTCAGCACGCAGATGGATGCGACGGACATGATGGCCGACAGGATGCCGATGACCATCAGGCCTTTCAGGCCGACGGGAAAGGCCTCGAGCACGAATGTCGTGAGGATGCCGGCACCGGATTCGCGGCCCGGGTACAGGACGGCAGAGGCGAGGCCGAGCCAGGTCACGGCAAGCGCGACCGGCAGGATCAGCAGGATGGCGAGCAGGGCTCCGTTCCGTGCCGCGGCCGCGTCGCGCGCGGCGAAGCTCCGGGAGAAGCTGTCCATTGCGACGAAGAAGCTGAGCACCAGCGAGACCACGAGCGCCGCCACGCGTCCCCAGCCCTGTGCGCCGAGATCGTAGAACGAGGCCGGCAACACCGCGTGCATCTCGTTCCATCCGCCGGCTTTCGAAATCGCGACGGGCACCCCGATGACCACGATTCCGAGCAGGACCAGCGCGACCTGCACCCAGTCGGTGTAGGTCACCGCCAGGTAGCCGCCGACGGCCGTGTAGAGGATCACGATGGCTCCGGCGAGCAACAGAGAGGTGCCGTAGTCCCAGCCGAGCAGCACCTGCAGCATTGCGGCCGCCGCGGCGAACTGTCCGGCCGTGTATGCCGTGTACGCGAGGACGGTCGAAACCGTCGCAACGACGCGCGTGCGGTTGTCGTACTGCTGCTCGATGAAATCCGGGTAAGTCAGGTGCTGGTGGCGGTCGCCGACCTCCTTCACGCGCCGGGCAAAGAACAGCCCGAACAGCAGGCATCCGATCGCGATGGCGAGGATGTACCAGACGCCGGTCACGCCGAACTCGTAGATGCGTGCCGAGGTGCCGACAACGGAGGCGCCACCGATCCACGCCGCGATCCACAGGCAGGCGATGGTGGCCGGGCCGCGGCGCCTGCCCGCGACGAAGTAGTCCTCGACACTCTGCTTGCGGCGCTGCGCGTAGAAACCGAGGCCCACCATCAACGCGAGGTAGAGAAACAGGATTCCGGTGTCGATTGGCCCCACGGGATACCCGTCGCTAGGAAGCCGGCGTCCGGCGCCCGCGCCGGCCGCGCGTCGCGCCCTGTGCCGCCGACTCCTTCGCGGCCGGAAGAACCACGACCTTGCGCAGTTCCGGGTAGGCGGCCGTCTTGTGGGGAATCGCCATCGCCTCGATGAAATGCGCCTGGAACCGAGGCTCGATCGCCGTCTCGATTTTCTCCACGCGCCGCACGAGGTCTTCGATGGCATCGCGCGCCGTCGAGTCGAGAAGCGCGATGCGCGCGCCGGCGCCGGCGGCATTGCCGACGGACGCGACCTGGGCGAGTTCGCAATCGGGGATCATGCCGAGGACCATCGCATATTTCGGGTCGATGTGGCTGCCGAACGCGCCGGCGAGCCGGATCCGGTCGACTCTTTCGATCCCCAGGTGATCCATCAGCAGGCGGATGCCCGCGTGCAGCGCCGCCTTCGCGAGCTGGATCGCGCGCACGTCGTTCTGCGTGATCTGCATCGGCACGTCGCCGCGATTCAGCACATAGGAGAACGTGCGGTCATTGGGGACGATCCGGTCGCTCCGTTCAGCGAGCCGCCCGTCGATCACCCCGTCCTGGTTGATGATGCCGGCGAGGTACATCCCGGCGATCACTTCGATGATTCCGGAGCCGCAGACGCCGGTGACGCCGCTTCCCACGGTGGCTTTCGCAAATCCCGGGTCATCGGACCAGAGATCGCTGCCGATCACCTTGTAGCGGGGTTCGAGCGTCCCGGGATCGATGCGCACGCGCTCGATCGCGCCGGGCGCGGCGCGCTGGCCGCAGCTGATCTGGGCCCCCTCGAAGGCGGGGCCGGTCGGACTCGAACAGGCGAGCAGCCGGTCGCGATTGCCGAGCACGATCTCGGCGTTGGTGCCGACGTCGACCAGCAGCGTGATTTCCGCGCCCTGGTCAGGACGCTCGGCGAGGATCATGCCGGCCGCGTCGGCACCGACATGCCCGGCGATGCAGGGCAGGACGTAGATGCGCGCATCGGGATGCACCGCGAGGCCCAGCGAGGAGGCCCGCAGGGTCAGCGAATGGTCGATGGCGAGGGCAAACGGCGCGCCGCCGAGCTCGGTCGGATCGATGCCGAGCACGAGGTGATGCATGATCGGGTTGCCGACGAGTGACAGTTCAAGGATGTCCGTGGCCTCGACCTTTGCCGCGCGGGCGAGCTCTGCCGCCAGCGCGCTCAAGGCTTCACGGATCGCGGCGGTCATCTTCTCTGCGCCGCCGGGATTCATCATCGCGTACGAGACCCGGCTCATGAGGTCTTCGCCGAAGCGGATCTGCGGGTTCATCACGCCCGCGGCTGCGACGAGCTCGCCGGTCTCGAGGTTGCACAGGTGCGCCGCGACGGTAGTTGAGCCGACGTCGACGGCCATCCCGAAGGCCTTGTCGTGGAAGCCCGGCCACACCGCGATGATCTGCGAACCGCCATGGACGGCGACGGTCACTTTCCACTGGCCTTTGCGCAACGCTTGCTGCAGGCCATGCAGGACCGCGAGGTCGCAGGCGAGACCCGTGAGCTGCCATTCCCGCTCGAGCGCGTTCATCAGGCGGCGGAGGTCGCCGGAGGGATCCTGCATGTCCGGCTCCCGCACCTCGACGTAGTGCAGCCGGACGACGGGATTCAGCTCGATTTCGCGCGCGTCCGCGTCCTTCCGGACGACCTGCCGATGCACCTGGCTCGTGGACGGGACGTCGACGACGACGTCGCCTTGCACGCGGGTCGAACAGGAAAGCCGGTGGCCTGCGGAAAGCCCCTTGCGGGCGGCGTAGCGGGTTTCGGTTTCACTGACCGGCGAGACGCTGGCGGCCCCTGACCGGATGCCATGCTTTGCGAACTCGCCTTCGGCGACCAGCACCTGGCAGCGACCGCAGATGCCACGGCCGCCGCAGACCGAATCGACGTCGACTCCGAGCGCGCGCGCGGCCTGCAGCAGCGGCGTGCCGACCGGAAAGCGTCCGCGCTTGCCGGAGGGCGTGAAGACGACGAGCGGGTCCTTGTCGGCCATGGTCGTGCGTCGCCGTGCCCGCTAGGCGCGGGGCCTCCGGCCGCGTTCGCGCCGGCCGCGCGGAATTTCCCCGTCGGCACCAGTCGGCGGCGCTTCCCGGAAGCGCGCGATCCAGCGCGTGCAGTCCGGGTCATGCCCCATCATGACGTCGGCGCCGAGGCAGGCGCGCACGGTCTCGACGTGCAGCGGATTCGTGATGGCCGAGGTCAGGCCCGAGGCGATCGCCATGGTCAGGAAGGCGCTGTTGATGCCATCGCGATTTGGCAGGCCAAAGCTGACGTTAGACGCGCCGCAGGTCGTGTTGACCTTCAGCTCCTCGCGCAGGCGGCGCAGCAGCCGCATCACCTGGACGCCGCCCTGGTTGATCGCGCCGATCGGCATCACGAGCGGGTCGACGACGATGTCGCTTGCCGGGATGCCGTGGTCCGCCGCGCGCTCGACGATGCGTTTCGCGACGGCGAAGCGGACGTCCGGATCCTCTGAAATTCCGGTTTCGTCATTCGAGATGGCGACGACCGCCGCGCCGTACTTCCTGATCAGCGGCAACACGGCTTCCATGCGCTCCTCTTCGCCGGTGACGGAATTAACGAGCGCCTTGCCCTGGTAGACCGCGAGGCCGGCCTCGAGCGCCGCGACGATGGAGGAATCGATGGAGAGCGGCAGGTCGGTGATCGACTGCACGAGCTGGATGGCCCGGGCGAGGATCGCCGGCTCGTCCGCGAGCGGGATGCCGGCATTGACATCCAGCATGTGCGCGCCCGCCTCGACCTGGGCCCGCGCATCGGCCTCGACCCGGCTGTAGTCGCCGGCAGCCATTTCGGCCGCGAGCAGCTTGCGGCCGGTCGGGTTGATGCGCTCGCCGATGATGACGAAGGGCCGGTCGAAGCCGATGACGACTTCGCGCGTGGCGGAACTGACGACAGTTTCTGTCATGGAGATGCCTTGGCTGACAATTGACTGGAATCGCGCGCCGGAAACCAGGGCACCCGCCCCGCGAGCACGCCCGAGCGTTCGATGACTTCGGCAACGGCCTCTTCCTGCCGGTACGCCATGACGTGGACGCCGTGCACGCCGCGGATCGAGCGGATTTCCTGGATCAGCTCGACACAGAGATTGCGGCCCTCGCGCGCGGGATCCTGGGCGCCCGCCAGGCGCTGGATGACGGAATCCGGTATGTGCAGTCCCGGGACGTGCGTGCGCATCCATTCCGCGGCTTTCGCCGATCGCAGCGGTCCCACGCCGACCAGCAGGAAGGCCTTGTCGATCAGGCCGAGGCCCTCGGCGGCCGCCATGAACCGGCGCAGCTGCGGGACATCGAAGCAGTACTGCGTCTGGATGAATTGCGCGCCGGCGTCGATCTTCTTCGCGAGCCGTTGGGGCCGCCAGTCGAGCGGCTCGGCGAACGGATTCGCGGCGGCGCCAAGGAACACGCGGGGCGCCATGCTGATCTTGCGGCCGCTCTCGAAGTGATGGTCGTCGCGGAGCGTGCGCGCGATCCCGAGCAGCGAGACGCTGTCGAGGTCGAAGACCGGCCGCGCCTGGGGATGGTCGCCCACCTGCACGCCGTCGCCGGTGATACAGAGCAGGTTGCAGACGCCCATGGCCGCGCCGCCGAGGATGTCGCCCTGGATCGCGATGCGATTGCGGTCACGGCAGGAGATCTGCATGACCGGCGCATAGCCGACATGCGTTAGCAGCGCGCAGACGCTGAGGCTCGACATGTGGCAGTTGGCGCCGCTGCCGTCGGTCGCGTTGATCGCATCGGCATAGCCGTCGAACACGCGCGCGCGGCGATAGACCTCGTCCGGGTCGGCCGAGTCCGGCGGGGCGAGCTCGGCGGTCACCGCGAACCCTCCCGCGCGCAACACGCGCTCGAAGCGGCCGGGCGACACGTGGCCGGGCAGGATCGGCAGCGGATAGCCGGGAACCGGCTCGTCCTCGAATTTCACGCGCGTCCCCCGGTCTTTTCGCGCACGACGCGCAGCCACGACGAGCTTCCCTGCAGGCGGTGGTTGACCGCGGGCTGCGCAATCCGCATCGCGTCCGTGCCGCCGGGAATGCGGAGGCTGCCCTCGAAGGCGAGCACCCAGACGCACTTCATCGTCGGGATCACCTCGCAGCCCCCGTCCGCGCGCACGCCGCCGCAGGGTCCGTTGCGGAGCTGCTTCGGACAGTTCATCGGGCAGGACATGCCGGTCGAGCTCAACACGCATTGCCCGCACATCCGGCAGTCGAAGAGGAAGCCCTTGATCCCGCGTTCGGCGGCGGCGACCGGGCGTTCGAGCCGCCGGTAACCGATCGTCCGGAAGAGCGGCGCGAGCGCGACCAGCAGGGACTCGAAACCGCGATAGAAACGATTGAGCCCGCCGGCATGGCGCACGGACCACTGTCGCATGCGGTACATGGGCTGGCTCAGCCGGCTTCGGCAACGCCGTGCGCGCGGACGAGGCGTTCGAGGTCCGCGTCGCTGAAGCGGGCCTCGATGCGCGCGGCCTCGGCGGCGGCCTCGCGCTCGATGTCATCGCTGCAGGGAGTTGCCGCGCTCCGCCGCCATTCGGCGAGATACGCGTCGGAACTTCCCTTGCCGGCGCGCATCGCGGCGCGGTCGACGGCTTCCTGGAACCGGTCGGAGAGTTTCACCTTGGCGGTCTCGCGGCCGCGCTTGACCACCACCTGTGCGGGAATGTCGCGCCAGGAGATGAGCGTCAGGCTCGCCATTGCAGTGGCCGCGCGGCACCGGAAAACGCGATGAGGCTCCGTTCCAGGCCCCCATAGCCGGTGGATTGAAGCCGGTACTCGAGGCCCAGCTTCCTCGCAATCGCCTCGGCCTGCCGGGTCGATTCCGGTTGCGGCGCCTGGGCGAGGTAGACCAGCCGGCGATAGTTTCCGAAATACACCGGCAGCAGCTCGGGATGCCGGTCGATGCCGAGCCCTTCGATGACCAGGCGCTCGAAGTGCCGCAGCAGGAAATCGGTCAGGTAGAAAGTTCCGGGTTCCGCATCCGCGAGCGCGGCAAACGCCCCGGGTGTCGCATAGAACTCGTAGCAATGCGCCCCGGCGATCCGCTCCACGCCTTCTTCGCGGAGCACCGCGTCGAGTGCGCCTTTCGTCCCGCAGTCGCCATAGGCGACGAAGATGTCGCGGTAGCCGGCCCGATGTTCGCGGATCCTTTCGCGCACGGCTTCCGCGATGCGTTCGGGGCGGTTGTGAAGCTCCGGCGGCAGGCAGGCGACATCGAGCGACGTCCAGCCATTCGCTCGCCGCAGCGCGGCAATTTCCCGGGCCAGCGCACCGCAGGCGATCACGAGCTTTCTTGCGGGCGTGTCCAAGGCCGTCGCCCCTTGCGCTAGTGCGCAGCCGCGGCGACGCGGCGCGCGGCGAGAAGCTTCTTGGCGGTCTCGACCGCGATTGCCGCATCGCGGCAGTAGGCGTCCGCGCCGACCGCCTTGCCGAATTCCTCGTTGAGCGGCGCCCCGCCGACCAGCACGATGTACTTGTCGCGGAGGTTTTTCTCCTTGAGCGTGTCGATTACGACTTTCATATAGGGCATCGTCGTCGTCAGCAGCGCCGACATGCCGAGGAAGTCGGGCTGGTGCTTCTCGAGCGCGTCGAGATATTTCTCGACCGCGTTGTTGATGCCGATGTCGATGACCTCGAAGCCGGCGCCCTCGAGCATCATCGAGACGAGGTTCTTGCCGATGTCGTGGATGTCGCCCTTCACCGTGCCGATCACGATCTTGCCGATCGGCTCCACGCCGGTCTCGGCGAGGAGGGGGCGGAGGATCTCCATGCCGCCCTTCATCGCGTTCGCGGCGAGCAGGACCTCGGGCACGAACAGGATGCCATCGCGAAAGTCGATGCCGACGATGCGCATGCCCTCGACCAGGCCCTCGTTGAGCACGCGCTCCGGCGCCCAGCCCCGCTCGAGGAAGATCCGCGTCGCGTCCTCGACCTCGGCTTTCAGGCCGTTGTACAGGTCGTCGTGGACCTGCTCGGCGAGTTCCGCGTCGTCGAGCGTCCGAAGATCGAACTCATTTTCCCCTGTCATGGCGGGATGTTAAGCGTCGGGCCCTGGCGGGACTGGCCCTTTCGCGACAAGGGCATGTCCACGGACGACATGTCACCGGAGAACTGTGACGCCGGCGGGCCGGACCTGGCGCTCGGCGCTCGGCGGATGGCCGAACTGGTTGCGGTAGCAGCGGGAGAAGTGCGGGGGCGACTTGAACCCGCAGGAGGTCGAGACATCCATGATCGGCATGGCCGTCTGCAGGAGCAGCTCGCGCGCGCGGCGCAGCCGCATGTCGAGGTAGTACTTCTTCGGCACGCAATCGAGGTGGCGCTTGAAGAGCCGCTCGATCTGCCTCCGCGACAGCCCGGTCTTGCGGGCGATCCCGTCCAGCGACAGCGGCTTCTCGATGTTCTCTTCCATCAATTGGGCCACCTCGATCATGCTGCGATGCGAGGCGCCGACCTGCGCGCGCAGGGGTATGTACTGGCGATCCTCTGCGGTGCGCACGCGCTCGAGCACGAACTGCTCGGACACGAGCTGCGAGATCCGGGGGCCATGCTTGAGCTGGATCAGGTTCAGCATCAGGTCGAGCGGCGCCGTGCCGCCCGAGCAGGTAAAGCGCTCGCGGTCGATGCTGAACACCTGGTCGTTGAGCTGCACCCGCGGGAACTCCTCGCGGAGCGCCGAGAGGTTTTCCCAGTGGATCGTGGCGCGGGTGTTGTCGAGCAGCCCCGCCCGCGCGAGCGCATAGCCGCCCGTGCACAGCGCACCGAGCGCAACCCGGCGTTCCGCGAGCCGCTTGAGCGCTGTGAGGAGCGGCGCCGTGACCGCTTCGCGCACATTGACGCCGCCGCAGACGAACAGGATTTCGACCTTGCCGATCTTGTCGAGCGCGATGGTCGGTGCGAGGTCGAGGCCGTTGCTCGCGAGCACCGGGCGGCCGTCGAGGCTCGCGATTGACCATTCATAGACGGCCTCGCCGACGACCCGGTTCGCCATGCGCAGAGGCTCGACCGCATTCGAGACCGCGATCAGGGAGTAGTTCGGCAGGGTCAGGAACGCGTACCGCGTGATCGGCAGCATGGTTTTCAGTATGCCACCGGCCCCGGCGCGGATGTCTGATTCCGACATGAAGCTGTCGCTTTTGGGGCTGCCGTCGGCGCGCCAACGGCTACACTGCCGGTGGCGAATGCGGAGAGCCTCCCGTTGAAAACACATGTGCGGGTCGTCGTGATCGGGGGCGGCGTGGTCGGCGTCAGCACGCTGTACCACCTGGCGCACAAGGGCTGGCGGGACGTGGTGCTGGTCGAGCGGGCCGAATTGACCGCGGGCTCGACCTGGCATGCCGCCGGGCTGCTGCCGCTGTTCAACATCAGTTACACGGTCGGCCAGCTGCACAAGTACTCGGTCGACCTCTACAAGCGCCTGCAGGCCGAGACCGGCCAGGACGTGAGCTTCCACGTCACCGGGAACCTGCGTCTCGCCACCTGCCGCGACCGCATGGACGAGTACCAGAAATACTGCGGCACGGCGAACACCATCGGCGTGCCTTTCCAGGTGATCGGGCCGAAGGACGTCAAGGAACTGTGGCCGCTGGTCGAGCTCGGCGGCGATGCCGAGACGCCCGCAGTCATCGGCGCGCTGTTCCATCCGCACGACGGCCACATCGCCCCGGCCGACCTCACGATGGCCCTGCGCAAGGGCGCGCGGGCGCTGGGCGCGGAAATCCACGAGCAGACGGAAGTGACTGCGGTGTCGCGTACCCGCTCGGGCGAGTGGCAGCTGAAAACCACCCAGGGCGAGATCGTCGCCGAGCACGTCGTCTGCGCGACCGGAAATTACGCGCGCCAGGCCGGACGGATGTTCGGCCTCAACGTGCCGGCGATCCCCGTCGAGCACCAGTACATCGTTTACGAGCAGTCGCCGGAGCTCGCCGCGTATCGGCGCGGCGGCGGGCGCGAGCTCGCGGTTCTGCGCGAACCCGACCAGTCGTATTACCTGCGCGAGGAGCGCATGGGCTGGATCCTCGGCCCTTATGAAGCGGGAGCGCCCGCGCGCTTTGCCGACGGCGTGCCCGAGTGGTTTGGCAAGAGCCTGTTCGACGGCGACATCGAACGCCTGCTTCCGCACGTCGAGGCCGCGCAGCGGCGGGTGCCGGCGCTCGCGAACTGCGGCATCAAGGACGTCGTCAACGGGCCGATCTCGTACACGCCGGATGGCAGCGCGCTGGTGGGGCCGGCCTGGGACCTGCCGAATGTCTGGCTCAACGAAGGCCACAGCTTCGGGATCACCGCCGCCGGCGGCGCGGGCTGGCAGTTGGCGGAGTGGATCGTCGAGGGCGAGCCGGGCATCGACATGCTGGCCCTCGATCCGCGGCGCTTCGGCCCGTACACCAGCAAGCGCTTCCTGGTGCGAAAGAACGAAGAGACGTATCGCAACGTCTTCACGATCCATTACCCGGACGAGGAGCGCGAGGAAGCGCGGCCGCTGAAGACGAGCCCGGTCTACGACAAGCTCAAGCGCATGGGCGCGGTCTTCGGCCAGCGCTACGGCTGGGAGCGCGCCAACTGGTTCGCGCCCGCCGGCGTCGAGGCGAAAGACGCCTGGAGCTTCCGGCGCACGAACTATTTCGAGCACGTCGGTGCGGAGTGCAGGCGCATTCGCGAACAGGTGGGCGTCATCGACCTGACGCCCTTCACGAAGCACGAGGTCACCGGCCCGGGCGCGGAAGCCTGGCTCGATACCCTCGTCGCCAACAAGGTGCCGACGAAGACCGGGCGCATGGCGCTCAGCCATGCGCTGACGCGCCGCGGCGGGATCCGCTCGGAGTTCACGATCACGAAGCTCGGCGAGCAGCGGTACTACATCGTCAGCGCGGGCGCCGCCGAACGCTACGACAGCGATTACCTGCACAAGATGCTGCCGGCCGATGGCTCGGTGACGCTCCGCAACATCACGACCGCGCGCGGCTGCTTCGTCCTGGCCGGCCCGCGCTCGCGCGACGTGCTCGCGAAATTGACGGACAGCGCGCTCGACAACGCGGCCTTCCCCTGGCTCTCCGCGCAGCTGGGCGAGGTCGGGCTCGCGCCGGACGTCTACCTGCTGCGCGTGAACTTCGTCGGCTCCCTCGGCTGGGAGCTGCATTTCCCGATCGAATACGCGCATCACCTGTTCGACGCGCTGTTCGAGGCGGGCAAGGAGTTCGGCATCGGCATGGCCGGCATGCGCGCGATGGAATCGCTGCGGCTGGAGAAGTCCTATCGCATGTGGGGCCTCGACCTGACCCCCGACTACACGCCATTCGAGGCGGGGCTCGACCGTTTCGTGCGGCTCGGCAAGGGCGCATTCATCGGCAAGGAGGCGCTCGAGAAGCAGCAGTCCGCCGGCGTTCCGAACCGGTTCGTGACGGTCGAAGTCCACGGCGTCACTGACGCCGACCCGCTCGGCAACGAGCCGCTGTTCGACGGGAAAGGCACGATGGTCGGCCGCGCGACTTCCGGCTATTACGGCCACGTCCTGAAGAAGAGCCTGGCAATCGGCTACGTGAAGTCCGAATTCGCCGCGGTCGGCACGCCGCTGCAGATCGAGATCCTGGGTGAGCGCAAGAAAGCAACCGTGCTGGTCGACTCGCCCTACGACCCGGACAACGGCGACCTCAGGGCCTGAGGGTACTCCCGGTCGTGAAGCGGCAATCCTGGTCCGGCCTCTCGCTGCTCTGGAAGAGCCTGTCCCGCCACCAGGGCTGGCGCGAGCAGTGGCGGAAGGCGGAGCCGAAGCCGCATTACGACGTCGTCATCGTCGGCGGCGGCGGCCACGGGCTCGGCACGGCGTACTACCTCGCCGCCGAGCACGGGCTCCGAAACATCGCGGTGGTCGAAAAGGGCTGGATCGGCGGCGGCAACACCGGCCGCAACACGACCATCATCCGCTCGAACTACCTGTTCGACGAGAGCATCGCGATCTACGACCACGCGGTGAAGCTGTGGAAGGACCTCGCGCAGGACCTCAACTACAACGTCATGTACTCGCCGCGCGGCGTCATGATGCTCGCACACACGGTGCACGACGCGCAGATGCTGAAGCGCATCCTGCACGCGAACCGCGCCAACGGCGTGGACAACGAGTGGCTGTCGCCGGAAGAAGCAAAGGCCTTCTGCCCGCCGCTCAACATCGGCACCGACATCCGCTATCCCGTGCTGGGCGCGACGCTGCAGCGCCGTGGCGGCACGGCGCGACATGACGCGGTGGCCTGGGGCTACGCGCGGGCGGCCGACGCGCTCGGCGTCGACATCCTGGAGAACTGCGAGGTCACGGGCATTCGCCGCGACGCGGGCGGTGCGGTCGAGGCGCTCGAGACGACGCGCGGTCTCATCCGCACGCGCAGGGTCGGTGTCGTCACAGCCGGAAACTCGAGCGTCGTCATGCGCATGGCGGGCGTCAGGCTCCCGCTCGAGAGCTTCCCGCTCCAGGCACTGGTGTCGGAGCCGGTGAAGCCCGTGTTTCCCTGCGTCGTGATGTCGAACGCCATCCATGCCTACATCAGCCAGTCGGACAAGGGCGAGCTCGTTATCGGTGCGGGCACGGACTCGTACACGTCGTACACGCAGCGCGGCGCGCTTCACGTGAACCTGCACACGCTGGAGGCGATCTGCGAGCTGTTCCCCTGCTTCCGGCGCCTACGGATGCTGCGCAACTGGGGCGGCATCGTCGACGTGACACCCGACCGCTCGCCCATCATCGGCAACACGCCGGTGCCGGGGCTGTTCGTGAATTGCGGCTGGGGCACCGGAGGCTTCAAGGCGACGCCCGGATCCGCGCACGTCTTCGCCTGGACCCTGGCGAAGGGGGAACCGCACCCGATCGCGGCGCCGTTCTCGCTGGAGCGCTTCCGCGACGGGCGGCTGATCGACGAGGCCGCAGCAGCAGGCGTTGCGCACTGACATGCTGCTGATCCACTGTCCGTACTGCGGCGAACGCCCGGAGATCGAGTTCTCCTATGGCGGCCAGGCGCACCTCGCGCGGCCGGCGCGACCGGCGGAACTCTCCGATGACGACTGGGCGGCCTACCTGTACCTGCGCGACAACCCGCGCGGCCTGCACGCCGAACGCTGGCGCCATGTGCGCGGCTGCGGGCGCTTCTTCAATGCGCTGCGTGACACGACCACCGACTGCTTCGCCGGCACCTACAAGACCGGGGAAAGCGCCCCGTGAGCGCATTCCGGACGGCGAAGGGCGGACGCATCGACCGGGCGCGCACGCTCCGGTTCCGCTTCGACGGCGCGCCCTACGGGGGCCTCCCCGGTGACACGCTGGCCTCGGCGCTGCTCGCCAACGGCGTGCATCTCGTCGGGCGGTCGTTCAAGTATCACCGGCCGCGCGGCATCGTGACGGCGGGCAGCGAGGAACCGAGCGCGCTCGTGACCGTGCGCCGCGATGCCGCGCGCTGCACACCGAATCTCCGGGCGACCCAGGTCGAGCTCTACGACGGGCTCGTCGCGCAATCCCAGAACCGCTGGCCGAGCCTGCGATTCGATGTCGGCCGCGTGAACGACCTGTTGTCGCCGTTCTTTCCCGCGGGGTTCTACTACAAGACTTTCATGTGGCCGCGGGCCGCCTGGGCTGCGCTTTATGAACCGCTGATCCGCGCGGCCGCAGGCCTCGGTCGTGCGCCCGGGATGCCGGACCCGGATCGCTATGCGCAACGATATGCGCACTGCGACGTGCTGGTCGTCGGCGCAGGCCCCGCCGGCCTGGCCGCAGCCCTCGCGGCAGCGGATGCCGGAGCGCGCGTCATTCTCTGCGACGAACAGCCGGAAGCCGGCGGTTCCCTGCTCGCCGGCACGCGCGCGGTGGTCGACGGCCTGGCGGCGTCAGCCTGGATCGAAGGGGCGGTCGCGACACTTGCCGCGAATCCCCGCGTGCGGCTGCTCACGCGCACGACCGCATTCGGTTACTTCCCGCACAACGCGATCGGGCTCAACGAACGCCTCAGCGACCATCTTCCGGAACCGCGGGAAGGCCAGGCGCGCGAGCGGCTATGGCAGGTGCGCGCTCGCGAAGTGGTTCTTGCGACCGGCGCCATCGAGCAGCCGCTGGTGTTCCCGGGCAATGACCGGCCTGGAATCATGCTCGCCGGCGCCGCGCTGGCTTATCTCAACCGCTATGGCGTCCGCGTGGGATCGCGGGCAGTGGTCGTGACGGCATCGAACAGCGCCTACGAGGCTGCGCTCGACCTGAAGGCCGCGGGCATCGACGTCGTCGCAGTCGCGGACCTGCGCGCGAACACCGATGGCGTGCAGGCGGCGGCAATCCGCAACGCAGGCGTCGAATTGTTGAAGTCCGCGACGGTGCTGCGAACCCGCGGCAACTCGTCATGTCAGCGGCATCGAGCTCGAAATGGCGGATGGGGGAGGTCGCCGACAACGGCGGAGCCTCTCCTGCGATGTCGTGTTGATGTCCGGTGGCTTCACGCCCTGTGTGCATCTCTTCTCGCAGTCGCGCGGCAAGCTCAAGTGGAACGATGTGACGCAGGCCTTCGTCCCCACGTCATCCGCCGAACGCGAACGTTCGGCCGGCGCATGTCGCGGTATTCACGGACTCGAAGAAGTGCTCGCGGATGGCAGCGCGGCAGGCACTGCCGCGGCGCGTAGCGCCGGCCATGGCAAAGCTGCCGGTCGCCGCCTTGCCGTGACGGGCGGCGGCTGGGATGCGACAGCATCCAGCTCGCCGCAGGCGCGGGTACCAGGCGCCTCGAAGGCATTCGTGGACTGGCAGAACGACGTGACCTCCAACGACCTCGCACTCGCCGCGCGCGAGGGGTTTCACTCGATCGAGCACGTCAAGCGCTACACGACCGTCGGGATGGCGACCGACCAGGGCAAGACCTCAAACCTGAATGCGCTCGGAATCGTCGCCTCGCATCTCGGCACGGCCATCCCCCAGGTTGGCCACACCACGTTCCGGATGCCGTACACGCCCGTCACTTTCGGGAGCCTTGCCGGGATGGCGCGTGGCCAGCTGTTCGACCCGGTCCGCAAGACACCCATGCACGAATGGGCGAATGAGAACGGTGCCGTGTTCGAGGACGTCGGCCTGTGGAAGCGTGCGCGCTATTTCCCGCGCGCCGGCGAGGACATGCAGGCCGCGGTCGCCCGCGAGTGCCGGGCGGTGCGCAGCGCCTGCGGAATCTTCGACGCCTCGACGCTCGGCAAGATCGCGGTGGTCGGCCCGGATGCCGCGGAGTTCCTGAACCGGCTCTACGTCAACAACTGGTCGAATCTCGCGGTCGGCCGGGCCCGCTACGGGATCCTCCTGCGCGAGGACGGGTTCATCTACGACGATGGTGTCATTGCGCGAACTGCCGCCGATCGCTTTCACGTGACGACGACCACGGGCGGCGCGGCGCGCGTCCTCGCGATGATGGAGGACTACCGCCAGACAGAATGGCCGGAGCTCGCGGTGTGGCTGACGTCGACGACCGAGCAGTGGGCGGTCATCGCCGTGCAGGGGCCGCGTGCGCGGGAGGTGTTGGAGCCGCTCATGTCGGGCGTGGACATTTCGCGCAGTGCCTTGCCCCACATGGGCGTGGCCGAGGGAACGATTGGCGGCATCCCGATGATGCTGTTTCGCGTCAGCTTCAGCGGCGAGCTCGGCTACGAGATCAACGTGCCGGCCGACAGCGGGCGCCGTGTCTGGGAAGCCGTCCATGCCTCCGGTGCGCCGCTCGGCATCACGCCCTACGGCACCGAAACCATGCACGTGCTCCGCGCGGAGAAGGGTTACATCATCGTCGGCCAGGACACTGACGGCACGGTGACGCCGGACGATGCGGGCCTCGCCTGGGCAGTCGGTCGCGGCAAGCCGGATTTCGTCGGCAAGCGATCGCTCGAACGCGCGTCAATGAAAAACCCGGGCCGCAGGCAATTCGTGGGCCTGCGCACCCTGGATGCCGGCGTCGTGCTCGAGGAAGGGGCGCAGGTCGTTGAAACGGCGGGACAGGAGCCGCCGATGACGCTGATCGGTTACGTCACGTCTTCCTACTTCAGCGCGTCCCTCGGCCATTCGATCGCGCTCGCGATGATCGCGGGCGGGCGCGCGCGCATGGGCCAGAGGCTGTATGTGCCGATGCCGACCGGCGACATCGCGGTCGAGGTGGCGTCCCCGGTGTTCTACGACAGGGAAGGAGCCCGCCTGGATGCCTGAGCTGCGCATCCATGCGCCCGCGGCGCGCTTCATCCTGCAGGGCGGGCGGCAGGCGCGAAGCGCGGCCGGCGATGCGTTCGGCGTCGCGATGCCCGAGGACGCCTGTCGTGCAAACACGAACAATGGCCGCTCGTCATTGTGGCTCGGCCCTGACGAGCAGCTGCTGATCGCTCCCGCCGCGGATGCGCGGGATATCGCTGCGACGCTCGAAACGGCGCTCGCCGGCGTTCCGCATTCGCTCGTGGAAGTCAGCCAGCGGCAGCTTGCGATCGACGTTAACGGGCCAGGTGCCAGCACGATGCTCAATACGGGATGTCCGCTGGATCTCGATCCTGCGGCGTTCCCGCCGGGCATGTGCACGCGCACGATCCTCGGCAAGGCGGAGATCGTTTTGTGGCGACGCAGCGCCGAGGAGTACCATCTCGAAATCTGGCGCTCTTACGTGGACTATGTCCTGGCGTGGATGCACGAGGCTCAGCAAGGGGAATGACAATGCGAAACAACCGGGTGCTTTGCGCGGCAATCCTGAGCGGCTTGTCACAATGGGCCGCGGCCGACCAGGCGGAATCGCCACCCGCCCCCGCGCCATCGCGGGAGGCGACGCCCTTCGGTGAAGTCGTCGTGACGGCCCAGCGCCGTGAGCAGAACATCCAGGACGTCGGCATCGCGGTGACGCCGCTAGACGAACGCACGCTGCAGAACCTCAACATCACGACCGCCACCGACATCGTGAGGGCCGTGCCGAATCTCCGGATGAATGCGTATTCGAGCGCCCAGGTGGTGTTCAATATCCGCGGCGTCTCGCAGAACGACTACGGCGATCAGCAGGAGCCGCCGGTCGCCGTGTACCAGGACGACAGCTACTCGAGCTCAATAAACCTGGCGGGCTTCCCGGTCTTCGATCTCGCGCGCGTCGAGACGTTGCGCGGCCCCCAAGGCACGCTGTTCGGAAGGAACGCGACGGGCGGCGCGATCCAGTTCATTTCGAACGCGCCATCGGACGAGTTCGAGGGCTACGCCAACCTCACCGTCGGCAGCTTCAGCCAGGTGGTCATGGATGGGGCCGTTTCCGGTCCCTTCAGCGACAACCTGCAGGGACGCCTCGCCTTCATCTACAACGAGGACGACGGCTGGATGGAATCCATCGTTGCCGGGGTGCCGGACCGGGGCGGGAACGACCACTACGCGCTGCGGGGTCGGCTTGCCTGGCAGCCAGGTGACACCACCGACGTGGACCTGATCGTCCGCTACCTCGAGGCAGATGGCGAGACGCAGGCGGGCATCTACTCGCACGAGCCGGCCTGCCCGAATCTCCAGTCCCAGGGCGAGTTCACGGCGCCGGACCAGAGTTGCGACTTCTGGGGCACCGGACCGGGCGAGTCCGGCACCGGCTTCCGCGACGACTCGATCATCCCGAGCCGCGGTGGCGACCCCTTCAAGACGGCGGAGACGGAACCCTCGTACGTGGACCGCGAGATCTTCGGCGCGCAGGTGCGCGTCGACAGCGGGATCGGTGGCGGTACCCTCACCTCGATCACGGATTTCCAGACCTCCGACAAGTTCTATACCGAGGGCGGCGACGCTTCGCCGGACGACGGCGTTTATTTCTTCCAGGGCAGCGACCTCGACCAGATCTCGCAGGAGTTCCGCTATGCGTGGAGCGCGGGTGCGCACCAGATGGTCGCGGGCCTCTTCGGCATGAACGTCGACGGCGAGTACATCGGCAAGTTCGCCAGCCGCTTCTACGGCTACGACCCGGACGTCTCCTTTACCCAGGAGACGACCTCGTTCGCCGCGTTCTTCCAGGACGAATGGAGCTTCGCCGAGCGCTGGAAGCTGATCGGCGGCCTGCGCTACTGGGAGGACTCACGCGAAGGCTCTTATCTTGGCAACGCGCCCGCGATCCCGGACCTCGGCCAGCCGGAAGTCACCATCATCTTCGGGCCCGACGAGATCTTCCCGCTCGGGAGCACTGTCACCACCGACGACGCGGACCAGTCGTTCGACGACTTCACGGCACGGCTCCAGCTCGACTATCGCCCGAACGACGACCTGCTCTGGTACCTCTCCTTCAACCGCGGCAGCAAGAGCGGTGGTTTCACGTTCTCGACCGGCACGCCGTTCGACCCCAACCAGGTGACGTTCCTGGAAGGCATCGTGTTCGAGCCCGAAACACTGAACGCATACGAGCTGGGGATGAAGTCGAACTTCGCCGGCGGCACGATGATGCTGAACCTCGCCGCCTTCTACTATGACTACGAGGACTACCAGGCATTCGCGCAGCTCGGCCCGGTGCAGACAGTCCTCAACCAGGATGCCGAGGCGATGGGCCTCGAAGTCGAGCTCAACGCGCGGCCGACCGACGGACTGACGCTGCAGCTCGGCGCTTCGTTCATGGACAGCGAAGTGGAGGACATCCTGCTGCCGGACACCGTGACCATCGTGGACCACGACCTGCCGCAGGCTCCCTCGTTCGCTGCGAATGCGTTTGCACGCTACGAGTTCGCGCTCGGATCCGGAACCGCGTCCATCCAGGGCGACGTGTATTACACGGATGATTTCTGCTTCACGGCGCTGTGCGCGCCGGTGGAGGAGGAGGCGTCGTACACGCTGGCGAACGCGCGCATCGGCTATGCGGCACCGGACGGGCGCTGGGAAGTCGCGGCGTTCGTGAACAACCTCTTCGAGGAGGAATATCGCGTGTACGCCTTCGACAGCTCGCTCTTCGCCGGCGTCGTCGCGGGCGTCTATGGCAAGCCGCGCACCTACGGCGTGACGGCAACCTGGCGGTTCGGCGCCGCGTACGACTAGCGCCCGGGCCCGTTGAAACTCCCAAGTCCTTTCTTCAGGCTGCCGGTCCGCTTTGACGTCGATCGGCTGCGGGCCGAGGTCGGGAACCTGCCCGCCGGCGCATGGATGCGCCATCCGCAGGAATTCGAGGGAAACACGGCGGCGCGGCTCATCACGGTCGGTGGCGAGCAGAATGACTACGTCGCCGGCGCAATGCAGCCGACACCCGCACTACTCGCGAGCCCATACCTGCAGCAGGTGCTGGCATCGTTCAATACGGTCTGGTCACGCTCGCGCCTGATGTGCATCGATGGCGGCGGCAAGGTGCCGCTGCACAGTGACACCAACCACCACTGGTTCTATCGGGTCCGGGTGCACATCCCGGTGGTCACCCGCCCGGAAGTCCGGTTCCATTGCGCCGACCAGAGCGTGCACATGGCCGCCGGCGAGGCATGGGTCTTTGACAACTGGCGCGAGCACAAGGTCCTGAACCCCACCCCCGATGCGCGCATCCACCTCGTCGCGGACACTTCGGGCACGTCGGCATTCTGGCGCCTGGTGACACAAGGCCAGTCGGACAAATTCGATCAGCCCCAACCGAATTCGCGACTGGTCGCTTTCGATCCCGCGGCCCGTCCGCGGCTCATGATCGAGAGGTTCAATGTCTGGCCGCTCATGCCGCCCTCGGAAGTAGAGCAGCTGGCCTTCGACCTGCTGGCCGACGTCGCGCCCCGCGACGATCGTCCGGAGTCCGTTACGGCGACGAGCCGCTTTGTCAGCACCGTCATCGAATTTTGTCACGACTGGCGCTCGCTCTGGCACCTGCACGGGGACGTGCCTGAAGCACGAGGTCAATTCGAATCGCTCGTGAGCGTCACTCGCCGGAAGCTCCGCCAGCTACCGCCCGTGCGGGTCGCCAGCACGAGTAATTTCGCGCGCCAGGTCCTGCACAACCGGTTGCTCGCAATGCTGTTTGGAGGCGCCAGCGGGATGCGTCCGGAGGCCGCCGAGTTCAATGTCGCGGCCGAGCAGGCTGAAGCTGCGGCCGAAAAGCCTGTAACCACAGCCGCGCAACCCGCGCCTAGCCCCGAACCGGTCGCCGCCACGGAAGACACCGCCGTCACCGTGGAAGTTGCCGCTCCCGTGACTGTCGTTGCGCCCGATGCGCCGCCGGTCCTCAATCGCCCGGTCATTATCCTCAGCGCGCCGCGGGCCGGGAGCACCCTCCTGTTCGAGACGCTCGCCCAGGCGGCCGGCGTCTATTCGATCGGCGGCGAAAGCCACCAGCTCATCGAAAGCATCGCCGCACTGCGTCCGGGCCGCGGGGTCGTCGCCTCGAACCGGCTGACGCGGAAGGACGCGACGACGGAGATCGCGGGGGAATTGCGGAGGCGGTTTGCCGGCAGGCTGCAGGATCGCGACGGACAGCCGCCACCGGCGGGCGCGTCCGTCCGGCTGCTGGAAAAAACGCCGAAGAATGCGCTCCGCGTCCCCTTCCTGCTCGAGGTGTTCCCGGACGCGCAGTTCATCTTCCTGCACCGCGAGCCGCGCGCGAATCTCGGCAGCATGATGCAGGCCTGGCGCGGAAAGGGATGGGTGACTTATCGCCAGTTGCCAGGCTGGCCGGGTCCCTGGTCTCTCCTGCTGCCGCCGGGCTACCAGCGGCTCCAGGGCCGGCCGCTCGAGGAGGTGGTGGCTTTCCAGTGGCAGTCGGCGAACGAAACGATCCTCGATGACCTTGCAGACATCCCGCGCGAGCGCTGGACGACGGTGCGCTACGAAGACCTGCTCAGCGATCCCAGGGCGACAGTCGAGCGCCTGCTGGGATTCGCCGGGCTTGCCATGGACGCGCGGCTGGCGGAGTACCTGTCAAAGCCCCTGCCGCTTTCGCGCCACACGAAGACACCGCCGCATCCCGACAAGTGGCGAGAGGATGCGCCGGCAATCGAGCGCGTCCTGCCGTCCATTTCTGGCGTCAATGAAAGAATGGGATCGGGAACTGGCGGCAACTAGCCGCGCACGTCGATCACGAACACCTGAGTCCGGCCGCCGGAGCCCCAGTTGGCATCCAGCGCGATCCAGTAGGAGCCCGGCGTAGAGGGCGCGGGGAATCCAAGGCCTGCCGAGACTTCCGGATAGAGCGGGATCGATTCACCCGGGCTCGCGACGTCGACTTCGATGCAACCGATCAAGACCTGTCCGTAACACGGTTCCGGCTGCTGGGAGCGGTAGATTCTCGCCTGCGCCGAACGCGGCAATCCCAGGGGCGAGTTGGTGTAGAACCTCAGCCATTCATTCGGCGAGACCGGCAGGACATACAACGGCGCGACGAGCGAAATGTTTTCACCGATGTATGCGCTGTCCTGCACGTACTGGAAGTGAACGGCCTGCTGGAAGTCGCCGCGCACGCTGAGGTTCAGTGTCGGCGGCCGGTCGACGAATGGATCCACGGGTTTCGCGTGGAGGAATTGCGCCGAGACGCCGGCCAGGAGAAGGAGGGCTAGTGCAGTCCCGATGATCGCAAGTCCACCCAACGGCCTGAATGTATACCGTCCAAATATCGAAGGAGGAGCACTGACCCTGGATGCGAACATCGTCGTAATGTTCTACGCCTTTTTGGGGGCGTAATCACCTGCCAATCGTGTAGGACAGCCATCTGCGCGGGGCGGCCTACTCCGGTAAAGCCTGCAATGCGTACATCGCGGTCAGGACAGGCGAGGGCTTGATGCCTGCCTGGCCGAACCAGCGGCCGTAGACCTGCTCAATCTGGCCCGTACGGTAGACCTGGGCCAGGGCGCGGTTCGCCACGAGGCGAAAACCGGCATCGTCGCGCCTCACGACGAAAGCATAGGGCTCATAGGAAAAGAGCTCCCGCGCCAGGCCGTACTTCTTGGGGTCGGCCGACTGCATGATCTGGCCGATGAGGACGATCTGGTCCGAGGCGAAGGCCACGACCTGCCCGCCATCGAGTTGCTTCATTGCCTCCTCGCGGCTCGGGACAGCCACGACCTTGGCATCGATCAGGTTTTTCGTGAGGGCATTCCTGAGGGCGGCCTCGGACGTGGTTCCCGCGACGACCGCCACCGATTTCCCGGTGACGTCCGCCAGGGCGTTGACGTTCGACCCGGCCAGCGAAAGCAGGCTTCCGCCCGTGACGAAAGTCATCAGGGTGAAATCGACCTTCTCCGCGCGCGACAGGGTGACCGTCGTGGCGCCGCATTCGATGTCGGCCTTGTTGTTGACGATGGCGTCGAGGCGATCCGCGGAGCTGAGCGGCACGAAGGTGACCTTGAGGTCGGCCAGTTTCAACTGCTCCTTCACCGCGGTCGCGATGCGCTTGCAAAGGTCCACGGAATAGCCGGCCGCCTGGCCCGAAGAGTCGTTGAACGCGAGGGGCGGCGCGTCGGTGCGATAGCCGATGCGTATCTCGCCGGATTTCCTGATCTGGTCGAGCGTCCCCGCCGCCGCCAGTGCGGGCAGCGCGAAGGACAGGACGGCCAGCAGCACGGAAGCGGCGCTCGATCGATGGAACATGATGTTCTCCAGGTATTTCAGGCGGGCAGGGCGGGTCAGACTACCTTAACGCCCAGTCAGGTGTCGCGTGCTGACGCGGCGACATGTTCGACATAGCGGACAAAGTCCGGATCCTCTCCGTGGAACAGTTGCGGAAGGCAGGACCGGAAGTGCGGCTTGCCGCACCATTCGCGTATGTAGTCGTCCCAGGAATTCCAGCGCCGCGCCTGCTTGGGTGACATGGCATCCTCGTACAACAGGAGGTATGCCCGCTCGAACAGCGCGACCAGCATGATGTAGATGATCAGCTGTTTCTCCTTTTGCTCGTTATTGAGGGATGGCGTGGCCTCATCCGAGAACAGCCGGAGATCGGGGTTCTGCAGCGCGATCGCGAGGAAGTCCTGGTAGTTGTCTGAGAGTAGCTGGTAGACCTCTTGCTCCTCGTTCTCGCGTTCCTTGCGTTGCTCGAGGAAGTAGACGGCAATGGCGAGCGGCAGGCCTATGACCGTCACGATGTTGCTCATCAGCACCCAGGTATCAAGGGACATGGCGGTGATTCTCCCTAGCGCTGCGACGCCCGCCAGTCGGGCGCGACGTACCACGGTTCCGCGGCCGCTTGCATCAGGGACTTGCCGCGGATGTGATCCGCCAGCTTCTCTGCCAGCATGATCGTCGGCGCATTCAGGTTACCGGTCGTGATCGACGGCATGACCGAGGAGTCTACGACGCGCAGGCTCTCGACCCCGTGCACGCGCCCTTCCGGATCGACGACCGCCATCGGATCGTCGCGGCGGCCCATCTTGCAAGTACAGGACGGATGGTAGGCGCTCTCGACCTTGGCGCGGACGAAGGCGTCGATCCGCTCGTCGCTCGTGACATCGGCGCCGGGCTGGATCTCGCGACCGCGATAGGGATCGAAGGCCTTCTGCGCGAAGATTTCCCGCGTGAGCCGCACGCAGGCGCGCATTTCGACGAGGTCGTCCGGATGGCTCAGGTAGTTGAACCGGATCCTCGGCTTGTCGAAGGGATCCGTTGACGCGAGCTGCACATGGCCGCGGCTCTTGGAGCGCATCGGGCCGACATGGGCCTGGAAGCCGTGTTCCTTCGCCATCGATGAGCCATCGTAGGTGACTGCGAGCGGCAGGAAATGAAACTGGATATCCGGGAAGGGTATCCCGGGGCGACTCCTGATGAATCCACCGGTTTCGAAGTGATTGGTCGAACCGAGGCCATCCTTGAAGAGAAGCCAGCGCGCCCCGATCCGCGCCCGGGCCAGGAAACCCATGGACGAATACAGCGTGATGGGCTGGGTGCAGGCAACCTGGAAATAGAACTCCAGGTGATCCTGGAGGTTCTCGCCGACGCCGGGTCGTTCGCGCACCACCGGGATGCCGAGCTCGCGCAGCTCGGCCGCGGGACCGATACCGGAGAGCTTCAGGAGCTTGGGCGTGTTGATCGAGCCGGTGCTGATGATGACTTCGCGCCGCGCATGCGCCGCACGAAGCGCATCGCCCTGGCGGTACTCGACGCCGATTGCGCGACCACCGTCGAACAGGATTCGCGTCGCGAGCGCGCGCGTGCGCACCGCAAGGCCCGGGCGCTTCATTGCCGGACGCAGATACGCATTGGCCGCGCTGCAACGCCGGCCACCGCCTACCGTCATGTCGAGGCGGCCGAAGCCTTCCTGCTGGAAGCCATTGATGTCAGTCGTCAGCGAATAGCCGGCCTCGCGTCCTGCCGCGAGCCAGGCGGCATGCAGCGGATTTTCCAGCGTGCCGCAGCGCACCTGGAGCGGGCCGGAATCGCCGCGCCAGCTGTCTCCGCCCTCGGCGCGTGATTCCATGCGCCGGAAGTACGGCAAGACCGCGCCGAAATTCCAGCCCGTGGCGCCTTCCGCCTCCCAGCGCTCGTAGTCCTGGGCATTGCCGCGCACGCATACGAGGCCGTTGATCGAGGACGAGCCGCCCAGCACCTTGCCGCGCGGGGTGTGCAGGCGCCGTCCACCCAGCCCGGGCTCCGGCTCGGTGTAATAGCGCCAGTCATACTTCTCCATGCCCATCGGGATCGAGAGCGCGGAGGGCATCTGCACGAAGATGGAGCGGTCGGAGCCGCCGTACTCGAGCAGCAGGACGCTGTGCTTTCCATCTTCCGTGAGCCGGTCGGCGAGCACGCAGCCCGCGGAACCGGCGCCGACGATGACGTAGTCGAACGCCTCAGTAGGGCGCATCAATGTCGCCCTTGGCGACGTACACGCTCTTCAGCTGCGTGTAATGCTCCATCGCCGCGCGACCGTTCTCGCGGCCCAGTCCCGACAGCTTCACGCCGCCGAACGGCAACTCGATCGGCGTGACGTTGTAGTGATTGATCCAGCAGGTCCCGGCCTCGAGCCGCGCAATGACGCGGTGCGCGCGGTTGAGGTCGTTGGTGAAGACGGCAGCGGAGAGGCCAAATTCGGTGGCGTTCGCCCGCTCGACCACCTCGTCTTCGTCCGTGAATTCGAGCACCGACATGACCGGCCCGAAGATTTCCTCGCGCACGATGCTCATGCCGTCCTCGCAGCCGTCGAAGACGGTGGGCTCCACGAAGAATCCCTTCGCAAGCGCGCCCTCGGTGCGCCGGTTGCCGCCGACCAGGACCTTCGCGCCCTCCTTTCGCCCCCGCTCGACGTAGCCGAGCACCATCTGCATGTGCTCCTCGGAGATCAGCGAGCCGACCTGGGTCGCCGGGTCCATCGGGTCGCCGATGCGCATGGCAGCGACGCGCGACGCGAGCCGGCGCAGGAACTCGGCCTTGACCTTGCGATGCACGAAGACGCGCGTGCCGTTCGAGCACACCTCGCCGGCGGAATAGAAATTGCCGAGCAGCGCACCGGAGACGGCCTGGTCGAGCTTCGCGTCGTCGAACACGAGGATCGGCGACTTCCCGCCGAGCTCGAGCGTCACGGCCTTGATCGTGCCCGATGCGTCATTCATCACGGCCTTGCCGGTGCCGACCGAGCCGGTCAGAGACACCTTGCGGATCTTTGGATGGCGCGTGAGCAGGCGGCCGGTCTCGGAATGGCCCTGCATGACCTGGAAGATGCCCGGCGATAGGCCCGCCTCGAGGTAGGCGCGCTCGAGCTGGACGGCGGTGAGCGGCGTCAGGCTCGCGGGCTTGAAGAGCATCGCGTTGCCGAAGGCGAGCGCGGGCGCCGACTTCCAGCAGGCGATCTGCAGCGGGTAGTTCCAGGCGCCGATTCCGGCCGTGATGCCGAGCGCCTCGCGCCGCGTGTAGCCGAAAGCCTGCGGGCCGAGGTCGATGTGCTCGCCGGCAGCGCTCTGGGCGAGCGCGGCGAAGTACTCCAGGCACTCGGCGCCCGAGATCACGTCGACGACGCGCGTTTCCTGGATCGGCTTGCCGGTGTCGCGGGTCTCGAGCGCCGCGAGCTCGTCGTTGCGCGCGCGCAGGATCCCGGCCGCGCGGCGCAGGATGCGGGCGCGCTCGGCCCCGGCCATTGCAGCCCATGCCGGCTGCGCGGCGCGTGCAGCTTCAACTGCCGCCTCGACCTCGGCAGCGCCGGCCACCGCGAGCTCGGCCAGGCGCTCACCGGTCGCGGGATTGATGGATACCAGGCGGTCGTTCGCCACGATCAACCCGGTTCGGCGAGTCGATCGGCCTGCGTACCGGCGGCGTGCTCGGCCAGCGTGCCGGTCCTGTGTCGCTGCACGACCCAGTAGTACGCGAACCCGCCGAACATGACGACGCCGACGAACAACAGGCCGCCCCACCTCAGGTACCAGTGAAACGGCTCGGTCGCGTTATAGATCGACTGGCGCGGCCAGACCAGGTTGATCGCCATGAACAGGCCCCAGACGACGGCGACGGCGTTCACCAGCAGTCCCCAGCGGCCGAGCGTGAAGTAGCCCGGCACGGCGTCTTCGGAGCGCCACTGCCCGCGCAGTCGCGCGAGCAGCATCGGGACCGTGACCAGCAGGTAGGCGATGTAGATCATGACGATCCCGATGCTCGTGATCACCACGAAGATCTGCGGCTGGCGGATGTTGACCACGAGGATCGCAATCGCCAGCACGCCGATCAGGATCGACGGGATGATCGGCGTGCGTGTCTTCGGGTGGACGCGCGCGAGCTGCGCTCCGCCGGGCAGGTTGTTGTCGCGCGCCATCGCGAACATCATCCGGATCGCGGCCGTGTGGACGGCCAGGCAGCAGACAGTAATGGCTATCACCACTGCCCAGAGGAAGATGTCGCCGATCGTGCCGCCGAGCACGTCGAGGACGATGTACTGCAGGCCACCGACGCCAAGCTCCTCACTGTTGATGTCCGTGACGGCCATCATCGCGAACAGCAGGATTGCCCCGCCGATCAGGAACGAGGCGATCAGCGCGCGGAGGATGGCCTTCGGGGCGTTGCGGCGCGGATCGAGGCTTTCCTCGCCCAGCGAGCTGGCGGTGTCGAAGCCGTACATCACGTAGGCGGAGGCGAGAGAGGCCGCCAGGAACGCGCCGAAGTAGCCGAGCTCCCAGTCGGCTCCCAGGCCCAGCGTCTCGGTCACGACGCCCGGGCCGCGCGAAATGTTGAACGCGAACGCAAGGACGAGCAGGACGGCGGCGGTCAGCTCAACGAGGACGCCCGTGCTGTTGATCCGTGCCATCAGCTTGACGCCGATCGCGTTGATGATCGTCGTGAAGACGATCAGCGCCGTCCCGAGGATCACGGCGTTGGCGGCGTAGTCGTACTTGCCGGTGCCATCGCCGTAGAACTGGAAGAGCGCGTCGATCTGCGGCAGGGTGATCTGGTACGCGAGCGCTACGGCCGCAATCGTGACGATCGATGCGGTCAACATCGTCCATCCCGCCAGCCAGGCGACGTGTGGGGTGCTGAGCCGCTTGGCCCAGTTGTAGATCGATCCCGCAATCGGGTAGCGCGAGGCGAGCTCGGCGAAGCAGAGCGCGACCATGAGCTGGCCGGCGAAAACCATCGGCCACGACCACCAGTACGCCGGGCCTGCGAACGCGAAGCCGAAGTAGAAGAGCTGGAAGGTTCCGGTGAGGATCGAGATGTAGCTGATCCCGGCGGCAAACGTCGCGAAGCTTCCGAGCGTACGGTCCAGCTCCTGCTTGTAGCCGAACCTGGCCAGGTCGGCATCGTCGCCCGCGCGTAGATCAGCCTTCGCGCTCATGCGAATCCCCCTGTATTTCAGCAGGAAACCCTGGTCAGTCACTATACGATATGGCGTTTGCGAGCGTCAGGTGACGAGCGCCCGGCGTAGCGCCGTCTTCCATCCTGCAACCAGTTTCGTCCGCTGCTCCGGGACCATGCCGGGCATGAAAGCGGCGCCGCTCTTCCATGTCGCGGCGACGGCCTGGAGGTCGTCCCAGACACCGGTCGCGAGGCCCGCCAGGAATGCAGCGCCCATCGCCGTGGTTTCCACCTGGGTCGGCCGCTCCACCTGCGCATCGACCACATCCGCGAGGAACTGGCAGAACCAGTCGTTGCCGGCCATGCCGCCGTCGACACGAATCGACGCAGCGTCGCGGGCGCCGTCGCCGGCCATTGCGGTGACGAGGTCGAGCGTCTGGTACGCCACCGACTCCAGTGCCGCGCGCGCGAGGTGCGCAGCGGATGCATCCAGCGTGAGCCCGCAGATCAGCGCCCTTGCATCCGGCACCCAGTGCGGCGCTCCCAGGCCGACGAATGCCGGCACGAGGTACACGCCGTGACTGTCGGGCACTTGCGTGGCGAGCGTTGCGGTCTCCGAAACATTCCCGATGACTCCGAGCCCGTCCCGCAGCCACTTGACGGCCGCGCCCGCGACGAAGATCGAGCCCTCCAGTGCATAGGTCGTTCGGCCATGGATGCGATACGCCGGTGTCGTCAGCAGCCGGTTGCCCGAGAGCACGGGCGTCTCGCCGGTGTTCATGAGCATGAAACAGCCCGTGCCGTAGGTCGACTTGGCCATTCCCGGCTCGAAACACGCCTGGCCGATCAATGCGGCCTGCTGGTCGCCGGCGACGCCGCCGATCGCGACAGGGCTGACCCAGGACCTCCGCTTCGGTCTCGCCGAACACGACACTGCTGTCATTCACCTCGGGAAGCAGGGCGCGCGGCACGTGGAACAGCCGCAGCAGTTCCTCGTCCCATTGCCCGCGATGGATGTCGAAGAGGAGCGTGCGCGAGGCGTTGGTCACATCGGTCGCGTGGACGCGGCCGCCTGTCAGCCGCCAGAGCAGGAACGTATCGATCGTCCCGAAGGCGAGTTCCCCGCGCTCGGCGCGCGCCCGCGCGCCCGACACGTGGTCGAGAAGCCAGCCGATCTTCGTTGCCGAGAAATACGGGTCGAGCAGGAGTCCCGTGCGCTCGCGGACCATCGCCTCCGCGCCATCGTCCTTGAGCCGGGCGCATTCGGGGGCCGTCCTTCGGTCCTGCCACACGATGGCGCGATGGATCGGCTTGCCGGTGCTGCGTTCCCACACGACAGCCGTTTCGCGCTGGTTCGTGATGCCGATCGCCGCGATCTCGCGTGGGGCGAGGCCCGAACTCGCGATGGCTTCCCGCGCCGTCGCCACCGCGTCCCGCCAGATGACTTCGGCGTCGTGTTCCACCCAGCCCGCCGCGGGGTAATGCTGGGGAAGCTCGCGCCGCGCGAGGGCGACGACCCGTGCCTCGTCGTCGAAGATGATGCTCCGTGTTGACGTCGTGCCCTGGTCGATGGCGAGGACATGGCGTGGACGATTCATGTCGGCATCCTTCCTGAAGCAGCCGCGCTCTGGCAACATCCGGCGAGTTCCCGGGTCTGGTGAATCCCGCAAGCAGATGAACAGGCTCACGCGTACGCCCGTCGGGCTCGTCGCGATGCTCTCGATTGCGCTCCTCGTCAATTACGCCGACCGGGGCGCCATTTCCGTGGCGGCGCCGCTGCTCGGCAAGGAACTGAGCCTTTCCGCCAGCGAGATTGGCTGGGTGCTGGGACTCTTCTATTGGGCCTATGCGCCGATGCAACCTGTCATGGGCTGGTGCGCGGATCGTTTCGGCCCGGCTCGCGTGCTGGCGGCAGGCTTCCTGCTCTGGAGCCTGGCGACCGCGTTGACCGGACTTGCCGGAGGCCTCACGGTCCTGGTTGCGATGCGCCTGCTCATGGGCGTCGGCGAAGCGACCTTCTATCCTTCCGCGCTCAGCCTGCTTTCACGAAACGTGCCGGTCGCACAGCGGGCCCGCGCGACGGCGACGATGCAGTTCGGCGCGCTGATCGGGCCGGCGGCCGGCGCATTGCTCGGCGGATTCCTCATGGTCCGCTACGGATGGCGGGCCATGTTCCTGGTCATGGGACTCGCTTCGCTCGTCTGGCTCGTATTCTGGCGCCGGCAAACGCGCAACACGGGGGATGCCGCGGCTGCTTCGCGGGCGAGCGATGACCCGCCCTATGCGCTGATCCTGAAGCAGCGCGCGCTGTGGGGCGGAATGATCGGGACATTCTGCTCGAACTACGCCTTCTACTTCGTGTTCTCCTGGTTGCCGTTTTATCTCGTGAACGAGCGCGGCCTTTCGCTCGCCGAGATGGCGCCGATGACGGGCGCGTTCTACGTGGCCGACGGCGCGAGCGTGCTGCTGACCGGCTGGCTGCTCGACCGCTGGGTCGCGCGCGGCGCAAGCCTGAACCGCGCGTACAAGACCGCGCTCGCGGCGAGCAGCGCCGGCGTCGGCCTGTGCCTGATCGCGAGCAGCGCGGTGACGGGCGCGGTCGCTGCAGCCGCGATCCTGCTGCTGACCGGCGTGATGGACGGCCTCAACAGCCCATCCAATCCGTCCGTCACGCAGACATTTGCCGGCCCGCGGGCCACGGGGCGATGGATGGGCATCCAGAATGCCGTCGGCAATGTCGCCGGCATGTCCGCCCCGATCGTGACGGGTTACCTGGTGGAACGCACGGGCAACTACACCAGCGCCTTGATCGCCTCCGGCACGGTCGCGTTGTTCGGGCTCGTCGCCTGGCTCCTCATCGTTCCCGAAGTGCGCCCGATCGACTGGGCGGAGCAACTACGCCATGCAAAGAGTCGCTGAGTCCGCGCGCGAAATCGATGTCGTCCACGAGACGGACGTCCTCGTGGTCGGAAGCGGGCCGGGCGGCCTCGCGGCGGCCCTCGCGGCGGCTCGCGCCGGCGTGCGCACCACTCTGCTCGAGCGCAACGGATGCTTCGGCGGCAACATCACCCAGGTCGGCGTCGAGGGCTTCGCCTGGTACCGGCACGAGCAAACCGTCGACAGCGAAGGAATCGGCATCGAGTTCGAGGAGCGCGCCAAGGCCATGGGCGCGGCCATGCCCGAACCCCAGTCGATCAGCCATGCGCTCGATGCGGAAATGTTCAAGTGGGTCGCCGACGAACTGGTGCAGGAGGCGGGCATCGAGCCGATGCTGCATCGCCTTTTCGTGGCGCCAATCCTCCGCGAGGGGGCCATCTGCGGCGTCATCACCGAGAGCAAGGCAGGTCGCGAGGCGATACTCGCGCGCCGCGTCGTCGACTGTACCGGCGATGCCGACGTCGCCGCGCGCTCTGGCGCACCCGTCCGCAAGACTCCGCGGGAAGAGATGATGTCCGCGTCGGTCATGTTCTCGATGACGGGCGTCAACAAGCAGCGGTTCATCGAGGCGGTCAAGGCGGACCCGCAAACCTACCGCGACTGGGTCGGCAGCGGCGAGTGGCACATCGAGACGACCGGCAAGGAAGACGAACTGTTCTCACCGTTCCTTCGCAAGCCGTTCAAGCAGGCGGCCGCGGCGGGCGTCATTCCAGCATCGCTCAGCACCATTGCCGGCACCTGGGGCGCGATCAGCGACCAGGGCGACCTGACCTACCTCAACCTCGTTTTTCTCCCCGCCTGCGACGGCACCGACCCTGCCGACCTGACGCGGGGCGAGATCGAAGGACGGCGACAGGCGATCCACGCCGTCGAAGCGCTGCGGAAGTTCATGCCGGGCTGCGAGAGCGCGAAGTTGCGGAATTTCGGCATGACGCTCGGCATCCGCGACACGCGCAAGATCCGCGCGCTATACGACCTCACCGCCGACGACGTGCGCGAACAAGGGCGCTTCGAGGATTCCATCGGCATCTTTCCCGAATTCATCGATGGCTACGGCCTGCTCATCCTGCCGACGACGGGGCGCTACTTTCATGTGCCGTACCGGTCGATGGTGCCCCAGCATGTCGAGCAGTTGATCGTCGCCGGTCGATGCATCGGCGGCGACAAGGTCTCGCACGCGGCCGTGCGCAACATGATGTGCTGCACCGTGAGCGGACAAGGAGCGGGCGTTGCTGCTGCCGTGTCGATCAGGAGCGGGCAGCCATTCCGTTCGCTGGAAATCCGGGCCGTGCGGGCGGAACTGCGGCGCCAGGGCGCCAGGATCGACTGAACCCAGCCTTCGTCAGGAAATCCTAGATCCCACGCCTCCGCTCGAACCGGGCGAGCAGGCCCGTCGCGACGGTCGTCAGCAGGACGATGACGACCAGCATCAGGAAGACGGAATCGAGCCCCTGGGTGTGCTTCAACCAGCCGATGGCCGGCTCCTGGACGATCGGGCCGATCGACCCGAATCCGTTGATGACACCGGCCGCGAGCGCGGCCTGGCGGCGGCTGCCCACGTCCATGGCGCTGGCGCCGGACAGCAGCGAGTCGGGCCCCATTGCCGTGAACCCGATCAAGCCCAGGAGCGCGATGAACAGGACCGGCGACGACAGGCCGACGAGCCACATCGCGATCGTGAACACGAGGCAGCCGGCGGTCATCCAGAAGATCACGGGCGTCCTTCGCGAGCCCGCGATGCGGTCGGACCAGACGCCGGCGGTGATCACGCCGAGAAAGCCGATCCAGTCGAACGCGGTCGACCAGTAGGCGGCGACCGTCGCCGTCATGCCGAAGTTCTCGCCGAGGATCAGCACGGACCAGCTGTCGAGCGCATAGCGCAGGAACTTGAAGCCGAAATAGATCAGGCCCATCGAGACGATCGACGCCACGAATCCCGGAGGCAGCGGCGGCTCGCGGGCGCTGCCTGTTTCGCGCGGCCCGGGCTCGGCGACGTCGGGCTCCGCGTCGTCCTCGAGCGAGAGACCGACCGATTGCGGCCGCTCCTTTGCGTACACGACGAAATACAGGGTAAATGCGAGCATCAGGATGCTCGATCCGTAGAACGACCAGGCCATTCCCAGCCATGCGAGGAGGAATCCCGCCAGGCCCCTGCCGATGATTCCCCCGAACTGGTAGCAGGTGCCCCAGATCCCGAACAGCGTTCCGCGCTCGGAGCGGCGCGTCCAGTTCGCGAAGAGCGCGACGTTGTGCGGCCAGCCCATGGCCTGCGCGAGCCCGTGGATGCCCATGGTCACGCACATCCACAGGAACACGCTCGCGAGCTTCGAATCGACGAGAAACCCAAGCGCGATGTTGCAGGCGGCCGCGACGAGCATGCCCCAGGCGAGCACGCGCCGGCTTTCGGTGTGCCGGCCGAGCCAGGCCGCGAGGAACTGGCCCAGCATGTAGGTGACGAGGTAGATGGTCCAGGGCCAGGCCACCTGGATGTCGTCGAAGCCGAACTGCTCCTTGAGCGGATGCTTCAGGACCGAGTAAACCCGGCGCGCGATGTAGAAGCCAGCGTAGGAGAGCCAGGTCGCGGTGAAGAGCTGCACGCGATAGCGGCGCAGGAGCTCCGGGCTCGTGTCGTTCACGTGTACGCCTTGCCGGCGAGGTCGATGCGTCCGTCAGCGAGTTCTTCCCAGAAGCGCGGCGGCAGGCTGCGGTAGTCGGTGCAGGTCGCGGTGGCGAGCGCCGTATTGCCGGGGATATCGGATGCGCAGCAAGTGATGAACACGCTCCGCATGCCGGCGGCGCGCGCGGCCAGGAGCCCGGCCTGGCTGTCCTCGAATACGACGGTTTCCACGGGATCGACGCCCAGCGCACGCGCGCCCAGCAGGTAGCCCTCGGGATGGGGCTTGGAATGGCTGACGAGGTCGCCGCCGATGCGTGCGCTCCTCTCGATGCAGTCCGCAATGCCGAGTTTCGCCAGGAAGGAGTCGATCACCGACCGCGGGCTGCCCGACACGACGCCGAGCTTCAGCCGGCCGGCCGCAGTGCGCACCGCCTCCGGTGCACCCGGTATCGGCGTGACGTCGGCGGCGAGCGCGATCCAGTGAACCAGGAGCTCGTCGGCGAGCGCTGCCGCCCCGGAGTCGATGTTCGTGCGCCTGCGGATCACTTCGGCGACATGGAGCCAGGTGCGGCCGCGGGTCTCCGGATGCGGCAGGGAGAAATCCTCGACGCCGTGTCGCGCCACGACCGCGCGAATCGCCTCGTCCGTGTGGATCTCGCTGTCGACCAGCGTGCCGTCGAGGTCGAAGAGCACGGCACGCACGGGTCTGGCCGCGGTCATCAGCGGCCGCTGCCGGCGAGACTCGCAAGCTCGATGTTCGAGGACAGCCGGGTCTTGCCGCTCGCGTCCACGATGCCGAGCGAGAGGCGTGTCGCCGGCCCCTGCCAGTCGATGTCGACGAATCCGAAGTTGGCTTCCGGCAGCACCTCGCTCACGCGATTGGCATTCGGCGTCGGTACCTTCCATTCTTCCGTCAGTCCGCCCGAAGTCAGGTCCCAGAGCGTGTAGGGGACGTTGACGTCGAGCTTCGACAGCTCGGCGTAGTGGATGTCGCCGCTCAGGAAGACGACGCCCTTCGCATCCTTGCGGCGGATCAGGTCGACGAGGCGCTGGTGGTCCCGGGCGAAATTGACCCAGGCTTCCCAGCCGGTGAAATCGGCGAGCACCTGGATGCTCGAGCCGATCAGGCGTACCTCGGCGGGCACTTCGAGCTGGCGCTCGAGCCATTGCCATTGCCGCTCCCCGAGCATCGTCGCCGCGCGGTCGGGATTGCGGGCATGAGGTCCCGTCACCGGCAAACCCGCCGCAAGCCGCGCTTTCGCCCAGGCTTCAAAGCCGGAACCACCGAAATCGGCGGCGACGAGCGGCGTGCGGTTGTAGCGCAGGTCCAGCAGGATCACCTGCACGCGCTCGCCCGGCGGGCCGAAGACATACGAGGCGTAAACGCCGTCGCGGTCGCGGCGCGGCGATCCCGGCGGCTCCTTCCAGAAATCGAGGAAGATCTGCCGCGACTCTTCCTTGAACGGATAGTCGCCGCCGGCGTCGTTCTCGCCGAAGTCATGGTCGTCCCAGGTCGCGACGATCGGAGTGCTGGCGCGCAGTCTCGCGAAACCGGGTTGCGCGGCGAGTTGCGAATACTTTTCGCGCAGCACTGCCATGTCGCGCGTGTCCGCGTAGACGTTGTCGCCGAGGAAGATGAAGAGGTCGTTCTTGCGCGCGAGCACGGCATCCCAGATCGGCTGGGGCTTGCCCGCTTCGGCGCAGGAGCCAAAGCCGATGCGCGTGAGCCTGCGACCGAGCGCGGGATGCGGGTCCGACTCTGCGGCATGCGCACCGCCCCCGAGGAACGCAAGGCTTCCGAGCGCGAGCGACTGGCGGAGCAGCGCCCGACGTCCCGGATCGTGCGCGGGCGCCTTTCCTTGATTCATCCATTTCCCCCGGCTTTCGCCAGGCTCCTGGGCATCGGCGTCAGGTAACCCGTCACGAGCGCGATACCCAGCAGGATAACCGCCATGCCTGTGATCTGTATCCAGGTGAGCGTCTCACCAAGCGCCAGCCAGCCGATGATTGCCGCGACGGCCGGACAGACGTATCCGTAGGAACCGACGATGACCGGCGAGGCGTGTACGGTGAGCCAGGCATAGGCGGAGTAGGCGAGACAGGAACTCGCGAACGTGAGGAACAGGAAGGCGGCAAATGCGCGCGGTGTCCAGTGCAGCGAGAAGGACGCGCCCGCAACCGCGGCAACCGCGAGCAGTCCGAGTCCACCGGCCAGCATCTGCATCGCGACGAACATCAGCGGCGGATTCGCGGTCCCCGAATTACGGTGATAGATGGTGCCGAGCGACCAGCTCAGGCAACCGAGCAGGATCAGGAGTTGCCAGCGTATGCCGGCAAGATGGAAGCCGCCCCTGGGTGCGAGCACGAGCAACACGCCCGCAAGCCCGACGAGCAGTCCCGCCTGCGCAGCGCCCGACAGCGGCTTACGCCGCCGGCCGAAGGTGCCGAGCCAGGCGATCCAGAGTGCCGGCGTCGCGTTCAGCAGGGCCGCCGTGTTGGACTGGACGAACTGCATCGCGATGACGTGGCAGGCGTTGCTGAAAAGGACGGACAGGAAGGCCATCGCGAGCACGTGCCGCAACTCGATGCGCGACAACACCGGCGGACCGCCGCGCCACCAGGCGAAGGCCATCAACAGGGCGCCGGCGACGGTGAAGCGCAGCCCAGCGGCGACGAGCGGCGGCTCGTCGGTCACCATGATCTTGGTCGCGAAGAAGCTCGATCCCCAGACGAGATAGACGATCGCGAGCGCGATCGCGACGTGGGTGCGGTGCGACGCCCCTACTGGTACGTGCGGCCCTGATGCCTGATCCATCCGGCCTCATGCTGCCCCTGCGGATCATGGTGCGTCCAGTGCACGACACCGCCCTTGTCGTTCCATTCGTACATCCCGCTGAACGCTACGGTGTCGCCGGCCCGCAGCGAGTCGATTCTCGGCGCGACGTCGATGTTGTGGGCGATCAGGAGGGACTGGCCCGAGTCGAGTTCGAGGATGAAGCGCTGGTGTCGGTCGCCCAACGTGTCGTCGCCGAGGATGCGGATGACCCGGCCTTCGCCCGTGACCGGGACATCGCTCTGCTGGTTCTCGAAGGCGCTCGCCAGCGGGTCATCGCCTGGAGCCGCCCGCTGAGGCGCGAGCTCGCTCGCCGCGGCGGGCGGTTCGTCAAAGTCTGCCGGGGACTTCTCTCCGCTCCGCCAGCTCGCGTAGACCGCGACGGCGATGGCGAGGATCAGCAGGTACTTTTTCATCGAAGAGTGGGGACTGTCACTTTTGCGTCCCGCAAAAGGGACTGTCCCCTCCTGAAGCTACTTCCGCGCGCGTTGTACCGCCACCGTATACAGCCACCATCCGACGAGCGCGAGCGCGGCAAGTCCCGCCCATTGGCCGGGTTGCATGTTGACGGGGACGGCGAGCGTATTCGCGTCCTCGGTCAGCACGATCGGGATCGCGATGAGGACGCCGATGATGGCTTCGCCCGCGATCAGTCCCGCGGCGAACAGCAGGCCGGTCTGCTTCAGGATCTCGGGGTCGCCGCCCGGATTGCGCTTGCGGTGCCAGCGCGTCGCGAGTTCGGCGATCAGGCCGCCGACAAAGATCGGCGTCGAGAGCTCGAGCGGGAGGTAGATCCCGACGGCAACGGCAAGTACCGGCGCGCGCCAACTCGCGCCGCGCGCCTTCAACCACTCGTCGAGCGTGATGACGAGCGCGCCGACGACGGCGCCGATCGCGACCATGTTCCACGGCAGCCCACCGCCAAAGATGCCGCTCGCGACCGAGGCCATAAGGGTCGCCTGCGGTGCGGCCAGGGCATTCACGCCCTCGCGCGCCGGCGTCCCGATGCCGTAGGCCTCGAGGAGCAGGTTGAGCACGGGCGCCATGACGGCGGCCGAGGCGAGCGCGCCGATCGCGAGCATGACCTGCTGGCGCCAGGGCGTCGCACCGACGAGCTGCCCGGCCTTCAGGTCCTGGAGATTGTCGCCGGCAACGGCGGCCGAGCTGCAGATGACGGCGCCGATCATGATCGCGGCGACGGGACCGACGGTCGAGCCCTTGCCCATGATCGCGAGCAGGAGCAGCGAGGCGAACAGGATGGTCGAGATCGTGATGCCGGAGACCGGGTTGTTCGAGGAGCCGACGAGTCCTGCCATGTAGCCGCTCACCGACGAGAACACGAAACCGGCGACCACCATGATGACCGCCATCGTGAAGGCGATGCCCAGGCTTCCGACGACCGCGTAGTAGAGCGCGAACAGCGGCAGCACGAAGAGCACGATGCCGACCAGGATCGCGGTCATCGGGATGTCGCGCTCGGTATGCGGCACGTCGGCGGCCGCGCCGCCCTTCACCTTCATGCCGGTCTTGATGCCGGACAACAGGGACTTGCGGAGCGACCAGAGTGACCAGAGGCCGCCGACCAGCATCGCGCCGACGCCGATGAAGCGGATCTGCCGGGCCCAGAGGAGGCCCGCGGCATCCTCGGCCGACAGGCCGACGAGCTGCGCCGCGAGCTCTGGATTCTGGTCGATCATGAAGTTGTTGTAGAAGGGGATGAACACCCACCAGGACAGCGCGCCGCCCGAGAGCATCAGGCAACCAATGTTGAATCCGACGATGAACCCGACGCCAAGCAGGGCGGGCGAGAGGTTGATGCCGAAGAAACCGATCGTGCGCTCGCCGAAAAAACGCGCGACGGCGAAGGACTCCGGGGAAAGCCGGAGTCCCGAGAGCGCGAGCTTGAAGAGCGCACCGGTGGCGGCGGCGATCGAGAGGGCCTTGAGCCCCCGGCCCGGGTCCTGCCCGACCTTCAGCACTTCCGCGGTCGCGACGCCCTCGGGAAACTGCAGCTTCTGGTCGAGGATCAGCGTGCGGCGGAGCGGCACCGAGAAGAGCACGCCGAGCAGGCCGCCGAGTCCCGCGATCGCGAGCACCCACCAGTAGTCGAAGCGCGTCCAGTGGCCCATCAGCACGAGTGCCGGGATCGTGAAGATCGTGCCGGCCGCGATCGAGGAGGCGGCGGACGCGCCGGTCGCGACGATGTTGTTCTCGAGGATGCTCGAGCGCCCGAGCAGCCGGAGCACGCCCATCGAAATCACGGCTGCCGGGATCGCGGTCGCGACCGTGAGGCCCGCGAAGAGGCCGAGGTAGGCATTCGCCGCGGCGAGGAGCACCGCGAGGATCAGCGACAGGACGATGGCGCGTACGGTCAGCTGCGCCGGGCCGTGGGCATCCATGGCAAATCCCCTTTCGGTTCCGTTCTTGTTATGACCAGCCGCAACCGCGGCCGCGGTTCTGCTCTTCGAGCCATTCCATCAACGGCTGGAAATATTCGACGATCGCAGTTGCATCCATCTGGCGCGTGCCGGTGAGCTTTTCGAGCGCGTCCTGCCAGGGCTTGCTCCGCCCGAGCGCGAGCATTTCCTGGAACCCTCGGCCGGCTTCCTCGCTGCCGAACACCGAGCATTCGTGCAACGGCCCCTTGAATCCCGCTTTCTCGCAAAGCGCGCGGTGGAACTGGAACTGCATGACGAAGGACAGGAAGTAGCGCGTGTAGGGCGTATTGCCCGGCACGTGATACTTGGCGCCCGGGTCGAAGTCGGCCTCGCTCCGCGGAACGGGCGCGTCGATGCCCTGGTACTTGCGGCGGAGATCCCACCACGCCTCGTTGTACTTGTCGGGCGGAATCGCACCCGAAAAGACGCCCCAGCGCCACTGGTCGACCAGCTTGCCGAAGGGCAGGAACGCGATCTTCTCGCTCGCGACCTTCATCTGCCGGTTGATCAGCGCCTCGCGGCTCGATCGTGCTCCCTTCGGGAGCAGCCCGATGCCGGAGAGGTATTGCTCGGTCATCGAGAGGTTGATGGTGTCGCCGATGGCCTCGTGGAAACCGTCGTGCGCCCCGTCCTGGAACAGGAAGGGCTGGTCCATGTAGGCCAGCTGGTAGAAGGTGTGGCCGAGCTCGTGATAGATCGTGTAGAGCTCCTCTTCGGTCGGCACGATGCATTGCTTGATGCGCACGTCGCCGTCGCCGTCCATGTCATGCGCGCTCGCGTGGCAGACGACGTCGCGGTCGCGCGGCCGCGTCAGCATCGACCGCTCCCAGAATGTCTTTGGAAGCTCCTGGAACCCGAGCGAGGTGTAGAACGATTCCGCCGAGCGCGCCATGCGCACGGCGTCGTAACCCTGCTTCTCGAGCGCCGAGGTCACGTTCAGGTTCGAGACGCCGGGGTAGGGCTCGAGCAGGTCGAAGATGTTGTTCCACTGCTGCGCCCAGAGGTTGCCGAAAAGGTGCGCGGGAATGGGCTTGCCGTCCGGCACGCGCTCCTTGCCGTACCGCTCCTGGAGCCTGCCGCGGGCATAGCAGTGCAGACCGTCGTAGAGCGGCTTGACCTGGGTCCAGAGCCGCTCGGTCTCCGACTCGAATTCGTCCGGGCTCATGTCATAGCCGGCGCGCCACAGCTCGCCGAGGTCCGCGTAGCCAAGCCCCTTCGCGCCTTCGTTGGCGAGCTCGACGAAGCGCTGGTAGTCCTTGCGCATCGGCGGCGAGATGGTGTGCCAGCCTGTCCAGGCCTCGAGCTGCTCGTCCCAGTCACGGCTCTTTGCCATCGTCTTCGAGATGTCGTCGATGTTCCGGCAGCTTTCCGGGCCCTCGGGGCAGTACTTCCCCGCGCCGTACGTCGAGGTCATGCGAGTCTCGAGTTCCGCCAGCTCGGTGCGCTTCGCCGGGTCGTCCGGCGCGGGCGCGGCCAGGCTGAACTTCAGGAGCTCGATCGCGCGCGCCGATTCCGGCGACATCGTCTCGCCTTCATGGGCCTTCGATTCGGCGATGTGCCTCGCGACGGTCTCCTGCACGCGCTCGTAAGTCTTCGCCGCCATCGCCTCCGTGTCCGGCGTGATGTAGGTGAGCTGGACCCAGGACGCCTGCGCGAATTCCTTGCCGATGTCGCTGAGTTCCTGGTTCACCCGGGCGACGAACTCGTCGCCGGTTTCGTCTTTCTTGCCGGCGTCTTTCCCGCCGCAGGCGGAAAGAAGCGCAACCAGGCAGAACGGGATCGCAATGCGGTGCATGGTTTCCTTACCTCGTTACCTTTTCCGCGCCGTGCATCCACTGCACCACGCGGCCGGAAATGGCCCAGAGCGCGATGCTGAACGCGATGAGCACGACGGCGAGGCCGCCGAAGACACCGAGCAGGCCGGCATGTTCCGCGCGCACGCCGAAGTCCGAGGCGAGCGTCACCATCCACGGGTACTCGCCCATGTTCTCGGTGAATGCGCCGATATAGCCGGCCAGCGTGTTGCCGAAGAAGTTCACCAGGAACCAGACGCCCATCATCAGCGAGGCGAGCCGGAGCGGGGCGAGCTTGGTCACCATCGAGAGCCCGACCGGGCTGATGCACAGCTCGCCGGTCGTGTGGAACAGGTAGGCGAGCACGAGCCAGATCATGCTCGACTTCATGTCACCGGACTTCTGCATCTCGAATACGGCGACCACGAGGAACATGAAGCCGAGGGCGACCTGCAGAAGGCCAAGGTACATCTTGACCGGCGTCGGCGGGTTCTTGCCGCGCGCGCCGAGCCGGGTCCAGAGCATCGAGAACGGAATGCCGAGCAGCACGATAAAAAGCGGGTTCAGCGACTGGAACCACCCGGTCGGCACCGTGAAGGCGCCAACCTGCCGGTTGGTGTAACGCTCTGCGAACAGGTTCATCAGGCCGCCGGCCTGCTCGAAGGTCGCCCAGAAAATCACGACGAAGGTGAAGATGACGAAGATCACGCGCAGCCGGTCCCGTTCGACGTCGGTCAACGGATGCTTGACGCCGCCCGCGAGCTCGAGGGAGCGATGGGCTGCCGGCCTCCGGCCCACGTCGCCGATGTAGCGTTGTGCGAAGGCGAGCTGGATCAGCACGGAAAGGCACATGCCGATTCCGGCGGCCAGGAAGCCGGTGCGCCAGCCATAGGCCGGATCCTCGCCGAGCGTCGAGCAGACGAGCGGCGCCAGGAAGGCGCCCGTGTTGATGCCCATGTAGAAGATGATGAAGGCGCCGTCGCGGCGGGCGTCTCCCTGCTCGTAGAGGTCGCCTACCATCGTGGAGATGTTCGGCTTGAAGAAGCCGTTGCCGATGACCATCAGCAGGAGCCCGACATAGAAACTGGTCGGGGTGTCTGGGAAGGCGATGCCGAGCGCGGGCAGGGAGAACGCGCCCGTCACGCCCATCGTGTCAATCGGCGCGGCCAGCGTGAACTGGCCGAGCGCCATGATGATGCCGCCGAGGATCACCGCCTTGCGCTGGCCCAGGTAGTTGTCGGCCAGCCAGCCGCCGAGGATCGGCGTCAGGTAGACGAATCCGGTGTACCAGCCATAGAGCTTGAGCGCCTGCGCGTCCGCCCAGCCGAGTCCCGGATTCAGCGCATGCGTCGCGGCCGCGGCATACAGCACGAGGAGTGCCCGCATGCCGTAGTAGCTGAAGCGCTCCCACATCTCCGTGACGAAGAGGAGGTACAAGCCCTTCGGATGGCCGAGAAGTGTTCCCGGCGGGATGCGCAGGTCGGTGGTCATAGGGACGTTAACTCCGAAGTCGGGCGAGTCTCCGACATGTTGCGGTGCAACATCAAGCCGCGTCGTCGCGCGGCGCTGCCGTCTCCCCGCGAACGAGGAATCGCGACATGAGGACGCCCGCTTCGTAGAGCAGGTACATCGGCAGCGCCATCAGCGTCTGCGAGACGGGGTCGGGCGGCGTGAGGAACGCCGCGATGATGAAGATTCCGAGCAGCACGTAGCCACGGTTCTTCGCGAGCGTCTCCCGCTTCACGAGCCCGGTCCGCACGAGCAGCACGGTCGCGACCGGGATCTCGAAGGCGAGGCCGAAGGCGAAGAAGAGGAGGACGGCGAAGTCCATGAACTGCGTGATGTCGGTCATCATCTCGACGCCCTCGGGCGTCGTCATGACGAAGAACTGGAAAATGACCGGGAAAACGACAAAGTAGGCGAATGCGGCGCCCGCGTAGAACAGGATCACGCTCGAGACGAAGAGCGGCAGCGCGAAGCGGCGCTCGTGCTTGTACAGGCCGGGCGCGACGAAGGCCCAGACCTGGTAGAGGATCACGGGCATCGCGAAGAAGATCGCCGCAAGCAGCGCGAGCTTGAACGGCGTCATGAAGGGCGCGACGACCGAGGTCGCGATCAGCTTCGAACCTTCCGGGAGCTGGTTTCGGAGCGGGGCCGAGAGCCAGGTGAAGATCTCGTTTGCGAACCAGAGGCAGGGCAGCGCGATGACCAGTGTCGCGCCAAGCGCGCGGAGCAGGCGGTCGCGCAGCTCCAGCAGGTGCGAGAGCAGCGTGCTCTCGGCAAGCGGCTCGGGCCCGTCGGCTTCGCTCATGGCGGCGGCGGTGGCTCGTCAGTCTTGTCGGCGGACGGGGGCGGCGTAGGCGTTGCTGCCGGGGGCGGCGTGCCGACGGGCGGTGTTCGGGGCGCCCGCTTCGCCTGGGGATCCAGGTCGTCCTTCGAGATGATCGTGACTTCCTCGTCGAGCTGCTGCCGCAGCTGCCGCGCCATCGCGCGCGCGCGGCCGGCCCAGCGTCCGACCTGGTTCGCGAGTTTGGGGAGTTTCTCCGGGCCCAGCACCAACAGCGCGATGCCGAGGATCAGGACGATCTCGGTGAAACCGACCTCGAACATCGGCCGCTACGCGTTCTTCGATGAGTCGGCGTTGTCGCGCTTGCCGGCGCTGAAGTCCGCGTCCTGGCTCTCGTCCTGCGCGAGCTTCTTGCCGGATTCCTCGCCGTCGCCCTCGTTCATCGACTTCTTGAATCCCTTTACAGCGGCGCCCAGATCCGAGCCGATGTTGCGCAGCTTCTTTGCCCCGAATATCAGGAGCGCGATCGCGAGGATGATCAGCAGTTCGCGAAAACCAATTCCCATTTCAATGACTCCGGCCCGCGCACCTGGCGGTTACGGGTCATGATACGCCAATCCCCGCGGGCTCCTCGTGAGCCGGTACCCGGATCCAGAACGTGACGGGGCCGTCATTCACGAGCGACACCTTCATATGGGCGCCGAAACGGCCCGATTGCGCGCCCGGAAGGCGCTTTTCGGCGCGCTTTGCCATATATCCGAAGAGCCGCTCCGCGTCGCCGGGCGGCGACGCCCGGCTGAATCCGGGCCTGAGGCCCTTCGAGGTGTCGGCGGCGAGCGTGAATTGCGGCACCAGGAGGAGCGCGCCGCCGGTGTCCGTCAGCGAGAGGTTCATGCGCCCCTGCTCGTCCGCGAAGACGCGGTAGGACAGGAGGCGCTCGAGCAGCCGCTCGGCCGTCGCCTCGTCGTCTGCCCGCTCGATCCCGACGAGCACGAGCAGCCCATGGCCGATGCGCGCGACCTCGCGGCCCTCGACTTCGACGGATGCTCTGTCGACTCGCTGTAGGAGGCCGATCACGCCGGGCTCAGCCCTTGTCCAGGTGGAAGCGATGCAGCACGCGATGGACGAGCGGGCTTAACACGAGCGCCGGAATCGCGACGAAGGCGAGGCCGGCATAGAGCGCGAAGCAGCTGGCGAAGAGCTTGCCCCCGTCCGTCACCGGCACGTGCACCGGTCCCATGCCGCCGAGCAGCATCGCAGTGTCGAGGAAGGCGTCGATCGCGGAGAGGCGCTCGAAATGCATGTACCCCGCCATGCCGAGCGCGACCGACCCCCCGAGGAGGACCAGCGCAGCCGCAACATGGAAGAGCAGCCGCTTGACGAAGTCTGGAAGCGGAAGGAGTTGCTGCCTATGCGTCTCGTACATGCGGCTAACCGGGCCGGGTCTTGCGCAGGCGCTTCAGGAAGACTTCCATCTCCTTCGCCGCCTGGATGTCGCCGGCCTCGCGGGCCGCGGCGATGCCGCGCTCGTAGACGCTGGCGGCGCGATCGGGCGAGCCGGCGAGCGAGTGCGCTTCGCCGAGTGCCTTCCACGCGGCGGAATAGCGGGGATTCTGGTCCACCGCCTGGCGCAGGTGATCGATCGCGGTGACGAGGTCGCCGGACTTCATGCATTCCAGGCCGAGCGCGTAGCGAAGCAGCGGCGAATCCTGGCCGCGCTCGAGCATCAGCTGGAGGTTGTCGCGAAGCGCCACCTCAGCGCTCCCAGAAAGCGGGTGTCAGCAGCAGCAGCAGCGTGAAGATCTCGAGCCTCCCGATCAACATGGCGATCGCACAGACCCACTTGGCCGAATCCGAAACGTCGCGGAAAGTCATCGTTACATCCGCGAGCCCCGGTCCCACGTTGTTGAGCGAAGCTGCAACGGCCGACCAGGCCGTGATCTGGTCGACATCGAACATCATGAGAAGGAGCATCAGCACGGCGAAAACGACGAGGTACATCGCGAAGAACCCACCGACGCCCATGATGATCCGCTGGGGCACGGGCCGGCCCGCGAGCTTGACCGGGATCTCGGCGTTCGGATGCACGAGCTGTTTCAGCTCCGCGATGCCCTGGCGGAACACGACGAGCCAGCGGATCACCTTCATGCCGCCGGTCGTGGAACCGGCGCAGCCCCCGACGAAGGAGAGCAGGATCAGGAGCGCAGGCAGGGCGCCCGGCCAATGCGCGAAGCCCTCCGTCAGCAGGCCGGTCGTCGTCTGCATCGAGACGACCTGAAAGACCGCATGGCGGAAAGACTCGATCAGCGTCGGAAACTCGGACATCGCCCAGAGGTAGACGGTCGCAAAAGCCGTAACGACTGCGGTCAGCATGAAATAGGCCTTGAACTCCGTATCGCGCCAGTAGAAACCGAGCTCGCGGCGCCTCAGCACCGTGAAATGCAGCGCAAAGCTTGCGCCACCGAGGAACATGAAGACAGTCGCAATGGCCTCGATTGCCATGCTGTCGAAATGCGCGAGGCTCGCGTCATAGGGCGAGAAGCCGGCGGTCGCGACGGTGCTGAACGCATGGGCAATGGCATCGAACAGGCTCATGCCGGCGAGCCAGTAGGCGACGACGCAGGCGACCGTCAGCGACAGGTAGATGGCCCACAGCGCCTTCGCGGTTTGCGTGATCCGCGGCGTCAGCTTCTGGTCCTTCATCGGACCGGGCGTTTCCGCCTTGTAGAGCGACATCCCGCCGATGCCGAGGATCGGCAGGATCGCGACGGCGAGCACGATGATTCCCATCCCGCCCAGCCACTGGATCTGCTGCCGGTAGTAGAGGATCGACTTCGGCAGGTCGTCGAGCCCGACGATTACGGTCGCGCCCGTCGTCGTGAATCCGGATACTGCCTCGAAGACGGATTCCGTGAACGAGAGGTCCGGCACGTCGCTCAGGTAGAGTGGTGTCGCGCCGGCGAGTCCGAGAAACACCCAGAAGACAGAAACAATCAGGAATCCGTCACGCAGTCGGAGTTCGCGGCGGGCCTTGCGCGCGGGGAGCCACAGGATCAGTCCCGCAGCCGCCACGATCGCCGACGACATCAGGAACGGCTGCCAATGACCGTCGTCGTAGAAGAAGGACACGCCGATCGGCGGCAGCATGGCCACGCTGAAGATCATCAGCATGAGGCCGAGGATCCGCTGCGCCATCGCGAAATTCATGAACGGGTGCCGGCCTGGAACAGCCGGCCGACTTCCTCCACGTGGCGGCGATCGGTGAGGAACAGGATCACGTGGTCCTCCGCCTCGATCACGGTGTCGTGATGCGCCATGATCACCTGGTTGCCCCGCACGACGGCGCCGATCGTCGTGCCCTCCGGCAGGTCGATCTGCTCGATGCGCTTGCCGGCCACCGACGAGCCGCGGGTGTCGGCATGGACGATGGCCTCCATCGCTTCGGCGGCGCCGCGCCTGAGCGAGTGCACGCGGACCACGTCGCCGCGGCGCACGTGCTCGAGCAGCGCGCCGATCGTCACCGTCTGGGGCGATATTGCGATGTCGATCGGGCCGTTCTCCATCAGTTCGGCGTAGGACGGCTTGTTGATCAGGGCCATGACGCGGCGGGCGCCGAGCTTCTTGGCGAGCATCGCGGAGAGGATATTCGCCTCCTCGGCGTTCGTCAGCGCGACGAACACGTCGGCGTCGTCAATGTTTTCCTCGAGCAGCAGGTCCTCGTCGGCGGCGTTGCCCGTGAGCACCAGCGTGTTGCGGAGCGTCTCCGCGGCGCGCCGCGAGCGCTCGGGGTTGCGCTCGATCAGCTTGACCTTGACGCGATCCTCGAGCGCGCGCGCCAGACGAAAGCCGATGTTGCCCGCGCCCGCGATCACGACACGGCGTACCGTCGCCTCCTCGGTGCTGAGCTCCTTCATCATCGGGCGCATGTCGGCGCGCGCGGCGACGAAGAAGACCTCGTCGTGCTCCTCGATCGTCGTGTCACCTTCGGGCTTGATGCTGCGCCCGCCGCGGTAAATCGCGGCGACGCGGACCTCGCGGTCCGGGATGTGGGCACGGAGCTCCTGGAGCTGGTGGCCGACCAGCTTGCCGCCCTTCAGCGCGCGCATGCCGACGAGGCGCACGCGTCCCTCCGCGAACTCGAGCACCTGGAGCGCGCCGGGATAGCGGATCAGCCGCTCGACGTAATCGGTGACGAGCTGTTCGGGGCTGATGGCGAGGTCGACGGGAATGGCGTTCTCGCCGAAGAGCTCGGGGCGACCGTAGTAGTCGCCCGAGCGGATGCGGGCGATCTTGGTCGGCGTGCGGAAGAGCGTCCAAGCGATCTGGCAGGCGATCATGTTGACCTCGTCGCTCGAGGTCAGCGCGACGATGAGGTCGGCGCCCTTGCTGCCCGCGGCGAGGAGCGTGGCGGGGTGCGCGGCATTGCCGGAGACCGTGCTGATGTCGAGGCGGTCCTGGAGGTCGCGGAGGACGTCGTCGCGCGTGTCGACCACGGTCACGTCGTTCGCCTGCTCCCGCGCGAGCTGCTGCGCGGCGGTGCCTCCCACCTGGCCGGCGCCGAGAATAATGATTTTCAATGCAACTCCCCCGCGGGACTCTGGACGCGGATTCTAGCGCAGGCGGCCACACGGGCAGGCGCCCGGGAACCCTGCTCGCTCGCAGGTTCCCGTGCGCCTGGCCCGCGCGCCCGGCGACGCCGGATCCCGCACGCGGGGCAGATTATCGCCGTTCGATCGGTCAGGAGATCTGTTCCAGCCGTGCCAGCTCGAACATGAGTATTTTCTGGCCGACGTTCTCGAAGTTCACGTGAACCTGCCGGCTCTCGCCGCTGCCCTCGAAACGCAGGATCGTGCCCTCGCCAAACTTGGGGTGCCGCACGCGCGCGCCGAGCCGTATCGGAAGGTCCTCCCCGGCGATGGGCGTCATTGCGCGAGAGCGGCGGCGCGAGCCCGAGGATCCGGGTTCGTGCGCGGCCAGCGCGATACTGTCGGACTGGTACAGGGGGCGGCTGACGGAAATGCGCGGTCGCACGTCCTCGACTGACTCGGGCGGAAGCTCGGACAGGAACCTCGACGGGTCGCGGTAGGAAGTGCGGCCGAAAATGCGCCGGCTCTCGGCATGCGTGAGGTAGAGCCGCTGCATCGCGCGCGTGAGGCCGACGTAGCAGAGGCGCCGCTCTTCCGGCAGCCGGTCGGGATCGAACGCGGAATGTTCCGATGGGAAAAGCCCTTCTTCGAGGCCGACGACGAACACGGTCGGAAACTCCAGTCCCTTGGCCGCGTGCAGCGTCATGAGCTGCACGCAGTCGAGGCCTGTCGCAGCCTGGGTTTCGCCCGACTCGAGCGTCGCATGGGCGAGGAAAGCGCCTAGCGGGGAGAGCCCGTCGTCGTTTTCCGGCTGGAAACCTTCCGCCGCATTGACGAGCTCATCGAGGTTCTCGACCCGCGCTTCGCCCTTCGTGTCCTTTTCCTTCGCATGGTGGTCCCGGAGGCCGGAATGCTGGATCACGTGCTTCACCTGCTCCTCCAGCGGAAGCTCCGCGATCGCCGCAGCCAGGCGGTCGATCAGCGCGAAGAATCCCTGCAGGGCGGAGGCGGCACGCGTCGGCAACGTCGGAAGGATCGCCTGGCCCGACCGCCAGAGGCTTCGTCCGTGGTCGCGGGAGTCCGAGCGCAGCAGGTCGAGGGTTGCGCCGCCGATGCCGCGCGCCGGCAGGTTGACGACGCGCTCGAAAGCGATATCGTCGTCGCGGGATTGCGTGAGGCGAAGGTAGCTGAGCGCGTCCTTGATCTCCGCGCGCTCGAAGAACCGCAGTCCGCCATAGACGCGATACGGGATCCGGGCGGCCATGAGGACTTCCTCGAAGCTGCGCGACTGCGCGTTCGAGCGATACAGGACGGCCGCGGCGGAGAGGGGCAGGCCGCGGCGTTCGTGCTCGCGGATGCGCTCGATCACGAAGTCGGCCTCGTCGCGCTCGTTGAACGCCGCGTAGACGCGGATCGGCTCGCCGCCCTTGACCGCCGTCCAGAGCTCCTTGCCCATGCGGTCGGTATTCCTGGCGATGACGGCATTCGCCGCGGCGAGGATCACGGCGGTCGAGCGATAGTTCTGCTCGAGGCGGAAGACGGTCGCCCCGAACTCGCGACGGAAGTGCTGCATGTTCTCGACGCGGGCACCGCGCCAGCGGTAGATCGACTGGTCGTCGTCCCCCACGACGAACGGCGCGCCGGTCTTGCCGACGAGCACCTTGATCCAGTCGTACTGGATGCCGTTCGTGTCCTGGAACTCGTCCACGAGCAGGTGCCGGAAGCGCTCGCGGTAATAGGCGCCGAGGTCCGGCACGTCGCGGAGGATCTCGTAGCTCCGGAGCAGGAGTTCTGCGAAATCGACGACGCCTGCCTGCTCGCAGCGTGCCTCGTAGGTCGAATAGAGCCTGATCATCTGCGCGCGGGTCGGATCGTTGCGGTCCGCGAGGTTCTTCGAGCGACGGCCTTCGTCCTTGTTGGCATTGATGAAGTTCTGGACTTCCCGGGGAACCCAGCGCTGCTCGTCGAGCTTCTGCTCGCGGATGATCTTCCGCACGAGGCGGTGCTGGTCGTCGTCATCCAGGATCTGGAAGGTCTGTGTCAGGCGCGCCTCGCGCCAGTGACGCCGGAGCATGCGGTGCGAGAGCCCGTGAAACGTGCCGATCCACAGCGCTTCGGCGGGCATCCGCAGGAGCGACTCGATGCGACCGCGCATCTCGGACGCGGCCTTGTTCGTGAAGGTGACCGCCATCAGGCCGTGCGGCGACACGCCGTGCTCGAGGATCAGCCAGGCCGCGCGATGAGTGAGCACGCGCGTCTTGCCGCTGCCGGCGCCCGCGAGCACGAGGACCGGCCCGAGCGGCGCCGTCACGGCAGCGCGCTGTTCGTCGTTCAGCGACTCGAGTAGGTCGTGGGCAGGCATGGGAGGGCGGATTCTAAACGAAGCGAAGCGGACAGTCACTTTTAAAGGGGACGCTCACCTTCAGCGTGACCGACGCTGCGATCGCAGCGTCGGTGCTCGCTAAAGGTGAGCTGTCCCCTTCAAAAGTGACTGTCCCCTCTTGTTTTCAGGCCTTGTATTCTTTCGCGAACTCGATGAGGGTGAGCACGAGCGCGATGACGACCGGGCCGAGGAAGAGCCCGACCAGGCCGAAGGCCGCGAGGCCGCCCAGCACGCCGATGAAGACCGCCAGCGTGGGGAGCACCGTCCGGCCTGAAATCAGGAGCGGCTTCAGGAAGTTGTCGACGCTGCTCACGACCACGCCGAACGCGACCAGGATCCCGGCCTGTACGTACTGCCCTTGCACCATGAGCATCACGACGGCGGGAACCCACACCAGCGCTGTTCCGCCAAAGGGCACGACCGAGAGCACGGCGCCCACGACGCCAAAGACGACCGGCGCCGGCAGGTCGACGACCGCAAATGCGATGCCAAGCAGGAGTCCCTGGACGAGGGCTGTCAACACGGTACCGCTCACCACCGCCCGGGTGACGGAAGCGAGGCGCCCCGCAAGCTCCTCGCGCCGATCCGCCGCAAGCGGCACGAGCGTCGATCCGAGGCGCGCGATGGCGCGCCCGTCGCGGATGATGAAGAAGAGAATGAAGAGCATCACGGTGAACGAGAGGACGGTGCCGACCGCGCCGAGAAATGCAATTCCGCCGTAGGAGGCGAGCTCCTCGAACAGGCGCTTGCTGCCCTCGATGGCCCAGGTCTGCACCTGGCTCGCGCTGATCTGCAGGTTCTGGTCCAGCCAGTTCAGGGCGGGACCGATGACGGGCATCTGGCCGAGGTCGCTCAGCGTCGTGCCTTTCTGCTGCACCAGCCAGCCCTGCAATCGGCCCGCGAGGTCGGCGGCCTGTTTTGCGAATGCAACCGCGAGCGCGGTCAGCGGGCCGAGGAACAGGAGCAGGACGAGAACCGTCAGCGTGAATGCGGAGATCGAGGGGCTCCCACCGAGCCGGCGGCTGAGCCACGCCTGGGAAGACTGGAGCAGGAAGCCGATGAACAGGGCCCAGGCGATCGGTCCCAGGAAAGGCTCGATGATCCGGTAGACGAGCAGCGCGACCAGGGCGAGGCAGGCGACCCCGAGCAGGCGCTGGTAGAACTGGTTGTTGTCGATGGCGGCCGTCATCGCTTCACAGGGCGGCCCGGATGCGCGCCGCATGCGCGGCGAGCGCCGCCTGGTCGGCGGGATCCGCAGCGTGAATGCCGAGATCCTTGCCGGTGTAGCGCGGGATCACGTGGAAGTGCAGGTGGAACACGCTTTGCCCGGCGGCGGGCCCGTTCAGCTGCGCGATCATCACGCCGGGCGGAGAAAACGCCTTCTTGATGGCACGGGCGACTTTCTGCGCCGTGCGGATCGCGGCTGCGACGGAATCCGGCGGCGTCGTGAAGATGTCCTCGGCGGCCGCCTTCGGCACGACGAGCGTGTGGCCTTCGGCCTGCGGCATGATGTCCATGAAGGCGAGCGTGTCCGCATCCTCGTAGACCTTGTGGCAGGGAATCTCGCCGCGAATGATGCGGGCGAAGATGTTGTCCTTGTCATAGGGCATGCGGTGTCTCCAGCTCGACCGAGATCACGCAATGGTCGGGCCAGCGCGGCCCATCCGGATACTCCCAGACACGGAACGAACCCGCCACCAGTCTTTCGGCCGCGCGGCTGCCGAGGACCAGGTAGTCGATGGGCATCCGCGCGCCGTGGCCATTGCCGCAGCCGACGGCGCCGTGGTCGACGCCGGGATTCGCGAGGTCCGCGCCGGCGGGCTCGCCGTCGTCGATTTCGGGCCACATCGCGACGACGGCGCCGCGCTCGTCGCGCGCTGACTTGCCTTCGCGATCGAAGCGCCGGTTGAAGTCGCCGATGATCGCGAATGCGTCGCCCGCGGCGGCCCGCCGGTCGATCCACTCCTCCAGCACCGGGACCTGCCGCTGCAGCGTCCGGCAGTCCGGCCGGTCATGGGTCAGCGGATCGCGGTTGCAGCTCGCCTTCAGGTGCACCGCCAACAGCCGGATTTCCCGCGGCGTGCCCGGATCGATCGTGACATCTGCGCCCCAGCGCACGTCGTTCTCGGGCAGGCCGAGCGGCCGGTAGTCGCGGTTGCAGCGAAACCGGATTCCACGCCGGATCGCGAATCCCACGTTCTGGACGTGGCGGCGCTTCGTGAAGCAGAACTTCCGGTCCGGGAAGATCGCTTCCGCCGCTTCCTCCCCGTCGATCTCCTGCAGGGCGATCACGTCGGCCGGAAGCGTCTTTGCAAATGCGCGAATCCTCCGGATGTCGTCCTCGCCCCAGCGCGCCTTCGGTACGAGGTCGCAGGGAATGGAGCGCTCCTCGCCGCGGGCGCGATGGTCGCGGCCGGTGCACGCGGCAGCGAGGGCATCGAAAGTCGCGGGCAGCATCATCCATTCGAGGTTCCAGGTCGCGATCGTCAGGCGCTCGGCAGCCGGCGCAGCGGACGCGATTGTCGAGACCAGGCAGGCGGCGACGAGCCGCTTCACGGGCCGGGCTGGCGGCGATTGGCGACCAGGTCGGTGACGACCGCGGGATCCGCGAGGGTCGAGATGTCGCCCAGCTGCTCATGCTCATCCGCCGCGATCTTGCGGAGGATCCTGCGCATGATCTTGCCGGAGCGCGTCTTCGGCAGTCCGGGCGCCCACTGGATGAAATCGGGCGTCGCGATCGGCCCGATTTCCTTGCGCACCCATTGCGTCAGCTCGGCGCGGAGCGCCTCGGTCGGCGACTCGCCGCTCTTCAGCGTGACGTAGGCATAGATGCCCTGGCCCTTGACCTCGTGCGGGCAGCCGACGACCGCGGCTTCGGCGACCTTCGGATGCGCGACCAGCGCGCTCTCGACCTCCGCCGTGCCGATGCGGTGGCCCGAGACGTTCATCACGTCGTCCACGCGGCCGGTGATCCACCAGTAGCCGTCCTCGTCGCGTCGCGCGCCGTCGCCGGTGAAGTACTTGCCGCGGAAATGCGTGAAGTAGGTGTGGATGAAGCGGTGATGGTCGCCGTACACCGTGCGCATCTGGCCCGGCCAGCTGTCGAGCAGCACGAGGTTGCCCTCGGTCGCGCCCTCGAGGATGTGGCCATGGCCGTCGACGAGCGCGGGTCGCACGCCGGGCAGCGGCAGGGTTGCGGAGCCCGCCTTCAGCATCGTCGCGCCGGGCAGAGGTGAAATCAGGATGCCGCCGGTCTCCGTCTGCCACCAGGTGTCGACGATCGGGCAGCGCCCGTCGCCCACGACGCGGTGGTACCACTCCCAGGCTTCGGGGTTGATCGGTTCGCCCACCGTGCCGAGGAGGCGAAGCGAGGCGCGCGAGGCCGCCCGGACCGGCGCGTCGCCCTCGCGCATCAGGGCGCGGAGCGCGGTCGGCGCCGTGTAGAAAATCGTGACCTTGTGCTTGTCCACGACGCGCCAGAAGCGCGACGCGTCCGGGTAATTGGGCACGCCCTCGAACATGAGGCTCGTCGCGCCGTTCGACAGCGGCCCGTAGACGATGTAGCTGTGCCCCGTCACCCAGCCGACGTCGGCGGTGCACCAGTAGACGTCATCCTCGCGGTAGTCGAAGACGCAGGCGAAGGTGAAGTTGACGTAGACGAGGTAGCCGCCGCCGGTGTGCAGCACGCCCTTGGGCTTTCCGGTCGATCCCGACGTATAGAGGATGAACAGCGGGTCTTCGGCGTTCATCCGCTCCGGCTCGCAGTCGGCTGGTTCCGCGGCAACGATTTCCTCGTAGCGATGGTCGCGTCCCGTGACCCACGCACCACCCTGGCCGGCGCGGCGCACGACGACGACGCTCCGGACCGGCAGCCCGTGCGCTTCGATGGCCGCATCGACATTGGCCTTGAGCGGGATCCGCTTGCCGCCGCGCACGCCCTCGTCGGCCGTGATCACGAGCGTCGATCCGCAGTCCTGGATGCGCCCGGCCAGCGAGTCGGGCGAGAAGCCGCCGAAGACCACCGAGTGGATCGCGCCGATGCGGGCGCAGGCGAGCATCGCGACCGCCGCCTCGGGGATCATCGGCATGTAGATCGTGACGCGATCGCCCTTCTTCACGCCGAGCCGGCGGAGCGCATTGCCGAGGCGGCAGACCTGCTCGTGGAGCTCGCGATACGTGACCGCTTCGTGACTCCGGGATCGTCGCCCTCGAACAGGAGCGCGGTCTTGTCGCCGCGCTCCGCGAGCTGTCGGTCGAGGCAGCTGACCGTAACGTTCAGTTCGCCGTCGTCATACCAGCGGACGCGGAAGTCGGCGGGATCGAAGGAAACGTCCTTGATGCGTGTCGGGAAGCGCATCCAGTCGATGCGCCTGGCGATCCGCGACCAGAAGCCCGCCGGATCGCGCGATGGCCTCTTCGCTCATCGCGCCGGTAGTCCGCAGCCTTGACGACCGCCTTCGCCGCGAAGGCATCAGGAACCGGGATGCTCGTGGATGGTCATCGCGCCGCGACGAAATCAGAGATCGGCGGCCTTGAAGGTGTCGCAGGCCTCGAGCGAGCCGTTCTTGAATCCCTGCTGGAACCAGCGCTGGCGCTGCTCGGAACTGCCGTGCGTGAAGGAATCCGGCATGACCGCGCGGCCGGCGCTGCGCTTGCAGCGGTCGTCACCCACCGCGTTCGCGGCAGTCAACGCCTCGCCGAGGTCGCCCGCCTCGACGATGCCGGCGTCCTCGTCGGCGCGCTTCATCCAGAGACCCGCGTAGCAGTCCGCCTGCAGCTCCAGCCGCACGGAGAGCTGGTTCGACTCGATCTCGTCGACGCGCTGCTGCAACTCGTGAACCTGGATGGAAACACCCAGCTGGTTCTGCACGTGATGGCCGATCTCGTGTGCGACGACGTAGGACTGCGCGGACATCGCCCTCGGCGCCGAACTTGGTGGCGAGCTCGTCGAAGAACGTCGAGGTCGATGTAGACGCCTCTCGTCCGGCGGGCAGTAGAACGGACCGACGGCAGAGGGCGCGAGTGCCGCAGCCGGTCTCGACGCCGGCGTTGAAGAGGACGAGCCTCGGCTTGCGGTACTCGCCGCCGAGCGCCTTGAACTCGGCGCCCCAGGTGTCCTCGGCAAAAGCGAGCCCGGCGGCAGCGTCCGCTGCGCCATTCCGCCTCGTTCGGCGATTCGACGTAGGGCTCGTTGGTCGTCTGCACCGGCCCCTCGCCGACACCCTGGAGCACGGCCGTCGGGATCGCCGCCGAGGAACATGACGAGGAGGACGAGTGCGAGCGTGCCGAGGCCGCCCCCGACCACGCCACGTCCGACGCGCATGCCGCGGCGGTCTTCGATGTTGTCGCTCTGCCGGCGTCCTTCCCAGCGCATGGCGGTCTCCTCCGTGGAAAGTCTACTTCAGAAGGGCGTCCACGGCAGGTAATGGTCGAGGAGGAGGGCCGCGAACAGCAGCGCCAGGTAATTGATCGAGAAGCGAAAGGCGCGCATCGGCAGGTCGGGTCGGTCCGATTTCTTCAGCACCCAGGCCTGCCGCAGGTACAGGCCGTCGAGCACGAGTGCCGCCGCGAGGTAGAACCACCCCGCCATGCCGGTCAGGAATGGCATCACGGTCACCACGGAGAGCAGCACCGTGTAATACCAGATGAACTGCTTCGTGTACGGGATGCCATGCGTGACGGGCAGCATCGGGATGCCGACCCGCGCGTATTCGTCCCTGCGCGCGATCGCAAGCGCCCAGAAATGCGGCGGCGTCCACGCAAAGATGATCAGGAACAGCAGCAGCGCGTCGGCATTCACGCCGCCGGTCACCGCGGCCCAGCCGAGGACGGGCGGCGCGGCACCGGCGGCGCCCCCGATCACGATGTTCTGCGGCGTCGCGCGCTTCAGCCACACCGTGTAGACGATCGCGTAACCGATGATGGAGATGAAGGTGAGGATCGCCGTCAGAGCATTGACGAGCAGCGCGAGTATCAGCATCGAGCCCGCGCCCAGCACGAACGCGAACGAGAGCGCGTAGGCCTCCGAAACGGTGCCGCGCGGCAGCGGCCGCATGCGCGTGCGGCTCATCTCGGCGTCGATCCGGGCGTCGAGCACGTGGTTGATCGCGGCGGCCGAAGAGGCGGCGAGCGCGATCCCGATCGTGCCCCAGAGGAGGCCCTGGGCGGGCGGGAAACCGGGCACCGCGAGGAACATGCCGACGATCGCCGTGAACATGATGAGCGAGACGACTTTCGGCTTGGTGAGCTCGAAGTAGTCGCGGGCCCGGGACCGGATCCTGGGAGCGGTCGTCGCGGATTGCGCCTGGCGGGCGGTCATGAGGACGGAAATGCTAGCACGGGGATCAGGGGATCGGCCGCAGGCCCGTGTGGGCAGCCGCGCGCTGCACGACGTATTCGCAGAGGCCACGCAGGAAATCGGAGAAGACCCTGACTCGAGCGAGGCGTTGCGCGGCAGGCGTGTGGACGATGGAAAGCGGCGGCCCGAGCCGCGTGTGCTCCGGCAGGACGATCACCAGGTTCCCATCCACGAGTTCACGCGCCGCGAGCAGGTCCATGGTCTGCGTGATGCCGACCCCGCGAGCGGCGGCCAGCATGACCGCTTCCGCCTCGTTGACCGTCATCCGGAACTTCAGCCCGAAAGGAGGCGCGGCATCATCGGCGAACAGCCAGGGTCGCGGATGCGTGCCGCCCGACGGAATCGAGCCGATCAGCACGTGGTCGGCCAGGTCCGCGATCGACTGCGGCCGCCCGTGGCGTTCGAGGTAGAGAGGAGAGGCGCAGTTGATCCAGCGGGAGCCGGAAATCCGGTGCGCCACGACATCGGCGTCCGTCACCGTCCCGGCGCGCACCGCGAGGTCCACGCCCTCGCGCACGAGGTCGACCACGCGTTCGTTGAATCGCAGGTCGAGGTCGATGCCCGGATAGCGGGCCAGGAATTCGGGCAGCGCCGGCAGCAGGATGTGGCGCCCGAACGAGCCCGGCACGTCCACGGAGAGCCGCCCCGTCGGCTGCTCCTTGCTGCGGCGCAATGTCTCCTCCGCGGCGGCGAGCTCGGCGAACACGCGGCGGCAATGTCCGAGGTAGTCGGCGCCCGCCGGGGTCACTGCCACCTTGCGCGTCGTGCGATTGAGCAGCCGTAACCCGAACCGGCGCTCGAGCCGGCGCACATGCGTGCTCACCATCGCGCGCGAAAGGCTGAGCTCCTCGGCCGCACGGGTGAAGGAGCCGAGCTCGGCGACCCGGCTGAAGGCCCGCATGGCCTGGAAGTCTTCCATCCGGCTATTAGATAGTTATATTGAACAATAAAGTCAATATTGAGTGGTTTATCAGAACAATGCAGGCGCGTACTTTCTCTCCCGAACTTCACTGGAGAACGCGCATGTTCCTCTTCAATCGGTCGGTGCTTTCGGTGTGCTTGGCCCTGGTCGTCGCCGGACTTCCGGTTCTCGTCCAGTACCTCTGACCTCAGCGCAGCGACGGCCTGAAACGCCCGACCTCGGAGCGCGGGCTCAGGTAGCGCAGCAGCGCAACAGTCGCCAGCACGAGCAGGGCCGCGCCCGCGTTGTGGGCCGTGCCGAGCGATAACGGCCAGCCCTTCCAGATCAGGTTCATCCCGACCAGCAATTGAATGACGAGAGCAACCGCGACCGCCACCGCGGCGAGGCGCGCGGCGCCCGACTGGGCGCGCCTCAAGGTACCGAACACGACGAGCGCAAGCGTGAGGGTGGTGACATAGGCCCCGATGCGATGCATGTAATGAATGGCGACGCGCGCCGGGGCGTCGAGCACGCCGCCCTCGTAGTCGATTCCGAGTCCTCGCCAGAGGATGAATGCGTTCCGGATGTCCATAGGCGGCCAGAATGAGCCCTGGCAAGTGGGAAAATCCGGGCAGGCAGCCGCCGCGTAATTCGTGCTCGTCCATCCGCCCAAGGCAATCTGCGCGGCAAGGACGGCGACGCCTGCGATGACGAGACGCCGTACCGGGCGCTCGGCGGCTTTCAATTCGCGGCGCGCCGGCGGCAGTGCGAGCCACCAGAGCAGCGCGAGCGTCGCGAGCCCGCCGAGGAGGTGCAGGGTCACGATCAGCGGTTTCAGCAGCAGGGTCACCGTCCACATGCCGAGCAAGGCCTGGACCACGAGCAGGGCAACGACCAGCCAGGGGAGGATCCGCGGCTGCGCCGGGTCGCGGCGGTTCCAGAATGACAAGGCCGCAAGGCCAAGTACGAGCAGGCCGAGTGCGCCGACGATGTAGCGGTGCACCATCTCGTTGATCGCCTTCTGGTAGTCGAAGGGCCGGTCGGGATTGGCCGCATTGATCTCCGCTACGCGGTCGATGAGCTGGGACGGATGGGCGTGGCCATAGCAACCCGGCCAGTCCGGACAGCCGAGCCCCGCATTCGTGAGGCGCACCCAGGCGCCGACGACGACCACGATGGCGCAGAGGAGGGTGGCGGCGAATGCCGCCCGTCGAAACCATGCCAAGGTCCGCGTCTCGGGCATTCCGCGCTCCCTATCCGATGCTCGACAGGCGCAACAGACGCTCGAGATCCTTGAGCAGCCCGTTCGCCGGGCCGGTCGCAGGGTAACTCATCAGCAGGTTTCCATGCGGGTCCACTATATAAATGCCCGGCTTGCCGTCCGCGGCGGGTGGAAACAGCGACCGAAACGAGGAGCCATCGGCGCCGGTGGCGCCGAGCAGGAGGAGGTCCGGCTCGCCAACCGGAAAGCCGGCGGCGCTGCAACTCCCGTCGTGCACCAGGACGCGCCGGACCCGCGCGGCATCCTTGTCGAGCGCAAGCCGCACGCGGGCGAGCTCGTCGAGTACTGCACCGGCGCGCTCTCCGCAGCCATCGCGCGCGACATGGAGCAATGACCAGCGGCCGCGCAGCGCGTCCGTGGTCGTCCGGCCGCCATCGGGCAAGTCGAACGCGGCCGGCGGCAGCAGCCGTGGCGGATCGATCAACGTGCCATGCGTGTTGACCGCGGGACGCCAGGCGGACGAATAGTAGAGGGCGATCGCGGCCGCGAGCGGAACGAGGAAGAGCGAAGCCACGAGCAGCAATTGCCGCCGTCCGGAACGTTGCGGATCGTGCCGGGTTTTCATCATGGGGCCCCGGGCTTTCTCAGGCTCACGGAGAACCAGAGCGCGCCGGCAACCGCCGCGAACGCGAGCCACTGGACTGCATAACCGAGATGACGGTCCGGGGCCGTGCCCCGCACCGACCACTCGCGGACGAAGCCATCCGGTTCCGCGGGGTCGAGCAGGATCACGCGCGCATCCAGCGGGCGACCGAGCGCCGCCGACAATTCCTCGGGGCGCGGAAACTGCACGAGGCGCGGCCAGCCGCTCGCCGGTGGTGCCGCGAGCCGGATGCCCGGCCGCGGCAGCACATCGAGTCGTCCCGCAATCCGGCGCGGCTCGCCGGCGCACGGATACCGCGGGCAATTGCTTTCTCGTGGCGCCAAACGGCTGCCATCCGCGATTGACGAGTACCGCGCGGCCATCGTCGAGCAGGAACGGCGTCAGGACCTCGACGCCCGCGACGCCCGCATGGCTCATGTTGTCGAGCAGGAACTGGTGCTCCGGGTCGTAGTGGCCGCGCACCGACACGCGCTGGTATCTCGACGTCGTGGCGGGAAGCTGCTGCCAGTCGATCGCAGGCTCGGTGCGCGCGAAATCACGTGCCAGCGCGCGCTTCTGTGCGGCGCGGTCGAGTTGCCAGAGTCCGAGACCGGTGAATGCGACGATGGCCGCGGCCGCCATGATGGTCGGCCACGGGCGGGGAGCGAATCGCGATCGGCCCGGGTTCAGCACCGGGCTATACTCGCGCATCCGCACAACCGGGGCCGACCCATGTCTGGCGTCAAGTGGCTGGTACTCGCCATTTTCTTCGCGATCGTCCTCAGCATGGTGTCGGCCATGCTGCACCTTGTTCACGACTACAAGGGTGAAACGCGACGCATGGTGCGCGCGCTCACCGTACGCATCGGCCTGTCGGTCTTCCTGTTCATCCTGTTGTGGGCGGCCTGGAAGCTGGGCTGGATCGAGCCACACGGCATCGGCGGCTGATTTCCCCGCATCTCAGGGCTGGACGACCGCGCGGACGTCGTTCCCGAATGCCTCGAGCCGGTCGAGTACCTCATTGATCGCCGCGGCCTTGAGCGGCACGACGCGGCTGACCACGCCGCTGAGGTCCAGCCGGCCGCTGACGACCAGGTCCAGCAGCTCCCGGAGCTCCGTCGCCAGGTGATCGGAGACGCCGATGATCTCGGCCTCCTTGTTCAGGATGTCGCGATACGGCGAGACGGTGATGGCCCGATCCGTCAGCCCGGCGAGCGCCGCGCGCCCCAGGGGCGCCAGGACTTCGATGGCCTGCTCCATCGTCCGGGGAATGCCGATGAGCTCGAGCGCGACGTCGACACCGCGGCCGCCGGTCAATCGCCGGATTTCCTCTACGGGATCCGCGGCGCCCGCATCGACCGGCACCGCGCCGAGCCGCGCGGCGAGGGCGAGCTTGGCGGAATTGACGTCCACCGCAAACACTTCCTCCGCCCCGGAAATCCTCGCGAGCTGGATCGCCGAAACTCCGAGCCCGCCGATGCCGAACACGGCAACGCGGTCGCCATCACCAACCCGCGCCTTGCGCAGGGCGTGCAGGGCGGTCGCCGAGGAACACATCAGGATTGCGCCCTGCTCGAACGGAATGGAAGCCGGGAGCAGCAGGGCGTTCCTCTCGGGCACGCGAATCAGTTCCGCATAACCGCCGTCGCGGTGCTTGCCGATCATCTCGCCCGTGGCGCAGAACTGTTCCGCGCCCGCGCGGCAGTACCCGCAGTCGCCGCAGGTGACGAGGTAGTGGAGGCAGACGCGATCGCCCACCCGGAGCCGGCTCGTTCCCGCGCCGATGCGCGCGACGACTCCCGCCACTTCGTGGCCGAGCGTGCAGGGCTGGCGTGTCGAGGAAATGCCCGAGCGGTAATGCGCGTCCGAATGGCAGATGCCGGCGGCCTTGACGCGCACGACGATCTCGCCGGGCCCCGGATCCGGAGCGGTGAGAATTTCGTCTACCAACGGCCGCCCGGGTGCCACGAGCCGCACGGCACGGTATTTCGCGGGTGACAGGCCGTCGTTCACTCGGGGATTCTACCGGCCTGAAGGGAAGCCGAAGGGGACGCTCACCTTCAAGGGTGCGTGCTACTCCTATTGAAGGTGAGCGTCCCCTTCAGCTCTGCGACGAACCGGGCGGCGGTCACGCCGGGGCGTTGCCCGGTGTAAGCCGGCGGCAATGTCCGGTTCCTAGAATAGGACTTGCAAGGGTGTTGCAACCCTTTGCGCCGGCGCCGCATCCATTCCCGTAGAGGGAGCCCTTCGTGAACCTGACCGAAAAATCGCTGAAGAGCCCGATCGCGGTCGCCGTCGGCGTCGGGCTCATCATCGTCCTCGGCCTGGTGGCGCTCATCAAGCTGCCCGTGCAGCTCTTCCCGGACATCGAAGAGCCGGTGATCACGATCTTCACCGGCTGGCGTGCCGCAGCGCCCACCGAGGTCGAGTCCGAGCTGATCGAGCCCCAGGAACAGGCGCTGCGCGGACTCGCGGGCCTGCAGGAAATCCAGTCCTTCGCAAACGCGGGCGGCGCCTTCATCAACCTCGAGTTCGCGATCGGCACCGACATGGGCCGCACCCTCATCGACGTGATCGCGCGCATGAATCAGCTCCCGCCGCTTCCGCGCGACGCGGACGCGCCCCGCATCTCGCTCGGCGAGAACGGCGGCGGCGGCCCGAACGAGACACTCTCCTGGTTCTTCGTGCAACTGAAGCCCGGCACGCCCGGGCCGGTCGAGAATTATCGCCGCGAGGTCGAGGACCTGATGCGCTCGCGCGTCGAGTCCATCCCCGGCGTCGGCACGATCAATGTCAATGCCGGCGCGCCGGACGAGCTGCGGATCGCCTTCGATCCGTACCGCGCGGCGGAGCTCGGCATCCCGATTCCGTCCATCGTGAGCGTCGCCGGCAGCGCGGACGACGTGTCCGGCGGCTTCGCCGAACTGGGGCGGCGCCAGTACACCCTGCGCTTCGCGGGCCGCTACCGGCCCGACGACCTCGGCGAACTCGTGCTCGACTGGCGCGAGGGCCGTCCGGTAAGGCTCGCCGACGTCGCGACGATCTCGGTCGAGCGCGGCGACCGCAATACGCTCGCGGTGCAGAACAACAACCCGGCGATCGGGATCCAGATCCTGAAGGAATCGGGCGCCGACGTGCTCGCGACGCTGAACGCGGTCAAGGCCGAGATCGGCGAGCTGCGCGAAGGCCCGCTCGCCGAGATGGGGCTCGCAATCGAGCAGTCCTTTGATCCCTCCGTGTTCATCAACCAGGCGCTGGGACTCGTCGGCGGCAACCTGGTGGCGGGCGTGATCCTCGCGATCGGAGTGCTCTGGCTCTTCCTGCGGCAATTCCGCTCGACGCTCCTCGTCGGCATCGCGATCCCGGTGAGCGTGCTCGCGACCGTGCTCGTGATGATGGTGACCGGGCACTCGCTGAACGTGATCTCGATCGCAGGCATCGCGTTTGCCGTCGGCATGACGCTCGACGCCGCGACCATCGTGCTGGAGAGCATCCTCGCGCGGCGCGAGCGCGGCCTGTCCCCGTACGAGGCGGCGCTCGAAGGCGCGACGCGCGTGTGGCCGGCGCTGCTCGCCTCCACGCTGACGACGATCATCGTGTTCCTGCCCGTGATATTCATGAACAACGTCGAGGGGCAGCTCTTCGCGGACCTTGCGCTCACGATCTCGGTGGCGATCGCGGTGTCGCTCGTGATGGCGATGACGATCCTGCCGGTCGCCGCGGCGCGCTGGCTTCAGCCGAACGCCGCGACGCAGAAGGCGGCGGAATGGCCGCGGCGCCTCGGCGAGCGGATGGCCGCGCTCACGGACAGCCCTCGCCAGCGCAAGATCACGATCGCACTCTGCCTCGTGGCGCCGGCCGTCCTGACCTGGGCGCTGCTGCCGCCGATCGACTACCTGCCGCCGGTCAAGCGTGACGCGATCGACGGCTTCTTCCAGTTCCCGCCCGGCATGAACGTGGACGCCATCGAGGAGGAAGTCGTGCAGCCGATGGTGGCGCGCCTTGCGCCCTACATGGCGGGCGAGAAGGAGCCACGGCTCAAGAACTACTACATCCTGATCTGGCCGAACGGCGGCGGCTCGATCGGCGCAAGGCCACTCGACCCGTCGAAGATCGACGAGCTCGGCCGCGTCATCAACGAGGAGATCACGACCGGGTTCCCGGACCTGGAGGTCTTCGCGCAGCAGGGCAACCTCTTCGGCGGCTTCGGCGACGGGCGCAACATCGAGGTCAGGCTGCAGTCATCCGACTTCGACGCGCTGCTCGCGACCGCGCGCGCGGCGCAGGACGTCATCACCGAGAAGATGCCGGGCGCGCAGGTGCGCTCGTTCCAGGACCTCGAGCTGTCCGAGCCGGAGCTGCGGCTCGTACCCGACGACCGGCGTATCAGCGAGTCCGGCTGGAACCGCGCGAATGTCGCGACGGTCGTGCGCGCGCTCGGCGACGGCATCTGGGTCGGCGAGCACTTCGACGGCGAGCGCCGCCTCGACATGATCCTGCGCGCAAGCGGCTGGGACAGCCCGGATGCGCTCGCGGCGGTGCCGGTCGCTACGCCGACTGGCGGTGTCGTGCCGCTTGGCGAACTGGTGTCCATCGAGCCGACGGTCGCATCCACCGGCCTCCGTCGCGTCGACGGCCGGCGCACTATCGGGATCAACGTCATCGCGCCGCCGGGCATATCGCTGCAACAGGCGATGCGGATGCTCGAGACGGACGTCGATCCCGCGATCCGCCCGCTGCTGCCGCCCGACGGCGGCATCCGCTACGCCGGTGATGCGGGAAGTCTCGAGACCGCGCTCGCCGACATGCGGGTCAACATCAGCCTCGCGCTGCTCGTCCTGTTCCTGGTGATGGCTGCGCTCTTCCGCTCGATCCGCGACAGCGCGCTCGTCATGCTGACCGTTCCGCTCGCGAGCCTCGGCGGCGTGCTCGGCATCCGGTTCCTGAACCTGTTTACCCCGCAGACGCTCGACATGCTGACGATGGTCGGCTTCATCATCCTGCTGGGCGCCGCCGTCAACAACGCGATCCTGCTCGTCGACAGCACGCGCTCCGCGGAGCGCGCCGGGCTCAGCCGCCGCGACGCCGTGCGCCAGGCGCTCGAGCAGCGCACCCGGCCGATCTTTGCGACCTCGATCGGCCAGCTCGCGGGATTGCTGCCCATGATCCTCGTGCCCGGCCCCGGCGCCGCCCTTTACCGCGGCCTCGCGACGGTCATTGCGGGCGGCATGCTGGTGAACACCGTATTCATGCTCGTGCTGCTGCCGGCGCTCCTGCGCCTCGGCGAGACCGCCCCGGAGGGCGTGGCGGCAGGGCATCAGCTCCAGGAAGGTGCCGCATGATTTCTAAGACGCGTTCCATTGCATGGTGCGTGGTGCTGGCCGCGCTGGCCGCTTCCTCCCTGGCGGCCGGCGCGGCCCGGGCGCAGGACGAGGCCGCGCCGCCCGCGCCGGTCACGGTTGCCCCGGTGACGAAAGGCACGATTGCCGCGACCGTGGCCGCAACCGGAACGGTCGTGAGCCGGAACGACGCCCGCCTTGCGGCGGAAGTGACCGGGCGGCTCGACTGGGTCGCGGAGCCGGGCGCGAAAGTCGCAAAAGGCGCGCCGCTCGCCCGCGTCGACGCCCGCTCGCTCGAGTTGCAGCTTCGCGAGAATGACGCGCAGATCTCGCGCCTCGCGGCGAATTCCGAATTGCTCGAGACACAGCTCGCGCGCCTCAATGCGCTGCCGGAAGGCATCGCCTCGAAGAGCCAGATCGAAGAGGCCGCGGCGCGGCTCGCGATGGCGCGACACGAGCTCGAGCAGGCGCGGGCGACCCGCGAGAGCACCCGGCACATGATCTCGCGCGCCGTGATACGGGCGCCGTTCCCCGGATACGTGGCCGAGCGCATCCGCCAACTCGGCGAATACGTCGCCGCAGGGGCCGAAGTGCTCCGGCTGACCGACACCGAAAACGTGGAAGTCGTCGCGCGCACCCCGGTCGCCGAGGCCGGCCACCTTGCGGCGGGGCAGGCCGTGAAGGTGCGCGGGGATTCGCGCGAGCTGGAAAGCAAGATCCGCGCGATCGTGCCCGTGGGCGACGAGCGTTCGCGGATGATCGAGGTGCGTATCGCGATGAGCGGCACCGGGTGGCCCATCGGATCGGCGGTCCGCGTCGACCTGCCGGCCGCGACCCAGACGGCTGGCCTCATGGTGCCGCGCGATGCGGTGATCGTGCGCGCGGATGGCGCCCACGTCTTCCGCGTCGGCAAGGACGATCTTGCCGAGCGTATTGCCGTGCGCGTCGGCAACGGGGACTCCGAGCGCGTCGAGGTCACGGGCCGGCTCAAGGCGGGCGATCACGTCGTCGTCCGCGGCGGGGAACGGCTGCGCCCCGGCCAGGCGGTCAAGGTGGCGTCGGGCAAGGGCACGAAGGCGGCTGCCGCCGCGGCTGCGCCCCGGGGTTGATCCATGACCCTTCGATTGCGGGATGCGGCGCTTGCTGCCGCGTTGGCTGCCGCGGCTTGCGTCGCGGGTGCCGCGGAACCGGAAGCCACGAAGGACGAATTGCTCGCTGAGCTGCGCCGACAGATCGCCGGCCGCGAGCAGGAACCGGCCGAGGCGGTCTTCAAGGACATCCAGCTCTTCAAGGGCCGGCCGGCGGAGCAGCTGCTCGCGGTGATGGAGATGGGCTTCTCACGCTCGCTCGGCGTCGAGTGTTCCCATTGTCATGACGTCAAGGACTGGGCGGCCGATGCGCGCAAGCAGAAAGCCGTTTCGCGGGAGATGATCCTCATGACGCGTGAGATCAACGAGAAACTGAAGGCGATCGAAGGCATCGAGAGTGACCCGCCGGTAGTCAACTGCACGACCTGTCACCGCGGCAACAAGAAGCCGGCCATCAGCCTGGAGTCGAAGTAGGCCACCCGCGGGGCGGGCGGCGCCGGCGATCAGTCGTCGTCGACGATGTCGACCCGCATACCGGAGAGCGGCGCACCGCTTTCCGCGGAATCGCCACGGCCAAGATAGACGTTGAAGCTCTTGGTCGATTCCGCCGCCCTGTCATTCGTGAGCGGCACGTAGACCGTCCGGCTCTGCTCGCCCGGCTCGAAGCGCTCGACGCGAGCCCCGAGGTCGGCGTAATCGTCGTCGGCCATGGCCGTGCCATTGCCGGTCCACCACGCGATCGCAGCGGCACCACGCGTATCTCCCGTGCGGCGGATGACGATACGGGCGGCGACTTCGTCCTCGCGAACCGTTGCGACAGGCTGGAGGAAACTGAACCGGGCGACACCCGGTGCGGCGGCCGGCGAGTCCGTGCGCGGCGCCGGCGCAGCGGCCGCCGCCGCAGGCACGGATGATCCGGTGCCCGTCGCGAGCGTGGACGCGCGGGCGTCCATCGAGGCGGGTACGACCGTTCTCGGGGTCTCGGCTGTCGGCGCGGGACCTGCGCCGGTTTCGCCCACACTTGTTTCCGTCACCGGCGCCGTTGCGCCCGGGGCGAGCACGAGGGCGGGCGGCGGGTCGGTGACCGTTTCAACCCGCGACAGGCTGGCATCGGCCGCTACCACATCGGTCGTCGGGGCCTGGCCCGCCGTCGCCGGCGCGGCCGCATCGGGCTTGGCATTCCCTTCAAGTCGGGCATCGATCGCGGCGAACGCGATCGCCGCCTGCTCGCGCAGGCGATCCTGGTAGACGAAGGCGAGCGCCGCCACGCCGATCACGGCGAGGAAGAGCAGCGCGCCGCCGACGCCGGAACGTCGCGGCTGGACCGGCGGCGGGCGTTCGGCGAGCAGCGGCTGCTGCGGCAGCCGCTTCGCAGGCAGGGGCTCAGGCCGCTCGTCCTCGGCGGCCGAGACGATCGAGCGCAGGCGCTCGATTCCCGCCACGCCGAACTCGTCCAGGAACTGCGCAACATTCGGGGTGCGATCGTCGCGATGCAGGGCGAGGCCATTGGAGAGCGCACGCCATTGGCGCGCGGAGAGCCTCGGGATGGTCGCGGCTTCGAGGCCGGCGCGGTGCGCTTCCTGGGCCGTGTTGCCGTTGAAGGGATGCCGTCCGGCGAGCATTTCGTAGGCGAGGCAGGCGAGCCCGAAGACGTCATCGCGCTTGTCGGGCTGCCGCGCGGGCACGCCGAGCGCGTCCGCGGGATTGTCGAGCCAGCCGCTCGGCACGAGGTCGAGCAGCTTGATCTCGTAGCCGAAGGTGACGAGCACGTTCTCGGGCCGCACGTTGCCATGGACGATCGACTTGGCGTGCAGGTGCTGGAGGGCGTCACCGACGCCGCGCATCACGGCCGAGGCCTCCTCGAGCGGAAGCTCCGGCACGTCGCTCAGTACGAAGCGCAGCGAGGCGCTCTCGAGCAGCTCATTGACGAGGTAGAAGCGATCGTGGTCGCGACCGTACTCGAGCAGCTTGAGGATGTTCGGGTGGGCGATGGACTGCAGCTCCCGGGCGCCGCGCTCGAAGTCGGCGGCGAAGCCCGGCCTCGACGCGATCTTGCCGTCGATGAGCTGGATCGCGACGAAATGCTGGCTGCCCGAGCTCCGGCTCAGGTCGTCCTGCGCCTCGTAGACGGCCCCGAGCCTTCCGCTTCCGAGGCGCGCGCGCAGGCGGTACCCGCGGTCGGCAAGCCGCTCGGGCGGCGCCGATTCGGAACTCCGTGTCGGGCGGATCGTGGGTTCCACGGTGGGTTCCTCCCACGGCTTGGGCTGGCCATTGTGCATGCGCCAGGACAGGGGCTGTGTCTGGGTCGGGTCGAACATTTTATCCCCGCAATATGCCATTGGACATGCAGGCTGTCCCGAAAATTCATGCCCCGGACAGGGCAATGGCGGCACCCCCGCGACGTCGCGGAACGGCGACGTGGCGGCTTGTCCGGGGCCTCAGTCGAGGTAGCGCTCGATCCGCCGGAAGAGGTCGACCCGGTCAACGAGGTCAGTCAGCCAGTCGAGCCGGTCGGTTTCGAGCCTCAGCACCGGCGACAGGTCATAACGCTTGAACCAGTCCTCATAGAGGCGGTTCAGGCGACGGAGGTAGGCGACCGGGATCTCCTGTTCCATGGCGCGCCCGCGCAGGCGGATGCGGCGACGAAGCGTCCGGACCGGGCAGGACAGCTGGATCATGAGGTCGGGCGGCCGGAGCGTCCGGCTGATCGAGCGGTAGAGCTGCGAGTAGGTCTTGAAGTCGCGCGCGTCGATGAAGCGCTGGCGGTACAGGTTCTTCGCGAAGATCTCGGCATCCTCGTAGATCGTGCGGTCCTGCACGACCGTTCCGGCCTCGTCCTGCAACTCGAGCTGGAGCCGGAACTTGTGGGCGAGGAAGAAGACCTGGGAGCGGTAGGCCCAGGTCTTCATGTCGCGATAGAAATCGGCGAGGTAGGGATTCTGCTCGTTCGGCTCGAAAAAGGGCTTGATGTCGTAGCGCCGGCAGAGGAAGCGGGTCAGCTCGGTCTTTCCGGCACCGATGTTGCCGGCGATCGCGATGAAGCGCTTGCCTGCCAAGGCAGGGCCTTACAGCCAGTAGACGAAGATGAAGAGTCCCAGCCAGACGACGTCCACGAAGTGCCAGTACCAGGCGACGGCCTCGAACCCGAAGTGCTGGCGCGGCGTGAAGTGGCCGCGCATGCAGCGCAGCCAGATCACCACGAGCATGATCGCGCCCACCAGCACGTGCAGGCCGTGGAAGCCCGTCAGCATGAAGAACGTCGAGCCGTAGATGCCGGTGCCGAGCGTGAGCCCGAGCTCGTGATAGGCGTGGCCGTACTCCTGGACCTGCACGCCGAGGAAGATGAAGCCGAGCAGGAAGGTCACGGCCAGGAAAAGCTTCAGGATTCCGCGGTGGCCGCTCTTCATCGCGTGGTGGGCGATCGTGAGCGTCAGGCCGGAAGTCAGCAGCAGCGCCGTGTTGAGCGCCGGCAGGCCGTAGGCCGGGATGATCTCGAAGCTGCCGTCGTCGCGCGGTCCGAGCGCGCCCGGCCCGTTGGTCGGCCAGGTCGCCTCGAAGTCCGGCCACAGGATGCTCGTGACCGCCTTGGCGCCTTCGCCGCCGAGCCACGGCACGGAGAGCTGCCGCGCATAGAACAGGGCGCCGAAGAACGCGGCGAAGAACATCACTTCCGAGAAGATGAACCACATCATCCCCATGCGGAACGAGCGGCCCACCTGTTCGTTGTAGGCCCCGGCCTGGTTCTCGCGGATGACCTCGCCGAACCAGAGGAAGAAGAGTGTGAAGAGGAGCGCGAGGCCGGATCCCAGCACCCAGGGCCCGATGCCCGTGCCGTTCAGCGTCGCCGCGGCGCCCGCCATCATCACGAAGAGCGAGATCGAGCCGAAGAACGGCAGCCGGCTGCCGTGCGGGAAATAGTACTGACTGGAGTCGTGGGCGTGGTCGGCGTGTGCCATGCGCTCAGCCTTTCAGGTCGAAGAAGGCATAGGAAAGGGTCAGGCGGTCGATCCCCGGGGGCAGTTCGCGATCGACCACGAATCGCACCGCCATCTCGCGCTCCTCGTCGCGCGCGAAATGCTGCGGCGTGAAGCAGAAGCACTCGGTCTTGACGAAATACCGGGCGGCGCGCGCCGGCGCGACGCTCGGGACCGCCTGCCCCGTCATCGCCTGGCCCGAGAGGTTCCTCGCGCGGTAATGCGTCTCGTACAGCCGTCCGGGCTGCACTTCCATGCTCACCGACACCGGCTCGAACTCCCAGCCGCCGCCGGGCACCGAGGCGGTGAACTCGACCACGACCGTGCGGTCCGCGACCGGCGACTGGCCGTCCGCCGTGCCTGCGCGCGTGAGCTGCTCGCGCGAGCCGATTCCCGTGATCTCGCAGAAGACGTCGTAGAGCGGCACCAGCGCGAAGCCGAATGCAAAGCTGCCTGCCGCCATCAGCACGAGCCTCGCGGCGAGGCTGCGGTTGCGCCGGCCGGTCGCAGGCAGGTTCATGCGCCGCGCTCCATCAGCCGCAGCACCACGTAGGCGAGGTAGACGGCAACCGCCACCGCGCCGAGCAACAGCGCGAAGCGGAGGTTACGCGAAGGCGTCCTCAATGGACCTCCGGCGCCTTCTCGAAGGTGTGATACGGCGCGGGCGAGGGCACGGTCCACTCGAGGCCGTGCGGCCAGTCCCAGACGCCGGCCGTGGCGCGTTCACCGCCGCGCACGCACTTCACGATCAGCCAGACGAACAGGAACTGCGACAGGCCGAAGCCGAAGGCCCCGATCGAGGAGACCATGTTCCAGTCGGCGAACTGCGCGGCGTAATCGGGAATCCGGCGCGGCATGCCGGCGAGGCCCAGGAAGTGCTGCGGGAAGAAGAGCACGTTGACGAAGATCGCGGACAGCCAGAAATGCCATTTCGCGAGCCTCATGTCGTACATGTGGCCGGTCCACTTCGGCAGCCAGTAGTAGACCGCCGCCATGAGCGCGAAGACCGAGCCCGGCACCAGCACGTAGTGGAAATGCGCGACGACGAAATACGTGTCGTGGTACTGGAAGTCCGCCGGCACGATCGCGAGCATCAGTCCCGAGAAGCCGCCGATCGTGAACAGGAACAGGAAGGCGAGCGCGAACAGCATCGGCGGCTCGAAGGTGATCGAGCCGCGCCACATCGTCGCGGTCCAGTTGAAGATCTTCACGCCCGTCGGCACGGCGATCAGCATCGTGGACAGCGTGAAGAAGAGCTGTCCGGCGAGCGGCATGCCAACCGTGAACATGTGGTGCGCCCAGACGATGAAAGAGAGGAACGCGATCGAGGCGATCGCGTACACCATCGCCTCGTAGCCGAAGATCGGCTTGCGCGAGAAGGTCGGGATGATCTCGGACACGATCCCGAACGCCGGCAGGATCATGATGTAGACCTCGGGATGCCCGAAGAACCAGAACACGTGCTGGAACAGCACCGGGTCGCCGCCGCCTGCCGCATTGAAGAAGCTGGTGGCGAAATAGTAGTCCGTCAGCAGCATCGTGACCGCGCCGGCGAACACCGGCATGACGGCAATCAGCAGGTAGGCCGTGATCAGCCACGACCAGGAGAACAGGGGCATCTTGAGCAGTGTCATGCCCGGCGCCCGCATGTTCACGATGGTCACGATCACGTTGATCGCGCCCATGATGGATGAGGCGCCCATCAGGTGGATCGCGAATATCGCGAGCGGGAACGCGTCGCCGGTCTGCAGCACGAGCGGCGGATAGAGCGTCCATCCCGAGGCGGGCGCGCCGCCCGGCATCAGGAAGGTCGACAGCAGCAGCAGGAAGGCGAAGGCGAGCAGCCAGAAGCTGAACAGGTTCATGCGCGGCAGCGCCATGTCCGCGGCGCCGATCTGCATCGGGATCATCCAGTTCGCGAGACCGACCGTCGCCGGCATCACCGCGCCGAAGACCATCACGAGGGCGTGCATGGTCGTCATCTGGTTGAAGAAGGCCGGATCGACGAGCTGCAGGCCGGGCTGGAACAATTCGCTGCGGATCACGAACGCGAACGCGCCGCCGACCAGGAACATCAGGAGCGAGAACACCAGGTACATCGTCCCGATGTCCTTGTGATTCGTCGTCGTCAGCCAGCGCACGATTCCGCTGGGCGGTCCGTGCGCGTGGTCTTCGTGGCCCGCCGCCGCGATTCCGTGTGCCATCCCGGTTACTCCGTGGCGGCGAGCGCCGCGCCCGCTGCCGCCTCCCGTTGCTGCCCCAGCCAGGCGTCGAACTCGGCCCTCGGCTTCGCGACGACCACGATCGGCATGAAGCCGTGATCCGCGCCGCAAAGCTCCGCGCACTGGCCGCGATACGTGCCGGGCTTGTCCGCGTCGACCGATATCCACATCTCGTTGATGAATCCCGGGATCGCATCCCGCTTCATGCCGAAATCCGGCACCCACCAGGCATGGATCACGTCATTGGCCGTCAGCAGCAGCCGGATCTTGACGCCCGTCGGGATGACGAGCGGCTTGTCCACCTCGAGCAGGTAGTTCGCGACCGATTCCGGGTCGATGCCGGAACCGCGCTGCCGCGCCGCGTCGCTGTCGCGCGCGATGCGGCTGTAGAAGGACACGCCGCTGTCGAGGTAATCGTAGCGCCAGTACCACTGGTGGCCCGTCACCTTGATGGTGAGCTCGGAGCCGGAGGTGTCCTCGATGCGGACGAGCTTGTCGACCGACGGAATCGCCATGCCGATCAGGATCAGCACGGGAACGATCGTCCAGGCGGCCTCGAGGCGCGCGTTGTGCAGGAACTTCTGGTCGGCGACCGCGCCCTTCGACTTCCGGAACCGGACCATCGCCAGGATCATCGCGCCGAACGTGAAGAACGCGATGACGAGGCAGATCCAGAACATGATCATGTGGATGTCGTGGATGCCGCGCGACAGCTCGCTCACGCCCCGCGGCAGGTTGATGAGCCGCCAGTCCGCGCGCGCGGGCAGGGCGACGAGCGCCGCGACGGCGCCGGAGACGAGCGAAAGGGGAAGCGGGCTCACGGCCCGCGCATCGTAAGGGACGGCACCCCCTGCCGCAACCCGGGTTTTTCCTTTTATTCCAGAGAGATGCGGGGGATAATCGTTGCCCTCAACCTCGACACCAATTCAACCAGGGGCCATCCGTGTACCAGCCAAATATTCGCCGGCGCCTGCTGCTTGCCGGGTCGATGCTCAGCCTGCTCGCGATTGCGGGCTGCTCTTCCGGGCCGACGATCCGCAGCAACGTCGACCAGAGCGTCGACTTCACCCGTTTCCGGACTTTCGGTTTCCTGCAGCCGCTCTCGACCGACCGCGAGGGCTACCAGTCATTCGTCTCGCGCGACCTCATGATCGCCGCCGAGCGGGAAATGAGGGCCCTGGGCTTCCAGCGCACGGACACGAACCCGGACCTGCTCGTGAACTTTGCCGCCAACCTCGACCAGCGCATGCGCGTCACGCAGACGCCGCAGACCACGGGCAGCTTCGGCAGTCACCGCAGGGGTTTCTACAGCACCTGGCCCAGCTACCGCACCGAAGTCAGGCAATGGACGGAAGGCAGCCTGAACGTGGACATCATCGATGCGTCGCGGATGCAGCTCGTATGGGAGGGCGTCGCCGTCAAGCGGATCACCCGGAGCACGGCCGAGAACATCGGGCCGGTGCTGGATTCCGCGGTGCGGGACATCTTCGCGCAGTTCCCCGCACGGATTAAGTGACGCCACTCAGGGTGGCGGCGCCTTGCCCGCCACCCCGATGCCCTCGTCGATCCGCTCGAGCAGGTAGGGAAAGAACGGGTTCGACTGCAGGCGCGTGAGCGCATCCTGGCTCGTGACCAGCACGCCGCGCTCGCCCCGCACGGCGAGCGCCCCGAGATTGATGCCGAAGTGATCGCCCGGATCGGGCGAAAGGCCGTACAGGCCGTCGCTCACCGGAAACGGCAGGGCCACGTGCGACAGCGAATACACGCCAAACGGATAGCTGAGCCCGGTCGGCCGTGAACGTGACACGGCCTCGCCCGGCGCGGTGACCTGCTCGACGACTTCCGCCGTATCCGTCCCCGCGTTGCTGATCACTGTCGTCGTGAACCGCCTTGGCGCGGCAGGCAGCAGGCGGCCGAGCGCTTCGCGGCTGTCGGGCCGCAGCAGCAGCGCAAATTTTGCCTGGCGGTTGATGTCGAACAGCACGAGCTCGCTCCCGTTCGACGGCAGGTGTGCGTACAGGCCCGCAAAGATCGCCTGGACGCTCACCGTGGAGTCGACCACCGACTGGAACGTGATGATCGGCGGCAGCTCCGCCAGCCGGCCTTCCTCCGCTTCGCGCAGGACCTGGGATTGCAGTGCGCGCGAGAGGAGTGACGACTGCCGCGCGCCGTTGATCGGGAACGAGTTGTACTTGAACGGGTTGTACTCGGGCTCGATTCCGAGCCACGAGGTCTTGGCGAACGCGGGAATGACGGCCGGCCAGCCCAGCACGCCCGCAAATCGCGCGAAGGCCGTCACGCCGATCATCGGCGAGATCAGCACGATGCGGCCCGGTTTCTCGAGCGTCCCGTCATCGAGCGCATCGAGCGCGTACTTGACGGCGAGCGCGCCGCCGTTGGAATACCCCACGATGTGCAGGGGAACCGCCGGCCCCGCGCGACGCCGCGCCTCGCGCACGGCGATCCGCGCCGCGGCCATCCAGTCTTCCCATTCGACGCCGGTCAATGCGGCCGGCACCGTGCCGTGGCCCGGCAGGCGGATGCCCACGGCGACGTAGCCGTGATCGCGATACCGCCCCGCCACATGGCGCAGGCTGTACGGCGAATCCGTCAGCCCGTGCAGCAGCACGACTGCGCCGGCGGGCGCGCCCTCCGGCTCGAGGACGTAGGAGCGGTTCCAGTCATGCTTGAAGCGGGCCGGATGAAGCGGGCTGCCCTCGAAGTAACGGTTGGCCGGCTTCTGCACCGCGTCCCCGAGCTTCAGCGTCACGTTCGCGCGGACATCATCGAATGCCGAATTCTCCGCGGCGACATAGGCCGCCCAGTCCGCGTCGCGCAGTTTCGCGCCGGTCAGCTCCTGCGGGACGTGCGTGTGCCAGGGTTCCAGCGGCGGACCGCGCAGCTTGTCGTAGGTGCGCACGGCCAGCACCGTGAACAGCGCGACGAGGACCAGCGCCACGCTGCGCCGGATGATGATCCGAGGTCTGAATTTCATTCGAGTGTCCGTCCCCAGGTGATGCCGAGCCCCGTCACGTCGCCGGCCTCGGCGCGCAGGCGAAATTCGCGGGTCAGCGTGTATTCGATGACGAGCACGGTCGTCGCGGCCGTGATCCCGCGCTCGAGGAACAGGTACACGCGATCCGAGAGCCGCCGGCCGAGCGCGAGGGCCTCGCCCTCGTCGCCGCGCGATCGCAGGCCGAATTCATCGAGGCCGAGCTGCCGCGCCACGCGCGTCGACATCGGGATGCCGCTCGGGCCGGCGAGCAGGGCCTCCGCGGCGGATGCGAGCATGGCCGCGTCGGCCGTCGAAGTGCTGCTCGGGCTGCGGCCGAGGAGCAGCCACGACAGTTTTTCGCTGTCGGGCATCGGCGGTTCCGAGACGAGTCGCACGACCGGCGTCTGGGCCGTGCCGGTGATGTGCACGCCCACCTGGACCGGCAGGTTGCGGCGCCGCGCCGTGATGTCGAGCCCTGGGTCGTCGACGGGTCCGTTGAAATAGAGATGCCCGTCGTCGATCGCCAGGAACTGGCCGTAGGCCAGGTAAGTGCCGCGATCGACATTGACCGTGCCTTCTGCGCCCAGCTGGCCGGCGGCATCCGCCCTCACGCGCAGCCGGCCGGACAGCGCCGCCTCGAGGCCCTGTTCCTGGATCCGGAAGCGATTCCCGAAATCGAAGGTCATGTCGACATCGAGCGGCAAGGGCGTGCGGCGCAGCTCCCGCGGCCGCTCGCGGCCCACGACCACCACGTCGTCGCCGAGCCGGGGGCCCGCGGTGGGCGTCACGACAAAATGGCCTTCCGATGCGCGCAGCTCGCCGCGGGCCAGCAAGGCGCGATCGCGCATGACGAGGGACCCGGAACCGTCGAGCACCATGTGGCGCATCGGGCTGCTGAACAGCCGGAAGTCCTCGGCCTGCCACTCGATCGCGGACTCTCCATCGGGATCGCCGAGCGCAAGCCGGCCACTTGCCGAGAGGCGGCCGCTGCCACCTGCCAGGGACAATTCCGAGATGCGCAACTCGCCTTCGAGCAGTTCGGCCTCGAGCCGTCCGTCGGTGAGGAACAAGGCATGCTGCGGCGCGGCCACGCGCACGCCCGATGCCGATAGCCTGCCGGTGAATGCCGGGTCTTCGATCGTACCGGTCACCGCGATCGCGGCCCGCGCACTGCCGCGGATGCTGGCGTTGGTGGCGACGTAGCGATCGAGCGCCTGCAGCGTCGACATCGTGATTTCCACGCTGGCCTCGATGGGCGAGGCCCGCCCGAGCGCCGGGGGCCGCGCACCGGCGACCGGCAATGCCGTCGCCTCGATGCGCGCTTCGCCCAGCTCCTGCGTGGCCACGTGCCCCCGCAGCACGAGGCGGTCCTCGACGATCTCGCCGTCGATGACGAATTGCTCGAGGTGCATCGAAAATGGCCGCTCGGCACCGAGCAGCACGTCGCCCGAATCGCGCTCGACGTGGAAAGTCCCGTTGACGCGCGGCGTCGTGGCGACCTGCCAGGAACCGCGCAGCCGAAGCGAGGTGCCGCCGGGATCGACTCCGGCGATGATGAGCATCGCGGCAAGCGGTGCGCCCGAGAATTCCCCGGCGGTCTCGAGCCGGCCCTCGCTGAACTCGATCCGTTCGATCCGCGCCTCCCCATCGCCGCCGATGATACGCGCGTAACCGACGGCGAGCTCGCGCGGTCCTACCGCCAGCTTCACGGGCGCTTCGAGCCGCATCGGATAGCGGCCCCGATTCTCGAGTTCGATCACCTGGCCGGTCCACCGATCGCCCGCCAGCGAGCCGCGAAGTTCCGTCGACGCGTCGAAGACCTCGCCGGCGGCATTGATCCTTGCCATGTGGCTGCTCCGCGTGCCCTTGATGTCGACGTCTGCCGCGCCAATCGGTGGGAGGGACGGCATGACGATCTGCTCGCCCGTGGCGACGAGGCGCAAGGCCGGGTCCCGCCCCTGCGTGAACGATCCTTCCCCCTTGACCAAACTGGCGCGCCAGGCCGCAAAGGAAATGTCCTTGCCGTCGAAATTCACGTGGAGGGATGGCCGCTGAACGGTGCCGGCAACCCTTCCCTCGGCATCGAGGCTGCCGCCGAGGCGCGGATCGATTTCCGTCAGCGCCGGTGCATGGAGCCTGAAGGCCAGGGAATCGCCCGCGCCGCCGAATGCGCCGCTGGCCCGCAGGCGGTTTGCGCCGAGGCGCAGTTCCGTCGCGCGCGTCGACACGCGCCGCGCATCGGCACTGATGTCGCCGCTGCCGGCGAACGGAAAGCCGCGCAGGCGGCTCTCCCGCAATTCGAAACGGGCCTGCAGGCGCCAGTCCGGCGCGAGGCTGCCTTCGAATCGCGTCGTGCCCGTCAACCGCGCGGCCGGCAGGTCCACGAACGCGGACGGATCGATGCCGTTGAATCGCAGCTCCGCATTGAAATCCCGCCGCCCATCGATGCGGATTGTTCCGCGTCCCGTGAGTGAGGCCCCGCGCTGCCGCGCCGACAGCCGGACGATTTCGAGCTGCTCTCCCTTGCGGGACGCTTCGAATTCCAGGCGCAGATCGCGTTGCGCAAGCGTTGCGGTGGCGCGCTGGTCCTCTCCCGCGAGCTGCGCGTCGATCCGGCCATCGAAGGCGGTTGCGGCCAGCTTCTCGTGCAGGCCGTCGAGATTGAGGCGCGTGACGTCGAGCCCGAGCGTGGCGCCGTCCGCGGAAACGAGCACGTCGCCGCGCGCATTGCCTGCGCGGCCGAGACCGGCATCCAGTTCCGTGATCCCGAGCGCGCCCCCGGCCAGGCGAAAACGCCCTTCGGCCGTTGCCAGCGGCAGCCGGTCGGCCGAGAGCGCGCCCGGCGATGCGTTCTCGAGCGTGAATCGCCCGGCAAGCAGGGCATCGGGCAGGGCTTCCGCCTCGACGACGACGTCGAGTTCCGTCGCCGGCGCGCCTTCGAACAGCTTTGCCAGGTCGACATTCGACCAGCGGGCATGGACCGCCTCGAATTTCTGCGCTTCGAACAGGGTCAGGCGTCCGCTCGCGGTGACCGCGTGCGCCATCAGGATTCCCGCGACTGGAACCTCGATGCGCTCGAGCCTGCCCGCAACGGTCGCTTTCACGCTGGCCTTCGATGGGCAGGTCCGCCAGTTCCCAGGCGAGCGCCCCGTCGATGGGAAAATCGCGCCGTGCGCCGAGTTGCAGGCGCCCGGAAACCGGGCCCCAGGGCGAGCGGACGCTGATGCGCTCGAGTGCGTGCGCGCTTCGGCCGCCCCGGTAGGCGAGGGACACCTCGGAAAACCGGAGCGGTGCGCGCGACCCGACGCGAACGAGGACTTCGTCCACGCCAGCGCTGCGCACGCGCATGTCGACGGGGAAGCGCGAGCGTTGCCGGCAGGACGATTTTTTCACCGCTGGGTTCCACGCCCACGTAAACGCGGCCAATCTCGAGCGACGAGATGTCCACCGAACGCGAGAGCAGGCCGCGCAGGCTCCACTCGATCCGCAGCTGCTCCAGCTCGATGCGAAGGCCGCCCTGTGCGAAGGTCGCGCGCTCGGCCATGAAGCCGCGCGCCAGGGAACCCGACAGTCCATGGAGCTGCAGGCGCCCGCCCAGCGCGGCCTCGATGCGGCCGGCGGCCCAGCGGAGCGCTTCAGGACTGCGTGCGAGCCAGAGCACGCCACCCGCGCCTGCGCCCGCCACGAGCAGCAGCACGAGGAGCGTCAGCAGCAGGTGTCTTGTGCGCCCCGCCATCAGAATCTCACCCCGAGCGAGAAGTGAAGCCGCACGGAACTGGTGTCGCGGCCATAGGCGAGATCGAACCGGAACGCGCCGACGGGGCTTCGCACCCGCATGCCGAGGCCGTAGCCGATCGCGAGCCGGAAGTCGTCGATGTCGTCGGTGGCATTTCCCGCATCGACGAAGCCGGCGACGCCCCAGCTTTCGCCTATCCAGCGCGTGTACTCGGCGGAGCCGACGCCCATGTAGCGGCCGCCGACGATGGCGTCGCCGACTTCCACGCCGAGGCTCTGGTACTCGTAGCCGCGAACGCTGGTGTCGCCACCGGTGCGAAAGAGGAAGTGCTGCGGGATGTCCGCCGACGTGTCCGACACGATCCACCCGGCGTCCGCGCGAAAGCGCAGGTCGTCACGCGGCGAAACGGACACGTACCAGGTGCCGGACGCGAGGAGTTGCCCGAACGCGCGCGACGAAATGCCGGGCGGCGCGACGCCCGCATTCACGCGCAGCACCCATCCCCGCGTCGGCGAGAGCAGGTCATCGACCGACCGCCAGGTGTGCTGGTAGCCGAGCACGGTCGCAAAGGAGTTGCTGGCCGGCGCTCCGCGCGGTTCCTGGCGCTCGGTCGTCCACTCGATGCCGAAGGCCGGCTGGTTGCGCTCATCGAGCCGGCGGCGCTGCGCGGCCAGGGTCCATTCTTCCGTCTCCAGGTCCTGGATGTCGGTGCGCAGCACCGCGGCGGAGTAGGCGTCGATCCAGCCGCTGCGGCTCGGCGGCCGCTCGATACCCGCCGTCAGGCCCTGGCGGAGCGACTCGATGCGCAGGTCCGTGCGCAGCCGAAGCGCCCTCTCGAGAAAGTCGTTGTCCGAATAGGCAACCCCGAACCGCAGGCGTGTATCGGTGGAGAAGCCGAGGTTGACGTCGATGCGGCGAGGCATCGCCTCGATCAGGGCGACGGTCACCTGCGCGGCGCCCGCGGCTTCCGGCGCGGTATCGAGGACGGCGTGGACCGAGGCGAAGTATCCGGTCACTGCCAGCCGCCGCTCGAAGCGACGCAGCAGTTCCATCGAATACGGAGTGCCTGGGGAAAATGGCGCGAAGTTGTGGACGAGCCCGGGCGGGTAGCGCTGAAGGCCGAGGATCGAGATGTCGCCGAAGAAGAACGGTGGCCCGCTGTCGACCTCGACCCGGAGATTGACCTCGCGCAGGTTCGCCTCGACGCGGGCGAGGCTCGACGTCATCCGCGCCGCGGCAAAGGACTCCGAGGCGAGGTCGGCCACCAGTCCCGACTGGGCGCGCGTCCAGTCTTCCTGCCTGAAGATGGCGCCGGCCGGCAGCAGCCAGCCGGCGCGAATGCGCTGCAGGCGCGCAGCGAGCGCGGGGTCCTCCGTGGCGGGGCCCGTGAATTCCACGACGACGGAGGCGATGCGCGCGGGCTCGCCGGGCCGGACGCGGATCGTGACGAGGCGCGGCTCGACGGAGGTGTCGATCCGCGCGTCGACTTCCGCCTCGAAGTAGCCCTCGGTTTCCAGGACGTCGCGAGTCCGCTGCTGCGACGTCTCGACGAGCTGGTCCAGCAGCTCCGGGGTCACGTACTCGAAACCCTCCCAGCTGCGGATGTCGAGGCCGCGCTCGATGGCCCGCTGCAGTGGCGGGGGCGCCTCGATGGAAACCTTGAATGCGATATAGGCGGGTTCTTCGGTTGCGCAGGCGAGTGGCGCGTGCAGGGCGCATGCGCCCAGGGCGACGAACAGCCAGCGTCGCAAGCAGCCTGCCTCCCGCACGATCGCTGTCACTGCACTATCCAACGACGGATTCCCCCGCAGCAGGCAATAGCCTATCCGAAGCGCAACGGGTCGCAGGGCCCTGCTAGAATCGCGGCGAACTCACCGGAATCAGCGAGGGCGAATCATGTCCAGGGTGCCAGCGAACATTCTGATTGCAGCTTTCGGAATTGCGATTATTGCCGGATGCACGAAGAAGGCCCCTGATGCCGCCGAGGCCGACAAGGCGACGCCGGCGGCACCCGCCGTCGCCGCAGTTCCCGCCGCAAGAACCCTGCGCGCCACGGGCAACGAGCCCAACTGGCGTCTCGAAATGAGCGAGTCGGGGATCCTGCTGGTCACGGACCAGGGCGAAACGCGCGCCGGCGCACCCGTGCTCGACACGACGTTCGCGGATGGGTCGGCCCTCTACGTGGCGTCGGGAGACAAGGGACAGGTCGCCGTCAAGGTGATCGACCAGGTCTGCACGGACTCGATGAGCGGCATGCCGCACCCGCAGCGCGTCCAGGTCTGGATGGATGGCCAGGGCCTCGAGCCGGACCTGCAGGGCTGCGGCGGCGATCCGGCCTCCCTGCTCCAGGGCGCGGAGTGGACAGTCGACGAGCTGGGCGGTGCCGCGCTCGTGAAGGATTCGAAGGTCACGCTGAATTTCGGGGCCGATGGCAAGCTTTCGGGCAGCTCTTCCTGCAATCGCTTCATGTCGTCGTACAAGCTGAGCGGCGAGGGGCTGACGATTTCCCAGGGCGCCGGCAGCATGATGGCCTGCGAACAACCGCTGATGGACCAGGAGCGCGCGTTCCTCGCCCTCCTCGCCGAAGTGAAGCAGTTCGGCTTTACGGAGGACGGCGCGCTCCTCCTCAAGGCCGCCGACGGCCGCGCGATCCGGGCGCGCCGCTGACCGGCCGGGTTCAGAGTTTTTCGTTCAGCGCTATTCCGACTCCGAACGTCGTCTGGTTCCAGTCGTAGTCGATCATGCTCTCTCCGTAGCCGGAGAAGACCTGGACGTAGGCTTTCAACGGCCCGAAGAGGGGCCGCGACATCCACGTGAACTGCCCGGCGCCTTTCCCGGTGGCGGGATTGCCGCGCAGCATCAGGGTGTAGCTGCTGTCGCCGTGATACCAGATCCCGGTCACTTCACCGTAACCGAGATAGTCGGTGATGTCGGGATTGTCGTCTTCGTACGAACCGGGCCGGATCCGCATCCAGGCTTTTGCCAGCAGCGCAAAATTTCCCCGCTCGATCCCGCCCTCGACGAACAGGCGGTCCCAGCTTCGCGAAATCGGATCGGCCCGCCCGTTTGACTGGTGGTTGTAACCGACATTGAGCAGGTTCCACTTCCATTCACCGAGATCGATTCCTGGCTGGAAGCTGGCAAAGAATTCCGGCATGTAGTTCGTTTCCCGGAATGGGCTCGACAGGTCGCCGTTGTACACCTGCCATTGGTTCTGCTGCGTGTACGCGAACCAGACGCCAAAATCACGCTCGTCATCCGCCCAGAGCCGTGTCTTGAAGCTGAGCTGGAATTTCGCTTCCACGGAATCGAAGTCCCCTTCTTCCGCGAACGCATCGAACAGCGGCTCGTACGGCGCGGTGTTGACGTCGGTCGTATAGCGCCCGAACAGGGCGTAGTTGGGGTGATACAGGCGCAGCAGGGTCCTGTCCGAATTCGGATCGACGACCCAGGCCCGCTCGAGCAACGACAAGGGCTCCGGAGGCGGCATTGCCACTGCGGTTGCCGCCGGCGGTGCGACGGCGCCCGCAACCGGCGCTTTGGCACCGGCGACCGCGGCCCGGATGGCGCGGTCGAAGCAATCGAGGCGCTGCTCGTCGATGACGATCTCGAGGCACTCCGCCCCCGGTGTTTCGGCAAATCCGGCAGGCGAGAACGCCGCGGCCGCGACGATCAGCGCGAGTTTCGATTCACGGGACGAGCTGCTCACGATGGTCACCTCGGTTTGCCGGCGGCGCCGTTCCAAATGGTCGTTTTGGCGGCGTTCATGATAAGTTACGACGATGCGTGCAAGCCGATTTTCCGCGATGTTGTTCGCGTCTGGAACCTGCGCGCTTGCGTCCGTCGCGTCGGCGATTGAACCCATACCGGAAACGCCCGGGTGGCGCGGCTTCGCGCTGGTCGGTGCCGGTTACACCGAGATCGAGAGCAATCTCGTGGCGGGCAATTCCATGCTCGAGATCGGGCGCGACACCATCAACTCCGTCAACGACGGTCCGCGAAGTGACGATGCCTTCCACCCGGTCGTGACGGGCGAGATCAACTACACCTTCGGAAACCAGTGGCAGGCCTTTTTCGGAACCTCACTGGAGGACGCGGTGACGCTCGACGGTGTCACGCAACTGGGCGTCCGGAAAGGCCTCGACGGGGCGGGTGCCCTGCAGGCGGGCTTCCTGTTCAGCGGAATTCCCACCAAGGTCTGGGAGGATCCCTATGCGGAGGGCGTGCCGCGGGAGGAAACGGATCGCGACTCGACCGGATTGCGCCTGCAATGGGACCGGATCCTGGGTTCCGCATTCGAGCTCACCTTGTCGTACCGGGACATCGAGATCGACACGGAGCTGAGCGGCCTGGGCGTGACGAGCGTCCCCTGCGATGCGGCCTGCCAGGAGCTGCTTCTGCGCGACGGCGAGCAACTTTCAGCGGACCTCTCCTACCGGATGACGCTCGGTGCGAGCCGGCGTCACCTGTTCCAGCCGATGGTGCGCTACACCACGCATGACTTTGACGGGGACGCCATTGCCGGCGACAGCTATCGGCTGCAGCTCAGTTACGTTTTCCTGGGACAGGGCTACGTCTTCGTCGGCAACGTCGCCGCGGGCAGCCGCGATCACGACGCCGCGAACCCGATCTTCGGCGTCAAGACGGATTCGGATCGCTTCGCCCTCGATGCCACGCTGTTCTACCGGCTGTCGGCCGGGGATGGCCGCTGGCAGCTTGTCGGCAGTGCCTTCTGGGGCGAAGATGATTCCGATGTCGATTTCCACGACACCACTGCATTCAATATCAGCGTCGGTGCGATGTATCGCTTCGGGGAGCGCTGATGACACGCTCGTTACACGGAGGTCTCAAGTCATGAAGCTTCGAATGAACAGGCCGGCGTTCGCCGCTCTCGCCATCGGCATCCTGGCATCGGTACAGGCGTACGCGCAGAGTTCGGTCGTATTTCGGACGGATCACGAACGTGCGCCAGGTCCAGGTCGAGGATCCGGGCGCGCGGGCCGCGGGCACGCTCGTCGGCGGGGCGCTCGGCGTCGCCTCCGGCGGTTCCGGCCGCTCGAGCAGCAATCGCGCCCTGCGCGGCCTCGGCGGCGCCGCGGTTGGAAGCCGCATGGCGGGCTCGATGTCGCGCTCTACGGCATTCGAGTACACCGTGCTGATCGACGGCCAATCCACGATCCGCATGGTCACCGACCAGGCCGGCTTGAGGGTCGGGGACTGCGTCGCGGTCGAGCGCGGCTCGTTCAACAACCTGCGCATGGCGCCCGAGGAGCGTTGCGACGTGACCGGTGCCGCGGTACCCGCCGCTGCGCGGTCCGAGTCCGACGCCTGCATCGCGGCCAAGCAGCAGCTCGTCGATGCCGCGACCGACGAGGACTTCGATCGCGCCGAGCGCCGCATGCGGCTGCTCTGCGACCACTAGGCGATCGGGCGCTCAGCCGTCGCGGCCACCGCCGCGACGGCTGATTTCGCCGACCGGAACTGCGAATTCACCGTCCCTGCCGGGCTGTTCGATCGCGCCCCAGGCCTGTCCGAACACGACCTCGCAGCTCGCGGGCAGCACGCCCTCTTCGCGAAACGCCTCATACGCCTTCTCCATGCGACGCAGGCGATCGCGGCCGGTCAGGCCGCGGGGACGGAACGTGGTCGCGTTCTGCGAGCCGGTCGCCTTGAGGTCGCGCATCAGCGCGGCGACATCCGGGTAAGTCAGCGTCAACCGGCTCACGTCAAGGACCGGTTCCGACAGCCCGGCGCGGATGAGGCCGTCGCCGATGTCGTGCATGTCGGCGAACGGGTGGACATGCGTCGCGTCATCGGCGGCGCGCCACGCTTCCCGAAGCTCGACGAGCGTCCCCGGCCCGAAGGTCGTGAACGTGAAGAGGCCGCGCGGCCTCAGCACGCGCGCGACTTCCGCGAAGACGGCGTCGAGGTCTTCGCACCAGGGAAGCATCAGGTTGCAGAAGACGAGGTCGAAGCTCGCATCCGGCAAGGGCAATGACTCGGCGGCCGCGCATAGCAGCTCGACACGCGCCGCGTCTTTCCGGCGGCCGGCGATGCGCAGCATCGCGGGCGAGAGATCCGCTGCGACGACGCGCGAGGGGGGCCAACGCGCGGCGAGCCATGCCGCGGCCTGGCCGGTGCCGCAACCGAGGTCGAGGATCGCCTCCGGCGTGAAAGCGATCCAGTCGAGGCGCTCGATCACCTGCTCGCGCAGGCGCCCTGTGAGCACGGCGTATTCGTCATGGGTCGCGCTCGCCCGCTCGAACTGCCTGCGGATGGCGGCGCGATCGAGCGATGGCGGCCCCGGATCGAGCGGTCGCCTTGCGCCGCCATTCGCGACCATTGAATTGCTCCGCGTTCGGGATGAAAAACCGCAGCACGCGTGCTCCACGCGCGGCGCAGTCTCGCGCCGTGGTCGAGTATTCGAACGCCGTGGAAGCCTGTCAACCGAGCCTGATCCGGCAGGCCTATGGCTTGTCGCGGTCGCTGTTGCACCGGCTCTTTCCGGCGACCTGCCTGCTCTGCCTCGATCCCGGCCAGCCACCTTATCTCGACTTGTGCGTGGACTGCGAGGGTGACCTGCCGCGAAATCCCCGCGCCTGCAGGACCTGCGCGGCCCTCGTTTCAGATGCCGGGCTCGTCTGCGGTCCCTGCGGGCAGAGACGCCCCGCATTCGACGCGGCGTACGTTCCCTATCGTTACGAGTTCCCGCTCGTCGAACTGATTCACCGGCTGAAGTACGGCGGACAGGTTGCGATCGCCCGGATCCTGGGAACCCTGCTCGCGCGGCGCCTCGCCGAGCGCGGGCGCCCGCAGGTGGACGCGCTCGTGCCGGTTCCGCTGCACGCGGCGCGCGAGGCGCGGCGCGGCTACAACCAGGCGCGCGAGATCGCCTCCTTTGCGGGTGAATTGCTCTCCCTCCCGGTGGAAGCGGGCCTGGTGCAACGCGTGCGAAACACGGAGGAGCAGGCGGCGCTGCCCGCCATCGTGCGGCGCGTCAACGTCAGCGGCGCTTTCGAAGTCCGGGCCCGCGCGCTTCCCCGCGCGGTCGCAATCGTCGACGACGTGATGACGACAGGTGCGACGGCCGATGCCGTCGCCCAGGCGCTGCGGCGCGCGGGTTGCCGCCACATCGAGGTCTGGGCGGTGGCGCGCGCCTAGCCCGGCGGCTGGAAGCCCGCAACGCCGGACTGCCACAGCACGAAGGCGAAGATGTCGGCGTACTCTTCGTCGCGCTGGGCTCGCGTCGAGCCGAGGCCGTGGCCGGCCTGGAAGTCGACGCGAAGCAGGACCGGCTTTCCCGAAGCCGTCGCCCGTTGCAGCCGCGCCGTCATCTTCGCGGCCTGCCAGGGATCGACGCGCGGGTCGGTCATGCCGGTCGTCAACAGCACGGCGGGATACAGCGCGCGATCCTCCACGTGATGGTACGAATCCATCTCGAAAAGGCCCTTGAATCCGTCGGCCGTGGAGACCGACCCGAACTCCGGGACGTTTGGCGGTCCGTTCTGGGAAAATTCCGCGCGCAGGGTATTCGAGACGCCGACCTGGCTGATGACGGCGGCGAACCGGTCCGGCCGCTCCGTCATGGCGCGTCCGACCGTGATGCCCCCGGCCGACCCGCCGCGGATCGCGAGTCGCTCGGCCCTCGTCCAGTTGTCGGCGATCAGCTTCTCGGCCGCAGAGATCAGGTCGCCCCAGGTATTGTGCTTGGTCAGGAGGCGTCCGCCTTCGTGCCACTCGCGCCCGAACTCGCCGCCACCGCGCACGTGCGCCGTCGCCCACACGCCGCCCTGTTCCAGCCACGCGATGAATCGCGGCGCGAAGAAGGCATCCGAGGTGATGCCATAGGAACCATAAGCGTCGATCAGCGCGGGCGCCGAGCCGTCGCGCTTCATGCCTTTCGGGTAGACGACGGAAACGGGAATCATCGTGCCGTCCTTCGCGGCCGCGAAGACGCGCGTCGATTCGAAGGCCGAAACGTCGATGGCCGGCGGCGTGGCAAGCCGGGTATCGGTCACCACGCCCGAGCCCGCAACCTGGAAGACGGCCGGCGGCCTCACCCAGTTCTGCAGCTGCAGCCAGGCGCCATCGTGTTCCGTGTCGGCGTAGATCGAGCTGACCGTGCCCTCGAACGGCAGCGCGATCGGGGTGATCTTGCCGTCGGCACCGAGCCTGCGGATGCGCCCGACGCCGCCGTCGAGCTCCTGCAGGTAAACGGCATCCCTTGCGGCGAACACGTTCTGGATGACGGTGCTCCCCTGTGCCACGACCTCGCGGGCATTCGCGATGCCCGGATCGGTCGCCTTCACGTGCAGGACGCGATAGCGCGGCGCGTCCTTGTAGGTGACGAGGTAGAGGTCGTCACCGCGGATCGTTCCGCCGGTCACCTTGTCGTCCGGAACGCAGACATTCCTCCAGCCGCCCTTGCCGCTGGCGGCGGCCTCCAGGGAATTCACGTACATCGTGATTTCGTTCTGGACGCCCGCGAACAGGAAGGCGACCGCATGGCTCGAGCCCGGCTGCGCAATGACGATCGGGAATTCGATTTCCTCCACGGCGACGTCGGGAAACAACCCGCGTGCCAGGACCTTGATGTCTGTCTTCGGGTCGCTGCCGACGCGGTGCAGCCAGCAGACGCTGTTCTTGTAATAGTCGACCGTGCCGGCGGTGCCGCCCTCGGCCAGCCGGTTGTAGAAGAAGGCCGAGCCGTCGGGCAGCCAGCCCGGAAAGGCGTATTGCGCGCGGTCGATGCGCGCGGGAAGCACGCTGCCCGTCGCCGTCTCCATGATCTCGATCACGGCATTCTCGGAACCGGAGGGCGACATCCCGTAAGCCACGTACTTGCCGTCCGGCGAGGCGCTCCAGTAGTTCATGGAGAAATGCACATCGCCCTGGGTGCGCGCCTCAGGATCAATCAGCAGGCGGTCGGTGCCGGTGAATCCATCGCGCATGAAGAGCTGGAAGTTGTTCGCGCCCGCCGGGCCGCTTCTCGATGAACACGTACGACCCGCCGAGCTGGATCGAGTCGATGACTTCGAGGTCGCCGGCCAGCTCGCTGACGCGGCGCGCGAGCGCGGCGCGCCCGGGAATGGCGTCGAGCACGCCGCGCGCATGCGCAGCCTGGCTCTTCATGAAGGGCTCCCAGTCGCGGTCGCCCGGGTTCTCCATCCAGCGATACGGGTCGGTGACGGTCGTGCCGAAAAACGTGTCCGAGACGGGCTCGATCCGTGCCGTGAGCGGGCCGGCCGGGCTGGCGCCGAAGGCAAGGCGGGGCATCGCGGCCAGGGCCGCGGCGGAACCCGCGGACAGCAGCAGGGTGCGGCGGTCGAGTGTGATCATCGGCGTACTCCGGAATCAGTTGCCAGCATGGTAGAGGTAGTCGAGCGCGAGTCCCACAAAGACGACGAGCCCGACGTAGTGATTGTTGTTGAAGGCGCGGAAGCAGGCCTCGGGCTCGCGACGGCGGATCAGCCAGAGCTCGTACAGGAAGAAGACCGCCGCCGCGGCAAGTCCGGCGCGATACCAGTCGCCGAGCCCGGCTTCCTGGCCCGCGAGCCAGAGCGCAAACAGGGTCATGGCCTGCATCACCGCGATGATGAACCGGTCGGCCTCGCCGAAGAGGATGGCCGTGGACTTGACGCCGATGCGCTCGTCGTCCGCGCGGTCGACCATCGCATACATCGTGTCGTAGACCGCCGCCCAGAGCACGACGGCGGCCAGCAGCAGCCAGGCGATCTTTGGCACGGCGCCGGTCAGCGCGGCGAAGGCCATCGGGATCGACCAGCCGAAGGCGACACCCAGGTAGAACTGGGGGATGTGCACGATGCGCTTGAGCCAGGGATAGGTCATGGCAAGCAGTCCGCCGGCGACCGCATAGAGCTGCGCCAGGGGATCGAGCTGCAGCGCGAGCCAGACCGCGATGAAGCCGAGCGCCACGAACAGGAAGAGCGCCTCGCTGGGGGCCACGCGCCGCGCGGCGAGCGGGCGGTCGCGCGTGCGCGTCACCTTGCGGTCGAAATCACGGTCGGCGTAGTCGTTGATCACGCAGCCGGCCGAGCGGGTCACGACGACGCCGGCGACGAACAGCACCAGCACCCGCGCGTCGGGCCGGCCCTTGCCGGCGATCCAGAGCCCCCACAACGCGGGCCACAGCAGGAGCCAGATGCCGATCGGCCGGTGCAAGCGCATGAGGAGCGCGTATTCACGGAGCGTCCTCCCGAGTGCGCGGAACGCATCGCGCACGCCGTGCGGCTTCCATTCCGGCTTGTACGCGGGATCGGGCTGGCGCGGGTTCTCGCGGCCCGTCCCGGCGTTCACGGATGCGCTTCGGGCAGGAACACTTCCTGCACCAGCAGGCGATCCCCTTCGATCGCGAACCAGGACCGCCGGGCCCACAGGGCGGCTGGCAGATCGCGGCGTTCGCGGATGGCGCGATGGTAGAGCCGGTCGCCGGGGAGGAGACGCGCGAACTCGAGCGGCCCGCGCTCGATGCCGGGCACCGCCGCCAGGCGTTCGCCGAGGGCGGCGCGGCCGAGCGAGGAGAGCCAGCGCTGCCGCGCCAGGGTCGCCTGCGGCACCAGCGTCTGCGCGAACACCCAGGGGCGCCCGTCGCAGGTGAGCTCGATCTCGCGCACGAAGGCGGCGTTGCCCGAAGCCTGGAGCACCACCGCGTCGGGGATCGCGAGCGGCGCTTCGCCCTCCGCGATGACGGTGAGCCCTGGCTGGCCCGCGCAGCAGGCGCGCAGCCGTTCGGTGAGCAGGCCCGGCTCCTGCAGCCACGCCGCGGCCGCCGGCTCCGCCGCGGGATCGAGCGCATCCAGCCGCGCCGTCCATTGGGGCGCGGGTCGCGTGTCCGTCCTGGCGGCGGGTTGTCCGTTCATACCTTTCCGTAGTGGATCGACCGGCCGATCCAGCGGCGCTTCAGCGGCGCAATGTTATCCGCATGTGAAGCCAGCATCACGTCGGCCGCCGCCTGGACCCTGGGCAGGAGGTCGGCATCGCGCATGAGGTCCGCGACCTTGAGTTGCATGAGCCCCGTCTGGCGCGTGCCGAGCAGTTCGCCCGGCCCGCGAAGCTCGAGGTCGCGGCGCGCGACGGCGAATCCGTCGCTGGTAGTTCGGAGCACCGCGAGGCGCTCCTTCGCGATCGGCGAAAGCGGGCCGTGCCAGAGCAGGACGCAGGAGGACGCCTCGCGCCCGCGCCCGACGCGGCCGCGCAGCTGGTGCAGTTGCGCGAGCCCCATGCGCTCCGCATTCTCGATCACCATCAGGCTGGCATTCGGCACGTCGACGCCGACCTCGATGACCGTGGTCGCGACGAGGAGGCCGATCTCGCCCGACTTGAATTTCGCCATCGTCTTCTCGCGGGCGGCCGGCGGCATGCGCCCGTGGACGATGCCGACCGCGACGTCCGGCAGCGCCTGCGCCAGCGCCGCGGCCGTGTCTTCCGCCGCCTGGGCTTCGAGCAGCTCGGATTCCTCGATGAGCGGGCAGACCCAATAGGCCTGGCGCCCCTCGAGGCAGGCGCTGCGGATCCGGCGGACGATCTCGTCGCGGCGGGCATCGGGCATGGCGACGGTGAGGATCGGCGTGCGCCCCGGCGGCAGCTCGTCGATGACGGAAACGTCGAGGTCGGCATAGGCGGTCATCGCGAGCGTGCGCGGGATGGGGGTCGCCGTCATGATGAGCTGGTGCGGGAATCGTCCGCCCGCGCCCTTTTCCCGCAGCCGCAGGCGCTGGTGCACGCCGAAGCGGTGCTGCTCGTCCACGATCACGAGCGCGAGCTTCGCGAAAGTCACGTCCTCCTGGAAGAGCGCGTGCGTGCCGATGACGATGCTTCGCGAGCCGCTTCCGACGGCGGCGAGGGCGTCGCGCCGCAGGCGCGCGGACAGGCGACCCGTCAGGAGCAGGGGCTCGATCGAGAGCGGCCCGAGCCAGCGCGAGAAGTTCTGCCAGTGCTGCTCGGCGAGGAGCTCCGTCGGCGCCATCAGCGCTGCCTGCGCGCCGGCCTCGACCGCATCCGCCGCCGCGAGCGCCGCGACGATCGTCTTGCCGGAGCCGACGTCGCCCTGCACCAGGCGCAGCATCGGGTGCGCGACCGCGAGGTCGCGGCGGATTTCGCCGATCACCCGCCGTTGCGCGCCCGTGAGCGTGAATCCCGTCGCCGCGAGCAGCCGGCCGGCGAGCTTTCCGGGCGCGGCGAGCGCCCAGGCCGGGTCGCGACGGACTTCGTTGCGCAGCTGGCGGAGCGAGAGCTGGTGCGCGAGCAGTTCCTCGAATGCGAGGCGGCGTTGCGCCGGGTGGCGGCCTTCCTCGAGCTCGCCGAGCTTCGTATCCGGCGGCGGGCGGTGGACGAAGCGCAGCGCGTCGCGGAGCGGCAGCAGCTTCATCTCGCGCTGCAGTTCCGCTGGCAGCCAGTCCGGCAATTCGCCGTCGCCGGCCGCGGCGAGCGCCTGGGCCGTCAGGTTCCGGAGCCGGCCCTGCTGGATTCCTTCCGTCGCGGGATAGATCGGCGTCAATACGTCCTCCACCGCCTGGGTGTCGGGCGCATCCGCGTTCCGGTACTCCGGATGGACGATCTCGGGCCCGTGCTTGCCGCGCCGCACCTCGCCGAAGCAGCGCAGGCGCGCCCCCCGCACGAGTTGCGCCTGCTGCGCGCTGCTGAAGTGAAAGAACCGCAGCGTCAGGAAGCCGGTGCCGTCCGACAGCCGCACGAGCAGCGAACGCCGCCCCCGGAATACGACCTCGGCGAGCTCGATTTCCCCCTCGACCGCGGCGCGCGCGCCCGGGCGCAGCGATCCGATCGGCACGAGATGCGTCCGGTCTTCGTAACGCGTCGGCAGCCAGAACAGCAGGTCGGCGACGTTCTCGATGCCGAGTTTCGCGAGCCGCTTCGCGAGCGCGGGGCCGACGCCCTTGAGCCCGGTGACCGGCCGCCGTTCGATCGTCACGGCACCAGGATGCAGTCGACCTCGATCGCGGCGCCGCGCGGCAGCGCAGCCGCGCCGATCGTGACTCGCGCCGGGTAAGGCTCGCTGAAGAACTCCTGCATGATGCGGTTCACGGTGGAGAACTGCCCGAAGTCGGCGAGATAGATCGTCACCCGCACCGCGGCGGCGAGGCTCGAGCCCGCGGCCTCGGCGACGGCGGCGAGGTTCGAGAAAACGCGCCGGGCCTCGGCCTCGATGCCGCCGGGCACGAGCTCCCCGGTCGCCGGATCGAGCCCGACCTGGCCGGAAAGATAGACGGCGCCGCCGGCCGCAACCGCCTGCGAATAGGGTCCGATCGCCTTGGGGGCGCGCTCCGTGTGGATGATCCTGCGTGTCATGGCCACATATTAATCGAGTTGCGTCAGGTAGCTGACAGAAGGAAATCCCCTGCCCACGGAAGATCACCCTCGGATTCACCCACTATTTCGAGGAGACAGATCATGAACAAGGGATACACCAGCCGGGGCCGAAGCGTCGTCGCCGGTATTGCCGCAGCCGCCGTCACCGCGGTCCTCCTGTCCTCGCTGGTCGAGTCGTTTGACCCGGCGCAGCTGCAGAAGCTCGAGGAGCAGTCCGCGCCCGACCAGATCGCAGCGTTCGATGTCCGTCGCCGGCGGCAACCCGACTCCGCGAGCCGCCGCCGTGCCTGATCGACCCGCGTGGCTGGCGGCGGCACGGCCGCCGCCGCCCGCGGGCCGGGAATCGCGCGGCCTCAGGCCAGGCTTCGCTCCACTTTCATGACGTCGGGCATGCTGCGGATCGCACGGATCAGCCGGGCGATGTGGACGCGGTCGCGGACCTGGACCTCGAACAGGATCGTGGAATGGTCGCCCTGCGAGGAATCGACGTTGACGTGACTGATGTTGCTCTGCTCGGCGGCAATCCGCGTCGCGATCTCGGCGAGGATGCCCATGCGGTTCCTGGCCTCGACCGAGAGCCCGGAGCTGAACAGGCGATCCTGGTCCTTCTGCCAGACGGCGGGGATCCACTTGTCTTCCTGCTTGCCGAAGGCGGCGACGTTCGAGCAGATGTCACGGTGAATCACGATGCCGCGCCCGCTCGAGAGGAAGGCGACGATCGCGTCGAAGGGGATCGGGAAACAGCAGCGCGCGTAGCTGACGACGAGGCCCTCGGTGCCGGCGATCGCGAGCGGCTGCGCCGGGCTCGCCTCGGGACGAGTGTCGTTTTCCGGCAGCAGCCGTCGTGAGATCAGGCGCGCGAGGCGCTCGCCGAGGCCGATCTTCTCGAGCAGCTCGGTGCCGTCCCTGAGCGAGAGCGACCGTGCAACCTCGTCGAGCCGGCCTGCCGGCAGCTTCTTGATCGACAATTCGAACTCCTCGAGCGCCTGGTTCAGCATGCGCCCCCCGAGTTCCGCCGCTTCGCCGCGCTTCAGGGTCCTGAGGTACTGCCGGATCGCGGACCGGGCCTTCGCGGTCGTGACGAAGCTCGCCCAGGCGGGATTCGGCTGCGCGCCCTTCGCGGTGATGATCTCGACGGTCTGGCCGTTCCGCAGCACGGTGCGCAGCGGCACCAGGCGGCGGTCGACCTTGGCGGCGACGCAGCGCTGGCCGACGCCCGTGTGCACCGCATAGGCGAAGTCGACGCAGGTGGCGCCGCGCGGCAGGCGCATGATGTCGCCCTTGGGCGTGAAGACATAGACCTTGTCGGGGAAGAGGTCGACCTTGACGCTTTCCATCAGCTCTTCGGCCGAGCCCTCGTGCATGTCCATCACGCCCTGGAGCCACTCGCGCGCGCGGAGCTGCTGCGCCTCGCCGTCGTTCTCGCCGGTCTTGTACTGCCAGTGCGCGGCGATCCCGGACTCCGCCATGCGATGCATGTCCTCGGTGCGGATCTGGACCTCGATCGGCATTCCGTTCGGCCCGAACAGCGCCGTGTGCAGCGACTGGTAGCCGTTGACGCGCGGGATCGCGATGTAGTCCTTGAAGCGGCCCGGCATCGGCCGGTAGAGGCCGTGAACCAGCCCGAGCGTGCGGTAGCACTCGTCCACGCTGCCCACGATGATCCTGAGGCCGAACATGTCGACGACCTGCGACAGCGATAGGTGCTTCCGCCGCATCTTGAGGTACACGCTGTACAGGTGCTTCTCGCGCGCTTCCACGCGGCCGTTGACGCCCGCGGCCGTGAGCGACTTGCGCAGCGCCTTGACGATCTTCGGCAGGAATTCGCGCTGGTTTCCGCGGGCGCGCTTGAGCTCGCGCTCGATGATCCGGTAGCGCTGCGGGTAGAGCGTCCGGAAGCCGAGCTCTTCCAGCTCGAGCTTGATGGAGTGGATGCCGAGCCGGTTCGCGATCGGCCCGTAGATGTCGAGGGTCTCCCGCGCGACCGCCCGGCGCTTCTCGGGCGGCATGGCGGCGAGCGTCCGCATGTTGTGGGTGCGGTCGGCGAGCTTCACCATGATGACGCGGATGTCGCGCACCATCGCCAGGATCATCTTGCGGAAGCTCTCGGCCTGCGCCTCCTTGCGGCTCTTGAACTGGACCTGGTCCAGCTTCGTCACGCCGTCGACGAGCTCCGCGATCTCCTTGCCGAATTTCTGCTCGACCTCGGCCATGGAGGAGGGGGTGTCCTCGACCACGTCGTGAAGGATCGCGGCGGCGAGCGTCGCGCCGTCGAGGTGCAGGTCGGCGAGGATGTCGGCGACCGCGATCGGGTGCGTGATGAAGGCTTCGCCCGACTGGCGCTTCTGGCCCTTGTGGGCGGCCTCGGCGTACTCGAAGGCCTCGCGTACCCGCTCGACCTGGTCGGCCGGCAGGTAGCCTTCGATCTTGGACGTGAGCTGGCCGATCCCGGGAGCGCGTCTTCCGCCCGGCAGCAGTCCGAGGATGGAAGACGCGTAATTCATCGGATCGGCGGGTCCGGGATCAGTCTCCGAGGCCGAGCTGCGGAGCGCGGAAATCGACGCCGAGGTCGAGCGGGTTCTCAGGAATCATCTCCTGCTCCGGCTCCGGATCCGGCTCGGACAGCAGGTCGATCGTGACCTTGCCTTCCGCGATCTCGCGCAGCGCCACCACCGTGGGCTTGTCGTTCTCCCAGTCGACGCGGGCTTCCGCGCCATTGACGAGGCGGCGCGATCGCTTGGCGGCGAGCAGGACGAGGTCGAACAGGTTGTCGACCGTGTGCAGGCAATCTTCGACGGTGATGCGGGCCATGGAAAAGACCGTAATTTCAGTGAATTGGACCGGAAATGATAGCAGCAAACGGGGCGGATAGCTTCTACGCGGGAGGGGTCCGTCCCCTTCAGTCTGCTGAAGGGGACGGACCCCTTCGGCAGAGACTCTAGCCGGTGCGCCGAGACTTGCCCTTTCGCCGCTCGTTGGTGAGGCGGGGTGGCTGGCCGAAGGCGTCGAGGTCCTGGGCCCGGCGGCTGCCCTCCCGGCGGTCATCGTGATGGTTGTACGTGCAGGCGCAGGTATCGGGGCGGGTGCAGCCGGGCAGGGGCAGGAGCGGTGCCTCACGAGACAGCCAGCGTCGGTTCTTGCCGGAGACGGCTGCATTGCAGGCGTTGCCGCCCGGCTTTACCGAAACCGCATGCCAGCGGCGATCCGTCGCCGGGCTGCTACCCGTTTGCCGGTCCTTGCCTGCCATGGATCCCGTACCTCCCTGCACGCCAATGCTAGCGAATCCTGGAACAGCCAACACGGGCGGGCAACAGCCGTTTTCAGGTCCCCAGCGACTCCCGGACGAAATCCGCAAGACCCGGCCGGTCCCGGCGGCTCGCCTCGCCGCGGCCCTCGAAGATGGCCTCCAGCTCGGCCAGCGCCTGCTCGAAGTCGCGATTGATGATGATGTAGTCAAACGCGCGCCAGTGCGACATCTCGAGATCCGACTCCTGGAGGCGCCGCGCGATCACCTCTTCGCTGTCCGTCGCCCGCTTCCTGAGCCTGGCTTCCAGCTCGGGGCGGGAGGGCGGCAGTATGAATATCTGGATGGCCTCCGGCAGGTGCTCGCGTACCTGCTTCGCGCCCTGCCAGTCGATCTCGAGGATCAGGTCGCGGCCTTCGGCCAGAGTCGCCTCGACCACGCTCCGGCGCGTGCCATAGAGGTTGCCGAAGACATTCGCGTGCTCGACGAACTCGCCGGCCGCGACCAGTCGCTCGAACTCGGCGCGGTCGATGAAATGGTAGTCGCGGCCGTCCTGCTCGTGCTGCCGGGGCTTGCGAGTGGTGCAGGAGACCGAGAACGAGACCCCGGGACGCCGGCGCATCAGTGCATGCAGCAGGCTCGTCTTGCCCGCGCCCGAAGGCGCCGCGATGACATAGAGATGGCCGCGTTTCGACACGCCGCGATTGTACGGTGATGCAGGCGGCGCCGGGGTCGCGGCGACGGCAAAGCAGTGGCTCGCCCGGTGGACGCGGATCGGCGACCGCCGCTATATTGCCTGCCAAACCAGGCGGCAATCGGGAATGCGCGATGAACCTCAGGCACCTGACATCACTCTCTTCTATCGCTCTGCAGGCGCGTCATTCATTGCCGGCTGCGCCAGCACGCGATCGCAGACGAAGGACGAATGGGATGGCCTCGTCCGCCAGCCGGACACACGGCTGCGCGCCTTGTTCGTGAAGCCGGACGCTGAACTTGCCGGCTACACCAACATCAAGCTGGATCCCGTCGAGGTGAGCTTCGCCCGCAACTGGGACCCGAACCGCGGCGGCCGCAGCTCGCTGCGGCGCCTGGATGCGGGCGACGTCGAGGCGATCCGGACCGGCGTCGCCGACCTGGTGACCGAGTTGTTCACGGCGGAACTCGGCCGCGGTGGCTACCAGATCGTCCAGGAAGTCCGGGCCGGAAACGCTGCGCATCACGGCCATCGTCGTTGACCTCTACGTGACGGCGCCGGACAACATGGCGGCGGGCCGCGGGCGGACCTATACCGCGAATTCGGGCCGGATGACCCTGGTGCTGGAAGTGCGCGACTCGATCACCGGCGAACTGCTGGCCCGCGCGGTCGACCCCCGCTCCGGGCGCGGATCGGGAACCTGGAACGTGACCAACCGCGTGACCAACACCGGCGATGCGCGGCGCGCGATCAACACCTGGGCGACGGCACTCCGCGCTGCGCTGGATGAGTTGAACGGCAAGACGCCCGCCGGCTGATGCCGGCTTCCGGAGGGTCGCCTCACGCGCCGGGGATCAATCCGGACGAACAGCAATCATCGTGAGGCAGCCTGGACCGCCGATCACAAGGTCGTCGGCGCGATCCGAGTGCCATCCATGCTGAGGTTGCCCATCAGCCCGGCGTTCGTGAGCACGAAGCCGATGACCGGCTGGCGCGCGCTTTGCGTATCGATCTGCGCATTGGCACCGACCGTCATGACCGTTACCGACGCGTCGGCGCCGACTGTCCAGCCCGAACTTGCCTCGAAGTTTCTCAAAGCCTCTTCCGTCATGAACAGATAGACGACCGTCTTTGTGCGGGCGCCGGCCAGGAGGCCTACTGAAGCGGCTGTCATGCGGTAATGACGAACCGTCTTGCCATCCTTTCGCAGGCCGCCGAGGCCGTGAGAGCCGCCGATCCCCAGCCCGGCCGAAAGCACGGAGGGGAACACCAGGACCGCTTTCGCCGAGGACACGAGTTGCTCGGATCCGCGGGCCTGCTGGGAGAGCTGCGAAAGCGCCCGGTCGATGTCTGCGTCCATCGAAGCGATACGGGCCGCCGAGTCGCCCTGCTGTCCGCTGGAAATCGTGCATGCGCTCGAGAGCGTGGCGAGTACGGTTACCAGCGCGCCGGCGATTCCCTGAATCCGCTTGCTCATGGTTCTATCCATTGGATTGGCCGAGGAATGTTGCCGCGAGGATTGTAGGTCGCTTCAGGCTTCGGCAGCAATCGCCGCCGCGATCGCGAGGACTCGCGGATCGGCAAGCCAGAGCCGGATCTCGAGTGTTCCGGAATTCACGCGAAAGTCCTTATGATTTCGAGTATGCCGTTGATGGCGAACTGCACCCCCATGCAGACAAGGAGGAATCCCATCAGCCGGGAAATTGCTTCAATGCCGCTGCGGCCGAAAAAGCGCATGACGAGGTCCGCGCTGTGCAGGAAAAGCCACACTATTACGCCGATCGCCACCGCTACAAGCACCGGCGCGACCCTGAGTACCCAGGGCTCGAAGCGGGTATAGGAGCCGATGCTTGATGCGATGGTGATTACCATGGCAATGGTACCGGGGCCGGCCGTGGTCGGCATCGCGAGTGGCACGAAGGCGATGTCCTTCGTGGCGCGCCGCTTCAGTTCCGCGGACTTTTCATCCACCTCGGGAGTGTCGTCGAGCGAAGTCTTGTGGAACAGCATCGAGAATCCGATCGAGCTGACAATCAGCCCGCCGCCGATGCGCAGACCCGGAATCGAAATTCCGAACGCGCCCATCACGGCCTGGCCGCCGTAGTAGGCGACCATCAGGATCACGAATACGTATATCGCAGTTAGCCGGGACTGGCGCTGCCGCTCGGTGCGCGTCATGTCGCCCGAGAGGCCGATGAAAAGCGCGACCGTCGTCAGCGGATTGGCGAGCGGCAACAGCGTAATGAGGCCGAGTCCGACTACCTCGAGAAGCTGCATCATGAGGCGGTCATCGATTTCGCGACGTGCACACACCCGCTGCCCATCGCCTCGTTGCGAGCGCGTCGACCTGCTCCCACCACTTCGTATTGGCGAGTTCGGCGGCTTTCGGATGGTTGATGCGCCAGGAATCCGGCGTGTCGGTTTCCGGGGGGAGCGTAATCCGGTCCGACTGCGCAACCCGCGATTGCGGCGGCGAGCAACGCCGCGAATGCGCAGCCAATTTCCCGGTGCATCGTGCGCGTCATTCGTGCCCCTGCTCGCCCAAGTTTATACTGAAGCCCCGCGGAACGGTGTCCATTTGCCCGATGACAATCGACGACTCGCAGGCTGCCCGGCACCGTGGTTCTCCGCTCCTGAAACCGTTCCGCTGGTTGCTCGCGGCTGCCGCCTTTCTGCTCAAGATCCTCATCGTTGCATGGGCGGCGCTTGCCATTTATTACTCGACCTTGCCGGGAACGTGGTTGCGTGTGCTGCTGGCGATCGCATTTGCCGCTTTTGCGCTATGGGCCCTCTGGATCCGGCGCAGCCGGCGCACTTTGCTCGCATTCCTGGTCGTCTACCTCGTCGTGCTCGTGGGCTGGTCCACGATCCAGCCCTCGCATGACCGCGAATGGCGCACCGAAGTTGCGGTAATGCCAAGGGCGATGATCGAAGGAGACCGCGTGCGTTTCACCGGCGTGCGCAACTTCGACTACCGGAGCCGCGATGACTTCACCGCCCGGCTCGACGAGCGCGAGGTCTCGCTGTCGAGCCTCACGGGTGTGGATTTTTTCATTTCCTACTGGACCGAAGGCCCCGTCGGCCACACGTTCCTGAGCTTCCTGTTCGACGACGCGCCGCCGCTCAGCATCTCCATCGAGACCCGGCCAGAGATAGGCGAGGGTTTCGACCCGATCGCATCCCTATTCAAGCAGTTCGAGCTCATCTACGTCGTCGGCGAGGAGCGCGACCTCGTCCGGCTCCGCGCCAGCCACCGCGACGAGGAAGTGTTCCTCTACCACACCCGCATTTCGCCCGAGTTCGCCCGGCGGCTCTTCCTCGTCTACGTGGGGCGCATCAACCAGCTCGCCGACCACGCCGAGTTCTACCACCTGCTGAGCAACAGCTGCACCGTCAACATCATCCGCTATGCGAACGCGGCCGGGCGCGAAGGGCGCTGGAGACTCCGCCACCTGCTCAATGGACTGATCGACCAGTACATCTATTCCGCGGGCGTCGTCGATACGTCGCTGCCATTCGAGGAGCTGCGCCGGCGCTCGCGTATCACCGCCGCCGCCCAGGCAGCCGGCGACGGGGATGATTTCCCGGAACGCATTCGGGAAGGGTTGCCGGGGTCGAAGGGGACGCTCACCTTCAAGGATTGAAGGTGAGCGTTCCCTTCGACCGTTAGCGGTAGCGGCGACTGAGCCAGTCGTCGGGCTTGGGGAATGCCGCGGCCTCGTCGCGCAGCCACTGGCGAAGCGCGCAGACCATCGGCATGTCCGAATACGATTGCGGGCACACGAACCAGTAGCGGAAGCGCGAGGGCACGATGATCTTGCTCGCGAGCACCAGATTGCCGGCATCGAGGTCGTGCGCGGCGATCGACCAGCGCGCGGGCGCGTAGCCGAGCCCCGCGATCACGGCTGAGAGCACGCTGACCGAGTCATCGATGATCGTCGGCCCGGCAGGCCAGGGCGTCGGCGCCGTGTTCTTCTCGAACTTCGCCCAGGGCTCGTCCTTGGCCTGGAGCATCGGGATGCCGTGCAGGCTGTCGCGATCGTCTATCGATCCGTGCTTCTTGAAGAGCTGCGGCGAGGCGATGACCACCAGCCACTCGTCCATCAGCTTGTCGTGATCGAGGCCCGCAGGCACGGCCTCTCCGAGGCGCACGGCGGCGTGAAAGTCGCTGCGGGTGAAATCGACCGCTTCGCGCGAAGTGTGCCAGTCGACGCGAAGGTCCGGGAATTTCGCATGCAGGCGATGCAGCCGCGGCGTCAGCCATTTCTGCATGAGGGACGACAGCGTGCTGACGTTGATGATTCCGCTCGCCCGCTGCATGCGCGTCTCGCGCAGGATCGCGACGAGTGAGTCGAGGCCGGACTGCACGCCGGGCAGCAGTCTTGCGCCCTCCGGTGTCAATTCCACCTTGCGACCGCTCCGCCGCAGCACGGGCAACTGCAAATAATCCTCAAGCGCCTTGATCTGCTGCGAAACCGCGGCCGGCGTCACATTCAGCGCTTCCGCGGCTTCCGAAAAACTGAGGCGTGTCGCGACCGCCTCGAACACGCGAAGCGCGTTGAGCGGCAGTCGGCCATAGGCGGAAGTAGCCAAAAGTTTCCCTTAACCGGGCTTGAGTTAATGCGTTTGTTCGAAAGCCATCGTGGCGTCAAAGTCTAGCCCGAACAGGGACGGAAGGGCGCGGTGCCCGATCCGCCTGAACCAAGGAGACGGAAATGAACGGAAAATTGCAGGGTTTCTTGAGCTTTCTGGACCTGCTGGCGGAAGGCCAGCGCCGCCAGGCCGAAGTCGCCACGGGCCGCCGTTTCGAGCCGGCCGCGGGACTCCAGCCGGTTGTCGCTACCGCCAAGGTGGTCAAGTTTCCCTTAACCGGGCATCAGAAACCGCATTTGTTCGGGGCGTCCCGGAAGCCCACAGTTTCAACCAGACACTGAATGTCGATTTTGAACGACCCCATACGACTACCGATCAAGCACGGAACAAAGGAGCACTGAAATGAGCACTTATTCGACGGTTCGGAACACGGGATTCGCCACGGTACTCGTGGCATCGCTCGCGGGCATCGTGAGCAATGGCCTCGCACTCGACCAGAAGGTCGTCTACGAGCGCGACCTGCCGGAAGCGGCCTCGGTCGTCGTCCTGCCGGAAATCGTGGTCACTGCCACGCGGCTCGAGACGTGATCGCCCGCATGACGGTGCCGGGCCACAGGTTCGCAGTCATTGCCAGGACATTCGTGACGCTGCCTTCCTCCCCTCCAGCGCGCGAAACGATGACTGCGAACCTGTGGCTCGGCACCCCTTGTACGCCTTGACCTGACCCGCCACCCTGCTACGCATATATATGTGTAGCCGTGGCGTTCAGAACGCGATTCGCAGCCGCGCGTAGAAGACGGCCACCAGGTCTTCGGCCGGATTGTTGCCGGGGTCGAAGATGAGCTGAGCCCCCGCAGTGACCTGGGTGAACTCCGACAGCTGCAGACGTTGAAAGACCTCGAACGCCAATTCGTCCCGGGAAGCACTGGAGCGCGGCTCTGCCAGTGAAAGCGCGGCGCCAGTCATGTTGCTCGAGCTGCCGAAGTTTCCGGCATAACCCATGCCGCCCTGGAATATCTGGCGGATATTGGTCGTCGTCCCATCGGCGTAGGCATAGCGGGCCCAGACTTGCAGCCGTTCGTTGAGCGACTGGCCGGCAACCAGGGTGATTCCGTGGTCCGATGGAATTGCATCGCCGTCATCGCGCGCGTCGATATACCACCCCATGACCGAGTAGCGGCCACGCCCCATGCCTTCGATCTCGGGCGTGATGCCGGTCTCGGCGGTATAGAAATAGTCGCCGTCGTCGATCGTGTCCCATCCTGATTGGGTCGAGTCGCCGTAGGCGCTGGCAGCACCGACCGTAAAGTAGTAGATGCCGGGCCGCACCGAGACTCCGACCGTCGGGCCGTGGCCCGGGAACGGCACCGTCGGATTGGCGGCAAAGTGCCGACTGACGAAGAGGCCGTTGGTGTTCTGCATCGGCTGGAGACCGACATAGTCGTCCGTGGCGGCGCGCCCGATCAGGAGGCGCACGGTGTCGCCGGCAATCCGCTGTTGCCAGAAAGCATCGCGCAGGACCCACCCGCGGTCGTTGAACGCATTGACCGGGTTGATCAGCGTTCCCAGCTGCGCCCCAAGCGCCGAGGCCGGGTCATTGCTAAACGCGCCGCGATACTCGCCGGTCACGACGAGCGTGCCCGCGTCGGGCGTGCCGCGTCCCACGAGCGTCCAGGCGGACATGAGGTCAAAGTCGTACGAGGCGCCGGATGGATCGTCGGCCGCCCCGGTGGCCCAGGCCCCCAAGGCCGTGTAGGCCGTCGCGAGCCGCAGCCCTATCCGGTCATTGAGCGAATCGGTGCGGCCCTGGACGAATGCGAAGGGCGAATCGAATCCGGTGGTTTCAGTGATCGATAAATCTGGATCGGCAATCTCTGCGAGCTCGTCGAGGCCGCCCGTGCCGCCGCCGCTCGGCGAGAATTCGTCGTGGACGGCGGGATCCAGCTCATCGTGGCGCGGTTCCGGTGATACATCCGCCGATGCGCCTGATGTCGGCGGCGGCGATTCCTGGGACATCGCGGCCGACATGAATGGGAGTGCGAAAACCCAGGCGAGGGTGACCCCGACAGCCGGTCGCAGGAATGCAGGGGTTCGACGCGCCATGGAAGGGCCGGAATTCGGGATGCCTAACGACGATAGCATTCGTCGGGAGGAGCGGCAACGCAGCGGCCGCATGCTCGCGATTGTCAACATAGTGATCGCCGTGCTCGTCTTCTTTCTGTCGAGGAAAAGCGATCGACAGGGCTGAGTAGCCGGGAGTAACTTCGCTAGAATCAGCCGATGTTTCCGATCCGGGATGACAATCCACATTTCCTGACGCCATACGCCACGTACGGCCTGATCGCGGCCAATTTCCTGGCTTGGGTCCTGGTCCAGGGCTTTGGCACGGAACCCGCGCTTTCCACTTCCGTTTGTCGCCTCGGGTTCATACCGGCAGAGCTGCTTCAAACGGCTCCCGCCGGCGCGAATATTCCCATTGGCCGCGGCACGGCCTGCACGCTGACAGGTGGCGGGGGCGTGTGGCACACCGTCCTGACTTCCATGTTCCTGCACGGTGGCTGGATGCACCTCATCGGCAACATGTGGTTCCTCTGGATCTTCGGCAACAACGTCGAGGACGCGATGGGTCATGCGCGCTTCGTCGTGTTCTACCTGATCTGCGGCGTTGCTGCCGCGGCGCTGCAGGCGGCGTTCGATCCGGGCTCGATGATTCCGATGGTCGGAGCTTCAGGCGCCATCGGCGGCGTGATGGGAGCCTACGTCCTGATGTACCCGCGCGTGCGCGTCCATCTGCTCATCCCGCTGGGGTTCGCGATGAATACGTTTGCCGTGCCCGCGATGTTCATGCTCGGCTACTGGTTCGTGCTCCAGCTCGTGAGCGGAACCGTGGCAGTCGGTGCACAGGGTGGCGGCGTCGCGTTCTGGGCGCACGTCGGCGGGTTCGTCGCGGGCGCCCTGTTGAGCTTCGTTTTCCGGAACCGCGAACTGCTGGCCCGCCATCCTTATTACGGCTGGAGAAAGCAGGAAACCCCGACGCAGAACTGGAGACGGGTGCAGCGCTAGATCGCGTAACACCGCGGCAACCCCGTCATTCGACGTTCTGGATCTGCTCCCTCATCTGCTCGATCAGGACCTTGAGTTCGACCGCCTTCCGCGTCGTCTCGACATCCTGCGACTTCGACGACAGCGTGTTCGCCTCGCGATTGAATTCCTGCATCAGGAAATCGAGCTTGCGGCCGACGGCTTCGCCCGAGGCCAGCGTGCTCGTCAGTTCCTGGACATGACTGCGGAGCCGATCGAGTTCCTCGGCCACGTCCATCTTCTGCACCAGGAGCGCGATCTCCTGTTCGAGGCGGTCCGGATTTGCCTCGGCGCCCAGTGCCGCCAGCCGCTCCTGCAGTTTCGAACGGATCCGCGACTGCACTTCCGGCAGCCGCGCTGCGACTTCGTCGGTGATGGCCTGCACCTGGGCGGCGCGGGAGGTGAGCATCTGCGCGATGCGCTCGCCCTCGCTCTCGCGTGAGGCCGTGAATGCCGCGAGCGTCTCGGACAGCAGGGCAGTGGCGGCCTGCGCCAACGGCGCCGCGTCCCGTTCCGCCTCGCGCATCACCCCGGGCCAGCGCAGGAGATCGACGGCGTCGATGCGTCCTGCCCCGCCGAGCCGCCGTTGCACGGCCGTCGCGTTTTCGATCAGGCGGTCGAGCAGGGCCTCGTCGAGCGCGACCTCACGGCCGGCTGTCGCGACCGGGCGGACGTAGAACGAGGCATCGACCTTGCCGCGCCGGGCCGAGGCGCCGATGAGCCGGCGAAATTCCGCCTCGGAGGCGCGCAGGTCCTCCGGCAGCCTCAGGCTGACCTCGAGATAGCGGTGGTTGACGCTGCGGACTTCCCAGGAAAGGAGGCCGGCGGCCGTTGCCCGCTCCGAGCGTGCAAAGCCAGTCATGCTTCTCAGCATTGAATGCGCGTCCCCGGGATCCGGTGATGTAAGCTCTGCGGCAGTTTAGCAGGGGGCGGCGGCCGTCGGATCGCCGGAGGACGCGTGGCAGTCGAGTTCGCCGAAGTCAGCCTGACCGGCGATCGCGAGGACAACCAGGATCGCGCCGCGATCGCCTCGAGCGACGGCGCGGCGCTTCTCGTCGTCATGGACGGAATGGGCGGCCATGCCTACGGTGCCCGCGCGGCGGACACGGCCTGCAAGGTCGTGCTCGAGGCGTTCCGCGCGGAGACAAAGCCCCTGTTCGATCCGCTCGGTTTCCTGCACCTCGCGCTCGGCCGCGCGCATGCGGCCGTGGTCGGGATCGGCAGCAAGCTCGCTGTGGACCTTCGCCCGCGCGCGACCTGCGCGATCTGCCTGGTCCAGCGCCAGGAGGCCTGGTGGGCGCATGTCGGCGACAGCCGCGTCTATCACCTGCGGGGCGGCGCGGTGGTCGCGCGCACGCGCGACCACAGCCACGTCGAGCAGCTGCTCCGCGATGGCTCGATCAGCGAGGACGAGATCCCCGGCCACCCGATGCGCAATTACGTCGAATGCTGCATCGGGGGCGAGGCGGCGCTGCCCGAAATGACGATCTCCCGGCGCCAGCCGCTGGAGGACGGGGACGTGCTCCTGGTCTGCACCGACGGGGTCTGGGCGAACCTCAAGGACGCGGAAATCGCCGGCCTCCTGCGTCCCGGGAACGGCAAGTCGAACGGAAGCTGCGGATCGGCGCTCGAAAAGCTGGTCGAACGCGCGATAGCGGCCTCGACGCCGCACAGCGACAATGCTTCCGCCGCCAGCCTGGTCTGGCATCACTGACGCCGGCACGGAGTTCCTCATGCGAAACGGTGGCCGTGCGGCCGACATGCTTCGGCCCGTGCGTTTTACGCGCAGCTTCACGGCGCATGCGGAGGGCTCCGTCCTCTCGGAGTTCGGCGCGACGCGCGTGCTCTGCACGGTGAGCGTGGAAAACGGCGTGCCGCCTTTCCTGCGCAACAGCGGCAAGGGCTGGCTGACGGCGGAATACGGCATGCTGCCGCGCGCGACCCATACCCGAAGCCCGCGCGAAGCGGCTCGTGGCAAGCAGGCCGGCCGCACCCAGGAGATCCAGCGGCTGATCGGCCGCTCGCTTCGCGCCTGCATCGATCTCGGCGCCATCGGCGAGCGCACGATCACGCTCGACTGCGATGTCCTGCAGGCGGACGGCGGCACGCGGACTGCCGCCATCACGGGCGCGTACGTCGCGCTCGCCGACGCCATCGACACGCTGATCGAACGCCGCGTGCTCACCGCGAACCCGCTGCACGGGCAGATCGCGGCGGTCTCGGTCGGCATCGTGAAGGGCGTGCCGCTGCTCGATCTCGAGTACACCGAGGACGTCGAGGCCGAGACGGACATGAATGTCGTTATGAATTCCGGCGGCGCCTTCATCGAGGTGCAGGGAACGGCGGAGGGCCATGCTTTCCGGCGCGAGGAGCTCGACGCGATGCTTAACCTCGCGGCCATGGGCACGGCGCGGCTGTTCGCCCTGCAGCTCGAAGCGCGCCAGGACTGATCCGGCCGTCCATGCGGCGTGTCGTGCTCGCGACCGGCAATGCCGGCAAGCTCCGGGAAATGCGCGAAATCCTCGCGGGCCACGGGCTCGAGGTCGTCGCGCAATCGGCATTCGGCGTCGCGCCGCCCGTGGAAGATGGCGACAGCTTCGTCGCGAACGCGCTCATGAAGGCGCGCCATGCCGCGGCGATATCCGGGCTTCCGGCGATCGCCGACGATTCCGGCCTCGAGGTGGATGCGCTCGGCGGGCAGCCGGGACTGCACACCGCCCGCTACGCGGGGCCGGGGGCCCACGAGCAGGCGAACAACGAAAAGCTCCTCGCGGAACTCGCCGGCGTGCCGGCGACGAAACGAAACGCGCGCTATCGCTGCGTGATGGTGTTCGTGCGAAGCGTGTCCGATACCTCGCCGATCGTCACCGAGGCCACCTGGGAAGGCCGCATCGGCTTTGGATGGCGCGGTGTGGGCGGATTCGGCTACGACCCGCTCTTCATCGTCGCGGGCGACACACGCACGGCTGCCGAGATGCCCGCCGAGGAGAAGAATCGCCTGAGCCACCGGGGGCAGGCGCTCAGGGCCCTCGCCGAGCTCATGCGGGAGGCGGGGTGGTGAAGATAAGGGGCAGATTTGAAGGGGACGTCACCTTTAGCAAGATCCGCAGTGGCGCTCAGCGCCGCTAAAGGTGACCGTCCCCTTTAAAATGACTTCCCTCATTTTCCTCAGCGCACGGTCTTGATCAGGTCGCCGGGTTTCGGTTCGCCGTCCGGGTAGAGCTTGTTGAAGAGCCGGAGCTGCTGCTCCGGGTACTTCTTGACCTGTGCTTCCTTTGCGAGCGACTCGATCGTCGTCGTCTGGCTCGCGCGCACGATGTGCAGGCGATACGGCTCCGCGAGCGCGAATTCGTTGCCGCGCAGGCGCCGGAACGTGTTGGCGGTCGAGAGGAAGAACGGGTCGCCGGCTGGCGTCACCGTGCCTGCGCGGCTCGCGCCCTTGAAGATCCACATCAGGTTTCCGTAGTAGATGACGATGTAGCGCACATTCGTCGACTTCCCGAATGGCGACGGGTCGCCGTGCACGACGCCGGTCCAGCCCTTCAGCCCGTTGATGTCGAGCGTCTCCGTATTGTCGAGCCGTCGATTGGCGAGTCCGCGCATCGCGAATTCGCGGGGATCCGTCACGTCGGCCGGCGGCGGCTGCGCGCGGATCTCGAGGTAATGATCCTTCCTCGGCGCGATGGCGACGATCTGCTGCGGGTCATTGACGATCTGCCAGCCGCGCGGAAACGCCATCGTGAACTGCATGTCCGAGTGATAGAAGCGGTTGTCGCGGACCATGCCCTGGCGGGCGCTCGAGCCGACGGGCAGTCCCTCGACGGCCTGGAGGAAACCCACCTTGTTTGCCGTTTCGCTCGGGGTCGGGCTGGAAGACCTTCCCGCCGTCGCGATCGCCTGCTGGAGGCGGGTGTCGTTGTCCGGGTGCGATGAGAACACGCCGTGATACAGGCGGGGCTGGCGGTTTTCGAGGCGCGCGCGCTCGCGCTCGAACGTGTCCTGGTCCTTCAGCGTCGAGATCACCTCGATCATCGCCTCGGGATCGTAGCCAGCCGCGGCCAGGTAGACCGCGCCGAGCCGGTCGGCTTCCAGCTCGGCTTCGCGGCCGTAGCCGCGGATGATCGCCATGCCGGCCATGTTCGTCAGGTCCGCGAGCGCCGGCTGGCCCGTGAATATCGCGGTCGCCGCGCTCGCGAGTCCCGAGATCATGCCTTTCGTCTGCTGCTTCTTGAGGTGCTCCGCGGTGATGTGGCCGATTTCGTGGCCGAGCACGGCCGCGAGTTCAGACTCGTCCTGGAAATAGGGCAGGATGCCGCGCGAGATGTAGACGTAGCCGCCCATGGTCGCGAAGGCGTTGACGTCATCGGTGTCGATGATCGTGAAATGCCAGTCGAGATCGGGCTGGTCGCTGACGGCGGCGAGCTTGTTACCGACGCGCTGCACGTATTCCTGGAGCTCGAGGTCCTGGTGCACGCCCATCGTCTGCGTGAACTGGACGTGCATCTGCTTCGCCGTTCGGACATCCTTGCTGTCCTTCTTCGGCTTCTCGTCCTTGACCTCTTCCTGCTTTTCCTCTGCGGCGATGGCCGGAGCGGATGCCATGACGACCACTGCGGTGGCCGCGATCAGGGCGGCAAGCATGCCGGGCAATTGGCGCATGGACGTCTCCGGTACCCGGCCCCAAGGGTACCGGTACCCGCTTAGACGTGGGCGACTGCGGAAAGTTGACGGCCGGGGCCGCCAGGGAAGCCTTACTTCAGGCCGTACTTCTTGCGGAAGCGATCGACGCGGCCGCCCGAGTCCAGGATCTTCTGCTTGCCAGTGTAGAACGGATGGCAGTTCGAGCAGACTTCGACCTCGAGGTTGCTGCCGAGGGTCGAGCGCGTCTGGAAGGTGTTCCCGCAGGTGCAGGTCACCGTGATTTCGGTGTACTTGGGGTGGACGCCTTCTTTCATCGCTGCGATTCCCATGCGGAGTTCCGAGGGGCGCGCAGTCTACTGGGCCGCTGCGCGGCAGGCAAGATTGGCCCGAAACCGCGAATGTGAGTGACATAAGTTGCCGGATTTGCTGGCTTTTTTTTCTTATCCACAAAATATGTGGATAACTCTGTGGAGCGACAGGCCTTCCTTGGCGAGCCCTTCGACCATTCCCGCATATATGACGCTTTGATTAAATTTTGAGCAGGCCATATTGCTCATATAAAACAAGGGTTTATGGCATGACAGTTAAGGCACCTCGCTAACAAAGCGTCGAAAGTCCCTCTCCGGCCCGAGCCCTTGCCCCGCTGTGTACAACTTGCATGGCCTGGCCTCGCGCTGTCCGCTCGCACGGAGGGGGTACCGATGCGCGGCCTGATCGCACTTCCGACGGTCCTTGCCATCTCCGGCTGCTTTTCAGCGGGCGTCTATCCGGACTCCTGGACACCACAGGCCAAGGCGGCTTCGGATGATTGTCCCGTCCTCGACGCACGAAATCCTTTGAGCGCCCCGTCCTGGGCTGCAGCAATTCCATGCTCTTGGTGGAAAGGGATTGGACGCATAGCGTCCAAGAGCCGGGCGGCGCGGAAACGATGGTGATGACGCTGGGCATGTTTCACTGGTTCGAACGCGCCTCTTCGATGCTGGGGCGCGCGAAGGACGGCTCGTTGTTGATGCACACGAGTCGAGGCGGCAGCCGCATGCTGCTCTGGCTACCGGTCCTGCCAGGCGGCGATGCAACCTGGATCAGGTTTCCCGCGGTTCCTGCAGCGCAGGCGCCTGACGTGGCTGCCGCGGCCCTCGAGGCGGATCGGCCGCGTCCGCAAGGAATTCGGACTGAAGGTCATTCAGGAAGCGGAACCCGAGCTCGGTCGGTCGCACGTGACCAGCGGAACGTTCGAGCAAGCCCCGAGCGTGAAGCCTCGCCATCGCAGGCTCGATGACCGCTCCGTCGAGACCCGTCTGGCGCTCGAAATCGCGGGTCTCGAAACCCTCAGTCAGCCGCAGTGCATTCAGCATGAACTCGAACGGCAGTTCCGCGGGGTCGATGTTGCGGCGAATGGAGCCCCGCATTCCGCCGCCCGACAGGTACTCGCGCGGTGATCGCGGCTTCTCCGTACGCGTGATCCGGCCGTCAAGGGTGATCTTGCCGTGGGCACCCGCGCCGATGCCGAGGTAGTCCCCGTAGCGCCAGTAATTCAGGTTGTGGCGGCATTGCCGCCCGGCCCGTGAATACGCTGACACCTCGTAGTGCTCGAAGCCCGCCGCTGCGATGAACTGCTGGCACTCGGTCTGCATCTCCCAGGCGAGGTCGTCCACCGGCAGGACCGGCGGACGGTGAAAAAATGCGGTGCCGGGCTCCAGCGTCAACTGGTAATGCGAGAGATGCGCGGGTTCGAGCTCGATCGCGGCTTCCACGTCGCTCAACGCGCCTTCGACCGTCTGACCGGGAAGTCCGTACATCAGGTCGAGGTTGAAATTCCCGATGCCGGCTGCGACCAGCTCCGAGACTGCGGCGCCGATCTCGCCCGGACCATGGATGCGCCCCAGCGCCTTCAATGCACCGGCATCGAACGATTGCGCCCCGAGCGAAACGCGATTGATGCCGGCGCGCGCGTAGCCCGCGAACCGCCCGTGCTCGACGGTGCCGGGGTTCGCCTCCATCGTGATTTCGGCGTCTGTCGCGAAGGGGAGGCGGGTCGCAAGCCCGCCGATGAGCGTGTCGATGGCGCCCGTGCCGAACAACGACGGAGTCCCGCCGCCCAGGAATACGCTGCCGACTTGCCGGCCGGCCGCGAGATCGAGGTCGCCGTCGAGATCGGCCAGGAGCGCGGAGACATATTCCACTTCCGGGATGCGATCCGGCTGGGCGTGCGAGTTGAAATCGCAATAGGGACACTTCTTTACGCACCAGGGCAGGTGCACGTAGATCGCGATGTCCCGGCTCATCCGCGCATTCTAGGCGAGGGCGGGTTGCGAGCCTTGATTCCCGCAGTGCAGCATGACAGTCTCCCTCGCGGGAAAACGATGGCCAGCAAGAAATATCAGTTGACTGACCTGGCGACCGGACGCTCGAGCGAGCTCGCGGCCCTGTCAGGTTCTGTCGGTCCCGACGTGCTGGACATCAGCACGCTCCAGAAAGACCACGGCGTCTTCACCTACGACCCGGGCTTCATGGCGACCGCAGCGACCGCGAGCGCCATCACCTACATCGACGGCGACGCGGGCGTGCTGCTCTACCGCGGCTACCCGATCGAGCAGCTCGCCGGGCACAGCAGCTTCCTCGAGGTTTCCTACCTGCTTCAGAAAGGGGAATTGCCGAGCGCGAAGGAGCTCACGGCATTCACGTACTCGATTTCCCGCCACACGATGCTCAACGAGTGGCTCATACGGCTGTACCGCGGATTTCACCATGACGCGCACCCGATGGCGATGGTCGCGACGATCGTCGCCTCGCTCGCCGCCTTCTATCACGACTCGACCGACATCACGGACGACCGGCACCGCGAGATTTTCACGCATCGCATGATCGCGAAGCTGCCGACGATCGCGGCCGCCGCCTACAAGCACGCGCTCGGACAGCCATTCATCTACCCGCGGAACGACCTCGACTACACGGCGAACATGCTGCACATGTTCTTCGCCGTGCCCTGCGAGCCCTACGAGGTCGACTCGCTGCACTCGAAGGCGCTCGACCTGCTCTTCATCCTGCACGCGGACCACGAGCAGAACGCGAGCACCTCGACGGTGCGGCTCGCCGGCAGCACCGGCTGCAATCCGTATACGGCGATGTCAGCCGGCGTGTCGGCGCTCTGGGGCCCGGCCCACGGTGGCGCGAACGAAGCGGTCGTCGACATGCTCGAGAAGATCGGCGACGCGAGCCAGGTCGACGGGTTCCTGGCCCGCGTAAAGGACAAGAAGGACGGCGTGCGGCTGATGGGTTTCGGCCACCGCGTGTACAAGAACTTCGACCCGCGCGCGACCATCATCCGCGAGATGTGCCACAAGGTGCTCGGCAAGCTCGGCCAGAGCGACAACCCGCTGTTCGAGCTCGCGCTCCGGCTCGAGGAGGTCGCCCTGAAGGACGACTACTTCATCAGCCGCAAGCTGTACCCGAATGTCGACTTCTATTCCGGCATCATCTACCGCGCGCTCGGCATCCCGCGCGAGATGTTCACCGTGATGTTTGCGATCGCCCGCACGGCGGGCTGGGTGGCGCACTGGTCCGAGATGATCTCGGATCCCGAGATGAAGATTGCGCGTCCCCGCCAGCTCTACACCGGGCCCACGCGCCGGGATTACGTCCCCGTCAAAAAGCGCTGATCGAAGGGGACGCACCCCTTCATATTCGCGAAGGGGACGGACCCCTTCATGCAAGCTGCCGTCAACGAATATGAAGGGGTGCGTCCCCTTCTGCCCGTAGCAAGCCTTCCACTTCGTCGAGCGTCGCGCGGCGCATCGGCCGGCCGTCCACCGGTCCCGGCGGCGCCTGCCGGATTCCGTCGAGCGGAAAAATCGTCGCGTCGATCTCGTGCTCACCGGCCACGAAGTGGACCGTCGGGAACGCCTCCACCTCGTCGCGCTGCATGCGAAACCGCCGCTCCGCAACCTGGTGCGGGATGCCGCGGTCGAGGAGCCTCACGGCGACGGTTTCCGGCGTGTCGGCAAAGAGGTGCAGGGTGATGTCGTTGTGCGCGGTTGCGGTGCCCGAGAGCAGCGGCCCGACGAGGCGCGGCTCGAACTCGGCCAGCAGGCGCATCGCCTCGAGCGCGGTGCTTCGCATCGAGGCGAGCTCGCTCGCGTGCGTCTCCGGCACGAACAGCCGCTGGTGCTCGGCGAGTGCCGCCTCGATCTCCGTGTTCTTCGGCAGCACGGCGAGATCCGTGACCCCGAAGCGCTCGGCGGCCTTGCGCTTGACGAGGCCGTAGTCGTCGTGGCCGTGCTCGATCATGAGCCGCGCGGCTTCGCGCGCGATGGCCTGGCGCATCATGTCGCCGCGCACCGATCGCTTCGCCATCAGAATATCGGCTCCTCGTATTTCTGCGGCGGCGTCGCACCGTCTTCCTGGCCCTCGCCCGCGACGCCCGCGGGCAGGTGATCGGCGAGGAAATACTCGAACGCCGTGCTCGTTTCCTCGCTGAACCCGGTGGGGTCGGCGCTGATGCGCGCGGTCACGACTCCGTCCGGCATCGGCAGGCGCCGCTCCGGCAGGCGGCTCAACGCCTCGCGCATGAAATAGATCCACATCGGCAGCGCCGTGCGCGCGCCTTCCTCGTCCGGGCCGAGCGGGCGCTCCTGATCGAATCCAACCCAGGTGGTCGCGACCAGGTCCGGGTTGAAGCCCGAGAACCAGGCATCGCGGCCGTCATTCGTGGTCCCGGTCTTGCCGGCAAGGTCGTCCCGGCCGAGCGCTCGCGCGCGCTGGCCCGTGCCGCGGCGGATGACGTCGCGCAAGAGGTCCGTGATGATCCAGGCATTCGCCTCCGTGATCACCTGCGGGGCCAGCTGTTCCGTGGTGGGCGGCGGCAGGCTGCCGCCGATGTCCGCCGCGCGCAGGACGCCCGACCCGTTGCCATCGACCGAGAGCGGCGGCGGCGCAACCGGCTCCTCGGCCGGCGTGCCGCAGCCGGTGCAGGCGATCGCGACGTCGGTCTCCTCGAGGATGCTGCCGTCGGCGGCAAGGATCCGGTCGATGAGGTGCGACCGCACGAGGGCGCCGCCGTTGGCAAAGACGGAAAAGCCGTTCGCCATCTCGAGCGGCGTGAGCTGCGCCGTGCCGAGCGCGGCCGTGAGGTCCGCCGGAATGTGCTCTTTCGGCAGCCCGAATCGCTGGACGTACTCGCGCGTGAAGCCGACGCCGATCTGGCGCATGACCCGGATGGTGACGAGGTTGCGGGAGCGCGCGAGCGCATCGCGCAGGCGCGTCGGGCCGTAAAAGCGCCGGGAATCATTCACCGGGCGCCAGTCCTCCTGCTCGGGCTCCTCGCCCTCGACCGCCCCTTCGCGCTGGCCGATGCCGACTTCCGCATCCGGCGCCTCGTAGACGACCGGCGCGTCGAGGATGACGGACGCCGGCGTCAGGCCGGCCTCGAGCGCGGCGGAATAGATGAACGGCTTGAACGAGGACCCCGGCTGCCTGCGCGCCTGGACCACGCGATTGTACTTGGAGGCGTCGTAATCAAAGCCGCCGGACACGGCGACGATCGCGCCGTCATGCGGGTCGAGCGAGACGATTGCGCCCTGGACTTCGGGCAACTGGGCGAGCAGGGCCTCGCCTTCCCCCGACGGCAGGACGTAAACGATATCGCCGATCTTCAATACGTCCCGCGGCGTCTTGGGCGTCACGTCTCCGGTCCGGGCCCAGCGGATGCCCTCCATCGGGAGCCGGTAGCGCAGGCCGCTGCGGGCGACGACCGTGGCTTCGCTGGCATTCGTGACGACGACGATGGCGGGGATGAGCCCGCCGACCACCGGCCTTTCCTCGATGGCGGCGGCGATGGCGGCGTCGTCTCCTTCGGTCACCTCGACGCGCCCCACGCGCCCGCGCCAGCCGTGGCGACGGTCGTACTCGAGCACGGCGCTGCGGAGCGCGATGTCGGCCGCACGCTGCAGGCGGCTGTCGATCGTCGTGACGACCTGGAATCCCTCGGAATAGATGCGCTCGCCGAACTTCTCGAAGAGCACGAGGCGCACCATTTCACCGACGTAGGGCGCGTCGACCTGCACGCGCGGCCCGTGCAGGCCTCGCGCGACGGGCTTGTCCATGGCTGCCTGCCACGCGGCGTCGTCGAGGAACCCGAGCTCGCGCATGCGGCGCAGCACGTAGGCGCGCCGCTCGGTGGCCTGCTCCACGCTCGCGACGGGATTCTGCCGCGACGGCGCCTGGAGAATCCCGGCGAGCAGCGCCGCCTCGCTCGCATCGACCTCCATGAGCGTCTTTCCGAAGTAGGTTTCGGAAGCGGCCGCAAAACCGTAGGAGCGCTGGCCCAGGAACTGCGTGTTGACGAACAGGGTGAAGATTTCCTGCTTCGAGAGCTCGGTTTCGAGAGAGAGCGCGAGGAAAACTTCCCGCAACTTGCGCCGCAGCTGCTTTTCTTTCGTGATCAGCGTCGTGCGCACGAGCTGCTGGGTCAGCGTGCTGCCGCCCTGTGATACCTCCATGGTGGTGGCGGCGACGACCACGGCGCGGACGATGCCCTGCCAGTCGACACCGGGGTGCTCGAAGAAGCGGTCGTCCTCTGCGGCGAGCACTGCCTGCACGACGACCTCGGGGATCTGCTCCCAGATCACCGGCACGCGGCGCTGCTCGCCGATCTGCGCGAGCAGCCGGCCGTCGCGGCTGTAGACGCGAAGCGGTACCTGCAGGCGCACGTCGCGGAGCACCGCGACGTCCGGCAGCGTGGGCTTCAGGTAGTAGTAGGTGGCGAGAAAGGCGAGGCCGACCAGGCCCGCGATCGAGACGATGACGGTTGCCGCGATGCGGAGCCGCCTGTTCAGTCGCGTAATCACCGGCACCGATTATGCATAGTAATGCCGGGTACTGCCGGGGGCGGGGTCGCAGCCCGGAGACGCCGGGACCGTGACGCCAGACACGGTCGCGCTCCCGATTCGCGTGCAGCATCGACCGCGGATCCGGCACCGGAGGCCCGTGGGCGCGAAAGTCGCTGGAACCAACGGTCAGGGCCGGGGGAGTACCCCCCGGCTGGGCCCGTGGACTCTGGAGTAAGGGTCTGAATGCGAGTGAATTGCGAGTCGGGTCACGTTCAATTTAACAGTTGCTTGCTATATAGTTGGCCGCTAACTTGACCCAGAATAGCGATTGGCCGCGTAATAGCCTGACCTGTAAAGGAAAGTTCTGTGCTCAAGCTGCCTAAGATTTCGCTGGGACCGCGCTACTCGCCGCTCATCGGCCTGGACATCACGACGTCCTCGATCAAGCTGATTGAGCTCGCATTCTCGGGTGGCCAGTACCGGGTCGAGGCCTACGCGGCCGAGCCGACCCCCCACAACGCCATCAACGAAAAGGCCATCGTCGACGCCGCGGCGGTCGGCGACGCCATTCGCCGGGCGGTCAAGCGCTCGGGTGTCCGCTCCAAGGAATGCGCAGTCGCGATTTCCGGCGACGCGGCCATCACGAAGGCCGTGCAGATGCCGCGGAACCTGTCGGACGCCGACCTCGAGCAGCAGATCGAGATGCAGGCCGACCAGTACATCCCCTTCCCGATGGAAGAGGTGAGCTACGACTTCCAGGTGCTCGGGCCTTCCGAGAAGGACCCGGACATGCGCGACGTACTGCTCGTCGCCTCGCGTTCGGAGAACGTCGAGCAGCGGGTTGCCGCCGTGAACGCCTCGGGCCTCGTCGCGAAGCTCGTGGACGTCGAGGCCTTCGCGCTCGAGAACGCCTGCCGGCTCCTGACCCACCAGATGCCCGACGGCGGCATCGACCGCACGATCGCCGTCGTGGACTTCGGCGCGAGCACGACGACCTTCAGCGTGCTGCGCAACCTCGTCGTCGTGTACACGCGCGACTTCGCCTTCGGCGGCCAGCAGCTGACCGAGGAGATCATGCGCACCTACGGCCTCTCGATGGAGGAGGCCGGCCGCGCCAAGAAGGAAGGCGGCCTGCCCTCGAACTACCAGCCCGAGGTGCTCGACCCGTTCATCGACGACATGACCCAGCAGGTCAGCCGCTCGCTCCAGTTCTACCTGGCGTCGGGCAGCGGCCGCAGCCAGCCGGAGCAGATCCTGATCTGCGGCGGCTGCGCCAACATACCCGGCGTCGCGGACGTGATCGCGAGCCGCGTGGGGATTCCGGCGGAGCGCGGCGACCCGCTCGGCCAGATGAAGATTTCATCGAAAGCCAAGGCATTGGGAGTGACGCGGGACGCAACGGCCCTGTTGCTTGCCTGCGGCCTGGCACTGCGGAGTTTCGACGAAGATGCCAAGTATTAACCTACTTCCCTGGCGGCAAGCACTCCGCCAGCGGCGGCGGAAAGAATTCCTCATCGGGATCGGGGCGGCGATTGGAATCGCCGCGCTGATCACGCTGCTCACCCACCTGACCGTGAGCTCGATGATCGATTCGCAGAATCGACGCAACGACCTCCTGAAGGCGGAGATCGCGGAGCTCGACAAGGCGATCGAGCAGATCCTCGCGCTCGAGGACCAGAAGGAGCGAATGATCTCGCGCATGCAGGTCATCGACACGCTCCAGGCCAGCCGGCCGGAAGTCGTGAAGCTCTTCGACCAGATGGTCTCGACGCTGCCCGAGGGCGTTTACCTGACCTCGGTCAAGCAGAGCGGCAAGAAGATCGAGTTCAACGGCGTCGCCCAGTCGAGCACGCGCGTTTCGGCGTTCATGCGCAACATCGACGCCTCCGAGTCGCTGTCGGCGCCTGAGCTCAAGGTCATCCAGACGGGCAAGGACGCGGGCCCAGGCGCGCAGTTCACGCTGTTCGCCTCCCAGCGCCAGCCGGCCGCCGGGGAAGCGGCGCCCGAGAAACGCGAGGCGCGCGTTTCGGAGGCACGTCAATGAAATTCTTCGACCAGCTTCGCCAGCTCGACTTCAAGGATATCGGTCGCTGGCCGTTCCTGTTCCGCGCGCTCGGCGTCCTGCTCGTGCTCGTCTTCACGACGGTCGGCCTGGTCTGGTACTTCGTGTGGAGCGAGAACGGCAATCGCCCGCAACTGCTCGCGGCCCGCGCCGAACAGCAGTCCCTGTGGAACACCTTCGACCAGAAGCAGCGCAAGGCGGCAAACCTCGAGGCCTATCGCCAGCAGCTCGCGGAGATCGAGCGTACCTTCGGCGCGATGCTGAGGCAGCTCCCGGGCAAGACCGAGGTGCCTTCGCTGCTCGTCGACATCTCGCAGACCGGGCTCGCCGCGGGCCTCCAGGAACGGCTGTTCCAGCCCGGCGCCGAGACCAAGATGGACTTTTATGCCGAGCTGCCGATCAAGATCCAGCTCACCGGCGGCTTCCACGAGTTCGGCCAGTTCGTGTCGGGCATCGCGGCGCTGCCGCGCATCGTCACCCTGCACGACCTCGAAATCACGCGTGGCAACACGCGGACGAAGGCGCGCCGCGGCGGCGCTCCGCCGCCGACCGACGAGTTGACGCTCAACCTGACCGCGAAGACCTATCGCTACCTCGATGAGGACGAGACCGCGCCGGCGGCCGTCGAGGAGGACGCGAAGGGCAAGAAAGGCAAGAAGGAAAAGAAGGGCACAAAGTCGCGGCGCGAGCGGGAAAAGGAAAAGAGCACATGAGCCACGAACGCATGCGCAGGATCGTCACTGCGGCAGGCATCGCCTGCGCGCTCGCGCTTGCCGGATGTTCCGATGGCCTCGACGGCCTGAAGGGCGAGATCGAAGCCGCCAAGCAGCGGCCGGGCGGGCGCATCCAGCCGCTGCCGGAAGTCCGGCCTTATGTCAGCCACGAGTACCAGATGGCGGATCGCCGCTCGCCGTTCCTGCAGAGCCTGGCCGGGGAGAACCCGACCGGGCCGCGGCCGGACGTGCAGCGCCCGCGCGAATACCTCGAACAGTTCCCGCTCGATACGCTGAAGATGGTCGGTACGCTCAAGTTCGGCGCCGGGAACTACGGCCTGGTCCAGACGAAGGACGGCTTGATTCACCGCGTGCTGCCGGGCAATCACCTGGGCCAGAACGATGGCCGCGTGATGTCCGTCAGCGACGCACGGATAACAGTAATAGAGATTGTTCCTGATGGACTTGGCGGCTACCTCGAGCGCCCTGCGGCGCTGGCCCTTGCTGACTGATTTCTGGGAGAAAGTCTGATGGCTGGCAACAACCGGACAACGGTGTGGAAAACGAACGCAGCGCGCGCCACGGAGTGGCTCATGGGCGGCGCATTGGTCATCCTGGCCATTGCGTGGTCCCAGCTCGCGCTGGCCCAGGGCGCGCGGCTGACCGCGGTCGAGGTGCAGCAGATGCAGGGTTCCACCCTGCAGGTCAGGCTGCGCACCGACGGCGTCGCGCCGCAGCCGCTGACATTCACGATCGACAGCCCGGCGCGGCTGTCGGTCGACCTGCCTGACGTCGGGCTCGCCCTCGAGAACCGGCGCATCGACGTCGGTGCGGGCGGCGTGGACACGATCGTCGCCGCGGAGGCCACGGGCCGCACGCGCGTCGTGTTCAACCTCGACGCCCTCGTTCCCTACACGGCGGTCGCCGAAGGCGACAGCGTCCTCGTCACGCTCGGTGCCGCCGCCGCCGGCGCACCGCAGGCCGCCACGGCCGCGGCCCCTGCCTCGGTCGCGTCATCGGCCGGCCCGCGCAGCATCACCGGCGTTGATTTCAGGCGTTCGCCGGAGGGCGCCGGCCGCGTCGTGGTCCAGCTCTCGGATCCGTCGACGCCCGCGAGCCTCCGGCAGGAAGGCAACCGCGTGCTCGTCGATTTCACCGGCGTCGCGCTCAACGAAGACCTCATGAAGCGCTTCGACGTCGTGGACTTCGCGACGCCCGTGACGATGTTCGACGCGGTGCGCGTCGGCGACAACGCGCGGATCATCGTGACGGCGACGGGCGACTTCGAGCAGTTCGCCTACCAGACCGACAACCAGTACGTGATCGAAGTCCGGCAGCGCCAGCGCGCGACGGCCGCGGTCACCGAGAAGGAAAAAGTCTTCACGGGCGAGCGCCTGACGCTCAATTTCCAGGACATCGACGTGCGCCCGCTGCTGCAGCTCCTGGCTGACACCAGCGGACAGAACATCGTGGTGTCCGACACGGTCAAGGGCCGCGTGACGCTGCGGCTGCAGAACGTCCCCTGGGACCAGGCGCTCGACATCGTGCTCCGGACCAAGGGCCTCGACATGCGCCGCAAGGACAACGTGATCCTGGTCGCGCCGCAGGCCGAGCTCGCCGCGCAGGAAAAGGCGGAGCTCGAGGCACAGAAGGACATGCGGGAGCTGGCGCCGCTGCGCACCGAGTTCCTGACGGTCAACTACGCCAAGGCGTCCGAGATCGCGCGCCTCGTGAAGTCGACCGGCGGCGGCTCGCTGCTCTCCGACCGCGGCAACGTGACGGTCGACGAGCGCACCAACACGCTGCTCGTCCAGGACACGGCGGACGCCCTCACGGCGATCCGCTCGATGGTCGCGACGCTCGATATCCCGGTCCGCCAGGTGCTGATCGAGTCGCGCATCGTGATCGTGGCCGACGACTTCAGCCGCGACCTCGGCGTGCGCGCCGGGTTCACGCGGGTGTCCGACGACATCAGCGACCTGATGGCGGTCAGCGGCAGCTCGCAGTCGACCGACACGATCATGGGCTCCGCGCTCGACAACCTCGCCGGCACCGGCCAGCCGTTCCCGGTGGAAGTGCCCTTCGGCAACTTCGACCGCTACAACGTCAACATGCCGGTCGCGAACCCGGCGGGCCGCATCGCGCTGTCGATCCTCGATTTCGACGACTTCCTGATCGACCTCGAGCTGTCGGCGGCGCAGAGCGAAGGCCGCGGCGAGATCAAGTCGACCCCGCGCGTCATCACGGCGAACCAGCGTGAGGCGATCATCGAGCAGGGCGTCGAGATTCCGTACCAGGAATCGGCCTCGTCCGGCGCGACGACCACGCAGTTCAAGAAGGCGGTGCTGTCGCTCAAGGTGACGCCGCAGATCACGCCGGACGACCGCGTGATCCTCGACCTCACGGTCACGAAGGACAGCGTCGGCCAGCTGGTGCCGAGCGCGACCGGCGGCTTCGTGCCCTCGATCGACACGCGCAACATCCAGACCCAGGTGCTCGTCAAGGACGGCCAGACGGTCGTGCTGGGCGGCATCATGGAGACGGAGCGCCGCGACTCAGTCAAGAAAGTCCCGGGCCTCGGCGACGTGCCGGTGGTGGGGAACCTGTTCAAGACCAAGAGCCGGATCAACAACCGCGACGAGCTCCTGATCTTCGTCACGCCGAAGATCCTGCGCGAGGGCTCGCAGGTCGAGTGACCGGTTCCAGGCAAGATCACACGGCCGCCTCCGGGCGGCCGTTTTTTTTGAAGGGGACGCTCACCTTCGAGGGGTGGCGGCAATTCAGGAGGGGACAGTCCCCTTTGGCGTAATGTTGGCCGTCGCGTTAATGTCGCGGTGCCAAAGGGGACAGTCCCCTGGTGACAGTCCCCTCATCCGCCGATGAAACGTAGCGTGTTCCTCATTGGTCCCATGGGTTCCGGCAAGACCGCGGTCGGGCGGGCGCTGGCCCGGCGCCTCGGCCTGCCGTTCGCGGACAGCGATACCGAGGTGGAGTCGCGCACCGGCGTCGACATCGCGTACATCTTCGAGCGCGAGGGAGAGGAGGGATTCCGGATCCGGGAGCGTGAAGTGATCGACGCGCTGACGCAGACGCCGGGCATCGTGCTCGCGACGGGCGGCGGCGCGATCCTGCTCGCGGTCAACAGGGAGCGGCTCTCGGCGCGGGGAACCGTAGTCTTCCTCGACACGACCATCGACCAGCAGCTCCAGCGCACGCGCCGGAGCAAGCACCGGCCGCTGCTCGCCGGCGGCGATCGCCGCGCAAAGCTCGTGGAGCTCGCCGGCACGCGCGACCCGCTCTACCGATCGATCTCCTCGATTACCATCCGGACCGACGGACGCGCGCCGGCGGCCGTCGCCGGCGACATCGCACGGGCGCTGCAGGAGCGGGAGGCATGAAGCGGCTCGAGGTCAGGCTCGGCAAGCGCTCCTATCCGATCCTGATGGGGCCGGGACTGCTCGGCTCGGCCGCGGTCCTGGCCGAGCATGCGGGCGCTGCGAAGCTCCTCGTCGTGACCGACGACGTCGTCGGCCCCCTCTGGATGCCGAAGCTGGAGCAGGGCCTCGCCGGGCGCGGATACGAGATCTGCGTGCTGCCGGGCGGCGAGGAGCAGAAGACGCTCGGCAACGTCGCCCTCATCATCGACGCGCTCGTCGCGGCGCGCCTCAACCGCGACAGCATGGTGCTGGCGCTCGGCGGCGGCGTCGTCGGCGACATCGCGGGATTTGCGGCGGCGTCGTACCAGCGCGGCATCCCGATCGTGCAGCTGCCGACGACGCTGCTCGCGCAGGTCGACTCTTCCGTCGGCGGCAAGACCGGCGTCAATCATCCGGGCGGAAAGAACCTGATCGGCGCGTTCCACCAGCCATCCGCCGTGATCACGGATACGGAGACGCTCTCGACGCTGCCGGACCGCCAGCTTCGCGCGGGCTTCACCGAGATCGTCAAGGCCGCGCTCGTCGCCGACGCGGAATTCTTCGCCTGGCTGGAGGAAAATGCCGCGCGCCTGCTCGCGCACGACGCGGCCGCGCTCGAAGAGGCCATCCTGCGCGCCTGCGCGATCAAGGCCGCGATCGTCGCCGACGACGAGCGCGAGCTGGGCCGCCGGGCGCTGCTGAACCTCGGCCACACTTTCGGCCACGCGATCGAGGCCGGCGCCGGCTACGGCGAGGTGCTGCACGGCGAGGCGGTCGCGGCAGGCCTCGTGCTCGCGGCCGAGCTCTCCGCGCGCACCGGGCGGCTTGCAGGCAGCGAGGCGACCCGCGTGCGCGAGCTGCTCCTGTCGGCGGGCCTGCCGGTCGACCCGCCGCGGCTCGGGCGCGCGCGCATGCTCGACCTCATGGGCATGGACAAGAAAGTGAAGGGCGGGGAGCAGAGGCTCGTGCTGCTCGACGGCATCGGCAAGGCGACCGTCACCTCCGACTACCCGCGCGACGCGCTCGAATCGCTGCTGGAAGAGCGGGCCGGCGCATGAGGAAGGGCCGCGATCCGGACGCCGGGCTCGCGCCCTATGCAGCGCTCGAATCGCGGTCGCGCGGCCGCCGCCATCCCGAGCCGCCCGCGGACTATCGCGGCGAATTCCAGCGTGACCGCGACCGCGTCATCCATTCGAATGCCTTCCGGCGCCTGGTCTACAAGACCCAGGTGTTCATCAACCACGAAGGCGACATGTACCGCACTCGGCTCACGCATTCGATCGAGGTCGCCCAGATCGGCCGCTCGGTCGCGAACGCGCTCGCGCTCTCCGAGCCGCTGACCGAGGCGATCTGCCTCGCGCACGACCTCGGCCACACGCCCTTCGGCCACGCGGGCCAGGACGTGCTGAACGACTGCATGCGCGAATACGGCGGATTCGAGCACAACCTGCAGTCGCTGCGGGTGGTGGACGAGCTCGAGGAGCGGTACGCGGATTTTCGCGGGCTCAACCTCAGCTTCGAGACCCGCGAGGGCATCCTGAAGCACTGCTCGCTCGCGAATGCGCGCCAGCTCGGCGAGCTCGGCCGCCGCTTCATCGAGCGGACGCAGCCCGGGCTCGAGGCGCAGATCGCGGACCTCGCGGACGCGGTGGCCTACAACCACCACGACGTGGACGATGGCCTGCGCTCGGGCCTCGTCGGCATCGAGGACCTTCGGGGCGTGGGGCTGTTCGCGCGCCAGCACGACGCCGTCCTCGCGCGCTACGGCGAGCTGCCCGGGCGCCGCATGATCCACGAGATCATCCGGCGCATGATCCACGAGGTCGTGAGCGACCTGATCGAGGAAACCGCGCGCCGCCTCGCCGCCGCGAAGCCGGCCGACATCGACGCCGTGCGCGCGCATCCGGGGCCGCTGGTCGGGTTCTCGGAGGCGAGGGAACGTGAGCACCACCAGATCAAGAAGTTCCTGCGCACGCGGCTGTACCGGCACGAGCGCATGCAGGCGTCGCGCATGGGCGCGGGCAAGGTCCTCGAGGAGCTGTTCGAGGCCTTCATGCGGGAAGTATCCCGAATGCCGGGCGAGCACCGCGACGCGGCGATCGCGCTCGAGTCCGACGCAGGCCGGGCGGGCCGCGCCCGCGCCGTCGCCGACTACATCGCCGGCATGACGGATCGCTACGCGTTCCAGGAACATGCGCGGCTGCGGATAAAGGGGATTGAAGGGGACGCTCACCTTCAGCCGAGGCTCGAAGGTAAAGGGACGTCCCCTTTAAGTGACGTCCCCTTCAATCCGGTTTGGTAGCATGAACGCCGCAAGGGAGACCCGCTTGGCAAGAGCCTCGATACCCGCCCGCGAGCGCCTGATTTTCGCGATGGACGTGCCGAGCGCGGACGACGCGCGCCGGCTCGCGGACAGGCTCGGCGACTCCGTCGGCTTCTACAAGCTCGGCCTCGAGCTCTTCATGTCCGGCGGCGCCTTCGAACTGCTCGACTGGATGGTCGGCCGCGGCAAGCGCGTGTTCCTCGACCTCAAGCTCTTCGACGTGCCGGCGACGGTCGCGGGCGCCGTGCGATGCCTCCGGAACCGCGGCGTCACCTTCGCCACGGTGCACGGCAACCAGGCGATCATGGAAGCTGCGGTCGAGGCCGCGGACGGCGTCGGCATCCTCGCCGTCACCGTGCTCACGAGCCTGGACCGCGGCGACCTCGACGACCTCGGGTTCCAGTGCGACGTCGAACAACTCGTGCTGTCGCGCGCGCGGCGCGCGCTCGCGGCCGGCTGCGTGGGCGTCGTGTCCTCCGGCCTCGAGGCGAAGCTGCTGCGCTCGGGAGTCGAGGACCGCCTGATCGTCGTGACGCCCGGCATCCGGCCGGTCGAGAACCGCCCCACGGACGACCAGAAACGCGTCGTGAACGTCGCGCAGGCATTCGAGAACGGCGCCGACTACATCGTCGTCGGGCGGCCGATCCGCGACGCGGCAGACCCGCGCGCGGCGGCTGAGGCGATCCAGGCGACGATCGCCGCCCAGTTTCCGGGCCGATGACCGCGCTCGCGAACGACCGCTTCCTGCGCGCGCTCGCGCGGCAACCGGTCGACCGCACGCCGGCCTGGATCATGCGGCAGGCCGGCCGATACCTGCCCGAGTATCGCGCCACGCGGGCGAAGGCCGGCAGCTTCCTCGGCCTCGCGACGAATCCCGAGCTCGCCTGCGAAGTGACGTTGCAGCCGCTCGCGCGGTTTCCGCTCGATGCGGCGATCCTGTTTTCCGACATCCTGATGATCCCGAAGGCCATGGGCGTCGGGCTCGCCTTCGACGAGGGCGAGGGCCCGCGCATCGAGCGGCCGGTCCGCAGCCTGGCCGACATCGACGCGCTGCCCGTGCCGGATCCGGCCCGGGAGCTGCGCTTCGTCATGGACACCGTGGCGCTCGTGCGGCGCGAGCTCGCCGGCCGCGTGCCCCTCATCGGCTTCGCCGGCTCTCCCTGGACGGTCGCGACTTACATGGTCGAGGGCGGCGGCAGCCGCAACTTCCCGCATTCCAAGGCACTGGCCTACGGCGCCCCGGATGCGCTGCATCGGCTGCTCGCGAAGCTCGCCCGGGCGACGACGGACTACCTGAATGCGCAGATCGCAGCGGGTGCCCAGGCCGTGATGATCTTCGACACCTGGGGCGGCGCGCTGTCGACGCCCGCCTACCTCGAGTTCTCGCTCGCCTACATGGAGGGGATCGCCGCGGACCTCATCCACGAGCGAGAAGGCCGGCGGGTCCCGGTGATCCTGTTTACCAAGGGAGGCGGCCCCTGGCTCGAGCGCATGGCGATGACGGGCGTCGACGCGCTGGGCGTCGACTGGACGACGGAACTCGCGGGCGCGCGCCGCGCCGTCTCCGATCGTGTCGCCCTCCAGGGCAACATGGATCCCGGCGTGCTGTTTTCACCGCCGGCCGCGATCCGAGCCGAAGTCGCCCGCGTGCTCGAAAGCTACGGGCGTGGCCCCGGGCACGTCTTCAACCTGGGCCATGGCATTACGCCGGGCGTCGAGCCGGAAAACGTCGCCGCGATGATCGCGGCGGTGCAGGAGCTTTCGCCGGCCTACCACCGGTAGGCCACCGGCAGCCCGCCCGGAAGTCAGGCCGGCAGCGGCAGCAGCGATGCGAATTTCGGGTGGCTGCGAACCGGGTCCAGGCAGGGATCGTGCGCCAGCCAGTTGTAGTTGCCCTTCGCGGTCAACGGAACACGCCTGATGAAATGCAGCGCGCGATCGTAGTCGCGCAGCGAAATGTAGACGCAGGCCGCGTTGAAATTGACGAAGGGCTCGTCCGGCTCGAGCGCGACCGCGCGCTCAGTCCAGGCGCGTGCCTCGGCCTTACGCCGGATCAACGGAAGCACGCAGGCACCGAGCGAAAGCGCGCGGGCGTCATCCGGGTAGCGCTGCAGCGCACGATCCGCAGCTCCGGCGCAGGAGCGCGCCGCGCGGCGAGCGTCGGCATGCAGGCCCAGGCGCCGGAACGACTGTTCCGCAAGCGCATGCACCTGGTAGTCGTCGGGGTTCGCTTCGGACGCGGACAGGTAACTCGCCAGCGCACCATCATGGTCATCGCGTTCCGCGCGGCCGCGGCCATGGTAGTACCAGGTGTGGAACATCCCGGGATCCAGTGACTCGGCCAGCTTGAATGCCTCGTTCGCCTGGGCGTGGTCCGCGCGCATGAGGGCCACCAGCGCCCGGCCGAGCTGCACCTCGGGGCAATGCACATCGATATCCATGGCCGTGTTCGCGCAGGCGATCGCCGCCGCGCGATGGCTTTCCACCGGTTCGGCGTGCAGGTAAAGCAAGGCGTGGCTGGCGGCGAGACCGCCGTGCGCTCGGGCATCTTCCGGGTTGATCGCGCTGGCCTGGCGGAACATCTCGAGCGCGTAACGGTGGCTGCGATGTCCGGACCGGCACAGGTGGGCGTTGCCGCGCTGCACCAGCCGCTCGGCGACCGGGGTTGAATCGCGTGGCGCAGGCTGCGTCGGGCGAGACTCGCGGCAGGGTCCGATGAACCGGTAGCCCTCCGCCCAGCGCGTCTCGATGTAGCGTGGCCTGCCGTCCTGGTCGTCCAGCGCCTTGCGCACGGAACTCAGGCAGCGCGTCAGCGCGTCCTCGTAGACGTCGCGTCCATCCCAGAACCGCTCGAGAAGCTCGGGACGGGTAACCAGCCGGTCGCGGTTCGCGACGAGGTGCAGCAGCACCTGGAATGGCCGGTTGGGCAGGTGAATGGGCGAACCGTCACGGCGGCGGAGCCTGCGGGTGGCCGGCTCGATCTCGAATTCGCCGATCAGGAGCCTCGCGCTCATGGGGCGGCAAGTCTGCCACAGGGGTGGGGGGCGGGGGATCCGGCCGGCCTTAATTCAGCTTTTTTTCAGCTTTTGGTCGGGATTGCCGGCCCTTTCCCCGGCGAGGATGCCCGTGAGGCCAAGGTGGCCGATCGGGGCGGCCAGGCCGCCGGGAGCTCACGATGCCAGGGTATCTGCTGATCGAGTCCAGGGACCCGTTTTCCACCCAGTCGGTGACCGGCCACGTCGAGCTCGCGGTGGGCCTTCGCCGCGCAGGCGCCGCCGTCGCGCTCTACCTCGTGCAGAACGGCGTGCTGCCCTGCCGGTCGGGCGCCGACGGCGACGCGCTGCATGAAGCGCTCGCGGCGGGCGTCGAAGTGCTGGCGGACGATTTCTCGCTGCGCGAGCGCGGCATCGGCGATTCCGGGATTGCGCGCGGCGTGCGAAGGGCCTCGATCGGCCTCGTCGTGAGCCGGCTAGCCGAATCCTGGAAAGTGATGTTCCTCTGAACCGGAGAATCGAATGAAAGCCGCATTGACCTTCGCAATCATGGACGCGCCGTTCGAGAACTCCCGGACGGTGACGGTGTTCCGGCTGATCGAGGCGGCCCTCAACGGGGGACACGACGTCAACGTGTTCGCCTACGAGGGTGCGGTCGGCCTTTCGTTCGCGCGCCAGGCGGCGCACGCAAACGCGGTTCATGGCCGCGACGCGGCGGCCGAGAATCATCCGCTGCCGCGCATCTGGATCGAGGAGCTCCTGGGCCTCGCCAGGAAGAACGGCAGGAAGCTGGACTGGGTCAACTGCGGGCTCTGCGTGGACGAGCGCGGCATGGGCGAGGCGATCGAAGGCATCCGGCGCGGCACGCCCGCGGACCTCTGGAAGATGTCGGTCGAGTCCGGCAACACGCTGACGATCGGCACACGCTGAAGGAGCGAAGGTGAAGACACTGCAAGTTCTCGAGACGGCCTACCGCGCGACGGTGGAAGAACAGGACGACACGATCGTGTGGCTCACGCACGCGATGAAGGGCGCGGGCGGGGAGTTCGGCCTGCTGCTGACCGGCAATGCCGTCTGCTACGCGTTGAAGGAACAGCGCGCCCCCGCGCTCGTCCTCGGCGGCTGGACGCAGAGCCACGCCGCGGACCTCAGCGCCGACGTCGCGGCGCTGGCGGCCAAGGGCGTGCCGCTCCACGCGGTCGAGGAGGACCTCGAGGAGCGCGGGCTGCGCGACGCGCCGCTCCTCGAATCGCTCACGGTCGTCCCTCGTGCCGGGCTGCCGCGCCTCTTCGAAGAGTATCCGCGCATCTGGAAGTGGTGAGCCCGAAAGGGGGCAGCTGAAGGGGACGGTCCCCTTTAGCTCGATTGCCCCGCGGCCGTAACGGTGCTTTCGCTAAAGGGGACCGTCCCCTTCAGCTGCCCCCTTTGTTGAGCTCGTCGCGCAGCGTTCGGCGCAGGATCTTGCCGACATTGGTCTTCGGCAGGTCGTCGCGGAAATAGATGAACTTCGGGACCTTGTAGGCGGTCAGCTCGCGCTTGCAGAATTCCGTGACCTGCTCCGCGGTCAGCGCCGGGTCCTTCCGCACCACGAAGAGCGCGACGACCTCGCCGGACCTGTCGTCCGGCTGCGCGACGGCGGCAACCTCCAGCACGCCGGGCATCTGCGCGACGACGCCCTCGACTTCGTTCGGGATACACGTTGAAACCCGACACCAGGATCATGTCCTTCTTGCGATCCTCGATGAAGGTGCGCCCGCGATCGTCCATGCGGCCAATGTCGCCGGTCCTGAGCCATCCGCCGGGCAGCATGACCTTGTCGGTTTCCTCGGGGCGGTTCCAGTAGCCGCGCATGACCTGCGGTCCGCGGAGGCAGATCTCGCCGACCGAACCGACCGGCAGCGCATGCCCGTCGTCGTCGCGGATGGAAATCTCGGTTGAAGGTATGGGGTAGCCGATCGAGCCGGTGAATTCGACATCGCGCGGCAGGTTCGCCGTGCCGACGGGCGAGGACTCGGTGAGGCCCCAGCCCTGGCAGATGTGGCGCCCGGTGACCGCGCGCCATCGCTCGGAAACGGCGGCCTGCACGGCCATGCCGCCGCCGAGGGCGACCTTCAGCGAACTGAAGTCGAGCTGGTCAAAACCCGGCGTGTTGAGCAGCCCGTTGAAGAGCGTGTTGACGCCGGTGATGAAGGTGAAGCGGACACTCCCGAGTTCCTTCACGAACCCCGCCATGTCGCGCGGATTCGTGATCAGCACGTTGTTCCCGCCGACCTTCATGAACACGAGCAGGTTCGTCGTGAGCGCGAAGATGTGGTAGAGCGGCAGCGCGGTGATGACGACGGGATTCCGGAACTCGCCCAGCTCCGGCATGAAGGCGACGACCTGGAGCGTGTTCGCGATCATGTTCCGGTGCGTAAGGATCGCGCCTTTCGAGACACCGGTCGTGCCGCCCGTGTATTGCAGGAAGGCGATGTCCTCGCCGTCCACGTCGACCGGGTCGAGCTCCAGCGCCGCGCCGCGGGCCAGCACTTCGTTGAACCGGACCGCGCCCGGCAGCGAATAGGCCGGCACCATCTTCTTGACGCGCCGGATCACGAAATTCGTGATGGGCCCCTTCGGGAAGCCAAGCAGGTCTCCGATACCGGTCAGGACGACGCGCCTGACCGGCGTGCGCGCGAGTACCTGCTGCAGGGTCGCGCCGGCGTTCTCGAATATCACGATGACGGTCGCGCCGGAGTCCTTGAGCTGGTGCTCGAGCTCGCGCGCCGTGTAGAGCGGGTTGACGTTGACGACCGTGCAGCCGGCGCGATGCGCCCCGATGATCGCGATCGGGTATTGCAGGATGTTCGGCATCATCAGGGCGACGCGATCGCCCTTGCCGAGGCCCGCCTCCTTCTGCAGCCAGGCGCCGAACTGGCGCGACTGCTTCTCCACGTCCGCGTAGGTGAGCGAGCGCCCCATGTTTGCGAATGCGGTCGAGCCCGCATGGCCGCGGCAGGCGTCTTCGAACAGCTGCTTCAGCGAGCGGATCGAGTCCGGGTCGATTTCCGCCGGCACGTCGGGCGGATAGTCGCGGAGCCAGATCTTCTCCACGGCCGGGTGCGAGTCATTCATTGCTGCATTGCACAATGGCGCCGGGTCGGGCCGACCGGCAATCGTCGGGATTTGACGCGCCTTTGACTAGGGGCGCAAGAGCGGCGAGAGCTGGATCCACACGTTGTCGAGGAGGAGCGGCTGCGCCTTCGCATTCGGGTGGATGCCGTCCGGCTGGAAGTACGCGAGGTCGAGCGCGATCTCCTGGTCCACCAGCGCGGCGACGCCGATGCGATATTTCACGGCGAGGTCCTGGTAGATCTGCTGGAACGCCGTGGTGTATTGCGGCCCGTAGTTCGTCGGCACGCGGATCGCGAGCAGGAGCACTTCGGCGCCCGCGGCGCGGCTCTTCGTGATGAGGAGCCCGAGGTTCGCCTGCACGCGCGAGACGGGCAGGCCGCGCAGGCCGTCGTTGCCGCCGAGCTCGATGATCACGATGCCGGGCCTGTGGGTCGCGAGCGCCCGGTCGAGCCGCGCGACGCCGCCATCCGTCGTCTCGCCGCTGACGCTGGCATTGACGACACGGTGACCGTAACCTTGTTTCTTCAATCGCTGCTGCAGGAGCGCGACCCAGCCCTGTCCGGGCGCGAGCCCGTAGCCGGCGGACAGCGAATCCCCGACCACCAGGATCACCGGTGGCCCGGCGGCACGCGCAGCCGCCGCGATGAGGCATAACACGAGGACCTGAACGAGGCGCATGGACAGGAAGACCGTTCTCGAAGCCCGAAGTTTGCGCAAGGAGGTTACCAGTCCCGAGGGAATGCTGACCATCCTGGACGACGTCAGCCTCGCGGTCGCGGCCGGCGAGACGGTGGCCGTGGTCGGAGCCTCGGGAGCCGGCAAGTCGACGCTGCTCGCGCTCCTCGCCGGGCTCGACGAGCCGAGTGCCGGCGGCGTATGGCTCGAGGGCATCGAGCTGTCCGCGCTGGATGAGGATGGCCGTGCCGCCGCGCGCGCGAAGCACGTCGGCTTCGTGTTCCAGTCCTTCCATCTCATCCCCTCGCTGACCGCGCTCGAGAACGTGATGCTCCCGCTCGAGCTGGCGGGCCGCTCGGATGCGCGCGCCGCCGCGCGCGCCGTGCTGCAGCAGGTGGGGCTCAAGCCGCGCCTCGGGCACTACCCGAAGCAGCTGTCGGGCGGGGAGCAGCAACGGGTCGCGATCGCGCGCGCCTTCGTGACGCGGCCCTCCGTGCTGTTCGCCGACGAGCCGACCGGCAACCTCGACACGGTGACGGGCGCGCACGTCATCGAGCTGCTGTTTGACCTCAACATGGCGAGCGGCACGACGCTCGTGCTCGTGACGCACGACCGCGAAATCGCGCGCCGCTGCAGCCGCGTGATCGAGCTGGACGCCGGAAAACTGGTGCACTGATGCGCGCGCTCCGGTTCGCCCTGCTGGCCCTGCTGCGCGACTGGCGCTCGGGCGAGCTGGCGGTGCTCCTCGCGGCGCTCCTCGTCGCGGTCACCGCGCTCACCGGCGTCGGCTTCTTCACCGACCGGATCGGGCAGGCGGTCGAGCAGCGGGCGGCGGAAGTGATCGCGGCCGACCTGCGCCTGCGTTCCGGCCAGCCGCTGGCGGAGACCTACGAGCAGCTCGCCGCGGAGCGCGGCATCCGCACCGCCCGGACCGTCTCGTTCCCCAGCGTCGTCTTCTTCGGGGGCGACTCGGCGCTCGCCGCCGTGCGCGCGGCCGGCCCGGGCTACCCGCTCCGAGGCCGGCTCAAGATCTCGGACGCGCCCTTCGAGCCCTCGCGGGAGACGGACACGCTGCCCGGGCGCGGCGAAATCTGGCTGGATTCGCGCCTGCTCGCCCGCCTCGGGGCCACGATCGGCGACAAGGTCAGCGTCGGCGCCCAGGCGTTCACCGTGACGCGCGTGCTGGACTACCGGCCGGACCAGGGCTCGGCCTTCGTCGACCTCGCGCCCTCGCTCCTGATTCCGCTCGCGGACCTCGACGCGACCGAGCTCCTCGGTCCCGCAAGCCGCGCGACCTATTCCCTCCTGTTCGCGGGCCAGCCCGCGGCGATCCGGGAGTTCAAGCCGCTGCTGCGCGAGCGCAAGAAGGCGGGCGAGCGGCTCGTCGACGTTTCCGAGGAAAGCCCGCAAATCCAGTCCTCGACCCGCCGGGCCGGGCGCTTCCTGAACCTGTCCGCGATGATCACCGTGCTGCTGGCCGCCGTCGCCGTCGCGATGGCGGCGAGGCGCTACACCGAGCGCCACCTCGACAATGTCGCGCTGATGAAGTGCATGGGTGCGCCGCAGCGGCTCGTGCTCCAGGTCACGGTCATCGAGCTCGCGCTCATCGCCGCGATCGCCGCGGTCATCGGCTGCGGCCTCGGCTACCTCGCGCAGGAGCTGCTGACGCGCTTCCTCGGGGACCTCGTGCGCGCCGACCTGCCGCCGCCGACATTCGCCCCCGCGATCCTGGGCGGCGCGACGGCGCTCGCGATCCTGGTCGGATTCGCCCTGCCGCCGATGTTGCAGCTGAAGCGGGTGCCGCCGGCACGCGTGTTGCGGCGCAACCTCGAGCCGCCGCCGCTCCGCTATTCGATTTCCTACGGGCTCGCGGTGGCCGCGCTGCTCGGCGTGATGTTCTGGCTGGTGCGGGACGCGAAGCTCGTCGGCATCGTGGCCGCGGGCATCGCGGCGACGCTCGCGGTGCTCTACGGCGCCGGTTTCCTGCTGGTGCGCCTGGCGGGGCGGCTTCGCGGTGCGGTCGGCGTCGCCTGGCGCTATGGCGTCGCCAACCTCGCGCGGCGCGGGCGCGAGAGCGTCGTCCAGGTGGTCGCCTTCGGCCTCGGGCTCATGGTGCTCCTGCTGCTCGGCGTGGTGCGAAACGACCTGCTCGAGGACTGGCGCGCGAGCCTGCCCGCCGACACGCCGAATTTCTTCATGATCAACATTCCGGAGCAGGACACGAATGATTTCGTGCAGTTCGTCGCGGGACGCGGCCTGCCGGCGCCGCAGCTCTACCCGATGATCCGCGCGCGCCTGACCGCCATCAACGGGCGGTCCACCGACGACATGAAGCCCGCGACCGACCGCGGCCAGGGCTTCGCCGAGCGCGAGCAGAACCTGTCCTGGGCCGAGCGGCCGCAGGTGGACAACAGGATCGTGTCGGGACGCTGGTGGACCGAGGCGGACCGCGGCAAGGCGCTGGTCTCCGTCGCGACCGAATACGAGGAGGAGCTGGGACTCGAGCTCGGCGACAAGCTCCGCTTCGACGTGGCCGGCGAGACGATCGAGGCCGAGGTCGCGAGCTTCCGCGAGGTGCAGTGGGACAATTTCCGGCCGAACTTCTTCCTCGTGTTCTCGCCCGGCACGCTCGACGGGCTGGCCGGCACCTGGCTCACGAGCATGCGCCTCGACATGGACCAGCGGAAGATGCTGGTCGACCTCGTGAGGCGCTTCCCTTCGGTGTCGGTCTTCGACATCGACGCGATCCTCCAGCAGGTGCGCGACGTGATCGACCGGGCCTCGCTCGCGGTGCAGTACGTCTTCCTGTTCACGCTGGCGGCCGGAATCACCGTGCTCCTCGCGGCGATCCAGTCGACGCGCGACGAGCGCCGCTATGAAAGCGCGATGCTGCGCACGCTCGGCGCCCGGCGGCGCGTCGTGCTGGCCGGCGTCGCCTCCGAGTTCACGGCGCTCGGCATGCTGTCCGGCGTGCTCGCCGCGATCGGCGCGACGCTTGCCGGCTGGCTGCTCGCGAGGGAAGTCTTCGAGCTCGACTACACGATCAACCCCTGGGTGTGGGCCATCGGGCTCGCGGCGGGGGCGGTGATCGTCGGGGGCGCGGGGACCTTCGCGGCGAGGAACGTGATCAACCACCCGCCGATCAGCGTGCTTCGCGAGCACTGATCGCTCAGTCGTTGCAGAGAAGCGAGATCTTGCGGCCCGCCAGGTCCACTTCCTGCGCCGTCTTTGAATCAACGAGTTGCTGCTTGGCGGCAGCGCATTCCTCGGCGTCTTTGCGGGCCTCGTTGCTTACCGCCGCCACGGCCGCCTGGTTCGCCTTGTCGCAGTAGCTGGGGGACACCCTCCGGATATTGGCCGTGTCGCCGGACTTCTCTACCGAGACGCAGTCGCCGGAACGGATCTCGCGCTGGTCGCTCACGACCTGGACGATCTGGCCGGCCCCAACCTCGACCTGGTACAGCATGCCCTTCTTACTGCCCTGGGCGGAACCTGCGATCGCGCTTCCTGCCGCCGCTCCGACGAGGGTATTCCGGGCTTTCGAGCTCGCGCCCTTGATCGCGCCGCAGGCCGTGTGTCCCATCACCAGCACGACCTTCGCACCGGCGACCTTGCACGCAAATTCCATGCTCCCGAGGATGTCGTCATTGGCAATGTTGCCGGCCACCCGTGCGTTGAAGCAGTTGCCAATGCCGAGGTCCATGATCGTTTCGGCTGGCGCACGGGAATCGATACAACTCAGGATTACGGCTGCGGGATATTGACCCTTGGCGCTCGCCCTCTGTTGAGCGAGGTAGTCGTGAGGCGACTCCTTGCCATGGCGGAAGCGCTCGTTGCCTTTCTTCATGAGCGCAATGATTTCATCGGGCGTCAAAGCGTCGCGCTGCGCTTTCGTGAGCACCAGGCCGAAAGCGGGACGCGAAACAAGAGTCAGCCCCGCTCCCAGGGCGGTTGTCGCAGCCGCGGCGCCGGTCAGCTTGAGAAAAACGCGACGATCGAGGCGCTCGTCTCTTCTACGCATATCGCCCCCTTCGATTTCGAGCTGCGGTTGGGGACGCCTACTTTATCGCGAAGTCAGCCAGATGCCACTCCGCAGAACGGAGCGAATGTACGTAAGGATTGTCCCGAAAGCCCCTGTTTCGGTTGCGAATGAACGGACGGGAAGGCCGCGGCAGGCCGACGCCGGGATTCCGGCTATTCCATTTCGGATATGATTTTCAGATCCCACGGCTCGCAGCCTTCCCGCGGAGGTGCCTTTTGGACAGTGGTTGCGTGTCTTCCGGCAGCCTGCGATCGACAGCATGGCTACGCTCACTCAATCGCTTCGCCACCGGATTCGGTGCGGTGCTCCTGATGCTTGCCAGCCCTGCGCTCCAGGCGGATGAGTACGACGATACGATCAAGGTGTTCAAGCAGGCCGGCCAGAGCGCCGATTTCTTCAGGAAGAGCTACGGTTATGCCGTGTTCCCCAAGATTGGCAAGGCTGGCATCGGAGTCGGCGGCGCACACGGCAAGGGCCGTGTGTACGCGCAAGGCAAGCACGTTGGCGACACGACCATGACCCAGCTGACCGCCGGCTTCCAGCTGGGCGGTCAGGCATTCAGCCAGATCATCTTCTTCGAGGACAAGCGCGCATTCGACGAGTTCACCGGCGGCAACTTCGAGTTTGGCGCGCAAGCGACCGCAGTTGCCATCACCGCTGGCGTCTCGGCGGGCGCAGGCTCAACGGGCACATCGGCCGGTGCGAGTGGCGGCAAGCATGACGCCACAACGTCGGCGAGTATCGTAAGGGCATGGCGGTCTTCACTGTCGCCAAGGGCGGCCTGATGTACGAAGCGACAGTCGGCGGCCAGAAGTTCAAGTACAAACCCTTGTAACGGGTGGTTGCGCGGTGCCGCGCGTGACGCGCACAGTCCGTCAATTCCGGGAGACGATGCCGATGAAATTCCTGAGCCTGATGGCGCTTGCGGTCGCCGTGACATTCGCAACTGGGGCCGTCGCCCAGGATAAGCCGGCGGACAACACCCAGCTTCTGCTGGAGAAAGTTCGTGCCGACAAGAAGCTCCTCGTCGGCGCCAACATGAAGCTCACCGAGGAAGAAGCCAAGGGATTCTGGCCGGTCTACGATGCCTACCAGGCTGACCTGCAGAAGCTCAACAGCCGGCTCGAGAATACGATCAAGGCGTACGCCGAAGCCTATCAGGCGGGCGCTGGGTCGGTGTCCAACGAGAAAGCGAAGCAGTTGCTCGACGAGGCGCTCGCGATCGAAGAGGCCGAAGTCGAGCTGAAGCGCGCGTATGTGCCGAAGCTCGAAAAGGTGTTGCCGATGCCGAAGGTCGCGCGCTACGTGCAGATCGAAACCAAGATCCGCTCGGCCATCAAGAACGAGCTGGCCGGCGGCATCCCCCTGGTCAACTGACCGGGCATGCGCGCGCAGCGCCGCAGCCGGCCCCCGAGGCCAACCCCCTCCGCCTACGCCCCAGCAACGCGTGGCGATGCTCAAGCAGTGGCTGCAGGCGAGTCAGGCGCAACTGCGCACGTACGAATGGGTGGAAACCACCGTGATCACCAAGGGTGGGGAGGAGAAATCGCGCAAGCAGAACACCGTTTATTACGGTGCGGATGGAAAACTGCAGAAGGTGCCGGTTGCGGGCGGCTCCGAAGGGAAATCGGGCGGCCCGCCGGGCAGACTGCTGAAGAAAGCGGCCGAAAACAAGAAGGAGGAAATGGCAGAGTACATGGAGAAGGCGGCCGCGCTGATGCACTCCTATGTGCCTCCGGACCCGAACCGGATCCAGCAGGCGGCCAACAACGGCAAGTTATCGGTCACCCCGGGCCAACGCGTACGACTGGACTTTCGCGACTATCTCAAGAGCGGCGATCTTCTCAGTATCGAAATAGAAGCGCCAACCAATCGGCTGATTGGCATGGCCGTAACCAGCTATCTGGATACGCCGAAGGACGAGGTCCGGATGAACATCGGCATGGGCGTCCTGCCCGACGGTACGCTCTATACGAGCCGGACAACACTCGACGCGGTTGCAAAAGGAGTCGCCGTAACGATCGAGAACACAGGGCACCGCCACCCGGGTGGTTGATCCGGCGTCGGCCGGAGGAACAGACATGAGCCAAGGACGGAAATCGCTGTTCGTCGTGCTCGCCATTGCGCTGTTGCTGCCCGCATGCGCCAAGGAACCCGCCGACCGTGATGAGAGCGAGTCGGCGGCCGACCAGGCTAAGCCTCCGCCGGAAGCGCGCGCGTTGTTGATGCAGATGGCGACGTTTCTGGCGGGGCTGGACACGTTCAGCGCGAAGATGCACGGCGGCTACGATGTCGTGCAGGAGAGCGACAGAAGATCGAGTTCCTGGAAAACCGGGAAGTCACGCTGAAGCGGCCCGACCATCTGCGCGTTGAAGAAAGGAGCTTCCGCGGGGAACGCTACTTCCGGTCACCTGGATCGCTGACTCCGCGGGAACGCTACCTTCCGGTCACCTGGATCGGTGACTCCCCCCAAGGTCATCACCGGCTCATCTCGCCTGCTCATGCAGGGCGTCGACGATGGGGTGATCTACACCCGCGGCCTCGGGTGGATGCTGATGTCCGAGTTCCTGGAAGGCCAGGGTGTGCTCGAGATGACCAGGTGGAAGATCCTCGGCGCGAAGGTGTCGGGCGACGGCACGGTACTGACCGGCACGGCGTTCCCGATTGCGGGCGACTACTACCAGGGATTCCGGCTGGAGCTCGACCGCGTCTTCGTCTGCCACGGTAAGGGTGGCGGCGCACACACGCTGAGTGTCGCCTTCCCGGAGGCGATGGACGCCCACCTCAAGCACGGCGACCAGGTCGGCCTGTGCAAGGCAGACGCGCCGCTGTAGCACGAAGCTCGCGAACGAGGCGTCGAAACCCGGTTCATCGAGGCGTGACCCGCACCTCGTTCGGCGAATCGCTCCAGCCTGCCGTTTCGCGCATGGCCTTCCACCCGGACCAGGTAGCGGCCGGCCGACAGCATCGAGGTGTTGAAGGACAGCCGCAGGTCGAAATTCGAATCGCGCACCATCTGGTCGGCGTGCACGAGCAGCGTGCCGTCGTCCCGCAGCAGGCTGACGCGAAAGCGCGCGTACTGCTTCGTGCGCGCGTTGACCAGGAGATCGACGCGTTCCGGGAATTTGCCGCCGCCGACCGTGACGACACGCGGCGAGCGCAGGTCGATGCGGACGGTCCGGTTGGAAGACGGCGGTTGCAGGAATCCCGCCGCCGCCTGTTTCTCCAGCATCGCCATGCGGTCTTCCGCGACACCCCAGCGCCAGGCCACCCAGGCGAGCGCGATGGCCAGCACCAGGAGCGCCGTCACGGCGCCGGCGGCGACCCGGTGCTCCTTCAGCCTCTCGATCCAGGGTGAAATTTCGGTAGGCATTGACCCGACTCCGCCGCCGCCGCCGTTTATTCTATGCATTCGCAGCCCAAGGAGGGCCTCGTCATGCCTTTGTCCGTCGCGCGTACCGGCCTGCTGGTTTCCGGTGTCCTGCTCGCCCTCAATGCGGTTGCTGCCGATTCGGGAACTTCCCTCACGGTCTACAGCTCTGCCCAGCCGGGCGGCATTCCCGCCCAATGGTATCGGCCGCTGCCCGGCATGGGCTCGCCGATGGCGAGCGAGCTGCCGGGATTTGCGCTCATTCGCGTCGATCGCGACATCCAGGTCCCGCGCGGGCGGGGGACGATCCAGTTCACGGATGTCGCGGCGCTCATCGACCCGACCACCGTGCAGTTCCTGTCGCTGACGGACCCGGACGGCACCCGAGTGCTCGAGCAGAACTTCCAGTTCGACCTCGTCAGCCAGGAAAAACTGCTGTCGCGCTACATCGACCGCACGATCAGCGTGGAACAGGCGCGGGGCGACGGCGTGAAGCTCATCGACGGGACCCTGGTTTCGTCGAATGACGGGCTCGTGCTGCGCGGCTCCGACGGCCAGATTCATGCGCTGCGCGAGTGGAGCAACATCCGCTTCGGCGACCTCCCGGGCGGGCTCATCACGCGGCCGACGCTCGAATGGGACGTCGAATCGGCGAAAGGCGGCACGCAGCGCGTGCGCGTCAGCTACCAGACCGGCGGCATCACCTGGTGGGCGGACTACAACCTCATCTTCAGCGAAGGCGCGGACGCCAACTCCGGCTTCGTGGACCTCGGCGCCTGGGTGAGCCTGCTGAACCAGTCGGGCGCACGTTACCAGGACGCGAAGCTGAAATTGATCGCGGGCGACGTGAATCGTGTCGAGGCGGCACAGAAGCTTGCGCGCATGCGCGTCTCCGAAATGGCCGCGGCCGATGCCGCGGCCCCCGGATTCCAGGAGAAAGCATTCTTCGAATATCACCTCTACACGCTCGGCCGGCCGGCGACGATCCCGAACAACTCGACGAAGCAGATCGAGCTCTTCGACGCGGCGACCCGCGTGCCGGCGAAGAAGCAGCTCGTGTACTACGGCGCGCTGCTCGAAGGGTACTTCGATTACGGCTCGCCGATGATGGACCGCGAGTTCGGCCCTGCGTCCAACACGAAGGTGGACGTCTGGCTCAGCTTCAGGAACGACAAGACTTCCGGCATGGGCATGCCGTTGCCGGCCGGGCGCATCCGCGTCTCCCAGCAGGACAAGGCGGACGGCAGCCTCGAATTCATCGGCGAGGACAAGATCGGCCATACGGCGAAAGACGAGGACGTGCGCGTGAAGCTCGGCACGGCCTTCGACGTCGTCGGCGAGCGTCGCCAGACCGACTTCAAGCTCAACACCGCGGGCAAGGTCATGGAAGAGGCGTTCGAGATCAAGGTCCGCAACCACAAGGACCAGCCGGTCGAGGTGATCGTGCGAGAGAACCTCTATCGCTGGAGCCAGTGGGACCTGGTCGAGCAGTCGTCGCCTTCGGCCAAGAAGGATGCGCGCACCGTGGAGTTCCCGGTGAAGATTGCTGCCGACGGCGAAGCCGTCGTTACCTACCGGGTCCGCTACACCTGGTAGGAAGCCATCGGGTCCTCAGGCCTTGGGGGCCTTCAGGGCGAAGTCGAAGCTGCCGTAGTGCAGGTAATTTGCCCAGTCCGCGGAGGGCAGTGCGCGCACTGCGCCGCGGGCCGCGTTCAATGCCGCGCCGATGGAATCACCCTTCGCAAGGTCGCGGTAGAGCGTCGTCGCAAAGCTGCTCGCCGCGGTGTCGGAGACCGGCCACCAGGTGCCGATGAAGTTCGCGACGCCGCCGCGCAGGAACGCCTCCGCGAAGCCGACGCTGCGGTCGAGCTGGCGGAGCGGATTGACCGTCGCGCGGAGCCGCCCGGATTCGCAGGCGTTGAAGAACACGAGCGCGGGCACCGAGTCCATGGACGCGAGGTCCGCGCCCGAGAGCACGCGTCCGCCCGCGCAGAGGATGCCGCTCGATGCCGGCGCCGCGGCATCGAACCAGGCGTGGCCCGCGAAGTGGATCGCGTCGTAATCGCCCGAGCGGAATTCCGCGAGCAGCCGCGCGCGGGTCGCGTCGGCGCCCCGGATCGCGGTGATGCCCGCGCCCGGCAGCTGCGCGAGCATGGCGGCGACCCGCTCGCCTTCCTCGACGGCGCCCGGCAGGTCACCGGTCGGGTTGATCACGAGCAGCACGTTGAATTCGCGCGCGCGGCGGCGCTGTTCGCGCCACTTCGCGACCGACATGCCTTCCGCAGCATAGCGCCGGCTGAGCCCCTGCGCGGCAGCGGGCGCCCAGCCCTTGAGGCTCAGCACTTCCCAGGGCCAGTGCGCGCTCGCGGTGTCGTGGACGACGACGAGCGGCGAGCCCTTCACGGACGGCAGCGCTTCCGCGATCGCCTCCGGCAACAAGAGCTCGGTCAGCCGCTCGCCAAACTCCGCGAGATCGCCGGTCGACATGCCGGGCACGAGGCGCGAGTGCTCGCGCTCGAGGAGACGCAGGTCGAGGCGCCGGCTCGCGACCAGAGCAGTTGCCTTGGGGGAAGGCCCGAGGAGCGCCACGCGCAGCTGCGCCGCAGTTTCCTGGACGAAGAGCCAGGCGAGCGGCGTCGCGGCCGGTTTCTCGGCGCGGGCGGGCTTGCGCGCCGGCTTTCGGGGCGCGGCGAGCCGGAGCAGGGGCGCCGCGTTGTGGAGGTGAATCAGGTCCTCGGCGACGCGGCGTGCCGCAGCGAGGCGGTCTGCGCTCCGGGAGACGATGGTGATCCGACGGATCCGCTGCTCGGGTGCGAGGTCGTTGAGCGCGGTGAGTACGCCCTCGAGCTGGGCGCGCGCTGCATCCGCCGGCTCCGCGCCGGAAGCCGTGCCCCAGAGCACCATCGAGAAGGTCTCGACCCCGGCGAGGGCGAGCGTGCGCGTGACGTTCGCCGCGGCGAGCCGCTGCACGTCCGGGCCATAGCGCGCGAAGTGGCCGAGGCCGGCGAACACGACGAGCCGCGGCACGAGTCCGCGGCGGCCGACCGGCAGCACGAATACCTCGCCCGCGGCCGAGCTGATCGCGCGACGGCGGGCGAGGTCGCTGATCGCGCCGTGCAGGATGCGGTCGATCGCCTGGGCCGCGCCGGCGGGCTCGACGTTGGAAAAGGCGCCGAGCACGATCGCGGAAGAGGTGCTGTGCGTGATGCTGCCTTCCACGAAGGCGAGCTCGACCGGCTTCGCTACCGCCTCGCGCCTTGGCCGCGCGACGGGGGCCGCGGACGGCTGCGTCACGCCGACGAATTCGTGCAGGAACTCGCGCTGTTCGCGCTCGGAAAGGTCGTTCCACGCGATCTTGGGCGTGGGCGCCGCGCGGACGTCCTCCTGCCAGAGCGTCGGCACGCCGCGGCGCTGCGGCAGCACGCGGGGCAGGGCCGTGGTCGAATCGCCGCGCGCGAGATCGGCCACGGCGCGGCCGACGTCGGCATTGCCCGGCAGCGAGCCGTGGCTTTCTTCCGTGTACCAGGTCTTGAGGTTCGGCCAGTGCGCGAGCGCGAGCGGCACCGTGCCGTCGCCGGCCGGCCCGCGGCCAAATTCGAGCTTGCGGCCGATGCGCCGGAGGCCGAGCACCGTGTCCTGGCCGAATCCGGCGATCAGCCCGAAACGTTCATCGGGAGGTGGCAGTTCGGCAATCGCATCGCGGGCTTCCTCGAGCAGGCTCGCATCGGGCTTCGGGCCATCCGGCCATTGCGCCGCGTCGAACGGATCGAAATCCTTGCAGACGCTTGCCGCAGGCAGCAGGGCGCAGAGGCCCGGGAAGGTCGTCAGCATCTTGCGGGCGAGATCGTCCGCGCTGTGCTTGAGGTCGAGCATCGAGACGCGGCGGACCAGGGGGTAGGTGCCGCGCAGCGCCTGCACCGCGACGAAAGCACCCCGGTTCGGCGTGCCGAGCTGGATCGCGCGGCTGATCCGCTCGCCGCCCTTGTGCGCGAGCGCGGCCCGGGCGACGAGGCCGCCCATGCTGTGACCCACGAGCACGACGTCCTGGCGCTTTTCGCGGAGCAGGCGGTCGGCGAGCTCGCGGCCGTTCCACAGGATGTCGCGCCGCCAGTCCCAGGGGTGGAAGGCCGCGTCGAAACCGGCGATTCGCAGCACGAGCCGCAGCCGCTCATAGGCAAAGCGCAGTACGCCGAGCGCCCAGTACTTGCTGCCGGCCGGCAAGGCCAGCTTGACGAGCTGGCCCTGGGCGATTTCGACCGGGTCGAACCAGGTGACGTCCATCCCGCCGTTCTTGCGGAGCCGCCCGATGGTCGAGCCCATGATGCCGGGCAGGATCAGGAGGCGCGGCCCGCCGCGCATGCCGGCGGCCCGGCGCGCCAGCCGCGACAGCTCCTGTTCCGTTTCGAGGTAGGCCGGCATCGCGAGATTCTACTCAAAAGGGGGCGGCTACTCTTGAAGGGGACGCTCACCTTTAGACCGGATACGTTGGAGTTGCGGTTCTGATCACGCTAAAGGTGAGCGTCCCCTTCAAGAGTAGCCCTTTAAAAGTGACTGTCCCCTTTTGAGTAATATTGCGACGTGGACACGTTCGCGAAGGACCGGCTGCCGCCACGGGAATTGTGGCCGCGGCTGCACTTCGACCTGCCGGAGCTGCAGTATCCGGAGCGGCTGAACTGCGCGACGGTGCTGCTGGACGACGCCATTGCCGAAGGCCATGGCGAGCGGCCGGCGATCCTGGCCGACGCCGGAACCATCACCTACCGCGAGCTCCTCGCCCGGGCCAATCGCATCGCGAATGTGCTCCGGGAGGAGGGCGTCGTTCCCGGCAATCGCGTGCTGTTGCGCGGCTTCAATGGCCCCGAGCTCTATGCGGCCTGGCTCGCGGTAATGAAGACGGGCGCCATTGCGGTGACGACCATGCCGATGCTCCGGGCGCCCGAATTGACGGCGATCATCGCAAAAGCTCGTCCCGACCCATGCGCTCTGCGATCATCGGCTGACCGCCGAACTCCAGGGCGTCGCCGCCGCGGGCGGCATCGGGACGCTCCTCACCTGGGGCGATGGCGACCTCGAGGGGCGGATGGCGAAGGCGCCGGACCGATTCACCAACGCGGACACCGCCGCGGACGACGTCTGCCTGCTCGCATTCACCTCGGGCACGACCGGCCAGCCCAAGGCCTGCATGCATTTCCATCGCGATGTCCTCGCCATGGCGGACATCGTTGGGCGGCATCTCCTGAAGACCGCGCCGGAGGACGTGTATGCCGGCAGCCCGCCGCTCGGATTCACATTCGGGCTCGGTGCGCTGCTCGTGTTTCCGCTGCGGTTCCGCGCGGCGACGGTGCCGGTCGAGGCGCCCACGCCCGCGGCGCTCCTCACCGCGATCGAGCGCCATCGCGTGACCTGCCTCTTCACCGCGCCATTCGCCTACCGCGCACTCACCGCCGAGGTCGCGGGCCGCGATCTTTCCTCGCTCCGGCGCTGCGTGTCGGCCGGTGAATTCCTGCCGAAGTCGGTCTCCGACGCCTGGTTCGACACGACCGGGATCCGCATCATCGACGGGATCGGCGCGACGGAAATGATCCACATCTTCATTTCGGCCGCGGGCGACGAGATCCGCCCCGGCTCGACCGGCAAGGCGCTGCCGGGCTACGAGGCCTGCATCCTCGATGACGACGGCGAGCCCATGCTGCCCGGCGCCACGGGCCGGCTCGCGGTGACCGGCCCGACGGGTTGCCGCTACCTCGACGACGAGCGGCAGCGCGACTACGTGCGCAATGGCTGGAACGTCACGGGCGACCTTTACCGCCTGGATGAGGAAGGCTACTTCTGGTTCGTCTCGCGCGCGGACGACATGATCATTTCCGCCGGCTACAACATCGCCGGCCCCGAGGTCGAATGGGCGCTCCTGGCGCACCCGTCCGTCCGGGAGTGCGCGGTCATCGGCGCATCGGATACCGAGCGGGGCACGATCGTGAAGGCCTGCATCGTGCTCGCGCCGGGGAGGGCGGGCGACATCGCGCTCGTCAAGGAGCTGCAGGACTTCGTGAAGCAGCGCATCGCGCCCTACAAGTACCCGCGGGTGATCGAGTTCCTCGAGGCCCTGCCCAAGACTCCCACCGGCAAGCTCCAGCGCAAGGCGCTCCGCCAATAGGCGAACCCGGCCGCAGAATCCGCTGAATTAGTTGACATTTAAACTATTCAGGCCTGTAATGACAGGCGCATGGACGGGCACCCGTGAAACGCGTCGTCTGCCTCGGCGGCGGGCCGGCAGGCCTCTATTCCGCCATCCTGTTCCGCAAGGCGCTGCCGCGGGCGCAGGTCGAGGTCTACGAGCGCAATCGCCCGGACGACACCTTCGGCTGGGGCGTCGTGTTCTCGGACCGGACGATGCAGGGCTTCGAGGCCGCCGACGCGCCCTCGCACGCCGCGATCACCGGCAGCTTCCACCACTGGGACGACATCGACGTCCACTACCGCGGGACCACCACCACGACCGGCGGCCACGGCTTCTGCGGCATCGAGCGCAAGCGCCTGCTCGGCATCCTCCAGGAGCGGGGGGCCGAGCTCGGCGTCACGCATCACTTCCAGCGCGAGATCGACGATGACGCCGCCTTTGCCGACGCCGACCTCATCGTCGCCGCCGACGGCGTGAACAGCCGCACGCGCAAGCGTCACGAGGCCGTATTCGAGCCGGACATCGACACCCGCGAATGCCGCTACATCTGGCTCGGCACCACGAAGCCATTTCCAGCCTTCACGTTTGCCTTCGAGGAGACGGAGCACGGCTGGTTCCAGGTCCACGCCTACCAGTTCAGCAAGTCGCTTTCGACGTTGATCGTCGAGACGCGCGAGGAGACCTGGCGCGCGCATGGCCTCGATCGCGCCGACCACGGGAAATCGATCGCCTTCTGCGAAGGGCTCTTCGCGAAGTACCTCGACGGCCACGCGCTCATGAGCAATGCGGCGCACCTGCGCGGCTCGGCCTGGCTCAATTTCCAGCGCGTGCTCTGCAGGCGCTGGCACCACGGCAACCGCGTGCTGATCGGCGACGCCGCCCACACGGCCCATTTCTCGATCGGTTCCGGCACCAAGCTCGCGATGGAGGATGCGATTGCGCTGGTTGCCCGAACCGCCGGCGCGGCCGACGTGCCGGCCGCCCTGTCGGCCTACCAGGAGGAGCGCTCGACCGAGGCGCTGAAGCTGCAGAGCGCGGCCCGCAACCGCATGCGCTGGTTCGAGGACGTCGCCCGCTACACGCGGCTCGAGCCCTGGCAGTTCACCTACAGCCTCCTCACCGGCAGCCAGCGCATCGGCCATGCGAACCTGAAGCTGCGCGACCCGGCATTCGTCGCGGACGTCGAGAGACGGCTCGCCGAGCGGGCCGGCGCGCCGACGCCCAGGCCACCGATGTTCCTGCCATTCGAAGTGCGCGGCCTGCATCTGGACAACCGCATCGTCGTCTCGCCGATGGCGCAATACTCGGCGAAGGACGGCATGCCGGACGACTGGCACCTCGTGCACCTCGGGGCGCGAGCCACGGGAGGCGCGGGGCTCGTCTTCACGGAAATGACCTGCGTCTCGCCCGAGGGCCGGATCTCGCCCGGGTGCACCGGTCTCTGGAACGCCGCCCAGCGGGACGCCTGGCGGCGCATCGTGGCATTCGTACACGGCCACAGCCGCGCGAAGATCTGCATGCAGCTCGGCCACTCCGGCCGTAAGGGCTCAACCCAGCTCGGCTGGGAGGAAAGCGACCATCCCCTGCCGTCGGGCAACTGGGAAACGCTCGCGCCGTCGCCGATGCCCTACCTCGAAAGCATCAGTGCCGCGCCCCGCGAGATGACGCGCGCCGACATGGATCGCGTCACGGCGGAATTCGTGCAAAGCGCGCGTCATGCGCAGGAAGCGGGCTTCGACATGCTCGAGCTGCACATGGCCCACGGCTACCTGCTTGCGAGCTTCCTGTCGCCGCTCACGAACCTGCGCACGGACGGATACGGCGGCGGCGTCGCTGACCGGCTGCGATACCCGCTCGAAGTGCTCGGGGCCGTTCGCGCCGCCTGGCCCGAGGACAAGCCGCTGTCCGTCCGCCTGTCCTCGAGCGACTGGGCGGATGGAGGGCTGACGGAAGACGAGCTGATCGTGGTCGCGCGCGCGATGAAGGCCGCCGGCGCGGACCTGCTCGATCTCTCGAGCGGCCAGACCGTGCCCTGGCAGAAGCCCGTCTACGGGCGCATGTGGCAGACACCCTTCTCGGATTTCGTCCGAAACGTGGTCGGCATCCCGACGATCGCGGTCGGAAACATCTACGAGCCCGACCATGCGAATTCGATCATCGCCTCGGGCCGCGCCGATCTCTGCGCGCTGGCGCGGCCCCACCTCGCGGATCCGGCGTGGACGCTGCGCGCGGCGGCGGAGCAGCACTGGCAGGGGCAGTGGTGGCCGCCGCAATACGAATCCGCGAAGCGCCAGCTCGAACGCAACCTCGAGCGCGCGGCGCAGTTAGCCGGGCCGGTGTAAGGAGGAATCATGACGCAGCCACTCGCGGGCCGACACGCCCTGGTGACCGGCGGGGGACGCGGGATCGGCGCCGCCATCGCGCGCGCGCTGTCGGCAGCGGGCGCGCGCGTGACGCTGCTCGGCCGCAAGACAGTCGAGCTCGGCGACACGGCGATCAGCCTCGAACACAACGCCGTGATCGTGAAGGCGGACGTCACCGACCCGCTCCAGGTCGCGCGCGCGTTCGACGAGGCGCGCGCCGCGGCCGGCGAGGTCTCGATCCTCGTCAACAACGCGGGCCGTCCCGCGAGCCGGGCGATGGTGAAGAGCGACGAGGCCTTCTGGCGCGAGATGCTCGACGTCAACCTGACGGGAACCTACCACTGCACGCGCGCCGCGCTTCCGGCGATGCTGGCGTCGAACTGGGGCCGCATCGTCAACGTCGCGAGCACGGCGGGACTTCGTGGTTACGCGTACTGCACGGCGTATTGCGCGGCGAAGCACGGCGTGATCGGGCTGACGCGCGCGCTTGCGCTCGAGGTCGCAAGGACCGGGATCACCGTGAACGCCGTCTGCCCCGGCTACACCGACACCGGCGTCGTGCGCGATGCCATCCGCAACATCAGCGAGAAGACCGCGCGGAGCGAGGCCGAGGCGCGGGAGTCGCTCGTCTCGTTCAATCCGCAGCAGCGTCTGGTGCAGCCGGAGGAAGTGGCGAACGCGGTGCTCTGGCTCTGCCAGCCGGGCAGCGAGAGCATGAACGGCCAGAGCCTCGCCATCGCGGGCGGCGAGGTGACCTGATGGCGGAGCGTCCCATGGATGCCGAAACGCGGGCCGGCCGCGACGACCACGGCGCGATCCGGCTGTGGCTCCGGATGCTCGCGACCCACCGCCTCGTCGAGACGCGCACGCGCCGCCTGCTGCAGGAGCGCTATGCCACGACCCTCCCGCGCTTCGACCTGATGGCGCAACTGGAGCGCGCGCCCCGCGGCCTCAAGATGGGCGAGCTTTCGAGGCGCATGATGGTGACCGGCGGCAACGTGACCGGCATTACCGACATGCTGGAAGAGGAAGGGCTCGTCGAGCGCGTTTCCGACCCGGCGGACCGCCGGGCCTGGCTCGTGCGGCTCACGGCGGCCGGCAGGCGCGGCTTCGCGGCGATGGCCCAGGAGCACGAGCGCTGGATCGTGGAGTCGTTTGCGGAATTGAGCGGACGGGAGATGTCGACGATGGCCGCATTGCTCTCGCGGCTCAAGACGCATGTCCGTTCACTGGAGGAGCGGGACGCATGAAAACCGAGATACCGGACCTGAGCGGCTACCAGGCGGAGCATTTCCTATGGCGCGTCGAGAACCGGGTCGGTCACCTGACCCTGAACCGGCCCGAGAAGAAGAACCCGCTCACCTTCGAATCCTATGCGGAGCTTCGCGACCTGTTTCGCGTGCTGTGCGACGGCGGCGGCGTGCGCGCCATCGTCATCGACGGCGCGGGCGGCAATTTCTGCTCGGGCGGCGACGTGCACGAGATCATCGGGCCGCTGACGAGGATGGACGAGAAGGGCCTGCTCGAGTTCACCCGCATGACGGGAGACCTCATCCGCGCGATGCGCGGCTGCCCGCAGCCGATCATTGCCGCCATCGACGGCACCTGCGCCGGGGCCGGCGCGATGATCGCGCTGGCCTCCGACTTCCGCATCGCGACGCCCGCGGCCCGCACGGCCTTCCTCTTCGTGCGCGTCGGGCTCGCGGGCTGCGACATGGGCGCCTGCGCGCTGCTGCCGCGGCTGATCGGACAGGGCCGCGCGTCGGAGCTCCTCTATACGGGCCGGGCCTTCGACGCGGTCGAGGGCGAGCGCAGCGGCTTCTACAACTCGGTCGTGGAGGCGAGCCAGTTGCTGCCGACGGCGAGGAAGCTCGCGGCGGAGCTCGCCGCAGGGCCGACGCTCGCGCACGCGCTCACGAAGAAGATGCTGCACCTCGAATGGAACATGAGCGTCAACGAGGCACTCGACGCCGAGGCCCGTGCGCAGGCCGGCCTGATGAAGACCAACGATTTCCGTCGTGCGTATGAGGCGTTCGCCGCGAAGAAGACACCCGTCTTCGAGGGGGACTGATGGCGAGGTACGACGACCGCCTGCAATGGCCGTTCTTCGACGAGTCGCACCGGCGGCTCGCGGAGGAGGCCGAGGGCTGGGCTGCGGAGCACCTGTCGGGAGCCGCTCATCCCGCGGGCCGCGCGGCCGCCGATGCGCGCTGCCGCGAACTCGTGCCTGCACTCGGCAAGGCGGGCTTCCTGAAGCATTGCATTCGCGCCGCCGATGGCGGCGCCTCGGCGGACTTCGACGCGCGCTCGATCTGCCTGCTGCGCGAGACACTGGCCGCGAGCGACGGGCTCGCCGACTTCGCGTTCGCGATGCAGGGACTCGGCAGCGCCCCGCTCTCGCTGGCGGCGAGCGAGTCGATCCGGTCCCTTTGGCTGCCTCGGGTGGCGGCGGGAACGTCGATCGCGGCATTCGCGCTTTCGGAGCCGGCGGCCGGCTCGGACGTCGCCGCCATGGAGACGACGGCGCGCCACGAAGGCCCCCAGTACGTGCTGAACGGATCGAAGACCTGGATCTCGAACGGCGGCATCGCGGATTTCTACGTGGTGTTCGCGCGCACGGCGACCGGCAGCCGGCGGCCCGACGGGAGCATCTCGGCCGAAGGCATCAGCGCCTTTCTCGTCAAGCCGGGCGACTCGGGATTCTCGGTCGCCGAGCGCATCGACGCCATGGCGCCGCACCCGCTCGGGCGGCTGGTCTTCGAGGACTGCCGGATTCCGGTGGCCCGCTTGATCGGCGCGGAGGGCGAAGGCTTCAAGATCGCGATGCGAACCCTCGACGTATTCCGCACCTCGGTGGCTGCGGCGGCCTGCGGCTTCGCGCGCCGCGCCCTGGACGAGGCCTCCGCGCATGCCCGCGGGCGCGCCATGTTCGGCAAGGTGCTCGCGGACTTCCAGCTCACGCAGACGGCGCTCGCGGAGATGGCGACGGCGCTCGATGCGGCGAGGCTCCTGACCTACCGCGCCGCCTGGCTGCGCGACACGGGCAAGGCATTTACCGCGGCGGCGGCGATGGCCAAGCTCACGGCGACCGAGAACGCGCAGGCGATCATCGACCGGGCGCTCCAGATGTTCGGCGGGCGCGGCGTCGTGCAAGGCGAGATCATCGAGCGGCTCTACCGCGAGATCCGCGCGCTGCGGATCTACGAGGGGGCCAGCGAAGTCCAGAAGCTGATCATCGGCCGGGAGCTGCTGAAATGAGCCACCAACTGCTTCAGCCCGCGGGCTGGGCGCGGCCGCGCGGCTATTCGAACGGCGTCGCCGCCGAAGGGCGGCAGGTTTTCGTTTCCGGCCAGATCGGCTGGGACGCGGATCAGCGCTTCGTCGGCGACGACTTCGCCGCGCAGGCGCGCCAGGCATTCATCAACATCGTCGAAGTGCTGGCCTGCGCGGGGGCGGGACCGCAGCACATCGTGCGACTCACCTGGTACGTCACGAGCCGCGACGAATACAACGCTTCGTTGCAGGAGATCGGCACCAGCTATCGCGAGATATTCGGCCGCAACTTTCCCGCGATGTCCGTCGTCGTGGTCGCGGGGCTCGTCGAGCCCCGCGCGAAAGTCGAGATCGAGGCGACCGCCGTCGTTTGATCTGAAAGGGGACGCTCACCTTAATTGAAGGGGACGCTCACCTTTGGCGCGATGACGCTGCGAGTCGCAGCTTCGATCGCGCTAAAGGTGAGCGTCCCCTTCAATTAAGGTGAGCGTCCCCTTCAGATCGCCGAGCGCTGCGAGCATCCTGCGCACGCTCGCGAGCTGCGCGCCGCCGCGCAGGGCGTAGTCCGCGCCCGAGTAGCCCCACCAGTCCCAGCAGCCGCGCGGGTTCAGCGGCCAGGCGATGCTTTCCGCCACCTGTGGATAGAGGACGACAATGCGATTCGCATCGGCCCAGCGGTTGTATCCGGCCTCGCGCGCGAAGCGCTTGCTGATGAAGCCGATGCCCTGGCGGCAACCATGGAAAGCGACATGGATCCGGCAGGGCTTGCCGGCGGCGCAGTCCCTGGGCACGAAGACGAGGCCGGTGTCATGCAGGGACGCGAGCGACTCGCGCGCCGCATGGCGCGCCTGGTCGAACTCGCGCAACTCGCCCATGATCTCGCCGGCAGGCTCAACGAGGCCGTCGTACAGGTGCTGCAGCATCGCGCCCGCGGCGTCGAAGTCGCAGTCGAGGATCCAGGGCGGCTCGTCCGCGTCGCAGGCACCGCCCGAGTCCAGCGGTCGGGAAGCCGTGTGCCGCAGGAATACGCATCTCGTAGTGGATGCGCTCCCGCGGAACGAAGGCGTGATAGAAGCGAAGCAGAGAATCCGTCACGGCGGCCCCGATCTTGCGGTCGCGCTTGCCATGGAAAATCCAGATGCGGTCGGGCGCGAGCCAGGACGGGTCGTCCACCGTGCGGGCAGCGGCGCTGGCACGAAGCGTCGCGACGAGTGGTCGAACCTCGGGCCCCGCGGCACTGCCCCGCAGGCATTCATTGAGCGCTCGCGTGACGATGCCCTGGGCGCAGAGCCACGGGCCCGCGCCGATGATCCCGGCGCCGATGACATCCTTCGAGTAGGCGACCTGGTATTGCGTCGCCATGTAGCCGCCGGCGGAAACCCCCGAGACGGTCAGGCTGCCCGGCAGGATATTGAGGCGCGGCAGGGCGTCGCCGGCCGAAGCGTCGGCCACGGAACCGAGCAGCAGGACAGCGACCAGGAAACGCATCGCGCCCGACGATAGCACCGGCCGATTGCGGAGGGCTCGCGCGCAGGCTCCGCGTCGTGCCGATTTACCCGGCCTTCGCGATGATGTCGCAGACGGCGGCGATCGCCTCGGGCCGCGAGGTCGAGCGCCGCCACGCGGCGCCGATCTCGCGGCTCGGCGCCGGCGGCGCGAACGGGCGCACGACGAGGCCGCGCGCCGCGGCGAACGGGCCTTCGGCGGAGAGCTGCGGCAGCAGGGTGACGCCGAGACCCGCCGCGACCATCTGCCGGAGCGTCTCGAGGCTGGTCGCGCGAAAATCCTGTTCTTCCGTCCCGGCGCGCTCGCAGACTTCGAGCGCCTGGTCGCGCAGGCAGTGTCCCTCCTCGAGCAGGAGCAGTTTCTCGCCCGCGAGCTCGGAGGACTTCACGCGCTTCCTCGCCGCGAGCCGGTGCTGCTCCGGCATGGCGACGAGGAAGGCCTCCGCGAACAGCGAGCGGGTGACGAGGCTCTTCGTGTCCGCCGGCAGGGCGAGGATCGCGAGATCGAGGTCCCCGGCGACGACGCGGTCGACGAGCGGGGCCGTCTGGTATTCGTGCAGCATCAATTGCAGCTTCGGCAGGGCTTCCGCGAGGCGCGGCGCGACGCGCGGCAGGAGGTAGGGACCCAGGGTCGGTATCAGCCCGACCTTGAGCCGGCCGGCGAGCGGGTCCTGGCGGGCGCGGGCGAGGGAGCGGATGTCGTCGGCATCCCGCAGCATCCGCCGCGCGCGCTCGACCACCGCCTCGCCGGCCGCAGTCAGCACGACGCGCCGCGGCCGGCGCTCGACCAGGGCGACGCCGAGCTGTTCCTCGAGCTTGCGCAGCTGCGCCGAGAGCGTCGGCTGGGAGACGTGGCAGCGCTCCGCGGCGTGGCCGAAATGCCCCGATTCGGCGAGGGCGACGAGGTATTCGAGGTCACGCAGGTTCATAGGCACAGTCTATCAAAACGATAGTTACAATTGATTGTACGAATGAACAAACTGGGCGCATCCTGTGCGCCCCACACGCACGCGCGCGCGACCCGAATTTCAAGAGGACACTTCAATGAGCCAGGAAAAAGCAGCCGAATCCAAGAGCGCGGGCAAGTGCCCGGTCATGCATACGACCGCGCCGTCGAACCGCCACTGGTGGCCGACCACGCTGAACATCGACGTGCTCCACCGGAACTCCCCGATGTCGGACCCGATGGGCGAGGACTTCGACTACGCGAAGGAGTTCAAGAGCCTCGACCTCAACGCACTCATCAAGGACCTGCACGCCCTGATGACGGACTCGCAGGACTGGTGGCCGGCCGACTTCGGCCACTACGGCGGGCTGATGATCCGCCTGGCCTGGCACGCCGCGGGCACCTACCGCATCACCGACGGCCGCGGCGGCGCCGGCGCGGGCCAGCAGCGTTTCGCACCCCTCAATTCCTGGCCGGACAACGCCAACCTCGACAAGGCACGGCGCCTCCTCTGGCCGATCAAGCAGAAGTACGGCCGCAAGATTTCCTGGGCCGACCTCATGGTGCTCGCCGGCAACGTCGCCCTCGAGTCGATGGGCTTCAAGACCTTCGGCTTCGCCGGCGGCCGCGCCGATGTCTGGGAGCCCGAAGAACTCTATTGGGGTCCCGAGGGAACCTGGCTCGGCGACGAGCGCTACAGCGGGGAGCGCCAGCTCCATGACTCGCTGGGTGCCGTGCAGATGGGCCTCATCTACGTCAATCCGCAAGGGCCGAACGGCAATCCCGACCCGCTCGCGGCGGCGAAGGACATCCGCGAGACGTTCTTCCGCATGGCGATGAACGACGAGGAAACCGTCGCGCTCATCGCCGGCGGCCACTCCTTCGGCAAGACCCATGGCGCGGGCGACCCGTCGCTGGTCGGCCCGGAGCCGGAAGCCGGCGCGCTCGAGGACCAGGGACTCGGCTGGAAGAGCAAGCACGAGACTGGCATCGGTGCCCATGCCATCACCGGCGGCCCGGAAGTCACCTGGACGCAGACGCCCACGAAGTGGAGCAACTTCTTCTTCAAGAACCTGTTCGAGAACGAATGGGAGCTGACGAAGAGCCCCGCGGGCGCCAAGCAGTGGAAGGCGAAGAACGGGAAGGCCACGATCCCGGACGCCTTCGACAAGTCGAAGAAGCACGTTCCGACCATGCTGACGACGGACCTTTCGCTCCGGCTCGACCCGGCCTACGAAAAGATCTCGCGGCGCTTCCTCGAGAATCCGGACCAGTTCGCCGACGCATTCGCGCGCGCCTGGTACAAGCTCACGCACCGCGACATGGGCCCGATCGCGCGCTACCTCGGCCCGCTCGTGCCGAAGGAAACGCTGATCTGGCAGGACCCGATCCCGGCGGTGAACCATCCGCTCATCGGGGAGGCGGACATCGCGGCCCTGAAGTCGAAGATCCTCGCATCGGGCCTCTCCGTGTCGCAGCTCGTCTCGACGGCCTGGGCATCGGCGTCGACCTTCCGCGGCTCCGACAAGCGTGGCGGCGCAAACGGCGCGCGAATCCGCCTCGCGCCGCAGAAGGACTGGGAGGTCAACCAGCCCGCCCAGCTGAAGACCGTCCTCGAGAAGCTCGAATCGATCCGGAAGGAATCCGGCAAGAAGGTTTCGCTCGCCGACCTGATCGTCCTCGGCGGCTGCGCCGCGGTCGAGAAGGCCGCCAGGGACGCCGGCGTCGACGTGAAGGTTCCCTTCACGCCGGGCCGCATGGACGCCTCGCAGGAGCAGACCGACGTCGAGTCCTTCAAGCCGCTCGAGCCGAGGGCCGACGGCTTCCGCAACTACGTGAGCCGCAGCCAGCTGCAGTTCATGCAGCCCGAGGAGGCGCTGGTCGACCGCGCACAGCTCCTGCGGCTGACGGCGCCGGAGATGACGGCGCTCGTCGGTGGCCTGCGCGTCCTCGGTGCGAACGTCGGCGGCTCGAAGCACGGCGTCTTCACGACGCGCGTGGGAACGCTTTCGAACGACTTCTTCGTCAACCTGCTCGACATGGGCACGCGCTGGCATCCGGCCGGCGACAACGCGTATGAAGGCCGCGACTGCAAGACCAACGCGGTCAGGTGGACCGCCACCCGGGTCGACCTCATCTTCGGCTCGCACTCGCAGCTTCGTGCCTTTGCGGAGGTGTACGCCGCCGCGGACGCGAAGGAGAAGTTCGTGAAGGATTTCGTGGCGGCCTGGTCCAAGGTGATGAACCTCGACCGCTTCGACCTCGCCTGATCCCCGGCCGGGGCGCCCGGTACGCCGGGCGCCCTGCTGCCGCAGCGCGCCTCTGTCGCCGGACGGTTGCGCGGCCGTCAGCTGCGGCGCAGGATGCGGCCCAAAGATGGCTGGGGAGGCCGTTCCATGAACTGGAAGATCGTCTTCATCGGCGGCGTCGCGTACTACGTCGCGTTTTTCCTGCTCTCGATCATCGGCAGCATGTTCATCCATTCGCCCGATGGCGTGCTGGGGCCGCTGTATCGGGAATTTCGCCACGTTCTGGCGGCCGGAACTCAATGCCGATCCGCCGGACATGGCCGCCCTCATGAAGATGTGGGTGCCGATCGGTCTCGCGAGCTCCTTCCTGCTGGCCGGGATCTATTCCGTCGTCCGGTCTTCGCTCGCGGGCTCCGGCCTGCAGCGTGGCCTGAAGTTCGGCGTCATCAGCTGGATCTTCGGCGCCGTCGCCGCGATGGGGTATTGGGGCGTGTTCAACCTGCCGAACAAGATCTGGTTCTGGTGGCTCGTCGAGGGCATCTGGATGCACCTGATCGCGGGCGCCGTGCTCGGCTTCGTCGCGCAGAAACTCGCGCCTGCAAGTCCCTGAGTCCCGCGCTCGACAAGCGCTTCCCGAAAAAGCGCGCCGTGATCACGGGCGGGGCGAGCGGCCTCGGCCTCGCGGCGGGCGAGCTGCTGGCCGCGCGCGGCTGGAACATCGCGCTCCTCGATCGCGATGAGCCGCGCCTCGCGAGCGCTGCCGAGGCGCTGCGCGCGCTCGGCAGCCCGCACTGCGAAGCCTTCGCCGTGGACACCACGGAGGAAGCCGCCGTGAAATTCGCGGTCGACGCTTTCGCCGGCCGGCTGGGTGGCCTCGACCTTGCGCTGAACTCCGCGGGCGTCGCGGTCGCGGGCGACCTCCTCGAAACTCCGTCCGCGGACTGGCAATGGATCCTCGGCATCAACGTCCTTGGCGTCGTGCACAGCTGCCGGGCGGAAGCGCCGCACATGATCACGTCGGGCGGCGGGCTCATCGTCAATGTCTCGAGCGCGGCGAGCTTTGCCTCCGCGGGCCGCATGAGCGCCTACAATGCGTCGAAGGCGGCCGTCGTCGCGCTTTCGGAAACGCTCTTCCAGGAACTCGCAGGGCAGGGGATCCATGTCGCGGTGGCGATGCCGGGCTTTTTCCGCACGCGCCTGATGGCGCATGCGCGGGCGCCGGACGACGCCCGGGGGTTCGCGGAAAAGCTGATGGAACGCTCGAATCTCGAGGCGGCCACGGTCGCGACGGAGATTCTCGAGCGGGCAGCCGCCGGGGCGACGCACATCGTGCTGCCGGCGAGCTATCGCTGGCTCTGGCGCTTCAAGCGCCTCGCGCCGCACACTTTCCAGCGCTGGCTCGCCGGCCTGCGCCGGCCGCGGAATCCAAACGGAGGTTGAGGCGATGTACCTGTGGCTCAAGTTCCTGCACATCCTTGCGGTCGTCATGTTCATCGGCAACATCACGACCGGCGTCTTCTGGCACAAGCACGCGGAGCGCACGCGCAATCCGCGCCTCCTCGCGCACACCATGGAGGGCGTGATCCGGAGCGACCGGCTTTTCACCATGCCGGGCGTCTTCGTCATTCTCGCGACCGGCATTTTCGCGGCGATCCGGGGCGGATTTCCGATCCTCGGCACGCCGTGGATCCTCTGGACACTCATCCTGTTCGGGATCTCGGGAGCCGTGTTCATGGCGAAACTGGCGCCGCTGCAGCGCAAGCTAAATGCGCACGCGCAGGCGGGTGCAGCCAGCGGCTCATTCGACTTCGACGCCTACCGCCGGATGGCGGCGCAGTGGGATTTCTGGGGCGCCATCGCGACGCTCACGCCGCTGATCGGCCTCGCGCTGATGGTACTGAAGCCGGCGTTCTGACCGAGCAGCGGTCAGGCAGGCTGCGTCGACTGCCAGACGATCGCCTGGTTGTGCGCGGGCATCGGATAGTCGGCCTTGAGGGCGAATCCCGCGGTGCGCGCCAGCGCATCCACTGCCGCGAAATCCCGGATGCCGGAGCCCGCATCGCGCGCGTGGAGCATCTTGTCGAAGGACTCGTTGCTCGGCGAGGTGTAGCTTCCGCCGTACCTGAACGGGCCATAGACCGCGAGCACCGATTGCGGCTTCACGACGGCCGGCAGTCCCGCGAACAGGGCCTCGACCTGCGGCCAGTGCAGGATGTGCAGCGTGTTCGCCGTGAACACGCCGTCGACGCGCCGCACGTCCCAGGGGCCCTGCATTACGTCGAGCTCGACGGGTGCGCGCAGGTTCGACGGGCCCTCGTTGAAGATGCGCTTGCGCAGGCCCGCCATGGCCTCCGTGGCTTCGGACGGCTGCCACACGAGCCACGGCATCTCGGTCGCGAAATGCACCGCATGCTGGCCGGTGCCGCTGCCGATCTCGAGCACGTGCTTGCAGCCGGCAAAGACCTGGCGCAGCACCTGGAGTATCGGGCCCTTGTTGCGCTCGCAGGCATCCGAGTGGGGAAGCATCGCCATATTATGAGTTGTCGAAGGATTGTCGAAGGGGACGCTCACCTTCAGCTGCTGAAGGTGAGCGTCCCCTTCGACAACTCCTCAAGAAAGCGCTAACGCCCAGGATGCGCCGAGGAGCGTGAATGCCGCGCCGCCCGCGGCCCACTGCAGGCCATGGCGCCCGGTTGCGGGCATCGACAGCCGCGCGCAGGCCGCGCCGGTCGCCGAGCCGACGACGAAGCCGGCGAGGTGGGCGAGGAGATCGGTGTTCTCGCCGCCGGTGCCGGTGAAGGCGAGCAGGGCGAGCCCGCCGATCAGGGGCGAGGCATTGCGCATCCAGCGCGACCAGTTCCGCATGTGGCGGCGCCAGCCATAGGCCGCGATCAGCCCGAGCGCCGTGAACACCGCGGTGGACGCGCCGAGCAGGTGATGCTCGGGCGGGTGCAGGATGGCGTCGATGCCGTAGGCAAGCCCGCCGCCGAGGAGTATCAGCAGCCAGGCGACACCCGGCCCGAACAGGCGGGCGGCCGGATAACCGAAGAGCGCGCCGAATGCGAGATTCGACAGCAGGTGCAGCACGTCGGCATGCAGCGTGAGCGCGGTGAACACGCGCCACCATTCCCCGCGCGCCAGGAACCCCGCGTCGAGCACGCCCGCTGAAACCCAGCCCCGGTCCCCGGCGTGCATGACGGCGGCAAGCGTGACGGCGATCAGCACGAACGCGTAGCCGATCACGCCGTACATCGGGTGGGGGTGGCTCGGCCAGACGACCGCGGGCGGCGCCTGCCGCCGGTTCTCGCGCAGGTAAGCCCCGAGCTCGCGCGCCGCGCGGGGATGGTCCTCGGGCGCGACCCAGAGGCTCGCGCCGGTCGCCGTCGTGCGGCGCTCGTGGGGAATGCCGACCGCACTGAGCACGAAGGCGAGGTCGGCGCATTCCCCGGGGGGCAGTTCGGGCGTCAGGGGAATCGGGGTCAAGGGAACCGTCTCGAAGCCGCCAGGGTCCCTACGGATGATGCCGGATTGGCAGGCTTCAACTACAGTAAGTGCCATGTACGCACCGAAACGCGAACAGCACACGGAATCGGACGAGAGGATCGGGCCGCTGGATCCTGGGCGGGGTCATCCTGCTCGCAATCGGCGCCGGCGCCTGGTACTGGCAGAAGCGCCAATCGGCGGAGCCCGAGACCCCGGCCGTCGCGCCACCGCCGGTGGCGGCCAAGCCCGCGATCCAGAACCCGATCGACCCGGTCGACGACATCGACCCCAACCTCGCCGTCTCGGAGCAGGTGGCGACGCTCATCGGCACGCCGCGCTTCGAGGCGATGTTCGTGCCGGATGATTTCGTCAAGAAACTGGTCGCAACCGTCGACAACCTCGCGCGGCCCGACATTGCGGCCCGCATGAATCCCGCGAAGACCCCAAAGGGCGGCTTCGTCACCGCGGGAGAGGGCGACAACCTCGTCCTCGGCGCCGCGAATTTCGCGCGCTACGCGCCCTGGATCGAGCTCGTCGATTCGCTCGACGCGGATGCGACCGCGGCCCTCTACCGGCGCCTCTATCCGCAGTTCCAGAAAGCCTATGAGGAACTCGGAAACCCCGACGGCTACTTCAACGACCGCGTCATCGAGGTGATCGATCACCTGCTCGCGGCGCCGGAGGCCGCCGGCGACGATCGCGCTCGCGCAGCCGAACGTGCTCTACGAGTTCGCCGATCCGTCGCTGGAAGGCGAGTCCTCGGGCCGCAAGCTGCTCCTGCGCATGGGCCCGGGCAATGCCGCCCGCGTGAAGACGAAGCTCCGCGACATCCGCGACCGGATCGCCAAGAAGCCTCAGTGACCTTCGTGTTCGAGCTCGAGGATCTCGGGCTCGATCGCAAGCAGCAGCACGGCGTCGCTCCGTCCCTTGCGCTGCCGGCTCCGCAGCCACCAGACCGCGCCCGCGCCGATGCGCCAGGATGCCTGGCGCCCGTCGATGAGGCGCGCCGCGGCTTCGCCGAGCGTCGGCTGGTGGCCGACCAGCATCACCGGGCGCTCGGCCTCCGGCCACTTCGCGATGCGCAACAGGGTCGCGACGTCCGTGCCCGGGGCCAGGGCCTCGACCGTCTCGAACGATCGCGCCAGGGTGATCGCGGTTTCCTGGGCGCGGCGCGCGGGCGAGACGAGCAGCCTCAGCTCCGGCGGCAACCGCGGCGCAAGCCAGCGCGCCATCCGTTGCGCCTGCGCGCGGCCATGCTCGGTCAGGGGACGCGCCGCGTCGGGGTCGCCCGCCGCCGCCTCCGCATGGCGCCAGAAGATCAGGTCCATCAGGACATCCTTCGGACCGCGAACTGCCGGCCGACCGTTTCCCACTGGCGCGCCTCGGATTCGAGCGCCGCCGCGGACAGGGCGTTCCGCGCGAGCCAGGACTTCGGAAGCTCGAGCGAAAAGCGCGAATCGCTGCCGGTCACGCGAAACGCCGGGAGCCGGAAGCGCGTGCGCCGGCGGAGCAGGGTCGATGCGAGCCGGAGCGCAAAGACGAGGTTCCAGTCCCCGTTCTCGAGGCCGTCGGCCCGGACTTTCTCCAGCTTGCCGCGATGCGAGAGCACGATGCGCGCGAGCCGCTGCTGCTCGACGCGGGAAAACCCCGGCATGTCGGCATTCGAGAGCACGTAGGCCGAGTGCTTGTGGTATTGCGCGTGGGCGATCGACAGCCCGACTTCCGCCATGCGCGCCGCCCAGTCGAGCAGCTTGCGGTCGGGATCCTCCTCGCCGCCGCCCTGGACGAGCTGGTCGTAGATACGAAGCGCGAGATCCCGCACGCGGGCCGCCTGCGTGGCATCCACGTGGTAGCGGCGCATGAACTGCGCGACGGTCGCTTCGCGCATGTCGTGGTGCATCACGCGCCCGAGCAGGTCGTACAGCACGCCGTGGCGCAGCGCCGCCTCCGACACCGTCATCTGCGTGATGCCGAGCTCGTCGAAGATCGCGTACATGATCGCGAACCCGCCGGGCAGCACGTCCGCGCGCCCCGACTTGAGGCCCGGCACGCGATCCGGGTCCGCGCGGCCCGCGTCGATCAGGAGTTCGCGCAGCCGGTCGAGCCCCTCGCGCGTGATGCCGTTGGGTACGAAGCGGTTTTCGACGAGGATGCCCTCGATGCTGCGCGCCGTGCCCGAGGAGCCGACTGCCTCCTTCCAACCGGAGCGCAGGTAGCTGCGCGAGATGGCTGCGAGTTCCTGGCGCGCCTCCAGTACGGCGGCTTTCAGGCTCTTCTTGTCGATGCGCCCCTCGGGAAAGTGTCGGAGGCTCGAGCTGACGCAGCCCATGTAGAGGCTTTCCATGAGCTTCGGCTTCAGCCCGGCGCCGACGATGAGCTCGGTCGAGCCGCCGCCGATGTCCACGACGAGCCGGCGGTTCTCCGCGGGGGGCAGCGCATGTGCGACGCCGAGATAGATGAGCCGCGCTTCCTCGCGGCCGGCGATCACCTCGATCGGGAATCCGAGCGTTTCCCGCGCCTCGCGCAGGAACGCGGGCGAATTCTTCGCGATCCGGAGCGCGTTCGTGCCGACCGCGCGAACCGCGTCGCGCGGCAGGCCGCGAAGCCGCTCGCGGAAGCGGGCCAGGGCCTCCAGCGCGCGAGCCTGCACGGCCCGGTCGAGGCGCTTGTCGGCGGTCAGGCCGGCGCCGAGCTGGACCTGCTCGCGCAGCGTGTCGAGCGGATAGACCTGGCCGTCGACGATGCGCCCGACCAGGAGATGAAAGCTGTTGGAGCCGAGATCGACCGCGGCGAGTGTTTCGTGGCGCGCCATGCGCCCGGACACGGTATCACCCGCCCTTTGGTTGCGTAAACTGCCCTTGTCATCGGAATGTAACCTGCCAACCGGATGCTCATGGCCCGCATGACCGGCAAGACCGCAGCCCGGACTCCGCTGCTCAACCGCGAGCTCGGCATCCTTGCGTTCAATCGCCGCGTGCTCGCCCAGGCAGCCGATGCATCCGTGCCGCTGCTCGAGCGGCTGCGCTTCCTGACGATCGTGTCGTCCAATCTCGACGAGTTCTTCGAGATCCGCGTCGCCGGCATCCGGGAACAGATCAAGCTCGGCATCGCCGATCCGGGCCCGGACGACATGACGCCGAAGGAAGTCCTCGCGATCGTGACGCGCGAGGCGCGCGCGCTCGTGAACCAGCAGTTCGAGCTCCTGAACGACGTCCTGCTGCCCGCGCTCGCGGCCGCCGGCATCCGCTTCCTGCGGCGCGGCACCTGGAACGACGCCCAGCGGGCCTGGGTGCACGACTACTTCACGCGCGAGGTGCTGCCGGTCCTGACGCCGATCGGCCTCGATCCGGCGCACCCGTTTCCGCGCGTCTTCAACAAGAGCCTTAACCTCATCGTCGAGCTCGAGGGCCGCGACGCCTTCGGCCGCGGGTCGCGGGTCGCGATCGTCCAGGCGCCGCGCATCCTGCCGCGCGCGATCCGGCTGCCGCCCTCGATCGCCGATGGCGAGTACTCGTTCGTGTTCCTGACGTCCGTGCTCCACGCCCACGTGGACGAGCTGTTCACCGGCATGACGGTCAAGGGCGCCTACCAGTTCCGCGTGACGCGGAACTCCGACCTGTTCGTCGACGAGGAAGAAATCAAGAACCTGCGGATCGCGCTCCAGGGCGAGCTGATGCAGCGGCATTTCGGCGACGCCGTCCGGCTCGAGGTGGTCGAGGAAATGTTCGCCGGCGATGATCGAGTACCTGCTGCAGCAGTTCGGGCTCGACGAGCAGGAGCTGTATCACGTCGACGGGCCGGTGAATCTCTATCGGCTGCGCGAGGTGCTGACCGAGATCGACCGGCCGGACCTGAAGTACCCGGCGTTCACGCCCTCGGTGCCGGCGGCCATCGAGGTCGGCGACGACGACCTGTTCGAGACAATCGCCCGCCAGGACATCCTGCTGCACCATCCGTACCAGTCCTTCGCGCCGGTGCTCGACTTCATCCGGTCGAGCGCGCTCGACCCGCGCGTCGTCGCGATCAAGCAGACCGTCTATCGCACGGGCGCGAGATCGGAGCTCATGCCGATCCTCATCGACGCGGCGCGCGCCGGCAAGGAAGTGACCGTCGTCGTCGAGCTGCTCGCGCGCTTCGACGAGGAGGCGAACCTCAAGTGGGCGTCGCAGCTCGAAGAAGTGGGCGCGCACGTCGTCTACGGCGTGGTCGGCCACAAGACCCACGCCAAGATGGCGCTGATCGTGCGCCGGGAGAACGGGCCGGATGGCCCGGTGCTGCGGCGTTACGCGCACCTCGGCACCGGCAACTACCATTCGGCGACGGCTCGCCTCTACACGGACTTCGGCCTGCTGACCGCGAGAGCGGATATCTGCAGCGACGTGGAAGAGGTGTTCAAGCAGCTGACGGGGCTCGGCCGCGCCCGCCGCCTGAAGCACGTCTGGCAGTCGCCGTTCACGCTGCACAAGCGCGTCGTCGAGGCGATTCGGAACGAGGCGCGGATCGCGGCCGAGGGCCGCCCGGCCCGCGTCGTGGCCAAGATGAATGCCTTGCTCGAGCCCGGCATCATCGACGAGCTCTACGCCGCCTCGCAGGCGGGCGTGAAGATCGACCTGGTCATCCGCGGCATCTGCGCGCTGAAGCCGGGCATTGCCGGCCTTTCGGAGAACATCCGCGTGCGCTCGATCGTCGGGCGGTTCCTGGAGCACACCCGCGTGTTCTGGTTCAGGAACGACGGCGCCGACAACGTCTGGCTCTCGAGCGCGGACTGGATGGACCGCAATTTCTTCCGGCGCATCGAGCTCTGCTTTCCCGTGCTCGACCCGGGACTGAAGCGCCGCGTGATCCGCGAGGGCCTGAAGCCCTACCTCGACGACAACTGCCAGAGCTGGGTCATGGACGGCGACGGCGGCTACCGGCGGCAGTCGGCAAAGCCGGACAAGCGCTACTCGGCGCAGGAAGAGCTGCTCGCGCTGCTCTCCACCTGAAGTACTATCGAAGGGGACGCTCACCTTCAGCGTAAGGAACGCTTTGAATCCGCTTGGTGCTGCTAAAGGTGAGCGTCCCCTTCAGTCAGGGACCTCCACACGCCCTCGCGGCGCGGATCGGCGCCGCCGGTCGTGCTCCCGTCCTGGCCGATCACGACGCCGTGCAGGCCGGATTCCTCGCCACGCCCGGACTTGACGACCACGCCGCGCGCGGCGAGCGCCTCGAGCACGCCCGGCGCGAACTTCGGCGCCTCGCCGAAAAAATCCTCGCCGCGCGCGATCAGGTTCGGCAACTCGATCGCCTGCTGCAACGGCAGGTCCCAGGCGAGCAGCCCGACCAGCGTCTTGGCGTTGTAGGCGAGGATTGCCGAGCCGCCGGGCGACCCGACCGCTGCGATGACGCGGCCCCTGCCGTCGAGCACGATGACCGGAGCCATCGAGGAGCGTGGCCGCTTGCCCGGCGCGACGGCATTCGCGACCGGCTCGCCATCGACGAAAGGCGCGAAGGAAAAGTCCGTGAGCTGGTTGTTCAGCATGAAGCCGTCGACGGCGCGTCCCGAACCGAACAGGGATTCCACGGTCGTCGTCACCGAGGCCACGTTTCCTGCGGCGTCAACGACCACGAAATGCGAAGTGCCCGCGGCTTCCCGCGTCGCATCGGCGCCGCGCTGGATCGGCGCGGGCGAACCGGCGACCGGGGCGGGGCCGGCGATCTCGCCGATCAACGCAGCCCGGCGACCCACGTAGTCCGCGTCGAGCAGTCCTTCAACCGGGACCTCGACAAACTCCGGATCGGCGACGAACTTGTCGCGATCCGCGTACATGAGCCGGCTCGCCATGGCGAACAGGAACCAGGCCTGCGGATCGGTGGGACCGCGCTCCGCGATGTCCGTGCGGTCCAGGATCGCGAGCATCTGCAACAGCGAGACTCCGGATGACGGCGGCGGCGGCACGCAGACGACATAGATGAGGAACGGCCCGCAGAGCGGATCGCCGATGCGCGGCTCGTAGGCGCGCAGGTCCGCGCGCGACAGCGCACCCGGCCGCGGAGGCGCGCCGACCCGCCGGATGATCTGGTCCGCGAGCGGCGGTTCGAGTAGCGCGCGCGGTCCCTGCCCTGCGACGCGGCGAAGCGTCGCCGCATAGGCGGGATTAGTGAATGGATCTCCGGCCTGCAGCTTGCTGCCATCGGCGCGCGCGAACAGGGCGCGCACGTCGGGCTCGCCCGCCTGCGCAAATTCGCCGTTCACGAAGCGCGCGAGTCGCTTCGGCGCCGGAAAGCCGGTTTCCGCCGCCCGTATCGCAGGATCGAACAGGCGATCCCAGGGCAGCTTGCCGTGACGCGCCTGCGCGGCGCCGAGCATCGCGATCGCGCCGGGAGCGCCCGTCGAGCGACCCGACAGCACCGCGTCCCGGTAGGAAAGCGGCTCACCGTTTTCATCGAGGAACAGCGAAGCGGTCGCGGCCGCGGGCGCCGTTTCCCGGCCGTCGAAGGCCGTCATGCGCTTCGTCGCCGCGTCGAAATACAGCATGAAGGCGCCGCCGCCGATGCCGGAACTCTGCGGCTCGACGAGGCCGAGCATGGCCTGGATCGCGACGGCCGCGTCCGCGGCGCTGCCGCCCGCCGCAAGCACCTCGATGCCGGCATCGACTGCCAGCGGATTGGCCGCGGCCACGCCGGCGGCGCGAGCAGCAGGTACTGCCGCCTCGGCAGGCGCGACAGGAGCCGTGGGCTGGACCGGTGGAGAGCAGGCGGCGACCCAGACCGCTGCCAATGCCAGGAATGTCCTCATGATCGTCATTCAGCCATGTCCTCGGGCTTCCGCCAACCGCCATCGCGCGCAGCTGTCTCGGAAGCCGCGTCGAGGGGCTCGCCATCGATCATCGCGTCGACCGCGTGCAGCACTGTCATTGGCATCGCTGCGGCCGGCCGCAGCTCGCCTTCATGCGCCGGCGTCGTCGCGAGCACCTGCAAGCGCCATTCCTCGCCGCTGCGGCAGGCGAGACCGGCGATCGGCGCCTCGCGCTGCATCTGAAATGTGCGGCAGTAGTCGCCCCCGTGATCGCGGAAGCTGATCCCGATCCGGACGTCGGCGCCTTCGCCCGCGGACGCGAGCTGCGAGCTCAGCGCCTCGTCGAGCTCACCACGCGCAACGAATCCGGACGCCGTTTCCTCGTAAGGCGCGTCGCCACCGCGCATGACCAGGATACCGACGAACAAGCCGATGATGACGGAAGCCGCAAGCGCGGCCCACTGCGGCATGTTCCAGCGACCGACCTTCACCGCTGATCCAGACGCGCGGCGCCTCGCGGCGAGATCGACGATGGCCGCCGAGCCGGGCGCCGCGACGAGTTCCGCGAGCCGGTCCGGCACCGGCTCCGCAAGCACCGCGTCGTAAGCAGGGCGCAGCTTCGCCGCGAGCGCGCGATGCCGCTCGACCGCCTCGGCAACTTTCGGGTCGCGGGCCATTGCCGCCTCGATCTCGGCCCGGGCGACGAGATCGAGCTCGCCGTCGGCATAGGCCATCAACATCTCGTCGGAAAATCTCATGGCTTGCTCCTGGGACCTTCGAGCAGCGCCTGCAGCGCCTCGCGGCCGCGGGAGAGCCGGCTCGTCAACGTCCCGATGGGGATCGAGAGTGTTTCCGCGGCGTCCTTGTAGGACAGGCCCTCGATGAGCACCAACGCAATCGCCATCCTTTGTTCCTCCGGAAGCCTGGCCATCGCGGCCTGCACCGAGAGCGCGATCTCGCGCGCCGCGGCCGAGCTGTCGCCCACCGCGAGGCCGGCTTCCTCGGGCGCATGCACCCGCTCGCGCCTTCGGCGCGCGCGAATCTCGTCGATCCAGGCATTTTTCATGATTCCGAACATCCAGCTGTCGAGGCGCGAACCGGGCCGCCACTGCGAGGCACGGGTCAGGGCCTTTTCCACGGCCACCTGCACGAGATCGTCCGCGTCCGCGACGTTTCGCGTGATCACCCGGGCGAATCGCCGCAGCCGCGGCAGCAAGTCGCCCAATTGCGCACGCACTTCGTCAGCGGGCGTTGTATTACTCATGATGTAAAACGTCCAGCAGGGCCCGGTTCTTCCACGCGGAAGAAAAAAGGAGTCGAAAACGTATAGGGAGCAAGGCCAGAGCGCCGGGATGCTAGCATTTCCAGCGAGCAACCCGGCCTGAGGAGCGCGCATGAACCGGCGGTTTCGGATGCTGGGAGTCCTGCTCGTCGCGGTGGGCGCGGCGACGCTCGCTTCCGCGCAGGTGAGCGTTCCCGGTGTGCCATTGCCCAAGCTCCCAAAGTTGCCGGCCGGGGCCGATCCCGTGACCGGGACGCTGCGCACGACGCAATCAACCCTCACGGAAGTCCGCAAGCTCCGCGTCCGCGAGCTCCTCCGCACCGAACGCGAGACCGTCGAAACCGACCCTGACGGCCAGCCGATCGTGCGGCGGCAGGTCGGCGCCCTCTCGCCGACACCCGCCGCGCTCGAAGCTGCGCGCGCGGCCGGATTCACGGTGCTGCGCACGGAATCACTCGAAGGGCTCGGCCTGACCCTTGTGGTGCTGCAGGCACCGGATGGCCTCTCGACGCGTCGCGCCCTGAAGAAGCTGCGCGAGCTCGATCCCGAGGGCCAGTACGACTACAACCACATCTATCTCGACTCCGGGCTGCAGTCGGCGGAGCCGGTGTCGGAGGTCCCGGAGAGGATGGGCACTGCCGTGCCCGGCGCAGTCGGGTTTCGGATCGGCCTGATCGACAGTGGGGTGGACGCGGCGCATCCGGTGCTCGCGGGCGCAAGCATCGTGCAGCAGGGTTGCGACGGGAAGGCATTTCCCGCGCCGCACGGCACGGCGGTTGCCTCGCTCCTGGTGGGGCTGGGCGAAGGATTTGAAGGCGTCATTCCGGGCGCGACCCTGTACGCCGCCGACATCTTCTGCGGCCACGGCGGCGGCTCGATGGCGCTGCTCGCAATTGCGCTCGACTGGATGGCGCGCGAGAAAGTGGCGGTCGTGAACATCAGCCTGGTCGGGGCGAAGAGTCTCCTGCTGACCGGACTCGTGCGCGCGATGACCTCGCGGGGGTTCCTGCTCGTCGCGGCCGTCGGCAACGATGGTCCGACCGCGCCGCCGCTGTTCCCCGCGGCCTATCCCGACGTCGTCGGCGTGACCGGCGTCGACGCGAAGCAAAAGGTGCTGCCGGAAGCCTGCCGCGGAGAGCAGGTGGACTTCGCGGCGCAGGGCGCTGGCCTTGTGGCGGCGGAGGTGGGCGGGGGCTTCACCGAGATTCGCGGCACGTCGTTTGCGACACCCATCGTTGCGGCGCTGCTCGCAGGTTCGCTGCAGTCGCCGGACCCCGGAAAAGCGCGGGAGGCGCTGGCAGCGCTCGAATCGACTGCCGTGGATATCGGCAACAACGGCGTCGATCCGTCTTATGGTAAAGGCCTGGTCGGAGCGGCATTGCACCCTGGCCGCCGGGAAGAAACCTAGCTCCCCAGTCGTACTTGCTAGTGAGAACCGCGGAATGGCCGCGGGGTCACAGGAGCAAGTCCATGAAATATCGTAACTTTTTGACAAGCGCCGCAGTGGCCGTCGTATTGGCCACGAGCGGGATCGCCAATGCCCAGCTTCTGGGTGGCGGCGCGACGGGTGGGCTCGGCGGCTCGGTCACGGGCGGCCTCGGCAACATCGGCGCGACCGGCAGCGGAACGCTGAATGGGTCGATTCGTGATACGACCGACACACTCGGCCGCACGCGTGAGACCGGTTCGCGCGCGACGGGCGGCGTGAAGGACATCGCGGCATCTGCGAAAGACCAGGCGGAATCCGCCGTTGGGGGCGCTGAAGCTACGGCTTCCGGCACCCTCGACTCTGCGGTCGGCACGGCGACGGACGCGACCGACGCGGTCTCCGCGACCGCTGATGTTGCGGGCGAGGTGGGCTCGAGCGCCGACCTCGGCGGGGATGACCTCGCCAGCGAGGAACCGGCCGCCGCGGTTGGCGGGATGACGGACGTCGCGGGCAGTGCTTCCGACGCCGGCGCGATGCTCTCGGGTGAGGGCTCAGGCCATGCGAAAGCGCAGCGCCAGCAGCCTGTCGAGCGAGAGCCGAAACCGGCCGGGAAGCCTGGCAAGAAGTCCGGCAAGAAGCCGGCCGAGCAACCGGCAGCGAACCCGGCCGACAGGCCGGAGCCGCAGGCCAAGGCAAATGGCAAGGCCGGTGCGGGTGCCGGACTCGCGGCGTCCAGCGATGGCAAGGCCTCTGCCAATGCCAACGGTGGGGTCGATGCCGACGCAAGCGTCGAGAGGTAGATAAGTAATACGACAGCCTGGCGGCGGGGGAGCGATCTCCCGCCGCTTTTTTTCGTGCTTGCCTGCGGGCCCTGCGGGGGGTGTAATCTGGAAGCGTGGACAAGCCGTAGGAGGATCCTGCCAATGCACGACGAGCTGACCACGTTGCCCGGCATCGGGCCCGCGATAGCAGCCGACCTTCGACATTTGGGAATTCACTCGATCCGGGAACTCGCCGAATCCAACCCGGAACAACTCTTCCAGCGACTCCAGAAAATCACCGGACACGAGCAGGAGCCTTGCCTGCTCTACACGTTCCGCTGCGCGGCTTATGCGGCGCGCACGCCGGAGCCGAAGCCGGACCTGCTCAAGTGGTGGAACTGGAAAGACCGGCGTCTCGAAGACTGAACCGCAGCATTCAAGAAGGACCCGGGGCACGGGCCCCGGGCCTCCAGTTCGCGTCAGTCGTTTACCGATGGTGACTTTGCGTTGTCATAGACCTTGATGAGCTCCAGGTCCTCGTCGCGGACCATTCCCACGTTTGGGCAATACGTCTTAAGGGACTCGTGACCGGGCTCCAGCGGTGAGGTCTCGGTGATTTCGACGCAATTCTTGAAGGTTCCCGCCGGCACGTCGACAGTGAATCCCATGGACGTGTGTTCGCCGCGGTCCTTCGCGTTCGGCGCGAATTCCTGGAAATAGCGGGATCCGAGCAAGTACGCGCGATCCGGCATCAAGATGCCGGGCTTTGCGCCATGTTTCCCGGCCAGCCAGGCGTCCGGCAGTGGATTCCCGTCGCCATCGAAGACGTCCTCGCCGAAGTAGTAGACGTCATTCATCGGGTTGCAGTCCGCGACGAAGTTTTTCGAGATCTCCTCGAGCTCGCCATCCTCGGTTTCGTATTCTTCCATCACGCGCGCCTGCACCGTGCGCAACTTGCCGCTGTAGGGAAAAGTCACCACCCGTGTCTGCGGCAGCATCGTGATCCAGAGTTCCACGAGCCCGTCTTCCTTGACGCAACTCTTGCACTCCTTGTTGCTCAGGTAGAGCTGGCGGCCGGGTGTCAGATTCAGGAAGGCATTGCCGCCGTGCGGACTGAAATCGCAGGCTGCAATCGGGAAACTCGAGGGTGAAGCCGTCGGGATTGGCGGCGACGGCGGAGCCCAATGGGGCCAGCGCGGCGAGTAGCAGGGTGGCTTGTCGATTCACGACGGGCATGGGGAGCTCCTTTCGGGTTCGATGATCGGTGGGTTACGCCTCATTGGATGCGCGGCGCGCGATAATCCTTCGCGCCCGAAGGATTGCCGTGGAATCTCCGTCTAAGCAGTCAATGGCTGGCCTCGTGCACGTCGACCGGGCGGTGGCGCGCCGGATCCTGGGCGGCGATGAAGCCGCATTCCAGGACCTGTTCGACCGCTTCTTCCCGCGGCTCTACCGCTTTGCGCTCGCGCGCATCGGCAACAACCCGGACACGGCACGCGACATCGTGCAGCAGACCTTTTGCAACGCGATTGGCCGGCTGGACAGTTATCGAGGCGAGGCGGCGCTCTACACCTGGTTCTGCCAGATATGCCGCAACGTCATCGCGGATCATTTCCGGACGAGTGGCCGCAGATCGGAGCGGGTCGTCCTGCTCGAGGACCAGCCCAATGCGCGCGCGATCCTCGAGTCGCTGGCCGCGCCAGAGGGCGATGAGCCCGAGACCGGAGTGTGGCGGGAGCAGGTGCATCGAATCGTCGAGGCGACACTCGACTCGCTGCCTGGCCGGTACGGAGAGGTCCTGGAGTGGAAGTACATCGACGGGCTGTCGGTGATCGAGATCGCCGCGCGGCTCGACCTCGGCCAGAAAGCCGCCGAATCGCTGTTGACGCGCGCTCGCGAAGCGTTCCGCGACGCAATCGCCGAACTTTTCGGCACGACCGATGAACTCATTGCGCCGTCCGGCCGCCAGTCCGGATGAGGAAGACCATGCAGCACGAAGTCGACATCGTTGAATCCCTGATCCGCAGGTCCGGCCGACGGGCCGAGCCGCCCGAAGACGCGTATCAGCAGGTGCTCGTCGCGGCGACCGCGGCGTTTCGCGAGAAGACTTCGCGTCGTCGCGAGCGCCTGTGGGGACTCTGGGCGGGTGCCGCGGCGGTCGCGGTCCTCGCAATCGCCCTGATGTTCCAGTGGACGCCGCCGTCGGCAGGGAGCAGCGAGCTGGCGCGCGTGGCGCGCGTGATCGGTGGCGTGGAACAGGCGACCGGTGACGTCTGGCAGCCGCTCGGCGAGACGCGAGCGCCGCTGACGGCGGGCATGAAACTGCGCACGCTTGCAGGCTCGCGGGCCGCGCTCGCATTGTCCGGCGGCGGCTCGATCCGGCTCGACACGGAAACCGAGGTGATGCTGGATGCGCCGGGGCGGCTCTATGTCCGCCAGGGCACGATCTACGTGGACAGCGGCGCACACCCCGGCGCGGCGCGGCTCGAGGTCGTGACCCCGGCGGGCACCGCGCGCGATCTCGGCACGCAGTTCGAGTTGCAGATTGCTGGTGCAGCGTTGCGGCTGCGCGTGCGAGAAGGCTCCGTCTCGATAGATCGCGGCGGGCAGTCGCTCACCGGCGGTGCAGGCGAGCAGATCGCGATCGACGTGCTGGGCGGCGTATCGCGCGACGTCATCGCGCCCGATTCCGAAGTCTGGCAGTGGACCGAAACCATCGCCCCGACTCCGGACATGGATGGAAGGCCGGCCGCCGAGCTGATTTCCTGGGTCGCGCGCGAAACCGGCCATCGGCTGCGTTATGTATCGCCGGGCGTCGAGCAGCGTGCGTCGACCGTGATTCTGCACGGCAACATCCGCAATCTGGCGCCTCTTGCGGCACTCGAAGCCATGCTGGCGACGACCGACCTCGAATATGTGTTGCAGGGCGATACAATGGAGATCCGCGCCAGGGACGTTAGACCGCCCGAGCCGTGAGAAGCCTGCCGCTGTTGCTGGCCTTCCTCGCGGCGACCGCCGAGGCCGCCGAGTATCGCGGCTTGCCCCTCGAGACGGTGCTGGAGAAACTTCGCGAGTCCGGCCTTCCGCTTTTCTACAGCAGCGACCTCGTCAAGCCCTGGATGCGCGTCGACAGGGAACCGCAGGCTAGCGAGCCGCGGGCGATGCTGGCCGAAATACTCGCGCCGCACGGCATCGAGATCACCACGGGGCCGCAGGGTTCATTGATGCTGGTTCGCGCGACGCCCCGCGCCCCTCGCTTCACGAATCCAGGCACGAGCCACAGTCCCGCGCCGGCGCCGATCGACGCGGTCGTCGTCAGCGCCAGCCATTACCTGTTTGGCGATGAATCGCCGCTCGCTTCCACGGTGCTGAGCGCAAGCGAGCTCGAGTCGCTGCCGGACATCGGCGAGGACCCGATTCGCGCCGTGGGCCGCCTGCCGGGCGTGGCGAATCTGGATTTCTCGAGCCGCGCGCATCTCCGCGGCGGGACGGCCGAGGAAACGCTCGTGCGTTTCGACGATCTGCGCCTGTACAACCCGTATCACATGAAGGATTTCTTCGGCGTCTTCAGCGTCATTGATCCCGGCATCGTCAGCGACATCCGCATTTACACCGGCGGATTCCCGGTAGCCTTTGGAGATCGCAGCAGCGGAGTCGTGGATATCGCGCCCCGGCTGCCCGCGGGCGGTTTCCAGGGCCAGGCCGTCGCATCGATGCTGACCGCCGGTGTCGCGCTCGACGGCAGCTACGCCGAAGGAGCCGGCGACTGGGCCATTGCTGCCCGGCGCGGCAACATGGACCTGTACTTCGACAGCATCGATTCGCCGCTCGGTGAGCCCGAGTACCACGACTTCTACGCCCACACAGGCCGCCGCCTGAATGACTGGCTCGCTGTCTCGGCCAATGCGCTCGTTTTCGACGACAGCATCCTCGCCTTCGATAGCGACCTGGAGGAGGAAGCGGTCGCCGACTATCGCGACGAGTACTACTGGCTGCGCGCAGACCTCGGCGGTCCCGACGGCCTGGGCGGCCGCGTGCTCGCCTCTCACACGTTGATCGACAGCAGGCGAACAGGCACCGCGGATCTGCCGGGCGTCGGAAGCGGCGAACTCTCGGACCGGCACAATTTCTCGATCGACACGCTTCAGGCCGACGGCTGGTGGCGGCTCGGCGCGAATTCCCTCCTGCAGGCCGGCGTCGAATGGAAGGAGCAGAGCGGACGCTACGATTATTCGGACGAAGTCGAATTCGATATCCTGTTCGACACCCCGGGCGCAGTCAGCGAGCCGTCTCGCACGCGGTCGATCAGCCTGCGGCCTTCGGGCCATCAGGAAAGCGCTTACGTCAACTGGAGGCTCGAGCCGCACGAGGCGATCGCAACCGACATTGGACTGCGCTGGGACCGGGAATCCCTCGCGATCGAGGACTCGTCGCACTTCAGTCCACGAGCGGTGCTGATGTGGCGGCCGTTCGACGGCACTCGCCTGCGTCTCGGCTGGGGACGCTACTACCAGGCGCAGGCAATCAACGAGCTTCAGGTGTCGGATGGCGAAACGGAGTACCAGCAGGCGCAAAGCGCGACGCATTACGTGGCGAGTGTCGAGCACGAACTGACGCCTTCATTGATGCTGCGCGGCGAAATCTACCGCAAGGATTACGACCACCCGTTCGCGCGCCACGAGAATCTGCTCAATACGATCGTGGTATTGCCGGAGCTGAAATCCGATCGCATTCTCATCGCGCCGGACGCCGCGCTCGCGGAAGGCGCGGAAGTGTCGATGCAATACGAGGCGGGCGAACTGTCCGGCTGGCTTTCGTACACCTACTCGCGCGTGCGCGACCGGGTCGATGGCGAATGGTTCCGCCGAAGCTGGGACCAGCGCCACTATGGGAGCGGCGGGGTCACGTGGCGGGGCGACTACTGGGAGGCGACTGTGGCCGGCACCTGGCATACGGGCTGGCCCACGACCGAGATCGAGCTGGAAACCCTGGATCCGTTTCCGCTCGCATCGGCGGAGAAGCGGAACGCTTCCAGGGTCTCGGATTACTGGCGCATCGACCTCCGCATCGCCCGCCATTTCGAACTCGAATCGGCGGGCGAGCTGACGGCCTTCCTGGAGGTCAGCAATCTCACCAAGCGCAACAACGACTGTTGCGTCGAGTACCAGCTCGAGGACGAGGAGGAAGAGGAGGTCTTCCTCGACGTCGAGACCATCGGCTCACTGCCAATGGTCCCGTCGATCGGCGTGCTCTGGAAATTCTAAAGGGGACAAAGGGGACGTCACCTTTCTAAAGGTGACTGTCCCCTCCTGAAGCGACGTCCCCTTTGATCGCTGCCGACCAGCAGCAGGTTCTGCCGCCGGCGCCGCGTCCGTGTTCCAGGTGTCGCGGACCAGCAGCCACTTTCCATCGACCTTCTTGAATACGCCGATGTACTTGCCCGTCGCCACCGCGGCGCCGGATGCATCCACGACCTGGAACGAGCCCGACTCGTAGGCGAGGTCACCGGACACCTCGGCCGGGCCGTCGCCCGGGAACACGAATTTCAACCCGGCGGCCCGGGCGCTCGCGCTGTCGGCTGCCCAGTATTCCCGGATGCCTTCGCGGCCGGAAACTGCCGGCGCGTTCGGCGGCAGGATCACGGCGTCTTCCGTGTAGGCCGCGGCGAGCGCGTCAGCGTCACCGGCGTTGTAAGCATCGGCAAAGGCCGCGGTGCCCGCGCGAATCGCCGTCACGTCCGCGGTGGTGTCCACGGCTCCCTGCTGGCAGCCTGCGACCGCGATCAATCCCGCTGCGATGAGTGCAGCAGTCTTCAGTATGTTCACGTTTCCCCCTGGTTTACTTTGAGTCTTGGCCGCCGACCCCGGCGGTCGAGTAGCATCCTACCTCCTTTCCGGAGCGACCATGCGCGACCTGACCCAGGGGCCGATCCCGGGACACCTCATTGCGATGGCGATGCCGATTGCCGCCGGCATGCTCGCGCAGACGCTCTATTTCCTCATCGACCTGTACTTCGTCGCGCAGCTCGGCGACGAGGCGCTCGCGGGCGTGGGCGCAGCGGGCATCGCGATGTTCGTCGTCATGGCGATGACGCAGACGCTCGGCGTCGGCGCGATGGCGCTCGTCTCGCAGGCCGTCGGGCGCAAGGATCCAGCGGACGCCGACCTCGTCTTCAACCAGTCCCTGTCGCTCGCCGGATTCTGCACCGTCGCGACGCTCATCGGCGGCTACCTGCTGAGCGGCTGCTACATGAACCTGGTCGCCGCCGACCCGCAAACCGCGGCAGCCGGCACGACCTACCTCTACTGGTTCCTGCCCGGCCTTGCCCTGCAATACGCGAACATCGTGATGATGTCGGGGCTTCGCGGCACCGGCGTCGTGAAGCCGACCATGGTCGTCCAGATCCTGACCGTGCTCCTGAATGCCTTGCTCGCGCCCATCCTCATCGCGGGCTGGCTCACCGGGCGCCCCATGGGTGTCGCCGGCGCGGGCCTCGCGAGCACGATCTCGATCGCGGCGGGCGCGCTGCTGCTCGGCCTGTATTTCCGCAAGCTCGAGAAGTACATCCATTTCCGGCCCGCGCTCTGGCGCCCGCGCTTCGAGGTCTGGGCGCGCATGATCAACATCGGCCTGCCGGCCGGCGGCGAGTTCGGGTTCATGTTCGTGTTCATGGCGGTCATCTACTGGGTGATCCGCGATTTCGGCGCGGCCGCGCAGGCCGGCTTCGGCCTCGGCACGCGCCTGATGCAGTCGATATTCCTGCCGGCGATGGCGATCGCCTTCGCGACCGGCCCGATCGCCGGCCAGAATTTCGGCGCGAAACAGTTCACGCGCATCCGCGAGACGTTTCGCTCCGCCGCGACCACCAGCGTGATCCTGATGCTCGCGATCACGCTGCTCTGCCAGTGGCGCCCGGAGCTGCTCGTGCGGGGATTCACGAGCGAGCCGGAGGTCATCGAGATCGCCTCGCATTTCCTGCGGCTGGCGTCGTTCAACTTCGCGGCCTCGGCGCTGATCTTCACCTGCTCGGGCATCTTCCAGGGCCTTGGCCACACCTGGCCGGCGCTCGGCAGCACCGCCTCGCGGGTCCTGACATTCGCCTTGCCGGCGCTCTGGATCTCGACGCTGCCGGGATTCAGGATCGACCACGTCTGGTACTTGTCGGTCGCCAGCGTGTGGCTGCAGGCAGCGCTGAGCCTTTACCTGCTGTCGCGGACGATGCGGGCGAGACTCGCCTGAGGACGGCCCGTAGCATTTCGGCGCGCGCAAGGCAATCGGGGAATTGCTGTTTCCCGATATTTTGCCAAGGCAACTTCCAGTGCCGGGGTAATGCAATTACTCTCTCACCCGGCAAATGGGTCACTTCGACTTCCTGCGAGATTCACGTCACCGGTTCCGGCGGCCGGGCCGCTTGATATCCGGTCGATGACCGACTCACGATCCGGGGCCGATTACCCGGCAGAAATCCGCCACATCGACGCGCTGCTCCAGGGCCGGCAGGTTGCCGAGGCGCAGGTGCTCTGCGACGCGCTGCTCGTCAGGCATCCGGACCGTTCCGAAGGCTGGCTGGTCGCCGCGCGCATCCGCCAGCAGAGCGGCGACTTCCCGGGAATGCTGGATGCGGCGCGACGCGCGCTCGCGCTCGATCCGGTGAACACGGTCGCGCGCTTCGCCGAGATCGAGGCGCGGCTGCATTCAGGCGACGTCGCGGGCGCGCGCGCGTCGCTGACGGCGATCGAAAACGCCGCCGGCGCGGACAGCGGCACCTGGCGGCGGCTCGCGGAACTCCACACGCACCTCGGGCAGCACGAACACGCCGCGACCTGTGCGATCCGGGTTGCGACGCTCAAGCCCTATGACCCCCATGCCGCGCACACCAAGGCGAGCGCCCTGACCGCAATCGGGCAGATGGACGACGCCGAGACGCTGCTCGACGAGCTCATCGCGCGCGCGCCCGACGACGGCGATGCCTGGTACAACCGCGCGACGCTTCGCCGCCAGACCCCCGAGCGCAATCACGTGCCGGCCCTTCGCGCCGTGATCGCCGCGCGCTCGCCCGGAGCCGCCCCGGTCGCGCTCTACTACGCGCTCGCGAAGGAGCTCGAGGATCTCGGCGAATATGCCGATTCCTTCGCGGCGCTCGTCCAGGGCGCTGCCGCGCGACGGAAAGCCTTGTCCTATCGGGTGGAGTCTGACGAACAGTTGACTGCCTCGATCATCAAGTCCTTCGACCGCGCCTGGTACGAGGATTCAGGGCCTGGATTCGAGGTCGACGGGCCGGTGTTCGTCGTCGGCCTGCCGCGCAGCGGCCTCACGCTCATCGAGCGGATCCTCGTCCGCCACGAACAGGTGGCAAGCGTCGGCGAAGTGAGGGACTTCGCGCTCGCCGTGATGCGCCTGGCCGGACCGTCGGGCGGCAATGAAGACCTGGTCCGGCGCGCGACGCAGGTCGCCCCGGCCGCGCTCGGCGAATCCTACTGGGCCGCCATCCAGGGCTACGGCCATTCGCGGCCGCTGGTCGTCGACAAGACGCCGTCCAACTTCCTCTACCTGGGATTGATCGCGCGCGCATTGCCGCGCGCCCGCATCGTGCACCTGCGCCGTCACCCGATGGCGGCCGGCTATGCAATGTACAAGACGCTGTTCCGGACGGGCCATCCGTTTTCCTATGACCTCGCCGACATCGGCCGTTACAGCATCGCCTATCACCGGCTGATGAACTACTGGCGTGCCCTGCTGCCCGGGCGATTCCTCGACGTGGACTACGAGGCGATCGTCAACGACCAGGAAGGCACGACACGTAAACTGCTCGAGCACTGCGGCCTTCCGTGGCGTGACGAATGCCTGCGCTTTCACGAGAACCGGGCGCCGACCACGGCCGCGAGCGCAGCCCAGGTGCGCCGGCCCGTCTATCGCGAGTCGATCGACCTCTGGCGGAACTACCGCAGGGAACTCGCGCCGCTCGCGCGCCTGCTCGCGCACAACGGGATCGCCGCCGACTGAGTGAGCGCCGAAGTTCGGCGCCGCGTCCCGCCTCAGAAGCCGTAGACGAGGTTCACCGTCAGCACCTGGTCGGTCTCGTCCGTCCCGGGAAGCACTTCGGTGTTGTGCCGGACGGCATAGTCGACTCCGAGCGCGAAGGTCTCGTTGATCTTCACCTGCAGGCCGAGCTGGTTCTGCAGGAAAGTGTTGTTCGAGCCGTGCTCCACGAGGAACTTGTCGTAGATGAGTGTCGTGTCCGTCAGCTTGTGCTCGTAGTTGACCGCGCCGCGAACGATCGCATCTTCCTCGGTCTCGCCCGTGATGCGGAGCTCCGTCTGCCGCGCGCCGAAGCCGATCTCGCCGTCGAGCTTGGTCGCCTCGGTCATGATGAAACGATAGCCATAGCCGGCCGTGGCGGTTGCCTGGTAGGCGAAATCGGTGAAACGGTCATCCTCATAACGCAGCTTCCCGAACAGGTAGCTGCGCTCGGTGAGGCTGTAATTGCTCTGCGCGCGCAGTTCCAGGCGGTCGGCCGAGGTAACGTCGTCGGCGACCGTGCGAAGCAGAGAGCCGCCGAACGAGTGGGCCCAGCGGTCGAGCTTGTATTCGACGTCGAAGTTGGCATTGATCGTTTCGGTTTCGGTGTTGCCGCGCGCGATCACGCCGCCGAACATTGCCTTGCCCGACCAGTCGCCCTCGGCCGTCGCCGTGCCCGCGGCGAGTAACCCGCACAGCAGTCCGGCCAGTCGCTTGTGTCCCTGCATGACCATCACTCCGGAGCGAAAAAAAGGTCGCGTAGTCTAGCCGGTCAGCGTGATTTCGACACGCTTGTTGCGCTTGCCTTCGTTCCGGATGCGCGTGACGCGGATTCCGCCGATCTCGGCGATGTTCGCGACGTGCGTGCCGCCGCAGGGCTGCAGGTCGATGTCCGGGATCCGGAGCAGCCGGATGCGCCCGGCACCGCGCGGCGGCTGCACGCTCATGGTCTTGACGAGCTCCGGCCGCGCATCGAGCTCCTCGTCCGTGATCCAGACGCTCTCGGTCGCGACGCCGCGCGCGATCAGCTCGTTCGTGCCGTGCTCGATCTTTCCGGCGTCGAGCATCGTCATGTCGATGTCGAAATCGAGCCGCGCCTTGTCGGGCGCGATGTTCCCGCCGGTGACCGGCGCGATCACGACGCAGGACATCACGTGCAGCGCCGTGTGCAGGCGCATCAGCGCGTAGCGCCGGTCCCAGTCGATCTCGAGCGCGACGGTCTCGCCCGATTCCGGCATCGCGGCGCCCGATGCGAGGAGGTGCGCAACCGCGCCGGGCGTCGCGCCCTTGCGTGTGTCCGTGATCGCGATGCGCTCGCCGTTTTCGCGGACCAGGAAACCCGTGTCGCCCGGCTGGCCGCCGCCCAACGGATAGAAAATCGTGCGGTCGAGCTCAATCACGCCGTCATGCGCGGCGACGACCCGCGCCGTCGCGGTCTTCAGGTACGCATCGTCTCGAAAAAGCAGCTCGGTCGGCATGAGATCCTGAAGGGGACGCACCCCTTCGTTCGATCCATTATGCCGCGTGCATTGCGCGTGAACGGATCTGAACGAAGGGGTGCGTCCCCTTCAGCAATCAAGGATCCGGCACGAATCCCTGCGGGAACGGATCCGGCCGGCGCCAGGCGTGGCGCTCGAACGGCCGCGGGATGATTCCCTGGGCGAGGAGGTTGCGGCGCGAGTCGTAGTAGATGCGGACGACCTCGTCCGGCTTGTCGCTCGCGCGCTCGAACTGCGTGTACACGGCGCCGGAGTCGAGACGCTGGCCGTGGCCGGTGCCGAGGCGGGATTCCTTCTGCGAGAGCTCGGCCGACGCACCGGCCGATTTCTGCACGCTCGGGGCTTCGGGCGCAGGCGCGGCAGCGGAAGACTCGCGCGCCGCGTCGTCCGCCCGCGTCAAGGGCGTGGCGTGGACCTGTTCGCGGAACAAGGCGACGCCGATGACCCCGACATTGTCCGGCCGGCCGGTCCGCGCGGCGTAGGAATCGGGCAGGGCGGTGAAATAGAAGGCAGCGACCTCGTCCATGCTCTTGCGCCAGCCGTCGATGTCGACGAGTCCCCAGGAGTCGAGGACATAGCCGCTCTGGCGGGGCGAGGCCGTGCGGCCGGTAATGACATTGACGCCATCCACCGATGTCACGGCCAGCACGCGACCGTTGCCGTGGTTGCGAAGTCGTATTTCGTATTCACAGCCCGGCTCGCCGGCGACGTAGCGCTCGCCGCCGTGCCAGTAGACCGGCAGGACGCGGCCGGACTTCCGGTCGAGGATCTCGACGTCGACCGCCGTTCCGGCGATTGCGGCGGCCGGGCTCAGCAGGGCCAGGACAGCCAGGGTCCGCAGGGGATTCAGGTTCATGGACGACTCCCAGGGTGGCACTGCTGGATCAAACGCCGGCTGGCCTTTGGGCGGGTTTGTATATACAATCAACCTTGACTTAATGCAGCGCAAAACGGGTTCGGAGATTGCCATGAAGAGGGGATTTTTCACGCGGTTCGGACGCACGGGACAGGTCGAAAGCCTGGCCCCGGGCCTCATGCCGCGCGCCGATGCCGCCGCGACGGCAGCGGTGGAGGTGGCCCAGGTCGTGCGTGGATTCGCTCGCCAGCACCTGCCCAGGGCCGGGCGAAAATCCGCAATTTCCCTGCGCGTCGACCCCGAAGTCCTGAGCTGGTTCAAGGCCCAGGGGCCGGGTTACCAGACTCGCATGAACGCCGTCTTGCGGGCTTACAAGGACGCATCGAGCTGACCCGTCGGTGGCCGGCAATCCAGCCGCCCCGCGTTTTCCGATCTCCAGCTTGCCCAGCCCCTTGTATCCAAATCGGATGTCTACGGGCGTCTGAAAGCTGGCTATTGGCGGCGGCCTGGTACTGCAAATCGCCTGCCGACCTGATCAAATCGACCATAACCGGGCTCGCGCGCTTGTATATACATCCTTGATTTCAACGTATATACATGCCGGCGCCATTGCCATTGGAAGGCGCAAGCACCGAAGCGACTCCTCGCGCCCGATGGACGGACCGCGACAGTCGCGACCCTGCTCCGTGGTGTCCGGGAATACCGGCGCGCCCACCCGGAGATCTCACGCGGCCCCATTTGAAAGTCTCGCGCGTCCATAGGCGAGCGCCTGCCTTTAGGAATACGCTAGTGGCTCGAGGGATCGGGCGACCGACGGCCAGGCAGCAATGCACGGCCCCGGTTGGCACCGCGTTTTCAAAATGACGGGGAGAAGTAAATGCACAAGGTCAGGATCGGCAGCGGACTTCCGCTGCTGCTCGCGCTCGCACTCTTGAGTCCGATCGCAGCGTTTGCGCAGACAACGGTTAGCAGCCGGGTCAGCGAGTTCGAGTTGCTCGCAGTCGATGGCAATCACCTGGTCGTGCGCGACCAGAATGGCACGCGTGAGTTGACCGTACCGCCGGATTTCCGGTTCACGGTGAACGGCAAGGCGATGGCGGCCAGCGAATTGAAAGCCGGCATGAAAGGCACGGCGGTGATTACCACCACCACGACCGAGCGGCCTGTCTACGTCACGACCGTGAAGAAGGGCACCGTCGTCAACCAGACGGGAAAGTCCGTCGTGATCAAGGAAGACAACGGCAAGGTCCACCGCTTCACCCAGAGTGAAGTCGATAGCCGCGGTATTCAGCTCTTCATCGGCGACGCGCCGAAGCGCCTCTTCGACCTGAGCCCGGGCGACCAGATCTCCGCGACGATCGTCACGGCGGGCAAGCCGGAGATCCTGACTTCGCAGGCCGTGGAAGCGGAACTGGCGGCAGCTGCTGCCGCGCCCCCGCCCGCCCGCGCCTGTTGCCGCAGCGCCGGTCAGCGAACCGCCGGCCGCGGAGCCGGCTGCCGAGCCCGCGCCGGAGCCGCAGGTCGCGGCGACGGAAGTGGAGCCCACGCCGGAAGTGGTGAACACCGCTGCCGAGCCCGTGAAAGAGGAATTGCCCAGGGCTTGGACGAAACACCCGTTCTTCTACCTCCTGCTGGCGATCATCATCATTGCGTTGATCTATGTGCTCATGCGCAGGCGGGTCAAGAAGGACGGTACGAAGTAGCCGGTTCCCTGCTTCGCCCGGGTTCCGCGAGCCAGCGGGCCCGGGCGAAGCCTCTCAAAGCGCTTCCGGAGCTTGCACGGTCTTCCGATGCCTATAGGCATCGGCCTTGACCGCTGATTGCGACCGTTTGATGGGTTGAGGCGACCAGTCGTGCGCCCGTAGCGTCTCGCGCGGGCGTGCGCTCCCTATGATCGCGGGATGAAGATCCTGCCCACCGTCGCGCTCCTGTTTCCATTGACTGCGGTGGCCGACAGCTACACCGAGGCGGTCGGCGTCGAGCAGCTCTCCGGCCTCGAGAATACCTATCCCGCATGGTCGCCGGACGGCACGAAGCTCGTCTTCGAATCGACGCGCGACGGGCCGGACGCGGACATCTTCGTCATGAACGCCGACGGCACGAATGTCGTGCAGCTCACCGACAACGACGTCGGCGAATCGACGCCCTCATTCACGCCGGACGGCAAGTCCATCGTTTACGTCTCCGCCCAGGACGGCAACGAGGAGGTCTTCATCATGGGCGTGGACGGATCGGGCAAGCGAAACCTCACCCGGCACCCCGGCGCCGACGGCCATCCCCGGGTGAGCGCCGACGGCTCGCGGATCTTCTTCAACAGCAATCGCAGCAGTGACCCGGCGAGCTTTGCGCGCGGCACGATGGAGCGCGACCAGAACCACGAGATCTACTCGATGACGCTCGCGGGCGGGGACGTCCGTCGCGTCACCGACCTGCCGGACTGGGACACCTATCCCGCGCCGTCGCCGGACGGGAGCCAGCTTCTCTGGCGCCGCGTCGATCCGACCGGCGGCAAGTCGGAGTCAGGCCGGAATTCCGAGGTGTACTGGATGGACCTCCGTACCGGTGAGCGGCGGAACGTGACCGCCCACCAGGCCTTCGACGGCTGGCCGGCCTGGAGCCCGGACGGAAAGCGCATCGCCTTCGCCTCGAACCGGGCCAACAGGGAATTCGAGGCCTTCGACATCTACGTCGCCGCCCCGGACGGCTCGAACGCCACCCGGGTCACCTTCGGGGACGGCGTCCAGGGCCTCGGATCCTGGACCAAGCCCTTCTTTTCCGCCGACGGCAAGCGAATCCTCTGCACGCGGACGGTCGGGACGAGCGTCGACATCTTCGTCATCACGCTGCGCTGACCGGTATGATGCCTATAGGCATCCACCGGGGAACCGACTTGAGCCAGAAGACCGCAAGGAAGCAATCCATCCCGCATCGCGGGCCACTCGGAAAGCGCGCCGAGATCGCGAGCAGCTCGCGCGCGTTCCCGCGGATGAATGCGAATGCGATGCCGCGCACCGGCTGGGTGCGCGAGATCCGCGATGCGCTCGGGCTGTCGCAATCGCAGCTCGCGAAGCGTGCGGGCGTCTCGCGCGCGACGGTCCAGCAGATGGAGAGAGCGGAAGGACGGCGCCGGATCACGCTCGCGAGCCTCGACCGGCTTGCGCAGGCGATGGGTTGCCAGGTCGCGATCGCGATCGTGCCGAAGGGCGGAACGCTCGAGGACGTGCGCCGGCGCCAGGCATTCGCGCGCGCGGAAGTGCTGCTGAACGAGAAGCTGGCCGAAAAACAGAAAGCGGGCGCTGCCGCCCCGAAGCCGCGGGAGCTCGAGCATCGCAGGGAGCGCCTGGCGGCGAAGCTGCTGCGCGGCAGCTCGCGGAAGCTCTGGCGATAGGAGTCTGAAGGGGACGCTAACCTTCAGCTTAATCGAAGTTGCAACCCGAACGACTCGGGGCTGAAGGTTAGCGTCCCCTTCAGACAACCAAAAGAAAACGGCGGCCGGGTTGCCCCGGCCGCCGTCGTATCGACTTTCAGTCAGCCGATATTAGGGCTTGGGCTGCTGCGAGGGAGCCGAGATCTGCGAGATCGCTTCCTTCAGCTTGGCCGAGCCTTCCGCGCTCTTGCCTTCCGAACAGAGCTTCTCGCCTTCTTCGCGGGCCGACTTGGCCTGGCTCAGCTGCTCAGCCGACGCTGCGGCTGCCGCCTGGTCGTACTTCGCCTGCAGAGCGGCGCAATCCTGCGTTCCCTGCACGGCCTCTTCGGCCATGGCGATCGGGGCGATGGCGAGCGCAGCGCTCGCGAGGACGATATGAAGTTTCATCTGAAAATCTCCTTCACTCACTGGTGATCAAAACTTTGGCCGTAAAACGGCATGGGTTATGAAACACCATTGCGGTGAAATTAGCTGATTGTGCCGTCTGTTTTCAGCGACAGGATTTCGGCCTCGGTCAGGCCGAGTTCGCCGGCGAGAATCGCCGCCGTGTGCTCGCCGAGGAGCGGCGGCGGCACGGCGTATTCGAGCGAATTCCGGCTTAAAACAGCGGGATTTCTCACTTGCGGCACGATTCCGCCGAGCGCGTGCGGCAGGTCGAACCGCAGTTTCCGGTGTTGAACCTGCGCGTCTTCAAAGACTTCCGCGAGGTTGTTGATGGGCCCACAGGGCACCTTAGCGCTTGTCAGTGTTTTCAACCAAGTTTTCGTAGGCTTCTGCCTACAAAGCTTGTCGAGCTTCTCGACCAGCGCCTGGCGGTTCTCGACGCGCGCCGCGTTGCTGCGAAAGCGCTTGTCCGTGGCGAGGGCAGGCACGGCTGCCGCCGCGCAGAAGGATGCGAACTGCCGGTCGTTGCCGACCGCGAGCATCAGGTAGCCGTCCTTGGTCGCAAAGGCCTGGTAGGGGACGATGTTCGGGTGGGCCGTGCCGCGGCGAACGGGTGACTTGCCGGTGACGAGGTAGTTCAGCGCCTGGTTGGCGAGCGCGGCGACCTGGGTATCGAGCAGGGCGAGGTCGATGTACTCCCCGCGGCCGGACCGCTCGCGCTCCTGCAGGGCGGCCGTGATCGCGCAGGCGGCGTACAGCCCCGTGATCAGGTCCGACACGGCGACGCCCACCTTGACCGGACCCGCGCCCGGTTCGCCGTCCGCCACGCCGGTCACGCTCATGAGCCCGGAGATCGCCTGGATCATCGCGTCGTAGCCCGGCTCGGCCGCCGCGGGACCGTCCTGGCCGTAGGCGGAAATCGAGCAGTAGACGAGCTTCGCATTGAGCCGGTGGAGCGACTCGTAGCCGAGCCGGTACTTCGCGAGCGTGCCGACCTTGAAGTTCTCGATCAGCACGTCGGCGCGGAGCGCGAGCGAGCGGATCAGTTGCTGGCCGGCGGGCTTCGTGAAATCGATCGCGAGCGACTGCTTGCCGCGATTCGCGCTCGCAAAATACGCGGCCTCGGCGGTGTCCTTGCCCTTCTTGTCGCGGATCCAGGGCGGGCCCCAGTGGCGCGTGTCGTCGCCGCTCCCCGGCTTCTCGATTTTCCAGACGGTGGCGCCGAAGTCGGCGAGGCACTGCGTCGCCCAGGGACCGGCAAGGATGCGGCTGAGATCGAGGACCTTGATGCCGGCGAGCGGGCCCATGCGCGAAGCATGATACCTAAAGGGGATGGTCCCCTTTGAAGGGGACGCTAACCTTCAAAGGGAAACGTTCGCTTTGGCCAGGTACTTTTCCGCCTCGGCCAGGCTGATGACCTCCGCGTATTTCGCCTGAAG
>CAVTIE010000002.1:435000-474917 GCA_963734735.1 uncultured Gammaproteobacteria bacterium | reverse complement strand
GTAACCGTTTACTTTCTTGGCCATCGTTCCTCACTCCCGGGTGCAAGCGCCTCGCGGCTCCCCGGTTCAGACCTTTTCCACCTGCCCGAAGTCCAGCTCGACGGGCGTCGAGCGCCCGAGTATCTGCACCGCGACCTGCAGGCGGCTCTTTTCGTAATTCACGCTCTCCACCACCCCGGTGAAGTCATTGAACGGGCCGTCGACGACACGCACCATCTCGCCCGGCTCGAACAGGACCTTCGGCTTCGGCTTCTCGACGCCCTCTTCCACGCGGCGCAGGATCGCGTTCGCTTCCTTCTCGGTGATCGGCGTCGGCTTCTCCGAGGTTCCGCCGATGAAGCCGAGCACCTTCGGCGTCTCCTTCACGAGGTGCCAGGCCTCGTCGTCCATCGCCATCTGCACCAGCACGTAGCCGGGGAAGAACTTGCGCTCGCTCTTGCGCTTCTGGCCGGCGCGCATCTCCACGACTTCCTCGGTCGGCACGAGCACTTCGCCGAATTTCCCGTCGAGGCCGTGCAGCTTGATGCGCTCCTTCAGGCTGCTCGCGACCTTGTGCTCGAAGTTCGAGTAGGCGTGCACGACGTACCAGTTCAAGGACACGAGATCAGCCTCCCTGCCCGGTCACGTGCTTGGCGCCCCAGGCGAGGGCCATGTCCACGAGCCAGAAGAAAACGCCTAGGGCCATCACGAACACGAACACCACGAGCGTCGTGCGCCAGGTTTCCTGGCGCGTCGGCCAGACCATCTTGCGCAGCTCGACGCGCGAGGACTGGACGTAATTCCACAGCTCCCGGCCGGGGGCCGACCAGTAGAGCAGCACGAGGCCGGCGACCAGTCCGCCGAGCACCATCAGCACGCGCACCACCTGGGCCGCGTCCTCGAACCAGTAATACGCGACGACGCCGCCGACGAGCGCGGCGGCGGCCAGCGCCAGCTTGAAGACGTCGACCAGTGCGACGCCGGATTTTTCGACTTGCTCGTTCATGCGCTTCCGTTAGCTGGCAGGGCAGGAGGGAATCGAACCCCCAACCTGCGGTTTTGGAGACCGCCGCTCTGCCAATTGAGCTACTGCCCTGTCGTTCGCCCTTACTTCAGCACCTTGGAGACGACGCCTGCGCCGACGGTGCGGCCGCCCTCGCGGATCGCGAACCTGAGGCCCTCCTCCATCGCAATCGGCGCAATCAGCTCCACCACCATCTTGATGTTGTCGCCCGGCATCACCATCTCGACCCCGGCCGGCAACTCGATGTTGCCGGTCACGTCGGTGGTCCGGAAATAAAACTGCGGCCGATAGCCCTTGAAGAACGGCGTGTGACGACCGCCTTCCTCCTTGGTCAGCACGTACACCTCGCACTCGAACTGCGTGTGCGGGTTGATCGAGCCGGGCTTGGCCAGCACCTGGCCGCGCTCCACTTCCTCGCGCTTGGTGCCGCGCAGCAGCACCCCCACGTTGTCACCGGCCTGGCCCTCGTCCAGCAGCTTGCGGAACATCTCCACCCCGGTGCAGGTGGTCTTGGTGGTCGGCTTGAGACCCACGATCTCGATCTCGTCGTTGACCTTGACGATGCCGCGCTCGATGCGACCCGTGACCACCGTGCCGCGGCCCGAAATCGAGAACACGTCCTCGATCGGCATCAGGAACGGCTTGTCGATCACCCGCACCGGCGTCGGGATGTAGCGGTCCATCTCCGCCACCAGCTTCACCACCGACTCGGCACCGAGCTCGCCCGCCGCACCCTCCAGCGCCTTCAGCGCCGAGCCGCGCACGATCGGCGTGTCGTCGCCCGGGAACTGGTACTTGGAGAGCAGCTCGCGCACTTCCATCTCCACCAGCTCGATCAGCTCGGCGTCGTCCACCATGTCGCACTTGTTCAGGAACACCACGATGTAGGGCACCCCCACCTGGCGCGCCAAGAGGATGTGCTCGCGGGTCTGCGGCATCGGCCCGTCCGCCGCCGACACCACCAGGATCGCCCCGTCCATCTGCGCCGCACCGGTGATCATGTTCTTCACGTAGTCCGCATGACCCGGGCAGTCGACATGCGCGTAATGCCGCACCGCCGACTGGTACTCCACGTGCGCCGTCGCAATCGTGATCCCGCGCGCCTTCTCCTCCGGCGCCTTGTCAATCTGGTCGTAGGCCGTGAACTCGCCCCCGTTCTTCTCCGCCATCACCTTGGTCAACGCCGCCGTCAGCGTCGTCTTGCCGTGATCCACGTGCCCAATCGTCCCCACGTTCACGTGAGGCTTGGAACGAACGAACTTTTCCTTAGCCACGACTCACCTCTATCGTCTCTTTCGTTATGGAGCCCACGACCGGAATCGAACCGGTGACCTCGTCCTTACCAAGGACGTGCTCTACCGACTGAGCTACGTGGGCCCAGGTCAACCCGACTGGAGCGGGTGATGGGAATCGAACCCACGTCATCAGCTTGGAAGGCTGAGGTTCTACCATTGAACTACACCCGCATTCCTTCACGCCGCGTACGCGCAGGTTCGTGGGTCGCCAAAGAAGCCGAGCCACCGGTTGTTCGAGCAACTGGTGGAGGGGGTAGGATTCGAACCTACGAAGGCATGAGCCAGCAGATTTACAGTCTGCCCCCGTTGGCCGCTTGGGTACCCCTCCCAAATTGAGCCGCGTATTTTCGGGCGCAATGCCGCGCCTGTCAACGTCGAAAAGGACGCTAAGTCACTGATCCGGGCTAGGGAACGCCGTACCCCCGGGCGACCAGAATTCCGAGCAACGGCAGGATCAGCCAGAGGCCGAGGCCGAAAGTGATGCTGGCCCGGACCTTTTCGACCTCGCGCGTCAGGGGTGCAAAGGCCGGGGCGGTGCGTGCCTCCCGGTTCCACCGGATGTACTGCAGCGTCGGGGCGAGCGCCGCGAGGACGATGGCGAGGAAGACCATAATCTTCAGCCAGAACAGCTGGTTAGAGAGGTAATAGTCCGGCGCCTGGCCGTAGTACAGGGCCCGCGCCAGCCCCGTCGCGAGGGCCGCGATCAGGGCGAGGAGATAGCCGAGATCGACCATCCCGAGCAGTCTCGCCTGGGTGCGGTCCGGCATCCTCCCGCACAGCCAGTACTCGGAAATGAGGAGTCCCGCCGCCGCGCCACTGGCCAGGAGGTGGAGCCAGGCAAAAAGCGCCGCGACCACCGGCGGCCAGGTCGGCACCTACCCGCCCACGAGTCGCGCGAAGCCCGCGGCGTCCATGTTGGAACCGCAGACGATGAGCCCGACGCGGCGCCCGGCAAGCCGCTCGCGCAGCGGACCGAGCAGCGCGGCCGTCGCCGCGGCGCCCGCCGGTTCGACCGCGAGCCGCGCATGCTCGAGCAGAAAGCGCATGGCCGCGATCATTTCCGAATCGTGGATTCGCACGATCTCGTCGATGCTCGCGCGGCAGAGCGCGTAGGAAATCGGCAGCGCGTACGGCGCGCCGAGGCTGTCGGCGATCGTCTCGATTTTCTCGATCGGCTGCGGGCTGCCCGCGGCAAAGCTGCGGAACATCGTGTCGGCGCCGTATGGCTCGACACCCAGTACCTCGCATTCTGGTTTCAGCAGCTTGATGGCGGTCGAAACGCCGGCCGCGAGTCCGCCCCCGCCGATCGGCACAATCACCGCCTCGAGATCCGGCGCCTGCTCGAGGAATTCGAGGCCGAGCGTGCCGGTGCCGGTCGCGACGCGAAGGCCTTCAAAGGGGTGGATCAGCGTCCGCCCTTCGCCGTCCTGGATTTCCTGCACGCGGCGGAAGGCTGCATGAAAGTCCGGTGCGAGCTCGATCTGCGCCCCGTAGCGCCGGCATTCCTCCACACGGAACGGATTGGCGCCGACCTTCATGACGACTTTCGCACTCGTTCCTACGGAACGCGCGGCGAAGGCGGCCGCGATCGCGTGATTGCCCGCGCTGATCGCGCAGATTCCGCGCCGGCGCTGCGCCTCGTCGAGGGCGAGCATGTTGAGGAGCGCGCCCCTTGCCTTGAAACTGCCCGTGCGCTGGAAGAGCTCGAGCTTGAGCACCGCGGTCGTGCCGCGCGGCAGGGCCGCCTCGACGGCCGGCCCGGAAAGCGGCTGGACCGGCGTCCTTAGGATCCGGTCGGCGAGCGTCGCCTGCGCGTCGCGGATCTCCGCGAGCGTCAGCCGGGGAACCGGCGCAGGGTTCGCATTCATCGCCGGGCATGGTATCGGATCGGCTGCAATCAGCGGCTTACCGCATCGCAAAAAGCCGGTCGTCGGGCCGCACTTTTCAGGCTTCCCGGGCCTCGTCATACTGATCCGGCAAGCAGTCTGAAGATCAGAAGAAACGCGGGGATCAGGGGAATGGAACGCCGCCTGCACAGCCGGCATCGAGCCCGCGCCACCGTCTACGTGGTGGTGCCGGGGCGTCGTGGCTCGCTCTGCAAGGCCCACAACCTGAGCGCCAACGGGGTCTTCGTCCAGACCCGAAACCTCGGCCTCGCGAAAGGCTCCATCGTCGAGCTGGCGTTCGCGATCAATCTCGGGGCGATCACAAAGATTCATCGCCGCAAGGCCATCGTCGCCCATGTATCGCGCGGCGGGACTGGCCTTAAAATGGAGTGCTACGCGGCGCGCTGAGGCGCCGGGACTCGATTTCGGCGAAACTCGTTTTCCATGTCGGGCAGGGTTCCCGGTCCCGCACTGGACGGGACCCTTCCCTTTTTCGCGTCAAAGGGCGGACACCATGGCGAAAATCTTCGACAACATCCTCCAGACGATCGGCCGCACGCCGCTCGTGCGCCTCAACAAGATCGGCCGCGAATTGCCGGGCAAGATCCTGCTGAAGCTCGAGTTCTTCAATCCCTGCGCGAGCGTCAAGGATCGCATCGGCGTCAGCATGATCGAGGCGCTCGAGAAGCAGGGGCGGATCAAGCCGAACACGGTCCTGGTCGAACCGACGAGCGGCAATACCGGCATCGGCCTCGCCTTCGTCGCGGCCGCGAAGGGCTATCGCCTCGTGCTCACGATGCCGGACACGATGAGCCTCGAGCGCCGGCGCATGCTGACCGCCTTCGGTGCCGAGCTCGTGCTGACGGAGGGCGCCAAGGGCATGAAAGGCGCGATCGCGCGCGCGAATGAAATCGTTGCGAGCGACCCCGAACGCTTCCTGCTCGTAGGCCAGTTCAGCAATCCCGCGAATCCCGAGATCCACCGCCGCACGACGGCAGAGGAAATCTGGGACGACACGGACGGCGCGGTCGACATCCTCGTCTCCGGCATCGGCACGGGTGGCACGATCACGGGCGTCGGCGAGGTCATCAAGAAGCGCAAGCCCGCGTTCCGCTGCGTCGCGGTCGAGCCGGCCGCGAGCCCCGTGCTTTCCGGCGGCCAGCCTGCGCCGCACAAGATCGCCGGCATCGGCGCGGGATTCATCCCCGAGATCCTGAACCTGAAAGTGATCGACGAGATCGTCCAGGTCACGAACGAGCAGGCGGCCGAGTACGCGCGCATGCTCGGCCGCGAGGAAGGGATCCTCGTCGGCATCAGTTCCGGCGCCGCGCTGTATGCAGCGCTGCAGGTCGCCGGCCGCGCCGAGAACAAGGACAAGGTGATCGTCGTCGTGATTCCGAGCTTCGGCGAGCGCTACCTCTCGACATGGCTCTATGAAGAAGCGCCCGCCAGTGCGCCCCGCATCGTCCCGGCCTGACGCGGGCCGCAGCGGCGCGCACCGGGAATCGGCGGAGCGCCTGGTTGCCGCCGCCGACGCCGATTACCGCGTGTTGCAGGAAGGGCACTGGCCGGACCGCGCGGTCGTGCTGCACGCGATCGACCGCCTGCACCGCCTCCTGATGGCGGAATCCCTGCCGGACACCCGCCCCGGCGAACCGCCGGCCGAGCGGATCGCGCGTGAGCTTGCTGACATCGACGCGGCGCTGACTCCCCAGGTCCGGATCGCTTACGAGCTTCCGGCGCGTCTCGGCGAATCGGGCGCCTGCGATGCAGAGGCCGCCGCGACGGAGGCCCAGACGGGTCGTGGCAGAGCTGCTCTCGCGCCTCGCCTGGCTGCGGGAGCGGGTATTCGACGACGCGCGGGCCGCGTGGCGCAGCGATCCTTCCTGCCGCCACCCGATCGAGGCGCTCTACGCCTATCCCGGCGTGTTCGCCATCACGCGCCATCGCATCGCGCACATCTTCTATGAGCTCGACGTGCCATTGCTGCCGCGACTGATCGCGGAGGACGCGCACCAGCGCACCGGCATCGACATCAATGCCGGCGCGAGCATCGGCCGCGAGTTCTTCATCGACCACGGCACGGGTGTCGTGATCGGCGAGACGGCCGTGGTCGGCGACCGCGTAACGCTCTACCAGGGCGTGACGCTCGGCGCGAAGAGCTTCCCGGTCGACACGTCGACCGGCCGGCTGGTCAAGGGACTGCCGCGACACCCGATCGTCGAGGACGACGTCACGATCTACGCGAGCGCGACCGTGCTGGGCCGCATCACCGTCGGCCGCGGCAGCGTCATCGGCGGCAACGTGTGGCTCACGCACAGCGTGCCGCCGCATTCGCGCATCGCGCAGGCGGCGCTGCAGCAGGGCGCCTTCGAGCACGGCGGCGGCATCTAGGCGGATGTCGCGCAGGCTGTCGCGGCGCGAGTTCAACCGGCTGGCCGCCGCCGCGGGCGCGCTCGCGATCGTTCCATTCGGCCGGGCTTCGGCCCAGCTCCGGTTCGTCTCGCCGCCATTCCAGCTCGGCATCGCATCGGGCGACCCCTCGCCCGACGGGTTCGTGATCTGGACGCGCCTCGCGCCGGAGCCCTTCGATCCCGATTACCTCGGCCGGACCATCTACGAGGTCGCCTGGGAGGTCGCGCCGGATCCGGAGTTCACGCGCATCGCCAGGAACGGCGTCGCGTGGGCGCGCCCGCACCTCGCGCATGCCGTGCATGCCGTCGTCGAGGGACTGGAGCCCGGCCGCGAGTATTTCTACCGGTTCCGGATCGGCCGCTACGAAAGCCCGGTGGGCCGCGCGCGGACCTGTCCTGCCCCCGATGCGGAACCGCCAGCGCTCAAGTTCGCGTTTGCCTCCTGCGCGCACTACGAGCAGGGCTTCTTCTCGGCCTATCGGCACCTCGCGGCGGACCAGCCCGACCTCGTGCTCATGCTCGGCGACTACATCTATGAAGACGCCTGGGGCGACCGGCGCGTGCGCCTCTTTGATCCGCTGGAGGCCGTGACGCTCAACGACTACCGGCGTCGCTACGCCCAGTACCGCACGGATCCCGACCTCCAGGCCGCGCACGCAGCCTGCCCCTGGCTCGTGACCTGGGACGACCACGAAGTGGACAACGACTATGTCGGCCTCACGAGCGAGCACGAGCTCTGCGGCGGCGAGGCCGTGCGCCAGGCCTTTCCCGCGCGCCGCGCGGCGGCGTACCAGGCCTGGTTCGAACACATGCCGGTCAGGCCCTCGCGCCTCGCGCCCGGCATGACGGTGCGGGTCTACGGCTCGGTGGACTGGGGCCGGCTCGCGCGTTTCCACGTACTCGACACGCGGCAGCACCGTTCCGTGCAGGTCTGCCCCAACCTGCCGACGGCCGAGCGCTGCGATTTCGCGCAGGGCCGCAAGATCCTGTTTGGCGGAGCGGGCGGCGCGAACTTCATCGATCCGCTGGAGCCTGGCTGCAAGTCGGCGCTCGCGGACCCTGCGCGAACGGTGCTCGGCGAGGCGCAGGAACGCTGGCTCGATGGATCGCTCGGCGGCAGCGGTGCCGCCTGGAACCTGATCGCGCAGAACGTGATGATGATGACGGTTGCCGAAGGCACGGCGGAATCGCCGCGCCACTATAGCGACGCCTGGTCGGGATATCCGCCGGCACGCGAGCGGTTCTTCGCGTCACTCGCGAAACATGGCACGGCCAACCCGGTCGTGCTGACCGGCGACATTCACTCTTTCTGGGTCAACGAACTTGCGAATGCCGCGGGCCGGCCGGTCGCGGTCGAACTCGTCGCCTCATCCATCGCGACGAACACCTACGACAAGACCGCCGTCCTGCCGCTCAATCCCGGCGCGAAATTCCACGACGGCCTGCACAACGGCTACGTGCGATGCGAGCTTGGGCGGGACAGGCTGCAGGCCGACATCGTCACGATCGACGACCGGGAAGATCCGCGAAGCGGACGGCAGGTCGCCGCATCGTTCGAGGTTCGCGCCGGCGAACCACGCGTGCACCGCATCGCGCCGGCCAGGGCGCGATGAAGCTTGCCGAATCGGCTCAATCGCCGGTCGGGGTCCAGGTTTCGTCGGGATCGTAGGCGCTGATTGCGGCAACCGCCGTTTCAGTCTCGGGCCCCAGGTCCTTCTGGAAGACGATGCCCTGGCGATTGACCAGGAAAGTCATGACGCCCGAGTTGCCGTATTTTGCAGGCCAGCCGATGGCTGCAAAGCCCTGCGTCATCCGGCCTTTCTTGTCCAGGTAACTGCGCTCGCCACCGTGCGCGTTCTTGCCCTGGCCTTCGAGGATGCGGAAGAAGTAGCCGTGGAAAGGCTGCGGTCCTGCCGCTTGCAAACGGTCGGCCGCAGCCTCGGCATAGAGAGGCCCGAGCGGGCTTTCCTCTTCACCCTCCGCCACCGGCCAGTAGAGGCCGTCATGTAAACCCTCGCTGCTGCGGAATTGGCGCGCGTACGCGTGGGACTTGCCGCCCGCGCCTCTTGAAAAATATTCCCGCTGCGCGTCCACGTAGGCGTGAAGGCTCGCGAGCGCCAGCAGCTCATTCCGGCCGATGCGCCGATTGAGCAACTCTTCCCGCCCGGCAGCGGCATCGAAACGCCAACGCCCGTTCTCCTGGACCAAAGGGATTGGCAACATCCATTCGTCATTGCCGATGAATGCGGCCTTCCTCCCCTCGCCCAGATCCTCGAATGCAACTTTCTCGCGAATCATCGCCTTTACACGCAATGCGTCCTCATGGTCGGCGACCTCGTCACCGGAATCGAACATGTCGAGCGCGTCTGCGCCGAACATCTCTTCGGTCTTCTTGAGGTCTCCTGAGCCCGCATGGTCTCCAAGCTCCTTGAGGGCCTCTTCCGGGGTCGCGTATGTACCCGGCGGCGCGGGTGAGCATGCCTGGAGAGTAGCCAGGATCATGATCCCGGCAATAGCCTGGCAGAAATGACGCAGCTGGAAAGCCGTATTCATCGTATTGCTCCCGGGTCCTTATCGCCGACGCGCGCCGCCGCCGCCGCGGCTCATGCCGCCACCACGGCTCATGCCGCCGCCGCGACTCGCCCCGCCCCGGTTGCTCGCCGAATGATCGAAGCCCGAGTTGCGCGAGCCGCTATAGGCGCTGTTGCCGCTGCCCGGGTCGAAGCGCCACTGTTGCGCGACGAAGCCCCGCTGTTGCGGGATGCAGCACCTGCGTCGCGGGAAGAAGCTCCGAGGTCGCGCGTCGATGCGCCGGCGTCGCGGGATGCCGCACCGAGGTCGCGACTTCCGCTCGCGCCGGTTGACGCGCCGGGGCTCCGCTGGCCTCCCGACAGGCTGCCCGAACCTCCGCGATCGTAGCCGCGCGCCTGGTCGCGCGAGACGCGGTTCGACCCGGCATTCGCTCCAAACTGCTGCGCTGTCTTGTTGTCGCGATAGTTGACGCCGCCGCGGTGCGAGGCATCGTGCTGCCACGATTGCCTGCCTCCGGCGTTGTTGTTGATCTGGTTCCTGCCGCCGTCGATGTTCGTGTTGCGGTTGAAATTGTTCTGCCGGTTGATGTCGATGTCGACATCACTGTGGCCCCAGCCCCAGTTGCAGCCGCCCCAGATCGCCGCGCCCCACACGACGCCCACGGTGAATGCCATCGCGCCGTAGCCGTAAGGCGGCGGGTAGTACATCGGCGGGTAGTAGTAGGACGGGTAGGACCAGCCTCCGTAGACGACCGTCGGCGAGTAGGTCGGGACGTAGATGACCTCGGGATCGGCAGGCTGGATCACGATGATCTTGTCCGGCTGCTGCGTGACGACCTGCTGCTCCGTGGTCTTCAGGTTGCCGGAGTCATAGGCCTTGCCGCGCATACGTTGGAGCGTATCCATCAGCTCCGTTTTCTGGGCCAGGAAGGCGTCGCCGAGGTCCTGCGTCCAGTCGAGATTCTCGTCCATCTGCTTCATCACGTCCGGAAACCCGCACAGCGACTTGACGCTGGCGTCCCAGTCGTGCTGCTTGAGGGCTTCTTCGAGCGCCTTGTCCTTGAGCCCCGGGTTCGCCTTCAGCCAGCGGCTCGCCTCGACGATCTCGAGCGGATAGGTCGAAGCCATCAGCATCTGCGACACCAGCGGGTCCGGATAGAGCGCCATCGGCGCCACGAGCTGTTCCAGCTGCTCCTTGCTGAAAGCCGCTGCCGCCGTTGCCGGCTGCGCTGCCGTCGCCGGGGCCGCGGGCGTCTGGGCTGCGACCTGCGCGAATACCCACGCGAGTGACAGAAGTCCGAAGATCCAGCGCTGAGCGATTGCCTTCATGGAAACTCTCCGATACGTCGCGCCGGTGCCTGCCACGTTGCAAGTGCGAGTTTAATGGTAATCCGGGGACAGGTGGTGCCGGCGGAGGGAGTCGAACCCCCGACCTGAGGTTTACAAAACCACTGCTCTACCAACTGAGCTACGCCGGCGGCGGCCGGCATTTTAGCCTTTCGGCGCGCGGCTTTGCCCGTTGCCGCTCGCCAGGTGAACGAAAAGCCCGAGAAGCGCCATCGCCCAGACGATCACCGAACTCGAAGGCAGATCGGTCACGACGGACAGCGCGAGCCCGGCTACGTAGCTCGCAAATCCGAGCAGATAGCCGGTCAGGAGTTGACGGTTCGCCGCCATTCGGTAGGTCGCAACTGCCGGCACGATCAGGCTCGTGAAGACCAGATAGACGCCGACCAGCTGCACCGAGGCTGTCACCATCACTGCGAACATCAAGTAGAAGCCGATGCGCCCGATCCGCTCGCGCCAGAGGAACCAAACGACCGCGAAGACCGCCGTCAGGATCGCGGTGCGGATCAGCTGAGCCTGCGACACCCAGAGAATCTGGCCGGACAACAGGTCCTTGAGGTTTTCGCCGCCATGCGGATCGTTTGCGAGCAGCAGGATCTGTGCGGCCGATGCCAGCACGAAGAGGATTCCGATCAGCGCTTCCTGCGCCTCCGGCCGCTTGCGTTCGGTCCAAGTCAGCAGGATCGCACCCGCGAGCGCCGCCGCGCCCGCAGCCGCCTGCGCAGTCCAGCCTTCCACCGGCAGGCCGAAGCTGCTCGCCGCAATCACGCCCAGTCCCGCAACCTGGGCGATCGCGAGATCGATGAAGACAATGCCGCGCGAAAAGACCTGTTGCCCGAGCGGCACGTGCGAGACGACGACCAGGATGCCCGCGATCAGGGCTGGCCACAGGATGCTCATTTCCGTCGAAAAAAGATTCATTGCGTGGCACTCAACAGGCGATCGATCGTGTCGTCGAACAGACCGAATAGATCGTTCGCGGCAGGCGTCCCGCCGACCGAGAACGGGAGCACGACCGCCGGCGCATGAATGCGCTCCGACAACCATTTCGCGGCCTTTGGATCGTTGTAGGCGTTCAGCAGGATCAGGTGCGGCGGCGACTGCCGACAATTGAGTGACGAGCTGCCCAAGATAGCCGGCGCTCGGCGGCACGCCGGGCTTCGGCTCGATCGAGGCCAGTTCCTTCATTCCGAGCCAGTAGCAGAGGTACGCCTGATCGCGGTGCATGATCACGACAGGTAGATCCTTGAGCGGCGTGGCCCTCGCCTGCCAGCGACCGATCGCCTCTGTCCAGCGCTTGGCGAAATCGCCGCCGCGCGCCGCATAGTAGTCGGCGCCTGACGGGTCGATCGCGGCCAACTTCGCCGTCAGTGCCTTCGCGACGACAGAAATGTTCCGCGGATCGAGATGGACATGCGGATTGCCCTGGGGATGAATGTCGCCGAGCGAACGGTCGAGTCGCGAAGGGACTTCTAACAGCCGCAGGTAGGCGGTAGCCTCGAAATACCCTGGCGTGCCGCGCTGGATGCGCGCATTGCCGGACTCCTGCAGGAGCACCGGCAGCCAACCGACCTCGAGTTCGGCACCGTTCGCGACGACGAGGTCCGCCGTTCGCGCCCGTGCGACGAGGCTTGGCTTCGCATCGACGCGATGCACATCCTGCAGCGCGCTTGTCGCGACGTAGACATCGACACGGTCGCCGCCGAGCTCGGTCGTGAGTGCGCCCCAGTCAGCGGTCGTCGCTAGGACGCGGATTGCGGCCTGTGCCGGAAGTGTAAGGCTGATCGTGAGCAGCGCCAAGACGCCGCGAATGAAGGAATTCATGAGTGCGGCTCCTAGTACTTGTGAGCGCCATGGGCGCCGATGCCGAACAGGTATTGCAAATTGAGTAGGTCGGTCCGTGTCGCCGTCATCGCGCGCCTCATCCCAGGCGTATTGCAGGCGCCAGCGCGTGAACTCGCTCGGATTCCAGTCGACCATTACCGTCGTACGGCTCGGGTCGCCCGAAAGCAGCGAGGGGAAGTCCGCTGCGGTCAACGGGCCCGAAGTCACGAGACCGATCGCCGGCGTACCGGAATCAAGCGCGTCGTAACGCAGGCCCGCCCTCCAGCGCGGGCGGAACTGATAAACACTCTGCAAGTACCAGCCGGATTGCGTGCTGCGGTAGGCATCTGAAAGCGCGACGTTCTCGACGTCGAACACCAGCCCACCGGTTTCTTCTCGATGCATGTACTCGCCCTGGACCTTCAGCTAGCACGCCGCGCCGAATTGCCGTCGGGCGCCCACTTGAAGACCGCATCCGCCACCCAGGTGCGCGACTGTCCCGTAAACGCGTTCAACACGGGCTCGCCGAGCGAATCGACGTCCTCGTACTCGCGATCCATCGCATCCAGGTCGATCCACGCCGCGCCCAGACGCCAGCTAGCGTTATCGCCGAGGTCGCCGCCGAGATGTGCGAAGAGCGTCGTGCCGTTCAGTCCGTTCCCGGATTCGCGCGTGCCAGGAAACGCGTCACCGTTGCCTGTTTCAGCGCCGATCTCTACGAAGAGTGTCGGTAGGCGCAACCCACTTAAGCTGCAAGCCGTCCTGCGATCGCTGATTGCCGAAGAACGCCTGATAGACGAGTGGCTGATCCACGAAGTCCCAGGCGTGGGCATGCACCTCATTCAGGTAGCCGAAACCGGAGAAGAAGCGACCGCCCTTGGCGGTCAACCCTGCCGGTAAAGATGACGTCCGGAAAAAAGCCTCTTCCACTTCGATCTCGTCGTCTCCGGTGATCGCGGCGGTCAGCTGCGCGGAGAAGTACGGATCGACGCTGGCCGCAATAGTGAGCTCAGACTCACCGAGGCTGAAGCTGCGCTCGCCAGGGCCGATCTCGCCACCGTTCGGCATGAAGCCGGCGATTGCCCAGTCTTCCGGATCGCGCGATGTGTCGGCGTAACTACCGGCGAGCACGAGAGAGATCGCGGGATTGAATGCCGAAGCGCTGCTGCTCACGGCGCACGGCAGGCTGAGGCTCGGGCGCCGCCGCAACTGTCGCCGTCGACTCCAGTTGTTGATCCGCGATTCGAGCGCGGCAACCCGCGCATCGTAGTCGGACTTCAGCGAGTGCAATTCGGCGCGCAGTGCCGCAACTTCATCGTCCGCGTGAACGATGGACGGAGCGCGGCAATGCCGACGGCCATGAGTGCCGCAATGGGCTTGAAACCTTGCATGACGGTGTCCTCGTCTGAAAGTATTGAATGCCGCCCGCATTACGCGGACGGGAAATCTTTGCTTTAGACGAGAACGGGAGGAGCGCGGGACTGGAATGCCCGGAAGGGCGCCTGAGGTGAAACCCGAGACAGCGGCTCGGGGACGAGCTGATCCAGGCCAGTGAGCGAACCGGCAGTACGCGGCACGCGGGCCCGACGGCGACCTGCAATTGCGAAGACGCAAGGCAGTACTCGCAGCTACGCGCGGCGCCCAGGTGCTCGGTGGATCGGCAAGCGAATGCGAATAGGCATGGATCCCGGCGCCGAACTGCGCGAAAAGCAGCGCCAGTGCCAGCAACTGTCCGAACGCCGATTTCGGCTCATGTTCATCGCCCTATGTCGCCACACGGCTTGACCTCAAGCCGCAGTATACGCCCGCCCTCGCCCTGCAGCGTGCGGCATCCGGCAGTTCCGCCGGCGGCACGACATCCACGTCGATCCAGTACACGGTTCCAGTCCGCTCGCGGTCGACGATGCGCGGCGCGAGTCCCAGCGCTTTCACGTCGTCCATGCGCCGCAGCGCGCGCTGCCGTTCGCTGAAGAGGCCGAGCGAGATCGTGATGTCGCGGCCGTCGCCCGGCATCGCGTAGGCGTCGCCGACGCCAAAGCGCCGCAGGCGTTCGATGATGGCGTTGGCGGCCGTCCGGTCAGGCACGCCGTCGAGCGTCACCCAGAATCCCTTCCACACGACGCCCTCGCCCGCGCGCTGGCGCGGCTGAAGCTTGTTCTCGCGCAGGAGCGTCGAGGCACGCGCGGCATCCGTCAGGTCGTTGAACGGCCCGAGACTCAGGCAATTGTTGCCCGGGCGCGCCGCCTTGCGTCCCGAAGCCGCATTCGGCGCCGCTTCGCGCGCGAGCTGCAGGCCCGGACCCGCCTTGCCGGTCGTCGCAGCCACGGCGTCGGCATCGGGCACGGCAACCCACCGCGACCAGGCAAACCAGGCGATGTTCGCGAACAGCAGCAGGGCAAATGCCAGTCGCATCAATGCGAATCTATCACCGAACCTGCCGCACGCTCACCTCTCCCGACAGGATCCGGCGGCTTTCGCCCGCGACGTCCACCAGCAGGGCACCATCGGCGTCGATCCCGCGGGCCAGGCCCTCGATCGGCTCGCCGCCCTGCAACACGCGAACGCGGTGGCCGGCCAGCGCGTCGGCTGCCCGCCATTCCTCCGCAAACGCCGTCATGCCGCGGGCGCCGAACTCGGAAAGCGCGAGCGCGAGCTCGCTGATCAGGGCCGCAGCCAGGTGATTGCGCCCGGGCCGCAGCTCGAGGGATGCCAGGTCGGCTGCGTCCACGCCCGCGGCGCGGAGTTCATCGAGCGTGGCCTGCGGAAGCCTGACATTGATTCCGATGCCGACGACCAGGTAGGTGGGACCCGCGGCATCGCCGCGCAAATCAACCAGGACGCCACCGACCTTGCCCTGCGGGCAGACGATGTCGTTCGGCCACTTCAGCCCCAGCTTGGTAGCACCCTGCCCTCGCAGCGCGCGCAGCACGGCAACCCCCGCGGCAAGCGACAGCGCGCCGAGCGACGCCGGGGCATCGCGATAGCCCCAGTTGATCGACAGGCAGATTCCCGAGGCGAATGGCGCGATCCAGCGCCGCCCGCGCCGGCCCCGGCCCTCGCTCTGCACCTCCGCGAGGCAGGCGTCGAAGCGTCCCGGCGGCAGGTCGTTCACCGCGAGCAGATGATCGTTCGTCGACGCGAGCTTTTCATGCACTTCGAGCTTGCGCAGCCATTCACCGGGGACGATCGGCAGCCGTGCGCGAATCCTTGCCGGATCGAGCAGGTCGGAATCGCTGGCAGGGCTCATCAGTCCCGATTCCGCGGGCGAAGCAGCCAGAGCCTGCCTACGTGCGGCTCGGTGCCCGCGCGGATGCGCGAGATATTGCCGCGGTGCGCCCAGGCGACGAGCAGCGCCATCGCGAGCGAGAACACGAACAGGGGACCGGAACCGGGTTCCAGCACGCGGGCGGCAACGGGCAGGGATGCCGCAGCCGCAACCGTCGCGAGGCCGACGAATCCCGTCAACATCACGACCGCGAGCCAGGTCGCCGTCGCGACCACCGCCAGCATCGGCGCGAGCGCGAGCAATGCGCCGGCCAGGGTTGCGCCTCCCTTGCCGCCGCGGAATCCGAAGAACTGCGGCCAGACGTGCCCGACCACAGCGGCCGTGGCGCAGGCAGCGGCGAGCCATTCGCGGTCGATGGCCGGGTCCGCGGCGACGCCCGGAATGGCGAGCTGCGGCAGGCAGGCCGCCGCGACCCAGCCCTTGCCCACGTCGATGAGGGCCGTTGCGGCGGCAAACCCGAATCCCTGCGTGCGAAACGCGTTGGTAGCGCCCGCGTTGCCACTGCCCTGCTCGCGAATGTCGACTCCGCGGAACCGGCCGACGAGCAACGCGCCCATGAGCGAGCCGAGCAGATAGGCGATCAGCGTCTTGAGGCCGAGTTCCAGCAAGTCCTGTGGCTCCGCGGCGGGACGGGTCGCGATCTTATCATCGGCGATTCGCGGCGAGGCGCGGCAGGAATACCTCGGCGATCATGCAGCGCACGCTGCCGCCGCCATGACGCTCGATCGTCGGTATCGGGGCCGTGACGATGGCGCCGTGTTTCTCGAGCCTGCGTCGCGTTTCCGGCGACAGGATGTTCCAGGCCGCGTCGGATGCGGCGATCAGCGGGGTTCCCCGCCTGGAATGCAGGGCCAGCAGGTTGCCGCCGAAGCCGAGCATTTCGGCGACGCTGATTTCCACGGGCTCATGGCCTGCGGCGGCGAGCTCCCGCAGGACCGTGGCGCGTTCTGCCGGTTCCGGGATGGCCGCGGCGCAGACGACGGCGAAGCGATCGCCGATCGCGAGCAGCACGTTCGTGTGATACGCGGGCTTCCCGTCCGGCCCCTGGGCGTCGAAGGCGACGACGCGATAGCCGAGCCGCGTGGCGAATTCCTCGAGCGCCGCCGGCGTCGTGCGCGGGGAACGGCAGGCGTAGGCCAGGCGATGGCAGCGATCGAGCACGAGGCTTCCCGTGCCCTCGAGGTATTCGCCGCGCGACTCGAGCGGGCTGAGGTCGATCGTCCTTGCCACGCGATACCCGGCGTCACGCAATAGCGCTATCGGCTCTTCGCGCCGCTCGGCGCGGCGGCTCGGCGCCATCATCGGATAGAGGACGACGCTGCCATCCGCATGGAAGCTCACCCAGTTGTTGGGAAAGCAGGCATCGGGCTTGGGCGGTTCCAGCGTGTCGTCGGCGACCTGGACGTCCACGCCCGCCTCGCGCAGCCGCGCCACGAGGCCGTCGAACTCGAGGCGTGCGGTTTCGGCGGCGTCCACCGTCGCACCGCCCTGCTGGAAGCGGTTCGAGTCAGCCGTTTCCGGATTCGAGCCGAATCGCGCGGGCCGGATCATCAGCACCGCATCGGCGCACTGCCGCTCCACTCCCGTCTCAGAACTCGATGCGTACGCCGAGCTGTATGCGCCAGACCGACGGCAGCGAGGAGATCTGCTCGAACGGCGCCACGGGACCGCTCTGACCTGCGCGCGGGCGGTAGACATAGCAGTTCGCCGCGCCATTCGGGCAGCCGGCCGTGGTGATGCGATTCACGTCGGCCACCGGCGTGAAGTACGGGAAGCCGACCTGCCGGTACTGGCCCCAGTCATTGTCGATCAGGTTGGCGAAATTCTCGATGTCGACCGTCAGGATGCCGCGCATCCGGCTGAAGATCGGAAGCTCCTGCGCAAAGCGCAGGTCGAGCGCCGTCACCCAGGGGCTCGTGTGGGAGTTGCGCGGCATGATGCGGCCGCGGTACTTCCCGAGGCCGTGCTGCTGGATATACGCGTCCATGTCCGAGGCGAACTGCGCCGCCGCCGCATTGACCGACGAGTAGCTCGCGTTCGTCGCGCAGCCCGCTACGGCGGCCGCGACGTCCGCGTCCGTGCAACGCCCCTCGAAGATCACGTCGCCGTCCGGCACGTAGAAGAGCTGCCTCTGGCGCGCCGCCTGGCGCGGATCACCCCAGACGGCTTGCGGCGTGCCGCCGCCGAATGTGAAGCTGAACGGGCGGCCCGACCGGCGCTCGCCGACCATCGCAATGCTGGTTTCGTAGTCGCCGAAGAAGGCCCTGCGCCAGGCGAAAGTACCCTTGAACTGGTGTTCGATCTCGTAGTTCGAGGTCTCGAGTCCCGGGTCATTCGGGTCGGACACCGCGACGTTGTCCCAGTTGGAGGACGCCGTGGAGCTCGTGCCCGGGTTGACGTCCTTGATGTCCTGGTAGCCGTAGCCGAGGTAGGCATCGAAACGACCGGAGCCGGTGCGCCAGGTCTTGCTCGCGTCGATCGTGAAGACCGTGCCTTCGCCCTCGCTGGTGGTTGGTGAGGAGGAAATCCTGGATCGCGGCGCTCGAGCGACCGTCCGCGTTCGGCGCGTTGATCGGGCGGCCGTCCGGCGCCGTGCCGACCTGCGACAGCCGGATGTCCTGCCACAGCACCTCCTCCTTGACGCGCGAGTAGATGAAGTCCGCAGTCATCTCGATATCCCAGGGCAGCGTGTGCTTGAGGCCGAGGTTCCAGCGGTATTGCGACGGTATGTCGAAATTCGGGTCCAGCGCATTCACCGGACCGTCGCCGCTCAATGTGCCGTTGAAATCGAGCACGTTCTGCGGAATGTTGAAGCCGTCGACCCCGACCAGCGCACTCGCGAGCTGCGTATTGGTGGTGGCGTTGACATCGGTCTGCACGACCGTCACGCCATCGTTCGAGAAACTGTTCGAGATCCAGACATTCGGCGTGCCGCCGCCGAAAAGTCCCCAGCCGCCGTAGACGGTGGTCTCCGGCGTCCACTGCCAGTTGAAGCCGAGTCGCGGCATGAACAGGTCGCGCCCGTCGAGCGTCGCCTGGTTGTTGAAGCCATAGCGACCGGTGAAATTCGCGTTCAGCAGCGGCTGGTCGTCGCTCGAGAACTTGTCTATGCGGATGCCGGCCTGGAACTTCAGGTCAGGCGTCGCCTGCCATTCGTCCTGCACGTAGATGCTGTCGACGTCGTAGCCGAAGGTCGCGGCACCGTCGTTGGCGTCGTTCGTGAACGCGTTCCGGTAGCTGAGGCTGAGCGCATTCTGGGCCTCGAAGGCGTCGATGCTCGCGAATATCCACTGGCCCTCGCTGCGATTGACGAACACATTGAAGATGTCGAGCATCTCGCGTTCGTAGCCGACCATGATCGTGTGGTCGCCGAGGAAGAAACTGCCTTTCAGCTTGATCGAGTCGAGGTCGTTGGTGAGCGCGTTGGCGTGCCGGAACTCGTCTGACCCGATGAACACCGTGCCGCCGCCCGTGTCGCCCACCTCCGGGATGCGGATCTGCATCTCGCCGAAATCCGTGCCGAACAGCGAAACCTGGGCCGTATCCACTTCCTTGCGCGCCAGCTTGACTTCGGTCGAGAAGTACTCGTTCCAGTCGGAGAAGAGCTGGATGGACGCCGATTCCAGCAGGCTCGCACGGTCGTACCAGTTCGACGGCGCCCCGAGGCGGTCGGTCGATGGATTGTTGTTCGTGGAATTGACCACGAGCACGTTGCCTTCGGTGCGCTGGTAGGCGAGCGTCGCCCGGTTCGACTCGTTGATGTTCCAGTCGAGCTTCGCGAGGATCTTCTCGTCCTCTTCCGGCGCCGACGCCAGGATTTCGCCCGGATCGAAGCCGTAGACGTCCTGGCTGACTTGCCGGATCCGGTCGTAGTGGTCCTGGGTCACGCCCGGGATTTCGACCGGGAATCCCGAGCCCGTCGGGCCGATGTCCTGTGGCGCCTCGCGCTCGAGTTTTTCGTAGGACAGGAAGAAGAACAGCCTGTCCTGGATGATCGGGCCGCCGAACGTGCCGCCGTAAATGTCCTCGTCGAAGATGACATCGACCGCCGTATCCTTGGTCTCGTCGCCGAGCAGGCTGTCGTCGCCCGTGTAGAAAAAGGCGGAGCCCGTAAACTCGTTCGTACCGGACTTGGTCACGACGTTGATCGTCGATCCGCGGAAATTCGCGTACTCGACCGAAAACGGCGCGGTCAGCACCGACACGGCCTCGATCGCATCGACCGACAGCGGGCTGCGCTCGGTCGGATAGCCGTTGTTGTTCAGGCCGAAATCGTCGCTCTGGCGCACGCCGTCGACCGTGATCGTGTTGTAGCGGTTGTTGACGCCGGCGACTTCGAGCGCGTCGGAGTTGGTCGGGTCGACCCAGGCCTTCGGGTCGACGCGCACGACGTCCTTGATGTCGCGGCTGATCGACGGCAACTGGCGAACGTCCTGGGAGCTGAAGCGGCTTCCCGCACCGATCGTCACGTCGCGCTCCGAGGTGCCCACCACCTCGACGCTCGCGAGTTGCGCGATCGGCTGGGCGACGAGCGTCACCGACGTGCGCTCGGCGAGCCGCGTGAACAAATCCTCGACGACCGCTTCCTGCATGCCCGACGCCTGTGCGGTGACCCGGTAAGGTCCGCCCACTCGCAGGCCGGTCGCCGAGAATTGCCCCATCGCCGAAGTCGTTGTACTTGCCGAAGTGCCGGAGGGCACGTGAACGATGGTCACGTTGGCCCCGGCGATCGGCTGGCCATCGGCGTCGACGACAAACCCGTTCAATTGCGCCGTAGTTTCCTGCGCCGTCGCGTGTGGCGCGGCCAGGGCGAGCGCCAAACCGGCACCCATTGCAACGGCCGGAGCCGACAAGATCGATGAAACAGCGGCTGCGAGTCGAACCGAGCGGCAACGATCGGACATGGTTGTGGCTCCCCTTGGGTCTCGTGAACGCAACAGGCGCCGGCCGCGCCGGTGTCAGCTTAGGGCGGAAATGTTACAGCCACTTGCCGGCAATTTGCGACCCGCTGACCGCCTGTTGCGCGCGCTCCACAACCCCCCGGCGGGGCGGACGCCGCGCGCCTTCGCGATTCGAGCAGCGCCAAGGGCTTGCCAAGACTTTCTCGACCGCAAGTTACGGGCGCCGAGAATTCAGCTCAGGCCGCGAGCCGGATGGAGGCCTTTTCCGCGATCATGATCACGGGCGCATTCGTATTGCCGCCGACGATCGCCGGCATGATCGACGCATCGACGACGGAAAGGCCTTCGAGCCCGCGAACCCGGAGCTCCGGGTCGACCACAGCCATCGCGTCCGGGCCCATGCGGCAGGTTCCGACCGGGTGATAGATGGTGTCGGCGCGCTGGCGGATGCGTGAGACCAGCGCCTCGTCGCTCTGGCCATCCGCAAAGAGTTCCGCGCCCCGGTGCCGCGCGAGCGGCGCGCCTTCCATGATCTCGCGCGCCCTCTTCACGCCGGCGAGCAGTGTCACCAGGTCGGCGTCGGCCGCGAGGTAATTGGGATCGATGCGCGGCGCGTCCCGGGGGTCGGCGGACCGCAACCCGACGGTGCCGCGGCTTTGCGGGCGCAGCACCGCGACGTGGCAGGAAATTCCGTAGCTGAAGTGCAGTTGTCGCGCATGGTCATCGACGAGGCCATTGACGAAATGCAGCTGCACGTCGGGCCGCCCGATGCCCGCGCGCGTCCTCAGGAATGCGCCGGCCTCCGCGAAATTCGTCGTCAACAGGCCCTTGCCGCGGAAGCGCCAGTCGAAGTATCCCGGGATCGCGCGCAGCGCCGTGCCGAACGTGATGCCCATCAGCTCGCGATCCGACGAGGCATAGACGAGCGCGAGGTCCACGTGATCGACGAGATTGGCGCCGACACCCGGCAGCTCGTGCCGCATCGGGATCCGGTGGCGCTCGAGCTCCCCGCGCGGGCCGACCCCCGACAGCAGCAACAGTTGCGGGGAACCGAAGACGCCCGCCGACAGGATGACTTCGCGGCGCGCCTCGATGCGCGCGCGGCCGCCCGTGCCTTCGACTTCGACGCCGGCGGCACGGTCGCCCTCGAACAGGACGCGCGTTGCACGCCGCCCGGTGAGCACCGTCAGGTTCGGTCGATGCATGACCGGATGCAGGAAAGCGACGGCAGCGCTGCAACGCCGGCCGCGCCGCTGCGTGACCTGGTACAGCCCTGCGCCATCCTGGGTCTCGCCGTTGAAATCGCGATTGGCAGGAATCCCGGCGCGGATCGCCGACTCGACGAATGCCCGCGACGCGGCCACGGGACTCGCAAGGTCCGAGACCGCCAGCTCGCCGCCGGCGCCGTGGTAGCGGTCCGCGCCGCGGGCCTGGTCCTCGGAACGGCGAAATACCGGCAGCACTTCTTCATAGGTCCAGCCTGGATTGCCGAGTGCCGCCCAGTCGTCGTAATCGCCCGGATGGCCGCGCATGTAGATCATCGCGTTCATCGAGCTCGAACCGCCGAGCGTCCTCCCGCGCGGCTGGTAGCCGCGGCGTCCGCCCAGGCCCGGCTGGGGCTCGGTCTGGTAGGCCCAGTTCATGTGGCGCGTAGGCAGCATGCCAAGGATGCCGGCCGGGATGTGGATCAGCGGCGAGCGATCGCGAGGCCCCGCTTCGATGAGGCAGACGCTTCGCGCGGCGTCGGCGCTCAGGCGATTGGCCAATACGCAGCCCGCGGAGCCCGCGCCGACAATCACGTAGTCGAACATCACCCAAGCTTGCCGCCCGCGCAGCCGAATGCAAGAGTGGCATCAGATGCCCTTCGCGACCGCCGAACTCTTGCCGCATCCCGCGAGCCGCTGTGACGCGATCCGTCGATTTGACGCCGCCATGGAAATCGCCTCGCCATCCGACGAATTGCGAATTTCGTTCCGGATCGACGGGGCTATCGGCCGGCTTCGGCTTCCCGAACGCGGATCCGCGCTTCGCGCGGACGGTCTCTGGCAACATAGCTGCCTCGAGGCATTCCTCAAGGCCGAAACGGGAGACGACTATCACGAGTTCAACTTCGCGCCGTCCGGCGACTGGGCTGCGTATCGCTTCTCTTCCCGGCGCGAAGGACGCGAGTCGCCCGAGGTGCCGGCGCCGCGAATCGAGACCCGGCGTTCGGCGGAAGACTTCGAACTGCAGGCCGGGATTTCGCTCGCCGCATTGCCGGGCCTCGCGGCCGCCCGCGTGCTCGTGGGCGGGATCGCCGCGGTGATCGAAGACGTGAACGGCCGGCTGTCGTACTGGGCGCTTGCGCATGGCGCCGAGCAACCGGATTTTCACGATCCTGCGTCATTCCGGGTGCGGGTGATGCGGTGAAATTCGGAATCGACAGGCTTCTGCTCGACCGCGCGGTCCGCAAGCCGCTCGACGGGCGCCGCGTGGCGCTCCTCGCCCATCCCGCTTCCGTCACCGCGGACCTCACGCATTCGATCGACGCGCTCGCCGCGCAGGAAGACTTCCGGCTCACCGCCGCATTCGGGCCGCAGCACGGGCTGCGTGGCGACAAGCAGGACAACATGGTCGAGTCGGACGATTACACGGACCCGGTGCACAACATCCCGGTCTTCAGCCTCTACGGAAAGGTCCGCCGGCCGACGCCGGCGATGATGGAAACCTTCGACGTGCTCCTCGTCGACCTCCAGGACCTCGGATGCCGCGTCTATACCTTCGTCACGACGCTGCGCTACGTGCTCGAGGCGGCTGCCCGCGCCGGCAAGGCCGTGTGGGTCCTCGACCGCCCGAATCCTGCCGGTCGGCCGGTCGAAGGCCTGCTGCTCAAGACTGAATGGGAGAGCTTCGTCGGCGCGGGCCCGATGCCGATGCGCCACGGCCGCACGCTCGGCGAGCTCGGCGAATGGCTCGTGCGGCAGCTGAAGCTCGACGTCGAGTACCAGCACGTCGCGATGGAAGGCTGGCATCCCGCGAAGTCGCCCGGCTACGGCTGGCCCCAGGGCGAGCGCACCTGGATCAACCCGAGCCCGAACGCGCCGAATGTCTCGATGGCGCGCTGCTATCCCGGCACGGTGATGATCGAGGGCACGACGCTGTCGGAGGGCCGCGGGACGACGCGGCCCCTCGAAATCTTCGGCGCGCCCGACATCGACGCGGACAAGCTCCTCGCCAACATGCGCGCGCTCGCGCCGGACTGGCTCTCGGGTTGCCGGATTCGAACCTGCGGATTCGAGCCGACATTCCACAAGCACGCCGGCAAGCTCTGCAAGGGACTGCAGATCCACGTCGATGACCCCGGATACAACCACTCGAAGTTCCGGCCCTGGCGGCTCGTCGCGCTCGCGCTCAAGGCAATCCGCCTGATCGCGCCCGGGTATCCGCTGTGGCGCGAGTTCCGTACGAGTACGAGACCACGCGGCTGGCGATCGACCTGATCAATGGCGGGCCGACGCTCAGGGAGTGGGTTGACGATCCGGCGGGGACGCCGGGAGACCTCGACGAGCTCGCGCGGCGGGATGAAAGCGAATGGCAATACAAGGAGTGAGACGATGAAGCGCCGAATCCTTGCAGCGGCCCTGCTCGCGCTGCTCGCGCCCGCTGCGGGCGCCGAGGTCAAGTTCGCCGCCGCCGACGCCATGCTGATCGAGCATCGGTTACTCGATCGCCGCGCCTGCCTCGAAGGTCTGGGAATCGCTGCTGCATCCCGAACGCTGGTGGCCTTCGGATCACACCTGGTCAGGTAAACGCGAGTCCCTTTCGCTTGCCGCCGAGGTTGGCGGATGCTTCTGCGAGCGCTGGGAGGGCGGCAGCGTCGAGCATGGCCGCGTGATCCTCGTCATGCCACGACAGATGCTGCGAATGGAGGCCGCGCTCGGGCCCCTGCAGGAAATGGCGATCTCGGGCGTGATCACGGTCGCGCTGGAGGAGAAAGAAGGAGCGACGAATGTCGTCGTCACGCATCGCGTGAGCGGCGATCCCTCGCACAAGCTCGATACCCTCGCGGCGATCGTGGACCAGGTGAATGGCCAGCAATTTGGCGGGCTAGCAGCCGATGCCGTGAAGCCCTGAGCCTTCGGGACGAAGGCAGCCGCCGACACTTCCGTCGGCCGGCTGCCTTCGCTTTCCTCAGGCCCGGTCGGGCAGCAGCCGCCAGGTCCTGCGGACGAATGCCGCAAGTCCGAGCAACAGCAGCGAGAGCCAGCCGGTTGCGCCACCGCCGCCACCGCCGCGTCCCTCCGGACCTCGGCTGATCGTTGGCAGCCGATCGTCACGATGGCGCTCGTGCGCGTCCCCGAGGATTGCTCCGCCGGTCGGATTCGAGAGTTCCACGGTGAAGCTCTCCGGCTTCTTCCCGGCGCGTGTCATCGATGATCGTGATCTCGACGTACTGTGAGTCCGATTCCTGGTCGCCCCATGTCAGGGTGACCGGTGTCGCACATAGTCCTCGCCGGCGACGGCTGTTCCGGCGACCGGTGTCACGGTGACCGAAACGGTTCCCTCGGCATAGAAATTGCGGCGACACCCAGACGCCGATCACCTCGGTTTCAGAAACGACCGAGTGAGTAGTAGTCCAGTAGGAACTGGCCGCCCGGGGCGCCATCGGGAAGGATGTTGACGGATCCGATGCGCGTGCCGATGCCTGCCCCGCCCTGCGGATCGCCGAGCGCGAGGATAGAAATTCTCGGGCACCTCGGGAGCGCCAGCCGTTGTCATGAATCGGCACGACGATCTCCTGCTCGCCCGTTTCGCCATCGCCCCAGGTCAGTCGGCCGGACGACATCGCGCATAGTCTTCTCCGCTGATTGCCGACTCATCGGCGGCAACGGTCTGATAGGAGACGCTGACGGTTCCCGAGCTGCCGCCGGTGCGCCGGACTTTCACGACCGCTTCCCGGTCCTGCTCGGATACCTCGGTACCGGCGGCTGAAACCCCGAGGACACCCGGGCTGTCCGCATCACTCGCGCCGACCAGGCGGACGAGGAAGGGACGCGACGCACTCCAGCGATAGTCGCCGCCCGCCGCGATCACGCTGCCGTCCGGCTTGACCGCCATGTCGTGAATGATCGGCAGGCTGCCGTAGTCGGACGGCAGGTCGATCATCGTCGATCCTGCCTGGCCGAATAGCGTGTCCAGCTCGCCGCTTGCCTGCAGGCGCATGACGAGCGCGCCCTCGACGCCCGCGGCATGACCGGCAACGACCACGGAGCCGTCGTCGCCGACGGCGAGCGCAGTCGCGTCCGACATTGCATCTGCGATTGCGCCACCCGCGAATCCCGGATCGATCTGGCCATTGGCGAGCAGGCGCGTAGCAAAGCCGTGATCATCACCGAGGCCCGCGATCAGCAGCCGTCCATCCGGCTGGGCAACCAGCGAAGTGCACGAACTCGAGGGCGGCTCGATGGACGCAATGCCCCCGGCGCCAAAGGCGCCGTCGATAACGCCACCTGCCGTCAGCGCGACAACCTGGCACGTGTCGGCGGAGATGCTGACCCGATAGCCACCCCCTGCGGTGCGAAGGATGCGCGGGGTGGGATCGCGATCACTTGTCGGGCCGGTGAAAATTCCGGAGGTTCCGAATGACTGATCGAGCGATCCGTCGGCAAGCAGGCGCAGGACGATCAACTCGCTATTACGGATGCCGGCAACGACGATGCGACCGTCAGGATCCAGCACGACCGACGTCGCGGCGTTATACAGGCCTTGCAGTCCGTCGGGCAACTCGACGATGCCGCCTTCTCCGAAGGTCGGGTCGAGCGGTCCTTCCGATGCAAGCCGGAACACCATCAGCCCCGAGAACAGTCCCCGCTCCAAGGCCTGGTTGCCGACGGCGACGATTTTTCCGTCGGGCTGGCGCGCGATGTCCATGATCCGAGTGCGCTCAAGCCGCGCTGCAGCGAATGTGAGGTCGATCGAGCCCGCATCGCTCGCCTGGCCGACGAAGTTGGTGGCGTGGTAGGACTGGTCGTTGTAGTAGTAGCAATACCAGGAGTAGTAGTCGCAGCTCCGCTCGAACTCACCCCCGGCAAAGGTGATTTCCTCGCCGCTCAGCGCGTCGACCGACCAGGCCGGGCCTTCGAGTTCGGGTATCGGCCCCAATCGACCGACGGCGGCGAATCCCGGGTCGAGATCACCGGTGCCCGCGAGGGCGACAGGCCCCACCAGGCCGGTGGCGATGGCTGCGGTCGGCACGATGCCTCTTGCAAGCAACGGGATCAGTTCGGAAAGTGGTTTCTTCTTCATGACTTGACCCATCCCTTCAAGTTGGCGCGGAACTACCGGCTCTGGGCCGGACGCTACGGCGCCTAGGGCACGCGATCTGTCATGCGGGAGACAGATCATTGCTCGCAGCGCGCAGTGGACCGGACCTGGGGCGCATCAAGGGGGCAGGCTCAATTCGAAATGACAAGCTAGGTCAATGGATGGCAGACTGACTCCATCTCCAGGGAAGGGTCAAGAGGCCATCTACTTGGGGGGTGGACGTGCAATCAGCTCGCATCGCGCTGTCCGGATTTCTCTTTCTGGGCGGAATCGCCTGCCAGCTCTCCGCGAGAGCTGACGACCCAATACTCGAGGAAATCGTCGTCACCGGCACGCGCATCGCGCGGCCAGACTTCGATGCAGCGAGCCCGATCGTTGCCGTGCCGGCCGCGGCTTTCGAGCGCACGGCGTCGGGCACAGCCGAGACGACGCTGAATCTGATATCCGCAGTTCGTGCCGGCTACACCGGCACATCCAACAATGCCGGAAACCTGAACGCCTACTCCGAAGGCAGGGCGGGCCTCAACCTTCGTGGGCTCGGCGACAACCGCACGCTGACCCTCGTCGACGGCCGGCGGCTGACGCCGGTCAATGCCAATGGCGAAACAGACCTGAACGTCATTCCTCCGGCGCTGATCGAAAGCGTGGAGGTCGTTACGGGCGGGGCTTCGGCAGTCTACGGCTCCGACGCGATCGCGGGCGTCGTCAACTTCCGGCTGCGGCACGAATTCGACGGTGTCGAAGTCGGCGGACGCTGGGGGCAGACCGATCGCGGCGACGGCGAGGAATACGACATCTCGCTCACGGCCGGAACAGACTTCGCAGATGGCCGCGGATCGGTCGCTCGGCTATGTCGGCTATTACGATCGTGCTCAGATCAACTCAGTCGGCACGCGCACTTCTCGCGGGCCATTTCTGTTCTACGCTCGGCCCCGGCGACGGCACACTGGACCCGGCAACGCCTACATGGGCTTGGGTCAGTATCACCGAGGAAGGCGTGGCATTCCTGCGTTTGTGACAGTCCTATCCAACGGTCTTCGACTCGCTGTTCGAATCCTACGGATATCCCGCCGGAACGGTGGCCCAGGAAGTCCAATTAGACGTGGGTTCAACACCGACGGGACCTTGTTCACGATGGGCAACGGTCGAGCCGGGCAGCGTCACAAACTTCCGCGGTCAGGGCGATCCCCTGACCTCGAACTCTTTTGTTCCACCGTTACAATTTCGCTGAGTTCGTCGCCCTGCAGATGCCGTTGACCCGGACGTCGGCCTACGCGTCCGCGAACTTCGACCTGACCGACGACCTCGAGTTGTACGCCACAGGGCATCTACGCCGACTACACGGTCAACACCCAGGTCGCGCCGGTCCCGCTGCAGGACGTCTTCATGCCGCCCACCAATCCCTTCATCCCGGCGGATCTCAAGCTCCTGCTCGACTCACGGCTGGACCCGGACGCTCCATTTGATTTCGGCAAGCGGTTGAGCGAGCGCGGATCCGCGAGTGCGCGAGAACAACTACGACATGCACCAGCTGACAGCCGGGGCGCGTGGCCGCCTGCCGGGCGATTGGGACTTCGACGTCTATGCGCAATACGGTGCGAGCAGTCAGTGGAAGTACCAGACCGGCAATGTCAGCCGCTCGCGGGTCGAGGAACTGACGTTCGCGCCGGACGGCGGCGTTTCGATCTGCGGGGGCTTCGACCCTTTCGGCGTCGGCTCGGTCCTGCCGGCCTGCGCGGACTACATCGCCGTCGACGCCGGTGTAGACGCAGACGTTCGACAGTGGATTGCCGAGGCTTCCGCCCGCGGAACCCCGATCACGCTGCCCGCGGGCGATCTGCGCATGGCGATCGGCGTGCAGTATCGCAGCGACGAGTACCAGTACCGTGCGGACGAAGCCCTGCGGACGATTCCTTCCGGACGGTGATCCGGACATCGTGGGCTCCGAGGCCGCCGATGACATCGATGCCGACGACCAGCAATACCGACGTGTACATCGAGGCCGCGATCCCGCTCGTGGCCGGCCTGCGCGGGCGTCGAGTCGCTCGAATCCGTGCTGGGCTACCGTCATTCCGAGTACGCGTCTGCCGGTGGGGTCGACGCGTGGAAGGCTGAGCTGCTGTATCAGCCAGTGACCGCCGTGCGCCTGCGCGGGTCCTACCAGCGCGCAGTCCGCGTACCGTCCATCTTCGAGCTGTTCCTGCCGGGAACGTCGAGTTTCGTCTTTTTCGACCCAGCCGAGCCCTGCAGCGTGGACAGCCTGCAGCGGAATGGTCCCGACGCACCGCTGGTCGAGGCACTGTGCGTCGAGCAGGGCATGCCGGTGGAGCTGCTGCCCGACTACTCCGCTAATTCGAAGTCCCGATGACTGTCGACGGCAACCCGGATCTCGAGCCGGAGACCGCCGACACGGTCACCGCCGGCATCATCGTGCGTCCGGAGTTCGAATCGTCTTGGGCGCGTGACCTGCAGTTCACCATCGACTGGTATCGGATCGAGATCGACGACGTCGTCACAGACGTGGACGCAGCGACCGCCGTCCTCGAACTGCTTCGACCCGGTCTACAATCCGGGTTACGTGGCAGACAACTTCTGGTGCACGCTTGTTCGGTCGCGATACGGGCACCGGCGAAATTGTCGACGCCGTCGACATCGTTCTATAACCTCGCCGCATCCATGACGTCCGGCGTCGACATTCCAGCTCGACTGGAGCCTGCCCGTCGGACCCGGGGAGCTGGGCGTCGGTTGGTATGTCGGCTGGCTGGACGAGTTCGAACTCCAGACGACGAACGGCGTACCTGCGGACCAGTTTGCCGGAACGATCGGCGGCTTTGCCGGCTCCTATCCGGAGTGGAAGTGGCTAACCAATCTTCGCTACGCGTGGCGCGACTTCGACGTCGGTCTGACCTGGCAATACGTCGACTCGACGGTCGACACTTCCCGGTTCGGATTCAAGACGACCGACTATGCGATGCCGCACAAGAACTATTTCGACATCGACGCCGGCTACCGCTTCGAGGGCGGCTGGCTCGACGCCGTCACGATTCGCGCCGGGGTCGAGAACCTGACCGACGAGCAGCCCCCGATATTTCCGGCGTGCGCCGATGGCGAACACCGACCCGTCGCAGTTCGACGTGCTGGGTCGACGCTACTACGTGACGATGGCACTGCAGTTCTAAGACCGCGCGTCAGCGGCCTTGCTGCGACTGGTCACGGACCGACGTGTAGGCATCCGCAACCTGCTGCATCATCCCCTCGCGCGCGAGCAGGCGGGCGAGCGTGGCGCGACGATAACGCCAATGTCTCCAGGTGTCGTCGGGCCAGCCTTCGGCCTGTGCGCGCGCCGCAGCGGCGGCGTATGAACTGAAAGCCGCGAGCAGGAGTGCATTCTTCTTCTGCGGCGAGCCCTCGGTCACGGCGGCCGTGTCGTCGCGCGCTCCGAACCGTGCAAGCGCGTTGGGCTCGCCGACGTCGGCGCCCTTCTGATACCACGACCAGGCCTTCGGAGTGTCTGACCCGCGCTCATAAAACTGGCCCAATTCGAACGCGGCAATCGTCACGCCGTCCTCCCAGGCTTTTTCATAGAGCGACAACGCGCGGACATGATCGGGAGTTCCCGCGGAAGCATCGACAAGCAGGCCGGCCAGGTCGACTTGCGCAGCACGATATCCGCGCGATACGGCGCGCTCGAACTCGCGTCGCGCGCCCTCCTTGTCGTCCTTGGCCAGCAATGCGCGCCCCAGTTGAAAGGTGATTCGCGGTCCGGCTCCGGACTCTTCGTTTTCCTGCGCACAGGCGCTGGCTGCAAGACTGGCAGAGACGCTCCCTCGGGCGACGCCTGGCGCACGACGATCAGGATCATGAGGCGCTGCAGCCATCGTGTCGCAACCCGAGGCTTCGTCAGGCCAGGTCCTGATGCGCGCATCCGCGGGCAGTCCTAGCCGGGATCGCTCGAGGTCGGACAGGCCATTGATTATCGCAGCCTGCGACCAGGCTACCTGTGCGTCCAGGTCCGCGGTGACGTTCGCGTCCCAGATCCGCGCGGTCCAGTCTTCGGAGGTCGTGACGATGCGCCGCCCATCCGGCGACCACGCAGCCGATAAGACTACTTCGCCGTGGCCGGAAAGGACGGCGAGCTGCACGCCAGTGGCCGCGTCCCAGATGCGGGCGGTGCGGTCCACGGAGGCGCTGACGATGCGACGTCCATCGGGCGACCATGCAGCCCACCAGACGTCATCGCCGTGGCCCGAGAGGACCATGAGCTGTCTGGCCGTATCCGCATCCCAGACGCGCACGGTCTGGTCATGGGATGCGGTGACGATGCGCCGCCCGTCGGGCGAGAACGCGGCGGACCACACGAAATCGTCATGACCGGAGAGAACGTCGAGCGGCTTGGCCGTAGCCGCGTCCCAGATGCGTGCGGTTTTGTCGGCGGAGGCGGTGACGATGCGCCGACCATCGGGCGAAAATACGGCGGTGCGGACCGGCGCGTCCTGCCCAAGCTTCGCGAGTTGCCTGCCCGTGGCCGCATCCCAGATGCGTGCGGTTCGATCGTTGGAGGCCGTCACGACGCGCCGCCCGTCAGGCGAGAATGCGGCGCTGCGCACGTTTCCGCCTTCATCGTCGGCGGGGATGCCTTCGCCATGGCCGGAGAGGATGGCAAGTTCCACGCCGCTGTCCGCATCCCAGACACGCGCCGTCCGGTCGTTGGAGGCCGTCACGACGCGCCGCCCGTCAGGCGAGAACGCGACGCTGCGGACGAAATTCTCATGGCCTGAGAGTCCGATGATCTGCCTGAGCGTCGCCGCGTCCCGGATGCCCGCGCGCTGCTCACCGGAAACCGACGCGATGACGATCCGCCGCCCCTCGGGCGAATACGCGGCGTCGCGAACGAGTCCACCGAGATCGGACAACACGGCGAGCTGCATACCGCTATCCACGCCCCAGATTTGCGCGGTATGGTCCAGGGAAGCGGTGACGATGTGCCGACCGTCGGGCGAGAACGCCGCCATGCGGACCGGTGAGCGATGGCCGGAAAGTATGGCCATCGACTTGCCCGTATCTGCGTCCCAAATGCGCGCGGTCGTGTCTTCTGATGCGGTCACGATGTGCCGACCATCGGGCGAGAACGCAGCCGACAGCACAAAGACCTCATGACCCGAAAGGACAGCGATCGACTTGCCTGTCGCGGCGTCCCAGATCCGCGCGGTCCCGTCGCCGGAGGCGGTGACGATGCGCCGCCCGTCGGGCGAGAACTCCGGGGACTGGACGAACCCATCGTGACCGGTGAGAACTGCGAGTTGTCTGCCCGTGGCCACGTCCCAGACTCGGGCGGTCTGGTCGTCGGAGCCGGTGACGATGCGCCGCCCGTCGGGCGAGAACGCGGCTCCCCCAATTTCATCGCCATGGCCGGACAGAAGCGTTAGCTGCGCCGCCGTGGCCGCGTCCCAGATTCGCGCGGTCCCGTCTTTGGACGCGGTAACGATGCGCCGACCGTCGGGCGAAAACGCGGCGGTATAGACATCATTGCCATGACCTGAGAGGACCGCCAGCTGCCTGGCTGTCGTCGCATCCCAGATGCGCGCCGTGTGGTCGATCGAGGCGGTGACAATTCGCTTCCCGTCGGGTGAGAACACCGCTGTCATTACACCATCGGTGTGGCCGGAGAGCGTCGCAAGTGGCATGGCCGTGGCCACGTCCCAGATCCGGACAGTCCGGTCACCGGAGGAAGTGACAATGCGCCGCCCGTCGGGCGAGAAAGCGGCGCCGATGACGGGGGCGTCGTGGCCAGAGAGTACGGCAAGCCGGGCGTCAGCCGCGCGCACTTCCTGGAACACGTTGATTGCCGCAGCCGAACGCGCCGCACGGGAGTCCCGGTTCGAGAGCACTTCGACGATGATGCCCTGCGCGTCCGCAACGTTTCCGTCCCGGAGATTGTCGGCCGCTTCGTCGGTGAGCAAGCGCAGCTGGGCTGTGAGCGCCAATTGCGCCTGGGACTCGGCTTCATGCTGTTTCTTCAGGGCGATCAAACCGGCTCCGGAGGCCAGGAGCGCCAGAACGGTCACGACGCCGGCGACCAGGGCCAGCACGCGAACCGAGCGGCTGCGTAGTCGCTTTTCGGCAGCCTTCGAGCGTTCGATGTAATCCACGATGTCGGGTTCGGTGTCCGGGCGATGTTCGCGCAGGAGGCGCTGTCCATCGACCAGGTCGATCTCGGAGAGAAGCCCGGGTTCGCGACCGCCGCGCGCGCGCCAGGCCCTGAATCTCGCCCGGAGTGCTACGCCACCATTGCTCTTGCTGGCGGCGTCCTGGCCGATTTCCTTGATTCCGCGCCACAAGGCGTAGCGTTCCTCGATGCGACGGCGGATCTTGAGGGCTTCGGCATTGTCCTGCACGAAATCCCGCGCCCGGGCCCACCGCGTGATGAGCGCTTCATGGGCGACCCGGACGGTCGGCGCCCCGCCCGTTTCCGCATCGCTGACGAGCAGGCGCGCATCGGGATGGAGCAGCGCCTCGACTAACCTTCGCTGCGCCGTACCGGACGGAAAGGTCGACAGAGGGACGCGCCTGGAGATTGCGCGGTCGACATTGCCCTCTGTCGCGCCCATCTGGATCAGCGCGAACAGCACGGAACCGAGCGCCTGGCGATCCTCGGGCGTGCAGCTCGCTACAACCGCTTCTGCCCGCGTGGCGATCGCGCCCTCCAGCCGGCCGAGTCGCTCGTAGGTTGCGAAGGTCAGGGCGATGCCCCCGGCTTCGAGCACGTCGCTGCGATAGAGCTGATCGAGAAGATAGGAGAGCAGCGGCAGGGCCCCCGCTTCGTGGACGACCTCCTCTGCAATGATCTCGTTGAGCGGCACGTCGGTCGTGGGATGTCGTTCGAAGTCGACACCCGCCGTGGCCGCGGGACGCCGGATTATCTGGCTCAATTGCGTCTGCGTGGGCGGCAGGAGCTCGAGCCGACCGTCGCCTTCCGACATGTTCACGAGCTCGGGCGTGTCATCGGCCTGGTGCCAGAAGTCCTTGCGCATCGTGGCGATGACCCACACGCGACCCGAGCGCACGAGACCGGCAATGAGAGCGACGAATCGCTGACGTTCGAGAGGCGTCAGCAATTCGTTGGTGAACAGCTCCTCGAGCTGATCGAGCACGAGCACGAGTCGCGCCGACTCGTATTCCAGCATGCGGCCACTCTGACGTGCAGCGACCGCGATCTGCCCCAGTGCCGTTGCGATCGGATAGGCGGGTTCGGCCGTGGCATTGCGTAAATGGGCAGCAAGTCCCGCAACCGTTTGGCCCGGCCCGAGGAGCTCCGACAGACCTTCGTCCGCGGAAACCTGCATCGTCAGCCTGCGGGCGAGCGCGTCAAAAAGGTCTTCGCCCTCCTGCGCATCGCTGGGTCGGAACACGACACGCCTCAGGAACGCGGCGCCCGGAATCCGTCGCGGCACGAAGAGCTTCGGGACGATGCCCGCCTTGACGAGCGAAGACTTGCCGGAACCGCTGGCTCCCAGCACGAGCAGGAATGGCAAGCCTGCTGCGGCGCCCGCGCCCAGCTGGACCATGGCCTTCGTCAGCGCTTCGTCCTGGCCGAAGAAGATCGGAGCATGTTCGAATTCATAGGATTCCAGTCCTCGGAAAGGCGCCTGGGTCCAAATCCGGGTACCCGATTCGCGGCTTCCCGAGGCCGCGGGCGCAATTCGCTTTTCGAAGAGCTTGCGCAGGTGCTTCTCGAATGCTGCGGCAAACTCGGTGCCGCTCGTGAACTCGGTATACGCGCCGAGATAGGTTCCCTCGCTGGCGAAGTGCCGTGACCAGAACCGGTCGAGCTCCTCGAGCTGCTCGATGTCCTTACGCCGGCTCTCGGTATCACGGGTCTTTACGCGCGCGTCTTCGCGGCTGCGATAGACCAGGAGATCCGGTGTTCCGGCCTCCCGTGATGCTTTCAGGGCTTCTTCGTACTCCCACTCCGTTCCGGTCACGGGCGTGCGCCCGTCGATGCCGTGGTATTCACGGACCTTGGTGCGCTCCGGCAAGGGCGTTCCCAGCCGCGACCACACGATCAGCACGACGATATCGAAGGCACTGGGCGGCTCGATCGAGTCCTGGAAGTGCCCAGAGGCGACCATGGCCTCGTATTCCCAGAGGTAAGGCTCGATCGTGAAGAAGCGCGCGTAGTCCTGCGCCAGGCGTTCGATGGTGAGGGCCGCGATCTCTCGAGCGGCAGTGACATCGCCGGGCGAGGAAAGGAAGATCCGGAGCCGCCTGGTCATGGTTGCGCGCGGGCGCTGCTCTGGAGTCCTGCCGTCACGGCGCGGACTATGGCATTAGATTGGCGCTGCCACAAAGAAAAACCACCGGCCGTTTCCGTCCGGGGTTCGCATGGGATCCTGACAGTGACTGCTCTAACCCGGCCTACGGCCAACTCGCGAAGGTTGGCAGGGCTCCTACGTCAGTCCATCATCCGGGGACGAATGCCCCCGCGCCTGATGCAACGACCGCACGTCCTGCTCGTCGCCTTCCTGGTTGCGATTCTCGTGGCGTTTCCACTGGTCGAACACTCTGCGGCCGGGCGCAGTGTGCTCAGCCTGCTGTTGGTGGCGGGGATCGTGCTGGCGCTGCGGCGCGTGCAGGTGTCCCGGACCGGCAAGTGGCTGGTCACCGTGCTGGGCGCCCTCGCTGTCGTCAGCGACATGCTCCATGAGGGCGGCCTCCCTCCGCCGGCGGGTCTCGTCACCGCGCTCACGCAGACTGTTTTCTATGCCGTGGCGGCACTGCTCATGTGCCTGTACATGCTGAGCGACACCCGCGCGACCATCGACGAGCTGTTCGCTGCCGCCGCCGCCTACATGCTGCTGGCGTTCGCCTGGTCCATGACTTTCTGGAGCATCGAGTTCCTGAACCCCGGCGCCTTCGTTGCCGCAAACCCTGTATTGCCTGAAAGCCTGACCTGGTTCGAGTTCCTCTATCTCAGCATGACGACACTCTCGACCACGGGCTTCGGTGACATCGTGCCGGTTTCGAGCGCAGCGCACTCGGCGGTAATCCTCGAGCAGTTCGTCGGTGTGCTGTACGTGGCCCTGGTCATCTCGAGGCTCGCCGGATTCGCGGGTGGCCGGCGCGACGAGCGAGGCTGACGTCGTGGAGTTCGACGTTGCAGTCAAAGAAAATCCCCGACCTCCGTCGGGGGGTTCATGTGAGATCCTGGCAGTGACCTACTCCCCGCCTGCCATGACCACCCGGAAAACCAACGCATTACTGCGCTTACATACCCGGCCTATCAACCGTGGTCTTCGACGGCCCTTCTGACGGTAGACTCCCCGCGTGGCCGGCGCACAGGTGAAGCTGGAGCGAGTTTCAAAATCCTACCACCCGGCGGCGTCGGCCCCCAAGGTGCTCGATGACGTCAATTTCGAAGTCCGCGATGGCGAATTCGTGGTTCTCGTCGGCCGCAGTGGATCGGGCAAATCGACGCTGCTGAACCTGATCGGCGCGATCGATTCACCGACTTCGGGTGAGATCACCATAGACGACCTTGCGCTGTCCGCACTCGACGAAACGGGCCGCGCCTTGCTCCGCCGTCGCCGGATCGGATTCGTTTTCCAGTTCTTCAACCTGATTCCGACGCTGACCGCCGCCGAGAATCTGCAGTTGCCCCTGGAGCTGAACGGCGTCACGGGGCCCGAGGCCACCCAGCGCGTCGACGACTGGCTCGCCGCGGTCGGAGCTCGCCGATTACGGGCATCGCTTTCCCGAGGAGCTTTCCGGTGGTGAGCAGCAGCGTGTGGCGATTGCCCGTGCGTTGGTGCATGCGCCGGGCATCGTGCTGGCCGACGAGCCGACCGGAAATCTCGACCTGGAGACCGCGACCTCCATGATCGCCCTCCTCGATCGCCTGTGCCGAGGGACCGGCACGACGCTCGTCATGGCGACACACAGCCGGGAAGTGATCGGCCTCGCCGACCGTGTCTTCGCGATTCGCGGCGGCTGCCTGGTCGAGGAGCCTGCGTGAGCCGGCTCTACGCGCGCTCAGGCCGGCGCTTCCTGCAGCGCCACCCGGGACAACTCGGGCTGGCGCTCGTCGGCATTGCGCTCGGGGTCGCGGTGGTCGTCGGCGTCGATCTCGCGAATGACAGCGCCCGTCGCGCCTTTGAACTGTCGTCCGCGCTCGTAACCGGCCGCACGACGCACCAGCTCGTCGGCGTGGACGGCACGCTGCCCGAGCGCGTCTACGCGCAGCTTCGGCGAGAGGCACGAATTCATCGCGCCGCGCCCGTCATCGAGGCGGGCGTGCGGTTGCCGCGTCTTCCGGACCGGTCGTTCACGCTGCTGGGCGTCGACCCGTTTTCCGAGTCGCCGGTGCGCGATGAAGTGACGCACCGCGCCGGCCGGATCGATCTCGCTCGATTCCTGACGGTACCGCGTACGGTCGCGTTGCCGGAGCCGCTCGCGGATACCCTCGGCGCAAGCATCGGGTCGCGGTCTCACGCTCGTCGTCGCCGGGCGCGAACAGATCGTCGAAGTCGCGGGCATCGTCGAAGTCGACGCCGCACGCCGCGAAGTCGCGGGCAACTTCCTGTTTGCGGACATCGCGACCGCGCAGGAATTGACCGGCCTGACGGGGCGCATAACCCGCATAGACCTCGTCCTGACTGCGGCGGAGACCGCGGCCCTCGAGTCGCTGCGGATTCCCGGAACACTGCTGCTCGAGGCCGAGTCGCAGGGCACGGCCATCGTCGAGATGACCCGCGCCTTCCGGATCAATCTGACGGCACTCAGCCTGCTCGCCCTATTCGTCGGGACGTTCCTGATCTACTCCACGCTGTCCTTCCTGGCAGTGCGGCGACGACCCGTCGCCGGCACGGCCCTGGCGCTCGGCCTCACGCCGAGGCAATTGTTCGGGACGATGCTGGCGGAGGCGATGACGCTCGGCGCCCTGGGTACGGCACTGGGACTGGTTCTCGGCCATCTGCTGGGCGCGGGGCTTACAGGCCTCGTGCTGCGGACGATCGAGGACCTCTATTTCGCGGGCGCGACGGCCGTGCGGCCTGAGGCGTGGATCTATGTGAAGGGCGCAGCGCTCGGTCTCGCCGCAACCGCGCTCGCTGCCATCGCGCCGGCAGTTGCCGAATTGCGCACCTCGCCGCGCGCATTACAGAGCAGGGCGCAACTCGAGGAGCGCACGCGCCGGCGCCTGCCCTTGCTGGCCGGCGCCGGCGCAGTCGTCGCGATCGCGGGCATCGCCTTGCTGGGCCTCGACACGCGAAGCCTGACGAGTTGGCTTCTTCTCGCTCTTTTGCATCGTTGCCGCCGCCGCGCTGGTGATTCCCGGTCTGACGGCGTGGCTGCTGCGGATCCTGCAGGCGCCCGCCCGCTGGACAGGCGCGCTGCCGGTCCGGCTGGCCGTGCGGGGCGCCCACGCGTCGCTGAGCCGGACGGGAGTGGCTGTCACGGCTCTTTCAATTGCGATCGCGACCGTGATCGGCATCGGCGTAATGATCGAAAGCTTTCGCGGCAGTGTCTCGCATTGGCTGGACGCCACGCTGCAGTCGGATTTCTACCTGCGCCTGGCACCGGGCGCCGCACCACAGGCCGCATCACCCCTGGATCCTGACGCCATCGCGACGCTGCGCGCGATGCCGGAGGTCGCGGGCTTGAGTCTTGCGCGCACGCTGCGGATTCCGACGACGTCGGGCGGGCTGCAACTGCGCGCCGTCGAACCGGGCCCGGAAGGCTGGGGCCTCCAGATCGTCGAGGGCGATCCCGACGCGGCGCTGACTGCGTTCCGGACCGGGCGGGCCGTCGTCGTATCGGAATCGCTTGCGCATCGGCGCGGCATCGCGATCGGCGAGGAACTGGTCTTGCCCGCTGCGAACGGCCCGTTGGCATTCGTCGTCGCCGGTGTGTTCCGTGACTACAGCAGCGACCGCGGCGCGGTCGTGATGCGGCTCGAGGCCTTCCGTCGTCATTGGCAGGATGACCGTCTGACCGGTGTCGGCATCTATTTTCGCGATGGCGGCGACCCGGTCAGGCTCCGTCGGGATCTCGAGCGATTTGCCGCGGCGAGCGATCGGCTCCAGCTCGCAAACCGCGCGGAACTGCGCGCGGTATCGATGCGGATCTTCGAGCGCACGTTCACGATCACGGAGGTCCTGCGCTGGCTCGCGGGGCTGGTGGCCTTCCTCGGCATCCTGAGTGCGCTGCTCGCGCTCGAGCTCGAGCGGACTCGCGAGACCGGAGTGCTGCGGGCGATCGGTTTTGCACCACGCGACGTCCGGCGGCTGGTGCTCACCCAGACGGGGCTGCTCGGCCTGGTCGCGGGACTCGTCGCGACTCCGCTCGGCGTCGCGCTGGCTGGTTTCCTGGTTTTCGTCATCAATGAGCGCGCCTTCGGCTGGAGCATGTCCTTCGCGATCCCGCCCGGGGTGCTTGCGGGTGGCATCCTGATGGCGATCGGCACTGCACTTGTTGCGGGCATCTTGCCCGCGGTCCGATTGTCGCGGGTGCCGCTGGCCGCTGCACTGCGCGAGGAATAGATGCGCCGCATCCTCGGACTGATGCTTGCCTCGGCCGCAGCGGCAGCCATGGCGCAGGTGGACGTGACCGGCCTGCTCGGCAGCCGGCCGGCGGCAGGCTTCGCGCGGGCCACGGCGCCGCGCACATTCTCGTTCCCAGCGGATCACGGCCCGCATCCCGAATTCCGCAGCGAGTGGTGGTACTTCACAGGCAACCTTGCAGCCGCGGACGGGCGTCACTTCGGCTTCCAGCTCACCTTCTTCCGTGTCGCGCTGTCGCCGGATGTCGCCGCGCGCGAATCCGCCTGGGCGACCGACCAGGTGTGGATGGCGCATTTCACGCTGACCGACACCGAAGCCGGCCGGTTCCATTCGGCCGAGCGGCTCGGGCGGGGCGCGCTCGGCATCGCCGGTGCACAGGCCTCGCCGTTTCGGGTGTGGGTCAACGACTGGAACGCGACCAGCCTGGCGCCGGCGGACTTGTTTCCGCTGCGGCTCAACGCGTCGGACGGCGACGTGACCGTCGAGTTAGAGCTTGCGGCGACGAAGCCATTGGTCCTGCAAGGTCGGCAGGGATGGGATCGCAAGGGACCGGAGCCCGGCAACGCTTCC
>CAVTIE010000002.1:0-427500 GCA_963734735.1 uncultured Gammaproteobacteria bacterium | reverse complement strand
TCCGCTTCCGGATCCGGCAATCGACGAGCTGCTCTCACCGACGGCGGACCTGCTGGCCACGGAGACGGCAACCAGCCGGACGCCATTCGAATTCGTCGCGATCACGATCGGCCGGAACGACACGCTCGACCAGATATTCCGCGGCCTCGAGCTCAAGCTCTCCGACCTCGCGGAACTGAGGAGCCTGCCGGACGTCCGCAAGAGCCTCGACATGATCCGTCCCGGCGACGTCATCCAGCTCACACACCTTGATGGCGAGATCAGGTCGCTGACCCGGCGCATCAACGATACGGCCACGCTTTCCGTGACGCGCGCCGACAGCGGCTTCAGCGCGAACATCGTCGAGAACCCGTTCGAAACTCAGGAAAACAAGCTGAGCGGCACCGTTTCGAGCTCGCTGTACGTCGCGGTCAATGACGCGGGCGGCACCGACCGGCTCGCGGTCGAACTTGCCGACGTCTTCAAGTACGACATCGACTTCGTCAACTCGGTGCGTCCGGGCGACCGGTTCGTCGTGGCGCACGAGCAGCAATACCAGGACGGCGAATTCGTCCGCGACGGCGACATCCTGGCCGCCGAGTTCGTCAACGCCGGCAAGACGTACCGCGCCGTGCGCTATGTCGGGCCGAACGGGAAGGCGGACTACTACTCGCCGGACGGCCGCCCGGTTCGCAAGGCGTTCCTGCGCTATCCGGTCGACTACGCGCGCATCAGCTCGGGCTTCAGCTCGGCGCGGCGTCACCCGGTTCTCAACCGCGTGCGTGCCCACAAGGGCATCGACTTCGCCGCCCCCACGGGCACGCCGATCAAGTCGGCCGGTGCCGGAAAAATCGTCAGCCGCGGCAGGAACGGCGGTTACGGGAATGCCGTCGTGGTGGCGCATAGCAAGGGCATCACGACGTTGTACGGGCACATGTCGCGCTACGCGAAGGGACTCTCGGTCGGCGACCGCGTCGCGCAGGGCCAGGTGATCGGCTATGTCGGGATGACCGGCCTCGCCTCCGGGCCGCACGTGCACTACGAGTACCGGGTGAATGGCGTCCACAAGAATCCGGCGCGCGTGACCGTGCCCAAGGCCGACCCGATCCCGCAGAACCTGATGGCAGATTTCCAGGCGCAGACCGCGCCGCTGCTCGCGCGCCTCGAGGCGCAGGCCACATCCTCACCCGTCCAGGTTGCCGGAACGGCACAGATCAGCACCGGCGGCGCCGGTCGCTGAATTGGAATCGAAGGGGACGCACCCCTTCATATTCGGGGCGGCGCATGTTTGCTCGAATATGAAGGGGTGCGTCCCCTTCGATTTTCTCAAGTCGAGAAAGAAGACCCGCAGCCGCAGGTCGTGGTCGCATTCGGATTGCGGATCACGAACTGGGCGCCTTCGAGGTCCTCGCGGTAGTCGATCTCGGCGCCAGCCAGGTACTGGAATGACAGCGGGTCCACCAGGAGCGACACGCCCTGGTTCGGGAATTCCGCGTCGCCTTCTTCGACCTTCTCGTCGAACGTGAATCCGTACTGGAAACCCGAGCAGCCGCCGCCGGAGACGAACACCCGCAGCTTGAGGTTCGGATTGCCCTCCTCGCGGATCAGCTCGCCCACCTTGCGCGCGGCGGCATCCGTGAAGATCAGGCTATCGGCGGTCGTCATTTGCTCGGACATGGGCACCCGGTTCGGAAGGAGAAAAGCGGCCAATCGATTGTAGGGCCGCCTGTCGGGACGGTCAAAGCTACGGCGCGTCGCCCTCGCCCGCGACGCGCCAGTCGAATGCCTGGCGCAACGGCTCGGCATTGCGGCCCAGGTGGAGCTCGACTTGCAGGCGCTCGGGCCGGAAATCAAGCGGCAATTCGATCGGCACCTCGATCTGCTGGAAGAACCGGAGCGAGAACGGAAACTGGCGGCGCTTGTCGACCTCGACGTCCGCGAGCGCGAGCGTCTGGGGCTCCTTTCCCTGCCGTCCCTCGATCGAGAATGTCACCGCGCCGTTCGCGACCGAGCTGCGCGTCGCGGCCTGGACGAGGGTGATGAGCACGCGGTAGCGGCGCTCCTCGTCCGCCGCGCGCACCTGCACTTCCTGCACGCGCAGCGTCCCGGCGCCGAACTGCCGCACGACGAGGCCGCGGTAGAACTGAAGTTCCTGCTTCTGGCGGGCGGTTTCCGCCTGCAACTCGCTCATCATGCGCTGCGCCTCCGACTGCGCCTGCTGGTCGACGCGCTGGCCGACCTCGGCGACCGAAGCGCGCTGCCTGAGCGCCCGGTTCTCCTGGTCGAGGGCCTGGTTGCGCTTCCTGAGCTCAATCCGCTCGACCATGGCGTTGGCGATGAAATAACCGGCACTCGTGCGCCCGAGCTCGAATCCGCCGTAGCCGAGCGCGAGCGCGGCGAGCACGACGAGGCCGATGCGCCAGTAGAGACCCCTGTTGCCGGATTTCTCGCTCAATGACGTGAACCGTCGCTAGAATCGTCGCGGCAACGGGAGCACGGACGGATGCCCTGGATCAAGGCCTGGCATGTGATCTTCATGGTGACCTGGTTCGCGGGCCTGTTCTACCTGCCGCGGCTGTTCGTATATCACGCCTCGACGACCGACACCGCGGGCGCCGAGCGATTCTGCATCATGGAACGGCGGCTTTTCTCGATCATGACGATCGGCGGAGTGCTGACCGCGGCATTCGGGCTGTGGCTGCTCGCGCGGAATCCCCCGCTGCTCTCGACCGGCTGGATGCAGGCCAAGCTCGTCCTTGTCAGCCTGCTCATCGCGTACCACGCCTGGATCGGGCGGCTGCTTCGCGACTTTGCGGGCGGCCGCAACCGCCGCAGCGCGCGCTGGTTTCGATGGTTCAACGAGGCGCCCTCGCTGCTCCTGGTCGGCATCGTGCTGCTCGCGGTCGCGAAACCGTTCTGACTCACGTTTCCGTCGCGGGCCCGCGCCGGATTCCCCCGCCCATGCGTTCCTTCCACCAGTCCGGGTACGCCGGCAGTCCCTCGGGAAACGCGTGCGCGCCGAGCTCGTGCAGCGCGCGTGAATAAACGCGGCGCTTGAAGTAGATGACGTCGTGCACGGCGTCCCACCAGTCGGCCCAGCGCCAGCGATCGAACTCCGGCGGCTGCTCGGTGGAATCGAAGCGCAGTGCGGAATCCTCCGTGCCGAGCTTCAGCAGGAACCAGCGCTGTTTCTGGCCGATGCACAGCGGGCTCGAGTCGTGGCGCACGAACTGGGGCGGCAGGCGATAGCGCATCCAGCTCTTCGTGCGAGCGACTTCCACCACCTGGCTGGCGCGCAGCCCGACTTCCTCGGCGAGCTCGCGGTACAGGGCTTCCTCCGGCCGCTCGCCGCGCCGGATGCCGCCCTGCGGGAATTGCCAGCCGCGCGCACCCACGCGCCCGCCGATGAAAACCTGGCGCTCGTCGTTCATGAGAATGATCCCGACATTGGCCCGGTAGCCGTCGGCATCGATGTAGTCGGAATGCTTGTCCATCGCTGCCGATTTTACTGGTGGCGGCACTTCCAAAGGGGACAGTCACCTTTAAAGGTGACTGTCCCCTTTGGCTGGGCCGGTACCGGTTAAAGTGCGCGCATGGGGAGGATGCGCGCGGCGCCAATGATCCTGCTGCTGGCACTGGCGTCCGCGCTGGCGATCGCGGCCTCGCTCGCGCTCGGCAGCTCCGGTATCGACGCGCCCTGGGAACGGCTCGCGGCCGGCGATCCCCTGATGCGCACGATCGTCTGGGAGCTGCGGCTGCCTCGCGCCCTTGCCGCTTTTGGCGCCGGCATCGTGCTCGCACTCGCCGGGGTGCTGATGCAGGCCTTGCTCCGCAATCCCCTCGCCGATCCGTACGTTCTCGGCATCTCGGGCGGCGCCGCGGTCGGCGCGCTCGGCATGATGCTCGCGGGGCTCGCGGGCTTCATGGTCGACGCCGGCGCAGCGGCCGGGGCGTTCGCGGCGATGCTACTCGTCTTCGCGATTGCCCATGGTCCCGGCGGCTGGACGACGACGCGCCTGCTGCTCACCGGAGTCGTCGTCGCGGCCGGTTGCGGCGCGCTGGTGAGCCTCCTGCTGTCCTTGTCGGACGACCTCCGGCTTCGCGGCATGCTGTTCTGGCTGCTCGGGGATTTCGGTTACGTGCGCACGCCCTGGTTTCTGCTCGGGCTCGCGCTCGCCGCCATTCCCGCCTGCCTGCTGGCCGCGCGACCGCTCGATGCGCTCGCGCGCGGCGAGCTCCAGGCGCGGCTCCTCGGCGTGCCGGTCCGGGGCCTGCGCATCGCAATCTACGTTTCGGCTTCCCTGCTGACGGCCGCGGCGGTGACGACCGCAGGCAGCATCGGGTTCGTCGGGCTCGTGACGCCGCACCTGGTGCGCCTCGTCGTCGGCTCGTCGCACCGCGCCGTGATCCCGGCCGCGGCGCTCGCCGGCGGCGCCCTGCTCGTCGTCGCGGACCTGCTGGCACGCACGATCGTCGCGCCGCGCCAGCTGCCGGTCGGCGCGCTCACCGCGCTGATCGGCGTACCACTGTTCCTCTATCTGATGCGGCGGCCGAACGCGCTGCAGCAAGGCGGGTGACTCATGGCCGTGCAGGAGAGACTGGTCAACCAGAACTGGTGGTTCACCACCCTGATGGTCAATGCGTACAGGCACTGCCCGCCGCTGGCGAAGGACATCAAGTGCGATGTGCTCATCGTCGGCGGAGGATTCAGCGGCGTCAGTGCCGCAGCGGAATTCCTGAGGAAAGGACTGAGCGTCGTACTGATCGACAAGAACATCATCGGCGGAAGCTCTTCGGGCCGCAGTGCAGGCATGTTGACCCCGGACAGCGAGCTCGAGCTGCATCAGCTCGTGCGCCGCTACGGCGTGAAAGCCGCCGGGGAAATCTGGGAAGCGCCCGTGCGCGGCATCGAACGCATCGTGGAGACCATCAAGAAGCACGAGATCCAGGCCGGGCTGCTGCACCAGGATTCGCTGTTCCTCGGACTTGGCGATGACGGCAGCCACGCGGTCGAAGAGGAGCGCGAGTGTCGCGAGAGCGTCGGATTCACCGACCAGCGCGTCTACGACGAAAACCGGTTGAAGGGAATCCTCGGCGCACGGGATTACACGGCCGGAATCCGCTACGGCGGGACCTACGGCATCAATCCGCTGATGACGTTACAGGGGCTGAAGAACCTGCTGATCGGGAATGGAATGCAGGTCTACGAAAGCACGGAGATGGAGAGGCTCGAAGGTCATACGGCGTACACGCACGCCGGCAGCGTGACCGCCGACAGCATCATCATCGCCATCGACAAGATGAGCCCGGCGATCAGTCCGCTCGCCGACGAGGCTTTTCACGCGCAGACATTCCTGAGCGTGACCGAGCCGCTGACCGACCGGGAACTGCGGATCCTGTTTCCGTCCGGCGAGCAGATGCAGTGCTGGGACTCGAAGCTCGTGTATTCGTATTTCAGGTTGACCGGGGACAACCGGCTGCTGCTCGGCGGCGGCACCCCGGTCACCACCTATCTCAGGAATGCCTTTAACAACCCCGCGATCATCAGGAAGGTCATCAAGGACTTCAGGAGCCACTTCCCGGAGTTGCGCGACCTGTCCTTCATCCAGTTCTGGCCCGGGCAGATCGACATGTCGCGGGACCTCCTGCCGGTCATCGCCAGGCCCCGCGAGCTCCCGCATGTCCGCTTCATACTGGGCTGCGTGGGCATCCCGTGGGCGACTTTTTGCGGGAGCTTCGCGGCGCGAATGGTCCTGGGCGAGGCGGACGATGACTACCGGAAATTCTTCAACTACTTCTCGAACCGGCGATACTTCAGCCTGCCGATCAGCCTCGGCAGGGTGATCAGCAAGCCCGTCCTCTTTTCCCTGGCCAACGCCTGGGCAAAATTCCGCCAGGTCGACACGCTGCGAACCGATGCGGAGACGGAAAAAGAGTTCTGATTCGCCGATGCGCGCGGAACGCCTACCCGCGCGGAAACCCGACGAGGTGCTGGGCGTCGAGACGGATGCCGATGCGCTCGCCGATGGCGTGGTCGTGGTGGCTCGGCACGAATGACAGGGCCGTCGCCCCGGAGGGCAGCCGCAGCTTGTAGCGGAACTGCGCGCCGCGAAACGTGCGTTCCACGACCTCCGCGCGCATTTCGCTTGCATCGTCGTGGATCACGTCGTCGGGGCGGAGCAGCAGGTCGACGTGCGTCCCCGGCGGCTGGCCGGACGTGAGCTGTCCCTCGATCACGCCCAGCTCGGTCGAGACACGCCCAGGCCCGAGCACCGTGCCCTGGATGAAGGTGCCCTCGCCGACGAAATCGGCGACGAACCGCGTCGCCGGCGAATGATAGAGGTGCCAGGGCGCATCCCATTGCTCGAGGCGGCCGGCACGCAGCACGCCGATCTCGTCCGCGATCGCGAACGCCTCGCGCTGGTCGTGCGTCACGAGCAGCGCCGTCGCGCCTACGGCGACGAGGGCGGCGCGCACCTGCTGCGCGAGTTCCATGCGCACGTCGGCGTCGAGATTCGAGAAGGGCTCATCGAGCAGTACGAGGCGCGGAATCGGCGCGAGCGCCCGCGCCAGCGCAACCCGCTGCTGCTGGCCACCGGAAAGCTCATGTGGAAACCGGCCGGCCTGCGCGGCAAGCCCGACGAGGTCGAGCAATTCGCGCGCGCGCCGGCGGCGCTTGCCGCGCTCCTCGGCATGCAGGCCGAATTCGACATTCGAAACGGCATCGAGGTGGGGGAACAGGGCGAAATCCTGGAACACCATGCCGATGCGGCGCCGCTCAGGAGGTATCCAGGTGCCGCGTCCCGACAGCAGGTCGCCGCCGGCCAGCACCTCGCCGGCATCCGGCCGCTCGAAGCCGGCAATCACGCGCAGCACCGTGCTCTTGCCCGAACCGCTCGGCCCGAGCAGGCAGCCGATGCGCCCCGCGCCGACGACGAGCGACAGCCGGTCAATGGCCGCGACGCCTGGGAAAATCTTGGACACTTCACGCAGCTCGAGCCGCACGCTCCATCCTCCAGGTCAACAGGGCGACCGGCAACAGGCCCGCCACCACGATCGCGAGCGACGGCAGGGCCGCGCGCTCCCACTCGCCTTCCGCGGTCATCTCGAACACTCGCACGGCCAGTGTGTCCCAGCCGAAGGGCCGGGTCATCAGGGTGATCGGCATCTCCTTCATGACGTCGACGAAAACGAGCAGCGCGGCCGTGCCGATGCCCGCTCCGAGCAGCGGCAGGTGCAATCGCGAGACGAGCTCGCGCGTCGAAAGCCCGAGTGAGCGCGCGGCCTCTTCGAGCGAGGGCCGGATGCGGGCGAATCCGCCCTGCACCGGTCCGTGCGCCACCGCCAGGAATCGCGCGACATAGCCGAACAGCAGCGCGAACACCGTTCCCTGGAGCCAGAGTCCCTCGCCGCCGGCGACGAGGCGCCAGCGGGCGTCGATCGCGCCGAGCGCGGTCACGACGCCGACGGCGAGCACCGCGCCCGGAATCGCATAGCCGAGCGTCGCGACGCGTGCCGCCGCACGGGTCACGCGGCCGTCGGCGGTGCGCGTGGCGTAGCCGAGCACGAGCGCAAGCGCGAGGCAGGCGAGCGCCGCCATGCCGGCGAGACCGAGCGTCCGCAGCACGTAGCCGAGGTAGCTCGCATCGAGGTCGATCGGCGCGACTTTCCACGCCCAGCGCGCCAGTGCCAGGGCGGGCAGCGTGAAACCGAGGGTGAAGACCGCCGCCGCATAGGCGAACGCGAGCACGCCGCGCGCGCCGGGCAAGGCGAGCCGCTCCGGGCGGCGCAGGGAATCCGCCGCCGTATAGCGCGCGCGACCGCGCGCGAAGCGCTCGATCGCGAGCGCGAGCGCGACGAACGCGAGGAGCAGCAAGGCGAGCCCGAGCGCCGTTTCGATCGAGAACAGCCCGTACCAGGCCCGGTAGATCGCGGTCGTGAAGGTGTCGACATTGAATACCGAGACGGCCCCGAAGTCGGCGAGCGTCTCCATCGCGACGAGCGCCGCGCCGCCGGCGAGCCAGGGACGTGCGAGCGGCAGGGCGACGCGAAAGAGTCCCGCCCAGGGACCGAGGCCGAGCGACTGCGCCGCCTCGAGCACCCGTGCGCCGTGCGTCAGGAAGGCCCCGCGCGCCATCAGGTAGACATAGGGATAGGTCGCGAGCGCGAGGACGGCGATCGCGCCGCCGATCGAGCGGATCGGGGGCACGCGGAATCCGTCGCCGAACCAGCCGCGCAGCGCCATCGGCACCGCGCCCGCGTAGTCGAGCGTCGCGATCGCGACGAAAGCCAGCACGTAGGCGGGCATCGCCATCGGCAGGAGGAGAGCCCAGGAAAAGAAAGCGCGACCCGGAAACTCGCAGGCGGCGGTCAGCCAGGCGAGCGACGCGCCGAGCGCGACGGCGATCGCGACCACGCCCACGACCAGGATCGCCGTGTTCGCGACCACGCGCGCCAGCACGTGCTCACGCAAGTGCGCCCAGAGCTCCGCGTCCGCGCCCGTGGCCCCCTGCACGACGGCGATCAGCACCGCGATCATCGGCAGCGCCACTGCGATCGTGGCGAGTGCCGAGCCGGGCCGATGCGACGAGGCGCGCATGATCACCTCGCCGGCATGGAATCAGCGCCAGCCGGCGCGATCGATCAGCATCACGGCGGCAGACTGGGTCTTGCCGATCGTGCCGACATTGACGAGATTGGGCTGGAACGACCCCCAGGCCTTGACCTCCGGCAACGGATCCACGCCGGCGTTCGCCGGGAACTCGAAGTTCACCGCAGCGAAGCGCTTCTGGATGTCCGGGGAAGCCAGCCACTCGAGGAACCGGATGGCCTCGGCGCGGTTTTTCGCGTGTGCGGTCACGCCGCCGCCCGAGATGTTCACGTGCGTGCCCCGGCCCTTCTGGTCCGCCCAGAAAATCTGGACCGGCAAGCCGGGCGTTTCGTGCTGGAGGCGCCCGAGGTAATAGCTGTTCGTGATGCCGACGTCGCACTGCCCGGCGGCGATCGCCTTGAGCATGAGCGTGTCGTTGGAAAAGGGCTCCGCGGCGAGATTCGCGACCCAGGAGCGCACGACGCGCTCGGTCGCCTCTTCGCCGAGATCGCCGATCATCATGGCCACGAGCGACTGGTTGTAGACCGCCTTGCCGCTGCGCAGGCACAACTTGCCCTTCCAGCGCGGATCGCCCAGCGCCGCGTACGTGGAAAGCTCGGCAGGCTTTACGCGCTCCGTCGAATACGCGATCGTGCGCGCGCGCACGGCGAGGCCGAACCAGCGGCCCTCGGGATCGCGCAGGTGCGCCGGGATCGCGGCCTCCAGCATGGGCGACTTCACCGGCGAGAGCAGGCCCGCTTCGCTGGCGCGCCAAAGGTCGCCCGCGTCGACGGAAATGAACACGTCGGCCGGGCTCGCCGATCCTTCCGCCTTCAGCCGCTGGATCAGCGGCGCGCCGTCATCTGTGACGGACTTCACTTCGATTCCGCGCTCGCGGCCGTATTCCAGGAACAGCTGTTCGACGAGCTGGTACTTGCGCGCGGTATAGACCACCAGGGGCTCGCCCGCCGCCAGGGCCGGGCCCGCCCAGGCAAGGGCGGCCAACACCCATGCGGCTGCCAGGCGGCTCTGAAGGGCTGACAGGACTCTCATGAACGCCTCACTATGTAAATGAGAATGACTCTCATTAAGCATATCAGGTCTGGCGGGCGGCGGCACGATCCTGGAGATAGGACTGCCCTCGACGCATGAGCCGGGCGAAGCCCGCGGCATCCTGGCTGGCGACCACCGCCTGCAGGCGCGTCACGGCTTCCACCAGGGACGCGAGCGACTCGCCGCCGTACTGGTTGAGCGCCTGGATCTCGAAATAGAGCGCTGGGCTTTCGTCCGCGACGAGGGAAGCGACCGCGAGCTGGGCGTCAAACGTCGTGCTCGACAGGCGTGCGAGGCGCGGCGCGGCCTCGCCGCTGTCCGCGAGCGCCGTGAAGAACGCAATGTTGATGGCATGCGAAAGCCCGAGCACGTAGGCGATCAGCCGGTCGTGGTCATCGAGCGTCGTAACCACCTGCTCGACCATCGTCGAGGCAAAGAGTGCCTGCGCGTCGCCGAGCGCATCGGGACGCCCCACGTCCACGTGGATGATGTGCCGCCCGGAGAGCAGGTCCGTATCGGGGCCGAACATGGGGTGCAGCGACGAGACGCGGACGCCCGACTCCCGCAGGGCGGCGAGTCCCGAGCGCAGCGGCGTCTTCAACGAGCCGATGTCGAAGACGAGGCCGGGCGGACGGTGGCGGGCGAGCTGTTCGAGGATCGACGCGGTGATGCCGAGCGGCGTCGCGACCACGATCACGTCGTGCGAAAGCTCATCGGCCTGCCAGTCGGTTCGATGCGGGCGTGTGCCGGGTGTCCCGGCCGGGTCGGCGATTTCAACCCCATAACCCTGCGAATCGAGGAATTCGACGAACCAGCGGCCCATCTTGCCGCAGCCGCCGATCACGAGGGCGCGCCGCCCGGCGCCCTGCCCCTGCGCCGCCACCTGCGCCTGTTCCTGGGTCGCGAGCGAGCTGCGAATCAGCAGCCGCAGCAGGCTCTCCGCGAACGCCGGCGACAGGCCGAGCTTCGTTGCGGCCGTGCGCGCATTCATGAGGACGTCGCGCTCGCGCCTGAAATCGCGCGTCGGCAGTCCGGTCTCGCGCTTGACGCGAGCGACTTCCTCCGAAATGCGCTGGCGCTCGGCGATCAGCGCGAGTAACTCGCCATCGAGCCGGGTCAGCCGCTCGCGCAGTTCGGACAGGTCCATCGGGGCGTTGCCTCTTGCAGCCCGCCCTGTGTACCGGCCAGCCTGCAATCACGCAAGCGGGCCGGTGTTTTCCGGGTTCAGCCGTCGAACCCGAAGCTGAAGAACCAGCCGTCGCGCGGATCCTGCGCCCAGTAGCGCGGTCGCCAGCCGAGGCCGTAGTAGCGCGCCGCGTCGCGCCATCCGTCTTCATAGCCGGACCGGTAGCCGAAGTCGGCCCGATACCAGCTCGAGGGCGACCGCCGCCAGCGATGGTCATGGCGTCCGTAGCGCGTCCAGTCGCGCCACGCGAGCTCGTAGCCGGAGCGATAGTCGAAGTCTGCGCGATAACGAGCCGGAGGCAGGTGACGCCAATGCCGGTCGTTGCGCCAGTGAGGCTGGCGCCAGTCGTGCTCGTAGCGATCGGGCCAGCGCGGGTCGCGGCGCCAGGCGTCGTCATGCCGGTCCTGGTCGCGCCCATCGCGCTCTCGATAGTCGTCGCGGTCCGCTCGATAGTGCCCCCGCCCGCCGGATTTTTCATCGTCGTCGCCGAATGCCGGGCTCGACAGCAGCATCGCCAGGGCCGACGCCGTCAGTGTGGATCTGAACATGGTGGCTACTCCTCCAGGTGCGTGGAGGCAGTTTCGGCCGGGCCACCTGAATCGCAGCTTAATCGGGGTTTCACTTGACGAAATCCGGCCGCGGGCGCGCTAACATTCTCCGATGCACGCGCGATTCCAGACGCTGCCGGATCCCCTGCCGGTCGACCCGATGCCGCTCGCAACGACCTGGTTCCGCCAGGCCTCCGATGAGCAGGTCCAGCGCAATCCGAATGCCATGAGCCTTGCGACGACGGGTGCCGACGGCAAGCCCGCCGTGCGTGTGGTGCTGTGCAAGGAAATCGTGGCCGATCCGGGCTACCTCGTCTTCTACACGAACTATCGGTCGCGCAAGGGGCGCGAGCTCGAGGCGCATCCCTGGGCAGCGGTCGTGTTCCAGTGGGATGCGCTCGGCCGGCAGTTGCGCGTCGAAGGGCCGGTCGTCCACGCACTCGCCAGCGAGAGCGACGACTATTTCGCGAGCCGTCCCTGGCGCAGTCGGCTCGCGGCGATCACGAGCGAACAGAGCGAGCCGATCGCAAACCGCCAGGCGCTGCTGGATCGCCTGCGAGATTCCGCGGAGCGGCATGGCACGCCCGATCCCTTCGTCGCTCCCGAAGACGACCAGGAGCCCGGGTTGCGGCTGCCGCGTCCGGCCCACTGGGGCGGCTACCGCCTGTGGGCGGCGGTCGTCGAGCTCTGGGTCGAGGGCGAGCATCGCCTGCACGACCGCGCGCGCTGGACACGGGTAATCGCGCCCGCCGGGCTCGGCCGCTTCCAGGCCGAGCCCTGGCGTCACGAGCGGCTCCAGCCTTGACCCGGGTCGGCGCGGTCAGGCTCGCCGGCCGCTCGGCGGGCGTCTCGGTCGGTGGCCGCAGCCTCGTGCAGGCCCTCGACTTCGAAGCACGCGCCGGCGAGTTCATCGCCATCCTCGGACGAAATGGCGTCGGCAAGACGCTCACGCTGCATACGCTCGCCGGACTGCGCGCGCCGGCAACCGGCGCCGTCGAGCTCGAGGGACGCGACATCGCGAGCTGGACGGGCCGCGAACGCGCGCAGAAGCTCGCGCTGCTTCCGCAACTCACCGAGGAACCGTTCCCCTCCACCGTGTTCGACTCGGCGCTGATCGGGCGGCATCCCCACCTGCCCTTCTGGCAGTGGGAGGACGCCGCCGACATCCAATGCGCGCGCGCGGCGCTAGGAGCGGTCGGTCTCGGAGACCTCGCCGGCCGCTCCGTCGATTCGCTGTCCGGCGGCGAAAGGCGCCGGCTCGATGTCGCGACGCTCCTCGCGCAGGATGCGCCCGTTTGCCTGCTGGACGAGCCGACCAATCACCTCGATCCGCGCCATCGCAACGAGATCCTCGCGCTTTTCCGCGCGCGCGCGGATGCGGGCGGGGTCGTGATCGCGGCCCTGCACGACGCCACGCTCGCGGCGCGCTGGGCGGACCGCGCGCTGCTGTTGCACGGCGACGGCCGCTGGCAGTTCGGCGATGCCGCGACGGTCCTCTCCGACTCGAACCTGTCGGCGCTCTACGACGTGACCGTCGCTGAACTCGCCTGGCGCGGGCAGCGTGTGTTCGTCAGCGCCTGAGTGCCGGCCCGCCGAGTTCCGCGAGGAGGACGTCGTGCAGCGGCCCGTTCGTCGCGAGGATGCTCCGCGTGTCGAGGCCGATCGGCGCGCCTTCGAGATCGGTGACCCGGCCTCCCGCCTCTTCGACGATCACGGTCAGCGCCGCGATGTCGAGGACATGGATGTCCGATTCGATCACGGCGTCGATCTTTCCCGCGGCCAGCAGGTGGTAGTGCAGGAAATCCCCATAGCCACGGATGCGGTCGAGCCGCGCGATGATGCGGCCGAGCGCGGCCCAGGCGGGCCCGCGGGCGAGCGACCGCAGGTTGCCCGTCGACACGGTTGCTTCCTCGAGCCTCGCGATCCGGCTCACTGAAATCGACTCGCCGTCCAGGAACGCGCCGCAGCCGCGCTCCGCCCAGGCCGTTTCGCCATAGACCGGCGCCGAGGAAACGCCGAGCTCGAGGCGGCCGCGGTGCATGAGCGCAATCTGCGTCGAGAACATCGGGTAGCGGCGCACGAAGGATTTCGTGCCGTCGATCGGATCGACGATCCAGAGCCGCTCCGCGTCGAGGCGCTCCGCCGCTGTTTCCTCGCCGTAGAAGCCGTCATCCGGAAACCGGCCCTGCACGATCCCGCGTATCGCATGCTCCGCCGCCACGTCGGCGTCCGTCACCGGCGACCCGTCTGCCTTCGTGCGCGCTTCCACGGCACCGCGATAGCTCGAGCGGATGATTTCCGCCGCGGCGGCCGCGGCCGCGAGCGCCGCATCGAGTCGCTCCGAATTTGCCATGGGGGCAGCCTGCGATGCGCGCGGGCGCCCGTCAAACGGTCGCTTGACCGGCAGGAAAGCGCTCCCTACATTGGTCGCGTTGACAGGTGCCCCGGGCGCAAGCCCGGGCTAATCGGGAAGCCGGTGCGCGAGTTGCTCGCCATCCCGGCACTGCCCCCGCAACGGTGAACGGCGCAAGCCGCATCACGCAGGCGCTGCCTGCAGCCACTGCCGGAATTACGGCGGGAAGGCGATGCGGAAAGTCCCCCGGGACACGCCGTGAGTCCGGAGACCGGCCCGTCAACATGCGCCAGTCGCGGCGGGCGACCGGGGGTGCGGGCTCACTGCCCTTCCCTCGCCGTTCCTGCCTCGACCGGTGGAATCTCGATTCACCGCTCGGGAGGAGCACGGATGATCACATTGACAATGCTCGCCGCAGTCGCCGCGAGCCAATCCATCGAACCCGTCGTCGTCACGGCCACACGCATTGAGACGCCCAGGGCAGACGTCCTTGCAAGCGTCGACCTGATTTACGCGGACGAGCTACGGCGCAATCCCGCCTCGGACCTCGGCGATGCGCTTCGCATGCGTGCCGGCGTCGAAGTCGCGCGCCTCGGTGGCGCGGGACAGCAGACTTCAGTCTTCATCCGGGGCACCGAATCCAATCACACGCTGGTCCTCCTGGACGGCCTGCGGATCAACCCCGGCACGATCGGCACCGCGGCGCTCCAGAACATCGCGCCCGAATTCGTCGAGCGCGTCGAGGTCGTGAAGGGCCCGCGCTCCACGCTCTACGGCTCGGACGCGATCGGCGGCGTGATCAACGTGATCACGCGCGACGGAGTGGACGGAGGCAGCGTCCAGGCGGGCTATGGCACGGACGACACGCGAAGCGCGAGCCTCAGCGCGGGCATCGGCGGCGATGCGGGCAATGCCTCGTTTGGCGCCTCCTGGCTCGAGACCGATGGATTCCCGACGGGCGCCGGCGAAACGGCAGACCGGGGCTACGACAACCTGTCCTTCAACGCGGCGGCAAACGCGGGGCTCGGCGGCGTCGATCTGGGAGTCCGCGCATGGCATGCGGAGGGAACGACCGCGTATTCTCAGTTCGGCGCGCTCCTCGACCAGGACTTTGAAAACTCCACGCTGGCGGTGACAGCGGCGTTCACGCCATCCGCGTCCTGGGATTCGCGGCTGATGCTGGGTTACGCGCTGGATGACATCGAGCAAAACCAGTCGCCCGATTTCGTGGACACCGATCGCCTGACACTTCGACTGGCAGAACGACTTCGAGCTCGTGCAGGGGAACAGGCTGACGGCCGGTGTCCTCTGGCAGGAAGAAGACGCCGATGCACTCTCCTTCGGGCTGCCGTACGGGGCCGAGACGACGACCAGCCAGTTCTACGTCCAGGACCAGGCGGAATTCGGCCCGCATCGGCTGCTCGGCGCCGTCGCCTACACCGATCACGAGGTCTTTGGCGGCCACACGACCTGGAATGCGGAATACGGCTTCGCGATCGGCGAGGAGGCGCTCGTCACGGCGTCGGCCGGCACCGCCTTCCGCGCACCGGATGCAACGGATCTCTACGGATTCGGCGGCAACCCGGACCTCGACCCGGAGGAATCCAAGAGCTATGAAGTCAGCTACCGGCAACGCCTGGGCGACCGGCAGTCATTCACGCTGACGGCGTTCCGGAACGACATCAAGGACCTGATCGAATTCGTGGTGCTCGATCCCATTACCTTCGAAGGCGCGAACTTCAATGTGGAACGTGCACGCATTGACGGAATCGAGGCGGCCTGGAATTACGACGGTGAAAAATGGGCGACGCGCGCTACCGCGATTCTCCAGGATCCGGAGGACCGCACGACCGACGAGCGCCTGTTGCGGCGCGCGGAAGAAAACTTCACGGTGGGGGTCCTGCGCCGGATCGGCGCCCACGAGCTCGGAATGGACCTGCTCTACGCCGGCGATCGCGTGGATTTCGGCCAGGAGCCGATGTCCGCCTACTGGCTCGCCAACCTCTCCGCGAGCATCGCATTCGGCGAGCGCTGGAAGATGCTCGCGCGCGTGGAGAACCTGTTCGACGAGGACTACGAAGTCGCGAACGGATTCAATACCATGGGCCAGAGCTTCTTCGTGGCGCTGCGGTACGACTTCCGCTGAGGAGGCCCGGTGGGAAACAGGCTGTCGAAGATCTACACGCGCACCGGCGACGACGGCACGACCGGCCTCGGCGACGGCAGCCGCGTGCCCAAGGAAGACCCGCGGGTCGAGGCCTATGGCTGCGTGGACGAATGCAACAGCGCGATCGGCCTCGTGCTCGCGGTTCCGGGACTGCCGGCGGACGTGCGTGAACTACTGACCGGCGTGCAGCACGAATTGTTCGACCTCGGCGGCGAACTCTGCATCCCGGGACACCGGGCCATCGAGGCGGCCCACGTGCTCGCACTCGAGCAGGCGCTCGACCGCTTCAACGAACGCCTGCCGCCGCTCAAGGAATTCATCCTGCCGGGCGGCGGCCCGGCCGCAGCTGCCTGTCACCTCGCGCGCGCCATCTGCCGGCGCGCCGAGCGGCGGGCGTGGACCCTCGCGCGGGCGGCGAGCGTCGCGCCCGAGCCGCTGCAATACCTGAACCGCCTCTCCGACCTGCTGTTCGTGCTTGCGCGCGTGCTCGCGCGCCACGAGAGCGGCAGCGAGGTCCTGTGGAAGCACTCGCGGGGCAGCGCTCCGGGCGGATCAAGGTAAGGCCGCCGCCTTGTCGCGCGCCTCGTCGAGGCGCGCGCAGACATCCGCCGCTCCTTCCGCAATGCGCGGACTCGGGCGCGCCAGCGCATCGGCTGGCGCGCGATACACGTTGCCGCGCGCCACGGCCGGGAGCTGTTCAAAGCGCGCCCAGAACGCCGCCGGGTCCGCGTCGTCCAGCGACAGGATGACCTCGGGCGCGCGAGCCAGCACGGCTTCGAGGTCCACGGGCAGGGCAATGGCCGTCGCATCGGCGAACACGTTGGTCCCGCCGCACAGCGAAAGGATTTCCGTGATGAGGTGGGTCCCGCCGACGGTGTACAGCGGTGCGCCGTCGATCTGCACGAACACCGCGATCGGCGGCCGGCCGCGGTAGCGCTCGCGCAGCGCAAGGATGCGCCCGCGGTAGTCCGCGGCCGCGGCACTGGCGACCGGCCCGGTGCCTGCGAGAACCCCGAGCTCGAGGAGGGCCGCGGCGATGTCGTCGATTCGGCGCGTCGGAATGCCGACGACCCGGATACCCAGGTCTTCGAGGCGCTCCGCCACGCCGGCCGGCGTGCCGGTTTCCCAGATCACGGCCACGGTCGGCGCGAGCGCGACGATGCGCTCGTAGTCGAGGCGGAAGGCATCGCCGATGCGTGGCAAGGCGCGCGCGGCCTCCGGATAGTCGCTGTAGGCGCTGACGCCTACGACCTGGTCCGCGGCGCCCGCCGCGAAAAGGAGCTCGGTGAGGTTGGGCGCGACGCTCACGATCCGCTCGCGCGCAGGCGCGGCAGTGCCTCCTTCCTGCGAGACGAGGAGGACGAGCGCAGCGAGGGACAAGAGCCCGTTCAGGCGAGCACCTCGCGGCGGAACGCGGCACCGCGCGAAAGCAGCTCCCGTTCGAGCCGCGACCAGTCGAAGGCCGGGCCCGGATCCGTCTTGCGGCTGGGCGCGATGTCGCTGTGGCCGGCAATCCACCCTTCCGCGAGCGACGGATAGCTGCGTTGCAGGGCCGAGATCAGCCCGGCGAGCGCGACGTACTGGCGCTCGTCGTAGGGCTCGTCATCGCTGCCTTCGAGCTCGATCCCGATCGAGAAGTCGTTGCAGGCGCTGCGCCCCCGCCAGTGCGAGGGACCGGCATGCCAGGCCCTGAGCCCGAACGGGACGTATTGCGTCAGGCTGCCGTCGCGGGCGACCAGCACGTGGGACGAGACCCGCAGGTGATGGATCGTCGCAAAGTACGGATCGGCGTCCGGGGGCAGCTCGTTCATGAAGAGCTTCTCGATCCACGGGCCGCCGTAGCGGCCGGGCGGCAGGCTGATGCCGTGGATGACGATGAGCTCGGGTCCTGCGCCGCCGGGCCGCGAATCGCAGTTCGGCGACTCGACCGAGCGTGCGCCGGAAACCAGTCCCATCGCGATGGATAGCGCGGTCATCCCGACAGCTTAGCCCGCGCGATTCAGCGCTTCCAATCGCATACACTCGATTTCGATGGCCCCGATCGCACCGAATGCAGTGGATACGGCATGCGCCTGATCCGGGTGTTCGTCGAAGGCGCGCTCGCTCCCGGTGCTGAGGTCGCGGTCCGCGGCGCGCCGGCTGCCCACATGCGCCGCGTGCTGCGCCTCGAGGCCGGCGATGCCGTGACGCTCTTCAATGGCGACGGCATGGACTATCCCGCGCGGATCACCGCGGCGCGCCGCGACGCGATGGAGGTCGAAGTCGGCAGCCCGGTGCCGGCCCGTGCCGAATCGCCGCTCGACGTCACGCTCGTGCAGGGCATCGCCCGCGCCGAGCGCATGGACCTCGTGATCCAGAAAGCCACCGAGCTTGGCGTGTCTGCGATCCGGCCCGTGGCGACGGAGCGCAGCGTGGTCAAGCTCGATGCCGAGGCGCGGGCGCGGAAGTCGGGGCACTGGCGCGGAATCGCCGTCGCCGCCTGCGAACAATGCGGCCGCGCGCGGATTCCCGAGCTCGCCGAGCCAATGGCATTCATGTCCTGGCTCGCATTGGCGCCGCCCGCGGGAGCCCGCAGGTTGCTGCTAGCGCCGGACGCGGAGCTCTCGCTCGTCCAGGCTGCAACGGGCGCGGAGCGGGTCGAGCTCCTCGTCGGCCCGGAGGGAGGACTCACGGAGGCGGAGCGGCATGCCGCGCTCGACGCAGGCTTTCGCGCCGCGCGGCTCGGGCCCCGCATACTTCGCAGTGAAACTGCAGCGCTCGCGGCGCTCGCGATCCTGCAATCGGCGGCGGGTGACCTGGGGTAAGTTTCAAAGGGGACAGTCACTTTTAAAGGGGACAGTCACCTTTAGTCGCGAGTGCCCTGACGACCCAGGTTGAGTCTAGCTAAAGGTGACTGTCCCCTTTAAAAGTGACTGTCCCCTTTGAATCACGCCGCGGTGACGGTCGTCTCGTCGGCGATCATTTCCTCGAGCCGCTCGAGGTCGGGGATCAACGGCAGTTCGTTGACCATGCGCACCTGGCAGAGCACGGGCGAGCGATCGGGAAAAACACGCGAACCGTCCGGCGCAATCACGTGTGGGTTGACGCGCACGAGCTGGGGGAAGCCCTGGGTCGCAATGCCGAAGTGCCCCGAAGGCAGCTTCTGCCCGAAGCAGGTGAAGATCACGATGCGGGTGCGGCCGCCGATCACCGGGATGCGCTTGCCGCAGGCACCCTCGAACGACACGACCGGAATGCCGCGCCCGTTCCATGCGGCGACGCCGAGGTACCAGGGCGGGGCGCCGGGCATCTCCTGCAATGGCTGGAAGCCGGTGACCTCGGCGACGCAGGCGCGCGGCACGAGCAGCCGCTCGTCGAGGAGCGGCACGAGCAGCCCGTAGAGTTCCTGCTCCTCGCTCACGGCGCCGCCCGCCGGACCAGCGGCTCGATCGCCTGCAGGAGCTGGCCTTCCTGGTAGGGCTTCCCGAGGTATTCGTTGACGCCGAGCTCGATCGCGCGGGCGCGATGCTTCTCGCCCACGCGCGAAGTGATCATCACGATCGGCACGTCTTTCAGCCGCACGTCGTTCCTGACGTGGGAGGCGACTTCATAACCGTCCATGCGCGGCATCTCGATGTCGAGCAGGATCACGTCGGGCACCTCGTCCTGGAGCACGGACACCGCTTCGAGGCCGTCCTTCGCCGTCACGACGCGCATGCCATTGCGCTCGAGCAGCCGCTGGGTGACGCGACGCACGGTGATCGAATCGTCGACGACGAGCGCAAAGATGCGCCGATCGGCCTGGCTCACCGCGCGCGCGTCAGGCGCGGGCCGTTGCCGCCAGTCGGAACGGACCAGGGCGCCGACGTCGAGGATCACGCAGATGCGCCCGTCGCCGAGGATCGTCGCCCCGGAAATGCCGCGGATCCCTGAGATCTGCGGTCCGACGGTCTTCACCACGATCTCGCGGCTCCCGATGAGCTCGTCCGTCACGATCGCGGTCGAGTGCTCGCCCGCGCGCACGAGGACCACGGGAACCGCGGTGTCGTGCTCCGGCACGGTCGACGGCGAGCCGCCGACAAAGGTCGCAAGGTGCTGGAACCGGTATTTCTGCCCGCCGTAGTCGAATCCTGCCGCCTCCTCGGAGAGGTGGCGCAGCACCTCCGCGCGCGGCACGCGCACGACCCCCTCGACGGTCGGCAGCGGCAGGGCGAAGAGCTCGTCGCCGACTCGCGTCACGAGCGCCTGGCTGATCGCCAGCGTGAACGGCAGCCGGACGGTGAAGCGCGTGCCCTTGCCGGCATCGGTCTCCGTATACAGTGAACCGCCGAGCTTCTTGATCTCGGTCGCTACCACGTCCATGCCGACGCCGCGGCCCGCCGACTGCGTGACCTTGCCCGCGGTCGAGAAGCCGGGCTCGAGGATGAGCTGCAGGGCCTGCTCGTCCGACAATTCCTGCTTGGGCGTCGTGAGGCCGAGCGCCACGGCGCGGTCGCGCACGAGCTTCAGGTTGACTCCGGCGCCGTCGTCGGCGACCGCGATCACCACTTCGGAGCCCTCGCGCTTCAGGGTGACTTCGATCGAGCCCGTTTCGTCCTTGCCGGCCGCGACGCGGGCCGCCGGCAGCTCGATGCCGTGGATGATGGCGTTGCGGATCATGTGCTCGAAGGGCGCGAGCATCCGCTCGAGCACCTGCCGGTCGAGCTCGCCGGCGGCGCCGTTGATGCGGACCTCGACCTTCTTGCCGGCCTCCGCCGCGGCCTGGCGCGCAATGCGCGTCAGGCGCTGGACCTGGCGCTGGAACGGGACCATGCGCGTGCGCATCAACCCGCCCTGCAGCTCGGACACGATGCGGCCCTGCTGGGTCAGCAGGTTCTGGACCTCGCGCATCTGCGTGGCGAGCAGGCCCTGGACGCTGCCGACGTCGGAGCTCGTCTCGGCGAGCGCGCGCGAATACTGCTGGATCGACGAGTAGCGATCGAGCTCGAGCGGGTCGAAGTCGTCGCGCCGCGTGCCGGAATCCACGTGGCGGTGCAGGATCTGCGCCTCGGTCTCGATCTCGAGCTTCCGCAGCTGGTCCTTCAGTCGCTGCACGACGCGCCCGAGCTCCGCGAGATTGAAGTCGATCGAGGAAACCTGCTGTTCCAGGCGTGCGCGGTAGATGCTGACCTCGCCCGCGACATTCAGCATGTTGTCGAGCAGGTCCGCGTCCACGCGCGCGACTTCACCACGGTCGGCGGTCGGCTCGCGGCCTGGCGGTCCCGCCAGGACCTGCGTGGCGGTTGGGCCCGCGGCGCGATCCTCGATTTCCGCGGCGCCTGCAGTCTCCGTGTCCGTGTCCGTGTCCGCTTCCGCTTCCGTTTCGGGTTCCGTTTCCTTCGGCGCCGCCGGCGACACGGCGGTTGCCGCCGGCGCAGTCGCCTTGCGTGCTGGGGGCGTGACACCGGCCGCGGTCGGCGGGGCCGCTTCCGCCTCTGGTTTCCCGGCAGGCGGCCCGCCGCCGCGCCCGATCAGCCGGATGCGCGTGATCAGGTCGCGCGCGGACTCGACCGGCCGCCCGGCTCCCACGTAGTCGCGCATGCGGGCCAGCTCGTCGAGGCTCGACTGGACGACATCGAGGCTGCGCTCGTCGAACTGGATCGTTTCGTCCGCGAAACGCATGACGAGCGACTCGAGTTCGTGGCTGAGGTCGCCCATCGCGGTGATTCCCGCCATGCGCGCTCCGCCTTTCAGCGTGTGCAGCACGCGCTGCAGCTCGGTGACGCGTTCGCGACTGCCGCGTTCCGAGCGGAGCGCGGCGAGCGCGCCGTCGGCTGACTCGAGCAGCTCCTTCGCCTCCTCGCTGAAGATCGACGCGACTTCCGGGTCATAGTCTTCACTGCGCGCGGGCGACGTGCCCTGGGCGGCTTGCGTGGCCTCGGGACGGGCGGGCTCTGCCGGCGGTGCAGGCGATGCGGCCGATTCGAGGTACGGCGGCCTGCCCTCCGCGCCCGCCGCGACCGGAATCTTGGGCAGCAGGCCGTGAACGTCGCGCTCCGTCGCGACCGCGGTGCCGCGGCCGGGCAGCAGGGACGTGAGCGACAGGCGTGGCGGCGCTTCGGGCACCGGTTCCACGGGCGGCGGTGGCGGCGGCGGCTCCGGCACGAGCTGCTGCGAGACCGCCATCTGCGGCGGTTCCTCCGCCAGCCGCCGTTCGAGCGCGCTGTCCTGTTGCTCGATGCGCTTGACGAGCCGGCCGACATTCGTGAAATGGCCGGTGTCCTCGTGCACGGCCGTGAGGACGTCCTCGAATCCGACGACGCAATCGGCAAGCACGGCGAGGCCCGCTTCGTCGAACGGGGCATCGTGATCGAACATGCGCCGCAGCCACCGGTGCAGCGGCTCAGCCAGCCGGATGGCGTGCCGTATGCCGGCCGTGCGCGAGGCGCCGCGGAGCGTGTGGCCGGCGCGGTAGAGGTCTTCGGTGACCGTGTGCGTGCCGACCGCAAGCCAGGCATGGCGCAGGTAGGCGCGGATCACTTCGAGGTGGCTCTGCACTTCCTTCTGGTAGATCTCCTGCAGCGAGGAGTCGCCGCCCTCGGCATAGGCCGCGGGTCGACCGAGCCAGGCGTCATCCACGGCCGGCGACTCGACGGGCGCGGGCGGCGGCGGTGCGGCGGCTCGGGCAGGGTCGCCAGCCGTTTCGTTGCGACCTGGTCCTCGAGCTTCTTGAGCAGCTGGGTCGCGTCGGTGGCCGCTGCCTGCCGCGGCGACGGCGGCGCCTGGCCGGAGGTATGGGCCTCGAGGCGGACGACGAGTGCCGGCAGGCCCGGGACCTCGCCGGACTTTCCGGCCAGCTCGGCCACCAGGGCCGGGAGGGACTGCGTTGCCTCGCGAAGCGTCGCGAGCATTCCGCTCGAACGCTCGAGCGTCCCGTCGATGATTCGATTCAGCACGTTTTCGACGGACCAGGCGAAATCGCCGATGCGGCGCGCGCCGACGACGCGGCCGCTGCCCTTCAGCGTGTGGAACGCGCGGCGCACGCGCGTGAGCGATTCGCGATCGGATGGATTCTCGTCCCAGAGCGGGAACAGCCGGCCGATCGTCGCGATCTCCTCGCCCGCCTCCTCGATGAACAACGCGAGCAGCTCGGGATCGACGGCAGCCGCAGGCTCCGCCGGTTCGCGCGCCGCCTCGGTGCGCGCCGCGGGGGCCGGCGCCGGAGCCGGCTTGACCTCGGCCGCACGCGGCGCGGCCGCCGCGCCGGGCGCTGCCGCGCGCGCCTGGTCGAGCGCGCCCAGGCAGCGCTCGGCATTGTCGAGCATGTACCAGGGATCGCCGCGCCCCGCCTGGAGCGTCTCCATGTAGTACTCGATGCCGACGATCGCGTCAGCGAGGCGGTCGACGTACTCGTCGTTGCGCGCCAGGCTTCCGGGACCGAGCAGGGCCGATACGTGCTCGCCGATGCGCCGCATGACCTCCATTGCGCGGTTCCGCCCGAGCAGCAGGAGTCCCGCGGTGATCCCGCGCGCGAGCGTTGGCGCCGCGTCGAGCCCGGACTGGTCGGCGGTCGGGTCGAGAGACTGCCCGAGAAGCTCCTTGATGCGGGCCAGGTTGACGATGCACTCGCGGAGCACCGTTTCGGTGACCTGCCGGAACTCCGGGTCCGTCTCGACACCCGGTGCCGGCGCGCCGGGGGGCATGATGAGCCGCACGAGCGCGTCGTCGAGGCCGTCCTCGACTCCGATCAGCGTCGCCGCGATCGCAATCAGCGTGTCCTGTTCGGCCGGCGTGCGCCGCGTGATGATGTCCGCGAGGCGCGCGAGCTCGCCCTGCACCTGTTCGCGAACCGAGCCCAGGCCAAGGACGGCGAGCGTGTCGCCGATCTTCTTCAGCAGGTCCACCTGCGGAGCGAGCTCCTCCGGGGGACCGCCCTTGCGCGTGTAGAGGTCGAGCGCGTCCTTGACGCGCCCGAGGTCCTCCTTGATCGCCGCGGCAACCGTGCGCATCAGGCGCACCGACGGAGCGGAAAGCGACTCGCGCTCCTGCTCGACCGATTCGTCGAGCGGCAACAGTTCGCCGAGCCGGAATGAATTGCGGACGGCGTCGATCCGGTCGCCGCGCGTCGCGGCACGGGCGACGTAGAACAGCAGGTTGTTCAGGAGCTCGATCGGCGGCGCCTCGGAATACGCGGCCTCGCCCTGCCCATAGAGCCGCTTCAGCTCGCGGTCGGCATGGCCGAGCAGGCGCTTCACGGTGACGCTCGCCTCGAGGCCGCCGGCGCGGAGCGCATCGAGCATCGCGCCCGTCACCCACCAGAGCTGGTACAGGGGCGCCGTCGTCGCGACCGACTCCATCTTCTGCGCGACTTCGCTGAGCGCGTCGAGCCCGCGATGCTCGCCGTCGCCGCGGATCAGCCCGAGCAGGCCCGCCTGGAACTTCGGCCTCAGGCGCCGCGCCCACTGCGGCACGGTCAGCTTCTGCTCCGGCGCGGCCGCATCGCGCTCGGCGGGCGCCTTTTCCGAGCTCAGGTTCAGCGAGAGCAGCGTGCCTTCGGACAGGAGCGGCGCGCCGCGCACCGCGCGCAGGTCATTGAGCAGCGGCAGCAGCACGAGTGCGAGGTCGCGCCCCCCGCCCAGCACCCGCTCGAGGTAGGTCGGCAGCTGGACGCTCGAGCGCATGAGCGCATCGAGGCCGTCCACGAACTGTCGCGCGTCGGTGTCGTTGCCGGCGAGCCAGCGCGAGGTGTGCTCCATTTCCTCGGCCAGCAGCGCCGCGCCGTAGACCTCGACGACCCGCAGCACGCCGCGCGCGGCGCGCATGAGCTCCGCCGACTTGCCGATGTGCGTCTTGTCGGCCGGCGTCTCCGCGGCCGCCTCGAGGGCGATCCGGACGTCGTTCAGGGTCGCGGCCAGCTCGCGCGCGACGAGGTGCAGTGCCTGCTCGTTGACCGAGGGGAAATCCGCCATCAGGAGTCCACGATCAGGCTGCGCCGCTCGCGGCGCGGCGCGTCTCCGCGTTGCCCGGCTCGGCGGGCGCCGCCGGGGGTGGCTTGATCTTGCGTCCCGCGGCCGGCAGCTGCTGCGGCAGCCGGAAGCCGGCGGCCGACTTGCGCAGCTGCGCCGACATGTCCGCGAGGCGCCCGATCGCCGTCGATGTCGCGCTCGTGTTGTCCGCGGTCTGCTGGCTGATCTCGCGCAGCACCTGCATGGTGCGCGAGATGTGCGCGGAAGTTGCCGCCTGCTGGCGCGCGCTCGCCGAGATGTTCTGCACGAGCTGCGCGATCTGGTTCGAGACGTCCTCGATTTCCCCGAGCGCGGCCCCCGCGTTCTCGGCCAGCAGCGCGCCGCCCACCACGTCGGTCGTCGTGCGCTCCATCGACACGACTGCCTCGTTGGTGTCGGACTGGATCGTGCGGACCAGCACTTCGATCTGCCGGGTCGCGTGGCCCGCGCGCTCGGCGAGGCGCTGCACCTCGTCCGCGACGACCGCAAAGCCGCGGCCCGACTCGCCCGCCATGGACGCCTGGATCGAAGCGTTCAGCGCCAGGATGTTGGTCTGCTCGGCGATGTCATTGATGAGCTCGACGATGTTGCCGATCTCCTGCGAGCTCTCGCCGAGGCGCTTGATGCGCTTGGAGGTGTCCTGGATGTTCTCGCGGATCGTGTTCATGCCGTCGATCGTGCGCCGCACGGCGTCCCCGCCCTTGTGCGCGACGTCGACCGCGTGGCGCGCCACGTCGGCCGAGCGCTCCGCGTTGCCGGAAACTTCCTCGATCGAGGCCGCCATCGCTCCGACGGCGTCGGTCGCCGCCGCGACCTGCCGGGACTGGGCAACGCTCGCCTTCGCGAGGTGGCCGGCGGCCGCCTGCGTCTGGCGCGCCGCCCCGTCGAGCTGCATCGCGGTGTCGTTGATCGTCGCGACGAGCTCGCGCAGCGCCTCGATCGCGTAGTTGATGGAGTCCGCGATCGCGCCGGTGATGTCGTCGGTCACCGTCGCCTGCACGGTCAGGTCGCCGTCGGCGAGGCTCGACATCTCGTCGAGCAGCCGGAGGATTGCGTCCTGGTTCCGGCGGTTGCGCTCGGATTCCAGGCTCGCGACCTTCCTGATCCCGGCCTGCGAGAGCCAGCCGAGCAGCGAGCCGGCAAACGCGAGCGCGGCGATCACGATCGCGACGAGCGCCGGCACCGCGCTGGCGCCGTTGCCGGCGTCGGCCGCTGAAAGCGCGTCGAGAGACTTCGACAGCTTTTCCGAGGCCGAGGTCAGCTCCGTAATGGCGCGCTGCGCCGTCGCCAGCGCCCCCGCCAGCTCGAGGGTTCCCTGCAGCTGCTTCTCGTAGGCCGCGAAGGCTTCGCGCACTTCGCCTAGCCGCGTCGCGGCCTCGCCCTCGATCGCCGGCACGCCGGCGGTCTGGTCGAGGCCCGCGAGCCCTGCCAGGAACTGCGAGAGGAGCGCGGTGTTCTCGCTGATGCGCCGCGCGACCTCACCGGGATTCGCGGCCACCGCCAGCGCCTCGAGGTCGTCGCTGGTCCGCTGCGCCACCGTTTCGAAACGCGGCAGCACCCGCATCGCAGGCATCCCGCCGGGCGCCGATACGGCGTTGCCGGTTGCCGCCAGCACGCGCCCGAGGATCGTGCGCGACTCGGCCACGGACGCGCGGAGCTCGCCCGTGACCGCGCGCGCCGCGAGCACCTGCTTCGAGGAATCGAGAACCGTCGTCCAGCCGGGCTCGTCGCCGAGCTGCCGCGCGCTCGGAGTGGACAGCGCCGCAAACGGCGAGCGGCCTTTCTCGATCTCGGCGAGCACGCCTTCGAGTTGCCCGCGCGATGCCGCCAGCCGGTCGAATGCCTCCGCGTCGCCGCGCCCGGCCGAGGCGGCCTGTGCGGGCATCGCGCCGGCGAGCACGGTGAGCTCGGAGAGATGCTCGCGGTAGCCTCGATCGGCATTCTCGGAGCGGCTCGACAGCAGGAGCAGGAGCGCGGCCGCGAGCGCGGCAACGAGCCCGCCGCCCAGCATCACGGGCATCCACTTCGCCAGGGCGTGCTTTTCAACCAGGTTGACCATGCTCCAGACCTTCTCCCGATCGCGCTTCAGTTCGAACCGTGCAGGAATGCGGGGCTCTCGACCAGCGTCCTGAGGCTCAGCACGGGCCAGGCCTCGCTGCCACGCCGGAACGAGCCGGCCAGGTAGTGCTCACAGCGGATTATCGTCGGCGGAGCCTCTGCCGTGAACTCGCGCTCCGCGAACCGCCGGAATCCGAGCACCTCGTCGACGACCAGCCCGGCGGGTATCTCGCGGTGATTGACGACGATGACGCGGGTATTGCGCCCCGCGACCAGTTCGCCGCTGCCGAAGTACTGCTTCAGGTCGATCACCGGCAGCAGCTGGCCGCGCACATTGGCGAGGCCCATGATCCAGGGTCGCGCGCCCGGCACGCGGGTGATCGGCACCGGCACTCCCATGACCTCGCGCGCCTCGTCGCGCTCGACGAGGTAGGTCTCCCCGCCCATGCGGAACGCGACGCCAATCCATTCCTGCGCCGCCGCGCCGTCGCGCTGGCCGGCGGCGACGTCGCGCGCGCGCTTCTCCAGTGCCAGCAACAGCTCGAATGGCCGGTCGCGCAGGGCCCTCAGGGTCGGCTCAGCCTGCATCCGGTCAGCCTGCGAGGAGCGCGGCCTGCGCCTTCTCCACGAGCTGCGCCGGAGTCACCGGCTTCACGAGGTAGTCGACGGCGCCCTGGCGCATGCCCCAGATGCGGTCGGTCTCCTGGCCCTTGCTCGAGACCATGATGACGGGGATCTTCCGCGTCGCCGGGTCATTCGCGAGCGTGCGGGTCGCGCGGAATCCGTCGACGCCCGGCATGACGATGTCCATCAGGATGAGGTCGGGGCGGATCTCGCGCGCCTTGCGGATGCCCTCGGCGCCGTCCGCGGCACCCTCGGTCTCGAAGCCGTGGCTCTCGAGCATGCGCCGCATCTGGAAGACCTCGGTCGGGGAGTCGTCGATGATCAGGATGAGCGCCATGGCATCTCTCCGGGTGGTTCCGTCATTCCCGGTTGACGTGCCGCTCGATCGCGGACAGCAGTTCGTCGCGCGTGAAGGGCTTCGTCAAGTAATGCTCGGAACCGACGATACGTCCGCGTGCCCGGTCGAACAGTCCGTCCTTCGAGGACAGCATGATCACCGGGATGGAACGGAAAACCTTGTTGTGCTTGATCAGCGAGCAGGTCTGGTAGCCGTCGAGCCGCGGCATCATGATGTCCACGAACACGATGTCGGGCTGGTGGTCGGCGATCTTGGAAAGCGCGTCGAAACCGTCCACCGCGGTGAAGACCTCGCAGCCTTCCTTCGCGAGCAGCGTCTCCGCCGTCCGCCGGATCGTCTTGCTGTCGTCGATGACGAGCACTTTCAGACCGCTCAGGCGGTGCCCGTCACTAACGGCCGCTGCACTTTCCATCGGGTTCCTCCGGCCCCGGCGCTGCTCCGGCCGGGCGCGTGAATGCTCGCCTGGTGGCGCCCACGGTTTCGACGCCGGAGCGACCACCTTTTAACATATCGGTCCACCCCCCGCCACGCCGGTAGCGCCGGCCGCACGGGCGGTCAGGACCGGTGACAGGTGTACTATGACAAGGCCCCCTGACGTGCAGTATCCGCGTCACATTCCAGCCAATCGGCCGGAGACACATTAATGCCAGCCCGACCGAGCCTCGCCGTGCTGATGGATCCGCTCGAAACCATCAAGCCGGCGAAGGACTCCACGATCGCGATGCTCATCGCGGCGGGCCGCCGAGGATGCGACACCTGGGCGTTTGGCCAGGGCGACCTGTCGGTGCGCGACGGGCTTGCCGCTGCCCGGCTCACGCCGATCGAGGTCGCCGGCGAGGGCAAGAACTGGTATCGCACGGGCGAGCCCGTCGTTCGCGAGCTCGCCGGCTTCGACGCGGTGCTGATGCGCAAGGACCCCCCCTTCGACATGGAGTACATCTACTCCACTTACCTGCTCGAGCGCGCCGAGCAGGCCGGCGTCAAGGTCGTCAACCGCCCGCAAGGGCTCCGTGACATGAACGAGAAGGCGTATACGGCCTGGTTCCCGGATTGCTGCGCGCCGACCCTGATCACTCGCGACCGGACGGCGATGGAGGCATTCCTCGCCGAGCACGGGCGCGCCGTCTTCAAGCCGCTCGACGGGATGGGCGGGCGCTCCATCTTCGTCGTCGCCAAGGGCGACCCGAATGCCCGCGTCGTGTTCGAAACGCTCACCGATTACGGCCAGCGCTATGCGATTGCGCAGCGCTACCTGCCGGAAATCGCCGAATCCGGGGACGCCCGCATCCTGCTCGTTGACGGCGAGCCGGTTTCGCATGCGCTCGTGCGCATGCCCGCCGCCGGCGACCATCGCGGCAACCTCGCGGCCGGCGCGAGCGCGAAGAGCCGGGCGCTCACCGACCGCGACCGCTTCCTCTGCTCCCGCATCGGGCCGGTCATGCGCGAACGGGGCATGCTGTTCGTCGGGCTCGACGTCATCGGCGGCTTCGTCACCGAGATCAACGTCACGAGCCCCACGGGCATCCGCGAGATCGAGGCGATGCACGGCCACGACATCGCGGGCAGCCTGATCGACGCGATCCTCGCCGCAAGGCCGTCGCGGCCGGGCCCGCGATGAAGAAAATTCCCGTCGAAGCCGGCTCCGGCGATCGCCTGACGGTCACGCTGTTCCTGGCCGGGCTATTCCACCTGATCGTGATCCTCGGCATCAGCTTCGCGCCGCCGGAGGCGAGGCCGGGCGACGTCCCCACGCTCGAGGTCCTGCTGGTCAACAATTCCCTGCCGGACGCGTCGCTGAATGAGCGGGCGAATTACCTTGCCGAGCGCACCCAGCAGGGCAGCGGCAATTCCTCCGAGAACCGGACGCGGCAGCCCGCGGCGGGTTCCGGTCCCGAGACGATGCCGGGCGCGCCGGAGGGCGGCCTCGCGCCGCCCATGCCCGATGGCAGCACGGGTGGCGACGGCAACCTGCTGACCGGCCGCGGCGGCTCGCCGAAATTCGTCGCCGAGGCAGCCGACGCCGACCGGGCATCGGCCTTCCTGCCGCGCGAGACCTTCGCCGGCTCCCCTTCGCCTTTCGCGGGCAGCGACGAGGATGCCGCGCTCGAACTCAAGGGGGCGCCGCGGCGCGAGCTCGTGGTGACGCCGAACACGCGGACCTCCGAGGTCGCGGTCTACCTCGACGCCTGGAAGCGCAGGATCGAGCAGGTTGGCACGGTCAACTTCCCGAACGCCGCGCGCCGCAGCAAGCTCTCCGGCAATCCGGTGATCGAAGTCGTGCTCGCCTCGAGCGGCGGCCTCGTGCGCGCGGACGTGCAGCGATCGAGCGGCCATGGCGAGCTCGACCGCGCCGCAATGGACATATTGAAGCTGGCGACGCCGTTCGAGGCGTTTCCCGAGGAGCTCGCCGCCCGGCACGACGTGCTGCGCTTTGCCTACGAATGGCAGTTCGTCGGCGGGCGGCTCGCGGGCTCCGCCGTCGAGCTGCCCGCAAACTCGCCCTGACGCCGGATTAAATCAAAAGGGGACAGTCACTTTTGAAGGGGACGCTCACCTTCACTGAAGCTGGCACCATCCGTGAAGGTGAGCGTCCCCTTCAAAAGTGACTGTCCCCTTTGATTTTGTGCTTTGACCCCTGCCGGCCCGCGGCCGATACTATCGGCATGGGTGCAGGCTCCTACCTGAACAACCAGCTGCTGGTCGCGATGCCTTCGCTCGCGGACCCCAATTTCTCGCACAGCGTGACGCTCGTCTGCGAACACAACGAGCGCGGCGCGCTCGGCATCGTGATCAACCGGCCCCTCGACATGCGGATGTCGGAGGTTCTCGACCAGCTCTCGCTGGTCACGGAGGACTCGCACCTCCGCGACATGCCGGTACTCGCCGGCGGCCCCGTACAGCGCGACCGCGGATTCGTGCTGCACCGCCCGGGACCGCAGGGATTCGAGTCGACGATGCCGGTGTCGGACTCTCTGCACGTCACGACTTCGCGCGACGTGCTCGCCGCCATGGCGCAAGGCAGGGGGCCCGCGCAGGCCGTCATCGCGCTCGGCTATGCGGGCTGGGAAGCCGGCCAGCTCGACGAGGAGCTGCTGCAGAACGCCTGGCTCACCGTGCCCTGCGACGATGCCCTGATATTCGAGTTGCCGTTCGAGCAGCGCTGGCACGCGGCGGCGCGCCTGCTCGGCATCGAGCTCTCCCGCATCAGCACCCAGGCGGGGCGTGCCTGACGAATTGCCCGCGCCGGCCGCGAGGACGGTGCTCTCCTTCGATTACGGCCTGCGGCGCATCGGCGTCGCCGTCGGCAACACGCTGACAGGAACGGCCGAAGCCCTCGCCACCATCGACGCCCGGGACGGACGTCCCGACTGGCCGGCGATCGACCGGTGCGTCGCGGACTGGCGGCCGGCCGCGATCGTGGCCGGCGTTCCCTATAATATGGCGGGAGGCGATGCGAGCCTCACCACGGCGGCATTGCGGTTCGCCGACGAGCTCGGCGAACGCTACGGATTAGAGGTTTACCGGGTGGACGAAAGGCTCTCGTCGCGCGAAGCGGAGGATGACCTGCGCGAGCGCCGCAGGAGCGGCGCCAAGGCGCGCCGTGTCCGGCGCGGCGACGTCGATCGCGAGGCCGCGCGGCTGCTTCTGCTGCAATGGCTGAGGGCCCAGCCCGGGCGGCCGGCGCAATGAATCCGCGCTTTTCGCAGCTGGACGGCCGCGGCCGGCTGCGACACCTGATCACGCTCGACGGCCTCGGACGCGACCTGCTCGAGGAACTGCTCGATCGCGCGGGCCATCACGTCGCCGCCAGCGGCGAGCTTCCGCGACGCGGCACGGACCTCGACGGGTGGACGGTCGCGAACCTCATTGCGGAGCCCTCGACCCGCACGCGCGCTTCCTTCGAGCTCGCCGCAATCCGCCTCGGTTCCGACGTCATCAACCTCGACATGGCGCTCTCGTCGCGCGCGAAGGGCGAAACGCTGCTCGACACGATCTGGACCCTGCAGGAAATGCAGGTTGACGTCTTCGTGATCCGCGACGCCGAGCCCGGGCTACACGAGTCCGTCGCCCGCGAGGTGGGCCCGGAAGTCAGCGTGATTTCCGCGGGCGAGGCGCATCTCTCGCATCCGACGCAGGGCCTGCTCGATGCGCTGACGATCCGACAGAGCACGGGCAATTTCGGCGACCTCGCGGTCGCGATCGTCGGCGACATCGCGCGCTCGCGCGTCGCGCGCTCCGCGCATCGCGCGCTCGCGACCCTGGGCGTGCCGGAGATCCGAATCGTGGCGCCGCGGGAGATGATGCCGGGACCCGGGGAATTCGCCAGCGCGAAGCGCTTCGAGTCGCTCGACGAGGGAATCGCCGGTGCCGACGTCGTCATGATGCTGCGCATCCAGCTCGAGCGGGCCGCCGCCGGGTCCGCGACCGACCTTTCCGCCTACCAGCGCGCTTTCGGGCTGACGCCCGCGCGGCTGGCGCTTGCAGGCCCGCGCGCGATCGTAATGCATCCCGGGCCGATGAACCGGGGCGTCGAGATCGCCTCCGAAGTCGCGGATGGCCCGCAGTCGGTGATCCGCCGCCAGGTCGCGAATGGCGTCGCCGTGCGCATGGCGGTGCTCGCGCACATCGCGGACGCGCGCCGGAAGCGCGCGGCGTGAGCGCCGCGCAGGCCGCGCACCGCGGCAGGATCTTCCTCGAGGACGCCGCCGTTCTCGGTCACGCCGCCTTCCCGGGCGGGCAGTACCTGCTGAGGCTCGCCGCGCCGCGCTGCGCGGCGACGGCGACGCCCGGCAGCTTCGTTCACCTGACCTGCGGACCGGACCTGCCGATGCGGCGACCGCTGTCGATCATGCGCGCCGATGCCCGCGCCGGCTGGGTCGAGGTGCTCTACAAGATCGTCGGCCACGGGCTCGCGGAACTGGCACTGCGCGTTCCGGGGGAAACGCTCTCCTGCCTCGGCCCGATTGGCCAGGGATTCACGCTCCATGCCGCGCGGCCGCGCGTGCTCATGATCGGAGGCGGCGTCGGCATTCCGCCAATGGTGTTTCTCGCCGAAACGCTGGCGGCCGGACTGGGCCCGTGGAAGCCGCTGGTCCTGATGGGATCCGAGCTTCCCTATCCGTTCGAGCTCGCGGCTTCGCGTCATGCCGTGCCCGGGCTTCCGGCCGGCGCGACGGCCGCGATGCCGCTGCTCGACGAGCTCGGGGTGCCCAGCCGCCTCGCGAGCCTGTCCGGCTTCAAGGGATGCCACCGCGGCTACGTCACCGAGCTGGCCGACGCCTGGCTGGCAGCGCTTGCGCCGTCCGAGCGCGCGGAGGTGGAGATCATGGGCTGCGGACCGCATGCAATGCTCGTCGCCGTCGCCGCGCTGGCGCGGCGCCACGGCCTGTCGTGCCAGGTTTCGCTCGAGGAGAACATGGCGTGTGGCGTTGGCGGGTGCGCCGGGTGCACCGTGCTCGTCCAGACGCCCGACGGGCCGGCGATGAAGCGCGTCTGCGTCGACGGGCCGGTGTTCGACGCCGCCACCGTCTTCAACGACTGAATCGGATCATGCGAAGCGAAGAACTTGCTCGGCGCGCGCGGTGAGCGGCCGGAACCCCGGCTCGCGCGCTCAGGAGAACGGACATTCGCTTGCTCGCCGGGTTCCGGCCGCGCGCCGCACGCCGGCTGTGGCTGCACTTCAAGTCTGGTGATTCAATCGGTGAATGCGAAACACCGTGGAGTACCGGGCCATCAACAGGCGTGATTCAGCGCCGGCCCATCGGGCGTTTCTCGGTCCGCCGGGAATGTTCCGAGCGAACGAATGTCCGTTCTGGTGAGTGAGCGAGGAAACGTTCCCGGCGGACCGAGAATCGCCGGGATCAGCCGAAATTGATGCGCGCTTCGAGGTTGGTCCGGGAGTCCGCGTTGTTGAGCGCTTCCTCGATGTCGATCCGCCCCTCCTTGTAGAGGTGCAGCAACGCCGAGTCGTAGTTCTGGATGCCCCGCTCGTTCGACGACAGCATCGCTTCCTTCACGCCGATCACGTCGCCCTTCTTGATCAGGTCCTGGATGTGCGGCGTGTTCAGCATGACCTCGACGGCCGCGACGCGCTTGTTGTTGCGGCCGCGGACGAGGCGCTGCGAGATGATCGCGCGCAGGTACTGCGACAGGTCCAGGAAGATCTGGTTGTGCTGGTCGCGCGGGAAAAGGTTGATGATGCGGTCGAGGGTCTCGGCGGTGTTGTTCGCGTGCAGCGTGGCGATGCAGAGGTGGCCGGTGCCGGCGAGCGTGATCGCCGCTTCCATCGTTTCGCGGTCGCGGACCTCGCCGATCATGATCACGTCGGGCGCCGCGCGCATCGCTGCCCGCAGGGCCCGCCCGAACGAGCGCGTGTCGAGCCCGACTTCGCGCTGGTTGACGATCGCCTTGCGGTTCTGGTGCAGGTACTCGACCGGATCCTCGATCGTGAGGATGTGGTCGGAGCAGCTCTCGTTGCGGTGATTGATCATCGCGGCGAGCGTGGTCGACTTTCCCGACCCGGTCGCGCCCACCATCAGCACGAGGCCGCGCTTCAGCATCGCGAGCTCGCGGAGCGTGTCGGGAAGGCCGAGCTGGTCGAGTTTCGGCGTGTCCACGCTGATGTAGCGCAGCACCAGCGCCGGGAATCCCCGCTGGTAGAAGAGCGCGGCGCGGAAACGGCCGACCCCGGGCTCGGAAATGGCGAAATCGATCTCGAGCTCGTTCTGGAAGTGCTCGAGCTGCTCGGCGCTCATCAGGCTGAATGCGATGTCGCGAACCGCCTCGGCCGCGAGCACCTGCTTGTTGATCGGATAAATGATGCCTTCGATCTTGATCTTGACCGGGGAATTCGACGTGAAGAAGAGGTCCGAGGCCTTCTTCTCGGCCATCAGCTTCAGGAGCGGCTTGATGCTGAAACGGCCGTCGTCCGTTTCGGCCACGATCGCCTGGTCGCTCACCGGCTTGCTAGTAGACTTTGCCGTCGTTGGACTCATCGACGATCCTCAGCGTGCTGGAGGCCTCGGCCTGGAGGCGGTCCTCGCGCTTGCTCTCGAGCTTGATGCGCAGGCGCAGTTCGTTCTTGGAGTCGGCGTTCCGCAGGCCTTCCTCGTACGAGATGGTGCCCGCCTCATACAGGTCGAACAGCGCCTGGTCGAACGTCTTCATGCCGAGGCGGTTCGAGCGCGCCATCACTTCCTTGATCTTCGAGACTTCGCCCCGGAAGATCAGGTCGGCGACCAGCGGCGTGCCGATCAGGATTTCCATGGCCGCGATGCGGCCCTCGGTCTTCTCGCGCGGGATCAGCCGCTGCGACACCATCGAGCGGATGTTCAGCGACAGGTCCATCAGGAGCTGCTCGCGCTTCTCCTCGGGGAAGAAGTTGATGATGCGGTCGAGCGCCTGGTTCGAGCTGTTGGCGTGCAGGGTCGCGAGCACGAGGTGGCCCGTCTCGGCGAACTGGATGCCGTACTCCATCGTCTCGCGGTCGCGGATCTCGCCGATCATGATGACGTCCGGCGCCTGGCGCAGCGTGTTCTTCAGCGCCGTGTGCCAGCTGTCGGTGTCCACGCCGACCTCGCGGTGCGTCACGACGCAGCCGCGGTGCTGGTGGACGTACTCGACCGGGTCCTCGATCGTGACGATGTGGCCGCGGGTCTTCTCGTTGCGGTAGCCGACCATGGCGGCGAGCGACGTGGACTTGCCGGAGCCGGTGGCGCCGACGACGATCACGAGCCCGCGCTTGGACATCACGATGTCCTTCAGGATCGGCGGCAGCTCGAGTTCCTCGATCGTCGGGATCGTGGAGTTGATCTGGCGGATCACGCAGCCGGTGTTGCCCTGCTGCACGAAGGCGCTCACGCGGAAGCGGCCGATGCCGGGCGGGGCGATCGCGAAGTTCGCCTCCTTGGTGGCGTCGAACTCGCGGGTCTGGCGGTCATTCATGATCGAGCGGACGAGCACGGCGCTCTGTTCCGACGCGAGCGGCTTGTCGGTCTGGGGGCGCACTTCGCCGTCGATCTTGATCGCCGGCGGGAAGCCCGAGGTGATGAACAGGTCTGAGCCCTTGCGGTCCACCATGCGCCGCAGCAGGTCCTGCATCAGCCTGATTGCCTGTTCGCGATCCATTCCGTTCTCCAGGGCGCAGCGCGCCGATTACATCGCGTCCTTGTTCTGGGCCTTGTAGCGGGCCTCTTCCTTGGCGACGAGGCCCTTCGCCAGCATTTCCGTGAGGCACTGGTCGAGCGTCTGCATGCCCTGGCCCTGCCCCGTCTGGATCGACGAGTACATCTGCGCGATCTTGTTCTCGCGGATCAGGTTCCGGATCGCCGGGGTGGCGATCATGATCTCGTGCGCCGCGATGCGGCCCCCGCCGAGGCGCTTCAGCAGCGTCTGCGAGATGACGGCCCGCAGCGACTCCGAGAGCATCGCGCGGACCATTTCCTTCTCCGCCGAGGGGAACACGTCGACGATGCGGTCGACCGTCTTCGCCGCGGAGCTCGTGTGCAGCGTGCCGAACACGAGGTGGCCGGTCTCGGCCGCAGTCAGGGCGAGGCGGATCGTCTCGAGGTCGCGCATTTCGCCAACCAGCACAACGTCCGGGTCCTCGCGCAGGGCCGAGCGCAGCGCCTCGCTGAATCCGAGCGTGTCGCGGTGGACTTCGCGCTGGTTGATGAGGCAGCGCTTCGACTCGTGCACGAACTCGATCGGGTCCTCGATCGTGATGATGTGCTCGGGACGGTTGACGTTGACGTAGTCGATCATGCCCGCGAGCGTCGTGGACTTGCCCGAGCCGGTCGGGCCCGTGACGAGCACGAGGCCGCGCGGAAGCATGCACAGGTCCTTGAACACCTTCGGCGCGTTGAGGTCGTCGAGCGTCTTGATCAGCGACGGGATGTTACGGAACACGGCGCCGGCGCCGCGGTTCTGGTTGAATGCATTGACGCGGAAGCGGGCGAGGTTCGGGATCTCGAACGAAAAGTCGGTCTCGAAGAACTCCTCGTAAACCTTCCGCTGCTTGTCGTTCATGATGTCGTACACCATGCTGTGCACTTCCTTGTGCGTCAGCGGCGGCATGTTGACCCGCTTGACGTCGCCGTCCACGCGGATCATGGGCGGCACGCCCGCGGACAGGTGCAGGTCGGAAGCGTTGTTCTTGACGGCGAAGGCCAAGAGTTGGGCAATGTCGACGGCCATCAGGACTCCCTGGCTCGATGCACGGACACGTTCCCCGCGGGCCGCAAAACGGCTGCTCGGGGCCGGAGGAAGTATAGCCCTGACCGCTGCACACCAATATGTTAACTGCTCCGCAGAATCCCGCTGACAGACTGGCATTGGTGCGGGAAAACGTCGCAGTTGCGGCCCGTGCCGCCGGCCGCGACCCCGGCGACATCACATTGGTCGGCGTCGCCAAATCGCAGCCGCTCGCGACCGTGCAATCCGCGTTGGATGCCGGCCTCGCCGATGTCGGCGAGAACTACCTGCAGGAGGCCGAGGCGCATTTCGCGGCGCTCGCCGGCCGGCAGTTCCGGCGGCATTTCATCGGGCCGCTGCAGTCCAACAAGACGCGACGCGCCGCGATGCTCTTCGACTGGGTCCACAGCGTCGACCGCCTGCAGATCGCCGAGCGGCTGGCGCAACAGCGCCCTGCCTCGCTTCCGCCGCTGGCGGTCTGCATCCAGGTTTGCCTCGGCGAGGAGTCGACGAAATCCGGCGTCGCCCCCGCGAGGCTGGCGCCGCTGGCGGACGCCATTGCCCGGCTGCCGCGCCTCGCGCTGCGCGGACTCATGTGCCTGCCGCCACCTGAATCGGACCCTTCCCGCCAGCGCCACTGGTTCGCCGAGCTCCGGCGGCTCCTCGAGACGCTCAATTCCGCCGGTCACCGGCTCGACAGCCTCTCGATGGGGATGAGCGGCGACTACCCGGCGGCCATCGCGGAGGGCGCTACGCACCTGCGCATCGGGACGGCGATCTTCGGCGAGCGCGCCTAGGCCCCGGCACGTTTAGAATCGCTCCATGGACGCGCTCTACTTCATCGTCGACTCGGTGCTCACCTTCGTCGTCTATGCATTCCTGCTTCGCGTGCTGCTGCCGCTCGCGCGCGCGGATTTCCGGAATCCCCTGACCCAGGCGATCCTCGCGCTGACGAACTGGCTCGTGATGCCGCTGCGTCGCGTCCTGCCGCCGATCGGGCGGATCGACACCGCCTCCGTCGTGGCGCTCGTCGCCGTGCAGCTGGTCGCCACGCTCATCCTGTTCAGGTTGCGCACCGGCGCGCTGTTTCCCGTCCTTCCCCTCGCCGTGGCGGCGCTGCGTTCGCTCGTGCTCGCGACGCTGCTCCTCTACACCGTCCTGATATTCGTCTATGCCCTCCTCTCCTTCGTCGCACCGGGCGTCCGGAGCCCCGCAACGGCATTGCTCGCCTCCCTGTGCGAGCCGCTGCTCGGCCCGCTGCGCCGGGTGCTGCCGGCCATCGGCGGCATCGACTTCTCGCCGCTGGTGGCGATCGTCGCCCTGACCGCGCTCCGGATCCTGGTCGGATGAGGCCGCTGCGCGCCCCGCGGGCGCGTTCGCCGTGGGCCGCAGGCAACAGCGTGGCGTCTGCGCCAAAACCGCTGCAAAAGGGCCGATTTTCGCGCGCCGCGGCCGGACGCCCCGCATCCCTGGCCGCGTCAGTGCTGGCGCTGCTCGTCGTCGCCTGCGGCGGCAATCCCGAAGCCGTGCCCGAGGCGCTGCCCTACGACGATCCTGGTTTCGCCGAGGCCGGCGACTGGCGGCTGCATTACGCGCTGACGATGACCGGCGACCTTGCCTCTGGGATTGCGGGCAGTTACGGCATTGTGCCGAGACCCAATCTAGCTCTGCTGACGATCGTGATGACACCGCGGGATCCGGCCGGCGACAAGCGAATCGACACGCCGGAAATCGAGGCGGCCGCGGTGGCGCTGACGGGCGAACGACGATCGCTGTTGCTCACGCGTCACGAAGCGCCGGCAGGAGCGAGCTTCCTGGCAACGATGGAAGTGCGTCATCGAGTCCCGGCCACGATCGAAATCCGGGCGCGCGCGACGCCCGCGAGCCCGGAGATCCGCGTCCGCTTGACACGGGAATTCCGGTTCGAGTGATTTTCCAACCCACTCGCCATGCCGTAAAAAACCGCTCTAAATCGTCGTCGACCCTCTTATGCAGCGGGATTTTCCGTGGTATGGTGCGCGCCGGAATTGATTTGGCGGGATCGTCCCGTCGCTGACAGAACCACAGGAGACTACTCAATGGCGAAAAAGAATGCGGCTCCGACGAAGTCGCAAGTCGTAGCGGCGGTCGCTGCCAAAGCCGACCTCAGCAAGAAGCAGGTGAATGCAGTGCTCGAGGCGCTCGGCGACCAGATGAAGAAAGCGCTGAAGGGCGTCGGCGTGTTCACGCTGCCGGGCACCTGCAAGATGCGCGTCGTGAAGAAGGCCGCCACGAAGGCGCGCGAGGGCGTCAACCCCTTCACGGGCGAGAAGATGATGATCAAGGCCAAGCCGGCCTCCAAGAAGGTGCGTATCCGCGCCCTCAAGAACCTCAACGAGATGGTGGGCTGAGCCCCGACCCATCCGTTTTCGCGTTCGGGAAATCGACGGGGCGGCCAGGTCCGCCCCGTTCGTTTTTCAGGGTTTTTCAGCCACTCGCGCCGCCAGCCATTCGCCGACCAGCGCCCTCAGCTGCGTCAGGCGCCCATGAAAGAAATGCTCGGCACCCGCAAGGATCCGCACTTCGGGCGGCGGATCGACGCTGCCTGTCCATGCGAGCACCGCCCCGTGATCGACGAGCTCGTCCGCATCGCCCTGGGCCACGAGCCACGGGCAACGCGGCACGTCGAGTGCGGAAAAATCGAAGCGACGCACCGGCGGGGCCACCGTGACCAGCAGCGCGGCGTCGCGCAGCGTCGCGAGGCGATAGGCGACGAAACCCCCGAAGGAAAACCCGAGCGACCATAGCTGCGTCGCGCCGAGCCTCTGCTTCGCCCAGTCCGCCACTGCCGCCGCATCGTCGGCCTCGCCGACACCATCGTCGTGACGCGCCAGCGCTCGAGCCGACGCCGCGAAAGTTGAATCGCACGGTTGGTACGCGCTGGTCCTGACACGCGCGCGCGAGCGTGTGCACAACCTTGTTCTGCATCGCGCCACCGTACAACGGGTGCGGATGACAACACACCGCGACGATATCGCTGCGGGCGTCCGGCGGACGCTCGATCATCCCCTCGATCGCGCCGACCGGCCCGTCGATCACGACTGTCTCTACGCTGGGTGACGGTGATGTCACGTGACTCCCCGCGCGGCGCGGGCGAGGGGACCACCCGAGCGAGCGAATGTCCGATCTTCTGAGCTCGCGAGGGTCGGGTCCCCTCGCCCGCCGCGCGCAAGTTGCCGCGCGTGCGAATCAGCGCCGCCTAGCGCTTATGAACGACGCCTTCCTTCATGACGAACGAGACTTTTTCGAGGACGTGAACATCGGCGATCGGGTCGCCGGGCACGGCGACGATATCGGCGACCTTGCCGGCCTCGATGCTTCCGAGCCGGTCGTCGATGCCGAGGTAACGGGCCGGGACCATCGTCGCGGACTTGATGGCATCCATGACCGGCATGCCCGCCTCGTGCATGAAGCCGAATTCCTTCGCGTTGTCTCCGTGCGCGCAGACGCCGCAATCCGTCCCGAACATGATCGTGACGCCCGCTTTCCAGGCCTTTCCGAATGTCTCCTGTATCTGCGGCCCGACCGCGAGCGCCTTCGGGCGCACGACCGCGGGGAAGAATGTCGGGTCCTGGGCCTGGTCGTACACCCAGCGTCCGGCCGAGATCGTCGGCACGTAATGCGTGCCCTTTTCCTTCATGAGCCGGATGCATTCGTCGTCCATGAACGTGCCGTGCTCGATCGAGTCGATGCCCGCGGTCACCGCTCGCTTGATGCCCTCGGTCCCGTGTGCGTGGGCCGCGACCTTCATGCTGTAGTCGTGCGCCGTCGTGATGATGGCGTCGAGCTCTTCCGCCGTGAACTGCGGTGCGGTGCCCGACTTCGCGATCGAGAGGACTCCGCCGGTCGCCGTGATCTTGATCGAGTCGGCGCCGTCCTGGTAGCGCTTGCGCACCGCTTCGCGGCAGCTGTCCGGCCCATTGCACACCGTGTTGTGCCGCGGATCATTGCTCGTCAGGAACGGGCCGAAGGAATTGGTCGCATCCGCGTGGCCGCCGCGCGTGCCGATGCTGCGTCCGGCGGTGAATATCCTCGGGCCCTTCACCCGGCCGTCCGCAATTGCCTGCCGTAGCGCGATCGAGGTGTTCCCGCTGTCGCCGAGGTTGCGCACCGTCGTGAACCCCGCGAGCAGCGTGCGTTCCGCGAAGACGACCGAATCGTAGGCGCGATCGGCCTCGGTCTTCTTGACGGCATCGAGCTCGCTGCGGCGGCTCTGCTCCGACGTCAGGTGCACGTGCATGTCCATGAACCCCGGCAGCACGGTGGCAGCGGACAGGTCGATCACCTCGTCCGAGCCGGTCCCGGCCGCAAAGCCCGGCTCGACCGAGCGGATCCGGTCGCCGTCGACCACCACCGTCACGCGCTCGCGGGGCGCATTCGCCACGCCGTCGATCAGGCGGCCGGCATGGATCAGCGTCGCGGCGGACGCGGCGCCCGCATGGAACAGCGCGGCGACTGCCGCGAGACGTAGGGCAATCTGCATCGGGACCTCGGTGAGTCTTTATGGCTGGGGATAGAGGCTCACGGTTTCGACCGCGAGCAGTTCGACCTCGAACATCAATGTCGATCCCGGGGGGATTGCGCCGTTTCCGACGCTGCGGTTGCCGTAGGCGAGCCCGGGGGGAATCACAAGGCGCCGGACGCCGCCGACTTTCATGCCCGGGATGCCGTCGTCCCAGCCGCGGATCACGCGGCCGCCGCCCAGCGGAAACGAGAATGGCTGGCCGCGCTTGCGCGAGCTGTCGAACTCGCGGCCGCGGAAATCGGCCGCCGATTCATCGTACAGCCAGCCCGTGTAATGCACGATCACCACCATCCCCGGCAGCGCCTCGTCGCCGATTCCCTTCACCAGGTCGGTCACGAGCAGGGCCGCTTCCGCGGCGGGGAATGCGGGTTGCGGCGATGGCGGCGGCGATTGCGCCATCGCGGAACCGGCAAGTGCCGCGGCCGCGATGACGACGGACATGGCGCGCAGGCGCGACATCAGGAGCCGGATCCGGGCTTGAAATCGAGCGCGGCGGAGTTGATGCAGAAGCGCTGGCCCGTGGGTTGCGGGCCATCCTCGAAGACGTGGCCGAGGTGGGCTCCGCAGTTCGCGCAGCGCACTTCGGTGCGGCTCATGCCGTGCGATCGATCGCCGATCTCGGCGATGCTTGCCGGCGCGGCGGGCTGCCAGAACGACGGCCAGCCGGATCCCGAGTCGTACTTCGCGGCGGACGAGAACAGGTCCTTGCCGCAGACGACGCAGAGATACATGCCGGTCCGGGTGTTGTGGTAGTGCTCGCCGGTGAACGCGCGCTCGGTCCCCAGTTCCTGGGTGACGCGGTACTGTTCGGGCGTCAGTCGCGCCCGCAGTTCGGCGTCGGGGGGCTTGGTTGCCATGGGGCAAAGATAGCAGCGAATCTTGCCGGAGGGGACAGTTCGCTCGGTTCCCGGAGGGGACAGTCCCCTTTGACGATAGGGTTTCCCGAGGGTCAGCGAAGGCGGGACGTCAAAGGGGACAGTCCCCCTCTTGCCTTCACTCGTTGCCGTGCATCAGTCGGCGGGCCAGAGGCCGAGCTGCTGGCGCAGGAGGCTCACGAGGTCCTCGAGTTCGTCAAACAGCTGGGCGATTCTTTCCACGAGTTGTCCCGCGCGCCGGGTCAGCGGTCGGTCGAACGGCGCGACGGGTTCGTGCCATTGACCCCGAGGCCGTCGGCGTCGGCCGCGAAGGCGCCGCGCACCTTGTCGGCCCAGACCTTGTAGTTCGAGTACTTCGTGAGCTCGCGCGAAATCGCCCCGTGACGGCTCACGGACGTGCGCCGCGGCAGCCGCGGCGCAGCTTCCGCGCCGGCGCGATCGCGCGCGTCGGCAGGGGTGACCTTGATGTCACTCACGGGAACGAGACCTGAAAAGGCTTCATGACCCGCAAGTTACGCGGGGGGGAGCGGCCTAAACAGGAACTGCATCACAGGTCCCGGGGCATCGGCCCGGAATCCGCGGGTTATCAGACGATGCGGTAGCTCGGGCGGTATTCGCCGACCAGCTTCATACGCCTTTCCGCCACGAAGCCGCGCAGGAGCTCATCGAGCGGCTTCGCGATCTCGGGCGCGGCGTGGATCTCGAAGGGGCCCTTTTCCTCGATCAGCCGGATGCCGTGCTCCTTGACGTTCCCGGCGACGATCCCGGAGAACGCGCGACGCAGGTTTGCGGCGCGCTCGTGCAACGGCTGGTCCAGGGACAGCTCGAGCGCCGCCATCGAGGCATGGGTCACCTCAAACGGCTGCTGGAATGCGCGCGGTATCTTCAGCAGCCAGTTGAAGTTGTAGGCATCGCCCGCGCGCCGCCGCGAGCGCCGCACGGCATCGAAGCCGCGCTGCATCTCGCGCGCGACCTCCGGCGGGTCGTCGACGATGATGCGGTAGCGCTGCTGCGCCTCCGCGCCGAGCGTCGTACCGATGAAATGGTCGAGCTGCCGGAAATACCCCGCGCTCTCGCGCGGCCCGGTGAACACCAGCGGCAGCTGCTGGTTCGCATTCGCCGGATCGAGCAGGATGCCGAGCAGGTACAGGATTTCCTCGGCCGTGCCGGCGCCGCCGGGAAAGACGATGATGCCGTGGCAAAGCCGCACGAACGCCTCGAGCCGCTTCTCGATGTCCGGCATGATCACGAGCTGGTTGACGATCGGGTTCGGCGGCTCGGCGGCGATGATCCCGGGCTCGGTCACGCCGACGTAGCGGCCGTCGCGGATGCGCTGCTTCGAATGCCCGATGGTTGCGCCCTTCATCGGCCCCTTCATCGCGCCGGGACCGCAGCCCGTGCAGACCGAGAGTCCCCGGAGCCCGAGCTCGTAGCCGACCTGCTTCGTGTAGTCGTATTCCTCGCGCGGGATCGAATGGCCGCCCCAGCAGACGACGAGGTCCGGCCGGCCCTTGTATTCGAGCGCGCGGGCGTTGCGTAGGATGCAGAAGATCGCGTTCGTGACGCTTGCGGCGTCGTTGAGGTCGAAGCGCGCGACGATCTCGTTGTGCGTGTAGACGATGTCGCGGAGCACGGCGAAGAGGTGCTCTTTGACGCCCCTGATCATCTCGCCGTCCACGAATGCGCTTCCCGGCGCATGGTGCATCTCGAGCTTGATGCCCCAGGGCTCGCGCACGATGCGCAGCTCGAAATCCTTGTACGCCTCGAAGATCAGGCGAGCGTCGTCGATCAGCGTGCCGGAGTTGAGCACCGCGAGCGCACAACGGCGGAACAGCGGGTAGAGGCCGCCCTGGCCGCGGTCGAGCAGCTTGTCCACTTCCTGCTGGGAGAGGTTGTCGAGCACGCCTTTCGGCGATACCCGGGCATGCACCACGGCGGAGAGGTCGAGGCCCGGGGCCCCGCTCACGGGCGGATCTCGATCGGCGTCCCCTCGTCGGTCAGCAGCCAGAAATCGAGCATGTCCTCGTTCGAGAGGGCGATGCATCCGTCGGTCCAGTCGGTGCTGAGGTAGCGATCGCGCGGGTACTTCAGGAAGTTCGGCAGGCCGTGGACCATGATCGCGCCGCCGGGAGCCCAGCCGTTCCGTCGGGCGAGCGCGAGGTCGGCGGCTTCGGGATAGGAAACCTGGACCGCCAGGAAGAAATCACTCTTGGCATTGCGGCGCGTGAGGCGATAGCTGCCCTCGGGCGTGCGGAAATCGCCCTCCCGCTGCTTCTGGCCGGAGGGCGAGAGCCCGAGCGAAATCCGGTAGTTCGCGACGACCTGGCCCTCGCGGAAGAGCTCCATCTTGCGGCCGGACTTGTGGACGATCACCCGGTCGACGGGCTGCAGCATGCCGGCGGGACCGGCGAGCCCGGTCATCGAATCGGCGCCAGCAGTGGCCACCGCCAGGATCGCGACCAGCATCGGAATCAACAACTTGCGGTACATGTCGCGAACGATTATAACGCGACGCGCCGGCTCTGGACGTTCAGCCTTCGATCAATTCGACCGCTTCACAGTTTCGCGCCGAGGCATTCGCGACGAAGCGGTAGCGACCGCCGGCCGCCACCTCGGCGCGCACGACGAAGCGGCGCACCGAGCCGCTCTCCTCCACCCGGCAATCGACCAGGAACTCGTGCTCGCCCGGGGCAAGCGCGACCGAGCGCGACGACACCGACACTTCGCGGTCATCGACCCTGCGAAGGCGCACCTGCACCGGCAGGCCCGCGGTCACGGCGGGATCGGCGCGCACGACCGCCCGCTCGTGCTTTCCGAGCGGCTCGCCGTCATAGAGACGCTGGGTTCCGCAGGCGACCGCGGCCGCCGCCGCGATGACGAGAATGATCAGGTGCCGGGTCATGCTGCCGAACATGTCACTGCGCGCCGAAATTTTCCATGCATGCCGGCACCGTCGGGAAAAAAGGCGGCCCGAAGGCCGCCTGGGAGGTCACGCGCAGCCCCTTGTCAGGGGCCGCCGGGCGGGGACCCGGCTGGCGCGTGATGAAAACGGTTCCGGCCCGTCAGCCGCACTTCGACTCGCCGCAGGCGAGGCAGGTCATGCAGCCATCCATCATGACGACCGCCGCGGTATTGCACTTGACGCAGAGCTGGGCTCCCTCGGGATAGCTCGATTGCGCGAAGGCGTCCTGCTGGCGATTGCGCTGCTCCCACTCCTTGCGCTTCGATTCGACCAGGAGCCTCTGCGAGTCGTCCATGCCCGGCTTCTGCATGAGGCCGATCGTCTGCAGGTGGCGCTCGACCACGTAGCCGATCTCCGCGACGATGGACGGCATGAACTTGCCGCCCGGCTGCCAGTAGCCGCCGCGCGGGTCGAACACGGCCTTCAGCTCCTCGGTCAGGAAGGCGACGTCGCCGCCTTTCCTGAACACCGCCGAGATGATGCGGGTCAGCGCGACGATCCACTGGAAGTGGTCGAGGTTCTTGGAGTTGATGAAGATCTCGAACGGGCGCCGGTGCTCGTGCTCCGTGCCTTCGTTCAGCATGATGTCGTTGATCGTCAGGTACATCGCGTGGTCGGAGACCGGCGTCTTGATCTTGTAGGTCGAGCCGATCAGCACTTCCGGACGCTCGAGCTTCTCGTGCATCCAGACGACCTTGCCGCCGCCGTCCTTGCGCATCTTGCCCTCGCGCGCCTGCGCGACGGGCTTCTCCGCCTCGGGCTTCTGGACCCGGTACTTCACGATCTTCTTTTCGAACTTGATTCGGCTCATCTCTTCACCTCGTCCGCTCAGAAACGGCCGTAGTAGCCTTCCTTGAGCGCGTCAAACAGGTTGGCGGCGGTATGGATCTCGCCGTCGTACTCGATCTCCTCGTCGCCGCGGGCCTCGACCTCGCTGCCGTCCTCGAGCGTGAACACATAGGTCGTGTTCTTGAGGTCGTCCTCCTTGACCAGCACGCCCTGGAAGGCCTCCGGGTTGAACCGGAAGGTCGTGCAGCCCTTGAGGCCCTTCTCGTGCGCGTAGAGGTAGATGTCCTTGAAATCCTCGTAGCGGAAATCGGTCGGCACGTTCGCCGTCTTCGAAATCGACGAATCCACCCATCTCTGCGCAGCCGCCTGGATCTCGACGTGCTCGCGCGGCCCGATGCTGTCGGCCGTCATGAAGTAGTCGGGGAGCATCTCCGCCGCGTTCGTCGAGCCCGGCATGGCGCGGGGATTGACCAGCTCGCGATAGGCGAGGAGCTCGAACGAGTAGACGTCCACGCGCTCCTTCGTCTTCCTTCCCTCGCGGATCACGTTGCGGAAGTAATGATGCGCGAACGACGGCTCGATGCCGTTCGACGCATTGTTCGCGAGCGAGAGCGAAATCGTGCCGGTCGGCGCGATAGAGCTGTGGTGCGTGAAGCGCGCCCCGACGGACTCGATCTCCTTCACGAGCTCGGGCGCCACCTCGGCAAGCCGGCGCATGTAGCGGCTGTAGCGCGCGTGCAGCACGCGGCCCGGCACGCGATCGCCGACCTTCCAGCCGTCGCGCGCCATCTCGGGGCGCTTGCGGAGCATCGCGCGGGTAACCGTGAACTCCTCGTTCATGATCGGCGCCGGTCCCTTCTCGCGCGCGAGCTCGAGCCCGGCCTCCCAGCCCGCGATCGCCATCTCGCGCGCGACGTTGTCGGTGAACGCCACCGATTCCGTCGAGCCATAGCGCATGCCGAGCATGGTGATGGTCGAGCCGAGGCCCAGGAAGCCCATGCCGTGGCGGCGCTTCCGGACGATCTCGTCGCGCTGGCGGCCGAGCGGCAGGCCGTTGATCTCGACGACGTTGTCGAGCATTCGCGTGAAGACGCGCACGACCTCGCGGTACTCCGCCCAGTCGAAGCTCGCCTCCTCCGTGAACGGGCGCTTCACGAAGCGCGTCAGGTTCACGGAGCCGAGCAGGCAGGAGCCGTAGGGCGGCAGCGGCTGCTCGCCGCAGGGGTTGGTGGCGCGGATGTTCTCGCACCACCAGTTGTTGTTCATCTCGTTCACGCGGTCGATCAGCACGAAGCCCGGCTCGGCGAAATCGTAAGTGGACGCCATGATCACGTCCCAGAGCCGCCGGGCCGGCAGGATCTTGAAGATCCGGCAGGCAACGAGCCCGTCCTCGTTCGCGACGTAGCCCTCGCCTTCCGGCCATTCGCGCCAGACGAAAGCGGTCGGGTCGTGAAGGTCGTGCCGGGCGGCGTCGTACTCACGCACGGGCAGCGGAAACGCGAGTTTCCAGTCGCTGTCCGCGCGAACCGCCTCGATGAACTCGTCGGTCACGAGCAGCGAGAGGTTGAACTGCCTGAGGCGCCCGTTCTCGCGCTTGGCGCGCACGAAGTCGACGACGTCGGGATGGCCGACGTCGAACGTGCCCATCTGCGCGCCGCGCCGGCCGCCCGCCGACGACACCGTGAAACACATGCGGTCGTAGATGTCCATGAATGACATCGGGCCGGAGGTGTGCGCGCCGGCGCCGGCGACATAGGCGCCGCGCGGCCGGAGCGTGGAAAACTCATAGCCGATGCCGCAACCCGCCTTCAGCGTGAGCCCGGCCTCGTGCACCTTGTTCAGGATGTCGTCCATCGAGTCGTGGATCGTCCCGGAAACCGTGCAGTTGATGGTCGAGGTCGCGGGCTTGTGCGCGAGCGCCCCCGCGTTCGACATGATCCGGCCGGCGGGAATCGCGCCCTTGCGCAGCGCCCAGAGGAAACGCTCGTACAGCGCCTCACGCTGCGCGGCGTCCTCGACGTCCGCGAGCGTCGTCGCGACGCGCTTGAGCGTATCGTCCATCGTGCCGTCGATCGGCGTGCCGTCCTTGGCGGTCAACCGGTACTTCCGGTCCCATATGTCGAGCGACGCCTCCTGGAATGGAATTTCTTCGACGTCTTTGTGCTCGATCCTGACCGCTGTGCTCATTTTCTCCTGGTGCTCCCCTCAAATCCGGCCGCCTCGACATTTCGCCAGAGAAATCTCACCCGGGCATGCGCATCCCTGCGCCGCCTGCGTTCGATTCCACTTGGCTCCCTGACGCTCTGCCGGCCTTACCCGCCCCTTCGACCGGCGACCACAAGATCTTGTGTCAGGGTTGCGAAAATATTTCCGTCAGCCGATGGTGTCAAGGATTTCCTTATGGAAAAAATCGGCTGAGAAACGTGCTTTAATTTCAAATAGTTATGATTGTCACTTCAGGCTGTTTCGGACAGGGTCGGCCGGCCCGGGCGGGTCAGGCGGCATTTCCGCGCAGTACAACATGTTGTATGCAGAAAAATCCCACAAAATACGCACAGTTTGTTCACGCCCGCGCTCGCACGCGGGAAAATAGGCCGTTCGCGAACGCCGGAACTTGTGACAACGGGGCCCGGTCAGAGATCGCGCCCCACCGAGGTTTGACCCCATGAGAAAGTCTCTCGCGGCAGCCCTGGCTTTCGCCGCGCTCGCCCTCTGCGGCGCTTCGGAGGCCCAGAACACCCAGCCGAGCTTCGCGCCCGTGATCAAGCGCGTGTCTCCCGCGGTCGTCAACATCGGCGTGCGCGGCACGGTGGCCGCGCCCCGCAATCCCTTCTTCGACGACCCGGGCTTCCGGCGTTTCTTCGGGCTCCCCCCGGACGCGCAGCAGCGCGACCGCGAATTCCGGAGCGCCGGTTCCGGCGTCATCGTCGACGCGCGCAACGGCTACATCGTCACGAACGCGCACGTCGTGCAGAACGCCAGTGAAATCACCGTCACGCTGGTCGACGATCTCGAGCTCAAGGCGGAAGTCGTGGGCACGGACGAGCGCTCGGATGTCGCCGTGCTCCGCGTCAAGGATGCGCAGCTTCCGGCCGAGATCAGGCTCGCGGACTCGTCCAAGCTCCAGGTCGGCGACTTCGTCATCGCCATCGGAAACCCCTTCGGCCTGCAGCACACCGTGACTTCGGGCATCGTGAGCGCGCTAGGCCGCACCGGCATCAGCCGCGACGGGCTCGAGGACTTCATCCAGACCGACGCGGCGATCAATCCCGGCAATTCGGGCGGCGCCCTCGTCGGCCTCGACGGCGACCTGGTCGGCATCAATTCCGTGATCCTCTCCCAGAGCGGCGGCAACATCGGGATCGGCTTTGCGATTCCCTCGAACATGGTCCGCTCGATCATGGAGCAGCTCATCGAGTCCGGGCAGGTCAACCGGGGCCAGCTCGGAGTGACGACGCTTTCCCTGTCACCGGAATTCCGCAAGAGCCTCGGCCTCGAGGAAAACGCCCAGGGGGCGCTGGTTTCGCAGGTCGCCGAGGGCTCGGCGGCAGCCCGGGCGGGCATCGAGGCCGGCGACGTCATCACGTCGGTGCGCGGCCAGCCCATCAAGTCGAACGCCGAGCTGCGCAATACGATCGGCATGCTCAAGGTCGGGGAATCCGTCGAGATCGGCCTCCTGCGCGAAGCCAAGCTCCGGACGGTCACGGCGGTGCTGCGCGAGCCCGCCCAGTTGCAGGATGCCTCGGCCATCCACCGCTCGCTCGCCGGCGCCGAGCTGATCGAAGCCTCGGAGGACTCGGCCGGCGGGGTCCGTGTCCGGTCCGTCCAGCCGGGCAGTCCCGCCGCAATGGCCGGTCTGCTCACGGACGACCGGATCATCGCCGTGAACCGCGTGCGCATCAGCACGCTGGCCCAGCTTCGCGAGGCGGCGAAGGGCCAGGACTCGATGCTGGTCCAGCTGCGTCGCGGGAACCAGGTCCTCCTGCTCCCGTTGCGGTAACCGTTCCGCGCGGGCAGGCGGCGGGCGGGGACCCTCGCTCGCTCAGAAGAACGGACATTCGCTCGCTCGGGGACCCGCCCGCCGCCTGCGCGCGCGAATGAGCGAGCGAGGGTCCCCGCCCGCTGCGCAGTCCGCGCCAGAGAATACCTGGACCTATAATTGACCATGGCAGCGCGATCGATCTGCGTGCTGGGCGGCTCCGGCTTCATCGGTACTCACCTGTCGGCCGCGCTCGCACGCGATGGCTGGCGAATTACCGTTCCGACACGGAATCCCGCCCGGGCGCGTCACCTCTCCCCGATCCCCGCGCTCCGGCTGGTCGCGGCCGACATCCACGATCCCGCCGTGCTCGCCTCGCTTTGCGCGGGGCAGCAGGCGGTCATCAACCTCGTCGGCATCCTCAACGAGACCGGGCGCAGCGGCAGCGGATTCGTCCGCGTGCATGCCGACCTCGTGCGCAAGGTCGTGGAAGCCTGCCGCAGGCTGCGCGTCGACCGGCTGATCCACGTCAGCGCGCTCAATGCCGATGCCGACGGCGGACCGAGCCATTACCTGCGCAGCAAGGGCCGTGGCGAGCGGATACTCCGTGAGGAGTCCGGCCCCGACCTGCGCTGGACGATTTTCCAGCCGTCGGTCATCTTCGGGCCCCGCGACGATTTCGCGAACCGCTTTGCGCGCCTCCTGCGCGCGATCCCGGTCGGCCTGCCCCTGGCGAGGCCCGGCGCGACCTTCGCGCCGGTCTGGGTCGGCGACGTCGTCGCCGCAATCCAGCGCGCGCTGGCGGACGATGCCACCGGGGGCGAGTGCTATGAGCTCTGCGGGCCGGAACGCCTCACGCTCCGGGAGATCGTCTGCCGCGTGCGCGATGAACTCGGCATCGCGAGGCTCGTCGTCGGCATTCCGGACCTGGCAGCGCGCCTGCAGGCGGCGATCTGCGATTTCGTGCCCGGCAAGCCCTTCTCGACCGACAACTACCGTTCACTGCTCGTCGACAGCGTCTGCAAGGTCAACGGCCTCGCCCGGCTCGGCATTCAACCCCAGCCGCTGGGCGCAATCCTTCCCGGATACCTGACCTGATCAGGGCGGTGGACAGATCTCTGCGCGGGCGGCGGAGTCCCGGGCGAGCCGCGCCATCGCCGAATAGAAGGCCGGCAGGTCGCCGCCGACACGGTCTAGCTCGGCGCGGAGCGCGGGAACGCAGCGCTCGTAGGTCGCGACCGCGACGAGTCGCGCGTTGTTGAACTCGCCGCCAGTCCCGTAACCGCCTGCGGAGAGCGCCTCGCGAAGCCGGGTCAATTCGGCGTCCTTGGCTTCGCGCATCGGCCCGGGCGGCAGGTCGCCCCGGTAGAGCGCGGCCAGCCGGTCGCGGCTCGCCACCATGAGCGCGGCTGCCTCCCGCTGCCGCGTGCGCAGCGCCAGGAATTTCTCGAGTTCGCCCGGGCGCCCTTCCCGCTCCAGCCAACGGCGAAGCCCCTCGGCCTCGACGACGCTCGCGAAGGCCTCGTTGAAGTCGCTGTCATCCTGGGCGTACACGGCCTGGTGGGCGAGCTCGTGAAAGATGAAGGCCGCAAGTTCCGCATCGCCATAGCCGAGCATCGTGCTCAGCACGGGATCGCGCAGGTGCCCGAGCGTCGAATAGGCAATCGACGGGCCGACATGGACGTCGAAGCCCCGCTCACGGAGCTGCCCCGCTTCGCGCGTGGCGTCCTTCTCCTCGAAATACCCGCGATAGCTCACGCAGCCGGCCACCGGAAAGCACCAGCGCTTCGGCTCGACCGAGAATTCCGGCGCGGCGAACACGTTCCAGGTCGCATAGCGGCGGCCGAGATCGGCAAATGTCCGGTAGCTGCCATTGTCCGGCAGCCCGAGCTCCGACATTGCGAAATCGCGCGCGCGCGCCGCGAGCTCGAGCCGTCCGCGAAGTGTCGCATCGGTATCCGGTCTCGCGATCACCTCCTCGATCGGCTCGCGCCGGCGGTTGACCTCGAGCTGGCCCGCGGCGAGCTGCGTGTAATAGCAGCCGGACAACGCGAGGCAGGCGGTGGCGGCAAGGAGCGGACGGACCGGAAATCCCGGCGAATCGCGTAACATGATGCGATGAAAGTCTATCTGGTCGGCGGCGCGATTCGCGACGAGTTGCTCGGCCGGCCGGTGCGCGAGCGCGACTGGGTCGTCGTCGGCGCAACGCCGGAACAGATGGCCGATGCCGGCTTCCGGCAGGTGGGCCGTGACTTTCCGGTGTTCCTGCACCCCGAAACCGGCGAGGAGCACGCGCTCGCGCGCACGGAACGCAAGACCGGCCCCGGCTATCGCGGGTTCGAGCTCCGCTATTCGCCGGACGTTACGCTAGAAGACGACCTCAGACGGCGCGACCTCACCATCAATGCCATGGCGCGCGACGCCGACGGCACGCTGGTCGATCCGCACGGCGGCCGCGCCGACCTGGAAGCGCGGCGGCTTCGCCACGTATCCGACGCCTTCAACGAGGATCCGGTCCGCATCCTGCGCGTGGCCCGGTTCATGGCCCGGTTCCAGCCGCTCGGATTCACGGTTGCGACGGAAACGGTCGCGCGAATGCGCGCGATGGTCTCGGCGGGAGAAGCCGACGCGCTCGTCGCCGAGCGCGTCTGGCAGGAAACCGACCGCGCACTCGCGGAAGCAGCGCCCGCGGCCTGGCTGCGGACGCTGCGCGATTGCGGCGCGCTCGCGCGGATATTCCCCGAGCTCGACGCGCTCTATGGCGTCCCGCAGCCGGAGAAATGGCACCCTGAAATCGACACCGGCCTGCACATCGAGCTCGTGCTGAACGCCGCCGCGGCGCTCACGCCCGAGCCCCGGGTCCGGTTTGCGGCCCTGATGCACGACCTCGGCAAGGGACGCACGCCGCGCTCTAAGTGGCCTCGCCACGTCGGCCACGAAGAGACCGGCGTGCGGCTGGTGCACGAGCTGTCGGAACGGTTGCGCGTGCCGGTCGAGTACCGCGAACTCGCGGTCCTCGCCGCCCGCTGGCACGGAATCGCGCACCGGGCGGAGGAACTGCGGCCGCGCACCGTGCTCGACCTCCTCGAAACCTGCGATGCATTCCGGCGTCCCGAGCGCTTCCGCGAGCTGCTGCTCGCCTTCGAGGCCGATTACCGCGGTCGCGGCGGATTCGCGCAGCGTCCCTATCCGCAGGCGGCTCTCCTGCGGAAAGCACAGGAACTCGCCCTCGCCGTCACGCTGTCGGGCGCCGACCGCGAGGGCCTTTCCGGCGAACAGATCGGCAACCTGCTCCGGCGCCGCCGGCTCGCGGTGATCAAAGGCGATCCGGTCAGGCGAACAGGAGCAGGATGAGTCCCGCGACCGCGAACCGGTAGATCGCAAAGGGCGCGAGCCCGATCCGGCCGATCACCTTCAGCAGCCAGTGAATGCAGAGGTAGCCGGAGACGGCGGCGACGAGCACGCCGAGCCCCATCATCGGCCAGTCGACGCCATCTCCCGGCGCGCGCAGCACCTGCAGCATTTCGTAGACACCTGCCATGCCGATCCCCGGCACCGCGAGCAGGAAGGAGAACCGGGCGGCGGCTTCGCGCGTGAGGCCCAGCGTGCGCGCCATCGTCATCGTGACGCCCGAGCGCGAGGTCCCGGGCATCAGCGCGAGCGCCTGCGCGCAGCCGATCAGGATCGCGTCACGCCAGCCCACCGAGTATTCATCGCGTTCGCGCCGGCCGAACCGGTCCGCAATCCACATCAGGAGGCCGAAGAACGAGAGCGTGCCGGCGACGAACAGCGGATTGCGCAGGGCCGATTCGATCCAGTCCCCGAAGGCGAGCCCCGCGAGGCCGACCGGAACGGTGCCGAGCAGCACGCACCAGGCGAGGCGCGCGTCCGGCGTGAGGCCCCGGCCCGCGAGCGATCCGAAGAATGCGCGCGCCATCGCGAGGAGTTGCTCACGAAAGTAGGCGACGACAGCGAAAAGCGTCCCGACGTGCACCGCAACGTCGAATGCGAGGCCCTGGTCCTGCCATCCGAAGAGGTGCGGCACGAGGACGAGGTGGCCGGAACTCGAGATGGGCAGGAATTCGGAAAGCCCCTGCACGAGGGCGAGAATGATTGCTTGGAGTGGATCCACGTTGTCTCCCGGATTTTGCCGTCGCCATCCTACAGGCTGGTCGCGAGGTCCCGGAAACCGAAGCCGGCGACCGGATCGTCAATGCCGCGGGTCAGGGCCATCACCTTGAAGCGCTCACCCATCTCGCCGGGCAACAGCAGGGTCGCGGCCGCCTGGCGATGCCGCGCGCGGTCGATCTCCGTCGCATCCTCGACGATCCGCGGAAGCTCGCGCTCGATGCCGGTCGACAGCAGATAGTGCGCCTGCGTCGAAAAGCCGCTGACCGCGAGTCCGGCTGCTTCTGCTTCCTCCGCCAGGGCTGAGAAGTCGACCCAGGCCGTCAGGTCCTGCGCGCCGGGATGCGCGAGCACGTCCTGCACACGCCGATGGCGACGAAAGCCGCAGAGCGTCCCGCCGTCGCGGGAGGCGTGGTAGTACTGGGCGCGCGGCAGTCCGTAGTCGCTCACGAAGAGCGCGCCTTTTGCGAGCGTCCGCGTCGCGGCTGAAATCCACTCGCCAATGCCAAGCCGCAATTCGGAGACGAATCCCGCCGCCATCGGTGACGGCAGCCGTTGCTGGAGCCGGGACACGGCGCCGGCGAGGTCCGCGGGCGCGGGACGCGCGCGCCAGCCAAAGCCGTCCGGGGTCGCGATGACGCCGACCGATTCGCAGCCGCCGGCGGCGATCCGGAAGCGATCGACCGGCAGCGCGTCGATGACTTCGTTGGCAATCGCAACGCCCCGCCACTCCTCGCGCGGCGGCTCATCCAGCCATTCGATGCGATCGCGGCATGAAGCCATGGCCGCTTCGCGCCCGAACCGCAGGCGCTGCCGGCTTGCGAGCACCGGGCTCGGCTCGACGATGCGATATCGGCGCGGCAGTGCATCGAGCCGCGCGAGCGTGGCGAGGAGGTCCACGGCCATCGCACCGCTGCCCGCTCCGAACTCGACGATGTCGCCCCGGCCGGTCTGTTCCAGCAGGCCGGCGATCCCATTCGCGAGGCAGGCGCCGAACAGCGGCGACAATTCCGGAGCGGTGGCGAAATCGCCCGCGCTGCCGAAGATCGGCCGCTCGGTCATGTAGTAGCCGAGGCCGGGCTCGTAGAGCGCGGCCTGCATGAAGCGCGAGAACGGCAGCCAGCCGCCTTCCGCTTCGATCAGCCCGCGGAGACGTCGCGCCATCCGCTCGGCCAGGATTGCCTCGCCGGGAGACAGCGGCGGCAGCTCGGTCAGCACCGCGGCCTCCGCGTGCCGTGATATCGTCGCCACCCGGTCGCGAGATCCCGCAACGAATCATGTCCGCACGATCCGCATTGCCGCTCGCAGACAAGGTCGTGCTGGTCACGGGCAGTGCGCGACGCATCGGCGCCGTGATCGCGACGGCATTCCATGCCGCGGGCGCGCGGCTCGCCGTCCACTATCGAAATTCCCGCGACGAAGCGGATGCGCTCGTGGCCCGGATGAATTCGTCGAGGACGGGGTCGGCCAGGGCTTTCCCCGCGGATCTCGCCGACCCCGCCGCGTGCGAAGCCCTGCCGGCGACGGTCATCCGCGAATTCGGCCGGCTCGACGTCCTCGTCAACAATGCATCGACGTTCTATCCGACGCCCGTCGGCGCCATCACGCAGGACCAGTTCGACGACCTGCTCGGATCGAACCTGCGCGCGCCGCTCTTCCTCTCCCAGGCGTCCGCGCCGGAACTGCGCAGGCGCGAGGGACTCATCCTCAACATCGCGGACATCCACGCGCTGCGCCCGCTCGGCCGCCATGCCGTCTATTGCGCGGCGAAAGCGGCGCTCGTCATGCTGACCCGATCCCTCGCGCGCGAGCTCGGGCCTGAGATCCGGGTCAACGCGATCGCGCCCGGTCCCGTGCTCTGGCCGGAAAACGGCGTCGACGAGGACCTGCGCCGGCGCATCGTCGCGCGCACGGCGCTGAAGCGCGCGGGATCGCCGGAGGACGTCGCGAAGGCCGCGCTCTTCTTCGCGAGCGACGCGCCCTTCGTGACGGGCGAAGTGCTTGCCGTCGACGGAGGGCGCCTCATCGGCGGCGAAGAGCGCTGAGGCGCTCACCGGTCCACGCCATCGAGCGCAAACGGGGTCAACGGGTGCGCGCCCCGGTCGAAGCGCTGCCACAAATCGGCGAATGTGCGGTGCTGCGCGGGGTGAACGAGGCCGGGCGCGAGTTCCGCGAGCGGACCGAGCACCCAGGCGCGGGTCAGCAGGTCCGGATGCGGCAAAGTCCGGCCCGCGACGCGACCGACGAAGTCCCCATGGAGCAGCAAGTCGAGATCGAGCGTCCTCGGTCCCCATTTTGCGGCTCCCGGCTCGCGCCCGCATTCGCGCTCGACCGCCTTGAGCCGCTCGAGCAGCGCCTCGGGCGCGAGCTCCGTCGGAAAGGCGACCACGAGGTTGACGAAGTCGTTCCCCGTGAATCCCACCGCGGCATTTGAATAGGCGCGCGACGCGCGCAGGCCCGGAAACTCACCCGCGAGCAGGGCGAGCGCCTGGTTCAGGCTCGATCGCGGCCGAATGTTGCTTCCGGCCGCGACGTAGGCGTCAGCCACGACGGGCTTCAATCATTCCGCCCGCGCTCGATGACGACGCCGACATCGCGCGAATGGCGTATCGCGCCCGGCTTGTGAAGCGCCACCCGCACGCGCTCCACCTCGAACTCCGCCAGGATGACGCGGGCGATCTCGCCGGCGAGCGCCTCGACCAGGCGATAGCTGCTGCCCTCGACGAGGGCGAGGACGCGCTTGGCGACGGACTTGTAGTTCAGCGTGTCCTCGATCGCGTCGCTCTTCGACGCGGCCCGCAGGTCCATCCACATCTCGAGGTCGATTTCGAGGCGCTGCTTGACGTTGCGCTCCCAGTCGTAGATGCCGATGACGGCTTCGGCGGTCAGTGCCGTAATGAAGATATGGTCCATCAATTACCCCGGAGGGGACGGACCCCTTCAGCACCTGATATCCCAAAATCTGGCTCAACACATCGCTGAAGGGGTCCGTCCCCTTCGCGGCTTCGATCAGCGTACTGCATCGGTTTGGCCGGGCGGTTGCAGTTCGTCGAGCGGCCAGCGGGCGCGGGCCTGGACCGGCAGGTCTTCGCGCTCGCCCGCCGCAAGCCGATGATGCCCCGCGACCGCGATCATCGCCGCATTGTCGGTGCAGAATTCGGGGCGCGGAAAGAAGGCGCGCGCACCGGCGGCCTCGACGGCCTGTGTCAATTCCTCGCGCAGGCGCCGGTTGGCGCCCACGCCACCCGCGACCACCAGCGTCCGGATGCCGGTCTGGCGGAGTGCGCGCAACGACTTGGCGACGAGCGTCCCGACCATCGCGCTTTCGAAGGCCCTCGCGACGTCGGCGCGCGATTGTGCATCGAGTTCCTTGCCGCGCACCGCCACGACCACCGCGGTCTTCAACCCGCTGAAACTGAAATCGAGGCCCGGCCGGTCGAGCATCGGCCGAGGAAACTCCCAGTGTCCGTCCCGGCCGCCTTCCGCGAGCCGGGCGAGCTCGGGCCCACCCGGATAGCCAAGACCGAGAAGTTTTGCGGTCTTGTCGAAGGCTTCCCCGGCGGCATCGTCCAGCGTCTCGCCCAGCACCCGGTAACGCCCGACGCCGGTTACCTCGACGAGCATCGTGTGCCCGCCAGAGACCTGGAGCGCGACAAACGGGAATCCCGGCGCCTCCGGCTCGAGCGCCGGCGCGAGCAGGTGCCCCTCCAGGTGGTGAACCCCAACGACCGGCACGCCCCAGGCATAGCCCAGTGAACGGGCCACCGATGCGCCGACCAGCAGTGCGCCGATCAGGCCCGGTCCCGCCGTATACGCAATGCCTTCAATGGCTTGCGGTGCAACGGCCGCTTCGGACATCGCCTCGCCGATCATCGGCAGGAGCCTTTCGATGTGATCGCGCGAAGCGAGCTCGGGCACCACCCCGCCATGCGGGCGGTGAAGCTCGACCTGGCTGAAAACCCGGTTCGCAAGCAGGCCCCTGACGCCGTCGTAGACGGCGACCGCGGTCTCGTCGCAGGAGGTTTCGATTCCGAGGACTACCATGTGGCTAGTCTTTTGATTTTCCGAGGGCAGGTCACTACAATTCCGGGCCCTTTCCCCGGCTGGCCCGGGGTGGTTCTGGCGAGCGTCGAGGTAAGAATGCCGAGCGTCCGTATCCGCGAAAACGAGTATTTCGACGCTGCCCTGCGTCGTTTCAAGCGCGCCTGCGAAAAGGCCGGCGTCCTGACTGAACTTCGCCGCCGGGAATTCTACGAGAAGCCCACTCAGGAACGGAAACGCAAGAAGGCGGCCGCCATCAAGCGGCACCTGAAGCGCGCCTCCCGCGACGGGGGCCGCAGCGCCACGCGCTGATTCCGGGATGAGCCTGAAGGCACGCATCACGGAAGACATGAAAGCGGCGATGCGGGCGGGCGAGAAAGACCGCCTCTCCTGCATCCGCATGCTCCAGGCCGGCATCAAGCAGCGCGAGGTCGACGAGCGCGTCGCCCTGGACGACGCCCAGGTGCTCGCGGTCATCGACAAGATGATCAAGCAGCGCCGCGAATCCGTCACCCAGTTCGAGGCGGGCAAGCGCGCCGACCTCGTAGCCAAGGAGACCGCGGAGATCGAGCTCCTCTCCGGCTACCTGCCGGCGCAGCTCGGCGACGCCGAACTGGCCGCACTCATCAAGGACGCGATTGCCTCGACCGGCGCCACTACCATGAAGGACATGGGCAAGGTCATGGGCATCCTGAAACCGAAGGTGCAGGGCCGCACCGACATGGGCGTGCTGTCGACCCGCATCAAGGCCGCGCTCGGAGGCTGAACGATGAGCCCAAGCCAGGTCCCGGCAGGCGAGAGGCGCGGGCACATCGTCCCGATCGGCGGCGCCGAGAATAAGGAAAACGACCCGCGCATCCTCGCGCGCTTCGTAAGCGTCTCCGGCGGCAGTGACGCCGACATCGTCGTGATCCCGACCGCGAGCCGCTCGCACGAGACGGGCGACCGCTACGAGAAGCTGTTCCGCGAGCTCGGCGCCAGCCGCGTCGACGTGATGGACTTCGACACGCGCCGCGACTGCCAGGAGCCCGGCCGGCTCGCGCGCCTCCAGCAGGCGAGCGGCATCTTCTTCACCGGCGGCAACCAGCTGCGCCTCACGACACTTCTCGGCGGCACGCCGGTCGCGAAGCTGATCCGCACGCAGAATGCGCGCGGCGTCACGGTCGGCGGGACGAGCGCGGGCGCCAGCATCCTGTCCGAGCACATGATCGCGTACGGCGACGACGGCGCGACCGCCATCGCGGGCAGTGTCCGGCTCGCGCCGGGCCTCGGCCTCACGAACCGCTTCATCATCGACCAGCACTTCCGCGAACGCGACCGGCTCGGCCGTCTCATCACGGCGCTGGCCTACAACCCGTTTGCGGTCGGCCTCGGGCTCGACGAGGACACCGCCGCCTTCATCGGCGCGGACGAGACGCTCGAAGTGGAAGGCAGCGGCGGCGTCACGGTCGCCGACGCTTCCAGGGTCACGTTTTCCTCGGTCGACACCGCGACCGAGGGCCAGCCGATCTGCATCCTCGGGCTGGTCGTCCACGTGCTGACCGCGGGCGCGACCTTCAACCTCCATACGCGGCAGGCCGCTGCCAGCGCGCTGATCCAGCCTCGCGGGTAGGCCTGCCCTCGCCCGGATACCGCGCCTATTTGAGCGCGACGACCAGCTTGGCCGAGTGGCTGCGCCAGTTGATGGGAATCACGAACGGGCGCATCTCGGCGGAGAGCGGCAATTCCAGCTTGTCCCCGGATATCACGCTCGGCACGGAAATTACGAATTCCCGGCCGAAGTCCCGCCGCGCATTACCAGAGATCGTATTGGCCACTTCGCCTACCAGATCCTTCATCGTCGCGTCGCTGAAGTCGGTTTCCTGCATCTTCATGAGCAGGACTGTCAGCATGGCGCGCGATGCGGTGAAGTAAACCACGCCTTCGCGCCTGCCGGCGATCTTGATCACGCCCGTGTAGTCGTGCACGGCCGGCATGCCCTTGGTCACGAGGTAGGGGGAACCAATGGTGGCGGCCTGAAGCGCCGCCACCTCGAAGTAGTTCGTCGTGCCCTCGACGAAGACCTTCAGCTCCTGCTCGAACAGCATGGTCAGGCGCCTTGCACGAGTTCGGCGATCGCTTCATTCAATTGCCGATCGGTGAATGGCTTGTTGAGAAAGCCGTTCGCGCCCTTCTCCATGGCCTCGATCGCCGTCGCCTTGTCGGCCAGGGCGGAGATCACCAGGATGCGCACGGCGGGCTTCAAATCCACCAGCTTCGCGATGCATTCGATGCCGTCCATCCGCGGCATCGTGATGTCCATGGTGACGACGTCCGGATCCAACCGGCGAAACTCCTCGATGGCCTCGACGCCATTTGCCGCCGTGGCAACCACTTCGAGCTCATCGGACTTCTGGGAGCGTTCGATGCGTCGGCGCATGATGTTGGAGTCGTCGACGATCAGGAGCTTCAGCCGTCGCCGCTGCCGGGTACCAATGGCGGTGGCATTCATGGTCAGGCGACCGCGGTGCTGGATTCTTCGAATGCGGGCAGCACGATCCTGAAGCGCGTGAATTTTCCGGGCCTGGTCGAAATGCCGATGGTGCCCCCCACCGAGTTGACGCTGCGGGCGACGACGTCCATGCCGACGCCGCGTCCGGCATCCATCGTGACCTCGTCCTGTGTCGAGAAACCCGGCTTGAAGATCAGCCCCAGGATGGCCCGACCGTCGAGTCCGGCTGCCTGTTGCTCGGTGACGAAGCGCTTCTGGACGGCGGCCGCCTTGAGCGTCTCGGGCCTGAGACCCGCGCCGTCGTCCTCGCAGACCAGCTCATAGGACGTTCCCGCGCGAACGAAGTCGAAGCGTATCAGCCCACTGGCGCTCTTGGCGGCCCGGACGCGCGCCGGCGCCGGCTCGATGCCATGAACCGCCGCATTGCGCAGCATCTGGATCAGAACGTCCTTCACGAGATCGTGGTACGCCTGCGGCACATCGGCCAGGCCGCGCAACGCGAGCTTGAAGTCCTTGCCGTGCTCGCTTGCCAGGCGCTCCGCGAGCGAATTGAGCGTCTTCGCAAGCTCATTCGCCACCGCCTGACCGCCGGTGCTCGTTGCACGGGGCGCGGCAGGCGGCGCCTGCCCGGGCGCCGGGCCCTGCTTGCACTGCAACGTGAACATGCGGTTCGCGAGATCGCGCACGCTGCGCAAATGGGCAATCAGCTCGTCGAGCTTGAGCAGCATCGGCAGGAAATCGTTGCCTGAAAGTTCGCCCTTGTTCTTCAGGTCGCTCAGCATGTCTTCGATGGCATGCACGCGCTGCGCGACGCTCGGCAGGTTCACCGCCGACGCTTCGCCCTTGACGGTGTGCAGCTCGGTGAGAAGGCCGTGGAGCTTCTTGCGAAATTCCCCGTCGATGCGCGCGGACTCGCGCATGATTGAATTGACATGCTGCAGTCGCGTGTCCGTCGTGTCGAGGAACGCCACGAGCTGCACGGGGTCCATGTGCATGACGCCCAGGAACATGTCGACCTGCCGACTGGCGTTCTCCTGCGCCTCGGCGAGCTCGAGCCCCAGGTTCACGTTCGCAGTGATGTCGCTCACGCTGCAGAGCACGTGCTTCACGCCCTTCTCGCCCATGACGCGATGGAAATCGAACTGCAGATAGCGGGTATCGCGGCCGCCGTGCGCGTTCTCGATCTGGATCTCGAGCTGCGCCAGGGGGTTAATGCTCTTCATCAGGTTCTCGTGCGCGCGGTCGCCCCACAGCAACTTGATGTACTTGGTCGCCGTGGCGAGCGTGGCCGGCGCCACGCGATTGCTCAGCAGCTCCTCGAAACTGAGGCCGCTGAAGTCCTGCCGGCCGAACATGCGGCCAAGAGCACTGGACCAGGCGGACCCGATGCGATAGTCGGCGTCCAGCAGGAAAAACCCTTCGCGTACGGTCTTCAGGATGTCCCGGGTCTGCTCCTGGGCTTCGCGCGCCATGCGCTCACTGCGGCCACGCTTGAGTTGCAGATATGCCGCGGCAACGGCGAGCACCAGCGCCGCAAGCACACCGAGTGACAGCAGCAGGCGCAGCCTGCTCGCCTGCGTGGAGGCGCGGGTCTGCAGCTGGGTCGCAACTGCGGAAAGCGCGGTCTGCAGTCGCGCGCTGTTCTCCCGCGCAAACAGCTGCGCGCGCTTGACGTCGCCGTAGTGCGCGTGGCCACTCGTCGACAAAGTACTGCCGGTCTCGTAGGAATCGAAGTAGGGCTGTCCCTGGAACGCAACGACGGGCTTGATCACCGGGTCATGCTGCTGCCACAGCAGCATTGCCTGGTCGAGCTGCGCCGAACGCCCGAAGCCGCCGGTCGCGAGTTCCCGCAACTCGGCATCGAAACGCTCGACGGTCCCCTTGAAGTCCGCGAGGGCCTGGCCAGCGTAGGCGCGCGACTCGAGGCGATTTCGCAGCGAAGTGAGCTGCTGGGCAACGAGGCCCGGATAGCCGCGCAACGCGCTGGCCGATTCGAGCGCGGCGATGTTGGCCTTCATCTCCGTGGAGAGCCGAAAGCCCGCGATCAGCACGCCGCCCATCACGACGAGCAACAAGGCGCCGACTCCAGCTGCGATCAGTTGGCGATTGCGTTCAGTGCGGGACAAGTTCATTTGAGACAGGCTCCCGGGGAAACTGCGTTCATTTCGGAATCGCGAAGCGGATCGCCATGCGCACAGGGACTTCAGTGGGCACGCCGTCGAGCAATGGGGGTTCGTAGCGCCAGCGCTTCACCGCGGCGATTGCGGCGCGATCGAACACTTCCGGCGGGTCGGCTGACTCGACCCGGACGTCGCGCGTGGCGCCCTCGATGTCCACAGTGAATGCCACCGCCACGACGCCGCCAATGTTTTTTGCCAGCGCATCCTTGGGAAACTCCGGGGCGACGTAGCGCTTCTGCTTCAGCCGGCTCCGCAAGGCGCTCATGTCCGCCTGAGCCTGCGCTTCTCTGGCGCTCGCAGCTTCCTGTGCGGCCCTGGCAGCCTGTTCTGCCTTCAACTCTTCCTGCAGGGCCTGCTGCTCGCCGGCGACCTTTGCCTGCTGCTCGGCCACGGCTGCGGCAGCCGCACGCGCAGTCCGCGCTTCCTTCTGCGCCCCCGCGGCAGTTTCGCGAGCCAGCTGTTCGGCCTCTTGCTTCTTTCGGGACTGTTCCCGGAGACGGGTGATCTCGGCGTTCCACCTCGTCAGCTGGGCTGCGGGAACGGAGTTCGCGATCTGCACCGCGCGAAGGAGCGCCGCGGCACGATCCGGGTCGTCGTCCGCCAGGGCCTTCGAGACCTGCGCCGTGGTCAGGCGAAGCTCAAACTTGGACAGGTAAGCGTCGTCGTGCGTGGCGTTCTTGAGTTGCCTGAGCGCGGTCGCCGCCTCATCGTGCCGATTGGCCGCCAGGGCCTCATCGAAGCGCCCCGCCAACACCGAAGCGACGCGCGCGAGCCCATCTTTGGCTTCGCCATTGTCGGATTCGGCGCCCAATGCGGAGCGGTAGTAGAGAAGTGCATTATCACCCGTCGGCTCGGCGTACCGGCGCTCGCGCATTGCAAGCCGGGCCTTTTCGAGCAAGTCGTCGACATTGCCCTGCAGCAGCGAAGTGTCCGCGGCCATTGCCGGGAGATCGGCGGGAGCCGTGGAGGGTACCATCGCCGGGGAATTCGCCTCGACCGGCGGCGCTGACTCGTGGTTCCCGACCAGATACCAGATCGCTGCCGCCGCTACCACAGCGAGCGCGACTCCGCCCGCGATCAGCGGACGCAGATCTCTGCCGGCGCCATCGTCGCCACCCGTGGGGGGCGGGGGCGTAAGGGGCTCCGGAACCGGCGCGCTGTGCCGGGTCTCCGGCGCCGGAGTGGCGCGGCTCCGTGATGGCGCGGATGCGGAATGGATCGCTCCAAGCCTCTTCCTGCATTCCGCGACGGCGCCCTCAAACACCGCCGCGGTCTTGGGCACCTCGACGGGCAGCGTCAGCATCGCGAAGATTCTCGAGCCCTTGAACGACGCGGCAGCTTCCTTTTCCGTGCCTTCGGGTACGAAGACCAGCACCGACAAATGCGGAGCGCGCGCGAGCGCGGCTTCGACTTCGGCCCGAACATCGCCGAGATCACGCGTGTCGATCGCCAGGATCTGCGGGCGAGTCATGTCGCCCAATCCCTCCAAAGCCCCTGCCACGGAATCGACGGGGTTCACCGAGGCCTGGCCACCCAGCGCGGCTCCGAACTCGAGCAGGAAGTCGTCGCGCCGGGTGACGGCGGCGACATCGATCGCGGCCCGGGCCGGAGAAGTCGGCTGCGGGTTCGAGGCTTCGTTAGGCGCGGCCCCCATGGGGGGTCGCGGACTGGGCGCTGAACTGGCCAATGGATCAACTCCGTCCGGACTGCCACCGCAGAATAAAATCGTGGTAAGACGCCGCATTGAGGCAGTTCACATATATGGCGTAAGTGCCCCCTAGAGCCGACTTGGTGGCCGGAATCAGCCCCAATAGGCGCCGCGGACCGGGCACCCGGGCGGGTACCGCCCCGGCTACGCCGGTGCTCCGCCGTATGCCATGATCGTTTTTCCGACTCCTCCACAGGGATCGGCCGCCCAGCATGCGCATACTCGACCGCTCCATCTATGTCGGCCCGTCGCATTTCGCGCGCTTTCCAGTCATCCGCCTCGAGCTCGACCTCGGCGTGCTCGAGGCCTGGCCGACGGGCAAGCTCGGCAAGGGTTTCGTCGACGGGCTGATCGAGGCCCTGCCCGGCCTCGCCGAGCACGGCTGTTCCTACCAGGAGCCGGGCGGATTCATCCGGCGCATGAACGAAGACGACGGCACCTGGCTCGGCCACGTGCTCGAACACGTCGCCCTCGAGCTGCAGAACGTCGCTGGCGAAGACGTCACCTTCGGCAAGACGCGCAGCCTCGACAAGCCGGGCCTCTATTCGGTCGTCTACGAGTATGCGGAACGCGAGGAAGGCGTCGCCGCGGGCGAGCTCGCGCTGCGGCTGCTCTGCTCGCTGCTGCCGGAAAAGCTGCGGCCCGCCGGCAGCGTGCCCGAGGGCTGGAACTGGCCGGCAGCGCGCGACGAGTACATCAAGTTCGCGCAGCGCCGGGCGCTGGGGCCCTCGACGGCTTCGCTTGTGAACGCCGCCGAGAAGCGCGGCATCCCGTGGCTTCGGCTCAACGACCAGTCGCTGATCCAGCTCGGCCACGGCAAGTACCAGCAGCGCATCCAGGCGACGGTCACCGGCCGCACGCCACACATCTCCGTCGAGCTTGCGAGCGACAAGGAGGAGACGAACCGAATCCTCGGGGCGCTCGGATTGCCGGTACCGCGACAGGAGCTCGTGCAGGGCGAACGCGAAGCCATCCGCGCCGCAAACCGGCTCGGATACCCCGTCGTGACGAAGCCCTACAACGGCAACCACGGTCGCGGCATCTCGATCCGCCTCATGACCGACGAGGAAGTCGAGCGGGGATTTGCGACAGCGCGCGAGCACTCGCGCTCGGTCATCGTCGAGTCTTTCCTCGAAGGCGATGACCACCGCCTGCTCGTGGTCAATGGCGAGCTCATTGCGGCGACTCGCCGCACGCCCGGCCACGTCGTGGGCGACGGCAAGCACACGGTCACGCAGCTCGTCGAAATCGTGAACCAGGACCCGCGCCGCGGCGTCGGCCACGAGAAGGTGCTGACCCGACTCGAGCTCGACCACCAGGCGCAGATGATGCTCGCGCGCGCGGAGCTCACGGCGGAATCCGTCCCCGCGGCCGGCCGCGTGGTCTACCTGCGATCGACGGCGAACCTCTCGACCGGCGGCACCGCAACCGACGTGACCGACGTGATCCACCCGGACAACCGCGACATGGCCGTTCGCGCGGTCAAGGCGATCGGCCTCGACGTCGGCGGCGTCGATTTCCTGTCGAAGGACATCACGCTTTCCTATCGCGAGATCGGCGGCGGGATCTGCGAGATCAACGCGGCGCCTGGCTTTCGCATGCACGTGGCGCCTTCCGAGGGCACGGCGCGCGACGCCGCCGGCCCCGTGATCGACATGCTGTTCCCGCCCGGCGCGCCCTCGCGTGTCCCGATCGCCGCGATCACCGGCACGAACGGCAAGACGACGACCGCGCGCATGCTCGCGCACATTTTGAAGATGTCGGGCTATACGCCGGGTCTCACGACGACCGACGGCGTCTACATCGACGGGCAAAGGACGGTGACCGGCGACATGACCGGGCCCGTCTCGGCGCGCATGGTGCTTTCCGATCCGCACATCGACGCGGCCGTGCTCGAGACCGCGCGCGGCGGCCTGCTCCGCGCCGGCATGGGCGTGCCCGCGGTCGACGTCGGCGCCGTGCTGAACGTCCAGGCCGACCATCTCGGCCTCAAGGGCATCGACACGCTCGAGCAGCTCGCCGACGTCAAGCGGGTCGTCGTCGAGATCGCAACCGGCTGCGCGGTGCTGAATGCGGACGATCCGCTGGTGCTGCGGATGTCCGCGCACACGGACGCCGAGAACATCTGCTACGTGACGATGAACCCGCAGCACACGCTGGTGCGGGAGCACATCCGCGCGGGCGGACGTGCCTGCGCGCTCGAGGCCGGCGTCAACGGGCAGATGCTCACGCTCTACGACCGCGGCAGCCACATCCCGCTCGTCTGGACACACCTGATCCCGGCGACGCTCGAGGGCCGCGCGACGCATAACGTCCAGAATGCGATGTTCGCCGCATCGATGGCCTTCTCGCTCGGCGTGAAGCTCGATGCGATCCGCCAGGGCCTCAGGACCTTCGACACGACCTTCTACCAGGCCCCCGGCCGCATGAACATCTATGACGAGCACCCGTTCAAGGTGCTCTTCGACTACGGCCACAATGCGCACGCCGTGGGCATGCTCGCCGACCTCGCCGGGCGGCTCGACGTCACGGGCCGGCGCATCGTCCTGCTTGCCGGGCCCGGGGACCGGCGGGACGAGGACCTGCGCGCCATTGCGCAGGCGGTCGCGGGCCGCTTCGACCACTACATCTGCCGTCGCGACGACAACCTGCGCGACCGCGCGCCGGACGAGGTCCCGCGCATCATGGCGACGGCCCTGCTTGCCGCGGGCGTGCCGCAATCCGCGATCTCGGTGATCCCGGACGAGCAGGAGGCCGTGGATGCCGCGCTGCGCATGGGCCGGCCCGGCGACTTGCTGCTGATCTTCTCGGACGCGCTGGTGCGCTCCTGGAAACAGATCATCTACTTCCGCCCGGAGGGCGCAACGGCAGCGGTCGCCCGCCCGGTCGAGCCGGTCGTCACGCCGGTCGTCGAAACCGCCGTGGAGGCGCCGCCGCTTTCGCTTGAAGGCCTGATCCGCGACGAGCGCGGCATCCGCTACGCGCCGGAGGCGTCCGACTGAGTGAGACGGACTCACCGCCGTTCACCGATTCACGCCGGCTGACCGGGCACAACCGGTTCTTCGACGGCCCCGGCGCCGTGCTCGAGACCGACGAGCGGAATCCAGTGGTTCTCGAGGACTGGACCCGGCGCGTGCGGCGCGCCCGCCAGGAACTGCGCTGGCCCGCGGCGCCCGAGCTTGCGATCTCACACAAGGGCGGCGCTTCGCTCGCGATCGCCGCGCCACCGGACCAGCTCTTCACCGCGACCGAAGTCAACGAATGGGCGCTGGCCGCCGCGATCGCGGCGCGCGAGCCCGCGCGCAGCGCGAGCCTCATCGCCGCGCTCGCCGTAGAACAGCCGGAGGAACCGGAGCCTCCGGTGCTCGACGAGCCGGGGGCCCTGTTGCGGCTTCGCCAGCGCGCTGCGCGCGAGGCGAATCCACGGTTGCGCGGGCTGCTCGAAGCGGCCACGGCGCGCGGCCTGACATTCCTCTTCGACGACGAGGTCCTGACACTCGGCGCGGGCCGCGGCAGCCACAGCTGGCCGGCCGCCGACCTTCCCGATGCCGATGACGTGCCATGGGACCGGCTGCATGGTGTGCCGACCGCGCTCGTCACCGGCACGAATGGCAAGACGACGGTCGTGCGACTCCTCGCGGCCTGCGCAAGAGCGGCCGGCCACGCCACCGGCTACTGCTGCACCGATGGTGTCTTCGTCGCCGGCGACGCGCTCGGGACGGGGGACTACTCCGGCCCCGCCGGCGCGCGGCGCGTGCTCCGCGATGCGCGCGTCGAGGCCGCGATCCTCGAAACCGCCCGCGGCGGCATCCTGCGGCGCGGCCTCGCGGTCGCCCGCGCGGATGCCGCCGTCATCACCAGCATTGCCGCGGACCACTTCGGCGAATTCGGCGTGCACGACCTCGATGCGCTCACCGACGTCAAGCTCGCGGTGGCGCGAGCCCTCGGCCCCGACGGGCTCCTCGTCGTGAACGCGGACGACGCCCTCCTCGCGCGCAAGGCGCAGGCGTGCGGAAAGCCGCTCGGCTGGTTCGCACTCGATGCCCGGTTACCGCAACTCGCACGGCACCGCGCGGCGGGCGGCGCGACGGCTGGCGTGCAGGGGGGACGGCTCGTGCTCGCGCACCGCGGCCAGGAGCACGACCTCGGCGCGATCGACGCCCTGCCGCTCACCGCGGGCGGCCACTCGCGCTTCAACGTGGCGAACCTCGCGGCCGCGGCGCTCGCCGCAAGAGCGCTGCGGATCGAGCCTGCGACGATTGCCGCGGTTTTCGCCCGCTTCGGTGCCGACCCTGCCGACAATGCGGGAAGGCTGATGCGCTACGAGCTGGGCGGCCTCAACCTGATCGTCGACTTCGCCCACAATCCCACGGCGCTCGCGGGACTCGTCGATTTCGCGCAGCACCTGCGAAACGGCGGCCGGCTGGCGCTCTTGCTCGGCCAGGCGGGCAACCGCGAGGACACGGACATCGACCAGCTCGCCACGGTTGCGGCGGCGGCGCGACCGGATCTCGTGGTCGTGAAGGAGCTCGAATCCTATCTCCGCGGCCGCGGCACGGGCGAAGTGCCGGCGATACTGCGCCGCGCGCTCGCCCGCGCGGGCGTCGACGAGGCGCGGATCGCGGACGCGTCCGACGAAGACCACGCCGTGCAACAGGCGCTCGCCTGGGCGCGTGAGGGCGACGTGCTCGTGCTCCCGCTGCATTCCAAGGATGGCCGCAGCCATGCGCTTGCGTTGATCGAAAGGCTCCGCCGCGAGGGCTGGCGGGCCGGCCGCTCCCTGCCGGACGCGGGCGCCTGAGGTAGGGTGGCGCATGGCCGGCCGCATACCCCAGACATTCATCGACGACCTGATCGCGCGCACCGACATCGTCGAGTTGATCGGCGGCCGGGTGCAGCTCAAGAAGGCGGGGCGCGAATGGAAGGCCTGCTGCCCTTTCCACAATGAAAAGACGCCGTCGTTCTGGGTGAGCCCGGACAAGCAGTTCTATCACTGCTTCGGCTGCGGCGCGCACGGCACGGCGCTCGGCTTCCTGATGGAGCACGACAAGCTGCCGTTTCCGGACGCGGTCGAGGAGCTCGCATCGCGACTCGGCCTCGACGTGCCGCGCGAGGACGATGGCCGGGCGGCTCGCACGCGCCCCGGCGACGGCCTCTACGAGCTGCTCGCGCAGGTGACGCAGTTCTACCGGGACGCCCTGCGCGAGTCCGCGCGCGCGAAGAAATACCTCGCCGACCGGGGCATCACCACCGAGAGTTGCGTGAAGTTCGCGGTCGGCTACGCACCCGACGCCTGGGATGCGGTGCTGAAGCGCTTCGGCGGCAATGCGGAACGGGAGCGCACGCTCCTCGACGCCGGCCTCGTCATCGAGCGAAGCGGCCAGGGCGAGTCCGGTTTCTACGACCGCTTCCGCGACCGCGTGATGTTCCCGATCCGCGATCCCCGCGGCCGCCCGATCGCGTTCGGCGGCCGAGTCCTCGACCAGGGCGAGCCGAAGTACCTCAATTCGCCCGAGACGCCGCTCTTCCACAAGGGCCGGGAGCTGTACGGGCTCTACGAGGCCCGCCAGGCGCTGCGGAAGGTCGAGCGGCTCCTGGTCGTCGAGGGCTATGTCGACGTCGTCCGGCTCGCGCAGTCCGGCATCGCCTATTCCGTCGCGACACTCGGGACAGCGACGACGCCCGAGCACCTCAACAGGCTGTTCCGGGTGACGAGCGAGCTCGTGTTCTGCTTCGACGGCGACCCGGCCGGCAGGAATGCCGCCTGGCGCGCGCTCGAGAATGCGCTCGAGCACGCGCGCGACGGAAGGCAGCTCCGCTTCCTGTTCCTGCCCGAAGGACATGATCCGGACACGCTGGTCGGCGAGGAAGGCGCGGACGCGTTCGAGGCGCGAATCGAGGGGGCGCAACCCATCTCCGAATTCCTGGTGACACAGCTCGTGCAGCGCACCGATCTCGGCAGCGTGGATGGACGCGCGCGGCTCGCCGAGCTCGCGCGGCCCCTCCTCTCGCGCGTGCCGGCGGGCGTGTACCACGAACTCCTGCTGGAGCGGCTGGCCGAGGAGGTCCGCATGCCGGCGGGTCGCCTTGCCGATCTCCTGCGCGCGAGCCCGGGCCGCGCGCGCGGCACGACGGCGGCACGCGGAGCCAGGCCGTCGCGGGCCGTCCGCGGCGCGCCATCGGCCGGGCGCCAGCCGGTGCTCACGCAGGCGATCATGCTGCTCCTGCATCACCCGGCGTCCGCGCGCGCAGTCGCGGCGACGCCCGCCTGGCTCTCGGGCGACCACAAGGGATTCCAGGTGCTCCGCGAGCTGCTCGACACGGCGCGCGCTGAGCCAAAGCTCACGACCGCGCAATTCGTCGAACGCTGGCGTGACCGGCCGGAGGGCGCGCGGCTCGCCGAACTCGCAGGCCAGGAATCGCTCGTGGCCGATGCCAGGGCGGCCGGCCGGGAACTGGCAACCCTGCTCGAGCGAATCGGCAAGGAACTTGGGCCCGAAAAAAGACTCAATGACCTCATCAAGCTCGATCGCGAGCGACGCCTGACGGACGAGGAAAAGAAGGAATTTCAAGGACTTCTGGGTGCCCGGGGCCCGCGCCCGCCCACCTGACCCCCCGGATTCCGCGACTTCATGGAACCCCCGTCCGGGCTGTATAATGCTCGGCTGTTTTGCAGCCGCAGCGCCCCCTCCGAGGAACCCCCACTTGAGCGAGAAAAAGCTTCCGGTCATCCCTGAAGACCGCCAGTCGCAATTGAAGCTGCTCATTGCGCGCGGCAAGGAACAGGGCTACCTGACCTACGCCGAGGTCAACGACCACCTGCCGCCCGAGATCGTCGATCCGGAGCAGATCGAAGACATCGTAAACACCATCAACGACATGGGCATCACGGTGTACGAGAAGGCGCCGGATGCCGAGGCGCTCCTGCTCACCGATGCCTCGGCGCCGGACGAGGAAGCCGTCGAAGAAGCCGCCGCCGCGCTTGCCATCGCCGATTCCGAATTCGGGCGCACGACCGACCCGGTGCGCATGTACATGCGCGAAATGGGAACGGTCGAGCTGCTGACCCGCGAGGGCGAAATCCGCATCGCGAAGCGCATCGAGGAAGGCCTCGACCAGGTGCGCACCGCCCTCGCCTATTACCCGCCGACCTACGAGTACCTGCTCGCGGCCTATGAACCGGTCAAGGCCGGACAGGGCCGGCTGACCGACATCATCGTCGGCTTCCTGGACCCGAATGCGCCTGACGAGATCGCCCAGCCGCACAACCCCAAGACGGTGGTCCGCAAGGAGGATGCCGAGCTCGACGACGAGGAGAGCGAGGACAAGTCCGAGGAGGAAGAGGAAGCGATCGACACCGGCCCGGACCCGGAGGAGACGGCGCGCCGCTTCGCCACGATCCAGCGCCTCTACAACACCGTGGCCAAGGGCCTCGCGACCGCGCGCGGCGCGCGCGAGCCGAAGATCGTGCGCGCGCGCAAGCGCCTCGCCGAGCAGTTCATGGAACTGAAGCTCGCGCCGAAAATGTTCGACGCCCTCGTCACGCACCTCAGGAGCCACGTCGACGACGTACGCCGCCTCGAGCGCGAAATCATGACGATCTGCGTGCGCCAGGCCGGCATGCCGCGCAAGGACTTCATCAGCACGTTTCCTAAGAACGAGACGAACGTGCGATGGATCGACAAGCACGTGCGCGCAAAGCGCAAGCACTCGGCCGCACTCGGGAGGCTCCGCGAGGAGGTCGTGAAGCGCCAGCAGGAGTTGCGCGCGCTGGAGAAGCGCCTCACGCGCTCGATCCAGGAGCTGAAGGCCGTGAACCGCGACATCGCAACCGGCGAGGCGATGGCGCGGCGCGCGAAGAAGGAAATGGTCGAGGCCAACCTTCGCCTCGTGATCTCGATCGCCAAGAAGTACACCAACCGCGGGCTGCAGTTCCTGGACCTGATCCAGGAGGGCAACATCGGCCTCATGAAGGCGGTCGACAAGTTCGAATACCGACGCGGCTACAAATTCTCGACCTACGCGACGTGGTGGATCCGCCAGGCAATCACGCGCTCGATCGCCGACCAGGCGCGCACCATCCGCATTCCCGTGCACATGATCGAGACTATCAACAAGCTCAACCGCATCTCGCGGCAGATGCTGCAGGAGATGGGCCGCGAGCCGACGCCGGACGAGCTCGCCGGCCGCATGGAAATGCCCGAGGATAAGGTTCGCAAGGTCCTCAAGATCGCCAAGGAGCCGATCTCGATGGAGACGCCGATCGGCGACGACGAGGATTCGCACCTCGGCGATTTCATCGAGGATGCGGCCGCCGAGAGCCCGCTCGATTCCGCGACCGTCGAGTCGCTGCGCGAGACCGTGCACGGCGTGCTCTCGCAGCTCACGCCGCGCGAGGCGAAAGTGCTCCGCATGCGCTTCGGAATCGACCTCTCGACGGACCACACGCTCGAGGAAGTCGGCAAGCAGTTCGACGTCACGCGCGAGCGCATCCGGCAGATCGAGGCGAAGGCGCTCCGCAAGCTTCGCCACCCGAGCCGAAGCGAGCAGTTGCGCAGCTTCCTGATCGAAGATTAGGCGGCGCGTGAAGGTTGTCATTACCGGTGCTACGGGATTCATAGGCTCGCGCCTTGCCCGGGCGTGTCGCGAGCGCGGATTCGACGTGCTCGCCTTGGGCCAGGCGAATAACGAGGTCGAAGCCGGACGTCAGCGGGAACTACTGGCGCTCGGTATCCGCACAGAAATGGCGGATCTCAGCAGCGCCGACGAGCTTGTCGCCCACGTCACGGGCTGCGACGTCGTCTTCCATCTCGCTGCGGCGCAGCACGAGATGAATGTACCGGACAGTCACTTCTGGAACGTCAATGTCGAGGGTACGCGTCGATTGCTCGACGCCAGCGTGAAGGCCGGCGTCAAGCGTTTCGTCCACGGCAGCACCATAGGCGTCTATGGCATTCCTGCCGTCTCCGAGATCGATGAATCGACGCCCACTGCACCGGATAACATCTACGGAATTACGAAGCTCGCGGGCGAACGGTTGGTGCTCGAATACGGCAATCAGCTGCCGGTGACGGTCATTCGCATCTCCGAGACATACGGCCCCGGAGACCGCAGGTTATTGAAGTTGTTCCGCGCCACCCAGGCACGCAAGTTCTTCCTTATCGGCCCTTGCAAGAACATTCATCAACCGGTGCACGTCGACGATCTCGTCGAAGTGTTCTTGCTGGCCGCGGAAAATCCCGCAGCAGTGGGTGAAGTGTTCGTCGCCCCGGGCTCAGAGAAACTCACAACGGAGCAGATGTGCCGCTGCATCGCATCGGCTTGCGGTGTGACATTGCCACGGTTTCGCGCGCCGATGACGCCGTTCCTGCTGGCGAGCATCGTTCTGGAGAAGACCCTGCGACCTCTTGGCATTCAGCCGCCCCTGCATACCCGTCGGCTCGATTTTTTTCGCAAGAGCTTCTCTTTTTCAGGCGAAAAGGTCAGAAAGGTCCTCGGCTTCCGCCCGCAGAGGGACTTTGCCACCGGCGCGAAGCACACCGCCGATTCGTACCGCGCGGAACGGCTCATGTAATTGCTTCGCGGGCGCAATCACCTGGTTGCAGCTTTGATGTCGTAGTCCTTCAGTGCCGCCTCGAAAATCTCCACGTGACGCCGGGCATAGGCATCGACGTAGAACCCGCGCGCAGTAGCGAGCGCCGATCTGGAAAGCTCGTCATAACGAACACGATCTGCGGCGAGATCCTCGCAGGCCTTGCGAAACGCAACTTCGTCATTGAGCTCGACAACCCGGCCGTTTTCGCCATCGCGCAGAAAATCGACCTGGCCGCCGTTGTTGTAGCAAACCACCGGCAAGCCCGCCCCGAGAGCTTCCAGAAACACGATGCCGAATCCTTCGTGTTGACTCGTGTAGACGAACGCATCTGAAATGCGCAACAGTCGGAATTTGTCTTCTTCGGAGACGAAACCCTTGAAATGCACGCGGTTACCGACTCCTAGCTGCGCTGCGAGCGCCTTGAGCTCGGGCTCGAGCGGGCCGGTTCCGAGCAGCATCAGCTTGAACCGTTCGTCGCGAATCTGGGCCAGCACGTGGATCAGGCGGTCGAAGGCCTTGCGCTTGATGAGTCGCCCGACGGCCACCAGCACGAAATCCGTGTCCGCCAGTCCCTGGGCCGGGCGGGTGGTTGGATCGAGTTGCGGCGGTTTTTCGATCCCGTAAGGGAGCACGCGAACGTCGGCTGCGGGATCGTAGTAGCGACGCACGTTCTTGGCGGTATCCTGCGAGTTGACGATCGTGCAGAACGACGCGCGTACCACCCCCCTGACGATCGAACGCAGCACAGCGTGACGATGAGGCGAGGTGAACTTGCTTGGGTCATACGCATCGCCGCCGTGCACCGTGAGCACGTTGGGGACGCCTGCCTGGCGGGCAATTCGCACACCGACGGGTCCGGTAGGCAGGGCAAAGTGGGTATTTACGATGTCGAATTTCTCTCTGCCCAGGATTCGCTTGCCGCCCAGCCAGCCCCGCGCCATGAAGGACGCCATCGACGGGAAAGTGGCAGCTGCCGTGGATGTCCGCATCACTACCGGCACGCGGTAGATCGTCACGCCATTGGATTCCTCGAACTGCGGCAGGCTGAGCGCTTGGGAGGTGAGCACGGTGACCTTGTGGCTTCGCGCGAGCTCTTCAGCCAACAGCTTGTTGATGACGCCGCCGCCGCCGCCAATCGGGGGGTATTCATAATTGCAGAACAGGATGTGCATGTGGATGCGCGGCCGCCGGTCCGTCAGGACCCCGGAGCGCGCGGTAACTCCTGAATCACGCGATCGATTTCTTCACGCCGCTGCTGTGCGCTCCATCCAAGCTCGCCCGCGGCGAGTTCCGCGACGGCCTCGATAGAAGCCAGGCTGGGAATGTCGCCCGTGCCGATGCCCGTGCGGCGAAAAACGACGTCCGAAAGCGCAATGGCCATTTCCCCACGGACGGCATTCACGACGTCCGCCGCCAGCGTGCGCGTGCCCGGAATGATCGTCCCCAGCGACGGGTTTTCCCCGATCAGCGCGGCGAGGGCAATGTACTCGGCACCATGGTGATGCGCAATCGTGTCGTGCACGTGCGCATCGGTCGTGCTCGGAAATGCTCGTCGCACTTCGGTCAACAAGTCGCTGAACTTGTCGAAGCCGCCGCCAAAGATGGGGTCCCGATGGGTCATGCTCGGTCGAAGTGAAGCACCCAGATGACGCGCTACCTGGTCCACTGCATCCTTAGCATCGCCGCGGGCCATCGTGTAACGAATGCCTATGACCGTCAGCAGGCCTGTCACGTTGTGCGTCTTTGAGTGGTCAATGATGACCGATCGCTTCCCGTAACTAAGCTCGCCTGCCCCGCCCTTGCCGTCGCCAAAGGGGATGAGCCCGAAGTTGATGGTTTGAACCTCGCCGATCGAGCTGATCAGACCTGGATAACCGTCATTGACTTCAGCGACGAAATCCTCGAGCTCGGTTTCACTGAGCTTGACACTTTCCGGGTGATCGGCACAGACCTTGTGCCACGTGCCGACAATGGAGTACTCGCCGCGCCACGGGATGACGAAAAGGTGTCGCGTCTCCCGGCTCATCAGGGCGTCGCGGTCACGGGAGCGGCTCGGCACTGTCAGGCCATAAGGGTGGGCGAAGCGCCGTTTGACGATGAAGCACGCATCCCGCGAAAACACGGTCTCCGGTCGGCTGCGGCCGGGGAAGAATTTCTCGATCAGCCAGGGCGCCCAGGGTCCGCTGGTGTTCAACACAAAGCGGGCACGAATGTCGAAAACCTCTTTCGTCAGTACGTCCTCTACTCGCACGCCCTCGACTCGCCCGGAGGTCGTGAGCAGATCCCTGGCTGCGACATAGTTGGCGATGGCAGCACCGTGCTTCGCAGCCGATTGCAGAAACGCGAGAGCCAGACGCGTGGGATTGTGAACGTGCCCATCGTAGAACAGCACGGCGCCCGTGAGATCGCGAGCGGGCAATTCGGGGAAAAGCTGGGCAAGCTCCGTGCGCGACATGCCACGCGCCCCGGGGACGTGCAGCGCGGAATCACGCACAGGTCCGTTGCGGTTGAAAGTGAGGGCCGAATATGCGCCAATCGCGGCACGCAGCACCTCTTGGCCGCGCTTCCCGTGACCGTACGTCGGAATCACGACCGGCATTGGCTGAGCGAGATGTGGCGCAATGGTCAGAAAGGCGGTTCGCTCGCGACTCGACGAGATCACCCTGGCAAAATCGCCGTGCTGCATATAGCGCAGCCCGCCGTGAATCATCTTGTAGATCTTTGCCGATGAGCCGCTGCAAAAATCGTGCTGCTCAACCAAGGCCGTCTTCAAGCCCCGAGATGCCGATTCCCAGGCGGCAGCGGCTCCATAGATGCCACCTCCGATGATCAGGACGTCGAACGCGTCCTCGCCGAGTCGGTGGACGTTGCGCTCTAACACGCTTGAACTCCCGGAACGCCAGGCATGGAGTGGAGTGTCGCCTGTTTCATGCAGCTTGCTTAGTTGTTGCCGGGTCGCTGCGACGGCCGTGATTATGGGCTGCCGCAGCGGATTGTTTCTAGTGTTGTTACGCGATCCGTGATGCAATCCCGGCCTTCGGCAATGTTAAGTGTCGAATTCGCCTAGTACGTGTTTTGGCCGCCCGCTACAATTGAAATTCGAACGCGGTTGCGTCGCATACCGCGCTCGCAGGCGGAGGTAATTCCAGGATGAAGCTACTGTTCATAGGGTTGGGGCGGATAGGTCTGCCCCAGGCTCTGGTATTCGCCAATGGCGGGCATGAAGTCTTTGGTTACGACATTGCCGAGGGAGTCCTCGATCAGCTCAGGAAGGGAGAAGTGCCGTTCATCGAGCCGCATCTCGAAGAGTATCTTCGCGGCAACCTGAACGTACGATTTCATCCCACTGATGACTGGAAGACGCATCTGAATGAGGTGGATGCCGTGTTCTTCACGCTTGGAACCAAGGCGCCGGACTCGGAAAGCTGCCTCAAGGATCAGTCCCTCAATGTTCCATCAATCAAGCATCTGCTGGCACAGATTTTCGCGGTGGAAATGGAACGGGATAGCCCGCTGGCCCTAATTTTCAGGACAACATTGCCGATCGGCACGATCGACCGACTCAAGGAATTTCTCGAGGAGAGCTTGCAGCTGACCTACGGAAAAGAATTCCTGATCGCCTTCGTGCCCGAGCGCCTCGTTGAAGGCAATGCCGTGAAGGAAGAAGAAACTCTGCCGAAAATCGTCGGCACATACTGCGATGCAGCGTATGAGCTCGTGGCAAAAGTTTTCGAAAAAGTTGGCGGCTCGTTGATTCGCGTTTCTTCTCCGCGTGCCGCGGAGTTCTGCAAGCTGACGGACAACAGCTTCCGCAGCACGATATTCGCGTTTGCAAACGAAGTTGCGATTACTGCTTCGGCGCTGGATCTTGATGTCGTGGAGATCCTGCGCGCCGTGAATACGGACTACGAGCGCAACCAGATACCTTCTCCGGGATACGTATCCGGCTATTGCCTGGGCAAAGATCCCTATATCTTCGAGTACGCGTTCAACCCGGCTTTCAAAGACCGGGGGTTTCAGTCTTTGTGGTATTACGGGCGGCGAAGCAATGACTATCTGATCAAGTACACGGTCGACCAGGTGGTCGGTGCGCTCGCTCGACTTGGCAAGAACGTGGAAGATGCGCCAATCTCGATCCTCGGTCTGTCATTCAAGGACGACGTTGACGATTTTAGAATGTCCCATGCGTTTCAGATCATCGAAGGCCTGATGGGCCATGGCTGCTTTCGCTTCAGGCTCTACGATACCAACCTGAACCGGAACCGCTATACGGGATTGCCCAGCAGCATCAGCGACTTTATTGAAGTTCAGACATGCGATCTGCAGGATCCCATGCTATTCAGGCGCACGGACGCAGTAATCATCGCTCATCGACATCGTGCGATCCGCGATGTGAACCGGAAAGAGTGGCTGGAGCGCACACGGGACCTCGCAAATACTCCTTTGTACGTATTCGACGGTTGGAACGTCTGGCGTGAGGCGCGAAACGTCGAAGGAATCGTTTACGAATCTCTGGGCCTCGGGGCGAAACGGTAGCATGACCACTGCGCTGGTAACCGGGGCGGCCGGATTCGTTGGATCTTTCCTGTGCGAGGAGCTGCTGCGGCGCGGATACGACGTGGTTGGCGTGGACAACCTGTTTCGCGGCCGCATGGAAAACCTGAAGGCCGCCGAACAGAGCAAGGCGTTTGAATTTCGGCGGTTGGATTTGACGCATGCGACGGCTGCGAGCGAACTGAAAGAACTCCTGCGCCGTCGCGCCGTTACCCACGTGTTTCACTTCGCGGCAGTGAACGGCACTCAACACTTCTACGACCGTCCGAAACAAGTGCTCGACTGGAATACGCGCATCACGATCGCCGTGATGGAATCGCTCGCAGGAACTCCGGTCGAGAAGATCGTCTATGCGTCCAGCTCGGAGGTGTACGGTGACCCCGACGTCATTCCCACGCCGGAATCACATCCCATAAAGCTGAAGGCATCCGCCGACCGGGATTCCTATGCGGCCAGCAAGGCGATCGGCGATTTCTTTGTGCGCCTGTTCGCCAAAGACCTGGGCATCGAATACTTGATCGTGCGCATCTTCAATACCTACGGCGAGCGGATGGTCAACACCCAATATGGGCAGGTCATCCCGGAATTCATACGAAAGTGCCGAACCGAGCCCAAGTTCGAGATCATCGGGAACGGGCTTCACACGCGAAGTTTCTGCTATGTCACGGACACCGTGGAGCGGATTGTCTCTCTCGCGGAAAGGGGCACGGAGCCCGTCTACAATGTGGGTCATGACACGGAGCTTTCCATCCTGGATCTGGCGAAGTCCATACATGCATTGCTCGGACGGCCGTTCGAGCCCGTTTTTCTCCCGGAACGACCGGACGACCATAAGCGCCGTTGCCCGGACATTCGATTGATGAAGGCTACCCTCGGTAGTCTTCGCGCCACGCCCCTGGAAGAGGGACTGCAGCGAACCATCGCTTATTACGCAGCACAGGGCGCACAGTCCGCCGATTGATCGAAGAATGAAGACCCCGGTTCCGGACGGCAGGCTGCCGGGGCGGCGGCACTGGATCGCGCGCGCCCTGGTCGCGCTGCTCTGCCTCGCATTCGTGGCGGCGCGCTTCGGCGACCTGCACTTCTTCCTCGACAACCTGTCGAATTTCCCCGTCCACTTCGCCGCGGCATTCGTCCTCGCCGCGATCGCGCTCGCGCGCCTGGGCGACCGTCGCTTCGCGCTCCTGCCAGCCGCTACCGCCATCCTCGCGCTCCTGCCGGTCCTGCCCTGGTACCTTCCGCAGGCGGCGCAGGCCAGCGAAGGCGCCGCAGTCCGGCTGCTGGTGTCGAACGTGCATTTCCAGAACCGCGAGCACGCGAGAATCCTGCGGTTGATCGAGGAAGTGCAACCCGAAGTCGTCGGGCTCGTCGAGGTGAATGCCCGATGGCTGCAGGCGCTGGAACCGCTGCGCGCCGCGTATCCGTTCCGGTTCGAGGCGCCCGAGGAATCCTTTGCGGGACTCGCCCTCTACAGCAGGCTGCCGCTGTCCGACGCGCGCATCCTGCGGATCGGACATTCCGGGTCACCGGTGATCGCCGCCACGATGACGACGCCCGACGGTGAGGTCGAATTCATCCTTGCGCATCCGATGTCACCCGTGAGCGCGTGGCACTTCCATCGGAGAAACGAGGAAATGCGCGCACTGGGCCGCTATGTCGGCGGGCTGAAGCGTCCGATCGTGATTGCCGGTGATCTCAATGCCACGATGTGGAATCGCCATTATCTCGACTTCGTGGAGTCGACAAGCCTGCACAATGCACGCGCCGGACGCGGCGTCGGTCCCAGCTGGCCTGCAATCCGGTGGCTCGGAGTGCCGATCGACCACATTCTCGCGACGGCGTCCGTGACGCTTCGCAACTTTCGCGTACATGACAGCATCGGTTCCGATCATCTGCCGATCTCGGCGGAGTTCAGCCTGCGATGACGGTGTTTGCTTGCCTTCACAGCGGGACCTATGCATGCTCGGAATCGGACTTCGAGCGGGCCGGAACACAATGACGGAGTGCGTGCCGACGCGATTGTCGACCTACCCCATGGGCCGTCATCTGCGACGCTGTTTCCTCCTGCTCGTCACCCTAGTCGTGGCGGCTCCCGCCTGGGCGCAGCGCGGAGCACTCACGATTCCGCGCAATCTCGACCAGCTCACCGACCGGGCCTCTGAAATCATTCGCGGAACCGTGGTCAGCACGCGGGTCGAGAAGCATCCGGAGCTCACGAACATCGACACCGTCGTCGTGACGGTCCGCGTGCGCGAAACCATCAAGGGCCAGGCGCAGGGCACGTACACGTTCCGCCAGCACATCTGGGACTTTCGCGATGCGAAGGATGCCGGCGGCTATCGGAAGGGGCAGGACATGCTCCTCCTCCTGATTGCGCCCAGCCGCTACGGGCTTTCGAGCCCTGCCGGTCTGGACCAGGGGCGCTTCCGGATCGAACGCGACCGCTCTGGTCGCGAACTGGCCGTCAATGGCGCCGGCAACCGGCGTCTCCTTGAAGGCTTGGATGCGGAAGCCCAGAAGGAAGGTATCGCTCCGACGGCGAAACAGGCGAGCCTCATGGCCAAGCACCGCCAGGGGCCCATCGAACTGACCGAGTTGACCGCCTTGATCCGTGAATTCGCGAGGAGTGAGTAGCGTGCGCGGCAGGCCGGCAGGAACTATTGCGCTGATCGTCGTGCTCTGCGCGACCGGTGGACTCGCCCGGGCAGGCGGGCCATTGCTGCTGCGCGCCGACGGTACGCCATACGTCTACGACACGGCTGCTCCGATCAGCTATCGCACCGACAATGGTCCCTTGAGCGCGAGTGTCGCGGAGGGCGCGGCGCAAACCCGAGTGCAGTCGATGTTCAATGTCTGGCAGAACGTGCCGTCTGCGAGCATCAGCTACACGCGCGGGGGTTTCATCAATAACGCCGGCACGTTCACAGACGGCAACGTGAGCACGGCCGACGAATATGACGAAGTCGTGGGCTCCTGCGAGGCCGCCACCCAGAGCCCGATCATCTACGACGAGGCCGCCCAGATCCTCATCGACCTCGGAGACGATGAAACGTCCATCATCGGGTTCGCGGCGCCCTGCTCATTGGACCCTGGCGCAGGCGAGTTCCTCACCGGCCAGGTCCTCATGAACGGTCTCTTCCAGGACGGCCAGGCGGCGCCCGTGCAGGATCTTTCGGCTGCGTTGTTCGATGCGGCTTTCATCCATGAATTCGGACACTTCTCCGGCCTCGACCACTCCCAGGTGAATGTGAACTGCACGGGTTTCTGCGGAGCGGACGACCTCGCCGGCCTGCCGACGATGTTTCCGCTGGCGACCGATGAGTCCCAGGGCAGCCTTTCGATCGACGACGTGGCCTGGATTTCGAAGCTCTATCCCGCAGGCGGCGCCAGCGGGTTCACTGCGACGCACGGCCACATTACCGGGACGGTCTATTTTTCGGACGGCCAGTCGCAGGCACAGCTCGTCAATGTCGTCGCACGGCGCGTGGACAACCCCCGCACGACAGCGGGCTCCAGCGTTTCGGGCTACCGCTTCCGGTTCTTCAACGACAATTCGATCAACAACGCTGGCGACGAGTTCGGGAGCCAGATACCGGCCCATCTCGGCCTCTACGAGATACCGCTGCCGCCGGGCATCTACACGGTCGAATTCGAATCGGTCGATCCTGGGTTTGTCGACGGATCAAGCGTCGGCGGGCCGCAGCGCATCGCGATGCCCGGCACATCGCCCGGGCCGCTTGGCCCAATCACCGTCACGGCCGGCGCGACCTCGTCAGGCCATGATGTGACGCTCATCGGCACCGCGCCCCGATTCGACCAGTTTGAAGGTCCCTGAGCATGGCGCTCCAGCCGGTCATTCGGATCATCTCGATAACCTTGCTCGTGGCAGGCATCGCGACGGGATGCGGCGGGGGCAGCGGCGAGCGCGACATCGATCCGCCACCGCCGCCGGCCCTGAACATTTCGAATGCAACGCTTGCCGACGGCGTCTTGGGCGTACCTTACAACCAGACGATCACGGCCGGCGGGGGCACCGGTGCGAGAACCTTTAGCATCAGCGCAGGCGTCCTGCCAGCCGGACTCTCTCTCAACTCCGCAAACGGCGTCATCTCCGGCACTCCCTTGGGTCCCACCGGCGTCGCAGGCTTCACTGCGACAGTCGTGGATTCCGGCACGCCGCAGCAGAGCGATTCGCAGGCCCTGCAAATTACCGTCAACGCACAGTCACTCGGCCGCAATGACACAATCGCCGATGCGACTGCGCTGGGAAACGGTACTTTCCGGGCATCCATCAGCCCGAGCGGCGACCCGGGCACCATCTTCGACCCGGACGAGGATTTCTACGCCATCACGACGACCGCAGCGTCGACCGTAACCGTCGACATCAATGCCCAGACCATTGGCAGCCCGCTCGACTCGGTCATCGAGATCGTCGGCGCGAACGGAATCCAGCTCGCGACTTGCACGACGACCGATAGCATCTGCGTGCACGACGACGAAACGCTCGGCGTCAACCTCGATTCGATCCTTCAGGTCCAGATCGCCGGTGCGACGACATTTTACGTCCATGTCGTGGACTTCGGTGCCAGCGCCCGACCCGACAAGATCTATGACCTCGTGATCAGCGGTGTGAATTGACGGTGGCCCGGCGCCGCCTCCGACTCATGACCCCTCCCGACGCCCCCGGCAACTTCAATCGGCAGTGGCTGCCACGCGCCGCTGCGACGTGCATCCTTGCCCTGGCATTCGGGGTCGCCGCAGCCGCAGAAGCGGGCCGGAATGTCGTCCTCGTCACGCTCGACGGCGTGCGCGTCCAGGAACTCTTCGGCGGCCTCGATGCCGTGATTGCGGATGCTCCCGAAGCCGAATCGGGCATCTACGAGATCGACGTGACCCGCGAGCGCTACGCGCGGGCGACCGCGCAGGAACGCCGCGAAGCGCTCATGCCGTTTTTCTGGAAGACACTGGTTCCTGCCGGCATGGTGATCGGCAATCCGGCGCTCGGCAGCAGGGTCACGGTCCGTAACGACCAGTGGTTCTCCTATCCCGGGTATTCCGAGATCCTGACCGGCGAGCCCCAGCCCGAGATCAAGAGCAACGACTTCGTCCGTTACCCGCACCCGACGGTGCTCGACTTCGCGCGCCGCAAGCTGAATCTCAAGCCGACCGAAGTCGCGCAGATCGGCTCCTGGGACGGCTTCAAGTTTGCCGCCTCCGAAAAGGACGGCACATTCTTCATGAGCGGCGCCTACGGGCTCGTCCCGCCGGAGCTTTCGACTCCGCAGCTGGATCTCTACGGGAAGCTGCGCCGGCAGGTCATCGAGAACTGGGAAGAGAGCAGCAACGACGCGCTGACTTTCTACATCGCGCTCGATTACCTGAAGAAGCACCAGCCGCGGGTCCTCTGGCTCGGCCTCGGCCAGTCGGACGACTGGGCGCATGCCCGCCGTTACGACAACCTGCTCACATACCTGCACCTGGCGGACAGCTTTCTCGCCGAGCTCTGGCAGACGCTGCAATCAATGGATCACTACCGGGGCCGCACGACACTGATCGTCACGACCGATCACGGCCGCGGGCGCACGCCCGCCGACTGGGCCGAGCACGACGCCGGCATCGAGGGCAGCCAGGACATCTGGATCGCGATCATCGGGCCGGACACGCCGGCGACTTGGGCGAAGTCCGGAACGTCACCGGCGTCACGCAGAGCAACGTCGCGGCGACCCTGCTCCAATCCCTCGGGCTGGACCACCGCGAATTCAATCCGGACGCCGGTCCGCCGGTGCCGGGGAGTCTGAAGCCGGATTGACGTCGCTGGCTTCGCGGGCCGGCAGCCGAAACTGTGACTTGCGTCTGATCCCGTCTGGGGACTGGCTCAGGGAAATGCCGTCCACGCCTGTCCGGCGAGTGACGGCCTCTGTAATATGTAGCCTGATGCCATCCACACCCACGTCATCGGGACCGCCCTCGCGCGACGGAATCGACGCGACCACGACCGGAACATTCGTCGTGGACGAAGTCATGGGCCTCTCGCGAAGCGACCGGCCGCTCGTCTCCATCGTCCTGCCCGCATTCGACGAAGCCGTGGTCCTGCGCGATCACGTCGTCCTGCTGCTGGAGTACCTGAAGACACTGAGGCGGCGCTTCCGCTTCGAGATCATCATCGTCAACGACGGCAGCCGCGACCAGACCGGCCTGATCGCCAATCAGCTGGCCGCGGAATTCGACGGGATCCGGGCATTTCACCACCCGCGCAATTTCGGCCTCGGCCAGGCCCTGAAGACCGGCTTTGCCCAGTTTCGCGGGCAATACGTGATCGTCCTCGACATCGACCTGAGCTACGGACCGGAGCACATCGGGCTGCTGCTGGATCGCATCACGAAGACCGGCGCGCGCCTGGTCCTTGCCTCGCCGTACATGCGGGGCGGCCGCGTCGTCGACGTGCCGTGGATGCGGTTGCTCTTCAGCCGGGTCGCGAACTGGTTCCTGGCGCGGGCCTCCGGCCAGCGCATCAGCACCATGACCTGCATGGTCCGCGCGATCGACGGGCGATTCCTGCGCTCGCTCCACCTCAGGAGCACGGGCATGGACGTCATGCCCGAGATGATCCACAAGGCGAAACTGCTGCGGGCGAGCATCGAGGAAGTTCCTGCCGAGCTCAACTGGGAGCGCCAGAATCGCGTCGGCGGCCGCCGGTCGAGCCTGCGCGTCATGCGCCAGATCCTCGGCACCACGGTTTCCGGCTTCATCCTCCGGCCGTTCACGTTCCTGCTGGTTCCCGGGCTGCTGCTGCTCGCGTTCTCCGCCTACGTCAACACCTGGATGGTCATCCACTTCATGGATGCCCACGTTGCAGCTGGACGCGACGCCGGAAACAGCGCGGAACATGTCCGCTGCCGTCGCGCTCGCCTACAGCCAGTACCCGCACACGTTCATCGTCGGCCTGCTGTCGCTCATGCTGGCGATGCAGCTGATCGGCATGGCCATGCTGTCGCTGCAGAACAAGAAATACTTTGACGAACTCTTCCATCTCGGATCGACGCTGCTGCGCGAACGGCGCGAGGCCGACCGCCGCCGCGAAGACTCCCAGGGATCCGCCCCACGAGATTCAGCCGCGCCAGGCCGGCGAACCGCGGCGCGCGCCGTAGGGCCGAGGCATGAGCGCGACCTACGTCATCACCGGATGCGCCGGGTTTCTCGGCTCCAACCTGGTCGGGCGGATGCTCGGGGCCGGGCACCAGGTCATCGGCATCGACAACCTGTCGATGGGCAAGCTCGACAACCTGCAGGAGTATCGCGACGAGCCGCGATTCCGGTTCGTCCAGGGCGATGTCACCGATCCCGCCGTGCTCGGCGGCCTCGACGGCGGCTTTGCCGCCATCGTGCACCTCGCGGCATTCAAGATCCCGCGATACGGCAAGGCCATCGACACGCTGAAGATCAACTACCGCGGCACGGAAAACGCGCTCGACTGCGCGCGCCGACTCGGTTGCAAGCTCGTGCTCGCCTCGACCTCCGACGTGTACGGCCGCAATCCCAAGCTGCCGTTCAGCGAGGAAAGCAGCGACAGCGTCATCGGCAATTCGAAGTCGCCGCGCTGGGCCTATGCGGTCTCGAAGCTCTTCGACGAGCACCTTGCGCTCGCCTACCAGGATGCGTACGGTTTCCCGGTCACGATCCTGCGGTTCTTCGGATCCTACGGGCCGAAGCAGCCGCTCAGCTGGTGGGGCGGCCCGCCGCCGGTTTTCATCGACTGCGTGCTGAACGGCAAGCCGATGCCCGATTCACGGCGACGGCAGCCAGACACGGAGCTTCACCTACGTCAGCGACACGGTCGAGGGAATCTACCAGGCGACAGTCCGCGCGGAAGCGAACGGCGAGATCATCAACATCGGCAGCACGCAGGAGATCACGATCCTCGACCTCGCGCGGCGCATCAAGCGGCTCTCGGGCACTCCTGGCGAGCTCGAACGTCGAGTTCGTGCCCTATGCGTCCTTCACCGGCCGGAAATACGAGGACGTGATGCGCCGCGTTCCCGACATCGAGCTCTGCGAGCGCCTGCTCGGCGTGCGCGCCAGGGTCGACATCGACGACGGGCTCGCCCGCACGATCGAATGGCAGCGCCGCCTCGGCGCCCGGCCCGCCGGAACCTGACGCCGGATGCGCATCGGCATCATCGGCGGCGGACTCATGGGCCTCGCGCTGGCGGAGCGGCTCGGCTCGTCCGGCCATCGCGTCTCGGTTTACGAGCGCGCGGAGCAGCCGGGCGGGCTCGCCACCTGGCAGGATTTCGGCGAATTCACCTGGGACCGCTTCTACCACGTCATCCTGCCGTCGGACACGGCGCTCGTGGAATTCATCCGCCGCATCGGCCTCGCCGACCGGCTGCGCTGGCGCGCGACGCAGACGGGCTTCTACGTCGATCGCGCATTTCACCCGCTGAGCAGCGGCCTCGACTTCCTGCGGTTTCCCCTGCTCGGCCTCATGAGCAAGGCCCGCCTGGCGGCCACGATCCTCTTTTGCTCGCGGATACGCGACTGGCGGCGCCTCGAGCGCATGACCGTCGAGGAATTCCTGGTCCGTTACTCCGGCCGCGCGACTTTCGAGAAGTTCTGGAAGCCGCTCCTGCTCGCGAAGCTCGGCGAAAACTATCGTCGCGTATCGGCGGTGTTCATCTGGACCTACGTCAAGCGCCTGTTCTCGGCGCGTGACGCCGCGGCCCAGAAGGAACACCTCGGCTACGTCTCGGGTGGCTATCGCACGGTCTTCAATCGCCTGCTCGAACTGATCGGCCAGTCGAGGGGCGTCGTGAGGACCGGCGTCGAGGTCCAGTCCGTGCGGCCCGTGGCCGCGGGCCTCGAGGTCGCGACAGCCGGCGGGACGGAAGTCTTCGACAAGGTCATCTTCACGGGACCCGTCAATGCGCTGCGTGCGGTCGCGGACCCCGCGCTCGTCCAGGTTCCACCGCAGGGCGACATCGAGTACCTCGGCGTCGTGTGCATGGCGCTCGTCACGCGCAAGCCCTTCACTCCCTACTACGTGCTCAACATCGCCGACGAGCGCATCCCGTTCACCGGGATCATCGGCATGAGCTCCCTGGTCGACACCGCCGAAACCGCAGGGCTCTGGCTGACCTACCTCCCGAAGTACGTGCTGTCCGACGACCCGATACTGCGGCGGTCCGAGGATGAGCTCAGGACCGAGTTCATGGAAGGCTTCCGGCGCATGTACCCCGGCTTCCCGGACTCCGAAATCGCCGCCGTGCAGATCAACCGGGCGGTCAAGGTGCAGCCGCTCCAGGTGATCGGCTACTCGGATCTCGTCCAGGCGCCGCGAACGCGCCACGCCGACTTCTACGTCGTCAACACCGCGCAATTCGCCAGCAATACACTCAACAACAACGAGGTCATCCGCAGCGTGAACGCGTTTCTCAGCCAGTTCGGGACCGAATTCCAGGACGCGGCCGGCGCGGTGCAATCGGGAAACCGGCCGGCATGGCACGGAACGTCGCATGACGGCGCCCAGGATCCGCGCGGCTACTTCGCGCACGAGACGGCGGTGATCGACCAGCCGTCGCGAAATCGGGGCGGGCACGAAAATCTGGCATTTCAGCCACGTCATGCGCGACTACGCGCATCGGCGCGCGCTGCAACATCGGGCAGAACGTCGTCGTGTCGCCGCAGTGCATGATCGGCGACAACGTCAAGATCCAGAACAACGTCTCGGTCTACACGGGCGTGATCCTCGAGGACGACGTGTTCTGCGGGCCATCGATGGTCTTTACCAACGTCATCAATCCGCGCAGCTTCATCGAGCGCAAGGACGAGTACCGTCCCACGACGCTGGTCCGGCGCGGCGCGTCGATCGGCGCGAATGCGACGATCGTCTGCGGCGTGACGCTCGGGCGCTATTGCGTGGTCGGCGCCGGCGGCGTGGTCACGAGGGACGTCCCCGACTACGCGGTCGTCTACGGCAATCCCGCGCGCATCCGCAGCTGGGTCTGCTATTGCGGAATCGGCCTCGATCTCGGCGGCGACGACGCGGAACGGCGCGAAGCCGGCTGCCCGGCCTGCGGCCGCCAGTACCGTCGCGAGGGTCGCAATGTCTCCGAGTCCTGAGCGGACCGCAGCCGCCGCGCTGCGGCTGATCCAGGTCGTCGGCGCGCGACCGCAGTTCGTCAAGCTCGCGCCCGTCTGCCGCGCCATCGACGCCGCCCGGAACCAAGGCGCGGCAATCGAAAGCCTCATCGTGCACACGGGCCAGCACTACGACACGTCGATGTCGGATGTCTTCTTCGACGAGCTCGACATCCCGCGAGCCGACGTGGACCTCGGCATCGGCTCCGGTTCGCACGGCCGGCAGACGGGCCGCATGCTGGAGAAGCTCGAAGAGACATTCGTCGAGCGCAGGCCCGACCTGGTCCTGACCTACGGCGACACCAATTCGACGCTCGCCGCGACGCTGGCCGGCGGCGAAGCTGCACGTTCCGGTCGCCCACATCGAAGCGGGCCTGCGCAGCTTCAACCGGCAGATGCCGGAGGAAGCGAATCGCCTCGTCGCCGACCACCTTTCCGACCTGCTGTTCGCGCCGACGCCGGAATCCATGCGCAACCTCTCGAACGAAGGCCTCGGCAGACCGCGCATTCCTGGTCGGCGACGTCATGCTGGACGCAATCCGCGCCTTCGCGCCGGTCGCGCTGCGAGCGATCGCGCGTGCTCGAGCGGCTCGGCCTCGCGAAGCGCGGCTACCTCGTCGCGACGCTGCACCGCGCGGAGAATACGGACGCCTCCCGCCTGGGCGGCCTGCTCGCAACGCTCGGGTCGGTCGGAACGCCGGGCCGGCCCGTGATCCTGCCGCTGCACCCGCGCACGGCGCACGTGATCCGGGAAGCAGGCCTCGCGCTGCCCGACGGCGACTGCGTGCGCGTCGTCGAACCGCTCGGCTACCTCGACATGATCGCGCTCGTGTCCGGCGCGCGTATCGTGCTGACCGACTCCGGCGGCCTGCAGAAAGAGGCATTCTTCCTCGGCAGGCCCTGCGTGACGCTGCGCGGGGAGACGGAGTGGGTCGAGACCGTCACTTCCGGCGGCAACGTCGTCGCCGGCACGGATCCGCGCAGGATCCGCGAAGCCGTCGCCTCCTGGGACGCGCGGCTCGCGGGCGGCGAGCCCGATTTCGCGGCCGGGCTGCAGCAGGCCTTCGGCGACGGCGCCGCGTCCGCGAAGATCGTCACCCGGGCGCTCGAATTCCTGCGCGAACGCAAGCACGCCTGAGCCACGCGCGCGGACTTCCTCCGGAATGTGCGCCGGGTCACGCTTGGCGCGCCAAAATGGGCATGCGCCCTGCGATATCATGCGGATCATAAGGGGATGATCAGCCGCATGGATCCAGTACAGATCGCAGTCGCGGGCGTCGGAGGCTGGGGCAAGAACCTGGCGCGCAACTTCCACCAGCTGCCGGACGCCAACCTCAAGTACGTCTGCGACCTCGACCAGAAGAAGCTCGACCAGCTGGCCCGGCTGCTGCCCGGATCGACGCTGACGCGCGACTTCGATGCGGTCCTGCGCGATCCGCGACATCCAGGCGGTGGTCATCGCGACCCCGGGGCCCCGCCATTTCCCGCTCGCGAAGATGGCCCTCGAGGCCGGCAAGGACGTCTACGTCGAAAAGCCCTTCACGCTCGAGATCGGCCACGCCGAGGAGCTGATCGCACTCGCCGAAAAGCACAAGCGCGTGCTGATGGTCGGGCACCTGCTCGAGTACCACCCGGTCGTGACGCGCCTGAAGGAAATGATCGCGCGCGAGGAGCTCGGGCGCCTCTACTACATCTACAGCCAGCGCGTGAACCTCGGCACCGTCCGCGCCGACGAAAATGCGCTCTGGAACTTCGCGCCGCACGACATCTCGGTGATCATGTTCCTGCTGGGCGCGGCGCCGACCGACGTCGCCGCCCGCGGCCAGTGCTACCTGCAGAAGGACGTCGAGGACGTCGTCTTCCTGTCGATGAACTTCGGCGGCCGCGCCATGGCCCACGTGCACGTGAGCTGGCTCGACCCGCACAAGATCCGCAAGCTCACGCTCGTCGGCGACCGCAAGATGGCGGTGTTCGACGACCTCGAGGCGAACGAAAAGCTCCGCGTCTACGACAAGGGCGCACAGGTCAACCAGGACTACAACACCTTTGCCGAGTACGTCGGGCTTGCGCTTCGGCGACATCACGATGCCCTACATCAAGGTCGGCGAGCCGCTGCAGATCGAGTGCCGGCACTTCATCGACTGCGTGCGCATCCGCAAGACGCCGGTGAGCGACGGCCAGGACGGCCTGCGCGTCGTCAAGGTCCTCGACGCCGCGCAACGCTCGCTCAAGCTGAACGGCGAACCGGTGAAGCTCGGCTGATGCGCTACGCGAGCCTTTCGCTGGACCTCGACAACCAGTGGTCCTACATGAAGACCCACGGCGATGCCGGCTGGCAGGCGCATCCGTCCTATCTCGACGTCGTGGTGCCGCGCATCCTCGCGTTCCTTGCCGCGCGCCGAGCTCACGATCACCTTCTTCATCGTCGGCCAGGACGCGGCGCTCGAGAAGAATCGCGCGGCTGCTGCGCAGCAATCGCGGCCGCCGGGCCACGAGATCGGCAACCACAGTTTCCGGCACGAGCCCTGGCTGCACCTGTACACGCCGGCCGAGCTCGACGAGGAACTGCGTCGCGCCGAGGAAGCGATCGAGGCGGCGACGGGCAGTCCGGCCGCGCGGCTTCCGCGGTCCGGGCTTCAGCCTGTCCGAGGGCACGCTCGAGACCCTGCTTCCGCCGCGGGTACGACTACGACGCCACGGTTTTCCCGAATCTGCTCAATCCGCTGGCGCGTGCCTACCTGTTCTCGACCAGCAAGCTGACGGCCGAGGAGAAGAAGCAGCGGAGCGCACTTTTCGGCACCTGGAAGGACGCGTTCCGGCCGGTCCGCCCGTTCCAGTGGCGCCTTGCAGGGCGGCTCGCTTCTCGAGATTCCGGTGACGACGCTGCCCGGTGCTCAAGGTGCCGATGCACCTGAGCTACCTCATCTACCTCGCCAAGTTCTCGCGGCTGGCGGCGCGAGCCTACCTGCGCTTCGCGCTCGGCGCCTGTCGCGGCGACCGGCACCCAGCCTTCGATCCTGCTGCATCCGCTCGACTTCATGGGTGGCGAGGACTGCCCGACGCTGGCCTTCTTCCCCGGCATGGACCTCGCGCGCGAGCGCAAGCTCGCAGATCGTCGCCGAGCTCTTCGACATCCTCGCCGATGCGCTGCGAGCTCGTCACGATGGGTGAGCACGCGAAGCGCGCCGCCGCGGGCCGCGATTCGCTCCGCACGCTGACGCCGGTTTTCCCCTCCTAGCGCGACGACGGATCAGCGAGACCATGCCCGGCCGTCGCGCCATGCTGCTCTTCTCGGCGCCCTGCCCTCGGCGCACTGTTCCTGTTCCTCGCCGTCCGCAGCTCGACTGGCGTCCATGCTCGACACGCTTAGCCAGTGCGCACCTCGGGCTACATCGCGCTCGGCGCTCGCATGCGGTCCTCGCCTATTTCGTCGTCAAGGCCTGGCGCTGGCGATACCTCATCCGCCATTTGCGCAGGCAACGACGCCGGAGCTGCTGCCCGCGGTGCTCGCGGGCCTCGCCGGCAACTACGTGTTTCCCGCATGCGGGCGAGATCGCGCGCGCGGTGCTCGCCAGCCGAGCGGCTGAATGCGCCCGCGAGCGCTTTCCTCGCCTCGGTCGCCATCGAGCGTATCTTCGACTTCCTGTTCATCCTCGTGATCGTGCTCGGTCGTCCTGGTGCCGGTCGGCGGCATGTCGACGGAGATCCGGACGGCGAGCTACTTCGTCGGCGCGCTGTGCGCGGTCATGCTGGCGGCTGTCGCGGTGTTCCTGTTCCGGACCGAGGCCTGCCTGCGCCTCGCGGAACGCATGCTTGCGCTCGCTCCGCCAGCGCCTGCGCACGAGGGTCGTCACGCAGCTTCGCGCCGCGAGCACGGGTCTCGGCGCCATCGCGACCCCGCGGCTGTTCGTCCCGGATCGCACTGCTGTCGGTCGTCCAGTGGATGCTGATCGTCGGCTGCATCGCCTGCAGCCTGCAAGGCCGTGGACGCTCCGGTGACGCTCGCAGGTGCCGTCACGGCGCTGCTCCTGAACGTCATCGGGCTCACCCTGCCCGCGGCGCCCGGTCACGTTGGCACGGTGCAGCTCGCCTTCATCGTCGGCCTCGCGCCCTTCGGTGTGACCCGGGCGGAGGCATTCGCCGGATCGGTCATCTACAACGTGCTGATGGTCGTGCCCACCGTGATCCTCGGATTCCCGGGGCTACGTCGCGCGGGCTCCGAACTGCGCGAACGGCTCGCCTGGCGTTAGGCGAGGGCTGGGGTCTCGTTTACTTTGCTTCCTTGACCATCCGCGCGAGCTCATCCTCGCCGAGCGGCTTCTTGTGCTTCACGCGCAGGCTGTCCGCCCATTCGCGGTTGAAGTCGCGCTGGTAGCGCCGGTTCAGGCCGTAGGTCACGAGCATCGCGACCAGGGCGCCGAGGCTCGCCAGCGCCATGTCCTTGTGCGCGTCCCAGATGTCGCCCTGGGTGCCGAGATAGGCCTGGCCCAGGTCGCCGCCGAACACTTCCGCGGCGCCCCACTCGATCAGCTCGAACAGCATCGAAGTCGACATCGTGAGGTCGAGCGGCAGGAAATAGCCCCAGAAGCCGCGTACGTCGGCGACGCGCAGGAAGACTTCGCGGATGGGGTAAGCGAGCAGCAGCCCATAGGAGAAATGGACCACGCGATCGAAGTTGTTGCGTTCCCAGCCGACGAGCTCGTTGAACGTGGAGCCGGTCAGCCGCTCGAACCAGGCGTCGTAGGGAACTTCCGCGTAGGTGAAGTGGGCGCCGACCTGGTGCAGGCACATGAAGATGAAGATCAGCGTGTACGAGACGCGCGAGAGCAGCAGCTTCCGGTGAAACCCGACGAGCAGCGCGGCGGCCGTGACCGCGAGCGCGTTCTCGACGAGCCAGGTATTGCGGTCCCAGGGATTGATCGCGAGCAGCGCCCACCAGACGGCGAAGACGAGGCTCAGGATGAGCAAGTACTTCCGGTGCGGAATCGCCAAGCAGCCCTCCCCTCTCCGAACCGCGGCCGTCGATCAGCGCAGGCTTTGCAGGATGCGGCCTATGGGCAGGATCTTGCCGAGCGGCAGGAAGCGGGCCAGGGATACTGCGAGCTGGGGCTTGACGACGGCAAGACCCGCGAACACGCCGAGCGCAACGATCTTTCCCTTGCCGCCGAGGAGGAATCGCATCGTCTCGCTGCGCGGAAAGACGTCCGGACCGGGGGCCAGCAGGGCCTCCAGCTCGGCCCGGCTTTCGGCCAGCCGTCGTTCCGCCGGCAGCATTTCATTCGGCTGCATGATCGCCTCCGTTCAGCGCGCGGTCGATGAGCGCGCGGTCCCGGGTCAATTCCTGCCGCACGCGCGGGAAAAACCGTTCGCCCGCTTCCGGGCGACGCTTCAACACCGGAAGCGCGAGGCCGGCCGCCCCCGCGGCGAACGCGAGGGCAAGGCCAGCGGCCGTCCAGCTCCGCCATGGCCCGTCCCAGGCGAGCGCGAGGAGCCAGGCACAGAACATCAACAGGGCGATGAATGCACAGGCGGCGGCGAGCAGTATGGCAATCAGGCGCCGCACGACTGCGGCTGCGGCCTCGCGAGCGTCCGCGCCTGCGACCTCCACATAGGCGTCCAGGTGCCGCAACACGGTGGGCACCAGGGGTGCGAGCAACGAACGCATCAGGCTAGTCCCCTCGCGGGTGGCGAAATCAGCGTCGCGCGGCGAGGAATCCAACCACGATGCCAACCGCGGCGGCAATGCCGATCGCGGCCCAGGGATTTTCCCGCACGTACTCGTCGGTAGCCTGCGTGACTTCGTCGGTCTGGCCCCGGATCGCGGCGATGCCCTGGGTGGTCGTCGTCCGCGCCTTCGCGAGCGTCTGCTCCACCTTCGCGCGTATCTCCGCGACTTCCGCGTCGTCCACCTTCGCGACCTTCTTGATCAGGTCCTCGACATCGGCGACGAGGTTGCTCCACTCGGTCTTGCGGGCATCTTCGTGCCCGCCGTTCCGGGTCCGGCTCCGCTTGCCCGGTTCGACAACATTTTCCATCGCTTTATTCCTCCGAATTTCATCCTAACATGGACCGGCGGCCGGAGCCGCCGCCGCCATGCGCAGTCAGGCCCGACGCCCCAGGCTGATGAAGAACGTGATCACGGCTCCGATCAGGAACAGCACGAACAGGATCTTGGCTATGCCGGCCGCCCCGGCAGCGAGGCCGGAGAATCCGAACACCGCGGCGATCAGGGCCACGACGAAGAAAACGACCGCGTAATACAACATGGCAACACCTCCTGTCCGTTCGTGTCGAGCCTGATCCAGGCCCCCGCCCGGCGCCGTCGGCCCGGGTGACTACAGGGCGTAGGAAGGGGCCCACAGCTGCGCACAGCGCGAATGCGTGGCGGCAGCGGCCGCGCGCAGGCATGCTCTGCACATGAAAACCGCAACCCGCAGTCCGAGCATCGAGACGATCATCAAGGATCCGGTGAAGTATTTCCGTGCGCCGCGCGAGGTGGTCGCCGCGGACCGCTTCACGCTCGAGGAGAAGCGCCGCATCCTCGAATCCTGGGCGCTCGACGCGCAGTTGCTGTCCGTCGCGGAAGAAGAAAACATGAGCGGCCAGGACCGCCCGGGACTTCGCGACGTGAAGCTCGCGCTGCTCGAGCTCGAAGAGCGCGCCTGACCGGCCTTCAGCTGATCGAGCGGCCGCGCGTTTCGGGCAGCGCGAAGACCGCCACCAGCAGGCAGATTCCCGCGATCGTCACGGGGTACCAGAGCCCGGCAAAAATATTCCCGGTCGCTGCCACCATGGTGAAAGCGACGGCCGGCAGCAGGCCGCCGAACCAGCCGTTGCCGAAATTCTGGGGAAACGAAAGCGCGCTGTAGCGGATACGCGCGGGAAAGAGCTCGACGAGCAAGCCTCCGTAGACGCCCGTGCAGAGCGCGGCAAATGCAAGCAGGCAGACGAGAATCGCGATGACGCGTGGTCGGTCAATTGCCGCGGGATCCGCCAGCTTGCGATAGCCGGCAGCGGCGAGCGCCGCCTCCGCGTGTGCCTGGAAGTCGGCTATGAAATCCTTCCGCGCGGGATCTGACAGCGCCGCCGCATCCGGGGCGATGAGCAGGCTGTCGCCGATCTCGAGCCGTGCCGGGCCCGGCCCGGGCAGAGAAACCGTCGCGTGGTGGATGCCGGTGCGCGCCAGGAACGATTTGACGACGTCGCAGGACTGCTCGTCGAAGCGAGCGCGCCCCAGGGGGTCGAACTGCAGCGAGCAGTCGCCGGGAGCGGCGTGGACGACGACGGGCGCGTCCTGCCGTGCTCGCGCGAGCGCGGGGTTCGCCGCCGACAGCAGGGCCCCGAACAGCGGAAAATAGAACAGCACTGCAAGCAGCAGGCCGCCGGCAAGGATGGGCTTGCGCCCGAACCGGTCGCCCAGCCAGCCCGAGACCACGACGAGCGGCGCGGCCAGCAGGAGCGCCCAGCCCGAGAGCGCGGTCACGATCGCAGGGTCAACGCGCGCGATGCGCTCGAGAAAGAAGAAAGCGTAGAACGTGCCGGTGTAGAACAGCACGGCCTGGCCTATGACACAGCCGAACAGCGCGATCAGCACGATGCGCAGGTTCCGCCAGCGCAGGAAGGCCTCGGAGAGCGGGGCTCTCGATAGCTCCTGCGCCGCCTTCATCCGCTGGAATACCGGGCTCTCCTCCAGCTTCAGCCGAATCCACAGGGATATCCCGAGCAGGACCAGGGAAACCAGGAACGGCACGCGCCAGCCCCAGGACGCGAACTGCACGGGCGTCATCGCGGCGCGCGTCGCCAGGATCACGACGAGCGAGAGCAGCAATCCCCACATGGCCGTGGCAGGTATCCAGCTCGTGTGCAGTGCGCGCCGTTCCGCCGGTGCGTGCTCCGCCACGTAGACGATGGCGCCGCCGAACTCGCCCCCGATCGCGAGTCCCTGCAGCATCCGCAGCGCGAGGAGCGCGAGCGGCGCGGCCATGCCGATCGCGCCGTAGCCCGGCAGCACGCCCACGAGGAATGTCGAGAGCCCCATGAGCGCGAGCGTGACGAGGAAAGTGTTCTTGCGACCCGTGAGGTCGCCGATGCGCCCGAATACGAGCGCGCCGAGCGGCCGCACGATGAACCCGACGGCAAACGTCGCGAGCGCGAAGATGAAGCCCGTGCCCGGGTCGACCGCAGAGAAGAAGTGCGTCGCGATGTAGCCGGCGAGCGAGCCGTACAGGAAGAAATCGTACCACTCGAACAGCGTGCCGAGCGCCGACGCGCCGATCACGTGCACGGTCGACGATGTGCGCATCGGCCGGCCTCGCGGCGTCAGGCGTTACGCAGGAACACGGGCAGCTTGCGGACGATCCGGTAGAGCTTGCTGCCGATGCGCCTCAGCAGGCCCGGCGCAACGTCGGGCCTGCGGTCCCAGGCGGCGTTGTGCCGCACGTCGAACTCGGCGAGCGCCGCTGCATAATCGCCCTCCGCCCCGATCCGCTGCCAGAATTCCGGGAAATACCGGGCGCCCTCCTCGAGCCTGAATTCCATCCTGTTCTTCTTGTCGCGCAGGAACAGCCGGATGTTCGCCTCGACCGTGTCGCAGTAGTCCAGCGCGACCTCGAGCGGCGTCGCGTCCTTCGGGCAATGCCAGAGGATCGCGTAACGATAGGCGTTCATCATGCCGGTGTAGGAGCGCTTCGCCCAGCTCTCGGCGACGGGCTTCACGTCGCGCGTGAGGTGCACGTAGAACGCCCGGTCGCCGTACTTGCGGTCGAGGCGGCCCAGCAGCCACGACAGCCGGTTGTCCGACTCGATGTGATTGTCCGGGTAAGCGAAATGGTCGTCGCCGAGCAGGCCGCTGCGCGACTCGTGCGCGCTGGTGAAGTTCGTGATGTGGTCACAGGCCCGCGCGAACGTCTTCGATCCGGAACGGCCGGCATTGAGGATGAAGACGTTCACCGGGGGCCAGTATATAGTTTCCCCGCGGCGCTGCGCCGCAGCCGGGGCCCGTTCCATGAGCAAGGACCACACGAAAACGATGCGCATCCGCAAGGTGGACAAGGTCGCGCCGGACGAGCGCGGCCGGTCCGTCTGGCTCGGCAAGGTGAATCCGGTCGAGCTCGAGCTGGTGTCGACGACGGCGCTGGAGAAGATCCTCAAGACCGAGGGCGGCAAGACGCGAAGCGAAATCCGGAAGCTCGCCGCGGGCAGGAAGGACGGCATGCTCGCGCGCGACACCGCGACGGGCCATTTCCGGATCGTGAGCGAGGCGGACCTGAAGGGCGCCATTGCGTCCGAAGCGGGCGCCAAGCCCCGGCGCGGCACCGAGGTGGTGGCCGCCCCGATCAGCGACAACACGCGCCTTGCCGCCGACGAGCTGTCGCTCGTCAGCACGCAATTCCTGCGGAAGGTGGTGAAGCCGGATGGCAAGTCCGAGGTCGTCAAGCCGAAGGCCGCCAAGAAGGACAAGTTCGGCGGATTCAATCCCTACGACAACAACTGAGCGCCGCCCTCGCCGGCGGGGCGGCGTCAGGCAGTGCGCGGGCGGCGCCACTCCTGGACCCAGGCCGGGAAATCCTGCGGAGGGAGCGGTCGGGAATAGTGGAATCCCTGGGCGTAGTGGCAGCCCATCGCCGCGAGGCGGCTCGCGACTTCGGCACTCTCGACACCCTCGGCGACGACTTCCAGTCCGAACGTGCGCCCGAGCGAGATGATCTGTTCGACGACCTTCCGGTCGCCGTCGTCGGCCAGCATGTTCATGACGAATGACTTGTCGATCTTGAGCTCGTCGGCGGGTAGCTGCTTCAGGTAGGCCAGAGACGAGTAGCCGGTGCCGAAATCGTCGATCGAGATGCGCGCACCGAGCTCGCGGATCTCGGCCAGCACGCGGTGGCTGCGCTCGCGATCGACCATCAGCGCGTTCTCGGTCACCTCCACCGTGAGCCGGCTCAGGTCCACCGAGCGTTGCCCGGCGGCATCCCGGATGACGTCCACGAATTCCGGATTGCAGATGATCGAGGGCGTCACGTTCACTGCCATGCCGAGTTTGCCGAGGTTCTTCGGCCATTCCGCGAGCTGGCGAAGCGCGCGCTGGAATGCGAAGCGCGTGAGCGGGTCGATCTGCCCGCTCATTTCCGCGACGTCGATGAAGATCTCGGGCGGGACGTTCCCCGATTCCGGGCGGTTCCAGCGCATCAAGGCCTCGACGCCCGCGATCTCGCGGCTTGCGAGCGCAAGCTTCGGCTGGTAGTTCATGACGAGGTCGCCGTGCTCGAGCGCATTGGCGAGCTGCGTCTCCAGGTCCCAGCCGGCCGCCAGCTCGTCCGCCCGGCCGGCCGCATAGACGACCGTGGGCTGGGCGGTCTTCCAGGCCTCGAGCAGCGCCGTCTCCGCACACTGCATCAACTGTTCCGGATGCCGCGCGTGCCCGGGGTACATGGCGATACCCACCGATAGCCGCAGGCTCGCGTGCTGGCCGCCCGCGGACACCGGCTCGGCGCCATTGCGCAGGATCTTGTTGGCGGCAAGGAGCGCGTGGCCTTCGTTGCGCAGGTTCGACAACACGAATACGAACTTGCGATCGCCCAGCCGCGCAAAGTAATCGCCCGGCCGCGACACCTGGGACAGCCGGTTCCGGAGCTCGTCCAGCATGCGACCGGCATTCACCGGCCCTGCGCTCGCGAACAGCCCTTCCACCTGGTGCACGTACACGAGCAGCACCGCGATGCCATACAGCTTCGCCTCGCGCGCGGCGAGCCGCGCGCGGATTGCCTCGAGGCAATCCGCAAAGGCGCTGGTCCCGGCCGGGAGCTGCGCTGCGCTGGTCATGGGGTCAATGGCGGGCATTCCGGTGTCTGGGCAAGGTAGTGCGATCCGGGCCTGGCGGATGGTCCCCGAGACAGTGACAAACCTTGCGACGGGCAAGCGTGACGCGCGGCGCAAAAAATATGACAGGCCCCGTTCCAGCGGGTAAACGGGCTCTTTGAGCCCAAAAAAAGGGCCGGCCCCGCGGGGGACCGGCCCTGGTTTCAAGGGATAAGAGCTAGCGAGTTGCGCGAATCACGACGCGTCGATTGTTGGCCCGGCCCTCGCGGGTCGAGTTGGTGTCGACGGGATTCGCGCAGCCCGAAACCGGTCGCCGTGATCAGCGATGCCGGGATACCCTGGCTCACCACATGGTCCTTGACCATGTTGGCGCGCCGTTCCGAAAGCCTCTGGTTGTGCTCGGCCGAACCGGTGCTGTCGGTGTGGCCCTCGATCTCGATGCGCGACTGGGACTGGATATCCGGCGGCAGCGTCTTGAACTGCGCGACGGCCCGGTCGATCTGCGAGCGTGCTTCAGCGGAGAGCTCCGCCGAGTCCGTGCCGAACAACAAGCCTTTCAGCGTCACCTCGCGGAAGCAGCCGATCTCGTCCACGGCCACGCCCGGCGTCGTGTTCGGGCAACGATCCTTGTCATCCGTCACGCCGTCCTTGTCCTGGTCTCCCGGGGGCGGCGGCGGGGGTGGTGGCGGCGGCGGGGGTGGCGGGGGCGGAGGCGGCGCGGCCATCGGCGCGGGAGCGGGTTCTTCACCGCCGAATCCCTTGCTGAAGGTCAGGCCGTAGGTCCGCGGCTGGTTGACCAGGTAGCCGACCCGAGCGCCGCGACCACGTTCCTGGTCGAGGCCGAGCCTCGCAACCTCATCGCCGACGTTGTTGACGAAGAGTGCGGCCTCCCAGTTGTCGCCACGTACGCCAAACCGCAGGTTGCCGATGTCATAGGCCGGCAGGAGCGGATCGAAAGTGAACGAGGTGTCCGTTGGCGAGCCGAACTGGCGCGTCGCGAATGTCCCGAATCCATCCGCCTGGTCACCGATCCCGGTGTAGCGGCTGCCCACGTGCTGGTAGATACCCGTGACGAAGCCCTCGACCCGCTCCGTCATCGGCCAGCTGAAAGTCGCATTGGCCGACAACTGGAACTCGGGCACGGACGGCAGCCTGTTGCCATCCTCGATGCCCGCCACGATCGTCGTGACACCCCCCGCACTCGTCGAAGTGATGGTCGTATCAACCTCGGCCTCCGTGAAGCTCGCCGAAATACCGAAGTCGAAGTGGTCGGTCGGCTGCGCGGAAAGTTCCAGCTCGACGCCGGCCGAATGCGCCTCCGGCACGTTAAAGATGATGCGTGAGGAACAAGTGCCCGCAGTCACGGTCATCTGCAGGTCGGAAATGTCAGCGTAGTAGGCAGCGATGTTGAATTGCGCGCGCCCGTCGGCGAATCCGAACTTGGCGCCCAATTCGTAGTTCCAGAGCGTTTCGCTCTCGAAGTTATCGCGGCCGCCGAAGGTTTCCAGATCGGCCGCCGTGCACAAGGGCACATTCAAGGGATCGTTGATGCCACCGAGACGGAAACCCTCCGCCGCCTGGGCGTTGAACTGCACGTTCTCGTTGACGTCATACGACAGCAGGAATCGAGGCAGGACACCGTCTTCGGTGGAAACTCCCGGCAGGCTGATCGTGTTGCCGTTGGAATCCACGATCCTGTCCGCGAATGCGCCGGCAAAATAGAGTTCGCGATTTTCCTCGAAATCGTAGTACCGGAGGCCGGCGGTTGCGGTCAGATTCTCCGTCAGGTCAAACGAGCCCTCGGCGAAACCTGCCAGCTGCTCGAAGTCATACGGAATGCGCGAGAAAAACGGAGTGTCAATCGGTGCGCCAAGAGACGGGCTTGGCGTGCTGATCAGGGCGTCATACCCGGGCGTCGGCAGGGTCTGGCCGTAGTCGCGGTCGATGTCGCTGTAGAAACCGCCGAGCACCCACTGGAAACGGCCGTCGTAATCCGACGCCAGCCGTATTTCCTGCGTGAACATGTCCACGACGGTGTAGTCGTCCAGCCGCGAATTCAGGCGCACCTGCGCACCGGTCGCGGTCCCCGGAACAGTGGTGTTCCCGCCGAAAATATCGAAGGTCACGCTGCCGGTCAGCTGAGTTGCGTCGCGCCGCACGACGAGGTCGCGCTCGGTGTACGAACTGATCGAAGTCAGCATGATCGGGCCGAGGTCGAATTCCAGGGTCAGGTCGCCGAGCATGAACTCGTCTTCGAACCGTTCCCTGAAGTTCGTGTATTGCTCACGCTCGCCGATGGTCACCGGCGGTTCGGTGGTCATCGTCGGATTCGCCAGGATGTTGTAGATGTCCCAGCGATTGAAGCCGTCCGTCGTGGCGTTCTGGTAGATGATGCGGGGCGTAACCGTGATGTTGTCGGTCAGCTCCCAGCGCAGCGACGCGCGCCCGCCCGTGCGCTCTCCGCCGTTGACGTCTTCCTCGACTGCCCCACCCGGCCGGAGTGCGTCGATGAATCCCGGTATGTCGTTGTAGTAGCCGACGACGCGAAGTGCGGCGCGATCGCCCATCGAGAGGTTGATCATGCTGCGCGCGCCAAATCCGGTGTCGCCGTCGTCGATGCTGCTGCCGGTCAACTCCACGCTTCCGTAGGTATCGCTGGGGTCAGGCTGGTTGCTGATGTAACGCACCGTGCCCGACGTCGAACCGGAGCCGAACAGCGTGCCCTGCGGACCGCGCAGCACCTCCACGCGGTTGAGGTCGTACAGGTCGAGGTCCGGCGTGAACAGGGACAGCGAAACCACGGACTCGTCCATGTAGACGCCGACCTGCTCCTTCACGCCAGGCTGGTCGCGAATGATCGCGCCGCCCGATATGCCGCGGATGGCGACCTGGCTCTGGCCGGGGCCCAAGTTCTGGACCGAGAGGCCGGCCATGTTCCGGGAAACGTCCTCGATGTTCTGCGCGCCGGCCGCGGCGAGCTGGTCGCCCGTGCGGGCGCTGATCGAGAATGGAACGTCCTGCAGCGACTCGGCGCGCTTGCGTGCCGTGACCGTTATCTCGCCGAGGGTCGTCGTTTCCTGGGCGATCGCGCTTTGCGCGAGCACCAGGGCCACCGCGCTCGCCACGAGGGATGCGGGTCGCAGCCGGAGATACTTGTTCATGATCCTGCCCCTGTCCTGACCCTTCGATGCGGGCCGTGTTGTATGCAAGAGTGTCACTGCATTAAGTAATTACCGCAAGTACTGGAAGTTGTTGCGAATGGGCCACGCTTTTAGGGCGATCCGGAAATTCCGGAAATGAGGTGGTGGGCCCGCTGGGATTCGAACCCAGGACCAAGGGATTCGCGTGGTCCCGCCGTTTCCGGCAGGCGCGGACTATCTCTTCACCCGCGGCAAACATCCGCCGTGGGGGTGCGGGACGCTCTCGCCTGTCATCAAGGGCACTGAAAGCCCTCAGGTAGTCTCTGCACCTTCCGGCAGTGCACTGCCGGCTCGGCTCAGGATTGCCATCAGCCGCCGCCTGGCGCTGGAAGGTTTCCCTGAATTCGTCCCGTCCACCCGGAAACTTTCGCAACCGGGGCACCTTTTCGAAAAAAGATGAGTCCCCTGCTCTAACCACTGAGCTACAGGCCCGGCGGGAGTCTAGCAAAACGACTGCGGGAAACCGCCGCGCTTCGGAAATGGTTCTCATTCGACGCAATGCAGAAAGGGAATTGCGACAATCCGGAAGCTCACGGCGTATCGCGCGGCCTCATCTTCCAGGAGATTCCCGATGAATGATGAAAAGCTCTCCCGCAGGCGGTTGCTGCAAGGCGCGCTCGCTGGCATCGCCGCCGTGCCGGCCGTCTCCCTTCTCGCTCCCGGCGCCGCGGCGGAAACGCTGTCGGAGAGCGATCCAACCGCGAAGTCCCTCGGGTATGTCGCCGACGCGAAGAAGGTCAATCCGGCGGCGAACCCGAACTTCAAGCCGGGGCAGATCTGCGCCAACTGCATGCAGTTCACCGGCAAGGCCGGCGCGGCCGAAGGACCCTGCAACATCTTCCCGGGCAAGACCGTCGCCGCGAAGGGTTGGTGCAAGGTCTGGGTATTGAAGCCAGGCGCCAAGGTCGGCTGAATCCGGCAGCACCGGAGCCGGTGCTTCGGCGGGCCGTGTGGCCCGGCGTCCCGTTCTCTATGATCAGGGGCTTGCGGTAACCCCGAGCCGTCGAGCCCGGCCATGAACGACCCGCGTTTTCGCGACCAGAAGCCACGGGCGGTGGAGCCGACCGAGGGCGGATCGCGCCTCCAGAAAGTGCTGGCGGATGCCGGCATCGCCTCGCGGCGAGACTGCGAGTTCGCGATCCGGGCGGGGCGAGTTCGGGTGAACGGACGTCGCGTGCTGGCCCTGCCGTGCCTAGTCGATCCCGCGCGTGACCTCATCGAATTCGACGGCGAGGTCATCGACGTGCAACGGCGCGCCGGCGTCCGCGAGCGCGAGCGGCTCTACATCATGCTCAACAAGCCCCGCGGCGTGATTTCGACCGCGCGGGATCCCGGCGGTCGCGCAAATGTCGTCGACATGGTTCGCGCGGCGGTGCCGCCCGGCGACCGCGTGTATCCGGTCGGCCGGCTCGACGCCGATTCGACCGGTCTCGTGCTGCTCACGAATGACGGGGAACTCGCGCACCGCCTCGCCCATCCGAGCAGCGGCATCGCCAAGGAATACCGGGTCGCGGTGCAGGGCGCACTTTCGGACGAGGCGCTCGCGCAGCTCGGCAAGGGCATGTTTCTTGCCGATACGAGCAAGCCGGAGGGCGGGGCGAAGCGGGCGCGCTTGCGGGAGGTCCGCGTCTTGCGGAGGGCGAAGAACCGCCGGGGTGGCGACCTGTCGCTCGTGTCGGTCACGCTCCGCGAAGGGCAGAACCGCGAGATACGGCGCCTCTTCGCGCGGGTCGGCATCAAGGTCAGGAGCCTGGAACGAGTCGCGCTCGGTTCGCTGCAGCTCGGCAGGCTGCCGCACGGCCACTATCGGGCGCTGCGCAGCGACGAAGTCCTCGCGCTGCGACGCTCGGTCCGGCTCGGGTAACGGCGCATGGCGGCACACGACCAGCGGATCGCGGCCTGGTTGCTCGTCGTCATCGTGTTCCTGATCGCCTTCGGCTCGCTCTATCCGTTCAGCTTTGCCGCAGGCGGCACGAGTCCCCTCGACTTGCTGCGCGGGTTGTCTTTCGCGCGCACGACGCGAAGCGACGTCGCGGCAAACGTGCTGCTCTACCTGCCCCTCGGTGCCTGTCTTGCCTGGCTCCTGGCGCCGCGCTTCGGCGAGGCGGCAGCCGTCGTGGCCGGAACGCTCGCCGCAGCCGGGATGTCATTCGCCATCGAGTTTGCACAGCTCTACGAGACGCGGCGCGTCGCGAGCCTCGCCGATTTCCTCCTCAATGCGGCCGGCGCCCTTGCCGGTGCCTGCCTCGCGCTCGCCATCGCGCGCACGCGGCGGCGCCTGGCTGTTTCGCCATTCGCGGGCGTGCTGCGGCATCCGGTCGGGGCGGCGCTCATGGTCTCGTGGATCGGCTATCGGCTCGCGCCCTTCGCGCCCGTCCTCGATCCCGGCAAGTGGTGGTCGTCGTTCGAGCTGCTCGCCGGCGGCGGCTGGCTCGAACCCGTTGCACTGCTTCCGCACCTGCTCGCCTGGCTCGTGCTCGTGCTGGTGTGCGGGCGCCTCGCGCCGGGACGCGCGATCGCAGCCGCGGCCGCCGCGATGGCCGTGGTGCTCGCGGGCCGCGTGTTTTTTTCCGGATTGACACTCGAACCCGGGGAAATCACCGGCATGGCGGCAGCGCTCGCGCTGGCACGCCCGCTCCTGCAATTGCCGATTCCGCAGGCCGCGACCGCGCTCGCAGCGGCCGCCATCGCGCTGATCGCGATCAGCGGCCTCCTCCCCTTCGATTTCCAGATCGCCCAGGACCGGTTTGCGCTGCTGCCTTTCGGGGAATCGCTCACGGAGTACCGCGCAACCAACCTGACCGACGTGTTCCTGCGCTGCTTCACGAACGGGGCGCTCGTCTGGCTCCTGGCCCAGAGCGGCCTGTCCGTGCTCGCCGCCACCAGCCTCGGGGCCGGATTCGTGTTTTCGATCGAGCTCCTGCAGACCTGGCTGCCGGGACAGACGGCCGAAATCACGGATCCACTGCTGGCGGTGTGCGCCGGCGGCCTGATCGCGGTATTCGAGCGCGATACCGGTGCCGGCTGAAGTCCTGCGGGCGATCGGCGGGGAACACGACCCGGCGGCGATGGTCTATCGTCACAGCATGATCCGGGTGCTCGCATTGCTGTTGCTTGCCGCCGCCGCGCCCGAGGGCGCTGTCGCGCAGGATCCGGCTCCCTCCTCGCCGGGAGCGGCCGCCGCCAAGCCGCCGGCGGAACCCGGCGGCCTCACCTCCTCGACCGAGGCCCCGCTCACCGGGGCGGATATCGTCGAGGCCCACGCAAAGCCCGCCGCGCCGCGGCAGCAGCTGCGCATCCTGGCCCAGGACCCGCGCATGGAGGCCTACGACCAGTTCCGCGGCCTCTATGAGACGGCGCGCTTCGACGAGGCCCTGCCATACGCGCGCCGCGTCGTCGAACTGTCCGAAAAGGATCCCGAGCGCGACCACGAGCTGCCGATCGCCTACAACAACCTGGGCGCGACGCTCTACCAGCTCGGCGACTACCCGGCCGCGGCCGAAAGCTACCGGCGATCGCTGGAGCTGCTCGAGGCGACGCAGGGCATCTCGTCGCGGCGGCTGGTCGTCCCGCTCGCGGGGCTCGGCGCCGTGTATGCGGCCCAGGACGAGCACCTCATCGCGGCCGAGCTGTTCGATCGCGCGCTCGCTGTCAGCCGCCGCTCCGACGGACTCTTCAACCTCGGGCAGCTCCCGCTGATCGAGCAGGCCGCGGACAGCCGCTTCGCGATCAACGATTTCGGCGGCGTCGAGAAAGACCGCATGTACGCGCTCAAGATCGCCGAGCAGAACTACGGCTATGGCGACGAGCGGACCTTGCCCGCGCTGCTGCAGCTCGCGACCTTCTACGAGTCGCTGCGCGAGTTCATCGCGGCGCGGATGATGTACCTGCGCGCCCGCGACATTGCCTACAAGGAAGGCGGCGGCTTCAACCCGCTCGCGGTCAAGAGCCTAAACGGGATCGCGCGCTCGCACCGCCTGCAGTACACGATGGACCCGGACACGCTCGAGAGCCAGCAGCCGGCGCGCGACGAGGTGACGGGCGAGGTGATCGGCAAGGTCTACCGCGAATCGCGCGTGCCGCCGCCGGCCGCCGACCGCACCGGCCTCAAGGCCGCGCAGCAGGCGCTCGAACTGCTGCGAGCGGTCGAGGATCCCCCGAAGGACCTGCTGACGGAAACGCTGATCGAGCTCGGCGACTGGTTCCAGACGACATCGCGGCCGAACATGTCGATGCCCTATTACGCCGAAGCGGCGGCGATCTTCGAGGCGCGTTACGCGGAGGACCCGCTGTACGGCAATCCGCTCATGGCGCCGAGGATGGTGTTCTACCGGCCGCCCGTACCCGCGGCCCGCGGCCTCAACACGCTGACGGGACAGTACATCATCCGCAAGACGGTCTTCAGTTTCGGCGTTTCCGAGGTGGGCCAGCCGCAGAACATCACGGTGGTGTCCAGCAACATGTCGGAAGCCCAGCTGTCGCATTCGCGGCGCTCGATGTCGCGCGCGATCTACAGCCCCCGCTTCTCGAACGGCCAGCCCGTCGCGACGGACGGTGTCACCTTCACCGGCGAATGGTACGAAGAGCACGACCCGGACAAGGACAAGGCGCCGGCACAGGCGCCGCCGCCCGCTGACGCGCCGCCCGCGGCTACGACGCCCCCGGACACAAAGCCCGCATCGACTTCAAGCCCCGGTACCTGACGGCGGTTTCTCCTCAGCCGGCTTCTCTTCGAGGCGGCTTTTCCTCGCGCGGCGATTCCTCTACCGGCGTCTCCTTCACGGACGTCTCGGCGCGCGGCGGCGGGGCCGCCCCGGGGGGTGGCGCACCGGGCGCCGCTTCGCCGGCCGGCAGGAAACTTCCGGAATTCCGGATCAGCAGCCGCACGGATTCCTGGTCGGTGAGCTCGACGGCGATCTTGGCGCCCGCGTCCCTCATCGCGCGCTGCGTCGCGACGGCGAGCGGCTCCTTGCTCGCGAGCGTTCGCGCCTTCTCGCGCCCGTAGCCCGTCAGCGTGAACGAGTCCACGCGCCTGCCGTCGCCGTCGTAGAGCGTCAGCAGGTAGCGGATGGTCACGATGAAAGCCTCGCCCGCGACGTCCTTCGGCGTGAGGAAGGAATACTCCTCGAACTTCGGCTCGAGCACGAACACGAGCGGCGGCGACACGCCTGAAACCTTCGCGGGATCATCGACCGGCACGACCTCCGCGAACATCGCCTTCAACAGCCAGTCAAGGTTCGTCACGTGCGCGGGCCCGAGATTGACCTCGTACTCGATGGTGCCGCGCATCTCGTGGTGCACGTACTCGCTGAATTCCTTCGAATAGAGGACGCCGACGCGCACGGGCAACTGCGCGATCAGGGGCGGCGGCAGAGCCGCCTGCGTCGTGAGGCGTGTCGCCGTGCAGCCGGACAGCAGCGCGACTGCAAGCAGGACGGCGGTTGCCGGGCGGAAATTGCGTAGGTGCATCATCTACTCCGTCGCAATGCGGCGGCCTGGCCTTCCGGCAGACCAACGAACACGCCGCCGTTCCTGGCCGAGAGTATGCGCATCAGCGTCGCGTAACGCATGCTCGTGTGCTGGGGAAACTGGCTCGGTATCGGGAAGCCGAGCGAATGGATCCGGACCAGCCGCTCGCCCGATCCCGCCGAGCGGTTGATGCGATCGACGGTGTCCACGACCTCCTGGATCGACGGGCCGGTGAACTCGTCGCCGAAGACGTAGATGCTGATCGGGTGGTCGCGGGTCCAGAACGTGCGGATCGCGGCGATGATGCCCTCGGATGGGCTCGAGTTCGAAAACGCCTGCCACTTGCGGAAGCGATCAAGGATTGCCCGGCGCCGCGCCGGCGAGTCCGGGATCCACTTGCCGCGATACTCGCTGAACATGTAGCCGCCCTCGTCGTCGAGGACCTGGATGCCCCTGAGCTTGGGGTAGATGTTCAGCACCTCCCCGAGCTTTTCCTCCGCATATCGCCAGTTCTGCGACTGCATGGAACCCGAAGTGTCCACGATGAAGATGACGTACTCGCTGTCGATGGGAATGCCCGCGATCGGCTGGTTGTAGATCTCCTTGCGGCCGCTCGCCTGCAGCTCGCGGGTCTCGTCGATCAGCGCGCGCCGGGCATTCGTCAGCGTCTCGGTCAGCTTCTTCAGCGTGTCCTCTTCCTGGGTACTCGCCTTGTGCTTTCCCGAGATCGAGGACAGGTCGCCGCGCAGGCGCGCGAGGCGCTTCTGTTCTTCCGACAGCTGCTCGATTCGTGCGCGCAGCTCTCGCTCGAGCACCACCGCCAAGCCGCGGATGTCGAACACCTCCTTTTCCATCTTCACGATCTGCGCGTCCAGGTCTACCTTGGCCTGTTCGAGCTGGATCGGCTGTCCGACTTCATTCAGCACGAGCAGCAGGATGATCGCCCCGAACCCGCAGCAGATGCAGTCGAGGAACGACATGCTGAAGGTCTCGGTGTCGCGGCGCGTGCGACGCTTCATGGCCAGTCCTTCGCCGGGCTCAGGAAGCCGCCACCGGTCGTTCGCGCAAGCCGCCAGAAATAGATGGGCGCGGAAGGATCACCCTCCATAGGCAGCAACACGACGCTCATCGGCGGCGGTGATGGCGGCAGCGACTTCACGGCCTCCTGCATGAGGTCCTCGCGCTGCTCCATCGTCACCAGGGTGCGCATGAGCGGCGGCTTGTCACCCTGGGTCGGCAGGCCGTCGGTCACGAGGATGACGTTGTCGGGCGCCGGATCGAGCGTCTTGATGACGGCGAAGGCGTTCTGCAGGCTCGAGCCGCCGGTCGGCGCCGTCTTGCGCAGGTTCTGCAGCGCGAGCTCGATCTGGCCGGCGTCCTTGAGGTTGAGCCAGCGGCCGGCGCTCCCCTCCACCAGCGGCCGCGCCGCGGTGTCGAACGTGTAGATCTGGAACAGCGTGTTGTCCGGCAGCCGCGAGGCGACCCAGTCGATGGTATTGACGGCCTGCTGCCACTTGCTCGACGCGATGCGCCGTTCCGCCGGCATGTTTCGCAGGCGGATGATGTTGATGAGGGTCTCGTCGAGCATGCTCGCCGAGGCGTCCACCAGCATGAGCACGCGCTTGCCATCGACGCGGAGTGTCACGAGCTGCTGTTCGTCGATGACGGGCGCCTTGACTTCGCCGGACTCCGGTGGCGCGGTTTCCTTCAGGCGTCGCGTGCTTTCCTCGAGCGACTTCAGGTCGGCCTTCAGCCGCTCGAGGCTCTCGCGCCGGGCGAGCGTGTCATGCTCGTAACGCGCGAGCTCCTCCTCGGTCATCTTCAGCTTATCGATCATCTCGCGCGACAGGCCGGCCGCCTTGACCTTTCTGTCTTCCGTCGAATCGAGGGCGTTCCTCAGTTCCGCGAGGTGCTTGTAGCCCTCGAGCACTTCCTGCTCCAGCCGGCGCGCTTCCGCGGAAAGGTCGGCACTCTCCTTGATGCGGCTGAGGCCCGACTGCGCGCTGATGATCGTGTAGAACAGGACGACCGCGCCGAAACCGCAGGAAATCACGTCCAGGAAGGACATGCTGAACGTCTGGGTCTGCCGGCGCGCCATCAGCCGACCGCCACCAGTTCGATCACGACGCCCGGCGTGCCGACCCTCAGTCGGTCGCCGGCGCCGACCTCCGCCTCGCCCGTGACGCGCTCGCCGTTGATGAAGGTGCCGTAGCGGCTGTGATCGCGCACGACGGCGCGGCCATCACGACGCGTTAGCGTGCAATGCGCGCGCGATATGCCTTCCCCGGTCCCGGCGAGCGCGATGCGCCGCCCGTCGCCGGAGCCAAGGCCGACGACCAGCGGCGCCTCGTCGATCGCGTGGGCGCGCCCGTCGAGGATGGCATGCGTGGCGGGAACCGACGCGCGGCGGCTTCGGCCTGATGCGACGATTTCGTGCCGGCGGCGGAGCGCGGTCGCCAGGACCGGCGGGTCCCCCGGGCCTATCTCATCGACGTGGGCCGCCGCCGTTTCCGCCGCCGCGACATCCGCAACCGCCTGGACCTCGATGCCGGGCAACGTCGCGAGGCGGTCCCGGAGCGCCGGCAAGGATGCCGCGCGCGCGGACAACACCAGCGTCGAGGACTCGTCCGCGCGAAGCCCGGCGCGGACGAGTTCCGCGATCTGCGCAAACCACGCCTCGGCTGCGAAGCCGAACTGCTCGCGCCTCAGTGTCGCGGCGAACGAGCCCGCCTCGGTGTCGACGGACACGTCGAGCGACTCGCTGCCCTGGAGCGCCTCGAGCCAGCCGGGCAGCCGGTCATAGAGCTGCTGCTCGCTGGCGGCCTGGTGCAGCGGATCGAACCGCGTGCGCCGCACCATCGCCTCGCTCACGAGCTGTGCCCAGGTCGAATACATCACCTTGAGGCCGGCGCGCGGCGCGACCTCCACCTGGCGTCGGCGCAGGATCGAGGCGCCGTCCAGCCGCGTCAGCACCGACTGGTAGAGCTGCACGTCGAGATGCATGATCGATTCGCGCGCCGCGAGCGGTGCACAGGCGGCGACGGCGGAATCGACGACGCCGGCAACCGCGATGCCGATGCGGCGCGCGATCCCCAGCAGGAGCCCGACCTGGTGAAGCCGCATCGAACCCGGCACGGCTAAAACCGCGGCATCTCCGGCCCCGCCCGCTGCCCGCCAGACTTCCGCAAGATGCGCGTGCGCCAGGTCCGCATGCGAAAGCTGCACGCCGGCGGCGCCGGCGAAGGATTCCTGCGCCAGGTCCGACCAGAAACGGTCGGCTGCGAGCACCGGCTGGAGCCGCGCGGAAGCCGCAGCGGCCTCCCCGACCACGACGCCGGCCGGATTGAGGAGCGCGATGCCGGGGCTCGACGCCGTGCGTACGCCGTCCCGCACCGCGATCACGGCCGCATCTACGATTTCGATTCCGATCGTCGCCATTTCAGCGGACCTGCAGGTTCCGCAGCACGCGATCGTCGAGGTAGGTCTCCGCGTCGAGCACGAGCCGTTCCTGCGCGAGCTGCAGCTGGTGCAGCAGGAACATCAGGACCAGCGACAGGAGCAGCGCGACGAGGGTCGAATTGAATGCGACACCCAGGCCCTCCGTCACGCCGGAGATGTCGCCGGTCACGGCCTTGTGCGCTGCCGCGAGTGCGTCGCCGATGCCTCGTACCGTGCCGATGAATCCGATCGCCGGGATCGCCCAGGCGATGTAGCGGAGCATCGAGAGCTCCGAATCCAGCCGCTCCGCCTCGGCGGCACAGACCGCGTGGCCCGCCTCGGAGACGTCCTGCACGTTCCGGGTTGCGCCGAAGCGCGCGAGCGCCGCCTTGGCAGCGCGCACGATCAGCGACTGCTGCTTTTCGGCGGTCAGCGACTCGAGCTGGCGCACGTACTCGCGCGTGTCTTCCGGCAGGATGCGCATGCCCTCCGGCACGCGCACCGGATCGCCATCCAGCAGCTCCTGTTCGCGCCGCGTCGTGCGCATCTTGTAGCCGATCATCGCGAGCGCCCAGATCATCAGGATGACGCAGCTCTCCTGCTCCCAGTCCTTCATGATCACGAACATCGAGCGTTGCGAAACGTAGTTCGGATCCTTGCGCATCGACTCGGCCTGGACGGTCAGCACGGCCTGCGCATTCGGTCGCACCCAGACCGTCCAGATCGAGTGAATCACGATCGTGGCGGCCAGCAGCGATCCCAGGCTGAACAGGAATTCCTTCGGGTAGCGGGTCTTCATGGATTCCTCAGATGTCGATCGGGAACGAGACGGGGAAGTCCGCGCGGACTTTCTCCGTCGGATTGAATCGCGCGGGCGGCGGCCCGGCAGGCGCGGCATCCGCCGGAAGTGGGGGAAGCTCCTCTTCCACTTCCTCCTCCGCAGGCGCCTCGGGCTTCTTTTCGGCCGCGTCCCCGGCGGGCGGCGCGGTCGCCGGCTTCGCCGCTCCTCCTTCGCGGGCGCCGCGGGTGCGGGCGCGGCGGGCTTCGGCGCCTCGATCGCGGAAGCGACCAGCACGAGCGACGAAGCGGTAATGGCGATCAGCGTGCGCATCGGTGCTTACTCCGCATAACGGGCAATCCGGAAACCGAGGTCCGGCCGGGCAGACGATCCCGAGTCGCGCGCGGCCGTACGGATTTCCGGGATCTTGCCCGTGAGCCAGCCCGCTCCCCGGATGACGTGAAACTCGCCCGCGCGCGGGCCGACCGGGTCCGTCGACAGGTGGTCGGGGGCGACGACATAAATCGAGTAGCGGTCCGTCGTCCACTCGAGCACATTGCCGCCGACGTCGTGCAGGCCGAGCGGATTGGCGGGGTAACTGCCGACGGGCGCCGCGACCCGGTAGCCGTCGTCGTAACCCGAGATCGTGACCGGCGTGAGGTAGATGGCGGTCGCGTCGCCCCAGTTGCCCGAGCGCCCCGGCACCGGCAGGTCGTTGCCCCAGGGGTACTTGCGCGTTGCGCGGCTGCCGTCGAATCGCGCTGCGAACTCCCACTCCGCCTCGGTCGGCAGGCGGTAGCCGATGGTCACCGGCTCGGTCAATTCGAGGCGGTCGCCCTTGCGCACGTAGGCGGGCGGCAGCTTTTCGCGCTCTGACAGCCAGTTGCAGAACGCCGCCGCATCCTGCCAGCTCACGCGCACGACCGGCTGGTTCTCGAGGTCCAGCGTCTCATCCTTGAAGATGCCGGACAGGTGGTCTGCGCGGAACTCGCGAAACTCCCGGTTCGTCACCTGGTGACGCGAGATGTAGAACGGGCGCTTCAACTCGACCATGCGCTCGGTCTCGTTCGACCGCCGGCCCGGCTCGCGGCGTGCGCTGCCCATCGTGAAGCGGCCGCCGTTGACGAGCACGAGCTGCTGCCCGAGCGAGGTCGCGCGTTGCGCCGGGATGGCGGCCATGCGCGCCTCCCCGGCGGTGCGGAGCGTGAACTCGACGAGCTGCGTCTGGCCCTCGCGCGGCGTGACGGTCGCGCGGAACGGCTCGAGGCCGGCCTTGCGGACTTCGAAGACATGCGGCGCCGCGGACAGCGAGAGCGTCTGGTTCGCCGGTCCCCGCGATGCACCGTCGACATAAAGGATTGCATCCGCCGGCTCGCCGCTCACGCGCACTTGGCCGAGCACCGGGGTCAAATCGACCGACAGCCTCTCTTCGGCGCGGCTCTCGACGCTCACGCTCCGGGTTATCGGCGCGTGTCCCGCAAGCGTCAGGAGCACTTCCTGGGGCATACCGGGCGCGACGCCGACCGTGAGCGGCGTACGCCCGCGGTAGCGCCCGCCAATGCTGACGTCCGCGCCGGACGGCCGGCTCTGCACGACGAGGCGGCCATCGGGCATGCCGAGCTCGACCGGCCCGACGGCGAGCGGTTCACCCGCGCGAACGGTGATGGGGCTCTCGAAGCGGCGGAAATCAGGATGCAGGATCGCGAGCGTGTACCGGCCGGCATCGAGTTCCGCCTCGAGCGGCGTCGTCCCGAGCTCGCGGTCGTCCGCCCAGACCGTCGCGCCGGCCGGGACGCTCGTGACGGAGACGCGCGCATAGCCGGGCTTCAGCGAGACCTTGAGTTCCTGTCGCTCGCCGCCGCCTGCCACTTCGAAGCGGATTCGCTCCTCGGAATAGCGCGGTGCCGAGATCGAAAGCTCGCGCGTGCCGGCCGGGAGTTCGAACTCGCCCGGCAGCTCACCTTTCGTCGTGCCATCCACCGACAGCGTCGCCGCGATGCCGCCCGTGTCGATCGAGACGCGCCCCGGCAGGCGCGCGAGCGCGACCACGAAACGCTGCCCTGATCCGCGGCCGACTTCGACCGGCTGTAGCGCCCTGGAATATCCATCGGCCTCGACGGCGAGCACGTAGCGGCCCGGCGGCACGAGGTAACGGCCTGCGAATCCGAGATCCCAGCCCGTGCCGGTGAAATCGACGGATCTCACGTCGGTATCCGGGCTCGTCGAGACCTCGACAGAAGTCGTGCCGAAGAGATAGCCGAACACGAGCACGACCGCGGCAATCGCGGCCCAGGCCCAGGGCCGCATCCCACGCCGCACCGGCAGCGGGCGGACGACGGTCGCGGCGCGAGGCTCATAGTCCACGACGGCAATCGGCACCCGATCCTCGGGCGCGCCGGCGGCGTCGGCCGCGCGGCCCTCAATTCGCGGCGGGCGCGTGACGTTTGCCACGCCCGCATGACTCACGACGATCCTCGCCCGGCCGTCACGTTCCTCCAGCGCGATGCGAACCCCATCGAGCGATTCGGCACCCGGCTCGGGCGTGACGACGAGGCCCTGGGTCGTGAGCGCCACGTGCGCGCGCAGCTCGCCGGGCTTGCAGCCCGGCACCACCACGCTTGCGCCGGGCCCGCCGACCGTCAGCGGCAGCTCGGACGGCAGGATGCGCCGTTCGCCGAGCGGTTCGTCGAGCCACAATTCCTTCAAATGGGTTCCTCGCATCTCACCACGACCGGCGCCGCCGGCGCGCCGGGTGGAAGCACCACTTCGCGGCGCACGTCACGATAGCCGTTCCGCGTGCCGACGACTGTATAGCGTCCCGGCAGCAACTCCACGTCGCGCGTGGAGAATGCGCCGTACTGCCCGACGCGATAGATTACGACCTCCGTGAGCCCATCGGATTCGAGCCGCAGCCGCACGGGCGACTGCGCCGCAGCCGCGAGCCGCTCGAGCTCCCGCGCGGTCTGTGCGAGCCTCTGCCGCGGATTGCCCGTTGCAGCCGCGCTCGCAAGCAGCGAACGGGCCGCGGCCCGCCCTTCCGGATCCCACAGGCGCTCCGGCTCCCGGTTCAGAGCATCGATCCTGCGTTGCAGTTCCGCGCGGGGCGTCGCGCGCGCGATCCCATCGCGTGCCGATTCGAGCGATGGCTCGAGGCCCGCCGCTTCGCGCCAGGCAACGAGCGCCTCGTCCCAGCGTTCTTCGGATTCCGCGGCGCGACCCCGCGATTCCAGCACGCGGAGTGCAGCCGCCCGCTCGCCCTGCTCAAGCGATGCGATCGCATCGCGCGCCTCCCGCGAACCGGGACGGAGCGCCAGCGCCTGCCGGAATGCCTCGCGCGCTGAATCGCTTCGGCCGGCGGCCAGGTCGGCAAAGCCGCGCGACATCGCGGCGGAATAGGCCTCCCCAGTACGCTGCGCAGCCAGGCGGTCGAGGCCCGCCTGCGCGCCCGGCGCGGCCCGGTCGATCGAAAGCGCTTTGCGGAATCCGGACTCGGCGTCGGGCAAGCGCCCTGCGCGCTCATCGGCGAGGGCCGCGTCGACCACGGCGAGCGACTCATCGAGCCGGTCCGCGCGCGCGAGCCCGGCCTTTGCCTGCGCGTGGCCTGCCTCGATCGCCAGCGCCAGCCCGAACGACTCGCGCGCAACACCGGTCTTCGCCTCCGATAGCGCGCGCTCGCCGCGCTGCAGCGCGTCCTTGAGCGCAAGCGGGCGTTGCTTCTCGAGCTCCGCCAGCTTCGCCGTAGCCCCGTCCCACTCCTTTGCCGCGGCGGCGAACTCGCCGACGGCGTGGCGTTGTGCGGCCCGGCCGCCGGCGTCGCGCGCCACGGCAAAGGCGGCCGTCGCCCAGCGCGCCGCCGCGCGGGCATCGAGCGCCTTGAAGGCCGCCTCGTATTTCACCTTTGCGGCATCCGCCAGGATGCGAGCCGCCGCCTCGGCCGAGCGGCGTTCCGCCTCCGAGCGACGGGCAAGGCCCTGCTGCTCGGCCTGGCGGCGCGCATCGCTTTCGAGTGCCGTGGACCCGCCCATGATTTTCGGCTGCACCCAGATAACGATCGCGGTCACTCCGATCGCCGCCGCCACCAGCGCGGCGGGCACCCAGCCACGGCGGCGAGTCGATTCCTTCCCGACATCCGCGGGCAGGGCATGGGCGAGCGGCTGCACGATTTCGCTCTCGTCGGCCGCGGCCGCCTGGAGCTTCGCCCGTACCGCGGCGGCGCTTGCCGGGCGCTCACCCGACGATTTCGCCAGCAGGCGGAGCGCGAGTTCCCGTATGCCGACCGGCACGACGCCGCGCGGCAGGAGCGGCGGAACCGGCTCGTTCAGCACGCGATCCTGCGTGATGTCCGGGTAGTAAGGCGGATGCCCGCCAATCAGCTCGTACAGCAAGGCGCCGAAGGCGTAGAGATCGTCGGCCGGCTGCGCGGGCTCGCCGCGCAATTGCTGGGGACTCGCGTTGTAAGGCGAACCGCCCGCCTGCGCGCGGCTGCCCGCGAGCGCAGTCAGGCCGAAATCGGAAAGGCGCGCGCGCCCGGCGCCATCGAGCATGACATTGCTGCACTTCAGGTCGCGATGAACGAGCCCGCGCGCATGCAGTGCCTCGAGCGCTGCAGCGACATCGTCGACCGGGCGGGCCCAGCTCTCGAAGGACCGGCCGCGCAGCTGGCCGAGGTCGCCGGCCTCGAGGTATTCCATGATGATGAAGCTGCGGCCTTCGGCCTGCCCCATGCCATGGACGGAGATCGTGAACTCGGGCGGAAGGGATTGGGCCCGGGAAATTTCCCCGGCGAGCCGCGCCATGCCGGTCGCGTCGGCGGCGGCGGACTCGTCGAGCACCTTGAGTGCCACGCGCTCGCCCCGCTCGCGGTCAACGGCGAGCCAGACCTCCGCCGTGCCGCCCCTGCCGAGCCGCCGTACCAGTACAAACCGGGCGCCGAGTTCGAGCCCGGGCGTCAATTCCTTCATGGGGGATCAACCCGCGCCGCTCGATGGCGCGGCTGGCGTCGTCGTGTCCGCGGCGGGCGCGGCCGGCGTGGTGGGCACGAGGCCCGTCTCTTCCTTGTAGAGCTCGTGCAGGAGCCGGCGCCACTCCGCGTATTGCTCTTCGGCCGTGCCCGTGAGCCGGAGCGTCCGTCCCTCGACGTCGACGACGAGCGGCGCCGCCTCGACCTGGAACGAACCGGAGATTTCCTTCAGCGACTCGGTGTGGATCTTGGCTTCCTCGCGCTTGCGATAGCCGCTGATGACCGCGGCCACGCCGCCGGCCATCGCGCCGTAGCGCGCGGCGTCCGCGACGCGGTCGCAGTTGCTGCCGCCGGAGCAGCTGTCCGGCACGAACACTGCCGCGGCGACCGCAGCCGCACCCATGATCATGCGGTTGCGCGCCTGTGCCTTGAGCTTCTCTTCGGCCGTGATCTCGTCATACGTGTAGCGGCGCCAGCTCGTGTAAGGATCCTCGAGCCGCTCGCTGAATGCCGCGTAGTTCTCGCTGACGGTGTCGATCATCCCGTAGTCGCGCTCGCGGATCTGCTGGATGCGCTCGACGAGCACGTCGTCCTCGGCCGGCAGGCGCAGTACCTTGTACTCGCCCGTCTTCTTGTTCTTCTCGAGGTACTGGCTGAATGCGACCGGGGCGAAATCGGCAGCGAAGCGCATCTCGCTGACCTTGCGGATGCCCGCGATCTCGGCGGGCGGCCGCTCGGTGCGTGCCGCGAGCATGTCGTTCGCGATCGTGACGTAGACGTTTTCGAACGGGTCCCTGCCGGACGTGTAGCCGTCCTTGTAGGCGCGCGTGTCGGCGCGCCCTTCGTATTCGCGGTCCTCAAACCAGATGCGGCCGGTCGCGTCCTGCACCGTCACTTCGAGCTTCAGGTAGGCGCCGTTCGACTCGACGATGCGGCCATCCACCGTGAGGTCGAAGGACTGGACGGTCGTCGGCACGACGCGCGCGGTTCCCCAGTGCCCGGTGTCCTCGAGCGTGTCCCGCAACTGCATGGCGATGTAGCGCGCTTCCGCCTGGCGGATCTCGGGATAGATCCGCCGCTTGTCCATCAATTCGGGGTCTTCCTCGACTTCCTTCGGGACGCCGGGATCGAAAATGTGCACGCCGACGTCGAGGAGCTGATTGGCGGGGATCTCGGTCGTCGCCTGCGTCGCCTGGAGGATCGGCAGGGGACGCGTCTCCTTGACGCAGCCGCCGGCGAACAACGCCACCGCGAAAACCAGGCCCAGTACCAATGATCGGTTCATGTCCATTGCGTCCGTCAGTCGCGCCTCAGCGTCCCTTCTTGTAGCGACGGTATTCCTCCCAGAGCGCCGCGCGCAATTCCGGGTCGGTCTCTTTCATGGCCGCCTCGCGGATCTGCCGCGCAACGATATCGTCATCGCGACCGTCCGGTATGTCGGCCGGAATCCCGCTCGGCCCCCGGCCGCCCGCGCCGCCGCCGCCGCCCACGCCGCCCTGCTCGCTGTCGGGTGCGCCTTCCTGCGCATTACCGGTGCCTTCCTGGCCTTCGCCGCCGGCGCCGCCCGCACCCGCACCCTCGCCGCCGGCGCCGCCGGTCGATTCCAATCCACCCTCGCGTTGCGACCCGTCTCCTGCGGCCCCGCCTTCGCCGCCCTCGCCGCCTTCGCCACCGGACTCACCCTCGTCGCCCGGACCTCCGCCAGCGCCCGCTGCTTCCTGGGCCGCAGCGCGTTCCTTGGCGATGTCCGCTTGCGCCGTACGCACGGTCGCATCGAAGGTTCCGAATGTCTCATCGAGCCGCCGGCCGATCTGGGCGCTCCGGCTGCCGCCGCCCGCCGAACCGGGTCCTTGGCCCGCAGCGCCACCGGCCTGGCCTGCGCCAGTCGGATCGCCGCCCGCACCTTCCGGACCGCCCGCACTGGCCGCGCCACCGGCACCTGCTGCACCGCCAGCACCGGCCGGACCGCCTGCGCCCGCCGCACCGCCGGCACCTGCCGAACTGCCGCCGCCGGGCGCACCCGCACCGCCCGCACCACCGGCACCTGCTGCACCGCCAGCACTCGCCGAGCCGCCTGCACCTGCTGCATCGCCAGCACCGGCCGGACCGCCTGCGCCCGCCGCACCGCCGGCATTGCCCGTACCGCCTGCACCGCCGCCGCCACCACCTGCGCTGCCGCCACCGCCTGTACTGCCGGCGCTGTCCGGTGATCCCGGCGTTCCCGGCGTTCCGCCAGAGGAACCGGCGCCGCCACCGCCACCGGATGCTTCGCCGCCCGGTGCGCCGCCCGGCAATTCGCCTGGCAGGCCACCCGGCAAGCTGCCTGGGAGCGAGCCGACCTGTGGATCGACGCAGACCCGCGTATTTACTTCATCGTCATCTTCAGTCGTCGTCTCGTCGTCGGTGCTGATGCAAGGACGCCCATCGTCGGGCGAACCCTCGCCGCCCCCACCGGCCGATCCGCCTTCCGCGCTCTGTGCCGATCCGCCGCCCCCGCCTTCCTCGCCAGGCATGGGGATCGCGGCGTCGCCGGAACCGGCTTCGCCTTCGGTCGGGAACTGCGATGACGAACTGCCTCCGGAGCTTTCCGAACCACCGCCCGCGCTGCCGCCCCCGCCGGACGAATCGCCCCCGGGGATTCCGCCGCCACCGCCCGAGGACCCGCCGCCCGATGAGCCGTCTCCGGATGAACCGCCACCACCAGAAGAGCCGCCCCCGCCGGACGAACCGCCGCCCGACTGTCCGCCGCCGCCCGAGCTGCCGCCGCTCTGGGTGGGACGGGAAGTCGAACTCTGGGTCATGCAACCGACAAGCAGCCCGATTGCCGCGACGATCGCGATACCGCGCAGGAAGCGAGTTGCTTTCATCATCGTTCTCCCAGCCGGGCGGACGCCAAAGGCCGCCGGCTGCGGGCGTGCCCGTGAATCTTGGAGACCTGCCCCCGCCAATGGTTCACCGGACCGGGAATTGCCCCGTGTTCAGGTGCCCTTGCCAGCGGCGGGAGGCGTCGCTACGACCGACGGACCATCGCCCCTGAGGAAGGCGCCGAGCTGCTCGGCCAGCCGGTCGCAGGCCGTGCCCCGTACCCGCGCGATGAATGGCAGCGGAACGAGCACGCCGACGAGGGCGGAGGTTCCAATTACATTGGTGGAGACGGAACCGGCGGTCTTTGCCGTGGTGATGTCCCAGACGATCGCCTGGTAGTCGGATTCCTTTTCCCACCAGCCGAATCCGATGCAGCCCCCGCCCGCGGGTCCGAGCGTGCAGGTGATGCTGCCGCCGCTGTCGGTCTGGCGTGTCGTTCCATCGACCCAGATGAGATAGCGGACACCGCTCTCGGTGATCCGGTCGGCGACGACGTCGCGCGAAAGGAGCTTCGTGATTCCCTCCGGCCGCTGCGGTGCCGTGGACGGCTCGAGCCAGGGGAACATCGCATCGACGAACTCGTCGTTCGCCCGGACCTGGATGCCCGTTTCCTTGGCCATCTTGTCGCCGACGCAGTCCATGAACTCGTCTTCGGCCGTGATGCCTTCGACGTGCGGCTTGGCGAGGAGCACGACCGCTTCATGCGAAGCGATGCTGGTCGTGGTCTGGCGGTCTTCCTCCAGGCGCGCGGTCATGCAGCCTGACAACAGGAGAAGCGTGGCGGCACCGGTGCCGGCCTGGCGCAACGCCCGGACCTCGAGACGCATCATCCGACCGCTCCTTGACCGGTGATTGCCGGTCGTCCCGAGTATACGCCGCGGTCACCACAGGTCCATCTGATCGGGCGAGCGGTTTGGCGGGCAAAACAAGGCCGTCGTGAGCGGCTCGGCACGGCCGCTGCCAAGCCCGTTCCTACGGCAACTGGCGTCGAAGCGGCGGCGCAATAAGTCGGCCCAGGGGCCCTGTCCCCGCATGCGGTGCCCGAAGCGGGAATCGTTGTCGCGACCGCCGCGTAGCTCCTGAATCCGGCCCCGGACGCGCCTGGCGCGATCCGGGTAATGCAACTCGAGCCATTCATAGAAGAGTTCCCTGACTTCCCCCGGCAGACGCAACAGGACATAACCTGCGGTTTTCGCGCCCGCCGCGGCCGCCGCGTCGAGCACGCCCTCGAGCTCGTGGTCGTTGATGGCCGGAACCACCGGCGCAAACATCACGCCCGTCGGAATGCCCGCTGCCGAAAGCTTCCGGATCATCGCCAGGCGGGCGGCCGGCGACGCGGCTCTCGGCTCCATCCGCCGCTTCAACTCATCGTCGAGCGTGGTAAGACTGACAAACACTTTCACCAGATGTTCCGCGGCCAGGCGGCCGAGCACGTCGATATCGCGGACGACGAGCGCGCCCTTGGTCACCACCGTGACCGGATGGTGGCTCTCGGCAAGGACCTCGAGGATCGAGCGGGTAATGCGGAGCTTGCGCTCGAGGGGCTGGTAGGGATCGGTGTTGGCGCCGAGATTGATCGGGCTCGGCTTGTAGGCGCGCCGGTTCAGCTCCTCTCTGAGGTGCATCGCGGCGTCCTTCTTGTAGAAGAGGCGCGTCTCGAAGTCGAGGCCGGGAGAGAGGTTCAGGTACTGGTGACTTGGCCGGGCGTAGCAGTAGACACATCCATGCTCGCATCCGCGGTACGGATTGATGGACTGGTCGAAGGGAATGTCGGGCGAATTGTTGCGCGTGATGACGCTGTGCGGCGGCTCCGGCTGCACGGTCGTTTCAATCGGAGGCAGTTCCTCGTCGGTGATGCCCCAACCGTCATCGACCGCTTCGACAGCGAGCGCTTCGAAGCGCCCGGTGCGGTTCGTGAGAGCGCCGCGCGTCTTGTCGGGAGGCCGGTACATACTGTACGGATATACAGCTATGCCCCTGCGACCGTCAAGTGTCCTGGGTGGCCGGCTCCGGAAAGCGGTCGATGTGCCGAGGCCCGGGAACCAGCGCATCCAGAGACCTGCGATCGCGACGCTTGCAATGCCGCCCACGACGACGGCCGGCTTCAGCCCCCACCACGCGGCGGTGAGTCCCGACTCGAACTCGCCGAGTTCGTTGGACGCGCCGATGAACACCGCGTTGACGGCGCTCACGCGACCCCGGATGCCATCGGGCGTCTCGAGCTGCACCAGCATGTGGCGGATGTAGACGCTCACCATGTCCGCGCCGCCGATGATCGTGAGGGCCGCAAGGGACAGCGCGAAGTTTTCCGAAACGCCAAAGACCACCGTCGCGAGTCCGAAGAGCGCGACGCCGGCGAACATCAAGGCGCCCACGTGCCGCGTAATCGGACGCAGGGCGAGTACGAGTGCGACAACCGCAGCGCCGATGCCGGGCGCCGCGCGCAGCCACCCGAATCCGTCGGGCCCCACGTGCAGGATGTCGCTCGCGTAAGCCGGCAGTAGAGCCACGGCCCCGCCGAACAGCACCGCGAACAGGTCGAGCGAGACGGCGCCAAGGATGATCTTTTTCTTCCAGACGAAGCGCAGGCCCTCGAGCAGGGTGTGCCAGGTATCCGGCTGCGCCGGGCGCGTCGGCACTTCCGTCTGCACGCCGGACACCAGGATGACGGCGACCGCCAGCAGGGCCGCGACCGATCCGTAGACGAAATCGGGCCCGAGCAGGTAGACGAGCCCGCCGATCGCCGGTCCCACGATCGTGGAGACCTGCCAGGTCGTCGAATTGACCGCGACGGCGCGCGAGAAGAGCGACGGCGGCACGAGGTTCGGAACGATCGCCTGTCCCGCGGGCATCGAGAACGCGCGCGCCGTGCCGAAGACGACCATCACGGCGAAGACCGGCCAGGCGACGGCGAGACCCGAGTGCGTGAATGCGAGCAGGAACAGCGCGCAGACGAACTCGACGGCCATGCAGAGCGAGAGGATCAGGGCGCGATTTCGCCGGTCGGCGACATGTCCCGCGGGAAGCACCAGGAGCACGAACGGCAGGAACTGCGACAGGCCGATCAGGCCGAGGTCGAGCGGGTCACGTGTGATCGCGTAGACCTGCCAGCCCACGGCGACGGTCTGCATCTGCACGGCGACGGACGCCAGCAGCCGCGCCGACAGGAAGCGCACGAAGCCGGGATAGGCAAGGAGCCGGCCCAGGTGCGCGCCCGTGGATTCGATGAGAGCCACGCCGCGGTCAGCGCCCGACCAGCAGTCGCAGCATGCGGCGCAGCGGCTCGGCGGCGCCCCACAGCAACTGGTCGCCGACCGTGAACGCGGTCAGGTAGTCCTCGCCCATCGCAAGGTGGCGGATGCGGCCGACGGCGATGTCGAGCGTGCCCGTCACGGCGGCGGGCGTGAGTTCCGAGAGCGTCGCTTCGCGCGTGTTCGGCACGATGCGCAGCCAGCGATGCGCACCGGCGAGCAGTCGCTCGGCTTCCGCGACCGGCAGCGCGCGCCTCAGCTTGATCGTCACCGCCTGGCTGTGACAGCGCATCGCGCCGACGCGCACGCAGATCCCGTCGATCGGCACCGGCGCGGACGAGAGGCCGAGAATCTTGTTGCCCTCCGCGCCCGCCTTGAATTCCTCGCGGCTGTAGCCGTTGCCGAGGTCGCGGTCCACCCACGGCAGCAGGCTGCCGGCGAGCGGATGGCCGATGTCGCCGACCGGCATGCCGTTGGCGAATGCCGCCGCCGCGCGGCGATCGATGTCCAGGATCGCGCTCGCCGGATCGTCGATGAGCGCGCCCGCCGCGTCGCGCAGGTGCCCCATCTGCACGAGCAGCTCCCGCATCTGCCGTGCGCCGGCGCCGGAAGCCGCCTGGTAGGTCATCGTCGTCATCCACTCGACGAGACCGGCACGGAAAAGGCCGCCGAATGCCATCAGCATCAGGCTCACCGTGCAGTTGCCGCCGATCCAGTCGCGCCGGCCCGCGCCGAGCGCCGCGTCGATCACGTCGCGATTGACCGGATCGAGAATGATCACGGCCTCGTCCCGGAGTCGCAGCGCGGATGAGGCGTCGATCCAGTGGCCGCGCCAGCCCGCCGCGCGGAGCTTCGGGTGCACGGACTCGGTGTACTCGCCGCCCTGGCAGGAAATGAGGATGTCGCAGCGCGCGAGCGCCTCGAGGTCGTTCGCGTCGGCGACCGTCGCGGGCTTGCCGCCCGTCTCCGGCGCGGCGCTACCCGCGCGTGTCGTCGAGAAAAATTCAGGCTTGATGTGCGCGAAATCGCCTTCCGCGCGCATGCGCTCGACGAGCACGGAACCGACCATGCCACGCCAGCCGATCAGTCCCGTCTTGGGCAAGGCTGCCACCGACTCGATTGTTGCACTGCAAAGACCGCACTATAGCGTGCCGGACAAGGGAGCCACCAATGAGCCGCGAAGAGCCCATGACACTGAACGTTCCGCCCGATGCCGCGTGGGGACCGACTTTCGACGTCGCGCGCGCGACCGATGCGTATATCGCGACGGTGCCCGCGGCCGACCGCGAAAAATCCGACGCCTACTTCGAAGGCGGCTACTGGATCGCGGCCTGGACGACGCTGATCGTCGTGCTGATCTGCTGGCTCATGCTGCGCCTGCGGTTCGCGGCACGCATCCGCGACTGGGCCGCGGCCCGCGGGCGCGGCCCATTCATGCAGAGCCTCCTCGTCGCCGTCGCGTTCCTGCTCGCGATGTATGTACTGACCCTGCCGTGGTCGCTCTACGTCGACTATTTCCGCGAGCACCAGTACGGCATGTCGAACCACACGCTGGCCGGCTACCTCCGCGAAACGGCGATCAGCCTCGCGATCAACACCGCATTCATCGCGCTCGCAATCGCGGGGATTTATCGGCTCGTGCGCCGCGTGCGCGAGCGCTGGGTGTGGTGGGCCATGGGCGTCACGGCCCTATTCATCCTGCTCGTGATCATGGTCTCGCCGGTCTTCATTGCCCCGCTCTTCAACGACTACAAGCCCCTGCCCGAAGGCGAGACCCGCGAGTCGATCCTCGCGCTTGCCCGCGCGACCGAAGTGCCGGCCGACGACGTGTACTGGTTCGACGCATCGCGGCAGACGAAGCGCATCAGCGCGAATGTGTCCGGGCTCTGGGGCACGACGCGGATTTCGCTGAACGACAATCTCATGAACGGCACCTCGCTTCCGGAAATCCGCGCCGTGATGGGCCATGAGCTCGGCCACTACCGCCTGCACCACGGCCTGCTGCTGTCGCTCGCCTTCACTTTCATATTCGGATTTGCGTACTGGGCGATCAACCGGCTGTTCGGTCACTTCCAGCGACGGCACGGCGAGCGCTGGGACGTTCGCGACCTCGCGGACCCGGCGGGGCTTCCGCTGGCGTTCGCAATCTTCACCGTCGTGCTGTACCTGCTGTCGCCGGTGACGAACTCGATCACGCGAACCGCGGAAGCGCAGGCCGACGTGTTCGGGCTCGATGCGTCGAAGGAACCGCATGGGTTTGCGTCGGTGGCGATGCGGCTCAGCACGTATCGCAAGCTCGAGCCGCGGACGTCTGGAGGAGATCATCTTCTACGATCACCCGAGCGGTCGTGCGCGGGTCGAGCGATCCATGCGTTGGCTTGCAGAACACGCGCCTCGTTAGCGCGGACTGCGCGCCGGTCGGGGACCCTCGCTCGCTCAGAACAACGGACATTCGCTCGCTCGGGGACCCGCCCGGCGCTTGTCCGCGCGATCGAGGCGCCCGGGAACCTGCGAGCGAGCGAATGTCCGTTGTTCTGAGCGAGCGAGTAGTGTTCCCGGGCGCCGAAGATCGCGCTAGCGACTCGGCGTTAAGCCCGCGGGAACGAGGGACAGGAACTCGTCGGACGAAATGACGCTCTTGGCCGCCGCGATGTCCGGCGCGAAAAGACGGTCGTGGTCGTAGAAGGCGACCCTGGCGCGCAGGAGTGCGTGCGCCTTTTCTAGCGCCGCGCTCGAGGCAAGCGGGCGGCGGAAATCGATGCCCTGGGCCGCGGCGAGCAGCTCGATCGCCAGCACGCCACGCGTGTTCTCCGCCATCGGCCCAAGGCGCCGCGCGGCGAAGGTCGCCATGCTGACGTGATCCTCCTGGTTCGCGGAGGTCGGCAGGCTGTCGACCGACGCAGGGTGCGCGAGCGACTTGTTCTCGGACGCGAGTGCGGCCGCCGTCACCTGCGCGATCATGAAGCCGGAGTTGAGGCCGCCCTGGCGCACGAGGAATGCCGGCAGCTGGCTCAGGGAATCGTCGATCAGCATCGCGATGCGCCGCTCGGACAGCGCGCCGATCTCCGCGATGGCGAGCGCGAGATTGTCCGCCGCAAAGGCCACCGGCTCGGCGTGGAAATTGCCGCCCGAGAGCACGTCGCCTTCGCGGCCGAACACCAGCGGATTGTCGGAGACGCCGTTGGCCTCGAGCATCAGCGTGCGCGCGACGTCCTGCACCTGTTGCAGGCAGGCGCCGGCGACCTGCGGCTGGCAGCGGAGCGAATACGGGTCCTGGACGCGATCGCAGTTCTCGTGCGAGCGGCCGATGTCGCTCTCGCCGAGCACCGCGCGAAAGGCCGCGGCAACCGCGATCTGTGCCGGCTGGCCGCGGGCATTGTGGATCCGCGCATCGAAAGGCACGCGGCTGCCGAGCGCGGCATCCACGGACATCGCTCCGCTCAGGATCGATGCTGCAAGCACGTCCTCAGCCGCGAACAGCGCCTCGAGCGCAAGCGCGGTGGACACCTGGGTGCCGTTCAGTAGCGCAAGTCCTTCCTTGGGACCGAGCACGAGTGGCTCGATGCGGGCGGCCTTCAGCGCGACGCCGCAGTCCTGTTCCTTGCCGCCCACACGCACGCGGCCTTCGCCGATCAACGCGAGCGAGAGGTGCGCGAGCGGCGCGAGGTCCCCGGACGCGCCGACCGATCCCTGCCCCGGCACCACCGGGCAGATGTCCGCATTGACCAGTTGCAGCAGGCGCTCAATCACGACGGGGCGCACGCCCGAGAATCCGCGCGCGAGGCTTGCGGCCTTCAGCGCGAGGATGAGCCGGACCGTCGAATCCCCGAGCGGGGTCCCGACGCCGGCGGCATGCGAGCGCATGAGGTAGAGCTGCAGCGTCGCCAGCTCGTCATCGGAGATCCGCGTCTTTGCGAGCTTGCCGAAGCCGGTGTTTATCCCGTACAGCGATTCGCCTGCCTGCAGCCGCGCGCGAACGGCGGCGAGCGACTGCTCGACCGGCCCGCGCCAGCCCTCCGCGAGCGCGATGGAATCGCTGCCGCGGGCGATCCGGCGAAGCTCGCCGAGTGAAATCGCGCCCGGCTTCAGCGTGAGTGCCGCCACTTCAGCGCACCGAGGGCAGGTCGAGCCCCTGCTCCTTCGCACAGGCGATTGCAACCTCGTAGCCAGCATCGGCGTGGCGCATCACGCCCGTGCCCGGATCGTTGCGCAGCACACGCGCGATCCGCGCCGCCGCGGCCTCGCTGCCGTCGCACACGATCACGACTCCTGCGTGCTGCGAAAATCCCATGCCGACGCCGCCCCCGTGATGGATGGACACCCAGGTCGCGCCGCCCGCCGTGTTGAGCAGCGCATTCAGGAAGGCCCAGTCCGACACCGCGTCCGAGCCGTCCTTCATCGCTTCCGTCTCGCGGTTCGGACTCGCGACGGAACCGGAGTCGAGGTGATCGCGGCCGATCACGACCGGCGCGGCCAACTCGCCTCTTGCGACCATCTCGTTGAACGCGATGCCGAGCCGCGCGCGGTCCTTGAGGCCGACCCAGCAGATGCGCGCGGGCAGTCCCTGGAACTTGATGCGCTCGCGCGCCATGTCGAGCCAGCGATGCAGGTGCGCATTGCCCGGAGTCAGCTCCTTCACTTTCGCGTCGGTGCGGTAAATGTCTTCCGGCTCGCCGGAAAGCGCGACCCAGCGGAATGGACCAATGCCTTCGCAGAAGAGCGGACGGATGTAGGCCGGCACGAAGCCCGGGAAGTCGAAGGCGTCCTTCAGCCCTTCCTCGAGCGCGACCTGCCGGATGTTGTTGCCGTAGTCGAAGACGACCGCGCCCTTCGCCTTGAGGTCCAGCATGGCCTGCACGTGCACTTTCATCGAGGCCCGCGCCTCACGCTCGATGCGCACGGGATCCGCCTGCCGTGCCTCGGCCGCCTGCGCCATCGTCCAGCCGCGCGGCAGGTAGCCATTGCGAGGATCGTGCGCGGAGGTCTGGTCCGTCACCACGTCCGGCACGACGCCTCTCCGTGCGAGCTCCGGGTAGACATCGGCCGCGTTGCCGCGCAGCCCGACGGAAATCGGCTTCGATGCGCGCCGCGCCTCGTCGATCATCTCGAGCGCCGCGTCGAGTGTCGCGGCCTTGCGGTCGACGTAACCGGTCCGCAGGCGGAAATCGATGCGCGACTCGTCGCACTCGACGGCGAGCATCGAGAAGCCGGCCATCGTCGCCGCGAGTGGCTGGGCCCCGCCCATGCCGCCGAGCCCTGCCGTCAGGATCCAGCGGCCGCGTGCTTCACCCCCAAAATGCGCGCGCGCGCAGGCGCCGAAGGTCTCGTAGGTGCCCTGCACGATGCCCTGCGAGCCGATGTAGATCCACGAGCCGGCCGTCATCTGGCCGTACATCATGAGGCCCTTGCGGTCGAGTTCGTGGAAGTGCTCCCACGTCGCCCAGTGCGGCACGAGATTGGAGTTTGCGATCAAAACCCGCGGCGCGTCGACGTGCGTCCTGAACACCCCGACCGGTTTTCCCGACTGCACGAGCAGGGTCTCGTCGTCCTTCAGGCGGCGCAGCACCGAGAGAATCGTGTCGAATGCTTCCCAGTTCCGCGCGGCCTTGCCGATGCCGCCATAGACGACGAGCTTGTCGGGATGCTCGGCGACCTCCGGATCCAGGTTGTTCTGGATCATCCGGTACGGCGCCTCGGTCAGCCAGCTGCCGCAATTCAGGGACTTGCCGCGCGGTGCGCGGATCACGCGCGAACCCGTGGGCTTCAGTGCGGCGTCGGACTTCATGGGCTGCGAGGATAACGCGGATCAGGCATCATATGCGCCGCCGGACGGCCCCTCCCCCATGAACCAATCACGGTCACTTTCAGCGGCCACGCTGGGCGCGCTCGGTGTCGTCTATGGCGACATCGGCACGAGCCCGCTGTACGCGCTGCGCGAAGCCACCGCCGTCGCGGGCGGCACGACGGACGTGACGGCGATGCTCGGCGTCCTTTCGCTGATCTTCTGGTCCCTGCTCATCATCATCACGCTGAAGTACGTCCTGGTCATCCTGCGGATGGACAATGATGGTGAAGGCGGCGTGCTCTCGCTGGTCGCGCTCGTCGAGAGCAGGCTGTCCGGCAACACCCGGGCTGCGCAGCGGCTCATGCTGCTCGCGGTGCTCGGCACGGCGTTCTTCTATTGCGATGCGCTGATCACGCCGGCGATCTCGGTGCTGGGCGCGATCGAGGGGCTGGCGATCATCGATCCGGGCATGCAGCGCCTCGTGGTCCCGGTCACGCTCGTCATCCTGGTGGCGCTGTTTGCCCTGCAGCGTCGCGGCACGGAGCGCATCGGCCGCCTCTTCGGCCCGATCATGGTCGTCTGGTTCGTATCGATCGGGCTTCTTGGCCTGCGCGCAATCATCCACACGCCCGAGATCCTGGTGGCGCTCAATCCCGCGTATGCGCTGAAGGTCCTGCTCGGCCATCCGGGCCTTGCGATGGCGATCCTCGGTGCCGTATTCCTCGTGCTGACCGGTGGCGAGGCGCTCTACATCGACATGGGTCACTTCGGGCGCAAGCCGGTGCGCGTCGCGTGGTTCCTCGTCGTCTGGCCCGGCCTCCTGCTCAATTATTTCGGGCAGGGAGCCCTGCTGCTCTCAACGCCTTCAGCCACGATCAACCCGTTTTTCGCGCTCGCCTCGCCTTCCGCCTTGCCATTCCTCGTGGTGCTGGCGACCGCGGCCGCGATCATCGCCTCGCAGGCGACCATCTCCGGCGCATTCTCCGTTACGCGGCAGGCCGTGCAACTCGACCTCCTCCCGCGCGTCAAGATCCTGCAGACCTCGCCCGACGCGCACGGCCAGATCTACGTGCCCTCCGCCAATGCGTTCATGTTCCTCGCGGTCTGCGCCTTCGTGCTGATCTTCCAGGGGTCGAGCGGTCTCTCCGGCGCGTATGGTGCGGCGGTCAACGGCACGATGGTCATCACGACCGTCCTCGGTGCCATCGCCGCCCGCGCTTCGTGGAAATGGCCGATCTGGCGCGTCGTGCTCGTGTTCGGAATCTTCGGGATCGTCGATTTCGCCTTCATCCTCGGCAACGCGACCAAGATTCCGAGCGGCGGCTGGATCCCGCTCGCGCTCTCGGCCGCGATGTTTGCCGTGTTCGTCACCTGGCGGGATGGACGCGCGAAGCTTCGCGCCGAGCTGCAGCGGCGCGCCGTGCCGATGTCGGAACTGCCGGCCCTGCTGCAGGACGTGACGCGCGTGCCGGGCACGGCGGTGTTTCTCGTGAGCCACCAGGGCTTCGTGCCGACCGCGATGCTACGCAACCTCGAGCACAATCGCGTCTGCCACGAGACCATCGTGATCCTGCACCTCGAGATCCAGCGCACGCCGCGCCAGGACGTCGTCTCTCGCAGCTATCCCGAAGAAGTCCTGCCGGGCATCTTCGTCGTGCACGCGCGCTTCGGCTTCATGGAGACGCCGGACGTCAAGGTCGCGCTCGCCGGCGCCGCCCGCAAGGGGCTGCGCGTCGACGAGGACTGCACGTATTTCCTCGGCTGGCACCTCGTGCGCGCGCGAATGCGCGGCGGAGTCTCCGGCATGAAGATGCGCCTCTTTGCCTGGATGCAACGGCGCAGCGCCCAGGCCGCGGAATTCTTCCGCATGCCGACCAAACGCGTCGTGGTGCTCGCAACCGAAGTCGAGATTTGAGGCCGGAGACCCCCGGCGTCAGGGCTGAAGCGGTTCGAGCCTTCCGTCTTCCTTCACGCCGAGCCTCAGCGGACGGGGCGCGCCCGTCGGCGGCAGCGTCACTTCGGCCCAGAGCGCCGCGCTCATCGCGCAGCCGCGAGGGATCGTCGGCATGCTCCGGGATGAAATAAGCGAGCGGCGCCGTGAGCTGCCAGCAGCGCCGGTCACCGCAGTTCCGGCTCGACACCCAGTGCCTGCCCTCGTCATCCTCGACCGCGACCAGCCGGTCGTCGCGCACTTCCAGGCGCGCGAGAAACATCGAAGGCCCGTCCTCGCGATAGACCGCCGCCTCCGCACGGTCGGCGTCCACGCGCAGTGCGATGTTCACGTAGCGACCGCGAATCGGCATCGAGGGATCGAAGGGCGCCGTCTCGACCCAGAGCCGCGGATAGTTCGCGCGGTCGTAGAGGAACTTCGCCCCGACACTCGCAGCGAGCAGGACCTGCGCGGCGCCGACGACGAGTCCCTTCGCGAGCGTGTTCATGCGCCGCGCTCCTGCATCCGGCTGATCAGGCGGCGGCGCGCGCGCTCGAGCAGCCAGCCGCCGCCGATGAACAGGATGCCGATCCCGATGAGGCCGACGGCGCGGCCGAGCCGGTCGTACAGGCTCGAGAAATAGAAGCCGAACACGGCCAGCGCAAACCCGAGCACGCCGACGTTGATCGCGAGTCGCTGCCGATCCCGCAGTCCCCAGAGGACGATTCCGGCGGCGCCAATCGCCAGCAATCCAAAGAGCGCGAGCTCACCGGCATCCGATTTCGGCGAGACCTGCGTGACGATCGCGGCCCAGGCGAGCGCCACCCCCATCCAGACAGCCTCGCGCCTCCGCACGAACCAGGCGAGGGCAAGTGGCAGCACGAGCGCGAGCAGCCAGGCAACGACGAGGGCAGCGCCCTCCACTTCCGCGTACTCGGTGCCGAACAACGCGCGATCCATGTCGCTCGACATGGCGAGTGCGACTGCGGCGGGAATGAGAGCGATCCCGCCCAGCCAGGCAAGGGCGCGCCGCCAGAGTGCCACCGATTCGGGCGGCCGGGCGGCGAGGTAGGCGCAGGCGAGCAGGAAGATGCCGATTGCCGCGGGCGTCATGCCGCGCCAGGCCGCGTGCGGCGGTTGTGCCGCGATCCATTCGCCCCAGAGCCAGGCGGGCGCGAGCAGCGCGAGCCACAGCACCTGCGGCCATTCGCGCAGCAGCCAGACGCCCACGGCCGCACCGAGCGACCAGAGCATCAGCGCGCCCGGCCAGTGCTCGGCCATGTGGAATATCTGCCCGGACAGGTAGATGCCGGCACCCAGCGCCGCTGTCCCCGCCGCGTGCAGGGTCGCGGCAAGCGCGGGACTCGAGCGCGATGCGAGCGCGCCGCCGCCGTGAAGGAGCGCAATCAGGCCGAGCACCAGCGAGAAGCGCCCGCCGGGCGCGAGCCGTTCCCAGTGTGCCGCGACGAAGAGCAGGAGGCCCGCGGTCAGCAGAATGCCGCCGAAGCCAAAGACGATCAGGGTCAGGCGGCTGTTCCTTGCAACGCCACCCTGCGCTTCTTCCCAGGAACGAATGCGATCGGCGGCCGCAGCATCCAGCAGTCCCGCCGCGCGCCAGCGTTCGAGGAGCGGCTTCCAATGTCCGCTCACGCAGCGTGTTTCCTTTCCACCGCCTCGTAGTGATCTATGACCTGGCGCACGTACTGGCGCTTCGCCAGGTAACTGCCGGGCCAAAAGCTCCGCTTGAACCCGTAGATCACGATTGACTTCAGGTCATGGCGATCGAGGCCGAGGTGCTTCACCGCCAACATCAGCTCGTTCGTCACCGTCGTGTTGCTCATCAGGCGATTGTCGGTGCAGAGCGTCGTCGAGATGCGCGCGGCACGCAGCTTGCGGAAGGTGTGGTCGTCGAGCCATTGCATCCCGGGATTGGTCTGGAGGTTGCTCGTCAGGCAGATCTCGAGCGTGATGCGCCGGTCGGCGATGTAGTTGCCGAGCTTCTCCACGTAGCGCTCGCGGTCCTCGATCTCCGGGTCACGGATCTCGGCCGCCTCGAGCAGGTAAGTGCCGTGCCCGATGCGGTCCGCGTGCAGGTCCGTGATCGCCTGGAAGATCGATTCGGGCCCGTAGGCTTCGCCCGCGTGCACCGTGCGCTTCAGGAAATGCTTGTGCGCGTACTCGAAGGCTTCCTTGTGGGCGCCGGCCGGATAACCGGATTCCTCGCCCGCGAGGTCGAAGCCGACGACCTGAAGGCCGAGATTGTCGCGGGCAAGCACGGCCGCACGCGCGAGGTCCACCGACGCCATCGCGTAGAGGTCCTTGGGCCGGGTGTATGGATGCGCCGCGAACATCGTGTCGTAGTAGCGGCTGAATCCCGCCGTGAACATCCGAAGCGCGCAGCAGATGATCCCGTACTCGAACGGCGGCTCGCGGCCGGCGACGATCTCGGGATTGCGGTTGTAGGCGTCGCGCGCGCGGCGCAGTCCGCGGTCCACGGCCGCGATCACCTGGACCGCGTCGAGGCCGGGCCGGACGTGCAACTGCGGTGCGAACCGGACTTCGAGGTAGCGGACGCCCTCCGCCTGGTTGTCCTCGGCCAGCTCCCCCGCGATCCGCTCGAGCGACTCCGCGCTCTGCATGACGGCGACCGTGTAACGGAATCCCTTCAGGTAGTCGCCGAGGCTGGTGTAGCGCTCCTTATATACGGTCTCCCGCAGGCCGCCGTCCGTGTAGCTCGGCAACTCCACCCGCTCCGCGCGCGCGAGCTCGATCAGCGTCGGAATCCGCAGCGATCCATCCAGGTGAACGTGGAGGTCCGTCTTCGGCAATGCGGCGACGAATTCGCGCGTGATCGGGGCGTCCGGCACGAGGGCTCCCGCGGGGCAACTTAGACACGCAGCATAACGCGGCGGCGATTGCTTCCGGTAAGCTCCGCAACGTGGCCAAGATCGAGACACAGGGCTGGACCCGGCTGATCCGCAATGCGACCGTCGCGACCTGCACGGACGGACGTCCCTACGGCCTGATACCGAAAGGCGCGATCGCCATCGCCGGCAATCGCATCGCCTGGGTGGGCGCGCGCAAGGATCTGCCGGCGGAGCTGCCGAAGAATGTCGCGCACACGGACGCGCGCGGCGCCCTCATCACCCCGGCGCTGATCGATTGCCACACGCACCTCGTCTGGGCCGGCTCGCGCTACCGCGAATTCGAACAGCGCCTTCAGGGAGTAAGCTACGAAGACATCGCCCGCGCGGGCGGCGGCATCGCCTCGACCGTGGAGGCGACACGCGCCGCCAGCGAGAATGACCTGCTGACGCTCGCCATGGGCCGCGCCGCGAAGCTGGTCGCCGAGGGCGTGACGGCGATCGAGATCAAGTCGGGCTACGGTCTCGACCGCGAGAACGAGCTCAAGATGCTTCGCGTGGCACGCACGCTCGGCAAGCGCCTGTCGCTCACGGTCCGCACGACGCTGCTCGCGGCCCACGCCGTGCCGCCCGAATTCAAGGACCGCAGCGACGATTACATCCAGAGCATCTGCGACGACATCCTGCCTGCCGCGGCGGCCGAGGGACTCGTGGATGCGGTGGACGCCTTCTGCGACAACGTTGGCTTCACGCCCGCCCAGGTCGAGCGCGTCTTCACCAAGGCGCAGGAGCTGGGATTCGGCGTCAAACTGCACGCCGAGCAATTCTCCAACCAGCAGGGCGCGGCGCTGGCCGCCAAGTTCAAGGCGCTCTCCGCCGACCACCTCGAGCACCTCGACAAGGAAGGTGTGCACGCCATGGCGACGGCACGCACCGTCGCGGTCCTCCTGCCCGCTGCCTACTCCTACCTCCGCGAGACCAAGCTTCCGCCGATCGAGCTGCTACGCGTGCATCGCGTGCCGATCGCCGTCGCGAGCGACCTCAATCCGGGAAGCGCGCCAATTGCCTCGCTCATGCTGAACATGCATCTCGCCTGCACCGTATTCGGACTGACGACCGAGGAGGCCCTGCTCGGCGTCACCCGCCACGCGGCGCGCGCGCTCGGACTTCGCAAGTCCCGCGGCACCATCGAACCCGGCAAGGTCGCGGACCTCGTCATCTGGAACGCCGAGCATCCGGCAGAGCTCGCCTCCCAGTTCGGCCTCGTGCGGCCGGCCGCGGTGCTGCGCGACGGCGCGGCATAAGCGGTTCGGGCGTTCCTTGAACGCGCACAGCGCACGCGCCTGAAGATGCGTCGCGTCGCCTTCCTGACCCTGAGCAACCCGGCCGGTTTCGTCATCGACGACGACCTCGCCATCGCGCCGCTCGCGAAGCGCGGCTGGCAGGTCGAGACGCTTCCATGGAACCGGCCAGGCGTCGACTGGCGCCGCTATGAACTCGTCGTCATCCGCTCCACCTGGGACTACCAGCATCACGCAGAGAAGTTCCTCGCGGTGCTCGAGACGATCGAGCGCAGCGGTACGCGGCTCGAGAACGGCAGCGAAACCGCGCGCTGGAACATGGCGAAGACCTATCTGCGCGAGCTCGCCATGCACGGAGTCGAAATCGTGCCGACTTTCTGGCGCGATCGGCTGGGACCCGGCGAACTCGCTCCGCTGTTCGAGGAACTGCGCAGCGACGAAGGCGTCATCAAGCCCGTCATGAGCGCGAACGCCGAGGGCGCCTGGCGTCTCGACCGCGCGCTTGTCCGCGAGCGTGCGCCTGAAATCGAGGCTTACTTCGCGAACCGCCCGCTGATGCTGCAACCGTTCGAGCGCAGCATCGTCGAGGAAGGCGAGTACTCGATGATCTATCTGAACGGCGTGCACAGCCACAGCATCCTGAAGGTGCCGAAGCGCGGCGACTTCCGCGTGCAGGAAGAGCACGGCAGCGAGATCATCCTGATCAAGCCGGAGCCCGCGCTGCTCGCCGCCGGCAACGCTGCGATCGCAGCCATCGGGCAAAAGCTGCTCTACGCGCGCGCCGACCTGGTGCGCAGCGGAGACGGGTTTCGCGTGATGGAACTCGAGCTGGTTGAGCCCTCGCTCTACCTCAGGGCCGATCCCGCGGCGCCGGATCGCTTCGCCGACGCAATCGCTGCAGTCGCGCCCTAGGCTTGCCGCCCAGGGCGCGATGCAGCTCGTGAAACGACCGCGTCAGGCCTTCTTGACGACGCCCAGCGCCCGCAGGATGAAGATCAGCAGTACGGCGCCGCCTATGGCAACCAGGAAACGCATGAAACCGCCACCGGCGGCGATGCCGAGGACGCCCGCAAGCCAGTAGCCCAGCAACGATCCCACGATGCCGATGAGCACGTTGGCGATCAGTCCCATCTGGGCGTCCGACTTCATGATGAGGCTTGCCACCCAGCCGATGATGCCGCCGATAATCAACGTGATGAGCCATTCCATGTCCGGTCTCCCCTAGTTATGCGACGCCGTACATCCTATGCCTTTCTGCCGCGGTCTGCGTCGAGGGGGCTGATGACCCCGCGGCCGCCCCTGTTCAGGACGTGGTCTTTGTCGATTCCCAGGCTCCGTGGTACATCATCACTGACTTCCGCAACTTGATGAGTTGGCTGATAGGCATCGCTCTTCACTGATCCAATGCAAGCGGAGACGTCTCTTGAGAAAACTCATCGCGTCGACCTTCGTATCGCTGGACGGCGTCATGCAAGCCCCGGGCGCTCCTGATGAAGACCCGACCCAGGGATTCGCCCACGGTGGCTGGACGTTCCCCTATTGGGACGAGGTGATGGGCCAATCGATGTCAGGCTTCGATGGCAAGGATCGAGAGTTGGTGTTGGGCCGAAAGACCTATGAGATCTTCGAGGCGTTTTGGCCCTACCAACCCGCCGATGATTCAACTGCGCTGTCGCTCAATGCCGCGAAGAAGCATGTCGCTTCTCGAACTCTGAAGAATGTGAGTTGGAAAAATTCGTCCCTGCTGGGTGACGACGTCGTAGCAGCGATTTCGGCACTGAAGTCTCAAAATGGATGCGGCCTTCAACTAATCGGAAGTGGAAATCTTATTCAAACCCTCCAGGCGGCGTCGCTTATCGATGAATACAACATCTGGATCTTTCCAGTGGTGCTTGGACGCGGCAAACGACTCTTTAGTACGACCGCCAATTCGAGTGCAATGCGGCTTGTGACATCCAAGGTCTCAACGACCGGCGTCCTGCTTACCACCTATATCCCTGCAGGGACAGTGCAAGTCGGTTCGTTCGCGCAGACGGAACCCAGCGCCAAGGAGCTTGAGCGTAGGGCAAAGATGGCGTGCCACGGCTGATGAGAACTCATGTTTGACCACGTCAAGTTCGGAGTCAGCGACTACGCTGCGAGCAAGGAGTTCTTCCTGGAGGCACTCAAACCGCTGGGCGTAGCTGTTGTCTCGGAGGGGCCGCCGACGTACGGTGTCGAGCTTAGTCCAAAGGGTAAAGCGTCATTGTGCCTTTACCAAACCGAGCAGAAACCGGCGCATCTCCACCTGGCGTTCACGGCCGAAAATCGCCTGCAAGTCGAAGCGTTCTATCGCGCGGCTCTCGAGGCGGGCGGCAAGGACAACGGTGCGCCAGGTCTGCGCCCGCAGTACCACGCGAACTACTTTGCGGCTTTTGTCATTGGCCCGGACGGGCACAACATCGAAGTCGTTTGCCACGAACCCGAGGCCTGACTGCGGAGGTGCGCAATGATCCGAGGTAGTTGTCTCTGCGGCAGCGTCAGATTTGAAATCGAACGCGCGGTCGGACCCTTTGAGCTGTGCCATTGCACTCGTTGCCAAAAGGTCAGCGGATCCGCCTACACGACCTGGCTCGGCGTGCGCCGTGAGGATTTCCGCCTCCTTCAAGGCGCGGAGCTGATCAAGACCTACGAACGTCCGGTAAGCGAGTCGCCTCCCCCATATCGCACCAGTTTCTGCGGCCTTTGCGGCTCGCAGGTGCCGGACCCCTCAAATAGCGAACCGTGGTTTGAGATCCCCGCCGGTGCTCTCGACGACGATCCACTCATCAAGCCGGACAAGCACATCTACACGGAGTTCAAGGCCCCTTGGGAGGACATCAGGGATGACTTGCCCCAGATGACAAAGAAACAAATTCAGGCAAGGCGTAACTCATCGTCATGAGAGTGCCGTCCAACACTTAAAGGAACACGTCCATGATGGTAACTACCACCCCAAATATAGATGGAAAGACAATCGTCAAGTACTGTGGCGTCATCGCCGGCGAGGCCATATTGGGCGCCAACATCTTCAAGGACCTTTTCGCAAGCGTCAGGGACATCGTCGGTGGTCGGTCAGCCACCTATGAGAAGGAGCTCCAGCGAGCCAGGGAAATTGCCCTCGCGGAACTGGAGGAGCGCGCCGGTCAGATGGGAGCGAATGCCGTTGTGGGTGTCGACCTTGACTACGAGGTGCTCGGCCAGGGCAACAGCATGTTGATGGTGTCCGCAAGCGGTACCGCCGTAGTCGTCGAGTAGCGGCACAATCCTGATCCCATGCCAAATGTAATCGTCCCCCTGCTTCTGATCATCGCAGCGTTCACAGTGCTGTCACTCGTCTCGGGTGCCTCATACCTCGAGGCCATGTTGCCTGGCGGTCTCCCACTTGGTAATGCGCTCACCGCAATTGGCCTTTGTGCTGCTGCTGGCGCGGCCGTTGGGCTGAGTGCGCGCCGCACGGCCCCTCGGCGGGTGTCGGTTGCTTCACTGGTCGGTGCTGCCGCCTGGCTGCCGGTCTCGATCGCCCTGGCGGGCAACCTGACGCTCAACTTTCACGGGGGTCGCGGTGACGCTTGGCTGGTCTTTAGCCTTGCCGTCGTCGGCGCCGTACTCTTCGCATTGGGCTGGGCGCTGACCGCTTCATTGCTTGCCAGATACCGACGTGCAGGTGCAGCCTAACCATGCGAGGCAGCGTGAAAATACAGGGCGGTTGTCTTTGCGGCGCAATGCGTTACGAGGTGGACGGTCCACTCACCGATGTGGGCAACTGCCATTGCTCGATGTGTCGACGATTTCATGGCGCGGCATTCGCCACCTACGCAAAGGCGAGCCCTGAGAATTTTCGGTGGCTAAAAGGCCAAGACCTCCTGACGGTCTATGAATCCTCTCCGGGCATTAGCTGGGCTTTCTGCAAGGTTTGCGGAGCCAGCCTGGGTGTCCACGGCGATGGAAAGCTCACTGACCTGACATTGGGCGCGCTCGATAATGACCCTGGGGTTCGTCCCGCTTATCACATGTTTGTCGGCTCGAAGGCTCCGTGGCACGACATCGCTGACGCTCTTCCACAATACGATGCGTGGCCACCCCGGAATCCCATGCCATGAAGCGCCGTGCCAAATCGCTCGCAATGCGACGCAGCTTCTCCAGCGGCCTTGTCGTCGGATTGCGGGTGGTATGGCCAGTCCTCTCCATACTTATCGGAGCGATTGCGGCGCTTGGCCTGGTCGTCGGATTGATCGAAGGCTGGTCAATACAGGATTCGCTCTACTTTGCTTTTGTATCGGGACTGACGATCGGCTACGGCGATTTTGCTCCCCGGAGCTTTGCCGGCCGCGCACTGGCGATTGCCATCGGTATCTGCGGCGTGCTCCTGACCGCCCTCCTGGCAGCCGTTGCCGTCAGGGCCATGAACGCGGTACGCGCAGAAAACAATGGCAAGGATGACGTCCAGGACCAGATTCATGAGCAATGAACACCCCCTGGAAAAGGTCATCGCCGCCTACGGTGAGGCATGGAACAGCCACGACGTCGAGGCCATTCTCGCCATGCACACCGAGGACTCGGTTTTTGAGAATCACACCAGTGGTGGCAAGGGTGTCGGCAAGGCGGCCATTCGCGAGATCCTGAAAGGCGTCTTTACTGCATTCCCCGATATCCGCTTTGACGCCCGCCGGACATACGCGCGTGACGGCGTGGTCACCCAGGAGTGGACGGCGACAGCAACCCTGGCGGTTCCCTATACGAGCGGGGCCATCACCGTGCAGCCCACCGGCAGGAAAGTTTCCTGGAACGGTGTCGACGTGATTCCATTTGCAGGGCAACCTCATCGCGCGCAAGGACGTCTACGTCGATTCAATGGGCTTCCTGCGGGCGCTTGGCTTTTCGCAGGTCAGCCTGGGCAGCTAGTTACATGGCTGAAGCGAAGACAAAGCCGACCGACGCCAGTGTCGACGACTATCTCTCTTCGCGAGCAGCCGCTGGGCAACTTGCGGATTGCAGGGACCTGATGGTCATGTTCAAGCGGATTACAAAGCAGCCGCCAAGGATGTGGGGTCCCAGCATCGTCGGCTACGGCTCATACCGATACACCTACGAGAGCGGAAGGACTGGCGAGTCGTGCCTCACCGGCTTTGCCATCCGAGGCAAGGAGATCGTGATCTACGTGGTCACGGAAGGCCAGGGCCAGAAGGCGATCCTGTCGAAGCTCGGCAAGCACACGACGGGAAAGTCATGCTTGTACTTCAAGCGCCTGGCGGATCTCGACCCAAAGCTCCTCGAAAAACTGGTCGTGGGCTCGATCGCTGAAGTGAGGCGTCGCCATGCGTAGTGAAGTGGGTCAGTCGGCATCGGCACTCATCTCGAAAAGAATCGCCGAACTCCGGGACTGGCGCGGGAAAACTTTGGCCCGGATGCGCAAGCTGATCAGGGAAGCAGACCCGGATGTCGTCGAGCAATGGAAGTGGATGGGCACTCCCGTCTGGTCGCATGACGGCATCATCTGCACCGGCGAGACCTACAAGAATGTCGTGAAGCTCACGTTTGCCAAAGGCGCGTCCCTGAGCGATCCGGCGCGGCTTTTCAACTCGAGCCTCGACGGCAAGGTACGCCGCGCGATCGACATCCACGAGGCAGAAGAAGTGGACGAGTCCGCGTTCAAGGCGCTCGTACGCAAGGCGGCCAAGCTCAACGGCTCTGGCAGGGCGAAATCCGCGAAAAAGGCGAAGTCCTGACGGAGTCTGTCGGCGAGGTTGATCTGGAACGCGTCACGAAATAGTCTCAACGCGGCTTGGGTATCCGCAAACCTGATCAGGGAGTCAACAAGATGAAAAATTGCGCGGGAATCTTCGCGGCATTCGTACTCGCATCGCTCGCCGCCGGCACTGCCGGCGCACAGCAGAAATCCGAAAGCAAGCTGTCCCCGGAAGTAGCACGCGGCAGGTATCTCGTGCAGATTACCGGTTGCAACGATTGCCACACGCCCGGCTACGCGCTCTCCGCCGGCAAGGTCGACGAGAAGTCTCTGGCTCACGGGCGACCAGCTCGGCTGGCTCGGCCCCTGGGGAACGACTTATCCGGCCAACCTGCGCCTGTCAGTAACGAACCTGACGGCGGAACAGTTCGTGATCCTTGCCCGAAGCGAATTGCGGCCGCCGATGCCCTGGTTCAACCTGCGCGACATGACCGACAACGACGTCAAGGCGATCTACGCTTACCTGAAGCATCTCGGGCCTGCCGGGCAGCCCGCGCCCGCATTCGTTCCGCCCGGCCAGACGCCCGCCGGACCCTTCGTGCGGTTTCCGGATCCTCCGAAGCCCAAAGGGCAGTAGATCGGCTTCGGGGCATGATGCCCTGATCAGATCTTGCGAGCTTCCGACGGAAGCGCTGCTCCGCCGGTACCTGGGCAGCGGTACCTATGCGGACTGCTACTTCACGGACATTGCGGTTGGCGTGACACACGCCGAATTCGTCACCGCGTTCTATGTGACGCCCCTCTTCAGGCTGGAGCGCTGGCTCCTCGCGTTTCTCGTCGCACGGCCTTCGACGGATGCCGAGGCCAAAGCGCTCGCATCCGGCAACCGCGATTCATTTGCGGCCTGGAACGTGGAAGGTCGCGCCGATGACCAGCTGCTCATGTGCGATTTCCGGGGACGTACCCGGTCGTGGCTGATGATCGCGCGGATAGGGGGTGGCGACTCGTCCGGAACGCGCCTGTACTTCGGTTCCGCGGTCATACCCACCATCCACAGGCAATCCGGCCGCTACACGCTCGGCTTCGCCTATCGTGCGTTGCTCGGGTTTCACAAGCTCTATTCGCGGATGCTCCTGCGGGCAGCGAGTGCCCGACTGACTCGCGTTCCCCGGTGATCCATCCGCGATTCACAGCGCCAGAATTGGCGCGTACGCCAATTGAAGCGGTACCATTTGTGGCGCGTGATCCGCGGCAGGAAAATTCCGGAGCAATGACCATGATCGCAATACGACATGCGGAACCTGCCGACATCCCGAGCCTCGTCGAACTCATGGCGGAACTCGGCTATCCGACGGACACCGAGGCATTGAGCGAAAAACTCGGCTACTTCGACGCCAGCGATCGGGATGCGTTGCTGGTCGTGGAAAAGGACGGGATCGTCGTCGCCTGCGCCGGACTGCACACGATGGAAATACTGCCGCAGGGCAAGCTCGGACGGATCACAGCCCTCGTCGTCGCGCGCCCTTCCCGCCGGCAGGGTATCGGCAAGCGGCTGATGGACGCTGTGATCCAGTATTTCGAGGCGCAGGATTGCACGCTGGTCGAAATCACGAGCGGCGATCGCCGCATCGAGGCTCATGGCCTCTACGAGGTCTTCGGCTTTGCGGAGAAGCGCAGTCGCTTCGTCAAACTGCTGGCGGGCTGACGCGAGCACAAGGAATCCAAAGTGGCGTTTCTGACCAAGCTCAAGGGCGACGGGGCCGCGTTGCCGCCGCGGCCGACCTTCAAGTCCGCCGCACTCGCCTGGGTTGGCGGTTTCCTCGCGATCGCCTCGGTCGCGCTCCTGACCGATCACCTCGCGACCGCGCTGGTGCTCGGTTCATTCGGCGCCTCCTGCGTGCTCGTCTTCGGCTTTCCCGACGTGCCCTTCGCCCAGCCGAGGAACGTGGTCGTCGGCCATTTCCTCAGTTCGCTGATCGGACTTGTCTTTCTCTGGTTCTTCGGGCCGCACTGGTGGTCGGTCGCGCCGGCTGTCGGCACCGCGATCGCCGTGATGATGCTCACGCGCACCGTGCATCCGCCGGCGGGATCCAATCCGGTCATCGTTTATCTTGCGCAACCGGACTGGTGGTTCCTGCTGTTCCCGACGCTCGCGGGCGCTCTCGTGCTCGTCGCTGTCGCGCTCGTCTACAACAACGCCACCCGCGAGTCCGCCTACCCGAAGTATTGGTGACGATCCCGTGATCGAGCGGTTGAAAGCACCCGTCAGCGAGGCCGACCTCCACGCGTTGGCGGCGCTTCTCGTCGATGCCGTCGATTCCGGCGCGGCGATCAGCTTCCTCGCTCCTTTGACGCCCGAGCAGGCGGAGGACTGGTGGCGCAGGACGATTTCCACCGCATCCGGCAGCATCTTTCTCGTCGCCCGCGACGCCGAAGGCATCGTCGGCAGCGTGCAACTTCATCCGGCCTGGGCACCCAACCAGCCGCATCACGCCGACGTCGCGAAGCTGATCGTGCATCGCCGTGGCCGCCGGGGCGGCATCGCGACCGGATTGATGCAGGCACTCGAGTCCGAAGCGCGCGCCGCGGGATTTCGCCTGCTGACGCTCGACACGCGTCGCGGCGATGCCGCGGAAGTACTCTACCGCCGGCTCGGCTGGACCACGGTCGGCACGATCCCGCGCTATGCCCTCGATACCGACGGCGTCACGCCGCACGACACCGTCGTCTTCTACAAGGAACTGCTTGCGTGACCGTGCGCATCGTGCGCCTCGGCCAGGCGCGGGCCAGGAACGAGGGGCTCCGGCTCGGCACCGTGCGCCGGCCGCCGCGCGGCGTTCCCAAGGCCCGCTTCTCCGCCGACAACTGGTACGACGTCTGGTTTCCGACGCTTGCGCCGAGCGCCGCGACCGTGAAGCTCGGCCAGGGCGCGCCCGGCGAGGCCGCATGGAAGCGGTTCGAAAAGCGGTACCGCGCGGAAATGTCACGGCCCGACGCCCATCACGCCCTCGAGCTGCTCGCGGCGCTCTCGCACCAGGCCCGCTTCTCCGTCGGCTGTTATTGCGAGAACGAGGCCCGATGCCATCGCTCCATCCTGCGCGCGCTTCTCGTCGAGAAAGGCGCCGACGTCGAATAGAATCGCGGTGACATGAATTCAGCCACTCCCGGCGGCGGCGACGCGGCGCTCTGGACCGTCGTCGTGAACGAGCTCGACTTCCATCGCCGTCGCCCCACCCATGGCTGGATCGACACCCTGAACCGGTTGTGGCGCAAGAACCGCTTCGTGATGACGATGGACGGGATGGTCCGGCTGCCGGAAGCCCCGCCCGTGCTGACGCCGGAGATGCTGACGGTCTCGTCCCAGAAGTGGCCGCTCGAAAGGCTGGCGCCGCTGGTGCACGTCGATGCCCATGACCGGGCGCGACCGAAGCGCGATGACCTGCCCATCCTGGTCCTCGAGTGGGCGGGCGGGTTCTACCTCATCGACGGCATCAACCGGATCAACCGGCGCGTGCGTGATCGCGAGCCTGGACCGCACGATGTCATCGTGATCCACGGGAGAAAGACTTGAACGCAATCCAACCCTGCCGGTTCCTGTGGCTCGCAATCGCGTGGCTTGCGTCGGCCGCGGCACTCTCGCATCACGCCGACCCTCCGGCCGGACAGTGGCAGCAGGACGAGGCCGAAATCCGCCGCAGCCTCGACGCATCGGTCGAGGCATTCAACCGGGGCGACCTACCCGGCCACCTCGCGATCTACCGGGAGGACGTGAACTTCATGACGAAGAACGGCCCGCGACCCGGCATCGCGCCAATCGAGAAGGCATTCCGCGAGTCGTACTTCCGCGACGGCATGCCGAAGCAGCAACTGCGCTTCGAGGAGTTGTCTGTGCGCCCGATCGCCGGCGACGCCGCAATCGCAACCGCGCGATTCGTGCTCTCCGGCGGCGGTGAGAAGGACCAGACCGGCTGGTTCACGCTGGTGTGGGTCCGCACGAGCATTGGCTGGAAGGCGGTTCACGACCACTCCAGCTAGGAGAAACCCAAGGGGTGCAACTCGACAGCGTCGTGCAAAAGGCGCATGTTTTGCGATAATCCGCGCCCCGCCGGAACATGGACCAGGGATGTCCTACCAGATCAAGATCGTCGAGAAGCCCACGTACCTGCACGCCGTCGTCACCGGGCCAAACACGATGGAGAACGTCGTCGGCTACCTGCAGGAGCTGCGGCAGGAATGTGAGGCGCGCCAGTGCTACAACGTGCTGATCGAGGAAAACCTCACGGGCCGGCGCCTCGAGACCTGGGACGTGTACCAGATCGCGTCGGAGGGGGCCACGCGGAACCAGGGCATATTCAGGGCCGTCGCCTACGTCGACCTCAATGCCGGCGGCGAGCTGATGAAGTTCGCCGAGACCGTGGCGAACAACCGTGGCGTGCCCCTGAACGTATTCGCGACCGTGGCTGAAGCCGAGAAATGGCTCACGGGCAAATCGCGCTGATGCCGACGGCCGGGCTCGCCATCCTCTGGGAATTCACGGTCGATTCCTCGCGGCAGGCCGAGTTCGAAAGTCACTATGGACCGGACGGCAGCTGGGCCCGGCTGTTCCGCGAAGCACGGGGGTATATCGCGACCGAGCTCCTGCACGATCGCGAGAATCCGCGGCGCTACGTCACGGTCGATCACTGGTCGAGCGTTGATCACTGGCGCGAGTTCCGGAATGAGCACGCAGAGGCCTACGAGGCGCTCGATCGCCGCTGCGAGGGAATCGCGACCCGGGAGACACCCCTCGGCGAATACGACCGGGCAGCGGCAGGCGGAGGATCTCCCTGAGCATGCGCCTGGACTGCGGCTCCTGCCTCGTGCGCGACTGGCGCGAAGGCGATCGCGAGGCGCTCGTCCGCTTCGCCAACAATCGCCGCGTCTGGCGCAACCTCAAGAATCGCTTCCCGCATCCTTACACGGAGGCGGATGCCGAGGCCTGGCTCGCCCTCAGTCGTGCGCATCCGGAGCGGACTGGCTGGGCGATCGAGGCCGATGGCCTGTCGGTCGGCGGCATCGGTCTCGTGCCTCTCAATGACGTCTACGTGAAGACCGCCCACATCGGATACTGGCTCGGCGAGCCGTACTGGGGCCGTGGCATCATGACTGACGTGGTGCGCGCGGTTTCCGGGCATGCGCTCGCCACGCTCGGATTCCTGCGGCTCGAGGCGCCGGTCTTTGCCTGGAACCCGGCCTCGATGCGGGTCCTCGAGAAGTGCGGCTTCGTCCGCGAGGGCGTCATGAGGAAAAGCGTCCTGAAGGATGGCGAGCTCATCGACAGCATGCTGTATGCGCGGGTGGCGCCGTGACGGCGGATGCCGCCTACCCGCTCGCGGGAGGCTGCGATTGCCGCGCGGTGCGCTACCGGATCGACTCGCGGCCGCTATTCGTGCATTGCTGTCATTGCCGCTGGTGCCAGCGCGAATCCGGTGCCTCGTTCGCGCTGAACGCCATGATCGAATCCGACCGGGTGACGCTGCTCGGCGGCGAACCCGAACTGGTCGACACGCCCTCGGCCAGCGGGCGCGGCCAGCAGATCGCGCGCTGCCCGAAGTGCCGGATCGCAGTCTGGAGCCACTACAGCGGCGCCGGCACCGCAATCCGGTTCATCCGCGTCGGCACGCTCGACCAGCCGGATCTGGTGCCGCCCGACATCCACATATTCACGTCCACGAAGCAGCCCTGGGTCGTGCTCCCGGACGGCATGCCGGCGGTTCCGGAATTCTACGACCGAAAACTGTATTGGCCGAAGGAAAGCCTGGCGCGCCGCGATGCGCTCCTGGCGAGACTCGCCGCAAAGACGCCCGCGTGAGAAACTGGCGGCATCCCATGTCCCGCGCAATGAGGCTGTGAGATGAGCGAACCGATTTCGAGAAGCCTGGTCGTGATTGCGGCGAGCCTGCTGCTGCGGGTTCATCGCCCTCGGCTGGCTGCTCGGCCACGCGGCGATACGCGTCAAGCGGATGGACCGCACCGTCGTCGTCAAGGGGCTGTCCGAGCGCGAGGTGTCCGCCGACATCGCGATCTGGCCGCTGACCTACCAGGAAGCGGGAAACGACCTGAACGCGCTCTTCGGCGCAATCCAGCGCAAGAATGCGCAGATCACCGAGTTCCTCAAGGGCCACGGCATTGCGCCCGAGGCGATCACGGTCGGCGCTCCGACGGTCAACGACGTGTACGCGCAGTCGTATGGCGACAAGAGCAACGTCGTCTATCGCTACACGGCGAATTCGACGGTGACCGTGTATTCGAACGACGTCGAGGCCGTACGGAAGGCGATGGCTGACGTCATCACGCTCGGCAAGCAGGGTGTCGCACTTTCGGGCGAGGGCTTCCAGAACCAGACCCGGTTCGAGTTTTCCGGCCTCGCGAAGCTGAAACCCGAGATGGTCGAGGAAGCGACAAAGAATGCCCGCGCCGTCGCCGAGAAGTTCGCGGACGATTCCGAGAGCCGGCTCGGCAAGATCCGCTCCGCCCAGCAGGGCCAGTTCTCGATCGAGGATCGCGACAGCACGACGCCGCACATCAAGCGGGTCCGCGTGGTCTCGACGGTCGAATACCAGCTCGCCGATTGAGCATGGTCGAGCTCGTCGACACGGACGACGCCATCGCGTCCTGCTACGACGTGATGGCGGAACTCCGCCCGCACGTTTCGCGCGAGGAATTCCTGCCGGTCGTCCGCGCGATGCAGGCCGACGGCCTGCGCCTCGCCTGCATCCGCGAGCAGGGCCGCGTGGTCGCGGTCGCGGGCTACCGCCTGTCCACGAACCTCTTCTACGGCAAGCACCTCTACGTGGATGACCTGGTGACCGCCGATTCCGAGCGCTCGAAAGGCCATGGCAAGGAACTGCTCGCGTGGCTGCGGGCGCTCGCCGTCGAGAACGACTGCGACGCCTTCCACCTCGACTCCGGCGTGCAGCGCAAGCGCGCCCACCAGTTCTACCTGCGCGAAGGCCTCGAGCTCAGCAGCTATCACTTCAGCGTTCAGCTGAAGCCGCGGCCCTGAGCCGTGGAAAGGGCGTTCGTCGCCGAGGGCGCAGCCGCCCCGCATGCTGACGCATGCGACGCTCTCGACCGGCGTGCGCGCACTCGCGCGCCGCGATCCCGATCTCGCTGCGCTGCTGGCGAGAAACGGATTGCCGCCGATGTGGGCGCGCCGGCCCGGGTTCCAGACGCTCGTCCACATCGTGCTCGAGCAGCAGGTCTCGATCGTCGCCGCGCGAAGCCTGTTTCGCCGCGTCCGCGCCGAGATCGGCGGCATGACGCCGGAACGGGTGTCCGGATGCGGCATCGCGGGCCTGCATCGCCTCGGGCTGACACGGCAGAAGGCCTCGTATTGCCACGAACTCGCGATCGCGGTGCTCGAACGGAGGCTCGATCTGTCCGAAATTGCGCGCGGCCATGACACGGCGGGACGTGAGGCGCTGCTGGCGCTGCGCGGCATCGGGCCGTGGAGCGCGGATATCTACTACCTGATGGCGCTCCGGCGCCCGGATGTCTGGCCGGTCGGGGACCTCGCGCTCGCGGTCGCAATGCACGAAGTCAAGCGGCTGCGCACATCGGCCGGATACGCGAGCGCCAGCTCGCGATGAGCGCAGCCTGGGCGCCCTGGCGCTCGGTCGCGGCACGGCTCCTGTGGCATTACTATCTGACTACGCGCAGGCCGCGGGGAAACTGAGGAATCGAGAAATGGAACGCAGGGCAACGGCCATCTGGCAGGGCGATCTTCGGCATGGCAAGGGCACGCTCACCACGGAAAGCAAGGCGCTCTCCGCCACGCCGTACTCATTCAGTACGCGCTTCGAGGGCGCGCCGGGCACTAATCCGGAAGAACTGCTCGGCGCCGCCCACGCCGGTTGCTTTTCGATGGCGCTGGCGCACTTGTTGGGCGAAGCCGGCATCAAGCCCGAGCGCATCGAGACGAAAGCGACGGTCACGCTCGAGAAGGTGGAGGCGGGATTCACGATCACGAAAGTACACCTCGACGTCGGCGTGCAAGCGCACGGTGCGGATCGAGCGAAAGTCGATGAGGCCGCCGCCCGGGCGAAAGCCACGTGCCCGCTCAGCCGGGTGCTGCGCGCGGAAATCTCGATGGATGCCCGGCTCAACGCCTGACAGCCGATGCTGACACCCTTTCACCTGGCCATTCCCGTGCGCGACCTGGCTGCGGCCCGCAGGTTTTACGGCGAGCTGCTCGGCTGCGCGGAAGGCCGGAGTTCCGGCGATTGGGTCGATTTCGATTTCTTCGGCCATCAGCTCGTCTGTCACGTCATCGAATCCGGCCGGAGCCGACACCGGCGGCCACAACCCGGTCGACGGACACGACGTGCCCGTCCCGCATTTCGGCCTGGTGCTCGAGATGCCGGACTGGGAGGCGCTCGCCGCGCGGCTGAAGAACGCGGGCGTCGCCTTCGTCATCGAGCCGCACGTGCGCTTTCCGGGCCAGCCGGGCGAGCAGGCCACCATGTTCCTGACCGACCCGAGCGGCAACGCGCTCGAATTCAAGTCGTTCCGCGACATCGCGGGGCAGTTGTTCGCCCGATAAACGTTCCAGGGGGAGATTCATGCACTTCGTACGATTGACGGCCACGGCCGTGGCCTGCCTGATCGCAATCGGGACAGCCGCGGCGGCCACCCGGCCGACCGATGCCGAGATTTCCGCCCTCGTCGCAAAATACTCCGCCGCCGCGGTCGCGGATCGCCAGGACATCCACAAGAACGCGGAACTCTCGAATCGCGAGACGCGCACGGGCGCCCTCGTCGCCGAGCACCTGAAGAAGCTCGGCATCGAGGTGCAGACCGGCATTGCGCACACGGGAGTCGTCGGCATCCTGAAGGGTGGCCTCCCGGGCAAGACGATCGCCGTGCGCGCCGACATGGACGGACTCCCGGTCACCGAGGTGTCGGACTTTCCGTTCAAGTCCACCGTCCGCAGCACCTACCTCGGCAAGGACGTCGGCGTTTCCCACGCCTGCGGGCATGACGTGCACACCGCGGCGCTCCTGGGCGCCGCTTCGATACTCTCGTCGCTGCGCGATCGCCTGCCCGGCACGGTGATGTTCATCTTCCAGCCCGCGGAAGAAGGCGTGCCGGCCGGGGAGAACGGCGGCGCGAAAATGATGGTCGAGGAAGGCGTTTTCTCGACGATCAAGCCGGACGCCGTGATCGCCTTCCACACCAACGGCGATCCGCCCGACGAGGATGGCGAGGACGAGATGCTCGGCAAGGTGTCCTTCACGCCCGGCCCGCCTATGCCGCGGCGACGCGCTGGCAGGCGACGGTCAAGGGACGGCAGGCGCACGGCGCATCCCCGCACCTCGGGGTCGATCCCATCGTGACCGCTTCCGAGATCGTCATGTCGCTGCAAACGATCCGCTCCCGCGTGCTCTCGCCGATGTCGGAGAACGTCGTCACGGTCGGCTACTTCAGGAGCGGCGAGCGCCACAACATCATCCCGGAGTCCGTCGAGCTCGGCGGCACGATCCGGACATTCGACGACGCCGTACTCGACACGATCGAATCCCGCATGCGCGACATCTTCGAGGGCGTTTCGAAGGCCGCGCACGCGAATTTCGAGCTCTCGTTCGACCGGACGCATCCGCTGACGTCGAACAACCTGGAACTCACGGCACAGTTCGTGCCGACGCTCGAGCGCGTCGTTGGCAAGGACAAGGTCCGGCAGGTGCCGCCGACGACGGGCGCCGAGGATTTCTCGTACTTCTCGAACATCGTCCCGGGCTTCTATTTCTGGATCGGCGTCGTGCCGCCCGGGCAGGCGTCCGGCGGGCATCACACGCCGACTTTCTACGCGGCCGATGAGTCGGTGCCGATCGCCATGCGCCTGATGTCCACCCTGGTCGTCGACTACCTGGAGGGAGCTCCGCAGTGACATTCCCGCTCGTCGAATGCGTCCCGAACTTTTCCGAGGGACGCGACAAGTCGGTGATCGACGCGATCGCCCGCGCCATATCCGGCGTCAGCGACGTCAGGCTGCTCGACGTCGACGCGGGCGCCGACACGAATCGCACGGTCTACACCTTCGTGGGCACGCCGGACGCCGTTGCCGAAGCGGCCTTCCGCGGCGCGGTCGCGGCCAGCCAGCTCATCGACATGTCGAAGCACCAGGGGGCCCATCCGCGCATGGGCGCGCTCGACGTCTGCCCGATCGTGCCGGTCTCGGGCGCGACGATGGACCAATGCGTCGAGGTGGCGCGGGCCCTGGGTCGCCGCATGGCCGAGGCGCTGGCCTTGCCCGTGTACTTCTATGAATTCGCGGCGACGCGGCCCGAGCGGCGCAACCTCGCCGACATCCGCGCCGGGGAGTACGAGGGCCTCTCCAGGAAGCTCGCCGACCCGGCCTGGGCGCCCGATGCAGGCCCGGCAGCCTTCAACGCGCGGCTCGGCGCGACGGTCGTCGGCGCGCGCGAGTTCCTCATTGCCTACAACGTCAACGTCAACACGCGCGAACAGAAGCTCGCGAACGAAGTCGCCCTCAACATCCGCGAAGCGGGGCGCCTGAAGCGCGACGCAAAGGGACAGGTCGTCACCGACGCACAAGGCCGGGAACTGCGCGTGCCGGGCCGCCTCAAGGCGGTGAAGGCGATCGGCTGGACCATCGAGCAATACCGCCAGGCACAGGTGTCGATCAACCTGTTGAGCTACCGCACGACGCCACTGCACGAAGTCTTCGAGACCACGCGCGAAGAAGCCGCGAAGCTCGGCCTCGTCGTGACCGGCTCCGAGCTCGTCGGCCTCACGCCGCTCGAGCCCCTGGTCGAAGCGGGCCGCCACTACCTGCGCAAGCAGGGCCGGTCGACCGGGCTGCCGGAGCGCGAGCTGGTGGAACTGGCCATCCAGTCGCTGGGACTCGCACAGCTCTCTCCCTTCGACCCCGACAAGCGGATCATCGAGTACGCTGTCCGCGTGGCGGCACCCCTCGCTTCAATGACGGTCGAGCGCTTCGTCGACGAGGTTTCGAGCAACTCGCCGGCACCGGGCGGCGGCTCGGTCGCGGCGCTGGCCGGCAGCCTCGGTGCGGCGCTCGCGGCGATGGTCGCAAACCTGACGGTCGGCAAGGCGGGCTATGAGTCGGCGTGGGCGTCCTTGTCGTCGCTGGCGGAGCGTGCACAGGACCTGAAGGCCGCGCTGCTGCGCGCGGTCGACGACGACACCCGCGCCTTCGACGACGTGCTGGCCGCCATGCGCCTGCCGAAGGGCACCGAGGAAGAGAAGACGAAGCGCGCGGCGACCATCGCGGCCGCCTACGAGAAGGCGACAGCGGTTCCGCTGCTGACGGCGCGCCTGTGCCTGCAGGCGCTCGAGCTGGCCGAGCAGGCCGCGGTGTCGGGAAACCGGAATTCGGCCTCGGACGCCGGCGTCGGCGCCCTGCTCGCAAAGGCCGGCCTCGACGCGGCCATGCTGAACGTTCGCATCAACCTGCCATCGGTACGGGAAGGCGCGTTCAAGGCCGCGACGCTCGCCGAGATCGCGGAACTGCCGGCGAAATCCGCGGGCAGCCTCGCGCGCACGCTCGCCGCCGTCGACGCGAGCCTCGCGACCTGAAGGGGACTTGAAGGGGACTTGAAGGGGACGCTCACCTTTAGCGCATCGACGTGCGTGACACCAATCGTCGACGGCGCTGAAGGTGAGCGTCCCCTTCAATGGCTCGGCGGTTCCACTGGCGCCTTAGGCCTGCCGCGCACGCGGTTGACGACGTCGTGCGCCGTCGTGCGCAGTTTCCGGAGCCAGTAGCGCGCCCAGGCAAACTCGAGTCCGAGCACGCCGAGCCCGATCGGAATCACGATGATGGCGGGCCCGGGCAGCACGACCATGGCGACGCCGAGCAGCAGGATGCTGCCGCCGATCACCGCGACGGCGATGCGCCGCGCCCAGTGATAGCTGATCTTGCGGCGGAGATAATTTCGCAGCTGCCATCTCATGGCGGAGATTGCCCGACAAACGCCTCGATGAGCCGCGCGACCGCGCGCGGCTCCTCATGATGCAGCATGTGTCCCGCCCCGGCCACCGTTTCCACGCAAAGATCGCGTATCAACGGCCGGAAGGAATCCACGCCGCCGTCCGCGTCGAGCCGCGTGACCAGCTCCGATTCCGTGCCGACCACGAGCAGCACGCGCGCCTCGATCCGGCGCCAGCAGGCCTCCATCTCCTCGCGGCGATAGAGATAGGGATTCACCCGACGGTGTGAGGGATCGGCCAGCAGGCGCACGCCGCCGCCCGGAATTGGCGCGCTCCAGCATTCCGCGACCCAGGCGGCGCGCTCGGGCGTGATGCGCGGGTTGCGCCTCGCGATCCGGAGCGCGAGCTCCGCCGAATCGGCATAGTCGGCAAACGTCGCCGGCTCGCGCAGCTGGTCGAGCCATTGTTCGAGTCGCGCCGGCGCCTGCGAGGCGTCCGTGCGCGCCAGGCCAAAGCCCTCCAGGTTCACGAGCGCCCGCACGCGGCGCGGCCGCACGCCGGCGTAGATCATCGCGACATTCGCGCCCATGCTGTGGCCGACAAGCCGCGCCGGCGTACGCGGGCAAAGCGCGTCCACCAGCACCTCGAGATCGGCGTAGTAGTCCGGGAACCAGTAGCCGCCGGCGCTGCGCGCGCTCCCGCCGAATCCGCGCCAGTCGAGCGCGACGAGCGGGGTCGAGGGACCGAGCTCGTCGGCGACGAACTGGAAGCTCGCCGCGCAGTCCGCGTAGCCATGGAGCAGGATGACGGGGTCGTCGGAATCCGGCCCCCAGTGGACCAGGTGGTGATCGAGGCCGCGGATCGACATCGTCCGGTCGACGGCCCGGGCGGACGGGACGATAGCTCATCGCGTCAACCGGGCGTCAGCTGCTGGACCAGCAGCTTGTCGATGCGGCGCCCGTCCATGTCGACGATCTCGAATCGCATGCCGCGCCAGCGGAAGCTCTCGCCGGTCGCGGGCAGGTGGCCGAGCTGCGCGAGCACGAAGCCCGCGAGCGTCGTGTAGTCGTCGCCCGAGCGCATGTTGCCGCTGCCGAGCAGCCGCTCGACGTCGTCGATGGACATGCTTCCGTCCACGAGCCACGACGCGTCGTCGCGTGCAACCGCCTCCGCGGGTCTCCTCGCTCGCCGCTTCCGGAAGCTCCCCGGCGATCGCGGTCAGGATGTCGGACGGCGTCACGACGCCCTCGATCGAGCCATGCTCGTCGACGATCACGGCGAAATGCATCTTCGATTCGCGGAACAGCTCGAGCAGCCGCAGGATCCGCGTCGATTCGTGCACGATCAGCGGCGCGTGAACTCGGGACGCGAGCTCGCCCGCCTCGCGATCGCCGAGCCATTCCGCCAGGTCACCGGTCATCACGACGCCCACGAGCTCGTCGAGCTGCCCGCGGCAGACCGGGTAGCGGGAATGACCGCTGGTGCGCACGGCATTCCACACGGTCTCGCGGCTGTCGGCCGCGTCGAGCCAGACCACGTCGCCGCGCGGGATCATGATGCTTCGCACGGTCCGGTCCGGCAGGCGCAGCACGCCCTCGATCATCTGGTGCTCGGCGACGTGGAAGATGCCCGGTGTGCGTCGCCTCGGCGATCATCGAGCGGATCTCCTCCTCGTTGACCGCGCGGTTCGTGGACTTGCGGATACCGACCAGCCGCGCGACGAGCTCGGTCGAGCCCTGCAGGACCCAGACGAACGGCGTGCTCGCGATCGCGAGCGCTTCCATCGGCCGCGCGAGCGATCGACGCGATCGCCTCGGGATTCGTCAGCGCCCAGCGCTTCGGCACCAGCTCGCCGATGATGAGCGACAGGAAGGTGACGCCGACGACGACGATGCCATAGGCCATCGTGTCGAGGTAGGCCGTGACCGGCGCGAGGAAATCGAAGCGACCGAGCCAGGCCGCGAGCGGCTGCGCGAAACGCGGGCCGCTGTAGACGCCGGCGAGCACGCCGATCAGCGTGATGTAGAACTGCACGGTCGAGAGGAAGCGCGTCGGATCGTCGAGCAGCCTGAGCGCTGCGCGCGCGCCCCGGCTGCCGCCCTGTGCGAGCTGGCGGAGCCGCGTCGCGCGCGACGAGAACACCGCAAGCTCCGCCATCGCGAACAGGCCGTTCACGAGGACGAGGGCGAACAGGATCAGGAAGTAGGCCAGCATGGTGCGCCGGGCATGCCGGCCGTCGCAATTCTAGCAGTTACCGGCGGATTCACCCGGCGGCAGGTTGCGACCACAAAATGCAGACCGCAAGATGCGGGGAACGACCGGAATCCCCGCTTGCAGACACGCGACGCCTCCCGCCGGCTGATCGCCGGCTCCGCGATCATCGGATCGATCGGCACCTTCAGCCTGCACGTGCTGCTGCCGGCGCTGCCCGCGATCGCCGATGCGATGCGGGTGCCGGCGCATGCCGCGCAACTCCTGATCAGCCTGTCGATCCTGTCGATCGCGCTCGGCAACCTGATGGTCGCGCCGCTCTCGGACCGCTATGGCCGGCGCCGGACCGTGCTGTTCTCGCTCGGCCTCTTCGTCCTCGGCAGCGCGGCCGGCATCGTCGCGCCGACGCTCGACCTGCTGGTGCTCTCGCGCGTCGTCCAGGCCTTTGGCGGCGGCGCTGCGATGTCCGTGATGCGGGCGACGATCCTCGATCACTTCGGGCCGGCCCGCGCGGCGGGTGCCCTGGCGGCGACGGCGACCGCGATCCTCGTCGCGCCGATGCTCGCACCGACGCTCGGCGGCGTGGTGCTCGAATGGCTCGACTGGCGCGCCGTGTTCGCGCTCTCCGGGATCCTCGGCTTTGCCGTATTCCTGTTCGCGTCGCGGAACCTCCGGGACACGCGCCAGGCCAATCGCTCGGCGGGGCCGTCGCTCCGCTACTGGTCGAGCTTCGGGCGACTGCTCGGCTCGCGCGAATACGTCGCGTTTCTCGTCTTCGGGTCGTGCATGGTCAGCATGATCTACACGTTCGTGACTGGCGCGCCCTATGTCGCGATCGACATCCTGGGGGTCTCGCCGGCGCGCTTCGGCTTGCTGCTCTTCTTCCCGGCGCTCGCCTCGTTCGCCGGATTCATGGTCGCGGCGCGGGTGACGGGCCGCATCGGCGGCCAGCGCATGATGCGGACGGGCGCAATCATTGCCTTTGCCGGGACATTGTCGATGGCGGCCCTCGCGCTCGCCGGCGTCTGGCATCCGCTCGCGCTCTTCGTTCCGGGAATGCTCATCGGATTCGCCAATGCGATCGCCGCGCCCTCTTCGACCATCGGCGCGATCTCGCGTCACCCGGAGATCGCCGGCGCGGCTTCGGGCCTGCTGGGATTCCTGCAGCTCGTGACGGCAGCCGCCTCGACGCAGCTGGTCGCGGCGCTCACCGCTCATTCGCCGGTGCCGCTCACGATCGTGCTGCTGGTCTTGTGCCTGGGCGCGCTGCTGGCGCTAAGGCCGATCGGCCGGATCAGGCTTCAGGCGGAACCGCCGGCGCCGCCCGTCATGTCGGAGCCGACGCGATAGCGGAAGCGAACGGTCCCGAAGGTCACCAGGTCGCCGTCGTCGAGACGCGCGTAACGCACCTGGATGCCATTGACGAAAATTCCGTTGCGGCTGTTGGCGTCCACGACCATGGCCTCGCCGTCGCGCACCGTCAGCATCGCATGCAGCCGGCTCACCGTCGGGTCGACGATGCGCAGGTCATTGTCGCGCGTGCGGCCGATGTTGACGCGCCGGCCGGCCAGTTCGTGGACGCAACCGACGAGATCGAGGCCGATGAGATAGCGGCGCAGGCGCGGGGTCGAGGGCGGCACCACGGCCGGTGTAACAGGAACCCATTCGGGCGTCGGCAGCTCGAGCGTGAAGTCGGCATCGGCGGCGACGGCAGGCGCGGGATCCGCCACGGCGGGGGCCGCGGGACGCGCTTCGCGCAGCTCGGCCACGAGCCCTTCGCGTTCGAGAGTCCGGGTCGCAAGCTTTGCGGAAAGCTCCTCGATGCGGCGCTCGCGCTCGGCGAGCAGCTGGTCGCGCTCGGAAAGTGACCGGAGCAGGCCTTCGACGCGCTTCTGCCAGCGCGCACGCTCGGCGGCGAGCGCGGCGGCCTGGTTGGCGCGGCGTTCGCCGGCCGGGAGCAGCAGGTTCAGGTCCGCCTGGGTCTCGGTGAAAAGCTCGTTGTCTTCGACCCCCATGCTTTCGAGCTCGGGGTCGTCGTCGCCGATTTCCTCGAACATGGATCGGCGCGTCATCGAGGTCGGTCGCGGGGGTCGCGAGTTCCCAATCGACGGATTCCGGCAGGCGGTGGGGACTCGTGAGCTCGATGTGCTCGACGAGTTGCGTGACATCCTCGGCGACGATGCCGTCGTCGGCCGAGTTCTCGCCATCCCCCCTTTCCATGCGCCTATTATCCCCGTCCGCGAATCCGGCGCCACTCGGGGTCCTTTCAGCACATTATGTATCAATGGGTTAGCCGCCAGCGACCTGATGGACGGCGTCCCCGAAGGTGAAGCGCGTCACATTTCAGGGCCCTCCACGCGCTGTGTAGGATGGCTGCCATGCGCGCGGTTTGGATGCTTTCGGCGACCCAGGCCCTGTGCATGTCGGGCAGTTTTCTCTTCGTCCTGCTCGGCGGAATCATCGGTTCGCACCTCGCGCCATCGCCGGCGCTCGCAACCCTGCCGGTCTCGGTCCTGATCCTCGGTCTTGCGGCGAGCGTCGTGCCGGCGGGTGCGCTGATCCACCGCTTCGGTCGCCGCGCGGTTTTCACGGGCAGCGCCCTGCTCGCCAGCCTCGGCTGCATCCTCGCCGGCTACGCCATCGGCACGAACCGCTTCTGGCTCTTCTGCGCGGCGGCGTCCCTGCTGGGCGGCAACAATGCGCTGGTGATGCAATACCGGTTTGCGTCGGTCGAATACGTCGAGCCCGCGCGCGCGAGCCGCGCCATTGCAACCGTGATGAGCGGCGCGCTCGTGGCGGCCTGGCTCGGGCCCGAGCTCGCGGTCCGGACCGCCGGCCTCCTGCCCGAGGCTCACTACGCAGGATCATTCTTCGCCGGGAGCGGGCTGTACGTGCTGGCGGCCTTGCTGCTGTCGCGCATCCCGCCGTCGCCGGCCCTTGCCCATGCGGCAGTCTCCGCGCCGCGGCGCCTCGGGGAAATCGCCGCGCAACCGGTGTTCCGCGTCGCCGTACTGGCGGCGCTCGTTTCCTACGCGGTCATGAGCTTCATCATGACGGCGACGCCGATCAGCATGCACGTCGTGGACGGACACGGCGAGGTCGCGACGGCGCGCGTGATCCAGGTCCACCTGCTCGCGATGTACCTGCCCTCGCTCGCGAGCGGCTGGATCATCGCGAAACTCGGCGACCGGCTGGTCATCGTCGCGGGCACGCTGCTGATGGCGATCTGCGTCGGCGTCGCGGTCTTCGGCGGTCACGCGGCTGTTCACTACGGCTGGGCGCTCGCCCTGCTCGGGGTCGGCTGGAACCTGCTCTTCATCGCGGCGACCACGATGCTCACGAAGACCTACCGGCCGCACGAGCGGATCCAGGCGCAGACCCTGAACGATTTCCTCGTCTTCGGCTCGCAGGCGGCGGCATCGCTGCTCGCCGGGCTTGCCCTCGCGACGATCGGCTGGAAAGAACTGAATCTCGCCACCCTGCCGCTGCTGGTTGCGGTGCTCGTCGCAACGCTTGCGATCAGCCGGCCGCGCGCGGCGGCGGCCAGCTAGACCCGGTCGAGGAAGGCGCGGATATCGGCGACCACCGCCTCGGCGGGGTCTTGCTGATATCGCGCGGGATCCGGGCTCGAATTGCAGCATGGGCTGCGGAATTGCGGTGGACGGCTGCTGCGGGCCTGCGACGATCAGGCGGCGCACCTCTCCCGGCCGCGTGGCCGCGAGTTCGAATGCGACCTGGGCGCCGCGCCCGCTGGCGACCACGTCAACGCGGCGGAGTCGCAATTGCTCCAGCAAGTCCACGATTGCGAGGGCAAGCGCCGCGATGGTCATGCGGCCCTTGGGCGCATCTGAATTGCCGTTGCCCGGCAGGTCGGGCGAATAAACCGAACGGTCGGTCCCCAGCAGCGCCGCGCAACGATTGAAGTCCGCACCGCTGCCGTCCTCGGCGTGCAGGAACACGATCGGCGAGGCCTCGTCAAAGCCGCCGCTCGACGGATAGGACGCCGTCACGTGCAACTGCCCGTAACGGCAATCGATGTACATCCGCCTGAGTCGCGCCGGCGCGCTGCCTGCCGGCCGCTTCTTGGTCGTCATGCCTGCCCCGCGATGTTCGGTGCCGCTATCATGGTGCATGAAGGAGCTCGAGATGCCCAAGTACCTGCGCACATTCCTGCCAGCCGTGGCCGCGTTTGCGGCCGCTGCGCTCGCCGCGGCGGCCGAGCCCTCGGAAAAGCCGGTTGACGAGGCAATTTATGACCGGATCAAGTCGCTTTCCGGCGACTGGACGGGACATATGGAAGATCCGCTCGCCGGCCCGCCCGTCGCCGTGCGTTACGAGGTCGCGAGCGCGGGCCGCGCGGTCGTCGAATACCAGAACACCGGCGAGAGCTTCGAGGCCATGACGGTGTACTTTCTCGCGGGCGGAAAGCTCGGCGCCCGGCACTATTCCGCCGCCGGCAACCAGCCGGCATTCAAGCTCGGCGCGGAATCAACCGGCGATCTCGTCCTGCTCGCGTTCGATGGCGGCACCGGCTTCGATGCGGACCACGACGGACACGTCCACCAGGGAGAGATCCGGTTCGTTTCGCCCGACCGGATCGAGCAGCGCTGGTTCCATTACGTCGGCCCCAAGGAACAGGGCGTGACGCACTGGTTCCTGGAGCGGAAGACTGCCGAGGCGAAGCCGGCGCCTGTCGAGCCGACGCCTCGAGCCGGCGGCCGTTTCCAGCGTGAGGCCTTCAAGAGGGGACAGTCCGCATTCGAAGGGGACGCTCACCTTTGCCTCAATTCCGCCAAAGGTGAGCGTCCCCTTCGAATAGCCCCGCTAGTACTCGTCGTACTTGCGGGACTGGCCGCGGACGCGGTCGGCGGGATACTTCTTCGCGTTGAGGGCCAGCTTCGCTTCCGCGGCGTCGAGCAGGTCGATGTCGAGCCGGTCGGCGATGCGGACGAGAAACCAGAGGATGTCGGCGAGTTCCTCGGCCGCGCGCTGCTTGCGCCTGGCGTCGAGCGCCGCGCTCTCTGCCTCGGTCAGCCATTGAAACAGCTCGACCAGCTCCGACGCCTCGACCGACAGCGCCATCGCGAGGTTTTTCGGGCTGTGGAAGCGATCCCAGTCGCGCTCGGCGACGAATTCGCGCAATCGCTCCCGCAATTCGGCCAGATCCCGCATGTCGCCACTCTCGCCCAACCACCGTTGCGCCGCAACGGTCTGAATCTGCGTCGAAACGGGTTTGCAAGCCCGAGCCCGTGACCGGCAGAATCACGCGCACCCAAAGCCTGCCGCAGCCTCGCGGCCACGGAGTCCTTCATGCGTCATGCCCCCGGCCTGCTCGCGGCCGCCCTCCTACTCGCCTCCCCGGCCGCCGCGCCCGCAGACACGGCTCCCGCGCCCCTGAACGCGGAGACGATGTGGAACCTGAAGCGCATCGGAAATCCCGCCCTCTCGCCGGACGGCCGCCTCGCGGTCTATTCGGTCACCCGCTTCGACGCGGAGAACGACAAGGGCGACGCCGATCTATATCTCGTGCCGACCGCCGGCGGCAAGCCGCAGCGCCTCACCAGCATGAAGGGCAATGAATCGGAGCCGGCCTGGAGTCCCGACGGCCGCTACATCGCCTTCGTCGCCAAGCGCGGCGAGGACAAGCAGCCGCAGCTCTACGTGATCGCGGCCAACGGCGGCGAAGCGACGCGCGTCGGCGACATCCCGACCGGCGTCGCGACACCCAAGTGGTTCCCGGATTCGACGCGCATCGCCTTCATCACCGAGGTCTGGCCGGACATCACGGACTGGGGAAAGACCCGCGAGAAGCTCAAGGAGCGCGAAGACTCGAAGATGACGGCGATGACCTGGGATCGCACGCCGGTCACGCACTGGGATCACTTCGTCGAGGACCGCGTGCCCCACCTCTTTTCGATTGCGCTCGATGGCGGCACGCCGGTCACCATCACGCTCAATTCGGGCCACGAACTGTCGCGGCGCGAGACCGGCAACGAGTCGTATGACATTTCCCCGGACGGCAAGGAAGTCGCCTTCGTCGCGGACAGCGACACGACCGGCACCGCCGAGAATTCCGACGTCTACATCGTTCCCGTCGCCGGCGGACAGGCGCAAAACCTGACGGCCGACAATCCGGCGAACGACGAAGGGCCGCGGTACAGCCCGGACGGGCGCTGGCTCGCCTTCGCGCGCCAGAGCATCAAGGGCTTCTACGGCGATACGCAGCAGCTCTGGCTGGTCGACAGGCAGGGCGACGCGCGGCGGCGGATCGCAGCGGATTGGGATCGCTCCATCCACAGCATCGCTTGGGCGCCGGACTCGAAGAATCTCTATGCGCCGGTGGACGACGCGGGAACGGTCCGCATCTACCGCTTCGACGTGGCGAAAGGCAGCCAGCACGCGCTGACCGACGGCTCGAGCTACTCCTCGGTCGCGATCGCGGGCAAGCCCGCGACGCTCATCGCGATCCGCCAGTCCTTTTCCGAGCCGCCGACACTCGCGCGGGTCGATACGAAAGGCGGCGTCGCGACGAAGCTCTCCGACCACAACGACGCACAGCTCGCTGCAACGGCATTCGGCAAGGCAGAGAGCGTGACGTACAAGGGCGCGGACGGCGCGGACATCCAGATGTGGGTCGTCTACCCGCCCGGCTTCGACGCGGCAAAGAAGTACCCGCTCTACCTCCTGCTGCACGGCGGGCCGCACAACGGCATTTCCGACAGCTGGACCTTCCGCTGGAACGCGCAGGTCTTCGCGGGCTGGGGTTACGTGACCGCCTGGCACAACTTCCATGGCTCCAGCGGCTTTGGCCAGGCATTCACGGACTCGATCAATCCCGACTCGATCTCCAAGCCCTACGAGGACACCATCAAGGCGGCCGAGTGGTTCGCTGCCAAGCCCTGGATCGACACGGAGCGCATGGCGGCCGGTGGCGGCAGCTACGGCGGCTTCCTCGCGGCGACGCTCCTCGGCCGCGAGCATCCGTTCAAGACGCTGATCGCGCATGCAGCCGTCTACAACAGCTACACGATGTACGGCGGCGACTATGGCGCGGAGAAAGCCCGCTTCTTCGAGGCCTGGGACCGGCCCGAGGAGTTCGCGCGCTACTCGCCGCATTCGAACGCCGGTAACTTCAAGACACCGACGCTCGTGATTCACGGCCAGCTCGACCAGCGCGTGCCCTTCAACAACGGCATGGAGCTTTTCCAGACCCTGCAGAACCGCGGCGTGCCGAGCCGCCTCGTGTACTACCCGGACGAGAACCACTGGATCCTGAAGCGCCAGAACTCGCTCTTCTGGTACGGCGAAACAAAGGACTGGCTCGCGCGCTTTGCGCCCGCCGGCGGACGCTGAGGAGGAATCGATGAAACTGTCCCGACGCAATATCCTGAAGGCCGGCGCCGGCACGGCCCTCGTACTCGCAACAGGCAGGCTCATGGCCCAGGAAAAGTCGCAGAAGACCCTGTTGATCCTCGGCGGCACCGGCTTCATCGGGCCGCACCTGACCGAGCTCGCGCTCGCGCGCGGCTGGAAGGTCACGCACTTCAATCGCGGCAAGCGCGACGCGGACGGCGTCGAGAACGTCGAGACCCTCCACGGCGACCGCAAGGGCCAGCTCGACTCCCTGAAAGGACGGCGCTGGGACGCCGTCGTCGACAACACCGGCTACATCCCGAAGTACTGCAAGATGTCCGCCGACCTGCTCGCGCCGAACTCCGATTACTACCTGTTCATCTCCAGCATTTCGGCCTACGCCAGCTTTGCCAGGGCGAACGACATCGGCTCGCCGACCGGGGTGCTCGCGAACAAGGACGAAGAGGAGGTCACGAACGAGTCGTACGGGCCGATGAAGGCCCTGTGCGAGCAGTACGTGCGCGACGCATTCGGCGCCCGCTCCTCGAGTCGTGCGGCCCGGCTACATCGTGGGCCCGCTCGACCCGACCGACCGGTTCACCTACTGGCCCGTCCGTTTTGCCCGGGGCGGCGACATGGCCGTGCCCGGCACGCCGGCGGACCCGATCCAGGTCGTGGACGTGCGCGACCTCGTCGCGTTCATGCTGGGACTCGTCGAGCGGCGCGTGGATGGCTTTTTCAACGCGGTCACGCCACCGGGCGCGCTCACGATGGGCGGGCTCATGGACACGACCCGGAAAGTGACCGGCGCCGACACGAAGCTCACCTGGATCGACGAGGATTTCCTCGCGGCGAACCTGAAGCCCGAGGAGATGAATTTCGCGCCCTGGGGACCGATGCGCGGCGAGGAAGCCGGCGGTTCTCTCACGGGAATCGAGGCCTCGCTCAAGGAAGGACTCAAGTCGCGGCCGCTCGAGGAGATCGTCCGCGACACGCTCGCCTGGCACGAGACGCGACCGGCCGAGCGCAAGGCGGCGCTGCGCTCCGGTTTCACCCCCGAGAAGGAAGCCGAGATCCTCGCGGCCTGGCGCGCGCACAAGCCGGCCTGAGCGTTGTCATCCGCCCGCCGGGGCGTAAGATGAGCCGAGATTCCCTGCGGGGGAGCCGCAATGCGCACCGTGAGGCAGTTGCTCGAAGGCAAGAGACCGGGCGTATTCACCGTCAACGCGGGCGACCCGGTACGCACCGCGATCCAGCTGATGGCCGATCACTTCGTCGGCGCCCTGCCCGTGCTCGAGGACGGCCGGCTCGCCGGCATCATTTCCGAGCGCGACTACGCACGGAAGGTCGTGCTGATGGGCCGCAAGTCCACCGAAACGATCGTCGGCACGATCATGACGGCACCTGTGATCGTGGTCGGGCCGCAGCACAGCGTGAACGAGTGCATGCAGCTCATGACCGACAAGCGCATCCGCCACCTGCCGGTGGTCGAGGATGGCGAGCTGGTCGGAGTGATCTCGATCGGGGACTGCGTGAAGGCGGTCATCGACGAGCAGAAGCACGAAATCGAGGACCTGCGGCGGTATATCGCGGGGTAGCGGTAACTGGGCGACGCCCGGCACCGGCCGGTTTCCTCGCTCGCTCAGAAGCACGGGCATTCGCTCGCTCGGAAACCGGCAACGGTGCCGGCGTCGCAGTGTTGCAGCAACCCGTGGGCTACCAGGTTCCGGTGTTCGGCATCGAAACCCAGGGTTCCGTGGGCGGCAATGCCGTGCCTTTCTGGAGGAGCTCGACCGAGATGTTCTCCGGGGAGCGGACGAAGGCCATGCGGCCGTCGCGCGGCGGGCGATTGATGGTCACGCCGCCGGCGCGAAGCTTCTCGCACATCGCATAGATGTCATCGACCTCGTAGGCGAGATGGCCGAAGGCGCGGCCGATCCCGTATTGCTCCGGTTCCCAGTTGTAGGTCAGCTCGATCTGGGCTTCGTCATTGCCCGGCGCGGCGAGGAAGACGAGCGTGAAGCGCCCGCCCTCGTTCTCGATGCGTCTCAACTCCCGCAGCCCGAGCAGGTCACGGTAGAAGCGCAGCGACTGCTCGAGGTCGCCGACACGGACCATGGTGTGCAGGTATTTCATTGCAACCACGCTAGCATGGGCTGCCTCAAAGGTAGAAGAGCGCAAGCCCCAGCAAGGCGCCACCGGCGATCACCCAGAGCACATCCATCCGGGTCCACTGGAGCGCGAGAAAGGCCAGGACGGCAATTGCAATCGCGCCCAGGTCAGGCGCTTCGAGGCCTGCCGGGACGAAGACGTCCCGGCCAAACGCGAGCGCGAGGCTCCCGATCACGCCGACGACCGCAGCCGTAATCCCGGCAAGTGCGCCGGCAAGGCGCCGGTTCTCCGACAGGCGAAGCACGTAGGGCGCAGCGACCAGGACGAAAATGAACGACGGCAGGAAAGTCGCCCAGGAGGTGAGCAGCGCCGCGATCGTCGCCGTCGCAGGCGCGCCAGCCGGTCCCGGCTCATTCCAGCCAGCCATGAAACCGACGAACTGCAGCACGATGATGAGCGGCCCCGGCGTCGTCTCCGCCAGCGCAAGGCCAGTGACGGTTTCAGCCTGCGTGAGCCAGCCATGAACCTCCACGACCTGCTGGTTGACCCACGCGAGAACCGCATAGGCGCCCCCGAATGTCACGAGTGCCGCGGTCGTGAAGAAGCGATAGATCCTGGCATAGAGTGATTGCTGCCCGACTGCCGCCACGATCGCGATTGCGGGCAGTACCCACAGCAGGATGCCAGTCACCAGTGGACGCCAGGGAAAGGCTATCGGCGCGGGAGTGGATGCCGGAACCGCCTTTCCCGCGCCAGCCATGAACATTCCGGCGAACGCAGCTCCCGCGAGCACGAGGGGAAACGGCGCCATGCGCGTCGCGATGAGCGCGAGCGCCGCAAGGGCCAGCAGCCAGTGCAACGGATGTACCAGCGCACGTCGCGCGATGCGAAAGAGCGCCTGGGCGATCAATGCGATGACCGTCGCCTTGAGGCCGGCGAGCGCCGCCGCGAAGATCGGCACGTCCCCGTGCAGCGCGTAGAGGAAAGAGAGTGCGAGGAGGATCGCCATTGCCGGGACGATGAAACACAGTCCCGCGATGACGCCGCCGGTAACGCCGTGCAGGCGCCAGCCGAGCCAGATCGCGAGCTGCAACGCCTCCGGGCCCGGCAACAGCATGCAGACATTCAATGCCTGCATGAAGCTTCGCTCGTCGACCCAGTTACGCGCCTCGACGACCTCGCGATGCATGATCGCGATCTGCCCGGCAGGCCCGCCGAATGAAATGAATCCGAGCTTGAGCCAGAACCTGAACGCTTCGCGAAGCGAAGGCAGCGTCACGGTGACGTGATCGGCTCGTACCAGGGCAGCGCCTTGAATGAACCGATCCACGACGAAATCGCGGGAAAGTCGGCCAGCCGATAGCCCGCCTCGTCGGCGACGTGGGTGTAGGCGAAGAGCGCAATGTCCGCGAGCGTCACGGCGTCGCCGACGAGCCACTGCCGTCCCGTGAGCCCTCGCTCGAGGACGGCGAGCGCATCCGAGCCGCGCTGGAATCGCTCGGTGTAACGGTCGCCGAGTTCCGCCGGCGTCTTCCCGAGCGAATGGAGCCAGAAGCGGACGGTCGCGACGCCGGGCTCGAGCTGGTACTGCTCGAAATTCATCCATTGCCGCATCAGGGCACGATCGTAGGGATCGGACGGCACGAGCGCCGAGCCATCGGCCAGGTAGTCGATGATCGCGTGACTCTCGGCGATCGGTCCGCGCCCCGGCACGACCAGCACGGGAATCTTGCCGTTCGGGTTGATCGCGAGGTACTCGGGCGTGCGCGTCGCGCCCGCGACGATGTCCATCTGCCGGAGCTCATATGGCAGCTCGAGCGCCTTCAGGGTGAGGCGGCACTTGTAGCCATTACCGGAAGGCAGGTAATCGTAGAGCAGGAAGGCCATGGGTTACCCCGATGCCAGCAGCCGGCGCGCCTCAGCCGCCGCGCGAATACCCGAAAGGTGGGCGCCGTGCAGCGTGCCATAGGCGGTCTGCTCCGTGTGCTCGCCCGCAAAGACGATGCGGCCGCCGACCGGGCGGGTGAGGATCGCGCGCGCGCCGAAACGGCCCGGCACGCAATGCGAATAGGATCCGCGCGAGAACGGGTCGGATGCCCAGGCGGTCGCCGCGCCCTTGTCGAACTGCTTGCGCATGTCCGCGCCCAGCATCTTCACCAGTTCGCCGAGCGCATGCTCGATCGCCGCGGCCTCGCCCGCCGCCTCCATCTCCCGGCCGAAGCGGCCGGCCGCGAAGCCGATGCAGACATTGCTGTTCCAGTGGCGGGTGATGTAGCCCATGCCGCGGCCGTCGTCGCGGCGAAGCCGCAGGAATTCCATCGCCTCCGACGGAAACACGTTTTTCCTGAACTTGAGCGCGACCTTGTTGAGCAGCCCGAGCGGCAGGTCGTGGTGCGCCTGCAGCACTTCGGCGGGCAGGTGCGGCGAGAACACGACCGCGCCATCCGCGATGACGGCGGAAGGCAGGGCGACGACCGCGACGCGCGCGGTGACCGCGCCCGCCGCGGTTTCGGCCGTCACGCCGCTCGCCGACCAGCGGATCCGCGATACCGGTGTGTCGAGCCTGACGTCCACGTCCTTCGCATAATGGGCGAGCAAGCTGCCGTAGCCGCGGGGGATCATGAGGTCCCCGCCGTCATCGACGTACTGCCAGGAATCGAGCGCGGAAAAGTTGGCGGGCTCGACGCCTTCCCCGCGCGTCAGGCCGTCCATGGCCATCGGATACCAGGGATCGGCGAGCGTCGCCTGGGTCATCGCGGCTTCGGCCGGGATGTCGAGCCCGCGGCGACCGGCCTGGTCGAGCTCGCGCGTCATGCGTTCCGTCACCGCGCGGTAGCCCGCGGTCTCCGCACCGTCCATGCGCCGTGACTGGTCGTATACCTGGCGCGGAAACTCGTCGGGCACCAGGTCGAAATCATTCCGGCGCGCATACGCGACCCAGGGATTCACGTCGGAGGCATGCAGCCAAGAGCAGCCGCGGTCCCAGGGCACGCCGAGACTCGTATCGGTGAAGGCGCGGCCACCGATCCGGCCGCGTGCCTCGAGGACGATGGTCGATACGCCGCTCGCCGCCAGTTCTTTCGCAGCCGTGAGTCCCGCGCCGCCGGCGCCGATCACGAGTACTTCGGGCGTCGCGGGCTGCGCGAATGCGCGCGGGCCGAATGCGCCGAGCAGCGTGCCGGCACCGATGGCCTGCAGGAGTTGCCTGCGATTCAACACGTGATGGCGCTCCGCCAGATTCCGAGCTTGCGACGATAACTCATTCCGGCATGGGCCGGGCTCGTGGACGGGAGCAGCCGGTACTCGAGCCCGCGTTCCGGCGGGAGCGTTCCGAGGACGCGACGGCGCCAGGCGGATTCGGCCTTGCGGCCGTTGAAGCAGACGCGGCGGATCGCCGGGTGGGCGCGCAGGAACTTCGCGAAGTCATTGACCCGGATCGATTGCTCCACGATCGAAGTATCGAGGCTGCCCTTGCGCGAACAGCTGCCGACGACGTCCCAGAGCGCGATGCCGCATTTTCTCAGCGCCGCCGTGCGCCGCCCGTACGACGCCCCGGGATCGAAGCCGCAGATCTCACCGGCGATCCGCCAGAACTGGTTGTGGCGATAGGCGTAGTACTGGCCCGCGGCGAGCGAGGCCTCGCCCGGCATGCTGCCGAGCACGAGGATGCGCGCCTTGCGATTGTCGATCGGAGGGAAGCCGTGAATTCTCATGGTGCCGGGTCGTAGATTCGTAGATTTGCTGGACTTCCGACAAATCTACGAATCTACGACCCGGCACCAGCTTGACGACCCGGCACCAAAAAGAAAGGCCCGCCGAAGCGGGCCTTTCATCAGCAGCAAGTGCGGACGCTTACCAGCGGCCACCACCGCCGCCGCCACCGCCGCCGCCACCCGAACGGAAGCCACCGCCACCGCCCGGACGACCGCCGCCACCCGGACGACCGCCGCCGCCGGCGCCGCGCGGGCGATCCTGCGCTTCGTTGACGCGCAGCTGACGTCCACCCATCGTGAAGCCATTCAGCGCTTCGATGGCCTTCGCCGCTTCGGTCTGCGGCATTTCGACGAAGCCAAAACCGCGCGGACGACCGGTCTCACGGTCGGCCGGCAGGGCCACGGACTCGACCGCGCCGTGCTGCGCGAACAGGTCGCGCACCTGGGCTTCAGTCGCCGAGAAAGGCAGGTTTCCAACATAGATCTTCATGACTCGATATCTCTCGCTTTTCAGTAGTACATGACCATGCGCGGCCATCTTGCGATGGTCGTATTGGCCATTCTTTACACGGCAGGAAACACGTCGGGATCGTCTGGCGGGCAATAGCTCGGCTGGGCGAATCTTCGAACAGGGTGTCCTGTCACCTTGGCGTTGCAGGGCAACGACCGGCGCGCAGAATAACACGGCGGACGGGGGGTGCATTTGGGAGGGCGGTGCCTCGTCAGGAGGGGACAGTCACCTTTAGCGACAGGCAGGGGTGAGTCCCGTTGCGGGCCAAAGGTGACGTCCCCTCAGTGCCTTCAGTCGAGGCGCTTGCGGAACCTCATGATCGACAAGGCCAACATGATGGCCAGGAAGGCGCCGAGCTTGGCGATTTCGGGCCCCATGTCGAGCAGCGAGGCGCCCCGCAGGACGATGCCCCGGATGATCACGTTGAAGTGGGTCAGGGGCAGCACCTGGGCGATTGCCTGGGCCGCTGCCGGCATGCCCTCGAACGGAAACATGAAGCCCGACATCAGGATCGAGGGCAGCATCGTAACGATCGCCATCTGCATCGCCTGGAACTGGGTCTGCGCGAGCGTGGATATGAACAGCCCGAGCGACAGCGACGCCGCGATGAAGAGCAGCGCGCCGAGGTAAAGGTCCACGAGCCGCCCGGCCACCGGCACGTCGAAGAGCCAGTATCCGAGCGTCAGGATCAGCGTGGTCTGGATCAGGCCGATCGCCACATAGGGCAGGAGCTTGCCGGCCATGAGCTGGCCGACCGAAACCGGCGTCGTGATCAGGAGCTCGAGGTTCCCGCGCTCGCGCTCCCGGACGATGGCGCTCGCGGTGAATATCACCATGGTCATCGTCAGTATCACGCCGCAGAGCGCAGGCACGATCTGCACCGCGGTGCGCTTCGCCGGATTGTAGGCGACGATGATTTCGACCGGCCGGCGTGCGGCGCCCGCGCCCGCGCGCCCGAGCAGCGGAATTGCGGTCAGGCCCTGCGCCACGTTCTCGAGCGCGGGCTGGCTGCCGTCGACGACGATCTGGATCGCGGCGCGGTCGCCCTCTGCGATGCGACGCTCCACGTCCGGCGCGATGATGATGCCGACGTTCGACTCGCCCCGCTGCATGAGCTCGCGCAGCTCCCGCTCGCTGCCCGCCTGGCGGATGTCGCCGAGGACCTGGGTCGCCCCGAGATCGGAGACGAGCCGACGCGACAGCGATGTCCGCGCCTGGTCGAGCACGGCCGTCGACACGCCGCGCACGTCGAAGTTGATCGCATAGCCGAACAGCAGCAGCTGGATTGTCGGGATGCCGACGATGAGCCCCATCGTGATGCGGTCGCGGGAGAGCTGCCGGACCTCCTTGGCGGCGATCGCGAGCAGGCGGGCAAGCCAGCTCATGCCGCGCGCTCCGCGGCTTCCGGCCGCGCGCGAAGTCGCGTGGCCGCCACGAAGACGTCCTCGAGCGAGGCGCCGACGCGCTCGATCCGCGCCTCCGGGCAGTGCGGGGCGAGCGCCGAGCCGAGCAGGCGCTCGGGTTCCCGCGTCGTGCGAGGCATCAGCACGCGAAGCCGGTTGCCCAGCTGCGCGACGCTCCGGATTTCCGGGATCGCCGCAAGGGCGCGGCGCGCCGCGACGAGGTCGCCGCACTCGATCTCGATCACCGCGGCGTCGATGTCGCGCGCGAGGGCCTTGGGCTCGCCCTCGGCCGCAATGCGCCCGCGATCCAGTATCGCGAGCCGGTGGCAGCGCTCGGCTTCGTCCATGTAGTGCGTGGACACGAGGATCGTCGTGCCCCGCGAGACGAGCGCGAACAGGTTTTCCCAGAAATCGCGCCGGCTCTGCGGATCCACCGCGCTCGTCGGCTCGTCGAGCAGCAGCAGCTCCGGATCGTGCAGAGTCGCGGCGGCGAGCGCGAGGCGCTGCCGCTGTCCCCCGGAGAGCGTGCCCGCGCGCTGGCCGGCGATGTCGGAAAGGTCGTAGTTCTTCACGCGATCGCCGATCCGTTCGGCGCGGAGCGCGGTATCGAGGCCGTACACGCGGCCCATGAACTCGAGGTTTTCGCGGACCGTCAGGTCTTCCCACAGCGAAAACCGCTGCGTCATGTAGCCGAGCTTGCGGCGCACGATCTCCGCTTCCTTCGGCACCGAATGGCCGAGCACCGTCACCGTGCCGCGCGTCGGCACGAGCAGCCCGCAGAGCATGCGGATCGTCGTCGATTTTCCGGAGCCGTTCGGCCCGAGGAAGCCGTAGATCTCGGCGCGCGGAACGTCGAGATCGATGCCGTCGACCGCGATGACCTTGCCGAAATGCCGCGCAAGGCCGCGCGCGCTGATCGCCGATGTCACGGCCCGGTCCGGCTTCCCGCCAGGAACGCCTCGACCGGCATGCCGGTCGGCAGCGTCCTCGCCTCGTCCTCGGTCAGCACGATCTCCGCCAGGAACGAGAGCCGGCCGCGCTCGCGCTCGTTGAGCGCGTAGTACGGCGTGAAAGCCGCCTCGGAGGAGACGTAGCGCACGGCTCGCCTTCCAGTCGCGGTCCGTGCCGTCGATGCGCACGATTGCCGGGGTCACCGGCGGCGACTCCCACGCGTTGCGTCTCCGGAATGTGGACACGGGCATACGGCGCCCCCGCGGCGAGCAGCACCGCGACCGGGGCGCCGCGCGGCGGGCGCTCGCCAAGCTCGTACGGCAGCGCGTCCACGACCCCGGCGCGCGGCGCCGTCACCGAGTGCCTCGCGAGCGACAGCTCGCTTTCCTCGACCGCGGCGCGTGCCGCCGCGAGGGCGGCGGCCGCCTGCTCCACGACCTCGGCGCGCGTGCCGTGAACCAGCTCGGCGAGCCGCTCGCGCGCGGCCCGCTCTTCCGCCGCCGCGCTGTCCTTCAACGCCCGCTGCCGGTCCAGCGCGTTCGCGGGCAACAGGCGGTCGGCGACGAGCTTTTCGACCCGGTCGAACTCGCGGGACTCGGCGGCGCTGCGCGAGGCCGCTCCCGCGACGAGCGCGCGCGCTTCGCTCACCTGCTCCTTGCGCGCGCCGGCGACGGCCTCCGCATGGCGCCGCTCCGCCTGGAGGGCGATGGCACGCGCCTGCGCGAGCCGCGCCTGTGCCGATGACGAATCGAGGCGAAGCAGCAGCTGTCCCTCCGCCGCCGTCTCGCCCTCGCGCACGGCGACCTCCACGATGGTTTCCTGGGCTTCCGCCACCAGCTCGACGCGGTCGCGCTCGAGCGTGCCGAGCAAGCCGCTGGACTCGCCGCCGCAGGCCGCGATGACCATTGCCATGGCCGCGATCAACGCCGGTAACCGCTGCTTCATCGGGTCACTCCCACCGCATCCGGGCGCCGCTCGCCCGGCGAGGCCCTGTTCGCGGATAATAGCGGGGATGTGCACCCGATTCTTGCCGGCGGTCCTGGCCTGCTTCGCGCTCGCGATGCCGGCCGCGGCAGCCGACGGAGACCCACCGATGATTTCGATCGCCATTCACGGCGGCGCAGGCGTGATCAGTCGTGCCTCGATGAGCGCGGAGAACGAGCGCGCGTATAGCGCCGACCTCGGTCGCGCGCTCGACGCCGGTTACGCCGTGCTCGAGAAAGGCGGCACGAGCCTCGATGCCACGGTCGCCGCGGTCCGCATCCTCGAGGACTCGCCCTACTTCAATGCCGGCCACGGCGCGGTGTTCAGCCATGCCGGCATCAACGAGCTCGACGCCGCGATCATGGATGGCGCGACGCAGAAAGCCGGTGCCGTCGCGGGAGTGAGGCACATTCGCAATCCCATCGAGCTCGCGCGCATGGTCATGGAGCGCACGCCGCACGTGCTGCTCTCCGGCGAGGGCGCCGAGGAGTTCGCGCTCGAGCAGGGCGTCACGCTCGTGCCCGGCAGCTACTTCTTCACGGAGCGGCGCTGGAAGCAGCTCGAGGAAGCGCAGAAGAGCGAGCGCGTCGCCTCCGTCGAGGAGGACATCGGCTACTTCGGCACGGTCGGCGCGGTCGCGCGCGACAGCAAGGGCAACCTCGCCGCGGCGACGTCGACGGGCGGCATGACTAACAAGCGCTGGGGCCGGATCGGCGACTCGCCGATCATCGGCGCCGGCACCTACGCCGACAACTCGACCTGCGCGGTGTCTGCGACCGGCAGCGGCGAATACTTCATCCGCGCGGTGGTCGCGCACGAGATCTGCGCGCGCGTGCGCCTCTCGGGCGTGAGCGCCGCCGTGGCGGCGCGCGACGTGATCCACGGCAAGCTCAAGGAAATCGGCGGCGACGGCGGCGTCATCGTGGTCGACAGGGACGGCGCGCTATCGCTCGAGTTCAACACCGAGGGCATGTTCCGCGGCGCGCGCGATTCGCGCGGCCGCCGCGAGGTCGCGATCTACTAGGGCTCCTGACCGCCGGTCCCGCCCTTCTCCGCCGCGTGGCGGCGGAAGTACCCCGTCTTCATGTGCTCGTATTCCGCCTCGAGCGCACGCGCCTGGTTGCGGCCCGCGTCCTTCGCCGCATACAGCGCCTGGTCGGCGAGCTGCACGAGTCCCTGCCAGCTGCGGCGTGACGCGGGCACGACGCAGGCGATGCCGATGCTCACGGTCAGCACCGGCGCCGCGGCCGAGTCCGCGTGCGGAATCGCGAGCCGGCGCACGGCCTCCATGATCTCCGCGGCGATCCGCTCGGCGTTTTCCCGTGCCGCGTCGAACAGGACGATCGCGAATTCCTCGCCGCCGTAGCGCGCCGCAATGTCGAGCGGGCGGCGCGCGTGCCCTGCGAGCACCGAGGCGACGGACTTCATCGCCTCGTCGCCGGCCTGGTGGCCGTAGCGGTCGTTGAATGCCTTGAAGTGGTCGATGTCCGCCAGCAGGAGCGCGATCGGCTTGCGGTCGCGGATGCCCTGCGACCAGGCCCGCTGCAGGTGCTCGTCGAAGCGCCGGCGGTTGGGTATGCGCGGTCAGCCCGTCCTGCAGGGCGCTCTCCGCGAGACGCTGCCCCTCCAGCCAGGCGGTCCGGCGCGCGTGCTCGAGGTTGTATGCGCCGGCGACGCAGATGACGTTCGCGATCACGAGCATCAGCAGGTAGTGCGTCAGCTCCGTCCCCGGCATGGACATCCCGATCGCCGTCGCCGCGTAGAAGACGATGACGATCGCATTGACGGCGACGGCCGAGCGGAACGGGAGTCCGAGCACGAAATAGACGGCGATTATCCCGAGCAGCAGCCGCGCGAACACGCGGGGCTCGCCCCCGCTCCAGGCCATCAGCCCGATCCAGGCCATGGCCAGCAGCGCGGCGGCGATCGCCACCGACATGTAGCGCGGGTACCAGGTGTCCGCCCGCGGCAGGAACGTCAGCGCAAAACCGGCGAGCAGGAGCGGCAGCATCACGCCGGTGCGCGCGAGGTCGGGGACGATCCGACCGATCGCCGGCATCACGACCTGGTCCGCCTGGACGACCGTCAGGCTGATCGCCGCGAGGATCGCGAGGTTGATCCGCAGGTAACGGAGGCGGTCGTGGAACTGGTCGCGGCGATAGGCGGGTTCGAGCTCGCCCTCGAATCGCAGGCCGTGGAAGCCACGCTGCGACTGCTCCGTCAGCGAGGATGCGCGGGATCCGCTCACTTCACTGACGCCGCCTTCAGACCAACGAGCCCGCATTATAGCGCGACACGAATTCGGCGAAGGGCAGCGCGTCGCGGGACTCGACGGCGAGCTGCTCCTCGAGCGAGTGGTCCGCTTCCGCGCGAAGCTCGGCGAGCCGCCCGGGATTCGGCGGATACAGCTCGCGGAAATAGTCGCTGTGCATCCGCGACATCCACAGCGCGAGCTCGAAGAACGACATGCCCTGGCGCCGCATCTCCTCGAGCAGGCGCGTGGACGGCAATTCGCGGAAGTCGGCGAGCTTCGCGCGCTGGAACGCCAGCGCGGCCGCATACGGTCGCGAGGGCTCGCCGGAATCGAGCAGCTCGCAGATGCCCTGCATCTGGTCGAGGATTTCCCCGGCCCAGTCGGCGAGCGCGAGCTCGCCGTCCTCCGTCCAGAGCGCGAGTCCCGGCTCGCGGCCGCGGCCCGCAACCGCGACGTGGTTCGCCTCGTACTTCTCCGACAGCTCCCGCGACAGCGGCGCGCTCTCGCGCAACAGGCAGAGCGCCGCGAAGGCCTCGAGGAAGCAGAGCTTGCGCTGGTTGACGCCGACCGGGTCGTAGGCGCCGACGTCCAGCGAGCGCATTTCCACGTACTGGACGCCGCCGCGAAGGAGCGCCTTGGTCGGCCGCTCGCCGGAGTAGGCGACCCGCTTCGGCCGGATGAAGCTGTAGTACTCGTTCTCGATCTGGAGCAGGTTCGCGTTGAGCTGCCGCCATTCGCCGTCCACCACGACGCCCGCGGCCTCGTAATCGGGATGCGGCGTCGAGACCAGGCGCGACAGGTCGCGCACGTATTCCTCGAGCGAATTGACCGAGACATAGACACCCGCCTGGTTCTTGTTCCGGTAGCCGAGGTCGCTCATGCGCAGCGAAGTCGCGTGCGGCGCGATCAGCGTCCCCGGCCCCGCCGGCTCGAGGCCGGCCGGCACGTCGCGCCCGGCGAAGAATGACCGGCAGACGGCCGGGGAAACGCCGAACAGGAACAGGATCAGCCAGCCGAAGCGCCGGTAGTTCCGCAGCAGGGCAAAATAGGCGTCGTCGATGAAGGCCTGCGCGCGCAGCTTCGACTCGTTGACCGCTTCGAGTACCGGCCAGAACCGTTCGGGAAACGAATAGTTGAAGTGAACGCCCGAGATCGCCTGCATCACGCGCCCGTAGCGCAGGCCGAGCCCGACCCGGTACACGTGCTTCATCCGCCCGATATTCGAGCTGCCATAGCGGGCGATCGGGATCTCGGCGTCGCCGCCGAGCACGCAGGGCATGCTCGTGACCCAGAGCAGCTCGTCGCCGAGCTCCCGGTAGACGAACTGGTGGACGTCGCAGAGGTACTGCTGGAGCTCCCAGGACCGCTCGAACGGCGGCGTCACGAGCTCGATCAGCGCTTCCGAGTAGTCGGTCGTGATGTGCGGGTGCGTCAGCGTCGAACCGAGCGCTGCGCGGGTGCTCCGCCTGCGAGATCCGGCCCTCCGGCGTGACCCGGAGCGCCTCCCGTTCGACCCCCTTCAGCCCGCCGGTCAATACGCCCCGTTCCCGGGCGTTCACGAGGCCCGCGAGGCGGCGTTCGAACTGGCGATCCAGGCGCGTTCTGGGCATGGGTCGGCCATTCTGCGGCCCCCGGCAAAGTTAAGGAACCGCTGGTCGGTTTTGGCTTGGTCGGGCGCCGCGGCCGGCGTAAATTGGGTCCTGGGGTTTCAGCCGTCGTTCACCTGCCGCAGTGCAAGTTGACGCCATGAAGAAGACCGTCGTTTCCACGATTCGCCCTCCTCGCTGCCCTGGTCGGCTCCGCCACCGCCTCGGCCGATTCATTCCGTTGCGGCACCAAGCTGATGACCGATGGCGATCCCAGCGAAAAGGTCGAGGCCCTCTGTGGCCCGCCGGTCAGCATCGAGCGCCGCGAAATCCTGCGCCCGGTGTACTGGAATCGCGGTTCGACGGTCCACTCGTCGTACGAAGTCTCGGTCGAGTACTGGACCTACAACCGGGGCCCCAACAAGCTGATGTACCGCCTCCGGTTCGAGGATGGCCTCCTGGTCGACGTCGAAACGCTGACCCACGGCTACTAGCTTCCGGTCGGCGCCGGCCGACATCCTTGTCGGCCCGCGCGCCGAAAACGTCCGCAGACTGCGACACCCGTCCTTGGACGTTCTGCCTCCGGCGACCTTATGTTCCGTCGCGAGGCAACCATGCACCGTCCCGAATCCATCGATGCGCTTCTTCGCTACCGGGCGGTGCTCGTCGCGAACGCCGTCCGCGCCCTGAGCGAAGTGCCCGTCGCGGTGAACGCCTCGTATGCCGTGACCCGGGCTCGCCCCTGGCAGGACACCGCGGTGGCCACCGGCGCCTGGCGTGCCGTCGCCGTTGCCGCGGGCGCCGTTTCCCAGGACTGAAGTCCCCTTAGGCCGGGTTGCGGGCCATTGCCGCCACGACGCGGGCGCCCGAGATGCGGCGATAGCGCCACAGCAGCAGCAGCGCGCAGGTCACGAGTCCCGCGATGAGGCCTGCCCAGATGCCCGGAAGGCCCCTCGCCCAGGCGGATGCCGAACCACCAGGCCGCCGGGAATCCGACCAGCCAGTAGGCCGTGAAATTGAGCGCCATCGGCACGTTCGCGTCCTTGAAGCCGCGAAGCGCCCCCGCCGCCCCGACCTGCAGTCCGTCCGGCACCTGGAATATCGCGACGAAGAGCAGCAGCCACACGGCGAGTTCCCGGACCGCGGCGTCGGTCGTGTACGCCGAGGCGATTCCGTCGCGCGCCACGAGGATCACGATCGAGGACAGCGCCATGAGCAAGGCGCACATCGCGATGCCGCTCCAGCCGGCATTGCGGCCGGCTGCGATGTCGCCGCGCCCGACCTGGTGGCCGACGTGGATCGTGGTCGCGGAGTGCAGCGACAGCGGGATCATGAACATGAGCGAGGCGTAGCTGATCGCGATCTGGTGCGCCGCCACGATCTCGGTGCCGAGCGTGCTCATGAGCAGCGCGGCGACCGCAAACAGCGCGCCTTCCGAGACGACCGAGCCCGCGATCGGCACCCCGAGTGCCAGAATCTCGCCGAGCGCGGCCCGGTCCGGCGGATCGAATCGCTCGAACAGGCCGAATCGGCGGTAGAGGGCGTTTCCGGCGCTGGTAGAAATGCATCGTCGCGAGCATCGCCCAGCAGGCGAGCGCGGTCGCGATGCCGCAGCCGCGCGCGCCCTGCGACGGGACGCCAAAGGCGCCGAGCGTGAACAGCCAGTTCCCGGCGATGTTGGTCGAGAGGCCGACGACCGCGGTGTAGATCACCGGCCGCGTCCAGCCGATGCCCTCGCTGGTGTAGCGATGCGCGAGGAAGACGAGCATCGCCGGCATGCCGAAGCACATCGCGTAGACATAGCCCGCCGCGTGCGGAATCGCTCGCGCATCAGTCCCGAACCATCGGAGAAGCGGCTTCACGCAGGCGAGCGCGGCAACCAGCGGAACCGACGAGCATCAGCGCGAGCCAGATGGCCTGGCGGAAGCGGCGCCCGACTTCTTCGTCGCGGCCCGCGCCGTAGGCGTGCGCGACGATCGGCGAGATCGACATCAGCACGCCGAGGCCGAACAGCCAGAACATCTGGTAATAGCTGCCGCCGACCGCGACGCCTGCCAGCGGCTCGGGGCCGAGGCGGCCGGCGACGATCGTGTTGCCAGCATCATGCCGGCCAGCACCACGTTGTTGACGAGCAGTGGTCCAGCGAGCCGGAGGATCGACCGCGAATCGCGCGGGAAGGCATTGCGGAAGCTGCCGGGATCGCTCATGGGGCTCGCGGAACCTTGGGGTGCGCGCCGTGGCGGGCCCGTGGGGATACTGGCATTCTAACGGAAGCAGGCCACCCCGCTCATCATCGGAGAGCCCACATGCTGGTCGGATCGCAGCCCCGGCGCGTCGCAGTCATCGGCGGCGCCCGCATACCTTTTGCGCGCGCGCACGGCGCCTACGCCAGCGTCGGCAACCAGGAGATGCTCACCGCCTCGCTGAAGGCCGTCGTGGACCGCTTCTCGCTGCGGGACTCCGCCTCGGCGACGTCGTCGCCGGCGCGGTGATGAAGCACTCGAGCCAATGGAACCTGACGCGCGAATCGCTGCTCGATTCCGGGCTCTGCCCCGGAGACGCCCGGCCTCGACGTGCAGCGCGCCTGCGGCACGAGCATCGAGGCCGCGATCATCGTCGCGAACAAGATCGCGCTCGGCCAGATCGACGCCGGCATCGCGGGCGGCGTCGACACCGTCAGCGACCCGCCGATCGTGTTCGGCCAGCGAGTACCAGCAGCTCATGCTGCGCGCGTTTCGTGCGAAGAGCTTCGGCGAGCGCATCCGGCCCTTCCTCGGCCTGCGGCCGCGGCACTTCAAGCCGGTGTATCCGGGCACCGGCGAGCCGCGCACGGGCCTGTCGATGGGCCAGCACACGGAGAAAATGGCGCGCGAGTGGCGGATCATCGCGCGAGGACCAGGATGAGTTTGCGCTCGCGAGCCACCAGCGCGCGAGCCGCGCCTGGGCGGAGGGATTCCTGTCGGACCTCGTCGTGCCCTACCTCGGCCTCGCGAACGACAACAATGTCCGCGCCGACACGAGCCTCGAAAAGCTCGCGAAGCTCAAGCCCTCCTTCGCCACGGACGGCACGCTGACCGCCGGCAACTCGACGCCGATGACGGACGGCTCGGCCGCCGTGCTGCTCGCCAGCGAGGAATGGGCGCGCTCGCGCGGGCTGCCGGTACAGGCGTACATGACTTACGCGAAGGCCGCCGCGGTCGATTTCGTCGGCGGCGAAGGGCTCCTCATGGCGCCCGCCTACGCCGTGCCGCGCATGCTCGCGGACGCCGGGCTCAGGCTGCAGGACTTCGACTTACTACGAGATCCACGAAGCTTTCGCGGCACAGGTGCTGTGCACGCTGAAGGCCTGGGAGTCGGAAAAGTTCTGCCGCGAGCGGCTCGGCCTCGCGGCGCCGCTCGGCCCGATCGACCGCTCGAAGCTCAACGTCAAGGGCAGCTCGGTCGCGGTCGGCCACCCGTTTGCGGCAACCGGCGCGCGCATCGTCGCGACGCTCGCGAAGCTGCTCGCCACGCGCGGCTCGGGCCGCGGCCTGATCTCGGTCTGCACGGCAGGCGGCATGGGGGTGACGGCGATCATGGAACGCTGAATCGAAGGGGACGCTCACCTTCAGCGTGCCCCGGAGGGGACAGTCCCCTTCAGCGAAGGGCGGGAAACGCGGACATGTGGCGGCACTGAAGGGGACAGTCCCCCCTCGAGCACCACACTTGCTAATGGTTACAAGTGAAACTAAATTGAACCGTATGAAGCGCTACATCGGACATCCGCGCCTCGAGGGCAAGGCATCCCGGCAGGCCCATGCCGACCTTCCGCCCGGCACCTACGAGCGGGAGATGAGCAAGGAGGGCTTCTTCGGCCCCGCCGCGTTCTTCCACCACCGCCACCCGCCGACGGCCTGGTCGAGCTTCGAGGGACCGCTCTCCCCGCACGCATTCGACTTCACGAAGCTCGACGCGGTAGCGTCGCACCCCTGGTCGGCGCCGGATCTCCTCTTCAATGCGAATTGCCGGATCCGGTTCTGGCGCGTCCACGGGACGATGGACGCGCTCGCGCGCAATGCCGACGGCGACGAGCTCCTGTTCGTGCACCAGGGCCGCGGCGAGCTCTTCTGCGACTTCGGCCACCTGTCGTTCGAGGCCGGCGACTACATCGTCCTGCCGCGCGGGACGATGTGGCGGCTCGACTGCGCCGAGCCCGCGGCGCTGCTGCTCATCGAGGCGACGAACGCCTCCTACATGCTGCCGGAAAAAGGCCTCGTCGGCGGCCACGCCATCTTCGATCCCGCCATGCTCGACGCACCGCGCGTGGACGAGGCCTTCCTCGCCCAGCAGGACGAAAAGCCCTGGCGCGTCGCGGTGAAGCGGCGGAATGCCGTCTCGACCGTCACCTTCCCCCACAACCCGCTCGATGCGATCGGCTGGCACGGCGACCTGTCGGTGTGCCGGATCAACGTGCGCGACATCCGCCCCCTGATGAGCCACCGCTATCACCTGCCGCCGTCGGCGCACACGACTTTCGTCGGCAACCGGTTCGTGGTCTGCAGCTTCGTGCCGCGGCCGTTCGAGACGGATCCCGGCGCGATCAAGATCCCGTTCTTCCACAACAACGACGACTACGACGAAGTCATCTTTTATCACGCGGGCGATTTCTTCAGCCGGGACAACATCCACCCGGGCATGGTGACGCTGCACCCCGGCGGCTTCACACACGGGCCGCATCCGAAGGCGCTATCGCGCATGCTGGTGCAGTCGAAGCCGGCGACCGACGAGTACGCCGTCATGGTGGACACGCGCGACGCCCTCGAGATCGCGCCCGCCGCGGCGAAGGTCGAATGGGCGGCTTACGTCGACAGCTGGAAAGGCCCGGCAAAATGAAGCTGGCCTCGCTCGCCGGGGGCCGCGACGGCCGGCTCGCGGTCGTGAGCGCCGACCTGCAACGCTGCCTCGTCGCCGCAAGGGTGGCGCCGACACTCCAGGCCGCGCTCGACGACTGGAAGGACGCGAAGCCCGCCCTCGAGGCGCTCGCGCGCGAACTCGAATCCGGCAGCGCGGCGGGCGAGCCGTTCAGGCCTTCCGAAGCGCACTCCCCACTCCCCCGCGCCTACCACTGGGTGGATGGAAGCGCCTACGTCAACCACGTCGAGCTGGTCCGAAAGGCGCGCGGCGCGCAGATGCCGGAGTCCTTCTGGACCGACCCGCTCGTCTACCAGGGCGGGTCGGACGACTTCCTGCCGCCGACGGCCGACGCGCCATTCGCCAGCGAGGACTGGGGCATCGACCTCGAGGGCGAAGTCGCCGTCGTCACCGACGACGTGCCCATGGGCACGGATCCCGCCACTGCGCGCGGCCATATCCACCTCCTGATGCTCGTGAACGACTGGTCGCTGCGAAACCTGATCCCCGCCGAGCTCGCCAAGGGCTTCGGCTTCTACCAGTCGAAGCCCGCGACGGCGTTCTCGCCCGTCGCAGTGACGCCCGACGAGCTGGGCGACGCCTGGAAGGACGCGCGCGTGCATCGGCCGCTCGTCGTTCACCTGAATGGCAAGCCATTCGGTCAGCCCAATGCCGGCATCGACATGACTTTCGATTTCGGGCAGCTCATTGCGCACGCGGCGAAGACGCGGCGCCTCGGCGCCGGCAGCATCCTGGGCTCCGGCACGGTGTCGAATCGCGATCGGTCGTCAGGCTCGACCTGCCTCGCCGAGCGGCGCATGCTGGAGACCATCGAACAGGGCAAGCCGATGACGCCATTCCTTTCATTCGGCGACCGCGTGCGGATCGAGATGTTCGATCCCGCGGGCCGCTCCCTGTTCGGCGCGATCGACCAGCGCGTCGTGAAGGCGGCCTGATGCGCGCCCAGGACGATCGGCGCCTTGCCGGCGCGGGCGCGCTCGAGCTCGAGGATCCCTCGCTCCTCAAGCAGGAGTGTTTCGTCAACGGCACCTGGCTCGATTCCCCGGGCCATGCCGCGATTCCCGTGCTGAATCCCGCGACGGGCGCGGAACTCGGCACGGTGCCCGCCTTCGACGCGGCGGCAACCGCGAAGGCGGTCGCGGCTGCGCATGCGGCCTTCCCGGCCTGGGCCGCGAAAACCGCGAAGGAACGCGCGGTGCTGCTCCGCCGCTGGAACGACCTGATCCTGCTGAACGCCGCGGACCTCGCGAAGCTCATGACCGCCGAACAGGGCAAGCCGCTCGCGGAATCGAAGGGCGAGATCGCCTATGCCGCAGCTTTCGTCGAGTGGTTCGCGGAAGAGGCCAAGCGCGTCTATGGCGACGTGATCCCGGGCCACCACGCCGACAAGCGCATCCTCGTGCTGCGCCAGCCGGTCGGCGTCGTCGCCGCCATCACGCCCTGGAACTTCCCGGCGGCGATGATCACGCGCAAGGTCGCCCCGGCGCTCGCGGCCGGCTGCACCGTCGTCTGCAAGCCGGCAACGCAGACGCCCTACTCCGCGCTCGCCCTCGCGGAACTCGCGGCCCGGGCCGGCCTGCCGCCGGGCGTGCTGAACGTGATCACCGGCCCCGCGCGCGAAATCGGCGGCGTGCTCACCGGCGACGCGCGCGTGCGCAAGCTCTCCTTCACCGGCTCGACGGAGATCGGGAAGCTCCTGATGGCGCAATGCGCGGTGAATATGAAACGTGTGTCGCTCGAGCTCGGCGGCAATGCGCCCTTCATCGTCTTCGACGATGCGGACCTCGACGCGGCCGTCGCGGGCGCGATTGCCTCCAAGTACCGCAACACCGGCCAGACCTGCGTCTGCGCGAACCGCCTGCTGGTGCAGGACGGCGTCTACGAGGCATTCAGCGCGAAGCTCGTCGCCGCGGCGCAGAAGCTCCGCGTCGGCGACGGGCTTGCCGGCGAGACCGAGCAAGGGCCGCTGATCGACGCGGCGGCTCTCAAGAAGGTCGAAGAGCACATCGCGGATGCCACATCGAAAGGCGCGAAGATCGCGCTCGGCGGCCGCCGCCACGCGCTCGGGGGCACGTTCTTCGAGCCGACCGTGCTGACCGGCGTGACGCCCGCGATGATGGTCGCGCGCGAAGAGACTTTCGGGCCGGTCGCGCCTTTGTTCAGATTCACATCGGAGCAAGAAGCGATCGCGATGGCGAACGACACCGAATTCGGCCTCGCGGCCTACCTGTACACGCGTGACCTCGCGCGATCCTGGCGCGTGTCGGAGGCGCTCGAGTACGGCATCGTCGGCCTAAACACCGGGCTCATCTCGACGGAAGTCGCGCCCTTCGGCGGCGTCAAGGAATCGGGCACGGGCCGCGAAGGATCGAAATACGGCCTTCTCGATTACACCGAGATCAAGTACGTCTGCATCGGCGGCGTGAGCTGACGCCCGCTTGACGGCGGTCACAGCCGTGCCATGCACGGCATGACCTGCCTCACATTTACGCAATGCATGCCGCCCATCCTGCGGAACGGGCTCCTATCATCGCGGCCGAAACCCTCGCGCTCCCCCGGCGCGAATCCCCTCCCACACAGGAATAGTCAAAAATGAAACTTGCAAGTGCAGTCATTGGCGGCCTGTTGCTCGCGGTCGCCCCGCTTGCAACCATGGCCGAGGGCCTCAGCTATTCGTATGTCGAGCTCGACTACCTGGACCTGGACATCGACGACGCGCCGAGCGGCGACGGCTTCGCAGTCCGCGGTTCGGTCGGCTTTGCCAACAACTGGTTTGCGTTCGCCGACTATGCCGATGCCTCGGTCGACGTCATTGACATCGAGAACATCATGGTCGGACTGGGCGGCCATTTCCCGATCAACTCCAACTGGGACGTCGTCGGCCGAGTCGGCTATACGGAAATCGACCTTTCGGTACCGGGCGCCGACGTCAGCGACGACGGGTACCTCGTGACCGCGGGCCTGCGCGGCCTGCTGTCGCAGTTCGAGATGGAAGGCCACGTCGTCTACACCGACCTGAGCGATGGCGGCGACGAGACCGCGTTCGAAATCGGCGGCCGCTATCACTTCACCGAGATGTTCTCGGCCGGCCTCGCCTACCGCATGGGTGACGACGCGAACACGCTGTTCGCCGGCGTCCGCCTGAGCTGGTAAGCCCGCGACTGTTGCGCGGCCGGGAGCCATGCTCCCGGCCGCTTTTTTTCGCCCCGCGGCTGCGTACCTCGCGCGCCGGGCATCGGGTATCGTGACGCCATGGCGTCCGCCACCGCCGTCCTCGTCGTCAATCTCGGCACGCCGGATGCGCCGACCCCGGCCGCGGTGCGCCGCTTCCTCGCGGAATTCCTGAGCGATCGGCGCGTCGTCGACCTGCCACGCGTGCCCTGGCAGATCGTGCTGCGCAGCGTGATCCTGCCGCTGCGCCCACGAAAGAGCGCGCGCGCCTACCAGCAGGTCTGGACCGCCGCAGGCTCTCCGCTCCTGACGGGATCGCAGGCGCTGGTGCGCGCGCTCGCGAGCCGGCTTTCGACGCTCGAGCCCGGGGCTACCCCGGTCGTTCTCGGCATGACCTACGGCAATCCGTCGATCGATTCGGCGCTGGAGCAGCTGCGGGAAACCGGAATCCAGCGGCTGATCGTGATGCCCCTCTTTCCGCAGTACTCCGCGACGACGACGGCGGCGGCGCTCGACCGCGTCGAGGACGCGCTTGCGCGCTGGCCGTCCGCGCCGGAGCGCACGGTGATCGAGGACTACCACGCGGATGCCGGATACATCGATGCGCTCGCCGCGAGCGTCACCGCGGAGCGATCGCCCTGGGATCACCTCGTGTTTTCCTTCCATGGGATTCCGCGCCGCTATGCGGACGCAGGCGATCCCTACGGCGAGCGCTGCCTGACGACCGCGCAGCTCGTCGCGGAACATCTCGCCCTGCCAGCGAACCGCTGGTCCGTGGCGTTCCAGTCGCGGGTCGGCGGCGCCCGCTGGCTCGAGCCGTACACCGCGGTACGCCTGCGCGAACTCGCGGCCGCGGGCACGAAGCGCATTGCCGTCGTGTGCCCGGGATTTGCGGTGGATTGCCTCGAGACGCTCGAGGAGATCGCGATACGCGGCCGGGCGGCGTTCCTCGCCGCCGGGGGACTCGACTTCGCCTACATCCCCGCGCTCAACGACGATGCGGCCCAGGTCGATTGCCTTGCGCGCCTCGTCAGCGAGCGTTCGGCGGCAACGCCGGGGACGGCCCCATGATCGGCCGCTTTCACGAGATCAGCGTGCATGCGCCGGACCTGCTGGAATCCCTCGCGTTCTACGAGCGGCTCGGATTCACCCAGGTCACGGCCGGCGAGGCCTGGCCCTATCCCTACGCCGTCGTCGCCGATGGCCGGCTCGCCATCGGCCTGCATGGCGCGGAGCTCGCGCAATCCCCATTGCTCGCCTTCGTGCTACCGGACCTGTCCGGAAATCTCGGCGCACTCGAGCGGAGCGGCGTCGAAATCCTCGATCGGCGCCTCGGCGACGACGTGTTCAACGAAGCGGACTTCGAGGTTTCCGGCCAGAGGATCCGCCTGCTCGAGGCGCGCACGCATTCGCCCGCGCAGCAGGGGCCCGGCGAAACGTCCCGGCTCGGCTGGTTCGAGGAATTCGCGCTGCCCGTCGCCGACCTGAAGCAGGCGGAGCGTGACTGGGAGGCGATCGGCTTCGTGCCGGCGGAGGAAGGCGACGATCCGTATCCGCACATCGGGATGACGAGCGACTCGCTGAACGTCGCGTTGCTCCGGGCCGGGCACATCAAGAGGCCGGCGCTGGTGTTTGCGGATTCCAGCATGCCCGCGCGAATTGCTGCGCTCGCCGACGGCGGATTCGAGTTTGCGCAGAGGCTTCCCGGAAACCTGGATCCGTCCCGCCATGCGCTGCTCTTCGCCCCCGAGGGCACGCAACTGCTGCTGACGACCGGCGAATGAACCGCGCGGTACCCGTCGTCACGCTCCTGCTTGCTGCGCCCGCGGCGGGTGCCTGGATTCCCTGCGACCAGAAAGGCATCACGCCGCCGGTCGCGATCCATCGCGAAGCGCCGGCTTACCCGGTCGCCGTCCGCAGGATCGGGATCGAAGGCGTGGTCGAGGTTGCCCTGACCGTGCTTCGCGACGGCAATGTCGGCTGGGTCAGCGTGTTCCGCGCCGAGCCGCGGGGCTATTTCGAACAGGCGGCGGCCGCGGGCGTGCGCCGCTGGCGGTTCGAGCCCGCCCGCGAGAACGGCGTCCCGGTTGAATGCCGGATGCGCACGCGGGTGCGCTTCGCGCTCGCCGACCCGGCCGCAACCCAATCGGGCGCGGAAGGCGGCGATCGCCCGCAGCCCGTCTATCCCGCGGCCCTGCTGCAACAGCGCATCGAAGGCTATGCCGAGGTCGAGTACGACCGCGATGCGGCGGGCGTCGTCAGCGGCGCGCGGGTGATTGCCGCGATGCCGCGCGGCGAATTCGAGCGCGCCGCGCTCGCGGCCGTGCAGGGCTGGAAGGCCGAGGCCGGGTCGCCCGGCCACGAGACGCGACGCTTCGAGTTCCGGCTGCCGGACACGATGCTGGACGTGGTGCCGGCCACGACCCTCGCGAGCGCGCCATTTCCGATGGCGGCCTGCGAGCAGCGGGTCACCGGGCGGGTTGCGCTCGAAGTCGAGACGGACGCCGAAGGCAAGGTCAGGTCGGCACGGATCCTCGAGTCCGAGCCGGCGAAGCTGTTCAACGAGACGGCGCTCGCGGTGGCGCGGGCGTCGCGGCTGTCGCCGGCGTATCGCGACGGCCAGCCGATCGCCGCAAAGTCGCTGCTCACGCTGTTTTTCGATCCCGAGAAAGCGACCTGTCCGAACGCCCTTTCGCCGGATCGCGATCCGCCACGCTACCGCCCGGAGCCCCGGGTGACCCGCCACGACAAAGGGCCCTCGCCGCGCGCCGAACGGTGGGCGGCCCTGTCCGGGGACGCTGCCCAACCGGTACCATGAGCGCTTCGCCGCCCTCCCGCGGCGCTGCGGAATCACTGGAGCCCTCGATGAAGTTCGTTCCGATTGCGGCGCTTGCCGCGCTCGCGGCTATTCCTGCGGCCGCCGAAGAAGGCATGTGGACATTCGACAATCCACCGCGCGCCGCAATTGCCGAAAAATACGGCGTGACGATCGATACCACGTGGCTCGACCGCGTGCGCGAATCCACCGTCAGGCTGGAAACCGGCTGCACCGGCTCCTTCATCTCCGCCGACGGCATGATCCTCACCAACCACCACTGCGCCGAGGACTGCGTCGCGCAGAACTCTTCCGAGGGCAAGGACCTCGTCGCGAACGGCTTCTTCGCCGCCACGCGCGAAAAGGAACTCAAGTGTGAGGAAGACGCCGTCTCCGTGCTGGTCGGCTCGGAGGACGTGACCGCCAAGGTCACCGCCGCGCTCAAGGGCGTCGCGCCCGAGTCCGTGGTCGAGGCGCGCCGCGCCGTGCTAACGAAGCTCGAGCAGGCCTGCGAAGAAGAGGCCGCAAATGCGAAGGGCGGCCCCCTCAAGTGCGAGCGGGTGTCGCTCTACCAGGGCGGCCAGCAGTGGATCTACAAGTACCGCCGCTTCGAAGACGTGCGGCTCGTATTTGCGCCCGAGCGCGACATCGCCGCTTTCGGCGGCGACCCGGACAATTTCCAGTTCCCGCGCTGGAGCCTCGACTTCTCGATCCTGCGCGCCTACGAGGGCGGAAAGCCCGCGAGCACGCCGAACCACTTCCGCGTCAACTGGGCCGGGGCGCAGCCCGGCGACGCGGTGTTCGTCTCCGGCCACCCGGGCGACACTGACCGCCTGCTGACCGTCTCCCAGCTCGAGCTGCAGCGCGACACCTTCATGCCGTTCTGGCTCATGCGCTTCTCGGAACTCCGCGGGCGCATGCTCCAGTACTCCAAGACGGGCGAAGAGCCGCGCCGCACGGCCGAGTCGTACCTGAACCAGGTCGAGAACGCGATCAAGGTGCGTCGCAAGCAGTTCGACGCACTGCTCGATCCCGCCCTCCTCCAGAGTGCGGCGAAGAACGAAAAGGCCCTGAGCGACGCGGTGGCGGCGGACCCCTCGCTCGCTTCCGCGGCTGGCGCCTGGAAGGAAATCGATGAGGCCCAGGACGTCTGGCGCAACATCCTCGTGCCGCACACCTTCATCGAGGGCGGCGCCGCATTCAACAGCGCGCTGTTCGGCCATGCGCGCGTCCTCGTGCGCGCGGCAGCCGAACGCGCGAAGCCGAACGAGTCGCGGCTCCCGGAATTCACCGAGGCCCGGCTGCCCGCCGTGGCGCAGAACCTGAAGGCCGACGCCCCGATCTACCCGGATTTCGAGATCCTGCGGCTGTCGTTCGGCCTCGAGAGGATGCGCGAATGGCTCGGGCCGGACTATCCGCTCGTTCGCCAGATCTTCGGCAACGATTCCCCGGACACGCTCGCGACGCGCCTCGTCCGCGACAGCACGCTCGGGGACCCCGCCGCGCGCATGGCCCTCTTCGAAGGCGGCCAGGCCGCCATCGACGCGAGCCAGGACCCGATGATCCGCCTCGCGGCGCTCGTCGACCCGGAAGCGCGGGCACTGCGCAAGCGGATCGAGACGGAGGTCGAAGGCCCGGTGCAGCGCGCGCAGGAAGAAATCGCCAGGGCGCGCTTCGCCGAATACGGCACGAGCATCTACCCGGACGCGACCTTCACCCTCCGCCTGTCCTATGGCGGCATGATGGGCTGGAACGAGAAGGGCGAGGATGTGCGGCCCTGGACCGAGCTGTCGCGCGCCTTCGAGCGCTCGACCGGCGAGCCGCCCTTCAAGATGCCGGATCGCTGGCTCGCCGCGAAAGACAGCCTCGACATGTCGACGCGCGCGACATTCACCACCAACAACGACATCGTCGGCGGCAATTCCGGCAGCCCGATGCTGAACGCGAAGGGCGAGATCATTGGCCTCGCGTTCGACGGCAACATCCACTCGATCTCGGGAAGTTACTGGTTCGACGACCGGATGAACCGCTCGATCGGCGTGCATCCCGCCTACATCCGGGCGGCACTCGAGAAAGTCTACGGCGCGAGCGTGCTGCTCGAGGAAATCGACCGGCACTGAGGCCGACCCGGTCCGGAAGGACGGCGCCCGCTGCCGCAGGGTAGCGGGCGTTTTTTTAGCGCCGCTCAGGCAAACCAGGCACTGAGCTTCTGCAAAATCTCTTCGTGCCGCATGCCGGCATAGAACACGAGCACTATCAGCCCGCCGACATAGACGGTCGAGATGAAGGTCATCAGGTAGCCGAGCCCGATGACGACGCCGTCGCGCTCCGCCATGCCGAAGCACAGCAGGATGATGGCCAGTGCCGGCAGGGTGTTGACGAAGGGCACGAGCGGCAGCGGCGCCATCAGCAGCAGGACCGCGAGTATCACGAGCGCGCCGTTCACGAAATTGATCGCGCGGCCGCCGGTCATGCCGAGCACCCTTGGCCGCACCAGGTGCTCGAATCGCTCGGCCCAGCCCCGCACCTTCTGCAGGATGTTGCGCACCGTGACAGCCGGCAGGCTGCGGTTCAGCAGCCGCTCGGGCAGCCAGGGCACGCGGCTCACCATCACCGCGAAGCCGATCAGCAGCATCGGCGCGCCGAGGACCGTGCTCATCATCGGAACGGTCACCGGCAGCAGGAATGGCGCGGCGAGGACGCCGCAGAATACGAGCAGTCCCTGCTCCCCGAGCATGCCGAGCAGGTCACGCAGCGTGACTGCGGGGTCGCGCACCGCTGCCTGGGCCGCGGCAAGCGCCGCGGACATCCGGACCTCCGGGTTGCGGAACTGGATCGCCGTCACGAAGGACGCCTGGCTTCAAGCCTGAGCTCGATCTCGAAGTCATCCCGCACGCGGAGCGCCCCGAGTGCGACCGTGAACGGCACGAGACCGATGTCGGCATGAGTCAGGTGAAACTCCGCATGCGCCTTCAGCGTATTGCCTTCGATCGTCACGGTGAACGGCGCCGCGACCACGTGCTCGCCACCGGCGAGCGACACGCGCACGCGGGCCCGGTAGTTCCCGGGCTCGCCCGAGATTTCTTCCGCCGTGAGGCGGATCGAGTCCTGGCGCGCGGCGTCGAGCAGCTTGTCGCCCAGCATGTTGCGGTGCGTCGCATCGCGATCCTTCGGCGGCACCGGCGCGGCGAATTCCCCGCCCACGGCCGTTCTCGCGGCGGCATCGTCGACCACGAGAGACTCGAGCGGCAGCCGGATGTCGAATCCCGACCCCGTCAACGGCTTGCGAACCTGGACCTCGCCTTCGAGTGCATCCGAGGTGATCAGGTGATTGTGCCCGAGCTTCTGCATCGCGCCGTCGCGGAACACGCGAACCTCCAGGTGCGAGGCGACGATTTTCCATTGCTCTGCCGGTGACGCGGCCGCCGGCGATGGCGTGCCTGCCGGCGGCGCCTCGGGCGGCGCTGTGGCGGGCGGCTCGCGCGTCGGCGCGGCGCACCCCGCAATGAGCAACACGGCCGGCCACATGAACTTGTGCATGGGTGTATTCTCCAAGACTGCATGCCGCTGCGAAACAATTCTTTTCGCTACGGATCCGTGGCGCAGGGCCTGCACTGGGTCATCGTGATCCTGCTGGTCGTCCAGATCACCCTGGCCTCGATGGCCCATGACCTGCCGCTCGGGCTCGACAAGCTCGTGCTGCTCGCGCGCCACAAGTCCGTCGGCATCACGATCTTTGCACTGGCCCTGGTCCGGCTCTCGTGGCGGCTCTACGACCGCCCGCCGCCGCCGCCACCGATGCCGCGCTGGCAGCTCGTCGTCGCGCATGCCAATCACTGGGCCCTGTATGCCCTGTTGTTCGCGATGCCGGTGACGGGCTGGATGATGTCCTCCGCCTCCAATTTCCCCGTGAGCTGGTTCGGCCTCGTGCAACTTCCGGACCTCGTGGCGCCCGATCGCGACCTGAAGGAAACGCTCCATGACGTCCATGGCGCGCTGGCGCGCACGCTGGTCGCGCTCGCGTTGCTTCACATCGCCGCCGCGCTCAAGCACCATTTCTTCGATCGCGACGGACTGCTGATGCGGATGCTTCCCTGGCGGACACCGTGATGCGGCTTCTCGCCGGTTTCTTTGCCACCCTCGCCTGCTGTGCGCCGGCGATCGCCGATGTCCTCCAGGCCGACGAGCGCTCCGGCACGCTCACTTTTTCGGCCATGCAGGCGGGTGCGAAGTTCACCGGCGGATTCGGCGACTTCCAGGCAAGCGTTGATTTCGACCCGGCCACGCCGGCGCAGGGCAAGCTGCACGTGACGGTGGAGACGGCTTCGATCGACACGCAGGACGCGGAGCGCGACGAGATCCTGCGAAGCCAGGATTTCTTCTGGGCCGGGAAACATCCGCAGGCCATTTTCCATGCGGAACGCTTCGAACGCGAAGCTGCCGGCTTCAAGGCCCTCGGGGAGCTGACGATCCGCGGCAAGACGAGGCCCTCCACGGTCCGGTTCACGCTTGCACCCGGACAAGGCGGCTCCGTCATGAAAGGCTCGGCGAGCCTGCGCCGACTCGAATTCGGGCTCGGCCAGGGCGACTGGCAATCCACCGAGTGGGTCGGCGACCCGGTCGAGGTGCAGTTCGAGCTCAAACTGAAACCGGCCGCATCCGCATCGATCGGCTAGAGTCTCGCCCATGAACGGGCGACCGCCTCGGCTTTTCGCCGGCGTCGAGGACTGCGTCGAGCAGGCATTTTCGCGGATCGGCCGGCGGGTCGTGCTCTGCACGCCGATCGGCGCGGGCAAGCCGGTCGCCCTCGTCAACGAGTTCTACCGGCGCGCAGTCGCGGACCCGCGCCTCGAGCTCGCGATCCTCACGGGGCTCACGCTCGCGCGGCCGCGACCGCGGAGCGAGCTCGAGCGGCGCCTCGTCGAGCCGATAGCCGCAAAGGTATTCGGCGACGCGCCGGAACCCGCCTGGCTCGAGCCGATCCGCGAAGGAAAGCTGCCCGCGAACATCCGCGTGCAGGAATTCTTCATGGAGCCGGGCGCCTGGCTCGGCTCGCCGCTCGCGCAGCAGGCCTACGCGAGCATCAATTACACGCATGTCGCGCGCACCGCGCTCGCGGCCGGCGCAAACGTCATCGCGCAGCAAGTCGCCTGGCGCCCGGCTCCCGCGGGCGGGCGCGTCAGCCTCGGCTCGAACCCCGACGTCACCGCGGACCTGATACCGGTGCTGCGCGAGCGCCAGCGCGCCGGCACGCCGCTCGCGATCATCGGGCAGGTCAACGACCGCATGCCATTCATGTTCGGCGACGCCGACCGGCCGGACACCGACTTCGACTTCATCGTCGATGATCCCCGCGGCTATCACGACCTGGTCGCGCCGCCGAACGGGCCGATCTCGACCGCGGACCATGCGATTGCGCTCGCTGCGAGCATGCTGGTGCGGGACGGCGGCACGCTCCAGATCGGCATCGGCGAGCTCGGCGACGCGATCGTCCACGCCCTGACGTTGCGCCATCGCGGAAACGCGGAATGGCGGCAGGCATTGAAGGACATCGCGCTCCTGCCGCGCTTTGCCGCGGAGCAGCAGGCGATCGGCGGCGAGGCACCGTTCGAGCGCGGGCTCTATGCCGTCACCGAGATGTTCGTGGACGGATTCCTCGACCTGTACCGCGAAGGAATCCTGAAGCGACGCGTCGAGCCGGGCGGCGCCCTGCTGCACGGCGCATTCCTGCTCGGACCGAAGGCGTTTTACGAGGAGCTGCGCGCGATGCCGGACGCGGAGCGCGCGCTGTTCCGCATGATGCCGGTCAGCTTCACAAACGAGCTGCTCGGTCCGGACTGGGAGCAGAAAATCGACCATCGTCGCGATGCGCGCTTCATCAATTCCGCAATGATGGCAACCCTCGGCGGCGCGCTCGTTTCCGACGGGCTCGAGGACGGGCGTGTCGTGAGCGGCGTCGGCGGCCAGTACAACTTCGTCGCCCAGGCGCACGACCTGCCCGGCGGCCGGTCGATCGTCGCGGTGCGCGCGACGCGCCAAAGCGGCGGCCGGCTCGAGTCCAACATCCGATGGAACTACGGGCACGTGACGATTCCACGCCACCTTCGCGACGTCGTGCTGACCGAGTACGGCATCGCCGACATCCGGGGGAAGAGCGATGCCGAAGTCGCGGCCGCGCTGCTAGACATCGCCGACTCGCGATTCCAGCCCGGGCTCCTTGCCGAGGCGCAACGGGCGGGAAAGCTTCCCGCGAGCCATCGCATCGAGGATTGCAACCGCCGGAACCTGCCGGCAGCGCTCGACCAGGCACTCGCGCCGCATCGCGCCGCGGGACGGTTCGGCGCCCTGCCCTATGGAACGGACCTCAGCCCCGAAGAGCTGAAGCTCGGCGCTGCACTGCGCCGATTGAAGGCGCAGTCGGTGACGATTGCCGGCAAGCTCGGCATAGCCGCCGCGCTCGCCCGGCCACTGCCGCGTGATTCCGCAAGTGGCGCGCTGTTCGAGCGCATGGGACTCGCCGCTCCCCGCGGCCTGCGCGAGCGGCTGCTCCGGCGACTCGTCGCCGCCGCGCTCCGCTAACGGTCTTCGAAAGGGGCATCGTTTGAAGGGGACAGTCACCTTCAGCAGCAATACCGCGTGATCGCAGCATTGCTCGCGCTGAAGGTGAGCTGTCCCCTTTAAAGTGACTGCCCCTTTAAGAGCCTCGAGCTGGCGAGGCGTTCCGCCTGGCGACGAAGCGCCGGGCCGAATTTCTGGCGGTCGTAGAAGGCGCCGAGTCCGTCGAGATCCGGACGCCGGCGGCTCAGGGTCTCGATCGTGAAGTCGAGCGGCATGTCACAGGCGATCGTCGTGAGGCGCCGGGCGAAGTACGCCGCCTCGCGGTGCTGGGAGAGTTTTGCGGAAAGCTTCCCGGCGCCCCGGATCGGCAGCGCGCCCACGCGCTCGAGGCCTTCATAGATTTCCTCGAGCGAGCTGAAGGCCCGAAGCAGCGCCGCCGCCGTTTTCGGCCCGACGCCCGGCACTCCCGGAATATTGTCGACCGTATCCCCGGTCAGCGCGAGAAAATCGGCCATCCGCTCCGGGCGCACGCCGAACTGGCCTTCGATGTCGCCGTAGCCGTAACGGCGCTCGCCGGCATAGTCCCAGTAGTGATCGCCGTCGCGGACGAGCTGCGCGAGGTCCTTGTCGCGCGTCACCAGCACGGTGCGATGGCCGGTGGCGCGCAGCCGCGCGGCGATGGTGCCGATGATGTCGTCCGCCTCGTGCGTGGGGCTGCCGAATTCGGCGAGGCCGAGCAGGCGGCACAGCTCGCGGCAGAGCGCGAACTGGCGCTTCAGCTCCGGCGGCGCGGGCTCGCGGTTCGCCTTGTAGGCCGGATAGATCGCGCTGCGGAACGACGTCGTGAGGCTCTCGTCGAAGGCCACCGCGACATGCGCCGGCTTTGCTTCTTCAAGGAGGTCGCCCAGGAAGCGCCCGAATCCATAGACGGCATTGACCGGCTGGCCGTCACCGTCGGTCATCTCGATGCCGACCGAATAGTAGGCGCGAAAGACGAAGTAGCTCGCGTCGATCAGGTGGACCGGCTGCGGTCCCGCCACGCTCACTGTACGAATCGCTGGATGCGCGCGTGCAAGGGGCTCGTGCGCGGGAAGTGCGCGAGCAGGTATTCCATCTGGTCGGCGAGCACGCGCCGGCCCTTCAGGTAAATGTATTCGGCATACGTCGGGGTGAACGGCACGGCCAGGAGCTGCATGCCCGCCTGCTCCGGGGTGCGCGAGGCCTTCGCGTTGTTGCACCGGCGGCAGGCGGCGACGACGTTGTTCCAGACGTCCTTGCCGCCCTGGCAGAACGGCCGCACGTGGTCGCGCGAGAGCTGGTGCGAGGTGAAGCGCCCGCCGCAATACATGCAGAGGTTGGCGTCGCGGCGGAACAGCGTCTCGTTGTTGAGCGGCGGGACGTAGTCGCCGCGCAGGCTCCCGGGATTCCCGGACGAGCCCTGCGTCGCCATCATCGAGTTCACTTCGATCACGGTCTGGCGGCCCGTGCGCGCATTGGTGCCGCCGTGCAGCGCGTACAGCCGGCTGCCGAAGGCATAGGCAACCTGCCCGAGGCAGTGCAGCCGCACCGCCTCCTTGTAGTCGATCCACTCGAGCGGCATGCCGGACGCATCCGTGCGCAGCACCTGCTGCGACAGCGCGACCAGAGCGCCGGCGGCCCCGGCGGATGCCTTCGTCACGACGGTACTCGTACCCACAGGCCCTATCCTGACCCAGAAAGCCCCAAACAATAAGGCACGGTTATGATATTTTCCAACGCGCCGCCGCTCGGCCGGCCGACCAGGGGATGAATGGGATGCCAGCCACGATCGGCGTGCTGAAAGAGACCGTGCGAGGTGAGAACCGCGTCGCAGTCGTGCCGGAAGTCGCGACCCGGCTCGCCGCCCTGGGCGCAAAGCTCCTGATCGAGCGCGGCGCGGGCAGTGCCGCCCGGTTTCCCGATGCCCTGTACACGGACGCGGTCATTGCCGACGGCGCGGACGCCGTGCTGTCCGGCTCGGATCTGCTATTTACCGTGCAGCCGCCCGACACCGCCGCAATCGCGCGCCTGAAGCCCGGCGCCGTCGTGGTCGGCTTCCTCGCGCCGCACGCGCAGGCCGACCTCGTGCGCGCGCTCAAGGACAGGCGGCTCACCAGCTTTGCGATGGAGCTCGTGCCGCGCATCTCGCGCGCGCAATCGATGGATGCGCTCTCGTCGCAGGCGGCAGTCTCCGGCTACAAGGCCGTGCTGCTCGCGGCGGCCGCGCTCGACAAGTTCTACCCGATGCTCACGACGGCGGCGGGCACGATACGCCCGGCGACGGTGCTCGTGATCGGCGCCGGTGTCGCGGGGTTGCAGGCGATCGCAACGGCCCGGCGGCTCGGCGCGGTCGTCGAAGCCTACGACGTGCGCAGCGCCACGCGCGAGCAGATCCGGTCGCTGGGCGCGAAGTTCGTGGAGACCGGCGTCACGGCGGAAGGCACGGGCGGCTACGCCCGCGAGCTGACGACCGAGGAAAAGGCGAAGCAGCAGGAAGTGCTGGACTCGCGCATCGCCGCCGCCGATTGCGTCATCACGACCGCGGGAGTGCCCGGCCGGCCCGCGCCGCGGATCATCTCGAGGAGCGCCGTCGAGCGCATGAAGCCGGGCGCCTTGATCGTGGACCTGCTCGCCGAGGGCGGGGGCAACTGCGAGCTGACCCGCGCCGGCGAAACCGTGGACCACCAGGGCGTCCGCATCATCGGCCCGGTCAACCTGCCCGCCACGGTCGCCTACCACGCGAGCGACATGTACGCGCGGAACCTCCTGAACTTCATCAAGCCTGCGTTCAAGGACGGCGCACTCGCCATCGACTGGAACGACGAGGTGTTCGCGGCCTCCTGCGTCACGCACGAGGGCAGCATCCGCCATGAACCCACCCGCAAACTCGTGGAGACCGCGTAAATGGAAGGCGTAATCGCTGTTTACATCGTGATGCTGGCGGCGTTCACGGGCTACGAGATCATCGCCCGCGTGCCGGTGATCCTGCACACCCCGCTGATGTCCGGCAGCAACTTCGTGCACGGCATCGTGCTCGTCGGCGCGATGGTCGCGCTCGGCCGGGCGGACACCGTGCTCGAGCAGGTGATCGGCTTCATCGGCGTCGTGCTCGGCGCGGGCAACGCGGTCGGCGGCTATGTCGTCACCGAGCGCATGCTCCAGATGTTCAAGGCGAGCGGCCAGAAGAAGAAAAAGGAAGCCGCCTGATGCAGGGCCTCGTACCCGACCACATCGCGACGATCGCGATCGACTTCAGCTACCTGCTGGTCGCTTTCCTCTTCATCATGGGCCTGAAGGCCATGAGCTCGCCGGTCACGGCGCGCCGCGGCATCGTCGTCGCCGGCTTCGGCATGCTCATCGGCACCGTGATGAGCTTCCTCTACCCTGGCATGGGGAACTTCTCGCTGATGCTCGCGGCGATCGCGCTCGGCGGCGGGCTCGCCTGGTGGTCGGGCCGCATCGTCGCGATGACCGACATGCCGCAGATGATCGCGCTCTACAACGGCATGGGCGGCGGCGCCGCGGCCGCGATCGCGGCGGTGGAGCTGCTGCGCATGGCATCCGCCGACCCCGCGGCGGGCGCGACGCACGGGCCCGTCGTGACGGCGCTCGCCGCGGCGGGCGCCTTCATCGGCGCCGTCAGCTTCTCCGGCTCGCTGGTCGCGTTCGGCAAGCTCCAGGGCCTCATCAAGCGGAGCCTGCGCTTCAAGGGCCAGCAGGTCGTGAACCTCGCGATCGTCGCGGCGACACTCGGCCTCGGCGTCTCGATCGTGATCTCCGGGCATCCGTCGATGCAGTCGGTCGTCCTCTTCTTCGCGCTCGCGCTGCTGCTCGGCGTGACGATGACGCTTCCGATCGGCGGTGCCGACATGCCGGTCGTGATTTCACTCTACAACGCCTTCACCGGCCTCGCGGTCGCGTTCGAGGGCTTCGTTCTCGAGAACGCCGCGATGATCATCGCGGGCATCGTCGTCGGCTCGGCCGGCACGCTGCTGACGCAGCTCATGGCGAAGGCGATGAACCGCTCAATCGGCAACGTGCTGTTCTCGGGATTCGGCGAGGGCGCGGTTGCCGCGGCCGAGGGAGTCACGGGCGCGCTGAAGCCGATCGAGGCGTCGGATGCCGGCGTCATGATGGCCTTCGCGCAGAAAGTCATCGTAATTCCGGGATATGGCATGGCCGTCGCCCAGGCGCAGCACAAGGTCTGGGAGCTTTGCCAGCTCCTGATCGACAAGGGCGTGATGGTCCGGTTCGCGATCCACCCGGTCGCGGGCCGCATGCCGGGCCACATGAACGTGCTGCTCGCCGAAGCGGGCGTGCCCTACGACCTGATCTCGGACCTCGACGAGATCAATGCCGAATTCGATACGGCGGACGTCGCGCTCGTGATCGGCGCGAACGACGTGGTCAATCCCGTAGCGCGCACCGACAAGTCGAGCCCGATCTACGGGATGCCGATCCTGAATGCGGACAAGGCGAAGAACGTGCTCGTCATCAAGCGCGGACAGGGTGCGGGGTTCTCCGGCATCGAGAACCACCTCTTCTATCTCGACAACACCCGTATGGTCTACGGCGACGCGCAGAAGGTCGCGGCGGAGCTCATCCACGCGGTCAAGGCGGCCGGTTAATCGAGATCGCCGGCCGGGGCTGCTCGACAACGCGCGCTTCGGTCGCCCGGGTCCGGGGTTCGCTCCGGCGGCGACCTAAAGTCGCTCACCCGGGACCCGGGCGCCCGTCGCGCGCGTGCGGACGGGCCGGGTGGCGAGCAAGCGAATGTCCGATCTTCTGAGCGCGCGAGCCAACCCGGCCCGGCCAGCAAGCGCGCGGACGAACAAATCAGGTGTCGGTCAAGAGATCTTCGTAGAAAGCGCCGAAGGGGCGCGTCGGGTGGCGCAGCTGGATTTCGAGGATCCAGAGGCCCGGCGACGGGACAAAGGTCATGTCGGCCAGCGCCCCGTCGAATTGCGCGGCGTGCGGAAAATCCGAGACGCGGTGCCCGGTCAGGATGGGATCGAGGAGCCAGCCGCGCGCCCCTGATTCCTCGGCCGCGGCGCGATAGATGCCCTGCCCGGTCAGCCGCTCCGCCAGCCAGTGCGCGCGCACCGCTTCGAACACGCCTTTCGCGTCTCCCGCGATGCGATGCATCTCCGGGTCGTCTCCGGTCACGAAGGTGTCGGCGCCATCCGCTTCGCAGTCCTGCCAGACCGGGCCGATGTCGATGAAAAAGATGTCGTTCCCGGCAAGGACGACGCCGGGTTCCGAGCTCGCGTCGTAGGGCAGCCGCGTGTTGGCGCCGAAGCGCAGGCCGATCCCGTGCCATTCACGCACGAGGCCCGCCTCGCGGAGCACCTGGCGCAGCAGCCCGCCGCCTTCTTCCTCGGTCATCCCCGGGACGATCCCCGATGCCGACGCGGCCGATCGCATCGAAGGTGCGTCGCCGAGCCTCGAGCATCGTGGCAGGGTCGAAGCGCGGGCCGCAGGACTCGGCCTGCGCCCGGTCGACGCGGGCAATCGGGTCAGGCAAGGTTTTTCGTCAGGAACTCGACCGTGCGCTTCCAGGCGAGCGCCGCGGCGTCGGCGTTGTAGCGGGCGGCATTGGTGTCGTTGTGAAAGGCGTGGTCGACGTCGGGATAGTCGTGGAGCTCGTACTTCGCACCGGCCGCCTTCAGCGCCGATTCGAACGCCGGAACGGCTGCATTGATGCGCGCGTCGCGGCCCGCGTAGTGCAGCAGGAGCGGCACATGGACGCGCGCCGCTTCGGCTGCCTCCGGCGGCATCCCGTAGAAGACGACGGCCGCATCCAGTTCCTGCGAATTCGCGGCCAGGCGCCCCGACATGCCGCCGCCCCAGCAGAATCCGACACTGCCGACCTTGCCGGTGCTTCGCGGATGACCCGCCGCGAAGCGCACGGCCGCGAGGTAGGTCGCGAGCGCCTGCTCGCGGTCGAGCTCGCCGATGAGCCTGCGCGCCTCGTCCTCGTTCGCGGGCGTGCCGCCGGCCGCCGAGAGCGCATCCGGCGCAATCGCGAGGAATCCCGCAAGCGCGAGGCGGCGCGCCACGTCCTCGATGTGCGCGTTGAGCCCGCGGTTCTCGTGGATCACGACGACCGCGGGGCGCCGGTCGGGCGGCGCAGCGGGGTACGCGACATAGCTGGTGACTTCTCCTGCCGGGCCGTCAAAGCGCTCGCGGCGGGTGACGACACGCGAGTCGTCCTCGGCGATGGTCGCCGCGGCGGCATAGCGGTTCTCGAGCAGGGGGAGCAAGAGGGATGCGGCGGCCGCGTTGCCGGCCAGTCGCGCGAGCCGGGCGAGGAAATCGCGCCGGTCCATGCCGCCGTGCGTGTATTCGTCGTACAGCCCGATGATCCTGGAATCGACCGGGGCGTCTTGCTTCGGTTCATTCATTGGTCGGCATCCGGCATCAGCAACCAGAGCAGCAGGTAGACGATGATGCCCGGGAACGCGGCGCTCAGGATCGAGAGGATCACGTAGGCGACCCGGACGCGGTCCGCCGTCCAGCCGAGCCACTCGGCGAGGCCGCCGCAGACTCCGGCGATCATCCGGTCATTGGAGCGCTTGAGCTTCGCATTCGGCATCGCGGGATTATCGTCCCACGGAGTCGCGGCAGATGCGAGTCCTCAGCGCTGCGAAGGCCTGCGGGCGGGAGGCGGCTGGGCCGGCCGCGGCGCCTGGCGCCGCTCGATGGCGCGGCGGCGCTCCTCCGGCGTCAATTGCCGCCAGCGCTCGCGAAGCTCGTCGCGCCGCTCGGGCGGCAGCGACTGGAAGCGCCGGTACGCGTTGCGCAGTGCGTCCTTCTGCTCCGGATCCAGCTCGCGGAACCGCTGCCATCTCTTGCGGACCTGCTCGCGCTCGGCCGGCGTGAGCTCGCGCCATTTCTTCCAGCGACCGCGCGCCTGCGCGCGCTCGGCCTCGTCCATTGCGAGCCAGCGCCTCGCGCCGGTCGACATCGCGCGCTGCCGCGCGGGCGGCAGGGAATTCCATTGCGCCTTCTGGCCCGCCAGCAACTCCTGGGTCGCTTCGTCGAGCGATTCCCAGGCGACGCCCGTATCGCCTGTTGCCTCTTGCGCGGCGACCGGCACGATTCCGAGCATGAGCCAGGCCACCAGGATTCCCGCCAGCTTATTCATCGTCGTCTTCCTTCGCAGTCTCTCTTTCGGCGCGCGCCAGCGCGCGTTCAGCCTGCGCAGATTCCATGAACAACACGAAGTCCTCTTCCTCGCCCGCGGTCTCCCCGAGGAATTCCAGGAACTCGGCATCCGGCGGTTCGGCCGGCGGCTCCGCGGCTGCGGCCGGCCCGGCAAGCAGGATCGCGGCGAGGAATCGCGGGCAACGCATACCTCAGCCCACCCCGCCGTATACCTGCTCTTCCGCCCAGGCATAAAAGCCTTCGTCCTCGCCGAGCATGTCGAAGTCATCGACGGTCATCATGTCGAGGTCCTCGAATGGGCCGGCCGCCGCCTCCGCCGTCATCGGCACGGGCGCGGCCTCGTCGCGTTGCAGGACGACCGCGGCTGCGAGCGCGGCCGCCGCGGCGCCCGCCGGGATCCACAGCGCGGGCCCGCCGAAGCGGCGCTGCCGGTATTCCTCGAGCGCGCGGCTGCGCGCACGGGCGAGCCGCGAGCGCGTCGCGGCGTCCAGCGCCTCGACGCTCTCGTCGAATGCGCCGCGGCTCCTGCGTTCCAGCTCCCGCATCTCTTCCTCGTTCATTTCTTCGACTCCCCGAGCGCGCCCGTGAGCGCCTGCATGGCACGAAAATAATGTGTCTTCACGCTGCCTTCCGAACAGCCCATTGCGACTGCCGCCTGTGCGACGTCCAGGCCCTCGAAATTCCTGAGCAGGAACGCCTCGCGCTGGCGTTCGCTGATGCCGGCGAGCACCTGCTCGATGCGCGCAAGGAGCTCCTCGCCCTCGATGACCTCGTCCGGCCGGCCGCGCGGATCCACCGCCGACTCGAGCGGATCCTCATTCGTTGCGTCGCTCTCCGGCCCCGGCCACCACGCCATCACGGCCCGGCGCACTTTCCGGCGGCGCTGGAAGTCGGTGATGCGGTTTTTCAGGATGCGATAGAAGAGCGGGCGCCATTGCTCTTCCGGATGCCGCCCGTAACTGCGGACGAGGCGGATCATCGCGTCCTGCACGGCGTCCTCGGCTTCCGCGCGGTCGCGAAGCGCAATGCAGGCGATGCGAAACGCCCGGCGTTCGATTCCCGCAAGGAACCTGTCGAGCGCCCGCTCCCGTTCCACGATGTCCTCCCGCGCTTCGTCCCGGCCGCCGAGCGACAGTGGCGCACAAAGCGTAGCAGAGCGATTCACGCGCTCCTCCTGCGTGGCTGCCGGTCCCCCGGCCGTGCCCCGGTGATATAACGTCGCTTGCCGGGCGCCGTTGACGCAGCGATCGCTTAATTCATAACTCCTTGATAAAGCAAAAAATTTTGGGTCCAGATTCAACGGTCCTCCAGGTCGTTTTCGACACGCCGCTCCGGCACGGATTCGATTACCTGCCCGGCAGGCGGCGAACCGATCGCGAGGCCCGGCCAGCGCGTCCGGGTTTCGCTCGGCCGTCGATCGGCGGTCGGCATCGTCGCCGCGCATTCGGCGACGAGCGCGCTTCCGCGGGCGCGCCTCAAGCCGGTCAGCGCCGTCATCGACACGATGCCGCTCTGGGACGATGCGACATTCGGGCTGCTGCGCTGGGCCGCCGACTACTACCACCATCCGCTCGGCGAGGTGCTGTTCGGCGCATTGCCGAAAATGCTGCGCGACGGCGCCACCGCGCGCCGCGAGGAAATCCTCTGGCAGCTCACCGAAGCCGGCCGCGCCGCGCTCGCGGCCGGAAAGCGGCTCGGCCGGCGGCAGAGACAGCTGATGGAACTGCTCGGGCGCGACGGCGCGAGCGCCGCGGCGATCTCCGCGGCCGGACATTCGTCCGCGATCCGCTCGCTCATGCAGCGCGGCTGGATCGACTCGGTCGCGCGCCCCGAACCCGCGCCCGCCGCCGGCGCCGGCCGCGCGGGACCCGTGCTGACCGCGGCCCAGGGCGCGGCCCTCGGGGAGATCGGTTCATCGCTCGGCCGCTTCGCGGCCTGGCTTCTCTACGGCATCACCGGCAGCGGCAAGACCGAGGTTTACATGCGCCTCATCGAGCGCGTGCTCGGGGAAGGCCGCGGCGCCCTCGTGCTGGTGCCGGAAATCGCACTGACGCCGCAGCTCGTATCGCGATTCGAGGCGCGCCTCGCGGCGCCCATCGTCGCATTGCACTCGTCGCTGGCCGACGGCGCGCGGGCCGCGGCCTGGCGGGCGGCGGCGGCCGGCGCGGCGCCGGTCGTGATCGGCACGCGTTCCGCCGTATTCACGCCGATGCCGTCGCTCGGCCTCCTGGTCGTCGACGAAGAGCACGACCCGTCGTACAAGCAGCAGGAGGGATTCCGGTATTCGGCGCGCGACCTCGCCGTCGCCCGCGCGCAGCGCGCCGGCGTGCCGGTGGTGCTGGGCTCCGCGACGCCGTCGCTCGAGACGCTCGCCAATGTCGCCGCCGCGCGGTACGCAAAAGTCTCCCTGCCCGAGCGCACGGGCCGCGCCGGCAAGCCGCGCGTCACGGTCGTCGACCTGCGCATCAACCCGGCGCGCGACGGCATCTCGCCGCCGGCGATGGCGGCGATCGAGCGCCACCTCGGCGAAGACGGCCAGGTGCTGGTCTTCCTCAACCGCCGGGGCTACGCACCCACGATGTTCTGCCCGGGTTGCGGCTGGATCGCGCCCTGCAAGTCCTGCGATGCGCGGCTCACGGTGCACCTGCGTCGCGCGCTGCTCGTCTGCCACCACTGCGGCGCCGAGGAATCGCTGCCATTCGCCTGTCCGCGCTGCAGCAGCGAGCTTTCGCCCGTCGGCGAGGGCACGGAGCGCGTCGAAACGACGCTCAACCAGCTCTTTCCGAAGGCGACCCTCGTGCGCATCGACCGCGACGCGATCCGCCGGCGCGGCGACATGGAAAAGGCGCTCGCCGCAGCCAGCGACGGGCGGGCGCGCATCCTGCTCGGCACCCAGATGCTCACGAAGGGCCACGACTTCCCGGACGTGACCCTGGTCGTCGTGCTCGCGGCAGACCAGGGCCTGTTCGGCTCGGATTTCCGCGCGAGCGAGCGGCTCGCGCAGCAGATCGTGCAGGTCGCGGGCCGCGCGGGACGCGGCGACCGTCCCGGCGAGGTCCTGATCCAGTCCGCCTACCCGCAGCACCCGCTGCTGCAATGCCTCATCACCGAGGGTTACGACGGATTCGCGTCGCTCGCCCTGGCCGAGCGGCGCGCCGCGGGCTGGCCTCCCTGGTCGCATCTCGCGCTCCTGCGCGCCGACGCGCCCGTTCGCGCGGACGTCTTCGGATTCCTGCACGCGGCGCTCGTTGCCGCGCCGCTGCCCCGGGAATCGAAGCTGCGGATACTCGGCCCCGCGCCCGCCGCGATGGCGCGCCGCGCGGGCCGCCATCGCGCGCAACTCCTGGTCGAGTCGCCCGCGCGCGCGCCGTTGCAGGGATTTCTTTCGCAATGGGTTCCGCAGGTCGCGTCCCTGCGCGCACCGCGCGCGCTGCGCTGGTCCGTCGACGTCGATCCACTCGAAGTTGACTGATAGACTGGCGCGCCTTGAAAAACCTGGTCGAAAAACTCGTGTCGGACGCGCTCGCGGCCCTGCCGCCCGGCACGCTCGGCGACACCGCGCCCGCGCCCACGGTCGAGCGAAGCCGCGACGCGTCGCACGGCGATTTCGCGACCAACGTCGCCATGCAGGCGGCCAAGGCCGCGCGCTCGAACCCGCGCGCGCTCGCCGCGAAGATCGTCGCCGCGCTTCCCGCAAACACGCTGGTCGCGAAGACCGAGATCGCGGGCCCCGGATTCATCAATTTCTTCCTGACGCCGTCGGCCTGGGCGGCCGAGATGGGCCGCGTGCTGGCGGAGGGGTCTGCCTACGGGCGCGGCGATGCCGGCGCGGGGCGGAAGGCGATCGTCGAGTTCGTCTCCGCCAACCCGACCGGGCCGCTGCACGTTGGTCACGGCCGGCAGGCCGCATTCGGCGCGGCGGTCGCGGACCTGCTCGAGGCGGACGGCTGGAAAGTGCACCGCGAGTACTACGTCAACGACGCGGGCCGCCAGATGGACATCCTCGCGGCGAGCGTCTGGCTGCGCTACCTCGAACTGTGCGGCCAGGAGCTGCCTTTTCCGGCCAATGGCTACCGCGGCGATTACGTCCGGCCGGTTGCGGCGTCGCTGCACGCGCGGGTCGGCGACTCGCTTTCGCGCCCGGCGGGCGACGTCCTGCGCGGCCTGCCGCCCGACGAGCCCGCGGGTGGCGACAAGGACAAGTACATCGACGCGGTCATCGGCCGCGCAAAGGACCTGCTCGGCGCCGATTTCCGCGTCGTCTTCGAAGCCGGCCTCGCGGAAATCCTGGCGGACATCCAGGGGGACCTCGCGGAATTCGGCGTGCGCTTCGACCGCTGGTACTCCGAGCAGGACCTCGGCGACGGCCGGGACGGCGGGCCGATCGACCGGGCGTTGCGGCGCCTGCGCGGGCATGGCCACGTCTTCGAGCAGGAGGGCGCGCTCTGGTTTCGCGCAACGGAGTTCGGCGACGAGAAAGACCGCGTCGTCATCCGCGCGAACGGGCAGAAGACCTATTTCGCCTCCGACATCGCCTATCACCTCGACAAGCGCGAGCGCGGGTTCGAGCTGCTGCTCACGATCCTGGGCGCCGACCACCATGGCTACGTGGCGCGCGTGCGCGCCGGCCTCGCCGCCATGGGCGAACCGCCGGAGTCGCTCGAGGTCCCGATGATGCAGTTCGTGACGCTCTTCAAGGGCGGCGAGAAGGTGGCGATGGGCAAGCGCGAGGCGCAGTTCGTGACGCTGCGCGACCTGCGAAGCGAAGTCGGCAACGATGCGGCGCGGCTCATATACCTCATGCGCTCGAACGACCAGCCGCTCGATTTCGACCTCGAGCTCGCGAAGAAGCAGAGCAACGACAATCCCGTCTACTACATCCAGTACGCCCACGCGCGGATCGCGAGCGTGCTGAAGCAGGCCGCCGAGCGTGGCCTGCCGTTCGACCGCGCCGCCGGAATCGCGGCGCTCGAGTCGCTCGCGGACCCCGCCGAGCAGGCGCTGATGCGCGAGATCTCGCGCTGGCCCGAGGTCCTGCGCCAGGGCGCCGAGCTTCGCGCCCCGCACCTCGTCGTCCACTACCTGCGCGAGCTCGCCCAGGCCTTCCATGCCTGCTATGCGGCGCTCACTTTCATCGTCGACGACCCGAAAGTCCGCAACGGGCGGCTTGCATTGATCGCCGCGGCGCAGCAGGTGTTGAAGAACGCCCTCGCGCTGCTAGGCGCATCGGCGCCGGAGGCGATGTAGTGGTCGCCCGCGACTACAAGCGCAGCCGGCCTCGGCGCGAGCCCTTCTCCGGCTGGACCGGCCTCCTGCTCGGCCTCGTCGCCGGGCTGTCGGTCGGCCTCGCGCTCTATTTCTTCGATCCGCGCGCGCCGCAGGAGGCGGGCTCGGAGCCGGCGGCGGAACCGGCGTCAGTGCGGGCGTCCACGGAGGAGGAGCCGGTCGAGCGCTACGACTACTACGACATGCTGCCGAACTTCGAGGTGGTCGTTCCGGAGAAGGAAGTCGCGATGCCGCGCGACGCGCCGGAGCCGGTCGAGAAGAAAGGTGCCTACGTGCTTCAGGCCGGTTCGTATCGCCGGTTCGAGGAGGCCGACCGGGTGCGGGCGCAGCTTGCGCTCCAGGGCATCGAGTCGAACGTGCAGCGGGTCGCGATCGACAACGACACCTGGCATCGCGTGCGGGTCGGGCCGATCAGCGACCTCGCGGAGCTCAATCGCGTCCGCAACCGCCTGCGGGAGGCGGAAGTGGACTTTCTCGTCGTGCGGGTCGGCGACTGACCGGCGAAGGGGACGTTCACCTTCAGAAGTGAACGCCCCCCTGCCAATCTAGAGCCTTTCTTCGAAGGTTAGCGTCCCCTTCGATCAGTGCTTGACGCTCAGGTTGTTCTGAACGGACTTCACGCCCTTGACCGACTGGGCCACCGTCGTGGCTGCCGCCTTCTGGGACTCGCTCTCGACGAAGCCGGAGAGCTGCACGACACCGGCCCTGGTCTCGACCTTGATGTCGCCGGCCTTGGTGTCCGAGCTGTCAACCAGCGCCGACTTCACCTTGGCGGTCACGGTTGAATCGTCCATGGCCGAGCCGGCCGTCGAGTCGGCGGACTTGATGGCCAGGTTGTTCTCCACGCCCTTCACGCCACTGACGCCCTTGGCGATCGTTTCCGCCTGGGCCTTCTCTTTCTCGTTGTCGACGAAGCCGTTGAGCTGGACGATGCCCTTGTTCACTTCGACATTGATCTCGCCCGCATCGGTCGTCTTGTCGCCGATCAGCGCGGACTTCACCTTGCTGAGGGTGACCTTGTCGTCCGTGTACTCGCCGACCGACCGCTTGCCTTCCTCGGCATGCGAGGCGATCACGCCCATCAGTCCCGCCGCGGCAATCGCCGCCGCCAGCAATTTTCTTGTAAACATAATCCCTTTCTCCGTTTGAACCCGATCAGTCTTCGGTGATCTGCCGGAAGTCTACTCCCAACGAGCGCAGCTTGCGGTAGAGGTGGGTGCGCTCCATGCCGACCCGCTTGGCCAGCAGCCCCACCTTGCCGTTGCAGAGCATCAGCTGCTGGAGGAGGTAGGCGCGCTCGAACTGCTCCCGCGCCTCGCGGAGCGGGAGGGCGAGCAGGTCCTGCTTGACCAGCGGCTCGTCGGGGGCCTGCTGGGTCACCAGGTGCTGCTCGATCTCCTCGAGGCCGATCTCCTCGGTACCGCCGATGATCAGGACGCGCTGCACCAGGTTCCGCAGCTCCCGCACGTTGCCCGGCCAGGGATAGTTGCGGAGCCGGTTCTGCGCGGCGACGGAGAAGCGCCGGAACGGCATGCCCTCCTCGTCCACGAGCCGGTCCACGTAGTGCCGGAGGAGGTCCGGCACGTCTTCCGCGTACTCGCGAAGCGGCGGGATCCGGATGGATATCACCTCGAGGTGGGCCAGCAGGTCCCGCCGCAGGCCGATCGCGGGCCCGTCATGGCCGGGGACCGCGGCCGCCACGAACCGCGCCTCGAAGGGAAGGACCTCGCCCACGCCGCCGCGCTGCCAGCCGCGCTGCTCGAGGTCCGCGAGCAGGAGCCGCTGCGCGGTCTCCGAGAGGTCCTCGACGCCGCCGAGGAACAGCATCCCGCCGCGGGCCTGCTCGTAGAATCCCGCCTCGGCCTTTCCCTCCGTGGTCGATGCCCCGAAGCCGCGCGGCGGCGGTCGCGTCGTCGAGGCTCGCGCAGGTGACCACGACGAAGGGCGCGGCGGCCCGCGGCCCGAGCGCGTGCATGTAGCGCGCAAACGCCTCGCGGCCGGTGCCCGGCTCGCCGACCAGCAGGACGGCCGCGTCGTGCGCGGCGACCTGCTGCACCTGCTCCCGCAGCCGCTGCATCAGGCGGCTCTTGCCGACGGGCGCCACGAGCGGCGGGATCAGCGTGCGCTGCGACTGCCTGCGGCGCTTGCCGGCCTCGAGCGCGCGCTCCGCGGTGCGTAGCAGCTTTGCGATCGAGAGCGGCTTTTCCACGAAGTCGAATGCGCCGAGGCGCGTCGCCTCGACGGCCGTCTCGACGGTGCCGTGGCCCGAGAGCATGACGACCGGGCAGCGCAGCGAATGCTTCTCCGACCACTCGCGGAGCAGCGTGATGCCGTCCATGTCCGGCATCCAGATGTCGAGCAACACGAGATCGGGCTCCTGGCGCGCCGCGGCGCGACGCGCGGAGGCGGCATCCGCCGCGACCTCGATCTCATACCCTTCCTCCGCGAGGATCTCGGAGAGCAACCCGCGGATGTCGGCCTCGTCGTCGACGACGAGAATTCTCGGCGAACTCATGCTTTTTCTCTCCTCGCCTCGGCCCGGCGCGCCTCACGCGGCGTTGCCGGCAGTGTGATCCGTATCCGCGCGCCCCCCTGCGGGGCGTTCTCCACCTCGACCTGCCCGCCGTGCTCCTCGACGATCCGGCGCACGATTGCGAGACCGAGCCCCGTGCCCTTCGGCTTCGAGGTGACGTAGGGATCGAATGCCTGCTCCAGCAGGCCGCCCTGGAATCCAGGGCCGTTGTCTACCACGGTCAGCACGACCTGGTCGCCCGCGCGCTGGGTCTCGATCATGATGACAGGATTCGGCCGCCCGTCGAGCGCCTCGAGCGAGTTCGTCAGCAGGTTGTTCAGCAGCTGGCGGATGCGGCCCGGGTCGGCCTCGAGCGCGGACGCCTTCGGGTCGAGCGAGAGCCCGAACGCAACGCGCGGGTCCTGCGCATGGTAGAGGTCGGAGACCTGCCGGATGAGGGCCGCGAGGTCGAACTCGCTGACGTGCATCTCGGGCGCCTTCGCATACTCCGAGAAGGCCGCGACCATCTGCTTCATGGCCTCGACCTGCTGGACGATCGTGTGCGTGCCCCGCTCGAGCAGCTCCGCGTCGGCGGTGCCGAGGCCGCGCATCAGCTTCCGCCGCATGCGCTCGGCGGACAGCTGGATCGGCGTCAACGGGTTGCGGATCTCGTGCGCGAGCCGCCTCGCCACCTCGCCCCATGCGGCCTGGCGCTGTGCCTGGAGGAGCTGTGTCACCTCGTCGAACACCAGCACCAGGCCCTGCGCGCCGGCATCGCCCGGCAGCGCGGTCGAGGCGCAGACGAGCTCGCGCCGGCCGCCGTCGGTCCGCAGGGTGACCTGCTCGCGCCATTCCGTCTCGCCGGCATCGAGGTGATTTCGCAGCACGTCGTGCAGCTCGGCGAGCAACGGCTGCCCGGCGGCGAGGTCTGCGAGCGGCTTGCCGGCGGCGCCGGAAAAATCGACGCCCAGGATGTTGCCCGCCGCCTGGTTGGCGACGCGCACGCGAAGGTCCGGCTCGAGCGATATCACGCCGCTCGTGAGCCGCGCCAGGATCACGGCGAGCGCCGCGCGCTCGGCCTCGACCGCCGCCCGGCTGCGCTCGGTGTCCTCGCGCGCGCGCGCGAGCTTCTTCGTCATGTCGTTGAACGAGGTGACGAGGAAGCCGATCTCGTCGTGCGACGGGCGCTCGATCCGCGTGTCGAGGTCGCCCTTCGCGACCGCGCGCGTGCCCGCGATGAGGTCCTGCACGGGTCGCACGAGGCGCTCGGAAAAATACAGCGCGCCGTAGATCGCCGCGAGCAGCGCCATCAGCAGCACGAGCGAGAGCGTCAGCACGAACGAGGCCTTGAGCGGCTCGCGCAGGAAAGACAGCCGTCCGTACTGCTGGTAGGCCGACTGCACCGTCGCGGCGAGGTCCGAGAGCCGCTGCGGGACGGAATAGGTCGCGATCAGCAGCCGCGCATGCGGCACGACGTCCCCCGAGCCGATCTGCGTCGCCGCGCGGACCTGGTAGCCGCCGCCCTGCGCCGTCTGGAGGCTCACGTGCGGCCTGCCCTGCCGTACCTGGAGCAGCAGCTCCTCCGGCGCCGCGGCCGGCAGCTCGTGACGCATCCCGGAATGGCTGGAAGCCTCGGGCTGGCCGCCGGCGCTGGTCACGACCAGCTCCTCCGCGCCCGACTGGCGCCGCTCCTCGTCCAGCGCGCGGTAGAGCGCGCCGCCCGACAGGCCGGACAGGCGCCCGGCGATGCGCTCGGTGCGCTCGAGATACTCGCGCATGCGAAGGTCGAGCGCCGCGCGCGACAGGCCGAGCGCATCGGAAAGGCCCTGGCGCACCTCGGCGTGGAACCAGCTGTCGATGCCGCGCGTCAGGAACGTCACGGAGAAGCCGAACACGAGGATGAGCGGCGCAATCGCGAGGCCGCCGAACATCAGGAGCGTGCGGCCGCGGAGCCGCGATCCCGGCACGTGGCGGCGCCAGTCGCGCACGAAGTCGGCGAGCCGCCGGCCGATCAGGACGAGGAGCGCGATCACGCCCGCGACGTTGATCAGCAGGATCCAGGCGTACTGCTCGCCGTAGCGCTGCGAGCCCTCGGCGGTGATCGCGAGCAGGACGAGCGCGGCGATCCAGACGACGATGCCGGCCGCGACCGCGACGGGGAGCCAGCGCCGCATCATGGCCGCACCTTCCACTCGTACCACTCGGTGCTCCGCGACCAGCCCTTCCAGAAGAGGAGCATCTGGACCGCCGCGGGCAGGTCGCCGATTTCGACCGTGGCCCGCACGCGCATGCCGAAGCGCCCGCTTGCCGGCAGCGTCGCGGTGTCGGCGACCTTGATGCCGCTGATGCGCGCGAGCGCCTCGAGCGCCTCTTCCTGCGTCGCATGGCTCACGTGATCGCCGCCGCGGCCCTCGGTCACCACGAAACGCTCCGAGATCGCGTCGTAGGAGATCTGCCACTTGCGGGTGAACGAGACGACATCGTCGTCGGGGAACAGCCGGCGTTCGACGCTCGCCTCGACTTCCAGCTTCAGGACGAGCGGAACGCCCTCCGCGAATGCCTGGCGCGCCGCCTCCGCGAGCGCGAGGTCGAGCCTCACGTCCAGGAGCCAGGCGTCGTTCACGAGCTCGACGTAGGCGTTGCGGACTTCGAAGCGGCCCTCGTCCTGCGCGTGCGCGGGCTGGCCTGCCGCCGCGCCGGCGAGCGCGAGGCCAAGGAAGAGCGAGCGAATTCGTCCCCGCATCGAATGCACTCAGGCCCGCTTCTCGAGGCAGGCGTAGTAGAAGCCGTCGGCGTCGGCTGCGCCGCTCGGAAGCGCGCAGCCCGGCCCCGCAACCCGCCACGGCAGGATGCCGGGCAGCAAAAGCCTAGCAGATTCGGTCACATCGACCGCCCCGGCCCCGGAGTCGAGGAAGGAGCCGACGACGCGCGCATTTTCGGCCGAGAGGATCGAGCAGCTCACGTATGCCAGCCGTCCGCCGGGCGCGAGCAGCGCGAAACAGGACCGCAGCAGCGCCGCCTGCTGCGCCGCGAAGCGCGGGATGTCGTCCGGCCGGCGCAGCAGCTTGACGTCCGGATGGCGGCGGATGACGCCGGTGCCGGAACAGGGCACGTCGAGCAGGATCCTCTCGAAGGGACGGCCATCCCACCAGGCTGCCGCATTCCCGGCATTGCCGACGATCACACGGGCCTCGAGGCCGAGCCGCGAGAGATTCGATTCGATTCGCGTGGCGCGATCCGCGTCGATGTCGAGCGCGACCAGCTCCGCCAGTTGCGGGTTCAGCTCGAGCAGGTGGCAGGCCTTGCCGCCCGGCGCCGCGCAGGCGTCGAGCACGCGCATGCCGGGTTCCGGCGCGAGGAAGCGGGCGGCCAGTTGCGCGGCGGCGTCCTGCACCGAGGCGTCGCCATTCGCAAAGCCGGGCAACAAGTCGACGGCCACGGGCGTGCCGAGGCGGAGCGCCTGCGGCGCGAAGTCACAGGGCGTGGCCGGCAATCCCGCCGCCTCGAGACGGGCAAGGTATTCGTCCCGCGAGCATCGCCTCTCGTTCACGCGCAGCCACATCGGCGGCTCCGCATTGCCGGCAGCGGCGATCGCTTCCTGCTGCCCGGGCCACTCCCGCCCGATGGCCTCCAGCATCCAGGCGGGATGGGCGAGGCGCGCAACAGGATCACGGTGCGCACCGGCGAGTATCGCGGCGCGCTCGCGCTGGAACCGCCGCAGCAGCGCGTTGACGAGGCCCGCAGCGCGCGGGCGCCCCAGCGCGCGCGTCGCCTCGACGGTTTCGGAGACCGCGGCATGCTCGGGGGTCGCGCCGTGCAGCAGCTGGAAGAGGCCGACCAGTATCAGCGCGCGCACTTCCGGGTCGAGCTTCGAATCCGGCCGGTCGAGCAGTGCCGCGAGGCAGGCGTCGAGCTCGAAATACCAGCGCACGGTGCCGAAGGCGATCGACTGCGTGGCGGGGCGCGGCACGCCGTCCCGCGTCGCCGCGGCAATCGCGTCCTCGAGGCGGCGGCCCTTGTGCGCAACGGCGACGACGCAGCGCGCGGCGGCGGCGCGGATTTCGGCTCCCGAGCGCGTGCTCAGGCGAGCACCCGGCCCGCGAGCGGGCGCGCGTTCGCAAACTCACGCGCCGTCATCGCGCGCCGTCCCGCGAGCTGGAGTCGCCGGAGCGCGAGGGCCCCCTCGCCCGTGGAAACGACGATGCCATCTTCGCCCGCCCGCAACACCGTGCCGGGCACGGCGCCCGCCGGCTGCTGGACGACTTCCGCCTCGTAGATCCGCAGCTGCGCGCCGTCGAACTTCGTTTCCGCGACCGGGCGCGGGTTCAGCGCGCGGATGCGCCGCTCGAGCGACGCGGCCGGCTGCCGCCAGTCGAGGCGCGCCTCCGCCTTGTCGAGCTTCGCCGCGTATGTCGCCCGCGCGGAATCCTGCGGCACGAAGCTTGCGCGGCCCGCCGCGAGCGCATCGAGCGCTTCCACGATCGCCTCGCCGCCGGCTTCCGCGAGGCGCGACTCGAGCTCGCCCGCGTTCTCGCGGGGCCCGATCGCGACCTCGCGGCAAAGCATCACGGGTCCGGTGTCGAGCCCCGCGTCCATGCGCATGATGCAGACCCCCGTCGTCGCGTCGCCCGCCATGATCGCGCGCGCGACGGGCGCGGCGCCGCGCCAGCGTGGCAGCAGCGATGCGTGGACGTTCAGGCAGCCGAGGCGCGGCCAGTCGAGGACCTGCTGCGGCAGCAGCAGCCCGTAGGCGACGACGACGCAGACGTCAGGCGCGAATGCCGCGAGCGCTTCGCGCGCGGCCGCCTCGCGCAGGGACAGGGGCTGAAGCACCGGCAACCCCAGCGCGAGCGCGCGCTCCTTGACCGGGCTCGCGGCAAGCCGCTGGCCGCGGCCGCTCGGTCGATCGGGTTGCGTGCACACGGCGACGAGGCGATGGCGCGACGCCGCGATCGCGTCCAGCGACGGCAACGCAAAGTCGGGTGTGCCGGCGAAGGCGACCGCCAGGCTTGGGTCCATGGCGGTGATTCCGGTCAGATCGCGGGCGCGCGCGAAGACTCCGGCGCCCTGCCTTCTGCGCGCAGTTTCCGGTCCTTCTCGATTTTCTTGCGCACGCGCTGGCGCTTCATCTCCGACAGGTAGTCGACGAAGAGCTTGCCGTCGAGGTGATCGATCTCGTGCTGGACGCAGACCGCGATCAGCCCGTCGAGGTCCGCCTCGAAGGGCTTTCCGTCCCGGTCGAGCGCGCGCACGCGGATTCGCTCCGCCCGCTCGACGTCGTCGTAGTAGCCGGGAACCGAGAGGCAGCCTTCCTGCGAGGTTTCCGTGCCCTCGCGCAGCAGGATCTCGGGGTTGATGAAGACGCGCGGCTCATTGCGGCCCTCGGAGACGTCAGCGACCAGCAGGCGCCGGTGGACGTCGACCTGGGTCGCCGCCAGGCCGATGCCGTGGGCGGCATACATGGTTTCCAGCATGTCGTCGATCAGATCACGCAATTGGGCATCCACCGCGTCCACGGGGACGGCCCGGGTTCGCAGCCGGGGGTCCGGATACTCCAGTATTGTGAGGCGCGTCATGGGAGCGGGGCTTTGGGCGCGTATATCTGACCGGGGATTGCTGCTAAAGTTCGTCGAAGCATGGACTTACGTCGGAAACCGGATGCCGGGAATTATACGATTCTACGGCTGAGCCGGCAGTAAGGGAGCACCTCGCATGGCAATGTCCTCGAAGATCGGTTCCTGCCACCCCCTGCGCGCGATGACCGCGGCCGCCATAACGGCGCTCGCGCTCGCCGTGGCCCTTCCGGCGGGCATCGCCACGGGCCAGGACCAGGGGATCGACCGCAGCGTCATCCCGATGTCGCCCAACGCGCCCGAACGCTACATCGTGCAGCCCGGCGACACGCTCTGGGACATCTCGACGAAATTCCTGACCGATCCCTGGTACTGGCCGGAGATCTGGCACGTGAACCCGCAGGTCGCGAACCCGCACCTGATCTACCCGGGCGACGAGCTTGCGCTCACCTGGGTCGACGGCCGGCCGCAGGTGACGGTCGCAAGCGGCGGCGCCACGCGCCTCTCGCCGCGCGTGCGCGCGCATCCGCTGTCGGAAGCGATCCACGCGATCCCGTACGAGCGCATCGCGGCCTTCATGTCGCGGCCCACTGTCTTCCCGGCCGAGCTCGTCAGGGGCGCGCCGTATGTCGCCGCCGCACGTGACGAGCGGCTGATCTCATCGGTCGGCAACGACATCTATGTCCGCCGGCTGTCCGACGGTGTGCTCGGCAACCGCTACAACATCTTCCACGTGGACGACGAGCTTCGGGATCCGGACGACGGCGACGTCCTCGGCTACCAGGGCCTGTACGCCGGCGAGGCGGGGCTGAACCGCATCGGCGACCCCGCCACGATGCGGATGACCGACTCGGCGCGCGAAACGCTCGAAGGCGACATCGTGATGCCGGCCACCCCGATTACGAAAATGGACTTCGTCCCGCGTGCGCCCAGCATGCAGGTCGATGGCTCGATCATCTCGTTCATCGACGACCGCACGGTCGTGGCGGACTACGACGTCGTGGTCATCAACCGCGGCTCGAAGCACGGCCTCGAGCCGGGCCACGTGCTCGAGGTCTGGGAACTCGGCGAGCGGGCCCGCGACTACACCGCGCATCGCGAAAGCCCCAGTTTCCAGCTCCCGGACGAGCGGAACGGCCTCGCGATGATCTTCATGGCGTACGACCGCGTCAGCTTTGGCCTGATGTGGCGGTCGGATCGCGAAGTGCGGGTGGGCGACCAGGTCCGGTCGCCGGGCTCCGGATCCTGACACTCCGCTCCCTGGCTCGTGAGAACGCCGGCCTCGTGCCGGCGTTTTCTTTTCCGGCGGTCACAAGTCGCTGAGATCTTGCGCGCAGCTCGCGTGCGGGCACGCGGCCGCTCGCGCCGCGGAGCTCACTCGGCTCCCGCCGCTCGCCCACGCGATGCAAGGCAGGCGCGACCGCGATGTGCGCGCCGCGCAGGCGTGCGTGCCGGGCGGGTCTCGAGCGAGCGAATGTCCGTTCTTCTGAGCGAGCGAGGGAGCCCGCCCGGCACGCGAGCCGCGCGGCGATTGCGCCGTCTCCGATCAGGCCGGGCTGGTAATCTCGCGCGATGGAAGAGTACGAGACGTTCGTGACGCATCTGGAGTGCAGTTCGACCGGTGCGCGCCATGCGCCGGACGAGCTGCGCGGATTGTCGGATGCCGGCAAGCCGCTGCTCGTGCGCTACGACCTGGCGGCGATCCGCGCTGCGGTGACCCGCGAGACGTTTTCCGGGCGTGGCGGCGGGTTCTGGAAGTACCGCGAATTCCTGCCGGTGCGGAAGAGCGCCGACGTCGTGAGCCTCGGCGAAATCATGACGCCCATCGTCGAGCTGCCGACGCTCGCCCGCCGCGCCGGCGCGAAGCGCCTGATGGTCAAGGACGAGGGCCGCCTGCCCACGGGCTCGTTCAAGGCGCGCGGCCTCGCCCTCGCCGTGTCGATGGCCCGGGCCCTCGGCGTGCGCCGCATGGCGATGCCGACGAATGGCAACGCGGGCGCGGCGCTCGCCGCCTACGCGACGCGCACCGGCATCGAGGCCCATGTCTTCTGTCCGGCGGACACGCCGGAGATCAACGTGCGCGAGATCGCGCTCGCAGGCGCGCGGGTGACGCTCGTCGACGGCCTCATCAACGACTGCGGGCGGCGCGTCGCGGAAGGCCGCGAGCGCTTCGGCTGGTTCGACGTCTCGACGCTCAAGGAGCCGTACCGCATCGAGGGCAAGAAGACGATGGGATTCGAGCTCGCGGAACAGCTGGGCTGGCGGCTGCCCGACGCGATCTTCTATCCGACCGGCGGCGGCACGGGGCTCATCGGCATGTGGAAGGCGTTCGACGAGCTCGAGGCGGCGGGCCTCATCGGAGCGGAACGCCCGCGCATGGTCGCCGTGCAGGCGGCGGGCTGCGCGCCGATCGTCCGCGCCTGGCAGCAGGGCGCCGATCACGCCGAGCCCTGGCAGGATGCCCACACGATCGCCGCCGGTATCCGCGTGCCCGCGGCAATCGGCGATTTCCTGATCCTGCGGGCGCTGCGCGAGAGCGGCGGTTTTGCGATCGCCGTGGACGATGCGGAGATAAATGAGGGGCTCCTGGAGGTCGCGCGCAGCGAAGGCCTGCTCCTGTGCCCCGAAGGCGCCGCGACCTATGCCGCGTGGCGGGCAGCCCTCGCCGACGGTCGGGTCAGGCAGCATGAGAATGTGTTGCTCTTCAATTGCGCGAGCGGGCTCAAGTACCCCCTGCCCAAGGGGGGCAGCTGCTCCTGAAAGGGGACGCTCACCTTCAGCTCCAGGACCTCGCGAATCCGCGCATTGATCAAGCTGAAGGTGACGTCCCCTTTTAAGAGCAGCTGCCCCCATTTGGGGAATAAGCCTTTGTTCGCGCCGCCAAGCCCGGCAACGCTCCCGCCGGACGGGCCGCAGAATCGGCGGGTGACCTCCTCCGCGGACCCACCGGACGAGCCCATCGCCTGGCTCCAGCGCCTTCGCGCTCCCGGTGACCGGGATCGCGCCGGCATCGAGCGCGACCTGCGCTGGCTGGAAGGGCCCGGGCGCTCGCTGCTCGCCTCCGCCGACCCCCGATATCCCGCCCAGCTTGCGGCCATTCCCGGATCGCCGGCCGCGCTCTTCATCGAGGGCGATCCCGCGCAGCTTTCGCGCCCGCAGGTGGCGATCGTGGGCAGCCGCGCGGCGACGTCCGCCGGGCGCGAGAATGCATTCGAGTTCGCGGCTCGGCTCGCCGCCCATGGCTTTGCGATCACGAGCGGGCTCGCGACCGGCATCGATGCCGCCGCGCACGAGGGTGCGCTCGCAGCCGGCGGCGTCACGATCGCGGTCTGCGGCACGGGGCTCGATCGCATCTATCCGGCGGAAAATCGCGAGCTCGCCGGCCGCATCGCGGCGACCGGCGCCCTCGTCAGCGAGTTCCCGACCGGTACGCCGCCGCATGCGCATCACTTTCCACGCCGCAACCGGCTGATGTCCGGACTCGCGCGCGGCGTGCTGGTGGTCGAGGCGGCGGCGCGCTCCGGCTCGCTCATCACCGCTCGCCTCGCCGGCGAGCAGGGCCGCGAAGTCATGGCGATTCCCGGCTCCATACATAATCCCCTCGCGCGCGGCTGCCATCGGCTGATCAAGGACGGCGCGGCGCTCGTCGAAACGGTGGACGATGTGCTCGCCGCGCTCGGCCTGTTCGGCGCCGCGGGAGCGGCAAATCCCGCAGCGGAAACGCGAAACGTCGCGGAAAATCCGGACGGCGAGTTGGACAGCGACGCGGAAATGCTGTTGAATGCGCTCGGTTTCGAGCCGGCGGATCTCGACAGACTGGTGGAACGAACCGGGCTGGCCGCTCAATCCGTAATCTCGACACTGCAATTGCTCGAGCTCGAAGGTCGAGTCGAGTCGCAGGCCGGCGGGCGTTACAGCCGGACTTCAGCGAGGCGGGCGAGATGAAGGACAGCGTACTCGACATCCTGATCCACCTGTTCGAGAACTTCCTGGATGCCGAGGACGATTCCACGCCGGACCGCGACGCGCTGAAGACGGAGCTCGAGCAGGCCGGCTATCCCGAGCCCGACATCGAGCGCGCGCTGGTGTGGCTCGAGAGCCTCGCGACCGACCCGGACCGCGCGCTCGGCGAGGGCACGGCGCGGGCGGTGCGCGTGTTCAGCGGCCAGGAGCAGGTGCGCCTCGACACCGACGTGCGCGGGTACCTCCTGCACCTCGAGAACCTGGGCATCCTGTCGGCCGCGCAGCGGGAAGTCGTCATTGACCGACTGCTCGCGCTCGAGGCCGACGACATCGACATCGAGCAGCTGAAATGGGTGGTGCTGATGGTGCTTTTCAGCCAGCCTGGCCAGGAGAACGCATACCAGCGCATGGAGGATCTCGTCTTCGACGAGCGCCGGGACGCGATGCACTGAACGCCCGGTTCCAGCTTCGGCCAGAGAGCCGCGGCCGGGTCCGCGGCTTTGGCGTCTCTGGGACCTACGTCAACTTGAACCTGGATACATGAGCGCAAACCTCGTCATCGTGGAGTCGCCGGCCAAGGCGAAGACGATCAAGAAGTACCTCGGGCCCGACTTCGAGGTGCTCGCCTCCTATGGCCATGTCCGCGACCTGGTCGAGAAGGAAGGCGCGGTCAACCCGGATCGCGACTTCGAGATGAAGTACCAGCTGATCGAGAAGAATCGCACGAAGGTCGACGCGATCGAGCGCGCGATGAAGAAGGCCGGCGCCCTCTACCTCGCCACCGACCCGGACCGGGAAGGCGAGGCCATCTCCTGGCACCTGTACGAGATCCTGAACGAGCGCGGCGTGCTCGACGGCAAGGACGTGCGCCGCGTGCGCTTCTACGAGGTCACCAAGAACGCCGTCCGCGAGGCGATCTCGCAGGCCGAGAGCGGCGTCAGCAAGGACCTGGTCAACGCATACAAGGCGCGGCGCGCGCTCGACTACCTGGTCGGCTTCAACCTGTCGCCGCTCCTCTGGAAGAAGATCAAGCCGGGACTCTCCGCCGGCCGCGTGCAGAGCGTGGCGCTCCGCCTCATCTGCGAGCGCGAGGCCGAGATCTCGCGCTTCGTCCGCCAGGAATACTGGACCGTCGAGGCGGACGCCTCCAAGGAAGCGGCGCGGTTCCCGGCGCGGCTCACGGAGTACCGCGGCGAGAAGGTCGAGGCGGACACGGCGAAGGCGCGCTTCAGCATCACGAACGAGGGCGACGCGCGCGAGGTCGAGCGCACGATCCTAGCCGCCGCGAAGGGCGTGCTCACCGTCGAGAGCGTCGAGCGCCGGCCGAAGCGGCGCAATCCCCCGCCGCCGTTCACGACCTCGACGCTGCAGCAGGAGGCCGCGCGCAAGCTCGGCTTCACCGCGCGGCGCACGATGCAGACCGCGCAGCGCCTGTACGAGTCCGGCCACATCACCTACATGCGCACGGACTCGGTCTCGCTGTCGACGGAGGCTGTCCGCGAGATCCGCGACACGATCAAGGCGACCTTCGGCGACAAGGCGCTTTCCGACGGCGTCAACGAATACAAGACGAAGTCGAAGAACGCGCAGGAAGCGCACGAGGCGATCCGCCCGACCGAGGCGGCCGAAACGCCGCAGAAGGCGGAGCACGACCTGCACGACGACGACCAGCGCCGGCTCTATGCGCTGGTCTGGAAGCGCGCGGTCGCGTGCCAGATGGCGCCGGCGGTGTTCGACACGATCGCCGTCGACCTCGTCGCCGGCGCGGCGGGCGCTTCCGGGAACGACCGCCACGTGTTCCGCGCCAATGGCCAGACACTGCTCGAGCCCGGCTTCCTCGCCGCCTACCACGAGGACCACGACGAGGACGAGACCGACGTCGAGAGCGAGGACGAGCAGCGCCTGCCTGCGCTTGAGGTTGGCGAACGCGTGTCGCTCGAGGCGCTCCGGCCCGAGCAGCATTTCACGCAGCCGCCGCCCCGCTACACCGAGGCGAGCCTCGTCAAGTCGCTCGAGAGCCACGGCATCGGCCGGCCGTCGACCTACGCCTCGATCATCGAGACGCTGCGCTACCGCCGCTACGTCGAGATGAGCGGGCGCGCGTTCATCCCGACCGACATCGGCAAGATCGTCAGCCGGTTCCTGGTCAAGTACCTCGGCAACTACGTCGAATACGGCTTCACGGCACAGATGGAAGACGTGCTCGACGAAGTCAGCAACGGCGAGAAGGAATGGCACGTCGAGCTGGGCCGTTTCTGGAAGCCCTTCATCAAGTCCGTCGAACACATCACGAAGTCGGTCAGCCGCGAGGAAGTCGCGGAATCGCGCGAGGTCGGGCGCGACCCGGTTTCCGGCAAGCCGATCGCGGTCCGCATGGGCGCGTACGGCCCCTTCGTGCAGCAGGGCACGCGCGACGACCCGGACAAGCCGCGGTTCGCGAGCCTGCTGCCCGGGCAGCGCATGGACGATGTCACGCTCGCGGACGCGCTCATGCTCCTGTCCCTGCCGCGCGACCTCGGCCTGGCGCCGGATGGCACGCCGATCAGCGTCGGTCGCGGACAGTACGGGCCCTACGTGAAGTTCGGGGCCAAGTACGCTTCGATCAAGGAAGACGACCCGTTCACGCTCGAGCTGCCGCGGGCGCTCGAGATCGTCGAGGCGAAGCTCGCGGCAGACCGCGAGCGCACGATCCTCGATTTCCCGGACGCCGGCATCCAGGTGCTGAAGGGCCGCTACGGGCCCTACGTCACCGACAAGAAGCGCAACGCCAAGGTGCCGAAGGATCGCGAACCCCCCTCGCTGACGCTCGAGGAGTGCCAGGCGCTGCTCGCCGCCGCGCCCGAGCGAAAGGGCCGCTTCGGCCGGCGCGCGAAGGCGGCTGCGCCGGCAGCGGAAGCTTCCGCGGCCGCGGCGCCGAAGGCAGCGAAAGCACCCAAGGCACCGAAAGTGCCAAGGGCGCCGAAACCCGCCAGGCCGAAGGCCGCGAAAAAGAAATCCGCGCCGCGCAAGCCCGCACCGAAGGACGCCGCCCCCGAGGAGTGACCCGTGACCGATCGCGTCGCCGTGCGCGCATGGCTTGCCGGATTGCACGAGGAACTCGTGCAGTCGATCGAGCGCGCCGACGGCGGACGCTTCAGCCGCGACCGCTGGCAGCGGCCCGGCGGCGGCGGCGGCGAATCGCGCGTCCTCAAGGACGGGGCGCTGATCGAGCAGGGCGGCATCAATTTCTCCGAGGTGTCTGGGGAATCGCTGCCGGCTTCCGCAACCCACGACCGGCCCGCGCTCGCGGGCGCGCCGTTTTCAGCCATGGGCGTCTCGCTGGTACTGCACCCGCGAAACCCCCACGTGCCGACCACGCACATGAACCTGCGCTTCTTCATCGCCGAACCGGCCGGCGTCGAGCCCGCCTGGTGGTTTGGCGGCGGCTTCGACCTGACGCCTTTCTACCCCGTGCACGAAGACGTGCTGCACTGGCACCGCACGGCGCGCGATGCCTGTGCCGGCGCGCCGCCCGGCGCCTACGAAACCTGCAAGGCCTGGTGTGACCGTTATTTCTACCTGCCGCACCGGAACGAGACGCGGGGCATCGGCGGGCTCTTCTTCGACGACCTGAATGCGCCGGACTTCGACGGCTGTTTCGCGTTCGCGCGCCGCGTCGGCGCGGCATTCCCGGAGGCCTGGCTTCCGATCGCCGGCCGCCGGCGTGAGACGCCGTACGGCGAGCGCGAGCGCAGCTTCCAGCTCCTGCGCCGCGGGCGCTACGTCGAGTTCAACCTGATCCACGACCGCGGCACGCTCTTCGGCCTCCAGACCGGCGGCCGCACCGAATCGATCCTGATGTCGCTGCCGCCGCTCGCGCGCTGGGAGTACGGCTGGAAGCCCGAGCCGGGCTCGGCCGAAGAAACGCTCTATCGCGACTACCTGCGCCCGCGCGACTGGCTCGGCGAGGCGTGAAGTACCGGCACGCCTTCCACGCGGGAAACTTCGCCGACGTGACGAAGCACGTCGCGCTCACCGCCACGCTGCTGCGCCTCACCGAAAAGGACCGGCCGCTCTTCTTCCTCGACACGCATTCCGGCCGCGGTCGTTACGAGATCGGCGGCGGTCTCCGAGGCTGGGCGGGGAATTCATCGCGTGGCGGCAGCATCCATGCCCCGCGCGCCGGCCGCGATCACGCGCTATCTCGAAATCGTCCGCGGGCTCAATGCGGGCGGCACGACGATTGCCACCTATCCCGGATCGCCGCTGCTCGCGGTCACGCTGCTGCGCGCACAGGACCGGGCCGCGTTCTGCGACCTGCTCCCTTCGGAGGCGGAAGCGCTGCGCCGCGAGTTCCGCGGCGATGGCCGCATCGGGGTGCACTGCCGGGACGGATTCGAGGCGCTAGTCGCCCTCCTTCCGCCGGCCGAGAAACGCGGCCTCGCGCTCATCGACCCGCCGTACGAAGAGCAGGAGCAGGACCTCACGCGCGTCGCCGATGCGCTCGCCGCCGCGGCGGCGCGCTGGCCGCAGGGCGTGCTGATGGCCTGGTATCCGATCAAGCAGGGCGTCGTCGCGGCGCGCCTGCATCGCCGGCTGCTCGATGCCGGCGTACGCCGGCTGCTCGTCGCGGAACTCTGCATCCATCCGGACGATTCGCGGGCGGGCCTCAATGGCTCCGGGATCGTGACGATCAATCCGCCCTGGCAGCTGGACGAGGACCTGCGGCAGGCGCTGCCGCTGCTGCACGGGCTGCTCGCGGAAGGCGGCAGCGGACGGACGCGCGTCGCGCTGCTCGCGGACGACTAGGCGGTTTCCGGGATCAGCCGCCCCAGTCCACCGCCGCGAAGACTTTCTCGGCGATGCCATCGACGTCTTCCACGCCCTGGCCGACGACCGCGATGCTGCCGCGCGGCGCCGGCAGGATCACGCCCTCGAATCCCTGCTGCGCGATCCGGACCGGCCTGCGAACCGTGCGATGCAGGAGCAACAGCACGGTGGCCGCGCCTTCGGGCGTGCGCACGACGAGGTGCGGCACGGTGCGCCCGTCGAAGGGACAGCGCGCCGCGTAAGTGACGTCGACGATCCCGGGACGGAGCCGGGTGCCATCCGGGTCGAGCACTTCCGCGAGTTCGCCGGCCTCGAGCGGCAGCACCCGGTTCATCGAGCCCGGCTCGTGCAGGACGTGGTCGACGACTTCCCGGGCAACCGAGGTCCGCGGCAGGCTGACGAGCAGCGCGAAGCCGACGGCGAGTCCGGCGACGAGGCTTGCCGCGATCGCGAACATCCTGCGACGCGCCGTCGCGGGCGCCGCGCCCCGCTCGCCCGGCTTCGTCGCGCGGATGCGCTCCGCTTCGACGGCGAGAGCGCGCGCGATGAGCCCGTCCATGGACTGCAGCTCGTCCTGGTAGCGCGCGCAGGCCGCGCATTCGCGCCGGTGCGCGTCGATCTCCGCGCCGGAGGCGGACGGCTCGGCGCCGACACGGCGGCGGAAGTCGAGGCAGTTCATCATGACTCCGGGTCCACGGCGTATCCGAGCTCCTGGCGCAGGCGCGCGCGCGCGCGAAACAGGCGGGTCAGCACCGCGCCCTGCTGCATGCCCATCATCTCCGCGATCTCGCGCGTCGTGTAGCCCATCAGCACCTGCAACACCAGCGGCTCGCGGTAGTCGTCGTCCAGCCGGAAGATCGCGGCGCGCATCTCCGCGAGGCGATCGTCCTCCGCGGCGGCGAGCACCGGTGTCTCGGCCGCGACCAGCGCGTCGACGTCGACCGTCTCGTGGCGCTTGCGGCTGAAGCTGCGCGCGAACTCGCGCCTGACGATCGTGAGCAGCCAGGGCTTGGCCTTGCCCTCGTCGGCCAGCGAATCGAATGCCTTCCATGCGCGCAACATCGCCTCCTGGACCACGTCTTCCGCGAGTCCCCGGTCCCGGCCCAGCCAGAACGCGTATCGCAGCAGATCCGGACGGAGGCTCTCGCACAATGTCCCGAATCGTCGACGCCGGTCCGTTTCTCCATCCGCGCGGTTCATGTATAAAGACCGGCCACAGTCTCAGGTTATTTCAGATGGGGCATCGTGCCACAGGGAGCTATCCGGGTACCCGCCTGCGGCGCATGCGCCGCGACGTGTTCTCCCGCCGGCTCGCGCGCGAAACCACGCTGACCGCGGACGACCTGATCCAGCCGCTGTTCGTGATCGAGGGCAGCCAGCGGAGCGAGCCCGTCGCCTCGATGCCGGGAATCGAGCGGCTCTCTATCGACCTCCTCGCCGCGGAAGCCGGGCGCCTGTACGCGCTCGGCATTCCGGCGGTCGCGCTCTTCCCGGTTCCCGATCCGGCGGCCAAGACGGAGGACGGGCGCGAGGCCTGGAATCCGGAAGGACTCGTGCAGCGCGCGGTGCGCGCGCTGAAGCGCGCCGTGCCGGAGCTCGGCATCATCACCGACGTCGCGCTCGATCCGTTCACGACCCACGGCCAGGACGGAATAATCGACGGCGCCGGCCGCGTGCTGAACGACACGACCGTCGAGGCGCTGGTGCGCCAGGCGCTGTCGCTCGCTGCGGCGGGCAGCGACGTCGTCGCGCCCTCGGACATGATGGACGGGCGGATCGGCGCGATCCGCGCGGCGCTCGAAAAGGGCGGACATCAGGACACGCGCATCCTGGCCTACTCGGCGAAGTACGCATCGGTGTTCTACGGACCGTTCAGGGACGCGGTCGGTTCCGCGGCGTCGCTCGGCAAGGCCGACAAGGCGAGCTACCAGATGGATCCCGCGAACAGCGACGAGGCGATCCGCGAAGTCGCGCTCGACATCGAGGAAGGCGCGGACATCGTGATGATCAAGCCGGGCCTGCCCTATCTCGACATCGTGCGCCGCGTGAAGGACGGCTTCGGCGTCCCGACCTTCGTCTACCAGGTCAGCGGCGAGTACGCGATGATCGCCGCCGCCGCGGGCCACGGCTGGATCGACGAGAAGAAGACGGTGCTCGAAAGCCTGCTCTGCATCAAGCGCGCGGGCGCCGACGGCATCCTGAGCTACTATGCGGGTCGCGTCGCCGCGTGGATGCAGGGAGATTCGAGCACGTGACCGTTCACAACGGCCCGGGACGGTTCGTCCTGTTCGGCCATCCCGTCAGCCACAGCTGGTCCCCGTTCATCCACGGAATGTTCGCCCGCCAGTTCGACCACGTCGTGGACTACAAGCTGATGGACGTGCAGCCGGGCGATTTCCGGCACGCCGTGATCAATTTCTTCGTCGAGGGTGGCGGCGGCGCGAATGTCACGCTGCCGCACAAGCCGGCGGCCGCCGAGATCGTCAACGACCTGTCGGCGCGGGCCGAGCGGGCGCGCGCCGTCAACACCATCGTGCGGCGCAGCGCGACCGAGCTCTACGGCGAGAACACGGACGGCGTCGGCCTCGTCACCGACCTGACGCGGAATCTCGGCGTCACGCTGACGGGATCACGCCTGCTCATTCTCGGCGCCGGCGGCGCGACGCGCGGCGTGCTCGCACCGCTCCTCGAGCAGGAGCCGCGCGAGATCCGCGTCGCGAACCGCACGCCCGAGCGCGCACAGCGGTTGCGCGACGAGTTTTCGGACCTCGGCGAGATCTCGGCCTCGGGATTCCCGGAGATCGAGGACCGGCCCTGGGATGTCGTGATCAACGCGACGGCCGCGAGCCTCGCGGGCGAGGTGCCGGTGCTCCCGCCGCGCACGATCGGCCGCGACACGGTCTGCTACGACATGGCCTACGGGCGCGGCGACACGACGTTCATGCGCTGGGCGAGCGAGCGCGGGTCGACGCGCGCGTGCAAGGGCTGGGGGATGCTGGTCGAGCAGGCCGCCGAGTCCTATCTCCTCTGGCACGGCGTGCGGCCCGAGACGCGCACCGTGATGGGAGCGCTCGAGCGGCTCTGAAATAAAGGGGACGCACCTCTTTAACCGCTATTGTCGTACTCAATGGCATTGCGGTGAAGTTAAAGGGGTGCGTCCCCTTTATTTCAGGTAGTCGTTCTTCAGCGCGACGTAGTGCGCGGCTGACTCCGCGAGATGGGCGATCTCCGACGGCTCGAGCGCGCGCCGCTCGCGCGCCGGACTGCCGGTCCAGAGCGTGCGCGGCGGCAGGTACTTGCCTGCCGGCACGAGCGCACCCGCGCCCACGATGACCTCGTCGCCGATCACGGCACCGTCCATGACGATCGCGCCCATGCCGACCAGGCAGCGGTTGCCGACCGTGCAGGCATGCAGGATCACGCCGTGGCCGATCGTGCAATCGTCCCCGATAACCAGCGGAATGCCCTCCCCGCCCGCGAGCCGGGCGCTCGCGACGTGCAGCACGCTGCCGTCCTGGATGCTCGTGCGCGCGCCGACCGCGATCGAGTTCACGTCGCCGCGCAGCACCGCGCCCGGCCATATCGACGAGTCCTCGCCGATGGTCACGCGGCCGATGACGGTCGCGGCCGGGTCGATCCAGGCGCCCCGCCCGATCTTCGGGGACCATTCGCGGTAAGGCCTGGTCTTCATCCGGCCAGCGTGACGAGTTCTTCGGCGCTCGTCGGATGGATCGCGACCGTGTCGTCGAAGTCGCGCTTCGTCGCGCCGAGGCGCAGCGCGACCGCGAAGCCCTGCAACAGCTCGTCCGCGCCCATGCCGATGGCGTGCAGGCCGATGATGCGCCGGTCGCTCCCCACCGTCACGATCTTCACCTCGGCACGGCGACGCCGTGCCGTGATCCCGTGGTACATCGGCATGAAATCGTGCCGGAACACCTCGGTCGCGTCCCCGTACGACGCGCGGCCCTCGGCCTCGCTCATGCCGACCGTCGCCACCGGCGGGTGGCTGAAGACGACAGTCGGTATCAGGTCGTAGTCGAGGTGGCGATCGGGCTCGCCGCCGAACAGCCGGTCGGCGAGGCGCCGTCCCGCCGCAATCGCGACGGGCGTGAGCTCGGCGCGGCCGGTGACGTCGCCGATCGCGTGGATGCCGCGCGCGGCGGTGTCCTGACGGAGATCCGTCACGATCTCGCCGTCGGCGCCGAGCGTGACGCCCGCCTCGGCGAGGCCGAGCCCCGACGTCTCGGGCACGCGACCGATCGCCCACATCACGCATTCGAACGGCCCGAGGATCCGCCCGTCCGCGAGCGCAACGCGGTGGCCCTCGGGCGAGGCGACGAGCGCCGCCGGCAGGGCCTGCGTCGCAATCTCGATTCCGTCCGCCTGCATCGCGGCCGAGAGGCGCGTCGAGAGCATTTCGTCGAAGGATCGCAGCATCCGGTCGTGGCGCGCCACCACCGTCACGCGGGTGCCGAGCGCCGCGAACACGCCGGACAATTCCGCCGCGACGTAACCGCTGCCGATGACCGCGACCGACGCCGGCGCCCGCGTCAGCGCGAAGAAGCCGTCCGAAGTGATGCCGGCATCCGCGCCCGGGAGCGCCGGCACGACCGGCCGGCTGCCGGTCGCGATGACGACGTGCGCGGCCTCGTGGGCCACATTCCCGATCGCGACGCGCCCGGCGCCCGCGATGCGCGCCCGCCCGCGAACGAGCGTCGCGCCACTCGCCGTCAGGTTCTCGAGGTAGATGCCGCGCAGCCGCTCGACATAGGCGTCGCGCCGCGCCTTCAGCGCGCCCCAGTCATGGCCGCCGAGCGCCACGGAAAACCCGTAGTCCGCGGCATCGGCAATTCCGTGGGCGAGTTCGGCCGCGTGATACATGATCTTCTTCGGCACGCATCCCGCATTGACGCAGGTGCCGCCGAGGTGGCCGAATTCCGCGACCGCGACGCGCGCGCCGTGGCGCGCCGCGCGCTGGGCACAGGCGAGGCCACCGCTGCCGCCGCCGATCACGACCAAATCCCAGGACTGCGTCATCGTTTCCTCACGCGGGGGCCGCGAAGGCCGATGATATACTCGAAGCGATCATGGCCTGGATCCTCCTGCTCGCACTCGCGGCGCTCGCCGCCGCCGTCGCGATGGCTGCCCGTCGCGGGCTCGCGAACCTGCGCAACTCGCACCAGGAGGCCTGGGGCGCGCTCGAGGCCCAGCTCCGGAAGCGACAGGACCTCATGATGCAGATCGTCGCCCTGTGCACGCGGCCGATGAACGACGAGCCGGAGACGCCGAGCCGGGTCGCGGTCACCGGCTCCGCCGTGCTCGCGGCCGCGAAGCGGACCAACGTTCCCGCGCTCGCCGCGGCGGACAAGTCGCATCGCGCCGCGGTCGCCGCCCTGTTCGAGCGCGCCGGCGAGCATGGCCAGCTCGCGACGAGCGCCGCGTTCGCGGCGCTTCGCGATCGCGTCGCGACCCTCGACGCGCGCGTCGACGAGCGGCGCGAGCAGTACAACGCCGCGGTCAGCGTGCTCAATTTCCGCTGTCACGCGTTTCCGTACAGCCTGGTGGCGCGCTCGATGGGCATGGCGCCGGGCGCCTTTCTTCCCTGATGCGCATCGCGACCTGGAACGTCAACTCGCTGCGGGTGCGGATGGAGCACCTCGGCCGCTGGCTCGCGGACAACGCGGTCGACGCGATCGCGCTGCAGGAGCTGAAGCTCGCGGACGAGCATTTCCCGCGCACCGAAGTCGAGGCGCTTGGCCTCCATGCCGTGTGCTACGGCCAGAAGACCTACAACGGCGTCGCGATCCTCTCGCGCGCGCCGGCGACGGACGTCGCCACCGGCATTCCCGCCGACGAAGATCCGCAGCGGCGCGTCGTCGCGGCGACGATCGGCCCGATCCGGCTCGTGAACGTCTATGTCCCGAACGGCCAGGCCGTCGACTCGGAAAAGTACACCTACAAGCTCGCCTGGCTGGAGCGGCTGCGCGCCCACCTGGCGACGCTGCTGAAGCAGCACGAACACCTGCTCGTGGTCGGCGATTTCAACATCGCCCCGGAGGACCGCGACGTGCACGACCCCGCGGCCTGGGTGGGCTCGGTTCACGTGAGCCCGCCCGAACGCGAAGCGCTCGCCCGGATCGCATCGCTCGGGTTCTCGGACCTGTTCCGCCGCTTCGAGCAGCCGGCGAAATCCTGGAGCTGGTGGGACTACCGGATGAATGCCTTTCGCCGCGACCTCGGCCTGCGCATCGACCTCATGCTCGCGTCCAGGGCGCTCTCGGAACGCTGCACGGGCTGCACGATCGACCGCGTCCCGCGTGGCTGGGAACGGCCTTCCGACCACGCCCCGGTGACCGCCACATTTGACATAGGCTGAGCCGCAGGATGTGATCGCGCGCATGTCCGTGGCATTACGGCGGGTTGAGGGCGGCATTGGGGGCGTAAGATCGACCCCAGGACTGCCTCTCCAGAAGGCTCGTAGACACGTGCCAAGGCCTTGTCGCCGCAGCGATTTTGACGTGACGGACACGGTCCAGGTCAGCTCCCCGGCCGCCGTGCGCGATGCGGTGCTCGAGCTCTACGAGGACACCTGGCCGGGCGCGCCGCGGGACGCGCTCGTGACCGCATTCGCGGACTTCGAGCGGCTCTTCACGGGCCAGGAGCCCGGCTATCTCGGGGTCGATACCGTCTACCACGATCTCCAGCATTCGCAGGACGTCGTGCTCGCGATGGCGCGCCTCATCGCGGGCTACGAGAAAGGACAACCGGAAGGACCGCGAATCGGGGCCGAGCGCGCACTGGTAGCGCTCATCACGACGCTGTTCCACGACTCGGGCTACATCCGCGAGACGGACGAAAGCGGCATCTCGAACGGCGCGGTATTCACGCGCAACCACGTGACGCGCAGCGCCCGCTACCTCGCGAAGTACCTGCCCGGCGCCGGGCTCGGCCGCTGGGTGCCCGTCGCGACCCGCATCGTGCACTTCACGGGCTACGAAGTGCCACTCGAACTCCTGCGCGTCGCCGACCCGCGCGACCGCCTCGTCGGCCACCTGCTCGGCACGGCCGACATGCTCGCCCAGATGGCCGACCGCTGCTATCTCGAGAAATGCCGCGACCGGCTGTACGCGGAATTCGTGCTCGGCGACGTCGCCGTGCACGCGGGAGCGGAAGGCGTGAAGGTGCTCTATGGCTCGGGCCTCGATCTCCTCCGCCAGACCCCGCAGTTCATCGCGTCCACGATCGACAACCGCCTCGGCAGGGCGTTCGAACACGGCTACCGGCACGTCGAGCCGCTCTTTGGCGGCGACAATCCCTACCTGAACGCGATCCGGCAGAACGTCGAATTCCTCCGGACCCTCACGCGCGGCAGCCGCTGGCCGATGCTCCGCCGCAATCCCCCGGTCTTCACGGTGCAGCCGAATGCCATGGATGGCGTGCGCACGCTGCTCGTCAAGCATCTCAAGGAAGTCTTCGGCACGGCGCCGGCGGTCAGCGCGAACTGAGCCTCGCATAGCGCGAGCGCATGCGCGGCGGCGCATCGATGTCCAGCAGGTAGCGCTCCCGGATTTCCGGAAGCTTCGCGAGGATTTCCGCCTCGCCCTCCACGCCCCCGCCCGCAATCGCCGATGCCAGGACGCGCGTCGTCATGCGCGCGAGCGAGCGCCGCGCGACGGGCGCGAAGCTCAGGTGCCAGGGCTCCGGCTGCACGCCGCGGCCGCGGCGCGTGTACGGCCGGTAGAACCCGAAACGGCGCATGTTTCCCTCGAGCCAGGCCGAGAGCGCGGCAAATGGCCCGCCACGCCGGTATTCGTCGACCTCGAGGCGCAGCTTGTAGCCCGATGCGATGACCCGGCCGTCCGCGACGTCGATATCGCTGCCCCAGTGGTGCCGGCTCGCACCCGGCAGCGCGGACCAGAGCAGGATCGTCTCGACGCGCCGGGACGGATCGAGCGCGCCCATCTTCACGGGACGTCCCCTGCGGTCGAGGGCCGGCCGTTCGCCCCGGTACTTGGCGTTCCAGATCGCGCGCTGCCGGTCGAAATCGCGGAAAGAGGATACCGGCACCAGGTCGAATCCCGCCCGCGCCGCCGCCTCCCGCATCGCAAGAAACGGCCGCACTGCCGCCGCATGCAGCATGCATCGCGGCTCCTCGAGCGCGACCAAGTGGCCGCGGTCACGGCCCGTGAGTTGCAATTCGTTCAAGCGCGGTATGATGATCGCTCCCCGTGAACGCCGCCACGACCCCATGATGGACTCGATGCCGCTCGCCTGGCCACTGATCGGCCTCGGGCTCGTCCTCGCCATCTGCATCTTCGCGGCCTGGCGCGTCGAGAAGCGGATCGCCGCCCCGCTCGCCGACGTCCTCCGCGCCGTCGAACGCCTGTCGGGCGGCGACTGGGCGACGCACGTCGAAGTGCCGCAGGGCCGCATCGGACGCGCACTCGGCACCGCGCTCGAGCGGCTTCGGATCAATCTCTCCGACCACGCGGCGACCGGCCGCGCGCTCGACATCATGCTGGACAGCATGAACGACGCGGTGTTCGTGACCTCGCCGGACGGCCTCATCAAGCGCGTCAACCTCGCGGCCACGCAGTTGCTCGGCTGGTCGCAAATGGAGCTCCTGGGCCGCGAACTGGCCTTCCTGATCTCCGACCAGGACCGCACGACATTCAACATCGAGCAGGCGACGAACGAGATGCTCGAGCTGACGATGCGAACGCAGGCCGGGCAGACGATCCCCGTCTCGCTCTCGGGCTCGGTGATGTCCGCCGAGGACCCGCGCTTCCAGGGCTGCATCTTCGTCGCGCGGAACATCACCGACCGCAAGCGCGCGGAGCGGCGCATCCGCTACCTCGCGCGCTACGACACGCTCACCAAGATGCCGAACCGGCTGCAGTTCCAGCACTCGCTGCAGCAGGCGATCGCGCGCACGCGGCGGGCGGGCCGCGAGCTGGCGCTCATCTACCTCGACCTCGACCGGTTCAAGGAGGTGAACGACAACTTCGGCCACGCCGCCGGCGATCGCGCGCTCGAGATCCTGTCCGAGCGCATGAACCGGAAACTGCCGCCCGACACCATGCTGGGCAGGCTCGCCGGCGACGAATTTGCCCTGTTCGTCGAGAATCTCCCCGCCGAGACCGACAACCGGCCAGTGATCGGGAATCTCGCGCGGGAACTCCTCGACGAGCTCGGCCGGCCGTTCCAGCTCGGGCAGCACGAGCTGTACGTGACCGGGAGCGTCGGCATCGCGCTCTGCCCGCGGGATGCCGACAACGTCGTGGACCTCATCCGCGACGCGGACGCAGCGATGTACTATTCGAAGCAGAACGGCGGCAACAGCCACAGCTTCTTCACGCCCGAGATGAGCGCGATCGCCGTCGAGCGGCTGATGCTGAAGAGCAAGCTCCGGCGGGCCGTCGAGCGCGACGAGCTCGTGATCATGTACCAGCCGAAGGTGGACCTCCGCGACGGGCGCGTGGTCGGCGGCGAGGCGCTCATCCGCTGGCGGCTCCCGGGTCACGGCGACATTCCGCCCGCGCAGTTCATCCCGCTCGCCGAGGAATCGAACCTGATCCAGGAGATCGGCGAGTGGGTCCTGAAGCGGGTCTGCCGCGATTACCGCAGCTGGCAGGACGAGGTCCCGAAACCGGGCCGCATCTCGATCAACCTCTCATTGAAGCAGCTGCGCCAGGCGGAGTTCCTGACGCGCTATCGCTCGGTGTTCGACGACGCCGGCGTGTCGCCCTCGAACTTCGAGCTCGAGATCACCGAGACGACCCTCATGACGGAGGCCGGCCGCATGGTGCGCCTCCTCGACGAGCTGCACGCCATGGGCCTGCACCTCTCGATCGACGACTTCGGCACGGGCTACTCCTCGCTTTCCGCGCTCCAGCAGTTCCCGGTCGGCACGCTCAAGATCGACCAGTCCTTCGTGCGCCACGCGACGGTATCGAAGGAAGACGCGACGCTCGTCCGCACCATCATCGAGATGGGCAAGAACCTCGACCTCAAGGTCGTTGCCGAAGGCATCGAGTCGCAGCAGCAGCTCGATTTCCTGCGGAGCCGCGATTGCCACTACGGGCAGGGCCGGCTGTTCGGCGAGCCGATGTCGGCCGAGGATTTCCTGAAGATCCTCGTCGCCCAGAGCCGTGGCGAATACGACTACGGGCCGCTGTTCGCGGAAGCCTGAGCCGCCGCGACGTCCCGCTCGATCGTCTCGAGGCCCCTTCCGGCGACTTCCGCCGCCACCTTGCCGAATGCGGCGTCGAGCGCCGCGACGACCGCGCCGACGCGGTTTTCGGTCGCCTTCTCCTCCGCCGAAACCGAGAATGCGGCGATCACGCGCCGGTCGGACTGCCGGCCGATCGTCACCGCGACCGCGACCTGTGCGACCGGAGGCTCGCCACCCGTGTAGTCGGCCTCGAACCGGCGCAATTCGAGCGCGAGCGAGTGCGTCGTGCGGAAGCGGCTGAAATTGCCCTGCACGGACCGCAAGCGCCCCGATTCCTGGAGCGCCTCGATGAGCGCCGCCTCGACGAGCGCCGGCGCACGCACGGGCCAGCGCGCGCCCGCGAGCGTGTCGATGCGGGCGTCCGGCCAGCGCCCCACGATCCCGGTGCCGTCGAGCCCCGGCGCCGTCGCCTCCACCGAGACCAGCAGGTCTGCCGCAACTTGCTGGCCGGCCGCGAGCTTCGGCGCATTGATGCGGTACATGAGCGGCGGCGGCGCCTGGTTCTTGAGGCCGCCGAAGCACCCGGCGAGCAGCATGAGGGCGCCGAGCGCCGCGGCCGATGCAGGCAGTCTCTTCATTGAGGAATCTCCACACCCGCGGCCTCTTGCCGGTAGATCAGGCGCGACGGGTCGCGCTCCAGGCTTTCCGTGAGTGAATCGATTGCACGGACCGCCTGGCGCGTCTCGCGCACGAGCTGCTCGAATTCCGCGAGCCCCTCGCCCGCGAACCGGTCGATGTTGCCCTCGTTCCTCTCAACCATCCGGTCGAGGCGCTCGGTCGTGCTGGCGACGTTGTCCGCCACTTCCCGGAGGCGGGCCGCGGCGATCTTGATCTGGTCGCCGCTCGTGCCGGTCAGCTCGTGCAGCGCCTCCGCCGTGCCCTGCATCTCGGTCGCCGCGGAACGCAGTTCGTTGAACATCGCGCGCGCCTCGCCGATTGCCATCGGCAGTTCTCCGGTCGCCTTCTCCGCATTCGCGAGCGACGCGCTGATCGCCTCGATGTTCTTGTCCGAGAGCAGGCCATTGATCCGGTTGAGGGCCTCGCCCGCCTTTGCGACCACGTCGGGCAGGCTGCTCACGAGCTCGTCGAATTGCGACTGCTCGGAGGGAATCACCGGAAACTTGATGCCCTCGATCGGCGGCGGGGGAATCGAGCCAGGCTCCCGGGGGTGCAGGTCGATGAAGAGGAGCCCGGTGACGCCCTGCAAGGCGAGGCGCGCGACCGTTTCGCCCTTGATCGGTGTGCTCGCCGCGATGTCGGCCACCACGCGCACGCGACGGGAATCCCGCGGGTCGACCCGGATCCGCGCCACGCGGCCGACGGAAACGCCGAGATAGCGCACGGAACCGCCCTCGGACAGCCCCGATACGCTGCCGTTGAAGAAGATCTCGTAGCGCTTCTCCGCCTCGCCATCCGCGCTGTTCGTGTACCAGAGCACGAAGCCCGCGCCGAGCGCGATCACCAGCAGCACGAAGGCGCCGACCGCGACGTAGTTTGCTTCCCTATCCATCCTTCCCGCCAGTCCATGCGCAGCGCGGCTGCGCTCGCCATGGAAGTATTCCCTGATCCAGGGATGATCATGCCGGACGATCTCGTCGAGCGTCCCGGTGATCATCCGGCCGTCGACGATCACGCCGACCCGGTTGCAGACCTTGAAGATGGTATCCAGATCGTGCGTGATCATCACCACCGTCAGCGAAAGCCCCTTCTGCAGGTCGAGGACCAGCTGGTCGAAGGCCGCGGCCGAGATGGGATCGAGCCCCGAGGTCGGCTCGTCGAGGAAGAGGATCGCCGGATCGAGCGCCAGCGCCCGCGCCAGCGCCGCGCGCTTCGTCATGCCCCCGGACAGCTCGGCCGGGTGCTTGGAGCCCGCCGACTCGGGCAGCCCGACCATGCGGATCCGCAACAGCGCGAGCTCGCGCAACGTCTCCCGGCCGATCCGGTAGTGCTCGGCGATCGGCAGCTCCACGTTCTCGGCGACCGAGAGCGACGAGAACAGCGCGCCTCGCTGGAACATGACGCCGTAGCGCCGCTTGACCGCGAGCAGCTCCCGCTCCGACTGGCTCGTGACCTCGTGGCCCTCGATCCGCACCGAGCCGCTGGCCGGCTTCTGCAGGCCGAGCATCGTCCGGAGCAGCACCGACTTGCCGCTGCCCGAACCGCCGACGATGCCGAACACCTCGCCCGGGCGGATGTCGACATCGAGCCCGTCGTGCACGACCTGGGTGCCGAAGCGGTTCACGATCCCGCGGACTGAAATGACGGGATCCATCAGATGTCGAGCTCCAGGAAGATCACGGCGAACACGGCGTCGGCGAGGATCACGAGGAAGATCGACTGGACGACGGCCATCGTGGTCAGGCGGCCCGAGCTCGCGCGATGAAGTCCTGACCTGCATGCCGCGTAGGGTCCCGACCATCGCGATCAGGACGGCGAACACCGGCGCCTTGATGATGCCGACCCAGAAGGTCATTTCGCCGATCGACCCCTGCACGCGCTCGATGTACTGCCCGAGCGGGATGTCGACGAGGTACCAGGACAGCAGCGCGCCGCCGGCAAGGCCCATCGCATCCGCAAGCACGGTGAGCGCGGGAAGCGCGATCACGAGGCCGAAGATGCGCGGCAGCACGAGCACCTCGACGGGATCCATGCCCATGGCGCGAAGCGCATCCACCTCGTCGTTCAGCTTCATCGCGCCGATCTCGGCCGCGAAAGCGCTCCCCGACCGGCCGGCGACGATGATCGCCGTCAGGAGCACCCCCAGCTCGCGCAGCACCGAGACCGTCACGAGGTCCACCACGAAGATCTCGCCGCCGAACTTCCGGAGCTGCTGCGCGCCGATGTAGGCGACGATCACGGCGATGAGGAATGCGATCAGCGAGACGATGGGCACGGCGGTCAGGCCCGTCTCGTAGACGTGGCGCACGATGGACGGCAGCCGCAGCCGCCTGAGGCTTCCGAAGATCCGCCCGTAGCCGGCGGTGACGACGCCGAGAAACCCGAGGAAGTCGAGCACGCCTTCCTTGGTCAGGACGGCGTTGCGGCCGAAGCCGCGAACGGCTGCGCGCAGGCCCGAATCCCGCGCGGGCACCGGCGACTTCGCGTCCTCGTCCGACGCATTGCGGTCTATGTATTCCAGCGATTCGGGACGGGGGCCCACCCATTCGACACGCCCGCCCGCCTGCCCGGCCCGCTGCTCCATCGAGCGCAGGAGCCAGGCGCCGGTGAGGTCCATCGCCTCGACGGCAGAGGCATCGAGCGCCAAGTGGCTGCCGGCTTCCCGCGACGCCTGGAGCAGCTTCGGCTCGAGCGCCGCCGCCTCTTCGATGGTCCACCGGCCGCTCAACCGGATGTGGCGGCGGCCACCCTGATCCTGCGTCTCGATCTGCAAGGCCGTCTCCACGAGGTCGCCGCCGATGCTATCAGGTGACAAAGGGGACAGTCACTTTTAGAGGGGACAGCTCACCTTTAGTGGCACAGACTCGCAATCGCAGCTCGATCCCGCTAAAGGTGACTGTCCCCTCTAAAGTGACTGTCCCCTATTGACCGCCGGGTTTGCGTCGCCGCGCCTGCGGCGACAACATGGATGCCGGGAGGCCCCACTGGAAAACAGCGTACTGGAAGACGTCCTGCTGCTCCTGACCGCGACGCTTGCCGTCGTCGTCGGACTCAGGCGCCTGCGCCTGCCCTTGATCATGGCCTTCCTGCTGGTCGGGATGGTCGTCGGCCCCCATGCGACCGGCTGGGTCGAGTCGACGGAGACGACCACGACGCTCGCCGAGTTCGGCGTCGTGTTCCTGCTGTTCGCCCTCGGCCTCGAGTTCTCGTTGCCGCGGCTGCTCGCGACTCGCGGCGAGGTCTTCTGGCTGGGCGGTGTGCAGGTTGTCCTCACGACGGCTGCCGTCGCCGCCATCGGCCTGGCATTCGGCCTGCCGGTCGCCGTCAGCATCCTCCTCGGCGGCGCGGTGGCGATGTCCTCGACCGCCATCGTGCTCCGCCAGCTCACCGAGCAGGACGAGCTGAACCGCACGCACGGGCGGCTCGCCTTCGGCACCCTGCTCTTCCAGGATCTCGCGGTCGTTCCCTTCCTGGCGCTCGCGGGCGTGCTCGCCTCGCCCCAGGACCACTACGGGACGCCCGAGATCACGCTGGCGGTCGCAAAGGCGGCCATCGCGCTCGTGATCGTGCTGGCCGCGGGACGCTGGCTGCTTCGGCCGCTCTTCCACGAGATCGCCTCGAGCGGTGCGCCGGAGATTTTCACCTTCGCGGTGCTCTTCGTCGCGATCGGCTCGGCCTGGGCGACGCATGCCGCGGGCCTCACGTTCGCGCTCGGCGCCTTCCTCGCCGGCATGATGCTGGCGGAAACGGAGTACCGCTACCAGATCGAGGCCGGCATCCGGCCGTTCCGCGACACGCTGCTCGGCCTCTTCTTCGTGACGATCGGCATGCAGCTCGATGTGCCGGCGCTCTTGCTCCAGTTGCCCACGGTCATCGCGCTGCTCGCGGGACTCCTCATCCTGAAGGCCGCGATCGTGACGCTCGCGGCAAGGTATTTTGCGGGGCACTGGTTCAAGGCGCTGCGGACGGGCCTCGTGCTGTCGCAGGGCGGGGAATTCGGCTTCGCGCTCCTCGCGCTGCTGCTGCACAACCGCCTCATCGGTGCCGAGTTCACGCAGCCGCTCCTCGCAGCGATCACGCTCAGCATGCTGGTCGCGCCATACCTGATCCGGCACAACAAGCGCATCGCGCGCTTCCTCCTGCGCGAGAGCGGGCCGTCGCAGACCGGGCTCGAGCGGCTCGAGGCGGCAAACCAGGCGCTCGCCCGGCGCGAGCACGTGATCCTCTGCGGCTACGGTCGCGTCGGGCAGAATGTCGGGCGCGTGCTCGAGAGCGAAGGATTCGAGTTCCTCGCGATCGACCTCGATCCCGTGCGCGTGCGGACCGCGCGCGCGGCGGGCGACGCGGTGGTCTTCGGCGACGCCTCCGACGGGGGGCTGCTGCAATCGGCAGGCGTCGAGCGCGCGAGCGCAGTCGTGGTCACCTTCTCCGATGCCTCGCGCTCGATCTCGATCATCCAGACCGCCCGCCGGCTGAACCAGGAGCTGCCGATCCTCGTGCGGGCGATGGACGACACGCACCTCGAGGCGATGATCGAGGCGGGGGCGACCGAAGTCGTGCCGGAAACGCTCGAAGCCGCGCTCACGCTCGTCTCGAACACGCTGCACCGGCTGAACGTCCCGCCGTCGCGCGTGATCCGGACCATCGGGGAAATCCGCCGCCAGCGCTACAAGACGCTTCGTTCCATCTTCGTGCGCGACGGCGCGGGCCGCGTCGAGGAGTCGGGCATATTCCGCGAAGAGCTGCACACGGTCGTGCTGCCGCCGGGCGCCTGGTCAATCGGCCGGTCGCTCCGGGAGATCCGGGGCCGCGGCGCCGAGGTGTCCTTCACGGCCGTGCGCCGCGACGGCATCGTGGGCCGCGACCCGGACCCGGAGATGACGCTGCGCGAGGGCGACGTGGTGGTGCTGTTCGGGACGCCGGAAGCGCAGGAGCATGCCGAAGCGGTGCTGCTCGCGGGCTAGCGGAACGTGAGGTTGACGCTGCCTGAGCCGGTGTCGATGTCGCCGCGGCCGGCGCCGTCCTTCATCCGGATGGTCCAGTTGTCGTCGGACTCGTGCACCGTCGCGCCGGGCGCATCGATGTCCACGCCGCCGCTGCCGGCATCGACCCGGATCTCCATCGAGGGCTGCCCCACCGAGCGCAGGCTCACGCTGCCGGAACCCGTGTCGATCCGCATCCGCCGAAGCGCCGACAGGTCCCCGTCGACGGAGACGCTGCCCGAGCCGGTGTCGGCCTCGAGGCTCTCGACGTTCGCAAGCTGGCGCACCCGGACCGAGCCGGACCCGGTGTCCGCCGCGAAAGCGCCGCTGAAACCGTCTACTTCGACGCCGCCGGAACCGGTGTCGGCGGAGAGGCTGCCCTTTCCGCCCTTCACGTCCACCGAGCCCGAGCCAGTGTCGGCGACGATTTCGCACTCGCAATCCGTGATCGTCACCGCGCCGCTGCCGGTGTCCGCGCGGACCTTGCCGCGATGACCGCTCACGACGACCTCGCCGCTGCCATTGTCCAGCACGACCTCGCCCTCGCCATTCGTAGACTTGAGTTGCCCGCTTCCGCCGTCCAGCGTCAGGTTGCCCGAAAATCCCTCGGCCGCGGCATTCCCGAACACGTTGTCCGCGACGAGCTTCGCGCCCGCGGGCGCGCGAACCACGATGTCGACGCGCACGAAGACCGAATCTTTCTTGCTGCCGCTCAGGCGGATTCGATCGCCGAGGTACTCGACGTAGCTCGTGCTCCACCAGCCATCGGCGCCTTTCTCCCAGTAGATCTTCGGGAAATGCTCTTTCGGCAGCCGCACCTCGAAGCGCGAGCCGGCACCGGCGTCGGAAGTCCTGTATTCGACGAGCGCGGCCAGGCGCTCCGCCTCGGCCTGGTTCGCGGATTCCACGGTCGTGCGCACGCTGACGTGCACGCCCGGCTCCGTGCCGCGCTCCACGCGGATGTCGCCGATGAGGTTCCGGACGGTGAGGCCGTCCACGGACTCGGGCTTGAATTGCCAGGCTCGCGTCACCGTCGCGCTCGCAGCCAGGGCGGGGAGGGTCGCCGACAGCAGTGCGAGCGCGGCGGTGGCGCGGAAAATCGTATTCATGTTGAAACTCCGTCTTGCAGTTCGATCAGCTCGTCTCGTCCCGGTAACGCCGCACCCACATCGCGGCGGCGAGCAGGAGCGCTGCGGCGACGACGCCGAGCCAAAGGTCGGGCGAGGCATAGAAGTCGCGAATCCGGCCTGCCCAGTCGATCTTTCCGAGCCTCTCGGCAAGTGCGCCGATGCCGTGGATTTCCTCGCGACCGGTGTCCTGGCTGCTGTCGAGGATCCGGTACATGCCGAAGAGCCGGCCCACGATGAGGTCCTGGACATACGACGTCTGCATGACGACCCGCTCAAGCACCCCCGCCGCGACGGGCGGCAGCACCGCCCAGAGAAACGGGGCGCGCGGGGCCCAGGCCGAAACCAGCATCAGGTAAGCGACGAGCGGCGCGTACCAGAGGAAGGCGCTGACGCAGGCATTGAGCGCGATCAGGGCTCCGCCGGCCAGAGACTGCGGGGCCAGCCAGAGCCCGGCCGACGCGCCTGAAATCGCGAGCTTGGCCATCAGGCCGGCGCCCACCACGACCTGCGCCAGGACGCTGCCCGCCAGGGCGACCAGCGGAACGACGACCGCCGCAGTGGCAAATTTCGACAGGACGGTTTCCGCGTCGGACACCGGCATTGATTTCCAGAACAGGACGCTGCGATCGGCGCGGTCCGCATACAGGGAATCGATGCAATAGAAGAAGCAGATGATGCCCATCACCAGAAATACCATGGCCGAGACGACCGAATAGGCGAACTGGTGAAGCCTGATCTGCCCGTCGCGCGGAATGTCGTCGAACGACGCCGCGACGTCGTAACCGAGGTGCGCCTTGGCAGTCATCAGCATCACGAACAGGCAGGCGATCACGATTGCGGGGGCGACCCAGATCGCCTTGTTTTCCCATATCTCGCGGCGGATCAGCCACAGGAAACGGTTCATGCGCGTCCTCCCTCGATCGTCGCGACGAACAGGTCCGCGACCGACGGCACGCCCACTTCGCCGAGGCCCTCGAGCGCGGTGCGATCCGCGCCGCGGAACAGCATGTGCGTGCGGCCGAGGCCCTGGCGTTCGCCGATCGGCTGGTGCGTGCGCGCGGCGGCCACGTGCTCGGGGCGGACCGCGACTTGCGCGTATTTCTCCTGGACGTCGTCCATCGTCGCGTCCAGCACGATCCGGCCGCGGTCGATGAACAGCAGGTCGGTCAGGATGTGCTCGATCTCCTCCACCTGGTGCGTGGTCACGAGGATGGTGCGCTGCTCGTCGAAGTACTCGTTGATCAACGTCTCGTAGAACTGCTTGCGCATGAGGATGTCGAGGCCGAGCGTCGGCTCGTCGAGCACGAGCAGCTTCGCGTCGATCGCCATGACGAGCGCGAGGTGAAGCTGCGTCACCATGCCTTTCGATAGCTCCTTGACGCGGCTCGTCGGCTTCACGTCGCTGCGCGACAGGAAATGCCCGCAGACGTCGCGGCGGAACCGGGGGTGCGTCGCCGCGACGAAGTCGATCAGCTGGCGCACGCGGATCCAGCGCGGCAGGACCGCGACGTCGGCGATGAAGCAGACGTCCTTCATGAGCTGGTGGCGCTGGCGATAGGGATCGAGGCCGAGCACGGACAGCTCGCCATCGAAGCGTGTGAGGCCGAGGAGCGCCTTGAGCGCCGTCGTCTTGCCGGCGCCGTTCGGGCCGATGAGGCCGACGATGCGGCCGGCACCGACGGTGAAATTCACGTCGTTGAGGGCGCGGGTCGTGCCAAAGGTCTTGCCGAGGCCGCGCGCCACGATCAGGTCACTCACGCTCGCCCTCCTCGTCTGCGTCTTTCTCGCGCACGGCCGTCAGCGACGCGGCCGGCGCGGGTGGAATCTTGTCCAGGGCGTTCAGCAGCTCCTTGGGCTCGAAACCCAGGCGCTGGATGCGCCCCGCGATCTTGGGCCACTCTTCCTCCAGGAAAAGCTGGCGCTCGTCCTTGAGAAGCGCGCGGCGCGCGCCTTCGGTCACGAACATGCCGCGTCCGCGGCGCTTCTCGACGAGTTGCTCGTCGACCAACTGCTGGTACCCCTTCAGCACCGTCAGCGGATTCAGCCGGTATTCCGCCGCGACGCTGCGGACCGACGGCAGGGGATCGCCGTCGTTCAGCACCCCTTCCAGGATCATCGCCACCACGCGATCGCGCAGCTGGCGATAGATCGGAAGGCTGTCGTTCCAGTTGGTGTCCATGCGTGCTCTTGAGTGATCTGGCCCGCTACCAGACTACTTTAGCAGAGCACCTTCGAGCGCCGCGTCGATCGCGGAGCTCGGCTGCGCCTTCGGGTCCGACTTCGCGACCATGTGGGCGACGCGCTTGGCGACGACCACGATTTCCGGCAGCTGGGTCGCCGCCGCGTAGAAGGTCGCCTGCTCGCGCTTCGCGACGACAACCACTTCCGGCAACGTGACCTGTGCCATCTGGCCATCGGCCACCAGGGTCAGTTCGCCGACCTCGACCGTGCCGCGGGGTGCCCCGGCCAGGTGCCCCTGGTCCATGACCAGGGCGCTGAACGAGACGATTGCGACTGCCGCCACTGCGCTGACTGCCTTCCGGGTGTTCTGTGCAACCATCGTGAACATGACTTTCTCCTTTCCTTTCGCTTGGTTCGGGCTGCCCCTTTGGCGAGTCCCGATGTACTGATGTGCTCCTCTGGTGTTGTAGTTGACTATAACACCGCATCGATTGCAAGCCCTTTTTGCGATCAGAATGGCAAGTCGTCTGCAAAGTCCAATAAAAACAATCACTTATATGAAGAACAATTTCGGCCGGCGGGGTGTGGCGGCAGGAAAAGCCGCTACGGATGGTCGTTTCCTGCGCAGATTTGAACCCCTTCAGGAGCGCTGTTGGCGTTCAAATCCATGGCGTCCGGGTAGAGTGCCGGCGATGGGAGATGGCGACGCCGGCGCGCAATTGATGCTGCGTTACGCCGCGGGCGACGCGCAGGCATTCGATGAGCTCTATGCCGCGCACCGGAACGGGCTTTGGCGCTTCATCCGCCGCTCGGTGAAGGACGCTGCCGCGACTGACGACGTGTTCCAGGAATGCTGGTCGCGCGTGATCGCCAGTCGCGCGAGCTACCGGCCGGAGGCGCGCTTTTCGACCTGGCTTTATCGCATCGCGCACAACTGCTGCATGGATCACTGGCGGAAGACGGGGCGCAGGGGCCGGCGCGAGTCGGCGGACGATGACGCGGTCGCCGCCGCGGCTGACGATTCCGCCACGAGCCCGGTGGATGCCGTCCTCGCCCACGAGGCGGGCGAGCGGCTCTCCGCGGCGCTCGAGCTGTTGCCGCAGGAACAGCGCGCCGCCTTCCTGCTCTACGTGGAAGGCGGGCTGTCGGTCGCGGAGATCGCCGTCGCGACGGACGTGAACCCGGAAACCGCGAAGAGCCGCCTGCGATACGCGGTCGCGCGACTCAAGCAGGCCCTTGGCGACGCAGCGCCGGACTGAGGACATGGAAAAAGACGAAGACAATCCGTTCCCGCGCGAATCCTGGCGACGACTGCTGCAGGATCGAGACGAGCAGCCGCCGGAAATGACGGATGCGCGCATCCGCGCGGCTGCGCGGAAGGTCGTCGTGCCCCGTACCGCGCGCTGGTGGCTGCCTGCCTCGCTCGCCGCGAGCTTCCTGCTCGCCGTGCTGGTCGTTCAATGGCAATACGGTCGCGACGAAAAGCCCGCGATCGTCACCGAGGGCGATCTCGCCGCGCCTGCGACGCCGCACTCGCCTGCGGACGCGGCAACACCCCGCGTCGAGCCCCGGCTTTCGAAGGAATCCGCCACGCTCGAGCGCAATGAATCCTCCGCCACCGTTTCCAATCGCGAGCGCGCCGACGACGAGTTCGCGCCCGAGCCGGCGGCGGCAGCGGACGACGCCCAGGCCGCCGGCAGCGCCGCATCGGTCGGCGGGCCTGAACAGGAGCTGCGAGCCTCGAGCGAGTTTGAGACGGAAGCGGCCGATGAGCCCGCGTCGCCGGAGGAATCATCGGCGATTGCGGCGCAGGCGCCCGTGGCCGAGGCCGCCCGCGCCGCACCGGCCTCCGCAGCCGTTACGCAGAAGTCCCGTGCCAAAGTGCGCACGCCCGAGGTCTGGTATGCCGAGATCGAGGCCCTGCGGAAGGCGGGGCGCGTCGCGGAAGCCGATGCGGAACTTGCCCAATTCGAAGCCACGTACCCGGACTGGCTGAAGCAGCACGACAAGCCCCGGCCTTGAGTCCTTCGCGGCAGCTGCCCTGGCTGATGCTGGCGCTGGTTTCGCTCGCCAATTTCGGCAACTTCTACGTGTACGACTCGATCGGGCCGGTGGCCGACCTGCTCGAGCAGCAGCGCGGCTTCAGCAATACCCAGATCGGCATGCTGAATGCCATCTACAACCTGCCGAACATCGTGCTCCTGGTCCTGGGCGGGATGCTGGTGGACCGCTTCGGCGCGGGCCGCATGCTCACCTGGACTGCCGCGATCTGCCTCGCGGGTGCGGTGTTGACGGCCCTCGCCCCGGCATTCCCGACGATGGCAGCCGGCCGCCTGCTCTTCGGCGTCGGCGCCGAAACCTTCAACATCGCGACGATCACCGCCGTCGTCCGCTACTTCCCGCACCGGAACATCGCGCTCGCGATCGGCATCAGCATGGCCCTCGGGCGCGGCGGCGCTTTCGCGGCCGACATGTCGCCCACGTGGTTTGCGGGCGCCTATGCCGCGGGCTGGCAGCCGCCGCTCGAAATCGCGGCAGTGTTCGCGGCGAGCTCGCTCGCTGCCAGCGCGATCTACTGGTGGCTGGACGGGCGGGCCGGTTTCCACCCGCAGCCGGCGGTTGCCACCCCGCATTTTACGCTGCGCGACGTATCGCGCTTCGGCGCGGCCTACTGGTACCTGCTCGCGCTGTGCGTGCTCTGGTACTCCGTCATCTTCGCCTTCCGCAGCACTTTCTCGATCAAGTTCTTCCAGCACGCGCATGGCCTCGACCTCGCCGCGGCCGGCGCCATCAACAGCTACGTGTTCCTGGCGGCGCTCTTCTTCACACCCGCCTTCGGCTGGCTCTGCGACCGGGTTGGCCGCTATGCGCCTTTCCTGGCGTTCGGCGCGCTGCTCCTGCCGCTCGCGATCGCCGCCATGTCGACGCCGCAGGGTTCCCTCGCGCTCGGGACCGTCCTGATCGGGATCAGCTATTCACTCGTGCCGGCCGTGATGTGGCCGCTGACCGCAAGGCTCGTGCCCGCGAGCCGGCTCGGCACCGCCCTCGGCGTGATGTGGGTCGTACAGAACGCCGGCATCGCCGGGGCGAACCTCGTCGCGGGCTGGCTGAACGACGCCAACGCCGCGGGCCCGCTGAATCCCGGCGGCTACCTGCCGATGATGGGGTACTTCTTCGCTTCGAGCGCTGTCGGCTTCCTGTTCGCGCTGGCGCTCTGGCACCGGGCGGGAAGGCGCGGGCACGAAGCCGCCGCACGGCCGGAACGAGGCTATTCCCGCTCCAATCGCCTGAGGCCTTCCTTCAACTCGCGCTTCTGGGCGGCGTCGACCTTCGGGTATCGCGGATCGAGGTTCTCGAGCGTTTCGACCAGGGTCCGCGCCACGGCGACGCGGGTGTAGGCCTTGTCATCCGCCGGAATCGCATACCACGGCGCGAAGGGCCGCGAGGTCTCCTTGAGCACGGCTTCGTAGGCGGCCTGGAAATCGTCCCAGCGCGCGCGGTCGTCGAGGTCGCCGAGGCGGAACTTCCAGTTCTTGTCCGGCTCCTCGATGCGGCTGATGAAGCGCTTCTTCTGCTCCTTGCGCGAGACGTTGAGCCAGAACTTGACGACGACGGTGCCATTGCGCGCGAGATGCTCCTCGAAGCCCCGGATCGACTCGAAGCGCCCGTCCCAGATGCGCTTCGGGTCGATGTCCGGCAGGTGCTGGGCGTCGAGGAACTCCGGGTGCACGCGCACGACCAGCACTTCCTCGTAATGGCTGCGGTTGAAGACGCCGATTTTCCCGCGCTCGGGCAGGCGCACCGCGACGCGCTGGAGGAAGTCATACCGCAATTCGAGCTCGCTCGGCCGGCCGAAGGCATGCACGCGGAATCCCGCGGGGTTCACGCCGGAGAATACCTTCCGGATCGTGCTGTCCTTGCCCGCGGCGTCGAGCGCCTGGAAAACGGTCAGGAGCGCGAAGCGCTGGTCGGCGAGCAACCGTCTGCTGCAGCTTGTCGAGCTTCCTGACGAGCTCGTCGAGCTCCTCCTCGAGCCCTTCTTTCGACGAGCGGCCTTCCGGGGGATCGCAGGAGAAGTCGCCGATCGAGAATCGGCCGTCGTAAGGCACGCGATGGCGCTTCGGGTATTCCGGATGCCGTTCGCTCATGGGCCGTCCTTTTCAACCCGGATCAGGAACCAGAGCCCGGCGCCGACCAGGGCGAATATGGAGCCGCTCGCGAGCGTCAGCACCCAGCCCGCGTGATCCACCATCAGGCCGACGACCGGGGCGAGGAATCCCGCGGCATTGCCGCCGGTATTGACCGTGCCGTAGGCGGTCGCCGCGTGCGGCCCGCCGGCATATGTGGCGGCGGACGCAAATGCGCCTTCCGTGAATTGCGTGAACCCGAAGCAGAGCGACAGCAGTGCGACGGCGACGTACGGATTCGCGGCGTCGATCCCCGCCAGCAGGAACACCGCCACCAGCACGAGGCCGGTGACGGCCGGCAGGCGGCATCCCCAGCGCCCGCCGTAGCGGTGGCAGAGCGCGTCGCAGGTGAATCCGCCGACTGCGGCGAGGACCGCGCCGGTGACGAATGGCAGCGCGTACAGGAAGCCGCTCTCGAGCAGGGAGAATCCCCGCTCCTCGACGAGGTAGATGAAGAGCCACTGGGCGAACATGTAGAAGACGTAGTTCATGCAGAAGTAGGCCGCCGCGAGCAGGAGCACGTCGCGGCGCATCAGGACTTCGCGCCAGCTCCCGCGCGGCGGCGTGTCCGTGAATGCGTGGTCACGGTCGTGATCGATCAGCTCGATCTCCGCCGGCGTGATCGCGCGATGCTCTGCCGGCCGGTCGCGGCCATACCAGTACCACCAGGCACCGACGAGGAAACCGAGCGGCGCAAGCGCATAGAACGAGTTGCGCCACCCGAACTGGATGATCAGGAGCGTCACGACCGGTCCGATCGCGGCCTGGCCGAGCGTGAGCCCCGCGGAACTCAGCGAATTGGGGAGCCCCCAGCTGCCGACCGGAAACCAGCGCGCGATGATGCCCGTTGCAATCGGGTAGATCGGCGCATTCGCAATGCCCATCAGCAGCCGCACCGCGACCAGGGCCACCATCGCCCCCGTCGCGGATGCCGCCATGAGGCCGGGAGCGAACCCGGTCAGCAGCGTCAGCAATCCCCAGGTGATGGCGATGATGGCCATTGCCCGGCGGTAGCCGACGGTCTCGCCGAAGATGCCGCCCGGTATCTGGAACAGCGCGTAGGTCAGGTTGAAGCTGCCGAGGATCCAGCCGATTTCCGTGCTCGTGAAGCCGAACTCTTCGCGGATGCTCGGCATCGCGACCGAGATATTGTTGCGAAGCAGGTAGTTGATGAAGCTGAGGACGATCAGCACGCCGAGGATGCGGAATCGGACTGGAATCATCCCCGCACGCCCTTGCGCAATGACCGTTGGCCCTTCAGGTCGCCGAGGATCCGCTGCGCGGCGTTGTGCCCCGGGGCTCCCGTCACGCCGCCGCCCGGGTGCGTGCCGGCGCCGCACAGGTAGAGCGCCGTGATCGGCGACGCGTAGCGCGCGTAGCCGGGCAGCGGCCGCATGAAGAAGAGCTGGTCGGGCCTCAGGTCGCCGTGAAAGATGTTGCCCTCGGTGATGCCGAAGACATTCTCGAGGTCGAGCGGCGTGTAGAGGCGGCTGGCGACGAGCGAGCGGCCGACGGCCGGGACGGATTTCGCGACCTGGCGCAGGAGCTGCGCCTCCAGGCGTTCCCGCTCGAGGCTCCAGTCGGATCCCGCGAGGCGGTAAGGCAGGTACTGGATGAAGCAGGTCATCACGTGCCGGCCCTTCGTCGCGAGCGACGGGTCGATGAGCGAGGGCACGAGGCAGTCGATCCAGAGTTCCTCCGCGATCCGCCCGCGACGCGCCTCGCCATAGGCCTGCTGCGCCCCGTCGAGCCAGGGCACGAGCGTGAACTGCGATCGCTGCAGCGCATCAGCCGCGGGATCGCCACCCTCGAGCGCGGGTTCCTCCGAGAGCACGAGGTTGAGCTTCCCGCAGGGCCCGTCCATCTTGATGCCGCGGACGGCGGCGAGGAATTCCGGGTCGAGCGCATCCTGCGGCACGAGACCGAGATACGTCCGCTTCGGGTCGGCGTTCGACACGACGATGCCGGCATCGATTTCGCTTCCGTCCGCGAGCGCCAGCCCCCGCGCGCGGCCGTCGCTCACGCGGACCTGCGCGACCTCGGCGCCGGTCCGCAGCTCGACGCCCTGCGCGCGGCAGGCCTCCGCCATCGCGGCCGTGATCGCGCCCATGCCGCCCATCACGTGGCCGACGAATCCCTGCTTCGACTCCGCGCCGCCGCCCAGCAGGTGGAACAGGAGGCCGAAGAGCGTGCCCGGGTCGTAAGGCCCGCCGTGCTTGCCGTAGAGGCTGTTCGCGAGGATGAGCGACTTGAGATGCGGCGATTCGAGCGAGCGGTCGAGGAATTCGCCGAGGCTGCCCGTCGTGAATGACACCAGGTCCGGGATCTCGCGGCCGCGCACGCCCCGGAACCGCAGGGCGATGCCCGAGGAGCTCGCGGAATCCCGCGAATCCGCCCTTCGCGAGGTCCGGCGGCGCCTCCATGAAGAGCGGCTCGAGGTGGCGCGCGAGTCCCGCGAGTCGTTCTTCGAGCGCGAGGAAGCGCTCGCAATCCGCGGGCGCAAAATTGCGCAGGACCTCCCGCATCCGCGCGTGGTCGCCCCACCAGGGAAGGACGACGCCGTCCGGCGTCACCGACTGCAGTGTCGGGTTCGCCGCGACCATGCGCAACCCGTGCCGGTCGAGCGCGAGGTCGCGGATGACCTCGGGCCGGAGCATGCTCGCCATGTAGGAAGCCGTGGATACGCGGCAGCCCGGCGCTTTTTCGTTATCAATTTCCTCGGTGACCGCGCAGCCGCCGAGGATCTCGCGCCGCTCCAGCACGATCGTCGAGAGTCCCGCCCGCGCCAGGTAGAAGGCGGCCGTCAGGCCATTGTGGCCGCCGCCGACGATTGCGACGTCGTAACGCTTCGCTGCCACGGGAAGGGATCAGTCCTTCGGGATTCCGGCGAGGTCGCCGAGGTGGCGCGCGAGGTAGCGGCGGATGTCGAGGCTCGGATCCTCCATCGGCGCATAGAAACCGCCGCGAAAGCCGCGCGAGCGCATGCCGGCCTGCACGCCCTCGCAGATGCGCCAGTCCTGGCGGTTCACGACGTCCCAGAAATCCACGACGTCGCCCGGGTCGAAGCCCGGCTTCGCGACTTCGGATTCGTGGAACAGGAACTCGCAGGCGATTCGCGTATGGTCCGCGGCCTTCGGCCACAGCGTGAACGCCGCGATGTGCTCGGCCGCGGCCGAGAGCAGGAGGTTCGGGTAGACGAGCTCGCCCTTGTGGTGCGTCTTCTCGGTCTCCGAGAGCCCCGGAAACGGCGCGCGCTTCGAGTCGCCCGAGGCCGTGAAGGTCCAGGCGCCCGCGCGGTGCGGTATGCCGTCTTCCCAGGCGAGCCCGGCGCCGCCCTGTTCGCGGAACGCCGGCACGAGCGCGCAGAGCTCCGGGTGCGCGGGCCCGCAGTGATAGCACTCGTTGTAGTTCTCGAGGATGACCTTCCAGTTCGCGCGCACGTCGTAGACGATCTGCGCGCCGCGGCGCAGGTCCGCGAACGGATAGCGGCCGAGCATCTTCACGGCCTTCTCGACCTGGGACTGGAGCGGCCCCGGCTTTTCCGACAGGTTGAGGAAGATGAAGCCGCCCCAGGACTCGAGCGCGACCGGCACGAGCGAGAAGTTCTCCTTCGGGCAGGCGGCGTCGAACTGCACGAAGGGCGCGGCGCGCAGCGTCCCGTCGGTGTTGTAGCTCCAGGCGTGATACGGGCAGACGATCGCGGCGCCGATGCGGCTCGAGCGCGTGGCCTGCGGGTCGGCGGCGTCCGGCAGGGGATCGGTGCGGATGAGCTGGCTGCCGCGATGGCGGCAGACGTTGTAGAAGGCGCGCAGGACCGCATCGCGCCCGCGCAGCACGATCACGCTTTCGCCCGCGACGTCGACCAGCAGGCAATCCCCCTTCTCGGGCAGCTGGTCCGCGCGGCCGACACAGAACCACTCGCTGTGGAAAATCTTCCGCGTCTCGAGCGCGAAGTTCTCCGGGCTCGAGTAGAACTGCGGAGCGAGCGCCGCCTTCATCGCCGAGGCCAGCACCGGTTTGTCGTCGGTCGCCATACCGCCCCCCGGGGAGGTTTTCATATCGCGGGTCCCGGCACGATCGGCGACCCGTCGAAGAAGCGGCTGAGCCGGAATCCCGCCAGCGCGGCCGGGTCCGCGGTGCCGATCACCATCCCCGCGATCAGTCTACCGGCACCCGGCCCGATCCCGAAGCCGTGGCCGCTGAAGCCCGTCGCGACGTGGAAATTCGCGATGACATCCACCGGCGAAATGATCGGGAGGATGTCCGGCGAGGCCTCGATCATGCCGCCCCAGGTCTCGACGAAGGGCGAGCCCGAGATCTCCGGCAGCCAGCGCTCGATGGCGCCCCGCATCTGGCGGAGCACGCGGGCCTCCGGCTTCGGGTCGAGCACGCGCTCGCGCTCGAAGGGCGACGGCGCATCGAGCGGCCAGCGCGAAGGCGTCGCCAGCGCACGGAAGAAGTCGCCGCCGAACCCGAGGCGCATCGAGCCCTGGCTGTCGCGCAATGCGGGCAGGTATTTCACTCCGTAACGGAAGCTCGCGGGAACGATCGAATGCAGCGACGAGTGGCCATGCGCGATCGTGTAGCCGCCATCCGCGCGGCGGCGGATCGCAATGGCCGGCGACCAGGCCTGGCCCTCGAGCAGTCTCGGCGCCGGCGCCATGCGCGCGACCGTGTTCAGCACGGGAAGCTGCGGCACGCGGATCCCGAGCGATCCGCAAAAGAGCCGGGTCCAGGCGCCGGCCGCGCAGACGACGGCACGCGCCGCAACGACGCCGTGCTCGGTCACGACCGCCGAGACGCGTCCTGCCGAAGTTTCGATGCCGCGCACGGCCGTGCGGCCGAGAATCCTCGCTCCGGCACGCGCCGCGCCGCGCGCGATCGCGCGCGCAGCCCGCGAGGGTTCCGCGCGGGCGTCGCTCGCGGTGTGGAGCGCGCCCGCCCAGCGATCGCCCGCGACGAAGACATCCTTCAGCCCGGGGCCGGTGAGCATGCGCGTGTCGAGCCCATGTTCCCGCGCGACAACGAGCCATTCCTCGAGCGCCGCGAGCTGTTTCCGGTCTTCGGCGAGATAGAGCGATCCGCCCTGGCGGAATCCGACGTCCTCGCCGAGCTGCGCGTGCAGTTCCTTCCAGAGCTGCAGGCTTTGCATCATCAACGGCAATTCGACCGGCGAGCGGCCCTGCTGGCGAACCCAGCCCCAGTTGCGGCCCGACTGCTCGCCGGCGATGCGGCCCTTTTCGAAGAGGGCGACGGATATGCCGTTGCGCGCGAGGTAGTAGGCGGTCGAACAGCCGACGATGCCGCCGCCGATGATCGCGACATCCACTGCGTCAGGAAGCGGATTCCCGGTCGCCTGCCAGGCGAATTCGTCCGTATCGCCTGGATGCAGCTGGGCTTCGCCTGTCACCACTCGGTCTCCAGTCCCGACCCGCATGCTAGCCAAATCGCCGCGCCCTGCGCTGCTAAACTACGGCCCCTTCGTGGCCACCGTGGAGCGACGATTGAAGAAGCCCGTCACCGTCACCATCACCGGAGCCGCCGGACAGATCGGCTACGCGCTCGCCTTCCGCGTCGCCTCCGGCCAGATGCTCGGGGCAGACCAGCCCGTCAACCTGCAGCTCCTCGAGATCACGCCGGCGCTGCCGTCGCTCGCCGGTGTCGTGATGGAGCTCTCGGACTGCGCCTTCCCGACGCTCAACCGCACCGTCGCGACCGACGAAGCGAAGAAGGCGTTCAAAGACTGCGACTACGCCCTGCTGGTCGGCGCGCGGCCGCGCGGGCCCGGCATGGAGCGCAAGGACCTGCTGCTCGCGAACGCGCAGATCTTCTCGGCCCAGGGCCGCGCGATCAACGAGGCCGCGAGCCGCGGCGTGCGCGTGCTCGTCGTCGGCAATCCCGCGAACACGAATGCGCTCATCGCCGCGTCGAACGCGCCCGACATCGAGCGACGGAATTTCACGGCGATGATGCGACTCGACCACAACCGCTCGCTGGCGCAACTCGCGGCCAAGACCGGCCAGGCGACGAGCGCGATCCGGCGCATGACCGTCTGGGGCAATCACAGCGCGACGCAGTACCCCGACATCGCGCACTGCACGATCGGCGGCAAGCCCGCGAAGTCGCTCGTCGACACGGCGTGGTATCGCGACGAGTTCATCCCCACCGTCCAGCAGCGCGGCGCCGCGGTGATCAAGGCGCGCGGCTCCTCGTCCGCGGCATCGGCCGCGTCCGCCGCGATCGACCACATGCGCGACTGGGCCCTCGGCACGCCGGATGGCGACTGGGTCAGCATGGCGGTCCCGGCCGACGGCAGCTACGGCATCGGCGAGGGCGTCATCTATTCCTACCCGGTCACCTGCAAGGACGGCCAGTACTCCGTCGTGCAGGGACTCGCCGTCGACGAGTTCAGCCGCGAGCGCATGGACGCCACGAACCGGGAGCTGCTCGAGGAACGCGAAGGCGTACGGGACCTGATCTGAGGAGAGCCTGATGTCGCTTCGAATTCACGCGGCCACCGCGGCCGCCGTCCTTGCACTGGCGCTCGGCGGGAACGCCGTCGCGCAGGAAAAGACCCAGAAGCCGCCGCTGCACGGGACGCACTGGATGGCGATCACCGGCAAGCCGCTCGCGGCGACCGCGGGCGCGCGCATGTTCGAGAAGGGCGGCAACGCCGTCGATGCCGCCTGCGCGATGCTCGCCGCGACCTCGACCATGTGGGACGTGCTCTCCTGGGGCGGCGAGACACAGGCGCTCATCTACAACCCGCACACCGGCAAGATCATCGCGGTCAACGGGCTGGGCGTTGCGCCCACCGGCGCGACCGTCGAGTTCTATCGCGGCAAGGGCATGGATTTTCCGCCCGAGTACGGGCCGCTCTCCGCGGTCACGCCCGGCACGCCCGGCGCGCTCATCACCCTGCTCGCGGAGTTCGGCAAGCTCTCGCTCGCCGAGGTGCTCGCGCCCGCGATCGAGCTCGCCGACGGCTACGCCATCGACGCGGAAACGGCGGATCGCATCGAGCTGGAGAAGCCGCAGATCACGCAGTGGCCCTATTCGAAAGCCGTGATGCTGCCGCACGCCGGCGAGGCCCGCGAGGCTCCGCGTGCCGGGGAGATCTTCCGCCAGGCCGACCTTGCCGCGACGCTCCGCAAGCTCGTCGAGGCCGAGGCGGCGGCGCTCGAGGCCGGAAAGTCCCGCAAGGACGCCCTCCAGGCCGCGTACGACCGTTTCTACCGCGGCGACATCGGAGATGAGTTCGTGCGCGGCGCGCGGGAACAGGGCGGCCTCGTCACCAAGGCCGACCTCGAGCGCTGGCAGGTCAAGTTCGAGGAACCGACGCACACGAGCTACCGCGGCATCGACGTGTACAAGCTCGATCGCTGGGTCCAGGGGCCGGTGATGCTCCAGTCGCTCAACATCCTCGAGAACTTCGACCTCAAGTCGATGGGCTACAACAGCGCGAGCTACATCCACACCGTCTACCAGGCGATGAACCTCGCCTTCGCGGACCGCGATTTCTACTACGGCGACCCGTACTTCCCGCCCGACGAGCCGATCAAGGGCCTGCTCTCGAAGGACTACGCGCAAGACACGCGCCGCCCTCGTTGCGCCCGATCGCAACGATGCCGCGATCGGGCCCGGCGATCCCTACCCGTTCCAGGGTGAGTCGAATCCCTTCAAGGACCTGCTGGAGAAACGCGCTGCGGCCGTGCGCTCATTCGACGAAGCAAGGTTCGCCGCCGCGACCGACCTGGACTCGGGCTCGATGCTCCGCGGCACGACCTCCGTGGTCGCGGCCGACAAGGAAGGCTGGCTCGTTTCGATGACGCCTTCAGGCGGCTGGCTGCCCGCGGTGATCGCGGGCAAGACCGGCATCGGCATGAGCCAGCGCGCGCAGTCCTTCGTCCTCGATGCCGCGCAGAATCCCTTCAACGTGATCGAGCCCGGCAAGCGCCCGCGCGCGACGCTCACGCCCTCGCTCGCCTTCAAGGACGGCAAGCCCTGGCTCGCCTTCGCCGTGCAGGGCGGCGACACGCAGGACCAGAACCTGCTGCAGTTCTTCCTGAACGTCGTCGAGTTCGGCATGACGCCGCAGCAGGCCGTGGAGGCCCCGAATTTCACGAGCTGGCAGATGCACGATTCCTTCGGCTCCCACGAAATCTTCCCCGGCCGGATCACGCTGAACAACGCCGTCCCGGACTGGATCCGGCGCGACCTGCGCGGGCGCGGCTACAAGCCGGAATTCGCCGCCCGGACTTCCGGCCCCATCAATGCGATCCTCCTCGATCATGCCCAGGGCACGATGTGGGGCGGGTCGAGCAACCACGGCGAGGACTACGGCATCGCCTGGTGAAGTAATCCCCGATCCGCCTGCGGCGGGCGTAAGATGCCGGCCACGCCCGCAAGAGGGCGGGATCCAGAAAATTATTCAGGGGGTTACATGAAGACGATGAAAGCCGGCCTTCTGGCCGCGGCGATGGCCTGCGTCTCCGTTTCGGCGGCAGCGCAGGAACACTGGACCGAGGGCCCGGTGTGGGAATGCAACGCCTACCGGACGAACCCGGGCCAGTTCGACACCTACATGAACTGGTTACGCGCTCACTCGCTGGTGACGACCTCGGAGGCCAAGAAGCAGGGCCTGATCCTGGACTACAAGGTCTTCGTGAAGGCGCCGAACGGCCCCGACGACCACGACGTGATGATCTGCAACCTGTATCCGAACTTTGCCCGCGCGCTGGATTTCAACCAGGCCGACGAGGACAAGTTCGATGCCATCTCGGCCGCACACTGGGGAACGCCGGACAATGCGCAGCAGCTCAACAAGTCCGCGCCGCGCCTCGAGATGCGTACGTATCTCGGCACGACATACGACCGCGAAGTGAACCTGCGTCCGGCCAAGTAATCCAGGAAGGATTGCAGCCACGGAAGCCGGCGCAAGCGCCGGCTTCTCTTTTTTCAGTTTGGGGACGGCGCCTGGCTGGCGGCAGCCGCTTCGAGTGCGGCGATGTTGACGCCGGCGCCGAGCGCGGCCTTCAACTCGGCAACGCTCGCGGCCTTGCCGGAGATCTTGACCGAAAACCGCTGGCCGACGATCGTGCCGTACTCGCCGCTGCCACTGTTCCCGTCCCAGCGTTCGTGGACCATGCGGCCGCCCTCGCGATAATCGCGCTCATAGCCGCCGGCCCACTCGCGCTCCTGCTCGACATTGGCCCAGGTCGCGAGCGCCACGAATCCCTGCGCCCCGCCGGTGTCGGTGATCTCGAGCCGGAGGTTCCTGCCCGCGCCGTCCGAGTAATCGGCATTGGCCTCGGATACCTGGATGCCCATCGCGGCATTCCGTTCCGCCGAGGCGTTCGTGCGGGGCAGGCCCGCGAGCGTCTCGGGCAGGAAGGCCTTCATCTGGTCCGTCGGCAGCGCCTCGGCACCCTTCGCGCCGCCGGCGACCGCGCCGATCAACTGGCCGATCGCCGCTCCGCTCGGCACGCCGTCCTGTGATTCCGCCGACTGCTCGACCTGCTTGCCGGCCTTTTCGATTTCCTTGGCCCACTCCTCCATCGCGGCGCCCGTGCTGCCCTTGTCGAAACCGCCCGAGACGGCCGGTCCGCCGACGCCATAGCCGCCCCCCATGGAACTGCCGATGATCCCGCCAATGATCATCCAGCAGATCCAGATGACGAGGATCTCGACGATCACGCACACCGCCGTGTAGCCGGCGGCCCTCTCGGGCGGCGCCTTCATCGTGACCGGCAGGCCGAGGAAGAGCAGGTAGATGCTGTAGATGCCGCCGGCGAGGCCGATCAGCATGCCGAGCCAGGGCAGGAGCACGCCGAGGCCCGCGATCCAGCCCGCCGTCGATGCATAGGCCGCGGTCTTGAGCGCCTGCATCGAATCCTTCTGCGCGCCAAAGGTCGGTGCGAGCCCATTGACGATGAGCGCGAAGACATAGACCGCCACGAGCTGCAGGCCGAATTGCAGGACGAGCTGCACGAGGCCGGTGCCCATGTCGAGGCGATACGTGCCGAGGAACGGCACGGTCGTGCCGATCAGCGTCGACTTCAGGAACATCGCGATCGGGCCGAGCGCCGCCAGGAAAATGATGTACTTCGTGTAGAGGCCGGACGTCGTCTCCGGCTCCGCGGCGATGACCGGCCATTCGGTCTTGGGCGTCAACAGGATGTTTTTCGCCCGATCGACAAGCTTGCTCATGGTGTTTCCCTCCCCGGGGCCGGAAGCATACACAGAAAACTTTTTTGCACTGCAACCAATGCGGCTTCGTAGGGTGAAAGCCCTAATCCCGCATTCCATGCTGGACGCGGTATAAGTACGGAGCCAATGGTGCTTTCAGCGCTCTGGTTGCTGCTTTTCACGGGCCTGGTGCTCTGGCTCGCCTACCAGCGTGCAAGCCTCGCGAAGGCGACGCTCGTGCTCGCCATCCTGCTCGTCTATTACACGTTCTTCGGCGGCGGCGCGGCCTGGTGGAAGGCGCTCCTCTGGCTGGTGTTCCTGCCGCATTTCCTCCTCAACATCCGGCCGCTGCGACGCGCCTGGATCTCGAACCGCTTCCTGAAGGTCTACAAGCGGATGCTTCCGCCGATGTCCACGACGGAGCGCGAGGCGCTCGAGGCGGGCACGGTCTGGTGGGACGGCGAGCTGTTCACCGGCGGCCCCGACTGGAACAAGCTGCTGTCGGCGAAGGCGCCGGCGCTCACGGCGGAAGAGCAGGCCTTCATCGACGGGCCCTGCGAAGAGCTCTGCCGGATGATCGACGACTGGGACATCACGCACCGCAGGGCGGACCTGCCGCCCGAAGTCTTCGACTACATCAAGAAGAAGGGCTTCTGGGCGATGATCATCCCGAAGAAATACGGCGGGCTCGAATTCTCGGCCTACGCGCACTCGAGCGTCGTCGTGAAGATCGCCAGCCGCTCGAGCACCGTCGCCTCGACCGTCGTCGTGCCGAATTCGCTCGGGCCGGCCGAGCTGCTGCTCCACTACGGGACCGAAGAGCAGCGCGCGCACCTGCTGCCGCGTCTCGCGCGCGGCGAGGAAATCCCCTGCTTCGGCCTCACCGGGCCGCGCGTCGGGTCGGATGCGGGCGCGATCCCCGACACGGGCATCGTCTGCCGCGGGAGCTACCAGGGCCGCGACATCATCGGCATCCGCCTGCATTTCTCGAAGCGCTACATCACGCTCGCGCCGATCGCGACGATCATCGGCCTCGCCTTCCGCCTGTTCGATCCCGAGAAGCTCATGGGCGGCACTGAAACGGACTACGGCATTACGGTCGCGCTCGTGCCGCGCGACACGCCCGGCATCACCATCGGCCGGCGGCATTTCCCGCTGAACGGCCCGTTCCAGAACGGCCCGATCCTGGGCCGCGACGTGTTCGTCCCGCTCGACGCGATCATCGGCGGGCCAAAGATGGCGGGCCAGGGCTGGCGCATGCTGGTCGAGCAGCTCTCAGTCGGGCGCTGCATCTCGCTGCCGTCGATCGCGACCGGCGGCGCGAAGGGCGGCGTCTATTCGACCGCGGCCTACGCGCGCATCCGGCGGCAGTTCAACCTGCCGATCGGCAAGTTCGAGGGCGTCGAGTCGGTGATCGCGCGCATGGCCGCGCGCACCTACATCATGGACGCCGCGCGCTCGGTGACGACCGGCGCGATCGACGGCGGCGAGAAGCCCTCCGTGCCCGCGGGAATCCTCAAATACCACATCACCGAGATGGGCCGGCAGGTCGCGAACGACGCGATGGATGTCCAGGGCGGCAAGGGCATCATGCTCGGCCCGAAGAACTACATCGGGCGCGCCTACCAGATGGTGCCGGTGAGCATCACGGTCGAGGGCGCGAACATCCTGACGCGCAGCCTCATCATCTTCGGCCAGGGCGCGGTGCGCTGCCATCCCTGGGTGCTGAGGGAAATGAACGCCGCGCAGGACCCGGATCGCGAGCGCGGGTTCCGCGACTTCGACAACGCGCTCTTCAGGCACATCGGATTCACGATCTCGAATGCCGTGCGCTCGTTCTTCGGCGCCGTCACGCTGTCGCGAATCGTCAGCGCGCCCGTGAGCGGCCCGACCCGGCGTTTCTACGAGCACATCAACCGCTTCAGCGCCTCCTTCGCCTTCGCGGCGGACGTCGCGATGCTTTCGCTGGGCGGCTACCTGAAGAAGAAGGAGAACCTCTCCGCGCGACTCGGCGACGTGCTGTCGTCCATGTACCTCGCGTCGATGGTGCTGAAGCACTTCGAGAACCAGGGCCGCCCGGAGGCCGACCTGCCGCTCGTCGAATTCGCCTGCCGCTCGCTCCTCTACCAGGCGCAGGAACAGCTGCACAGCCTGCTGCGGAACTTCCCGAACCGGTGGCTAGCCGCGCTGATGCGGGTCATGATCTTCCCGCGCGGCCTGACCTATTTCGCGCCTTCCGACCGCCTGAACGCGCAGATCGCGGAGCTCGTCATGAACCCGGGCGAGGCGCGCGAGCGGCTCTGCCACTACATCTACCGCACGCTCGAGCCGAAGAACCACCTCGGCCTCGTGCAGCAGGCGATGGAACTCGCGATCGCCGCCGAGCCGCTCGAGAAGCGCATCCGCGTCGACGGCGTCAAGACCGGACGGATCAAGGCGCTCGACCTGCCCGGCCAGATCCGCGAGGCGCTCGCGGCGGGCATCGTGACCGAGGCGGAGGCCGCGCAGCTGCGCGAGTACGACCGCAAGGTCATGGAAATCATCAACGTCGACGACTTCGAGTCGCACGAGCTTGCGGCTGGTGGCGTGGTGGAGTCCGCGCGCGGCGGCAGCATGCAGGTCGCCTGAAAAGGGGACAGTCACCTTTAAAGGTGACTGTCCCCTTTTCAACCAACGCCCGGGTAGAGCCCCAGGTACATGACCGTGAAGTCGATGGAATTGCCGATGCCGTGCGCGAGGATGGGCGCGACGAGGTTTCGGCCGGTCGCGATGTAGAGGATCCCGAGCAGCACGCCGCCCACCGTTGCCTGGATGACGCCGGACGGCCCCTGGTAGAGGTGCGCGAGGCCGAAGGCGACATTCACGATGACGAGCCCGATGATCCAGGCCCGCATGCCGTCGCCGAAGAACCCGGCGACCCGCGGCAGCGCGTAGCCGCGCCAGGTCATCTCCTCGCCGAAAGCCGCGAGGATCCAGTTGAGCGCCAGCAGGATGGCGAGCATCGCGGGGTCCCCGACTACATCGTTGAAATCCGACAGGTCCGGCCAGTAGCCGAGGACGCGGTGCAGGAGCGGCATGGTCACGAAGAACTCGAGCAGCCACATCGCGATGCCTGCCGCCACGCCGATTGCGGCCACGCGAAGCGTCCGCGGCGGAAGCCGCAGGCCTGCGTCGCGCCAGGTCACGCCGCGCAGCCGCATCGATCCCCAGGCGACCAGCAGCAGGAACGGCGTCTTGCTGAGCGGAATGAATCCCGCTTCGTCCGCCCAGAAGAGCCCGGCGACCAGCGCTATCTCAAAAGGCAGCAGCTCCGGCCGCAGCCGCGTCCCCGCATCGTGCATGTTCCCGACCCGCTCCTCCGCCCGGCCGGTGAATCCTACCCCCTCCGAAATCCATCACAAGCCGGGTAAATCGGCACTCGGGCATGCCGACTGCCACGGCAAGCTGCGACGCAGTTTGCAGAATCGGGCGCAGGAACCGTTTGAACTGGCGCCATGGAGCTCCAGACCGTCTCAGACGTGCGCGAGTTCTTCCGCGATGCGCTGCAGAGCGCGCTCGAGCACCAGCACCTGCAGGTCCGGGCCCACACCGAGCATTACATCGTCAACCTGCTCGCGATGTTCGCCCACACCGCGGCGCTCTTCGAGCCGGACACGGATCGCGCGCAGCTCAAGCCCCTCGCGATGCTGCTTGCCGAGGCGGCCGACGCGCCGGACGATCGCCTGCGCTTCCGCAGGCTCCAGCGCCTCGGCGACGTCGCGCTCTTCGTCGCCGGATTCCTCGCCGGCGGATTCGCGCGCCGGCCGGTCGATGTCGACTACCACATCGCCATGGGCGGCCGTGCCTATGGCACGCTCGCGCAGGCGCCCTTCCACGGCGCGCAGCGCGTGCTCGGCCAGGTCTTCGCCGAACTCGAGGACAAGTTCCAGCCGCTGGTCGATGCCCTGAACGAAATCGGCGAAGGCGCCGCGCGGAACTCGCCCCGCGACGTCCTGCGTCTCTATGAGCTGTGGCACCGGACCGGCAGCCCCCGCGCGCACCGGCTGCTCCTCAAGCTCGGCATCCGGCCCGTGCCCGCCGGGGCGTTCGCGAATTGAGCGACCATGGCCGCCCGGGCCCTCGAACGCCTCGAAACCCTCCTGACCGCAATCTACGACCTCGATATCGGATGTCGCGTCGAAGACTTTCTCGTCACTGACCGCCAGTCCCTGCCCGGCGAGTGCCGCGACGCGCCGGGCGACGAGCAGCTGTTCGTCAGCGCGGTGGATGACGAGCTCTGCATGTCGCTGTACCTGGACCCGGCGCTGCTCGAGCGGCTCGACGAGCGCGATCCGAGCGAGGAGCTGAACCAGGAAAACCTGGCCGACTGCTGGACCGCGCTGGAGGGCGTCAGCCACTTCCTCTGTGTCGCGCACAATGCCGGGCATGACCGGCCGGTCTCTCGCCTCACGCTCGAACGGCAGGCGGAAATCGACAAGTACGTGGCGAGCGTCGCGCTCCTGCGCCGGCGCCAACCGAGGCGCTTTCCGGCCGAATTGCACACGTTGCTGTTCCGGCGTGCGCGCGTCGATCCTGCGCTCGCGGGCCATCGCGCACCGCTCTACCGGCGCGCAAACCGGGAAGCGGCGCGCTTCTGTGCCCGGCTGGAGCCGTGGCTGCGGTCGCTGTGCCGGCGCGACGACGGCGCCTGGCTGCGGGAGCTGCGGCGGTTCTACCGGCTCAGCGATGTCGGCAAGCTGCGGCACATCGAGGTGAGCTAGACTGCCGCACCCCCGCTCGGTAGGGCCAGAGCGTGCCAGGCCATCTCATCTACGAAGTCGAGTGCACACTCGACCCGGACATCGTCGCGGATTACGACGCCTGGCTTCCCGGCCACGTGCGGGACGTGCTGGCCTGCCAGGGCTTCCTCGGGGCGAATGTCGAGTTCCCGGAATCGCCCCCGGGCGAGCGCCAGAGGCGCCGGATCCGCTACCGGATCGAGAGCGTCGCTGCGCTCGATCACTACCTCGAAAACAGCGCGACGCGGCTGCGGACCGAGACCGCGCAACGCTTCGGCAGCCGGGTGCAATGCGAGCGGCGGGTCCTCAAGCCCCGGCATGAGCTGACGTCGCCGTCCAGCGAGCCCGGCCGTTGCCTGAATTGCGGCGCGGCGATAACCGGCAAGCACTGCACGGCCTGCGGCCAGGCCAGCGACGTCCACGTGCTGTCCATGAAGGAGGTCGCCGGCGACGTCACGCATTCGCTGCTTCACCTCGACAGCCGGGTCTGGCGGACGCTGCGGCTGCTGACGCGTCGTCCCGGCGAGCTGACGCGCGAGTTCATCGCGGGCCGCCACCAGCAGTACCTGCCGCCGTTTCGCCTCTACCTTGCAATCAGCATCCTCTTCTTCGCCGTGTCGGCATTCCTGCCCGATTTCGAGTTCGAGCAGGTCGATGCGAAGGGCAACACTGTCGTCGCGCCGGCCAAGATTGTCCCGCCGGAGGACATCCGCAAGGAACTGGAAGCGGAAGGGATCGACCCCAAGAAGATCGACAAGGTTGTCGAGGGTGGTGGTTGTACCGTCGACTTTTCAGACCGCAAGTCACTCGATAACCTCGAGCAGTCGTTCAGCCGTGCGTGCAAGCGCATGCGCGCCGACGGCGGGAAAGCGTTCTTCGAGCGCTTCGCATCGACTGCGCCGAAGCTGATGTTCCTGTTCCTGCCGCTCATGGCGGGAGTGGCGCTACTGTTCTACTGGCGGCCGCGGCGGCTCTATGCCGAGCACCTCGTGCTCTTCCTGCACAACCACGCCTTCACTTTCCTGCTCATCGGCGTGACCCAGGTGCTGAGCGCGATTGCCGATATCAAGCTGCCCGGGATCGGCATCCTGAACTTCGTCAGCTTCCTGCTGTACCTCTACCTCGTCTATTACGTATTCCGCTCCATGCGGGTCGTGTACGGCGAGGGACGCCTCAAGACGACACTCAAGTTCCTGACGCTCGGCACGATCTATTTCGTCCTGCTCGGCGTGACGCTGATGGGCGGTCTCGTCTACGCCATGCTGGCGCTCTCGTGAGCGACCATCACCGCACGATCCTGCACGTGGACATGGATGCGTTCTACGCGGCCGTCGAGCAGCACGACAGGCCGGAGCTGGCTGGCCAGCCCGTGGTCGTCGGCGGCGCCGGCGGGCGCGCCGTGGTCGCGGCCGCCAGTTACGAGGTTCGGCGCTTCGGCGTCCATTCCGCCATGCCGATGCGCGAGGCGCTCCGGCGCTGCCCGCAGGCGGTCGTCGTCAGCCCGCGTTTCAAGCGCTATCGCGAGATTTCCGGGCAGGTCTTCGAGGTCTTCCGTGAATTTACCGACCTCGTCGAAGGACTGTCGCTCGACGAGGCCTTTCTCGACGTCACTGCGAGCACCGGCCTGTTTGGCAGCGGGGAAGAAATGGCGCGCGAGATCAAGAAGCGCATCCAGGAGCGCACGGGCCTGAAGGCATCGGTCGGCGTCTCGCACAACAAGCTGCTCGCGAAGCTCGCCTCGGAGATGAACAAGCCCGACGGGCTCACCGTGATCCGGCCCGAAAACGTGACGTCCACGCTCGACCCCCTGCCGGTCGGCCGCCTGTTCGGCATCGGTGCGAAGACCGCGGCGCGGCTCGAAGAGGAAGGCATCTTCACGCTCGGCCAGCTGCGCAGCACGCCGGAGTCGGTGCTGTGGCCGCTCTTCCGCCGCGAGTCGCGCACCTTCCGCGATCGCGCGGCGGGGATCGACGAGCGTCCGGTCATTTCAGATGCGCCCGAGAAGCAGATCAGCTCCGAGGAGACCTTCGACACGGACATCCGCGATCACAAGGAGCTCCAGGAACGGCTCGCGCAGCTCGCCGACCGCACGACGGCGCGGCTTCGCGCGCGCCAGTTCAAGGCGGGGATGGTCAGCATCAAGGTGCGCCGCCGCGACTTCGAGACCTACACGCGGCAGCGGAGCTTCAACCCGCCGACCCAGGAGACGCGGCTCATCGCCCAGGTCGCGGCGGACCTGCTCGAGCACTGGCTCCAGGAACAGCCGCGCGCCGCCGTGCGCCTGCTCGGCGTCGGCGTCAGCGACCTCGAGCCCGAACAGCAGCTCGACCTCTTCACCAGCCAGGCGATGTCGGAGTCACAGCGCCTCGACGATGCGCTCGACCGCATCCACGGCCGCTTCGGTGAGGAGGCCATCCACCGCGGCAGCGACCGTTGAAAGCGGCCTCCGCAAGAGGGGACAGTCACTTTTAAAGGGGACAGTCACCTTTAAATGTGACTGTCCCCTTTAAAAGTGACAGTCCCCGGGGGCATCATGAACGCCCTTCAGCGGTTGGGGTCCACGCTCTCGTCATGTATACGAGCTTCTTCGGGCTGAACGAAAAGCCGTTCGCGATCACGCCGGACCCGCGCTATCTCTACCTCAGCGAGCGCCACACGGAGGCGCTCGCGCACCTCGCCTACGGCATCAGCGAGGCCGGCGGCTTCATCCAGCTCACCGGCGAAGTCGGGACCGGCAAGACGACGGTGCTCCGCAGCCTCCTTCAGCAGCTTCCGCCGCATTGCGATGTCGCGCTCATCCTCAACCCGCGCGTGACGCCGGCGGAGTTCCTGCTCGCCATCTGCGACGAGCTGCACGTGCAGGTGCCGGAGAAATCGGCCGGCAGCGTCAAGGCGCTCGTGGACCTCCTGACGCATTTCCTGCTCGACGCGCACAGCCGCAGCCGGCGCATCGTGCTGATGGTGGACGAGGCGCAGAACCTCGATGCCGACGTGCTCGAGCAGGTGCGCCTGCTCACGAACCTCGAGACGGCGACGCAGAAGCTGCTGCAGATCATCCTGATCGGCCAGCCGGAATTGCGCGCGGTGCTTGCGAGGCCGGAGCTTCGCCAGCTCGCACAGCGCATCACCGGCCGCTATCACCTCGAGGCTCTGCGCCGGTACGAGACGCTCGCCTACATCCGGCATCGCTCGCGCGTCGCCGGCGCAACGCGCGACCTGTTCACGCCCGTGGCCCAGCGCGAGCTTCACCGCCTGTCGGGTGGCGTGCCGCGCATCATCAATGTCATCGCCGACCGCGCGCTCCTCGGCGCTTACACCCGCGAGCGGCACGAGGTGGATGGGGCGCTCGTGCGGCGGGCGGCATCCGAGGTCTACGGACGGCCGGTCCTCTCCCCCTGGTTCCGCGCGCTCACGATCGGCGGCGCCATCGCGGGTGCCGCGCTCCTCGGGTTCGTGCTGTGGCGCGCCTTGCCTGCACTCGATCAGTCGAAAGCGGATGCGCGCGAAGCGGAACCGGCCAGTGCGCCCGCCGTTGTCGCCGCGCCGGCACCGCCGCGCGTGCCGCTCTCCGCGACGCTCGCGACCGATCCGGCCGCGACTTCGATGGACGCCGCATTCGAAAAACTTTTCTCGCTCTGGGGCACTCAATACCAGGCGGGCGGAGACCTCGCCTGCGAGCAGGCCGAGTTCCAGGGGCTTTCCTGCGTCTGGCAGCGCGGCTCGCTCGCCCAGCTCAGGCTGATCAACCGGCCCGCGATCCTGTCGCTCATCGATTCGGGTGGTGCGCCGCACCAGGTCGTGCTCGCGGGCCTCGACAAGGAGGGCGCGAAGCTGCTCGTCAGCGGAGAAACGCGCGTGCCGATCGCCGAGCTCGCCGATTACTGGTTCGGCGAATTCCTCGTGCTCTGGCGGCCGCAGGCCGGCGCACAACGGCCGCTTCGCGCCGGGATGCAGGGCGAGGACGTGCGCTGGCTACGCCAGGGACTCGAACAGCTCAGCGGGCTGCCGGCTTCCACGGCCATGCAGGACTATTTCGACGCGGAGCTACAGCGGCTCGTCGAGGAATTCCAGCGCAGCCGCCGCCTCGCCGTGGACGGCATCGCGGGCCTCCAGACCCAGCTCATGCTCGACGCCGCGCTGGGCGCGCCCGGCACGCCCACGCTCGCGCACGCGGAACCGCAGGCGGGCGCATGAGCTTCATCCTCGATGCGCTGCGCAAGTCCGAGATCGAGCGACAGCGACAGAGCGGCCCGAGCATGGCCGAGTTTCCCGTCGCGCGCGAGGATCGCCGGCTGCCGATTGCGCTCATTGCGATCGGGGCATTGCTTGCGGTCAACGTCGGTGTCGTGCTGTTCTTCCTCCTGCGCGACGCGAACGCGCCCGCCGCCGGCGATCAGGCAGCAACAGCAGCCGCGCCTGCCCCGGTCGCCGCCGCGCCTGCGCCCGTCCGCTCACGCGCCGACGCAGCGCCGGCCAGTGCGGCACTCGCCGACGAGCTTGCCTATCCGCCCGTCACGGAATACGGCGCACCCGCGACCGAGCCGCCGGACGCGCCGGATCCCACGCTCATTCCCGACGTGCCGGCCGCAGGTGGGGGCGTGACCTACAGCGAGGCCCCGCCCGCGCCGCTCGAGAACCTCGCCGCGCAGGGCGCCGCCGGCCTGCCCGAGCTCATCGTCGACCTGCACGTCTATACGGACAACCCGGCCAAGCGCGCCGTGTTCATCAACGGCCGCCGCTACATCCAGGGCGCGAAGATCCTCGAGGGCCCGGTGGTGGAAGAAATCACGAAAGACGGTGCCGTGCTCAGTTACCACGGCCGACGTTTCCTGCTGCCCCGGCTCTAGCCCGCCCGCCCGCGCATGAACGACGCGGCCTCGCCCGCAATCGCGCTCGACGGCAAGGCCCTGTCCGACGCGCTCCGCTCCGGCATTCACCGCCTCATCACGCGCGAGGAAGTGATCAACAAGATCAACGTCTTTCCCGTGCCGGATGGCGACACCGGCACGAACCTGGCCCTGACCCTCCAGGCGGTCCTCACGGCGCTGCGCGGGGATCCGGAAACGCATGCGGGCCAGCTCCTGACGCGCGTCGGCCGACGCGGCGCTCGACGGTGCGCGCGGCAACTCGGGCGCGATCCTCGCGCAGTTCCTGCTCGGCGTCGGCGACCGCGTGGGCCAGTCGGCCGAGCTGACGACGGCAGGCTTTGGCGCGGCGATTGCGGCCGGCGCGGTCTACGCCCGCGAGTCGCTCGCCGAACCGCGGGAGGGGACCATCCTCACCGTGCTCACCGATTTCGCCGGCGCATTCGAAGCGGCGGCGGCATCGGGGGAGCGCGATTTCCGCCCGGCATTCCGCGCCGCGCTCGCCACCGCGCGCGAATCGCTGGAAGCCACCCGCGGCCAGCTCGAGATGCTCCGGCGCGCGAACGTGGTGGATGCCGGGGCGCTCGGCTTCGTCGAGCTCGTCGCCGGCATGTCGGACTACCTCGAAACCGGGATCGTGCCCGCCGACGACGTCGTCGATCCAGCTCCTCTCCGACGACGACAGCGCGGCCGGCTCGCAGGTCGACCTCGAGCACCGCTACTGCACGGAATGCACGATCACGGGCGACGCCATCGACCGGCGCAAGCTCCGCGAAGAGGCGTCCGCGCTCGGATCGAGCCTCGTCGTTGCCGGGACGCGGCTGAAAGTGCGCCTGCACATCCATACGAACGAGCCGCCGCGGCTCTTCGAGCTCGCAGCCCGCTTCGGCGCGGTCGGCGGGCAAAAAGCGGACGACATGCAGCGCCAGCAGGAGATGGCCCACCATTCCGCGCGGCGCAGGGTCGCCGTCGTCACCGACTCGGCGGCCGACCTGCCCGAGTCCGTGCTCGACTCGCTCGACATCCACGTCGTCCCGGTGCGCGTGCACTTTGGCACGCGAAGCTACCTCGACAAGGTCGGGCTTTCGTCCGAGGAGTTCTTCCGCGAGCTCGCGTCCAATCCGCTGCACCCGAAGACGTCGCAGCCGCCGCCCGGCGATTTCCGGCGCGCCTTCGAATTCCTCGGCTCGCATTACGACGCGGTCGTCTATGTCGGGCTCATGGCGCGGGTCAGCGGCACCTTCCAGAGCGCGGAGACCGCGGCCGGTCGCGCGCGCACGCGGGCGCGGATCCTGACGCACGACTCGGGTACCGCGGCACTCGGCCAGGGGCTGGTCGCGATGCGCGCCGCCGAAGTCGCGGCTGCCGGCGGCGATGCCGATTCCGTCCGGCAGGCGGCGGTCGAAGCCGGCCAGCGCACGCGCACCTGGGGACTGCCTCGTCACGCTCGAATTCGCCGTGCGCGGCGGACGCGTGCCGCGATCGGTCAAGATCCTTGCGGACCTGCTTCGGCTCACGCCGGTCCTCGTCGTGCGTGGGGACGGCAGCCTCGGGATCGGCGGCCTGCTGTTCGGCCGCCGCGATCCGTACCGGCGCTACGGAAAGATGCTGCGGCGCCGTCTCGATCCCGCGCGGCGCTGGCGGATCGGCATCTCGCACGCGAACGTGCCCGAGGGCGCCGCCGCGGTGCGCGACGCGATCGCCGAGGGACTGCCGCGCGCGGAAATCCTGCCGGTCATTCCGCTCGGCACCGCGCTCGGCGTGCACGGCGGGCCGGGCTGCGTCGTCGTCGCCGCGCAGGAGCTCTGACGCTTATTTGAAGGGGACGCTACCCCTTCAGCAGAGAGTGCCATTCCGCAGCTGAAAGGGTAACGTCCCCTTCAAAGTGAGCTGCCCCCTTTGCGAAACGCGAGGCGCAGGTAGATCGCGACATTGATGACGACGACCGTGATGCCGAGCAGCCACTGCACTTCGCGCGTCAGACCCGCCGGATAGATCCACGCCGTCACGTAGTGCTCGATGAATCCGCCGCCGTAGCCCGCCTCCCCGCCGAGCGCGCGCAGCCGGTTCTCGAGCGGGGTCAGCGGGCAGATGATCCCCAGGAATTCCGTGGCCGCGCCCCAAACGACGGCGGGCACGTGCAGCCAGGCGAGCCGCGGCCATCGCAGCACGAGAAACCCGCCCAGCACCACGAATGCGATGAAGGCCAGGTGCAGCAGCAGCACCGCATCCGCGAGGACGCGATGGATCACTGGGCGCCGATCGACCGGCCGCTTCTCCCCGCTCCAGCGCAGGTAATCGCCTTTCAGGTGGAACAGGCGGCTGAATCCCGCCTCGCGCAGCACGCCGAGCGCCTGTCGACGTGCGATTGCCGCTGCGGCAATACACGACGAGGTCGCGGTCGCGGGACTCCGCGAGCTCGCCGATCGCGCGACGCAAGTTCCGTATGCGGGATATTGATCGCGCCCGGGAGATGGCCCTCCGCGAATTCCGCCGGCGTGCGCACGTCGAGCAGGACCAGCGACCGGTCGCCCCAGGCAAGCCGCTCGACGACGGTCTTCGGCTCGATCGACGCCGGCCCGGCCGCGATCGCGCCGAAGGCGATCGCGGCCGCGAGCACGAGCAAGCGGCAGTCGCCGCACGACTCAGGCCTCCAGCACGAAGGTGATCCGCAGGCGCACGCGATAAGCCGGTCACCCGGCCCTTCGCCACCTCGACTTCCTGGTCCGCGACCCAGGCGCTCGTGATGTTCTTGAGCGTCTTGCTCGCGCGCTTGATGCCCCGGTCGATCGCATCGTTGAAGCTCTTGTCGGACGTCGAGGTGATTTCGCTGACTTTCGCGATGGTCATGGCCTGCTCCTTGGATTGTCGTTCTTGCGGTCCCCCGTCCGAATGATAGCCCTTATGATGCGGGCTCTGAATGGGAGATAGACCATGCTTCGCAAGCTTCGTAGCGCGCTCCTGCGCGGTCTCGTCGTCGTGCTGCCGATCGGCTTTACGCTGTGGCTCCTGTGGTGGCTCGGCAGCTCGACCGAGGCGCTGCTCCGGAAGCTCATCCTGCTCGTGATCCCGGCCGAGCTCTACCTGCCCGGCATGGGCCTCGTCGTGGCCTTCGTCGTGCTGCTCGCGGCGGGCAGCCTGTTCAACGCCCTGCTGGTGCAGAGCGCGCTGGCGTCCTGGGAGCGGATGATCGAGCACATCCCGGTCGTCAAGACCATCTACGGCGCGAGCCGGGATTTCATGAAGCTGCTGCCGGCCGGCGGCAAGCGACGCGACCTGTCGCGCGTCGTGCTCGCGCGCTTCGGCGATGCGCAGGTCATGGGCTTCGTCACGCGCGACGACGCCTCGGAGCTTGGCATCGTGCGGCCGGAAGAAGACCTGCTCGCGGTGTACTTCCCGATGAGCTACCAGATCGGCGGCTACACGGCGCTCCTGCCGCGCTCGCGCATCGTGCCGCTCGACCTGCCGGTCGAGACCGCGATGCGCATGGTGCTGACAGGCGGCCTGTCGGGGACGAATCAGGCGTAGGCGGCGCGGGGCCTGTTCTGCGAGTAGACGAGTTCGACGTGGCGGATGCCGGAGGTGCAGCGCGCCACGCGCTTGACGGCCTGCACGAGGCGCAGCAGCAGGTTGTAACTGGCGCGCGGTCCGCCGACGGCGAAGGCTTCGGCCACGACGAGGTGCAGGACGGTGATCCGCTCGAAGCTGTCGCGCACGTAGAGGATCACGCCGACCGGCCGCGACATCTTGCCCTCGCGCTCGACCGCGAACAGGCATTGCGCATCGGACGGACCGGCGACGCGAACGCGCAGCGATTTTCCTTCGGCGACGATTTCCGGCGGGCCGTAGCGGTCGATCGCGGTCTCGATGCCCTTGCGGACGCGGTGCTGGCGCCCGTTGAAGAACAGCAACACCTCGAGCTGGTGATAGTGCTCGGCCGGCAAGGTCGATACGAACGTAATCTGTCGCGTAATGGCCGCCACTCCCGTTGCAGCCCCCACCAGACTGGGGTCGGGCCACCTTACCGGGGGTTTCAGCCCGCTGTCGAGATTCACATAATTCGGTCAAAGTGGAATAATCCACTGCTGGTGTGGCGCGCTGGCAACGGTCAAGGAGGGCCTGTGGACACCCTGGGGACTCATTTTTGCAAGTCGCGGAGTCGATGGGGTTTTTCGAACTTGCTCACGCGCCCGGCTGGCTCTCGAAACGCGACCTGTGTCTCGTTCGCCACGACCGATTTTGTCAACGATTGACCATCCTGTCAGTCGTGGGCACCGTATGCCCGTGACGACGCTGTTTTGCGCGGGTCCTGCAGCCAGTGATCATCGATTACTCGAATGTCAAGGCGCCGGAACGCGATGCCGCAGGAGCCGCAGATGCGGCCCGGCAGCGCGAATGTCGTCGTGCTTTCGGCCGATCCGACGCTGATCGACCTGCTGCGCGAATCGCTCGCCGGCACGCATCGCGTCTGGCGCGCGGACGACGCGACGCACGCGGCGGACCTGATGGTCGCGTCCGGCAACGCCGTGCTCCTGATCGACGCCTCGCTCGCCGATCACGACACCAAGGATCTCGTCACCCAGATCCACGACCAGTTCCCGGATCTTGCGATCATCGTCGCGGGCCGGCGCGACGACGAGCACGAGCTCGCGCCGCTCGTTTCCGAGGGCGTGATCTTCCGCTTCCTGCACAAGCCGGCCTCGGCCGAGCGCATCCGGAACTTCGTCGATGCGACCCAGCGCCGGGCCAACGGCAACGACCTCACGGCGACGATGCCGCCGCGCCACAAGAACCAGCTGTTCGGCGGCACGACCGAAACCCCGATCCTCGCGCCGCTCAAGCTCAAGCTCGACAACGCCGCCATGAAGCGCTGGGGACGGCGGAGCCTCCTCCTCATCCCGTTCCTGCTGCTCGCCTGGGGCCTCATGGAATGGGAGCCCTGGAACCGGATCTCCACCGGCTCGACCGAGCCTGCCGGCGAGCACGGTCGCCGCGACGACTCCGGCCGAAGACGCGCGCGTGCAGAAGCTGCTCGACGCCGCCGGGCTCGCGCTGTCCCAGGGCGCGCTCATCGAGCCGCCGGGACAGAATGCCCTCGAACTCTATCGCGCCGTGCTCGCGCGCGATCCGGCCAACGGCCTCGCGCGCCGCGGCATCGACAGCGTCGCCGACGAGCTCCTCGTGCAGGCCGAGCGTGCCCTGATGGAACAGGACATCGACCGTCTCGCGAGCGCGGTCGACGCCGTGCGCTCGGTGCGCCCCGATCACCCGCGCCTCGAGTTCTTCGTCAGCCAGCTCGAGCGCGAGCGCGCGTTGCAGGGGCAGTCCGGGCAGCCGGTCCGCGCCGTCGACACGCTCGGCCGGCCGATCGAATCGCCGGCGGCGGACCAGCTGCCCGTCGGTGCGGGTGCAGGCCTTCGTGCAGCTCGCGAACGAGCGCATGCGCACCAACCAGCTCCTCGGCAAGGACAGCGCGCACGGCTACCTGATCTCGCGCGCGCAGCCTCGATCCCGCCGACCCGGGCGTGCGCGAGCTCGATCGCCGCGCTCGCGATCCTGCTGCAGAGCAACGTGCAGAAGTCGATCCGCGAAAACCGGCTCGACGACGCGAACCGCTGGCTGCAGAGCGCCATGGACCTCGACGTCGACCGCGACCCAGATTGCGACGATGCGCGCGGACATCGACGCGGCCCGCATCGACAACATCCGGCCGACAACTCCAAGCTGCTCATCCTCGCCAACCAGCGCATCGCGCAGGGCCGCCTGATCGAGCCCAAGAGCGACTCCGCCAGCCACTACGTCGACCTGCTGCGCGCCGCCGATCCAGACTTCGACGGGCTCGCGGATACGAGCGCGCTCCTCGCCAACCGCGCGCTCGCCGAGATCTCGCACCGCGATCGCCGCCACAAGCGCGGACCGCGCCGAGGCGCTACCTGCGCGCGGCGCCGACGCCGGCGCGCCCGCCGCCGAAGTCTCGGAACTCTCGGCGAAGATCATGTCGCTGCGCATCGTGCGCCCTCCGACCCCCGTCGCGGCCGCCGCGAAGGCGCCGCCCGCGGTCCTGCCCGAGAACGAGATGAGCCGGACCTTCTTCATCGCGCCGACCTACCCCGCCGCGCGCACGCGAGCGCGAGACCGAGGGCTGGGTGGACCTGGAATTCACCGTGACCAAGGACGGCACGACGCGCGACGCGGCGTGCGCGCCTGCCGAGCCGGCGGGCGTCTTCGACCGCGCGGCCACGGATGCCGTCAGGCGCTGGCGCTATGAGCCGCGCGTCGTCAACGGCGCGGTCGTCGAGCAGCGCGTCGAAACGCGCCTGCGCTTCCAGCTCGAGCAGTAATCAGCGGCATCGAAGGGGACGCACCCCTTCAGCCGCCGTCAGCTTCTACGTTCCGTCTCGCTTCGCACTGAAGGGGTGCGTCCCCTTCGATGCCTTCAACGAGCTTCGGCACCGGCCATGCGCTCGTGCGCGCGACCGAGCAGGAACGCGACGAGCGCCCACAGCGCCGCGACCCCCGCGCCCACGACGCAATCCCCGACAGGCTCGCCGAGAACGCCGAGACGATCGCGTCGTGCCCCTTGGCGACGACGAAGTCGCTGGTCCGGTACACGAGCGTGTCGTTGACGTTCTTCGCCTTGTACTTCGACTCGCGGTCGACCGTCGTGTAGAGCATCTCGCGGCAGGGCCGGACGATGGCGTACTGGCCGACGCGACGCGAGATGAAGACGCCGACCAGCGTCGCGAGCGTCGGCGAGGCGGCGATCAGCAGGAAGCCCGCGACCACGAACAGCGGCACCGACACGATCATCGTGGCGAGCCCGCGCGCTTCGTCAGCTGCCGACGGCGAACAACTGGAGCAGCAGCGTGATGATGCTCATGCCGAGCTCGATGCGCCCGAGGAATGCGGTGCGCGCCGCTCGGTCCGGGTAGTGGATCTCGAGCAACCCGCCTGCTGCAGGTACAGGAACGTGTTCACGGCCGCCATCAGGAAGACGAAGGCCGCGATTCCGCCGAGGTAGCGCGACGAGAGCACGAGCGTGAGCCCGGCGAAGGGATTGCCGCCGATCGGCCGCTCCTCGATCCGCTCCCCGCGGCTCGACCGCGCCGCGCTCCAGCCGAGCAGGAAGCGCATCAGGCAGGATCGTCGAGGCGAGCATGGCCGCCGAGACCAGCAGCAGGTTGACGTCACCCACCGACTTGGCGAGAAAGCCCGTGATCGCGGATCCGGTCATGGCCGCCGACGCTCGCGCCCGCCGTGATGAACGCAAACAGCCGCTTGCCCTGGTCCGTGTCGAACAGGTCGGCCATGAAGCTCCAGAAGACGGAGATCACGAACAGGTTGAAGACGCTGACCCAGACGAAGAACACCCGCGCCGTCGCGGCGTCGTCCTCCTGCGCCGGAACATCAGCCAGAACCCGAGGAGCTGGGCGACAAAGAAGAGGTAGATCCACGGCAGGAAAACGCGCGCCGGAAGCGCCCGCTGATCCAGCCGAAGACCGGCACCGCGACCAGCATGCCGACAGCGTCCAGCCGAACAGGTCGTCGAGATTCTCGACGCCGCCCGGTGACGCCCATGCTGTCGCGGATCGGCCGCAGGATGTAGTACGCGGTAAACAGCAGGAAGTGATAGCCGAATGCGGCGAGCAGTCCGCTGACCTCCGCCGGCCGCACGTCGACCGCGCGTGAAAGGCTACTTTCGACGATCGAACGGGCCGTCATGCCGCGCAACCGGCTTTTCGGTCGTGATCGCGAGCGTGTTGCCCTCGGTGTCCTCGAAGAAAGCCATCCAGACCTCGACGTGCCGAGTTCCGCGATCTTGTGCGGGCCCTGCAGGAACTCGACGCCGAGTCCCTCGAGCTCGGCGTGCGACGCCTCGATGTCCGTCACCCGGTAATAGACGATCGACCCCGGCGGATCGTACATCGGGTCGGAGGACGTCGAAAGCGCGAGCCGGACGCCTTCACAGTCGAAGAACGCGAGCTGCGAGCGGAACCTCGAACAGCAGCTTCATGCCGAGCGTGTCGCGGTAGAAGGCCGTCGCGCGCGCCAGGTCGCGGACAGGGATCGCGACCTGCTCGATGCGACCGAGGTTCATCGGCCGGTCACTCCGTGACGCCGGACTGGTCGAGGATGAAGGCGTACTCCTCGGCGACCTCGTGGAAGCGCTGGAAACGGCCCGACTTGCCGCCGTGTCCGGCTTCCATCGTCGTGCGATAGAGAAGCGGGTTCGAATCCGTCTTGTGCGCGCGCAGCCGCGCGACCCACTTCGCCGGCTCGAAGTACTGGACCTGGCTGTCCTGCAGCCCGGTTGTCACGAGCATCGCCGGGTAATCCTGGCGCGCGACATTGTCGTAGGGCGAGTACGACAGCATGTAGTCGTAGTATTCCTGCTTCTTCGGGTTGCCCCATTCGTCGAACTCGTTGGTCGTGAGCGGAATGCTCTCGTCGAGCATCGTCGTCACGACGTCGACGAACGGCACCTGCGCGACGATCGCCCGGTAGTCGCCCGGCGCCATGTTTGCGACCGCGCCCATCAGCAGTCCGCCGGCGCTCCCGCCCATCGCGGAGACGCGCTTCGGGTCGGCATAGCCCTCCTTGACCAGGAAGCGCGTGACGTCGATGAAGTCCGTGAAGCGTATTCTTCTTGTTGAGGAGCTTGCCGTCCTCGTACCAGCGCCGGCCCATCTCCTGGCCGCCGCGGACGTGCGCGAGCGCGAACACGAAGCCCCGGTCGAGCAATGACAGCCGCGAGATGGAGAACCCCGGGTCCATCGTCGCTCCGTAGGAGCCGTACCCGTACTGGAGCAGCGGCGCGGTGCCGTCCTTGCTGAAGCCGAGGCGGTAGACGAGCGACACCGGGATCAGCGCGCCGTCCCGCGCCGGCGCCCAGACGAGCTCGGTGCGGTAGTTCGCGGGATCGAAGTCCCCGAGCACCGGCGTGCGCTTCATGAGGCGGCGCTCGCCGGTGAGGATGTCGTAGTCGTACACGGTGGCCGGCGTCGTCAGCGAGGTGTACTCGTAGCGCACGATGTTCGTGTCGATCTCGGGGTTCTGCCCGAGGCTTGCCGTGTACGCCGCCTCGTCCGCCGCGATGAAGAAGTCCTTGCCGCCATTCCACGGCCGGATGCGGATCTTGCGCATGGCGCCCGAGCGCTCCTCGACTGCGAGGAAGTCCTTGAACACGTCGAAGCGGTGCAGGAAGGCGTCGTCGCGGTGCGCGATCAGCTCCCGCCAGTTCGCGCGATCGCCCTCCTCGCCGACGGTCGCCTCCATCAGCCGGAAGTTCGGCGCCTGCCAGTTGCTGCGGATGATCCAGCGGCCGTCGAGATGCTCGACGTGGTACTCGTGGTCGCGCTCGCGCGGCAGGAACACCTTGAACTCGAGCGCCGGGTCGTCAGCGCGGGCATAGCGCCACTCCGTCGAAACCGTGCTCTGCGCGGAAATCAGGATGTAGCGCTCGTCCTTGCTGAGGGCGACGCTGGTGTAGAAACTCTCGTCGTCCTGCTCGTAAACGAGCGCATCAGTCGACGGATCGGTGCCTAGGATGTGCCGCCGCACGCGGTACTCGAGAAGCGTTTCCGGGTGCTTCTCCATGTACAGGATGCTCTTGCTGTCGGCCGTCCACGCGAGGTCCGGGCCGACGTTCTCGATGCGATCCGGCAGCGTCTCGCCGGTCGCGAGGTCCTTGAATCGCAGCGTGTACTGCCGCCGGCCGACGGTATCCTCGACGTAGGCGAGGAGCCGGTTGTCCGGGGCGATCGCCCTCGCGCCGACCTGGTAGAAACCGTGGCCTTCGGCGAGGGCGTTGGCGTCGAGCATCAGCTGCTCGGGCGCATCCAGCGTGCCGGCCTTGCGCGCGTAGATCGGATATTCCTTGCCGGTCTCGAAGCGCGTGAAGTACCAGTGGCCACGCAGGTGATAGGGCACCGTCGAGTCGTCCTGCTTGATGCGCGCGATGATCTCGCCGTACACGCGCTCCTCGAGCGGCTTCGTGTGGGCGGTCATTGCCGCCTTGTAGGCATTCTCGGCCTCGAGGTAGCCGAGCACGGCCTTGTCGGAACGCGTGTCGTCGCGCAGCCAGTAATACTCGTCCGTGCGCTTGCCGCCGGGCGCTTCGACGACATGGGGCCGGACGGCGGCGACGGGCGGCACCGGCGCGGGCTTCTGCATGCTGTCGGACTCCGGCCTGGCCGGCGCATCGCCCGCGCAGGCTGCAAGCCACAGCGCCGGCGCGACGGCCAGGAAAAACAATTGACGCGGCACGTTCATCTGCTGCCGCGTATCTTACCGGAGCCCGTTGCCCTCTGTTCCTCACAAAGTTCCGCGCCCAACGCATCGCCGGACAGCCAGGCCGCCTCCGCGCGCGCACCGAGGCACCAGTCGCCGCAGAATCCGATGCCCGCACCGGCGTCGAACAGGTACGGTTCGCCGAGCGGGATTTCGACGCGCGCATTGCGCCAGCGATGTGCGTCCGACAGGACAGTCCTCGGCAACGCCCGCCCGACCAGTTCCGAAAACCGGTCCAGCAAGGCGCGCTGCACGTTCCGGGCCGGCTGGTCGAACTCGATGCGGCTCCAGTCCGCCGTGGCGTGCAGCACCCAGGCATCGGGCGCGTCGCGGCCGGGCTTCGAGCCGTTCCGCGCAAACCAGCCGAGCATCGCGTCGCCGGGCAAACCGGCATCCGGCACGCCATCGAGCGGAGAGTCGAATGCGACGAGCACCGTCCAGCAGGGCCCCATCGGCACGGGCCTCGCGCTCGCAGCGAGGGGCGTGTGCGGACCGGCCAGCGGCAGGGCGGCCGGCGCGGGCAGTGCAAGCACGACCGCTCTGAAATCCGTATGCGCCGATCCGCGGTCGTCCAGGAGCGCCCAGCCATGGCGGCTGCGCTCGAGCCGAAGGATGCGCGCGCCGTATTCGACGTCGAGGTCCTGGGACAGGAATCGCGGGAGCGACGTCATGCCTGGATTCCCCACCCAGAGCTCGCGGTCCCGATCGCCGTTACCCGGCCAGGCAGGATTCCATCGTGCCGCCGCGCCGGCGGACTCCGCAGACTCGAGCAGGCCGCGGAATACCGCGTCGGTCGCCGTCAGGTACTGCGCCCCGTGATCGAAGCTCGCGACGGCAAAGCGGCGCGTGGCGAGGCGCCCGCCCGGCGAACGCTGCGTCTCGAACACGCGGACCGGTATTCCCGCATCGCGCAGGCGGCGCGCGCACGAAATGCCGGCGAGCCCGGCGCCGATCACGGCGACCGGGGCGGAAATCGTGCTAGCCTGACGATTCGATGCGGATTCCAGACACAGTTCCTCACGGCGATCGCGGCGATGTCCCTGGCCGCCTGCGCGTCGCAGGCGCCGAAGTCATCGTACCCGGCGACCACGGAGGCGCGTCTCGCCACCTACGCCAAAGCGACGGCTTGCTGCGACGATCCGTCCGGCTTTCAGTTCAACGCTTTGCCGCAGCAGGGAAACGCGGACACGGTCGTCGACGACTCGAGCCCGGTGTTCGACTTCCAGAGCGGGCTCAGCCCCTTTGCCGCTTTCGAGCTGCCGGCCGAGACCGCGCCCTACCGCATTCGCGTGAAGACATTCTTCGACAAGAACGGCGGTGACAAGGCCGGCGTCTTCTATCCGGTCGTCGCGCTGCTCGACGACACGTTCATCGTCGTGCACATGACCGGACTCGAGAACCTGCGGCTGGAGCCGGCGCTGGCAACGGTCGGCGGCGAGGCCGGGCTCGCGGTTTCCCTCGGCATCGACCCGGCCGAGCGCAAGAGCAAGTACCTGGTCGTATTCACTCCGGCCGTCCTGCTCGGCGCGACGCCGGACGAGCGACGCGAGGGCGACATGCTGTCGCCCGAGGCACTCGCCTGGATCGAGCGGCGCGGCGAGTCGGTGTTGCCGGCCTCGCCCTACGGGCGACTGCGGATCACGGTGGCGCCGGAAGTCGCGGCGGCGAAGACGGCCAGCAAGCCCTGAGACCCGCGCGGCGCGAATTCAGCGCGGCGCGGTATCCACGAACTCGACGATGGTCCTCAGCACCTCGGGCGCCGACAGGATGTCGCGATGGCCCTTGCCGGTAGTCGTCATCACCCGGAGCCCGGGCCAGGCATTGGCGAGCGCCTCCGCCTCGACGTAGGGAATCACCGCGTCCTTCAGGTCATGTATGAGGAGCGCCGGGATTCCGCTCGGGGGCGCGGTCGACACGAGATCGAGCTCCGCGGACGGGCGCCCGGCGTGCTCGTCGAGCAGCTTCACGAATTCCTTCATCGCGGGCGGCGGCAGGCCTGCGGATTTCGCGATGAATAGCGGAATCCGGCTCACGCGCGTCGGGCTCGAGACGATCACGAGCCGCTTCGGGCGGAAACCGTAGACGAGCCCTGCGCCGATCGCGGCGCCGCCGAAGGAATGCCCGATCGCGGCGTACACCGGCCCCACGATGCGCTCGATCTCGGCCAGCATCTCGCCGATCTGGCGCGGAGTCGCGCTGTCGCCGACCGACACGCCGTGACCCGGCAGGTCGATCGCGAGCGTCCGGATCCCGCGCGCCAGGAGCGCCGCGGCGAGCGGACGGAATTGCGTCGTGCGCCCGCGCCAGCCGTGCAGCGCGAGCACCAGCGGGCCGACCTCGCCCCAGCTCTGCGCATGCAGCCCGGTCCGCAATTCCACCGCGCGGCCGACCGTTCCGGTCGCGAGCTCCCAGGCCTGGGTCGGATTCCGGCCGCGCGGCCGCGCGATCATGTCGGCAACGATCCGCGCGGCGGCTTTCGGCGCGATGCGGCCGGCGACGGCGAGGAACGGCGGAATGTAGAAAGGAATGGGGCTCGGCACAGATGCAAAAGCCGGCACGGTTGCCCGTGCCGGCCCTTGTTCGGAATGACCGCGAGGTCAGTTCGCGGGGGGCGCGGCGGGCGCGTCACCCTCGGCCGGCACTTCGCCTTCGGCGGGCGGTGCCAGCGGATCGGCCGGCGCAAGCGCCGCGGCCACGCCGCCGCAACCCTCGACGCCATCGACGAAGCTGATCGCGAGATCGCCGTCGGACTGGATGTTCCGCAGGCAGGTCGCGGTGCCCGAGGCGAGCGGTGCGCTGAATTCCCAGTTGCCCGGCGCAAGCGGCAGGGTGTTGCCCGTGCCGTTGCACATCGGCGCGCCGTTCTCGTCGGTCGGCCCCGTCATCGTGACTTCCGCGACCATCATGCGGTTGTTGGCGTACTTGTTCGCCTTGCCGATGAATTCCTTCGGCGTCATGCGGACCGGGACGTTTTCGCAGATTCCGCCCTGCGAGACCGCCTTGACTGACAGGTTCGCGCGAATGAGCGGCAGCTCGTCGTTGGCGCTGCCCGTTCCACCGCCGCAGGCGGCGAGCGCGAAAGCCGCCACGGCGGCGGTACCGAGGGCACGCAGGCCCGAATGATTGAGGGACATCGTCGATCTCTCCCAGGTTGTCGGTCCGCGTCGGACCCTGAAAACTGGCGCCGATTCTAGATCAATTCGGCCGGCGACGGGGCTTGCGCAGGGCCGTGGCCGCCGCCCAGGGCCGCTCCAGCTCCCAGAGCAGCGGCTGGTAGCCGCGACGGACCAATAAACCCCCGCCCAGGGGGCGAAAATGCCTCGCGAGTCGGGCCTTGTACCAGTCGACGGGGCGCAGCCGCACCCCGGAATCCGTCCGCGCGCGATCGGCATTCCGCCGCCAGTCTTCCGTCGTCAGCACGCTGAAATAGAGCGCGCCGCGGCAAAGCCTGGCGAGGTTGCCGAGCGCCCGCACCGCCTCGCGATCGGGCAGGTACTGCAGGACGTCATGGCAGAGCACGAGATCGAAGGGCGCTTCCGGCGCGTAGGCCGCGATGCTTTTCTGCACCCAGCCGTAGCGCCGGCAGAGGTAATCGCTCGTCTCGATCCCGATGTAACGGGCGCGCGGGAAGTACTCGCGCACCGGTCCCCGCAGGTGACCGAGCCCGCAGCCGGCATCGAGCACTCGTTTCACCGTGAAGCCGAGGTAGGCCGTGTAGGCGCAGATGAAACGCCCGAGCCGGATCGCATCCGCGCGAGTCGCCACGCGGCTCTGCGGATCGCGGTAGTAACGCTGATAGAAGCCGGCGTCGAATGATTTGAAGGGGACGCTAACCTTCGGCGCAAGGCGGCGCGTCAAGGCTGGCGGACGCCGAAGGTTAGCGTCCCCTTCAAATCATTCGACCGTGACGCTCTTCGCGAGGTTGCGGGGCTGGTCGACGTCCGTGCCCTTCAGCACGGCGGTGTGATAGGCGAGCAGCTGGAGCGGGAGCGTGTAGACCGCCGGTGCCTGGAAGTAGCTCACGTGCCGCGGCATCGTGATCACCTCCACGCCGTCCGACGGCTCGATGCCGGAATCCGGGTCGGCGAAGACGTACAGCATGCCGCCGCGCGCGCGGACCTCCTGCAGGTTCGACTTCACTTTCTCGAGCAGGTCGTTGTTCGGCGCGACCGCGATGACCGGCATGTCGGCGTCCACGAGCGCGAGCGGCCCGTGCTTCAGCTCGCCCGCCGCATACGCTTCTGCGTGGATGTAGGAAATTTCCTTGAGCTTCAGCGCGCCTTCCATCGCGATCGGGAACATGGCCCCGCGGCCGAGGAAGAGCGCATGGTTCTTCGGCTCGATCTTCCTCGCGAGCGCCTTCACGACCGGATCGAGCGCGAGCGTCTGCTCGAGCATGGCCGGCAGCTCGAGCAGACGCTGCACGAGGGTCTTCTCGCGCTCCGGCGGCAGGCCATGGTGCTTGCCGATCGCGACGACCAGCATGCCGAGCGCGGCGAGCTGGGTCGTGAACGCCTTGGTCGATGCGACGCCGATCTCCGGGCCGGCGCGCGTCAGCAGCACGAGCTCGGATTCCCGCACCAGCGAGCTTTCCGGCACGTTGCAGATCGCAAGCGTCGAGAGGAAACCGGCCTTGCGTGCGAGCCGCAGCGCCGCGAGCGTGTCCGCCGTCTCGCCCGACTGGGAGATCGAGACGAACAGCGAATTCGCCGGGACCACCGGGTCGCGGTAACGGAATTCGCTAGCGATCTCGACCCGGCAGGGCACACGGCAGAGCTGCTCGATGAAATACCGGGCGACGATGCCCGCGTGGTAGCTCGTGCCACAGGCGACGATGTGCACCGAGGTCGTGCGCTTGAAGACCTCCGTGGCCGCCGGGCCGAAGGCCTGCGACAGCAGGCGCCCGCCCGCGACACGCTCCTGCAGCGTCTGCGCAACCGCGCGCGGCTGCTCGTGGATTTCCTTGAGCATGAAGTGCGCGTATGCGCCGCGCTCGGCGGCCTGGGCGCTCTGCTCCGAGATGTAGGGCTTGCGCTCGACCGCCCGGCCGTTCGAATCGACGATCTCGATGCTATTCCGGCGGATGCAGGCGACGTCGCCCTCCTCGAGGATGATGAACTTGCGCGTCACCGGCAGGAGCGCCGCGATGTCCGATGCGACGAAATTCTCCTTGTCGCCGATGCCGATCAGGGCCGGGCAGCCGGCGCGCGCGAGCACGATGCAATCGGGGTCCTGGCCCCACATCACCGCCAGCGAATACGCGCCGCGAAGTTCGGCAACGGTCTTCTGCACCGCCTTGAAGAGGTCCTTCGTGCTGCCGAGGTGATGGTGGATGCGGTGGGCGATCACCTCGGTGTCGGTGTCCGAGGTGAACTCGTAGCCGAGCTTCTCGAGCTCCTCGTGCAGCTGTTCGTGGTTCTCGATGATGCCGTTGTGCACGATCGCGACGCCGTCGCGCGACACGTGCGGGTGGGCGTTCCGCTCGTTCGGCACGCCGTGCGTCGCCCAGCGCGTGTGGGCGATGCCGAGGTGGCCCGACGTCGGGTGGGCGGCCAGCGCCTCCGAAAGCTTGGACACCTTGCCGACGGCGCGCAGGCGCGAGACTTCCGAGCCGCCGTTCAGCACGGCGACGCCCGCCGAGTCATATCCCCGGTATTCGAGGCGCCTCAGGCCCTCGATCAGGATCGGGACGACGTCCCGGTCGGCAACGGCTCCGACGATTCCGCACATGGTCCCGGCATTCTATTCCAATGGCGGATTCCCGGCCCCGAGCCATGTGAGAGCTGAGTCCAGATCCTGGAAAAACTCGGTCCGGACGCCGCGATTCATGGCCGCCGTGCGGAAAAACCGGGTCTGGTCGTCCGGGGTGAAGCCGCGGAAACAGCAGGCGACCGATAGTCCCGGCAGGAGCCGAGCCGCAAGCCCCGCGTGGTCGAACGAGTCCATCGGCGTAAGGCGGCGCCGGACGCTGTCGCCCTCGGCGAGCACGCGCCGCAATCCATGAGTCAAACAGGCCTCGCTGATCGCCGTCCAGATCCGGGCCATGCTTTCCGGGGTCATCTCGAAGCCGTTCGCGAGATGCACGTACAGGTAGCCTTCGCGCGGTTCCAGCGTGAACGCGGAACTCATGGTGCCTCTAGCCCGGTTTCTTCTCCGGCCGTTTCCAGTCCTCGATCGTCTGCTGGCGGCTGCGCTCGACCGTCAGCTTGCCCGCCGGCGCGGGCTTCGTGATCGTCGAGCCGGCGCCGATCGTCGCTCCTTCCCCGACCGCCACCGGCGCGACGAGCATCGTGCCCGAGCCGATGAATGCGCCGTCGCCGATCGTCGTGCGATGCTTGCTCGCGCCGTCGTAGTTGCAGGTCACGGTCCCCGCCCCGACGTTGACCTTCGATCCCATCGTCGTGTCGCCGACATAGCTCAGGTGGTTCGCCTTGCTGCCGGCGCCGATCTCGCTGTTCTTGACCTCGACGAAGTTGCCGATGTGCACGCCATCGGCGAGGCGCGTGCCCGGCCTCAGCCGCGCGAACGGGCCAATGACGCAGCCCGCGCCGGTCACGGAACCCTCGATGAGGCTGTTGACCCGCACCTCGCTGTCGTCGCCGATCTCGCAATCCGAGAGCGAGCAGCCGGCACCGATCTTCACGCGGTTCCCGAGCCTCACCTTGCCCGCGAGGATCACGTTGACGTCGAGCACGACGTCACGCCCGCAACTCACCTCGCCGCGGATGTCGAGCCGCGCAGGATCGATGACGGTGACGCCCGCGCGCATCAGTTCCGTCGCGCGGTCGCGGCGATGCGTCGCCTCGACCTCCGCGAGCTGGACCTTGTCGTTCACCCCCTGGACCTCCGCAGCCGCCTCGACGATGACGGCTTCGACCGCACAACCCTCGCGCACGGCGGCGCCGATGCAGTCAGTCAGATAATACTCCCCCTGCGCGTTGTCGACCTTCAGCGCCCCCAGCCAGGCGCGGAGCTTCCCCGCGGGAGCGGCGAGCACGCCGGTGTTGATCTCCGGTATGGCCCGTTCCTTGTGGTTCGCGTCCTTGTGCTCGACGATGCGCACGACGCGGCCCGCGTGGTCGCGGACCACGCGCCCGTAGCCCGAGGGGTCATCGAGGCGGGCGGACAGGAGCGCAAGCGAGGCCGGACCCACGCGCGCCACCAGATCCGTGAGCGTCGCCGCGCGGATCAGCGGCACGTCGCCGTAAAGCACGAGCACGGTGTGGTCATCGGGAATCCCGGGCATGGCCTGGACGACCGCGTGTCCCGTGCCTTTCTGCTCGGCCTGCAGTGCCCAGCGGATATCCGGTCCCGCGATCGCCGCGCGCACGCGCTCGGCGCCATGACCATGCACGACGTGGATCGCAGCGGGCTTCAGCATGCGCGCGGTGTCCACGACGTGTGCAAGAAGCGGCCGTCCCGCCAGTGGCTGGAGCACCTTCGGCAGGTCGCTCGCCATGCGCTTGCCCTGGCCGGCAGCCAGGATGACGACGGTCAGGGGCATGCGCGGATTGTACCGGAGCGATTTGCGGCTCCGCGCATAACGGTGATATACCGCATCTACAAGCCATCCAATTGTCACCTAGGCGGTCAGAAATCATGGCAACGAAGCTCGAGAAACCCCTGAGACGCGAACTTCCCGTGAACGAAGAGCTGTACACGCTCACGATCTCGCCCGAGGGCCTGAAGCTCGTGCCGAAAGGCAAGCGCAAGGGCCATGAACTCACGTGGAAGGACCTGCTGAACGGGCAGCCCGCTGTCGCGTCGGCGCCGGGGGCCCCGGGCAGCTGAGGAACCGCGGCCCAGCCGCACCGGTCCAACTCCCCCATGGGAGGCGGACTCGCTCGTAGCGTAGTGCTTGCGCTCGCCCTCGGGCTCGCCGGGACGGGCGCCCACGCCGCGCGCGTCGTGGACCCGGCGCATGCGCGACAGGCCATCGCGAATCCTTCGATCGCAACCCTCGACGCCGAACTCGGCGCGCTCGCCGCTAGCGGACGAGCAACCGATCTCGCCACGCGCCTCGACGTCATCGCGAATGACCGCACGCTTTCCGACGTCGCGCAGGAATGGCTGCTCGACCGCGGGCTGCACGCGCTTGCCGCACTCGAGCCGACACCGGGGGCGCGCGAATCGGTCCTCCGCCTCGCCGCCCGGCTCCCTACCGTGTACATCCGAGTCGATCCCGATCACGGCGATCGGGCGACACCTTTATATGACGCCGGTGCAACGGCGCGTTTCGTGCTCCGCATCTGGGAGCGGAACGCCGCCCGCGGCGCCGCCGAGGCGGACCTCGCGGCCGCGCGCACTTCAGCGGTCGAGCGATTCGCGGCCCGCCCGGGCCCCATCGAGCGAGACCCCGTCCGCGCCGGCATCGCCGACGCCTTCAAGTCCGCGACGCCAGCGCAGCTTGTCGCGCAGCGCGGCGCGATCGTGGATGCGATCGGCCGCGGGCGGCGCGTGGATGAGCTCGCCCTGATCGTTGCCGCAAGGCTGGCCGACATCGTGCTCTTCGACCTCGTGATCGGCCATGCGGATGCGCCGGTCGCGCTGGCGGCAATCCCCGCGGCCACGCGCGCGCTCGATCCCCAGGCGGCTTTCGGCCGGCTTGCCATTGCAAGCCAGCGCCAGGAAATCGCCTCCGCCGCGATGCTCGAGATCGGGCGGCTTGCAAAGGGCAATGCCGCGGCGCGCGAGTTCCTCTTCGATGCGCTCGCCGATCCGGAGACCGGGCCTTCGGCCGCTGCGGCGCTCGCGTCGCTCCACGACCCCGCGGTGACCGCCGAGCTCGCCCGCCGGCTCGAGGAAGCCGAATCGGAGCAATCGCGGCGCCTCGTCGTGCTCGCCCTGCGGCTCGAGGCGGGTCCCACATCGCGCGAGGCGCTCGGAGACTTCGCCGCCTCGAAACAGGGATCGGCGGCGCTACGGCAGGAAGTGAGCCAGTGGCTCGAACGCTGATTCGCGCGGCCGGCATCGCAGCCCTGTCTTTCGCCGCCTTTCCGGCAGGCGCCGCCTGCGTGTTCGACGGCAATGGCGAAATCACCAATCCCTTCGAGCCGGGCTGCGGCGACGTGCTCTTCACCTACACGGAGAACGACAACTTCGGCACGAACATCGCGCTCGGCTATCCACCGCCCGTGCCGGTCGCGTCCATGACACCGGTGGCCGGCTTTCGCGACTACGCCTCCCTCTTTGCCCGCCACCAGTCGCTGCTGACACTGCACGACGAGGTCGCGGGCCAGGCCGTCGGCCAGACGCTCGCCGGCCGCGAGATCTGGGCCTATATCATCGGCGACCCGAATGCGACGACCGCCGAGGGATTCGCGGAAGGTGCCGTGCTCGTGAACGGCGGCATCCATGCACGCGAGTGGCAGTCGCCCGAGGCCGTCACCGGGCTCTTCGAGACGCTTGTCGTCCTGAAGGCAGACGCCGGCTTCGGCCAGTACCTCGTCGAGAACCTGAATACCGTCCTCGTGCCCGTCAACAATGTCGACGGCTTCATCCAGACGCAGCTCTATCCCGCGTCCACCACCGCGGATCGCGAGCAGCCGCGCGAGGGCCGCATGCGGCGCAAGAACCTGCGCAACCCCGTGACCCAGGGCGCGATCGATTCGGACATCGGCACGATCGCCGACAATTTCTGGGGCATCGACCTCAACCGCAATTCCTCGCAGGGTTTCGGGCTGTATGACCGCAGCAGCACGCTCGTCACGAGCCTCGTCCACCGCGGCTCGGTACCTGACACCGAGCCGGAACTGCTCGCACTGCAACAAGCCGCAACGCTGGGACCCGCATCGCGGCTGCGGCTCTTCAGCGACACGCATTCCTTCGGCGAGGTTTACTTTGCACCCTTGCCGCAGAACGCGCGACTGAATGCCATCACGGATGCGCTCGCAAGCCGGATGGCCGCAGCGTCGAACCGTGATTACGTGTTCGCTCCCGACCCGCCGGGCTCGCAGGGCATCGGCACCACCGCGGATCACTTCGCGTTCGAACTCCAGATCCCGAGCTGGACGATGGAGCTCGAGCCCGCGCTCGGCGGCCAGGACTATGGCGGCCTCGCGTCGCACGGCCACAGCGGGTTCATCCTGCCGATGGCCGAGGCGGCGCGCATGCGCGACGACGTCGCGCGCCAGTACCTGCTTGGCTTCTATCGCCAGAGCGGCCCGCCCGCGGCCATCGCCGCCGAAATCCGCGAGACGACGGGCAATGGCGTCGTCTACCGCGCGCGCTGGGAGATGGATTCCGCAACCACGCGCGCGCTCACGGTGGAGGTGAACGAAGCGCTCGTTCCCGGCGGCAGTTATCGCCTGTGGGTCGCCTTCAACAAGCCGATGCGGATCCGAAATTCCGCCGGCGCCGTCGTGCCCTACGCCGGCCAGAGCCCGGGCGCCGCGGTCGGGACTGTGACGCTCGAGATCCCCTCGCTCACGGGCCAGGACGTGTCGCTCGGTGGAACCGGCACCTGGCTCGGGGCGGTCGGCGGCGCGCCGGCGGGATTTCTCCGCTACGGCAACGACGCGTTCGCCGTGGACTTCACGCTGCCGGCCACGATTGCCGTGACGGCGGCGACTCCCGCCGTGCTTTTCCTCGACACGCAGGACCTCGCCCAGATGGCGCTCGACGGCGATCCCGCGAGCGCGGTGGACTGGGGCAGCGGCGCCTGGCTGCGTTATGAGAATACGAACGGCACGGCAGGCGACGGCGGCGGTGCCGACTGCTCGTTCAAGCCTTTCATTGCACCCCAGGCGGGCGCGGCCGCCCCTGCGACCGAAGCCGAGTGCCGAGCCGTGACGCCTCCGCCTCCGCCTCCGCCCCCGCCCCTCCGCCTCCGCCACCCCCCAATCGTGGCGGCGGCGGGGATAGCCTGGGGCTGCTCTTGCTCCTGTTGGGCCTCGGCTTCCTCCGGCTTCAAAGGGGACGTTCCCCTTTAGCACCACGATCTCGGAAATGAAGGGGACGCTAACCTTCAAAGGGGAACGCCCCCTTTGAGGTCACCCTAGGTCGGCCCCGACCGACGTAGTTTTTTTGCCAAACCGCCGGCTTCCGGGTATTTGGATGGCTGCAGGGAATGCGTCTGGCTCGTCAGGAGACTGTTGCCCATTTCAGACTCGCTGATAACCGATCGCCTCATTCGAATCGTCATCCTGTCAGCGGGCTACTCGCTCACGGGGATCGTCGGCCTTTCGCTGGCCATTCCGCCTGGCTACGCCACCGCGGTCTGGCCGCCCTCGGGTATCGCACTCGCGGCGCTGCTCCTCTGGGGACTGCGCATCTGGCCCGGCGTCTGGATCGGCTCCTTGCTGGTCAATGTCGCAGTCTCAATGACGGCCGCGACCGCCGACGTCGACCTGACGAGTCTCTGGACGGCGGCCAGCATCGCCACCGGTTCCACGCTCCAGGCGCTCGCGGTGACATTCGCCCTGCAACGCTGGGTCGGTGTCCCGACGCTCTTCGAATCCGGGCGCGCGACGCTGATGTTTACCTGCATCGTGGCCGCCGGCTGCCTCATCGCCCCGACCTGGGGCGCGAGCACCCTCCTGTTTGCGGGAATCCTCAGCGCTTCGGATTACGCGGACTCCTGGCATACCTGGTGGCTTGGCGACCTGATCGGAATGGTCGTCTTCGCACCTGTCTTCCTGACCTGGCGCCAGTCGCTGCACATCGGCGGCACTCCCCTGCGGCTGGTCGAAGCCATTGCGTCGTTTGCGCTGCTCGCGATCGCAAGCACTGTCGTCTTCGCCGCGCCCCTCCCCACCCAGGGGCCAGCGAGCCCGCTGACATTCCTGCCTTTGCCCTGCCTCGTGTGGATCGCGTGCCGGTTCCGGCCGAACGCCGTTGCGCTCGGCGTGTGCCTCATTTCCGTGATCGCGGTTGCGGCGACCGCGAACGGCATGGGGCCCTTCGGTCCCGAAAGGACGAATGAATCGCTGCTGCAACTGCAGGCATTCATCGGGCTCACGGCGATCATGGGGCTGACGCTCGCTGCCGCGGTCACCGGCCATCGCCAGACCGAAAAAGAGTTCCGGACCCTCAGCCTCGAGATGGAGCAGCTTGCGCTCTCGGACGAGCTGACCGGCCTTCGCAATCGCCGCGGCTTCCTCCTGCTCGCGGACCAGGCGCTTCGCATGGCGCGTCGCACCCAGGCCAAGTGCGCGCTCGTCTTCATCGACCTCGACGGACTGAAGAGAATCAACGACACGCGCGGGCACGCCGCCGGCGACGCGATGATCTCCGACGCGGCCAATGTCCTGAATCACGTGTTCCGCGAAAGCGACGTGCTCGGGCGCGTCGGGGGAGACGAGTTCGCCGTTTTTGCGCTGCTCGACGAACACGACGGCGCAAGCGCCGTCGGCGACCGCCTGCAGGCCGCCATCGACCAGTACAACTCGCGGGCAGCCCCCTCGCTGCGGCTTTCCATGAGCGTCGGCATCGAGGAACTGCCCTGCAAGTCCGACACCCCGCTGGACCAGCTGCTGTCGCGGGCCGATCGCGCCATGTACGAGAAGAAACGCCGGAACGACCGGCGCGCATGACGCTTGCCGAGTACCGCCGCTGTCTCGCGCTCGCGCGGCGGCATGCACGCAGCGCCGCCGATGCCGCCGATCTGCTTCACGAAGGGCTGGTCGCGGGCGTGCAGGCCGGCCGCTTTGATTTCTCCTGTGATTCCGATCGCGCCTGGCTTGCCGGGACGCTCCGGAACCTTGCGGCCGAGACGGCGCGCGGGGAGTCCCGCCGCCGTCGCCGCGAAGCGCGCTGGGCCGCGGAGCAGCCGACTGAAGTCGCCCCGGCCCTGGCCGACGACGCGCGCGATGAAATCCTGGGCCGGCTGACGGAGGGCTGCCGTCGAGTTGCCGTGCTCGCCCTCTTCGGCCTGAATGCGGACGAGATCCAGTACGCGCTCGGCCTCAAGCCGCCGGCATTCCGGCAGCGCCTGACCGCGCTTCGACGGGCGCTCGGCGAGTTGCCCGAGCCGCTTCGGCGGGAAGCCATCGCCCTCGCCTATTCCGAGCCGCGGCGCGCCGGCGCGGCGCGGCTCGACCTCGGCCTCATCCGCCGGGCGCTGCTGCATCACCTACGCGCCGCTCCGGGCATTGGGACCCACGATCCGGACGGCCACCTGCTCGCCATCCGCTCGCGCTGACCTCACAATTCCGCGGGCCGCGGCAACTAGGCAGCAGGCTCCCAGGAGATCATTGCCATGCTTCGGAATCCCAGCGTCGGCGCCGTCGTGTTCTTCGTGCGCGATCTCGCGCGGTCGGTCGCCTGGTATCGCGATGCGCTCGGCCTCGAGCCGCGCACGGTCGAAGGACACGACGGCCCGTTCGCGCTCGCAACCGCGGGCTCGGTCGAACTGGTCTTCATCCGGCGCGACGAGCCCGCGGGCCGCACGCCGATCGTCGTGTTCCGGCTCACGGCCGGCATCTACGAGGTCGTCGAATCGCTGGCGGCCAAAGGGGTCGAGATCGTGATGCCGGTCAGCGAAACGCCGGATGGCGGCCTGTCCGCGGATTTTCTCGATCCCGACGGGCATGTCCTCAGCGTCTACCAGCCTTCGGGAGCGCCGAAATGAAGCGCGCGATCACTGGCTTTTCTGCTTTCGCTCGCCGGGTCCGTCGCCCAGGCCGACGAAGCCGCGACGAAGGCGTTTTTTGACCGGCTCTCCGGTAACTGGCAAGGCACGGGCGAAGTGAGCGCCATGGCCGCGGACATCCGCATGGGCTGGGAGGCGGTGCTCGACGGCCAGTTCATGCGGTTGAACATGGAAAATCGCATGACGGGGAGCGACGGCAAGAGCTGGGACTTCAAGGCGCAGGCCTACTACCGGGTCGACAAGGACGGCGCGATCGCCGGCACCTGGTTCGACTCGCGCGGCGTCAGCTTCCCCCTTTCGGGGCGCGTGGAGGGAGAAACGATGACGATCGACTGGGGTGCCGAGGCGATCGAGCGCGGGCGCAGCAGCTACCGGCTCACGGGCGACGCCCTCGAAGTCACCGACGAGGTCTACAGCAAGGAAGGCGAACTGCGCGTCTTCGGCCGGACACGGCTGACGCGGCGGGAATTGAAGGGGACGCTCACCTTTAAAGGGGACAGTCACCTTTAGCAACAGGACCCCGGAGTTGCGGCCTGGGTCACTCTAAAGGTGACTGTCCCCTTTAAAAGTGACTGTCCCCTTTTACTACGCCGGCCGCGGCTCGCCCATCGGGTAGGTCGCGACGATGTCGTGCGTCACGGTGTCCCGGAGCACGTTGAACCACTGGCCGCAGCCGAAGCTGTGGCACCAGCGCTCGGCGTGCTGCCCCTTCGGGTTCTCGCGAAAGAACAGGTAGCGCGCCCATTCCTCGTCGCTGCAAGCCGGCTTTGGCCGCGCGATGTGCGACTCGCCGCCGTAGCTGAACTCCGGCTCGTCACGCAATCCGCACCACGGGCATTCGATCCTGAGCATGCTCTATCATTCCACCGGGTCGCACGATGCAACGCTATTCATTCTTGGCTCTCGCCCGGCATGCGGTCAATCGCCGTCGGCCGTGGCCGCGCGTGCTGCACCAGCCGGCCCTCAAGAAGGCCTATGACGCGATCATCGTCGGCGGCGGCGGTCACGGCCTCGCGACCGCCTATTTCCTCGCGAAGAACCACGGCATGCGCAACGTCGCCGTGCTCGAGCGCGGCGCGATCGGCCAGGGCAACTCCGGCCGCAACACGCAGGTCGTGCGCTCGGACTACTACCACCTCGTCAGCTCGAAGTTCTTCGACCGCTCGCTCCGGCTCTACGAAGGGCTTTCCCGCGAGCTGAACTACAACATCATGCTGAGCCAGCGCGGCAAGGTGAGCCTCGCGCACAGCCCGCACGAGATGGAGATCATGCGCCGCACGGTCAATGCCATCCGCATGAATGGCGTGGACGCCGAGATGCTCACCATCGACGAGCTTCGCAAGCTCGAACCCATGCTGAAGATCGATTGCCGCTTTCCGGTCGAGGGCGCGGCCGTGCAATGGCGCGGCGGCATATCGCGGCATGACGCGGTCGTCTGGGCCTTCGCGCGGGCCGCGGGATCGCTTGGCGTCGATATCGTGCAGGGCTGCGAAGTCACCGGCTTCACGATCGAGGGCAGCCGCGTGAGGGGCGTCGAAACGACGCAGGGCCCGGTCGCCGCGCCGCGCGTGTGCATCGCCGTTGCCGGCCATTCCAGCGTGCTCGCGCGCAAGGCCGGCATCGAGCTTCCGGTCCACAGCACCTGCCTGCAGGCGATGGTGACCGAGCCGGTCAAGCCACTCATCGACACCGTCGTGATGTCGGCGTCGATTCACGTTTACGTGAGCCAGACCGGCCGCGGCGAGGTCGTCATCGGCGGCGGCGCCGACATCTTCAATTCCTATGCGCAACGCGGCGGCCTGCCGGTGTTCGAGGCGAACGCACAGGCTGCGATCGAACTCTTCCCCTGCCTGAGCCGCCTGCGCGTGCTGCGGCAGTGGGCCGGCATTGCCGACATCTCGCCCGACACCAGCCCCATCATGGGGCTCACGCCCGTCGACGGACTCTTCGTCAGCGCGGGCTGGGGAACCGGCGGCTACAAGGCGATTCCCGCGGGCGGCGAGACCATGGCCTGGACGATCGCGAACGGCCAGCCGCACGAGCTGATCACTGCATTCGGGCTCGAGCGTTTCACCAGCGGCGCGCTCGTGGACGAGGGCGCTGCTTCCGGGGTCGCGCACTGATGGGCTATCGCCTCGACAGCGGCGGGCACATCAACCGCTCACAACCGGTCACGATCCGCTGGAACGGCCGCCCGCTCGAAGCCTACGCAGGCGACACGATCGCCTCCGCCCTTCTCGCCAACGACATCAAGATCGTCGGCCGTGGCATGAAGCTCCACCGGCCGCGCGGCATTCTCTCGATCGGCGTCGAGGAACCGAATGCGTTCGTGACGCTCGGCCGCGGTGCCGAACTCGAGCCCTCCGCGCGCGCGACCGTGATTCCGGTGCGCGAGGGTCTGGAAGTACGCGCCCAGAATGCCTGGCCCTCGATCAACTTCGATTTCGCGCGCGTGCTCGATGCGACCGCGCCGCTCTGGCACGCAGCCTTCTATCACAAGACTTTCAAGTGGCCGTCCTGGGACTTCTACGAAAAGTTCATCCGCAGGACAGCTGGCATCGCAAAACCGCCCCGCGAGCCTGATCCCGCGCGCTATGACGCGGTCAACGCGCACTGCGATCTCCTGGTCGTCGGCGGCGGGCCCTCAGGACTCCTCGCGGCGCAGATCGCCGCCCGCGCGGGACTGACGGTCCTGCTCGCCGAACAGGACTTCGAATGGGGCGGCCGCCTCCTCGCCACCAACTCGCTCATCAATGGCGCGCCCGTCGCCGTCTGGTTCACGAGCGTGCTCGGGGAACTCGCGACCTCCCGCAACGTGACGCTCCTGACCTCGACGACCGCTTTCGGGCTCTACGATCACGGCACCGCGGGGCTCCTCCAACGACTGGACCTTCAGGACGACGCTCCATTGATCCGCCAGCGCTACTGGCGCGTGCACGCGAAGCAGACGCTGCTCGCGACGGGCGCGATCGAGCAGCCGCTTATCTTCGACTACAACGATCGGCCGGGCATCATGCTCGCGGGCGCGATCCGCCAGTACGTGAACCGCTACGCGGTCGCGGCCGGCCGGCACATCGTCTTCGCAACCAACAACGATTCCGCCTATCTCGCGGCGCTCGATCTCGTCGCGGCCAGCGTCCCGGTGCAACTGCTCGTCGATAGCCGCGCGGAAGTGCCGCCGCAACTCGCCGGTTGGTTGCGGGCTCAGGGCGTGGAAGTGCGCGCCGCGACGACGGTCGTGAAAGCACTCGGCCGGCCGGAGCTCCGCGGCGTGCTCTTGCATAACGGCGAGGAAATCCCCTGCGATGCGCTCGGCGTGTCCGGCGGCTGGGCGCCCGCGGTGCACCTGCATTCACACGCCCGCGCGCCAGTCGCATTCGACGAGTTGCGCCAGGCATTCCTGCCGAGCGGCACCCGCTCCGGGCTGCTGACGGCCGGCGCAGTGGCCGGGCGCATCACGCTCGAAGACAGCTTCGCGGATGCCGTACGAGCTGCAAGGCAGGTGCTTGAACAGGCCGGCCGCTCGACGGATTTGCTCGTCCCGCTGCCCGTTGTGGAAGAGCCGCCCGTTGCGGCCCGCGTCGGTGCACTCGCGCGGCCGGCCGAAGGCCGGAGCGATCGCCAGTGGCTCGACTTCCTGCATGACGTCACCGTCGCGGACGCCGAGATTGCGATTGCGGAGGGTTTCGGCCACATCGAACACCTGAAGCGCTACACGACCTGCGGCATGGCGGCCGACCAAGGCAAGACCAGCAACATCAATGCGCTCCTGACCGTCGCCGGCATGACGGAGCGTGATCCCGCGCAGCTCGGCACGACCACATTTCGCCCGCCCTTCACGCCGGTGACGCTCGGTGCGCTTGCCGGACGCCAGACCGGTGAACGCTATGCTCCGCGGCGCCTGCTACCGGCGCACGCCGAGCATGAGAGCCTCGGTGCCCATTGGTGGGAAGCCGGTGGCTGGATGCGGCCGGCCTGTTATCCACGCAGTGGAGAAAGCGTCCAGCAGGCCGTGCAGCGGGAGGCTGCGGCAGTCCGCGCGGGCGTCGGGATATTCGACGCTTCACCGCTCGGCAAGATCGAGATCCGCGGGCCGGATGCGGCCCGATTCGTGGACCGCTTCTACATCAACACTGTCGCGAAGCTCGCGGAGGGCCGTGTCCGCTACGGCCTGATGCTCAATGAGAATGGCGTCATCATCGACGACGGCACCATTGCCCGGCTCGCGCGCGACCACTTCCTGATCACGACGACGAGCGGCGGGGCATCGCGCATCGCCAATTGGCTCGAGGAATGGCGGCAATGCGAATGGCCCGATCTCCAGGTCTTCGTCACCCCGGTGACGACGCAATGGGCGACCATCGCCGTCGCCGGACCGCGCGCGCGAGAGCTTCTCTGCCGATTCGAGATCGACATCGAAATCGACGCGAAGTCGCTGCCGCACATGCACTTTGCCAAGGGACGGTTCGCGGGTGTTGCCACGCGCCTGTATCGCGTGAGCTTCTCCGGCGAGCTCGGCTACGAGATCAATGTGCCGGCGCGATACGGTGCGGCTCTCTGGCGTGAGTTGCTCGCGGCTGGCGCGGGCCTTGGCGTGACACCCTACGGCATCGAAACCGTGTTGCTGCTGCGGCTCGAGAAAGGATTCCTGCACGTAGGCGTGGATACCGATGGCACGACGGCACCGGCTGACGTCGGCTGGGGTGAAACTGCAAATCGCAAGAAGGCCGATTTCATCGGCAAGCGGTCGCTTTCGCGCCGCGACAACCTGAGGGCCGATCGCCTGCAGCTCGTCGGCCTGACGGCGGAGGACGCAAGCGTACTCCTGCCCGGCGCACACCTTCGCTGGCAGGGAACGGGTGAGGGCAGCGACGGCTGGGTCACGTCTGCCGCGGTGTCACCCGCGCTCGGGCGACCCATTGCGCTCGCTCTCCTGCGCGGCGGTCGCGCAAGACTCGGAGAGACCCTCACGGTCCATGATCTCGACAAGCGCGCAACGGCGACCGTCGTCGATGCCGCGTTTTTCGATCCGGAGGGCAAGCGACTCCATGCCTGAAACAATCAAATCGCTGCTCCCCCAGTCGGGCCTCGCTTCGGGCGGTCGCGTGTTCTCGGACGCGCTGCGGCTCTCGATACCGCCGCAGCGCGTCACGCTGCAGTTGCAAGTCGGCGCGCGCTCGCTCGGCACCGTGAGCGACATCCGCGTTGCCGGTCGCCCCTTGCCAATCACCGCCAATTGCTGGACCGGCGCGGACCCCGTTGTGCTTCGCATCGCGCCCGACACCTGGCTGCTGCAATCGTCGCTGCATGACGCAACCGACGTGCTGCAGGCCGTCAGAAAGGCCTGTGGCCGGCGATCGTTCGTCGTGACGGATCAGTCCGATGCGTTCGTGACAATTACCGTGGAGGGTGCGCTATCAACCGCCCTCCTTGCCCGAGGCTGCGGCATCGATCTTTCCCTCACCAACTTCCACACTAGCTCCTGCACTCGCACGCGGCTTGCGCAAATGCCTGTCGTCCTCCGGCGCGCAAGCTTCGAGCGCTTCGAATGCATCGTCGATCGCTCGGCCGCACAGTATCTGTATGAATGGCTGCAGGATGCTGCGGCCGGACTCGGCTGAGGATGCGCTGAGGGATCCCGCTGACCACGGCACGGGTCGAATTCCGAATTTGTCGCCGCAGCATGTTGAACGTCAAGAGCCAGTCCAGCGCCGCTGTTATATGTCAGGCGCTGCCAAGGCAGACAATGACTTATGACCAAGTCCGGTGATTAATAGCCAAAAATGACGTAAAAGATCATGTGAGTTTTCATATCCAATTGTAGTTAGGCGTCTCCTCATGGTTGTCAGAGAGTTTAACCGCGAAGCAGATTTCGACGGTCTCCGCGCGTGCTTGGTCGAACTCCAAGATTTTGAGCGCCAAATCGACCGCCGAAAGCCTACCGGCGACGAGATTGCGAATGCTTGTGTTTCGGATGCGCTGTTGAAATGTGCCGAGTGCCACGGCAGGATTTTTGTTGCTGACGAAACGGGTAGCATCGCGGGATATGCAACAGTTTTGGCCAAAGTACGCAGTGATTCGCTCGATGATGGCGATTTGGAGTATGCGTATCTTGCTGACCTTGTAGTGCGGGCGGCATTCCGACGTCGTGGAATCGGCCGGGAGCTAATAGCTAGGGCGGAGACATACGCTCGAGACCAGGGTGCAAAGTGGCTGAGAGTTTGCGTGCTCGCCGAGAACGAGGGCGCGAGGCACCTTTATTGCACCGCAGGCTTTTCCGAACTGTACATCGATCTTGAAAAGAGTCTTACCGATCGTGGCGGAGACGCCTAACTATGCGTTGGAGCGGTCCGTGAACTGGATGAGCGAGCGCGCCCTGCCCGGCCCGTTCAACGCGGACGTTAGGCATCACTTGAAATTCGTTGCGCGCATAAAGGAACGTCATGTTTAGGAAATTGCTGACCACAGCATCGCTGACGGGCTTCCTTTTAGCCTCGTGCTTCGCGCCGCTTTCGTTAGCTACAGAGGCGCCGGAGCTCGTGAATGTCGGCTTCGTTCTGTATACGAAGAGTGATGCGCCGGGCACCCTGAAGGCGCGATGGAACTACGCAAATACTTACAGTGGCCCGGGGGAGGCAACCGGAGGGCCCATGGAGGGTTTTGCCGGACGCTACCACGTTCGCTATTTCTTCGAAAATGGCGAGTTCTCGGATGAGTACGACCTCGTCATCGAAAAGACCGGTGACTTCTACGACGTGTCGTGGATCGTAGATGGCAAGGTCGGTGCTAAAGGTGTCGGCATGGAAGTTGAGAACGGTTTGGCTGTTGGCTGGACCAAGGTTGCCAACTAGGTTCCAGGCAAACGTTGTCTTCGAAAGGGCAGTGACGCCTAACAATGCGTTGGAGCGGTACGTGAGAGGTTCGTCGGTAATGGACCACGCTGTCAAACAGCGCGGCGTCCTAAGAGGGATCATCGTCGGCGTCACGATAACGCTTGTCGTGATCGTAGGTACGATGCTTGCAGGTCCGGTGTTGCTGTCGCCGGAAGCCGCGGTCGGGGAACGCATTGCCTTCGCGCTCAGGGCAGACGCCTTCTTGGCGCTTTGGCTGGCCATATCCATTGCGTCGCTTGCACACCATCGATTTTTCAGTCCGAAGGATATCGACGGCGGCGGACTGACCGTTGGCACAGAGCGCGCGAACATTCTGCAAGCCACGCTCCAAAACACGCTGGAACAGACGGTGCTGGCAGTGCTAACGCATTTGGCGTGGGCAATCCTGATGCCCGTTTCCTGGATGTCGACAATACCAGCCGCGGTTGTTCTCTTCTTATGCGGCCGCGTGCTGTTTGCGCGCGGCTATCACGGCGGTGCGCCGTCTCGGGCAACCGGGTTTGCGCTCACCTTTGTACCGACCGTATTGATGCTCATTTTGGTGGTCGGTGCAGCCGTATGGACGGCATTCTCCAAGAACTGATGCAGAGCCTCCCGGTCGAATGCGGCCGGGAGGCCCGGGCGCCAAGTTACTTCACCGTGAGATGCTTCGAGCCGATGGGCGTGCCGTCCAGCAATAATTCGACCTCGTAGTCCCCGGCGGGCCAACCGTCGGGCTTGCTCACGTGGAACTCGTGGGTCGCAGGGCCGGTGGTGTTGATGGTCATGCTGTCTTCCTTCACCACGGCGACCTTGTCACCCTTGCGATAGGTCCACTTCGCGTCGAGCTGGGCGGTGCCACTCCCGGTCGTGTCGACCGAGACGTACATGGTGTCGGCCTTGGTGAAGGCATCGGTTGCGACCGTGACCCTCTTGTCGGCATCGATCGCGCTGCCGGCGGTGACGGTCGAGACAACGATGCCTACCGGTGCCGGGGCCGGAGCAGGTGCTGGTGCGGGCGCCGGCACCGGGGCGGTCGGCTCGGCTTTCTTGCCGCAGGCGGCGAGCGCCAAAGTGGTCGAGACGAGCAGCGTGAAAAAGATATTCGTCTTCATCGTTCTCATTCCTTTCGTCGGATTCCGCGGGATCACTTCGGCGGGATTTTGAGCTCCTGGCCCGGGTAGATCTTGTCTGGATCCTTGAGTATGTCCTTGTTGGCCTCGAAGATCCGGTTCCACTCTTTGGCGCTGCCGTACTCTCGCTTGGCGATCTTCGACAGGCTGTCGCCCGGCACCACGACGTAGATCTTCGTGGCGGTGGAGCTAGATCCCGATTTGACGTTCGAAAAATCCGGCATGTCGTCGCTCATGATTCCTCCATTGCCGTCAAAAACCTCGTCCATGAGGGCGGGGTCAGTTTGGGTCAATTCGACGTGGAGGAGCATTCTATCGCACGTTGGAGCGGTCAACAGGATTGCGCGAGCACGCCGCAGGCGCGCAGACTTCTTCCGTCATGAATCATCCTTTGCGGTGCCAGTGCGGAACCTTGAGGGGCGTCGTTAACCACCCGGAAAAGGTGAGCCGGGGCGTGTGCTATTGCAAAGACTGCCAGGCTTTTGCGCATTTCCTCGGACCGACCGCCGACGTCCTGGACGAGATGGGCGGAACGGACGTCATTGCAACCCTGCCCAAGTACGTCACATTCACCCATGGCATCGAAGCGCTTGCCTGCATGTCGCTTACGGAGACCGGCATGCTGCGTTGGTATGCAAAGTGCTGCAACACTCCCATAGGCAACACGCCGCGTGACTTCAAGATGTCCCATGTGGGCCTCATCCACACTTGCCTGAATGATCCGTCGAGAACCCTCGACGGTTCCTTCGGCCCCGTCCGCATGCGCGTAAACACAAAGAGTGCCAACGGCAAGCCAAAGACAATGCCGATGAGCACCGTCACATCAATTCTTGGGTTCTTGGGTTCGCTGATCCGCGCACGTGTCGATGGCAGCTACAAGAGCACTCCGTTTTTTGACGCAGATCGGGGAACGCCCGTAGTACCGCCAAAGGTGCTCACTCGCAGTGAGCGAGAGCGGGTAATGGATGCCGCTCCATGCAAGCCATGTCGTGACCGTCAACATTTCATTCGGCGATAACGTGCGAATCCTCCGTACCCCCGAAACGGAACGCATCGGCATCGCGGAAATGATTGGCAATGTTTACGGGGAGACAACGCCATCCGAAAGCAAGGTTATCGTCATCGGCGCACTCTCATCGGACTACGCCATGAACGTCTACTTTGACTCACTGGATTCCAGCTACTGGCTCGCCCCGCACTTGCTCGAGTTCGTGAACCATGCATCCGGTACCGAGGTATTCGTGCACGGTTCTTCCACCAAGTCCGTGCGGCAGCGCGATGGCACGTGGAAGGACATTCCTGTGAACGTCCCTGACGCATCCGGGCAGTTTCGCGAACGCCGCTCACGGACCTGGCGCGCGGTCAGGTGGTGGCTGCTGATCGGCGTCATCGCAATCCTGACGTTTCTATTCACGCCGGGCGGCAAAGATCGCGCACTGAGTCAGGGCGAGTTCACATTCATGATGGTCTGCTTCTTCCTGGCCGCGGGGTCCATCATCTTTCTGATACGCGGAATACTGACGCACTACCGCTGCCCGAATTGCAACGAGATCCCGATGACCAGCTCCTTCAAGGCAGGTGGCGGCGGAATCTCGTATCGACGCGGAGTCGACTTGAACCCGCTGGAATGCTCGCATTGCGGTGCCAGATTGAAACCTGGTGGCGAACTGCGTGATGATCGGGTCTCAGCAGGAATGTGGAACAAAGATCGAGGGCACTGCGATGATCGCGGGCGCAAGATACGGGCATACCAACCTGATCGCCAATGACTGGAAGGCGCTATCGCGCTTCTATCAGGAGCAGTTTGGTTGCACACCGGTTCCTCCGGAGCGCGACTTCAAAGGGCAAGACCTCGAACGAGGCACCGGAATTCCCGGCGCACACCTGCGCGGCGAGCATTTGCGCTTGCCAGGGCACGGGCCTGATGGTCCCACTCTCGAGATCTTCAACTACAACATCCTGAAGGAGAAACCCGGGGTTGCAGTCAATCGACCGGGCTTCGGGCACATTGCGTTTGTAGTGGATGATGTGTCAGCCGCTCGTGAAGCGGTGCTGGCAGCTGGCGGACAGCCACTGGGCGAGGTAGTCACGTTGACGAACGCGGCCGGTGCGAGATTGACGTGGGTGTATGTGACCGATCCAGAAGGGAACGTCCTCGAGTTGCAGTCCCGCCCAAAGTAGGGACGCATGGCGTCTCCGCTAGAAAGCGTCCTGGCAAAGATCTCGCGCCTCAACACCTGGCGGCGCGGAGAGCTCCGAGCGCCCCACAAGCCGCTGCTGTTGCTGATCGCCATCGGCGTATTCCGGATTCCGGCATTGCCGCTCTAGGAAGCAAAGTGGAGAGCACGGCGCCTTACCGCCTCGCCCTCGGCATCGCAATTGCCGCAGCGCTCTTCCTCGTCTGGCTGAGCCTGGGTGTCGGAATCATCGGGAGAGATGGCGATCCCGCCAATCGCATGTACTTCGGCGTGCTGGCCGTCGGCATCGTCGGTTCGCTGCTCTCGCGTTTCCGGCCTCAGGGGATGGCGCGTACATTGTTTGCAATGGCGCTCGCGCAGGCCTCCGTCGCCCTCATTGCGCTGGTGTCCGGAATGGGACGACCCTGGAGTGGGCCGCTGGAGCTTTCGATGTTGAATGGCTTCTTCGTTGCGTCGTTTGCCGGCTCGGCGTGGTTATTCCATCGTGCTGCACGTCCACGGGTCGGATGACCTGATGGTCCGCCATGCGATGTCGGACGCGAAGTGGCGACTGCTCTTCGGAATATTCCTGACCCTGGCTTTCTGCATCTTTTCATTCCTGGCAATCAGGTGGATCTGGCGCGACATCACGTATTGGTCCAGGAGCGCTACCGTAGGGTATGAGACATCGAGCCTGGAGCAATGTGTTGTGGCCGCGATTGCTGGCTGGCCGGGTGTCTCGGTGTTGTCTTCCGATCCGCAGATCACTCTTGAGGTGCCCAATCACGAAGGCGTAATCGTCAAGGACACGCCCACACCCAAGGTTGCGCGAATCGTAGTGTATGGACACAGTGAGTCTGTTTCTTACCTGGGGCCGGCGTCAGAAGAACCCGCTGCTGAACTCCTGCGCGAATTCAGTCACCGGATTTCGTCTCGTTGTGGCGGCCTAGCTGAACCCAAGTGACAGGAGTCATGCGGAAACTCTTCTTCTTAATCTCCGCCCTCGCGAGTGCTGCATATGTCATTGCAGCGTACGGTGACGACACTGACGCTGACGAGGCCCAGCCCGCGGCCATCATGAGTGAGCTGCTGGCGGCGATGTACCTGACCGAAAACGGGTCCTCGTCCGACGTAACCCACGTCGTGTTCGGCGACGTCAATGGCGACGACCAGCCTGACGCGGTCGTTACCTATACCCAGGGTGTCGGAGCGGACGACGGGAATCACTTTACCCAGCGGATCGCCCTGTTCCTGAGGGGAACGGACCGCTGGGACCTCGCGCAGCACCTGCGTGCCGGTGCAAAAGGCGAGCGGCTAGTGAAGCCAACCCGCATTGATGAGGATGGAAAGATCTGGTTCGAGGAAATGTTCTGGCAGGCCGGGGATGCCATGTGCTGCCCGAGCGGAAGACGCGAAATGTCGATGACGTTCGACGGCGCCACGCTGCAATGAGTATGTCCTGCGATTTCCGGTTGGTTCAATTCGCTCCAGGGTCTACGATGCATCAGCACAAACCAAAGGTGATTGCACATGAGCCGTAAGCTGAAACACGGAGGTTTTTGGGCCCTTGCGTTGGCGGCACTACTGGCCAGCCCCTGGTCGGCCGGCCCAGGCGCAGGGCGCGGCCGCCGGCGGCGCTGGTCACCTTGTTCCAGAACGTGCGGATATTCGACGGCAAGAATGGTGAACTCTCGCGTCCGAGCAACGTGCTCGTCCGCGGCAACACGATCGAGCGCATCTCAGCGGATCCAATCCCCACCGATCCGGGCACTTCGACCGTGCTCATCGACGGCGGCGGCCGCACGCTCATGCCCGGCCTGATCGACAACCACTGGCACACGATGATGGTGCGGCCGTACGGTCATGGCAATGCTCATGGGAGACGTCGGTCATCTCAACCTGGTCGCGGGCGCCGAGGCGACCGCAACCTTGATGCGCGGGTTCACGACGGTGCGCGACGTGGGCGGTCCGTCGTTCGGGCTCAAGCGCGCGATCGACGAAGGCACGGTAGTCGGTCCGCGTATCTACCCGTCCGGCGCAATCATCACCATCACGAGCGGCCACGGTGACTTCCGTCAGCCAATCGAAGTCCCGCGCACCTCGGTGCTCCGCAGTCCCGCGGGGAGCTGTTCGGAGCCGCGATGATCGCCGACAGCCCGGATGAGGTTCGCGTGCGCGTGCGTGAGCAGCTCATGCAGGGCGCATCGCAGATCAAGCTCACAGCCGGTGGCGGCGTGGCGTCTCCCCACAGTCCCCTCGATGCGTCGACCTTCACCGAAGAAGAATTGCGAGCCGCTGTAGAAGCCGCGGAAAACTGGGGCACCTACGTCACGGTGCATGCCTACACGTCGGTTTCCATCCAGCGCGCGATCGCCGCCGGCGTGAAGTGCATCGAACACGGCCACCTGATGGACGAAGCGACCGCCAAGCTAATAGCCGAAAAAGGCATCTGGCTGAGCATGCAGGCATTGCCGGACGAATTGGCGGAAGCATTCCCGCCAGGCTCGTTCGAACGCGAAAAGGCGACGGAGGTATTCGCGGGCACGGACACGACTTATACGCTCGCGAAGAAGTACAAGATCAAGACGGCGTGGGGAACCGATGTCTTCTTTTCCCAGCGACTGGCGCAGCGCCACGGCGAACTCCTGACGAAGCTCATCCGCTGGTACACGCCTGCCGAGGTGCTCGTGATGGCGACGGGGACCAACGCCGAGCTGTTGGCGTTGTCCGGGAAACGGAGTCCGTATTCCGGGAAGCTCGGCGTCGTCGAGCAAGGCGCGCTCGCGGACCTGCTCCTGGTCGACGGCGACCCGATAGCCAATATCAAGCTGTTGGAAGATCCCGCGCGCAACCTGCTCGTCATCATGAAAGACGGCAGGATCCACAAGAATACGCTCCAAAACTGAAATGCGATGGTGAAACCCGAGGAGAGAACGCGATGAAAATGTGCCTGCAAGCAATTGCTTCCGTTTCATTCCTCCTGGCTGGACCGGTTGCATTGACGGATCAACCGGCCGCCGAACGAGCGCTCGCGATACGCGCCGAGGACGCTCAACTCCAGTGGGGGCCCTGCCCGCCCTTCATCCCGGCGGGCTGCCAGATTGCGGTACTGCATGGCGATCCGGCGAAGAGCAATGCGGATGTCCTGTTCAAGGTACCGGCAGACTTCACGATCCCGCACCATTGGCACTCGTCGGCCGAAAGGATGGTGCTGATATCCGGAGAAATGCAGGTTGCCTACGACGGCCAGGAACCGGCGACGCTAAAGGCGGGCAGCTATGCCTATGGCCCCGCCAAGTTGCCTCACAAGGCGCACTGCGCCAAGGGCGCTCCCTGCGTGCTCTTTATTGCATTCGAGGGACCGATTGATGCCGTGCCGACCACGGCAGAGGAGCGGGTCAGCGAGTGACCTCCCGCCCATGCTGAAGACTTATCACGGGAGCTGTCATTGCGGCGCGGTCAGATTCGAGGCCGATCTCGACCTTACGCAAAGCACCTATCGCTGCAATTGCTCCATATGCCGCCGGACACGCTTCTGGCCCGCCGTCGCAAAGCCTGAAGGATTCCGCCTGCTGGCCGGCGAATCCGAACTGACCCAGTACCTCTTCAACACGAAGAAGAACCAGCATTACTTCTGCAGGCAATGCGGCGTGCGGGCATTCGGCATCGGGACAGAAACGCCGATGGGTAGGATGTATGGCGTGAATCTCGGATTGCCTGGACGATGTCTCCGACGAGGAGCTCGCGAAGGCGCCGATCACCTATGTCGACGGCCGCGATGACCGGTGGCAGAGTGCGCCCAGGATTTTCGGTCACCTGTAAACGCTGCGCCTGCGTGGGGAACAGATGGAATTCTCGCTCGTCCGTTGCGACGCCGACGGCACGCCGGTAACGCCGATTGCCGTCGTCCCCGAAGGCCTGGTCGCGAATTGCGCCGCCACCGCCGATCTCTACCGTCGCGTCGGGTACGTCGAACCCTGGGTCGGTTACGTCGCCATCGATGCGGGCCAGGGGGTAGGCGGCGGCGCTTTCGTCGGCGCACCAAAGGACAATTGCGTCGAGATCGCCTACTACACGCTGCCGGAATACGAAGGCCGGGGTTACGCGACGAAGACAGCAGCCGGCCTGATCGCAATTGCGCGGCAGTGCGATCCGCAGATCACGCTCAAGGCATTCACGTTGCCGGAACACAACGCTTCGACGAAGATTCTCCAGCGCCACGGGTTTCGCCACGTCGGTGATGCCGTTGACCCGGATGCGGGAGCCGTCTGGGAATGGCGAACCTGAAGCCAAGGTTCGCGCCGCCTTCGATTCAGGCTATCGTGCAACCATGAATACGGTTCGGCTGAGAACGCTGCGGTCGCTCACCCTCTTCATCGCGTTCCTGTCACTGCCTGGCTGCACGCCGACGCCGGCTGAAAAGGCGGCCAGCCTCGAAGGCGCCTGGCGGTCATCGCTCCAGTTCGAAAGCGGGGCTTTTGCGGCCATCAAGGATCTCGAGTTCATGTACGTCTTCAATGCGGGCGGCACTTTGACCGAGTCGTCCAATTACGACGGCGCGCCGCCGGTTCCGCCTGCCTATGGCGTCTGGCGCGAAGTCGGACCCAACGAATTCGAGGCGAAGTACGAATACTTCGCGAACGCGCCGTCAGCACCCGATGAGTTCCTCAAAGGCGCCGGCTGGCTTCCGTCCGGGCGCGGCGTCTTCACCGAACGCATCACGCTGGCCCCCGATGGCAACTCATTCACTTCCACCATTCACTACGAGGCATTCGGGCCGGATGGCGAGCCCGTCGAAGGCGGTGGCGAGGCCAAGGGCCGGGCAGAGAGAATCCAATGATTTCACGACGTCGATTGCTGCGAGATGCGGGCGCACTTGCGACCCTGACGCCATTTTCCGGCCGCGCGCTGGCCGCGCTGTCGCGCCAGCAGGCGGATCTCATCCTGCACAACGGCAATTTCATCACCGTCGATGCCCGCAATCCGCGCGCCGAGGCCATCGCGATTGCGGGCGATCGCATCCTGGCCGTCGGCACCAACGCCGAGATTGACGGTCTCGCAACCAGCAGCACGAAGAAGATCGACGTCGCAGGCAAGACCGTCGTGCCCGGTTTCATCGACGCGCACACCCATCCCGCCTATGCGGGCCGGCGTCACCTCCGCTTCGTGGACTGCGACCTGCGCTCCATCGCCGCGATCCAGGCTGCGATCCGCGAGCGCGCGAGCCAGACGCCCGAGGGCGAATGGATCTCCGGCTTCAAGTACGACGACACCAAGACGGCGGAGCGCCGCTTCCTGACGCGCGAAGACCTCGATGCCGCCGCGCCGCGGCATCCCGTTTACATCGAGCACCGCGGCGGCCACACCGCCTACGTCAATTCGATCGCGTTCACGCGTATCGGTATCCCCGAAACTGCTTCCGACCCGCAGGGCGGCGCGTACGGACGCGACGCGTCGGGTCGCCTCACCGGGCGACTCATGGAGCGCGCAACGGACCCGTTCGTCGCCGCGATTCCCGCGTTCGGCACCTACAGCCGGGACGAGGACGTCAAGGCAATCAAGCTCATCTCCGCCATGCTGGCGAAGTCCGGCATCACCTCCGCGACCGATGCCTATGGTTCCCCCGACGACCTGCGCGCTTACCAGGATGCGCGCGAATCCGGCGACTTGCTGACGCGCATCTACTGCATGATCGGATCGGACCACATCGACCGGATGCTCGCCGCCGGCGTGCAAACGGGCCTCGGCGACGAATGGGTCCGAGTCGGCGGCATGAAGATGACCTGCGACGGTTCCATATCGGAACGCACCGCCCGCCTGTCGCAGCCGTACGTGGGCCGCCCAAACGATTACGGGATCCTCGTGACCTCCGAGGAAGAGCTGTATGCGACGTCGCGGAAGGCGCATGAGGCGGGATGGCAGATCGGCATCCACGCGAATGGCGATGTCGGGATCGGCATCGTCCTTGGAATCTACGAGCGGCTCCAGCGCGAGATGCCGCGGCGCGATCCGCGTTACCGGATCGAGCATTGCACGGTCATCAATGACGACCTCGTGCGGCGGATTCGTGCGCTGGGGGTCATCCCGACGCCGTTCGCGACCTATGTTTATTTTCACGGCGAAAAGATGAAGGAATACGGCGAGGACCGGCTGAACTGGATGTTCGCGCACCGGAGCTTCCTCGATGCCGGCATCAAGGTCACGCAGGCCTCGGATTACCCGCCGGGACCGTTCGAGCCGATGATGGCGCTGCAATCGATGGTGACGAGGACGGACATCACCGGCCACACCTGGGGTCGCGCGCCAGAAAGTGACTGTCGAGGAGGCGCTCAGGATCGGAACGCTGCACGGCGCCCATGCCTCGTTCGAGGAACACGAGAAGGGTTCGCTGGAAGCCGGGAAACTCGCAGACCTCGTGGTACTCGGACGCAATCCGCTCACCGAAGATCCTTCGAGCCTGGTTTCCATTCCGATTGAGCGAACAATGGCCGGAGGGCGTTGGGTATATGAAAGCGAATGACTTGACCACGTCACGCCGCGAAATCCTGGGTGCCGCGATTGCGGTCGGGGGCCTTGCAGCCGCGACCCCGCTCCAAAAAGTCCTGGCAGCGGCGACGCTCACCCCGAAACAGACGGAAGGGCCTTTCTATCCGCTCACGCGGCCGCTCGACAGCGATGCCGACCTGACGGTCGTGAAAGGCCGGGCCGGACGCGCCGAGGGCAAGGTCATCCACGTGATGGGCCGGGTCCTGAACCAGGACGGCAAGCCGGTGCCCGGCGCGAAGATCGAGCTCTGGCAATGCAATGCGCGCGGACGCTACGCACATCCCGCGGACGTCAATCCCGCGCCACTCGATCCGAATTTCCAGGGCTTCGGCGTGCAGGCGACCGACGCCAACGGCGAGTACCGCTTCAAGACGATCAAGCCCGCTGCCTATCCGATCGGCCCGATGAATCCGGACGCGATCCGCACGCCGCATATCCATTTCAACATCTCGGCCGGGAACACGCGGCTCGTGACGCAGATGTACTTTCCAGGTGAGCCCGAAAACGGCGGGGACCTCATCTTCCGTCGCCTGACTGCGGAAGAACGTATCTGCGACGACGGCGAAAATCCTGCCGCCCACGGACGAACTCGAGCCCGACTCGCTGATTGCGCGCTGGGACATCGTGCTGCGCACGGGATGAAGTTTCAGCGCTTCGACGAGTCCCAACTGCCGGAACTGATGACCTGGTTCCGGAACGCGGATGAGCTCCGCACCTGGGGCGGTCCCGACTTCCGCTTTCCATTTACGGAAGCGACATTCCGCGAAGACGCGAAGCTCTCGAGCCTCGCGACCTGGTCACTGGTCACGGATGAGGGGGCACTCGCCGCATTCGGCCAATGCTATGAACGAGTTGGGCGCTGCCATTTCGGCCGCGTGGCGGTGTCTCCAACTGCTTCGCGGTCGCGGTCATGGCACGACGCTCATCCGGGAGATGGCCCGCTGGGGCACGGCAGAATTCGGAGTCGATTCCTACTCGCTCTTCGTCATCGCGAGCAATCCGCGCGCCATCGCGCTCTATCGACGCCTCGGTTTTTCCGAAAGGACCTATCCGGAGCCGTCGCAGGCGACCAGCACCTTCATCTATATGGTCGCGGAGCGGCTCACGCCCTGACGGTCATTTCCTCTTGAGCTCGTGCAGGATCAGGGAATTCCCCTCGGAATCGAAGATCACCGACATCCGGCAGACCGGCGAATGGATCATGTCCTCCTTGTACCGGACACCCTTCGCCTTCAGGTCGGCATTGACCTTGTCGAGGTCGTCCACCTCGAGGGCGACGCTCGCGCCCGCATCCGCATGGGGTTTCATGTCCTTCGTGCCGAACAGCGCGAGGCAACCCCCGCCGGGCAGGTCGTACTCCGTCCAGACCCCGTCCGGCGACTTGCTCCCGATCTTGAGGCCGAGCGTTTCGCCGTAAAATGCCCGTGCGCGCTTCCAGTCCTGCACCGGGTACATCGTGAACGCGACTTTGCTGAACATGGCGGCACCTCCGCTCCCATTATGGCAATGACGCTCCCGCAAGTGCGCGACCTGGCCATGAAGCTGCTCGGCTCGACCGAATCGCCGCACCATCAGTACACCTCGTTTCGGGTGCGCGGCCGGATCTACGCGACCGCGCCGCTGGAGGGCGGCCTGCTCCACGTCTTCGTCGACGAAGTGGATCGCGACCGGATGACCGCGCTCTATCCTGCCGTCTACCAGAAGCTCGGCTGGGGCAAGAAGATCGTCGGCTTGAGGGTCACGCTCGACGCGGCGAAGCCTGAGGACGTCCAGGCGCTCCTGCGGGCGGCGTGGCAGCGTAAGCTCCCGAAGAAACGATGAGACTCTGGACGCTCCATCCGAGGTATCTCGACGCGAAAGGCCTCGTCGCCCTGTGGCGCGAGGCCCTGCTCGCGAAGGCCGTGTTGTCCGGCAAGACCCGCGGTTACCGCCATCATCCGCAGCTCGCGCGCTTTCGCGCCCACGCCACCCCGCGCGCCGCGATCAATGCCTATCTCGCGGCCGTGCATGCGGAAGCGGCCGTCCGAGGTTACGAATTCGACCGGCGCAAGATCGGGCCGCTGCGGACAGTCGCCCCGATCGTCGCGACCAGCGGGCAGCTTGCCTACGAGCGGGGCCACCTGTTGCGAAAGCTCGCCATCCGGGATTCCGCAGCGTATCGCCGGTCGCGCAGCATGAAGGCCATGAAGACTCATCCGTTGTTCCGCCGCGTGCGCGGTCCGATCGCTGCGTGGGAGCGGCCGTGAACGTCGTCATCCGCCCCGCAGGATCGCCCGACATTCAGGCGCTGCTTCGACTTGTCGAGGAATACTGGATCTTCGAGGACATCGCCGGGTTCGACCCGGCGCGCGTCACGCCCGAACTCGAACGGCTGCTCGCCGAGCCTGCGCTCGGCAGCGCGTGGATCGCGAGCGCGGGACACGATGGCGTCGGCTACCTGATCGCGGTCTATGTATTCAGCCTCGAGCACCTTGGACTGACCGCGGAAATCGACGAACTCTTCGTGCTTCCTTCATTCCGCGGTCGCGAGATCGGCTCGAAACTGCTGCAGATCGCGGAAGCCGAGTTCATCCGGCGCAAGTGCACCAATGTGTCGCTCCAGCTCGGGCGCGGCAACGAGCGCGCCCGCGCCTTCTACCGCGAGCACGGTTACGGCGAGCGCAGCGGCTATGAACTGGTGGACAAGATGCTGCCGCAGCGCTAATTACCGGGCAAAGGGGACAGCCATGGCCAAGGTCACCACGCGTCACGCCGAGGCAATGGACCTCGACGCGATCGCACCGCTCTTCGACGCCTACCGCCAGTTCTACGAAAAGCCCGCCGACCTGCCGCTCGCGCGGCGTTACATCGGCGAGAGGTTTCAGCGCAAGGAATCCGTCATCATCGTCGCCGAGGACGCAACCGGCCGAACTGGTCGGCTTCACCCAGCTCTACCCCGCATTCTGCTCCGTGCTCGCCGCGCGAACCTTCGTCCTCTACGACCTCTTCGTCACGCCCGCCGCGCGCGGCACGGGCGCCGGCCGCGCCCTGATGGAGGCCGCCGAAGCGCATGGCCGGAAGGCCGGCGCTGCGCGGCTCGAGCTCAGCACGGCCAACACCAACAAGATCGGGCAGTCGCTCTACGAGTCCTGCGGCTGGAAGCGGGACGACGTCTTCTTCGTGTACACGAAGGCGCTCAGCTAGTCGCCATCGCCTTCCGCGTAGCGGCTGAGCGCCTTGAGGTCCGTGATCGTGACCGAGCGGTAGGCCGTCTTCACCCAGCCGGCCTTCGACAAATTGACGCAGGGCGGCATTGACCGTCTTCCGGGACGCATTGGCCAGCATCCCGAGCGCCGACTGCGCGAGTGGAATCGGCGTGTTTTCCATCGCGGCAATGCGCCGCAGCGCGCGCGCAATGCGCCGGTGTTCGTCGGGATCCTGGAGGTCGTAGAAGGCCCGGAGAACGATGTCGAGGTTGGTCATCGCGATCTGCGTGAAACGGCGCGTCGCCATCGGATCGCGGCCCGCCATCTGGTCCATCGAGTCGAGCGGTAGGTAGATGGCTGACGTGTCGATCGCCGCATGCAGTCCCACGCGGCGCGGTTCACGACTCAGGAACGAGGCTTCCCCTACCCAGCTGCCGGGTGTCAGCAAATGCAAGAGGTGCGAGGCCGCATGCCGCGGGGCGACGCTCGCCACGACCGCGCCGCCGACGATGCCGTAGATGCCGCCGGGCGGATCGGCGATCCGGTAGATGACGTCGTTGGTGCCGTACTTCATCGGGACCGCGCGCTTGAACACTTCCTCCTGGAATTCTTCCGGCTGTTTCGCAAGCCAGCCAATGCTGGACAGGATGTCGCGCGCCCTCGAAGGACCTACCACTTCGTCACTCCCGGGCGAGCCGAGGCCGGCTACCGTCTTGAAAGTTGAAGGGCGCTTGTTCGGGTCCATCGGGCCCGAAAGATCCCAGAAACTTTCCTGCACAATTGTCCCGCCAGAAACATTATCCTGCCGGCGCTCATGCAAATCTTGCGGCCACCGAACGGGAGTCCGAAATGAAAAAAGTGAAAATCGTCGCCGTCTTGGCAGCGCTGGCCGCGATGCCCTTGCTGGCAGCCGCCCAGGGCAGCAAGCCCAACATCCTCGTCATCTGGGGTGACGACATCGGCGGCTTCAACATCAGCGCCTACAACCAGGGCGTGATGGGCTACAAGACGCCCAACATCGATTCCGCTCGCCAAGGAAGGCGCGCTCTTCACCGACTGGTACGGCCAGCAGAGCTGCACCGCCGGGCGCGCGGCCTTCATCACCGGCCAGTCGCCGATCCGCACCGGCCTCACCAAGGTCGGCCTGCCGGGCGCGCCGGAAGGCATGAGGAAGGAAGACCCGACGATCGCGACGCTGCTGCGCGCGCAGGGCTATGTGACCGGACAGTTCGGCAAGAATCACCTCGGTGACCGCGACGAAATGCTGCCGACGGCCCATGGCTTCGACGAGTTCTTCGGCAACCTTTACCACCTGAATGCGGAACAGGAGCCGGAAAACCCGGACTATCCGCAGAACCCGGAGTTCAAGAAGAAGTTCGGTCCGCGTGGCGTCATTCACAGCTTTGCCGACGGCCGCATCGAAGATACCGGCCCGCTGACGATCAAGCGGATGGAAACGATCGACACCGAAGTGACCGAAAGGACGCTTGCCTTCATGGAGAAGGCGAAGAAGGACGGGCAAGCCGTTCTTCATCTGGTGGAACTCGACCCGCATGCACATCTGGACTCACCTCAAGGCTGACTCGGTGGGCAAGACCGGCCTCGGCGTCTATCCGGACGGCATGGTCGAGCACGACGCGCACGTCGGGCAGGTGCTCGCAAAGCTGAAGGAGCTCGGACTCGACCAGAACACCATCGTCATGTACTCGACCGACAACGGCGCCGAGGTCATGAGCTGGCCCGACGGCGGCACGACGATGTTCCGCGGCGAGAAGAACACGAACTGGGAGGGCGGCTACCGCGTCCCGGCCATCATCCGCTGGCCCGGCGTCATCAAGCCGGGGACCATCATCAACGACATCGGCGCGCACGAAGACATGCTGCCCACGCTGCTGGCGGCCGCGGGCGACAAGTCGGCGGTGGAAGACCTCAAGAAGGGCCGTGGCGTCGGCGGCAGCAACTACAAGGTGCATCTCGACGGCTACGACCTCGGGCCCGGCGTTCCGCGGCGAGGCGGAGTGGCCACGCAAGTCGTTCATCTACTGGACCGACGACGGCAACGTCGCCGCCCTGCGCTACGACAGCTGGAAGATGGTCTTCATGGAACAGCGTGGGCACGGCTTCGATGTCTGGCAGGAGCCGTTCGTGACGCTCCGACTGCCCAAGCTGTTTAACCTCCGCGCCGACCCGTTCGAGCGGGCGGACCACGAGGGAATGGGCTACGGCACCTGGCGAATCGACCGCGCGTTCCTCATCGCGCCTGCGGGAGCCTACGTCGCGCAGTGGCTGCAGAGCTTCAGGGATTTCCCGCCGCGCCAGAAGCCGGGCAGCTTCAACCTCAACCACGTGATGGAAGCGGTGAGCAAGCCCGCGAACAACTGACCTCGCTCAAGCTTCCTTGGAAGTGGATAATCGGGCCGCACGCCCCTCGGGTGCGGCCCGAAGTCTTTGGAGACAGACCCATGAACTGGACTCACCCGCGCGCGGCCACCGCCGCGATCCTCGTCCTGACTTTCGCATTCGCCTCGACGGCTCTTGCCGCCGATCGCCCTGCCGTCCTGGAATGACGGTGCGGCGAAACAGTCCATCCTGAAGTTCGTTGAGCGCGTCACGCGCGAAGGCTCGCCCGACTTCGTGCCAGTTCCCGAGCGCATCGCGGTCTTCGACAACGACGGCACGCTCTGGGCCGAACAGCCGATCTACACCCAGATCTTCTTCACCATGGACCGGGTCAAGGCGCTCGCGCCCCAGCATCCAGAATGGAAAACGCAGGAGCCCTTCGCCTCGCTGATCAAGGGCGACGCGCGCGGCCTCACCGCCGGTGGCGAAGCCGGGGTCGCGGCCTTGCTCGCGGCCACGCACTCCGGCATGACCACCGACGAATTCAGCCGCCTCGTCAGCGACTGGATCGCAACCGCGAAGCACCCGAAAACCGGGCGGCCGTTCACCGAGATGGTTTACCAGCCGATGCTGGAGTTGCTCACTTACCTGCGTGCAAACGGGTTCAAGACCTTCATCGTCTCGGGCGGCGGGATCGAGTTCATGCGCCCCTGGACGGAAAAGGTCTATGGCATCCCGCCGGAGCAAGTCATCGGCTCTACCGGCGGGCAGAAGTTCGAGATGCAGGATGGCAAGCCCGTCCTCCGCAAGCTGTCCTCGCTCGTCCTTAATGACGACAAGGAAGGCAAGCCCGTCGGCATCCAGCGCCACATCGGCCGGCGGCCGATCGCGGCCTTCGGCAACTCGGACGGCGACCTGCAGATGCTTCAATGGACTTGTTACGCGGGCGGTGCGCGCCTCTGCCTGTACGTTCACCACACCGACGGCAAGCGCGAGTGGGCCTACGATCGCAAGTCGCACATCGGCGCGCTCGACAAGGGACTCGACGAGGCGAATACAAGAGGCTGGACGATCGTCAGCATGAAGGACGACTGGAACAGGGTCTTCCCGTTCGAGTGACGCATGGCAGTCGCTGACAAGCGGATCGGCATCGCGCTGATCGCGATCGGCGCGGTCGCCGGCATTACGTTCGCCCTGCTGCTGCGCAAGGACAAGGCGCCGGCGGTTTCGGCCACCGATGCGGTGATGGTCGCGGAGCCGTTTGCGCCGACGGTGGCCAATGACGAGCCTGCACCCGCAGCCGCGCCCGAGGGCATGGCCTGGATCCCCGGCGGCGAATTCTCCATGGGCGCCGTCGAACCGCTCGGACAGGACGCGAACGTCGTCGGCATGCAGGCGACCGAGGATTCGCGGCCGATCCATCGCGCTTACGTCGACGGCTTCTGGATCGACGAGACGGAAGTCACCAACCGCCAGTTTGCGGAGTTCGTGAAGGCGACGGGCTACGTCACTGTGGCGGAGCGCGTGCCGCGTGCGGAAGATTTTCCGGGCGCGCCGCCTGAGAACCTCGTCGCCGGCTCGGTCGTGTTCACGCCGCCCGACCATGCCGTGCCACTCGACACGCATTTCCGCTGGTGGTCGTACGTCCAGGGCGCCGACTGGCGGCATCCGGAGGGGCCCGCGAGCGACCTGAAAGGCCGCGAGGACTATCCCGTCCTGCATGTCGCCTACGAAGACGCCGAGGCCTACGCGAAATGGGCCGGCAAGCGCCTGCCGACCGAGGCCGAATGGGAATTCGCCGCGCGCGGGGGCCTCAGCGGCCAGGTCTACCCCTGGGGCAACGAGTTCATGAAGGACGGCCGCTACCTGGCCAACACGCACCAGGGGCATTTCCCGAACAGCGACACTCACGCGGATGCGCATGGGGGAATCGCGCCGGTTGCGCAGTTTCCGCCGAATGCCTACGGCCTCTACGACGTCGCGGGCAACGTCTGGGAATGGACGAGCGACTGGTACCGGCCCGACTACTACGCCGACCTCGCAAAAGCCGGTGTCGCGCGCAATCCCGGCGGGCCTGACTCGTCCGTCGATCCGAGCGAGCCCGGCGTGCAGAAAAAAGTGCACCGCGGCGGCTCTTTCCTCTGCACCGAGCAGTACTGCTCGCGCTACATGGTCGGCACGCGCGGGAAGGGCGAGCCTTCCACCGGCACGAATCACCTCGGGTTCAGGCTCGTGAAGGGGCCCACGTGACGCGAATACAATGGTCCGTGTTCGTCCCGGCGATCGTTGCGATGCTGCATTGCTTCGGTGCGCAGGCTGCCGATGAGGCGGCCGCCGTCCAACAGGCGATCCGGAACAACTACGCCACCTACAGCGGGTTCGACGAGCAGAAATATCGCGCGACGACGACCGAAGACTTCGTGCTGCTCGAGCATGGGGAATTGATCGACCGCGAAGCCGACATTGGCTTCATGGCGAAGCCGGGCACCGGATTCGGGCGCACTGACGCCTTCGATTTCCACTCCGTGAAGGTCGAGGGCGATGTGGCCTGGGCGGTATATACCCTGCGCTCCGAGATTTACGACGACGCCAGGGGCGCGAGAAGTCGCGAATGGCTCGAAAGCGCGGTCCTCGAGCGCACGGACGGAGTCTGGAAACTGGCATTGACGCATTCCACGCGCGTTTCCCATCCCGCCGGAGCGAAGGACATGAAGGATTTCGCCGTGCGCTACACCGCGGCCTGGACGAGCCGCGATCCGGCGCGCGTCGCCGCATTCCACGCAGATACCAGCTCGCTCACGATCAATGACGGCGCGCCGTCGGTCGGCCGGGCGGCCATCGCCGAGGCCGCGAAGTCATTCATGACGGACTTCCCGGACATCGTCGTCGAGATGGACGGGCTCGACCGCGTGGGTGACGGATACCGTTACCGCTGGACCATGCAAGGCACGAACACCGGCCCCGGCGGCACCGGCCGCAAGGTCCGGATCAGCGGCCACGAGGAATGGATGATCGGCGCCGACGGGCTGATCGCGAAGTCGCTCGGCCACTTCGATGCCGCGGATTACGATCGCCAGCTCGGCAAGGTGCCCACCACGCCCTGACTGCGGGCCGCCGTCCGTCGCTGGAATGGCGCAATTCAAGCCCTGCTTTCCGCAGTCCGTCACGCCGGGCTGCGCATCCTCCCGGATACGGGCAACAATGAGTCATGAGAATCAAGCGCATCCTGGGCTGGATCGCCCTCGCCATCCCGGTCGGCCTGGTTGCGGTGCTCGGCATCGCGTATGTGACGTCGGACAACACCTGCGCCGACGTCCTCCGCGCTGAACCGAGCGACCCGATCAAGGCCATCGTCTATTGCGACTATGGGCCGCCGGACGTCCTCCGGCTGGCGGACCTCGAAAAGCCGGTTCCCGCCGACGATCAGCTGCTCGTCCGCGTGCATGCGGCCGCCGCCAATCCACTCGACTGGCACTACATCCGCGGCACGCCGTACCTCATGCGGATCGGAACGGGCCTGCGGAAGCCGCAGGAGCTGCGGCTCGGCGTCGATTTCGCCGGCACGGTCGAGGCTATCGGGAAAGGCGTCACGCGATTCAAGCCCGGCGATGAGATTTTCGGCGCGCGTACCGGCGCTTTCGGGGAATACGTCGTCGTCCGCGAGCAGGGTGCGATTGCGCCAAAGCCGCCGAACCTGACGTTCGAGCAGGCAGCCGGCGTGAATGTCGCGGCAGTCACCGCCTTGCAGGCGCTGCGAAGGGCGAAAGTCGGCCCCGGCACCCGCGTGCTCGTCAACGGCGCCTCGGGCGGCGTCGGCACCTTCACCGTCCAGATCGCGAAATCGATGGGAGCCGAGGTCACCGGCGTGTCCAGCACGAGAAACCTCGAGCTCGTGCGATCCCTGGGGGCGGATGAGGTCATCGACTACACGGAAACGGACTACACCAAGAGCGGCCGCCGATTCGATGTGATCATCGACAACGTCGGCAACCACGGATTCCTCGCGAATCGCCGCGCGCTCGAGGCGAAAGGCGTGTACGTGAAGATCGGCGGCGGCGGACCGGACGACGGTCGCTGGGTCGGACCGATGCTGGGATTCGCGACGGGCCCGCTCCTGAAGCCGTTCATTTCGCAGGACATGGGCGTCCTGCTTGCGCAATTGAGTGCTGAGGATCTCGTGACGCTCGCTGGCCTGATACAGGACGGCAAGGTCACGCCCGTCATCGATCGGCGCTTCACGCTGAGTGAAGTGCCCGAAGCCATCCGTTACCTCGAGACCGGGCGAGCGCGCGGGAAAGTGATCATCACGCTGGACGAGTCCGGCCCCGGAGTTTGAGCATGCAAGACACAAGAACCGCCGGCCGCATCGTCGGCGCGCTGCTCCTGGCGCTCATTGTCGGCGGCACGGTGGGGAATTTCGTGCTGGTCGCACCAGTGTTCGCGGCGCCCGGCTACCTCGTGAACGCCGCGGCGCATCCCCTGAACCTGACTTATTCCGCCCTCGTCGGCATTGCGACGGGCCTGGTCTCGCTGGGTGTCGCCATTACGACATTTCCGTTCATCCGCAGGCACAGCGAGCCGCTCGCGCTCTGGCTATTCGGCATTGCGATCGCGAATTTCGCGCTGGCAGCGACGGAGCACGTCGCGTTGCTCTCACTCACGTCGCTCAGCAACGCCTATACCACCGCCGCAGCTCCCGACGAGGTGATGTTCCAGGCATTGCGCGGTGTCGTCTCCGCGGCGCGAAACTGGGCGCATTACGTGCACCTCGTCATCAGCGGTGGCATGCTGTTCGTGTTCTTCCTCGCCCTCTTCCGCCTCGCACTCGTTCCACGCTTGCTCGCCGGATTTGGCATTGTCGCGACCCTGCTCCAGATGACGGGCGTCGCCATGCCCCTCTTCGGCCGCGGCGTCGCATTTCCCTTGCTCGCGCCGATGGGCCTCGCAGTGCTGGCGACGGCCGCCTGGTTGCTGTTCAAGGGATTCGCCGACCGGCCTGCGGCGAGCGCCTAGCGGCCTCGATGGATGGAATACTGCTAGTTCATGTGACAGGCGGCGGGCTGGCGCTCGCTTCCGGATATCTCGCGCTCTTCGCCGCCAAGGGACGGCGCATCCACCGCAAAAGCGGCACGGTTTTTGTCGCCGCCATGCTGGTCATGGCAACTGCCGGCCTCGTCATCGCGGCCGGACGCAATGTCGCGCCGGCGATCAATGTGCCGGCAGCGCTGCTGACCGCCTACCTTGTCGTCACGGCAGTCCTGACGGTGCGCCCTCCCGTCACGCACGAACGATCGCTGCAAGTCGGCGCGATGCTCATTGCGCTGGGCGTTGGCGGAGCATCGATGATGATCGGTTTCGCCGCAGTCGCGCGTGATGAACTTGCCTTTCCTTACTTCCTCTTTGGCTTCATCGGACTGCTTGCGTGCTGGGGTGATATCCGCGTGCTCCGCCAAGAGCCGCCGCAAGGTCCGCGCCGGCTCGCCAGGCACCTGTGGCGAATGTGCGTCGCGCTGCTGATCGCCGCGCTCTCGTTCTTCATCGGCCAGTCGGACGAGTTTCCGCCGGCCCTGCGCATCATGCCGCTGCTCGCCCTGCCGATGCTCATCGCACTCGCGGCAATGATCTACTGGCTATTGCGCGTGCGGACGACGAAGAAGCCCCTGCCTGCGCGCGCAGGCTGACCGGGCTATCCTCGCGCGCATGGTCCCTCCCGTCCCTGACCGACCCCGCGGGATCGCCTTGATGTTCGGCTGGCGCCGGCTGCGATTCGCGCTCGGGTTCTCGATTGCGATCGGGCTCCTCATGGGAATCGGCTGGGAATCCGGGCTGGCTTCCATCCTCGTGCGCACCGTCGCACTCGGCGTGATCGGACTGGTCGTGTTCGGCCTGTTCGAACAATGGCCGCGGAACCTGCCGCGCTGGCTGCCACGCTGGTCGCTGCAGGTCGCGGGCGTCGGCCTCGTCATGCCAATCGCTACATTCTTCATCTACGTGATCTCGACGGCGCATGGCGCCCCGCCGTTCTGGGAAGTGCCCAAGCGCATGGAGGGATTCGCGGGCCTCACGTTCGCGGGGCTGTTCCTCGCGCCCTGGTGCGCGCTCGGCGCCCTGGTCCGGCAGAAGGAAGCGCTGGCCCGCGAGCAGGCGCTCGCCTTCGACCTCGAGCGCAGCGAATACGAACGACAGGCGCTCGACGCGCGACTGCACCTGCTGCAGGCCCAGGTCGCGCCGCATTTTCTCTTCAACACGCTCGCGAACGTGCAGGCGCTCGTCGATGCCGGCTCGCCCCAGGCTTCCGCCGTGCTCCGGAGCCTCGTCGCGTATCTCCGCGCCGCGGTTCCGCGCCTCAACGAGCCCGCCACGACGCTCGGCCAGGAGCTGCAGCTCGTCCAGGCTTACCTCGAGCTGATGCACATGCGGATGCCCGATCGCCTGCAATTCGAGCTGCATGCGGATACGGCGGCGCTTGCGCTACGCTGCCCGCCGATGACGCTCCTGACGCTCGTCGAAAATGCCGTGCGCCATGGGATCGACCCGAGCGAGGAAGGCGGCCGCATCGAGATCGAGGTGCGGCAGGAAGGTGCGCGCTGCCGCGTGCGCGTGAGCGATACCGGCGTCGGGCTTCGCGTGGCCGGCTCGAGTCTCGGCACCGGCCTCGCGACACTGAGGGAAAGGCTGCAGCTCATCTTCGGCAACGACGCCCGCCTCGAGCTGAAGGCCGATCGCCCGCGAGGAGTCACGGCCGAACTCGATTTCCCGGCGCAACAGGCGACCGGCTGATGGGCGCGCGGCCAACTGCCCTCGTCGCCGACGACGAGCCGCTCCTTCGCGAGGCGCTCACGCGCCAGCTCGCACAAGCCTGGCCGGAACTCGAAGTCGTCGCACAGGCGCGCAACGGCCGCGAGACAATCAAGTTGTTCGACGCGAAGCAACCCGACGTCTGCTTTCTCGACGTGCAGATGCCGGGAGTGACCGGCATCGAGGCAGCACGCCACATCGGACGGCGCGCGCACCTCGTGTTCGTCACGGCCTACGACCAGTACGCCGTGCAGGCGTTTGCCCAGGGCGTGCTCGACTATCTCGTGAAGCCGGTGGAACCGGCGCGGCTCGCCGAGACCGTGTCGCGGGTACAGGAAAGATTGCGGGCGGCACAGCCGGCCTCGAACACCGATGACCTGTTGCAGCAACTCGCGGCGCAGCTGCAGCGGGCGGCGGGGCCTGCGCCCCTGCGCTGGATCCGCGCGCAGGCCGGCCAGACACTCCGCATGATCGCCACGGATGACATCGACTACCTGCGCTCCGACACCAAATACACGCGCATCGCGTGGCGGGACGACCGCGCACGGCCCGCCGAGGCGCTGGTGCGGATCGCCTTGAAGGACCTCGTGGCGCAGCTCGATCCCGCGCATTTCGCGCAGGTTCACCGCGCCGTGGTCGTCAACCTGCGGGCCATCAGCCACCTCACCCGCGGCGACAACGAGACGGCGGAAATTCACCTCAAGGGCCGCGCCGAAACACTGCCGGTCAGCCGCGCCTATCTGCATCTGTTTCGGCAAATGTAGGACCCCCGCAACCGCCTGAAACCACTGGATTCTGTAGGCGGGGCTTGCGCCGGCCGGCGAGTGGTTTACCCTCCGCGCTGCATCGTTCCGTTACTGGGAGGTATCGGTCATGGGCCGCGCAATCGCGTATCTCTACGGCATCGCCTGCTATGTGCTCTTCCTGGGCACGTTCCTCTACGCAATCGGCTTCGTTGGCAACTTCATTGTCCCGAAGGCCATCGACTCCGGCGTGCCCGAGCCCTTCGGTCACGCGCTGTTGATGAATGCGATCCTGCTCGGGATCTTCGCGGTCCAGCACAGCGTCATGGCGCGTCCCGGCTTCAAGGCGGTATGGACGAAGATCGTTCCGAAGACGGTCGAGCGCAGCACGTATGTGCTGCTGGCGAGCCTCGCGCTGATCCTGCTGTTCTGGGGCTGGCACCCGATGACGGGCATCATCTGGAACGTGGACAACGAGCTCGGCCGCATGCTGATGTGGGCGCTGTTCGCGATCGGCTGGCTCATCGTCCTGACGAGCACTTTCCTGATCAATCATTTCGATTTGTTTGGCCTGCGGCAGGTGCACCTGAACATGCGCAACACGCCGTACACGGACCTGCCATTCCGTGTCATTTCCTTCTACCGGCTCGTGCGGCACCCGCTGTACCTCGGCTTCCTGATTGCGTTCTGGTCGACGCCGACCATGACGGTCGGTCACCTCGTGTTCTCGATCGCGACGACGGCCTACATCCTGCTCGCGATCCAGTTCGAGGAGCGGGACCTGGTTCGTCACCACGGGCAGGCCTACGAGGCCTACCGCAAGCAGGTGTCGATGATCCTGCCGATCCCGAAATAAGCCTCGAAGGGGACGCTAACCTTCAACGCAAAAGGGAACAGTCACCTTTAGAGGGGACAGTCACTTTTAAAGGTGACTGTCCCCTTTTCTCGAAGGTTAGCGTCCCTTTCGCGGGCGAACTTGTCGAAAAGCGGGCTCTCCAAACGACTATCCAGCGAAATCAATTCATTGGAGACTTCCATGAGCTCGAGCGCCCGCATCACGCCTTGCCTGTGGTTCGACAACCAGGCGGAAGAAGCCGCCAGGTACTACGTCGGGATTTTCAAGAACTCGAAGATCGGCCAGATCGGTCGTTATGGTGAGGCCGGCAAGGAAATCCACGGCCGGCCCGCCGGCTCGGTGATGATCGTGGAATTCGAGCTCGACGGACAGACCTTCACCGCACTGAACGGCGGCCCGATCTTCAAGTTCAATGAGGCGGTCTCGCTCCAGGTGCGATGCAAGGACCAGAAGGAAGTGGACTACTACTGGGAAAAGCTCGGCGCCGGCGGCGACCCGAAGGCCCAGCAGTGCGGCTGGCTCAAGGACAAGTACGGCCTGTCGTGGCAGATCGTCCCGGACGCGGTGCCGAATCTGCTGGCCGACCATACTTCTGCAGCGTCCCAGCGCGCGATGAGCGAGATGCTGAAGCAGAAGAAGCCGGATATCGCGGCCATGCAGAAAGCCTACGATGGCTGACGCACGAAAGACCCAAGCCGAGAAAGCCGAGGCGTTCCGCGCGCTGCATGCGCGCAGGCAGGCCTTCATCATCCCGAATCCCTGGGACGTCGGCACAGCGCGCATCCTTGCGAAGCTGGGATTCGAGGCGCTCGCGACCACGAGCGCCGGCTTCGCATTCTCCTCCGGCCGCCTCGACAACCAGGTCGGCCGCGACGCGATGCTCGCGCACGTGGCAGAGATTGCGGCCGCGACGGATCTACCCGTCAGCGCAGATCTTGAGAATGGCTTCGGGGACGACCCGAAGACAGTCGCGGAGACGATTCGCCTCGCCGCCCAGGCCGGAGTCTCCGGTGGCTCGATCGAGGACTCCATCGATCGCCCCGGCGAGAAAGTTTACGCACTCGAACTTGCGATCGAGCGCATTCGCGCCGCCGTAGAGGCAGCGCGCTCGCTGCCCTTCCCGTTCACGCTCACCGCGCGCGCGGAGAATTTCCTCGTCGGCATCCCGGATCTCGCGGACACCATCCGGCGCTTGCAGGCCTACCAGGAAGCCGGCGCGGACGTTCTCTATGCTCCCTGCATCACGACCCGCGAGGAAATCACCGCCGTCGTCCGCTCCGTGGATCGCCCGGTCAATTTCCTGATGGGCACCCAGCCGCAACAGTTCACTCTCGACGAACTCTCGGAGATGGGCGTGCGGCGCGTCAGCGTCGGCAGCGCGCTCGCGACCACGGCGCTCGGCGCATTCCTTCGCGGTGCGCGCGAAATGCGCGAGACCGGCACCTTCACCTACGCGAAGGAATCCGCCGGCTTCGGCGAAATCAGCAACTTACTCAAAGGGGACAGTCCCCTTTAAAGGGGACAGTCACTTTTAAAGGTGACTGTCCCCTCTTGCGAAGCGTCGTGGCATGGGCGTATATTCACCCCTATGGGTGAATATCGAAATGCAGCCATGGACAACCTGCTCGGGGCAGTGGCTGACTCCACGCGCCGGGCGATCCTCGCGCGGCTTGCCACGGGCGATGCCCGCGTCACCGAGCTTGCGGCCGATTTCCCCATCTCCCTGAACTCCGTCTCGAAGCACGTCCGGATGCTCGAGCGGGCCGGGCTCGTGCGCCGCACGGTGCGCGGCCGGGACCACGTGCTGTCGCTCGACGCCGCGCCGCTCGCGGATGCCGCCGCATGGATTGCCCATTACCAGCGCTTCTGGGAAGACCGCCTGGAAGCGCTGGACAAATTCGTCACGGACAAGCGCAAGCAAAGCAGGAAAAGGAAGTCGAAATGAATGACACCAACGTCCCCAAGCTCACCGTGCGGCGCGAGATCGCCGCCCCCGCCCAGGAACTGTTCGATGCCTGGCTCGATCCGGAGAGCCTTGCCGCCTGGATGCGCCCGGGCTGCACGCCCAGCACACCGCTCTCGACCGTCAAGACCGACCCGCGCGTCGGCGGCGCGTTCGAGATCATCATGCACACCGCGTCCGGCGCGATCCCACACACGGGCACCTACAAGCTGATCGACCGCCCCCGTCGCCTGGTCTTTACCTGGAATTCAGCGCACGCGAAGCACATCGACTCGCTCGTGACGGTGGAATTCCGGCCGGCCCGGGGCGCAACAGAAATCGTGCTGACGCACGAGAAGCTCCCGAGTGCCGAGGCCGTCACCGCACACACCCAGGGCTGGAGCGCCATTCTCGAGCTCATCGCGGAGTCCTACGGCAAGCTGCGTTCGACCGCCTGATGTCCCGGTGTACGATGCGGGTGGATGCTGCTGTTCCTGCGGAATCTGGCATTCACCCTCATCGTGCCCGGCACCGTCGCCGTGTACCTGCCGCTCTATATCGCACGCGAGCGCTCGATCGACGGTAATGCTGCGATGGTGGCCGGCGCCCTGCTGATCAGCCTCGGCGCCGCGACCTACTTTGCCTGCCAGTGGGACTTCGCGAATTTCGGCCGCGGGACACCCGCGCCCATCGACGCGCCACGCAAGTTCGTCTCGCGCGGCCTCTACCGCTACGTCCGCAATCCCATGTATCTCGGCGTGCTGGCCGTCATCCTCGGCTGGGCCGCCGCATTCCGGACGACGCAGCTCCTCTGGTATGCACTGGGGGTTGCGACCGCCTTCCACCTGATGGTGCGGGTCTACGAAGAGCCGCACCTGAAGCGCGTCTTCGGCGGCGAATACGAGGATTATTGCGCGCGCGTCAATCGCTGGATTCCGCGCCCCGCTACAATGTGTCCGCCATCGACCTGATTGACCGGCAAGGAGGCCATGAGTCATGCAAATCAAGTTCGCGAGCGTCATGGTCGACGACCAGGACAAGGCGCTCAAGTTCTACACGGACGTCCTCGGATTCGTGAAGCATGAGGATGTTCCCTTCAGCGAGTTCCGCTGGCTGACGGTGATCGCGCCGCAGGGCGTGCTCGGCGCCGAGCTGGTTCTCGAGCCCATCGCTTTCCCTCCCGCGAAGGCCTACCAGAAGGCCCTGTTCGATGCCGGCATCCCGGCAACTGCCTTCACCACGAGCAACATCCAGGGCGACTACGAGCGCCTTGGAAAGCGCGGCGTCCGGTTTCACGGCGAGCCACAGGTCATGGGCCCGATCGCCGCAGTCCGCTTCGAGGACACCTGCGGCAACCTGATCAACCTGGTGCAGCCCCTGCCCTGATTCCGGTCCGCGCTGTAGGACATCGCTGACTCGCCTTCACTGAGCGCGGGGGTTTACGCACCGTCCCCGCGGGCCTCCAATAGCCCTGATGCCCATACGAAACGAACCCATCTGGGGCACGACCGCCAGGCTTCCGACGTTTTCCCCGCTCGGCGAAGACACGCAGGCCGACGTCTGCATCGTCGGCGCCGGCATTTCCGGGCTCACGACCGCCTACCTCCTCACGCAGGCGGGCAAGTCCGTGATCGTCCTGGACGATGGAGAAATCGTGAGCGGCATGACGGGCGCGACGACCGCCCACCTCGCCAACGCCCTCGATGACCGATATTTCGAGATCGAGCGGCTCCACGGCGAGGACGGCGCGCGCATCGCCGCGCAAAGCCACACCGCCGCCATCAACCAGATCGAGTCGATCGTCCAGCGAGAAGGGATCGACTGCGATTTCTCGCGGCTGACCGGCTACCTCTTCCGCGCACCCGATTCGGCGGAGGACATCCTGACCCGGGAGCTGGAGGCCGCCCGTCGTGCCGGCCTCATCGACGTCGCGCTCATCGACCGCGCGCCGCTGCCCTCATTCGAAACCGGCCGCTGCCTCGCCTTCCCGAACCAGGCCCAGTTTCATCCCCTGAAATACCTCGCCGCGGTCGCCAAGGCGATCGTCCGTGATGGCGGGCGGATACACACCAATACCCACGCCGATTCGATCGAGGGCGGCGACGCCGCGCGCATCGTGTCCGGCCGCCACGAGGTCATTGCGGATTCCGTCGTGGTCGCAACGAACACGCCGTTCAACGACCTGGTCGCCATCCACACGAAGCAGGCGCCGTACATGAGCTACGTGATCGCCGCGCGCGTGAAGGCCGGATCGATCGAGCCCGCGCTCTACTGGGATACGCTCGAGTCGTATCACTATGTCCGCCTCCTGAAGGCCCAGGGCGGCGAGTTCCTCATCGTCGGCGGCGAGGACCACAAGTCCGGCCAGGCGACCGACACCGCGGAGCGCCATGGCCGCCTCGAGGCCTGGGCGCGCGAGCGGTTCCCCACGATCGAGCAGGTCGAATACACCTGGGCCGGCCAGCTCATGGAAACCATCGACGGGCTCGCCTTCATCGGCCGCAATCCCCTCGACAAGGACAATGTCTACGTCGTCACCGGGGATTCCGGCATGGGCATGACGCACGGCACTATCGCCGGGATCCTGCTGACCGACCTGATCCTGGGGCGCAAGAACCCCTGGGCCGGGCTCTACGACCCGTCGCGCAAGACCCTCAAGGCAGTCGGCACCTTCGCCAAAGAGACGCTCAACATGGCGGCGCAATTCGGCGACTGGGCAAAGGCCGGCGAAGTCCCCTCGGAAGAAGAGATCCCGAAAGGCGGCGGCGCGCTGCTCCGCCGGGGGCTCAATATCGTTGCGGCCTACCGGGACGAAAAGGGCGCATTGCACGAGCGCTCGGCGGTCTGCAACCACCTCGGCTGCATCGTCCACTGGAATGCCGCGGACACGACCTGGGACTGCCCCTGCCACGGCTCCCGATTCGACAAGTTCGGGAAGGTTTTCAACGGGCCGGCGAACAAGGACCTCGCGCCCATCGCCCCGGGTAAGATGCGCACTGGCTGACGCTCGTCCAGCCGGGGAGAGTCATGAGCGCGCAAGCGAGCCAGTCGGGCGCTGGTGATTTCGACTTCTTCATCGGGCGCTGGCGCGTCCACCACCGCCGCCTGAACGAGCGCCTGGCCCGGTGCAATGCCTGGACCGAATTCGAGGGCCACTGCGAGACGCGGAAGATACTCGGTGGCTTCGGCAACATGGACGACAATTTCCTCGACCTGCCCGGTGATCCCTACCGGGCCGTGACGCTCCGCACCTACAACGCCGAAACGCAGCAGTGGTCGATCTGGTGGCTTGATGGACGCCGGCCGGGATCCCTCGACCGGCCCGTCGTCGGCGGTTTCGAGAACGGCCGCGGTACCTTCTATACGGACGACGAGTTCAACGGGCGGCCGATCCGCGTCCGATTCCTCTGGTCGAGGCCCGCGAAAGACAGTCCGCAGTGGGAGCAGGCGTTCACCGCGGATGGCGGGGCGAACTGGGAAACCAACTGGATCATGAATTTCACGCGGGAGGATTCATGAAACTCATCCGGCTTCTCGCGGCGGTGCTGGCCTTTGCAATATCTGGCAGCGGCGCTGCCGCGGAATCCAACGACAAGTTGCTGGGCCTCTGGTCGTATGAAACGACCTTCGGCACGCCGCTCACCGGCGAGCTGACCGTCGTTCGTCGCGCCGACGGCTGGAGAGCCGTCGTCGGCAACGTGAAGACCGAGTTCAAGCCAGCGGAAGACCGGACAAGAATCCAGTTCGAGTTTCCCGACGGCAAGGGAAGATTCCGCGGATGGCTGAACATTGGTACGCCTGACATTACGGGGCAGTCGAGGGATTACCAGGAAATCCAGGGGTTCTGGATTCGTCCGGCCCTAACCCAGGATCCCCGCTTTCCCGGCGGTTCGAGCCAGGCCTTCGCGACTCCGATGACGCTCGCCCGTACCGGCTCCGACACTTTCGTCGGCGTGCTGCGCCCGCTTGCGAATCCATTCACCCTGTACCTGAGCATTTTCCGGAATGAGAAAGGCGAGCTGCTGGCTGCCTTCCGCAATCCCGAACAGCACTCCCATGGTCCCGCCATGCAATACCGGGTGACCCAGGATGGCGCCAAAGTGGAATTCACCGCCGGTCAGGATCCCGCCTCCCCGGAATTCCGGCTGAAGGCCAAGCACATTGCGGCGACCGGCCGGTTGCACATCGATTGGGAGGACGCCGGCGGCGAAATCGTGCTTGTTCGCCGCACGCCCGAAGAGGCCGCGGCATTCTTCCCGCGCCCGCCCGGCAGCGCGCCCTACAGCTACCGTGAACCGTCCGTCGTCCAGGACGGCTGGGAAACGGCCCGCGCAGGGCAGCTCGGCCTCGACGAGGCCGCGATCACGCGCATGGTCCAGTCGATCATCGACGGCGACCCGGCCGCGCGCCGGCCGTCGCTCATCCATTCCCTGCTCGTCGCGTATCGCGGCAAGCTGGTGGTCGAGGAATACTTCTTCGGCTTCGATCGCGGCCAGCCGCATGACCTGCGCTCGGCAGGCAAGACCTTTGCCTCGGTCCTGCTCGGCGCCGCGATCATGGACGACGTCGCGATCACCCCCGGCACGAAGATCTACCCGCTGATGCAGGCCCGGGGACCATTCGCCAATCCGGACCCGCGCAAGGCCGAAATCACGCTGGCGCACCTGCTGACGCACTCGGCTGGCCTTGCCTGCGACGACAACGACGACGCCTCGCCCGGCAACGAAAACACGATGCAGTCGCAGGCCGCCCAGACGGACTGGTGGAAATTCACCCTCGACCTGCCGATGGCGCACGACCCCGGCAAGCGTTACGCGTATTGCTCGGCGAACATCAATCTCGCCGGTGGTGCATTGACGACCGCGACTGAAACCTGGCTGCCGGAACTATTCCGGGAGAAGGTCGCCGAGCCGCTGCAGTTCGGCGAGTGGCACTGGAACCTCATGCCGAACGACGAGGGCTACCTGGGCGGCGGTGCCTTCGTGCGGCCGCGCGACTTGCTGAAGGTCGGCCAGGCTTACCTCGATGGCGGCCGGTGGAAGGGACGGCAGATCGTCACGCCGGCCTGGATCAAGGAATCGACCGCGCCGCGCATCAAGATCACGCCGGCAACGACGGGACTTTCGGCGGACGATTTCGGCAACTTCTATTCAGAAGGCGAGGATGCCCTCGCCTGGCACCTCAGTCGCCTGGGCTCCGGGGAGCGGCGCTACGCCGCATTCGCAGCCACCGGCAACGGCGGGCAGCTGCTGATCGTCGTACCCGAGCTCGAACTGGCGGCCGTGTTCACCGGCGGGAATTACATGCAGGGCGGGATCTGGGGCCGCTGGGCGGACCAGCTGATCGGCGAATACATCGTTCCATCGATTCAGAAGGGGGGACAGGAATGAGCAACGTCAATTGGGGTCGATTCGTGCTGGGCGCGCTGATCGTGGCGGCCATCTGCTTCGTCAGCGATGGCTTCCTGCACCAGCGCCTCATCACCGCGCAGTGGCAGGCGCTCTTTGCGGACCTCGGCATCGAGGTGAAAGAGCACGCCGGCTGGACCATGATCTATTTCGTGATCTTCGAGCTCGGGCGCGGCTTCCTCGCGATGTTTCTTTATGTGCTGCTGCGCCCACGGCTCGGTCCTGGAGTCACGACGGCCGCCTGGGCCGGCCTCGTCACCTGGATCGCGTTCTCATTCACCGGTCCCGTGCAGTTCATCCCGCTCGGCTTCTTCAGTGAAGGCCTGTGGGTCTCGGCAGCCGGTTACCAGCTCGCGGCCACGATCATCGCGGCGATCGCGGGAGCTGCACCCTACAAGGAGTAATTCAAGGAGCGATCCTCATGGGCACTACGCTTAGACTCGCGTGGCTCCTTGGCGCGGCGGTCGCAATCGCCGCGCCGGCAGCTGCCGATGTTGTTTCCGACTGGAATGCCAAGGCCTGCGCAACCGTGGCTGCCGCGAAGCTCAATACGCCCGTGGCCAACCGGACGTTGGCGGTTACCCAGACGGCCGTGCACGAAGCCATCAAGGCATTGCCGAACGATTCCCGGGAAGCGGCGGTATCCGCGGCGAATCGCGTTGTCTTGACGTCCCTGGTGCCCTCGCAGAAGGAGGCGATCGATCTCGCATACCGGGATGCGCTCGCTTCGATCCCGGACGGTGATGCCAGAACGAGGGGCATTGCGGCCGGCGAAAGGGCCGCAACCGAAGTGCTGAAGCGGCGGGTTGAAGACGGAGCCGCGACCCGTGAAAGCTATCGGCCGACGACCGCAGCCGGTGTCTACGTGCCGACGGCCATTCCCGCCGTGCCTCAATGGCCACAGCGTAAGCCCTGGATGATGGCGAGCCCATCGCAATTCCGCCCGGATGCGCCACCTGCGCTCGACAGCGAGCGCTGGGCGCGCGACTACAACGAGGTCAAGACGCTGGGCGCCAAGGAAGGTTCGACACGCACATCGGAGCAGACCGAGATCGCCCTCTTCTGGGAAGCGACACTGCCGTCGATTTACTACAGTGTCGTGCGCTCCGTCGCCAACCAGCCCGGGCGCGATGTCGCCAAGAATGCGCGGCTGTACGCGGCCGTGGCGCAAGCCCTCGATGATGCACTCATCGCGGTCTTCGACGCCAAGTATTACTACGGTTTCTGGCGTCCGGTGACGGCGATACGAAACGGCGACAAGGACGGCAACGACGCAACGGAGCGCGACGCGTCTTGGTCACCTCTCATCGATACTCCGATGCATCCCGAATACCCCTGCGCGCATTGCATCCTCGCGGCGACCGTCGGCACCGTCTTGCAGGCGGAAATCGGTGACGGCCCAGTCCCCACGCTGACCACCACCAGTTATATGGTCGAGGGCTCGAAACGGAGCTGGCGGTCCACCGAGGATTTCATCCATGAGGTGGTGGACGCACGGATCTACGACGGCGTGCACTACCGCAGCTCGGGTGAAGCCGGCATGGCGATGGGCCGGAAGATCGGCTCCCTCGCCGCACAGAAGCATTTCGGGACGCAATGACGGCCCGCATTGCGGTTGCGTTGGCAGTCGTGTCCGTGGCTGCCTGCGATATCGCCACGGATCCCGCGACGCGCCTCGCGTATGACATCGAGTCCGGTGCAAAGCGCTTGGGCGACGAAGCCGGTGCGACCTACACCGTGAGTCACGCGACGCCGTCGAAGCCCGGCGAATGCACGGGGCCCTACAAGCTGCAACTCGACGACGTGGGCGCGATCTTCATCTGGTGCAAGGACGCCGTCGGCGAAACCGTCTCGAGCCACAGCACCACCTACCACTCGAATTTCGTCGATTCGCCGAAAACCTTCCTGCTCGACAAGGGCGCCGGTGAAGTCCTGGCGATTGATCTCAAGCGTCGCGGCAGCCGCGCGATCATCACTGACGTACGTTGAGGAGTTTCACCATGGCCAGGTACCAGGGCAGTTGTCATTGCGGCCGGATCGCCTACGAAGTCGAGGGCGACATCCCGGAAGTCATCCAGTGCAACTGCTCGCATTGCAGCCGCAAGGGCTACCTGCTCGCGTTCCTCCCGAAAAAGCAGTTCAGCCTGAAGACACCGGAATCCAACCTCAGCACCTACAAGTTCAACAAGCACCGGATCGCGCATCATTTCTGCAGCGTTTGCGGCTGCGCCCCGATCGCCTTCGGCAAGGACTCCAAGGGCAACGATGTGGCCACGATCAACGTGCGCTGCCTAACCGACTTCGACCTTTCCAAGGTCAAGGTCAACCAGGTCGACGGGAAAAGCTTTTGAATGAGAAGCTCCTGCGCGACGTCGCCGAGCGTGGCGCGCGCTACCTCGACGAGCTCGGTTCCCGGCCGGTCTTCCCGCGGCCGGAAAACGTGCGCCACCTGGAGACGGCGCTCGCCACCGGCATGCCGGCCGGGCCCACGCCGCCGGATGACGTCCTCGCGTTCCTCGACGAGTTCGGCTCCCCCGCCACCGTCGCGACCGCGGGCGGCCGCTATTTCGGCTTCGTGACGGGCGGCGCGCTGCCGGCCACCGTCGCGGCGCATTGCCTCGCGACCGCCTGGGACCAGAACTGCTTCAGCCTCGTCAGCTCGCCCGCGGCGCATCTTTTTGACGCCACGGCGCTTCGCTGGTTGAAGGAAATCTTCGGCCTGCCGGCCGAGTCGGCGGGCGCATTCGTCGTCGGCGCAACCTCGGCGAACTTTTCCTCCCTGGCTGCGGCCCGTCATGAGGTTCTCCGCAGGGTGGGCTGGAATGTCGAGGAGCAGGGACTGCGCGGCAGTCCCGAGATCACGCTCGTCGTCGGTGCTGAGGCGCATGGCATCATCTTCAAGGTACTGCCCCTGCTCGGCTTCGGTCGTTCCCACATCGTGCGCGTCCCGACGGACGACCAGGGACGAATGCGCGCCGACCGGTTGCCGGCAATCAAGGGCCCGACAATCGCCTGCATCCAGGCGGGCAACGTGAACTCCGGTGCATTTGATCCGGCGCCGCAAATCATCGAATGGGCACGCCCGGGCGGGGCCTGGGTGCACGTGGACGGCGCATTCGGCCTCTGGGCACGGACATCGGCGAAGCGTGCGCACCTGATGGAAGGCGTCGAAGCCGCGGATTCCTGGGCCACGGACGCGCACAAGTGGCTCAACGTGCCTTTCGACTGCGGCGTCCTGTTCGTGCGGCATGCCACGGCCTTGCGCGCGGCGATGTCGATCAGCGGGGACTACCTGCTGCTCGACAGCCGTGACGCCAGCGGACCTCACGCCGGATGGGTCGCGCCGCGCGCGCGGCGTCGATGTCTGGGCGGCACTGCGCCAGCTCGGGCGCAGCGGCCTTGCGGAACTCGTCGACCGTCAACTGCGACCAGGCGAAATGGCTCGCGGGACAGCTGGCGCTTGCGGGTATTGAAGTCCTGAACGACGTCGTCCTGAACCAGGTGGTCGTCGCATTCGGAGACGACGAGCGCACGAAGAAGGTGATTGCCGCGCTCCAGAAAGTCCGGCGACTGCTGGTGCGGCGGCACGCGCTGGCGGGGCCGCGAGGCGATGCGGATCAGCATCAGCTCCTGGGCAACGACCCAGGACGACCTGGAGATCAGTCTCCGGGCGATACTCAAGGAAGCAAGCCCATGAAGAAAGTCTCCTGGTTCACGCGTTTCGCCAAAAAGACCGCGCATCTCGCCGGCAGCCCGCTGGCATTCGCCCTGGCGGGCGGCTCGATCCTCCTCTGGGTCGTCACCGGGCCGATCTTCGGCTTCAGCGAAACCTGGCAGCTCGTCGTCAACACCGGCACGACGATCGTCACCTTCCTGATGGTGTTCCTGGTCCAGAACACCCAGAACCGCGACACGGCGGCCATCCACATCAAGCTCGACGAACTGATCCGGGTGACCAAGGGACACAACGCGCTCATGGACCTCGAAGAGCTGAGCCAGGAAGAGCTCGAGGAGTTTCACGCCAAGTACCAGAAGCTCGCGGCCGCGGCGAGGAAACGGATGGACCAGGGCGGCAAGGACACCGACAGTCCCGAGCCGTAGGCGCTATAGTCGCCGCGGGATGTTGAACAAGAAGATCCTTGGCACGCCGGCCTGGTGTCTCCTTGCGCCCATCGTGGCCTGCGTCATGCTGGCCATGGTCTGGGAGCGCCCGCTCGGCTGGATCGCGCTCTGTCTCGTCGTCGCCGCGCTGATCGCGGCGGTATTCGCGGCGGTCCATCACGCCGAAGTCATTGCGCTGCGAGTCGGTGAGCCATTCGGCACCCTGGTCCTCGCCCTGGCCATTACCGTCATCGAGGCGTCGCTGATCGTCACATTGATGTTCTCCGGCGGCGACGCCGCGAGCGCACTCGCCCGCGACACGGTGTTCGCGACCGTGATGATCATCTGCAATGGCGTCATCGGCCTCTGCCTGCTGCTCGGAGCGCTGCGCCACCGTGTGCTTGAATTCCAGGTCGAAGGCACGAATCCGGCGTTCTCGGTCCTCGCGACACTGGCTGCCCTGACGCTCGTGCTTCCTAGCTTCACGCTGACGACGCCCGGGCCGACCCTTTCGCCCTCGCAGCTCATTTTTGCCGGCATCGTGTCGCTCGCCCTGTACGGCATTTTCGTCTTCGTGCAGACCGTGCGGCATCGCGAATATTTCCTTCCGCCCGAAGGCAAGTCCGAGGAACCTCACTCCGCCACGCCGGCGCTCTCGGACGCGTGGATGAGTTTCGGCCTGCTCCTGGTCTCGCTGGTCGCCGTCGTGGGACTGGCCAAGACTCTGTCGCCGAGTATCGAGGCTGCGGTCGAAAAGGCGGAAGTGCCGCGGGTCGTGGTCGGCATCGTCATCGCGCTGATTGTCCTGCTGCCGGAAACCGTGGCTGCCGCGCGTGCGGCGCTCCTGAATCGCATGCAGACCGGCTTCAACCTGGCGCTCGGTTCGGCGCTCGCAACCATCGGGCTCACCATTCCGGTCGTTGCGGCAACCTCGATCGCCCTGGGCCTGCATCTCCACCTCGGCTTGCCGCCCAAGGAAATCGTCTTGCTGATGCTGACGCTCCTCATCACGGCGATGACCGTCTCCCGCGGCCGCGCGAACGTCCTGCAGGGTGCCGTTCATCTCGTCCTGTTCGCGGTGTTTCTCTTCCTGGAGAGTCATTCCCATGACCGATGACCGGCAGGCGCGCAGGCGCATCCTGAAAGCCATGCTCGCGGGCCCGGTGCTGGCCGGCCTCGGAACGCCGGTCCGCGTTCTCGGCCAGGAGGCCGACCCGGTCATCACCGGCGTGGACCAGGCGCTCGACGTGTTCGACTTCGAGCGCAAGGCGCGTTCGATCCTGCCGCCCGCGCATTTCGGCTATCTCGCGACCGGCGTGGACGGCGATGAAACCCTCGATGCCAATCGCTCCGGCATGGCGAACTACGGCCTGCGGGTCCGCAGGATGGTGGACCTGCGCAACATCGACACGTCCGTCAACCTGTTCGGAACGACCTGGGACTCGCCCATCGTCATCGCCCCGGTCGGCAGCCAGCGCGCCTTTCACCCGGAAGGCGAACTCGCAACGGCCCGCGCCGCCCAGGCACGACGGCATCTCCAGATCCTTTCCACGGTTTCATCGACCAGTGTCGAAGAAGTCGTCGAGGCCCGCGGTGCGCCTGTCTGGTACCAGCTCTATCCGACCGACCAGTGGCCCGTGACACAGGCGCTGGTGCGCCGCGCCGAGGCAGCGGGTTGTCCCGTGCTCGTGCTGACGGTCGATCTCCAGGGCGGCAGCAACCGGCTGACACTCGCGCGTTCGATTCCGCGCGATTCGCGCGATTGCACGGCCTGCCACAAGTCCGACCGGACACGGCTTAGCGGCTTCATCACCGGCAAGCCGATGTTCGACGGCCTCGACATCTCGGCCGTCACCGACCTGACGCCAGTCGACATGAGCTGGGTTTATCTCAAGCGGCTGCGCGACATCTGGCCGCGGAGACTCGTCGTCAAGGGCATCGTGACGCGCGAGGACGCCGAGCTCGCGATCGAACACGGCGTCGACGGCCTCGTCGTTTCGAACCACGGCGGTCGCGCCGAGGACAGCGGCCGCGCATCCCTCGACAGCCTCGCCGAAGTGGCCCAGGGCGTGAACGGGCGTGTGCCGGTGATCGTCGATGGCGGATTCCGCCGGGGCACGGATATCTTCAAGGCGCTTGCGCTCGGTGCCGATGCCGTCGCCATTGGCCGGCCCTACATCTGGGGGCTTGCTTCCTTCGGCCAGGACGGCGTCAAGAAGGTCCTCGACATCCTGCGGGCGGAACTCGAGATCACCATGCGCCAGGCGGGCACGCGCAACATCGCCGAGATCACGCCGTCGTTCGTGGTGGACAAGCGGCGCGGATAGGTCGTGTCGCTAGTTCCTGCACAATCCAGCCAGCGTTTTTCCGCCCTACCGCGCATATAGCCACGCGATCGAGGTGACGGCAGGTTCCCGGCTGTTGTTCATCAGCGGCCTGAATGGATACGAGTCGGATGGCAAGACGATGCCCGAGTCATTTGAAGCCCAAGCCGAACTGATCTGGACCCATCTTCGGGCAATCCTGAACGACGCAGGAATGGATTTCGGCTGTCTCGTTTCACTGCGCTTCTACCTCGCGGATCCGGGATACGACGAGGCCAATGTCCGCATGCGCATGAAATACCTGGGCACCCACCGGCCGTCACTGACTGTCATCTGTTGCCGGCTGCTCGAGCCCGGGTGGAAACTCGAAGTCGAGGCGGTCGCCGCTCGCTGAATTCCGGAAATTCACTCCATGCCGCCTGAGAATTTCAGGCCCACGATGCCGGTGACGATGAGCGCGATGAACCCGAGCCTCGCGAAGGTCGCCGGCTCGTGGAAGAGCGCCATGCCGAGCAGGGCCGTCCCGACCGCGCCGATTCCAGTCCAGGCCGCGTAGGCCGTTCCGACCGGAAGCGATTTCAATGACAGGCCCAGCAGGTAGAAGCTTGCCCAGGCCGCCGCGATCGTGACGGCCGTAAAATGCCACCGGGTGAAGCCCTGTGACGCCTTCATGCTGGTCGCCCAGACGATTTCCAGTACGCCAGCAACCAGGAGGATCAACCACGCAGTCGACTGTGTCATGGGCATTCTCACGTTGAGGATGTCGGCATCATAGGAGGAATCGAAGAACGATGAGCCGACCTGACTATTTCGAGAATGCGGCGACGCTCCGGCGCTGGTTCGCGAAGAACGCAGCGAGCTCACCGGAACTCGTCGTCGGCTACATGAAGAAAGGCACCGGCGTTCCGAGCATCACCTGGCCGGAGTCGGTGGACGAGGCACTCTGCGTCGGTTGGATTGACGGTGTCAGGCACCGAATCGATGACGACCGCTACCAGATCCGGTTTACGCCACGCCGGAAGGGCTCACACTGGAGCAACATCAACATTCGCCGGGTCGCGGCACTCAAGAAAGCCGGCCGCATGAAGGCCGCCGGGCTTGCGGCCTTCGCAGCGCGAAGCAAGGCGAGATCCGGCCGCGCTTCCTACGAACAGCGCAAGAGGGCGAAACTTTCGGCCGCCGACATCACGGTGTTCAAGCGCCATGCTGCCGCGTGGAAGTACTACGAAACCGTAACGCCGGGCTACCGTCAACTGGTGAACTTCTGGATCACTTCGGCCAGAAGGCCCGAGACGCGCGAACGCCGGCTCAAGATCCTCGTCGACGCCTGTACCCAGCGAAAACGTCTCAAATGGGATGGGCGTGTCTGACGCGCTCAGTCGATCCGCTCCAGCACCTTCCACGACCCCGCCGTAAGGGCAATGATTCGCCCCGACTTGTCTTCGGCAAAACCAATGCGCGAACGGCCGTCGGTCCCCACGAAATAAAGCGGGCTCACTTCCACCCATCGGTCGCCCCAGACCGTGATCGTGCCATCGTCGTTGGCCTCGACCTCGAAGTCCTGGACGTTCGGCCCGCCATCCGGGCAGCTGTGGCAGAAAAGATTGCCGCGATACTTGCCCGCGAAGCGCTTCAGCTTGGCTGAGCTCTTCGGGTCCGGGACCGGCGCTTTCACTTCACGTGTGACGGGAAAATAGCGATCCAGGATCGCCTGCCTGACTTCGAAGCGCAGGTTGTTGCTCTCCAGGTGATGAACGACGAAAAGACCGACACCTTCCTCCGGCAACAGGGTCAGCAGCGAACTGAAGCCGCCGATGTCTCCCCCGTGCTCGAGGATACGAAGCCCATTGAGGTCATTCTCCTGAAAGCCCAACGTCCAGCCAGGTATCCGCGGATGCATCGTCGCGCGCTGGCGATGCATGAGTTCGGTGGCTTGTGCGCTCAGGATCCGATTCTCGCCGTCCCGGCCACCCTGAAGATGCGCGGCCATGAATCGACCCATGTCATTGGCCGTGCTCAGGATCGAAGCAGCCGGCGGCGTTTGATAGATCTCATAGGCGACCGGCACCGGCTTGTCGCCGTCCAGTTCATACGCCGTCGCGAGCCTGTTCCTGGCTCCCTCGGGCACGGTGATTGAAGTCTGCGTCATCCCGAGTGGTTGCCAAATGTTCCTTTGGAGGTAGGTCTCGAATGGCATGTCGCCCACGTCTTCGACCATCAAGCCCGCGAGCGCCATTCCATAGCTCGAGTAGCTCGTCACCTCGCCGGGCGGATGGACCCTGACCAGTCGATCCGACAGGAACTTGCCGAGTGGCATCAATTCGCTGGCTGAGCGCACTCGCCGGCCAGGCAGCTCGTCGAAGCCCGCCGTGTGCGAGAGCAGGTGAGCTACGGTCACGGGCATCGGATACGTCGACGGCACTTGCACGGATTCCAGGTAACGATTGGCGTCGTCATCCAGGTCGATCGTCTTGTGATCCACCAATTGCATGGCGGCGGTCGCCGTAAACAGCTTGCTGACCGAGGCGATCGGAAAAATCGTCTGATCCGCCGAGAACAGGCGACCTGACTCGAGGTCCGCCTTGCCGTATCCCTTTGCCAGCACGACGGAGCCACCCTGGACCAGGATGAACGCCGCGCCCGGGATGCTTTCCTCCTCCATGCCGGACGTCATGGCCGCGTCAATGAATGGCTCGAGATCTCCACGGCTTATCGGCTTGCCGGCCTGCGCGCAGGGTGGCGCAGCGATTGTGAGGATCAGCAGTGCCCGCCATATCACCGGTCGCATGGACGCATCGTAGTACGCGACCGATGGGTTGCCCAACGGTCGTGTACGATCGCCTGCCTATGGCCGCCAGCCCTTTCAACAAGGAGTCCCTCGAACTCCTGCGCGAGGCTCTCGAGCGGATGGGCGAAGGCTTTTCCGGCCTTCCCGCCTACGATCCGCCGCATGTGAACAAGGCGGCGATGCGCAAGGTCCTGCTCGAAACGGCCACTCGCTTGCAGGACAACTACCCGTACTTCCACCCGCAATACGCCGGGCAGATGCTGAAACCGCCGCATCCCGTCGCGCGCCTCGCCTACTCGCTCGCGATGTACATCAACCCGAACAACCACGCGCTCGATGGCGGCCGCGCGAGTTCGCAGATGGAGAAGGAAGCCGTCGACGGGATTGCGCGCATGTTCGGCTGGGAGACGCACCTCGGCCACCTGACCGGTGGCGGCACGATGGCGAACCTGGAGGCGCTGTGGATCGCCGGGCAACTGAAGCCCGGCGGCGTGATCCTCGCCTCCGACCAGGCCCATTACACGCACGGCCGCATCAGCGGCGTCCTGAAGCTGCCATTCGAAAGCGTGGCGACCGACCGGTATGCGCGGATGGACCTGAATGCGCTGGAGGACCGGTTGAAGCAGGGCGGCGTCGGCACCGTGGTCGCGACGCTTGGAACGACGGCGACCGGATCGACGGATCCCCTGCCGGGATTGCTGCTGCTGCGCGATCGCTACGGATTCCGGCTCCATGCCGATTGCGCGTATGGCGGCTACTACTTCCTCGCGTCGAACCTCGCGCCGCCGGCGCGGACGGCATTCGACCACCTCCGGGAAGTCGATTCCATCGTCATCGACCCGCACAAGCATGGGCTTCAGCCCTATGGCTGCGGGTGCGTGCTGTTCCGGGATCCCGGCGTCGGCAAGTTCTACAAGCACGACTCGCCCTACACGTACTTCAGCTCGAAGGAGCTGCACCTCGGCGAGATCAGCCTGGAATGCTCCCGGCCGGGAGCGGCCGCAGTGGCGCTCTGGGCGACGCAGAGGTTGTTTCCGCTGGTTCGCGGCGGGGAATTCGCAGCCATGCTCGAGGATTGCCGGGGCGCGGCGCTGTCACTCTACGAAGCATTGAAAAAGGACGCGCGGTTCGCGCCCGCATTCTCGCCGGAGCTCGACATCGTCGTCTGGGCGGTGAATGCCGGGACGCTGACCGAGTCGTCGGAGAAGGCAAGGCGGCTGTTCGATGCCACCGCGAGCAGGAATCTTCACCTCGCGCTCGCGGAGCTGCCGGTCCGGTTCTTCAACCTGGAAACGGATTCCACCGCGACGAACAAGACCGTCGCATGCCTGCGCAGTGTCGTCATGAAGCCGGGACCGACACGGTTCGACGCGCTCTTCGCGGGCGTCCCGTGATTCCTGTCGAGCGCCTCGCTCCCGCCCTGCCGTGGCTCCTGCTAATCCATTGCGGAGCGAGCCTGCTGCACTTTGTGCATAACGCAGAATTCGTCGCGGACTACCCCAACCTGCCGGCCTGGATATCGCGCTCATCGGTGTACGCCGCGTGGCTGGCAATCACTGCGATCGGCCTATGCGGCTATGTGCTGTTTCGTCGTGGACACCGGTTGCCCGGGTTCCTGCTGCTCGCGATCTACACGATCCTCGGGCTCGACGGGCTCCTGCACTATGGGCGCGCACCGATTGCTGCCCATTCCATCGGTATGAATGCAACGATCTGGTTCGAGGTCGTCACCGCGGCGCTGGCACTCGGCGTCGTGCTGTGGCTTGCCGTCCGTACGATGTTCAAGGGGGATGTCCATGCGTGAATTGATGTTGGCGATTGCCGTGTTGCTTTTGATGCCCGGATTCGCCGGCGCGGATACCTTCGATGTCGTCCTGAAAGGGGGCCGGGTGATCGACCCCGAAACCGGCCTCGATGCCGTTCGGAACGTCGGCATCAATGGCGACACGATCGCGCGCGTGTCCACTGAGCCGCTCACCGGCAAGCGAAACGTGGACGCGAGCGGCCTCGTCGTCGCCCCCGGCTTCATCGAGCTGCACCAGCATGGCTTCGAGCCGGAGTCCTTTGCCCTGCTCGCGCTCGACGGCGTCACGACGGCGCTGGAGCTCGAGATCGGCGTGCCCGATGTCGGCGTTTTCCGCCAGGCCAACGACGGCAAGGCGCTCATTCACTTTGGCGCCAGCGCTTCCTACCTGGCTGCGCGAGTGAAGGCCTGGAACCTGCCCGTGCCGCCCAGCCGGTTTGGTGAAGGCAGCGGAATACTCCCGAAGTCCGGACCGGCGACCAACGATCCCGCCACGGCCGAACAGCTCGCAAGCGTGCTGGCGCGACTACGCAGCGAAGTCGAAGCCGGCGCACTCGGAATCGGCATTGGGCTCGAATACGCGCCCGGCACCACGCGCCACGAGCTGGTCGAAGTCTTTCGCCTGGCGAAGTCGCTCGAGGCGCCCGTCTTCGTTCATGCGCGCAGCAGCGGACTCATCGAGCCCGGCTCCGGCATGGAGGCGGTCACGGAGCTCATCGGCGTTGCGGCGATCACCGGCGCCTCGCTGCACATCGTGCACGTCAACAGCCTCTGCATGAGGGATTCGCTGGCGTGCATCGCGATGATGGCGGGCGCGCGCGAACGCGGCATCGATGTCACCACCGAGGCCTACCCGTACACCGCCGGGATGACGAACATCAATTCCGCCCTTTTCAACCCGGGCTGGCGCGAAAGGCGCGGAATCGACTACGGCGACCTCGAAATTCCGGAAACCGGGGAGCGGCTGACGAAAGAGCGCTTCGATGAGCTGCACGCCGCGACGGAAGGGCGCTCGATCCTGATCCACACGAATCCCGACAGCGTCGTGGATGCCGTCATGACCCAGCCGTCGGTCATCGTCGCAAGCGACGGCCTGCGCCTGCACCCGCGCATGTCGGGCACGCGGGCGCGAGTGTTTTCCCGCTACGTGCGCGACCAGAAGTCCCTGGGCCTCATCGACGCGATCCGCAAGATGTCCCTCATGCCTGCGCAACGCCTCGAGCGGCTCAACCCGGACGCGAAGCGCCTCGGCCGGATCCAGGAGGGCGCGCGAGCCGACATCACCGTGTTCGACGCCGCTACGATCCAGGACCATGCCACGTTCCGGGCCTCGACCGAACCCAGCACCGGCGTGAAGTACCTGCTCGTGGCAGGAACGTTCGTCATTGACGGCGGCCAGGTCGTCGCGGGAGTTGCGCCAGGGAAGCCATTCTTCCGCCGCGACTGATAGAGTGCGCGACCGGACCCGCCCAGGGTCCACAACAAGAATCAGGGAGAATCGAATTGAAGAAGGTACAGATCATTGCCCTCGGCGTTGCCAGCGCGCTTCTCGCAGGCGCGGTGCTCGCCCAGGATGCCGTGAAAACGCAGCCGGAGAGCAACAAGGTCCTGCTCGAGAATGACCGCGTACGGGTCATCGAAGTGACAGTCGCTCCGGGCTCGGCGCTCAAGACGCATTCCCATCCCGCGCACGTCATCTATTTCCTCGGAGACGCCGAGACCCGCCAGACTGATGCGGCCGGGAAGGTCGCAGAAGTGGCGGGAAAAAAGGGTGAGGCGCGTGCGGTCGATGCCGTGACGCATCAGGTCGACAATGTCGGGAAAACGCCCATACACGTCATCGTCGTCGAGCTGAAGGACGCCGCCAAGTAACCGGTTTCAGGGATGGCATGAGCGGCAGGCCCCGGCGTTCTACGCTGCCCGGCCTGCCGCTTTACTTAACGCACCCGCACTCTCGACAGTGCGGCCAACGCCGCGCATTCTTATCGGCGTGCTTCGGGCATCCATGGAACCAGGTGGCCCCATGAACGCTTTCGTACCCGCGATTTTCGTTTCGATCTTGCTCGCCATCGCGGCCTGCTCGCCATCGGAACCGCCGAAAACTCCAGAAGCGCCCGCGCCAGCCGGGAAGCCGGCGCCAGTCGATTCCGGACCATCCTTCAGCAACAAGGTCTGGGCGGTCGCGGAATCACCGCAAGTAGAAGTCGGTTCGCTTCGCGTGTTCCTGTCGGAAGGCACGATGGTCATGGCGTCCGCCAATGCGAAGCCCGCGTTCGGGAGCTGGACCCAGGAAAGCGGCCGCCTGTCGATCGCCGAAGAAGGGCTGAAGTACGACGTCGACATCCTTGAGCTGACCGAGAACCGCTTCCGGATCCGCATTCACAATCCCGGCGAGCCCGTCGAGATCCTCTTCCGGCCAGCCGAACCGGCGCCGGTGGTTGCCGCGCGCGCAATGGCCGCGCGCATCGCCGAACCGGAAGTCACCGAGCCGGCGCCCATGTCCTTGTGGGGAACCGCCTGGCGCCTCGAAAACCTCGCCGGTGCCGGCGTCGTGGACCGAATACAGGCCACGCTCGAATTTCCGCAGGAAGGCCGCGCGAACGGCAACGGTTCCTGCAATCGCTTCAATGGCGTCGTGACGATTGAGGGCGAGACAATCAAGTTCGGCGGCATCGCGGCGACGCGCAAGGCCTGCCCGGAAGCCGTGATGAACCAGGAAGAGGCCTATTTCGCGGCGCTGCGCGATGCCGAGCGGTTCGAGAGCGACGGCAAGACGCTCAGCATCTTCGCCACGGGCCGGGACCAGCCGCTGCGCTTCATTGCTTCGCAGGCAACGGCAACACGCTCGGGAATTTCCAGGTCGTCCGGGCCCGCGGGAGCGCTACCCGCCCTCGCCGGCATCTGGACGATCATCGGGCATCACACACAGGCCGTCGGTGGGGGCGGTGAAGAGGAACCCCGCAAGCGTCACGGCGAGTCCGTGCGGCTTACGGCTAGCGCTGCGGTTTCACCGACCGGTCGTTGCGACGAACCGGTGTATTCGTCGAGGCAGGTATCGGCCGACGCCTACCTCACCAGCCAGTTCAAGCCGGCGCGCGAGATCCTGCAGCCGCTTGCGGCGCGCAGCGAGTTCACGATCCTGGATGTGTCCTGCAACGGCGCGCCCTGGGCCGCATTGGGCGGCCAGCTGCTCGCCATCAACGGAGATCGCGTGCTGACATTGTGGAATGGCGTTTACTTCGAGATGGAAAGGGACCGTGATTTCCGGGCGGTCGGGCAGGAACCTGGCTGGCAGCTCGAGATCCGGAAAGGTTCGGAGATGCGTTTCACTTACGACTATGGCAAGGGCACGGCGGTGACGCCGGCACCCGCCGTGAAGGTGGATGCGAGCAACGGCACCCGCACGTTCCATGCCGTGACGGAAGCGAACGACCTCACGGTCGCGATCGTGCCCGTCGCCTGCACGGACAGCATGAGCGGAAGGCGCTTCCCGGCGACCGTGAGCGTCACGCTCAATGGCAAGTCGTTCCGCGGCTGCGGCGAGGTACTTGCGACGCCCTACCAGGGGTAGGTTCGCCATACCCTCTCGGGCTCGCCTGCTTTAACGTCAGGAATGGTACATAGGGAGCGCTTTTTCCTGGTCGGCGAGCTCCACGTCCGCCACCTTGTCCTTGTAGTCCTTCTTGGGATCCCTCCCAAGCATCAGCTTGATGCCGGCAAACAGGCTGTTCTCGTTCAGCCAGACCTGTGCCCGATCGGGTTCGAAGCGCAATAGCTGCAATTGCGGATCGTCCTTGCCGCCTTCGTACCAGGCTGCGGTAAAGCGGTTCCACAAGATGTCGATCTTCGCGCGGTCGTTGTCCGGCACGAGCGTGCCGTGAATGGTCGCGAACAGGTCATGACCCTTTGTCACGAGATGCGCGATGGCGGGTTTTCCCCTGCCCAGCGCCTTGACCAGGTCGACGCTTTTCGCGGAGAAAATCCACATGGGGCCTGCATTCCGGTCGCCTTCGAGCATGGCAGTCATCGGTTGGGCGTGTCCCTCATCCACACCCGCGAGCCCGAGCATGATCGTGTGGTCGGAACGAATCGCCTTCCAGAATTTCTCGGTGATTTCGGCTTCCTTGCCCATGGGTCGTCTCCGCGCAGCAAATGTGCCAGTCGACACTCCGGGATTTACCCGCAGGCCGCAATAGGTGCCGGGCGCAACTTGTTGTCGGAACCGCGCTCACCGACCAGCCGCGCGGCTACCAGGGATAGGGCTTGCCGTTGTAGTTGAGGAACTTGCCGGAATCCTCCGGCTTCAGCGACGCGATCAATGCGCGCATCGCCTTGATGCTCTCCTCCGGCGACAGCGTGCCGCCCGGGCCGCCCATGTCGGTGCGCACCCAGCCGGGATTGACCACGATGCAGGTGATGCCGCGCGGTGCGAGGTCGACCGCGAGGCTCTTCATCACCATGTTCACCGCAGCCTTTGAACTGCGATAGGCGAATCGGCCACCCGAGCTATTGTCCGCGATCGAGCCCATCCCGCTCGTGATAGTGACGATGCGCTTGTCCTGGCTGCCGACGACGTTGTCGATGAACGCCTCGACGACGCGCAGCGGGCCGAAGGTGTTCACGTTGAGCGTCTTTGCCCAAGCCGAGTAATCGACCCGGCCGAATTGTTCGCCGCGCGGACCGCCGACGCCCGCGTTGTTCAAGAGGAGATCGATCGGTTCGCTGCCCAGCGCTTTAGCCGCCGCGCGGACACTCGCGCTGTCCGTGACCTCCATCGGCAGCACGCGGATGCGATTGGCGTTCCGGGCCGCGAGCCCCTGCAGCTCCTTGGCTGAATCCGGGTCGCGGCAGGCCGCGAATACCTGCCAGCCCTCGGCGGCGTACTGCCGGGTGAACTCGAGGCCGAGGCCGCGGTTTGCGCCGGTGACGAGGACGGATCGGGAGGCCATGCCCCAAGCCTCGCGCATTTTTGCGGGTTTGGGCAGCCCTTCTGCATCGCGGGTGGCAATCTGCGGCGGCCTGAGTACGCTAGGCCCGCAGGGGGATACCCATTCAATCGATCGCAGTAGCGTCGCAGGAACCGCAGCCCCGCGTCCGCCTGGCTTTGCGCGGCCTGCTGGTCTGCATTGCCTATTACTTCGGCTCCTGGCTCGGCTACGCGCTGATCTTTCCGTCGTCGTACATCTCGATCATCTGGCCGCCCAACACGATCCTGCTGGTGGCACTGCTCCTGTCTCCGCGCCGGTACTGGGCATGGCTGCTGCTGATCGCATTTCCCGTCCACCTGCTGGCGCAACTGCAATTCGGCGCGTCGCTGTGGACCGCGACCCTCTACTACGTTTTCGACTGCGCCCTCGTCCTGCTGACGGCGGCCGCGCTGCTCTGGTTCCGCCTTGGAAACCTCGCCCTGGATGAACTGCGCCAGGCGCTCATGTTCATCGCCGTAACGAGCGTCGCCGTTGCGGTTGGAGCCATGATCTGGTCTCCCTTGATCGTTTCGATCCTGATCGGTGGCGAAGTCTGGGAACCCTGGGCCCTCGTCTTCCTCTCGAACTTGCTGCCGTTCCTGGCGGCAACGCCCGGGCTCTGGATCGCCCTGAGCCGCGGCAAGGACATCGTCCGGGACGCGACGGCTGCGCAGTACACGGAATTCGGCCTCCTCGCCCTGGGACTGCTGGTGTGTGCCATCGGGGTATTCGGGCTCGCACCCGAAGCACTCAAGGACCTGCCCGCCCTGTTCTACGCACCGCTGCCATTCCTGCTCTGGGCCGCGGTGCGATTCGGCCCCGGCGGCCTGTCCTTCGCCTTCATGATTTTCTCGGTCTTTGCGATGTTCAGCGTAATCACCGGCTACGGGCCGTTCGTCACTCCGTCCGCGGGTGAAACCGTCCTGCGGTTCCAGGTCTTCCTGCTGGTGCTGTTCGTACCGCTGCTCGCGCTGTCGTCCGAGGTCGCCGAAAGGCGCGGAAAGGAGGAAGCCCTGAGCGAAAGCGAGGCACGTTACCGCGCGGTGGTCGAGGACCAGACGGAGTTGATCTGCCGCTTCCTGCCGGACGGGACATTCACCTTCGTGAACGGCGCTTATTGCCGCTTCTTCCAGCGCTCGATGAAGGACCTTCAAAGCCAGACTTTCTGGTCCTTGATTCCACCTTCAGGGCACCCCAAGGCGCGCGAGTTCCTCGCATCCATCACTCCGGAAAACCCGGTGGCGACCATCGAGCACGAGGTCCTGGCACCGGACGGCGAGCTCCGCTGGCAGCACTGGCGCGACCGCGGGTTCTTCGACGAGCACGGGCGGGTCGTGGAATACCAGGCAGTCGGCTACGACATCACCGAACGCAAGCACGCCGAGGACGCCATGCAGGGCCTTGCCCACGCAGCCCGGCTCGCGCTCGTCGGCGAACTGACGGGCTCGATCGCGCACGAGCTCGGCCAGCCGCTGGGCGCCATCCTCATCAACGCGGAGGCCGCGGAACTGCTGCTGGCCTCGGATTCCCCGCCGCTGGACGAGGTGCGCGCGATTCTCTCCGACATCCGCCGGGATGACCTGCGCGCGAGCGACGTCATCCACCACGTCCGGGCACTGCTGCAGAAACACGAGCTGCGGATGCTTCCACTCGACCTCAACGAGATTGTCGGCGAGGTGATGCGGATGGCCCTGCCCGACGCCCGTCGCCGCGACGTCGCCATGGAAACGGATCTTGCCATCACACTCCCGGCCGTTCGTGGCGACCGGGTTTACCTGCAGCAGGTCCTGCTCAACCTCATCCTGAACGGGATGGATGCGATGATGGATACGCCGCCTGACGGAGCGTCGCATCATCGTGCGCACGCAGTGGACCAAGGGGCAATCCGTCAGTGCTTCGGTCAGCGACGCGGGGCACGGTATCGACCCGGATCAGCTGTCCGATGTCTTCAAGTCGTTCTACACCACGAAGGACCAGGGCATGGGGCTGGGGCTGGCCGTCGCCCGATCCATCATCGAGATTCACGAGGGCCGCATCTGGGCGAGCAATAACGCGGGCGGCGGGGCGACGTTCACATTTTCCCTGCCGCTCACGACGCCGGGCGCTTGAGGCGATTCCGGACCGGGCCGCGGGGGCGGTACACTAGCCCTCAATGACATCCGGATTCCTCGCTCGCCTCGCCTGCTCCCTTGCCTTGCTCGGCAGCTTCGCGGGCACTGCGCTCGCGCAGGCGTACCAGCCCTACCCGGCGCCGAAAATAACTGCCGAGCAATTCGCGGCCTACGCCAAGGAAGTGCGCGAGTTTCACGGCGCATCGGCAGAGATCTACAAGGACAAGCAAATCGTCGTTTTCGCGGACCCCGGCACGCGCACATTCTGGGTTTTCACGCTGAAGGAACATCCTGCACACCCCGCCTGGATCACGCGCCAGATGGTCGATGAAGAGGGCCAGGTCCACGTGCGGCAGATCGGATTTTTCGCCGGCTCGGAGCCGGAGTTCGCCCGCCTCTTCCGCGAGTACCAGCAACGCAACGAGCAGCTGCGCCAAGGCGTCGAAAAGCGGAACCAGTAACGGTTCGACGGACCCGGATCGACGGATGAGCGATTCCCAGTCGTTGAGCTGCCCCTACTGCGGAGAGCCCGTGGAACTCGCCATCGATGAAGGCGGCGGAACCCCACAGTCCTATGTAGAGGACTGCCCGGTGTGCTGCCGCCCCTGGCAGGTCGAGGTCGAACACGATCCGGAAATCGGCTGGACCGCGACGCTGCGGACGTCTGACGAGTAGCGGCTTGCAACCGAAAACCGAGTACGCGCGCAGCGGCGAGCTTCACATCGCCTACCAGGTCGTGGGAGATGGACCGCTCGACCTGGTTTACGTGCCGGGCTGGGTCTCCCACGTCGAACTCGCCTGGGAAGAGCCCACGCTGGCGCGATTCCTCACCCGTCTCGCGTCTTTCTCGCGCCTCATCATCTTCGACAAGCGCGGCACCGGGCTTTCCGATCGCGTCCCGCACGTCGCCCTGCCCCCGCTCGAAGAGAGGATGGACGACCTGCGCGCGGTGATGGACGCGGCGGGGTCGGAACGCGCCGCCATCTTTGGATTCTCGGAGGGCGGCAATCTCAGCGCCCTCTTCGCGGCCGCCCATCCGGAGCGGACCACCGCGCTGATGCTGTTTGGCACGTTCGCGAAGCGCATCTGGAGTCCCGATTACCCGTGGGCGCCGACGCCCGAGAAGCGCCAGCAGCAGTTCGAGCACGTCGAGCGCGAGTGGGGACGCGGCATGGACCTCGAGGAATACGTCCCGAGCATGCTGAAGGACGAGCCTTTCATGCGCCGCCTCGCCGCCTATTTTCGCAGCGCCGCGAGTCCCGGGGCGGCGGTGGCGCTCCTCAGGATGAACACCGAGATCGACACCCGGCACGTACTGCCCGCGATCCACGTTCCGACCCTCGTCATGCATCGCACTGGCGATCGCAGCGCGAACGTCGAGGAAGGCCGCTGGATGGCGCAGCAGATTCCCGAAGCGCGCTTCGTCGAGCTGCCCGGCGACGATCACATGCCGTGGGTGGGCGACCAGGATTCGGTGCTGGACGAGATGCAGGAATTCCTGACTGGCGACCGGCCCAAACCCGAGCCCGACCGGATTCTCGCCACCGTGCTCGTGACGGACATCGTCGGATCGACCCGGCATGCGGCCCGACTCGGCGATCGTGAATGGAGCGATCTCCTCACGCGCCACCACGCGATCATCCGCAAGGAGCTGGAGCGGTCCCGCGGTCGCGAGGTCGATACCGCGGGCGACGGATTCCTGGCCACCTTCGACGGGCCGGCTCGCGCGGTCGGCTGTGCCTGCCGCATTCGCGATGCCCTGCTGCCGCTCGGCATCGAGATCCGGGCCGGCCTGCATACGGGCGAGATCGAGGTCGCGGGCGACAAGGTGCGCGGCATCGCCGTGCACACGGGTGCCCGCATCGCTGCGACCGCGCAGCCGGGAGAGATCCTCGTCTCGAGCACCGTGAAGGATCTCGTGTCCGGCTCGGGACTGCAGTTCGCGGATCGCGGAACGCATGCGCTGAAGGACCTGGCGCGACCGTGGCAACTGTTCGCGGCGGGTACTATTGCCGGCGAAACCTCACGATGAACCCGACCGACGACAAGCTCGGCATGTCCTGCGCCATCACGCGGCGCGACTTCATCCACGACCTCGGCATCGCGGCGCTCGGCATGGCGCTGCCGCTGCCGGGTCTTTCGGCATCGCAAGGCAGCGGCGCACCCTACTACCCGCCCACGCTCACGGGGCTGCGCGGCTCGCACCCGGGCGCCTTCGAGATTGCGCACGCGCTGGCGCGCGAGGGCAAGCGCTTCGACAACCCGGCGGTGCTCGAAGAGGCTTACGACCTGGTCGTGGTCGGCGGCGGCATCAGCGGGCTCGCGGCGGCGTACTTCCATCGCAAGCTGCACGGCGCGCAATCCCGGATCCTCATCCTCGACAACCACGACGACTTCGGCGGCCACGCGAAGCGCAACGAGTTCCACCAGGGCGGGCCGATGCGCCTCGCCTGGGGCGGCACCGTCAACATGGAGTACACGCACTTCAGCGAGGTGGCGAGCGGGCTGATCAGCGAGCTCGGCATCGACATCCCGCGGCTGCGCAAGGATTTCAGATTCGCCTGGCTGTGGACGGAAGGCGACCTGAGGCCGGCACTCTTTTTCGACCAGGCACGCTATGGCCGCGATGTGTTGTTGCCTGGCATAGCGCTGGATGGCGGCGAACCGAAAGCACTGGCTGCGCAGGTTGATGCATTCCCGCTGCCCGATGAAGCCCGCGCAAAGCTCAAGGCCTTCCTGCTCGCGGACCGCGACGTGCTCGCGGGAATGTCGCCGGAGGAACGGAAAGCGTATTTGCATCGCACGAGCTACACGCAGTTCCTTCGCGAGCGCTGCGGGCTACCGGAAGCGGCGGTCCAGGTCTTCAGCAACGCGCCCTCCGGTCTCTGGGGCTTGCCAGCCGAGAGCCTTTCGGTCGCAGAGTGCCTTCAATCCGGACTGCCCGGGGCCCATGTCCTGGGTGAAACGAACGGGGCCGGCGCGGACATCTACGACCTCCCGGTGGCGATGTTCCCGGACGGCAACAGCTCCGTCGCGCGCTTGCTCGTGCGCTCGCTTATATCGGGGTCGTTCCCCGGGATGGCGGCCGACGCGGATCCATTCGACGTCGTGACTGCGCGGCTCGACTACGGCGCGCTCGACCGCCCCGAGTCCGCCGTGCGCCTGCGGCTCAACTCGACGGCGGTCCACGCCGCCAATCGCGCGGACGGCGCGGGTGTCGTCGTGGACTACGTGAGCGACGGGAAACTGTTCCGCGTTCCCGCGAAGCAGGCCGTGCTCGCCTGCTACAACGCCATCGTGCCGCACCTGGTGCCGGAACTGCCGCCAGCCCAGAAAGCGGCGCTCGCACAGTGCGTGAAGCGGCCGATGATCGTGGTCAACACACTGCTGCGCGACGGCCATGCGCTGCATAAACTCGACATCCTGGGCGCCCAGCTTCCGGGAAGCTTCCTGCAGAACATGTTCCTCGTGACTGGCATCAAGGTCGGCGACTACCGGCCGGTGTGGAAGCCCGAGGATCCCTGCGTGCTTCAGTCCTTCGCCAATTTTGGAGGGCCATCACCCGATGGGCATGGAATCGCGAACCAGCACCGCGTTGCGCGTGCGCAGATGCTGGCCATGCCTTTCGAGGACTACGAGCGCGAGGTGCGCCGGATCCTGAACGGGATACTAGGCAGCGCCGGATTCGATTCCGCGCGCGACATCCTGGCAATCACCGTGAACCGCTGGCCGCATGGCTATGCGCGAGATCACGTCGACCTGGAGGACGCGGACTGGAACGTGGAACCGAGTCCCACGGTTGTCGGAAGGCAGCGCTTCGGCCGAATCGCGATCGCAAACTCCGACGCTGGCGCGGATGCCTACACCCACGTCGCGATCGACCAGGCGTGGCGGGCGGTGAATGAGCTGGCGGCCTGAGTCATGAGCCAGGACATGCGGTGGAAGGTCGCGTCCTGGTCCTATGCGCTCGCCGTCCTGACGTTCTATGTCGGCGTGGTGATGGCCGCGCGGCACTTCCCGGACCCGCCGTACGACTGGATGTACCGGGTCGTCTCCGAGCTCGCCTCCCGCAAGCACAATCCCGACGGCGGACGCTGGTTCTCGATCGCACTCGGGCTTTCCATGCTCGCGCTCTGGCCGGTGGTTTCGTACCTGCGGGATACGGCCGGCGAAAGGCGCTGGCCGATCTTTGCCCTCCGCTTCGGCATCCTGTTCGGCCTGGCGGTCGGCGTCGAGCGGCTGACGTTCGTGCGTCTGTCCTCGCTCGTGCACAACGGGCACGAGGCGCTCGCGGTGATTACCTTTGCCGGGCTCTATACCGGCCTCCTGGGACTTTACTGGCAGCGCTTCCGGCGCGGCTGGACCGGCGCGCTGGTCGTGGCGGCGCCCCTGGCTGCGATTTTCATCACGCAGATCATCATCTACTTCGATCAGCGCGACCTCGGCTGGGTCGACCACCGCTGGCGCGAGATGGGTGTTTCGCTGTGGCTCAGCTTCGCGTTCTGGCAGTGGCTCGCCGTCGCGTTCCTGTGGGTGGGTTTCGGGCACCTGCTGTGGGCGGGCAGGAATGCAGTGGACCGCATTCGATGAGCAAATGGGCGTAGCATCCCGCCCATTCGGAATCTGAGATGCTCACGGGAGGCAACATGCCAGGAACCACATGTTCGGCAGGTCTTGTCACCCTGGCAGCGATCTTCGTTGCCGGCCTGGCAAGCGCAGCAAGCCCCGATGATCCGTGTGCCCTGCTGACCACGCAGGACGCGGTCACCGCCCTCGGCGAAAAAGTATCCGCTCCCAAGTCGCTAACCGAGCTCCCGATGGGCCCCGGCATGACCGCTTCGAGTTGCGAATATGTGGGGTCCGGCTATCACAGGATCCAACTGACCCTGATACGCCTGAGTCCGGATGCAGCGGCCATGTATCGGGCCATGTGTGCGCAGAAAGCAAAGGATGGACTTGCCGGCCTGGGTGACATTGCCTGCTGGTACGACGGCAAGCACGAAGAGATCCAGGTAATAAAGGGCACGACGTTCTTCTCCATCGATCTCGGCGGCGTCAAGAGTCCCACCGAGCCGATCAAGGCGGCTGCGAAGAGCGTGCTTGCAAGGCTGAAATAGATCTAAGGATCCGGGCGGCTCTTCGACGCTCGCCGCTTCGGCCGGCGGCGCAGGATCTTCCGTACAATCAGCGCCGTCGCTCCGCCGCCGGTCGTCACACCTCCGGCAATCAGCGCCGCCGACATCAGGCAGGCGGGACACATGGTTCAGCCCCCACCGACTGCATCGGCGCTGTATTCACCGTGCCGGCGCCACCACTGATAGGGCTCGCCCTGCGGCGAGCCGGCCGGTGCGTCCTGCCACTTCTCCTGGCGGCCGAGTGACACGACGTCGTAGAACGACCACGCCGTGCCGAAAGCCTCGAGTCCGCGGCGCGCAACGAAATGCGTGCGGTACACGTCTGTTCCGTCGCGATAGAAGACGTTGAGTCCGAAGCTGTTGCCGCTCTCGTCTGAGACGTCGAGGTCGCGGTTGAAGTCCGCACTCGTCGAATACCACGGCCATCGCTGCCAACCGTAGCGCTCCCGCAAGCGCTGGATATCAGGCAGGGGCGCGGCTGACACCATCGCGAACGTAATGTCCCGCGCATGAATGTGGTCGAGGTGACTGATCTGGTCTGCGACGAACGAGCAGCCGATGCAACCCTTTTGAGGCCAGCCTTCGACCTTCGGCCCGAACATGAAGTGATAGAGGGCGAGTTGCGTTCGACCTTCGAACAGGTCGAGCAAGGTCACTCGCATGTTTGGCCCTTCGAAGACGTAGTTCTTCTCGATCTTCATCCACGGCATTCGCCGACGCGCGGCCGCGAGTGCATCCATTGCGCGCATGTGCTTCTTTTCCCTGGCCGTCATGGCGGCGCGGGCGCGGCGCCATTCCATGGGTGATACGATCCGGCGGGCGACGCCGTCGACACGCGTTTTCTCCTTATCCCTTCCTGCCGTTTTGCTTCCTTTCGCCATGGCCGCCTCCGTTCGTAAATTCGCTTACAAGATAATCGCTTGGGCGCCGTAGAAATCGACAAGGGCGGGCATTTCTTTGTATTCCGGGGACTTATGCACGGCGCGGTAGCGACCATTTCCACCCATGCTCTTGGTGGTACTGGTAATACCAGTGGTGATACCATGGCCGGCATGAAAGTCGCAATTTCGCTGCCCGATCCCCTGTTCCGGGCTGCGGAGACGCTGGCGCGCAGGCTCGGCACGTCGCGCAGCCAGCTCTATGCGCAGGCGATCGCCGAATACGTCGGCGCACGGGGCGCAAAGGCGCTGACCTCCAGGCTGAATGCCGTGTACCAGAAGGAATCTTCCGATGTCGATCCGGCGCTGAAGTACGCCCAGCTCGAGCGCCTGAGTCGTGAAGCGTGGTGAGGTCTGGTGGGCGACGCTACCGTCGCCCTCCGGCTCCGGTCCGGGATTCCGGCGACCGGTCCTGGTGATCCAGTCAGACGCGTTCAACGAAAGCCGGATTTCCACGGCGATCGTCGCAGTCATGACGTCGAACCTCGCCTTGGCCGACGCGCCTGGCAATGCCCGGGCCAGCAAGGCCGAATCGGGCTTGCCCAAGCCCTCGGTCGTTAACGTCTCTCAGATCCTGACCATCGACAAGGCGCTGCTGACGGAACGCGTGCGACCGCTCTCCCCAGCCGCGATGACGCGCGTCGACAACGGGCTGCGGCTGGTGCTCGCACTGTAACGGCTCAACGAGCGGGCGGGGCCGACTAGCGGTCGATGAGCTTCGCGAGGTGCGGCGGATATCGGTCGCCCGCGACCTGGATCCTCGACAAGGCGGCGTCGACGTCGTCGATATCCCCCGGCGTCAGCCGGACTTCCGCCGCGGCGAGATTCTCCTGGAGACGGTGAAGCTTGGTGGTGCCTGGGATCGGGACGATCCACGGCTTTTGCGCCAGGATCCACGCGAGCGCGATCTGCGCCGGCGTGACCTGCTTTGCCGCCGCGAGCCGGCCGATCTCGTCCACGAGCCCCTGGTTCGCCTTTCGCGCTTCCGGCGAGAAACGCGGGACGACATTGCGGATATCCGAGCTGTCAAAGGTGGTGTCGGCGCTGATTGCGCCGGTCAGGAACCCGCGGCCCAAAGGGCTGAAGGGCACGAATCCGATGCCGAGCTCCTCGAGCGTCGGCAGGACGGACTGCTCCGGCTCCCGCCACCACAAGGAATACTCGCTCTGCACCGCCGTTACCGGCTGGACGGCGTGGGCGCGGCGGATCGTGCCGGTTCCCGGTTCGGAAAGCCCGAAGTGCCGCACCTTCCCTTCCGCAATCAGGTCCCGGACCGTTCCCGCCACGTCCTCGATGGGCACATCCGGATCGACGCGATGCTGGTAGAACAAGTCGATGACATTCGTCCTGAGCCGCTTCAACGAGGCCTCGGCGACCTGGCGAATGTGATCCGGCCGGCTGTTCAATCCACGCTGCCTGCCGGTGGCCGGGTCGATGTCGAATCCGAACTTGGTCGCGATCACGACCTGGTTCCGTATGGGCGCGAGTGCTTCGCCCACCAGCTCCTCGTTGGTGTAAGGCCCGTAGACCTCGGCGGTATCGAACAACGTGACGCCGAGCTCGAACGCCGAGCGCAACATATCGACGGCCTGCTTCCGATCGGTCGCAGGCCCAAAGCCAGAGCTCAGGCCCATGCAGCCGAGGCCGATGGCGGAAACTTCGAGACCTCTTCCTAGCTTGCGTTTCTTCATGTGGGCACCCGCGTTGGGTGAGAATATCCCATGAGACAATTCGGCACAGGTTGAATCACATGCAGCTCAGGACAATGACCGTCGCGATCCTGGCGGTTGCTGTTTGCACGCTTACGGGACGGGTCGCAGCTGAAGAACAAGCAAAACCGGCAACTCCCAGCGCAGGTCAATCACTTGACGACTTCATCGTTCAGCAAATGGATGAAGCCGGAATCATGGGCCTCGGCGCCGCCATCATCGTGGACAGGAAAGTCGTCTGGATGAAGGGCTACGGATTTGCCGACAAGCAGCGCGCCGTGCCCTTTACGCCAGACACAACCATGAATATCGGATCGATCAGCAAGACGTTCACCGGCGTCGCACTGATGCATGCGGTACAGGATGGGAAACTCTCCCTGGATGAGGACATCAATGACCACCTGCCGTTCAAGGTGGTCAATCCGCATTTCCCCAAAGAGAAAATCACGCTGCGGCAGCTTGCAACACATACCTCCGGGATCACCGACCGGTGGTCCGTCTATAAGGACACCTATCACTTTGATGGTGACACGCCGGAGCCCCTGGCTGAATTCCTGAAGGACTACTTCGTGCCCGGCGGGAAGCACTACTCGAAGGACAATTTCCTGAATGTCAGGCCCGGCACGCACCGCGAATATTCGAACATCGCCGCAGGCCTCGCGGGCTACATCGTCGAGGTCGCCACAGGCGAGAAGCTGAACGCCTACACCAGGGAGCGAATCTTTGCCCCCCTGCGGATGGACAACACCGGCTGGTTCCTGACTGAGATTGAAGCAGGCAAGCACTCGAAGCTGTACGTGGTGCAGGACGACTTGACCATTCCCATCCCGCTCTACGAACTCACGACCTATCCGGACGGCGGCGTCCGCACTTCAGTTGCTGACCTCTCGAAGTTCTTCATCGCATTGCTCAACGACGGAGTGTTTGAGGGCACACGTATCCTGGAAAAGCGCTCGGTCGACGAAATGCTCCGCTTTCAATACACCGATTCAAACAAGCCGGACAATGTGAACCTCGAGGGAGAAGACTCGAAAAACTCCGGGATCTTTTGGGCGACCAAGTTTGACGTGACCCGAATCGGGCATGGCGGCTCCGATCCCGGATTGAAGACCGAGATGCTTTCCAATCTATCCAAGGACGTCGGCGTGATTCTGTTCACGAATACCTCGCCGACCGAAATGCGCCCCTACTCTGCGGTCTTCCTCGAGTTATGGAAGCGCGCCGAGGCATTGAAGAATGCGCCGTGACGGTGGGTTGGTGGATGCCGGCTGCCTGTAACCAATGTTTACAGGGGCTTGTTTGACAATACTCAGTAAATTTGGAGGTTTTAACTAAACTTTAATATGAGCATGGCTTACTGCGCGCGGGTCCTCCTGCGGCAGGAAGTCACATGCTGGCACCCGTAGAAGAGCGCTACCACTACCGGACGATCTGGCTCTCCGACATTCACCTCGGCACGCCCGGTTGCCAGGCCTACTATCTCCTCGATTTCCTGCGCACTCACACGGCCGACACCCTCTACCTGGTCGGCGACATCCTCGACGGCTGGCAGCTCAAGAAGGGCTGGTACTGGCCGCAGGCCCACAACGACGTCGTGCAGAAGGTGCTACGCGCCGCGCGCAAGGGCACGAAAGTCATCTACATCCCGGGCAACCATGACGAGCATCTGAGGCAATTCATCGGGCTTCAGCTCGGCGGCATCACGGTCGCCGAGGATGCCATCCATGTCACGGCTGACGGCAGGCGCTTGTGGGTGGTGCACGGGGATCTATTTGACGGCGTGATGCAGCACGCGCGCTGGCTCGCACACCTCGGGGACCGGATCTACCGGCTGCTGCTGAAAATCAACCGCTGGTTCAATGTAATCCGCCAGCACCTGGGCATGCCGTACTGGTCGATCTCGCAGTACCTGAAGCACCAGGTGAAGAACGCCGTCAATTTCATCTCCGACTTCCAGCATGTCATGACCACGGAAGCGCGCCGGCGCGGCTGCGATGGCGTCGTCTGCGGCCACATCCACAAGGCCGAGGTACGCGAGATCGACGGCATCCTCTACTGCAACGACGGCGACTGGGTCGAGAGCATGACCGCGCTCGCCGAGACATTCGACGGCGAGCTGAAGCTCATCGAATGGCGCAGCCGCCTGGAGGCGCCGTTGAACCTGGGCCGCATCAGCGAGGAGCTGCCCACCGCCGAGGCCGCAGCCGCATGAAACCCGGAGGACGAATGAAGATCGCGATGGTGACGGACGCCTGGGAACCGCAGGTCAACGGCGTCGTGCGGACGCTGAAATCCACCGCGCGGGAGCTGCAGAAGCTCGGCCACACGGTTGAGATGATCACTCCGCTGGAGTTCCGGACGCTCCCCTGCCCGACTTATCCGGACATTCGCCTGTCGCTCCTTCCGCGGGGCAAAGTCACGCGCCGCCTCACCCACTTCGATCCCGATGCCATCCACATCGCGACGGAAGGACCGCTCGGGCTGGCGGCGCGGCGGTTCGCACTGAGCCGGGACATTCCATTCACCACGGCCTATCACACGCGTTTCCCGGAATACGTCCATGCGCGCTGCGGCATGCCGGTTGCGTGGACGTATGCATTCCTGCGCTGGTTCCACGGGCCGTCGAAGGCGGTGATGGCGCCGACCGATGTCGTCATGCGGGACCTCGAAGCCAACGGGTTCACGAACGTCGTGCTGTGGTCACGGGGCGTCGACCTCGACATCTTCAAGCCCGTCCGGTGCTACCGGTTGAACTCCGAGCCGCCGATCTTCCTTTATGTCGGCCGCGTGGCGGTCGAAAAGAACATCGAGGCATTCCTCGCGCTGGACTTGCCCGGCTCGAAGTGGGTTGCAGGCGCGGGCCCCGCGCTCGCCGGCCTCCGCGCGCGCTATCCGAAGGTGAACTACCTCGGCGTCCTCGATCAACGGGAGCTCGCGCAGGTGTACGCCTCCGCGGACGTGTTCGTGTTCCCCAGCAAGACGGATACGTTCGGGCTCGTGCTGCTGGAAGCGATGGCCTGCGGCCTGCCGGTCGCGGCCTACCCGGTGACGGGCCCGCTCGATGTCATCGGCGATTCAAAGGCCGGCGTAATGCACGAGGACTTGCGCACGGCCTGCCTGGCGGCGCTCGAGCTCAAGCGCGAGGACGCGGCGGCGCACGCGCAGAAATTCTCATGGCGCGCAGCGACGGAACAGTTCCTGTCCCATCTGCACCCGCGTGAACGAACCGGCGCCAGCCCACTCGCGCGAGCCATTCCGACCTGACGCCATTCCCCGACGTCGGACGTCACACCGCGGCAATCTTTTAGGGCTATCCTGCAGAGCCAGGAGTGATGAGGATCGCCGCCATGCACACGAACGAATTCACAGGACAATCCCAGCAAGGTCGGCAGCGTCCCAATAAGGATCAAGCACTCAAAGCAAGACGCGTAACGCGCACCACCGCGCGACCACTCGAGGGCATCGGCCAGTTCGGAGACAGCCAGCAGGCTCCCTCAGACGAGACGCACAAGCCGCGCTATGGAGCCGGATTCTGACGGGACGCCCTACGGGTAGCCTCGCCTAGCGCGAGTCCGTCAGTCGTAGGTGAACCTTTTGCGCCGGTAGCAGGACTTACCGAGGGTAAGGGTTCGCCTATGCAACGGGATCGCCCATGAAGCTCCGGCCCGGCCCACGGGTCCACCCGCAGGCAACCGATAGCGACCCGGAGGTCGCATTGGTCGCGCGGGTGGCCGCCCGCGAGGAGGCCGCCTTTGCCGAGCTCTACGGCCTATACCGCCGGCGGCTGGCGCGGTTCCTGGCCCGGTTCCTGAACTCGCCCGACACCATCGATGAAGTCATCAACGATGTCATGTTCGTCGTCTGGCAGAACGCGCCCGGCTTCGAGCTGCGCTCGAAAGTATCGACCTGGATATTCGGCATCGCCTGGCACAAGGCGCTCAAGGCACTCGAGCGCCAGCGGCGAAATGCCGCGCCGCAGGAACTCACGGAAGAGATCGGCAGGCCGGATGAGGCCGCCAGCGAGCTGGAAACCCGGGAATGGCTGAGTCGCGGCCTGGATCGCCTCGTGCCGGACCAGCGCCTGGTCATTGAATTGACGTTTTTTGCGGGTTTTTCGTACCAGGAGATCGCCGACATCGCTGACTGTCCGATCAACACGGTGAAGACCCGCATGTTTCACGCGCGCCACCGGTTGCGCGACATCCTGGCGTCGCTCGATCCGGTTGCGAGGGAGAGGGGACCATGATGAGCGAAGAACTGCACGGCAACGAGCGCAGGGCGCTCGAGCTACTGCCCTGGTATGTGAACGGCACCCTCGAAGGCGAGGAGCGGGAACTCGTGGCTCGATGGAGCCTCGCGAGTCTCGTCTGCCGGAAGGAGCTGGAGCGCCTGCGGCGCCTGCAGCAGCTGATGCAGCGGGATGACGCCGAAGCGGCCGCGACCGGCCGCGCGTTCGAGCGCCTGATGACGCGAATCGAAACCAGCGAAACGACGCTCCTCTCGCGTGCCCGACGCGCCGTGCGGCAAATCACCTGGACTCCCTTTGCGCTCGCCGCCTCGCTGGCGGCGGCCGTCTCGGTGCTGCTGATGTGGGGAACAACCTCTCCTCCCGCGATGAACCGCAGCTATGAAACCCTGACTCGCACGGAACGCGGCTGGGCCGGGCGCTGGAGCATTGCGCATCGTCTTCGCGCCCGGTGTCACCGAATCGGAGCAGCGGCTACTGCTCGCGAGTCTCGGCGTGGCGCGCGTCGGGCTGGCGACGGATGACGGCATCGTGACGCTCGAGTTCCCCGATGGGGCGGACCGCGACGCGATCGTCGCCGCACTCAAGGGCGATCCGCGGATCCGCCTCGTCACCTCACCGGCTGCCATCACAGTGCCGTGATGTTGCGAGCCTTCGGCGCGGCGGTAGTCAGCGCGCTTCTCGCGGGTTGCGCCGGCAACCCCACGATCATGGACAGCCCAGGCGCAGCGGCGACGCATGAGAACGAGCGCCACATCCTCGTGATGATCGCCGATCCGACATCAATCGATTCGACCTGCGCGGCGCGCGCAGTGGCGTGTACCGGCATTCTCGCGCCTATTCCGGGACCCCGACGCAGGTCGCGCGCGTACTCGATGCGGTCGCGGGCGATTTTCGCCTGAAGCCGGTGGAAGGCTGGCCGATGCGAAGCCTCGGCGTCCATTGCGCCGTGTTCGAGGTCGAGCCGGGCGCGTCGATCGACGCCGTCATTGCAAGCCTCGACGCCGACGAACGGGTCGAATCGGTGCAGCGCATGCAGCAGTTTGAGGTGCAGGAGTCCGGCGAGCGCGGCAAGTGGGACGATCCCTATCTTTCGTTGCAGCGCTCACTCGAGGACTCCGGCATCACGCGCGCACATCGCTGGTCGACCGGCCGGGGCGTTCGCATCGCGGTCATCGACACAGGGATCGACGTGAAGCACCCGGAACTGCGGGGACAAACCATCGAGGCGCGTAACTTCGTCTCGGCTGGCGCCGGTGCGCCCGACCGGCACGGGACGGCCGTCGCGGGCGTCATCGCGTCGGTGGCGGGCAACCAGCGCGGCATCGTCGGCGTTGCGCCGGGCGCCCGGCTCCTGGCACTCCAGGCGTGCACGCAGCAGAAGGCCGACGGGCGCGGCACCTGCAGCAGTTTCAGCCTCGCCCGCGCCCTCGATCATGCGATCACCGAGGGCAGCGACGTGCTGAACCTCAGCCTCGGCGGCCCGCATGACGCACTCCTCGAGCGATTGCTGGGCAAAGCGATCGAGCAGGACATCGTGGTGGTCGCTGCGCGGGGCGAGGACGGCGCAAAAGCGCTGTTTCCCGCAAGCCTTCGCGGTGTCATCGCGGTCGGCGACCCGGGCGCGCCCGCTGAAGGCGGGCGACTCAGCGCACCGGGTCTCCAGGTTCTGACACTCGTCCCGCCGGACGGCTACGACTTCCTGTCCGGCAACTCGATCGCCGCGGCGCATGTTTCGGGCATCGTCGCCCTGCTGCTGGAGCAGTCACCGTCCCTGCACGCATCCGATGTCGAATCATTGCTGGTTCGCACGTCGCGGCCCGTCGGCCACGACGGAGCAGATGACCGAAAGCTGGTCAGCGCCTGCGATGCGCTCGCCGAGCTGTCGCGTGCGATCCACTGCGGCGCAGAAGACCGCCCCGAGCGCGCGGCAAGCGCTGACGCGAAGTTCGTCCGCTAGAACCCCACTGAAACGCTGCCAACCAGGCGCGAGCCCGTCAGCTGCGGGCCGGCAAAGCCCGCGGTGTCGTTATCCATGTCGAAGTACCGCAGGTCAAAAGTCCATCGACCGGTGACCGCCGAAACGCCGGCGTCCCAGTAGAGGTAGTCGGGCCAGTCGGTCCGTTCGAACTCGTAATAGCCGAGCGTGCCCGACAACTGAAAGCGGGTGCCCAGCGAGTGTCGCAGCTCGATTTCAGTGGTCCAGCCGCTCTCCCCGCCCGCGCCCGCGTCGTCGGATACGGTCGCCCCAAGTCGGAGGACGTCGCGAAAGTGCAGGTTCGCGGCAAGCTCGAAATACGAATAACCGAAATCCCTCGAGTCCGGAAATTCATAGCGCACCGCGGCGACGTCCCAGGACCAGTCGCGTCCTGCAGCCTGGCTGTAGCCCAGGTACGCATCGAGCTCGATCGACCCGGCATTCGAGCCATACGAGTTCTCGGGATAGTCCGTGCCTGCGACGAACACTCCGGCGAAGACGCCGCTGGGATGCAGGTAGTCGAGGCCCGCCTGAACCGTCGGGTCCTCGTTCGACTGTGACGCGCCGCGAAACACGTAGTCGCTGACGAGCGTCAGGAATCCGTTCAACTCGTGCGCGTGAACCGGTGCGCCGGCCAGGAGCCAGGCGACGCCGCAGCCACACGCGATGCAATGACGGAAGTTCACGCGGACGTACCGGAGGCGCACACGGCGCGCCGTCCGTACATCTTAGCGCTAGAAGAAGCCGTGCAACTCGATGAATCCGAAGCGCCGGTTTTGCAGGTCGTTCCCCAGGATATCGTCGTAGATGCGGATTCCGCCCCGGAGTTGCAGGAACTGGAAAGGTACGTACTCGTACACCAGGGAGTAGCGATCCTGCTGGTCGTCGTCGACATCCGTGTCCGGCTCGAGCGTCTCGTAAGTGACTTTCAGGTTGTGGCCGCGCCGCGGCATCCAGTTGCCTTCGATCAACCCGACCCAGCTTCGCAGGACACCGCCGGCCACGCCCCGATCTTCGATGTAGTCCACCTCTGCCAGCCACGCGACCGGCCCGGTGCGCAAGCCCGCGTGCAGCGCTCCGAGATGCCGCTTGGTCTCGCCGGCGTCATTGAAGTTGTAGCTCGCGCCCGCTCGGAAGGCCGAAGCGACGTACTCGCCGCGCAGGCTCCATTGCTTGCCGGACCCGGACTCCTCGCCGCCCGCCGTGCCGTTGGAGACAGCGAGCTGCGCGTTCCACGGGCCGGTCTCGAGGCCAAGCTCGGCGCCATTGTCCGGCGTGTCGAAGTTGATGCCGGACACCTGCCGCACGAAAGCCGTGTCGTCCTCGAGCCGCAACCCGAATGGCAGGTACATCTGTCCTGCCTTGACGTAATAGCGATTCGACTTGTCGAGTTTCAGTCGCGCATATGCCTCGAGGTTACGGCTGCCGCCCGGCGCAAGCTTCTGGTCGACGTAGACCGACAGTCGGTCGGGAATGGCGCGGATATCGAGATAGACCCGCAATTCGTCGACCGCGAAGGTCAGCTCCTCGTCGTCGCCGTTCGGGACGTCCGTGTAGGAGGCGCTGCTGCGGAAATCCCCGCCGAATGCCACGAAGCGGTTGAGCTCGCCCAGCCATTGCGTTTCGCCGGTATCGATACGGCGGGCCGCCAGCTCGTTCTGTGCAAAGGCATTTCCGGCGACGTGGCGCAGGCCCCCGCCGGTCGGATTGAAGTGACAACCCGAGCACTGTTGCCCCTGCCGCACGGCGAGGTAGGGCTCGGCCGCAACCGGCAGGCTCAGGAACAGCAGGCACATGGCAGATACCGCCGCGAGTACGCGCAGGCACGCCCTGGCCCGGCTTGTCATCGCGCCGGTCCGGCCGAGAATTCGGCCACGAAGTCGGCTCCCGACTTGCCGTCGGCATCGCCGTCGATGACGACGGCATTGAGACCCGCAACCGCCAGCGGGTCCGATCCGGAAACCGTCAGCCGATACCGGTCCGCAGCAAGCGGCCGTAAGGGGACTACGCGGAAGACCGAAGGGTCATGCTGCGTCATGACGATCTGGTGCGCGATTGCCAGCTCGTTGCCTTCGCCGAAGCTGCCGTCGCCGCCGCTCGCCTGGAGGGTGACGGTCGCCGCGTCGAGCAGGTTCACGTCGAGCGCCTGGTCCGCCGCGACCAGGAGTTCCGGGACCGGCGGGGCATACTCGGGGCGAATGTCCGCCTCGGGCCACGGCGCGAGCAAGCGGAGCCTCGCGGCAGACACTAGGGATTGAGCGGCCGTGCTCGCGGCCGCGCCGTCCGTGATCCACTGACGGATGGCGTCGATCGTTTCCTGCGGCAGGGCCTGGCCGCCGAGCGGCATGCGTCCGCCGACGGATGCGTTTCCTTCTATCTTCTGGACCAGGTAGCTGTCGTCGGGATTGCCGGGGCTCACCCGCAGCAGCGACGGAACTTCCGTGCTCGGGACGTTGACGAGCATCGCGTGCGACATGTCTTCTTCGAGCCGCAGGCCCTGCGGTGCCCCCGCCCCGGAATGGCAGTCCGTGCAGATCGCCGTGAAAACGTTATCCTGGATGGACGCGAATGTCGCCTCGATGGGCGGATCGCCGCCACCACCTCCTCCGCCTCCGCCGCCCGCATCACTCCCGTCTCCGCTGCCGGCAGCGCAGGCGGCGGACAACAGGCTGACGATCAGCGACAGGTTGCGGGCCGGAACGATGACGCACCTCAATTCATTGGGTTCGTCAGTGAGTTCCGTCAGCGCGCGTTATGGTTCTGGCCCCGTGAAACTCCGGAGCGGTCAAGTCAGCGCGAATTTCCGGTCACGTTGCCGGGCCGACCTGACTCAGGCTAGTAGCGCGATCCCGAAACAGGCCGTGGCGAGAATCGCGGCCACCGCGCGTACGTGATTCCAGGCGGTCCAGGTCACCAGATAGTCTGCCCATACTGTCGTGCCCTCGCCGCTCGAGGGCGACATGCGCTTCAGCGCTTCGTTCCTCGGCACGTTGAACCGCATCGTCACCCAGATCGTTCCAACGAGGTACAGCAGCCCACCAGTCAGCAGCCATGGCGCTGCGTGTTCGATCCGGTTCAGCGCCGCCAGCGCAATCGCAACAATGCAAATGACCGCGGTACCGAAGAATACGCCCAGGAACCAGGCATTCAGCACGACGGCATTGATCGATTGCATGGTGGCAATCGATTCCGGCGCGGGGCGCCTTGCGAGCGCACGCATGACTACGACCGAGAAGGCGAAGAAAAAGCCGCCCATGAGCCCGCAGCCGAGTGTTGCGAGCAGCGACAGTACTTTGAGCAAAGCCAACAGCTAGCAGCGAATCTGCAGCGAGGCTATCTGGTTGTCCACGATTGCGAAATGGAAATTGGCAGTCACCGGACTGCCAGGAAACGCTCCGCTGAGCTCGGCTTTCAGAGTCGAGCTTCCATTCGACGTATTGATCTCAAGTGGCGTGATCTTGTGATCGTGACTGTGCGCCTTCCACGACTTGATTGCCGGACGGCCTTCGTAATAGTCATCAGCGTCGCGCACCGTGGCATAGGGCGCAAAGCATTCGGAGATTGCATCGACGTCGCCGGAATTTTCAGCGAGTACATAAGTTTCAATCGGCTGCGGCAATGAAATTTCCATGCCAATGTCCCCGTTGGTTCTGCTCACGTCGAACTGGATTCTACCCCGTGTGGTCCGCGGACATGCTCAGGCAATTCCGGCAATTGACAAGAAAGCGAGCACATTCAACGCGATTGCGATCGATCTTAATGTCCGCAACAACGGTTACGTTGCCTCGACAGCACGATGCAGGCGCAGGCGAGATCGTTCAGGCGCTTTCGGCTGAGTCCACTCGCTCCGGCGCTGAAGCCGCCTGGCTGCCCTTGCGCCTCGGCAGCGTCCAGTCGGGCCGGATGAAATGGCAGGTATAGCCGCCGGGGTTCCGCAGGAGATAGTCCTGATGCTCCGGCTCGGCCTCCCAGAAGTCGCCCGCCGGCGCGATGTCAGTCACCACGTTGCCGGGCCATAGCCCGGACGCCTCGACGTCCGCAATCGTGTCCTCGGCGACACGGCGTTGCTCGTCGGTCGTGCAATAGATGGCCGACCGATAACTCGTGCCGACGTCGTTCCCCTGGCGATTGCGCGTCGTGGGATCGTGGATCTGGAAGAAGAACTCGAGGATCTGCCGGAAACTGATCTTGGCGGGATCGTAAATGACTTCAACCGCCTCGGCATGGTAGCCGTGATTTCGATACGTCGCATTGGGCGTATTGCCGCCCGTGTACCCGACGCGGGTCGAAATCACGCCCGGGTAACGACGAAAGAGGTCCTGTACGCCCCAGAAGCACCCGCCCGCAAGCACAGCGCGCTCTTCATTCATGGCTTGTCTCCTACCTGGTTCAAATAGGCTCCGTACCCCTCTTTCTCCATATTGTCCCGATGAATGAATCGGAGCGACGCCGAGTTGATGCAGTAGCGCAGTCCGCCACGATTGCGCGGCCCGTCGTTGAAAACGTGACCCAGGTGACTGTCGCCGTGTGCCGAGCGCACTTCCGTCCGGACCGTGCCATAAGACTCGTCCGACAACTCCTTGACGTTGGCTGGCTCGATCGGCCTGGTGAAGCTCGGCCAGCCGGACCCGGAGTCGTATTTGTCGGTCGAAGCGAACAGCGGCTCGCCCGAGACGACGTCCACGTAGATGCCCGGCTCCTTGTTGTGCAACAAGGTGCCTGTTCCGGGCATTTCGGTACCGCACTGCTGCGTCACGCGGTACTGCTCCGGGGTGAGCTTCGCGATCGTTGCGGAATCCTTGGCAAACTTGTTCATGCGTCCTGCCTCGTGCCGCGTCGGCCTGTTGATGATAAGACCCTAGTAAGTGTGTGGGTATTGCCTGTGCCTGACCCAAAATGGGGTCGCCCAGGTTGAAATAAAGTGGCCCGTGGCCATGTCTACTTCGTGAGGCGTCACTCATGCTGCCCAGGCCAATGGACACCGACCCCCCATTCGGGCGTGAAAGAGGCTCTAAACTTGCGACCTACATCGTCGAGAAGGGAAAACCCTTAGTCGAGGTCGTCAACTGATTGTCGTCAGTCAGGGACAGATGTTGGCCAGGGGGCGGAATCAAACCGCCAGGAAATGAACAGGACCACCAGTCTCGCATTCGCTGCCTTGGGTCTGATCTGGGGCAGCAACTTTATTTTCATGAAGTGGGCTGCCGTTCTGATCAGCCCGATGCAAATCGTATTCCTTCGTGTCTTGTTCGGATTCTTGCCGATCCTTGCGCTCGCGCTGTATCTCAGGGCGTTGCGCATCCAGGACCTTCGCCATTGGCCTCATTTCGTCGTCATGTCGATCCTTGCGACCGCGTTTTACTATTACGCCTTCGCAAAAGGGACCGCGCTGCTTCCTTCAAGTGTCGCCGGGATGCTCAGCGGCGCAATTCCACTTTCGACTTTTGTACTGACGGCGCTGTTCCTGAAACAAGAGTCGGTGACCGGTAGACAAATTGTCGGTGTGGTATTGGGATTCCTTGGTGTTCTTCTGATTGCCCGCCCATGGAGCACCGGTTCTGGCCGGCTCGACTTGTGGGGCGTCGGCTACATGATCCTGGGTTCGCTCAGCCTCGGAAGCTCGTTCGTTTATGCCAGGCGTTTCATGGCAGACCTGAAAATATCGCCGCTCGCCTTGTCGACTTTCCAAGTTGGATTGGCTCTATGCATTCTGACCGTGGTGACACCGTATTCAGGCTTGAGCGACGTCAGGCAGAGCGCCATCGCCCTGACCGGACTCATCCTTGGCCTGGGACTATTGGGCACAGGTATTGCCTATGTCCTTTACTACTATCTTGTTCAGCGGATGGGCGCTGTGCAGGCTTCGACGGTAACGTACCTGCCGCCCGTGGTCGCATTAATGATCGGGCTGTTTGTCGGGGAGCCGCTGCGGGTTATGGATTTGATCGCCATGGGCGCAATTCTCGGCGGGGTTTATGTGATTCAGACCGGCAGCAGCGCCGGCAGGCAGCCTGCGTCGAAGCTGAATGGTTCGTAGGACTTGATGGAATTCCGGGATACACGCGCGCCAGTCGCATCAGGAAGCAAGCCGCCGCCAGTTCGTTCGGCGTAGCTGTTCAGCAAGGCTCCGGACCGCAGACTCTCCAAAGCGATGGGCCCACATGTTGAGCCAGTCCTCGTTGTCCAGAAAGAACATCCAGTCACTCACGACCGAGTGCCTCATCAGCACGAACGGCACGGGGGATTTGAACGGCCGAAAGCTCGGGTTGCGAATTGCAGCGCCCTCGTTTCTGGCGTGGAAATCGCCAATCACGATTCCATCCTCCGCATAGGAGAGTCGCTTAAGTTCCTGTATCTGGACGTCGTCCAGGTAAGTCTTTGCGCGTTCGGCCGACAGGTCGGTGAGAACCACGACGAGCGCCTTGTAGCTCACGCCGTCGCCTTCGGTGGGCTGAGCCTGCAGAAGCAATCTTCTGTAACGGGTTATGAGCTCAGTAACATCTGGGACGCTCCGATTGCTCAAATGCTCCGGAGCGAGCCAAAGTGTCTTGCGTTCGATCGCCTCATGTACGAAGGGACACACGGCACCCGTGCGACCGAGATCTTTGTGAGGCAAAGCCACGAAAGCCCTGATCCAGTCTGCGACGGCGCCAAGCGCATTCAGATCGTCGTCTACGAGCCGGCCCGTTCGGCTGGGATCCTCGAGATCCTGAATCAGGAAGAGCTGGGCGGTATCCGCAGGCACGGAATCACCGCTTCGCATAATTCGTGAAGACAAAGTCTTTCGCCTTCGCGATTGTGTGGCACGCGGCTCCGCACCTGGCGTCGTCCTCTTGCACGGTGGTATTTGGCAAGAACGTGTCGGTTGCGGGGTCGTAGTCAAACTGGGCGTATCCCCATCCGCCGGAATCCGCGAATCGGGCGCTATCCTTCACCATCAAACCGATTCCGGTCAGTTTGTCGGGCGCTTTCACTGGAAATGGGGCGTCCGGATGCTGTCTGGAGCTGTACGCGAGCTTCGCCATCTTGGAGCCGTCAGGGAAAGGCTTGCCGTTACTGGGAATGCCGGCCCGGTAGGCTTCGATCATCGCCGGATTGGCGACAATTACGTTCAGATATTGGCTCTCGCCGGGGTGACTGACGGCGACGGACTGCCAGTCTTCGTATCCCCTGAACTCGGCGAGTGCGAGCCCACCAGGCACCTTCGCGCTATACTTCTCCCGCGCGTCATTCGCGGAAACGATTGTGCCACCCAGGGCGGCGAGAGCTACCGTTGCAACCGCAATCGCCAGAATCGTTCTGCTCTTCATCGCTCGCACTCCTCTTGGTGTTCGGCACTTGCACGCTAAGATTTTTCGTGGCGGTGCACTAGATGGCAGAACGTGCAATCACTGTGCAGGGTGTACGGACAATGTGGTCCGTGGATGCGATCGCCGTATTCGTGAAGGTCGTGGAAGCCGGCAGCTTCTCATCCGCTGCGAGACGGCTGGGCCTGCCCAAGACGACAGTTAGCGCCAAGGTTGCAGGCTTGGAAAAGCGCCTGGGTGTGCGCCTGATCCAGCGCACGACCCGAAAGCTGCGCATGACCGAAGCGGGCGAGAAGTACTTCCATCACTGCGCCATCGCGACTCGCGAAGTCGAGTTGGGCGAAGCTGCGCTTCAGTCGGCGAAAGAAAAGCCCTTCGGTGTCCTGAAGGTTTCGGCACCCGTGGATTTCGGACGCGCTGTTCTGCCGCGAATCATCAAGGCTTACACGACTAAGTATCCGGATGTTTCAGTCGAGCTCGTCGTCACGAACAGGATCGTAGATGTGGTGGAGGAAGGCGTTGACCTCGCGATAAGGTGGGCGGGGTCAATCAAGAACTCATCGCTGATCGCCAGACGTTTCATCGAGACGCGCTCGAACCTGTGGACTTCACCGAAGTACCTGAAGGCGATGGGCAATCCCACTCATCCACGCGAGCTGGACAATGCCGCATTCCTGGCGCATCCCGTACTCAAGACGGTAATACTCACGAATGGGAAATCGGACTTCGAGCTTCAATTGAACGGACGAGTTGGGTCCGATGACCTGGAAGTGATCAAGGCGCTGATCGTTCTGGGGGACGGCATCGCCTGGTTACCGGATTTTCTGGTCGAGCACGACGTGAAAGCAGGGACGCTCGTGCGCGTGCTGCAGCAATGGCGGCCGAAGAAGGAAAAGCTTTGGACCTACTACTTCGTATACGCCGGTCGTCGATACGCCCTGCCAAAAGTGGAGGGATTTATCCAGACGGCACTAGAACTGATGCCGGCGCAGGATGTTCGAGAAACTGATTGAGCAAGGTGGTTGCCACGGGCGGAATCGAACCACCGACACGCGGATTATCAGTCACAAACTGATTTCCGCAACATCAACTGCATCAACCGGTTAGCCGGGGCACCCGTTGTGTTGAATGCCAAACGATGCAGAACTGATTCCCGCAAAAACCCGTAGAAGAAGTTGCCACGTCCCCGACGTTTCTATGTGCCAGTGTCCGGTTCCGAATGCTTCCTCATCACTTCGTCAAGGTTGAAGCGCGCGGGCTTATATCGTAGCGGGTGGCAAACGGACGGACGAGTGCTGGTTAAACGTCTCAAATCGGACAGTAGCGGCCACGGGACCTCGGGAAAGATTGGCCTAGATTTACGGGCGACGCGGATCAACGGCGGCGTCAACATAGGTCGTATCTGTTGGTCCATATCCGATAATATGGACAACAACAGGCACAGACCGCGTCTCGGCAAAGTGTGGAACATCCGCCGGTTCTGTGTAGAAGCTCCCTGCCTTCAACTCCTTAACGGCAGCAGAGTCTGCGCGAGAGCCATACCCAAAGTACCAGACCCCTGAGATAACGGTAGCCACTCGCTCATCTCGATGCGAATGCGCCGCAATCCTGGCGTTTGCCGGGACGCTTAGACGAATTGTGTAGAGTCCCTCACGAGTCGGATCGCCAGACAGCACCGTTGTTCGAATGCCGCCGACTCCGGACGTTCCCGCGCCCGGTCCGATGCTGGGCATAGCGGCGATCTCTGTTGGAGTCAGTCGACGCTCTCGCCCGTCGGTAATCGCCGCGGCCCACACCGAGAGGCCAAAAAGAAGCCCGATCGGCACTAAGTGGAAAGTATTCATCTTGCCAATCCTATTGCCCAAAGAAGGCTACCAGCTTGGGCACTACTTGATCCGGCGCTTCGTCGATCAGCCAGTGGCCCGAGCCCTTGATGACAACGCCCTCGACATTATCAGCGACGAGGCGGCCCTGTGTGATCAGGAATTCGCCCGACGCTTTTTCGCCGGTTAGGACGAGCATTGGCATCTTCAGACTAGACTTGGCGAAGGTGGCGAAGTCCTTGGAATCCTGCTCGAAGGCGCGGAACACCTCGAAACCTGCTCGCATGGCGCCTGGCTGTGCATATGCCGCTGTATAGAACTGTCGATCCTCTTCGGAAACGGATCGGGCTGGATCGGCCGCGAAGTCGTTCCAGAAGTGCTCGAAGTAGATGCGCTCGCGACCATCAACGAGCGCCAGCGGCGTCTTGCCGTAAAAATGGAAATGCCAGAGATCCCTGAGCAGCCAGACGCTTGTCCAATCGCCGACACCGGGAAGAAACGCATCCATCAACGCAATCCGCTCCACTTCACTCGGGAACTGTGCGGCGTAAGCATAAGCGACCATCAACCCGATATCGTGCCCCGCAATGCCGACGCGCTTGTACCCAAGGGTCGTCGCGAGAGCGTGAACGTCCTGCGCCATCGTCTTTTTGTCGTAACCGCCAGCCGGTTTGGCCGAATCCCCGAAACCGCGCAGGTCGGGTGCGATCACCGTGTGCGTCTTGGCAAGCTCGGTGATGAGGGGCAGCCACATGTGACTGGTTTGAGCGTAGCCGTGCAGGAGCAGCACCGCCTCGCCCTTGCCGGCGATGAGATAGTGAAGTCTGGTTCCGTTGACCTCCGCGAAGCGGCTTGCGATCGCGCTCGACTCCTGTGCGCGCACGGGAGTGACGATCGACGCGGCAGCGATAATGCCTGCAAGAATGCCGGCCAATTTTTGCAATGTGAGCATCTGTGCTGTCCTTTGGTGAAGCGCTCGGATTTTAGCCCAACTACAAAACCTGGTGGCCAGGGGCGGAATCGAACCACCGACACGCAGATTTTCAGTCGCAAACTGAGCCCCGTAGATCAATTACATCAACCGTGCAGGATTGACTCACACCATCTCCCGCAATCATTGGGCTCGATGATGGTAATTACCGCAAGGAAAGCGATGCGCGCGGGCGCGTAGTCCTCACTCATCGCGCACAAGGCGCGCTTCTGCAAGGTCTATTTCACGCTCCAAGTAGGTCAGCACGTCGTCGCCGATCGTCCCCTTGCTCCACAGGTCGATCAACGCCTCCCGTTGCGCGCCTGCGGCGCCCAGCCAGAGGCGTGTCTCACTGTCGAGCGACAATGTGCTATCGGCGCGATTGCGCGATCGGCTATTGAAGAAACGCTTGATGGCTACCGCTTCGTGCGCGGGCAGCCCATTCTCCTCTACCAGCTTGTTGACGGCCCGGACCGCTGCGAGTCGCATCGCCTCGCGCGCGAGCTCGGTTTCGGTCTCACCAGATGTGTCTTTCTCCAATCGCAACGACTTGACCAGAACGGGCAATGTGAGCCCTTGACCAACCAGTGTTACGAACACGATGCCGAACACGAGCAGAATGACGAGGTCGCGCTGTGGAAACGGCTCGCCGCCAGGGAGTGCTACTGGCAAGGCGAGCGCGGCGGCCAACGAAACGACTCCGCGCATGCCGCTCCAACTCACCAAGGTCGAAACCCGCGCGGACGCCGGATCACGTCGGCGCACTGACGGGAGCAGAAGGCGCACGCCATAGGTCGCCGTGAAAATCCAGAGAAAACGCACGCCGATCGCAACCAGGCTCAATGCGCCAATCAAGCCGATGATTCGTGGCATCGACAACGCCTGTTGTCCGAGGAGCGTTTCAGCGATCACCGGAAGCTGGATGCCGATGAGGACGAACACCAGGCAGTTAACCACGAATACGATTGAACTCCAGAACGTGCGAATGTTGAGGCGCGCAAGCGCTGACTGGCCCCGATGCGACCATTGCGCCCGGTAGAGTCCGACGGAAACCACTCCGAGGACGCCGGACACCTGCAACCACTCGCACAGCCAAAAAGTCGCAAAAGGAGTCGTCAAGGACAGCGCCAGCTCGAGCATCGGATCCTGCAGGCGCTCCTGCAGCTTCGCCGTAAACCAGCCGACTGCGATGCCGAGCGCGACTCCGCCGAGGGCGATCAGGCCAAACTGGCCGACCATCTCCCAGCCGGAAAAAGCGCCGGTCAACGTCGTCGTCACAGCAAACCGGAACAGCACGAGCCCAGTCGCGTCATTCACCAGGCTCTCGCCCTCCAGCAGAGTCACGATCCGGCGCGGTAGCCGAAAACGTCTCAGCACCGCAGTTGCTGCCACTGCGTCTGGCGGTGAAACGATGGCTCCGAGCGCGAATGCCACTGCCCAGGGCGCCTCCGGAACCAGCCACTTGAATGCGATCCCCACGGCCAGCGTCGTCGTTGCCACCAGGCCGATGGCGAGCAGCAGGATTGGGCGGAGACTCAGGCGAAAATCCCGCCACGAGGTGGTGATCGCTGCCGGGTACAGCACGGCCGGCAGAACAATAGCGAGCATCAGGTGAGGCTCAAGCGACAGTTCCGCCCAATCGAATGCGAAACCAAACCCGACGCCAGCCAGGACGAGCACGACCGGATAAGGCACATGAATGCGGTTTGCGACCCAACCGGCCGCAATGGCGCACGCCATTACTAGAATGAAATATGTCATTGGATGGCGAACATACTAATGGGCGGGGACGGAATGGAGCCACCGAAACGCGCATTCTCAGCCCGCTGTCTTGGCAGCAATTGCCTGGTGCTTTTCGCAGAATGCAACAGAGTGCGATCCTGACAACTATTCCGACGGCGTCAGCGGAGGCAAGCAGTTACGACTGGGGAAGACGCTTCCGACCGGGATTTCGTCACGCAGTTATCAGTTCTAGAAAACGGCCGTTGCAGAATCGGCCGCAAGAAATTCCGCCGCGTGGCGCGTAAAGGACTCGTGGTACTGGAACAGTGAGCCGTGCCCGGAGTCTGGATAGGTCAAGAGCATGGCGTTCGGCAGATTTTCGCTGAGCCGATAGGAATTTGAGACCGGGATCATTTCGTCAAGTATGCCGTTCACGACGAGCGTTGGCTGGCGAATGCCCTTAAGTTCCGCGAATCGCTCTCCATCCGCCTTCTCCCATTCGCGGAAGGCAGCCACCTGAGCGGCCGCCACTGCAGGCCCGGATAGAGGCTCGCGATCTTCCTGTCGCTGAACCAGCCGCTCGATGAATGCGTGCCCCGCCGCCTGGCTCGACTGTGACGGGGCGAAGAAGAGCTTCGTCAATACCTCATACCCTTTCAGGTTCGGATTTCCGAGATGCCTCGCGAGACTTGGCTTCTCGAGATGCATGATGTCTTCGCCGCCTCGTGGGGCCGTCCCTACGAGAAACATCCTGCGAATGACTGACGGGCGCTCGCGGGCCATCTGCTGCGCTACCATTCCGCCCAGCGAGAATCCGAGCACGTCACAGCTGGACAGCTCCAGGCGTTCGAGAAATGCCACGGCATGTCGCGCCATGCCCGCGACCGTTTCAGGCACCTCTCCCGTGGAACGGCCGATTCCCGCGCTCTCGAACAGGATGACCTCGCGACCTGCCGCAAGCGGATCCGTGACGGCCGGATCCCAGTTGTCAAGCGTTCCCGTAAAATGTTGAAGGCAAAGCAGGGGGGGTCTCGAGCCCTTTCCAAAGCGACGATAGGCATAGCGTTGCTCGCCCGCCCGCAAAAATTGCGTCGGGGCCGTGATGTTGCTCGCCACCATCGCCTTCACCATCCAGCACGCGTCGCCGGGCTCCTGGTCAACAGGGTACGGCTCACGACGAGTACCCACACCAGGTCGATCACGGGCGTGACGAACCGAGAATAGACGCCGTCAGGTGTCCAGATCCCTTCGCTCATCCACGTCGTGCCGCCCAGCAGGACGAGCACGAGGGCCGCTACGCCCGCCGCAAAAAGCGAATTTGAGATGAGGCCGGCCCGCCAAAGCCCAAGTGCGCCGCTCATGATCAGCATCGCGCGGGGAAACGAAGTCATGACGATGCAGGCCCACGTGAAATCGTTCAGGCCCGTCATGAGTGCGCCGTTTCCGGAGCCAGCAGTCGAGAATGCAAGGCTCGCGACGACCGTGATGAGCAGGAGGAACAGTCCCCCGACTACTGCGCTGGCGGCGGTCGCCGCCGCGCCCCAGCCATCCTGGCCTGCATCCGCCAAGGTGGTCCTGATCGCCGCCGCAAACCACATGAGATTGAGAATGGCCATGCCGGATAACACCGCGGCGATCAGTATCCGCGTGCGATGGCCATCATAGAACGCTACGAGCTCGTCGGCCGAAGCGCCTACTCCGGGCTGATAGCCGTAAGTGACATACGCGATGACGAATAGTGCGACGAACTGGATGCCGGCCGTGCGCCACAGGCGTTCCCAGAACCCGCGTGTACTGTACTTGCTCGTGGATGAAGACATCGTTATGGCGGTCTCGGTCATGCGGTCCTCCTATTCGAATTCGTCGACGTCCACCAATGCCTGGCAGAACGCCTCAGGCGCTTCTTGCGGCAGGTTGTGGCCAATGCCGTCCAGAATGCGGTGTGAATAACTCCCCGTGAATTTCGTGGCATATCCCTTGCCGTCGGCGGCGGCGCCGTCGAAATCGCTGCCGATCGTGATGGCTGGCAACTTGATGACCGGGGCTTCCTGCAGCTTTGCTTCCAGGTCCGCGTATCGGTCTTCGCCGGGGGCGAGACTGAGTCTCCAGCGGTAGTTGTGAATTACGATGTCGACGTGGTCCGGGTTATCGAACGACCGGGCGCTGCGGTCGAACGTCGCATCGTCGAAATTCCATAGCGGAGAGGCGTTCTTCCAGATGAGCTTGGCGAACGCGTGTCGGTTGCGGCCATAGCCGAGCCGACCCCTTTCGGTGGAAAAATAATACTGATACCACCACCCCTGCTCCGCCGCGGGTGTAAGCGGTTGCCGATTGTTCTCGAGGTTCACGATGATGTAGCCGCTGACCGAGACGAGTCCCTTGCACCGCTCGGGCCAGAGCGCGGCCATTGCGCATGCAGTTCGCGCGCCCCAGTCGAACCCCGCGACAATCGCCCGGTCGATGTGCAGCGCGTCCATCAGGGCGAGCGTGTCCGCGGCCAGCGCCGACTGCTGGCCATTCCTCATCGTGTTGCCCGACAGGAAGCGCGTCGTTCCGTAGCCACGCACGTACGGGACGATCACCCGGTAGCCTCTCGCCGCGAGCATGGGCGCGACGTCGACGTAGCTATGGATGTCGTAGGGCCAGCCGTGCAGCAACATCATGGCGGGGCCATCGCGAGGACCGAGATCGACATAGCCGACGTTCAACACGCCCGCGTCGACCTGTTTGATCGCGCCGAACGGGTCTCCCTGAATATTCGCCTTGGCTTCCATTGCGGTCGTGCCCAATCGAGCGACCGCCAGGCTCATCGCCGCCGTGCCGAGAAAAGTGCGCCGGTTCATGAGCTATCTAGTCGGGTCGCCTTCCCGGATCTCAGCAGGCCAACATGAGGCTGTCGATTACACGAAGGTATCGGCGGGCGCGCTGGCCCGCGGGCGACAGCTGGGATACGATCGCCCGGTCCCAGTGGACTCGCAAGATCACGTCATATTCATCGTCGACGACGATCCGCGTATTCGCGAATCGTTGTCCGACCTTTTCTCGAGCCTTGACATGCACGCCGTCGCATTCGGCTCCGCGTCCGAATATCTGGCGTACCCGAAGCCCGACGGTCCCGCCTGCCTTGTCCTCGACCTCGAGCTTCCGGACATCAACGGGCTGGAACTGCAGACACAGATCGATCCCGGCGATCGCCCGCCGATCGTGTTCATCACGGGGCACGGAGACATTCCCTCTTCGGTACGGGCGATCAAGGCCGGCGCGGTCGACTTCCTGACGAAGCCGTTCAGTGACACCGACCTGATGCGAGCGATCGAGACGGCGCTCGCCCAAAGCCGCGGGCACAGGCAGGCGCGCGCAGAGCTCGCCAACCTTCGTCAGCGGCTCTCGACGCTCACGCCCCGTGAGCGGGAGCTGCTGCCTCTTGTCGTCGGCGGCCTGCTCAACAAGCAGGCTGCGGCAATGCTCGGCATCAGCACAATCACGACCCAGATTCATCGCGGCCACATCATGCGGAAAATGCGCGCCGAGTCGCTCGCCGAGCTCGTACGAATGGCCGAAATGCTCGAGATACCGATCAGTCACACCCGACACGGCAACGTGAAGTGAAACGCAGCGCCGCGCGGGGCGTTCGGGGTGAACCAGAGCCGGCCTTCGTGCGCCTCGATGATGGACCGGCAGATCGCGAGTCCCATGCCCATCCCGTCGGACTTGGTCGTGAAGAGCGGGGCGAATATCCGCTCGGCTTCCTGCGATCCGATACCTGTTCCTGTATCCGCCACCGACACCGTCACCCGATCGCCCTCGAGCCGGCTTGACCGGACGGCCAGGATTCTCGGCTCCTCCCTGGCCGCCATGGCATCAATGGCGTTCAAGATCAGGTTGAGCAGGACTTGCTGCAGCTGGACGCGGTTTCCCCTGATTGCCGGCAAGCCGTTCTCAGGCTCGGCTTGCACGGCGATATCGTGCTTCTCCAGCTCGTCATGTCCCATGACGAGCGCCTCCTGGATGAGCTCGTTCAGGTCGAGGTCGGTCCAGTCGCGCGCGTCGCTCCGGTACGTGGCCCGAATGTTTCCGATGATATCCCCGGCGCGATGGCCGTCTGCCGTGATTCGCCTGAACGCCTCCTTGGCCTTGTCGAGGCTTGGCGTGGGCCTTTCCAGAAATCGCCATCCCGCATCGGCTGTCGTGATCATCGCCGTCAACGGCTGCCGGACCTCGTGAGCGATCGCCGCGGCGACGGCGTCGCCCGTCATCAGTCGTGCCTGCCGCTCGCGGCGCTGGGCGTAGACAGCCCGAAGCAGCTTTGCATACAGCGTCGAAATCTCGTACAGCAGGACGATCAGAACCAGGCTGCTCGAAAGGAACCCGATGACCCGCACGGTATACCAGCCGACGCTGAAGCGGGACGGATCGGGGTAGTAACTCAGGGGCACCTCGATCACGTACAGGCACATGATGACCATCAACCAGAGATCGAGCACCGTGCGCCGCCGGATCCAGAGCAGGGTGAGGGCGCAGACGGTCATTGCCGCGACGGGAGCCCCGATGAAGTACGGCCAGAGCGGGCTGAAGTGCAGGGAGTCGGTAGCCACGAGGGGTAGCTGCGCGTTGCCCGCTATGCAAGCGAACGCCGCCAGGGAAACGATGGCCACGGTCGCGGTGACACTCAGGACGATCCCGGCTCGCACGTTTAACTGGCTGAACCGCTCTCGTTGATCCGAGCCCTTGGACAAGGCGTAGCCGGCGACGAACGCTGCAAAACCGGCGTGCTGGCACATCCAGAGAAAGGAGGTGCTCTGCAGGCCGCCAACAAGGCTGCCCGGCGCAAGCAGGTCCGGGAACACCGCGACGAATGGAATCAGGATTAGCGCCGCGAAAAAATACCCGGTCGCGATTACCAGTATGGAGACGCTGCGCGTGATCGAGAACTGGGAGTACAGCAGGATCGCGGTGATCGAGTCGCACAGGAACATCGCCGTCACGTACGCCGGGACAAAGGCATTTACCCGGCGCGGATGAACGTCAGCAAATGGCCCGAAGGCGATCAGCACAAAGACCATCAGCAGGCCAAGGACGATGGCGATAGCCAGGCCCCTTTGCACCGGCCCCGGCGACAGGCTGGTGAGCATGAAGTGATGATCTGCCGGGATTGCGGCTTCCGATTTCAGCATCGCGGATATTCCCGCCGATTTCGGCTATTTTCGGCCGGATGTTACGCCGAGTAGCGGGAGCCTAGCGACTCACCCACGGCCGCAAGCAGCTCTTGCCCCCTGAATGGCTTTGTGAAGACACGGGGACGGCTCGCGCTGAAAAGCGGCATCCGTGCGAGCCGGTCAGGGTAACCCGTGATCAGGATGGTCGGCAGGTCCGGTCGCGCCTTCGCGACCAGTTGCAGCAGCTCGAAGCCGTCCATGCCCGGCATGTCGATGTCAGAAATCACGCAGTCGACTTCCCGCAGGCAACCGCTTTCGAGCAGGGCGATTGCGGACGTAAAACGGCGCACGGTGTAGTACGCAGATTCCAGCAGGTATTCGAGCGACTGCAGGATGCCGTGATCATCGTCGACCACCGCAATCACGCCACCGGTCCGATGTTCAGTCAAAGGGATCCTTGCCGCCGATCGTCGGGTTGTCGTTCGCCGGATCATGGCGGCAAGGGCGGCGGCCGTAACTAATACAAATACATGATTGCGGCCGCCCGCCTGGCGGGGGGAGGATGGCCTCAGCGATAGAGGTCACGCATGCCTCACGACAAGCCCATCGTGTTCGTCGTTGATGATGATGCCTCGGTGCGCGAGTCGCTGAGTTTCCTGATCGACGCGGGAGGATGGCAGCCGGAGACCTTCGGCTCTTCCAGGGAGTTTCTTTCGAGACCCCAGCCCTTCGTCCCCTGCTGCCTGATTCTCGACGTCAATCTCCCCGATCTCAGCGGGCTCGACCTGCAGGCGCTCATTGCGGACCGGATCGCCATGCCGGTCATCTTCATCACCGGATTCGGGGATGTGCCGACGACGGTCCGCGCGATGAAAGCAGGAGCTTTCGAGTTCCTGACCAAGCCGCTCGTCGGCGAGGCGTTGCTCGCCGCGGTCCGGGTCGCCATCGACCGCAGTCGCGTGGAAATCGGTCATGCCGCACAGTTGCGTGCTCTGCGGAACGACTACGCATCTCTCAGCTGCCGCGAGCAGGAGGTGATGGCGCTCGTCACCGCGGGCAGCCTGAACAAGCAGGTCGGCAGCCAGCTTGGAATCAGCGAAATCACCGTAAAAGCTCACCGAGGCAGGCTGATGCGAAAGATGCATGCGGGTTCCCTCCCCGAGCTGGTGAAAATGGCCGTCATGCTCTGCCTCACCTCACTCTGGATGTCTGACGCGATGCATCGAGGCCAGGGCAACATCAAGGAATCGCCCGGCACCGTCGTGTAATCGTGGTAACCCTGTACGTAACGCGGCGCGGCCAAATACACAACGAGAAGCTCGTGCGCAGCCAGATCATCGGCGGCGCCTACGATGCCTGCCGAGCAAGATCAAGCATCTCATTTAACGGCTACCGTTTCGGGTAATCCGTGAACACGAAATCGCGTGCTTTCACAAATGCGGTATGGCACGCGTGGCACGTATTCGCAAACTCGGGGCCGTCGCCAAAAGCCTTGAAGGTGTCGGTCTTTGCGTCGTACCGGAACGAGGCGTATCCCCATCCGTCCGTCTTCGGGAATCGCTTCGAATCCTTCAGCATGAACGTAGTTTCAATGTATTTCCCAGGCATGCTGATCACATAGGCCGTTTCGGGCGGGCGCTTTTCCACCTTTTGCCATTCGACCTTGGCCATCGCCGCGCCGTCCGGAACCTTCTTTCCGTTGGCTGGAAACCCTTCCTTGTATGCCTTGATCATTGCGGGATTGCCGAGGATCGCCTTGATGCACCCGGGAGGCGGTGCTGAACCGCATCCGCCGGCATCGGCGGGCTCGCTAGGCGCAATGACCTCCCATTCCTGGTAGCCCTTGAATTCCCCGTATGAGATACCGTTTGGCGACTTCAGTGTGTAACGATCCTGCGCCGCGAGCGAGATACCGACGACGAGAAACGGTGCGTAGACGGCCGCCATCAACACCATGATTTTTGGCTTCATCTCGATAACCTCCAGGCAATCGCCGAAGCGATCGGAAACCGGCAATTGACTACAGCAGACGTGCAAGCTTCGGCACAATTGAACGAAGGTATCGATCGATTGACTCAGCCAATCCAGCAATTGCACGCGAGCACAGGCTTTGCCCTCGTCTGATCGTAGTAACCGCCAAACTCGTTGACCGATGACCAGTCCGGGCTCGCGGGCGGAAGCGGCGGTGAGTGCTTGCGAAACGGCTCCTCGCCGTGAACGACTTCACCGCCGAGTACCGTGAGGACTGAAACCAGGTTCTTGATCTCTTCCTCCGGGATAGTCATGTAATCCGCGGAGAGCACTGCCAGATCGGCAAGCTGCCCGACCTTGAGCGTACCTTTCCTGCTTTCCTCGTTGGAGAACCAGGTGTTCGCCTGCGTCCACGCGCGTAGCGCCGCCGTGCGGTCAAGCCGGTTTCGGGGCGGATACATCGTCAGCCCTCCGATCGTCTTGCCGGTGACCAGCCAGTGGAGTGACATCCAGGGGTTGTAGCTCGCCACGCGGGTGGCATCGGTGCCCGCACCGAGCGGAACGTCGGCAGCCAGAATGCGCGCGAGCGGCGGCGCGTCGGCTGTCACCTCCTTGCCGTAGCGCGCAGCGAAGTCCTCGCCCTGGTAAGCCATGCGGTGCTGCACTGCGATTCCGCCACCCAATGCCTTCACACGCTCAATGTTCAGCGGGGAGATCGTCTCGGCATGATCGAAGAACCAGTGCGTGCCGCCGAACGGCACTTCCCGGTTCACCTTCTCGAAGACATCGAGCGAGCGGCCGATCGTCTCGTCATATGTGGCATGCAGGCGGAAGGGCCACCTCGCCTGAGCCAGGTGCCGCACGACGCGCTCGAGTTCCGCCTCCATCGTCGGCGGCATCTCGGGGCGCGGCTCACGGAAGTCCTCGTAATCCGCCGCGGAGTACACCAGCATCTCCCCAGCGCCGTTGTGCCGGTAAAAGTCGCCCCCCTGGCCCGGCTTGACCAGCTTCGACCAACGCTCAAAGTCGGCGAGCTCTTCCTTCGGTTTTTGCGTGAAGAGATTGTAGGCAATCCGCACCGTCAACTCGTTCGCGCGGGCCAGGCGTTCGACGACCTCATAGTCTTGCGGGTAGTTCTGGAAGCCGCCGCCTGCATCGATGACGGACGTCACGCCGAGCCGGTTGAGTTCGCGCATGAAATGCCGCGTCGAGTTCGTCTGGTCGTCCAGCGAGAGTTTCGGGCCCTTGGCGAGGGTCGCATAGAGGAGCGTAGCGTTCGGCTTCGCGACGAGCATCCCCGTTGGCTCGCCACGCTTGTCACGCTCGATGAAACCGCCTGGCGGATCCGGAGTGTCCTTTGCGTAGCCCACGGCGCGCAGCGCCGCGCGATTGAGCAATGCGCGGTCGTACAGGCGCAGGATGAACACGGGCGTATCGGGGGCAGCATCGTTCAGCTCCGCGAGCGTCGGCATTCGCTTTTCCGCAAACTGATATTCGTTGAATCCCCCGACAACTCGCACCCACTGCGGAGGCGGCGTTCGCTGCGCCTGCAGCCTGAGCATGCGCATCGCTTCAGCCAGCGAGGGAACGCCGTCCCAGCGCAACTCAAGGTTGTAGTTGAGGCCGCCGCGTATCAGGTGCGTGTGGCTGTCGATCAACCCTGGAATCACGCGCCGCCCTTCGATGTCGATCACTACCGTGTCCGGAGTCGCCGCGTTCATCACTTCCCGGTCGTCGCCAACGGCAACGAAGCGGCCGCCCGCGATGGCGGCCGCCGTTGCATGCGGGTTTGAAGGATCCAGGGTGGTGAGCTTGCCGTTCCTGAGAATCAGCGTGACGGGATCCGGGGTGCGGGCCTCGACGCCTCGGCCCAGTGCGAAGACTGCGGAGCTGGCTGTCACCGCTTTAAGAAGCCTTCTGCGATCCCACTCTCGGCCGGATGAAGGATGCCCCATCCTACTTCTGCTTGGCGGCTTCGTGGGCCTTCAGGTAGCTCTCCGCCACGGCGGCGTAGTTGGGCGCTGCCAGCGCATACAGCTTGGCGAGCTCCGCCCAGTCCGGCCGGTTCCAGGTGCGATGAACTTCGCTCAGGATGGAGTTCGTGGTGGTCGGGATGACTCCGCCTTGCGCGAATCTCGCGAGGCTCGCCTGCGAGGCCATCAAGCTCGGGTCGCCGGACGCATCCATGACGGCATAGACCTTGAATCCCGCCGCCTTGGCATCGAGTGCCGGGAACATCACGCAGACGCTGGTCCAGATACCTGCCATGACAAGCGTCTTCCGGCCCGTCCTGCGCACGGCATCCACGAAGTCCGGGTTGTCCCAGGCGTTCACTTCGCCCTTGCGCGAGACGTAAATCGCGTGCGGAGCGGCTTCGTGGATTTCCGGGATCAGCGGCCCATTCGGGCCGTTCGGCTCGGATGCCGTCGTGATGACCGGTATCTCGAAGAGCACCGCGAGCTTTCCGAGCACCGTCGTGTTCCTGCGCAGATCGGAGATATCCACGTCCTTGACCGTCTGCAGCAGCCCAGACTGGTGATCGAGCATCAGGAACACCGTGTCAGCCGGATCGAGCAGCGCCTGGCCACCGCCGGTCGGTAGCACGCTCGAGGGGCGGCCTTCCTGGGCGACCGCGACCGGGGACAGACACAGGGCCGTTCCCATGAGCAGGGCCACGGCGACCGAATGAAGCAATTTACCGATGGACATACGGCAACCTCCGACAATTGTTGTAGAACGGTTCATGACGTGGCTTGACACTCGCCTGAGCCGAATCTCAGCAGACCCCAGCGAACTAATCGATTAGCCGATGGTATTGCCGCCGCAAGCCAGTCCGCGGGAAGCCGTCGATACCATGGTGTAATAGTCGCGCCTGCGCGCGTCTGGTCACATTCGCTTGTGGCATCGGTACGCGAGGACAGCTTGACCGTAATCGTCCGGCGCCGCGTCAGGCGCGGCGCCGAGCAGGCGTTCGAGGCCGCCATGCGGCAATTCATCGGCTTCGCGCTGGCGTTTCCCGGCAACCAGGGCATCAATGTACTGCGCCCGGATGTCGGGTCATCAGGCGTCTACACGGTCGTTGACCGGTTTGCCGATCCGGCCGCCCGGCAAGCATTCAAGATGACCCCCGAATATGCGGCGTGGATGAAGAGACTGGGAGAGTTGACCGACGGGGAACCCCAGATCCAGGAGATCGGCGGGCTCGGCGGCTGGTTCACGCCTCCCGGACTGCCGCGCGGGATGGTTCCCGGGCGCCTCAAGATGGCCTGCGTGACATTCCTCGGCGTTTACCCGCTTACGAGCTTGCTTCCGCCGTTTTTTGAGCGCGTCACGCCCGATCTTCATCCCCTGATGCGCAATGTCATCGTGACGGCATTGATCGTGGCGGCTCTCACCTGGCTCGTGATGCCGGCATTGACCCGGCTCTTCCGCCCCTGGCTCTACGGCAATTCGCCATAGCTCAGGGACGCCCGGCCCCAATGCCATGACGATACGAGTCCGCCGAGCAGCCGATCGTGGTCGCGCCGGACACTGCTGGCCGGACAGCCTTCATACATTCTCTTTCGGAAACTGCGGAGCCGCCCTGCTGCTGGCGTGCCTGACCGGCTGCGCTCCTGTCGGCCCGAGACTCACCCGCGACTTGTCGGTCGCCTACAACGAGGCGGTCCAGGAAAGTGGGCAACGGGAGCTGATGCTCAACATCGTGCGCCTCCGGTACAGGGACACCCCCGAATTTCTCGAGATCAGCAACATCGCGACGGAGATGCGCATCGAGCGAGGTCTCGGTGTTGGTGCCGAGTTCGGCACGGTCGAAGGCGCGACACAGAACCTCGGCACGGCGAGTGCCTCCATCGGCTACTCCGAGTCGCCGATCGTCACGTTCACGCCTCGGACAGACGAGAAGTTTACGCGGCAGCTCGTTGCCCCGGTCGCGCTGGACAGCCTCTACCTGCTGATACGTTATGGCTGGTCGATCGAGCGCGTGCTCCTGCTGATGGCCGAGGACATCAATGGCCTTCAGAACGTAATTTCGCGGGAAAACGTTTCTTCCGACAAGTCATCCGGGCAGCGGGAATTCCACGAAGTATGCACGGCTATGCGCGCGCTGGCCGAAGACCGGTTGCTGAAGTTGGAGCAGTACACGTCGTGGGAAACCGTGTCCGAGCCGATTCCCGCTGAAGGCTTTGCAGCCAGCGACCTGCTCAAGGCCGAGGCCGAAGGATATCGGGTTGTCATGCAAGGGGATCCGGCACGGCTCGCGCTTTCCCGTGCGGTGAAGCGCTACCGATGGACACTGCAGCCCGCGGCGTCCACAAGGGAAGAATGGGCGACGTTGCGACGGCTGGCGGGCTTCGGTGAAGGCCAGACCCAGTTTGCGCTCGAGCCCGCATTGCCGGTTGTCGAGGAGCGCGGCGGTTCATTCCGTATCGAGACGCGCTCCGTCCTGGGCGTGCTGGCCTATCTTTCGCACGGCGTTTCCGTGCCGCCGGTTCACCTAAATCTGGGCCTGGCAGAACCCGAGAGTAACGCGCGTGAGTTTGCGGAGCGGTTGCTCAAGGTCCGCAGCTCGTCGACGCGGCCCGCATCCGCCTGGCTGGCGATTCCGTATCGCGCCCAATGGTTCTACGTCGACGGATCGGATCTCAATTCAAGGCGAACATTGGGGCTGCTGAATTCCCTCATGCGGCTCGAAATCGACGCGGGCGGCTCCCAGAACGTCCCTCTGCTGACACTTCCGCTCGGAAGGTGAAGCCAGTTGGCGCCGTCAGCAACCCCGCGCAATACCAAGGTATCGACCGCCAGGTCCGGACAGGAAGGCAGATTCATCGCGCCCCAATGGAGACAACTGCAATGAGTGCGACAACACAGCGCGGTGACAGCCCCGCCGCCGACGGGAGCATGGTCCAGAAATCCGCGGAGCTAGCGGCTCGCATCCTGATTGCGGCCCAGTTTCTGATCAGCGGACTGCGCAAGAGCGCGCAATACAGTGCCACCGCCGGCTACATGGAATCAGCGGGCGTGCCGGGGGAGGTGTTGCCCATCGTGATTGCGCTCGAAATCGCGGGTGCGCTTGCGCTCATCGTGGGATGGAAGACGCGCATCGCGTCATTTCTTCTGGGAGGCTTCACGTTGCTGGCTGGGGCGATATTCCACGGCAACCTGGGCGATCAAGATGACTTCGTCCATTTTTTCAAGAACGTGTCGATCGTGGGCGGCTTCCTGCTCCTCATTGTGTACGGTGCCGGCCCGCTCAGCTTGGATCGACGAGGCCAAACATGAAATGCGCTGTATTCGTTATCGCGGCATGACGATGCGCAAGATGCAAGCCCGCTCTACCTTAACCGACAGTTCAAACGCGTCGTATGTATCGAGCGCGCCGTCGACGTGCATCGCCTGGAATCGCATTCTGCTGTCGGATACCCATGCTCGCTCCGCGAAATCGAGGAAATCGCCGCGTGGTGATGTCATCTTCGCCTCTATCCGGCCAAGGGTGCTCGACGCACGGTACTTCTCATTGACTATCGCCGCTCGTCGCACTGACGCGCCGCGGGATGTAGGCAAAGCCGAACTGGAACCCGATGTCTGGCGTGTTGTTGTAGTTCTGCAGATTTTCCGTGATTCCGAACGTGAACAGCATATTCTCGACCCGGTGACGCACGCCGATGCTCAGCTGGTACTTCTCGCCCAGCAACTCGTCGAGATCCGTCTGCCGGCGCGTGTATACGCTTTGGCTGATGTAAGCCTGGACATTCAAGTTCGTGTTGCCGGTAAGCGACCGCTCGTAGCCGAAGATCAGGGTCGGTACGATCTGCGATTCCTGCGGGGCTGGAAGTTGCGTGCCGGCGTAATAGACCGCTGCGGCGGACGCGTACCAGCCCTGCAGCTCTCCACGATGCTGCAGCGAGAGCTGCGTTCCGTAATCCGTCCGGCCGGTGGAAAGCAACAATCGCTCTCCATCGATGGGCACCTTGACTGCCGCCTCAAGGGACAGGTGCCACGGTGCGCGCAGGTCGAAGCCCACGTAGCGGACACCTAGGGTCGGATCCGTGAAGCCGCCGCTCGTCGGTGTTCCAAAGCTCACGACCTGGGCGGACTCAAGGTCGTAAATCAGGTTCACGTCGTTGCGCCGTACCGCTGGCCGGCCGAACGAGCTGAATCCGAGCGTGTCGTGAAAGCTCTCGATCGTGCCGTCGAGAAAACCGCCGTGATACGACACCCCGCTCGCAATGAGGTAACCCGTCCAATCGGGCGAAAACTTGTAATGAAAGATCAGGTCGAGCGTGGCTGACTCGACATCCAGCAGGTAATTTTCGCCGGGAAGATCCTGTATGGCGGCGAGCTCCGCGGGCCCCAGATCACGGCGGCCCTGCGCCTCGAGCCCGATGAGATAGTCCTCGACCTCCGGACTCAGGGCCCAGGTGTTCTGGTACCCCAGGTCGGCTTCGAACGCCCAGCTGCCGGGCTCGATGGCGACTGCGTGCGCCGGCCGCATGTCGAGTCGAAGGAAGCCGAACGGCGTCAGGTCTCGGGAGCGGAGCAGGCCGTGCAGGTCCCGCTGCTGCGCTTCGATGGCAGGCGCGGCCGCTCCGAGCGCTGCGAGCACGCACATCGCGAGGAGGGAGCGCGGCCTCATGTCAATCGATCCGCAGGCTCTGTTCCATCGAGTAGCACTGATCCCAGATGTACACGTCGAAGGCGGCGAGCTTGTCCGCCCATTTCGGCGCCAGCTCGTTGACACAGGCAATCGCGACACGATCGATGTAGTCGTCGGACACGGCCCAGGGGTTGCCGAGCGTGGCGGCGTCAAGGCCTTCCCCTGGCTTGGTTGAGGAAAGCGCTCGGGATGCCGCTGCCTTCAAGTCGCTCATGAACTGGAGTTGTCGTTCGACGTCTGCCGGCGTTCCGGTCCGGGCGACGTGGCCACCTACGAAAGTCTTGAACGGAAATTTCCTGATTTTCTCCACCTGCGCGAAAACGCCGGGAACGTCGTGCGCGACCGCAAGTCTCCGCCAGGGCATCCAGCCTGGAAACACGATGTCGACCACCATGAGTGTCTGCTGTTTGGGTGCATGGATGAAGATGTTGCCGGGCTCGTGCGCATCGCCGTGATACGAGAGCTCAAGCACCTGGCTGCCCGCCTTGAGCACGTATCGATCGCCGAAGGTGAGCGTCGGAAGCGGCCGGTTCGGATCCTGCGCCCGCTCGAGGAGGCGCTTCGTTTCCTCATGCGCGATGATGGTTGGAACCGCGCCCAGGCTTTTCGCGCCTGCAATATGATCGACGTGTGAGTGGCTGTAGACGAGGTGCGTAATTGGCTTGTCGCTTACCTCGCGAATACCTCCCACGATCCGGGCGGCATATGACGGCGGCGCATCGACCACGATGACTCCGTCCTCGTAGATCATGAACATCGATTGGTAAGCATTGTCCGTGATCATGTAGAGGCCATCGCCAAGCGGCTCGAGCCGGTAGCCCTTGGCGGGATCCACGGGCGGGCCTTTGGCATCCGCCGGTATTGCGAGGTGGTCGCCGATACGAACGCCAATCGGTGCGATTTGCGGCATGTTCGGATAAGGCACATCGGCACCGGCGGCGACTTCAGCCGCTTGCGCCAAGGCCGCCATGAACCCGATCGCCAGGCAGAACGATTTCGAGCGCATGGCGCCCTCCATCAAGAACTCGCTTCGCATCAAAGCAGGACTTCGCCGGGACATCGATTGCACGAAAGTATCGATCGCGGCCGTTACGCCGCATTTGGCCAATACCTTGGTCCAATCGACCACCCGCATCTCATCTGGTCAGATCGGTTCCATGTTTCGCGCGCCGGATCGGAGATAACGACAATGAACATCCTTGAGAAAACGCTTGCCGTCCATACGGCTGGCGCGCTCCTGGCCATGAGCGCCTCCGCCCAGAGCACGGCGTCGCTCGTTGTGCCCGTCAAGAATGAGCCTGAGCCAAAATTGGTCGTTGAGCCTCCGCTGCCCGGTCCACTCGCCAACGGCGTCGCCTATATCCCGTACCGCGTTGAGAACCTGCGGATCCTCCCAGTGGGCGGGCCTGCCGCACTCAACCTTTCCCCTCGAGTCGGTCATCTGCACATTACCGTCGACGACCTGCCTTGGGCGTGGGCGGACTACGGCCAGAGCGACACCATCATCCTGATCAACCTGCCCCGCGGCAAGCACAAGGTGCTCGTCGAGGTAGTCGATGCCGAAGGCGGCGTCCTGACCGCCAAGACCGTGACGTTCAAGTCGCCGGGCAAGCCGGGCACGTGAGAGGGGCAACCTATGAACCGCAGCAGCAAGCTCGAGATCGCAACAAGCGCAGCGACGCTCGCCATCCTGTGGGGCGCGGCCGTTTACGCGGAGGACAGGGGCGGGCTGCTGAACTACGAAGCGAAAGGAAATATCTCCATGGCACAGGCACAAACACAAGGGAAGACGGAAGCCGGGGACGCCGTCCGTCCATTTAGCATTCACTTCCCCGACGAGGCGCTCGCCGACCTGAAGCGCCGCATTGCGGCCACGCGGTGGCCCCCACAGGAGACCGTCAAGGATCAGTCGCAGGGCGTGCAGCTCGCGACCGTCCAGAAGCTCGCGCGCTACTGGGCAACCGAGTATGACTGGCGCAAGTGCGAGGCAGTGTTGAACGCGCTGCCGAATTTCGTCACCAGGATCGACGGCGTCGACATTCACTTCATCCACGTGCGTTCGAAGCATCCGAACGCGTTGCCGATGATCGTCACGCACGGATGGCCCGGCTCAATCCTCGAGCAGTTGAAGATCATCGACCCTCTGACGAATCCCACGGCGCATGGCGGAAGCGCCTCGGACGCATTCGATGTCGTGATTCCGTCGTTGCCGGGCTACGGATTTTCCGCGGCGCCCGCCGAGCTCGGATGGGATCCCATTCGCGTCGCAAAGGCGTGGGTGGTCCTGATGAAGCGGCTCGGCTACAAGCGCTTTGTGGCGCAGGGCGGCGATTGGGGGAATGCAGTCACGGAGCAGATGTCCCTGCTCGGCGCTCCGGAGCTGGTCGGGATTCACACCAACATGCCCGCCACGGTGCCACCCGACATCGACAAGGCGGCGTCTGCCGGCGCACCGGCGCCCCCAGGCCTTTCGGCCGACGAAATGCATGCATACCAGCAGCTTGCATATTTCTACAAGCACGGACTGGGCTACGCCATCGAGATGGCGAACCGCCCGCAGACCATATATGGAATCGGGGATTCGCCGGTCGGCATGGCCGCCTGGATGATCGACCACGACGCAGACAGCATGGCGCTCATCACTCGGGTGTTTGACGGTCAACGAGAGGGACTCACCCGGGACGACGTGCTCGACAACGCCACGCTTTACTGGCTGACGAACACGACGATTCCAGCGGCCCGCCTCTACTGGGAAAGCAAGCTTGCCTTCTTTGCCCCTAAAGGCGTGCCGATTCCGGCCGCGGTGAGCGCCTTTGCAAACGAGCTCTATCAAGCCCCGGAGAGTTGGGCAAGACAAGCTTATCCGAAGCTCGTCTACTACAAGAGGCACGACAAAGGCGGCCACTTCGCGGCGTGGGAGCAACCGCAGGCGCTGGTGTCGGACCTGCGTGCGGCATTCCGTGAGCTTCGGTGATTCGGAGGTGATCCGGGGAGACCAGGCGAACGATCGAGAGGAAAGCCGATGATGAAGCACGGACAGTTCTATAAGGCAGACCAGCTGGTCGCGGCAGTTCACAAGGCTGCCGGTGGGATCTTCGCAGGCTTCCGCGCCGCGCACGCCTACGGGCGCCTCTACGCTGGCACATTCACCGCGACTCCTGTCGCCAAGACGCTTTCCCGCGCGGCCCACTTCCAGGGAACGCCGGTACCGGTCACCGTCCGGCTCTCCGGCTCCAGCAGCGATCCCGCGAAGGCACCCGTGAACGTTGCGGCAATGGCGACGAAGTTCTATCTACCGGACGGCACGGTCACGGACTTGATTGGCATCACCCTTCCGGCCTTTTTCGCGCGCACGCCGGACGAGTTCCTCGACATTGTCGAGGCACTCACCCCAGATCCGGCCACCGGACAACGCGATCTCGCAAGGATTCAGGCGGTCCTGGCCAAGCATCCAAATGGCGCCAAAGTGTTCTTGATGGTGAAGAGCCAACCGGCCCTGTCTAGTTTCGCCCAAATAAGTTACAGGCCGCTCCATGCCTATTTCTTCGTCAATGCTGACGGAGACGGGCGCTGGGCACGCTACCACTGGGAGCCGGAAGCCGGGATTGCGGGCCAGCCGCCCGAGGAGCTCGCGAAGCAGGCGCACGACTACCTGTACGATGAATTCGAGAACCGTTTGCGTGCAGAACCGGTCGCATTCCGGCTCGAGTTGGAGATGGCCCGTGAATGGGATGCGATCGACGATCCATCAGCCTTTTGGCCAGACGATCGCGAGCGCGTGATCGTCGGCCGGCTCGAACTGGTTCGGCCGATCACCCTGGCCGAAATCGGCGACCCGGTGTTGATGCATGACCCGACCGCTGTCACGGATGGGATTGAAGTCTCACCCGACGATCAGATCCTGGCTGTAAGGCGAGGCGCCTACCTGCTATCGGTGGCGGAGCGAACTGGTGGCTGGCCGCAACGGTCGCCGCTGCTCGCCCAGGGTTGTCCGTTCAACGAGCAGGCCAGTAGCAAACCCCGGTCGATGCGGGAGGCGGAACATGCTTGAAACAGATGCGGTGACCTCGCGCCCGGCCGCGATACATGACTCCATACCCCCGACCCGGTATTCCTATAACTACGCGTACTTGCCGCCCCTCGCGATCGCGGATGCAGTATCTCCAGCGGAAGCATTTTCCGCCCGGCCCGAGTGGGTCCATCAGGTCGCTCGCTCGGCGCTTAAGATCCTGGTCAACAGCATCATGATCCGGTCCAGGAGCAGGGGCGACGACATCGAGTTCGTGCCGCGAGTGCTCAAGGATCTCGAGGCGGTCGCTCACCTGATCGGCGACGGCGGGGGTGACCTGCGTAATGCGATCGCCATGGCGACAAGGACGCAGGGCTCTCCGACTATGCTGCCCCAGTTGAAGGCGTTCCTGGAAGACGTCATAGAGTTTCTTGCGAAGAATCTAACCCTGAAGACCTTGCACGACATCGGGCAAAAACTTGGGCAGTTTCAAACCGTCTCCGGCCCTGCTTCCAGCCTGGAAGACTACGACCAGCTGTTCCAGCTCCTGTCCCTCCCGGCGGCGAGCCGGAAACTCCGAGACGATTCGGAGTTTGCCGCCATGCGGGTGGCTGGGCCGAATCCGTTGACGATCGAACGGATGAAAGCACTGGACGCGCGGCTGCCGATCGCCGACGAAGAGTACCAGGCTGTCATGGGGGCTCACGACAGCCTGGAGGCTGCGCTGGCGGAAGGCCGGCTCTACCTGGCTGACTACTCCGTGTTCGACGGAGCCTTGAATGGCAGTTTCCCGGCGGCGCAGAAGTTCAATTACGCGCCATTGGCGTTATTTTCGATCCCGCCGGGAGGTCGATCGCTCGTGCCTGTCGCGATTCAGTGCGCGCCGAGACCAGGCCCCGGCAATCCCATCTTCCTGCCGCGAGACGGCGATCACTGGCTGATTGCCAAGACCATCGTGCAGATTGCCGATGCCAACGTGCATGAAGTTGTCAGCCACCTGGCATTGACGCATCTATTCATCGAGCCATTCATCGTCGCTACGCACAATCAGTTGTCGCCCACGCATCCGCTATCTGTTCTGCTGACGCCGCATTTTGAAGGCACGCTCGCAATCAACGACGCGGCCCTGAAGAGATTGATCGTGTCAGGCGGCCTCGTAGACAGATTGTCGGCGAGCTCGATCGATCAAGCGCGCGTGTTTGTCGTAAAAGCAGTGCAAAGCTACCAACTGAATGTCAACACCTCGACACTGCCGCAGACGCTCGCTCGCCGCGGCGTGGACGACACGGACGGCTTGCCAGACTACCCCTATCGCGACGACGCGATTCTGATCTGGGGCGCCATTGGACGATGGGTGGAAGACTACGTGAGTCACTACTACAAATCAGATGCAGCGGTGCAAGGCGATGCCGAGCTGCAGAACTGGGTGGCGGAGCTGGTCGCGCACGATGGGGGCAGATTGGACAACATCGGTGAAGCGAACCGCATCAGACGACGGGCCCAGTTGGTTGAATTGGTCACGCTGATCTGCTTCACCGCCAGCGCACAACATGCAGCGGTGAACTACCCTCAAGGTCAGACGATGGCCTATGTACCTGCTATGCCATTAGCTGGCTATTCGCCGTTTTCGGTTACCAAGGAAGGCTCCACGGAAGGAGAATTCCTGAAGTTCCTGCCTCCATTGGAAACTGCAAAGTTGCAGGTGGACATCCTGTACTTTCTGGGTTCGGTCTATTACACGAGACTGGGCGACTACGGCGACGGCTACTTCACCGAACCGGTCATCCAGGATCACCTGGCCAAATTCAGGCAAGCGCTGCTCGAGATCGAAGAAGAGATCATCGAGCGGAACAAGACGCGCACGCCGTATGAGTTCCTGCTCCCTTCCAGGATCCCGCAGAGCATAAACATTTGAAACCGTTGCATGATGACAATGGAGGCAATTAAATGAAGATCGAGGATGTTCGTGTACATCTGGCCGCGGTAGCTGCTGTCCTGCTCGCGGTTAGCGCCACAGCAGCCGGCGCTCCTGCCACAGAGCCCATCAGGAATATCGTCCTCGTTCACGGCGCATTCGCCGACGGCTCGAGCTGGGCCAAGGTGATCTCGATCCTGCAGGCCAAGGGTTACAACGTAACGGCCGTCCAGAATCCTCTGACTTCGCTGGCCGATGACGTGGCGACCACCAGTCGCGCGCTGGCGCAACAGAAAGGCCCGGTCATCCTCGTGGGTCATTCCTGGGGTGGCGTGGTCATCACCGAGGCAGGGGTCGACCCCAAGGTTGCGGGCCTCGTCTATGTCGCAGCCTTCGCGCCGGATGCCGGCGAGGTCATCGGCGACCTGGGCAAGCCGTATCCGCCGCCGCCTGCATTCACGGCACCCATTGTCGACGCGCAGGGCTTCATGAGCCTTCCCACGGATGCGGTGCTCAAGCACTTTGCGCAGGATCTCCCGGTGGAGGAGGCGCGCATCGTCGCCGCCACCCAGGGTCCGCTCAATGTCTCGGCGTTCGGCTCCCAGGTCTCGAACGTTGCCTGGAAGGCAAAGCCATCCTGGTACATCGTGGCGACGCAGGATGGCGCGATTGCACCTGACCTGGAGCGCTCATTCGCCCGGCGCATGAAGGCGACGACGACTGAGCTCGACGCCAGTCACGTATCGATGCTCTCGCAGCCGAAGGCGGTCGCAGCGGTTATCATGGATGCGGCGGCAAAGGCGACCGCGGCCGGAACATGACCAATCAAGTCGACTTGATCGAGCCCATCGACGCGACGGATCACGTGCTGGGAGGCGCGCATGCGGCGGTCGAGGTCGTCGAATATGGCGATTTCCAGTGCCCTATCTGCAAGCTCGCCGTACCCGCCGTTCAGATGCTGCTGAAACGCTTCGAGGGCCGGATCCGGTTCGCCTACCGCCACTTCCCGCTTGAAGATGCCCATCCACATGCCCTGTGCGCCGCGGAGGCCGCCGAGTGCGCGGGCGCGCAGGGCAAGTTCTGGGAAATGCACCAGGTCCTGTTCGAAAACCAGTCGCATCTCGACCGGAAGCACCTGCATCGCTACGCGGAAGGGCTCGGCCTCGATATGCCACGCTTCACGTCGGAAATGGACGGCGAAAGCTATCGGCAACGCATCCGCGAGCAGATGGAAGTCGCACGACGCAGCCACATGCGGGCAACGCCCGGGTTCTTCGTTGACCGAATAATCCAGGACGTCTCGTTCGGCAATCAGGCGTTGTTTGACGCCACAGAGGCCGCGTTGACTCGGCGCAAGCCTTCAGGCGCTTTCGGCTGAGGCCACGCGCACCGGGCGCAGAATCCGCCTCGCTGCGCTTGCGCCTCGGCAGCGTCGTCAGTGTGTGCGCCGACAGCGGCCATGCCTGGCGGTTACGGTGTTATCCCGGCGGGAGGGGTGCACAGCGCGAGAAACGTCGGCCGCGATAGAGGTTCTGAACTTGCGACCTACATCGTCGAGAAGGGAAAGCCCTTGGTCGAAGTGGTCGAATGACCTCGATCTCCTGCGCGAGTCACCTGGCCAACCACTGCGCATAGAGCTCGGGGCGACGATGCTTCAGGAACAATTGGCGCGCATGTGAAGTCGCCGTCGATGCGAGATCGACCTCGGCGTACAGGATCTCTTCGGTTCCACGGCCGGCCCGGGTGATGACGGTACCGTCGGGCGCACACACGAACGACTCGCCCGCGAACTCGAGGAGGTGCCGGTCATAGCAGATGGCCACACCCACGTTGCCGGCGCGCGTGCGAAACATTGGCGCGCCTTTGTCACCCGGCGTGTAGTAGCCCTGTTCGTGGAAGCACGCGTACTCGGTGATGTGTACCATGCGAGTGACACCCAACAACGTTCCGTCCGCGTCTATCACCGGCGACGAATCAAAGGTTGCGCTGTCCTCGCGCTCGAACAGGTTCAGCACCACGACGATTCCGAGTTCTCGCGCTTTCTCGCGAAACGCCCGGACCAGCGGGCCATCCAGCGATTCAGCAAGACTATGAACATCGCCGGTCGCAGGATGCTGCGGATGGAACCACTCGAGGGCGAGCTCCGCAAAGCAGGCGAGCGAGGCGCCGTTTTGCGCGGCCTCGTCGAGATTGGCGAGCCCGCGCGCGATGTTTGACAGTTTGTCCCTGGTGGCGCGCTGTTGAATGAGAGCAATCTTCATGTCGCGTCAGGTGGCCGGGCAGGGTGTGTCGAGCGAGCCTGCAATGGCCTCGCCCGAGTCCGGCGACGGGAACATCTTTCCGAACGAAAAGGCATCCGCGCTCGGTCCGCGACTGCGCAGCAGCTCCAGGCGCGCGATCCCTTCTTCCGCGGTGGGTCGATGACCGCGCGGAACCCACCACAGCACGAGGTAGAGATCCATCTTTTCAAACCACTCCCGCCGGCGCTTCATGACGCCGACGTGGTCACTGCGATAGACGAATGCCTGCAAGGATTTCGGGTCCTGCCATACAGACATGTTGACGATGATGTCCTCGCCCATCGGGTGCAGCGCCGTCGCATTGCCCGAATCGTCCTGGAGCCTCCAGACGAACCCGGGCGAGCCATCCGCGACGGCATTGATGCGATCGAGTGCGCCGACGAAATCGGCCAGTTCCGGTGAATCCAGCGGCGCCCGCAGGCGCGCCACGTTCAACTGGGCAAGCTCGTACCGTTCCATGGGAGCCTCGGATCGGCCGAAAGGAAGCGTTACTCTAACTCCTGTCCTCGTCAGCCCGCTTCACAGGAGGCAACGCCCAACATGAACAAGTGGATTCGGCAGATACACCGCTGGGTATCGATGGCCTTCACGGTGTCCGTCATCGTCACCTTCATCGCACTCGCACAGGACGAGCCCATCGTCTGGGTCAGCTATGTGCCGCTGGTCCCGCTCGCCTTCCTGCTGCTCACCGGCCTGTACCTGTTCGTGCTGCCGTATGCCACCCGGTGGCGCGCCGACAAGGAAAAACAATGATTACGGGATCGTGCCTCTGCGGCCAGGTCCGCTACGAAATCCGCGGCACACCTTCCGACATGTATCACTGCCACTGCCGCATGTGCCGCAAGGCGACGGGTACGGCGTTTGCGACAAACATGCACGTCGCGAGCGACGACTTCGTCATCGTCGACGGCCACGAACACGTAAAGCCGTATCGCTCGAGTCCCGACGAGCTGCGGCATTTCTGTTCCAACTGCGGTTCGCCGGTGTATAGCGAAGCGGAGCACCGGCGCGGCATCCTCTCGATCCGATGCGGATTGCTCGACGACGACCCCGGCATCCGCCCCGCGCGACATATCTATGTGCGCTTCAAGGCCCCGTGGTACGAAATACGTGACGGGATACCCCAGCTCCCAGGGGCCCCCGACCCCGCCTAGGCCTCGATTTGTGAGCCCGGTCCAACCATTTCGGGGCCCGCCGGATCAAAGTGATAACGGCGACCCGAAATGAGGACCCCCTTATGTACAGCCGGAAATTCGGGATTCATGGAATGATCAGCGCCTTCATCGCATTTGCGATCCTGGGCATCGGCGCTCTCGTGCTCGATCGCGAATATCTCTTCTCGGCGCCCAGCGGCATCGTCGAAGTCGACCAGCTCACCCCGGTCGAAGCGCTCGACGAAATAGTCGTCACTGCCAGGCAGTAGGCCTGGCTCAGTCTTCGGCATCGGCGAGCGGAGCGTCGAGCAGCGATTCCTGTCGCTCCCGGCCCGCAGCTCGCTGCAACTTGTCGACGTCGGCCAGGTAATCGGCGATATCCCGGTTCGGGACGACGCGTCCCGCCCCGAGCCGCACGTCCGGGCCGAGGTCCACGCGGTTGACGTTGCCGTCCTGCACCCCGATCGCGACGATCCACGCAACGGCAGTGATCACGAGTGTCACGGCGCCGGCCAAGGCCAGCGCCACGCGGCGCCCGTAGTAAGTCGCCTCGCGCAAATGCAGATACAGCGCAACCAGTGCCGTCGCTCCCACGATGGCGACCCCCACCTGGGCAGCCATCGACCACTGCGCCGCGAACGCCATCAGGCCCGCCACCCAGAGGCCCCAGGCGCATAACGCCGCTCCTGTCGAGGCGATCGTCAGGTGGACTCGAACCTGCCAGCTGCCCCGGTTCAGCTTCGTCGTCAGCGCCCAGAGGGCGGTCCACAGCGCGATCAGCCCGAGCGCGACGAGCGCCGCCGTCGCGAAGTCGCGAAGCATCGACGACGGCGCATCGAGCCACTGCCGGAAGCCGACATAGGCGATGCACGCCGACACGCCGACGGCGGCGAGCGGAGTGCGGTGGCGGCGAACGAATTCGCGCCGGAAAACGCGTTCCTGTCCGATCGGAGTGTGCCGCGTGCGCAGGTGCAGCCGCGTGCTCCCGACGATGATCTCGCCCTGTTCGATGATCGCGCCGGTATCCGCCGGGACCCGCTTGCCGTCGACGCGCGTTCCGTTTCGGGTGCCGAGGTCGCGCACGTTGACACGGCCGTCTTCCAGCAGCGTCAGCAGCGCGTGTTCCGGGGCTGCATGCTCGTCGTCCACGACGATATCGCAGCCCAGGTCACGGCCCACACGGCATTCGGCGCCGGCGCCCGCGAAGCGTTGCCGCAGGACCGTGTGCCCATGCGAGCCGGTCTGCTCGATCAGCATCACGGCTTCCATTGCAGGGCTCCCAGGTAGCGCTCCAGCATCCGCTCGCCGGTTTCGAACGCGACGCCCTGGAGCGCGAGCCGGCTCACCAGTGCCTGGCTCGTGTCGTCGATGCCGACGACGGTCACGTCGAAGTCGTAGAGGCCCGCGAACAGCCGGTACTGTCGCACGCAGGTCGAAATGCGCGCATCGAAGCCGTCCAGCGAGACCAGCCCGTCGTGGCAGGCGAACGGGGCGACATGGGCCGATGCTCCCGGACGGTGCGCGGACGCGGCGACCTCATTCACCTGCCGTTCGAACTGCAGCGGATGCAAGCCCGTCGATCGCAGGATCCGGTGTTGCATGGACAGACCGGCCACGAGCACGCCGCTCTGCACGAGCAGCCGCAACGGAATCCGGCAGCTGACGGTTTCCACGCGCACCCGTACGTGCGGGCCGGGTTCGTCGACCGTGCTGCATTCGACGTAGCTCGAGATCCGCGTCGGCAACACGTAGCCCCGCACCGCCTGCAAGCCTTCCGTGTCCGGCCGGGCTTCCAGCACCTCGGCCGCGTAGGCGATCACCTGCGCGGCCACGCGCTGGCGCAGCTGCAAGGCGCTGTATGTCTGGTCCAGCGGCTCATTCGCGCGAGCGAGCAGCGCCGGAATGTGCTTGGCCGGCACGACGAAGCCAACGAGCTGCCGGCCGGTGATCAGGGAAACGTTGACTCCGTACACGCGGCCCCGCCTGTCGAGCGCAGGCCCGCCCGACATGCCGCCGTTGATCGCGCCGGTGTAGTGGATGCGCTGCTCGATGCTGTTCTCGACCAGCCCGTTCGCGACACCCTCGGTGATGGTGAGGCCAAGGTCCAGCGGGAAACCGATCGACCAGGCGCGTTCGCCCTGTGCGGGAATCTCGGTGCGCAGCTTCAGGGCCGGCAACTCGAGGTCTTCGGCCGCGACGATGGCGAGGTCGTTGCGTACGTCGATGGCGAGGACATGCAGGAGCCCTTCGCGCCCGTCGCTCGCCAGGTATTCCAGCCGGTACTGCTGCGGGTACAGCACGGCCTGCGCCACGACGTGGTAATTCGTGACGATCCGGCGCCCGTCTTCGACGGCGAAACCGCTTCCGTGGAACGCGCTCGAGTCGGAGCCGTGAAAGAAGCTGCGAATCTGCACCACGGCATCGCGCGCCGCGTCGAGCCGGACATTCGCATCGTCCGAGAGCTCCTGGCTCGCGATGTCGGCCTCGACGGCGGCCGCGTCTACCGCGGCTTCATCGACTGGGCCTTCCTCGTCCGCGGCAGCAGCGTCATCCGCAGCGTCGTCCGGCGGCTGCACTTCGGGCGTCGGCTCGGCCGACGGCTCGGTCTTCACCTCAGCCGGCGCCGGAAGGACTTTCCCCTGTGCAGCGGCGCCGGTTACGGATCCGCACAGCCATAGCGCGACGACAAGGCGGCCGATCTTCAACAGGAGCCCCTACATGGACGACGAACTCGGGGAGTGTATGACAGCGGCGGCGGAGGCTCGTCCCCCTAAGACGTTTCAGCGGAAACGCTTTTCTATCGTACTTCGAGGAAGCGCAGAAGCGGGCCGTAATCTCGGCCGTCCGCAGCGCGTAGCGCGGCAACATAGCGATCGCGGACTGTGCCGTCCGCAACGAGGTTGCCTTCGCCCCAGCGGAATCGCTCCTCACCGTGCGAGTACAGCAGCAGGTCCGTGAACGTACGGGCTACCCGGCCATTGCCATTCGGAAACGGGTGAATTTGCACCAGACGGTGATGCAGGCGCGCGGCGATCTCCCTTATCGGATAGCTATGGGCTTCCAGTTGCGCGGCAACATCCTGAAGAAGTTGCCGAACTGCCTCCGGTATACGTTCTGGCGCGATGCCGATGTTCTTTTCCGTTGTGCGCCACTGCCCCGCCCACTTCCATGTCGCTCCGAACATCCGCTTGTGAAGCCGCTTCAGGAAGCCTTCAGTCAACAGATCCCTGCGGCGGCGCGCAAATGCCCAGCGCTCGCCTTCGATGATGTTGTCGTGCTCCCACTCGTTGAGCTCGGTTTGCGTCGTAACGTGTGACGGAATCAGCGCGCGGGCCTCGTCGACATCGACGGGCGTCGCCCCATCTGGGGCCCTTGCATTCATTCCCAGAGCTTGCGGCGACTGCCTGCCAACAGGCGCTCGACCTCGCGTTCCATTGCTCGCTCCTGCTCCCGCGCGCCGAGTCCCTGGCGCTCGAGTTCCATCGAGTGTCTGGTCCTGCGCAATGTTTCGCTCGCGACCGATCGCGCGCGATCCTCGAGTATCTCGTCGAGCGGCTTGCGCGGAACGATTGCGTAGACGAGATCGCAATCCATGGCCTGCGCGAGCTCGCGCAGGGTGTTGAGCTGGATCGTCTGCGCCGCCTCACGCGCTTGCAGATCAAGGATGGTCTGAGGCCTGCGGCCCACTCGCTGTGCGAGTTGACGTTGCGTCATCCCGAGTGCTTCTCGAATGGCGCGGATCCAGCCGCCGACGGGTTGAGAAGATCCGAGCGCTAGGCGGTAGTGTTGAAGGCGATCCTCAAGCTGTTGAACATGGAGGTCTTTCTTGGCTTTCATGGTGGTTCGCTCGGCCTAGGGATATCTGTTAATCAGCTTATAAGCTGATTTAATCATCATGTAAACAGCGTAAACACTGATTTATCGCATAAATGCGGTTTTCCACGACGAATCAACGCCTTGCTGCGATCGAAGAGGTCAACTTCTGGCAGCCAGGGGGCAATCGCCGATTCCAGGCGCTGCAACCGGGTGAGCTGTTCCTGTTCAAGCTGCACAGCCCGCGGGATTTCATCGTCGGCGGCGGCTTCTTTGCGCACTCAAGCCTGATGCCGATAAGCCTCGCTTGGGCAGCGTTCGGGATCGGCAACGGAGTCCGATCGCTTGCTGAAATGCGGGAGAGAACGCTTCGCTACCGGAAAAGTGAGGCACGTGAACGCGAGGATTTCACGATCGGCTGCATCTTGCTGTCGCAGCCCTTTTTCTTGACCGAAGAGCGGTGGATTCCGGTGCCCCATGACTGGAAGCCAAATATCGTTCAGGGCCGCGGATACGATCTCCTGGCCGAACCAGGTGCGACGCTTTACCGGCAGTTACTCGCAGCGGTTCAATCGCTCCGGATTCAGGAAATTGACCAGCCGCGCTTTGGCCGCGAACTTGTTGTTCGACCTCGACTTGGCCAGGGAACATTCCGACTCTTCGTCACGGATGCCTACGAGCGCAGATGCGCGATCACGGGTGAACGCGTGCTGCCCGTGCTCGAGGCTGCGCACGTCAAGCCATATGCAGAAGGCGGCGAGCATCGCCTCGACAATGGCGTGCTACTTCGCAGTGACTTGCACACGCTCTTCGACGCCGGCTATCTCACGATTACGCCGGAACTACGTCTGTCCGTCAGCCGGCGACTCCGGGAAGACTTCGAGAACGGCAAGCTGTACTACGCGCTGGACGGCAGCCCTGTGCGTCCCCCGATGGGCGTCCACCCGACGATTTCAACGCAGAACATCCGTTGGCATAACGAGAACCGCTACTACGGCGCCTGACGCCATGCCTGCACACCCGTCTAAAAACGTTCCGGCCGAAACGTTTTTTGCTACTCGACTGGTTTGAGGTCGAACTTGCCGTCGGCCTCCTGGTAGAAGATCGTCTCGCCCTTCGCGTCGGAGCCGGTCGAATGCCGGACGCCGCCCGGAATCAACAGGTACTGACCGGGGGTCACCCGAATCTCAGCGCCCTTCTCGGGCTTGTAGACGTAAGCGCCCTTGACGACGACGATCCGGAGGTCGTTCGTGTGCGTATGAAGCTTCGCCTCGAAATTGGGCACGAACTTCGTGAACGCGCTATGCGCTCCGCTGGCCGGGTCGCCCCGGACTGCGGACTGCGATGCCCCTGGACTCAGCTCCTTGAAGGTCGCCTTCGCGGGGTCCACGTGCACCGGGCCCTTGCTGTCCCCTGAATAGGCCACACCGAACGCCGCCACGGCGGCCAGCGTGCCCGCGGCCACAGCCGCGCGGGTCGTAATTCTCATTGTCGTTCTCCCTGATGGTCGGAAGCGCGAGGATAGCCCCCGCCGCAGGCCGGCGCAGGCCTCATCTCATGAGCCAGGTCCTCGTGCCACAATCCCCCGATGGCGACCCTGTTCGAATCGCGGCGTGCGCAGATGTTCCCGAAGCTGACGCCCGCCCAGCTGACCCGGCTGGATTCGTACGGCGAGCGCACCCGCACGCGGGAGTCGGAGGTCCTGATCGAATCCGGCGAGCGTTATCGGCGGATCGTCGTCGTGATATCCGGTTCGCTCGAAGTCGTGATAACGGGTGCGGGCGGAGAAACACCGATTACGCAGCTCACCGGCGGCGATTTCACCGGCGAGATGAGCGCGCTGCGCGGCAGTTCGAGTTTCGCGCGTACGCGGGTGCGCGAGGCCGGGGAAGTCATCTCCATCCCGGTGGAGAACCTCCGCAGGCTGATACAGACCGATGCCGAGCTGAGCGAAATCTTCATGCGCGCATTCATCCTGCGGCGCATGGGCCTGCGGGAAACCGGCCACGGCGATGTCGTCCTGGTCGGGTCGCAGGACTCGCCGGATACGCTTCGCGTTCACCAGTTCCTGGAACGCAACGTCGTTCCTTATTCGAGCCTCGACACGGGCAGCGACAGCGACGCGCTCGCCCTCCTCGAGCAGTTCCACGTGGGCATGGACGAGTTGCCGATCGTCGTGTGCCGGGGCCAGGTCCTGCGGAAACCGGGCAACGAGCAGATCGCCGACTGCCTCGGCATGAACCCGCGGATCGACCCGTCCGTCGTGCGCGACCTGGTCGTGGTGGGTGCAGGTCCCGCCGGACTGGCGGCAGCCGTGTACGCGGCCTCCGAAGGGCTGAGCGTCCTCGTGCTGGAAACCATGGCGGCCGGTGGCCAGGCGGGCACGAGCTCCAAGATCGAGAACTACCTGGGGTTCCCGACGGGAATCTCCGGCCAGGCACTGGCCGGGCGCGCCTTCATCCAGGCGCAGAAGTTCGGCGCCGAAGTCATCGTCGCCGGCCCGGCCGTTCGCCTGCACACGCAGGAGCGCCCCTACCGGATCGAGTTCTCGCAGGGTCGCTCGGTTCGCGCGCGCACGGTCATCGTCGCGACCGGCGCCGAGTACCGCAGCCTGCCGCTCGAGAACCTGAACCGCTTTCTCGGCGTCGGCGTGTACTACGCCGCCACCCACCTCGAGGCACAACTGTGCAAGAACGAGGAAGTCTGCGTCGTGGGCGGCGGCAATTCCGCGGGCCAGGCCGCCGTATTTCTTGCCGGCAACTGCGCAAGGGTGCACCTGCTGGTGCGCTCGTCCGGAATCACCGACAGCATGTCGCAATACCTGATCCGGCGCATCGAGGAGAGTCCGAACATCTCGTTTCACCCGTCGACCGAGCTCACCACCCTCGCGGGTGATTCCCACCTGCAAAGCGTCTCGTGGCGCGGCAAGGATGGACCGGAGACGCGCGCCATCCGGCACGTGTTCCTGATGATCGGCGCGGTTCCCAACATCGGCTGGCTCGGTGAATGCGTTGCCGCCGACCGGCGGGGTTTCCTGCGAACCGGGCCGGACATCAACCGGGACGAGCTTGCGAAACGTCACTGGCCGCTGGCGCGAACGCCCTACTTCCTCGAAACCAGCATTCCGGGCGTGTTTGCCGTCGGCGATGTCCGCTCGGGCAGCATCAAGCGGGTCGCCGCCGCGGTGGGTGAAGGGTCGGCCTGCGTCTCCTTCATACACGCCGAGTTGGCGAGCTCGGCACGCGATACCAATTACAAGGACTCCACATGATCACCGTTGAAGTGAAGAGAGCGATCCATGCCGCCACTATCGCCGTCGCCGCGGCATCCGGCGTCGCGCTATTCGCGGTGTCCGGTCCGGCAGCGTCGGCCGACGCGGACGGTGACGCCATTCGCCCGTATCGGGTGGCCATCCCGGAGAAGGATCTCGTCGAGTTGCGCCGCAGGGTCGAGGCAACGCGCTGGCCAACAAAGGAACTCGTCACCGATCGGTCGCAGGGAGTGCAGCTCGCGACGATGCAAAAGCTCGCCCGCTACTGGACGACCGAGTACGACTGGCGCAAGGCGGAAGCGAGGCTGAATGCCCTGCCGCAGTTCACGACCCAGATCGACGGCGTGACCATTCACTTCATCCACGTCAAGTCGCGGCACGAGAACGCGTTGCCGCTGATCATGACGCACGGCTGGCCCGGTTCGGTCGTCGAGCTGCTCGAGACCGTCGGCCCGCTGACTGACCCGACCTCGCACGGCGGCACTGCCGAGGACGCATTTCACCTGGTGCTGCCCTCCTTGCCGGGCTATGGATTTTCGAGCGAGTCCACCGAGCTCGGCTGGGATTCCGGCCGCATCGCCCAGGCGTGGGCGGTGCTGATGAAGCGCCTCGGCTACACGCGCTTCGTCGCCCAGGGCGGTGACGTGGGCGCGCTCGTCACCGACGTAATGGGCCGCCAGGCGCCCGAAGGGCTGGCCGGCATCCACCTCAGCCTGCTCGCGGGGGCGCCGTTCATCGTCGACCAACTGCCGAAGGAATCCGAACAGGAACGCGCGGCACATGCCGCGCTCGCGACCTTCATGACAGACGGCTTCGGCTACTTCCAGGAGCAGGTGACTCGGCCGCAGACGATCGGCTACTCCCTGCTGGATTCACCGGTCGGGCTCGCGGCCTGGATGCTCGACCACGACACGGACAGCTACAACAAGATTTCCCGCGCGTTCGTCGAGGGCAAGCCCGCGGGCAATCTCACGCGGGAGACCATCGTCGACAACATCACGCTGTACTGGCTGACCGGCACGGGCGCCTCGGCCGCCCGGTGGTACTGGGAGACCGGACGGGCCGGAGCACGCGCCGCCGGCAAGGCGCCTCCACCGATCAAAGTCCCGGTCGCCTTCACGGCGTTCCCGGGCGAGATCTCCCGCGCCGCGCAGCTGGGTCGAGACGGCCTACCCCCGCCTCGCCTACTACAACGAGGCCGAGCGTGGCGGACACTTCGCGGCCTGGGAAGAACCCGCAATCTTTGCGTCGGAGCTGCGTGCGGCGTTCAAGCCGCTGCGGTAACGCCGTCCGGCGGCCGAGGCGCTACGCCGGCTCTACGAGAGTCGCCACCGATGTTTTTGACAGCCATGCCTGATACTGGTCTGGCGTCCAGCCGCTTTCCTGCACCAGCATCCGGTAGATCTCACGGCTGGTGTACATCCATAGGATCCGCCGCGCTTCCTCGAGCGAAAGATCCTTGCGGGCCTTTCGCTGCGTAAAAAGGAGCCTGACACGCTCCTCCTGCATGTCGAAGCGCATCGTCTCGAACTCCTGCTCCGTCCTGCGCAGCGCGGGTGAGAATGCCGGACGCCGCCCGGAATCAGCAGGTACTGGCCGGGGGTCACCCGAATCGCATCGCCCTTCTCGGGCTTGTAGACGTAGGCGCCCTTGACGACGACGATCCGGAGGTCGTTCGTGTGCGTATGAAGCTTCGCCTCGAAATTGGGCACGAACTTCGTGAACGCGCTGTGCGCTCCGCTGGTCGGGTCGCCCCGGACTGCGGACTGCGATGCCCCTGGATCCAGCTCCTTGAAGGTCGCCTTCGCGGGGTCCACGTGCACGGGGCCCTTGCTGTCCCCTGAATGGGCCACACCGAACGCCGCCACGGCGGCCAGCGTGCCCGCGGCCACAGCCGCGCGAGTCGTAAGTTCTCATTGTCATTCTCCCTGATGGTCGGAAGACGCGAGGATAGCCCCCGCCGCAGGCTGACGTAGGCTCATCTCATGAGCCACGCCCCCGTGCCACAATCCGCCAATGTCTCGCGGACGCTCTCTCCAGCTTCCACCCGGCCGTCGCCGGGTGGTTCCGCAGCCGCTTCCCCGAGCCGACGGAAGCGCAGCGCCGCGCCTGGGCGGTCACCTCCCAGCACCGTAACGCCCTGATCGCCGCGCCGACCGGCTCGGGCAAGACGCTGGCCGCGTTTCCTTTCTGCGATCAATGACTTGGTGGTCGAGGGACTCTCGAAGGGCCTGTCGGACGAAGTGCACGTCCTCTACGTCTCGCCGCTGAAGGCGCTCTCGAACGACATCCAGAAGAACCTCCAGGAGCCGCTCGCCGGCATCCGCGACCAGCTCCTCGAGCAGGGCATCGACGACGTGCCGATCCGGGACGCCGTCCGCACCGGCGACACCTCGGCCTTCGAGCGCAACCGCATGCGGAAGTCCCCGCCGCACATCCTGGTCACGACGCCGGAGTCGCTCTTCATCCTGCTGACCTCGGAATCCGGCCGCGCGATGCTGAAGAGCACCAAGAGCGTGATCGTGGACGAGCTGCACTCGGTCGCGGGCAGCAAGCGCGGCTCGCACCTGATGCTCTCGCTCGAGCGGCTGGACGCGCTCTGCGGCAAGCCGCCCGTGCGCGTCGGACTCTCCGCGACCGTGAAGCCGCTCGAGGAGATGGCGCGCTTCCTGGTCGGCGACCGCGAGGCCGACGTCGAGATCGTGGACACCGGCCACGTGCGCGAGCGCGACCTCGCGCTCGAGCTTCCGCGCTCGCCGCTCGAAGCGATCATGGCGAACGAGGTCTGGGACGAGCTCTACAACCGGCTCGCCGAGCTGATCCAGTGCGCACCGGACGACGCTCATCTTCGTCAACAACCGGCGCCTCGCCGAGCGCGCGACGCGCTTCCTCGCCGAGCGCATCGGCGCCGAGCACGTCGCCTGCCACCACGGCAGCCTCTCGAAGGAACACCGCCTCAGCGCGGAGACGCGGCTGAAGGCCGGCGAGCTGAAGGCCCTGATCGCGACCTCGTCCCTGGAACTCGGCATCGACATCGGCGACATCGACCTCGTCTGCCAGATGGGCTCGCCGAGGCTGATCTCGGCCTTCCTCCAGCGCGTCGGCCGCGCGGGGCATGCGATCGGCGCGATCCCGAAGGGGCGGCTGTTCCCGCTCTCGCTCGACGACCTCGTCGAGTGCACCGCCCTCCTCGACGGCGTGCGGCGCGGCGAGCTCGACAAGATCCGCGTGCCGCAGAAACCGCTCGATGTGCTCTCGCAGCAGATCGTGGCGGAAGTCGCCTGCCGCGAATGGGGCGTGGACGAGCTGTTCGACGCTTTCCGCCGCGCGCAGCCGTACGCGACCTGACCGCGGAAGAATTCGAGCAGGTCCTGCAGATGCTCGCCGAGGGCTACTCGACCCGGCGCGGCCGGCGCTCGGCCTACCTGCACTACGACACGGTCAACCGGCGGCTGCGCCCGCGGAAAGGCGCGCGGCTCACGGCCGTGACCAACGCCGGCGTGATCCCGGACCAGTTCGACTACGACGTCGTGCTGAACCCCGAGGGCTTCCGCATCGGCTCGGTCGGCGAGGACTTCGCGTTCGAGAGCATGCCCGGCGACATCTTCCAGCTCGGCAACACCTCGTACCGCGTGCAGAAGGTCGAGGTGAACAAGATCTTCGTGGAGGACGCCCGCGGCATGGCGCCGACGCTGCCGTTCTGGGTCGGCGAGGCGCCGGCGCGGAGCGACGAGCTCTCCGCGGCCGTCTCGCGCCTGCGCGCGGACGCGCTCGGGCCAGCTCGCCGACGGCGGGCCGGAAGGCGCTCGAAGCGTGGCTGCGCGACGAGAAGCAGCTCGACGCGGTCGCGGCCTCAGCAGCTCGCCCAGTACCTCGCCGCCGGCCAGGCGGCGCTCGGGACGCTGCCGACGCTCGACACCATCGTGTTCGAGCGCTTCTTCGACGACGTGGGCGACACCCACCTCGTCATCCACTCGACCTTCGGCTCGCGCATCAACCGGGCCTGGGGACTCGCGCTGCGCAAGCGCTTCTGCCGCCAGTTCAACTTCGAGCTCCAGGCCTCCGCACTCGAGGACAGCATCGTGCTCTCGCTCGGGCCGACGCACAGCTTCCCGCTCGAGGACGTGAAGGCCTTCCTCAAGTCCGACACGGCTGAAGACGTGCTCGTGCAGGCTTTGCTCGACGCGCCGGTGTTCGGCACGCGCTGGCGCTGGGACGCCGCGATCGCGCTCGCCCTCGTCCGGAACCGGAACGGCAAGCGCATGCCCGCGCCGTTCCAGCGCGCGGACTCCGAGGACCTGCTGGCCGTCGTGTTCCCCGACCAGCTCGCCTGCGCGGAGAACCTGACCGGCAAGCGGGAGATTCCCGACCACCCGCTCGTGAAGCAGTCGATCGACGACTGCCTGCGCGAGTTCATGGACGTGGACGGCTTCCTCGCGCTGCTGCGGCGGATCGAGGACGGCTCGCTGCAGGTGGAGTGCCGCGACCTCTCGGCGCCCTCGCCGCTCTCGCACGCCGTGCTCGGCGCGCGGCCCTACGCCTTCCTCGACGACGGCGATGCCGAGGGGCGGCGCACGCGCTCCGTCTCGACCGATCGCCTGCTCGACCCGAAGGACGCCGCCGACCTCGGCCGCCTCGATCCCGCCGCGATCGAGAAGGTGAAAGCCGAGGCCTGGCCGGAGATCGGTATCGCACGACGAGCTGCACGACGCGCTCGTGGTGTACGGCTTCCTGACCGCGCCCGAGATCGAGCCGTGGAAGGCGCAGCTCGCGCGGCTGCGGGACGAGCGGCGCGTGATGTACCACGACGGGCTCTGGCTCGCCGTCGAGCGCTCCGCCGAATTCGAGCGCGCGAAGGAAGGCGATACGCTCGCGCTCGCGGAGATCGTGCGCAGCCGCCTCGAGCTGGTCGGCCCGGTGACGGAAACGGCGCTCCGCGTCGGGCTCGACCTGCCGGCCAGCGACATCCGCGCCGCCCTCCTCGCCCTCGAATCCCAAGGCTCGATCATGCGCGGCCGGTTCAGCGGCGGGCGCGAGGAAGAGTGGTGCGAGCGGCGCCTGCTGATCCGCATCCACCGCTACACCCGCGACCGCAAGCGCAACGAGATCCAGGCCGTGCCGCCCGCGCAGTTCATGCGCTTCCTGTTCCGCTGGCAGCGGGTGGCGATGGAGGGGCGCGACGACCGGCAGGAAGGCGAAGCCGGATTGCTCGCCGTGCTGCAGCAGCTCGAAGGGTTCGCGATTCCGGCCGGCGCCTGGGAGCGGGACATCCTGCCGCTGCGGGTCAAGAACTACGTGCCGTCGGATCTCGACAAGCTGTGCGCGGCCGGGCGGATCGCGTGGGTTCGGCCGGTCGAGGCGAGCGGCAGCGAGATCGCGCCGGCGGCCGGGCCGGTGCGGTCGACGCCGATCATGCTGGTCGGGCGGGAGGCGCTGGCGCACTGGCAGCGGAGCGGCGAGGCGTCGGAATCGGTCGAGGGCTTGTCGGCGCGCGGCGTGAAGATACTGGAGAGCCTGCGGCAGCACGGCGCCTCGTTCTTCGACGACCTCGTCCACGACACGGGACTCCTGCGAAGCGACGTCGAGACTGGCCTCGGCGAGCTCGTCAGTCGCGGGCGGGTGACGTCGGATTCCTTCGCGGGTATCCGCGCGCTGATCACGTCAAAGAAGCGGCGCGAGCGGCTGCGGCAGTACCGACGGCCGTTCCTGAGCCTGGAGGATGCCGGGCGGTGGAGCCTGCCGCGGCGCGTGCGCGCTGCTGCCGACGCGGATGCGCTCGGCGCACCCGAGGTCGATCACATCGCGCGCGTGCTGTTGCGCCGTTATGGCGTCGTGTTCCGGAAGCTCCTGGAGCGCGAGAGCGGCCTGCCGCCGTGGCGGGAGCTCTTCTATGTGTACCGGCGCATGGAGGCGCGGGGGGAAATTCGCGGCGGGCGGTTCGTCAGCGGATTCGCAGGCGAGCAGTTTGCACTGCCGGAGGCGGCGGATCTGCTCAAGGTCGTCTCGCGCGACGATGCCGCAATGGATCGAGTGTCGATCTCAGCGACCGATCCGCTGAATCTGGTCGGCATCGTCACGCCAGGCGAACGTGTGCCGGCGCTTTCCAGGCAATCGCGTCCTGTTCGAGCAGGGTGTCCCGGTGGCCGTGCAGGCCGGCGGCGAGGTGCGATTCCTAAAGGACGTGTGCCGAACAGTCGCAGTGGGAGATTCGCAATCTGTTGATTCGACGCCGCGGACCGGGACGCTGCCACCGGATCGCAACGTCTCGCGCATCCGATTCAGTACTACGCTGTGCTCGAAGTATCCAGCCTCTGCTGTGGCAACGGCGGTTTTGGCTGAGAAAGCTTAGTGCGGATTCAAATTAATTAGCGTCATGTTTACGCTATGAGTACTTTGTCAATTCGAGACAACGCGGCTTATAGTCGCCTAGTTGTGTCACGAGACAATTTTCAGAGTCTGTTCGTGAAGATGGAGAGCAATGGTCTGGACCCGGATAGAGTCGCGTACAAGAGTTCGCACTAAAGGCGCAGACGCTGGCGAAACAACGATACGCTTCGCGGATTTCCTCGAACTTCATACAGCCTGTCCAGTGCGACCAACGCTCTAGCTCAAATTGCGTCAACTGATAGTCAGATGCGACGTGCCGTGCATGCTTCGAAGATGGCCAATACCAGCTCTGCACTGACAATTCAACTACCGCAGATAACGCACCTGTTAGCAGCGCAGGCGTACACGGTTTTGCAAACCAGACTCCAGAATTCGGCTGGCTTACTAGCAGATCACGCTGCACACGCGTTGGGTGAGATGCTATTGAGGAAATGCGAGTTGCTCAGAACATGTCTGCTTGCGGTCCAGTATCTGGCTACGACCTCGTAACAGGGATCAACCTCGGTTCCGAGCTCTGGCCGCTCGCGATGACACATTGTAGGCCGTAATGAACATCCTCCGAGCACATCGTCGCCTGGTGAGGATGCTGCAAATTGAACCTTGCCAATGCCTGCGCTGTGTACAGCATCTTGCCATCAACAGAAATACCACAAGGCGTTTGCGCGTAGCTATCAGCGTCAACGGCGAGGCAAAGCCCGAGTAAGGTCTCAAGCTCCCGAATGCGATTCGATCTTGAGAAGCCGCTATCATGTGACGCAAAGGCCTTGACATTTTTCGCTTTGCTCAATCAAAGACGTTGTTAATTTTTCCTTCTACTGGCACCCACGCGAGTCCCGTTCTCTTGCACAGCGCGAGTTCGTCCCCAGTTAATCCGTTGGCTTTGCTACTCGGGATGCCTCTCATCTCGCGGTAACACGTTTCGAAATCGCGTCCCACATACAGCGACGGGAAATGGTGCGAATCGAGCTTGTATGCTATTTGCGTCCCATAATTGAATCGACCACCAACCCAGTTGCAGATCTGCCGACGCCGATAAGGGATGCAGCGCAAAGCGCCATTCGCAACGCGCGTCCCCGACTTGACAAGGTCAATCGATGATTCCGCCTACCCCGGCGAGTGATTCGCAAAGTTTCACGTGATTGGCGGACTCGCTGGCTTTCGAGCTCGAAGAACCACTGGTAATGGTACGCCTGTAAGCGCTTCGGCTTGTTGTCTGCCACTGCTGGAGCATTCCGAGTCCGTGAAGTACTCCACGCAATAGAAGTTCTGGTCCTGAACTTGGCGGCTGACTACCTCGCCTTCGCAGAAGGCGATAGGACAGGTGTTTCTTTTTTGGCCGCGCCATTCTCTTCAACTGAATCCGGCTCACGAGCAGCCGCTATTGCCTCCGTTACGAATCGGAGCAGTTTCTTAATCGACCTATCGAATCATGTCCCGGCGTGCGACAGCGCCAAGCAAGGCCGGTTTGGTGTCTTCACGGCCAGATAGTGCTGTCTTCACTGTTGCATCGTCAAAGTACTCGAACACCAGGTTACAGATGTTCTGCAATCGACGCTAAATGCTTCACTTACAACGGTTGGAATCTTTTCGTCGATTTCGGACTGAAGCTTTCGACACTCCCGCAATACGTCGATACGTCTTGCGTCGAGACAATTCGGATAGTCAGTATACTGTCGTTGTAATCCAAGACATCGTTCTCGCCAAAAATGTAGGCGATCATGCTTTATGAATGTTCGCAAACAGAGTCTGGCGTAGCCCTCATGAGTAAATGCTTCCTTCGAATTAGCCACATTCTAACCATCTTTTAACCATGTATCGAGACCACGCTCACGAACTCAAGTTCCGAAAAGGCTATACGCAAGCATATTGATATATAAAGCTAAACGTATTTAAAAACGCCCAACGTGCCATTCTAGGGGCCTTACTGGTGGGATCTGCTAGCCAAAAAACGCGCGGCTGAAGTAGTTCTTTTATCCACTGGCCGCCAGGCGTAAGGAATAGTAGGGCTACCCCAAAAAATGGCGTCGAAATTCGCAGAAGCTCAGACCCTTGTGCTCGTCGCGACTCATCTAGACGTGTTCAAGTTCCCCAGGCACAAGATGCACGACATATCGTCTTGCCATACAGAAGCTCGGCAATAACTCGACGGTCTATAACCAAGCAGTTCAGACCTCGGCCAGAGCGCGATCCAGTCCCTCGAGCAGCATCCGTGCATTGTCCGGCGTGAACACGAGCGGCGGCCGGACCTTGATGACGTTGTCGAACGCGCCCGTGCGCCCGAGCAGGAAACCGTCCTCGCGCAGCAGGTTCATGATCCGGTCGGCCTCTTCGACGGCCGGCGCGCGCGTCGCGTGGTCGCGCACGATCTCGAGCCCCCAGAAGAGTCCCTTGCCGCGCACGTCCGCGACCAGCGGATGCTTCGCCGCGAGCTGCGCGAGCCCGGCCTCCAGGACCTTGCCCGCCGCGATCACGTTCTGCTGGATGCCCTCGCGCTCCAGCACGTCGAGCACGGCCATGCCGACGGCGGCGGAGACCGGATTGCCGCCGAAGGTGTTGAAGTAGGAGAACTTCGCCGCGAACTTCGCGGCGATCGCGGGCGTCGTGATCACCGCGCCGATCGGATGGCCGTCGCCGATCGGCTTGCCGAGCGCGACGATGTCGGGCACGACGTCCGAGTAGTTGAACGCCCACATCTCCTCGCCGGTGCGGTAGAACCCGGACTGCACCTCGTCGGCGATGAAGAGCCCGCCGGCGGCCCGGATCGCCCCGGCGGTGTACTCGAGATAGCCGGGCGGCGACAGGATCGTGCCGTTGGAATCGAAGATGATGTCGCAGACCCACGCCGCGGCGCCCTGCTTGCGCTCCTGCAGCTTCGCGATCGCCGTGTCGATGTGCGCCGCGTACTTCCGCCCGAGATCCGGCGTCCCGTACCGGTATTCGCCGCGGTAGCCGTTGGGCGGCGGCACCGTCGCGAGCCACGCCGGCTGCTCCGACTTCGGATACATGCTCGTCGACGCCGTGCCGACCACGTTCGAGTTGCCGTGGTAGGAGTCGTCGGAGACGATCACGCCCTCGTTCTTGCTGACGACCCGCGCGATGCGGATGGCGAGGTCGATGGCCTCGGTGCCGGTGCACACGAAGTAACAGACCCGCAGCGGCTCCGGCATCGTCGCGGTGAGCCGCTCCGCGTAGCGGACGACGTTGTCGTGCAGGTAGCGCGTATGCGTGTTCAGCGTCGCCGCCTGGCGCGACAGCGCGGCGACCACGTGCGGATGGCAATGGCCGACCGAGGCCACGTTGTTGTAGCAGTCGAGGTAGCGCCGGCCGTCCGCGTCGAAGAGCCAGGTGCCCTCGCCGCGCACGAGGTGCACGGGACGGTCGTAGAACAGCCGGTAGCTCGGCCCGAGCGCGCGGTCGCGCCGCTCGCGCAATGCATCGATATCGACGTTCGCCGGCGCGCGCCCGACGCGCCCGCAGGCGGCGCGATAGCGCTCGTGCACTTCCGCGCGATCGAGCGCCAGGAACCTCGACAGCGCGCGCACGATGTCGGGCCGCTCGTCCGCGAGCCAGGCCGGCGGCTTTTCAGTCGCGTACATGCGGAAGTCGTACAGGCAGAGCGCGGTCGCGAGCCGCAGCAGCGTCAGGTCGTGCAGGACCTCCAGCTCCTCGTCCGCGAGCGGCAGCACGGCATTCCACGCCTCCACCTGCGCCACGGCGTTCTCGAGCGACATCTCGCCGTGGCGGGCGAAGCTCGCGAGGATCACCGCGAGGTCCTGCACGAGCGGCGCGTGCACCATGTCGCCGAAATCGATGACGCCGACGATCTCGTCGCTGCCGGACTCCGCGCGCAGCAGGTTGTCGGCGTGGCCGTCGCTGTGCACGACCTGCGCGCGCAAGGCCGGCAGGCGCGGCAGGACCTCGCGCTGGAAGCGCGCATTGAAGTCCGCGCAGAGCGCCTTGGCATCGTCGGCCACCCAGGCCTGGATGCCGGGCTCCAGGAGCAGCGCCCGCTGGATGTCCCAGGCCACGAAGTGGCGCGCATGCGGGTGGAAGAACCCGCGCAATCCCTGCGCGAGCTTCGCCTGGAACGCGGCGGCATGGCGCAGCGCGCCGATCCCGAGCGGCTTGCTCTGCGAAAGCGGCGTTCCCGGAAGCCAGCTCAGCAGCCGCACCATGTGGCGCTTGCCGCCCTCGGCCCCGATCCATTCGCGGTCATTGCCTTTCGTCGAGGCGATGACGCGCGGCACCGGCAGGTCCGGGGCGTGACGCTCGAGGTGGCGCAGCGCCGCGACCTGGAAATCGACGGCGCCCTCGCTCTCGCCGACGGCCGAGACCTTCAGGACGTAGCTCGCGCCGTCCGCGGTCGTGAGCCGGTGGTTCTGGTCGCGCTCGCCGTCGAGCGGCGTGAGCTCGCCTTCGAGGGCCCAGTGCTCGCGGGCAAAAGCCCGGAGCTGCCCGACCGGAAGTGAGGGCGGATTGAAGTTCAGGTCTACGGCGCTGAGGGCCCGCTGCAGGGCGACATTCATTCGTGAGGACTCCATCGCGAACGTCGAAGTATAGAGGGTCGGATCGGCGCATTCCTACGCGCCAATGCTCTCTTGGCCGGCACACTGCGTTCTCGCGCTAGGGTCTTATCAGCGCGCGCCATGACGGAAACAGTCTTCAACAAGGTCATCCGCCTGGTTGTCGCCACGACGAGCGACGAATTGCAGGCTGTTCTCGGATACCTACCGCACGGTGTTCGATTCGGCGTGGCGCACCAACTCGACGAGGTCGGCGAAGCATTTCGCTACGAGCTCTGCCGCCACTGCGCGTACTACCTTCGTCGCGAGGAACACGGCATCCTGGTCTGGCGCTGGAGCTACATCGCTTCCCCTCTCGAGGCGAACCGCCTGCAGATCCTGATCGCGTCACTCGATGGACCACTCGACGCCGACAGCGCAAGCAGGGCCTTTGAGCGCGCAACTCGCCGCCCCCTGAGCAATCCCCGCCCCCTGGGATTGGCTTTTCAGGCGCTCGACTCCGGCGCACTATCCTGCCCTGCAAATTCGCGGCGCCTAGAGGCTTCAGAACAAATCGAATAGAGTGCCGTGTCCACGGGGGGCAGGCACATGTTGAACCGGCGTCGTAGATTCGTGCCGGCGCTCATCGCCGGCATCGCGCTGCTCGCCTGGCTCGGGCCTGGTACCCGCACGCGCGCCCAGGCGCCCGCCGGCCCGTCGCCGGCGGCTGCGACTCCCGCGGACAAGCTGTTCGCGAAGATCTACCCGGTCTACGCCCATCCCCGCTGCGCCAATTGCCACGGTGTCGTGGAGCATTACCCGGGCTTCACGCATTCCGTAACGCCCGACACGCATCCGGGCGGAGCCGTCGGCGCGGGCATGCCCGACCCGGTGGTGGATTGCACCGACTGCCACGACGGGCCGCAACATCACAATGCCGCGGGTGTAGAGGAAGGGGCCTGGAAGTTCACGGCGCCGCCCAACATGGAGTGGGCCGGGCTGGGCGAAGAGGAAGTCTGCATCATGCAGGCTGTGGAGGCGCGCCTGAAGAACAAGGCGGCCGGAGGCGAATCCGCGGCCACGAAGGGCAGCTACCTGCATCACCTGGCCGAGGATCCGCTCATCGAGCAGGCATTTCACGGACGCGCCGGCGGCGCACGTGACCCGGCCGACCCGGACCTGCCGGTCCCGCCGCTCTCGTACGGCGATTTCAAGGCCGGCGCCAAGGAGTGGATCGACGCCGGCGCGCCGTGCCGCGCGATGGGCAGCCTCTCGCATTACGAGAAGAACGACGCGGTCTACGAGCATCCCGCTCCTGGGGGAAAGATCGCCGTCGAACAGCACGCCAGGCGGCAGGTCGACATCATCCGCCACACCGACGGAACGGCGACGGCGACGATCACGGCGAGCGGCAGCAACGTGATCGTGCAAACGCTCGAAACCCCTGAGTGCACAATCGTGACTACGAGCAGCAGCACTTGGGAACGCATCGGCCCGGCACAGGTATCCGCCACCCTCGAGTTCGAGGTGAAGCCGGATAACTACAAGATTCGGTATGTGCTGCCGGCCGATACGACACGCGAGGTGCAGACGGGTAAGCAGACGAATACCTGCGGCATCCCTCCCATCGTCCAGGAGCCCGACGTCGTCGAGCTCACGTGGAATCCCTGGTCCGTCACCCTGCACTGCCCGACTGAGTTCCCGAATCGCGACGGATCCATGGGTTGCGTGCCCACCGAGCCCCACGACAACGGCGCCGCCGACGGCGCGCTGCACCAGACGGTCGTGGGCACCAGTGACATCCACGCGCGCCGCTCCTGGCTTTATGGGTCACCCATGCCGACCGGACGCACCGACACGACCGAAAGCCTGCCGGTCCACGTGAAGATCATCTGGGCCCTGCGGATGGACCAATAGCTGCACTGCTGGGCTAGGATAGGTTCCGAAACCATCATCCATTCATTTGCGAGACTCACCCATGGTCCGACTAACCCTGATTTGCGCCCTGCTCGCATGTTCCACCACGGCCTTCGCCGGCAGTCTCGCCGCCTCCTCGGCCGGCACCTCCGCCGCCGGATCGTCGGCCTCGTCCGCCAGCTCGAACGGCAACGACAAAGTCGTGCTGCAAGCCCGCGATGACGCCGCGAGCTTCGTCGCCAGCGACGGACGCATCCGCGGCGCGCAACTGGAAGCGGCGCTGCGGCACCTGCGTGAGCGGAATGCGGACGCACTGCGCGCCAGCGACATGCAGCTCGCGAAGGCGATCCTGGCGTTGTGAGCCTGGGGCGCCGGCTGCGAACGGCGTGGCTAAGTCCCGCGCTGTGCCTGCTGGCCTGCACGGGATCGGCGCAGGCGGCGCTGCAACTCGAGCCGGTCGAACATTCACTGACACCGGCCGAGGCTGCGGCCACGCAGCAACTCCTGGCTGACGCCGTCCGGCGCCTGCCCACCGCCTGGGTGGACGCGCTGGATCAACGCATCGAAGTGGAGTGGCGCGACGACCTGCCCGCGCAGGTCCACGGCCGTGCAAAGGCGCGGCAGCTGCTGCTGGATCGCGCGCTGCTCGACGGCTGGATGGCACGCCCGCGCGATGCCGGCATCGAGGATCCGGCCACGCGCGCGGCGCTCGCGGCCGTCATCCACGAACTGGCGCACTTCTACGACCGCACGCCACAAGGCCAGCTCTCGCGCGATCCGCGCCTGCTCGACCTGGCCGGCTGGCAGGTGAGCCCGATGCGGCTCGGCCTGCGCACGCCGGACAACGCCTTCCGCGATCGCAGCCCGGACCGCTACGAGCTGGCGAGCCCGGTCGAGTTCGTCGCAGTGAATCTCGAATATTTCCTGCTGGATCCGGCCTACGCCTGCCGCCGGCCGGCCCTGCACCGCTATTTCGCCGCGCATTTCGGGAGCGTGCTGCCGCCGGTCGAATGTGCGCCCGACCTCGTGTACCTGCAGGCCAGCGCAGATGCAGATCGGTCGCCGCTGCTGCAGCTCGATCCCGAGCGCGTCTACGCGGTGGAGTACCTGCTCGCCGAAGGCAACGAGCGGCCGATGAGCCGCTGGGGCCACAGCATGCTGCGGCTGGTGGTCTGCGCGCCGGACCGCCCGCGCGGGCCCGATTGCCGGCTCGACCTGCAGTACCACCAGGTGTTGTCGTTTCGCGCGTTCGTCGGCGACGTGCAGGTTTCGAGCTGGCGCGGCCTGACGGGCTCCTATCCCTCGCGCCTGTTCCTGCTGCCGCTCGAGCAGGTGATCGAGGAGTACACGAAGTTCGAGCTGCGCGGCCTGCAGTCGATCCCGTTGCAGCTGGAGCCGGCCGAGATCGCCGACCTGCTGGAACGCACGGCGCGGCTGCACTGGAGCTACGACGGCCGTTACTACTTCCTCAGCAACAACTGCGCCGTGGAGACATACAAGCTGTTGCACGACGGCGTGCCGCGGCTCGCCGGCGAGGACCTGTCCAGCATCTCGCCGACCGGCCTGCTGCGCCGGTTGAAACGCGCCGGCATCGCGGACAGCACGGTGCTGGAAGATCGCGACAATGCCCTGCGTCTCGGCTACCGCTTCGATGCCTACAGCGAGCGCTACCAGGCGATGTTCGAAGTGGCCCGGCAGGCGCTGCAGCTGCCGCAATCAGAGGTGCAGGACTGGCTGGAACTGCCGGCGGGCGAACGCGCGCCCTGGCTCACGCACGCCGACCTGCGCGCGAGCGCCGCGCTATTGCTGCTCGAACAGGCCGCACTGCGCCGCCAGGAACTGCTGGCGCGCGATGAGCTCAAGCGGCGTCTGCTCGGCCGCGATGCCGACCAGCGCGCGGATGGCACGGATGCGCTCGCCGCCGTGCAGGAAGTGCTCCGCATGGAGGGATTCTTCAGTCGGCCGGCGGCGCTGCTGCCGGACACCGGCTACGGACTGCCGCAATTCGAAGAGCGCGAAACGCTGGCGCAGGAGAGCAATCGGAAGGCAACCCAATGGCGAGAAGAGAGTGGCCAGCTGCGCAGCGAGGCTCGCCAGTGGCTGCCGCCGGAACGGCAAGTCGCGCTGGCTGCGACCGAGGCCAATGTCGATACGCTGGGCGAACAGCTGCGTCGCCTGCATCGGGAGCAAGGCGGCCTGGAGCTGCAGTGAGGTGCTCACTCCGGCAGTTCCCACAGGCAACTGCGGCATGTTCCTACTGCGTACTGAACTTCCCGGGTGCTAGTAGTTGAAGGGCCTCAAGGAGAGTCCCGATGCCTACCGCACGCCGCGCACAAAGAACCGAATCGGATACCTTCGCCAACTCGCTCTCGCATCTCCTGCATTCCCCGGGGCCTGACCCCGAGCGCAAATCGAAACTCGCGCTGTACGCCTTCCTCGTGGGCCAGTGGGAAATAGACGTCACGACGATCGCCGAAGACGGAACGACGCATGCCGGTCGTGGCGAGATTCACGCCGGTTGGGTGCTTCGCGGGCGTGCCATCCAGGACGTGTGGATGATCCCGCGGCTGGCGGATCGCAGGCCGGGCATCGCACAACTGCCGGGCGCGGGCAATTGGTACGGCACGACCTTGCGCCTCTACGATCCAAGTATCGACGCCTGGCGCATCCTGTGGAGTGACCCTGCGACAAACTTCTTCTCGCAGCAGGTGGGCCGTGCCCGCGACCGCGACATCGTGCAGGAAGGCCAGGATCCACGCGGCGGCCACATGCGCTGGACATTTACCGACATCGCGCCCGACTCGTTTCACTGGACGGCCGAGCATTCGGCCGATTTGACCCAGTGGAAAAAGGTCGTCGACATTCGCGCACGTCGCGTCGCCCACGCTGACGCCTGATCCCCGGGCACAGGCAGTCGCCGGCCCTCTCGGATATCATCGCCGTGCCGTAAGCGCTCTCCGCTCGGGAGATTGCCGACATGGGTTTGATCTTCGATCTTCCCTTGTGGATTGTCGGGCTCGTCCTAGTCCTGGTGATGGCCGGCCTGGCCGCCTTTGGCCTGCTCATCGTGCGACGCCGGGTCCTTCCGCGGTTCCAGTTCACCGAGCGAGGACGGTCACTTCACCAGCACCGTGGTGCACTCGGTAATGGTGTTCTATGCGCTGACGGTCGCGATGATCGCGATCACCGTCTGGGAAACCTATGACGCGGCCGCGAGGATTGCCTCGGAAGAAGCGACTGCGCTGGCGACGCTGTACCGCGACGTGAGCGCCTATCCGCCGTCAACCCGGGGAGAGCTGCAGGACGAATTGCGGCAATACACGGAATACGTGATCCAGGAAGCCTGGCCCGAGCAACACAAGGGTCGCATCCCGGAAGGGGGAGTCGAACGAATCAGCCGATTCCAGGCGACGCTGACGGGCTTCGAGCCGGAAACCGAGGGACAGAAGATCCTGCACGCCGAGACCCTGCGGGCTTACAACCAGATGATTGATGCACGCAGGATGCGGCTCGACGCGGTCCAGACCGCGCTGCCGGGTCTGCTGTGGACGGTGATATTCCTGGGCGCCGCGCTTGGCGTCGCGGCTTCCTACTTTTTCCGGGTCAAGGATTCCCGCCTTCACATGACCCTGGTAGTGCTGTTGACCATGTTCTTCGCGATGGTGATTTTCGTGGTGTTCGCGTTTGATCGGCCGTTCCGCGGGGACATGGGCATCGAATCCGAGCCGTATCAGCTCGTGTACGACCAATTGATGAAGCGCTGAAGGGGAATGTAAGCATGGGTTCGAAGCTGCGATTGTTCCTCGTGCTGCTCGCCTCCACGCTCATCACCTCAACCCCACTACAAGCAACCGCCGCGACCGAGGAGGCGGAGAAGGAAGCTATCCTCGCGCTCATCACCCGCATGGAAGCCGCGTGGAATCGCGGCGACTTCCGCGGCTATATGGAGGGATTCGCGAACCCGGACGTGGTCTTCGTGTCGCGCGGCGAATTCCAGAAGGACTGGCAAGGCACGCTCGATCACTACATCCGCGACTATGGTGCGTCCGAGGCCACGCGCGGTGTCCTCCACTTCTCCGACATCCGCATCGAGATGCTGGCGCCCGATGCGGCGCAGCTCATCAGCCGTTTCCGGCTCGATCGTCCGCAGAACCCGCTGGATGGCATCAGCACGCGGCTGATGCGCAAGCGCGGCGATAACTGGGTGATCGTGCACAACCATGTTTCCGCGCGTGAGGTTCCTTGCGCGGACGGTCAGCGCTGACGGGCCTTTGGCGCGGGAGGTCACTCATGCAGTTCGCCTGGCTTCTTCTCGCAATCGTCACGACGGTCGGCTGGGGCTCTGGCTGATCAACCGGAAATAGCGGTCAGGCGCGCGGTTCGATATTCGCGTTCAGGCGGAAGAGATTGGTCGGGTCGTACTTGCGCTTGAGTGAAAGCAGCCGCTCATAGTTCCCGCCGTATGCCTCTTGAACCCGCGCAGTTGCGATCTCCGACAGGTTCGTATTCGCATAGAAGCCCGCAGTGAATTTTTCCAGCAGCGGCCATTGCGACCTGGCCCATGCCACGTTCTTGGCATCTTCTGCGGGGTCGTCACCACTGGTCTGGAGAATTACGCTGTAGAGGGCGCCGCGATGCCAGAATGCCGTGGCGTCGCGAGCCACGCGATCAACGGCGCCGCCCTTCGGCGGCATCGCGATTCGCGGCCGCGGAACCGGCGCACCCTTGATCACCTCCAGCATCACGTCAATCAGGTCATTGTCGAGCCGGTTCGTGAACCCTGACTTGGTGTAGTAGCGACCGCCGATGCGCGCGCGCTCATCATCCTGCGTCTGGAGCTGCAGGTATTTCACTGGACCGACTGCGTCCTTGATCGTTTTTCCGAGTTTCCGGTACGGAGCGAGGGCTGCCTCGGCCGCTTCCAGTCCATCGCTGCAGCAGACGTCGAAGACCAGCACGCGCGCGCCGTCCGGCAGCGCCGTCAGGATCGGCTCGATCCACAGGCCGTCGGGCGCTCGCTCAAACAGTTCCGAAAAGCCGCGCAGCGCGGGTCGTGCCTGCTCGATTGGAAATACCAGATGACCGCCGACTGCCTGGCCGTCAAAGGGGTGCAGCCGGTACTCGAATGAAGTCGCGACCCCGAAGTTTCCGCCCCCGCCCCGAATCGCCCAGAAGAGGTCCGGATTCTCGGTTGCGCTGGCTTCGAGCAGCCGGCCTTCGGCGGTGACGATATCCACCGATGACAGCTGATCGCAGGTCAGGCCATAACGGCGTGCCAGGCGCCCGAATCCACCGCCTAGCGTCAGCCCACCAGCGCCGGTATGCGAAACCGTGCCGGTGGTTGTGACCAGGCCGAAAGGCAGCGTCTCTCGATCGAGATCGCCGAGCAGCGCGCCACCCCCGGCGCGTGCGAGCTGGTGGGCCGCGTCCACGCGCACGCTGCGCATCGCCGACAGGTCGATCATGAGGCCGTTGTCGCACACCGACTGGCCGGAGAGGCTGTGGCCACCGCCGCGCACCGCCACGAGCAGTTCGTTCGCCCGGGCGAAGTTGACTGCCCGCACCACATCCGCGGCACCCGCGCAGCGGGCGATCAGCGCGGGGCGGCGATCGAACATGCCGTTGAAGATCTTGCGCGCGTCGTCGTATCCAGGGGTGCTCGGCAAGAGCAGCTGGCCGCGCAACCCGGCGCGGAAGTCTTCCACGTCGGCGGCGCGCAAGAGAATTTTTCTGCCGTCGCCGGTGACTGCCGGGATGTCGGCGGTGACTGTCGAGACAGCCGTGAACGCAGGCCCGAATGGAAAAGCCGCAGCGCCTACGGCAGCCGCGGCGGAGGCACAGAAAGTTCGTCTTTTCATGGCTGCTCCCGGTCGGCGCTACTCTGGACCCCTGACGAATGGCGGGCAAGTGATAGGTGCACCAGCGCGCCGCGCGTTGGATTACGATCCCCGAGTCGCTTCGTCGCCGTGGGAGGCATCATGCGCCCGGTTCTCCGAATGGTCTTCGCATTCCTCGCGATCTTTGGCATTGCGCATGCTGATGAGCCCTCGCAGCTCGGGCCGCTGCGCGCGGCTCCGGGCGAGGCGGTCTCCGGGTATCTCGAGGTGCCTGCATCGGGCGACACGGGTGCGCGCATTCCGGTGTCGCTCGTGCGCGGCTCGAGCGATGGGCCGGTCCTGGCGCTGATCGCCGGCACGCACGGCTATGAGTACCCGGGCATCAGCGCGCTGCAGCGGTTGCGCCAGTCGATCGATCCGCAGGCCCTGCGCGGAACGCTCATCCTGGTCCATATCGCCAACCCGCCGTCGTTCTACGGCCGCACGCTCTATACGAGCCCGGCCGACGGCAAGAACCTGAACCGCGTCTATCCGGGGCGACCGGACGGCACGCTGAGCGAACGCATCGCCCACGTGATCACGACCGAGGTCATCGCAAAGGCGGACTTCCTGGTCGACCTGCACGCCGGCGACGGCAACGAGGCGCTGCGACCGTATGCCTACATGCCGGTCACGGGCGACGCGCGGCTCGACGCCGCCACACGCGGAATGGCGCTGGCCTTCGGACTCGACCACATCGTGATAGACACCGGGCGAATCGCCCAGGCCGGGGCCACGAAGTTCGTCGACCAGACTGCGCTGGCACGCGGCATCCCGGCGATCACGACCGAGACCGGCCAGCTCGGCCAGAACGACGAGGGCTCGATCGCACTGGCGGAGCACGGCATCCAGAACCTGATGCGTCACCTCGGGATGCTGGAAGGAACGGCGCAACCGAACCCCGGCGTCGTATGGCTGAAGGACTACCAGGTGATCACCAGCCCTGTGACCGGCGTATTCCGCGCGAGGGTCCGCGACGGCTACGCGATCGCCGAGGGCGGCCTGCTCGGCGAGCTATACGATGCGTTCGGCGCCCGGATCGGCGAGGTTCGCGCGCCATTCGCGGGCATCGTCAACTACGTCGTCGGCACGCCGCCCGCGGTCGAAGGCCAGCCGTTGGCGATGGTGAGCCGAATCGCCGCGCCGCCGCCGTAGCGCGCGGCTTGGCCGCGTACTCCCCCTGGCGGAATCAGCCCGCACGCCATCGATTTGCAAGCTTCCGCATCGCGCGCCGGGTGGTACCGTCGATTCATGCTTTTGCGCGTAACGCGTTACGCTGAAAATGCGCGATCGAGACACTCTCCCGCCGCCGACGCGCAAACCACGCCACCATGAGCCGGCGAGCGAGCGGCCGCGCCGTCCCGGCGTCGGAGCGCATGCGCCGCTGGCGCGCGAGGCGCCGCGCGCAAGGCCTCAAGTCCGTCGTCACCTGGGTCGCACGTGCGGACAAGTCGCCGCCGCCGCTGGAGCGCCGTCTGCACGAGGCGCGGAACCTGGCGCTCTGCGTGATGATGGTCCAGAAGATCGAACGGGAGCCCGCGCTCCTGGAAATCGTCTACCGGAACTTCGGGCGGTGGGAAGCGCGCGATCGCCTGGCTCCCGGCCCCGCGATCCGGGCCTGGCGAAGGGTCCTGAAGCTCCCATGGCCGCGCATCGCCGAACGGCTCACCGTGCAGAGCAAGGAAGGCGTGGAGTTGCGCAGTACGGCGCCGCTGTTCGGCGTGCTGACCGCGCGTGAGCGACGCAGGATCCTGGGCGCCTTCCAGTCGCCGCCGGAGAGACTGGCGGTCAACCGCCTTTTCTGAGTTTGCGCAGCTTCTCAATCGCACGGAGCTGGGCCGCGGCACGGGCGAGCTCCGCCTGCGCCTCGGCGATATCGATCGCTCCCGCGCGGTCGCGCAGCGCTTCCTCGGCCCGCTGCTTGGCCGCGAGTGCCGCGGCTTCGTCCAGGTCTTTCGCTCGCGCCGCAGTGTCGGCCAGGATCGTGATCTTGTGCGGCTGCACCTCGAGCGCGCCGCCGCCCACCCAGAACACATGCTCCTCACCGTTCACATCCTGGACCCGAACCTCGCCCGCCTTCAGGGTCGTGAGGAGCGGCGCATGCCGCGGCGCGATGCCGATCTCGCCGCCCGACGCGGGCGCGAACACCATCGTGGCCTCGCCCGCGTGGACTTCGCCTTCGGCGCTGACGATGTCGATGTGAATCGTGTTCGGCATGATCAGGTGAGCGTCTTCGCCTTCTCGGCCGCTTCCTCGATGCCGCCCACCATGTAGAAGGCCTGCTCGGGCAGGTTGTCGTACTCGCCCGCGATGATGGCCTTGAAGCCGCGGATCGTGTCCTTGAGCGGCACGTATTTGCCGGGGCTGCCGGTGAACACTTCCGCGACGTGGAACGGCTGCGACAGGAAGCGCTGGATCTTGCGCGCGCGGTGGACGGTGAGCTTGTCCTCTTCCGACAGCTCGTCCATGCCGAGGATCGCGATGATGTCCTGCAGCTCCTTGTAGCGCTGGAGTATCACCTGCACGCCGCGCGCCGTGTTGTAGTGCTCCTCGCCGACCACGAGCGGGTCGAGCTGGCGGCTGGTCGAGTCGAGCGGGTCCACCGCGGGGTAAATACCGAGCGACGCGATCTGGCGGCTGAGCACGATGGTTGCGTCGAGGTGCGCGAAGGTCGTCGCCGGCGAGGGATCCGTCAGGTCGTCCGCCGGCACGTAGATCGCCTGCACGGAGGTGATGGATCCCGTCTTGGTCGAAGTGATGCGCTCCTGGAGCACGCCCATCTCTTCCGCGAGCGTCGGCTGGTAGCCCACCGCGCTCGGCATGCGGCCGAGCAGCGCGGACACTTCCGTGCCGGCGAGCGTATAGCGATAGATGTTGTCGATGAAGAGCAGCACGTCGCGGCCCTTGCCGCCGGCCTGCTTTTCGTCGCGGAAGAATTCCGCCATGGTGAGACCGGTGAGCCCGACGCGCAGGCGGTTGCCCGGCGGCTCGTTCATCTGGCCGTAGACCATCGCGACCTTGGAGTTGGTCAGGTCCTTCTTGTCGATGACGCCCGATTCCATCATCTCGTGATAGAAGTCGTTGCCCTCGCGGGTGCGCTCGCCGACGCCGGCGAACACGGAAAGGCCTGAGTGCGCCTTGGCGATGTTGTTGATGAGCTCGAGCATGTTGACGGTCTTGCCGACGCCGGCGCCGCCGAACAGGCCGATCTTGCCGCCCTTTGCGAAGGGCGCGAGCAGGTCGATGACCTTGATGCCGGTTTCGAGCAGGTCCTGGCCGCCGGTCTGCTCGTCGTACGACGGCGCCGGGCGGTGGATCGGCAGGAAATCCTGGGTCTTGATCGGGCCGCCCTCGTCCTGGGGCTTGCCGAGCACGTCCATGATGCGGCCGAGCGTGCCGACGCCGACGGGCACGGTGATCGGCGCGCCGGTCGATTTCACGGTGAGGCCGCGCTTCAGTCCCTCGGAGGCGCCCATCGCGATGGTGCGGACGATGCCGTCGCCGAGCTGCTGCTGCACCTCGAGCGTCAGGTCATGGTCGGTGAGCTTCAGCGCCTCGTAGACCTTCGGGATTCCCTCGCGGGGGAACTCCACGTCGATCACCGAGCCGATGATTTGTACGATCTTGCCGCTTGCCGCAGGTGCATTCGCCATCTGTCTTTCCTTTCGCCTAAACCGCTGCCGCGCCGCCGACGATCTCCGAAATCTCCTTCGTGATCGCGGCCTGGCGGGCCTTGTTGTAGATGATCTGTAGCTCGTCGATGATCTTGCCGGCGTTGTCGGTCGCGCTCTTCATCGCGACCATGCGCGCGGCCATCTCGCAGGCGAGGTTCTCGATCACCGCCCGGTAAACCGTCGACTCGATGTATCGCATCATGTAGGTCGAGATCAGCTCGTCCGGCGCGGGCTCGTAGATGTAGTCCCACTTCTCCTGGAGGTCGCCGGCGTCCACCGTCTCGGCCGGCAGGAGCTGGAGCATCGTCGGTTTCTGCGTCATCGTGTTGACGAAGCGGTTGCTGACGAGCACGAGCTTGTCGATCTTGCCTTCCTGGTACTGGTCGAGCATCGCCTTGACCGTGCCGATCAGGTCCGCGATGTGCGGCGTGTCGCCGAGATGCGTGATCGAGGCCGTGATCGGCAGCTTCAGCCGCCGGAAGTACCGCAGGGCCTTGGCGCCGATCAGGCAGAGATGCAGCTCGACGCCCTTTTCCTGCCAGTCGCGCGCGGCGGCCAGCACCTGCTTGAACACGTTGATGTTCAGCGAGCCGCAGAAGCCGCGATCGGAGCTGACGACGATCATGCCGACCGACTTGACCTCGCGCTCGACCAGGTACGGGTGCCGGTGGTTCGGGTTGGCGACGCGCAAATGCCCGATCACCTGCCGGATCTTGTCCGCATAGGGGCGCGCGGCGCGCATGCGGTCCTGGGCCTTCCGCATCTTGCTGACCGCGACCATCTCGAGCGCCTTCGTGATCTTCTGCGTGCTCTTGATGCTCGCGATCTTGACCCGGATTTCCTTGGTGCCGGCCATGGCTGCTTACCAGGCTCCCGTCGCCGCGAAGTCTTCGCAGATCTTCCTGTAGCCGGCCTCGACTTCCTTGCTGAGCTCCGGCTTGTCGTTGACAGAGTTCAGGAAGCCCGCGTGCTGCGTCCTCGCGTAGGCCTGTAGCGCCTCCTCGAATTCCACGATCTTCTTGCGATCCACCTTGTCCATGTAGCCGTTGTTGACGGCGTAGATGGAGAGCGCCTGCTCGGCGACCGACATCGGCGAGTACTGCTTCTGCTTCATGAGCTCGGTCACGCGCTGGCCGCGCTCGAGCTGCTTGCGGGTCGCCTCGTCGAGGTCGGAGGCGAACTGCGAGAAGGCCGCGAGCTCGCGGTACTGGGCAAGCGCCAGGCGGATGCCGCCGCCGAGCTTCTTGATGACGCCGGTCTGCGCTGCTCCGCCGACCCGGGACACCGAGATGCCCGCGTTCATGGCGGGCCGGATGCCCGCGTTGAAGAGGTCGGTCTCGAGGAAGATCTGGCCGTCGGTGATCGAGATGACGTTCGTCGGCACGAAGGCCGTCACGTCGCCCGCCTGGGTCTCGATGATCGGCAGGCCCGTGAGCGAGCCGGTCTTGCCCTTGATCTTGCCGCCGCTGATCTTCTCGACGTACTCGGTCGAGACGCGCGCCGAGCGCTCGAGCAGGCGTGAGTGCAGGTAGAACACGTCGCCCGGATAGGCCTCGCGGCCCGGCGGACGGCGGAGCAGCAGCGAGATCTGCCGGTAGGCCCAGGCCTGCTTGGTGAGGTCGTCATAGATGATGACGGCGTCCTCGCCGTTGTCCATGAAGTACTCGCCCATCGCGCAGCCCGAGTACGGCGCGATGTACTGCATCGAGGCCGGCGTGGATGCGCTCGCCGACACGATGATCGTGTGCGCCATCGCGCCGTGCTCTTCGAGCTTGCGGACCACGTTCGCGATCGAGCTCTGCTTCTGGCCGATCGCGACGTAGATGCACTTGATGCCCGTGCCCTTCTGGTTGATGATCGTGTCGATCGCGAGCGCGGTCTTGCCGGTCTGGCGGTCGCCGATGATCAGCTCGCGCTGGCCGCGGCCGATCGGCACCATCGAGTCGATCGCCTTGTAGCCGGTCTGCACCGGCTGGCTGACGCTCTTGCGCCAGACGACGCCCGGCGCCACGCGCTCGATCGGCGAACGCTTGCTCGCCTTGATCGGGCCCTTGCCGTCGAGCGGATTGCCGAGCGCGTCCACCACGCGGCCGAGCATCTCGGGGCCGACCGGCACTTCGAGGATGCGGCCGGTCGTCTTGACCGTCGCGCCCTCGCTGATGTGGCGGTACTCGCCGAGCACCACCGCGCCGACCGAGTCCTGCTCCAGGTTCAGCGCGAGTCCGAAGGTGTTGTCCGGGAACTCGAGCATTTCGCCGTAGGCGGCGTCCGCGAGCCCGTGCACGCGGCAGATGCCGTCGGTCACGGAGACGACCGTGCCGACGTTCCGCGCTTCCGTCGCGGCCTCGAAGTTCTTGATCCGTGCCTGGATCAGGTCGGTGATTTCAGATGCCTTGATGGACATATCCGCTTTCCTTGACTAATTCTGTAGCGCCGAGCCGAGCCGCTGGAGGCGGCCCTTCAGCGATCCGTCGATGACGAGGTCCCCGGCGCGCACGATGGCGCCGCCGAGGAGCGTCTCGTCGATGCGCGTGTGCATGCGCACCTCGCGGCCGAGGCGCTTCGCGAGCGCCGCTGCGAGCTTCTTCTGCTGCGGCGCCGCGATCTCGCGGGCCGCGATCACTTCCACGTCCACGACGTTCTCGACTTCCGCGCGGAGCGCTTCGAACTGCTCCGCGAT
>CAVTIE010000001.1:0-102049 GCA_963734735.1 uncultured Gammaproteobacteria bacterium | reverse complement strand
CGACGGAGTGCCGATGGCGACGCCGGTGTTCGACGGCGCGAGCGAGGCCGAGATCAAGGGCCTGCTCGAGCTCGCGGACCTCCCGGTCAGCGGGCAGACCATGCTGACCGACGGCCGCACCGGCGAGGCCTTCGACCGCCAGGTGACCGTCGGCTACATGTACATGCTGAAGCTGAACCACCTCGTCGACGACAAGATGCACGCCCGCTCCACGGGGCCGTACAGCCTCGTCACGCAGCAGCCGCTCGGGGGCAAGGCGCAGTTCGGCGGGCAGCGCTTCGGCGAGATGGAAGTCTGGGCGCTCGAGGCCTACGGCGCCGCGTACACGCTGCAGGAGATGCTGACCGTCAAGTCGGACGACGTGAACGGCCGCACCAAGATGTACAAGAACATCGTGGACGGCAACCACTCGATGGACGCCGGCATGCCGGAGTCGTTCAACGTGCTGGTCAAGGAAATCCGGTCGCTCGGGATCAACATCGAGCTCGAGCAGGAAGGGTGATCGAATGAAAGACCTCATGAAGTTCTTCAAGCCCCAGGCCGCGGTCGAGAATTTCGACTCGATCCGGATCGCGCTGACTTCGCCGGACATGATCAAGTCCTGGTCGTACGGCGAGGTGCGCAAGCCGGAGACCATCAACTACCGGACCTTCAAGCCGGAGCGTGACGGCCTGTTCTGCGCCAAGATCTTCGGGCCCGTGAAGGATTACGAGTGCCTCTGCGGCAAGTACAAGCGCCTGAAGCACCGCGGCGTCGTCTGCGAGAAGTGCGGCGTCGAGGTCACGCAGTCGAAGGTCCGGCGCGAGCGCATGGGCCACATCGAGCTCGCGAGCCCGGTCGCGCACATCTGGTTCCTGAAGTCGCTGCCCTCGCGCATCGGCCTGATGGTGGACATGACGCTCCGGGATCTCGAGCGCGTGCTCTATTTCGAGGCCTTCGTGGTGGTCGATCCGGGCATGACGCCGCTCGAGCGCGGCCAGCTCATGTCGAACGAGATGTACCTCGAGGCCATCGAGAAGTACGGCGACGAGTTCGACGCGCGCATGGGAGCCGAGGCGATCCTCGAGCTGCTGAAATCGATTGATCTCGCGGCCGAGACGGGCAAGGTGCGCGCGGAAATCGGCGGCACGACCTCCGAGACCAAGATCAAGCGCCTCACCAAGCGCCTCAAGCTGCTCGAATCCTTCATCGAGTCGGGCAACAGCCCGCAGTGGATGGTGCTGACCATGCTGCCGGTGCTGCCGCCCGACCTGCGGCCGCTGGTCCCGCTCGACGGCGGGCGCTTCGCGACCTCGGACCTGAATGACCTGTACCGCCGCGTCATCAACCGCAACAACCGACTGCGCCGGCTGCTTGAGCTGAACGCCCCGGACATCATCGTCCGGAACGAGAAGCGCATGCTGCAGGAGTCGGTCGACGCGCTGCTCGACAACGGCCGCCGCGGCCGCGCCATCACGGGCACCAACAAGCGCCCGCTGAAGTCGCTCGCCGACATGATCAAGGGCAAGCAGGGCCGGTTCCGCCAGAACCTGCTCGGCAAGCGGGTGGACTACTCGGGCCGCTCGGTCATCGTCGTGGGCCCGACGCTGCGGCTGCACCAGTGCGGGCTGCCGAAGAAGATGGCGCTCGAGCTCTTCAAGCCGTTCATATTCCACAAGCTGCAGCTGCGCGGCCTCGCGACGACGATCAAGGCGGCCAAGCGCCTGGTCGAGCGCGAGGGCCCGGAAGTCTGGGACATCCTCGAGGAGGTCATCCGCGAGCACCCGGTCCTGCTGAACCGCGCGCCGACGCTGCACCGCCTCGGCATCCAGGCCTTCGAGCCGGTGCTGATCGAGGGCAAGGCGATCCAGCTCCACCCGCTCGTCTGCACCGCGTTCAACGCGGACTTCGACGGCGACCAGATGGCCGTCCACGTGCCGCTGTCGCTCGAGGCCCAGCTCGAGGCGCGCGCCCTGATGCTGTCGTCGAACAACATCCTGTCGCCGGCGAATGGCGACCCGATCATCGTGCCGTCGCAGGACGTCGTGCTCGGGCTCTACTACCTGACGCGCGAGCGCGCCGGGGCGAAGGGCGAGGGCATGATCTTCACCGACGTGCGCGAGGTGCATCGTGCGCACGAGACGCGCCAGGCGGAGCTACACGCCTCGGTCAGGGTACGCATCGTCGAGTACGCCAAGTCCCCGACCGGCGAGCTGAAGGAAAAGCGCCGGCTCGTGAAGACCACGGTCGGCCGCGCGCTGCTCTCCGAGCTGCTGCCGCGCGGGCTGTCGTTCGACCTGGTGAACCAGGACATGACCAAGAAGCGCGTGCAGGCGGTCATCAACTCCTGCTACCGCGCGCTCGGCCTCAAGGAGACCGTGATCTTCGCGGACCGGCTGATGTACACGGGCTTCTCGTACGCGACGCGCGCGGCGATCTCGATCGGCGTGGACGACATGGCCGTGCCGCCGCAGAAGCAGAAGATACTGACCTCCGCCGAGCGCGAGGTGAAGGAGATCCAGGACCAGTACGAGTCCGGGCTCGTGACCAACGGCGAGCGCTACAACAAGGTCGTCGACATCTGGTCGCGCACCAACGACCAGATCGGCAAGGCGATGATGGACCAGCTGCGCCACGAGGAAGGCACCGACCGCAAGGGCAGGAAGGTGCAGCAGGGCTCGTTCAACTCCATCTTCATGATGGCCGATTCGGGAGCGCGCGGCTCCGCGGCGCAGATCCGCCAGCTCGCCGGCATGCGCGGCCTGATGGCGAAGCCGGACGGCTCGATCATCGAGACGCCGATCACGGCGAACTTCCGCGAGGGCCTGAACGTCCTGCAGTACTTCATCTCGACCCACGGCGCCCGCAAGGGCCTCGCGGACACCGCGCTGAAGACCGCGAACTCCGGCTACCTGACGCGCCGCCTCGTCGACGTCGCCCAGGACCTCGTTGTCACGCTGACGGACTGCGGCACCGAGCGCGGGCTCGAAGTGACGCCGATCGTCGAGGGCGGCGACGTTGTCGAGGGCCTCGGCGAACGCGTGCTCGGCCGCGTGACCGCGACCGACGTGCCGAAGCCGGGCTCGGACGACGTGCTCGTGCCGGCGGGGACCCTGATCGACGAGCAGTGGGTGCAGGAGCTCGAGAACCACGGCGTCGACCAGATCACCGTGCGCTCGCCGATCAGCTGCGAAGTGCGCTACGGCGTCTGCGCCATGTGCTACGGGCGCGACCTGGCCCGCGGCCGGCTGATCTCGATCGGCGAGGCGGTCGGCGTGATCGCCGCGCAGTCGATCGGCGAGCCGGGCACCCAGCTCACGATGCGGACCTTCCACATCGGCGGCGCGGCATCCCGCGCGGCCGCGATCTCGCTCGTCGAGATCAAGGGCAAGGGCACGCTGCGCTTCCACAACGTCAAGTCGGTGCGCCACGAGAAGGGCCACCTCGTCACTACCTCACGCTCCGGCGAGATCGGCGTCATCGACGAGTTCGGCCGCGAGCGCGAGCGCTACAAGATCCCCTATGGCGCGACCATCGTCGCGGACGAGGGCAAGGCCGTGGTGCCGGGCCAGATCGTCGCGAACTGGGACCCGCACACCCACCCGGTCGTCACCGAGGTCGCGGGCTTCATTCGCTTCAACGACTTCGTCGACGGCGTGACCGTGCAGTCGCAGGTGGACGAGGTGACCGGGCTCTCGAGCGTCGAGGTCCTCGACCCGAAGCAGCGCGCGGCCGCGGGCCGCGACCTGCGCCCGGTGCTGAAGCTCGTGAATGCGAAGGGCAAGGAAGTCACGTTCGCGAACACCGACATCCCGGCGGTCTACACGCTGCCGGCGGGCGCGCTCGTGTCGCTCGAGGACGGCGCGAAGGTGTCGGTCGGCGACGTCATCGCCCGCATCCCGCAGGAGTCGTCGAAGACCCGCGACATCACGGGCGGCCTGCCGCGCGTCGCGGACCTGTTCGAGGCCAGGAAGCCCAAGGAACCGGCCATCCTCGCCGAGGTCACGGGCACCGTCAGCTTCGGCCGCGAGACCAAGGGCAAGCGGCGCCTCGTCATCACCGGCGAGAACAACGAGCGCTACGAGGAGCTGATCCCGAAGTGGCGGCAGCTCAACGTGTTCGAGGGCGAGCACGTCGAGCGCGGCGAAGTGATCGCGGAAGGCGAGCCGAACCCTCACGACATCCTGCGGCTGCAGGGCGTGGCGGCGCTCGCCAACTACCTCACGCGCGAGATCCAGGACGTCTACCGGCTCCAGGGCGTGAAGATCAACGACAAGCACATCGAGGTCATCGTCCGGCAGATGTTGCGCAAGGTCGAGATCAAGGAATCGGGCGACACGACGCTGCTGCGCGGCGAGCAGCTCGAGCGCGCGCGCATCCTCGAGCTGAACGACCGCATCGAGGGCGAGAAGAAGAAGCCGGCCGGCTACGAGCCGATGCTGCTCGGCATCACCAAGGCCTCGCTGCAGACCGATTCGTTCATCTCCGCGGCCTCGTTCCAGGAAACGACCCGCGTGCTGACCGATGCGGCCGTGCGCGGCATCAAGGACGACCTGCGCGGGCTCAAGGAGAACGTCATCGTCGGCCGGCTCATCCCGGCGGGCACGGGCTTCTCCTTCCATGCGCAGCGGCGCAAGAAGCCCGATGACGAAGTCCATCGCGGCTTCCTCGACTCGAGCGCCGAGGTGGTCAGCGAGGAGCCGGCCGTGCAGGAGGCCGTCGGGGAGTGAGCCGGCTTGCTGACGATCTATTCGGGCGATCACCGCGCGCATGACGTCAGCGTCGAGTTCAATCGCGGCCGGCTGACCGCGGCGTTCGAGCGCGCCGAGCGCGCGGAAAGGGTGCTGGCCGCCGTCCGGGCGGCCGGCATCGGTCCCGTCGAGGACCCGGCATCGTTTCCGCCCGAAACGGTGCTGCGTGTCCATCGGCCCGCATTCGTCGAGTTTCTTTCCGGGGCCCATGCGGAATGGCGGGCCCTCGACCGTCCCGGCGAGGCCCTGCCGCTCGCCTGGCCGATCCGCGGCCTGCGCAGCGATCGCGTGCCCGACTCGCTCGACGGCCGCCTGTCCTACTACTCCTTCGACATCAGCTCGCCCATCGCGGCCGGCACCTGGAAAGCCGCGCGAAGCGCCGCCGATGTCGCGGCAACCGGCGCCGCCCGCATCGCGCAGGGCCGGGAGCGCGCGGCCTTCGGCCTTTGCCGGCCCCCCGGCCATCACGCGGCCAGCGACTACTACGGCGGCTACTGCTTCCTGAACAATGCAGCCATCGCGGCACAGCATTTCCGCGACTGCGGCGCGTCGCGCGTGGCGATACTCGACGTCGACTACCACCACGGCAATGGCACGCAGGAAATCTTCTATTCGCGCCCCGACGTCCTGTTCGCGTCGATCCACGCGGATCCCGCGACCGATTTCCCGTATTTCCTCGGCTACGCGGACGAAGCCGGCGCAGGTCCCGGGGAAGGATTCAATCGCAACTTTCCGCTGCCGCGGGGAACCGCCTGGGCGGGCTGGAGCCCGGCGCTGGACGCGGCCTGCCTTGCCGTCGCGGCCCACGGGCCCGATGCCCTCGTCGTATCGCTCGGCGTGGACACCTTCCGGGCGGATCCGCTCTCGCACTTCAGGCTGGACAGCGAGGATTACCTGCGCGTCGGTGAGCGCATCGGGCGCCTGGGGCTGCCCACGCTATTCCTGATGGAAGGCGGTTATGCCGTCGAGGAGATCGGCACCAACGTGGTCAACGTCCTCACCGGTTACCTGGACGCCTGAACCGGTCAGGAAATATCCAGCCCGAGGTCGAGCGACTTCGCGGAGTGCGTCAGCCAGCCGAGGGAGATCGAGTCGACGCCGGTCTCCGCCACTTCCCGGACATTGGCCGGCGTGATGCCGCCGGAAGCCTCCGTGTGGCAGCGGCCGGAGGCGAGCGACACGGCCTGCCTCAGCAGCAGCGGCGACATGTTGTCGAGCAGCACCGCGCCGACGCCCGCGCGCAGCGCTTCCTCGAGCTCCGCCAGCGTTTCGACCTCCACCTGGATCGCCGCCTGTGCGCCGAGTGCCGCACGCGTCCGCTCGACCGCCGTCGTGATGGAGCCCGCGATGCCGATGTGGTTGTCCTTGATCAGCACGGCGTCGTAGAGGCCCGAGCGGTGATTGACGCCGCCGCCCACCGCCACGGCATATTTCTCGAGCAGCCGAAGCCCGGGCGTCGTCTTGCGCGTGTCCTTGATCGCGACCCCGGTGCCGTCGACCGCCCGGACGACGGCCGCGGTCGCGGTCGCGATGCCGGACAGCCGGCCCATCAGGTTAAGGATCGTGCGCTCGCCCGTGAGAAGGGCGCTGGCCGCTCCGCTGAGCCTGGCAATCGTGTCCCCGGCGCCGACATCACTCCCGTCGGCCGTGACGACTGTTGCCGTCGCGGGCCCCGGCAGCCGGGACAGCACGAGTCCCGCGATGTCCGCGCCGGCGATGCGTCCGGCTTCACGGCTGCGGATGGACGCCGCCATCGGCGCGCCGGCCGGCACGACGGCCTGCGTCGTGATGTCGCCGCGAGCGCCGAGGTCTTCCGCGAGCGCAACCTCGATGACCCGGGCGAGCGCTTCGAGCGGCGGGGCTACCTTCACGCGACCCGGCTGCCCGCGACGGCCAGGATCCCGGCCGCCGCGGGCTCGGGCACTACGAAGCTGCGCGCAGGCTGTCCGCGCGCCGCATCAGGGTGATCGAGGCGATAGTGGGCGCCGCGCGATTCGCGGCGATCCAGCGCGGCCTGCAGCATGAGCCGCGCGACGAGCTGCTGGTCTTCTTCGGCCCGCGAGCCCGCGTGCCGGCCCTCGAGGCGCGCGAGCGCCCGCGCGATCGATGCCCCGCTGCGCAAGGGACCCAGGCACTCGCCCACCAGCCGGCGCAATGACGCGACGCGCGCCGGGTCGGCCACGCCCTGGATGCGGCGGCGCGGAATCTCGAGCGGACCGCGCGCGGGTCGAAGCGACTCCGCCTCGATGGCCCGCGCGATGCGCTCGCCGAACACGAGGCCCTCGAGCAGGGAATTGCTCGCGAGCCGGTTGCCGCCATGGAGGCCGGAGGAGGCGGCTTCGCCGCAGGCCCACAATCCGGCGAGCGAGCTGCGGCCCGCGGCATCGATTGCGATGCCGCCCATGTGAAAGTGTGCCGCGGTCGCTACGGGGAGCGGCTGGCGGCGCGCATCGAGCCCGGCTCGCGCGGCCAGCGCGCAGGCGGCGGGGAATCGCGCGGCGAGGTCCGGGATGCCGGAGGCATCGAGCCACACCGCCCGGCCCGCGGCCTGAAGCGCCGCGACGCGGCGCGCCACGATGTCGCGCGGCGCGAGCTCCGCATCGGGATGGAAGGCCTGCATGAACCGGTCGCCGGAATCATCGAGCAGCACGGCGCCCGCGCCGCGCAGCGCCTCGGTGAGCAGGGGCAGCGGGTCGGCATCGACCGCGAGCGCGGTCGGATGGAACTGCAGGAACTCGAGGTCGGCGAGGCGCACGCCGCGGCGCGCAGCGGCCGCAAGGCCCGAGCCGCTCGAGGTCGCCGGGTTGGTCGTGCGGTCGAAGCAGGCGCCGACGCCACCCGTCGCCAGCACGACCTGGGGAGCCAGCACGGCGACGCGGCTGCCGTCGGTCGCTTCGAGCAGGACGCCGCCGGCGCGGTTTCCGCGGGTGACCAGGTCCACGAGCTCGAAGCCTTCCAGTATGCGGATGTCGGGTCGCCGCATCGCGGCCTGGCGCATTACGTGCATGACCGCATCGCCGGTGCGGTCGCCGCCGGCATGGACGATGCGATTGCGGCAATGTCCCGCCTCGCGGCCGAGCGCGAGGCTCCCCGCAGGGGCCCGGTCGAATGCGACACCGAGCTCGCGCAGCCATTCGATCCGGCCTGCAGCCTCGCGCGTGACCCGCTCCGCGATCGCCGCGTCCGCAAGTCCCGCGGCGACACGCAGCGTATCGGCGGCGTGCAGGGCAGGGGAGTCGCCTGGGCCGACGGCGGCGGCAATGCCGCCCTGCGCGAGTCGCGAGGCGCCGCCGCCGATCGCGTCCTTCGATACGAGGACGCAACCGCGCAGAGACAGTGCCGTGGCGAGCCCCGCGATGCCGCCGCCGACGACCACGGCCGGCGCGGTGATGAAATCGCGCGCAATCATGCGGGGACCGCGAGCATCCGCGTGACGGCGCGCCGCGCGCGCAGGGCAATGGCGGGGTCGATCGTCACCTCGTGGCGCATCTCGCGCAGCGAGCGGGCGATGCCCTCGAGCGTGATGCGCTTCATGTGCGGGCACAGGTTGCAGGGCCGCACGAACTCGACGTCGGGCATCTCCGCCGCGACGTTGTCGGACATGGAGCACTCGGTGACCATGACGACGCGGCGCGGGCGGTTGTGCCCGACCCAGGCGATCATCCCGGCGGTCGAACCGACGTAGTCGGCCTCATCGAGCACGTCCGGGGGGCATTCCGGGTGCGCGATGATCCGGATTCCCGGATGACCCTCGCGATACCGGCGCAGCTCCTCGCCCGTGAAGCGCTCGTGCACCATGCAGCTGCCTTCCCAGAGGATCACCTCGACCCCGGTCTGCGATGCGACCCAGCGGCCGAGGTACTGGTCCGGCAGGAAGATGACGCGGTCGGCGCCCAGCGATTCGACGACCGCGACCGCGTTCGAGGAAGTGCAGCAGATGTCGGATTCCGCCTTCACCTCGGCCGAGGTGTTCACGTAGCTCACGACCGGCGCGCCCGGGTAGCGCTCGCGCAGCAGGCGCACGTCCGCGCCCGTGATGGACTCGGCCAGGGAGCAACCGGCCCGCTGGTCCGGTATCAGCACGGTCTTGCCGGGGCTCAGGAGCTTTGCGGTCTCCGCCATGAAGTGCACGCCGGCCATGACGATGACTTCCGCCTCGGTCGCGGCGGCCTGGTGCGCAAGCGCGAGCGAATCGCCGCGCAGGTCCGCGACGCCGTGGAAGATGTCGGGGGTCATGTAGTTGTGGGCGAGCACGACTGCGCGGCGCCGGGACTTCAGGGCCTCGATCTCGGCAAGCAACGGCTCGATGACGGCAATTTCGGCATCCGGCAGGATGCCGGCAAGGCTGCGCACGGGCCCACTCCATTTATGCTCGGAGTGAGTATTATAAATCAATAGAGCCGGGTGCGCACCACCTCGCGCCGGAACCGGAACAGCTTGGCCGGGCGCCCGCGCGCGGGGCGTTCGACGGTGCGCGTGGGCTCGACGAACCGGCCGCTGGCAACCAGGCGCCGGAAATTCTGCTTGTGCAGCCGCATGCCGGTCAGGGCCTCGACCGTGCGCTGAAGCTGGAGGAGCGTGAAGGTCTCCGGCAGCAGTTCGAAGACGACCGGCCGGTATTTCAGCTTGCCGCGGAGCCGGCCGAGGGCCGTCGCCGCGATCCGGCGATGGTCGTAGGCGAGTTCCGTCCCGGGTCCCGGGCCGGGGAGCGGGGGCAGGCCGCGGTCCCGCTGGTATTCGGGGACGAGCTTTGCCTCGTACAGCAGCTCATAGCGCTCGAGGACCCGGATCGCGTCCCAGGAACCGCGGCTCCCGAAATCCGCCACGACCCGGCGTTGGCGCGCCGCGTCCTTCCCGGCCCAGCGTTCGAGCGCAGCTGCCAGCGCCTTGCCGAGGCCGGCCGGCGCGCGGCCACGCCGGTCCTCCCAGGGCAGGATGTCGTAGTAGTCGAGCCAGGCCGCCCCCGATGCCGGCTGCGCTTCCTTGATGAGGCCGAGGTAACCGACCGACAGGTGGCGAGTACTGCCGGCATCGCGACTGCGGTCGCGGTCCCCGAATGTGTAGAGCTGTTCGACATAGCCGACAGCGAGGCCGGTCTGCGCTGCGATCCAGCGCCGCAGCCCGAGCTCGAGCGTGGCGTCGACTTCCGAATCGAGCGGCCCGGTGGGCAGGGCAGGGATGTCGTCGCCCGCCCGGGTCGTCGTCAGGATGCGTGGCTCGCCGGCCGTAACCGCCACGATGACCGCGTCGAGGCTCAGGGACAGTTGCCGCGGCATAGGCGACTATGATGCCCGGGAATCAGTTTTCGTGAAGCGCCATCCGCCGTCAGTACGCGGTCGGCGGTCCACGCGAGCATGAGCACGCGTCGACTCAGGCGACGCCCTTCGTCAAACCCTCCAGCGGCATTGCCGCGCGGCTGTCCGGAAAAACCTGCTCCTCGAGTATTTTTTCGGCGACGCCAAGGTGGCGGGCAAGCACCCCCTTGAATACCGAGCGCAGGTCGAGGGTCGCCCGCAGATCACGCCCTTCGTGCAATTCGCGGGCCGTCAGTCCAGGCCAGTCTGTAATCACGCGACCCCCGGCCACCGCGCCGCCGAGGAGAAATGCGCAGCCGCCGGTACCGTGATCCGTTCCACGCGTGCCGTTTACGGCGACGGTGCGGCCGAACTCGGTGACCACGAGCATTGCCGCCTCCTTCCAGGCCGGTCCCATGCCGGTCCGAAGCGCATCGAGCCCTCGATCGAGTGCGCCAAGCCGATTCCCGAGCTGGCCGTTCTCGGCGCCCTGATTGGCGTGAGTGTCCCAGCCGCCGACTTCAATGACGGCAATGCGCGGACCGTCCGTGCCGGCAAGAAAACGTCCCGCGGCCGCGGTCACGGTCGAAAATGCGCCCAACGGATCGAGACGCCGACCGGTCAGGGAGCCTGCGGCCGCATTCGCGACGCCGGATGCGGCCAGTGCCGCCTGCAGGCGGCTCGCGAAAAAGGGATCAGTCGAGTACAGGTCGGCAATCCGTTCGAGCGTGTCGGAGTCTGCTTCCGGCAGTCGCGACGGGGCCCAGGAGTTGACCTGCGCCTTGCCGCGCAGCACGAGCGGCACATTCTGCGCGAGCGCAATCGCCAGTCGTTCCGTGCTGCGAGTCCGTGCGGCGGGCAATGCCGGCAATGCGCGATTGAGCCAGCCGTCGCGCGCAAGTCCGAATTGTTCCGTGCCGCTTTCGAGAAGGTCCTGGCCGTCAAAGTGCGATCGCTGCCGGTAGGGTGTCGCGACGGCGTGAAACACGATGAGCTCTCCGGCCTTGAATCGCTCGTGCAGCTTCGGTAACGCGGGATGCAACGCGAATGTTCCGTCGAGCCTGAACTCCGGCGATGTGATCGCAAGTTCTCCGCGCTTGCGCGCGTAACTGCCGTCTCCGTATGCGGGCACGGCCGCCAGGCCGTCCAGGGCTCCACGCAGGATGACGAGCACGAATCGCGCGTCGGATCCCGCGCCGGCGAACGCGAGCCGTGGCAGCATCGTCCCGATGCTGCTCGCGGCCATGGCGGACAGGAAAGATCGTCGGCTGATCGCGTTCATGACGATACCCCCGCTCACCTCTGTTGGAATTCCGGGCTGGCCAGAAACAGCGTGACTCCCTGGGCGGCGCTCGCGGCTCGCGATATGGCGGTGCGCGTGCGGTCCTGCAGCGATTCCCCGAGTGCCTGTTCGGCGATATCGAGCGGCGCGGCGAGTGTCCCGACTCTCTCTCCAACCGCCGTCGCCCATTCGATGCGCTTGAGCAGCGCATCCGGGCCGTTCCATTGATCGGCCGTGTCGGGCCAGCCTGCGGGCGATCCTGGTGAGTAAGGCCTCTGGCCCAACAACTCGAATGGAGCAAGAACCTGCCGCGGCTCGGAAGGAACGAAGTCGAGCGTGCGGAAGGTCGAAACCACGAACTCGTGTGGTGTCTTGAACTTCGTCGGTGGCCGGTCCCAGGCCTCGGGCAGCTCGATCAGCGCGCGATGCACCGTCGGCAAGTCGCCGCCGGAATCGCGAAACGCCCTGGCAAGGCGTCCGATGGCGGCGGCGGGTGGATCGTCGGCGACAAAATGGCGGACGAGTTTTGTCGCGATATGGGTCGCCGTCGCGGCGTGCGCCGCGAGGTCCGCGAGAATCGCGCGCGGCTGGGCAATTCCGTCCTGCCCATACCGCTTGCCGAGAACGAGCCGTGTCCCCGGCTCGTGAGCCGTGTCGCGAAACACGAATTTCCCGGGTACTTCGTCGCCGAGGAAGTCGCGATTCCCGCCGATAGACCAGCCGGTGAGCGCCTGCGCGAATGCCGTGACGTCGGCCTGCGAGTAGCCGGCGTTCACGCCAAGCGTATGGAGTTCGAGGATTTCTCGGGCGAGATTCTCGTTGATGTCGAGCTTTCGACCCGAGTTGCGGGCGCGCTTGCTGGCTCGCGTCGCCAGGATCGAGTTGGGTCCAATCGAAGCCTGGTTGTCGAGATAGAGAATCATTGCAGGGTGCGACTCGGCCGCCAGGAGCATGTCGGCGAAGCTGCCCGCGACCCGTGGCCGGATCACCTCGTTCTCGATCGTTGCCGCCAGCGCCGTGACCTGCGCCTTGTCGGCAGATACCGCGAAGTGATTGGACCAGAAATGCACCAGCCGCTCGCGGAAAGATTCTGGAGTGTCGGCAGCAATGCGATAGCGGGCCGCCACCTGCTCGAGATAGATCGGCGCAAGGGTCTGGCGGATATTGGCGACGAGTCGGCCGGCCGCTGCGGTTGCGGACGGCGGCCTGGCACGAGCTTCGCGCTTTTCCTCCCGCTTCTCCGTCACGGCTTCGAAAATTTCCGCCGAAGACGGCAGGCCGCGAATGGCGTCTGGCAATTTCCGTGGGCTGTTGACTTGCATGCCTAGCCAGCCGCGCGGATCGCCGCTTATCTCGCGCAGTTCGCCGGGTCGGGCGCCGAGTCCGAACCGGTTGGCGGCAATGAAATGTGCAGTCGTCACCTGCGTCCTCGGGATCTCGGGAACGGTTGGATAACGCGGCGGGACCTGGTCGCGTTGACAACGTCGGACGCGCGAGCAGCGCCCGGCGGCTACTGCTATCGTTGGATCAATAAAAACAACACCTTAGCGCGGTGACGGGCGAGGCCGTCGGCACTGCCTGGGAGCGGCTTGACGCCCCAAAGGTCGAGTATCTACAATCGCGGGCCTTTTCGGCCCCCGCCCCGGTAATCGGGCGGGGCGGAAATCGCCAAACAACAATTATCCGGGCCGCCACTGGGCGGCCCGGCGTTTCATGCGTCCGGCAATTGCGCCGGAGCGGGGCAGTAGGACGGTATGTCGACGACAAACCAGCTGATCCGTGGGGGCCGCGTGGCGGCCACCTACAAGTCCAAGGTGCCGGCGCTGCAGCGCTCGCCGCAGCGCCGCGGCGTCTGCACGCGCGTCTACACGACGACGCCGAAGAAGCCGAACTCGGCGCTGCGAAAGGTCGCGCGCGTCCGGCTCACCAACGGTTACGAAGTCACGAGCTACATCGGCGGCGAAGGCCACAACCTGCAGGAACACTCGGTGGTGATGATCCGCGGCGGCCGCGTGAAGGACCTCCCGGGCGTCCGTTACCACACGATCCGCGGCACGCTCGACTGCGCCGGCGTCAGCGACCGCAAGCAGGGCCGCTCCAAGTACGGCGCCAAGCGCCCGAAGAAATAAGGCAGGCAGCAATGTCACGTCGCACATCCGCACCGACACGCGTCGTGCTCCCGGACCCGAAGTTCGGAAGCCAGATGCTGGCCAAGTTCATGAACATGGTCATGACGAGCGGCAAGAAGTCCGCCGCCGAGCACATCGTCTACGGCGCGATCGACCGCATTTCGGAGAAGACCGACCGGCGCGGCGATGCCGCACTCGAGTTGCTGACCGCAGCGCTCGAGAACGTGAAGCCGGCGGTCGAGGTCAAGTCGCGGCGCGTCGGCGGCGCGACCTACCAGGTGCCGGTCGAAGTACGGCCGAGCCGCCGCCAGACGCTCGCGATGCGCTGGCTGATCGAGGCCGCGCGCGCGCGCAGCGAGAAGTCGATGGCGCACCGCCTCGCCCACGAGCTGATGGACGCGGCCGAAAACCGCGGCACGGCCGTGCGCAAGCGCGAAGACACCCATCGCATGGCGGAGGCCAACAAGGCCTTCGCGCACTACCGCTGGTAAGAGCAGAGCAAGGCCATGCCCCGCACCACGCCCATCGAGCTCTATCGGAACATCGGCATTTCCGCGCACATCGACGCCGGGAAGACGACGACGACCGAGCGCGTGCTTTTCTACACGGGCGTCTCGCACAAGATCGGCGAAGTGCACGACGGCGCCGCCGTCATGGACTACATGGAACAGGAACAGGAGCGCGGCATCACGATTACCGCCGCGGCGACCACCTGCTTCTGGAAGGGGATGGACAACCACTATCCCGAGCACCGCATCAACATCATCGACACGCCCGGGCACGTGGACTTCACGATCGAGGTCGAGCGCTCGCTGCGCGTGCTCGACTCGGCGGTCGCCGTGTACTGCGCCGTGTCCGGCGTGCAGCCCCAGTCCGAGACGGTCTGGCGGCAGATGAACAAGTACAAGGTGCCCCGCGTCGCGTTCGTCAACAAGATGGACCGCGCCGGCGCCAACTTCCTGCGCTGCGTGGACCAGATCCGCACGCGCCTGAAGGGCAACCCGGTCGTGATCCAGCTCCCGATCGGCGCCGAGGAGAATTTCGCGGGCATCGTCGACCTGATCCGCATGAAGTCGATCTGGTGGGACGAAGAGACCCAGGGAATGCGGTTCGAGTACCGGGACATCCCGGCCGACATGCAGGCGCAATGCGACGAGTACCGCGCCAAGCTGGTCGAGTCGGCCGCGGAGGCGAACGAGGAGCTGCTGCACAAGTACCTCGAGAGCAACACGCTTTCGACCGAGGACATCCGCAAGGGCCTTCGCGAGCGCGCGATCCGCAACGAGATCTGCATCGTGACCTGCGGCTCCGCCTTCAAGAACAAGGGCGTGCAGGCCGTGCTCGACGCGGTCATCGACTACATGCCGTCGCCGGTCGAAGTTCCGGACGTCAAGGGTCAGTCCGAGGACAGCGCGGAAACCGAGATCACGCGCGCGCCGACCGACGAGGCGCCGTTCTCCGCGCTCGCGTTCAAGATCCTGAACGATCCCTTCGTCGGCAACCTGACCTTCTTCCGCGTCTACTCGGGGACGCTGTCCTCGGGTGACCAGGTCTACGTGCCGAACCGCTCGCGCAAGGAGCGCATCGGGCGCCTGCTCCAGATGCACGCCAGCGAGCGCGCGGAGATCAAGGAAGTCCGCGCCGGCGACATCGCCGCGGCCGTGGGCCTCAAGGACGTCACGACCGGCGACACGCTCTGCGATCCGGACGACGTCATCGTTCTCGAGAAGATGGAATTCCCGGCGCCGGTCATCTCGGTCGCCGTAGAGCCGAAGACAAAGGCCGACCAGGAAAAGATGGGAATTGCGCTGCAGCGCCTGGCCAAGGAGGACCCGTCATTCCGCGTTTCGACCGACCAGGAGTCGGGGCAGACGATCATCTCCGGCATGGGCGAACTGCACCTCGAGATCATCGTCGACCGCATGAAGCGCGAGTTCAAGGTCGATGCGACCGTCGGCAAGCCGCAGGTCGCCTACCGCGAGACCATCCGCAAGTCGGTCGAGCAGGAAGGCAAGTTCGTGCGCCAGTCCGGCGGCCGCGGCCAGTACGGCCACGTCTGGATCCGCATCGAGCCGCTCGAAGAGGGCAAGGGCTACGAGTTCGTCAACGAAATCGTCGGTGGAGCGATCCCGCGCGAGTACATCCCGGCCGTGGACAAGGGCATCAAGGAACAGCTGGGAAACGGCGTGATCGCCGGCTTCCCGATCGTCGACGTGAAGGTCGCGCTGACGGACGGCTCGTACCACGATGTCGACTCGAGCGAAATGGCGTTCAAGATCGCGGGCTCGATGGCGTTCAAGGAAGGCTTCGCCAAGGCGAAGCCGGTGCTGCTCGAGCCGATCATGAATGTCGAAGTCGTGACGCCGGAGGAATACTCGGGCGACGTGATCGGCGACCTGAATCGCCGCCGCGGCCAGATTACGGGCATGGATGAAACCGTGTCCGGGAAAGTCGTGACCGCCGACGTCCCGCTCGCGGAGATGTTCGGCTACGCGACGACCGTGCGCTCGATGAGCCAGGGCCGCGCGACGTTCACGATGGAATTCAAGAAGTATGTCGAGGTGCCGAACAACGTCGCCGAGACCGTCCTGAAGAAAGCCTCCTGAGGATAAGACGATGGCCAAGGAAAAGTTCGTTCGTTCCAAGCCTCACGTGAACGTGGGGACGATTGGGCACGTGGATCACGGCAAGACGACGCTGACGGCGGCGTTGACCAAGGTGATGGCGGAGAAGAACGGGGGCGAGTTCACGGCCTACGACCAGATTGACAAGGCGCCGGAGGAGAAGGCGCGCGGGATCACGATTGCGACGGCGCACGTGGAGTACCAGTCGGCGGTGCGGCATTACGCGCATGTCGACTGCCCGGGTCATGCGGACTACGTGAAGAACATGATCACCGGTGCGGCGCAGATGGACGGCGCGATCCTGGTGGTGTCGGCGGCGGACGGGCCGATGCCGCAGACCCGCGAGCACATCCTCTTGGCGCGCCAGGTGGGGGTGCCCTACATCGTGGTGTTCCTGAACAAGTGCGACATGGTGGACGACGCCGAGCTGATCGAGCTGGTGGAGATGGAAGTGCGCGAGCTGCTCTCCAAGTACCAGTTCCCGGGCGACGACACGCCGATCGTGCGCGGCTCCGCGCTGAAGGCGCTGGAGGGTGCGGCGGGCGAGCTCGGTGCCGAGTCGGTGGTGAAGCTGGTGGCGGAGATGGACCGCTACATCCCGACGCCGGTGCGGGTGATCGACAAGCCGTTCCTGATGCCGATCGAGGACGTGTTCTCGATTTCGGGCCGCGGCACGGTGGTCACGGGTCGCATCGAGCGCGGCATCGTCAAGGTCAACGACGAGATCGAGATCGTGGGCCTCAAGCCGACCACCAAGACCACCTGCACCGGGGTGGAGATGTTCCGCAAGCTGCTGGACGAGGGCCAGGCCGGTGACAACGTGGGGGTGCTGCTGCGCGGCACCAAGCGCGAGGAAGTGGAGCGCGGCCAGGTGCTGGCCAAGCCCGGCTCGATCAACCCGCACACCCAGTTCGAGTGCGAGGTGTACGTGCTGACCAAGGAGGAGGGCGGTCGTCACACGCCGTTCTTCAAGGGCTATCGGCCGCAGTTTTATTTCCGGACCACCGACGTGACCGGCAACATCGAATTGCCGGCCGGGGTCGAGATGGTGATGCCGGGCGACAACATCAAGATGGTGGTGGAGCTGATTGCGCCGATTGCGATGGAGGAGGGCCTCAGGTTCGCGATCCGCGAGGGCGGCCGCACCGTCGGCGCAGGCGTCGTCTCCAAGGTATTGAAATAAGGAACGACGATGGCAACCAGCCAGAACATCCGCATCCGCCTGAAGGCCTTCGATCACAAGCTGATCGACACCTCCGCGCGGGAGATCGTCGAGACGGCGCGCCGGACCGGCGCAACCGTGCGCGGCCCCGTGCCGCTGCCGACGAAGATCGAGCGCTTCACGGTGCTGGTCTCCCCGCACGCCGACAAGGACGCGCGCGACCAGTACGAGATCCGCACCCACAAGCGGCTCATGGACATCGTGAATCCCACCGACAAGACGGTCGACGCGCTGATGCGCCTCGAGCTGCCGGCAGGCGTGGACGTGCAGATCAAGTTGAACTGATTTTTCGGGCCGCTATACTAGGCGGCTTTTTGACGGGACAGCATCGGCCAATTGCAGCCGGTGCGGTGAAAAAAGGATACAAATCATGACCATAGGTCTGGTCGGCCGCAAGGCCGGCATGACTCGGGTTTTCACCGAAGCGGGCGACGCCCTGCCGGTGACGGTCATCGAGGCCCTGCCGAATCGCATCGTGCAGGTGAAGGACTCGAAGGCCGACGGCTATCGCGCCATCCAGGTCACGTTCGGCACCCGTCGTGCCTCCCGGCTTTCCAAGCCGGTCGCCGCCCATTACGCAAAACCCGGCGTGCTGCCCGGCGAGAAGCTGGTCGAGTTCCGCCTCGCCGAGGGCGAGGGCGCGGACCTGAAGACCGGCACCGAACTGAAAGTCGACCTGTTCAAGGAAGGCCAGATCGTGGACGTCGCCGGCGCGACGATCGGCAAGGGCTATGCGGGCGTCATGAAGCGCCACGGTTTTGCCGGCGGCATGGCGAGCCACGGCGCCTCGGTCGTACACCGCTCGCCGGGCTCCATCGGCCAGCGCCAGACGCCGGGCCGCGTGTTACCGGGCAAGCGTATGGCGGGCCGCATGGGCAACGTGAATCGCACGGTGGAGAACCTGAAAGTCGTCCAGGTGGACCTCGAGCGCAACCTGCTGCTGGTCAGCGGTTCGGTGCCGGGCGCCCCGGGCGGCCGGGTCGTGGTCCGGCCGTCGGTCAAGGCCGCGGCGCGCGGGCGGCGGAAGTCCGTCGCCGCGACGAAGAAGTGATCGAGGGACACTGGCAATGAAGTTGAAGCTGGTGAATGGCGGGCCCAAGGGCCCCGAGATCGAACTCTCCGATGCGACCTTCGGCCGTGAGTACAACGAGCCGCTGGTGCACCAGGTGCTCGTCGCCTATGCGGCTGCGGGCCGCGCCGGGACCAAGGCGCAGCTCACGAAGGCCGAAGTGCGCGGCGGCGGCAAGAAGCCGTGGCGCCAGAAGGGCACCGGCCAGGCGCGCGCGGGCTCGATCCGCAGCCCGATCTGGGTCGGCGGCGGCCGCGCCTTCGCGGCGAAGCCGCGCAGCTACGCGCAGAAGGTCAACCGCAAGATGTATCGCGGCGCGATCCGCTCGATGCTCTCAGAGCTCGCGCGCCAGGAGCGCCTGGTCGTGACCGCGGGCCTCGAGCTCGAGGCGCCGAAGACGAAGATGCTGGTCGGCAAGCTCGCCGAGCTCGGGCTCGAGAGCGCGCTGATCCTGGTCGAGGCCTACGACGAGAAGCTGCACCTCGCCGCGCGCAACCTCGTCGGCGTGGACGTGCGCACCGTCGCGAGCCTCGACCCGCTGTCGCTCGCGCGCTACCCGAAGGTGCTGGCCACCGTCGGGGCGCTGAAGATGCTCGAGGAGAAACTGGCATGAGCGTCCGGTCGGAACCGCGCGTGAACACGCGATCGAAGGACTGGCTTGCGGGCGTCGTGATCGCGCCGCACGTGTCGGAAAAGAGCGCGCGCATCGCGACCGAGGGCAACCAGTACGTGTTCCGCGTGCGGCGGGACGCGACCAAGCCCGAGATCCGCGCGGCCGTCGAATTCCTGTTCGAGGTGAAGGTCGACACGGTCCACGTCGTCAACCAGCCCGGCAAGGCGAAGCGCTTCGGGCGCTCGCTCGGCCGCCGGCAGGACTGGAAGAAAGCCTACGTGCGGCTCGCCGAGGGCCAGCAGATCGAGATGGGAGGCGCCGAGCGCGCCTGACGCGCGGCGGGATAGCACCATGGCACTGAAGAAACTGAAGCCGACATCGCCGGGCACGCGCTTCCAGCTGCGCCCCGACCGCTCGCACCTGCACAAGGGCGCGCCGGTCCGCGCGCTCGTGGCCGGCCACAAGTCGACGGGCGGCCGCAACAACGTCGGCCGCATGACGACCCGGCACAAGGGCTCGGGCCACAAGCACAACTACCGGATGATCGACTTCCGCCGCGACAAGGACGGCATCGTCGCGAAAGTCGAGCGGCTCGAATACGACCCGAACCGCTCTTCGTACATCGCGCTGCTCCTCTACAAGGACGGTGAGCGCCGCTACATCCTCGCCGCGAAGGGCATCCAGCCCGGCGACGAGCTGCAGTCGGGCGCCGATTCGCCGATCCGCGCCGGCAATGCGATGGCGCTGCGCCACATCCCGGTCGGCTCGATCATCCACAACATCGAGCTCAAGCCCGGCAAGGGCGGCCAGCTCGCGCGCGCGGCCGGCACTTCCGCCAGCTTGTCGGGCCGCGAGGCTGGCAATGCGATCCTCCGCCTCAAGTCCGGCGAGACCCGCAAGGTGAGCGTCGACTGCCGAGCGACGATCGGCGAGATCGGCAACGACGAGCACAACCTGCGCAGCTTCGGCAAGGCGGGCGCCAAGCGCTGGCGCGGCATCCGCCCGACGGTGCGCGGCGTCGTGATGAACCCGGTGGACCACCCGCACGGCGGCGGCGAGGGCCGCTCCGGCCAGGGCAACCCGCACCCGGTTTCGCCCTGGGGCTGGCACACCAAGGGCAAGAAGACGCGCAAGAACAAGCGCACCGACGCATTCATCGTGCGCCGGCGCAAGAAGGGAGCGTAAGCGAGATGTCACGTTCGCTGAAGAAGGGCCCGTTCGTGGATCTGCACCTGGCGAAGAAGGTGCAGGTGGCCCGCGACAAGAACGACCGCCGCCCGATCAAGACCTGGTCGCGCCGCTCGATGATCCTGCCGGACATGGTGGGACTCACGATCGCCGTGCACAACGGCCGCCAGCACGTGCCGGTGCTCGTCACCGAGAACATGGTCGGCCACAAGCTCGGCGAGTTCGCGCCGACGCGGATATTCAAGAGCCACTCCTCGGCCAAGAAGGTCGAGGCGGCCGCGGAGTAAGGCGATGCAGGTTTCAGCCACCTTGCGCCACGCGCGCATCTCGCCGCAGAAGTGCCGCCTCGTCGCGGACCTCGTGCGCGGCCAGCCCGTGGGCAACGCGCTCGCGGTGCTCGCCTACACGCCGAAGAAGGGCGCCCGCCTCGTGCGGAAGCTGCTGGAGTCCGCGATCGCGAACGCCGAGCACAACCTCGAGGCGGACATCGACGAGCTGAAGATCACGCGCATCGAAGTCGACGCGGCACCCGTGGCCAAGCGCTTTCACGCGCGCGCCAAGGGCCGTGGCAACCGCATCGTGAAGCGGCTGAGCCACATCAAGATCACGGTCGCCGACAAGGCGCGCTGAGGCGGGGAACGGAGCGGCATATGGGTCAAAAGGTCAATCCGATCGGCATACGGCTCGGCATCACGCGCGACTGGTCGTCGCGCTGGTATGCCGATACGAAGAGCTTCCCGGCGTTCATCCTGTCCGACTGGCGGGTGCGCGAGTTCCTGCGCGCCAAGCTGAAGGACGCCTCGGTCAGCCGAATCCACGTCGAGCGCGCCGCGCGCAAGGCCAACATCACGATCCATACGGCGCGCCCGGGCATCGTGATCGGCCGCAAGGGCGAGGACATCGAGAAGCTGCGCGTCGAAGTCGCGAAGCTCATGAAGATGGCGGTCGCGGACGTCCGCCTCAACATCGCGGAGATCCGCAAGCCCGAGCTCGACGCGACTCTCGTCGCGGAGAGCATCGCACAGCAGATCGAGAAGCGCGTGATGTTCCGCCGCGCGATGAAGCGCGCGGTCACGAACACGATGCGCAGCGGCGCCCTGGGCGTGAAGGTGCGCATCGCCGGCCGCCTGAACGGCGCCGAGATCTCGCGCTCGGAATGGACCCGCGAGGGGCGCATCCCGCTGCACACTTTCCGCGCCGACATCGACTACGGCACGGCCGAGGCCCGCACGACCTACGGCGTCATCGGCATCAAGGTCTGGGTGTTCAAGGGCGAGGTCTTCGACCGCGAGGAAGCGGAAGAGGAAGTGATCGAGGCGGCGGCCGATGCCGCGCCGAAGGACGGCGAGAAGGCCGCGGACGCGGCGGCGCCGGCGACTGCGCAGGCGCCGGAACCGGCGGCAGGCTGAGTTGAAGGATTCACGGACATGATGCAGCCCAAGCGGACCAAGTACCGCAAGCAGTTCAAGGGAAACCTGGCCGGCAGCTCCCACCGCGGCAGCTCGGTCGCGTTCGGCGACTACGGCCTCAAGGCGATGGATCGCTCGCGCATGACGGCGCGGGAGATCGAGGCTGCGCGACGCGCGATGACGCGCTACGTGAAGCGCGGCGGCCAGATCTGGATCCGCGTGTTTCCGGACGTGCCGATCACGCAGAAGCCGCTCGAGGTCCGCATGGGCAGCGGCAAGGGCAACGTCGAGTACTGGGTCGCGAAAGTGACGCCGGGCAAGGTGCTGTTCGAGATCGAGGGCGTGACCGAGGAAACGGCGCGCGAGGCATTCAAGCTCGCAGCGGCCAAGCTCTCGGTCGCGACGTCATTCGTCAGGCGGCAGGTGCGCTGATGGCCATCAAGGAATACCGGAAGAAGACGGTCACGGAGCTTCGCGCGGAGCTCGTGGCGCTGCGCCGCGAGCAGTTCAACCTGCGCATGGCCTCGGCCTCGGGGCAGCCGGCACGGCCGGACCAGCACGGCAAGGTCCGCAGGAACATTGCGCGGCTCAAGACCGTGCTGAACGAACAGAGGAGCGCGAAATGAGCGACTCGGCGCGCACGCTGACCGGGACGGTGGTCGGCAACAAGATGGACAAGACGATTTCCGTGTCGGTGGAGCGGCTGATCAAGCACCCGACCTACGGCAAGTACGTGCGGCGCACGACCAAGCTGCTGGCGCACGACGAGAAGAACGAGTGCCGCGAGGGCGATACGGTCGCCATCGCGGAATGCCGGCCGCTGTCGCGGCGCAAGGCGTGGACGCTGGTGCGCGTGATCGAACGCGCGCCCGCGGAATGAGTCCGGGAGGCGCAGGGCCATGATCCAGCTCAGGTCTCGACTGCAGGCGGCGGATAACTCCGGCGCGCGCGAGCTGATGTGCATCAAGGTCATGGGCGGCACGCGGCGGCGGTACGCCGGCGTGGGCGACGTGATCAAGGTCAGCATCAAGGACGCGATCCCGCGCGGCAAGGTCAAGAAGGGCGAGGTCTACGACGCGGTCGTGGTGCGCACCCGCAGCGGCGTGCGCCGCGGCGACGGCTCGCTGATCCGCTTCGACGGTAACGCCGCGGTGCTGCTGACGCCGAAGCTCGAGCCGATCGGCACCCGCATCTTCGGGCCCGTCACGCGCGAGCTCAGGAACGTGCAGTTCATGAAGATCATCTCACTGGCGCCGGAAGTCCTATGAAGAAGATCCGCAAGGGCGACACCGTCGTCGTGACGACGGGACGCGACAAGGGCAGGACCGGCACGGTCGTGGGCGTGCTGGAGAACGGCCGCGTGCTCGTCGAGAACGTCAACATGATCAAGAAGCACCAGCGGCCGAACCCGGCCAAGGGCGTGCAGGGCGCGATCGTGCAGAAGGAGGCGTCGCTGCACGCATCGAACGTCGCGCTGCTGAACCCGGGCACGAAGAAGGCCGACCGCATCGGGGTCCGCAGCCTGAAGGACGGGCGCAAGGTGCGCTTCTACAAGTCGAACGGCGAGCTGGTGGACGCGTAATTGGAGACGGGACAAATGGCCGAATCAGCCAGGCTGCAGAAACTCTACCGCGAGACGGTGAGGCCGAAGCTCCGCACGGACCTCGGGCTCGCGTCCGAAATGCAGGTGCCGCGCATCACCAAGATCACGGTGAACATGGGCGTCGGCGAAGCCGTGGCCGACAAGAAGGTCATGGATGCGGCGACCGGCGACCTCGCGAAGATCACCGGCCAGAAGCCGTCCGTGCGCAAGTCGAAGAAGTCGGTCGCGACGTTCAAGATCCGCGAGAACCAGGCAGTCGGCTGCATGGTCACGCTTCGCGGCGCGCGCATGTACGAGTTCCTCGACCGCCTGATCAATGTCGCGATGCCGCGCATCCGCGACTTCCGCGGCGTCAACCCGCGCTCCTTCGACGGCCAGGGCAACTACAGCTTCGGGGTGAAGGAACAGATCATCTTCCCCGAGATCGCCTATGACCAGATCGACCAGCTGCGCGGGATGGACATCACGATCACGACGACCGCCGGCGACGACAAGTCGGGCCGTGCCCTGCTCGAAGCGTTCAATTTTCCGTTCAGGAAGTGACCGATGGCGAAGACCAGCATGATCGAGCGCGAGAAGCGCCGGGCGAAAGTGGTGAAGAAGTACGCCGCCAGGCGCGCGAAGATCAAGGAGCAGATCCGCGACCCGAAGGCGTCGCAGGAAGACCGCATGGCCGCGATCGAGGCGCTGCAGAAGCTGCCGCGCGACTCGAGCCCCGCGCGGGCGCGCAGCCGCTGTGCGATCACGGGCCGCTCGCGCGGTAACTACAGCAAGTTCGGCCTCGGGCGCGTGAAGCTGCGCGAGGCGACTATGCGCGGCGACGTGCCTGGCCTGCGCAAGGCGAGCTGGTAAGGAGCAAACGATGAGCATGTCCGACCCGATCGCCGACCTGTTGACGCGGATCCGCAACGGCCAGAGCGCCGGCAGGCCGGAAGTCTCCGTGCAGTCGTCGCGCGTCAAGGAAGCGATCGTCCGCGTGCTGAAGGACGAGGGCTACGTCGCCGATTTCGTCGTCCGCAAGGACGGCGGTCGCTCGGCGCTCGTCATCGCCCTGAAGTACCACGCCGGCAAGCCCGTCATCGAGCGGCTCGAGCGCGTGTCGCGGCCGGGCCTGCGGGCCTATCGCGGCAAAGACGCGCTGCCGAAGGTGCTCGGCGGCCTCGGCATCGCGATCGTCTCGACGCCCGCGGGCGTGATGACCGACCGCGAGGCGCGGCGCGCGGGGCAGGGCGGCGAAGTGCTCTGCGTCGTGGCCTGAGGGAAGAAGGATCATGTCCAGAATCGCGAAATTGCCGGTCAAGCTCCCCGCGGGCGTCAATGCGACGGTCGCCGCGGATGCCGTGACTGTGAAAGGCGCCAAGGGCACGCTGACGCTCCGGCTCGACAGCGGCATCACGGTCGCCCAGAACGGCCAGGAGCTGGTCGTCGCCGTCGCCGAGGGCAAGGGCACGAACGAGCGCATCGCGGCGGCGGGCTCCGCGCGAGCCAACCTCGCGAACATGGTCACGGGCGTCACGAAGGGCTTCGAGCGCAAGCTCGAGCTCGTCGGCGTCGGCTATCGCGCCGCGGTCCAGGGCAAGAGCCTGAACCTCACGCTCGGCTTTTCGCACCCGGTCGCCTACCCGGTCCCGGAAGGCATCTCGATCGAGACGCCCTCGCAGACCGAGATCCTGATCAAGGGCGTCGACCGCCAGAAAGTCGGCCAGGTCGCCGCCGAGATCCGCGGCTACCGCCCGCCGGAGCCCTACAAGGGCAAGGGCGTGCGCTATGCCGGAGAGAAGATCGTCATGAAGGAAGGCAAGAAGAAGTAAGGCCATGGCACAGCTCACGAAGAAAGACCGGCGCCTGCGGCGCGCGACGCGCGGCCGGGCCAAGATCCGCGAGATCGGCACGGCGCGCCTGACGGTGCACCGCACGCCGCGGCACATCTATGCCCAGATCACGACGCCGGACGGCGCGCGCGTGATCGCGGCGGCATCCACCGTGCAGGAAGCGGTCGCGAAGGAGCTCAAGGGCACGGGCAACGCCACGGCCGCGAAAGCGGTCGGCCGCGCGATCGCCGAGCGCGCCAGGGCGGCAGGCGTCGAGTCGGTTGCGTTCGACCGCTCAGGTTTCCGTTACCACGGGCGCGTCAAGGCGCTCGCCGAGGCCGCGCGCGAGGCCGGCCTCAAGTTCTGATCCCGAGGATTACGCGATGGCACGAGTCGAAAGATCCCAGTCCGGCGACGACCTGATCGAGAAGCTGGTCGCGGTCAACCGCACCGCCAAGGTCGTCAAGGGCGGCCGGCAGTTCGGCTTCACCGCGCTGACCGTGGTCGGCGACGGCGCCGGGCGCGTCGGGTTCGGCTACGGCAAGGCGCGCGAGGTGCCGACGGCGATCGCGAAGGCGATGCAGCAGGCGCGCAAGAACATGACCAACGTCCCGATCACGCGGGCGACGCTGCACTACGCGATCCAGGGCCGGCACGGCACGACGCGCGTATACATGCAGCCGGCCTCCGACGGCACCGGCGTCATCGCCGGCGGCGGAATGCGCGCGGTGTTCGAGTGCGCCGGCGTCCGCAACGTGCTCGCGAAGAGCTACGGCTCGCGCAACCCGATCAACGTCGTGCGCGCGACCTTCGACGCGTTCGAACGCATGGTTTCGCCGGACCGCATCGCGGCGAAGCGCGGCAAGTCACTGGAAGAGATCACGAGCTGAAGGCCATGAGCAAGAGCAAGGTCAAAGTCACGCTGAATCGCAGCGTGCACGGGCAGCTGCAGAACATCCGGTCCTCGGTCTACGGGCTCGGGCTGCGGCGCATACGCGACACGAAGGTCGTCGAGGACACCCCCGAGGTGCGCGGCATGATCCAGGCCGCCCGGCACCTGCTCGCGGTCGAGAAAGCGTGAGTCGCGAAGGAGCGATGATGATGAGACTGAACACGATGAAGCCGGGCGCGGGCAGCAAGCGCAAGCGCCTGCGCGTCGGCCGGGGTGCCTCCGCGGGGCAGGGCAAGACCTGCGGCAAGGGCGGCAAGGGCCAGAAGGCCCGCAAGGGCGGCTACCACAAGGTCGGCTTCGAGGGCGGCCAGGTCCCGCTGCAGCGGCGGCTGCCGAAGGTCGGCTTCCGCTCGGCCATGCACAAGTCGCGCGCCGAAGTGACGCTGACCGACCTCGCCAAGGTGAAGGCGGACCTCATCGACCTCGCGGCGCTGCTGTCGGCGAGCGTCGTGCCGTCCACGACCGAGCGCGCGAAGGTGATCCTCTCGGGCGAGATCAAGCGCAAGGTCACGCTCCAGGGCCCCGGGGTCGTCGCGTCGAAAGGCGCGCGCGCGGCCATCGAGAAGGCCGGCGGCAAGATCGAAGAGGGCAAGGCGGCCTGAGGGCCGCGAGCCGCGACATGGCGACCACGGCCGGCAATGCGGCGCTCGCGCTCGGTGAAGTCACGCGCTTCACCGAGATGCGTTACCGGCTGTTCTTCCTGCTGGGCGCGCTCGTCGTGTACCGGATCGGCACCTTCGTGCCGGTGCCGGGCATCGACCCCGTCGCGCTCGCGCGGCTGTTCGACAGCCAGGAAGGCACGATCCTCGGCCTCTTCAACATGTTCTCGGGCGGCGCGCTCGAGCGACTCTCGATCTTCGCGATGGGCGTGATGCCCTACATTTCCGCGTCGATCATCCTGCAGATGATGGCGGTGGTCGTCCCGTCGATGGCGGCCATCAAGAAGGAAGGCGAGTCCGGCCGGCGCAAGATCACCCAGTGGACGCGCTATTTCACCGTCGTGCTTGCCGCATTCCAGGGCTTCGCCGCTGCGATCGCCTTCCAGAACCAGGGCGTGGTCATCAATCCCGGCACCTTCAGCTTCGTGCTGCCTGCGGTGCTGACGCTCACCTGCGGGACGATGTTCCTGATGTGGCTGGGCGAGCAGATCACCGAGCGCGGCATCGGCAACGGCATCTCGATGATCATCCTGTCGGGCATCATCTCGGGCCTGCCGTCCGCGATCGGCGGGACCCTCGAGCAGGTCCGCTCGGGCGAGATGAACCCGGCCTTCGCGATCATCCTGCTGCTGCTGATCGGCGCGGTGACCGCATTCTGCGTGTTTGTCGAGAGCGGGCAGCGCCGCATCCCGGTCAACTACGCGAAGCGGCAGGTCGGCCGCCGCATGTACGCGGGCCAGACCAGCCACCTGCCCTTCAAGCTGAACATGTCCGGCGTCATTCCGCCGATCTTCGCCTCGTCGCTGCTGCTGTTCCCCGCCACCCTCGCGAGCTTCTTCGGCACGGGCCAGGCCGGCACCTGGCTGCAGACGGTCGCCGCGGCGCTCGGCTGGGGCCAGCCGCTGCACCTCCTGATCTACGGCGGCCTGATCATCTTCTTCTGCTTCTTCTACACGGCGCTCGTGTTCAACTCGCGCGAGACGGCGGAGAACCTCAAGAAGGGCGGGGCGTTCATCCCGGGCATCCGTCCCGGCCAGCAGACCGGCGAGTACATCGACAAGGTGCTGACGCGCCTGACGGTCTGGGGCGCGCTGTACGTGACCGTCGTCTGCCTGCTGCCCGAGATCCTGATGTCCTACGGCCGCGTGCCGTTCTATTTCGGCGGCACTTCGCTCCTGATCATGGTCGTCGTCGTGATGGACTTCGTGGCCCAGCTGCATGCCCACATGATGTCGCACCAGTACGAGGGGCTGATGAAGAAGGCCAACCTGCGCGGCTACGGCAAGAGAGGTCCGTGAGATGAAGGTCCGTCCATCGGTCAGGAAAATCTGCAAGAACTGCAAGATCGTGCGGCGCAAGGGCGTCGTGCGGGTCATCTGCTCGTCCGACGCCCGCCACAAGCAGCGCCAGGGCTGATCGCAGGGGCTTGGAAATGTTGAGAAAATCCGCTTTTTCACGTAAGCTTCCCGGTTCTCCGCGGGGCAAGGTCAGGTAGCCATGGCGCGTATCGCCGGCATAAACATTCCGGTCAACAAGCACATCTCGGTGGGGCTGATGCACATCTACGGCATCGGCCGTTCGCGTGCGCTCTCGGTGTGCAAGGCGGCGAACGTCGACCCGTCGACGCGCGTCCGCGACCTCACGGAGCCCGAGGTCAACGCGCTTCGCGCCCAGGTCACGCGCTTCATGGTCGAGGGCGACCTGCGCCGTGAAAACTCGATGAGCCTGAAGCGGCTGATGGATCTCGGCTGCTACCGCGGCATCCGGCACCGCAAGGGCCTGCCGGCGCGCGGCCAGCGCACGCGCACGAATGCGCGCACTCGCAAGGGCCCGCGTCGCGCGGCGATCAAGACGAACGTGCAGGCGGGCAAGGTCTGACGATGAGCGAAACCGAGACAAAGCAGAAGTCCGACGCAAAGCCGGAACCGAAGTCCGACGCCAAGGCCGATGCAAAGGCAGACGCGAAGGGCGCCGACAAGGCCGCCGCGCCGGCGGCCGCCAAGGCGCGCAAGAAGGTCAAGCGCCAGGTGTCGGACGGCGTCGCGCACATCCACGCGTCGTTCAACAACACGATCGTCACGATCACCGACCGGCAGGGCAACACGCTCGCCTGGGCGACGTCGGGCGGCTCGGGTTTCCGCGGCTCGCGCAAGAGCACGCCGTTCGCCGCGCAGGTCGCGGCCGAGAAGGCGGGCGTCGCCGCGCAGGAGCACGGCCTTCGCACGGTGGAGGTCCGCGTCCGCGGCCCGGGCCCGGGCCGCGAATCGGCGGTCCGCGCGCTGAACGCCTGCGGGCTCAAGGTCACGAGCATCGAAGACGTGACGCCCATTCCGCATAACGGTTGCCGCCCGCCCAAGAAGCGGCGCGTCTGAGGTCGGGAGACAATGGCCAGATACCTCGGTCCCAAGTGCAAGCTCTCGCGTCGCGAGGGCACTGATCTCTTCCTCAAGAGCGGCATCAAGCCGCTCGAAAGCAAGTGCAAGCTCGAAGTGCCCCCGGGCGGCGTCAAGGGCGACCGCCGGACGCGCCTGTCGGGCTACGGCGTTCAGCTTCGCGAGAAGCAGAAGCTGCGGCGCATGTACGGCGTGCTCGAGCGCCAGTTCCGCAACTACTACGCGAAAGCCGCGGGTCGCCCGGGCTCGACCGGCGAGAACCTGCTGCGCTTCCTCGAGGGTCGCCTCGACAACGTTGTCTATCGCATGGGCTTTGCCGCCACGCGCGCCGAGGCGCGCCAGCTCGTCGCCCACAAGGCGATCGAGGTCAATGGCGACGCGGTCAACGTGGCCTCGTACCAGTGCCAGGCCGGCGACGTGATCACGGTGCGCGAGAAGTCGAAGGCGCAGGCCCGCATCGCCGCGGCGCTCGCGATCGCGACCCAGGTCGGCTGGCCGGACTGGGTCGAAGTCGACGACAAGAAATTCAGCGGCACGCTCAAGGCGCTGCCCGACCGCGACCAGATCCTCCCGGACATCAACGAGAATCTGGTCGTCGAGCTCTACTCGAAATAACAGGAAAGGCCATGCAAGGTACCGCCACGGAATTCCTCAAGCCCCGGTCCGTCAAGGTCACCGAGACCGCGGCGCGCCAAGCGCGCATCGTCATCGAGCCGTTCGAGCGGGGCTTCGGCCACACGCTCGGCAACGCGCTCCGTCGCGTGCTGCTCTCCTCGATGCCCGGCTGCGCCGTGACCGAAGTCGAGATCGAGGGGGTGCTGCACGAGTACACGAGCATCGAGGGCGTCCAGGAGGACGTTGTCGACATCCTGCTCAACCTCAAGTCGATCGCGATCGAGATGCACTCGCGCGATTCGGTCGAGCTCCGGCTGCAGAAGAAGGGCCCGGGCCCGGTCACCGCGGGCGACATCCAGCTCGACCACGACGTCGTGGTCGTCAATCCCGACCTCGTGATCGCGAACCTGAACAAGTCCGTCGAGCTCTCGATGACGCTCAAGATCGAGCGCGGCCGCGGCTACCGCCCGGCAGTGCAGCGCCTCGAGTTCGAGGAACAGAGCCGCCCGATCGGCCGCCTGCAGCTCGATGCGTCGTTCTCGCCCGTGCGTCGCGTGACGTACGGCATCGAGTCCGCGCGCGTCGAGCAGCGCACCGACCTCGACAAGCTGATCATCGACATCGAGACGAACGGCACGATCAACCCGGACGAGGCGATCCGCCGCGCCGGTGGCATCCTGAAGGAACAGCTCACCGTGTTCGTCGACCTCGAGGGGCAGGGCGAGTCGCCGTCGCGCGAGTCCGGCCCGCTGCCCGACCCGATCCTGCTGCGCCCCGTGGACGAGCTCGAGCTGACGGTCCGGAGCGCGAACTGCCTCAAGGCCGAGAACATCCACTACATCGGAGACCTCGTGCAGCGCACGGAAGTCGAGCTGCTGCGCACGCCGAACCTCGGCAAGAAGTCGCTGACGGAGATCAAGGAAGTCCTCGAGAGCCACGGGCTGACGCTCGGCATGCGCATCGACGGCTGGCCGCCGGCTTCCCTGCGCCGCGAAGACGAGCTGCGCACGGCTTGAGCGCGCACAAGGGATAACGACTCATGCGACACCAACTGTCGGGACGCCAGCTCTCGCGCAACAGCTCCCACCGCAAGGCGCTGATGCGGAACATGTGCGTGGCGCTCCTGCGCGCCGAGGCGATCCGCACCACGCTGCCGAAGGCGAAGGAGCTGCGCCGGGTCGTCGAGCCGCTTATCACGCTCGGCAAGACCGACTCGCTGCCGGGCCGCCGCCGCGCCTGGATCACGCTTCGCGACGACGTCCTCGTCGAGAAGCTCTTCGGCGACATCGGCCCGCGCTTCAGGACCCGTGCCGGCGGCTATACGCGCATCCTGAAGATGGGCCCGCGCCCGGGGGATTCCGCGCCGATGGCCCTGATGCAGCTGGTCGAGGCGGATGCCGCCCCGGCCGCGCCCGCCGGAGACAAGCCTGCGAAGAAGAAGAAGGAAGCCGCTCCGAAGAAGGAGAAGGCGCCCGCGAAGAAAGCCGCGCCGAAAGCCGACAAGGCCGAGGCCAGGCCGAAGCGCCGCAAGAAAGCCGCGGGCTGACGATTTCCAATCCTGCGCGCGGCCACGGCCGCCGCTGGTCGCCATGGAGAAGCCGGGGACATCCCCGGCTTTTTTTTGTACCTTACGTCGAAGGGGACGCACCCCTTCATATGCGCCAAGGGGACGCGCCCCTCCACGAATATGAAGGGGTGCGTCCCCTCCAAACGGAGGAAACCATGGGCCTTATTGCAGAGTTCAAAGAGTTTGCGATGAAGGGCAACGTCGTCGACATGGCCGTCGGCATCGTGATCGGCGCCGCGTTCGGCAAGATCGTGTCGTCGTTCGTGAACTCGATCGTGATGCCCGCGCTCGGCTGGATGATCGGCGGCATGAACTTCTCGGAGCTTTCGGTCGAGCTCGGCACCAATGCCGCAACCGGCGAGCCCGTGCTGGTCCAGTACGGCCAGTTCGTCCAGTCGCTCGTCGATTTCCTGATCATCGCGGCCGCCATTTTCATGGCGCTGAAGGTAATCAACCGGCTGAAGTCCCCCGCGACCGCCGCCGCCCCGCCGCCGCCGCGCGAGGAAGTGCTGCTGACGGAGATCCGCGACCTGCTGCGCCAGCGCTAGGCCGCCTGCGCGAATGCCTCGCGCGTGAGGTTTCGCGGCGCGCCCGGCTGGGCCAGCACGTTGTCCTCGACTCGGATGCCGCCCCAGGGCCGCAGCGCCTCGACCCGCTTCCAGTCGATCGCCCGGCCGCGACCGTCGGCGCGCGCCTGCTCGAGCAGCGAATCGATGAAATAGATCCCCGGCTCGATCGTGACGACGAATCCGCTCTCGAGGTCACGCGTCAACCGCAGGTAGGGATGACCCTCGGGCTTTTCGCGCGTGCCGCCTTCCGGCCCGGCCATGAAGCCGGCCGCATCGTGGACCATCAGGCCGAGCAGGTGCCCGATGCCGTGCGGGAAGAACACGGAGGTGAGTCCCGCATCGACGGCCGCTTCCGGCGTGCCGGTGACGATGCCGTGCGAGACCAGGATGCCCGCGATCGAGCGGTGGGCCTCGAGGTGGATGTCGCGGTAGTCGACGCCCGGCCGCACGCGGTCAACGAGCTTCAACTGGATCGAGTCGACGGACCGGATCAGGTCCTGGAACTCGCCCGGCGCCTCGGCATACGTGCGCGTGATGTCGCAGGCGTAACCGGCATGCTGGGCGCCGGCATCGATCAGGAAGGAGCGGGCATCCGCCGGGCGCTGGCGGTCCAGCACCTGGTAATGCAGCACCGCCGCATGTCGCCCGAAAGCGATGATGTTGTTGTAAGGCAGCTCTTCCTCGCGGGCGCCCGCGGCCCGGCAATAGGCCAGGTGGATGTCATATTCCGACGCGCCTGCCCGGAAGGCCTTCTCCGCCGCCCGGTGTGCCCGGACGCCTGCCGTCGTCGCCTGGGCCATGCACTCGACCTCGTAGGGCGTCTTGACCGCCCGGGCATGATCGAGAGAAGAGGCGACGCCTGGAGGGTCGTAGTCGCCGAGGCCATCGCTTGCGGTCGCGGGCTCCGCGAGCACTGCCCAGCGCCCCTTGCCGGGCACGTGCGAGCGGAGCTCGCCCGGTGAACGGACCACGGTCAGGTCGAAATGACCGACCCAATAGCCCTCCGGCACATCCGGCGGCAGGTACCAGTAGTCGTCCGGCTGGTGGAAAACGAGCTTCGGGCGACTGCCGGGCCGATAAACGACGAAGGAATCCGGGCTCGCGTCGGGCAGCCACTGCCGGTAACGGGGGTTTGGCTTGAAGGGATAGGTGCTGTCGTCGAGATAGAGGTAGCGCTGGCTTCCCGAGCCGACGACAAGGCCGTCGTAGCCGCCCGCGTGCAAGGCCCGGTCGGCCCGCGCCATGACCTCCCGGAGGTGGTCGCCGTAGAGGTCGCCGAGTGACATCCTGGCCATCGATGCTCCTTCCGATTCAGCGAAGCAGAGTAACCGGCGATGACAGTTGTCGCAAAATTGCGACCTTTGCTTACCGGAGTAATACCGGTAAAATCCGCGGACGCGTCGAGGCAGCAAAGCCGGGAATTGCGCCGTTTTCGCCGCGGACTGCACTAACTTTCTCACTGAACGAACTGGGGTAACTGACGATGAATGCAAAGATCTGGGGCGCCATTGCGGTTGCCCTCGTGTTGGGCGCCTGCGGTGGAAAGCAGGAAGAAGCTGCCGACGCGTCGGCTGATGCTGCTGCTGCTGCCGGCGAAGCCGCCGATGCGGCGGGCGATGCTGCTGCTGCTGCGGGCGATGCCGCCGATGCGGCTGGCGATGCTGCTGCCACGGCTGCCGGCGATGCCGCCGCTGCCGGTGATGCCGCTGCGGATGCTGCTGCTGAAGAGACGACTCCTCCGTCGCAGTAAGCCAACTGTCAATGGCCTGAGCGGCCGGGCGGATGGCGCGGTGTTCCCGCGACTTCCCCCGGCCGTTCTCTTTCCGGGACACGCAATGCCGATCACCATTCGTGAAGCGCGCGCCTCTCAGGCCGACCGCGACTGGATCGAAGAGGCGTATGGCGAGTACCTCGCCGACCTGACCGCCGACACGACCGGCGTGTTCCCGTCGCTCACCATCACCGGCCAGAGCGTTTCCGAGATCATCCAGGGCTGGTTCCACGACGATCGCTGCACGGCCTTCGTCGTGCTGCGCGAGCAGGAGCCCGTGGGATTCGCGGTCGTGCAACGCAGCCTTGCGAGCAGCGAAGACCCGAAGCGGCATTACCGCCTCAGCGAGTTTTTCATCCGCAGGCCGTTTCGCAGCAAGGGCGTCGGCCGCGGCGCGGCGATGCTGATCTTCGCGCGCTATGCCGGCGAGTGGACCATCGCGGAGCAGTCGCGCAACCCCGGTGCGATCCGGTTCTGGCGGCGCGTCGTTTCCGAGTTCACGAACGGCCAGTTTCGCGAGAAGCGCGGCCAGGGCGAGATCGCGCACCAGTTCACGAGCGCGGGGCCGGCGACGGCGGTCTCGCGCTAGCAGCAATCCACGGGCCAATCGCGCGATGCAAGTTCGTACAATCCTGCTGGCGGCGGCGATCAGCCTCGGCGCAACCGCCGCGGCGCAGGAGCCAGTGCCCGAGCCCGAGCCGGACGAGGAACTGGACCAGGCGGAAGACCTGGAGCAGGACGAGGAACAGGAAGACGAGCAGGCAGACGAACAGCAACCGGATGACTCCGATTCCGGATCCGGACCGGAGCTCGCGAACGTCAGCGACGAAGACGAAGAAGAAGACGAAGACGACGAGTGGTGGGTTGAGCTGCCATACGACGATTCCGATGACGCAATCCCGGTTGACAGCGAACAGGATCCGACCGGCGAAGGCTGGGAAGTCATCGAATACGTGGACGACGGCGACGCCATCGAAGACAGCGCCGTCGAAATGACCGAAACGATCGAGGGCGTCCGCGCGCCGGGCGACATGCCGGTCATCCGGCCGCGCCCGCGCACTTCGAGGCCGGCCGGTGCGAACGACGCGGATACGCCGTATTCGTTCGGCGGCAAGCCGGTGCGCGACAGCGGCGCAGCCTGGCAGGCACAGATCTACTATCCGGGGACGGACACGCAGAACTGGGCGCAGAAGCTGAAGGGCGGGACGCCTCTCTGGCAGCTGCAGCACTTCTGCGGCGGGACGCTGATCGCCGACGACTGGGTGCTGACCGCCGCGCATTGCATCGACGAGGAGATGGTCAAGGCCGGGTATCGCGTGCGCCTCGGCGCGGAAGACATCTCGAAGGACGGCGGCATGTCGTTCAAGATCGACCGCATCGTCCGGCACTCGCAGTATTCCGACAGGCGCCATCCGAAGGCGCCGGCGCCCCCGGTTCCGCCGCCGAACATGTACACGAATGACATCGCCCTGGTGCACATCGTCGAGGACGGCCCGCGCCGCCCGCGCGATCCCCGGCAGATCCGCCCGATCGAGCTGTACCGGGGCCCGCCGCCGGCGTCCGGCACGCCGGTGACCGGCACCGGCTGGGGCAAGACGCAGCCGGTCGACCAGCACGCGCCGAACGCGATCCTGCTGAAAGTGGACATGCAGGTGATGGACACGCAGACCTGCCGCAGGCAGCCGGCCTACGGCCCGGAGCGCATCAGCGACAAGGTGGTGTGCGCCGCGCGCAAGGGACAATCCACCTGCCGCGGCGACAGCGGCGGCCCGCTCACCCTGACGAACGGGGCACCGAAACTCGTCGGTGTCATCAGCTGGGGCAAGGCGCGCTGCACCGGCGATGGCCAGCCGGGCGTCTACACGAGTGTCGTCGCCTATGCCGACTGGATCCAGCAGGCCATTAAGCTGGATCCGACGAAGAATTCCCTGCCTTGATCTGGTGCGGCCCTCCCGGCGATCCGGGAGGGCCGCGTCGCCCGGCCTAGGGCTTTACCTTGTCGCCGCCGGACTGCTCGGCATCCTCGGAATTCTCGTCGACCGGCGCGGGCTCGGCGGGCGCCGGCGCCGGGACTTCCTGCGCGGGTGCCGCTTCCGGCGTCGCAGCCGGCTCTTCCTTCTTTGCGCAACCGGCCAGCAAAAGGGCCGCTGCGATCGCGGCGGTGACTGTCGTAGCTTGCTTCATTTCTCTTCGCACTCCCTCGGGTACCGAAGCCATCCATCCAATGCCAGTGCGAGCCTAGTCGAACCCGATGCGATCCAGCAACTTCGTGAATCGCGGATTGCCGCGCAATGGCCCGAGCAGCGGGTCATTGCGCAGGTAGATCAGCCCGGAGTCGCCGATCGCGAGCGCCCGCTCCAGCCGGTCGAGCGCGGCCTCCGGTTCGCCCCACTGGGCATGGACCTGGGCCTGCTGGTACAGGACGCGATCCCCGTGACCGGTTTCGAGCTCCGCCAGGGCGGCGCGCGCCGCCCGCGCATTGCCGAGCCGCCGCTCGACGATTGCGGCGCCGGCCAGGCGGAAATCGGCGACCGGCTCCGCCCCGTACTCGGCCCGCGACTCGCCGATGCGACCGAGCATGAACAGCGCATCGCCGATCGCCGCGTGGGCCCTCGACATCCGGGGATTCATTTCCAGCGCCTTGCGCGCCGGCGGGATGGAAGACTCGTAGCGATGCGCGGCATATTCGATCGCGCCCGCGGCGCGGTGAATCAGCGGATTGAGCGGGTCGAGGCGCAGCGCGCGCTGCATCGCTTCCGTGGCCTCGCGCTCGCGACCGGTGCGCGCGCTGTATTGCGCATAGCGCGCCATCACGGTGGCCTCGCCGGCGCCGAGCTCGCGCGAACGCTCGAAGGGCTCGCGCGCGGAGCGGGCGTCCAGCCGGCCCTGGAACAGCGTGAAGCCGAGCGTCGAATGCGCATCCGCCAGGTCGGGGGCAATCGAGATGGCGCGTTCCGCCGCGGCGATCGCGGCGTCGTACAGGCCCGCGAGCTCGGCGACTTCCCCATACTGGTTGGCGATGGCGGTCAGGGAGCGCGCGCGCGCGGCATGCGCTGCCGCGAAGCCGGGATCGGCCGCGATCGCCGCGTCGAATTGCGCGAGCGCCGCGCGTTCCGAGGCCTCGTCGGCGCTGAGGTCGTAGAGCGCGCGCCCGCGCAGGTAGGCGTCGAATGCGGCGACATTGCCCGTGCCGCCCGACGGGGCCGGAGGCCCGCCTGCGCCGCCATCGCCGACCGACGCAACCTGCGCCACCAGCTCGCGCGCCACGGTGCTCGCGATCTCGCTCTGCACCGCGAAGATGTCCTGCAACGCCCGTTCGAAGATGTTCGACCAGCGGCTGAAGCCCGTCTGCCCGTCGATCAGGTCGACGGCGATGCGCACGGTGTCGCCCTTTCGCCGGACGCTGCCGTCCAGCAGGTAGGCAACTCCCAGCTTCGCGGCAATGGTCACGGCATCGTCTTCGCGGTCGCGAAAGCTCGCGGAGGATGCCTGCGCCATCACCAGCAACCGCGAATTGCGCGCGAGCGTCGCGCGCAGCTCCTCGGACAGCCCGTCGGAGAAGTAGGCCTGGCTGTCATCGCCGCTCAGGTTCGAGAACGGCAGCACCGCAACGCTGTTGCCGGTAATGGCGCGCGAATTCCCGAACAGCCCCTGTCGCCAGGCGATGAATGAGGCGGCTGCTGCCACCGCGGTCCCGATGCCCGCGACGAGCATTCCACGCCGCGAGATCGCGGGTGGGGCAGGCCGGGCCGCACCGGCGTGCGCCTTGCGCGGCAGCTTGCTGGTTGCGACCCCGCGCACGATCGCGGCAATGCCCGCGGCCGCGGCGTCGCCGCGCCAGCCGGAGAGATCGATGGAGTGGTACTGGCGGAACCCGATCGGCGGCTGTGTTCCGTCGAGCGACACCGGCACGAGCTTGCGCAGGTCGCGGCCCCTGGTTGCCTCGTCGAGCACCCAGTCCGAGGCCACGGAGTTCCTGGACCAGACGACCAGGACCGCGTCGCAGCGCTCCAGCGACGCCTCGATCGATCGCGCAAATTCCGCGCCGCCCTCGATCAGCGCATCCCACCAGACCTCGAGGCCGGCCTGCTGGAGCGCGGCGGCGAGCTTCGCGGCCTGCGCCTGGTCCGCCCGCGCATAGCTCAGGAAGACCGTCGGGAGCTTGACGTTGCCGCTGGTGTCCCCGGTGCCGGACATGGATCCGCTTCGCCCCTAGGGATTCTTGCGCACGACGACCGCGACCTTTCGCGGCCCCGATACCTCGAACAGCATTTCCAGCTCGAATTTCTGCCCCTCGACGAGCGGCTTCTTCAGCCCCATCAGCATGACGTGCATTCCGTTCGGCGCGAATTCGACCTTTTCCCCGGCGGCGACGTGCAGGACCGCGACCTGGCGCATGCGCGAGATCCCGTCGAGGACTTCCGTGCGGTGGACCTGGGCGCTAGACGCGACGGGCGTGCTGATCCTGAGCAGGCGGTCGGATTTCGTGCTGCCGTTGCTGATCCTGAGGTAGGCGACGCCGACCGTGACGCCGGGCGGCGTCGTTCGCGACCACGCGTCGGTGACGGTCAACTCCCCGGCGCGGGCCGGCCAGGCCGCGAACAGGGCCACCGCGAACAACGCAACGATGGAGCTGCGATTCATGCCGCCTTCTTCCCGCGCGCCAGCACGCGCTTCAGGTAGCGCCCCGTGAACGAATGGCCCGAGCGCGCCAGCTGCTCGGGCGTGCCTTCCGCCACGATCGAGCCGCCGCCGTCGCCGCCCTCGGGCCCGAGGTCGATCACCCAGTCGGCGGTCTTGATCACGTCGAGATTGTGCTCGATGACGATCACCGTGTTGCCCTCGTCGCGAAGCCGGTGCAGGACCGCGAGCAGGTGCTTGACGTCCTCGAAGTGCAGTCCGGTCGTCGGCTCGTCCAGTATATAAAGCGTGCGGCCGGTGGCCCGCTTCGACAGCTCCTTGGCGAGCTTCACGCGCTGGGCCTCGCCGCCCGAGAGGGTGGTCGCATTCTGGCCGAGCCGGACGTATGACAGGCCGACGTCCAGCAGCGTCTGGAGCTTGCCCGCGATGACCGGCACGGCCTGGAAGAAGATCGCCGCGTCCTCGACCGTCATGTCGAGCACTTCGTGGATGTTCTTGCCCTTGTAATGCACGTCGAGGGTCTCGCGGTTGTAGCGGCGGCCCTTGCAGACGTCGCAGGCGACGTATACGTCCGGCAGGAAGTGCATCTCGACCTTGATGACCCCGTCGCCCTCGCAGGCCGCGCAGCGGCCCCCCTTCACGTTGAAGCTGAACCGGCCCGGCTGGTAGCCGCGCGAGCGCGCCTCGGCGGTTCCCGCGAACAACTCGCGGATCGGCGTGAAGAGCCCGGTATAGGTCGCGGGATTGGAGCGCGGCGTGCGGCCGATCGGGCTCTGGTCGATGTCTATCACGCGGTCGATCGCGCCGAGGCCATCGACGCCCGCGCAGGGCGCCGGCTGCTCCGTGACGAGATTGAGCGAGCGCGCGACGACGCGATAGAGCGTGTCGTTGACGAGCGTGGACTTGCCGGAGCCGGAGACGCCGGTGATGCAGGTCAGCAGGCCGACGGGAAACGCGACGTCGATGTCCTTGAGGTTGTTGCCGCTCGCCTGCCGCAGGCGAAGCGCCTGTTTCGGATCGCGTGACCGGCGCTTTTCCGGGACCTCGATGCGCTTGCGGCCGGACAGGTACTGGCCCGTCAGCGACGCCGGGCTCGATTCGATCTGCGCCGGCGTTCCCTGCGCGACGATGCGGCCGCCGTGGACGCCTGCGCCGGGACCAAGGTCCACGACGTGGTCCGCCTGCCGGATCGCTTCCTCGTCGTGCTCGACGACGATGACCGTGTTCCCGAGGTCGCGAAGCCGGTGCAGCGTGTCCAGCAGGCGCTGGTTGTCGCGCTGGTGCAGCCCGATGGAGGGCTCGTCGAGGATGTACATGACGCCCACAAGTCCCGAGCCGATCTGGCTGGCAAGGCGGATGCGCTGGGCCTCGCCGCCGGAGAGCGTCTCGGCGCTGCGGTCGAGGGTCAGGTAGTCGAGCCCCACGTCGACGAGGAAGCCGAGGCGATCCGTGATCTCCTTGACGATCTTGGCCGCGATGTCGGCGCGCCAGCCGTCGAGCCGGAGCTCGCCGAAGAACGCGAGCGCGCGGCGGACGGGCAGGGCGGAAATGGACGGCAGGGACGCGCCGCCGACGAAAACGAAACGCGCGGCTTTCGTGAGCCGCGCGCCGTCGCATTCCGGGCAGCGGCGCGTGCCGAGATAGCGGGCAAGCTCCTCGCGCACGGCGAGCGACTCCGTTTCCTGGTAGCGCCGCTCGAGGTTCGGCAGGATTCCCTCGAACTTGTGCCTGCGCTTCACGGTGCGGCCGCGCGAGTCGAAGTAGCGGAACTCGATTTCCTCGCCGTCGCTCCCCTGCATCAGCACCTCGCGCGCGCGCGCGGGAAGCTTCCCGTAGGGGACCTCGGGATCGAAGCGGTAGTGGTCCGCGAGCGCCTGGATCATCTGGTAGTAGTAAGCGTTGCGCCGGTCCCAGCCGCGCACCGCGCCGTTCGCGAGCGAGAGCTGCGGCTGGGCGACGACGCGGTCCGGGTCGAAGAACTGCTTGACGCCGAGGCCGTCGCAGCCCGGGCAGGCGCCGTGCGGGTTGTTGAACGAGAAGATCCGCGGCTCGAGCTCGGACAGGGAATAGCCGCAGGTCCGGCAGGCGAACTTGTCCGAAAAGACGAGCTCCTCGCGCCTGGGCTCGTCGAGGAATGCGATGCGCGCGACGCCCTCGCCGAGGCGGAGCGCGGTCTCGAAGGACTCCGCGAGCCGCTGCTGGAGGTCGGCGCGGACCTTCAGGCGGTCGACGACCGCCTCGATCGAGTGCTTGCGCTTCGGCTCGAGCTTCGGCGTCGCATCGAGCTCGACGAACTTCCCGTCCACGCGCGCGCGCACGAACCCCTTGCCGCGCAGCTCCTCGATGACCTGCAGGTGCTCGCCCTTGCGCGCCGAGATGACCGGCGCGAGCAGGGCGAGCGGCGTCCCCTCGGGCAGCGCCAGCACCTGGTCCACCATCTGGCTCACGGTCTGGGCCGTGAGGTCGAGGCCGTGGTCGGGGCAGCGCGGGATGCCGGCGCGCGCGTACAGCAGGCGCAGGTAGTCGTAGATTTCCGTCACCGTGCCGACGGTCGAGCGCGGATTGTGCGAAGTCGACTTCTGCTCGATCGAGATCGCGGGCGACAGGCCCTCGATCGAATCGACGTCCGGCTTCTCCATCATCGACAGGAACTGGCGCGCATAGGCGGACAGCGACTCGACGTACCGGCGCTGTCCCTCGGCATAGATCGTGTCGAAGGCGAGCGAAGACTTGCCGGAGCCGGAGAGCCCGGTGAATACGATCAGGCGGTCGCGCGGCAGCTCGAGGTCGATGCTCCGCAGGTTGTGCGTGCGCGCGCCGCGGATGTGGATTGTCTGGCTCATCGGGGCAGCCTGATAGAATACCGCGCCCGTTCCGGGCATCGCAAAGGGATCTCCAGTGGCCCTGCCATCCGGCGCGGCACTCCTGCCTGCCGAGCGTCGCGTCGTGGCGATCCTTGCCGCGATCTACGCCACGCGGCTGCTCGGGTTGTTCCTGCTGCTGCCCGTGCTCGCGCTGCATGCGGGATCGCTGCCCGGCGGGACGCCGCTCCTCGCGGGCCTGGCCGTCGGCGCTTACGGGCTGACGCAGGCATTGATGCAGATTCCATTCGGAGCGTGGTCGGATCGCATCGGGCGAAAGCCGCTGATCGTTGCCGGACTCGTCCTGCACATCGCGGGTTCCGCGCTCGGCGCGGTGGCCGGCAGCGCCGGGTCGCTCGTCGTCGCGCGCGTCGTCCAGGGATTCGGCGCGGTCTCGGGGCCGGTGATGGCGCTGCTCGCCGACCTCACCCGGCCCGCGTCGCGGACGCGCGCGATGTTCGCCATCGGCATGAGCATCGGCCTGTCATTCGTCGTGTCGCTCGTCGCCGGTCCGCTGCTCGCTGGCATGATCGGGGTCGCAGGCGTGTTTGGCCTGATCGGCGCGCTCGGCGCGGTCGCACTGCTGCTCGTCCGGTTCGCGCTGCCGGCCGAGGAAGCGCGGCGCGGCGCGGCTCCCGCGCGCGGCAGCCTGAAGACCGCGGTGACCCGCGCCCTGTTGCCTCACTACGCCGGCGTCTTCGTGCTCCACCTGACGCTCACGGCGACTTTCATCGCAGTGCCGCACGTCCTTCGCGACCTGCAGGGGGTCGCGGCCGCGGACCATTGGCGCACCTACCTCCTGGTCTTTGCCGCCTCGCTCTTCCTGACGGTGCCGCTGGTCCTGTGGTCGGAGCGCAGTCGCCGGCGCGGGCAGGTCATGGCCGCGGCGGTCTGCCTGCTGATCCTGGCCCTGGCGGCCCTGACCTGGCTGCATGCCGACCCCCGCTGGCTGGTCGCGTCGCTCGTTTTCTATTTCAGCGCCTTCAATTTCCTCGAATCGAGGCTGCCGGCGTCCCTGACGGAAATGGCCGCCGAGACATCGCGCGGAACCGCCATCGGGGTGTTCGCCACCTGCCAGTTCGCGGGCGCCTTTGCGGGGGGACTGGCCGGTGGCGTCCTGCTCGGGTCCCGGTGGGACCTGCCGGGAATCTTCCTTTTCGCCGCCCTGGCCGTCGCCTGCTGGTTGCCCTGGGCGGCGGCCTCAGAATCGCGGCAATCCGGGGCAATTGACGGTGCGCGGGCAGGGGGCGCACGACTACAATGAGCCATCCACAAGAATTCGGGGCAAGCCATGGCACGCGGCGTCAATAAAGTCATCCTCATCGGCCATCTCGGGCAGGACCCGCAGTCGCGCGCCATGCCCTCCGGCAAGGCCGTGGTCAACCTGCGTGTCGCGACTTCCGAACAGTGGCGGGACAAGCAGACCGGCGAGAACAAGGAAGCGACGGAGTGGCACAACGTCGTGATGTTCGACCGCCTTGCCGAGATCGCCGCCGAGTACCTGCGCAAGGGCTCGCAGATCTACGTCGAGGGGCGCATCCGCACGCGCAAGTGGCAGGACAAGGAAGGTCATGACCGCTACTCGACCGAGATCATCGCCAATGAGATGAATATGCTCGGTGGCCGCGGGTCGAGCGACCGCGGATCGAGCGCTGGCGCCGATCGGGCCCCGCAGCGGACCGAAGAGCCGGTCTCCCGCGGGGAGCCTGCCGGCGTCGCCGAATCCTTCGACGACGACATACCTTTCTAATGGGGACTGTCCCCTTTAGAACGGCCGCAACGCGGCCGTTCTAAAGGTGGACTGTCCCCTCCTGACGTGTTGCCAGTCCCCCAGGCTCGGCACTGCGTCACACTTTCAAACTGGCACGCCCGCTTTATGTGATGTGCTTGGCGTCCGCCCGCACCGCATTAAGTCACCATCAGGCCGATTTTTCGGGTTTCCTGCGAAGCCATCCAGGCGCCCGAAAGACAGGAGAGCGGCGCGATGGAGCTGGACCGAAACCAGCCACCTGGCAGTGTGCTGCGCGAAACCCTGACGCCATGGTTCGACCATTCGGCGGCCTGGCTCGTGCTGCTCGCCATCGTCATCGCCCTGGTCGCCGCCGTCGCGGCGATCTCCGGCGTCACGGCCGGCAACGAATGGGTCGCGCAATTCACGGGCATTGCAGCAACCTTCGCCGCCATTTCAGTCGCCTGCCGCGCCTCGGAGCTGCCTGAGCTCCCATCCGAACGACGCCGTGCCTGGCGCTGGCTGGCGCTCGCGCTCGGCGCCCAGCTGGCCGCCACGCTCGCGTCGCCCGCGTCGCGCTCCTTCGACCTGCCTGCCGTGCACCTGGCATCAAGCCTCCTGCAGTTTGCCTTCTTCCCCTGCATGGCAATTGCCGCGGTCGGCTTCCTGCTCTCGACCCGCGGAAAATCCTTTGGTCCCCAATTCTGGCTGGAGGCGATCCTGGTGGCGATCTGCGTGGGCAGCGTCCAGTGGCTCGCCATGCCGCACGACCTGCCGCCGGATGCGCTGCCCGCACGCGGCTCCTGGACGGTAGGACTCGACGTGGTCATCGGCGTGCTCGCGGCAATCCTGCTGCTGCGCCGTTCGGACTGGCAGCGTTGGCCGGGCCTCGCCGCGTTCGCGATCGCGCTCGCGGCCCTGATCGGCGCGCGCCTCCTCGAGGCGAATGCGGCCGCCGCAGGCGGCGTCTCGCACTTCGCGGGTCCGCTTCATCTCGGCGCGATCGCGGCTTTCGCAATCGCCGCCCATTTCGACTACCTGCGCGCCGAGCGGCGCGCGCCGCCCATGGACGCCGCGGAGCGCGGCTCGCCGTTCGCGGCGCTCATGCCGTACGGCGCCCTCATGCTGGCGGGCTATGCCCTGCTGATGCTTCATTCCGGCAGCCCGAGCGACCCGGCGGTCCTCATCGCCTGGGTCGTCTGCATCGCCGCCGGGCTGCTGTTCGCGCGACAGGCGATTGCGACCGCGTTCGCGGTCGCCGTCCAGACGGGCCTCGCGACGCGATCGGCCGAGGCCCGCTTCACCGCGCTCATCCGGAACACGGCCGACGTGATCGCCATCGTGACGGCGGACGGCAGGATCAGCTACGTGACACCCACCGCGGAACGGATCTTCGGCCTCGCGCCGCCGGACCTGATCGGCCAGCAGCTCGAGGAGCTGCTCGCATTCGACGACCGTCCCCGCCTCCGTGATTTCCTCGTCCGCGACCTCGCGTCGGACGGCGCGTCGGCCCATTTCGAGGCCCACGTGCCGCGCGGGGACGAGCGGCAGCGCGTCGTGGAAATCCACGGCACCAACATGGATTCCGAGCCCGCGATCGGCGGGCGCCTGCTGAACCTGCGCGACACGACCGATCGCAAGGGCATGGAAGAGCAGCTCAAGCGCATGGCGTTCCACGATCCGCTGACGCTGCTCGCCAATCGCTCGCTGTTCCGTGACCGCGTCGAGCACGCAGTCGCCGTCAGCAAGCGGAACGGGCGCGCACTCGCCGTGATGTTCGTCGACCTCGACAATTTCAAGAGGATCAACGATTCCTTTGGTCACGCCCAGGGCGACCGAGTGCTGCACCGGAGCGCTCAGCGCCTCGTCAAGGCGACCCGCAACGGCGACACGGTCGCGCGGCTCGGCGGCGACGAGTTCGCGGTGCTGCTCGAGAACCTGACGGGCCGGGAGCAGGTGGTCGAGATCGCCTCGCGCATCGTCGAATCGCTCCAGGAAACGCTCGACCTGCCGGGCGCGGACATGCGCGTGGCGGCGAGCGTCGGCGTCGCATTCGCGACGCCGGACGACGGCGTCGAGGAATTGATGCGCAACGCCGACGTCGCGATGTATTCGGCCAAGGCCCAGGGCAAGGCCCGCTACACCGTCTATGAGCCCGCGATGCAGCGCGCCGCGAGCAAGCGCCAGGAGCTCGAGGCCGAGATCGACAAGGCCCTCGAAGAGGGACAGTTCCTCCTGCATTACCAGCCGATCGTGGAGCTGCATTCCGGATACCTGACGGGCGTCGAGGCCCTGGTGCGCTGGCAGCATCCGAGACGCGGGCTGATCGCTCCCGCGGAATTCATTCCCGTCACCGAGGAATCGGGGCAGATCGTGGTGCTGGGGCGCTGGGTGCTCGCCCAGGCCTGCCGCGAGGTGCGTGTCTGGCAGGCCCGCCTGCCGGAGGGGCGCCAGGTGCGGGTCGGCGTCAACGTCTCGGCCGTGCAGCTGTCGAAGTCCGACATCTGCGCGGACGTGCAGAAGGCGCTCAGCCTCTCCGGAATCGATCCGGGTTGCCTCGTGATCGAGCTGACCGAGAGCGTGCTGATGCAGAACAGCGAGGACGTCCTCGCGAACCTGACCCGCCTGAAAAAGCTGGGTGTCCGCGTCGCGATCGACGACTTCGGCACGGGCTACTCGTCGCTGTCGTACCTCCACCGGTTCCCGATCGACATCCTGAAGATCGACCGCTCCTTCGTGGAGCAGCTCGGCAACCTCGACGAGGGCAGCGGCCTCGCGCGCGCGATCATCACGCTCGGCGAGACGCTCGGCCTCGAGGTGGTTGCGGAGGGCATCGAGCTCGAGCAACAGCAGCGGGAGCTGATCGAGCTCGGCTGCGTGGCCGGGCAGGGCTACTACTACTCCAGGCCCGCGCTCCTGCACGAGCTCGAATATTCGGTGCACATGGCGCGCCGGCGGACGATGGCGGATACCCTGCCGCAGGGTGCCCGCATCACGGCGACGGGCCGGTTCGTGATCGGCGACCTGCGCCCCTCCGATTTCGTGGCGACCGGAACCTTCGGTCGCTCGAAGAAAAGATAAATAAAATCATATATTTATGATGACGACGACCACCCGCCTTGGGCGGGTCGGCGCTTCATCGGGACGGCCAAAACCGGTACCCTAGGCGCCCTTTTTCCATCTGGAGCGCCCACCCGGGACATGAGCGGCCGACTCTACATATCGACCTTCGGCTGCCAGATGAATGAATACGATTCGGCGCGAATGGCGGACGTGCTTCGCGAATCCGACGGCCTCGAACTCACCGCCGATCCGGAACAGGCCGACGTCGTGCTGCTGAACACCTGTTCGGTCCGGGAGAAGGCGCAGGAAAAGGTGTTCTCCCACCTCGGGCAGTGGCGGATCCTGAAGCAGCGCCGTCCCGGCCTCCTCATCGGCGTCGGCGGATGCGTCGCGAGCCAGGAGGGCGAGGGCATCCTCGATCGCGCCCCCTTCGTCGACCTCGTGTTCGGCCCGCAGACGATCCATCGCCTGCCGGCGATGATTTCCGCGCTGCGCGCCACGCGCGAGCCGCAGGTCGACGTCTCGTTCCCGGAGATCGAGAAGTTCGACCGCCTGCCCGAGCCGCGCGCGACCGGCGCCACGGCCTTCGTTTCGATCATGGAGGGTTGCAGCCGCTACTGCAGTTTCTGCGTCGTGCCGTATACGCGTGGCGAGGAAATGAGCCGTCCGTTCCCGCAGGTGATGGCCGAAGTCGCCTCGCTCGTCCGCCAGGGCGTCCGCGAGATCACGCTGCTCGGACAGAACGTCAATGCGTATCGGGGTCCCGCGGCGGACGGCACGCTCGTGGACCTCGCGACCCTCATCCGCCATGTCGCGCGGCAGGACGGCCTCGAGCGCATCCGCTTCACGACTTCGCATCCACTCGAGTTCACGAATGCGCTGGTGGATGCGTATGCCGAGGTTCCGAAGCTCGCGGACTACCTGCACCTGCCGGTGCAGAGCGGATCGGACCGGATCCTCTCGCTGATGAAGCGCGGCTACACGCGGCTCGAGTACAAGCAGAAGATCCGCCGGCTCAAGGCCGTGCGCCCCGGCATCAGCCTCTCGTCGGATTTCATCGTCGGCTTCCCCGGCGAGACCGAGGAGGATTTCCGCCAGACGCTCGACCTCGTCGCCGAGGTCGGCTTCGACCAGTCCTTCAGCTTCCTCTACAGCCGGCGGCCCGGCACGCCCGCCGCCTCCCTGCCGGACGAGGTGCCGCACGAAGTGAAGCAGGAACGGCTCGAGAGGCTCCAGGCGCAACTGAATGGCCAGGCCAGGAAGATCAGCGCGGCCATGGTCGGGAGCACGCAGCGCGTGCTGGTCGAGAAGCCCTCGCGGCGCGACGCGCGCGAGCTCGCCGGCCGCACCGAGAACATGCGCTGGGTCAATTTCGACGGGCCGCCGTCGCTGATCGACAATTTCGCCCGCGTCCACATCACCGAGGCGCGGCCGAATTCCCTGCGCGGCCGGCTGGTCGCTTGAACGCGGCCCCCGAGTCGAGCGTCGATTTCGGCGCGGAGGACAACACCCGGCTCGCGTCGGTCTGCGGCCCGCTGGACGAGAACCTGCACCAGCTCGAGAACCGCCTCGGCATCGAGATACGCCGGCGCTCGGGACGGTTTTCGATCCGCGGCGCGAATGCCGCCACGGGCGCGGCGGTGCTCCGGTCGCTCTACGAGCGCGCCGGCAGCCAGCCGGTGTCGCCGGAGGACGTGCACCTCGCGATCCAGGAAAGCGGCATGGGCGGGCAGCCCGCGCATGACGAGCACGCCGTGGAAACGCTGCGCGGCCTGATCCGCGGCCGCGGGGCCAACCAGCAGCAATACCTCCAGTGCATCCGCTCGCACGACCTGACCTTCGGCATCGGGCCGGCCGGCACCGGCAAGACCTACCTCGCGGTCGCCTGCGCGGTCGAGGCCATGCAGCGCGAAAGCGTGCGGCGGCTCGTGCTCGTGCGGCCCGCCGTGGAGGCGGGCGAGCGCCTCGGCTTCCTGCCGGGCGACCTGACGCAGAAGATCGATCCTTACCTGCGGCCGATGTACGACGCGCTCTACGAGATGATCGGCTTCGACCGCGTCGCGCGGCTCATCGAGCGGAACATCATCGAGATCGCGCCGCTCGCCTTCATGCGCGGCCGGACACTGAACGAGGCCTTCATCATCCTGGACGAGGCCCAGAACACGACCGTCGAGCAGATCAAGATGTTCCTGACGCGCATCGGCTTCGGCTCGCGCGCGGTCGTCACCGGCGACATCACGCAGACCGACCTGCCGGCCCACCGGCAGTCCGGGCTTGCGCCACGCGCTCGAGGTACTGGACGGCGTCTCCGGAATCGCGGTGACGCGCTTTACCGCGAAGGACGTCGTGCGCCACCCGCTCGTGCAGCGGATCGTCGAGGCCTACGAGCGCGAGTCGGGCGCGGGCGGCGAGGGCAAATGACGCTCTCGATCGTGCTCCGCTACCGGACCCGCCGGCCGTGGGCGCCTGCGCCCGCGAGCCTGCGGCGCTGGGCGCTGCTCGCCGCCGGCGGCCGGAACGGCGAGCTCGGCATCCGCGTCGTGGGCAGCCGCGAAAGCCGCGAGCTCAACGGGCGCTGGCGCGGCCGGCCTAAGCCGACGAACGTGCTGTCATTTCCCGCGGCTTCGTCGGTCCGCGACCGGCAGCTGGGCGACCTCGTCGTCTGCGCGCCCGTGGTGGCGCGCGAGGCGCGCGAGCAGGGCAAGCCGCTCGGGGCCCATTGGGCGCACATGATCATCCATGGCACGCTGCACCTGCTCGGCTTCGACCATGCGCGCGCGGCGGACGCCGAGCGCATGGAGCGGCGCGAGCGCGCCTTGCTGGCCCGCCTCGGCATCGCGGACCCGTACGGAGACTGAACGATGGCGAAGCGCAAGGCCGGGGGATGGTTGCGTCGCCTGACGGACAAGGGTCCGCGCGACCGCGCCGAGCTCGTCGAGCTGCTCCGCGCGGCGGCGCGCGCCGGCATGATCGATGCCGATGCGCTCGCCATGATCCAGGGCGTGCTGCGGGTGTCGGACCTGCACGTGCGCGACATCATGGTCCCGCGCTCGCAGATGGTCGTGCTCGAGCGCGATTCCGGCCCGCAGAGCCTGCTGCCGGCCGTGATCGAATCCGGCCACTCGCGCTTCCCGGTCATCGGCGACGACCGCGACCAGATCGTCGGCATCCTCCTGGCAAAGGACCTGCTGCGCTACTTTGCGGAGGGCGCCAGCGGCAACTTCGACATCCGGGAAGTGCTGCGGCCCGTGGTGTTCGTCCCGGAGAGCAAGCGCCTGAACGTGCTGCTCAAGGAGTTCCGCGTCAGCCGCAATCACATGGCCATCGTGGTGGACGAGTACGGCGGCGTCTCCGGCCTCGTGACCATCGAGGACGTGATCGAGGAGATCGTCGGCGAGATCGCCGACGAGTACGACACCGACGAGGACCAGACGATCCGGCGCGAAGGCGACAGCCAGTTCATCGTGCAGGCGCTGACCCGGGTCCAGGAGTTCAACGAGCACTTCGCGACGCGATTCAGCGACGAGGAGTACGACACGATCGGCGGCCTCGTCATGCACCAGTTCGGCCGCCTGCCGCGGCGCGGAGAGGCCGTCACCATGGAAGGCCTGGAGTTCAAGGTGTTGCGGGCCGACCGGCGCCGCATCGACCAGCTGCGCGTCACGACGCCCGAACCGGTGCCCGCGCGCCCCGGCGAAGCGCGCGGAGCCTGAGTGGCGGAACCGGTAGGCGTCATTTCGGTGATGCTGCGGCACCGCGAATGGATCGCGGCGGCCGCCGGCGCGGGCACCGCATTCGCATTCGCCCCGTTCGGCCATTTCTACCTGGCGATCGCCGGCCCGGCGATCCTGTTCCTGCTGTGGGAATTCGCCTCGCCGCGCGACGCGGCGCGCACGGGGTTCTTTTTCGGCGCCGCGCTCTTCGGCGCCGGCACCTGGTGGATCTACACGGCGATCCACGATTTCGGCCAGGCGCCGGCCTGGCTCGCCGCGTTCCTGGTGGGCGCGCTGCTTGCGATCAAGGGCGCGTACTACGCCCTGCTCGGCCACGTGGTCGCGCGGGTCGCGCCCGATGCCTCGGCCCCGCGGCTCCTGCTGCTCTTTCCCGCGGCCTGGACGCTGCTCGAGTGGCTGCGCGGGTGGCTGTTCACGGGATTCCCCTGGCTCGAACTCGGCTACGCGCAGAGCGACACGCCGCTGGCCGCGCTCACGACGCTCGGCGGCATCCATCTCGTGACATTTGCGACCGTCGCCACGGCGGCGGCAGTCGTCGTCCTGTTGCGCCATCCCGGCCGGGCGCGCCTCGCGGCGCTCGCAATCGTGCTCGCTTTCTGGCTGGGAGGCTACGCGGCCTCCGGCCGCGAGTGGACGAGGCCGGCCGGCGAGCCGATCGACATCGCGCTCCTCCAGGGCGCGATACCGCAGGACGAGAAGTGGCTCACCGAGAATCGCGCGAAGACGCTCGAGACCTACCGCGAGCTCAACCGCCGGGCGCTCGGCGCACGCATCATCGTCTGGCCGGAGTCCGCGGTGCCGGTGCTCGCGCACGAGGCGGAGGTCTACCTCGAGTCGATCCGCCGGGAATCCCATGCCCACGGGTCCGACGTGATGCTGGGATTGCTGCGCTTCGACTTCGAGAGCGGCGAGATCCGCAACGGCCTGTTTTCGATGAGCGAAGCGGGCGATGGCTGGTACTACAAGCGCCGCCTCGTGCCATTCGGGGAGTTCTTCCCGGTGCCGGAGGGCGTCCGCCGCTGGATGCGGCTGAACAGCCTGCCGTACTACGACATGACGCCGGGCGGCGCGGGCCAGCCGGCGCTGAAGTCCGGCGGCCAGCGCCTCGCTGCGACCATCTGCTACGAGGACGCCTATGCGTCGGATCAGCTCGCCGTGCTGCCCGGCGCGACGCTGCTCGTCAATGTCACGAACAACGCCTGGTTCGGCGATTCGTCCGCGCCGCACCAGCAGCTCCAGATGGCGCGATTTCGCGCCCGCGAGGCCGGCCGCTGGCTCATGCGGGCCACGAGCAACGGGATCACGGCGGTCATCGCGCCTGACGGAAGAGTTGCGGCGCAGCTCCCGCAATTCGTGCCCGGCGTGCTGAAGCACGCCGTCGAGCCCCGCACCGGCCTCACGCCCTATGCCCGCACCGGCAACTGGCCGATCCTGTCGCTGTGCTTCCTGCTGCTCGTCGCCTTCGGGGTCGCCCGCCAGCGGGAACGGAAGGATAGGTAGGGTATCCTTCCGGGTTCGATGAAAGACCGTTACGAGCCGCAGGAAATCGAGGCCGCCGTCCAGCGCGAATGGGACGCGGCCGGCGCGTTCGTCGCGCGCGAGGACGCGGCGCGGCCGAAGTACTACTGCCTGTGCATGTTCCCGTATCCCAGCGGCCACCTGCACATGGGACACGTGCGCAACTACACGATCGGCGACGTACTCGCGCGATTCATGCGGATGCAGGGCTGCAATGTCCTGCAGCCGATGGGCTGGGATGCGTTCGGACTGCCGGCGGAGAACGCCGCGATCGAGAACGGCGTCGCCCCGGCGCGCTGGACGCGCGACAACATCGCGCACATGAAGGGGCAGCTCAAGGCGCTCGGATTCGGCATCGACTGGTCGCGCGAGCTCGCGACCTGCGACGCGGACTATTACCGCTGGAACCAGTGGCTGTTCCTGCGGATGCTGGAGCGCGGCATCGCCTACAAGACGACCGGCGTCGTGAACTGGGATCCCGTCGACCAGACCGTCCTCGCGAACGAGCAGGTCATCGACGGGCGCGGCTGGCGCACCGGGGCGCTGGTCGAGAAGCGCGAGATCCCGATGTACTACCTGCGGATCACGCGCTACGCGGACGAGCTCCTCGGCGCGCTCGACGAGCTGCCGGACTGGCCGGAGCGCGTGCGCACGATGCAGGCCAACTGGATCGGGCGCAGCGAAGGCGTCAACCTGTCCTTCCCCTACGAGGTCGGCGGCGAGCGCGGCGAGCTGAAGGTGTTCACGACGCGCGCCGACACGATCATGGGCGTGACATTCGTCGCGGTGGCGGCCGAGCATCCGCTCGCGGAGCTCGCCGCGAAGCGCGACCCGGGGCTGCGCGAATTCGTCGACGAGTGCCGGCGCGGCAGCGTGATGGAAGCGGACCTCGCGACGATGGAAAAGAAGGGCGTCGCGACGGGCCTCTTCGTCCGGCATCCGCTGACGGGCGCCGAAGTCGAAGTGTGGGTCGGCAACTACGTGCTGATGGCCTACGGCGAGGGCGCCGTCATGGGCGTGCCGGGCCACGACGAGCGCGACTTCGCCTTTGCGAAGAAGTACGGGCTCGCGATCCTGCCGGTGATCGACGTCGGCGGCCGTCCCTATTCGACCGCGGAGTGGCAGCCCTGGTACTCGGAGCACGGGCGCTGCGTCAATTCCGGGGCCTATGACGGTCTCGACTACCAGGCCGCGACCGACGCCATCGCCCGGGACCTCGAGGCGAAGGGCCTCGGCCGCAAGCAGGTGGTCTGGCGGCTGCGCGACTGGGGAATTTCGCGCCAGCGCTACTGGGGTTGCCCGATCCCCATCATTCACTGCAAGGCCTGCGGCGACGTGCCGGTGCCGGACGAACAGCTGCCGGTGCGGCTGCCGGAAGACCTCGTCCCCGACGGCTCCGGCAACCCGCTCGCGAAGACGCCGGCCTTCCTCGATTGCCGCTGCCCGAAGTGCGGAGCCGCCGCGCGCCGCGAGACGGACACGATGGACACGTTCGTGGATTCGTCCTGGTACTTCTTCCGCTTCGCGTCCGCCGGGAATGACCGCGCGATGGTCGACGGGCGCGCGGCCTACTGGATGCCGGTCGACCAGTACATCGGCGGCATCGAGCACGCGATCCTGCACCTGCTGTACTCGCGCTTCTGGACCCGCGTCATGCGCGACTGCGGGCTCACGACGATCGACGAGCCGTTCCGCCGGCTGCTGACGCAGGGCATGGTGCTGAACGAGATCTGGCTGCGGAAGCCGGCTTCGGGCCGGGTCACGTATTTCAACCCGGCCGAAGTCACGGCGCAGGGCGAGGGCGATTCGAGGAGCGGCGTGCTGAAGGCCGACGGCCAGCCGGTCGATTACGGCGGCATCGGCACGATGTCGAAGTCGCGCCGCAATGGCGTCGATCCGCAGGCCCTGGTCGACCGCTACGGCGCCGACACGGCGCGGCTCTTCACGATGTCGAACGTGCCGCCCGAACACACCTTCGAATGGTCGGACGAGGGCGTGGAAGGCGCCTTCCGCTTCCTCAAGCGGGTCTGGAAGACCGTCCATGCCCATGTCGACGGCGGGCCGGCCGCAAGGCCCGACGTCGCGGGGCTGGCCGCGCCGCAGCGCGAGCTCCGCCGCCTCGTGCACCAGGCGCTGGTGAAAGTCGGCGACGACATCGGCCGGCGGCGGACATTCAACACCGCGATCGCTGCCGTGATGGAATTGCTGAACTCGCTCACGCGGTTCGAGGACGAAACGCCGCAGGGCCGCGCCGTCATGCAGGAGGCGCTCGAGCTCGTCGTCCTGATGCTCTCGCCCTTCGTGCCGCATGTGGCGCACGCGATGTGGCGGGCGCTCGGTCACGATTCGGCGATCGTCGACGAGCGCTGGCCGGCAGCCGACCCGTCCGCGCTCGTGCAGGACACGATCGAGATCGTGGTGCAGGTCAACGGCAAGCTTCGCGCGCGGATTCCAGTGCCGGCCGGCGCCGACGAGGCGATCGCGCGAGAGGCCGCGCTCGCGGATCCCGCCGTCGCGAAATTTGTCGCCGGCCAGCCCGTGCGGAAGCTGGTTTACGTGCCGGGCAAGCTCGTGAACGTCGTGACCTGATGCGCCGCCTCGCCTGGCCCGTCGTCGTGCTGGCGCTTGCCGTGGCATCCGGTTGCGGCTTCCACCTGCGCGGGCAGACGCCGCTGCCCGCATCCATGGCCCGTCCCTACATCGAAGGCGCGGACCGGTTCACCCCGCTGTATGCGGCGCTCGTCGCGCAGCTCGATGCGGCCGGCGCGGTGCCCGCCGCCAATGCGGCCGAGGCGACCGCGGTGATCCGCCTGCACGTCGATGAAACCGGGCGCGAGGTGCTCTCCGTCACGGCGGACAACAAGCCGGGCGAATACGAGGTCTACTACATTGCCGAGTTCTCGGTCACGGGTGGCGCCTCGGAGCTGATCGCGCGCCAGCGCGTGAGGCTGACCCGCGACTACGGTTATGACGAGACGGCGGTGCTCGCCAAGGAGCACGAAGAGGAATCGCTGCGAATCGCGCTCGCCGACGATATCGCGACGCTGATCCTGCGCCGGGTGGCGGCGCTGTGAACCTTTCCGTCTTCGACGTGTTCAAGGTCGGCGTCGGGCCGTCGTCGTCGCACACGATGGGTCCCATGCTCGCGGCGCGGTACTTCGTCCTCGACCTCGAGTCGCGTGGCGCGCTCGCGGCGACGAAGGAAGTCTTCGTCCAGCTTTACGGCTCGCTTGCGCTGACCGGCCTCGGTCACTGCACGGACCGGGCCATCCTGCTCGGCCTCGAGGGCAATGACCCCTCGGAGCTCGATCCGGCCGTGATGGAGCCGACGCTCGCGCGCATTCGCGGGAGCAGCCGCCTGCGCCTGCTGGGCCGCCATGAGATCGCATTCGACGAGCCGATGAACCTCCTGTTCCACCGCGACCAGATGCTGCCCGGCCACTCGAACGGCATGCGGTTCACGGCGCGGGATGCCGGGGGCGGGACGCTGCTGACGGAGGAGATGTACTCGATCGGCGGCGGCGCCGTGCAGCGCGAGGGGGATTCCGGCGTTGCGCCGGGCAGCGCGGCGAGTGTCGAGCTGCCCCTGCCATTCGCGAACGGCGACGAGCTGCTCGTGCAATGCGAGCGTGCCGGCCTTTCCATCGACGGCCTGATGCGGATCAACGAGCGCGCGCTGCGTACCGACGTCGAAATCGACTCGAAGCTCGCCCGCATCTGGAGCGTCATGCAGGGCTGCGTGGAGCGCGGCTTCGCCGCCGAGGGCGTGCTGCCGGGCGTTCTCAAGGTGCCGCGTCGCGCCCCGCAACTCAAGCGCGCGCTCGAGGCCGAAGCGCCGCACAGTCGCGCGGACGCGATGGAATGGGTCAATGCCTGGGCGCTCGCGGTGAACGAGGAAAACGCCGCCGGTGGGCAGGTCGTCACGGCGCCGACCAATGGCGCGGCCGGCATCGTGCCCGCCGTGCTGCACTATTACGCGAGGTTCCGCGCCGTCAACGATGTGGCAGGCGTGAACCGCTTCCTGCTCGCGGCGGGGGCGATCGGCCTGCTGTACAAGCGCAATGCCTCGATCTCGGGCGCCGAGATGGGCTGCCAGGGCGAAGTCGGCGTCGCCTGCTCGATGGCCGCCGCCGGGCTCACCGCCGCGCTCGGCGGGTCGGTCGGCCAGGTCGAGAACGCCGCCGAGATCGGCATGGAGCACAACCTCGGCCTCACCTGCGACCCGATCGCGGGACTCGTGCAGATCCCCTGCATCGAGAGGAATGCGATGGGCGCGGTCAAGGCGATCAACGCGGCGCGGCTCGCGCTCCGCGGCGACGGCACGCACAAGGTCTCGCTCGACCAGGTGATCGCGACCATGCGCCAGACCGGCTATGACATGAAGTCGATCTACAAGGAGACCTCGCAGGGAGGCCTTGCCGTCAACGTGCCGGAGTGCTGAAAGATTGAAGGAAATTGAAGGGGACGCTCACCTTCAGCGCCGCAGCTTTTGTCGGTCGACTATCAATTCGCTGAAGGTGAGCGTCCCCTTCAATTTCCTTCAATCGGCGAAGCGGTCGGTCGCGCGGATGAGCTCGTCGGTGATGCCGGGCTCGAACCCGGAATGCCCCGCGTCGCCGACGACCCGGAATTCCGCTTCCGGCCAGGCGCGGTGCAGCTCCCAGGCGGTGAACATCGGGCAGACGACGTCGTGCCGGCCCTGCACGATGACGGCGGGCAGGTGGCGGATGCGCGCGACTCCGTCGAGCAGCTGCCTCTCGCTCTCGAAGAACCCCCGGTTCACGAAGTAGTGGCACTCGATGCGCGCGACCGCGAGCGCAAATTCGTCCTCGCCCCATTGCCGCACGTTCTCGTCGTCGGTCAGCAGGTAGCTGGTCGAGCCTTCCCACACCGCCCAGGCGCGCGCGGCGGCGAGCGCGGCCGGGCGATCCTTTCCGGTCAGGCGGCGGTGAAAGGCGCGCATGAGGTCGTCGCGTTCCGCGGGCGGAATCGGTGCCAGGTATTGCTCCCAGCGATCCGGGTAGATCGCGGAGGCACCCTGCTGGTAGAACCAGTCGAGCTCGGCCTTTCGCAGCAGGAAGATCCCGCGCAGCACGAGCTCGGTGACGCGGGACGGGTGCGTCTCGGCATAAGCCAGGGCGAGGGTCGAGCCCCAGGATCCGCCGAAAACCTGCCAGCGCTCGATGCCGTGCAGCTCCCGCAGACTTTCGATGTCGGCGACGAGATCCCAGGTCGTGTTGTGCTCGAGGCCCGCGTGCGGGCGGCTGCGGCCGCAGCCGCGCTGGTCGAACAGGATAATCCGGTAGCGCGCGGGATCGAAGAACCGGCGCGCACGCGCATCGCAGCCCGCGCCGGGACCGCCATGGAGGAACACGACCGGCTTGCCGGCCGGATTGCCGCATTCCTCCCAATAGACCTCGTGGCCATCGCCGACGGCGAGATGCCCATGGCGATGCGGTTCGATCGGCGGGTAGGGCAGGCGACGCGGGCTCACGCCTGCAGATACTAGCGATCCGGGCCTGCGAACGCGATTCGACGTACACTGCGCGGCGGACACGACGATGCCTGCACAATTCTCGATCCTCCAGCTCGGCACGATCCTGACGACGCCGAATCGCGTGTTCCAGGCCGTCGCCGTCGAATCGCCGCCGGCGGGCCGCGTGTTTTTCCGATTCGCGCTGTGGCTCGGCCTGCTGCCGCCGCTGTTCGCCTACTTCGGCACCCTGAAGTTCGGCTGGCGGCTCGGCGTCGAGCCCGTATTCCTGCCGGAGCCCACGGTGCGCGCGATCTGCATCGCCTATTTCGGGGCACTGCTCACTGGATTCCTGAGCAGCGCGGTGATCGCGCGCTGGATGGCCGCGACCTATGACGCGAGCCAGTCGCTCGGCCGCTGCCTCGCGCTGATGTCGATCGTCGGCGCACCACTCGCGGTCGGAAGCATCGTCCACCTGTTCCCGCACGCATTCCTGAACGTGCTGGTGCTCGTGCCGGTGCTGATGTGGTGCATGTACCTGCTGTATCGCGGACTGCCGGTCGTGCTGGGCACCGGCCCCAATCGCGGCATGCTGATGGCATCGGCGCTGATCGCCTACCTGCTCGTCGCGCTGGTCAGCCTCCTCGGCCTCACGGTCGCGTTGTGGGGCAGCGGCCTCGGGCCGCGTATCGGAACCTGACGTGACGCACTACGAAGACCGCGTCGTCACCGCGTTCACCTACTGCTCCGTCTTCTGGGCCTTGCTCGGCATGGCGGCCGGCGTCTACGTCGCGGCCGAGCTCGTCTGGCCGACGATCGACCTCGGCCTGCCGGCATTGTCCTTCGGCCGGCTGCGCACGGCGCACACGACGCTCGTCCTATTCGGCTTCGGCGTGTCCGCGCTGATCGCGACCGCCTTCTACAGCGTGCAGCGCACCTCGCACGTCCGGCTGTTTGCCCCGGGACTCGCCTGGGCCGTGTTCTATGCCTGGCAGGGCGCCATCGTCCTCGGCGCCGTGTCGATCCTGTCGGGCTGGAATGCGGGGAAGGAATACGCCGAGCTCGAGTGGCCCTTCGACCTCGCCATCACCGCCGCCTGGGTCGGATTTGCGGTCGTCTTCTTCGGCACGATCGCGCGGCGCAAGATGGAATCCATCTACATCTCGAACTGGTTCTACGGCGCGCTCATCATCGTCGTGGCGATGCTGCACATCGTGAACAGCCTCGCGCTGCCGGTCGCCCTCGGCAAGTCCTATTCGCTGTTCGCCGGCGCCCAGGACGCCGTCGTGCAGTGGTGGTATGGCCACAATGCCGTCGGATTCCTGCTGACGGGCGGCTTCCTCGGCATGCTCTATTACTTCCTGCCGAAACAGGCCGAGCAGCCCATCTGGAGCTACCGCCTGTCGATCGTCGCGTTCTGGGCCTTCGTCTACACCTACATCTGGGCAGGCCCGCACCACCTGCACTACCACGCGATACCCGAATGGCTGCAATCGCTCGGCATGGTCATGAGCCTGATCCTGCTGGCGCCGTCCTGGGCGACCATGGTCAACGGGATCATGACGGTCAGCGGCGCGGCGAAGAAGCTGAAGACCGACCCGGCGCTCAAGTTCATCGTGCTCGCTCTCGCGTTCTATGGCCTCGCGACCTTCGAGGGGCCGATGCTCGCGATCAGGAGCGTGAACGTGTTCAGCCACTTCACGGAGTGGACCATCGGGCACGTGCATTCCGGCGCGCTCGGCTGGAATGCGCTGATCACCTTCGGCACCTACTATTTCATCGTCCCGCGCATGGCCGGCGCGCCGCTCTACAGCGCGCGGCTCGCGAACATCCACTTCTGGCTCGCCCTCGCGGGCACGATGCTCTACGTGCTCGCGATGTGGGGAGCGGGCGTGTCGCAGGGCGTGCTGTGGCTGTCGCTGGACGAGCTCGGCGAGGTGCGCTTCAGCTTCAACGACGTGATGGTCGCGATGAAGCCGTACTACCTGCTTCGATTCCTGGCCGGGCTCGCCTTCCTCGCGGGAGCGGTGCTGATGGCCTGGAATCTCGCGATGACATTCGCGGGCCGTCGCACGGTGCTGGTCGCGCCGCCCCTGGCCGCCGGTGCGCAGGCGCCCGCATGAACTGGCTGTCGCTGCATCGCCGGCTCGAACGGAATGCCGGGCTCCTGATCTTCGGCATCCTGCTGGTCTCGGCCATCGGCGGCATGGTGCAGCTCCTGCCGATCGTCGCGGACGGCTCGCGCGTGCGCCCGGCCGAGGGCCTCGCGCCGTATTCGGCGCTCGAGCTCGAGGGCCGCGACCTCTATATCCGCGAATCCTGCAGCACCTGCCACACGCAGCAGATCCGGCCGCTGCTTGCCGAGGTCAGGCGCTACGGGCCCTATTCGCGCGCCGGCGAATTCGCCTACGACCGTCCCTTCCTCTGGGGATCGAAGCGCACGGGCCCGGACCTGCATCGGGTCGGCGGCAAGTACAGCGATGAATGGCACCGCCTGCACCTGCTCGACCCGCGCGCCGTCGTCCCGCAGTCGATCATGCCCGCCTATCCCTGGTTCGGGCGCAATGCGGCGGACAGCCAGGGAAGCATCCAGGCGCGCATGCGCGCACTCGTGAAACTGGGCCACCCCTATACCGAGGCGGACATCGCCGCGGCCCCGTCCGCACTGCAAGGCAAGACCGAGCTCGATGCGGTCGTCGCCTACCTGCAATCGCTCGGGCGCAGCATGGACGGGAAGCCACAGCCATGACCTGGTTCATCTTCGTCGGCGACATGCTGGTGATGGCTTTCATGATCGCCGTGGTCGTCTGGGTGTCGCTGCGCTCGAGTCGCACCCGGCTCGACGCCGCATCGCGGATTCCGCTCGAGGACGAAGACCGCAGTGGCTGACATGCCCACCGAGTTCTGGGGCGGGTGGATCGTGACGATCACGGTCGCGAGTTTCCTCGCCCTGCTGTGGCTCGTGATCGACGTCTATCGCGGCGGCCCGGACGGCAACGAGCACGAGGTCTGGGACGAGACCCTGCGCGAGGGTACGAAGCCGGCGCCGCTCTGGTGGTTCTGGTTCATCCTCGCGCTGATGGTCATCTCGGTCGTCTACGTCATGCTGTACCCCGCGCTCGGCACCTGGCGCGGGGCGCTCGGCTGGTCGCAGCACGGCCAGGTCAGCGAGCGGTTCGTCGATTTCGAAGGGCAGTTCGGCACGCAGCGCCGGCAGATCCTCGAGCAGCCGCTCGCGGAGCTGGCCGAGAGCGAGGTCGCCATGCGATCCGCCTGGCGCATCTTCAATGCCAATTGCAGCGCCTGCCACGGCCGCGACGCCACCGGCCAGGCCGGGCTGTTCCCGGACCTGACGGATGCCGCGTGGCAATGGGGCACGGACGAGGCGCGGATCGTCGAGACGATTCATGCCGGCCGCCAGGCTGCCATGCCCGGCTGGCTCGCGGCGGCGGGCGAAGAGGGCGTCGGGCAGCTTGCGGACCATGTGCTGGCCCTTTCGCGCGGTGAATCGGGCCCGGAGGCGGCGGCAGGCGGCGCGATCTACCAGCAGCTTTGCGTGGCCTGCCACGGGCCCGACGGCGCCGGCAATCCGTTGCTCGGCGCACCGGCGCTGAACGACACGGCCTGGACCTACGGCGGCGATCGCGCGGCCGTCGTCGAGTCGATCGCAACGGGGCGCAATGGCGTGATGCCGGCATTCGGCACCCGCCTCGACGCGACGCAGATCCGGCTGCTGGCAGCCTGGCTCAAGTCGGGAGCGCGGGCGCCCTAGAACCGGAACGCGATGCCGGCGAGCGCCTCGGCCTGGAATATCGTGGAGCCGCTCGCGACGATGCGGCACACGCCACCGGCCGTGTCGGACTTGCAGAAGATCGCGCTGTCGGTATCGACCAGCGTGAGGTAGCCGCGGCCCTCGAATCGCAGTGCCACGTTCTTTCCGAGCGGCACGGCAAGGCCAAACGCCATCGAGCCGGAAAAGTGCGTGCGGTTGTCCGCGCCGGCCGCCGATGACGAGAATCGCGTCGCGCCGAGTCCCGCGGCGAAATAGGGCTGGACGCGATCGTACCCGCTGAAGGGCAGGGTTCCGCCGATGTGCAGGTACTCGATGTCCACGTCGTAGGTCGACGTCGCGTCCTCGACTTCGGACTCCTGGAGCGAATACCAGAGCTGGTAGTAGCGATCGTCTCCCTGGCCGTAGCGCAGCTCGAGCGCGAGCGCAAAGCTGCTGCTCTCCTCGAAATCGCGGTCGGTGCCGGTGTCCGCGTCCTCGAGGCTGCCGCCCATGCGATAGCCCCCGTGCAATGCGGCCTGGAAAAGGCCGGGGTCGTCCGCTTGCGCGGCCGTCGCGGCAAGCAGCATGCCGAGGGCAATGATCGGGCGTGTTTTCATGCGCAGGGACTATCTCACAGGGCCTTGAATCCTGCCATTGTGAACGCAAATCATTCGCACTAGGATCCTTGTCCCCTTTGAAGATGACCATGAATCCGCAACTCCGGAATCTCGCGCTGGCCGCTTGCTTGCTGCTCGCCGCCTGCGGTTCGGGCGAGCCACCCGCAGGGTTCACGCCCGCGCCATCCACGCCGGGCCTCACGCCGGTCGCCGCCCTCGGCGAGCAATTGTTCAAGGACACGTCGCTGTCGGTCTCGGGCCGTCTGTCCTGCGAGAGCTGTCACCGGCCCGAATTCGCCCACGCGGCGCCGCCCGAGGACCTCGTTTCCGTCGGCGGCGCGAATCACGATCAACGCGGCATCCGGAATTCCCCGTCGATCCGTTATGCGAGTACCACGCCGCCCTTTGGCTTCGACGAGGAGGGCACGGCCTTCGGCGGCTTCTTCCGCGATGGCCGCGTCCCGGACCTTGCCGCCCAGGCGCGCCAGCCCTTCCTCGACGCGCGCGAGATGGCGAACCCGACGATCGCGGACGTCATCGCGCGGCTCGCGCGCTCGCCGACCGCCGCGCGGTTCCGCAGCGTCTTCGGGGCGGATTCGCTGGACGACCCGGAGCGCGCGTTCGCGCGCATGGCGGCCGCGATCGCGCAATACCAGGTCGAGCACCGCGATTTCCACCGCTTCGACAGCAAGTACGACGCCTGGCTCGCGGGCAAGGCCGAACTGAGCGCCGGGGAGCGGCGCGGCCTCGAGCTCTTCGAGGACGCCGAAAAGGGCAATTGCGCCGCCTGCCACCCGAACAAGCCCGGCGCCGACGGGTCGCCCCCGCTCTTCACCGATTTCACCTATGACAACGTCGGGCTGCCGCGCAATGCCGCCCTGCCCGCGAATTCGGATCCCGCATTCTTCGACCTCGGCCTCTGCGGGCCGGAGCGCAAGGACCTGGCGAATCGCGGGGACCTCTGCGGCGCGTTCAAGGTTCCGACCCTGCGGAACGTCGCGCGCACGTCGCCGTATTTCCACAACGCCGCATTTACGGACCTGCGCGAGGCGGTCGATTTCTACGCGCGCCGCGACACGCATCCGGAAGACTGGTTTCCGGCCGGCCCGGATGGCGTCCTGAAGCTGGACGACCTGCCGCCCGCGTTCGCAGGCGCGGTCAACACGTCGGAGGCCCCCTACGACCGCAAGCCCGGGGAGACGCCGAGACTCGCGCCGGCCGAGATCGACGACATCGTCGCGTTCCTGAAGACGCTCGACGATGGCTACAATTGACGCGCGATGCGGATCAATACCGACCAGTTGGCGCGCAAGCTCTCCGGGGGCCTGGCGCCCGCATGGCTGGTCGCCGGTGACGAAGCGCTCCTGACCGGCGAGGCCGCGGATGCGATCCGCGCGCGCGCGCGCGCGGAGGGCTTTTCCGGCCGTGAGCTCTTCGTCACCGACCGCGGCTTCGACTGGTCGGAACTGCTCGCATCGACGCGGACGCTCTCGCTGTTTTCGGAACGGCGCATCATCGAAGTGCGCATGCCGACGCCGCGGCCGGGCAAGGAGGGCGGGGCCGTGCTGGCTACGCTCGCCGCGGACCCCGGCCCCGACATCCTGCTGCTCGTCGTGACGACGCGGCCCGAGAAGGACACCTGGGCGAGCGCCTGGTTCAAGGCCTTCGACAAGCACGCCGTCGTGGTCCAGTCCTGGCCCGTGGAAATCGGCGAGCTGCCGCGATGGATCACCGGGCGCGCCGCGCGCCACGGCCTTTCCCTCGATCGCGAGGCCGCGGATCTCCTGGCGGAGCGTGTCGAGGGCAACCTGCTCGCCGCGCACCAGGAGATCGAGAAACTCGCGCTGCTGCACGGGAAGGGCGAGCTCGGCGTCGACGAAGTCCGCGCTGCCGTGGCGAACAGCGCGCGCTACGACGTGTTCCAGCTCGGCGAGGCCGCGCTCGAAGGCGACGTGGCGCGCTCGCTCCGGATACTCGAGGGCCTGCGCGCCGAGGGGGCGGAGCCGCCGCTCGTCCTCTGGGTGCTGTGCCGCGAACTGCGCGCGCTCGCCGACGCGCGATCCGGCGTCGAGCGCAAGGCTTACGGAGCGCCCGCCGAGCGCCACAAGGCCATTGCGGAGAAGGCCGCGCGGCGAATCGCCGGGAAGCCGCTCGGCCCGATGTTCGCGGCGGCCGCGGTCGTCGATCGCCAGATCAAGGGCCTCGCGCCGGGCGAGCCCTGGACTTCGCTGACCGGTCTCGTCGCGACGATCGCGGGCGCGCCGCTGGCCGCCGCGCCGGCCGCCTGAGCCCGGATGCGTCCCGTCGGCGTGTTCGGCGGGATGTTCGACCCGATCCATTACGGGCACCTGCGCACCGCGCACGAGCTGCACGAGATCCTGGGCCTCGAGACGCTCCTGTTCCTGCCGGCGGGCGATCCCCCGCATCGCGCCGCGCCGCTCGCGGATGCACAGACGCGCCTCGCGCTGGTGCGGGCGGCGGTGGCGGAGGATTCCCGCTTTCTGGTCGACGATCGTGAGCTCAGGCGCCCGGGTCCGTCCTACACGATCCTGACGCTCGAGGAGCTTCGTTCCGAGCGCGGCACGCAGCCGATCGTGCTGATCATGGGCATGGATGCGTTCGCGGGCATCGATCGTTGGCATCGCGCGCACGAGCTGCTCTCGCTCGCGCACCTCGTGATCGCCGTCCGGCCGCGGGCGCCGGTTCCCCGCGAGGGGCTGGCGGCCGATCTCCTGCGCGGGAAACGCTGCGACGATCCTGCCCGCCTGGCGGCCGCGCCCGCGGGACTCGTCTTCGTGAGCGAGGGAACCCAGCTCGACCTGTCCTCCAGCGCCGTGCGGGGTGTCATTGCGGCGGGCCGCGATCCGCGCTACTTGATGCCCGAGGCGGCGCGTAGGATCATCCTCGCCAGGGGCAGCTACGCCCGGCGAGGTGAAACGAAGGCATGACCGTTACGAAATCGAAGAAGAAGAAGACCAGGAGTGCACCTGGCGCCCTCACCCGGATCGCCGTCGCCGCGCTGGACGACATGAAAGCCGTGAACGTCAAGGTCCTCGACGTGCGGAAACTGACCGATGTCACCGACACGATGATCGTTGCGACCGGCAACTCCGATCGCCACGTGAAGTCCATCGCTGACCGGCTCATCGAGCGCTGCCGCGAGGCGGGTCACCGCGCCTACGGCGTCGAGGGCCAGCGGGAAGGCGAGTGGGTGCTCGTCGACCTCCAGGACCTGATCGTCCACGTGATGCTGCCGCGCATCCGGGAATTCTACGGACTGGAGAAGCTCTGGGACCTGCGCCCGGCAAAGCGCGAGCCGCGGCTCGCCTGACTGGTCTCCCGTGAAAGTCCGGCTGATCGCCGCCGGCACCCGCCTGCCTGACTGGATCAACGAAGGCGTCGCCGAGTATGGGCGGCGCTTCGGGCGGGGACTGCAATTCGAGTTGACCGAAGTGCCGCTCGCCCGGCTCGCCTCGCGCATGCCCGCCGCGATCCACGACGGAGACTATGTCGTCGCACTCGAGGTCGCGGGCAAGTCGATGACGACCGCGGAGCTCTCGCGCTGGCTCGCCGCACGCATGGCCGGCGGCAGGGACCTGGCGCTGCTGGTCGGCGGGCCGGAAGGCCTCGCCGCCGACCTGTCCGCGCGCGCCGATTTCCGCTGGTCGCTCTCGCCGCTGACCTGGCCGCACGGGCTCGTCCGGGTGATGGTGGCCGAACAACTCTATCGCGCGCACAGCCTGCTGCAGGGCCATCCCTACCATCGCGCCTGACGGGTCATTGCCCGGCCCTTGGGCTATCCTCGCGATCCAATGGGCTATGACTCGATCGTCCTGGCGTCGGCTTCGGCGCGCCGCAGCCAGCTCCTGACCCAGATCGGCGTGCGGCACGAGGTCACGGCGGCGGACCTCGACGAAGAGCCGATGCCCGGCGAGCGGGCCGACGACTATGTGAAGCGCCTCGCGCGTGAAAAGGCGCGCGCCGTTGTCGCCGTGCTCGGTGAACGTGCCGGCCTGCCCGTGCTCGCGGCGGACACCACGATCTCGCTCGACGGGCGGATCATCGGAAAGCCCGCCGACGAAGCGGACTGCATCGGCATCCTGAGCGCGCTCTCGGGCCGCAGCCACGAGGTCCTGACGGCGATCGCGCTGCTGGTCGGCAATTCGCCGAGGTCGGCATTCAGCGCGACGCGCGTCACGTTCCGGGCGATCGGGGCCGACGAGATGCGGCGCTACTGGGCGAGCGGCGAACCGGCGGGGAAGGCCGGGGCCTATGCGATCCAGGGCTTCGGCGCCGTCTTCCTCACGTCGCTGGAGGGCAGTTTTTCGGGTGTCATGGGCCTGCCCCTGTTCGAAACGTCGGCGCTCCTCGATGCCGCCGGCGTCCGGCGCTGGCAGGCCCCGTGAAAACCCGGAACGCCGCCTCTTCCGGCCTTGTCCAAGTTGCGACACCGAGGCCAGGCTGCCGCGCATGAATTCCTGGACACACTGGATGCAGAGGCTGTGGCGCTGGATGGCCGCGCTCATCGGGCTTTCGGCACTGCTGCTCGCGCTCGGCATCGGCGCGTTCCGCCTCGCCATCGACCTGTTGCCGGGCTACCAGCAGCGCGTGGTCGAGCGCGTGCGGGAGGTCACGGGGCTGACGCTCGAGTTCGATTCCGTTCACGCGCGCATCGGGCGCCATGGGCCCGAGATCGTATTCAGCGGCGCGCGCGTGCTCCCGGAGTCCGGCGACCTGCCGCTCGTCACGGCCGAATCGGGCCGCGTCAGCCTCTCGATTCCACGCACCCTCTGGTACCGGCGCATCGAGGTCGGTCGCGTCGCGTTCGTTCGCCCGCACCTCCACTTCGTGATCACCTCCGACGGGCGCATCCAGCTGGTCGGGCAGTCGGCGCTGCCGCAGCGGCAGGATGAACGCCCCGCGCTGACGCTCGACCGGATCCCGCGCGGGCACTTTGCGGTCACCGATGCCGTGCTCGATGTCCTCGACCTGCGCGCCCGGCAGGGCCGGTTCCAGCTGACGGGCGCGAACATCGACGTCATTCGAAAGGGCGACGACATCGTCATGAACGGCCGCGTCGAGTTGCCGGATCACCTCGGCTCGTTCATCGATTTCGAGGCCGAGGCGGGCGGCCCGCTCGCCGACACCGCATTCGGTCGGCTGGCGGGCGCGTGTCGACGCGCGCAATCTCGACCTCGAGCAATGGGCGGCGACATTGCCCGACAGTTTCGCCGTGCCGGCCGCCGGCCGCGGCTCGATCCGCGTCTCGGCGCGGGGCCGCGGCCGCGAAGTGACGGGCCTGCGCGTGCAGCCGCAGTTTTCGGGCCTGCGCCTTGCCGGATCGTCCGGCGAATTCACGCGCATCGCGGGCGACCTCCGGATCCAGCGGGACGCCGGCACCATCGCCGTGCAGGCGACGGGCCTCGAGCTGGCGCGGGCAGGCGCGCCCTGGCGCCCGACGCGACTCGAGGCGGAGCTCACGCGCAAGGACGGACGCATCGCGACCGTGGCGGCGCGCGCGGACTACCTGCGGATCGAGAACCTGGCCGCACTCGCGGCGCTGCTGCCGCCGGGCACGATGCGCGATCGCATCCAGACGCTCGCGCCACGCGGCGAACTGATCGGGCTCGACCTCGCGGTCGCCGACGTGGGCGGAAAGCGGCTGCCGGACATCACGGGGCGACTGCGGTTCACGGACATCGGCTTTGGCCCGCTCGGAAAGGCGGCGGGCATCACCGGCTTCGACGGTTCCCTCGAGGGCCACGGTGCCGGCGGCGTGGTGCAGGTCGCGACCCGCGACGCGACGCTCGACTGGCCGCAACAATGGCGGGCACCCGCCGCGATCGTGAAAGGCGAGGGGCGGGTCGAGTGGCAGCGATTCGGCGACGGCGTGCGGCTGTGGCTCGACGACGCCATGGCGGACAGCGGGCACGGCATCGCCCGCGGAAAACTGCGCCTGCTCCTGCGCCCGGGCGAATTGCCGCTCATGGACCTCCAGGGAACGGCGACGGACTTCGACGTCACGCAGCTCTGGCGCTACCTGCAGACCGGGCGCCTGACGCCGAAGACGATCCGCTGGCTCGACGACGCCTTTCGCGCGGGCCGCGTGACCGAAGCCCGCGTTTCCATCACCGGCCCGACGCGGGGATTTCCGTACCGCGAGGGCGAGGGCGTATTTCACGCAGAAGGCCACGCGTCGGGCGTGAACCTGCACTACGCGGAAGGCTGGCCCGAGATCCGGGGCGTCGAATCGGACTTCCGGTTCAACGGCCCCGGCCTGCACGCGGTCGCGAGCCGCGGCAGCATCGGCGGCGTCGCCTTCACGCAAGCGGAGATCAACAGCGCGGACCTGCGGGATGCGGAGTTTGCGGCGCGCGGCAACACGCGCACGGATGCCGGCCGCGCGATCCGCATGCTGCAGGGCACGCCGCTCGCGCCGTCCTTCGGCGCCCTGTTCGCGGACCTCGTGGCTGCCGGGCCGGCGACCGCCGAGATCGCGATGTACCTGCCGATCAAGGCGTTCGACCGGCGCGTGGTGACCGTCATGGCGAACCTCGGCGGCGTCACCCTGAAGCACCGCCAGCAAGCCCTGGAGGCGACGGACATCACGGGTGACCTCTGGGTGCGAAACCGCGAGATCCATGCGCCCGCGCTCTCGGGCAGGGCGCTTGGCGGGTCCTGGAAAGCCGCGATCGAGACCACGACGCTCGAGGGCGGAAATCTCCGGACCCGTTTGACGGCACAAGGCAACCTCCAGGGCAATGCATTGCGACCCATCGCGCGACTGCCGCGCAATGCCGGGCTTTCCGGAAGCACGGACTGGCAGGCAGCCCTCGACGTCGAGCGCAACGTCGATCCGAAGCAGCCGGCCCGCGGCACGGCCCGCGTGACCAGCGACCTGCGGGGGCTCACCTCGAAGCTGCCCGCGCCGTTCGACAAGCGCGCCGATTCGACCCGGCCGCTCGCGCTGTCCGCGAGCTTCGACGGCACGAGCGGGCCACGTATCGAGGGCTCGCTGGGGCGCGATATCCATGCGCAGCTCCAGTGGCGAAGCGGCGCCGGCGGAGCGCCGGTGGAACGGGGCATCGTGACATTCGGTGGCAGCGCGCCGCCGGCCTTGCCGCGTGCCGCGGGCCTGTGGCTCAGCGGCCGCGTCGAGTCCGCGAGCCTGACGGATGTGCTCGACCTCGAGTGGGACCAACCGCGCGGCCGCCCGATCCATGAGTGGCTCGCCGGCGCGGACCTCTCGGTCGGGCGCCTCGAAGTGCTGGGATACGGATTTTCGAACGTCAGCGGCAGCCTGCGCCCCGGCAACCGCGCCTGGGACGTGAGCGTGAGCGGCGCGCAGGCGAACGGAAGGGTGGTGGTGCCCTTCACGTTTCCCGGCGACGTGCCGATGGTCATCGACCTCGACCGGCTGCACTTCGGCGATCGCATCGCGGTCGCGGGCGACAGGCCCGATCCCGATCCGCGCAAGCTCCCCGCGATCCGGATCGACCTGCGCGACTTCGTGTTCGACAAGCGCAGCTTCGGGCACGTGCAGGCGGACATGGCGCGCGGCATGGCCGGAATGACGCTGAACCGCTTCACGATGAATCATCCGGCTTTCACCGCCGAGGGCCGCGGCAGCTGGCTCGTGCGCGACCAGGCCGCGGAATGCCGCCTCGACTTCGACATCGAGACGGGCGACTTGCAGGGATTCATCAACGCGATGCAGGTCGGCGCGCTCGTCGAGGCGGAGAAGGGCCACGTCTCGGCGCGCCTCAGCTGGCCGGGAGCGCCGGAGGTCAGCGCGATCGGGCGTCTCTCGGGCAGCCTCGAAATTTCCGCGGCGAACGGCAGCCTGACCTCCGTCGAGCCGGGTGCCGGCCGCGTGTTCGGGTTGATGAGCCTCGCCCACCTGCCGCGCCGTCTCGCCCTCGACTTCGGCGACCTGACCGGGGAAGGCCTCGCATTCGACACCCTGAAAGGGACGTTCACGCTGACGAACGGCGACGCGTACACCGACAATCTCACGCTGCGCGGCTCCGCGGCGGAGATCGGGATTGCGGGCCACACGAACCTGCGGAACCGGACCTATGACCAGACGGCGGTCGTCACGGGCCAGCTCGGCGCTTCGCTCGGCGTCGCGGGCGCACTCGCCGGGGGCCCGGCGGTCGGCGCGGCCCTGCTGCTCTTTTCCCAGATATTCAAGGAGCCGCTCAAGGGCGTCACGCGCGGCTACTATCGCATCACGGGGAGCTGGGACGACCCGCAGGTCAAGCGGATCGAGGCCCGCGAGCTGAAGGACGACCGCCAGGCAGCGCAAGGACCGTCATGAGCCAGCCCATCGTCGCAGCCGTGCAGATGACGTCGGTCGCCGACGTCACGCGGAATCTCGAGACCGCGCGCCGGCTGCTCGCGCTCGCGCGCGATCGCGGCGCCTGCCTCGCCGTGCTGCCCGAAAATTTCAGCTTCATGGGCCGCAACGAGGCCGAGCGGCGGCAGGTCGTCGAGCGCGACGGCGACGGGCCGGTGCAAGGGGCCGTCGCGGCCATGGCCCGGGAATTCCGGCTGTGGATTGTCGCCGGCACCCAGCCGATCGCGGTCGAGGGCGACACGCGCCCCGCCAACGTCTGTGTCGTGTACGACTCGGCAGGAAAGCGCGCGGCGCGCTACGACAAGATTCACCTGTTTGACGTCGACCTGCCCGGCGGCCGCGAGGGCTATCGCGAGTCGGCCAATGCGACGGCCGGCACGAAGCCGGTGGTCGTCGACACGCCGGCGGGGAGGCTCGGCCTGACCGTGTGCTACGATTTGCGCTTCCCAGAACTCTTCCGGCAGCTCGTTTCGGAGGGAGCCGAGATCTTCAGCGTGCCATCCGCATTCACGGGCCCGACCGGCCGCGCGCACTGGGAAGTCCTGCTGCGGGCGCGGGCCATCGAGGACCTCTGCTTCGTCGTCGCCGCGGCCCAGAGCGGCTTGCATGACAACAATCGCGAGACTTACGGCGACAGCCTGGTGGCCGACTACTGGGGCCGCGTGCTCGCGCGCGAGCCGCGGGGCAGTGGAGTCGTGGTGGCGGCGCTCGACCGCGAGGGCCAGCGCGAGACGCGCGCAAATTTCCCCGCCCTCGCGCACCGCGTGATCGCATGACGACGGACGCCCTGCAATGCGCGCGTGACCGCATCCTGGCGCCGTCGGGACTCGACGAGCGCCGGCTCGAGCAGGCGCTCGACTCGCTGCTCGGCGCGAGCGTGGACGCGGGCGACCTCTATTTCCAGCTCGCGCGCGAGGAGCACTGGGCGCTCGAGGACGGCATCGTGAAGGAGGGCAGCCACGGCATCGAGCAGGGCGTCGGCGTCCGCGCGATGGCGGGCGAGCGCACCGGATTCGCCTATTCCGACGAAGTCGTGCCGGCCGCGCTGCTCGAGGCCGCGCGCGCCGCGCGCGCGATCGCCCGCGAAGGCGGCAAGGGACAGGTCCAGGCCTGGCGAAGCGCAGCGGGCCACCGGCTCTATCCCGTGGACGACCCGATCGCGACGCTCGCGGATGCCGACAAGGTCGCTCTCCTGACCGAGCTCGACCGGCGCGCTCGCTCGCTCGACCCGCGCGTCAAGCAGGTGGTTGCGACGCTCGCCGCGGTGCATGAGATCGTCCTCGTCGCCGCGAGCGACGGCACGCTCGCCGCGGACGTGCGGCCGCTCGTCCGGATGAACGTGTCGGTCATCGTGGAGCAGAACGGGCGCCGCGAGCAGGGCTACGCCGGCACCGGCGGCCGCTACTCGCTCGAGGAGTTCGTCGCCGGCGAGCGTCCGCTCAGGCTCGCGCGCGAGGCCGTGCGGCAGGCCACCGTGAACCTCGAATCGGTGCCGGCACCCGCCGGCCCGATGACGGTCGTGCTCGGGCCCGGCTGGCCCGGCGTCCTGCTCCACGAGGCGATCGGTCACGGCCTCGAGGGGGATTTCAACCGCCGCGGGACCTCGGCGTTCACCGGCCGCATCGGCGAGCGCGTGGCGAATCCGCTTTGTACCGTCGTCGACGACGGCACGCTGCCGGGCCGGCGGGGGTCGCTGAACGTCGACGACGAGGGCACGCCGACCTCCTGCACGACGCTGATCGAGAACGGCGTGCTGAAGGGCTATCTCCAGGACAAGCTCAATGCGAGGCTGATGGGCGTCAAGCCGACCGGCAACGGGCGCCGCGAATCGTTCGCCCACACGACGCTGCCGCGCATGACGAACACCTACATGCTGCCCGGCCCGCACGATCCCCAGGAGATCATCCGCTCGGTCAAGCGCGGCCTGTACGCCGTCAATTTCGGCGGCGGCCAGGTCGACATCACGTCCGGCAAGTTCGTCTTTTCCGCGAGCGAGGCCTACCTGATCGAGGACGGGAAGGTCACCGCGCCGGTCAAGGGCGCGACCCTCATCGGCAACGGCCCCGACGTGCTGACGCGCGTCAGTATGGTCGGCAACGACCTCATGCTCGACGAGGGCATCGGCAGCTGCGGAAAGGACGGCCAGACCGTCCCGGTCGGCGTGGGCCAGCCGACCTTGAGGGTCGATGCGCTGACGGTCGGCGGGACGGGCTGAACGATGCGGATCGCGCGCCCGCTCTACGAAGCCCTGCCTTACGCCTACATCGCCATCGGCGCCGCCGCGATCGGCGCCTCATTTGCCTGGCGCGTCGCGGACTGGTCGGGGATCGTGGCGCTGCTCGGCCTCGTCGCGCTCGTCGGCGGCCTCGTGCTGGCGCTGCGCCGCCGCGACTACCGGATCCAGAAGCGCCATTACGGCGCGGCCTTCGAGGACGTGGAGGAATAGTCAGCTGCCGGTGGCGGCGTGGGCGTCGTCCTCTTCGCCGGTGGATTCCGGGGATTCTTCAATCGCTTCGTGATCGCCGGTGGGCTCTTGATGCTGCGCCCGCGCCCGCGCCGAGCGCTCGTCGAGGTACATGACCTCGTGCTTGCCGAGGACGATGACGTCGCCGTCGTTCAGGTGATGCCGGCGGACGCGCTTCGACTTCACGTAGACGCCGTTCGTGCTGTTGAGGTCCTCGAGCACGCTGCCCTCGGGCGACGTCGTGATCTGGCAATGGTGGCGGCTGACGAACTTGCTGTCGATCTGCACGTCGTTGTCGGCGGTCCGGCCGATGATGAGCCGCCCGATGCGCAGCGGCCGCTCCTCGACGTGCTCGCCGCCGTGCGCGACGACGATGCGCGCGAGCACCTCGTCCCGCCCGGGAGGGCGATCGACGGCCGGGGGCGGCGCGATGCCCGCGCGCATCCGGTTCGTCCGCGCGGCGAATTCGACCCACTGCAGCTCGTCGATCGCGGCCTTCAGCTCCGTCGCGCTGACCGATGGCTGCTCCGACGAGTACGCGATCATCAGCGCGGTGTCGCAGAGGGTGTTGATCAGGCGCGGGACGCCGCCGGTGTAGCGGAAGATCACGGCCAGCGTTTCGGGCGCGAAGAGCTGCCGGCCATGTGCGCCGGCGACCTCGAGGCGATGCAGGATGTAACCCTGCGTCTCCTCGGGCGTGAGCGCCGTCAGGTGGAAGCGCAGGCGTATGCGCTGCACGAGCTGGACCAGCTCCGGCGAGTCCAGCTTTTCGTTGAGCTCGGGCTGGCCCGCCAGGATGATGCGCAGCACCTTTTCCTTGGTGGTCTCGACCCCGGAGAGCATGCGGATCTCCTCCAGCACCCGGTTCGAGAGGTTCTGGGCCTCGTCGACGATCAGCATCACCTTGCGGCCGGAGGCGTACTGCTCGACCAGGAACTGGTTGAGGGTCGCGATCAGCTCGGCCTTGCGCATCTTGAACGGCGAGAAGCCGAACTGGACCAGCACGGCCTGGAGGAATTCGATCGGGGAGACCTGGGTCTGCGCCACCTGGGCGACGACGACGTCCTTTTCCAGCTCGCGCAGGAAGGTCTCGAGCAGCGTCGTCTTTCCCGAGCCGATCTCGCCCGTGATGACCACGAACCCATCCGTGAACCAGATGGTGGACTCCATGTACGCCTTGGCGCGCGCATGGTGCTTCGACAGGTAAAGGAATGCCGGGTCCGGGCTCAGCCGGAACGGCAATTCCGTCAACTGGAAGTGTTCGAGGTACATGTGACTTTCTAGGCTAGCACAGGCGCAAGTCCCGGTTCCGGCTAGGGAATCAACGCGCGTCGCAGTTGCCGCGCGGCCCGGTCTCGCGCCGCGCGCGTCGCTGTGACGATGGTCACATGGCCGAGCTTGCGTCCCGGCCGCGGCGACTTGCCATAGTCATGCCAGTGCGCCGCGGGCAGCTCTGAGGATTTTTCGCGCCTCCGGCATCGACCCGATCAGGTTCCGCATCACGGCGTGGCCGCGCGCGCGCGTGCTGCCAAGCGGCAGGCCCGCGACCGCGCGGACGTGATTCTCGAACTGGCTGGTCTCGGCGCCCTCGATGGTCCAGTGGCCCGAATTGTGGACGCGTGGCGCCATTTCATTGGCGACGAGCCGGCCGCGCTCGACGAAGTATTCGACGCAGAGCACGCCGACATAGCCGAACGCGCGCAGCAGCCGCCGGTGATTGCGCTCCGCGGCGCGCTGCAATGTCGCCCGGTCGCAGGGCGCGCGCGACTCGGCGAGGATGCCGCGGTCGTGCTCGTTCTCGACGAGCGGATAGCAGCGGATCGCTCCGGCCCGGTCGCGTGCCGCGATGAGCGAGACTTCGCGCGAGAAGTCCACGAAGCGCTCGTAGATGAGCGGCGAGCCGGCAAGCCGTTGCCAGGCGTCGGCCGCATCCCGCGCGCGGCGGATGTGCGCCTGGCCCTTGCCGTCGTAGCCGAGGCGCCGCGTCTTCAGGATGCCGGGGGCGCCGAGGTCCCGGATCGCGCGGGCCAGGTCGCGCTCGGTGTCGACCGCCGCGAACGGCGCGACCCGCATGCCAAGGCGCAGGAAGAGCTTCTTCTCGGCGACCCGGTCCTGCGCGACCTCGAGCGCGCGCGGCGGCGGCCAGACGGGCCGGATCTTCGCGATGGCGCGTGCCGATTCGACCGGGACGTTCTCCCAGTCGAATGTCACGACATCCACGCTGCGCGCAAAGCGCGCGAGCCGGCGGCGATCGTCGAACCGGCCGGCGACGACCGGCGCGACCGCGGCGCCCGGCACGTCGGTGCTGCGGTCATACATCGCAAAGTCGAGGCCGAGTGGAATTCCGGACAGGGCCATCATCCGGCCGAGCTGACCGGCACCGATGATCCCGATTCGCATGGCTCGCTAGCCGGCCGCCGGGTCGGGCTTGGCCAGCACGTCCGCGGTCTGGCGTTCGCGAAACGCGCGGAGCGCATCCTTGAACGGCGGATGGCGTCCCGCGAGGATGGCGGCGGCGAGCAGCGCGGCGTTGCGCGCGCCCGGCTCGCCGATGGCGACCGTGGCCACCGGCACGCCGGCCGGCATCTGCGCGATCGACAGCAGTGAATCGAGGCCATTGAGGGCCCGGGACTGGATTGGCACGCCGATCACGGGCAGCAGCGTCTTGGCCGCGGCCATCCCCGGGAGGTGGGCGGCGCCGCCCGCCCCGGCGATCAAGACCTCGAGGCCGCGGCCCTCGGCACCGCCGGCGTAATCGAAGAGAAGGTCCGGTGTCCGGTGCGCCGAGATGATGCGGCTCTCGAAGGGAACGGAGAGGGCGGCCAGCAGCTCCGCCGCATGGCGCATCGTTTCCCAGTCGGAGGACGAGCCCATGATGATGCCGACCAGCGGTTTCATCGCGGGATTCTAGCATGAGGGGGTACTGGAGCCGGTTTCGGTCCGTTTACAAGCCGTTGGCTGGCAAGGAAAAACGGGTCGGGAGGGAAGGGAAATTCCCCTGCGCCGACAGGGAGTGGTGCGGCGCAGGGGTGATGCCCGAAGATCAGGGGATGCTTGATACGCTGGGCAACGCGTTCAGGCTAGCGCGCCGGGTCATCAGGACCATCCGGTCGCTGTCGCCGGACAGAGACAGCGTCCTACATGCCAGGGAGTACCGATGAAATTGATGCATTCCTTTGCCGTCCTGCTGCTCGGGGCCCTCATCGCGGCGCCGGCCCAACCCGCCGACGACGCGGCGCTCGCCCACGCTCGCGAATTCCTGGCGAAGAACCGGCTGATCGACGGGCACAACGACCTGCCGGCCGTCATCCGCGAAAGCGGCTCCCCGCCGCGCGATGTCGTCGCCTACGACCTGAACCGCAGGACCGCGGGCGACACCGATATCGGGCGCCTGCGCGAAGGCGGCGTCGGCGGCCAGTTCTGGTCGGTGTGGATACCGAGCTCGCCGGAAACCGGCAAGCGCGGCTTCGCGCGGATCCAGCTCGAGCAGATCGACATCGCGCTGCGAATGATCGAGCGCTATCCCGATGCGCTCTCGCTCGCGCTGTCCGCCGCGGACATCGAGCGATCCGCAGGCGACGGCCGCGTCGCCTCGATGCTCGGCATCGAGGGCGGCCATGCGATCGAGAATTCGCTGGGCGCATTGCGCGCCTACCACCGGCTCGGCGTCCGCTACATGACGCTGACCCACTTCAACGGCAACGACTGGGCGGATTCCGCGACGGAAGCGCCGCGGCACGGCGGCCTTTCAAAATTCGGCGAGGAGGTAGTCAAGGAAATGAACCGGCTCGGCATGATGGTCGACCTCTCGCACGTGTCGGCTGCGACGATGAACGACACGCTGGATGTCGCGGAGGCACCGGTCATCTTCTCGCACTCGAATGCGGCGGCCGTCACGCCGAGCATCCGGAACGTCCCGGACGAAGTCCTGAAACGCGTGGCCGGAAACGGCGGCGTCGTCATGGTGAACTTCATCTCCGAATATGCCGTGACCGGCGCGGCCTTCGACGCCTGGCAGGCCGCGTTTGCCGCGGCGAGCGGGGTCAAGCTGGGCGACGCCCGGTACGACGAGGAGAAGAAGAAGTACGCCGCGATGCACCCGGAGCCGAAGGCGTCGATTGCGGACGTCGCGGATCACATCGAGCACATCCGCGACGTCGCGGGGATCGACCACGTCGGCATCGGCGCCGACTTCTACGGCGAGCCCTCGTCCATGGCGACCGGGCTCGAGGATACTTCGCGCTACCCCGCGCTGTTCGCGGAGCTGATCCGTCGCGGCTGGAATGACGAGATGCTGCGAAAGCTCGCGCGGGACAATATCCTCCGGGCGTTTCGCGAGGCCGGAGAGGCTGCGGCCCGGCTGCAGAAGACCCGGCCGGCATCGATCCAGACGATCGAGCAGCTCGACGGCGGGCGCCCGGAGGCCGATAAGCTCTGAGGGCGGGTCAACGCTCCGCTGCGAGCGCGGCCTGCACGAAACGGAACAGCCGGCGGCCGGCGCCGGCCGGCTTGCCGTCGCGACGTTCCGAGCCGCGGCCTCCACGAGCTGCTCGAGCGCCGGCCGGTCCGCCGCGGGAATTCGGCGGTGAAGCCTGCCGCTGCCGCGGCGCCCTCGGCCAGCAGCCGGTCGCGCCAGCGTTCGGCGCGCTTGAATTGCGCGGCCAGCGCCCGGGCGTCATGCGCCTCCGACTCGAGGGCGCTGCGAACCGGCTCGCAGTCGATGTTGCGCATCAGCTTGCCGACGAACTGGCGCTGGCGAAGGAGGGCGGCCCGGCTCGTGATTCGCCGCGCGAGGGCGATCGCATCGACGAGCTTTTCCGGGAGATCGAGGCCGGCGACGAGTGACTCCGGCGCCGCGACCAGCCGGTCGGCCAGGTCCTGGACGGCCCGGGCCTGGTTCTTCAGTTCGCCCTTGGTCGGCGGCGGGAACTCCGCCGGGCAGCTCGCGGCGGCGCATTGGGCGATGCTAGCACCCGCCCCGCGGCCCTACAATTCGCGCTTCCATGCCCGAGGCAATCCAACCGGACCAGGCGGAACTCGAACGGGTTGTCGAGCGCGCCCTCGCCCTGGCGCGCGCCGGCGGGGCGACCGCGGCCGAGGCGGGGGTCGGGATCTCGACCGGCCTGTCGGTCACCGTTCGGCTCGGCGAAGTGGAAACCCTGGAATACCAGCGTGACCGCAGCCTCGGCGTGACCGTCTACGCCGGCCAGCGAAAGGGATCGGCGAGCACGGCGAACCTGAGCGCCGGCCGCGGTCGAGGAAACGATCGCGAAGGCGCTGTCGATCGCGAGCTTCACGGCCGAGGACGATTACTCGGGCCTGCCCGACGCCGGGCTGATGGCCGGCGACCTGCCCGACCTCGACCTCTGCCACCCCTGGGCCCTCGAAGCGCCGGCGGCGATCGAACTCGCGAAGCGCTGCGAGGCCGCGGGACTCGCGGTACGACAAGCGCATCCGGAATTCCGAGGGCGCCTCGGTTTCGACGCACCGGAAGCTGCGCGTCTTCGGCAACAGCCATGGCTTCGTCGGCGGCTATCCCTCCACTTCGCACAGCGTCAGCTGCGTCGTGCTCGGACAGGACGAGGAGCGGGATGCAGCGGGACTACTGCTATACGGCCGCGCGCGACTGGCGCAGCCTCGACGACATCGAGGAAGTCGGGCGCAAGGCGGCCGAAAAGGCCCTGCAGCGGCTCGGCGCGGACAAGCTCTCGACCCGCAAGGCGCCGGTGCTGTTTGCGCCGGAACTCGCGCGCGGCCTGATCGGCCATTTCGTCGGCGCGATCGGCGGCGCCGCGCAGTATCGCCGCAGCAGCTTCCTGCTCGATGCCGGCGGCCAGCAGGTCTTTCCGGAGGCGATCTCCCTGATCGAGCGGCCGCACCTCCCGGGCGCGCTCGGCTCGGCGCCCTTCGACGGCGAAGGCGTCGCCACCCGCGACCGCGAGCTGGTCGTCGACGGCGTGCTGGACGGCTACCTCCTCGATTCCTATTCCGCGCGCAAGCTGGGCCTCGTCACGACCGGCAATGCCGGCGGCGTGCACAACCTCGTCGTGCAGGGCGCAGATGCTCGATCCGAAGACGCTGCTCCGGAAGCTCGGCACGGGCCTGCTCGTGACCGAGATGATGGGGCAGGGCGTCAACCCGGTGACGGGCGACTACTCGCGCGGCGCCTCGGGATTCTGGGTCGAGAACGGCGAGGTCACGCGCCCCGTCCACGAAATCACCGTCGCCGGCAACCTGCGCGGATGTTCCTCGGCATCGTGGCGCAGGGCGACGATGTGGATCGCCGCGGCGCGATCCACTGCGGCTCGCTGCTGATCGACGAGATGACGATCGCCGGGGACTAGAACGAAGGGGAACGAAGGGGACGCTCACCTTCAAGAATTGAAGGTGAGCGTCCCCTTCGTTCCCCTTCGTTCTCGACTAGGACGGCTGCTGCGTCGCCAGCTCGCGCAGCGTCATCTCCCGCGATTCGCTCCCGCATCGCGGACTCCACGGTGTTTGCGACCGCATCCGCGACGGGCTCCGTGCGCGCCCGCCACAGCAGCCGTGTCCTCGTACTGGCGCTCGTCCCGGACCGCATTCAGGATGTGCGTGCAGGCCGATGCTTTCGAGGTCGCGCGCCGGGATCAGCTCCTCGTCCTCGGTGAGCGTCAGCAGTCCCGCGCGCTCGAGCGAAGTCGACGACGATCGCGAGCGCGGCGCCCGGGATCTCGAGGTCCTCGGCGAGAGCGCGCTGCTGCCAGGGCGGCTCGCCGGCCACGAACTTCCGCGCGATGAGCAGCATCACCGTGAAGGCGAGGCGCTCGCGCAGCGCGCTCGTCAGGCGGAGCGCAGCCTGGCCGACCCGCAGATAGCGCGGATTCTGCACGTAGAACGAGAGCTGCGCGCCGATCAGCAGGATGAGCCAGCTCAGGTAGATCCAGATCAGCGCCGCGAGGAAGATCGCGAAGCCGGCGTAGATCGCGACCATCTGCGTCGACGCCGCGACGACCTTCGTGAACACGGCGCCGCTCGCCGCCCACAGGGCGCCCGCGGTGACGCCGCCGACGAGCGCGGCGCGGAAGCCGTACGCGCGTGTTCGGGACGAATGCGTAGAGGAACGTGAACACGCCGGTGACAAACAGGTAAGGCCCGAGCAGGCCGAGGCCCCGGACGATCGCGCCGAAGGGCTCGTGTTGCGTCAGCCAGACCATGGCCCGATGGTTCGCTCACGGCGCCAAACGAGCCCGAAGACCACGACGATGAAGATCGGGCCGATGACCATCAGGCTCAGGTACTCGCTGAGGCGGCGCATGAGCGAGCGCGGGCGCTCGACGTGCCAGGCGAAGTTGAATGCTTCCTCGAGCTTCTGGATGGTCGCGATGATGGTGTAGAGCAGGAAGGCGAGACCGACCGAACCCAATACGTCGCCGCGCACGTTGTCGACGAAGTCCATCATCTGCGTCGTCAGCTCCCCGGCCCGCTCCCCGATCGGCCGGAGGAACTCGAAGATCAGCGGCTCGAGGTCGCGGTGCACGCCGAGGCCCTTCAGCACGGCGAATGCGAAGGCGAAGAGCGGAACGAGCGACAGCAGCGTCGTATAGACGAGTCCCATCGCCCGCAGGTTCAGCTCCCCGGTCACGCAGGTCGCGGATCAGCGCGAAAGGGTAGCGCAGGAGATCGAGAAGCCAGTTCGCGGGCTTGACCGGGAGGTCGTGCCGGTCGAAAAGCATTCGCTCGGCGCGCAGGCGCAGCTCGGAATACGGGATCACCGGGCGAGCGTGGCACAGGGCCGATGCGCCCGCAATTGCGGTCCTGATAGAGTCCGGCGATGCCTGGCGACTATCCCGAACGCATCGTCTGCCTCACCGAAGAGACGACCGAAACGCTCTACCTGCTCGGCGAGGACCGGCGCATCGTCGGCATCTCCGGCTTCACCGTGCGCCCGCCGCGGGCGCGGCGCGAGAAGCCGCGCGTCTCGGCTTTCACCAGCGCGAAGATCGACCGCATCCGTGCGCTCGAGCCGGATCTCGTGCTCGCCTTCTCCGACCTGCAGGCCGACATCGCGGCGGAGCTCGCACGCGCCGGCATCGAGGTGCACCTGTTCAATCACCGGAGCGTCGCGGAAATACTGCGCATGATCCGGATGCTCGGCGGCATGATCGGCTGCGAGGCGAAAGCCGCGGTGCTCGCGGAGCGGCTGGCGGCGGGCGTCGAGCAGGTCCGCGCCGATGCCCGGCGCCTGCCGCGCCGTCCGCGGGTCTATTTCGAGGAGTGGGACGAGCCGCAGATCGCGGCCATACGCTGGGTCGGCGAGCTGGTCGAAATCGCGGGCGGCGAGAACTGTTTCGCCGAGCTCGCCGCGATGCCGCTCGGGCGCGACCGCATCATCGCGGACCCGCTCGAGGTCGTGCGCCGGTCACCGGACATCATCTTCGGATCCTGGTGCGGGAAGAAGTTCCGGCCGGCGAGCGTCGCGGCGCGCCCGGGCTGGGCCGCGGTCCCGGCGGTCCGCGACGGCGAGCTGCACGAGGTCAAGTCCGCCATCATCCTGCAGCCCGGACCCGCGGCGCTGACCGACGGCCTCCGCGAGCTTCACGCGCACATCCGCGCTGGGCGAAGGGGCGCGTCTGAACGCCGGTCAGCCGCTGCTCCGCCTCGCGGTATTTCTCGACCGTCCCCGCGATGACTTCCGGCGGCAGCCTCGGCCCGGGCGGGCGCTTGTCCCAGTCGAGCGTTTCGAGGTAGTCGCGCACGAACTGCTTGTCGAAGGAGGGCGGGCTGATCCCCTCGCGATAGCCGTCCGCGGGCCAGAAGCGCGAGGAGTCGGGCGTCAGCGCCTCGTCCATCAGCACGACCTCGCCCGCCTCGTCGAGGCCGAACTCGAACTTCGTGTCGGCGATGAGGATGCCGCGGCCGCGGGCGTACTCCGCGGCGTGCGCATAGAGGGCGAGCGCGAGCTCGCGGACCCGGGCGGCCGTGCCCGCACCGATCGTGTCCTCGACCTCTTCGTACGAGACGTTTTCGTCGTGCTGGCCGGCGGCCGCCTTGGTCGCCGGCGTGAAGATCGGCGCGGGCAGGCGCGCCGCGAGCGCGAGTCCCGGCGGCAGTGCGATGCCGCAGACGCGCCCGCCCTGCTGGTAGTCCTTCCACCCCGATCCGATGAGATAGCCGCGCACGACGGCCTCGACGGGCAGCGGCTTCAGTCGGCGGACCACGACCGCGCGGCCCTCGAGCGGCGCGCGTTCCTCCGCGTCCGGCAGGTAGCGCGCGATCGGCTCGCCCGTCAGGTGATTGGCGACGATGGCGCGCGTGCGGTCGAACCAGAAATTCGAGATCGCCGTGAGCACGCGACCCTTGCCGGGAATCGGGTCGGGCAGCACGACGTCGAAAGCGGACAGGCGATCGCTCGCGACGATCACCAGGCGGTCGTCGCCGATCGCGTAGTTGTCGCGGACCTTGCCGCGGTGGAGCAGCGGAAGGGACCGGAGACTCGATTCGAATAGCGCGGCTGAATTCATGCGGTGGGCGCACTTGCTAACATGTCGCGCGCGGAATGGTCAAGGAACACGGAATCGCGATGAACTGGACCGGCAAGCTGATCGGCGCGGTACTCGGCTACCTCCTGACGCGGCGGCCGATGGGCGTGCTGCTCGGAATGATCCTCGGCCATCTCTACGACCAGTATGTTCGCGCGGCGGCGCGGCGCGCATCGACCCCGCGACCGTGCGCGCGACTTTCTTCCGTACGGCATTCAGCGTGATGGGCCATGTCGCGAAATCCGACGGCCGCGTGTCGGAACAGGACATCGCCGCGGCACGGCGGATCTTCAGCCAGTTCAACCTCGGCGAAGCCGATACCCGCGCGGCGATGCAGTACTACACCGAGGGGAAAGCGGCGGAATTCGACCTGGCTGCCGCGCTCGAAGAGCTCGTTCGGGTCTGCCGTGGCCGCGAGGCCGTGCTCCGCATGTTCCTCGAGATCCAGATGCGCGCCGCGCTCCTGGGCGACGGCCTCGCCGGCGTGACGCGGGCGACAGCTCGTGAGCGTCGCCGCGGCGATCGGCATCGGCGCGCTCGAATTCGCCCATCTCGAAACCCTGCTGCGGTTCCAGGCCTACGCCGGGGCGGGCGCCCATGGCCGCGCGGGCGGCGACCCGGCCCGGCGGCCCGACGGGCGGCGTCGGCGCGCTCGCGGAGGCGTACGAAATCCTGGGCGTGGCGGGCACTGCGACCGACGCCGAGGTGAAGCGCGCCTACCGCAAGCTCATGAGCGAAAACCATCCCGACAAGCTCGTGGCCCGCGGGCTGCCCGAATCCATGCTCGAAGTCGCCAAGCAGAAGACGCAGGCGATCCAGTCGGCCTGGGAGCGCGTCCGCGAAGCGCGCGGCATGCGGTAGAGTACGCCGTTCATGCAGCCGGTCATCGCGCCATCCATCCTCTCCGCGAACTTCGCCCGGCTCGGCGACGAAGTGGACGCCGTGCTCGCCGCGGGCGCCGACTGGGTCCATTTCGACGTGATGGACAACCATTACGTCCCGAACCTCACGATCGGTCCGCTGGTGTGCAAGGCGCTCCGCAAGCACGGCGTCACCGCGCCGATCGACGTGCACCTGATGGTGGACCCGGTGGACCGGCTGGTGCCGGAGTTCGCGGAAGCGGGCGCGACCTGGATCAGCTTTCATCCCGAGGCCAGCCGGCACGTGGACCGCACGATCCAGCTGATCCGGGATTCCGGATGCCGGCCGGGCATCGTGCTGAACCCGGCGACACCGATGTCCTGGCTCGACCACACGCTCGCATCGGTCGACCTCGTGCTGCTCATGTCGGTCAACCCGGGCTTCGGCGGCCAGCAGTTCATCGAGCCCGTGCTGGGAAAACTGGCGGAAGCCCGCAAGCGCATCGATGCGAGCGGCCGCGAAGTCCGGCTCGAGATCGACGGCGGGGTGAAGCAGGACAACATCGGCGCCATCGCCCGTGCCGGCGCGGACACGTTCGTGTCGGGCAGCGCGATATTCGGGACCAAGGACTACGCGGCGACCATCCGCGCGATGCGCGGGGCGATCAATAGACGAAGGGGACGTCACCTTTAGCGAAGCTGGTGGCGCAGCTGCTGCGCCGTCGCTTCGCTAAAGGTGACGTCCCCTTTTGCTTACTTCGCCGCTGCGACCGCGGCCTTCGCGAACTCCGGGGCAGCGCGGGCCTTGACCTTCGGGCGCGCGCCGAAGACGACGATGGTCTTGCCGCGCGCGGTCAGGAGGCCCTGTTCCTCGAGCACCTTCAGTACCCGGCCCGCCATCTCGCGCGAGCAGCCGACGAGGCGGGACAGTTCCTGGCGGCTCACCTTGATCTGCATGCCCTGCGGGTGCGTCATCGCATCGGGCTCGCCGCAGAGGTCCATGATGGCGTGCGCGATGCGGCCGGTCACGTCGACGAACGCCAGGTCGCCGAGCTTGCGGTTCGTGCGGTCGAGGCGCGTCGCGAGCTGCGTCGCCAGCTCGAACACGAGGCCGGGGCTTTCCGAGGCGACCTGCCGGAAGCGGGGATAGGTCATCTCCGCCAGCTCGCACTGCGTGCGCGTGCGCACCCAGGCGCTGCGCTGCTGGCTGTCCGAGAAGAGCCCCATCTCGCCAAAGAACTGTCCCTTGTTCAGGTAGGCGAGGACCATCTCGTTGCCGTCCTCGTCCTCGATCATCACTTCGACGGAGCCGCGGATGATGTAGTACAGGACATCAGGGAGGTCGCCGGCGTGGATCAGTGCCGTCTTGGACGGCACCGTGCGCACGCGGCAATAGCTCAGGAAGCGATTGATCGCCGGGATATCGGTCAGTTGCTTGACGGTTTCTTCCATAGTGCTCCCCTGGTTCCGCCCGTCCTTGTATTACAGCCACGCGCCCATCGCAAGACATAATGGGCCATCGGTCAAATCCAGTAGGCCGTGCCGGTCATGACCCGGGCCGCCATGCGCATGAGTCGCGGCACCGGCTCGGGCAATGCGTCGCCACCCGCCGCGATCGCGGCCTGCCCATGACCGATCTCGTCGGCCTGCATCTTTTCGATGATCGCACGGCTGCGCTCGTCGTCCGCGGGCAGCCGCTCGAGGTGTTCCGCGAGGTGCCCTTCCACCTGCCTTTCGGTTTCGGCCATGAATCCGAGGCTCGCGCGGTCGCCGCAGAGTCCCGCGAGCGCGCCGATCGCGACGGATCCCGCGTACCAGATCGGATTCAGGAGGGAAGGGCGGGAACCCAGTTCGTCCAGCCGGTCGCGACACCAGGCCAGGTGGTCGCCTTCCTCATCCGCCGCGCGGCGCAGCGCCTCGCGCGTCACGGGAGACCGGGCCGTGAGGGCCTGGCCGTGGTAGAGGCCCTGGGCCGCGATTTCCCCGGCGTGATTCACCCGCATGAGACCGGCCACGTGCCGGCGGCGCCCCGGGCTGGCCGGAGAAATGCCCGGGTTTCCCGGGGTCGGGCGGGCGCTCGCGGGCCTCGCAAAGCTGCTGCGCAGGCCGGTATCGGCCAGTTCCAGGAGGCGATCGAGGGGGGAAAGGACGCGTGGGTCCATGCGACGCATATTATATAGCGATACCCCGATCGCTTCCCTTGCCGTGACAAGGACTTGCGAGCGGCCCCGGGCGGCTTTGCAAGCCCGAAGCATCTGTGTAAACTTGCCGGCCTTTCACGTACCCGACCCTTTTCAGGGGCCCAAGATGAAGACGGTTTTCGCGAAGCCAGAGCGCGTGCAACGCGACTGGTACCTGGTGGACGCGTCCGGAAAGACGCTCGGCCGGCTCGCCTCGCAGATCGCCATGCGGCTGCGCGGCAAGCACAAGCCGGAATTCACGCCTCACGTCGACTGTGGCGATTACATCATCGTCATCAATGCGGAGAAGGTGGCCGTGACCGGCAACAAGAAGCGTGACAAGGTCTACCAGCATCACCCCGGCCAGCTCGGCAACCTGAAGACGATCGCGCTCGGCAAGCTCCTGGCCGAACACCCGGAGCGGGCGATCGAGTACGCGGTCAAGGGCATGCTGCCGAAGAACGATTCTCGGCCGGCAGATGTACCGGAAGCTGCACGTATTCGCCGGCACCGCGCACCCGCACGCCGCACAGCAGCCGAAGCAGCTCGAGCTCTAAGGACCCCGAATCATGGCATCCAGCGCAAACCTCGCCACAGGGCGCCGCAAGTCGTCATCGGCACGCGTGTTCCTGAAGCCCGGCAAGGGCGTGATCACGGTCAATGGCCGTCCGCTCGACGTGTTCTTCGGGCGCAAGACCGGCGTGATGATCGTCCGCCAGCCGCTCGAGCTCGTGCAGATGACGGAGCGCTTCGACATCAACGTCCTGGTCGAGGGCGGCGGCATCACCGGGCAGGCGGGCGCGATCCGGCACGGCATCACGCGCGCGCTGATCCAGTACGACGAGGAGCTTCGCAAGCCCCTGCGCGCCGCGGGTTTCGTGACGCGCGACGCGCGCGAGGTCGAGCGCAAGAAGGTCGGCCGGCGCAAGGCACGCCGCGGGACGCAGTTCAGCAAGCGCTGATACTCTGACCAGGGACGAACCGCATTTGGGGGATCGTCTAGCGGTAGGACTGCGGACTCTGACTCCGCCAACCTAGGTTCGAATCCTAGTCCCCCAGCCAACAAAATCGAAAGGCCGGCCCTCTGGGTCGGCCTTTTGATTTTGCGGGCGACTAGGATGAGAACCCTTGGGTTCGACGGCGGCGCGAAGGGCCGAGTAATCCTAGTCCCCCAGCCAACCAGGCAAGAGAGCCGGCTTCGAGCCGGCTTTCCTGCTTTGCGGAAGCCAACATGAGGCGCGGCTATCAATCTGTCGCTGATAGCCCGTGGTACTCACGCAGGAAAGCGTACAGGTCGTCGATTTCCTGATCGGTGAAATCGACGTTCGACATCCAGCTCATTTTCGGAATGTAGCGGCCGTCAATCGGCATGCCGGTATGGAGCAGATAACGGAACTGCTCGCGGTCATAGATTGCAAGGATCGCGAGCGATGGGCCGCCCTCCGGCGCAAATCCCCTGAAGTCGAGGCCGTGGCACTCCGAGCAGACGATGCTTGCTAGGTAACGCCCGCGCTCGAAGGACGTATTGCGGGGCAGTTCACCCCAGCGCGGAATCGACCGATCGACCTGTTCCGCTGAGACCTTCCAGTCGCCCATGGCAAGGCCGAGCCGCCCCTTGAACGTCAGCTGAAGCTCGCGTCGGACCGCCGGCCTCGCCGGTTGGCTGCGCAGGTGCGCGAATATGTCCACGAGATCCTGGTCGCTGAGCGGCCACCAGGTATACGAGGCCATGCCAATTGCGCTCTTGCCGTCGCGTTTCACTCCGTAGCGCACGAGACGTGCGAGCTCGACATCGCTGTACCGTGACAGGACCCGGGACAGCGTTGGCGCGGTGATGCTGCGGATGCCTTCGATCCGCTCGACGCCGCCTTCGCCCTCATTGCCGTGACAGCCTGCCCAGCAACCGACCACCTTCGACATGTGCCGGCCTGCGACAGCATCGGGTGGCACGGGCGCACGCAGCGGGAGGAGGGGCGCATCGTAGCTGCGTCGCATCTGCCACTCCGACACGCCAAACACGAATGCCAGTCCGAGCACGGCAATGCCGGCCACCATACCCAGGATGCGCCGGATCATGTTCGCACCCCGACCACTCCATAGTGGTACGGCGGCAACTCCACGAAGGGAATCCGCATTTCGAATTCGAGTGCGGCGATCCAGTCCCGGCACTGCTCGGGCCGCGGCCGGATTTGGAGGTTCGGCCCGCGCGGCGTGGCGGCGTCATGCACCCAATGGATGACGGCGATCGAACCGCCGGTCCGCAATACGCGACGGGCCTCGCGCAGCATCGGCATCGGATCCTCCGCGTGCAGCACGTTGAAGAGCATCGCGTAGCCGGTCGAGGACTCCGGCAAGCCCGTGCCTTCCGCCTCGAAGTCGCGACAGACCGCGCGGACATTGGCGAGGCCGAGCGAACTCGCACGCGCGGCGGTGGCCGCGACCATCCCGGGATCGATGTCGAGCGCATAAACGACGCGCGCTGTGCGCCTCGCAGCGGCCACCGCGAACGTGCCGTAGCCGCAGCCGAAGTCGACGACATCTGCGCGGCCATCGAAGCCCAGCATGCCGAGAACCCGGTCCGGATCGAAGAACCCTTCCCAGGTCGCGACATCGGGCATTCCGCTATCACGCACCTGCATGCGCGCGCTCCCGGCCCGATTCAGCGCTCGAGCGTCCTGACGCCGCCGTCGCCTGCGACGAGAAGCACGTCGGCCCCGCGCCGCGCGAACAGGCCCACCTCGACGACCCCGACGAGGAGGCCAATCTCGCGCCTCGAGCTTCGCGGGATCACTGATCTTCAGGTTGTGCACGTCGAGGATTTCATTGCCGTTGTCGGTCCTGAACCCCGGGCGGAGGACCGGTTTCCCGCCGAGGCCCGCAAGCTTCCGGGCGACCAGCGAGCGCGCCATCGGGATGACCTCGACGGGCAGGGGGAAGCGCCCGAGCACGTCCACGAGCTTCGAATCATCGACGATGCAGACGAATTTCCGGCTGGCCGCCGCGACGATCTTTTCCCGGGTGAGCGCGCCGCCGCCGCCCTTGACCAGGGCGAGGTGCCGGGTCGCCTCGTCGGCCCCGTCGACGTAGAGCGAGAGGTCCCCGGTGTCGTTGAGCGACCTCACCTCGATGCCCGCTTCCTTCAGCAGGCGGGTGCTCGCTTCCGAGGAAGAGACGGCGCCGGCGATCCGGTGGCGCCGGTCCCTGAGCGCCGCGATGAAGTGATTGACGGTCGACCCGGTGCCGACACCCACCGTCATTCCATCCTCGACGTGGTCGAGGGCGGCAGCGGCTGCGGCTTTCTTCTTCGAGTCGGCGTCCATGATCGGGCTCCACAAAAAACTGTGCCCGCTTGCGCGGGCACAGTCTCTTCATCTTGGTGAACCGGCGGTTGGTCGTCTCTCGATCAGCCAACCACCGATCCATCAGGCAAAGGGCTTACTTCTTCTTCGAAGCCTTTTTCTTTGCCTTCTTCTTGGTCGCCATGTTGGATCTCCATAGTCGGGTTAATCCGAGGTCGGAGTATATACATGGTTGACGGGATTGCAAGCAAGGGGTATGCGCATCGCGCGTCGATCACATCACTTCGTCGACGTCTTCATTCGCGATTCGATGAATGAATTTCCATTCGTCGGCGGTGACGGGCATCACCGAGAGTCGATTGCCACGGCGCAACACGATCAGGTTCTTCAACGCGCCCTTCTCGTGCTCGCGCAGCATCGCGAGCGTGACCGGATGGGCGAACTTGCGGAGCAGCTTCACCTCGACCTGGTACCAGCGCGGGTTGCCGGGATCTCCGCCGGTCCTTCTGCTCGGGATGTCCCGCACGCACGACCTGCATCGTTCCGTAGATCCCCGGCGCTTCGCAGCTCGAGTGGTGGAAGAACGCGCGGTCCCCGACCGCGAAGTCGTCGCGCAGCATGTTGCGCGCCTGGTAATTGCGCACGCCGTCCCAGGGCGAGGTCTGTCGCGGCCGTCGCGCCAGGTCGTCGATGCCGAAGGTGCCCGGCTCCGACTTCATCAGCCAGTATTTCACCGGGCGCGAGCCGCCGCGGGGCCGTAGATGCCGCTTTCCGTCACGATGCCCCAGAGCGGCACGTCGTGCGCGGCCTCCGCGAGGCGCGGAACGCGCTGCACGTCGAATGCGAGGCCGACGAGGAGCGGCCGGATCCAGCAGCGGCGGTTCCGCAGGAAAGCGAACTGCCGGTCGTAGAACCCCCCGCCCATGCCGAGCCGGTTGCCGCGGTCGTCGAACCCGACCAGCGGCACGAGGACGAGGTCGAGCCAGCGCGGGCCGATGACGGCGCCCGTCGAACCCGGATCGGGCGACCCCACGAAGCGCATGCGCCGGCCACGCAGGCTCGTGACGACGGGGTAGTGGATCTCGCAACCGAGCGCGGCAGCTCGACGGAGCACGACGGAGGGATCGATCTCGCCGTCCATGGCGTGGTAGGCCGAGATGCGCGAATGCGCCCGGGGCAGCCCGAGGCGAGCGAGTGCCGCATCGACGGCCGCGGCCGCGTGCGGGCGATCGCCCGCGGAAACCGCGCGGCGCGCGGCGCGCAGGCGCCGCCGGAGCGCGGGTCGCTCATCCATGGCGGAAGGGTAGAGGCGCCACCCGCATGTGCCGTGCCGGGTCGTTGCTCTCGAACCGGAGCAACAGGTGGAGCAGGCCGTGGCACTTAAGGCTTTCCGCTGCGAGGCGGACTTGCACAATACTGCCGCTAAGCCAGGCCCCTGGGTTTTTCACATTAGGGTCGAGAGGTTTCCAGACCCGAATCGAACACCACAGGCGGCGCCAAACCAGGGGCCCGCGCAGCGACGCGCGGCGCCACAAATCAGTTACCGAGCGACTGGCCCCGCGTGAGCGCGGATTCCACGCGCTCGCGCATGGCCTTGATCCGGGCCGCGAGGTCGGTCTCGAGCCCCTCATCGTGGCCGCGCGATTGCAGCAGCTCGTTGACGATGTTCAGGGCGGCCATGACCGCGATGCGGTCGAGCCCGACCACCTTGCCGCTGTCGCGGATCTCGCGCATCCGGCGATTCAGGTATTCCGCCGAATCGAGAAGGGCCGCGCGCTCCTCCGCGGGGCAGGCGACGTGGTAATCCTTCTCGAGGATCCGGACGCTGATCCGGCTCTGGTCACCGCTCATGCACCGCTCTCCATGGCCTTCAGCCGGCCGATCATCGCTTCGACGCGCGCCCGGACCTGTTCGTTCTTCTGCATCAATGTCGCCCGTTCGGCGGAGAGCGTGTCCTGGCGCTGGCGCAGCGCGCGGTTCTCTTCCTTCAGCTGGGCGACGACCCCGACCAGTTCGTCGAGGCGCCGTTCGAGCCGCTTGAATTCGCGCTCGAGGCCGGGCTTGCTGGACTCTTCCATGGCGCCCTTATGCTGCCACGACCCGCCGATTACTGCTACCGTTTGCAGGATGACGCATCGCGAGATTCAGTCCGCCCTCGAGGGCCTGGACATCGCATTCGACGCCGCCGGGGCCCACGGACTTCTTTGCGGAGCGCTCTGCGTGAGGAAGGCCTACGGCGTGCAGGCCTGGATCGCCGACCTGGCGGAAGACTCGGGTGCTGCCGGCTCCCGGCGGCGCGCCGCCCGAAGCGCTGCTGGCGGCGCACGAGGAGACGCTCCAGGCGCTGCACGCGCCGGACTTCGAGTTCACGCCGGCGCTCCCGGATGAATCGGTCCCCTTGTCCGATCGCGTCGCCGCGCTCGCCGCCTGGTGCGACGGCTTCCTGTACGGCATCGGCTCGGGCGCGAGCGGCGGCGAGGTGATGAAGCAGGGCGACATCGGCGAGTTCCTGCGCGACCTGACGGACATCGCGCGCGCGGAGCTCGAGCCGGGGCGCAACGTCGACGAAAGCGAGGGCGATTACACTGAACTGGTCGAATTCGTGCGCGCCGGTGCCCAGCTCGCCTGGGACGAGCTCGTGGAGGCGAGGGCCCATGCAGCAGGATGAGTTCGCGCGGCGCCGGCGGCAGCTGATGCGCCTCATGGGCCGGGACGCGATCGCGATCCTGCCCGCCGCTCCGGTCCGGATCCGCAACAACGACGTCGAATACCCGTACCGGCCGGACAGCGATTTCTATTACCTGACCTCGTTTGCCGAGCCCGAGGCCGTGGCCGTGCTGCTGCCGGGCCGCCCACAGGGCGAGTACGTGCTGTTCGTGCGCGACCGCGACCCGGCGCGGGAGGCCTGGGACGGCGCGCGCGCCGGGCCCGACGGCGCGGTCAGGGACTATGGCGCGGACGACGCGTTTCCCATCGGCGACATCGACGAGATACTGCCGGGCCTGCTCGAACGCTGCTCGCGGGTCTTCTACACCGTGGGCGCGCACCCGGAGTTCGACAAGCGCGTGATCGGCTGGGTCAATCACCTGCGGTCGCAGGGCAAGCAGGGGCTGCACACGCCGCACGAGTTCGTGGCGCTCGACCACCCCTTGCACGAGTTGCGGCTCTTCAAGAGCCGCTCCGAGCTCGCGACCATGCGCCGCTCGGCCCAGATCGCCTGTGGCGCGCATCGCCGCGCGCTCAGGGCGACCGCGCCCGGGCGCATGGAGTACGAGGTGATGGCCGAGATCCTCCACGAGTTCCACCGGCGCCGCGCCGACATCTCCTACCCCCCGATCGTCGGCAGCGGGCCGAACAGCTGCGTGCTGCACTACCGCGACAACACCCGGCAGATGCGCGACGGCGAGCTGCTGCTGATCGATGCCGGCTGCGAGTACGACTACTACGCCTCCGACATCACCCGCACGCTCCCGGTCGGCGGCCGCTATGGCAAGCGCCAGCGCGCGGTCTATGAAATCGTGCTCGAGGCGCAGAAAGCCGCGATCGCGAAGGTCCGCGCCGGCGCGCACTGGAACGACCCGCACGAGGCGGCCGTGCGCGCGATCACGCAGGGGCTCGTCCGCATCGGCCTGCTGAAGGGACGCGTCCCGAAGCTCATCAAGGAAGGCGCCTATCGCCGGTTCTTCATGCACCGCGTCGGGCACTGGCTGGGCATGGACGTCCACGACGTCGGCGAATACAAGGTCGGCGAGCAATGGCGGCTGCTCGAGCCGGGCATGGTCACGACCATCGAGCCCGGCATCTACATCGCGCCCGGCACGAAGGGCGTGCGCCGCGAATGGTGGGGCATCGGCATTCGCATCGAGGACGACGTCGTCGTGACCGCGGGCAAGCCCGAGGTGCTCACGGCCGGCATGCCGACGGACCCGGACGAGATCGAGAGCCTCATGGCGGCCGCGTGAGCGCTTCGCGGCCCCTCCGGTGCGACGTCGCGATCGCCGGCGGCGGCATGGTCGGGCTGTCGCTCGCGGCAGCGCTGGCCGGCGTGCCGCTCGACGTCGCGGTCATCGAGCCGGTGGCGCCCGACGCCGACGAGCAGCCGAGCTTCGACGCGCGCACGACCGCGCTCTCGGCCGGCAGCCGCCGGGTGCTGGAGGGCATCGGCGTGTGGCGCGGCATCGCCGGCGCGGCGACGCCCATCCGTCGCATTCACGTCTCCGAACAGGGCGCTTTCGGCACGGCGAGCCTGACCGCCGCCGAACAGGGCATCGCTTCGCTCGGCTACACGATCGAGAACCGCCTGCTCGGCCTGGCCTTGCGCGAGCGCGTTGCCGCAGCGCCGCGCCTGTCCCTGGTTGCCTCGCGTGTGCGTGGCCTGCAGGCCAGGGACGACGCCGTGCTGCTGGAGACGGATGGCGGCGGCTCGATTGCCGCGCGCCTCGTCGTCGCGGCCGACGGCGCGCAATCCGCGGTGCGCAAGGCCCTCGGCATCGGGGCAGGCGTCTCGGACTACGGCCAGCACGCGATCGTCGCGCACGTCGATACGACGCGCTTTCACGACTACACGGCCTATGAGCGCTTCACGCCCTCGGGCCCGGTCGCCGTGCTGCCGATCGCGGAAGGCCGTTCGGCGGTCGTCTGGACGCTCGCGCCGGACGCGGCGGCCCGCGTGCTCGCGCTGCCGGACGCCGCCTTCATCGCGGAGCTGCAGCGGGCATTTGGCCTCCGGCTCGGCCGGTTCACGCGTGTCGGCCGCCGGCAGTCGTATCCGCTCGCGCTCACGCGCTCCGAGGGACTGACCGCGCCGCGCGCGGTGATCCTCGGCAATGCGGCCCAGGCCCTGCATCCCGTCGCGGCACAGGGGTTCAATCTCGCGCTGCGCGACGTCGCAATGCTCGCGGAACTGCTGGCGGAAGCCGACGGCGGCGACCCGGGATCGCCGGCGCTGCTCGAGCGTTATGCCGCCTGGCGCGCGCCGGATCGCGACGCCGTGATCCGCTTCACCGACTCGCTCGTCCGCGGCTTTGGATTGCCTTCGGCGCCGCTCCGCGCCCTGCGCGGCGGAGGGCTCGCGGTGTTCGACCTGCTCCGGCCGGTCAAGCACGCATTCGCGCGCCGCACGATGGGGCTCGCGGGCCGCCAGCCGCGACTCGTGCGCGGCCTGCCGCTCACGTGAAACGGGACTTCGACGTCGTGATCGTGGGCGGCGCGATGGCCGGCGCCGGGACGGCGGCATTGCTGTCCGCGACGCCTGCGACGGCTGCGCTCCGAATCGCGCTGGTCGAGCCGCAGCCGGTCTCGATGCCGGTGGCCGGTTCGCCGCTCGATGTCCGCGTGTCGGCCCTGTCGCGCGCATCGCAGCAGCTGCTTGAGCGTACCGGCGACATGGCCGGCGGTCGCGGCGCGGGCCAGCGCCTATCAGCGCATGGTGGTCTGGGAGGAGCGCATGGATCCTGCCGGGCCCGACGCGCTCTGCTTCGACGCGGCGGAACTCGGCGAGCCGGACCTCGGGCACATCGCGGAGAACCTCACGGTACAGGCTGCACTGACCGCGGCGGCGCAGGATGCGGGGACCGTCCTGCTGCGCGCGGGTCTCGCGACGCTGGAGGCCGCGGGGGATTCAACGCGCGTCGGCCTCGACGACGGCCGCGAATACCGGGCAGGCCTCGTGGTCGGAGCGGACGGATCGGGGTCGGCGGTGCGGCGACTCGCCGGAATCGCGACACGCGGCTCCGACTACGGCCAGCGCGCCGTAGTCGCGCACCTCCAGCCCGGGCGGCCGCATGTCGAGACCGCCTGGCAGCGATTCCTCGACACCGGGCCGCTCGCGCTCCTGCCGCTCGCCGATGGGCGGGTTTCGCTCGTCTGGTCGACGCTTCCCGACCTGGCGGAAGAACTGGTGCACTGCGCCGCGGACGAATTTTCCGGTCGCGTGACGGCCGCCTCCGCGTCGGTGCTGGGGCGCCTCGAGCCGACGACAGCACGCGCCTCCTTTCCGCTGCGGCTGCTGCACGCCCGCCGCTATGCGGCGGACCGTGTCGCGCTCGTCGGCGACGCTGCGCACACGGTGCATCCGCTGGCCGGGCCAGGGCATCAACCTCGCTTTCCTCGATGTCGCGGCGCTCGTCGACGTGCTCGGCGCCGCGATCGAGGCGGGTGACGATCCGGGCGAGCTCCGGGTCCTGCGGCGCTACGAGCGCTGGCGCAAGGCCGAGGCCCTGCCGGCGATCGTCCTGCTCGACGGCATCAAGCGCCTGTTCTCCGGCGGCAATCCCCTGCAGTCCCGCCTGCGCCAGGGGGCGCTCGGCCTCGCGCAGTCCTCGCGGCCGCTCAAGCGACTCCTCATGCATCGCGCGCTCGGGATTGCGGGCGAGGTGCCGAGTCCGTACGCCGTCCGCCCTCCTGAAGGGGACGCACCCTTCAGCGCTGAAGGGTGCGTCCCCTTCAGGAGGCGCGGAGGTCGACGTCCTTCGTTTCGCGCAGCGCGAAGAAGCCGACGATGCCGCTCATGGCGGCGATCGCGATCGGATACCACAGCCCGTAGTAGATGTTGCCCGTCAGCACGACGAGGGCCGAGGCGAGGAAGGGCAGGAATCCCCCGAACCAGCCATTGCCGATGTGATACGGCAGGCTCATCGACGAATAGCGGATGCGGCTCGGGAACAGCTCGACGAGATAGGCGGCGATCGGGCCGTAGACCATCGTCACGTAGATCATCAGGATCGTCAGCAACAGGAATGCCATCGGGCGGTTGACGCGGGCGGGATCCGCGGCGGCCGGATGGCCCGCGGCAACCAGCGCCTCGCGGTAGGCCGGCTCGTCGAATCCCGTGAGCCGACGTCCGGCGATCGTCGTCACGACTTCATGCCCCGCCTCGGGCGGGACGCGCTCATAGCTGACGCCGTCCTTGGTCAGGAAATCCCGCGCCTGGTCGCAGGGCGTCGCGGGCTTCGCGAAGATGTGGAACCGGCAGTCCTGCCCGGCAACCGTCACGGCCGCGCGCGACTCGAATTCGGCGAGCGCCGGATTCACCGACAGCGTCAGCCCCTTGAAGATCGGGATGAAGGTGAGCGCGGCGATCAGGCAACCGGCGACCATGATGCGCTTGCGCCCGATGCGGTCCGACAGCCGCCCGAACAGCACGAAGAACGGCGTGCCGACGACGAGCGCGGCGGCGATCAGCAGGTACGACGTCTGGAAATCCAGCTTGAGCGTGTTCTGCAGGAAGAAGAGCGCATAGAACTGGCCCGTGTACCAGACGACGCCCTGTCCGGCCGTCGCGCCCAGCAGCGCGAGGAGAACGATGCGGGCATTGCGCCATTGCCCGAAGCTCTCGGTCAGCGGCGCGCGCGACAGCCGGCCCTCGGCCTTCATCTCGACGAAGATCGGCGACTCCTGGAGCTTCAGCCGGATGTAGACCGACACGGCGAGCAGCACGACCGAGATCAGGAAGGGCACACGCCAGCCCCACTCGCGAAACGCCTCCTCGCCGAGGCCGAGGCGGCAGGCGAGGATCACCGCGAGCGACAGGAAGAACCCGAGCGTCGCGGTCGTCTGGATCCAGCTCGTGTAGTAGCCGCGCTTGCCCCGGGGCGCGTGCTCGGCGACATAGGTCGCGGCGCCCCCGTATTCGCCGCCGAGCGCGAGGCCCTGGGCGAGCCGCAGCGTCACGAGCAGGACCGGCGCCCAGATCCCGATACTCGCGTAGGTCGGCAGCACGCCGACGAGCGCGGTCGAGAGGCCCATGACGACGATCGTGATCAGGAAGGTGTACTTGCGGCCGATCAGGTCGCCGATGCGCCCGAACAGGAGCGCGCCGAGCGGCCGCACGGCGAAGCCCGCGCCGAAAGTCGCGAGGCTCGCGAGGAAGGCCGCCGTGTCGTTGCCCGGCGGAAAGAAGAGCGCCGAGAAGAACACGGCGAGCGTGCCGTAGAGGTAGAAGTCGTACCACTCGAAGACCGTGCCGAGCGACGAGGCGAAGATCACTCGCCGATGCGCAGCGTCGATACCGCCACGAAGGGGACGGACCCCTTCAGGGGATGCCGACTTCACTTCGGGTGTGTTCGTGTCCCCTGAAGGGGTCCGTCCCCTTCGGCTCAAAGCAGTGCGTCCGCCTTGGCCGCGCAGATGAAGTCGTTGTCGGAGAGCCCGCCGATCGCGTGGGTCGAATAGCGGATGCGGCAGTAGTTGTAGCCGACTTCGAGGTCCGGGTGGTGGTCCTCGACGTTCGCGATGTGGGCGATCGCGTTGACGAAGCTCATCGTCCGCCAGAAATCAGGGAACTTCAGTTCGCGGCGGATCGCCTTGCCGTCCTCCACCAGCTTCCAGTCGGCATGCAGCAGGCTCATCATCCCGGCCGCAGATTTCGCGTCGTGCGGCCGCACGCCGCCCTCGCAGGGCACGCACTTGCGTTCCTTGAGTGTCTCCATCAGTCCTCCCGGCGCGCGAATCGGCGCGCGACGTAACGTTCCACCAGTTCCTGGAATTCCTCGGCGATGCGATCGCCCTTGAGCGTCACGGTCTTTTGGCCGTCCTCGTAGACGGGGGCGACCGGGCGCTCGCCCGTGCCCGGCAGGCTGATGCCGATGTTCGCATGCTTGCTCTCGCCGGGGCCGTTGACGACGCAGCCCATCACCGCGACCGTCATGTTCTCGGCGCCGGTGTAGGCGCGCTTCCATTCCGGCATGCGGTCTCGCACGTGGTCCTGGATCCGCTGGGCGAGCTCCTGGAAATAGCTGCTCGTCGTGCGGCCGCAGCCGGGGCAGGCGACGACGCGCGGGAGAAAGGCGCGAAGCCCGAGGCTCTGCAATATCTCCTGCGCGACCCGGACTTCCTGCCGGCGGTCGCCGCCGGGCTCCGGCGTCAGCGACACGCGGATCGTGTCGCCGATGCCCTCCTGGAGCAGGACCGCGATGGCCGCGGTCGAGGAGACGATGCCCTTCGCGCCCATGCCGGCCTCGGTCAGCCCGAGGTGCAGCGGATAGTCGCAGCGCCCGGCGAGCGCGCGGTAGATCGCGATCAGGTCCTGCACGCCGCTGACCTTGCTGCTGATGACGATCGCGTCGTGCGGCAGGCCGAGCTCCTCCGCGCGCGCGGCCGAGGCGAGGGCGGAGACCACGGTCGCCTCGCGCAGCACCTCGAGCGCATCGAGCGGCTCGGCGGCCCGGGAGTTCTCGTCCATCATCCGGGTCAGCAGGTCCTGGTCGAGGCTGCCCCAGTTGACGCCGATGCGCACGGGCTTGCGATGGCGGCAGGCGGTCTCGATCATCGCCGCGAACTGCGGGTCGCGCTTGCTGCCGCGGCCGACGTTGCCGGGATTGATGCGGTACTTGTCGAGCGCTTCCGCGCAGGCAGGGTGCGCGGCGAGCAGCTTGTGGCCGTTGAAGTGGAAGTCGCCGACGACCGGAACGGGACAGTCCGCGGCGAGCAGGCGCTCCTTGATCAGGGGCACCGCGGCCGCGGCCTCGTCGGTGTTGACCGTCACGCGCACGATCTCGGAACCCGCCCCGGCGAGCTCGCGCACCTGGCGGACGGTCGCCTCGACGTCCGCCGTGTCCGTATTGGTCATCGACTGCACGACGACCGGGGCGCCGCCGCCCACGGTGACGGCGCCGATGCGAACCGCGACCGAGGCGCGGCGCGCGTCGGTCACGGCTTCTGCTGCGCTCCGATCCAGTCGTCGACCGTCCGCTCGAGGATCTCGAGCGGCACCGAGCCGGTCGCCAGGATCGTGTCGTGGAAGGCGCGGATGTCGAAGCGGTCGCCGAGCGCGGCCTTTGCCCGGTCGCGCAGCTCGAGGATCTTCAGCTGCCCGATCTTGTAGCCGAGCGCCTGGCCGGGCCAGGCGATGTAGCGGTCGATCTCGTTGACGATGTCGGTCTCGGTCTTGGCCGCATTCGCCATGAAGTAGTCGATCGCCTGCTGGCGCGTCCAGCCCATGTGGTGCATGCCGGTGTCGACCACGAGCCGCACCGCGCGCCACTGGTCGTAGGTGAGCTGTCCGAAGCGCGAGTAGGGGTCCTTGTAGAGGCCGAGGTCGTAGCCGAGCCGCTCGGAATAGAGCGCCCAGCCTTCCGTGTAGGCCGTCTGGCCGCCGAAGCGGCGGAACTTCGCGAGGTCGGTCTGCTCCTGCGCGAGCGCGATCTGCAGGTGATGCCCCGGCGCCGCCTCGTGCACGGTCAGCACTTCCATCTCGTACTTCGGCCGCACCTCCGGCTTGTAGAGATTGACGTAGTAGTAGCCGGGGCGCGTGCCGTCGATGGACGGGCCCTGGTAATAGGCGGTCGTCGTGTTGGGCGCGCTCAGCTCCGGGATCGGGCGCAGGCCGAAGGGCGTGCGGTAGAGCTTGCCGAAATGCTTCGGCAGCTCGGGGTCGATCACCTTCGTGATGTAGGCATAGGCGCGGAACAGCTCGTCCGGCGTCTTGTAGTAGAACTGCGGGTCCGTGCGCAGGTGCTCGAAGAACTCCGTCAGCTCGCCCTTGAAGCCGACTTCGTCCATGACCTTCTGCATCTCGGCGCGATTGCGCGCGACCTCGGCGAGCCCGATCTCGTGGATGCGCTCGGGCGTCAGCGAAGTCGTCGTGTGGTAGCGAACGCGGTTCGCATAGAAGGCGCGTCCGTCCGGCGTGTCCCAGATGCCGACCGTGTCGCGGGTCGCGGGCAGGTAGACGTCGCGGAAGACCGCGTTGAACCGGCGATAGGCGGGGATGACGTCTTCCGCGATGACCTTGCGCGCGGCTGCGGAAAGGCGCTCGCGCTCCGCCACGGGAATGGCGTCGGGAAACTTCGTGAACCGCCCGTAGAACGGGCTCTTCGACGGGTCGTCCGGCACCTGCGCCTCGAGTTGCGGCAGCACGCGTTCCATGATGACCCGCGGCTGCGTGTGCTTTGCCGCCGCCGCGAGCTTGAGCTGCTCGCCGTACTGGTCGAGGAAGGCCGGCATCGCGGCCAGCCGCTTGAGCCAGGTCTCGTAGTCCGCGACGGTCTCGAACGGCATCAGCTCGGCGACTTCGTTCAGCGCCTGCGGGCCCTCGCGCGCGCGGATCTCGTAGTACTCGGGGTGGAAGGCCGCCGCCGCCTTGCGGTCTTCGTACTCGTAGCGGAACAGGTCGTAGTCGAGCCGCCGGGCAGCGGAGAGCTGGTCGCGCGGTATGCGGGCAAGCTCGTCGAGCACTTTCGCGTCCGCGGCGTTCCGCGCCGCCTGGGCGGCGGGGGAAATGTCGGGCCAGAGCGCGTCATACCGGCGGTCGCCGCGATAGGTGGCGAGCAGGGGGTTGTCCGCGAGGTCGCGCTCCCACTCGCGTTCGAAGAGGGCATCGAGATCGGCGGCCGCGTCGGCCGCCGCGGGTGCGGGTACGAATGCCACGGCGCTCGCCAGCATGAGCAGCGCCAACCACGGTCGCAACATGATCCGGACTCCGGTGCCAGGGTGGACAGGACGGCGACTATACCTGTGCCGCCCGGCGCTTTCCGCTAGAATCCGGCCTGTCGCGCGGCGGGTCAGGCGGGAACGTGGATGGGACGACGGACACCGCTATTTGACCTGCATGTCGCCGCTGGCGCGCGCATGGTCGACTTCGGCGGCTGGGACATGCCGGTCGGCTATGGATCCCAGATCGAGGAGCATCACGCCGTCCGGCGCGATGCCGGCATGTTCGACGTCTCGCACATGTGCACCGTGGACCTGCGCGGCGCCGGCGCGCGCGCCCTGCTGCTGCGCCTGCTCGCCAACGACGTCGGCCGCCTGACGGCGCCGGGCAAGGCGCTCTACAGCTGCATGCTGCGCCCGGACGGCGGCGTGATCGACGACCTCATCGCCTGCTACCTCGAAGAGCGCTGGTTCCGGCTCGTCGTCAATGCGGGCACGGCGGACAAGGACCTCGCCTGGATCAAGGAACACGCGAAGCCGGTCGGCGTCGCCGTCGTGCCGCGCCGCGACCTCGCGTTGATCGCGGTCCAGGGCCCCAATGCGCGGGCGAAAGCGGCGACGGTCCTGCCGGAAGCCTGTCGCGCGCCCGCGGCCGCGCTGGGGTCGTTCTTCGGGGCCAGCTGCGACGAGTGGTTCGTCGTCCCGCACCGGCTACACGGGCGAGGACGGCTACGAGGTCGCGCTGCCCTCGGAATCCGCGCCGGAGTTCTGGCAGGCGTTGCAGGGCGCGGGCGTCGCGCCCTGCGGCCTCGGCGCGCGCGACACGCTGCGGCTCGAGGCCGGCATGAATCTCTACGGCAACGACATGGACGAGACGGTCTCGCCGCTCGAGTCGGGCCTCGCCTGGACCGTCGTGATGGACGGGACGCGCGACTTCATCGGCAAGCCGGCGCTCGCGAGCCAGCGCGAGGCCGGGCCCGCGCGTAAGCTCGCGGGACTGCTCCTGCTCGAGCGCGGCGTGCTGCGCTCGCACCAGGCCGTTTCCGCCGGCGCCGCGGGCCGGGGCGAGGTGACGAGCGGCACGTTCTCGCCGACGCTCGAGCGCTCCATCGGCCTCGCGCGCCTGCCGGCGGCGGCGACGGGCGACGTCCAGGTGGACATTCGCGGCAAGCCGGTCGCGGCGCGCATCGTGAAGCCGCCCTTCGTCCGCAACGGCCGCGCACTCATCGACACATGACACGGAGAACTGCATGAGCATGATTCCCGCAGACCTGCGCTACACGAAGAGCCACGAATGGCTGCGCACCCTGCCGGACGGCAGCATCGAGATCGGAATCACCGACCACGCGCAGCAGACGCTCGGCGACCTCGTGTTCGTCGAGGTCCCCGAGGCCGGGCGCAAGCTCGCCGCGGGCGACGCCTGCGCGGTCGTCGAATCGGTCAAGGCGGCGTCGGATGTCTACAGCCCGGTCGCCGGCGAAATCGTCGCCGGCAATGCCTCGCTCGCGACGCAGCCGGAACTGGTGAACCGCGATCCCTATGGCGAGGGCTGGATCCTGCGCCTCAAGCCCGCGGGCGGCTCCGCGGGCGCGGCGCTGCTCGATGCCGCCGGCTACGGCGCCGAAGTCGCGTCCGGAGGCTGATTGCCCTACATCCCGCACACCGAGGACGACATCCGCGCGATGCTCGACCGCATCGGGGCACGGACGATCGACGACCTGTTCGACGAGATACCGAAGGAGCTGCGCGTCGATTCCCTGCCGGGCGTGCCGGAGGCGCTCTCCGAGATGGAAATCTCGCGGCTCGCCGCGGAGCGGGCCGCGGCCGACGGGCGCCAGCTCAACTTCATCGGCGCCGGCGCCTATGAGCACCACATTCCCGCGCCCGTCTGGGCGCTGGTGACCCGCGGGGAAATCTACAGCGCCTATACGCCGTACCAGGCGGAAGCGAGCCAGGGCACGCTGCAGGTCATGTACGAGTACCAGTCGATGATCGCGGGCCTCGCGGCGATGGACGTGTCGAATGCCTCGCTCTACGACGGCGCATCGGCCCTGGCCGAGGCCTGCCTGATGGCCGTGCGCGCGCATCGACGATCGACGTCCGCGCGGATCCTGGTGCCGACCACGGTCAACCCGGGCTGGCGCCGTGTCGCGCGCGCGATCACGGAAGGGCAGGGGCTCGCGATCGAGGAAGTGCCCTACGACCCGAAGAGCGGCACGACCCGCGCGGAGTCACTCGCGCCTTACGCGGGCCAGGACATCACGGCGATCGTGATCCAGCAACCCAATTTCTTCGGCCAGCTCGAGGACGTGCACGCGCTCACGCGCTGGGCCCGCGCCAACGGCGCGCTCGTGATCGCGGCGGTGAACCCGGTTTCGCTCGCCGTGCTCGTGCCGCCCGGCGAATGGGGCGATGGCGGCGCCGACATCGCCTGCGGCGATGCGCAGCCCTTCGGCGTGCCGCTCTCGTCGGGCGGCCCCTATGTCGGGTTCATGGCGAGCCGCCTCGAGCACGTGCGCCAGATGCCCGGGCGCATCGCCGGGCGCACCGTCGATGCCAACGGGCAGCCGGGCTTCACGCTCACCCTGCAGGCGCGCGAGCAGCACATCCGGCGCGGCAAGGCGACGTCCAACATCTGCACGAACCAGGGCCTGTTGATGAGCGCGGCGACGATTCACCTCGCGCTGCTCGGGCCGGTGGGGCTCGAACGGGTCGCGCAGGCCTGCATCGAGCGCACGCGCCAGCTCGTCGCCGCCCTCGGCCGGCTGCCCGGCGTGCGCGCGGCCTTCGCCGGGCCGCGGTTCCACGAGGCCGTCATGCTGCTCGACCGACCGGTCGCGCCCATCCTCGAAGCGCTAGCAGCGCAGGGCATCGCCGGCGGCTTCGACCTCGCGCGCGACTATCCGGATCTCGGGCATGCCCTGCTCGTGTGCGCCACCGAGACGCGCACCGAGTCCGACATCGAGGGCTACGCGCGCGCGCTCGGCCGCCTCTGCGCATGACGCGAAAGCCCGAGCCGCTGATTTTCGAGTTGTCGCGCGCCGGCCGTGGCGCGACCGCGCAGTATCCGGCGGCCGGAGAGACCGACATC